>NZ_JAKNQH010000023.1 GCF_022662305.1 Sphingomonas sp. BAUL-RG-20F-R05-02
ATGGCGTAGGTTGAGCGTCAGCTCGTGTCAGAAGCCGACATTCGGCGCTTGTTTGCGCGGCGCGGCGTAGGACGAGACCCAGGGCTAGTCCTCAGGGCAGCACTTTCCCTTACCGGTAGCGCATACAGACAATCATCGCTGAAGCCGTCGCCTGAGCTCGGCAAGGCGTGGGTCTGATCCGACCACCGGATCTTCGCCCAATCGGTCGAGCGCCTCCTCGATCTTGTAGGGCCATTGTTGCACGTCATCGCCAAGCACGGCCCAGAGGAGGTCGAGCAGTGCTGCGGGATAGCGATAGGCGGGATGCGGCGAGCCATCGCCGGTGAACAACATCATGTGCATCGACGTCGATCGTGTGGGCACAAGCCGCGGCAGAATCACTTCGACCACGGCAGGCATCTGGTCGCCGCTGCCCAGGGCCAGATCAACCAGACGCGAGGACACACTTGGGTTTCGGAGCGCCCGCTGCTTCGGCCAGACGGTACGTAGGAACGGCACGAGCCGCTCAGGCCAACGGGTCTGTACGTTGTTCGACCAGTGACCGAGGTGCCAAAGAAATTGGCCGCGCAGCTCGTCATCGGCGTGGATCAGCACTTCGCGCAGCTCGATATCGGTCAACATCCGCTCGGGTTCGGCGGCATCGGCTTCGCCACCCCAGCCGCCGAGCAGCATGCCGGAGATAACATCATTGCTCTTGCGCCGCGCCCCTCCTTGCCGGGCCTGTGCGATCAGGCCAGGCTTGATCAGAGCGAACGCGGCGCGCGTCGGCGTCCGCGCCGTCCAGTAGATGCCGTCCCAGACCGCGTCGGCATCCGCACCGTTGCCGCAGATCGCGGGCAGGATCGCGTATTCGGTCCATCCTGGATCGACGTTGAAGAACCAATCGTACCTTGTGCCGAGCATGACCAGCGCGTGGCGGCGGCGATCGCCCGGCAGGTTCAGCAGTTGGTCCGCCCGCCTGGTCCATTCCTCCGGGAAGCCGCCTCCGACTACACGGCTGTCCCTCATCGGGTCGGCGAGCAGCAGCTGCGCGAGCCGACCGACCGGCGCGTTGAGCGCATCGTCGGCCCAGCTTTGATCGGGGCGATGCGGGCGGGTGTCGCTGGCGATCGCCAGAGCCTCGACAATGCGGTCCCAAAGCTCGGGCAGTATCGCCGCAGCATCGCCGTACAGCCGGTGCTTGATCCGCTCCATCCAGTCCGACAACGGAGACGCGATGCCGAGCAGCGATGACGGCGGCAGCAGGCGCAAACGACCGGCGATCAGCGCGACCATCCGCACTGAGTCCTTCAGGCGCGTTTCTGCGTTAAGGAATGCCGACCACGCGCGCGGCGGCGCCTCCCCCGAGCGCGCGACGTGGGTCAAAGCCGCGAGTGCGCGGAGCGGCCGCGCGTCGGCCAGACCACGAAACGGATCCCGCTCGATATGGGAGAAGAAATCAGCCCGGCCTCCCGCTTCTCTGGCGGCGGCGAGAATATCGGGGATCGGGGTCTCGAGGATGGCGTCCGGCGTGGTGTCGGTTTCGATCGAATAGACTTCGGGCGCATGTGAGTCCGCGGTGTGATCACCGACGACCGGCGTCCACTCAGGATCGAGCGCCCGCAGCTTGGCCTGTTCTGCATCAACGTCGAAGCCGAATGTCACCCCCTGGGAGACGAGCCAGTGGAGCCGGCTCAGCCGATAATGGGCTTCCGCCCGGCTCGGCTCACTACGGATCTCGCCGCTCCAGGGATAGGTCGTGGTGAGCAGCCGCTGTTCGATGATCGTGCGCGACGCTGCGGACAGATCAGGCCAGAGGTCACGGATCGCGTACAGAAGATCGCGCTGGTGATGGGTCGACCAGAACAGCTCGTCCGATAGGGACAGCATGGACGATGCACCCTCGTCCGGATCGATGATCCGATTGGCCGCCGCCCAGATCCGCAAACGGGCGAAGACATAGCGGTCATCGGTCGACCAGCGCTGGAACTCGGCTCGCGCCGCCGCCGGGTCGAGCGCCTGCAGGCGCGCCATCCATCCGATAAACATCGCGATGGGACCGCGAATGCCATATTCGCTAATTCCGAGCGCCGCGCCGCCATCGTCCGGCCGGGTATGCTCGAAATGCAGATAGTCGTCGCCGGTCAGCTCCTGCTCCAGCGATATCGCCAATTCGAGATGCCCGCGCAGAATCGAGATCGCATAAGCCAGATGCTCGCCGGGCACCTCCAACGGATCGTGTGGACGCGGATACTCGACATCGACATGCACGAGCTTCTCAGGCGGTTCCTCCCAGAAGAGCGGATGACGCACGCCATAAGCCTTGGACACGGTGAGCTGAGGCTTGAAGAGATCGACATAGGTACGGACCAAGGATGGCGACCATCCCTCGCGCTGGCTCCGCGCCTCGAGTTCGTAGCGAATCCGATCTGGTTCGGGCCGCACATCTGCCCGGGCAGCGAAGAACCACCGCCATTGCTGGCGGATGGGTTCGGGGAACCGGTTCGGATCCTGCCGGAGCCAGGATTCAGTGCTGCGCACAACGTCGGGATGGAGCGCCCCCTGGTGCCCAGCCCACCAGAGCGCGATGGGCTGATGCGCGATCCGTTGCAGCCAAATGCCTAGACTGTTGAGGCGCGGCGGCAGCGAGGCCATTTCGAGGGCAGCGCTTCCGCGCAGGCCGGCGAACTTTCCTTCCGCCGTGCCGCTCACATCACTGCGGCTGACGGCAAAGACGTCGAGCGCGTCGTTCGGCGCGTTGCGATGGCGCATATGATCGCCGTCGGCATCCGGATCTGGCACGGGATCGGTTGCAAGGCCAAGGGCGCTGAACGGATCGAACATGGGCGTTTCGTCGAGGTGCGGCTCGATATGGTCCGGGCTCGCGAAGCGGTGCGCCGGGTCGAACGCGAGAAGCCAGCGCGCATCGAGTGGCATTTCGGCGGTCGCAAACCGCCGCGCGCCCTCGCTGGTCGACATAATCTCGCCGATCTGCGCGCGGGTATGCGGATCGAGCGCCATCGGCCCAATCTGCGCCTTGGCGAGCAGGCCGTCATACCAGCGCTCGATATCGCTGGCGCGGTTTGCCCAAGCCGCGAGCGTATCCCAGAGCGGCCCGAAGCCGTTGCTGCTGTCGAAGGGGATTGCCTGAACGCCCTTATGTTCCCAAAGAGCCTTGGCGGCTTCGCTCTCGCCGTCTTGGAAGGCGTAGAGCCGTTTACGCGTGCCGGGCTGAAGGTTGAGCGCTTCCAACAGATATTGGACCGGCGGATCTTCGGCGGTGTAGCCGACGAAAACAATCTGAAAACGCGCGAGTAGCGACTGGATGAAGCGGGTAGCCCAGCCGTCTGACAGATAAGCCCGCCCGAAATCGGCGCTGGAGACGACGAATTCCTCGTCGGCCGGCCGGCGATAGTGCGGGTCGACGCGGCCATGGAGATGGACGATCCCGCGAAAGTCCTGGTCGCTGCGCGGGTCAGGCAGGCGCGGCGGCCCCGAGCAGGCAAGGCTCGGGTCGCAGGCTTCGAAGAGCAGATCGAAATTGGTGGTGACCAGTCGGGTGACGCCGGCCCGCGACGTCGCGAGGGTCAAGAGCGTGCGGTGGGCTCCAAGGCCTGCACCCGCCTTGGGTGTGATGGCTTCGGCAACTGCAGCGCGCACATCGGCAACTTCGAAGTCACGCTCAAGGAGGCCGAAGACACGATCGGTCGCGAGGAGCCCGCCGACGCCGGCCATCCGGCCCATCTCCAGCGCTTTAGTGAGAAGCAATCGGGCCGGAGCGTCGAGGGCAGCGCCAAGAATATCGATGACGTTGCGGCCGAGGCGTTCGAAGTTGGGTAGATCCGCTTCGTGCTGGGAAACGCCCGCGCCACAGAAGAAGATGACGTCGCCCGCATCACGGGCAACGAGCAACTCGTCGGGGATCGAGGGTCCGTTCGGGATGAACTGCATCTAGCCATTACGGCCCAGAACCGAGTGCCGTCCATCCTCTTTGAGTGAGGTCGGACATCGGTGCGAGCGAACAACCGACATTACCGCGCGTCGCTGCCGTTTCGGCGTAACCCAACGAATGTTCGGTTTCTTTGAGGCACCGCTCCAACCGGCCATACCGGTTCTTATCCATCATGTAGATCGCCTTCAAATGAATGGATGACAGCTCTTAGGACAGGCGACTGGCCCTCTTAAAAGATCGATACTGAGGCGGAAGGTCAACCAACTGGTTTGCGCGAATGGCGGGATTCAGCAAGTGCCGCCGCTGACATCAATGACGCTGAATGTCTTGAGCTGGTCGGGAGCCAACGCCCGAGGTTTGCCCGGCCAGCGTGCGCAACGAAGTTATCCGGCTGTTACTTTATCGGAAAGGCGGGACCCATTGGACGGGAATCTTTTGCGAAGCGGCGATTGGTGCTTAATCGTACCGCTCGATCATGTCGGCGATGCGTGCTGCGGTGTTTTCGTTTTCCCGACCGACGACCACCGCATAGGCCGGCGACCCGAGCACGTGATAGAATTGGATACGGACCGCAACTAGGTCACCAACGCCGCCGATAGCGAGAATAGTGGTGATCTCCGGCGGGATTGGCCCGTCGGTGCTGGGGAAAGTGCCGCCAACATAATCCGACATTTCGTCTTCGCGATCGAGAATGATGTCGGTCAGGCATGGGTTGAACCCGTCGATCCCTAACTCGGCCACCGCGAAGGCATGCGCCGTCTTGGCGAGGAAACGAAGGAAATGGCTCCTGTTCACCTCGCCGATCTTCATCGCGACGTGGCGTGCGCCGGTTTCGTCGCGAACCTCGTCAATGATTCGGCTTGCTGCCGGCATCTCGACATAGCTCCACGGACGCCCGTTATCGCCACCGTCGTCGGCATCGTCGCTGAACAGCCGGGGCTCAGGAAGCTGCCACAGGCTCAGCGCGAGCGGCGCGTCCCCGAGCCGAAAGCTGCGTGTCCCGAGATCACGCAGGAACACGCCCTGATCGTCGACCTCTGCAAAGGGAAGCTCTACACTGGTGGGACGGTCCTTTGCTTTCGTGCGGCTGGGCGCATCCACCTGCAGCCTAAACGTCCCCAATTGCTTCTTGAGGACCTCCTGCTCGTATCGTTGAATGATAGCCGCACACGTCTTGCAGGAAGACTTATGGAACACGAGCGTGTTGTGACCAAGCGCATAAGGGATGACATGCTCATCAGTCAGCTCATCGGGCGGGAGCACCCGAACGCAATAGATGCAGAGCCCAGGCGACACGATCACGCGTTTTTCGTATCGGTCGAGGTTAAATTCCATCAGCTTCACGAAGACGCCTTTCGTACCAATCGCTTGTGCAGGTTGGACCGGGGCGATTCCTTGAAGGTAATAGAATAGGCGTCGATTTCCATTTTCGCCACGGGGACGCCGATCGCCTCGCCTGCCGCCCGGGTAAGCGCTTCGTCCTCAGGTGTAATTCGGGACCCAAGAAAAATTTTCGTCACAGCCTTTTCCGAGCCGTAGCCAGCGCTTCCCTGATCGACCTTGAACAGCCGCCATTCGCGTTCGCTTGCCCAGCGTACGGTCTTGCTCGACAGGCACAGGCGCGCTCGGTCAATCGATGTGCTCTTACCCTTGAGCAGCACCGGCTCAAGCTCCGAATACATCATCCGTGTGATGGCGATATCCCGGTCAAGCCCCTTGATAAGACGCGCAAGATTGTACTGGACGCACATGCCTGCGAATTGATCAGCATAGTGGGCCCACATCGGCTCATGGTCATAGACCTCCGACATTGAAGCGATACCCATTGCCTCCATCGCCGCCTGAACCCGATCGCGGCTTTTCTCGCTGCTGGGGTTTTCCGCGAACCGCGCCGAAAGGCGGTGCAGGCCTTCCATCGGATCGTTCATTGCCGAATAGGCCGGACAATAGATCACCCCGTCCGTCAGCGCCTTAAGCTCGCGTACGGCCTTCACTCCGAGCGGTCGGTATCGATAAAGGTTGGAGGGCTTGGCGTATATCTTGAGTTCCGCCATGGTGCGCCCTCCGTTGCGCCGGTCGGCGACCGGCCTGTGCTGTTCCTAACATCCATCGCGCAGCGGCAATACCGACGATTGAAATGACCGGCAACGTCCCCAATGTCGGTCGCGTCGACGGGTTGCTGTCGCTAAAAAAACGAAGGGCGACTTTCACAATCCGGCCGCTTCGGCTGTAACGACAGATTAAGGGGCGCCTTCCCGATGGTCCGCCTCGGAACGATCCATCGACAGCTTCTGTCAGTAGCAGACGTTCCTGATCGCTGATTTGAACGACCGGCTTTGGTCGGTAGCCGCCGCTCATCATCGTCCATTGCGGCAGGATGCATATCATAGCAGCAGCGTGAAGTTTGACGGGTCGCGCTGGTCCCTATGTCATTGTTCGGCCCGTTGCGATCACGGGTTGCCAATCGACCGAAGGGTATTGAATTTTCTCTACGGCGTCGCGGAGTACCGTCATTGCGGCGCCGCGCCCATACAGCGTGCTGACGGATCCATCTGCATGGCCGAAGAGCAAATCGACGATTTCCCTTAAAACCTTGCCGCGCACGGCGCGCTTCCCGGTGTGGCGAAACGAGTAGAACACCAGCTCCGGATCCGACAGGCCGATTGCATCAAGGAAATCGTTTAGCATCCGCGACAGGCGCTGTGTCCGGCTGCCATAGGCATTGGCTTCGAGTTCGGGAAACAGCCATTCCGCGCCCTCCGCGCGGCGCGCGCTCACCATATCGAGGAAGCCCGCTTCGAGCAGCGTCGAATGCAACGGGATGTCCCGCTTGGCGCTCGCGGTCTTCATCCGCTTCGCCGGGCCCTCTTGCTCCTGGCGGACGCGCAGACGATCGGGTTCGATGGCAATGTACGGGATGCCATCGTCGGTTTTGATGTTCCCCGGCCGCAGTTTACCCAGTTCGTCGAGCCGGCAACCGGTGAATGGCGCGAGTATCAGTATCCAGAACAGCGTTCGGGGCGCCACCCCGCGGCGTTCAGGCAGGGGCGCGGTGAAAATCCTGGTCATATCCTCCGGCTCGAAGGGGAGGCGGGCGTCCTCCACTGACTTCTTGGGCATGGACTTCACGGTCTTGGCGACGTTGCCGTCGATGACCTCCAGTTCCTCAATTGCGTGTTCGAGAGTCACCCTTATGGCCGACAAGGCCTTGTTGACCGTCGCGGGCGATAGCGTGGGCATTCCCTCGGCTTCCGCAAGTGCGACCTGTTCCAGCAGGGGCAGGGCGGCAACTTCATTCTTTGCGCGGCTTGGAAGTCCGGCACAGGTGCGGCGTTAGGCGCGAACCATCGATGCCGTGATCTGATCGACTGGCGGGTCGTCATGAAGCTGGGCGAAGCGATTCACGGCGGTTCGCCATTCGTCAACGAGCTTTGCCTCGCGCGGCTCGAACTTTGCCCACGCTTCATAGACCTGGGTGATGGTCGGCACCGTCTTGGCTTGCGGTGTCGGCAGCTGTGGTTCGTTCGAAGGTGGGGAGAGCGCGGGGAATATTGCTCCAGAGCCCGTCACAAGGACCGAGGGTGGTAGGATACGGCTCCGTGCGGGATCGATGCAGAGGGCGCAGGCGGCGCAGAGCCTGTCGAGGTAAGCGCGACCAATTGCCTCATAGAGTTCGGGCGCCAGCGGCCAGCTGAGGGTATTCGCGGAGGCCACCGCTGCGATAAACCACGCGATCGGATCGAGGGTGGGGAGGGTGGCAACCCGCTGTAGCGTCTCCAGCCAGGGCAGGGGCATGAAGTCGGGCACCGCATTCAGCATGGCGGTTCGGCTTGCATGGTCCCGAAGATCATCAAGGCCCGGCGGCACGCCGAAGTCGTAGCGGGCACCGGGCGCATCGTCGATCAGGCCGTTGGCATATTCGAATGCCCCAAGCTCGAGAGCGGCGAGCTTCTGCGCCACGCTGCGAAGTTGCTCATTCGATTGTCCGTCGAGAAAATCGTCAACCATCACACGTGCCGAGCGGAGTTGGCGGCTGGCCAAGGCGCGACGAGCCGCGGCAAGCTTCTGCTCATAGATCACGGCATGCGGGTGGTAGCGCTGACGGGCTTCGTCGGGATCGCGGGTATCGAGGGTGCGCTTATACTCGCTCGACGCGCCATCGAAGAACGGTCGCAGTGCGGCGGGGACGACCCGTCGGAAGTAGAAAATGCCGGTGCGAGGATCTTTGAAAGGAGTGGCCATACGGATCACTTTGTACGCATCCTTTGTACACAAGGATGGGTAAAGCGTCCATGAAGACCGCCCAAACCGCGCAAATCCGCTATTTTGGCGGGTGCTGGTGACCCCTACGGGAGAAATCGCCAACTTCAGAGACCTGCGGAAATCCGCCAATTTCGAGTCTAGCGCAACAAGGTCGCTGTACCCGCTCGCTGATCTTCCGCTGTACCAGCACACCGCTGCGAGCCCGCCCCGCAACGCACTTTGAGGATAGCGTCGTTGCTTCCGCGCGTCGAGAGGTGGTCTGCTCCGTAGGCAAATCCCGCCCACTGGGCGTCCCGACCCGATCTGCGGATCTAGAGCGGTTGCCAGCCGACTAGATCATCGGGAAGCCACTCTGGCCAAGGCCGGGCACATGGTGGTTGCGCTCGATCTGTCGGAGCAAGCGGTGGCGCGGGCTGAGGCGGTGGGCTGCACCAGGGCCAGCTCGGCTGCGGAGGCGGCTGCGAAGGCCGAGATCGTCATCACGATGTTGCCGGCGGGCATAAACGTCCGCACTGTGTACGGCGAGCAGGTGTTCGACGCTGTCGCGGCCGGTACGTTGTTGATCGACTGCTCGACGACCGATGTCATTTCTGCGCGTGCAGTCATAGCGCAGGCTGCAGAACGCGATCTGCCGATGATCGATGCGCCCGTGTCGGGTGGCATTGCGGCCGCCATCGCCGGAACGCTTACCTTCATGGCGGGCGGTGAGGAAGCTGCTTTTGCGCGCGCCGAGCCGATCCTGCAGGCGATGGGCAGGACCGTGATCCACGCCGGGACGGCAGGGGCGAGGCAGGGCGCGAAGATCGTCAACAACATGCTCCTCGGCGCGACGATGGTCGCGACCTGCGAAGCGTTCGCCTTCGCGGAGAAGCTCGGCCTTGATCTTCAAACGTCCTTTGACATCTCGTCCAAAGCGTCGGGTCAAAGCTGGTAGTTGACAAGTTACTGCCCGGTGGTGGGAGTGGGGCCAGTAACGCCGGCGGACCGTGAATTCGAAGGCGGCTTCGCCAACGCTCTCATGCTCAAGGATCTGAAGCTTGCAGTCGAGGCGGCGCAGGGTGTCAGCGCCAGCGTGCCAATGGGAGCGGCAGCTGGTGCGTTGTATCAGGCGCTCGTCAACACGGGCGCGGGTGGGAAGGATTTCTCGTCCATGATCAACTTTCTTAAAGGGATGCGAGTCGAGCAATAGGCGGGGTCGCGCGGCGCAGCACGATCGTCGGCGATTTATCAACGAACTGGCTCTGGCAAGGCCTTGCAACCCGTCAATATGGCGACAACGACGCAACTATCAAATCTGGTCGTTCGAAGCCGCGATGCGCTAGAGACCTGGTAAACGGGTGCAAAGCGCCTCTGTCGCGCAAATTGGATCGGTACGCGCGAATCTCCTCCTTATCAGATCACACCTGCTTGAACGGGTAGGGGGTAGCCATCTTTTGATAGGGCGTGACCGTCAGCGATCGAGTGACCGGCGGCAACGCGCGATCGGGGCATCCGACCCGCTCGCAGGTATGGCAGGCCGGCCCGATCGGATTTGCGCGATCGGCCGAAAGCTCATCGGCGGCAGCCACGTGGCCGGCGTGCTTTACGTCGCACCCGATCACGACTGCCTGCGCGCTGCGGGCGCCTGGACGGTATTCGACGCCGGGGAGGGCGCGGCACATGGTGACGTAGCGCGCGCCGTCCGGCATCTCGACGATTTCCGCAAGCGTCCGGCCCGGGCTCTGAAATGCTCGATAGACGTTCCAGCGCGGGCAGGCGCCACCGAACCGGGCGAGCGGTATTCCGTCGTCAGCGTAACGTTTGGATACGGTTCCAGCAAGATCTACCTTCAGCATGAAGAACGGCAGGCCGCGGGCGCCACTCCGGGACAGCGTGGTCAGCCGGTGCGCGATCTGTTCGTAGGACGTGCCGAAACGGCTTTCGAGAAGTGCGAGATCATGGCGCGTCGCCGTCGCGGAGGCGAAGAAGCGCTCGTACGGCATCAGGATTGCGGCGGCTGCGTAGTTGGTGAGTGATGTCTTGAATATCGATGTCGCCTCCGTGGGGGGCGCAGCACGGGCGAGCAACCCGTCAATCGGCGCGTCTAGCGCGAGCATCGCAACCTGATAGGCAACGGCGAACAGCCGGCCCGACGCGGGCAGACGTTCCGAGATCAACAGGCGACGACGGTGCAGATCATAGAAGCGCAATGCTCCACCCATCACCTGCTCGCTCGACACGCGTACCGAGACACGGTGATCCCGGTCAAGCCGATGACGTAGAGACACGAACCTCTCGGCAGGATCTTCCGGGAGGTCGACCGCGAGTTGCTCCGCAGCAGCTTCGATCTCAGGAAAGTGGTTATGGCTCTGCTGCACGTAGTCGCGGAGCCAGTCGAGCGCGCGGCCGGTGTTGATGGCTCCGTTCAGGCGATCGATGGCGTCTGGCAAGCGCCGCAAATCGAGCAGCGCGTGATAGATGCGGTTCATCGCCTCGACCACGCTTGGATAGTTCTCCGCAAGATCGTTCACCTCGTCGCGCGGGATGCCGATGTCGCGGACAAGGGGATCGGAGAGGAGCTCTCGCAGATCGCTGGTGGCTTCGCGTGAGGCACTGGCGACGAATTCGCGAACATCGATGTCGTAGGTGTCGGCGAAGCGCAACAGCATCTGCGCGGATAGCGGACGCTGGTTGCGTTCGAGATGATTGAGGTAGCTCGGGCTGATGCCGAGTTCCTGCGCCATCTGGGTCTGGCTGATGCCAAGCTCCCGGCGCAGTACGCGAAGTTTCGGGCCGAGGTACAGCTTCCGGTCTTTCAACATACATGTAACGCTGTCATAGTTTTACAACATCAGCAATGTAAATCATGACACGGCGACTCTGATCGCGTTGCGGAGGTCGCTTGATCATGACCATATGCGCTTCCGCACGCTTTGCAGCCGGAGATGAGCATGTCGACGAAGACCAACGAACCGCAGCCCGCCCGCGCCATTTTCTCAAGCGAGGATTTCACGCTCATCCGCAATGCTGTCGCGAAATACTTGCAGGACGAGAACGCTCCGGACACGGTTAAATATGCAAATCTGTACCATCGGCTCGGCCGCATGGCGTCGAGCCGCTAAAGTGCAAGACACGATGATAAAACGCGGCGATCTTTGCATAGGGCGCAGTCTTGCCGCGTTCCTCGATGACGTGGTGATCCCCGCTGCGCCGGTCGATCCGGCGTCCTTCTGGGGAGGCGTGTCGGCGATCTTCGCGCGTTTCACCGACCGCAATCGCCAATTGCTGGCCAAGCGCGACGCGCTTCAGGCGGAGATCGACAGCTGGCACGGCGCACGCGGCGGTTTGGGCGAGGCGTCCGAGTACGCGGCGATGCTGCGCCGGATTGGCTATCTCGTGCCCGAGCCAGACACGTTCGCGATCTCTCCACGCAACGTCGATGCGGAGATCGCCACAACCGCCGGACCGCAGCTGGTGGTGCCGGTCCTCAACGCGCGCTTCCTGCTCAACGCTGCCAATGCGCGTTGGGGTAGCTTGTATGATGCGCTGTACGGCACCGATGCGGTGGATGGGGCACCGGCTGGCGTCGGTTACGACGCGAAGCGCGGGGCCGCAGTGGTGGCGCGGGCCAAGGCCTTCCTCGACGACGCGGTGCCACTCGCCGAGGGCAGTCACGCCGCCGTTACCGCCTACGCGGTGCGCAATGGCGCATTGACGCCGCCGCTCGCCGATGCCAGCCTCTTCGCAGGCTATCGCGGCCATCCGGCCGGACCCGAGGCGATCCTGCTGCGCCACAATGGGCTGCACATCGAGCTGGTGATCGATCGGTCGCACGCCATCGGCCGTGATGATCTCGCAGGACTTGCCGACGTGTTTCTTGAAAGCGCGCTCACGACCATCGCCGATCTTGAGGATTCTATCGCAGCCGTCGATGCCGAGGACAAGGCGGCGGCCTACGCCAACTGGTTCGGACTGATGACGGGCACGTTGTCGGCGCGCTTCGACAAGGGTGGCCGTGTGCTGACGCGCACGTTGGCCGAGGATCGCGCTTTCCTCTCGCCAACCGGGGAGGCGATCACGTTGCCCGGCCGATCCTTGATGTTCGTGCGCAACGTCGGCCATCTCATGACCACGCCGGCGGTGTTGCTCGCGGACGGATCGGAAGCGTTCGAAGGCATCCTCGACGCGATCGTCACCAGCCTGATCGGCACGATCGATCTGGCTGGCCGGGGCAAGTTCGAGAACAGCCCGTCGGGATCGATCTACATCGTTAAACCCAAGATGCACGGGCCTGACGAAGCAGCCTTTACTAACGACCTGTTCGACGCGGTCGAGGATCTGCTCGGCCTCGCCCGCAACACGATCAAGCTAGGGTTGATGGACGAGGAACGGCGCACGTCCGCTAATCTCGCCGCCTGTATCCATGCGGTGCGCGGCCGCATTGTGTTCGTCAACACCGGCTTCCTCGACCGCACGGGCGACGAGATCCACACGTCCATGCGGGCGGGCGCGATGATCCCCAAGGCCGAGATGAAGACCAGCGGCTGGATCAAGGCGTATGAGGACCGCAACGTTCGCATCGCGCTTGCGTGCGGGCTGTCGGGCAAGGCGCAGGTCGGCAAAGGCATGTGGGCCGCACCCGATCGCATGGCCGACATGCTGGAGCAGAAGATCGCGCAGCCGCTGTCCGGCGCGAACACGGCGTGGGTGCCGAGCCCAACCGCCGCGACGCTGCACGCGATGCACTATCATCGTGTCGACGTGTTCGCACGACAGGCCGAGATCGCCGGGGAGGCACCGCCGCCGCTCGCCGCGTTGCTGGAGGTGCCGCTTGCCGGGCTACGCAACTGGGCACCGGAGGAGGTCCGTGCGGAACTCGACAACAATGCGCAGGGCATCCTCGGCTATGTCGTGCGCTGGATCGATCAGGGCGTCGGCTGTTCGAAGGTGCCTGACATTCACGATGTCGGCCTGATGGAGGATCGCGCGACACTGCGCATCTCCTCGCAGCACCTCGCCAACTGGCTGCTTCACGGCGTCACCACTCAGGCCGAGGTCATGGCGGCGTTCCGACGCATGGCGGCCAAGGTCGACGCGCAGAACGCGGGCGATCCCTCCTACCAGCCGATGGCGCCCGCGTTCGAAGCGAGCATCGCTTTCCAGGCGGCCACCGCGCTCGTGTTTGAGGGAGTGGGGCAACCCAGCGGCTACACCGAACCACTGCTCCACAGCTTCCGCCGACGATACAAGGCAGCGGAGCACGCGCCAGCCGAGGACGTGGTCGCCGCTTAGGCCGCCTGACATTTCGAGACTAGGCGGCGGATCGCACCTGCTTTCCGCCGAAGGGGACGTGCGTCCCGCAGACAGGAGGAAACCATGAACTATCAATCCGAAGCACTTACCGCCAGCGACGTGATCGACAAGCGAGGCACACCGTGGGGCGGGATCGACGCCGAAGCGGTAGTCCGGATGCGCCTGCAGAACCGCTTCCGCAGTGGCCTCGACATCGCCAAATACACTGCCAAGATCATGCGCGAGGACATGGCCGCCTACGATGCGGACCCAGCCGCCTACACGCAATCGCTCGGTTGCTGGCATGGCTTCATCGGGCAGCAGAAGCTGATCGCGATCAAGAAGCATTTCGGCACGACCAAGCGGAAATACCTGTACCTGTCGGGCTGGATGGTTGCGGCGCTGCGCTCCGATTTCGGCCCGCTGCCCGATCAGTCAATGCACGAGAAGACCAGCGTGCCCGCACTGATCGAGGAACTCTACACCTTCCTCAAGCAGGCGGACGCGCGTGAACTTGGGTTGTTGTTCCACGACCTCGACCACGCGCGCGACAGCGGCAACGCAGTGGAGGCGCAGCGTCTGATGCACGCGATCGACAATCATGAGACGCACGTCGTGCCGATCATCGCCGACATCGACGCAGGATTCGGCAATGCCGAGGCGACCTATCTGCTCGCCAAGAAGATGATCGAGGCCGGCGCCTGCGCGCTCCAGATCGAGAACCAGGTTTCGGACGAGAAACAGTGCGGCCATCAGGATGGCAAGGTGACGGTGCCGCACGAGGACTTTCTCGCCAAAATTCGTGCCTGCCGCTACGCTTTCCTTGAAATGGGCGTTGACGACGGGATCATTGTCTCACGCACTGACTCGCTCGGCGCCGGTCTTACCAAGCAGATCGCCTTCACGCGCGAACCCGGCGACGTCGGCGACCGGTATAACAGCTTCCTCGACTGCGAGGAGGTGACCGCCGAGACGGTCGCAAATGGCGATGTCGTGCTGGTGCAGGGCGGCAAGTTCACCCGCCCAAAGCGGCTCCCGTCCAACCTCTATCAGTTCCGCAGCGACACCGGTGAGGATCGCTGCGTGCTGGACTGCATCACCTCGCTCCAGAATGGCGCCGACCTGCTATGGATCGAGACGGAGAAGCCGCATATCGAGCAGATCGCCGGTATGGTGGACCGCATTCGTGAGGTGATCCCGAATGCCAAGCTGGTCTACAACAACTCGCCCTCGTTTAACTGGACGCTGAATTTTCGCCAGCAGGTCTATGACACCTGGGCCGCGTCGGGTCGGGAGGTCGCCGCGTACGACCGCGGGCGGCTGATGAGTGCTGATTATGACGCGACCGATCTCGCCATCGAAGCCGATGAGAAAATCCGCACCTTCCAGAAGGAAGCGGCGGCGCGTGCCGGCATCTTCCACCATCTTATCACGCTACCGACCTATCACACTGCGGCGCTCTCAACCGACAATCTTGCCAAGGCCTATTTCGGGGAGGAGGGAATGCTTGGCTACGTTGCTGGCGTGCAGCGCAAGGAAATCCGCGAGGGTATCGCCTGTGTTAAGCACCAGAACATGTCCGGCTCTGACATCGGAGACGATCACAAGGAGTATTTTGCGGGAGAGGCGGCGCTCAAGGCGGGCGGCGCGCACAACACCATGAACCAGTTCGCGGCCTGACGATTACAGGCGAGCCGGGCTATGTGCATCCGTGTCCGCCAGCTTCGCTACGCTGGCGTCATATAGTCCGGCTTTCTGGCGGAGTTCCAAACCCGCCTGCGGTGATTTTCGGGCCAGGCGCCACCTAGGCGTGGGTTGCGCACGCTGCGAAGACCGCTCCATGCTGAGCCGTTTGCCTTTCAGGGGCAATCGTTGCTGCGACATGTACGTGATATTGAAGTGCATAGAAAATTATACCGTTGAGCGTTGACGGCAAAATGGGGGCACTGGCACGTCTACGAGCAGACGTTGCCAGGGCAACGACTAGAAGCGGCGTCGCTGGAGTTAAGATGATGCGTGAGCGGGAGTCGATGCCGTATGACGTCGTGATCGTGGGCGCGGGGCCACCGGTCTCAGCGCGGCGATCCGGCTGAAACAGCTTGCCAACGCGGCCGGCCGGTGCGGAGCTGTCGGTCTGCGTGCTCGAGAAGGGCTCGGAAGTCGGCGCGCATATCCTGTCGGGTGCGGCGATCGACCCCAAGGCGCTCGACGAACTGCTGCCGCAGTGGCGCGAGCAGGGCTGTCCGCTCGCCGAGGTGCCCGTCACCGACAACCAGCACTGGATCCTGTTCAAGGCGGGCAAGGTCGCGGTGCCGCACTTCATCACGCCAAAGTTCATGCACAACACCGGTACCTATACCGGTAGCCTCGGCAATCTGTGCCGCTGGCTGGCGAGCCAGGCGGAGGAACTCGGCGTGGAGATCTTCCCCGGCTTCGCGGCGGCGGAAATCCTCTTCGACGAGAGCGGCGCGGTGCTGGGTGTCGCCACCGGCGACATGGGCGTGGCGCGCGACGGCACGCACAAGCCGGACTATACGCCGGGCCTCGAACTCCACGCGAAATATACGTTTTTTGCGGAGGGGGTGCGCGGGCATCTCTCCAAGGAGATCATCCGCACCTTCGATCTCGCCAGGGACGCGCAGCCGCAGGTTTACGGGCTGGGCATCAAGGAATTGTGGGATATCCCGGCGGAGCAACACGTCCCCGGTCGCGTCATCCACACGCAGGGCTGGCCTCTGAAGGAGACGCCCGGCTCGAACGGCGGCGGCTTCATCTACCATCAGGCGGGCGAGCAGGTCGCGATCGGGTTCGTGACGTGGCTGTCGTACACCAACCCGTATCTGTCTCCGTTCCAGGAGATGCAGCGCTGGAAGGCGCATCCCGGGATCGCCGCGTTGCTGAAGGGCGGCAAACGCGTCTCGTACCCGAAGCCCGACGGCGTGCTGACGTTCGATCGCCTGTCGTCGGTGTTCCTGTCGAACACCAATCACGAGGAGGATCAGCCCGTTCACCTCACGCTGCGCGACCCGAACATCCCGGTGGAATACGATCTGCCGATGTTCGACGAGCCGGCGCAACGCTACTGCCCGGCCGGCGTGTACGAGATCGTCGGCGTGAGCGAGGGTGATCCGAAGTTCGTCATCAACGCGCAGAACTGCGTCCACTGCAAAACCTGCGACATCAAGGACCCGACGCAGAACATCAATTGGGTGGTGCCGGAGGGCGGCGGCGGCCCAAACTATCCGAACATGTGACGTTCTCCTCTTGAATGCAGTTGTCATGCTCGCCCCGACCGCACTCTGTACGCTCCTGCAATATTACATGCTGAAAGTAGGCGTTCACCGCCGCGTCTGTGTCCAGCGGGCGATTTGGTCAGCTCGAAGTGCAGAGCGATAGTAGGGAATCCTAGCGTCAAGGACTCGCCTCCACCTTCCGGTTGAATCACTTGTTTGGGCCAGGAAAGGTTTGCCTGCAGAGCGCTCGCTGGCATATTTAAAGCCGCTCCGCTTATTGAAAGTGCAATGGCTTGGTTTCGCAGCGCGGCATCATGTGGTGCTCGAGGGCAAACGCCGAACTGTCAGGCCAGCAACTGCGCGCCGGCTGCTCTAGCGGAGCGACACGTTAGTCGAAGCGGTAAGGGACGACGTCGCGCCGGTCAGGATCAACGCGTAAAGGGCGGTCGGCGGGCGGAAATGCACGCTGCTCACATGTGTTGCGCGGGCAGATGCGGCAAGACACGCCTATCGGCGCGGCTTGGCCAATGCGGGTAAGATCGAGAGAGTCCGCGTAGACGAAGTCGGCGGCGTGGTTTGCCTCGCAGCCGAGTGTGATCGCGAACCTGCGCGGCGACCGGCTGTAGCTGCCGCTTTCCTTCACCAGTCCCTTGGCAATCGCGACGTAGCGCGTTCCCTCCGGCATCTCAGCGAGCTGAACGAGGACGCGGTCCGGGATCGCGACCGCCTCGTGCACGATCCACAACGGGCACGCGCCGCCGAAGCGTGCGAACTGAAGACGCGTAGCGGAGTGACGCTTGGTGATGTTCCCCGCCATGTCGACGCGGCAAAAGAAGAACGGCACGCCGCGTGCGCTCGGGCGTTGAAGCGTGGACAGGCGGTGGCAGGCCTGCTCGAAACTCACCCCGAACCGGCGGCGCAGGCGATCGATGTCATGGCGCGCTGAAAGCGCTTCGGAGCGAAAAGCCTCGTACGGCATGAGAATGGCGCCAGCCGCATAGTTGGCCAGTCCGGTCGATAGCAGGCGTCCAGCCTCCGGTGAGCGCAGGCCGGCACTTTCGGCAACCTGGGCGATGGGTGTGGCGAGTTCCATCCGCGCGAGTTGATGGGTCATCTGGAACATGCGACTCTCGGTGGTGAGGGCCGGATCCAGTGTCAACAACCCCCGCTGCGGGTCGAAGGACCGCAGAGCGGCGGGGGTTTCGCTCTCGGCGGTACGCACCTCGACGCCGTGATCCTTCCGAAGTCGCTCCGCGGGATCCGTAAGCGCGTCGCCGATCGCCTCTGCGCGGGTGTCGATCGCGTCGATGTAGTTTCCGGCGTCGTGGAACCAGTCGCGCACCTCGTCCCATGGGAGGCGGCCGCCGACCGGGTTGCCGGTGTCGTACGCGTCATCAAGCCGCTGCAAACGATCTTCGGCGCGACGCCAAGCTTCATGGAGTGCGACGAAGCGGCGCACCAACGCCGGTTGCTGGTCCACGGCACGCGTGAGGGCTTCGAGCGACGGCAGCGGTTCGGGCAGGAGAGGGTCGGCGGCGGCCTCGGTTAGTGCGGCGAGCAGGCGGACATGCGCATCGCCCTCTGGCCCACGCCACGCCTGTGGAAAGGTGGAGGCGAGTGTCGCAGAGATCGCGGGCGTGAGCGGACGCGCATCGGTCTCGATCTGCGACAGATAGCTTATCGAGATCCCCAGTCGGGACGCTAACTCCGTCTGTGTCAGTCGAGCCTGTTGCCGGAACAGCCGTACGCGCGATCCGGCGAATGTTGGGGCGCGACGCTGTGCCATGTCTCCACATATTCCACAAAACGCCGTTTCGCAAGTTCGCAAAACCACATTTGCCATGAGCCTTTTTACACTCCACGCGTCGCGCAGCGAAGCGATCGGAGCGGTTGTGAGAACGATAGAAGCGAAGCTTGAATCAAGGCGCGCAGCCGCCCGCGTCGGTGGTGGCGAGAAGCGCATCGCCGCGCAGCATGCCAAGGGCAAGCTGACCGCGCGTGAACGGCTCGACGTGTTGCTCGACGAGGGATCGTTCGAGGAATATGACATGTACGTCGAACATAACTGCACCGATTTCGGCATGCAGGACCAGATCGTGCCGGGCGACGGCGTGGTCACCGGATCGGGTACCATCAACGGCCGGCTGGTGTTCGTTTTCTCACAGGATTTCACCGTGTTCGGCGGATCGCTTTCGGAACGCCACGCCACCAAGATCTGCAAGATCATGGACATGGCGATGAAGGTCGGCGCGCCCGTCATCGGCATCAACGATTCGGGCGGGGCGCGCATTCAGGAGGGCGTGGCCAGCCTCGCCGGCTATGCCGAGGTGTTCCAGCGCAACGTGCTGGCGTCGGGCGTGGTGCCGCAGCTTTCGCTCATCATGGGGCCGTGCGCGGGCGGGGCGGTGTATTCGCCGGCGATGACCGACTTCATCTTCATGGTGAAGGATTCGAGCTACATGTTCGTGACCGGCCCGGACGTGGTGAGGACGGTCACCAACGAGATCGTCACGCAGGAGGCGCTTGGCGGCGCGATCACGCACACCACCAAATCCTCGGTCGCCGATCTCGCGCTGGAGGACGATATCGAGACGCTGCTCGCCGCACGCGACTTCATCGATTTCCTGCCCGCGTCGAACCAGTCGCCGCTGCCCGAGCGGCCCACGTCGGACCCGTGGGACCGGCTGGAGGACAGCCTCGACACGCTGATCCCGGCGTCCGCCAACCAGCCCTATGACATGCACGAGCTGATCCGCAAAACCGTGGACGAGGGCGATTTCTTCGAAGTGCAGCCGGCGCATGCGGGCAACATCCTCACCGGCTTCGGGCGGATCGAGGGGCGCACGGTCGGCATCGTCGCCAACCAGCCGATGGTGTTGGCGGGGTGTCTCGACATCAATTCGTCCAAGAAGGCGGCGCGGTTCGTGCGCTTCTGCGATGCGTTCGAAATTCCGATCGTGACGTTCGTCGACGTGCCCGGCTTCCTGCCGGGGGTGGGGCAGGAGCATTCCGGCATCATCAAGCACGGCGCCAAGCTGCTGTTCGCCTATGCCGAGGCGACCGTCCCCAAGATCACCGTCATCACGCGCAAGGCCTATGGCGGCGCGTACGACGTGATGAGTTCCAAGCACCTGCGCGGCGACCTCAACTATGCCTGGCCGGCCGCCGAGATCGCGGTGATGGGCGCGAAGGGCGCGGTCGAGATCATCTTCCGAGGCCTCAACCCGGAAGCCATCGCCGAGAAGACCGCGGAATACGAGGCGCGTTTCGCCAATCCGTTCGTCGCGGCGAGCAAGGGCTTTATCGACGAGGTGATCCAGCCGCATTTCACGCGCCGCCGCATCGCGCTGGGTCTGCGCAAACTGCGGGGCAAGGCGCTCGAGAACCCGTGGAGGAAGCATGACAACATCCCATTGTGAGGATGCCCCGATGAGGCTGGGACGGCTCAACCACATCGGTGTCGCCACGCCCGATCTCGAGAAATCGATCGCCTTCTACCGGGACGTGATGGGGGCGACCGGTATCTCCGCGCCCGTCGTGCTGGAGGATCAGCAATTGCGCGTCTGCTTCATCGACACGCCGGGAGAGCATGGCAGTGCGGGCACGCAGATCGAACTGCTGGCGCCGCTTGGCGAAGACACTGTGGTCGGCCGGTGGCTGAAGGCGAACCCGCTCGGCGGCCAGCATCATGTCTGCTACGAGGTGCCTGACATCCACGCCGCCAAGGCGTGGTTCGAGCACCTCGGCAAACGCGTGCTGGGCGAGCCGCGCATCGGTGCGCACGGCACGCCGATCTTCTTCGTCCACCCCAAAGACATGGGCGGGCTCCTCACCGAGATCATGGAGAGCCCCGGGCAAGGGGCGCATCGATGAGCGACGACTTGTCAGAGCGCGATACGTCGCGCGCCGCAAGCGGGCCGACGCTCGACCAATGGTCCACCGCCGCCGCCAGGGAGGTAAAGGGCAAGGACCTCACCTGGCAAACGCCCGAGGGGATCGCGGTCAAGCCGCTCTACACCGCTGAGGATGTGGCGGACGTCGATCCCGGCCTGCCGGGGTTCGCGCCGTTCACCCGCGGCGTGCGCGCGTCGATGTATGCCGGTCGCCCGTGGACGATCCGTCAGTACGCCGGTTTTTCCACCGCCGAGGCGTCGAACGCGTTCTATCACCGCAACCTCAAGGCCGGGCAGAAGGGCCTGTCGGTGGCGTTCGATCTCGCCACGCATCGCGGCTACGACAGCGACCACCGCCGCGTCACCGGCGATGTCGGCAAGGCGGGCGTGGCGATCGACACGATCGACGACATGAAGATCCTGTTCGACGGCATCCCGCTCGACCAGATGTCGGTCTCGATGACGATGAACGGCGCGGTGATCCCGATCCTCGCCTTCTTCATCGTCGCGGGCGAGGAGCAGGGGGTGAGCCGGAAACTGCTCGACGGGACCATCCAGAACGACATCCTCAAGGAGTTCATGGTCCGCAACACCTATATCTACCCGCCCGAGCCGAGCATGCGGATCATCTCCGACATCTTCGGCTACACCAGCCGCGAGATGCCCAAGTTCAACAGCATCTCGATCAGCGGCTATCACATGCAGGAAGCCGGCGCGACGCAGGTGCAGGAGCTTGCCTTCACCATCGCCGACGGCATGGAATATGTGAAATACGGCGTGGCGTCGGGTCTCGACATCGACAGATTCGCCGGCCGCCTGTCGTTCTTCTTCGCGATCGGCATGAACTTCTTCATGGAGATTGCCAAGCTGCGCGCCGCGCGCGTGCTGTGGCACCGCGCGATGACGCAGTTGGGCGCGCAGGACGAACGTTCCAAGATGCTGCGCACGCATTGCCAGACGAGCGGGGTCAGCCTCACCGAGCAGGACCCCTACAACAACGTCATGCGCACCACCATCGAGGCGATGGCGGCGATGCTGGGCGGAACGCAGAGCCTCCATACCAACGCGCTCGACGAGGCGATCGCGCTGCCGACCGACTTCTCCGCGCGCATCGCTCGCAACACGCAGATCGTGCTGCAAGAGGAAACGGGGATGACCAAGGTGGTCGACCCGCTCGGCGGCAGCTATTATGTCGAGAGCCTGACGCAGCAGCTGGTCGATGCCGCGTGGCAGATCATCGAGCGCGTGCAGGCCGAAGGTGGCATGGCCAAGGCGGTCGCCGACGGCTGGCCCAAAAGCATGATCGAGGAGGCGAGCGCGGGCCGCGCCGCGCGGGTCGATCGCGGTGAGGACGTGATCGTCGGCGTCAACAAATACCGGCTCGCCGAGGAAGCGCCGATCGACATTCTCGACGTCGACAACGTCGCGGTGCGCGAGGCGCAGATCGCCCGCATCAACACGGTCAAGGCAGGGCGCGACGCGGCGGCGTGTCAGGCGACGCTCGATGCGCTGCGCGAGGGCGCGCGGGGCAGTGCCAATTTGCTCGAACTCGCCGTCGAGTGCGCCCGCGCCCGCGCCACGCTGGGCGAGATCAGCGCGGCGATGGAGGACGTGTTCGGCCGCTACGACACCAAGCCGACGCCGGTGTCGGGCATCTACGGCGGCGCGTACGGCGAGGACGCGCAGTGGCAGGGGCTGAAAGACGGTGTCGGCTCGATCACCCGCGCCAAGGGCCGTGCGCCGCGTATGCTCGTCGCCAAGATGGGGCAGGACGGGCATGATCGCGGCGCCAACCTCGTCTCCTCCGCGTTCGGTGATCTCGGCTTCGAGGTGGTGCCGGGGCCGCTGTTCCAGACGCCGAAGGAGGCCGCCGATCTCGCCATCGCCTCCGACGTCGACGTGGTCGGCGCCTCCAGCCTCGCCGCCGGGCACAAGACGCTGATCCCCGAACTGATCGGCCACCTGCGCGAAGCCGGCCGCACCGACATCAAGGTGATCGCCGGCGGTGTGATCCCGGCGCAGGATTACCAGACGCTCCGCGATGCCGGCGTGCAGGGGATTTTCGGGCCGGGTACGAATCTGGTGGACGCGGCGGGCGAGGTTTTGAAACTGCTCGGGCACAACATGCCGCCTGTTGAGAAAGTCGCGTTATGATCTTGGATCTCATCGTCGGCGCATCTTCGGGCGTGGCAGTGCAAAACAACATTAAGAGCGCTCAGGCTGCGGCACGGTTGCACGACAAACCGTCAACGGGTTTGCGCACCGACTGGAGCCGCGCCGAGATCGCCGGGCTGTTCGCGCTGCCGTTCGACGAACTGATGTTCCGGGCGCAGACTGTCCACCGCGCGCGCCATGCCCCCTCGCAGGTGCAGCTTTGCACGCTCCTGTCGATCAAGACCGGCGGCTGCCCGGAGGATTGCGGCTATTGCAACCAGTCCGCCAGTGCCGAGACCGACCTCAAGGCGTCCAAGCTGATGGACGTGCGCACGGTTCTGCAGTCGGCGGCGCAGGCGAGGGATGCCGGCTCGCAGCGCTTCTGCATGGGCGCCGCGTGGCGCAACCCCAAGGACAAGGACATGCCCGCCATCACCGAGATGGTGCGCGGCGTGCGCCAGATGGGGATGGAAACCTGCATGACGCTCGGCATGCTCACACCCACGCAGGCCGATCAACTTGCCGAGGCGGGTCTCGATTACTACAACCACAATATCGACACTTCGCCGGAAAAATATGGCGAGGTTATCACCACGCGCACCTTCCAGGACCGGCTCGACACGCTGGAGAACGTGCGCGAGGCGGGCATCAACGTGTGTTGCGGCGGCATCGTCGGCATGGGCGAGACCCGCGCCGACCGTGTCGGCTTCGTTCACGCGCTTGCCACGCTGCCGCGCCACCCGGAGAGCGTGCCGGTCAACGCGCTCGTGCCGGTCAAGGGCACCGTGCTCGGGGACATGCTCGCCGACACGCCGCTCGCCAAGATCGACGATATCGAGTTTGTCCGCACCGTCGCGGTCGCGCGCATCACCATGCCGCTGAGCATGGTACGCCTCTCCGCCGGGCGCGAGAGCATGTCGGAAGCGACGCAGGCGTTGTGCTTCATGGCCGGCGCCAATTCGATCTTCACCGGGGACCGGCTGCTCACCACCGGCAATCGCGGCGACAGCGCGGACGCGGTGTTGTTCGAGAAGCTCGGCCTTGTCGCGATGCAAGGCGAGGAGCCGGCGCGTGTCGCCACGGCGTCTACGTCGTGCTGAAGCATAGCCGCGACTTCTCCACATCCGAAACTTAGGCGAGGAACGATGTTCAAGAAAATCTTGGTCGCCAACCGTGGCGAAATCGCCTGCCGCGTCATGCGCACCGCGAAGGCGATGGGCATCGCCACCGTCGCGGTCTATTCCGATGCGGATGCGCGCGCGCCGCACGTGCTGATGGCGGACGAGGCGGTGCGGCTCGGGCCGGCACCGGCGGCGGAAAGCTATCTCAAGGCCGAACTGATCCTGCTCGCCGCGCGCGAAACCGGCGCGGACTGCATCCACCCCGGCTACGGCTTCCTCTCCGAACGCGAGAGCTTCGCGCGCGCCTGCGCCGATGCCGGCATCGCCTTCGTCGGGCCGCCACCCAAAGCTATCGCCGCGATGGGCGACAAGATCGAATCGAAGAAACTCGCCAAGGCCGCCGACGTCAATGTCGTCCCCGGTTTCCTGGGGGAAATTGCCGATACAGACGAGGCGGTGAAGATCGCCGGGGAGATCGGCTATCCGGTGATGATGAAGGCGTCGGCCGGCGGCGGCGGCAAGGGCATGCGCCTCGCCTATAGCGAGCAGGATGTGCGCGAAGGCTTCGAGGCGACCAAGCGCGAGGGCTTGGCCTCGTTTGGGGACGACCGCGTCTTCATCGAGAAGTTCATCGAATCGCCGCGCCACATCGAAATCCAGGTGATGGGCGACCAGCACGGCAACATCGTCTACCTCGGCGAGCGTGAGTGCTCGATCCAGCGCCGCCACCAGAAGGTGGTCGAGGAAGCGCCGTCACCGTTCGTCACCCCGGCGATGCGCAAGAACATGGGCGAACAGGCGGTCGCGCTTGCCCGCGCGGTCGGCTATTACTCGGCGGGTACGGTCGAGCTGATCGTGTCGGGCGCGGACACGACGGGGCAGGGCTTCTACTTTCTCGAAATGAACACGCGGCTTCAGGTCGAACACCCCGTTACCGAGGCGGTCACCGGGCTTGATCTCGTCGAACTGATGATCCGTGTCGCCGCCGGTGAGGCGTTGGCGTTTACGCAGGACGAGGTGACGCTGACCGGCTGGGCGATCGAGAACCGCGTCTATGCGGAGGACCCGTATCGCGGCTTCCTGCCCTCGATCGGGCGGCTGGTGCATTACGATCCGCCCGAGGACGAGCGCCCGGACTATGGCTGGGTCGCGACCGGTGCTCCCTATGTCCGCGTCGACGACGGCGTGCGCGAGGGTGGTGAGGTCAGCATGTTCTACGATCCGATGATCGCCAAGCTCATCACCCACGCCGATACCCGGATCGAGGCGATCGACCTCCAGATCGCCGCGCTCGACCGGTTCGAGATCACCGGGCCGGGCAACAACCTGGATTTCCTGTCGGCGCTGATGCAGCACGACCGCTTCCGCAGCGGCAACATCACCACCGGCTTCATCGCCGAGGAATATCCGGACGGCTTCACCGGTGCGCCCGCCGCGCCCGAACTGCTCGCGCAACTGGCGGCGGTGGCGGCGTTCGCGGCGACGGCGGAGGCGGACCGTGCGCGCCAAACCGACGGGCAACTTGGCCGCCGGCTCGATCCGCCCGCCGACTGGGTGGTGCGCATCGCCGGCGACGACCATGCCGTGTCGCTGTCGGAGGACCGCATTACGGTCGACGGCACCGACGTCGACATCGCGATGGAATATACGCCCGGCGACCGCGTGATCGACGCGGAGATCGACGGCACGCCGTTGTTCGTGAAGATCGCCCGCACGCGCACCGGCTTCCGCCTCAATGCGCGGGGCGCGATCCACATCGCGCGCGTGCTGCCCGCGCATGTCGCGCCTTATGCCAGACACCTGCTGGTGAAGGTGCCGCCCGACCTGTCCAAGTTCCTGCTGTGCCCGATGCCGGGGCTGCTCCAGAAACTCTACGTCGGTGCGGGTGACAAGGTCGAGGCCGGTCAGCCGCTCGCGGTGGTCGAGGCGATGAAGATGGAGAATATCCTGCGCGCCGAGAAAGCGGGCGTGGTGAAGGCGGTCAACGCCGCTGCGGGCGACAGCCTCGCGGTGGATGCAGTTATACTCGAGATGGCGTGAGACGGAGTTAACCGTCGTACCCAAGACCGTTACGCATAGAGAGGAACGGATGTGAAAGTGCTGGTGCCGATCAAGCGTGTGCTTGACTACAACGTGAAGCCCCGCGTGAAGGCGGATGGGACGGGTGTCGATCTTGCCAACGTCAAGATGAGCATGAACCCGTTTGACGAGATCGCGGTCGAGGAGGCGATCCGCCTGAAGGAAAAGGGCGTCGTCACCGAGATCGTCGTGGTCTCGATCGGCGAACCGAAGGCCCAGGACACGCTGCGCACCGCCTTGGCGATGGGCGCGGACCGCGCGATCCTCGTGACGAGCGAAACCAAGGTCGAGCCGCTCGGCATTGCGAAACTGTTGAAGGCGATCGCAGACGAGGAACAGCCTTCGCTGGTGATCCTCGGCAAGCAGGCCATCGACGACGACAACAACCAGACCGGGCAGATGCTGGCCGCGCTGACCGGATGGGGCCAGGGCACCTTCGCCTCCAAGGTCGAGGTAAGCGGTGGTGCGGTGACGGTGACGCGCGAAGTCGATGGCGGCGCCGAGACCGAGAAGCTCACGCTCCCCGCGATCGTGACCACTGATCTGCGCCTCAACGAGCCGCGCTATGCCTCGCTGCCCAACATCATGAAGGCGAAGTCGAAGCCGCTCGCGGCCAAGATCGCCGCCGATTACGGCGTCGACGTCACGCCGCGCCTGACCACGCTCAAGGTCGAGGAGTCCGCCAAGCGCTCTGCTGGCGTCAAGATCGCGAACGTCGACGAACTGGTCGACAAACTTAAGGTGCTCGGCGTCGTCCAATAAGGACGCCCAAGCCAACTCATAAGGATGGAAAGTATGAAAGCGCTTGTTCTTGTCGAGCATGACGGCCACGCGATCAAGGATGCCACGCTGCCGACGGTCACCGCCGCCGCCAAGCTGGGTGACGTGACGTTGCTGGTCGCCGGTCAAGGCGTCGGAGCGATTGCTGAGGCGGCCGCGAAGATCGCCGGCGTGGCCGAGGTGCTGGTCGCCGACGACGCCGCGCTGGCGCACATGTTGGCCGAGAACGTCGCGCCGCTCGTGGCCGGCTTGATGACAGACTATGACGCGTTCCTGGTGCCTGCCACCACCAACGGCAAGAACATCGCCCCGCGCGTGGCGGCATTGCTCGACGTGACCATGATCTCGGAGATCCTGTCGGTCGAAGGTCCGGACACGTTCACGCGCCCGATCTACGCCGGCAATGCAATCGCGACAGTGCAGACCAAGGACGCCAAGTCGGTGCTGTCGGTGCGCGGCACCGCGTTCGAGAAGGCGCCGGCTGAGGGCGGCGCGGCGACGATCGAGCCAGTGTCCGGCGCGGCGGACGCGGGCGTGTCAGAATACGTCGGCAGCGAGATCGCCACATCAGCGCGGCCGGAGCTGACCTCGGCCAAGATCATCGTCTCAGGCGGCCGGGCGCTGCAAAGCGGCGAGAACTTCACCGCCCTGATCGAGCCGCTCGCCGACAAGCTTGGCGCGGGCGTCGGCGCGAGCCGGGCCGCGGTCGATGCAGGCTATGTGCCGAACGACTATCAGGTCGGCCAGACCGGCAAGATCGTCGCACCCGAAGTGTACATCGCGATCGGCATATCAGGCGCGATCCAGCACCTTGCCGGCATGAAGGATTCGAAGGTCATCATCGCCATCAACAAGGACGAAGATGCCCCGATCTTTCAAGTCGCCGACGTCGGCCTGGTCGGCGATCTGTTCAAGATCGTGCCGGAATTGACCGAGAAGCTGTGAGGATAGATAGGCTCCTTCCCCGCTGGTGATACATTTCGCAAAGGCACCGCGTTCTTCGAGACCAGAGCCCGAGCGGGGCTAGTGGGGAACGGGCCGTTACTATCGAGCTCTCTGCGCGTAATTACCCACCCCCTTGCGGGTGAGCGAGATCACTGATTCAAAGGGGTC
>NZ_JAKNQH010000024.1 GCF_022662305.1 Sphingomonas sp. BAUL-RG-20F-R05-02
ACCATAGCCCGGCCCGGCGTGGAGGAACTTGGAACCGATGCGGTTGTCGAGGCCGATGCCGCGCGCGACATCCTGCACGTCGGCGCCGACCTTCTCGCACAGATCGGCGATCTCGTTGATGAAGGTGATCTTCACCGCGAGGAAGGCGTTGGCGGCGTATTTGGTCAGTTCGGCGCCGCGCCGGTCCATCTCCACGATCGGCGACTTGTTGATGTAGAGCGGGCGGTACACCTGCCGCATCACCGCCATTGCGCGGGGATCGTCGCCGCCGATCACGATACGGTCGGGCCGCTTGAAATCGTCAATCGCAGCACCTTCGCGCAGGAACTCGGGATTGGAGACGACCGCGAACTCGGCGTCCGGGTTGGCCTCGCGCATGATCCGCTCGACCTCGTCGCCGGTGCCGACCGGCACGGTCGACTTGTCGACAATGACGGTGAAGCCGGTGATCGCCTGCGCGATCTCGGCGGCGGCGGCATAGACGTAGGACAGATCGGCATGGCCGTCGCCACGCCGGGACGGCGTGCCGACCGCGATGAACACCGCATCCGCGCCGGCTACGCCCGCCTTGATATCGGTGGTGAACGCCAGCCGCCCGGCGGCGACGTTGCTCGACACGAGATGGTCAAGGCCGGGCTCGAAGATCGGGATCTTGCCCGCCTTCAGCGCTTCGATCTTGCGTTCGTCCTTGTCGACGCACGTCACGTCATGTCCGAAGTCCGCGAAGCATGCTCCGGATACCAAGCCCACATAGCCTGATCCGATCATTGTGACTTTCATGTGAATGCCTTTTGATAAATCTTGCTACCACCGTTACATATCATCGGGGTGGCGCGGTTTAGCCAATTCAAACGTGCGAGCATTTTACTCTCATGCAGTTGTTCTAAAATGTCAGTATCGATCAGTTTAGAACAGTGCCATATCTATTTTGACTAGCAGCCCGTTTGTTTTGTGGATGTGGGCCGAGTCCACCGGATAGCAACGATAGCTCTGTTCAGCCAAAAGCGACGTTAGTTGAAGTGCGGCGGTATCTCATGGCAGCACCCACACCAACGAAGCCCGCAATCATCATGGCCTAGGTCGCAATCTCAGTCACCGAAGGCGTGAACGCGATGCTACCGCCGCGCGAACCGTTGCCACGCGAGATACCACTCACAAAAATCGAGTTCGCACCAGCTGAAAGCGAAACGCCAGTGACGGGGGCGATCTTGACAATTCCGTTCAAGATTTTGCTAATTAAAGCGGTAGCGCCGTTGACCAGAACCGACGTGAAATCGAGATTAGTTACGCCTTTGAAGCTGCCGACCACCAATGTCACGACAACACCGCCGACGCCCTTTGCTGGGAGCACGAAGTTGAACGTATCAGTGAAGCTACTCGTCTTTGCGACTGTATCGCCCAAGTAGCCGTAATCGACCCGCCATAGGATGGGGTGGTGCCCAAAGGTGTCATGGTGAAGCTGGCTGTCAGAGCGGTCTTGGTGGTGCCAGTGATGAGGCAGTTGCTCGGGATGCAAGTAACGCTGGCGTTGGCCGCAGGCGCCGCGAGAACCAATCCGGAGAGCCCTGCCATCATCAAAACGATTTTCCGCACACACATATCCTTGCTAGCTTAGCAATATAGCCGAGTGGTCACCAACCAGCCATCCGGCCGCCTGTTAGTGCTTTGTTAAAAGACAGTCCATGAGTTCCATCTCATGCGAGTTGGCAAAAGGAAGGCATCCGCCGAGGTAGAGACGGCAGTGCATGTATTTGATATTATTCCTTTAAATAAGGTTTGACGACGGCACCTTTGATGCGATGCAGCATTATTGTCCTAAGGTGGGAAAGCTTACACGCGCTCATCGCACCCAAAATTACAGCGGCGTAATGTGATATGGCGCAGGAGCTAAGCTCAATTTTGCCG
Organism: Sphingomonas sp. BAUL-RG-20F-R05-02; assembly: GCF_022662305.1. Classification (GTDB taxonomy): domain Bacteria; phylum Pseudomonadota; class Alphaproteobacteria; order Sphingomonadales; family Sphingomonadaceae; genus Sphingomonas. The sequence goes on from NZ_JAKNQH010000024.1 coordinate 1,906, forward strand.
ATCAAGTAGCGACCTCGTCGCTCCACCGCACGGATTGCCTCAAGGCCGACCAAGCTTTTACACCACGATCGAAACTAAGAACGGAGGCAGTCCGGTGTCCAGCTCCGAAACCTCCGCGCGGTTACGCCAAGGCTGGCTGAACCTCGAGTACCCGGCACATGGGCCGGATCGACCGACGATCGGCGTGGTTGCGGATGGATTGACGCTCATCTCGGCGCCTCCACGAAGATGCCGACCGCCTTTTTACACGTCGCGCCCTAGGCGTACGGTCCAGCTCATGCTTCAATCGCGTAATCTCCGATGCCGTGGTCCGCTGTTCACGGCAGCGGCGGCATACCTGGTGCTGAAGCCGCTCGCGATCGTGCACTCCCGCCGCCATCCGCCGTTCGCCAGGTCCGCAATAGCAAAATGCCCACGTCGGGCGCCACCCGCATCGCTGGCCGGCCGCTGCTCTCCAGCAAAGCAACTGCCTCTCGCTCGATCTCGGGAGAAATTTCCCCCCTCGTCTTCGCCACTGCATACCTCATACCCGCTCAGGCTTAGCAAGGCGTCCTCTGAAATGAAGGATCATCAGACGGGTTTCGCGCCACGTTGGCAGAGCGCAAGATCACTGCTCGCATGCTTTCAAAACCACCGAAAACGCCGATCCATATGACGCAGCGCTCTACCGTCCGCGCCACAAGCTTGAGAGCATGTTCGGCAGGCTCAAGGATTGGCGGCGCAAACACGCGCGCGACGATCGCCCCGCGCCTACCTTCATGTCCGCCATCTGCATCGCTGCAACCGTCATATACCGGCTGAAGCGATGAGACCTGGCTCTAGCGATACTGGCTTGCCTAGCTGAGAGCACTTTCAAATGTGCGCCGCAACTATACTAACTGGAATCTTACCGTTCTATTCACCCTAATCGTTACAAATAACTTTAAAGCGAGGTGATAAAGATTTTTTAGGTCAAGACAGACCAAAACTCCCGAGCGAAAGCCAGCTGTCGTGAAGATCACCGGACATCTTACATCAACCAGCTTTGTTGCGATTGGTATTGTTACAGCGGCACTTGCTGCAGTAGCAGCGACGACCAGCAGCCCGACAACCCAGATTACTTCTACGTCTACCCCAGTCATGGTAGTGTCAGCTCCAGCAGCGTCTTTTGCCACTAGCACCACCGCAACTGGAACCATGAGCTCTGCTGCTTCTAGCACAAAACCGAGCGTACCAACGGCTACTATGCCAAACGTTGCACCCACTCGAGGTCCGATTGCCGGTGTAAATTTGTCTGGGGGTGAATTTGGCACCGTCCCTGGCAAGATTTTCTTTCAATATGTTTATCCGACTAACGCGGAAATCGACTATTTCTATGCAAATGGGTTTCGACTTCTGCGTATCCCGTTTCGATGGGAACGCTTGCAGCCTAACCTGTATGGCCCACTTTCCGCTACTGATCGCGCTGCGCTGAAGGCCGCCACGAATTATGCCACCTCAAAGGGCATGACTGTAGTGCTTGATATGCATGATTTTGCAGCACGGAGAGCCACGCCTGATGCAAATGTTTCGACGTTGGTTGGAGCGAATGGCATCTCTGAAAAGGCCTTGGCTAACGCCTGGACGCAAATCGCTAGTGATTACAAGGATAATCCTAAGGTTTGGCTCGGACTCATGAATGAACCAAGTCATATAGACACGGCTGTCTGGTGGGAGGTGGTACAGAGCCTAGTTAACGATCTTCGTACTCAGCATATTACCAACAAGTTTATGGTTCCTGGCGCTAGTTGGACAGGTGCGTGGTCGTGGATTAGTTCCGGTAACGCCGGCTTTGCAGAAAGGTTCACTGATCCTAACAATAACTTCGCCTTTGAGGTGCATCAATACCTTGATAAGGACTCCAGTGGAACGAATGCGGCTTGCGTCGCAGGCGCTGCTAACCGCATTGACGCAGTTATAAGCTGGGCCAAAACAAAGAAGGTGCAACTATTTTTTGGCGAGATGGCGGGCAGTGGAGATAACCAGTGTCAGATAGAGTATCCCGCTATGCTGAAAAAGCTCAATGCCGATAATATAGTGATAGGCTGGACCGCATGGGGTGGTGGAAAGTGGTGGAATGCTTCTTATCCTTTCCGATTGGCTCCCGTTAGTGGCTCTTCGCCGACCCCCCACATGACATTACTGCTCAGCAATATGCAGCATTGAAAGCCCGTCTCGGATCTCGTGCGTAACGAGCCAAGCGCCTGATGAGCATCATAGCTGAGGCGCCGTAGAGGAGCCGGCTGCGGATTGGATGCTCCGCTCGAAGTCTTTGGTCAGCCGCCGATTGCGATCGACCCAGGCAAATGGTTTGCTCAACCACCCATCGGCTCGGGCGATCGACAAAACTGGCCTGATCCGCGAACTGCCGGGCGATCTCGATGCCGACTGATGTCGCCATGGCAACACGGGAGCCGGCAGAAGCGCTATTGGCATGCGCAAGCCGCACAAAGGAATACCAAGCCACAGGACCTCTTGAGCAACGATCGCGGTGCTGGACAAGGAGATTGCGCGCCCTGCCCGCGAGGATGAGGTCGCCCGACAACTGATGACGATCTCTGGTATTGGCCCGATAACCGCGACGGCCAATGCGGCCATTGCACCGCCGGCCGAAACATGCGCAAAAGGCTGTGATTTCGCCGCGTGGCTCGGGCTGGTGTCGAAACAGGCATCGACCGCCGGCAAGCAGAAGCTGGGGCCAGCACTTTGATGGGTGAGCGAACGCGCAGGCGGCTGCTCATCATCGGCGCCAGCGCGGTTGCCTACAGGTGAGCAAGCGTGGGGTGCCGGCCGGGTCATGGCTTGAGGGCGTGGTGGCTAGGAAGCCGCGCATGCGGGTGACGGTGGCACTCGCCAACAAGGTGGCGCGCACGATCTGGGCTTGCTGGTCAAACAAGAGGACGACAGAGCTCTGGTTGCAGCCGCAAAGTAAGCAGAGGCGGGCCAGAGGCGTTGGAAGGGAGCCGTCGGTCGGAGGAGGGCATGGTACAACAGTTGGCGAGACGGCATCAGAAGAACCATTGCTCTGCACCGTGCCACGAGCACGCTCTTGGTGAGGTGGTTCCAGTCCGCGAACTTCCCTACGGGCCAGCAGCTCACCGCTGCATCACAGGCCGGGCAGATGGCATCATCCGGGTATGTGTCAGAACCTCCAGATACCGCTTGCAACCGAAGGGGCGTCCACCGACGAAAAGCGGTCCGGCAAAAACCGCCATGGGCAGCCTGCTCGCAGGACGGAGAAGATTGCGTCGAGAACCTCGCGCCAATTCAGGCCGACGCCTTCCTCAATCCCTCGCTTTGGCACCAGCGGAGCGATGATCGCCCACTCAGAAGCGGTCAGATCGCTTCTATAGCTTAGACGTCGTGGCTATGCTGTACGGGCGATCGAGTTTCACATGATGTCTTTCGAGGTGGTATCGCAAACCCATCGGAGTCACGTCAAGGCCCGATAATCCAGCATTACGGGTCCGTTTTGACAAGTTGTAAAATATTGAAACTTAACTGACTTCAAGTGTCATATCGGCAATTAACATTGCTATGTATACGCATGTCATGCGTATAACCCAGAACGATCGAGAAAAAGCAAAGAATTGATATTCGTATGCATTTTATATTTTAGAGTGCTAAACTGATAATGCAATTTTAGCAATTTAGTTATATAATGGAGTTTGTTTTTGTAATTTAGTTTAACAAGTAGGTTGTCGCGAATTTACTTCGATATAAATTTTTGTCCTACCCCTTAAAATTCCAAAAGTTGCCTCGCATTTTTGCTTTTCCGCGTATAGTGACGTTCCCTTGGTAAACCACCAGCTCTACCGAAAGCTCGAAATGAAGTTAGTCTCGCTGGCATCGCGTACTAGTATGCGTAAAAATTCCGATGCGCTGATTGGCGTTTGTAGCCCGTGCTGAAATTGAGTAAACAGTCATGGCGTCCGCGCGCGTCAGCATTGCGGATTCGTGCTTTTACCACGCTTGTTATGCTAGACTTTTTGTGCATCGCAGGGGGTTTTCTAAGCGCCGCTTTAATACACGGAAATTTTGGCGCAAATATGAGCTGGCTGGTGCTGCTGGCCGTGCTGCTTCCGGTGTACCTCGTCACTGCACTCAATGCTCACGCCTATACGGCAGTGAATCTGCAGGACCCATTAGGTGCCATCGCTAAAGGCATCCAAGCATTAGTTGTAACTATCAGCGCGGTGATCTTCGTCGCCTTCTGCGTGCGTGCTGCCGAAGGCTTTCCACGCGTGCTGGTAACGGTTGGATCAACACTTGCAGTTCTGACAATGACTGCATCACGTTACCTCTTCGTCAAGCACATGGGATCAATCATCGGTGGCAATCCTTTCAGCGTGATTTTAATCTGCGAGAGTGGCCAGCCTGTGCCGCCAGGAAATTTCTCTGTGGTAATTTCGCCGGAGTCATTCTTCGATCCCGATCAACACGATCCAGTTATGTACGACCGTCTTGCCAAGTCATTAGAAAGTGCCGACCGTGTCATTGTCGCCTGCGCCGCGGAGCGCCGCATGGCTTGGGCCAATGCGTTAAAAGGCGCTAACATACAAAGTGAGATCGTCGCGCCTGAACTGAGTATGCTCGCTCCCTTAAACATCGGCCACCACGCTAGTATGCCGACGATTGTAATTGCTAACGGCCCGCTTGGCTTATTCGATCGCTTTATTAAACGCGGGTTTGACTTCTCTCTTGCCCTATGCGCGCTTATTTTGCTGATGCCAATCCTTACTGTAGTCGCCATATTGGTGAAGCTCGACAGCCCCGGACCGGTGTTCTTCAAGCAAGTTCGCATCGGTCGCGGCAACCAGATGTTTAAGATGCTTAAGTTCCGCAGTATGCGTGTACTCGAGTCCGATCATGCCGGAGATCGCTCCGCCTCACGCAATGACGATCGCGTTACCCGTGTAGGTAAATTTATTCGCCGTACCAGCATGGATGAGCTACCGCAGCTTGTGAATGTTTTAAGGGGAGACATGAGCATCGTGGGTCCTAGACCTCACGCGCTAGGCTCGCGTGCGGCTGACAAGCTATTTTGGGAAGTCGATACTCGGTATTGGCACCGCCATGCCACCAAGCCAGGGCTGACCGGGCTGGCGCAAATTCGTGGTTACCGCGGTGCGACCGCTTTTGAATCGGATCTGCGCAATCGGCTGCAGGCTGATCTCGAATATCTCGACAATTGGTCTATCTGGCGAGATTTGCTGATCATCGCGATGACATTCCGCGTTCTGCTTCACCGCAATGCTTTTTAGGCCCCAAGCTTCCCGAGTGCTTCATCCGGACCACGGGGGCGTAATGTTTAATCGCCGGCCTGCACACGATTTCTGAAAGTTCCTGTTCTTTCCATCCACGTCTCGTCCATGGCAAATCTCTACTAGTGTGCCGCGTGGAGCGTCGTCATACTTAATTGATGGCGTGTCTCGACAACAGCTTGCAATAGCCAGCATCACGAAGCTCGGCTAACGTTTGCTTGGTGATCAAGACGTGGAATTCATCTCACAATCATCGCAACGTCGATCAGCCGTCAGCCTCCCCCTCCCCCTTTTTTTCTATAAGGGACTAGCCAGATCTGGAGTGCGTACAAGAGCGTCGCGCTGCTCATCGCTCGCCAGCGGCTCAGAGCTTGGTGCCTCGCCGTCAATAAACGTGCCTGTGGCCGTTTGTTGAACCGCACCATTTAATCTAGAGTCCAGACTCGTTCACAGCCAGAAAGCGATGGCGGTGGCGAGCGCCACGGCTGAGAGAAAGTTAGCGGCGAGCTTGTCGTAGCGCGTGTGTACGCGGCGGAAATCCTTCAAGCGGCAGAAGGCGTTCTCGATGAGATGCCGGCTGCGGTATCGGTCCTTGTCGTAGCGGATGACGCGCTTGCGGTTACGCCGGCCGGGGATCACCGGGACCTCGCCGGCATCGCGAGCGAGGCGGCGTAGCCGGTCAGCATCGTAGCCCTTGTCGCCAAGCAGGTAGCGCATGCGGCCTGCGTGTTCGAGGAGCGCGGGCGCGGCCTTCATGTCGCTGACGTTGCCCAATATCAGCATCAGCGCATAGGGACGGCCGATGACGTGGGTGAGCGCGTGGACCTTGGTCGTCCAGCCGCCGCGCTCCTGGCTGGTTCTTGGGCAGGTGCGGCTCGATCGCAGCCCACGCCTCGTCCGACAACCAGAACAGCGCCACCCCGCACCCCTGTGACCCACGCCCGCACTGAATCCGGAAAGCCGCTCCGCCTCAACCCACTAATTGGGTTTGAGCCCTAGGACGATCTAGAAACATACGCTGTCAAACGCAGGTTAGCTTCGCTTCCGCTACCCCTTCACAAATAGCCGTCAACGCCGGAAGTCGTCAAACCGCCGGCCATCCTTGCTCGTCTGCACGATGCGACGCAGCCCATTACCGGCAAGTGCGAAATGTGCCTGGATTAACGGCCAGTGCAAACTTCCTGAGACTAGAGAATGTTAATCAGATCGCCACGCTTTGCGGATCCTTGGCGTGGGTGAGGGTTGCGCACATTTGTCGTTGTTATGATTATTACAACTTTGGGGTTCCATAACCGGTTCGCCTTAGCAGAAATAGCATTATTGACGAAACAAGGTTATTGAAACAATAACTATTTGCTATTACTTTCTTTTAACCCCCATAAAATAGCAGTTTAATGCAATACATACCGGGAAAAGAAATGTTTAACCATTCTGAAAGGGACTTCTCTGCTGCGCGCGAGGTTTCATTTAGCGAAATTGACACGGGGTTCGATTTGGAGAATGCCTTGTTTGTCACAAGCCCGCGTTCAGACAGTCCAAAATTTATCGTCGGCTTTGCGATCGCGTTGCCGATAAGCCTCCTGATGTGGGCAGCTATTATCGCAGCATGTTATCGAGCGTTTTAAAAGTGATCTGATCTGATCCCGGATGGCGGCGGGGATGGATTACAATCCAATTAGGCGCATTTTTTCGCGTAAGCACTCCACCCTGGAACCAGACCGCATACTCGAACGATCACCTCGAGCAGCGTATCCGAGGCTAAATGGCAAATTTCCCTCTGTCGAGGCAAGCTTTATCGTGCCGGCGACTGTCAAATCACTTTTGCCGACCCAAGCCTTGCACCGCACGGCAGTTGCTCACCTTCTGGATTTGCTGGTCCACACTTTGCAATTTAAAAACAGCATGCGGATGGTGAACTTTCGACTACGCAACGTGCTGCTTGGGATCGGGTAGCGTGGCATTCTCCTGAGACTACGAACGTCGCCTCACCCAAGGCTGTCAACCCGAGGACTCATCGTGGCTGATGTTGCCGCAGTGGGGAGTGGCAGCCCTATATTGCGGCTCTCAAGATCTGCGTTAGATCCAGCGCCATAGAAGGACTTAAGCCGTTCGCGGCATCAGATCGCTTGATGATCTTAGGGCGTCGGCTCATTACGCTTTGCACCAAAGCCGCACGGAGACGAGTTCGACGGCGGCAGGATAGATGTCGGCGCGCTTGTCGAAGCCCGTGGCGATGCATCAAAACACCTTAATATCATTGAAGAATCGCTCGACGAGGTCCGCTGCCGGTAAAGCCATGGGGAGAGGCGAAGCACTCTTTGCGATCGGAGTGGTTGGGGATGTTCGCCCAGCATTTCCTTTCTGCGGCCATCTCGCGGATGGCGTTGCTGCTATGGCCTTTGTCTCCGAGCGAGGTCGCGCCGACGGGCATGGCCTCCGTCAAAGCCTCAGCCTCACATGCGTTGTGGACCTGCCCGCCAGGCAGCCGCAAGGCGACGGGGCGACCGTCAGCGTCCATCACGGTGTGGATCTTGCTCGGGAGGCCGCCGCGGGAACGCCCCATGCCATGATCGCCGGCTCCTCCTTCTTCCCGGTCGCACCATGCTGGTGGACACGGACGCAAGTGGAACCGATTTTCAGGACATCCTCTCGAAAGCGCGGAAACTGCGGCCAGAAGCCGGTCTCAGACGCCGGCCTTCCGCCAGCGAACGAAACGATTGTAGCAAGTCGTCGACGGTCCATAGCGGGCACTTCAGACCAAGGGGGGGACGTGTTTGGAAACGCCAGAGGATCCCGCTAAGTACTCGTCGATTATCGACCTGGGACACGCCACGCGGGTTGTTCGGCAGCCGAAGCTCAGTGATCGACCACTCCTGATCCGTCAGTTCATAGCGCCGCCGCGTAATTTAGCCCCCTTGAAATGGGAGAACCTCAATTACGCCATACCTAGAATTTCAATAGGCTTTTTGAGTTCGCGCCCTACCAGTCCAATTGCCATGGCAGACTATTGCATCGCACAGTCCCTGCCTACAGCGCCATTGCCCTATGAGTATCTGCTGCATGCACAAATGAAGTTCAGAGGGATATATATTGGTGAGGGTGTTACGCTTGCGACTTTAGATCTTATTGAACACCTCATAGCCGCGAACACACTGAAGTCTGGGCTTCATTAGCAACTGGCCATTGATGATACCGGGTGCTGGTCTAAGCTTCGCACATACCAGTGGTACAGCGCCGCGCCGCGCTTTGCCGGTGGAATGAGCGTTGTGACAATCCATTCCGGTCGTCATATCGCTGGAATACCGCGATTGTTCCCGGCTATGCTAACACCGAACTTCTTTAGAACATGCCATGGCATTCCATCTCTCGCGACGCCGCCCAATCACATCAACGAGCATTTACAAATAGCCCGTCAAATGGCGTTATAATGCAACAGACTTGTAGTTATCCAAGTTGGATAAACCCGTCGCCGCAGAATTTTACTAATGAAAGTTAATGGATTATGGATGCTATCGCAGAGCACAAAATACAATATCGAAGAATAGGCAGCATTGATATCGCTGTTTTAGCGAAGAATGAAGCAATATCCATTGCTGTTAAAGCAGTAAGGTCCAGACAACCATATATAATATGCTTTGCTAATGCACATACAGTTAACACAGCTAAACACAACAAAAATTTTCTATCTGCAATAAACCACGCTTTAATTTTAAATGATGGAATAGGAATAGAAATAGCCAGTAAATGGCTATACGGTCAACCCTTTCCTGACAACCTCAATGGTACAGATTTTACGCCGGAGTTATTGGACCACCTTCCCAGCGGGACGCGCGTATTTCTTATTGGCAGCCCGCCTGGTGTTGCTGAGCGCGCCGCTCAAGCCATAGCATTACAGCATCGCCATATTGAAATCGTTGGCACACAAGATGGCTTTTTTGCAGATGAAGATGAAGCACGCCTTTTAACCCGAGTCAAAGCATCGGCGGCAGACCTCGTACTGGTAGCCATGGGCCATCCTCGACAAGAAATATGGGCGGCGCAAAATGTTGATCGTCTTGGTGTAACGGTGATGTGCGTTGGCGCACTACTTGATTTCTATGCTGGCACGGCGCAGCGCGCACCGTTATGGCTACGGCGACTACGCGTCGAGTGGGCCTTTCGTCTCTTCCGCGAGCCGCGGCGCTTGGCCCGGCGATACATAATTGGCAACGCAACTTTCTTGGCGCATGTCCGCACAACGAAGCGTCACGAGGGTGCGAGGCGAACGGGCCACCCTTCAAACCACGTTGAATAAAATTGGTTGCGACCTGTCCGGGTCCGATTACGTCCAAATTGCTGTAAGGCGTCTGATTTTGCCAACTGTGCGTCTGGGGAGCGAATGGCTGAACTAACAGCAGAGATCGTCACCTTTTGCAGCTGGGCAAGCCTAACATCCCTAGCATGGTCCAGCAAAAAATCTTCATTTCGCCTGCGTAAGGTGCGGCGCATGTGGCAGGTAAGGTTGTTCCAACTTTCGGAGCAGCTGAAGCGGTTGTCAGATTGCGGCGATCTGTTCGAGACGATGAACAGGAGCGTCGACTTCGAGGCGTTCCGCTCGAAGATGGAAGAGGCGCTGGCTCACGACGGTGTAAGCGGCGGTTGGCTGGCCTACGATTTGGTGGAGATGCTCAAGGAGCTAATCCTGGCGGCGCAGAACAGTGAACAACGCGCGCACTAAAGGCACCAATGCGCGCTGGACGCTGACGTTCGCTAAAGGCCAACCGCGGCTTGCGGGCAAACCAGGGGTCGCCATCGTCAACCCGAGCGTCGGGTGCAAAAGCAGTCTCGCGGTCTGCCGGCGGTACGGCTCCGTCCGTCGCGGTATGGTCATCAGTGCCGCCTGCTTTGACGGACGCATGCTGCGCGACGTGGTGATCAACGACGATCAGGCTTCAGATGTTTGGGCGGGTTCGCTCAAGGCTTCGACGGCCCGAAGCGCCCTTGCAAAGCGGCGAAGGATGACATCGCGTATCGCAGCCGATCCAACGACGCGTGGCTTAGCTCAGTAGGTCGGCGCATTCATCGCAAAACGCCCGGGAGCAAGCCCGTTCCGGTACGCACCGCGCGGACCGACGCTGTCAAATTTCTTCTACGCCCGAACCGAACACCTGTTCGCGCGGCAGAACGACTTGTTGACGCTGTTCATCCGCAAGATCGGCCTCGCTGACATCTTCTACATTATCTCGACCACATTGATCTTCCACGAACGACGAGCGGTCATGGCTTAGTTGCGACTTGCAGGCCCTTTCCGGCCATGTAGCTAAAAACGGGGGCGACAGACGGCAGGAAGTCGCATCACGCTCTCGTCACCCTAGATTGTTTAACAAGCCTAAGCAGGCACGTGGCGCTTAGCAAATGCAGCATAGACTGATGTCTGTAGACGTGTTAACCAAAGAATGGCTCGTATTTTCGGGCCGATGGCGAATCATCGCCTAGCTGCCAAAGGGAATATGTATGCGGAAATCTATCTTTGTAATTGCCGGTATCGCCGCTTCGGTAATGGGCGCTCCTGCGGCTTACGCGAACGTGACGTGTGAGCCAGGCTACTGTGTTGATGATAGCACCAACGCTCTTGCGCCGAAGGCTAGCTTTAACGTTTCGCCGGATGCGGCCGCGACCGATCCCAGCTATCGCGGCTCGATTTCGGCGAACATTGGCAACACGATCAGCTCGGTTGGCGCGTTTACCGACACCTTCAACTTCCAGCTTTTCCAGGATGGCGTGGGCGGCGGTACGGTGACGACCGTTGCATCGTTGTTCCACAACGCTACCGATCTTGATTTTACCTCGGTCCTGATCAACGGCGTAGCCGCCGCGATCACTCGGGATGCGCAGGGTATCGTCGAGACCGTCTCCGCCTCGGGTGTTACGCTGCTTGCGGGTGTGAATTCCATCGTGGTGAATGGCAATTCGCGCGGCAATGGTTCGTACGGCGGCAGCATTAGCTTCACGCCTTCGGTTCCTGAGACCGCGACTTGGGGCATGATGATCCTCGGCTTCGTCGGCATGGGCGCTGCAATGCGTTACCGCCGCAAATCGACGAAGGTTGCCTTCGCTTAAGCGAGCCAACTTGGCTAAATTTGGAAGGGGCCGCCAAGTGATTGGCGGCCCTTTCTAAGTGGTAAAACGTTATCTCTGACGACAGTCGGGCAAATTCAAAATACTACCTTCTTAGGGCCGCTCTGGTAGCTCGAAGCGCCAGCTGAAATCGTTGTTGATTTCTGTTTGTCAGTTTAGACTGACGGACGTCCCACGATCGCGATGGACGAGAGTTGGCGGATCGATCTGGAGCGATAGCTTGAGCCGTTTTTTGGCGGGGTTGTCACATCTAGCGGTGTAAGATGTGCCTGCAGTACATCGCCGGTCTGATTAGTCCTGGCGACCGCAAGAGCGTGCAGCTGATGACCGCCTGGGGTGAAGAAGCCGGATACGACGAGCTTCATCATTTCCAAAGCAGCGGGGATACGGGACAGCGCTCCGCTCGAAGCTGTGCTGCTAAAGGAAGCCGACCGCTGGTTGGTGGCACCGGTGCTCTGCTCGTCATCGATGACACGGTGATGCCGAAGAAGGGTCGACACTCCGTCGGCGTGGTGCGGCAATATATATTTTCGCTCGGCAAGAACGCGAAATTTAAATCAATGATTGGTCGCGCTTGGCATCACGTGAAGTGCCGATGATGATTGGCCTTTGCTTGTTCCCGCCCTAAAAAAAGCCGGACCAGCGATATCCGAGGCGCATAGGTAGGTGTTTAGTCCCGGCATCTGGTGGATCGGACCGACGATGAACCGGTCTGGCTCTGACGTCCGATCTTGGTAATGTACTCGTAGGGTGTGAGGCCGCTAAGCGTTTTGATCTGGTGGGCGAAGGTGTAGGCAGCCATAAAGTCGGCAAGGTGTGTCCGCAGCTGGTCGTGGCTCTCGTAATACAAGCGTTTGACGGTCGCCTCCTGGATGGTGCGGTTCATCCGCTCGAGCTGACCGTTCGTCCACGGGTGGTCGGGTTTGGTAAGCCGGTGCTCGATGTCGCTCACCTCGCAGATCATGTCGAAGCACATCTGACGCGACCAAGCGGTGTTTCGGCTGCTTCCGCCAACTGCTCGCCGTTTTGTTAATCACGACGCCGTCATTCGTTTCCGCTCAGACCGTTGCCGCGTATCTGGTTCAGTCCCAATCAACCCTTTTGTATTAACCTTGCCAGCTGTGCGATCGGCTTTGACGGCTCTGCCTGACAATCCAGACTTGATGAGAGCGCACGCGAGCGTGGCGCATTGACGCGCCGGCGGTTGGCGTCCGGGTAAAAGCCGCTGCGCTTACATCCGGCCACAATGCGGGCTGCCATCAATCAGCAGTTAACAGATGCTACTGCAAGGCTCCGGCAAAGGAGCGCCGCATGCGGAACTGGATCTGGAAATTTTACGATGCCGCAGTTGTCATGGTTCTGGCGCTGTTCGGCGCCGGCATTGTGTTCACACTGACCACTGCGGTTCTACATCGGTGATCGTCTGCGAGTCCGGCATGGCAGAGTATTAAAGCTGCGGAGCCACGTACATCTTGGGCTAGCTGCGCTACGTACAATGACGTATCCGTTCAGGTTGAGACGTGTAGCCGGCGCCAGAAGGCTTTCTCTCTTTACCACCTTGAACGCTCGGGCTTCGGCTCTAGCGCCTCTTTCTGAGTTTGGCGCACAGCCGGAGCACGCTTTATCTGCCACGACGTCGACAAAGGTGAATGCATCAGGTGGATAGGTGCCAGTGAACAACGCTAGACCAGGCATAATCGTCTCAGTGTAACCGTCATCGTCGATATCCTACTATCCCGCGCCGACTTGCCCCGCTGCGATGATCTTTTCGATTTCCAGGATCCGCGTGGAATATTCACCCGCAATGGCGAGGTGCCAAATCTTCCGTGCTGTGGATATCGAGCGGTAGGCAGTTTCTAGCTCTTGTTCTTTACGATATCGTAGAAATGCGAGACGCTGTTCTTCAATCATCGAACCCTCCTTACGGAATGCGCGACCCCTGAAGCTTTCGTCTCGGAGACAAGTTGCTGATACGGGATATTACCTAATAAAATATGTAGGAAGAAATTAACTTATATTGGTTCAGCGAGCCTGAGACCGTTAGATTGTTTGCGCTGCGTTCACTCCTGCACGGCTCGGACGCTCTTTTGCGTCAACCCTCGTCGTCACCGGTGGCATCCTCAATCATCATCCGCCACCCATCCTTCGCGACCTCAGAGTGAATCGCTGCGACATCCGGACATCGCCGTCGCACCAGCTGCGGCCGATTCTCGGTTAGTGTGCGGAGCGCATGCATAATATCAGAACTGTTTCGGTATGATCGACTGGGCCTTGGGAATTGCCGTGATGACTGGAGAGTTTGGGGCTGCGCTAGATCAACGTCTCCATCCAGCACTCCGTAACACGGTCCGCGATACTTGAGCCATCAACACTTTATGGGAGCGGCTATATTCCTAGAGGCGGCAGCGACGATCGTGTTGATGCTAGTTCATTAAGTTGCTTTCTTGAAGTTATTTTTATGTTCTACTGCAGGTATGAGGCGACGGTACAGGCAGCGTTGTTGGAGCTGAGGCCGCTGACTTACAACGCCGCTCGGAACGGCCACCAGCAGACGCTGGCGGAGGCGCATGCCGCCATCGTCAAGTGGATCGTCGAGCGGCTGGGAGCGAGCGAAATTCTGGTCGCCGATCAGAGCGGCAATAACTTTGGTGATGTGATAAGGCAGAAGCCCGAAAGCGGCTCCATCTGACCTATAAGAGTACCAGCCACCCTCACCCCCCCAAAGGCGAGTGGTTAGAGCCGGACGTATGTGAACAATCCGCCCGGCTCGTTTTCAGACGCGGCTATGTGCGGTTGGCCTGCCGTACGAACGTTAGCTCGTGGCACGCGTTTATATGCAGCGGTGGTACAGGCGCAGTTGCGCCGGCCGGATGCACCAAATTAGCGGCGGATTGCACTCACTTGAGCAGGGGTAATCTTGATCGAGGTAAGCGAAAGCCAAGTGCCAAGCTCTTAGAAGCAGATCCCAGACCGGCAAGATAAGCAACTGTGCCGGTCTGGGGTAGCAACTGAACAGCGCGCCATCACTGGGGGGTGTGGAGCAGCGCGCGGGTTCTCTTTACGTAGAGGATAGTTAACGATGTGTAAAAATGCGGAAGTGAATTGCCGACCCTGATTCTCTTTCTCTCTAGCGGCAACGCTACGTCGGGGATGTGTTATTCCTATCGAACTAGGGCTGCCTTTGGGCGGCTTATTTTTCAAACGGAATAGCTGATAGTGCCGCTTCGGAACTTCGTGTTACAAGCTGATCAGCCACCGTCACTCGGACCCCAAGCTTGGTGGTTAGAGCCGGACGGGACCGCAATCTCGTCCGGCTCGTCACTCAATGCCGCGAGCTTATTGCGTCATCGTTTGCTTGTCTCAGACACTTCCTGCCTGCCATGTAGCCGTAGCAGCGCCTCATCGACCGCTCCCCGCCGCCAAGGCTCCTTGCGTCCGAGGAGAATGGCTGGGAAACTTTTCAACGAGAACCTGCCTGATGAGAGCAGCCATTGTTAGATCGCAGTATTGTGCAGCAAACTCGCGGCGCATGCGGCGGGCTAGTAAGGCATGATCTGAACCATGCCTGGTGTCCAGCCGATTGATGGCGAACCAAAAGCACGAGCCACGAACTCGCTGTCCGGCCAATGTAGTCATGAACTAAACCGGCTTACAAATCGCCTCCACTCGCGTTCGTCGGCATCAGTAAACTGGTGATCGTTAGCGCCTCCCCTGCTCTCGCCGATCGCGTCCTTTTGAGGGATAGCGATCCTGAGGTTGTCTACGCGCATCTGTGGCGCAGCAGGCCGACAGCGAGGCGTTCGCGGCAATTGATGAGGCGGAGAGCGACTGGATGGCGATCGGACGCGCTAACGTCACCACTTTAGGACAAGAGCCGCTAGTGTAAAGAAAATTGCCGATGTGATCAACGTGAGGACGGCTCCGACCAGGAAGTCATACAGCCTCCAGTACCATTTAGGCATGTGTACTCTCCGATTTATCGGTGTACTTGCCAAAAGCGCCCTTACGAGAGACTTAACAAAAAGGTGCACAAGCACGGTCTAACTCTTAACTTCAACGTGCCTTATGCGTTCGACTTACGTGCACGAACGGCTGCGGAATAGGCTGCGTATGTCAGGCGGCATCTAACCTCATCAGCCCGCAACAGAGTGCCAGTCTTGGTTGCCGGCTTCATCGAAATTGCAGCTCTGGAGTTAAGCCAGCTTCATCAAATGCTGATAAATCAGCATTTTATCACTTCACCGCAAAAAAGTTCAGCGATCTAGTGAGCACGTGCACAATAGCTTGAGTATCAAAGGGGCCTTTAAAAGGTCAGAATTCCGCCGTTTGGCGTCAGTTTTTTTCAAAGCATTGAACTTAGTGCATATTTAATTCCGCAGTGCAACAAAGCACAAGTAGCGTCATGCTGCGTTTGCTCCAATTGAAGTTTGTCAAGATGGTCTACATGTAGCTTATGTTAGGGTCGTTCCATGATGGATCAAGTCAATGAAAACCTCGTTCAAAACCTTCCGATCTGCTTCTTCTCCTATCTCGGGTACGCGACCCGCGCGAAGCGCTATGTCTCGCGGGTCTCGGGTCGCAGCGCCTCGCGCGACTATCATTCCAGCGGACATGAGGCACGAAACCGAAGTTATGCGAGCGCTGACATTAGCGTTGCCGGTTTCGATCGCTTTCTGGGCAACCTTCATAGCGGGCGTCGTTTATCTTATTTGATAAGCACATCTGCACCAGCAGCTAGGTGACTTCGATATTGCGGTGTGTCTCGGCTTAAGGTGCCGGCTCGACCGGATCCGGTTTAGGTAGTCATGGATGTAGAGCTTGAGCAGATCAGCCGGATCGTAGCCCAGGCGACCCGTTGCCTTTAGCGATACGCGAACGAACCCGGCTGTGCCAAGGTCGAACCCGTCGACGAAAGCCTTGATGAACCTGATGATTGTCCGGCTCGTTATAATCATCAGCTGCCTCAAGCAGCAGCAGAAGCTGTGAGCGGTTCGTTTCAAACAGATGCCGTGCCAGCAACAAACCATCTGTTGCGATCTACGGAAATCCTCAGGCGGGGTTCTCACACGGTCTGTCTGAGTTTCTGACGTTGCATATGTCCACTTTTTTGCGACAGCGGGATGTTCGCGCTTCGGTGGCGAACCGTCCGGCAGCTTTTGCCCGCGCGATGAGGACGGAGGTGGCGTGGTCAAAGGCTCAGGCGATCGCGCCGGCAAGCTTGAGGAATAGCTGGATCACCGCCTCGGCGGGCGGCCCGACCAGACGCTGGACAATATTGGCTTGTGGAAGCGCCATCGGAAGTAGCACCAGCAGTCCTATCATGAGCAGGAAGCCGAACCGGCCGAGCTTGGCGTATTGATAGGCCAGCCGGCGCGGCAGGATCCCTTCAACCACATGGCCGCCATCAAACGGCGGCAGCGGCAACAAGTTGAACAGCGCCAGAAAGACGTTGACGAGGAGGAAGTTTAAGAGATTGGCCAGCAGGAAGGCGGTTACACCCGACGGCGCGGAGCCGGCTACGGCCGCGCCGGCGAGCCCCAGCGCGACTGCGGAGATGGTCGCCAGCGCGAGGTTCATTCCTGGCCCCGCGAGCGCGACTAGCACCATTCCCCAGCGCGGGTTACGCAGCCGCTCAGCGTTTATCGGCACCGGCTTAGCCCAACCAAACACCGGCGCGCCCGCGATGGCTAAACCTAAGGGCAGGATGATCGTGCCGACCGGATCGACGTGACGGATAGGATTGAAGGTCAGCCGGCGTCGCTCAGAGGCAGTTGGGTCGCCCAGCCACTTCGCGACCCAGCCATGGGCGACTTCGTGGAAGACGATCGCGATCACCAAGGGGATAATCCACCCCGCGGTGCGGTAAACGATGTTGTCGTGGTTCATGGATGGAATATGGAGCGCCAGGGACGAGGGCGCCAGCGGGGCGCAGCATGCCTTGCCCCTTCGGCAATGAACCGCCCCTGCAAAGCCACGTGCAGATTTTGAAACATGCATCCTATGCCGATTTAAGCAACGCGTAAGGAGTTACTCGTAAACGCATAATGATGAGAAGCGCGGCGAAACGAACCACGGTATTCGATGCGCTTGATGAGCGCGAGGTTGAACGTAAACCAGTTCGACTTGTGGTGCAGGCTAAATCCGCACTACGCGACGATCACTCGGTTACGATGTTGAACGTCTCTAACATTGGAGCGCTGATTAGTACGTCGACGCGGTTGCCGGTCGGCTCGTTTATGACGCTCGTTATTAAGGATTCGATGACTTACGGGGCATGGATCGTCTGGTGCGGCTGTGGCTTTGCAGGCCTTAGCTTTGCCAACCCATTACCAGATGCTGTGGTAGATCACCTGACCGAGCTTGGTCGGCGACGACACTCGATTGTTCCCAAGCAATAGGCCAATCGTTGAAGCGCATGCCTCGCGGACAGCGGCCGTCGTTAGTCGGCCACCCAAATCTATAGCTGCCTTCGCCGCATCTCAGCCAAAGCAAAACTGTTGAGCGGGCTGTTGACCAAATCGCGGAATATGTCGTGTAGATCCAAGAGGTCTTCTGCTGGCAGCGCGGCGATTGAAGCTTCGATTTCGTTTAGGGTCTTTATAGCACGCGCGCCGCGATCAGCCCGCCACTTAGGTCGATTCCTCTGCATCCGACGCCGGTAGCATGGAGACTCACAGGACTGAACTCATTTGAGCGGCGGACACGCATCGGCGTGTTGAACCGCCAAAAGTGGGGGTCTGCGGATTGGGCGCTTCTATCGCGGCCTGAGTCAACAGGCAGACGTCACTCTCCGCCGCCGCGAGAGCGCCGGTCGTGAAGGATTGGCAGGCGGCGAAGTGCAGATACTGTTTCCTGCCCAGCTCAATGTCGCCACACTGGATTCGTGCCTCTCTCCGGGGTCGGCACGTAGCCCCATGATGGAGTAAGAAAGGCGGCATGAGTTCATCTTTGGACGCCCTTGCTGCTGGCAGCGGGGCTGCAGCCATTACGATCTCACGTCACCTTCGTCCCCGTGAGGACCTCTTTTTGCCGAGGCAGAACCGTAAAAGCTCCTTTATGAAATCGTATCAGACGACGACCACGGTGCCGGGTTCGCTGCCCCAGCGGAAGGCGGTGCCGTTTGTCCGCATGCGATGGAAGACGACGGCCAGACGGCGACAATGGCGCGACGCATGCCCCGGCGCTTTGCGATCTTCATCGCCTAGGCCTTGAGCCACGAGCAATGCTGGCTCTTGGTGATCAGTGTCTACGCCGCTTCGTACAATATCGTTCGCAGCATGGTGTCGCCGGACATAAAATGCCGCCATTACCTTGGCGTTGATGTCGAAGATGCTTTCACCTTGGCACAAGGACTGAAATCTGACCCGATACCGGCTTCTCGCGCCTGCGGCGAGCCAGATTGTTGGGCACGAAAGCGGCCCTTCTGCAGTCGCCCAACCTCAGTCATGCCATGCCGTATTTTTGCACTTTTCATTTGCGGACATGCATTGCAGCGCTAATTTGCGGTCGGGCTTCGACGCGGTCGGTGCGGGCAGCTTTTCACGAAGCTGTTTGGCGGGTTCGCGTCTCGCCATGGGTTAGGCTACCGACCAGTAGACCACATTAGGGTCTTGCTGACGGCTCTGGGTCATGAGAGCGTCGGGTGATGCTTAATGACCTTGCCGAGGGAGAGGACGACGCTTGGTGCGTCGGGCAACGTCAACAGGTTCTCTCATATTTGGCCGACGAAGGTAGCCAGTCTCCTACTGTGGGAGACTGGCCTGCGCGGCATGTTACGCTGATTATTTGGATTTCGGCTGTTAATAGTGTTGAACAGCCCGGTTGGTTCGGCTGGTGGGTCATCTCCGGCGACTTTCCTACCGATTACATCGCGTGTGGAAGCGAGCGCCGCCCACGCCAAGCTCTCCGCGATATCACTCTGCGGCGGCAAGAAGCGGCTTAGAAATGGCAGAGGGTGAGCTCGCTGGTGGCTGGAGCCTGCGTAATCCTCGTCAGGAGAGGGAGTTAGCGCCGTAGCTTGCAGCTCGGGCCAAGTTGTTTCAAATCGCGGCAGACGACAGCAACTGAGAAGAATAGCTGCCTGTCGCAGAAACCACTTGTCGTCTTTCAGCTACGAGACAAACGATCAGAAGACGAGGCCGGAAGAGAATCTTTCGGCCCCGTCCAACCGCCTTAAACGACTGCTCGCTTCGGTTGGCTTGGGATTTTGACTGGCGCGATACCACTCAAGCAGCAAGCGCTCCATGCGTTGAGCGTTTCCACAGGTCAGTGGATGCTCTACGCCCGAGTGTACCCGGCAGCCGCCCGAAGTCGCCACGTTGATATCAGAGCTTGTCCTTCAGCCCCTTGGCTGGCGTGAATGCCACCTTTTTCGATGCCGCGATGGTGATCGCCTCACCATTTGACGGATTGCGGCCCTGACGCTCCGGACGATCCTTTACGGTAAACTTGCCGAACCCCGGGATGGAAACTTCCTCTCCTTTCGCTGCGGCATTCGCGATCTGGTCGAATACGGCCGTAATCGCCTTTTTCGCGTCAGCGTCGGTCGAGCCAGTCGCCTCTGCGACGCCTTTGGTCAGATCGGCAATGTTCATAATCTTTGTACTCCCTTTGAAAAAACTGGCGGGACTTTACCGATAGCCGGTGCTTACGCAATCGACGTGCTGGTCGGCGTAGTCCGTTTCCATCCCGCATGGCATGGGAATGCCGCAGCGGCCTGCACGAACCCTAAAGTTAGCGCATATGAGCGTTGCCCCCGGCTTATCGTAAGGCAGCACCCACACCTGATCGGCGTATCTCATACGAATTTGCACTCATCAGAACCGACGACGTTTCTCTACAGCCGAGCTGGTGATGCTCCAAGGCTGATCGCCGAGTTTGTTCCATGCCTCGCAGCAATGATCGACGATGATGTCATTGGATGTAAAGATGCAGTTGGGCAGCACGTTGCCGGTCATGTGCCATCCAGCCTCATCTATGAGCATCACGATATAGGCGCAGGGTGCGAGGGCAAGTGCGGTCTATGCCAGGCCCAGCGTCATTGTTTAGGCGTTGCAAAAACACAGGAGCAGACCCGCGCTATGCCTTCGGCGGGACAGATCGCGCTACGAATGTAGGCTGACTTGGGCGTTGCTCCTTGAGCGCCGAAGCCGCGCACGGCGACGCTCCCAGCTACGTGTGATGATGCCCGTAGGGAGACATCTCCAGATTGTTTACTGATCCACGCGATCTAACCAACGTGGGCTCCGTCCTATACTAAACCCCTATAAATATCCTTCAGGAGACCGGATCGGACTTTGCCACCGCGGCGGCATCGCCCCTATTTGAACGCCTGCATCACAAATTCATCTGGGATGGTAAGCATAGGTTCGGATTAGCTTTCTCGGGGTACAGGACTCACTTTGGGTGTTACCGCCCTACCCGAGCACAACGGGCAGTCTACATGTGTCCTTGGCTTATTGCGGTACATCGCTAGATCTGCGTTCTGTAGCAAGATGTTGGGGTTATCTTGAGCGTTCATCGAAGTGGCACTACCCACCGAAGCGCCAATACTGACCCTACCGGTCGTCAGCTGGATCGGCTCACTTATATACTCAATAATTTGGTCTGTAATAAACGTTAAACTTTTGTCAGTCGACATAGTTATGATGAAGCCAAATTCGTCTCCGCCGAGTCGACCAACAATCCCGCCTACATCAGCGCAAATTCTCTGTAGGCGCTCGGATATCGCTTTAAGAACGGTGTCTCCTGCCGCATGACCATGTGCATCGTTGACTGCCTTGAAACCATCAAGGTCCACAAGAAGAAATGCTATGCTTATCCCCTGCGAACTCTGAAGATACTCCATCAATGCTAATCTGTTTGGAAGTCCAGTGAGGTAATCTCGACGAGCAGCATCATGGGCCACCTGTTCTCGAACAACAGATTGCCCCAACAACGCACGTAACTGCCATTCACGGCGAACGAACATAACGAGCGCCACAGCGAGGAATATCAGGCACGCTCCGGCAAAATCATCCAGCCGAAACCGCATGCCATAATGAAGTTTTATGCGCACATAATCAAGCCAGCCGGTCTTGACACTAATGACGGCAAGGATCGCAGCAATGAACAGCGCCCATACGTCTTCAGCTGAGAATTTTCTCATCGTTGGTTCCGCACATGTATAATCTACCTATTAACCCGGTCGGACTGATGATTGACTCCACAGGACCTTAAGGGTGAATGAACATAATGTCCGGTTTGAGCTTCGCTCGATATAGCAGCAGTTATTAGCAGTGCTTGCATAGGTTAGATACTCCCGAATGCTGGCTCGCTGTTTCAACCCTGATCGCGGCTGCCACCCTCTAGTAAACTTGCAGATTGGGCCCAGAACGCAATTACGTGCTCGAAGCGTTCGGACCTTCCTTTCGCTCTCATCTCCGCCTTTGACTGTTGCATCACACCTTAGCTTTTCCGCCCCTGCGAGCTCATGCTTGAAGCCGTGGCGGCTAAACGGCCACGGCCGGAACTCTGTAAAGCTGCCATGCACCCAACAGTACTCATCATCTTTGCCTGTGCGACCATACTAGCACGCGCAATTTGCGCCAAATTGTCGGTCAACCACAACCGAGTGTCATCTAGCGCAAGCATTGCGCAGGCTACTTGCGAACGTGAAGCCAACACCGCTCGCACCACGACAGCCAGGTTGGCGATAACCAAGGCCTGATCCTGCGTACACCGCCTTGAACAACCGCGTTGTTTAGCGTTGTTTAGCGTTGTTTAGCGTTGTTTAGCGTTGTTTAGCGTTGTTTAGCGTTGTTTAGCGTTGTTTAGCGTTGTTTAGCGTTGTTGTTGCAGACATATACTCCTGCGGCAACAACGTTTACGCCTCTATGACTTCTGGAAGTCTTGCAGGATTCATTATTTGTACAATATGTGACATAAGACATCTGCCTAAATATCACCGGATATTCGCAAGGAAACGCATCTTGATGGCAAAGAGCAAGATTAGCTCTCGGCGTCCCAGTCCAACTCGCTAACCAAGTTCCAAAAACAAGGAACGTAACGTCGCAGCCCCCTTCTTCTACGGCTAAATTGGCGCCTAGCGGAGAAGGGCCGCCTCCATGCAATATTTCACTATTACTCGCCATTCGGACGTGTTTAAGGCTTGAACACCTGGTCCACAGGAGCATGATGATACCGATTTCGCTTAAGACAGACAACGTTGTACCGGCACATCCTGCGCGTTGCATCAAATGGCGAAATGGTGATTTGTAGCCTGTCCAACGATGACGATTCGGAGAAGAAGATGCTTGGGCTTTTGATTTTAATGGCAGCGCAGAGCGCTGTTGCCGAAGACCAGGCGCAATTTGATAAAGCGTGGACACAACGCCCCCCAACTCAAACCGAGTGGCCTTTTTCGAAGGCGCTTGCGTATGATCTTTACGAGTGGAGCCAAGCTCAGTTTGCGCTAGGGTATTGCTCGAAATTTACCACCGACGCAGAGCAGATGCGGGCTTTTCCGAACGAGCAAGAGTTGACACTGAGCCGTCTTGGTCATGGTTTGATTACAACCGCGCATGCGAGCTTTGAAAAGGGGGTGGAATTTCAAAAAGAAATAAAACCAACTTCCACGATTTGTCAGAACCAGCTAGCAATTCGCGGAAATACATTAAAGTCTATTATGGCACGAAATTCACGTAAAAATCTACAAAAGTAATATCGCTATTCGCTGTTTTCGCCTTTTTAAATGCAAGTAGTATTTGCCCAAGCTTTAACAAGTAGACTCGCCCGCAAGCCACACATACGCATTAGTCACGCTAAAGGATGATTTTCTCGCCGTTAACGTCAACGTTGGTAAAACCAAATTGATCTCAATACAACCTATAGCATAAGCTACTACGATACTGCTATGAATGTGCTTGATTTCAGGACCTTCGCCCAACGCTATAAAAAGGTTTGGGATTTTCTAATGTTTATGATGTTTCCCTCGCGCGAAATCTATGAGACATCATTGATGGCGGACACGTAAGCAACTGTCGCGCTGAAGGTACGCATCTAAGGAGGATCGCTGCCTCGGCTTTGCAACGCATCATGCATTGCTTCGCCTTGGCATCGCTGCCTGCCTGACCTACAGAGCTGCATCGCCCTGGCCACAACCTCGAAAGCCACTTATGCAGATCATCGTCCGTGACAACAATGTCGATCAGGCGTTGCGCGCACTTAAGAAGAAGCTGCAGCGAGAAGGCGTGTACCGGGAGATGAAACTTCGCCGTCATTATGAAAAGCCGTCTGAACGCCGCGCGCGCGAACGCGCAGCGGCAATCAGCCGGGCGCGCAAAGCCGATCGCAAACGCTTAGAGCGGGATCGCTGATCATCAATCTGCCGTGCGGTGGATAAGGACGGCCCGAACGCAGGTTCAAATTTTTGCCGAGATCAACATGCTAGTAATAGGATCACGAGTAGATGAGATCGGTACGCTGATCGGTGACGGTGCAGCCTTCTACCTGCGTCGGGATCGTGGTGGCCGCTATGCGCTTGAGCTGCATCGTACACCAGTTGATCTCATCGAAAAGCGGGTTCGGCTCGTCGGCACGTTGGTCGGACCCGATATAGTCAACGCCCATGGCGTCACACCTGCCTGAGCGCGGAAGGATTTGACCACTGGCAACTCACCGCAGATTTGATTCAGCCTGACTCAAGCACTTTGCGCTTTGGTCAATCTTCGGCATTGTCGTTTTATGGAATACAATATCGCGCATGCCTGCGGTCATGAGCAGGCCCATTATCTCTCCGGTTTTGCCAGTCAGATGGCTCGCAAGGCAGCTTGGCTGAAAACAACGAAGTGCAAGAGCTGCTTCGTCGCCGAGAAACGCGCGGAACAAGCCGACGTGATCGCTGGCGCCAGCGCTGCGATTGCGCACCTTGATCTGCCACTGCTGTCCGGGAGCGATCAACAGGCGGCGTGGGCTTCGACTATCCGGGCTAAGCGTCTCGCGGCAATCATCGCTACGATCCCACCAGCTGGTTCCAGTGATTACCGCGCCTGCTGCGTCATCACGGACGCCAAATGGTGGATCGACCACCGTGACCTTAATGACACAGACCTCCTCGCCAAAGCGGGAGCGGCCGCTTCCGCCACCTGCACTGAACCATCGATTATGATCCTTGGTGGATCAGTTTGCGTTGATCTTGCCCCTATTTCGCCCGATACTTTTTAGCAGTTGTTGAACCCATTGCATCGATGATGAAGGCGGCTTGGACGAACTCACCATTCCAGCACGTGAACTCAAGGCCGTCCGAGCACCAGCGCAGATTTAAACGAATGGCTACGACAACGCCGGCTTGGCAGTAGTCAGGTCACTCGGGCCGCACCTGCACAAAGCTCCAGCGGGGCAGTCGCGCACCGCTGAAGCAGGAGCAGCAAGCACATTTTCATCCTACTTGCAGCTGGCGCGATAGACGCCAAGTCCAGTGGACCAGCAGCTTTCGACGCAGGCTCAGTGCCCGTTGGTGCCCGAGAACACGTTCATTACAATAACACCGCAAATTATTAAGCCCATGCCTGCGAGCGCGCCCGTATCAAGTTTTTGCCCCTGAACGACCCACGCGATTGCAGCGACGAGGACGATCCCGATGCCGGACCAAATGGCATATGCCACCCCGGTTGGAATGGTCCTGAGAGCAAGCGACATGGAGTAAAATGTGATTATGGAGCCTCCAATCATGATTAGTGACGGAACGAGACGCGTGAAGCCCTCTGACTGTTTTAAGAACGCTGTGGCAATCACTTCGCTGATAATTGCAACGGCAAGGAAAAAATAGCTCATTTGCCTAGATTAAGCAGACTGAAGGCTAAGGGCAACGCCGGCTCTGGAACAGAGATCTTGCTAGGCTCAGGACCTTTTAAATCGCGCGCGGGGATGTTGATCGGTTGGTTCAATGGTGGCGCAAGGAGGCGCTACTAAGAGTGATCTGATCTGGTTGTCGGAGGCGCAGATGCGCCGCATCGAACCGTATTTCCCATTATCGCACGAGGTGCCTTGGGTTGATGATCGTCGGATCATCAGCGGGATCATCTACGCTTCAGGAACGGTCTGCGCTGGCGCGACGCCCCTGCCGAGTACCGGCCGCCAAAGACGATCTACAATCGTTTCATCCGTTGGAGCCGGCTTGGTGTGTTCAACAAGATCTTCGCCGGCCTCGCGGCGAAGGACGCAAGCCCGACCAGTTGATGATCGACGCCACGCATTTAAGGCCTACCAGA
>NZ_JAKNQH010000025.1 GCF_022662305.1 Sphingomonas sp. BAUL-RG-20F-R05-02
TCTTCGCAGAAAAAGAGGCATCGCTCATTCGCAAGGAGTGAAGCGCGCAGGTCGCCAAGCTGGGCCGCATAGCAGTTATAGGATGGTTGATTATTTTTAGAGCCTGGCAAGGTTCGGACCCGTACTGCAGATGTCCTAATTTTCGCGACAGCGCTGCCATGCACTTGCTTACTAGCTAGCTGATGTCGCAAAAATCTGTTGCATAACATTTGCTTTTCGATACAGTTACGCGACATGCTAATTGGCTACGCCCGTGTATCCACCGATGATCAGGATCTCCGATTGCAACGCGCCGCGTTGAAGGAGGCTGGATGCAAGCGGACGTTTGAGGAGAAGATCTCCGGCGCGAAGCGTGACCGGCCCCAGCTGGCCAGGATGATCGAGCAGCTGCGCGACGATGACACAGTGGTGGTAACGCGGCTCGACCGGTTGGCACGCTCCACCCGCGACCTGCTCGATATTGCCGAGAAGCTGAAAGAAGCCGGCGCAGGCCTGCGCTCTTTAGCCGAGCCTTGGGCAGATACGACCTCGCCTGCGGGTCGCATGGTGCTGACCGTGTTTGCCGGCATCGCCGAATTCGAGCGCGAGCTGATCCACCAGCGCACCAGCAGCGGGCGAGTGGCGGCCAAGGCGAGAGGAGTCCGTTTCGGGCGCCCGCCCAAGCTCACCGCTGATCAGATCGCACTCGGCGAGCGGTTGGTGAGCGAGGGCACGTCGGTGCGCGAAGCCGCCAAGCTGCTCAAGTGCCATCATGCCACGCTTTACCGGGCGCTGAGCGCCGCGGCATTGACCTTATGATTCCGACCGCTCCGCAAATTGATATGTTGGAAGGGGAGGCCTGATGCCGATCCGTCCCGAGCATATATATCTGTACCCAATTGATTGGCCGCAGCTGTCACATCACGTTCGCTTTGTCCGGGCGAAAGGATGCTGCGAACATTGCGGTCGCCCTGATGGCCAGAGAGTTTTCCACATGGGTGATGGCCGTTGGTGGGATGGAAACCGCGCATATTGGCGCAGTGGCAAGGGACGTCGCGTCAGGCGGCCGACAGACAACCTTTTAGCTGAAGGCAGGTGGACTTTGGTTAGGTTAGCCTGCGCCCACCTCAATCACGACCCCAGCGACAGCGCACTTCAGCAGCTGGCAGCGCTCTGCCAACGCTGCCACATGATCAACGACGGCCCCGAGCATCGCCGTCGACGTTGGATGAATGCGCATTATCGGCGTGCGCTCGGTGACTTGTTCTACGGGCCTTATCCTCAGTGGGGCGCCGATTGGATTACGCCAACGCCGATCAGCATGCTCGACGACAGCAGATCTCTCTACGCGTGGATCCGGTAACGACTGCCAGATTGTAGCTGCCGCAGAGCCGCTCCAAAAACGGCCAGTCGTTATTGCTTTGTTGGGTTTTCGCTCATATCTCGGGGGCAATCGAACCCGCCAGGCCTCTACCCGCAAGGGCATGCACACTTGGCGGGTCTTTTTTTACCCTGCTAAGCAGGATGGGTGTTACGCCCTTTTACAAAACCCGCGACGACAATCGCGCAACAGATTCAACATCTCCAAGCCGAAGGCATGGCAATCCCCGACATGGCGCGGGCTGAGCACTGGTTACGCCATGTCAGCTATTACCGCCTCAGCGCCTACTGGCTGCCCTTCGAACATCCCAAGAGCAATCCTGGCCCCCGTTTCCTACCGGGCACCAGCTTCGATACCGTCACCGCCCTGTACGATTTTGACCGTCGCCTTCGGCTGCTAGTGCTCGATGCGATTGAGCGGATCGAGGTCGCTGTGCGGGGAAGCTGGGCCTACGAGCTAGCGCAGCGGTTTGGACCCCATGGCTACCTGGATGCAGCGCTCTATCAACATTCTGGTAGGTACCATGACAACCTGACCCGCTTGACCAATGACGTGGCAAGCTCGCCTGAGACGTACATCGACCATTACCGCCAGACCTACAGCACGCCGGCAATGCCGCCGGTATGGATGGTGGCGGAGATGATGTCATTCGGGCAGCTCTCCCGCTGGTATGCGCTGCTCGACGATCGAGCGCTGCGCAACGCCATAGCTAAGCCTCTTGGTCTTCACGAGGCGGTGCTGGTGCCGCTTCTCAAGCATCTCTCCACAATCCGAAACAGCTGCGCACATCATGCCCGGCTCTGGAACCGTGGTTTTCTACTGCGCATGCGGGTGCCCTTCAAGCCGGCCTCCCTCGTCAGCACGCTTGAACCGCCCGCAGCCCATGCTCCAGCTCGGCTCTACAACGCCTTGGTCCTCATCGTTTACCTGTTGCGGCAGGTCGCTCCGGCATCGGTCTGGCGGGATGAGCTAACGGCGTTGCTCGCTCAGCATCCGACCGGCGATCTGAGCGCAATGGGATTTCCGCAGGATTGGGACACCAGACCTTTGTGGCTTTAAGCTTCTGCCTACGTGCCATTGGCCGGCGAGAGCTTGTTGTCGAGAAGCCTTGCTCACTTAATCGACAGCGCCTTAGGATGTTTGGATGGGGGAAAATATCGACGTTGATCACTTTATCGCGCAATGGCGCGACACGGGCGGTTCGGAACTCGCAAACACGCAGAGCTTCATCAACGGCCTGTGCCAGCTGATCGGGGTTGAACCGCCCCATGGTAGCCGCACCGACGATACTCACAATGATTATGTGTTCGAACGCCGTGTGTTCCAGGACAACGGCGACGGGACCGTCAGCTTCGGCCGGATAGACTGCTACAAGCGAAGCGCGTTCATCCTCGAAGCGAAGCAGGGCAGCGAGGCCGATCGTGCCGCAGCCGAGCGTGGCGAGGATGATCTCGACCTGTTCGGCCAGACAGCCTCTGCCCGCCTGAAGCGGGGCACGGCGCGACGCGGCACGCCCGGTTGGGCGAAGGCGATGGTGCAGGCAAAGGGCCAAGCCGAACGCTACGCCAAGGCGCTGCCAGCGGATCATGGATGGCCACCGTTCCTGCTCGTCGCGGACATCGGCTACTGCATCGAGGTCTATGCAGACTTCACCGGTACAGGGAAGTCTTACGCCCAATTTCCCGACCGATCACGCTACCGGATCATGCTTGACGACCTGCACCATCCCGAGGTTCGCGAGCGGCTGGCGGCAATCTGGGACGCGCCCACCAGCCTTGATCCCGCTGCTCGTTCGTCGAAGGTTACCCGCGAGATTGCTGACCTGCTCGCCACCGTCGCTCGCCGGCTGGAGAAACGCGGTCACGCTGCGGAACGTACCAGCGGCTTCCTGATGCGCCTGCTTTTCACGATGTTTGCCGAAGACAGCGGGCTGATCCCAGAGAAGAGCTTCACCAACCTCCTCAAGGCCCAGCGAGCGGCACCGCAGCACCTAGAGCACCAGCTCACCGCCTTGTGGGCGGCGATGGATCGCGGTGAGTTCTCGCCCGCACTCGGCGTGCCGCTGAAGCGGTTCAACGGCTATCTATTCAAGGATCGCTCCGCCATCCCGCTCGATGCTGAGGAGCTGGAGGTGCTGATCCAGGCGGCCGAGCATCGCTGGACGGAGGTCGAGCCGGCTATCTTCGGCACACTGCTAGAGCGCGCGCTTAACCCGAAGGAGCGCGCCAAACTGGGCGCTCACTACACGCCGCGTGCCTATGTCGAACGGTTGGTAGGGCCGACGATCATCGAGCCGCTCCGCGCCGACTGGGCGGGCGTGCGCGTCGCCGCATCCGAGCTGATCGACCAGGGCAAGGCCGAGGAGGCGCGCCGCACCGTGGAGGCCTTCCACACCCGGCTCGCGCAGACCCGCGTGCTCGATCCCGCCTGCGGCACGGGCAACTTCCTCTACGTCGCCATGGCGCGAATGAAGGAGTTGGAGGGCGAGGTACTCGACCTCCTCGTCGACCTTGGCGACGACCAGTACCTAGCCGAGCTGACCGGCCACACGATCACGCCGGAGAACTTCCTGGGGATCGAGATCAACCCGCGCGCCGCGGCCATCGCACAGCTCGTGCTGTGGATCGGCTACCTTCAATGGCACTTCCGCGTGAATGGCACCGGCCGCCCGCCGCCCGAGCCGATCCTGCGCGACATCCGCACCATCGAGAACCGCGACGCACTGATCGAATGGGACGAGCGAGTGCGTGAGCGCGACGCTTCCGGCACGCCCATCACCCGCTGGGATGGGGAAACGGCCAAGCAGCACCCAGTCACCGGGAAGCCGGTGCCGGACGAAACGGCGCGAGTAGAGGTCTATCGCTATGTGAAACCGCGTGCGGCCAAGTGGCCGAAGGCCGACTTCATCGTCGGGAACCCGCCGTTTATCGGCAAGAAGCAGATTAAGCTTCAGTTAGGTGACGACTACGTCGCTGCGCTTCGCCTTACTTACCCGGATGTGCCGGATGGAACCGATCTTGTAATGTACTGGTGGGAAGCCGCCGCAAGGCTCGTCGCGGCGGGTGAAATCTTCCGCTTCGGACTAGTAACGACCAACAGCGTTACACAAGTCTTTAGTAGACGCGTCCTAGCTAAGTGGCTTGAGGCACGCCAGCCGGTTTCTGTTCTCTACGCCCTTCCGGACGCGCCTTGGGTCGATCTTAAAGATGGAGCGGCAGTTCGGGTGGCGATGACCGTTGTAACGAGCGGAAGCCATGTCGGGCGCCTAGAGGCTATCGCCACGAACTCAAGTTCTGCGGAAAGCGCAGAAACGGCGACGGTCCGTTTTGGCATTATTGGCGCAGACTTGTCGGTCGGCGCGTCGGTACCGAGTGCACGACCGCTCCAAGCTAACGAATCGCTTTGTGCCGTAGGATTTCAGCTTAACGGTACCGGGTTTGCCATTGCGCCGGAGACGGCTCTAGCTTTGGGTAAAGATCAACAGACTGGTAATCGCCGCATTTTCCCCTTACGGAACGGAAGCGATATCAATGGCCGATCCCGCAATCTATATTGCATTGATTTGCACGGCTTAACAGAGATTCAGGCTCGAACAAGCCATCCACTGATGTATCAGTGGGTTCTAAACCACGTGAAGCCGGAAAGGGACCAGAACAAGGAGGAAAGTCGTCGCCTCAACTGGTGGCTCTACGGGCGATCGAATGAGGCGTTGCGAAACGCTATCCGGAACATTGACCGTATGATCATCAGTTCAGTGACCTCAAAGCACCGTTTCTTTGTTTTTGCGCACAATGAGACACACATCGATAGCACGGCGTTCGCGGTAGCCGTCGAGGACGCATTCTACCTCGGGGTGATGTCGAGCACGATCTACCTGTCCTGGGTTTTGGCTGCGGGCGGCACGCTTGAGGATCGGCCACGCTTCAACAAAGGCAGCTGCTTCGATCCCTTCCCGTTTCCCGCCGACGTTCCCCAACTCTTGCACGACCGTATCCACACCGAAGCCGAAGCGCTCGATGCCCTCCGCAAGCGGGTGCTCGCCGAGCATGCAGACCTGACCCTCACCAAACTCTACAACGTCCTCGAAGCGCTGCGCGAAGGTCGCGCGCTGACTCCGCAGGAGCGCGACATTCACGATCGTGGGCTCGTTACGCTGATCCGCCAGCACCACGACGCGATCAATGAGGGGGTGGCGGATGCCTATGGCTGGGGCGACGAGCACCGCGCCGGCACGCTGGACCAGGAGACGATCCTTACCCGCCTCGTCGCGCTCAACAAGGAGCGGGTGGCGGAGGAGGCCCACGGGCTAGTGCGCTATCTGCGCCCTGAGTTTCAGGACCCCGGCTATCGCGCGCCGGTCGCGACCACACTCGACCTCGGCGAGGCGGCGGTGGCTCCCGTCAGCAAAGTCATTCCCTGGCCGGCGACGCTGCCCGAGCAGGTCGGCGCGGTGCAGTCGATCCTCGCCGCCGCTCCCGCGCCGCTTGGCGCGAGCGACATAGCCCGCAGCTTCAAGGGCAGGCGCGCCGCCACAGTCCGTCCGGTGCTCGATGCACTTGCTGGTCTCGGAATGGCCCGCCGCCTCGCTGACGGACGGTATGCCGCGTAGCACTAGGCGAGCCGGCGTCATAACCGTCCGGTTTTGACCAGATGCGGGCGAGTTATCTTGGCTCGCCCGCTACCACCTTATCCCGGCGAAGCTGCCGATGCGAGAAGCAACCCGCCATCGATGGTCAGCTCGGTCCCGGTTATATAGGTCGCGTCGTCCAATGCGAGCATTAAGGCCAGAGCCGCCACCTCATCGGGCATGCCGAACCGCTTCAACGACGTGTCGGCCACTAGCACCGCCATTCGCTCGTCCCGATGAGGTCCGGTCCCCAGCATTGGCTCCCAGATTGGGGTCAGGATTGCGGCCGGCGAAGGGAGTTGCACCGGATACGCCAGCCCTACTGAGCGCAGTATAGCGCAACCGACTTGATATCATGAGTTTATCTGACTTGGGAGAGTTAGGCCTCAACCTATGGACAGGAGATCGGCCTCGTAAGTTTCCCAGTTACGCCATTCGAGTGCCTTTATAGTTTCGAATGCGAGGTTCGTGGTCGCATACCCGCCAAACACAGAGTCGGCAGCGGCTAACGATCCAAAGCAGGTGACAATGGCCGGACGCGGATTTCCTTCCTCCCAGTGGAGGCTCTGATTACGCCCCTCCCAAATTATAGTCTTAAGGTCGACGCTCATGACTGTTCGTCCCGGCGGGATCGTAGCTGGCTTTCCATGGATTTGAGAAAGCCCTTGCTTGGCGATCTGTAGCAAGGCGCCGGACATGGCAGCTCGGGACTGACGGCGGGCGTCCCGAACTTCCTCTAGGCCGCTCACATCTTCGGCTGCATGATAGCGCTCTTTGTCGACACCGAAATAGGTTTCCCAGTGGAGGAACGTACCGATCCCATCGTCATCAAGGTCATTCCGAACCATGAAATCGACCCGGTCGTAGTCTCGATTGGCCGCAGCAGTTAGCTTATCAAGCTGATCTGTCGCATGCTCAACTGCGTCATGCTCTGCCCAAATCAGGGCTATAAGAGACGATGCCGCGTGCTGTACCTCGGCTAGGTAGGTTGGCATGTCCAACGTGTGTTCTCCAGCTAAATGATAGCAGTTTACCGTTTCCGTTCTGGTCGCTCACCTGCCGCATAATGCGGGGCCCATTCAGATAGGCCGCCCCATCATGTCGTCGAACGGAATTTGGCTCTGAAGGGATGGCGCCGGTACCGAGGGCGGTGTTGGCGAAAACTCCAGGCGAGTTCCATCGGTAAAGCCGGCGGCGAAACTCCGACCGGTAACGGTCTGTATTATGCCGCCGATCTGGGAAAGATTAGTGCGGTCGATGTTGATCGCGTCACCAGCTGCATAGGGCGGGCGCGGATATCCTGGAAAATGCATCGCCTCCATGACATAGAAACGCCCTCCCTGCTGATGATCGGCCGTCATCGTAACAGCTACCCATCGATTCATTGATCAATCTCCGTGCTGGTAGAAGTCGCAAAAGGGGGGCGCGCCAAGCGAGCAAACGTGATCAGGGCAGCCAGCGCAATACGAGGTCTTCTAGCCGTACATAAGCCATGTGTGCCAGAGCGGCGCCACGCAGGGAAGCGGGGAGCCTAACGCTGCTCATGCTCGTGGCAGAACCAACCGAGACTGTTGAAAAACTCGACAAGCAGGCAGTGCGACGACCTAGCGCGTAATATGATTACTTGAAGGTAGCCACTTTTGCACAAGCGGTTGCGACGGTAGGCACGATACAAGAAGAATATTGCTTTGACCGACGCCCCTTCCAAGCCGAAGCGACTTTTCCAACAGCCTCGAGCGGTTGTGACACTATTAGGGGTGAGGATTAGCGCGCAGACCATTGAAGAGTGGCCCGTTAATCGACCGAATACCCGACGTTCGTATCAAGCGGACACCGTCTTTGGTGAGAATCCAGGTCGTGTCTTTAGTCTGCACGATCAGGACGCCAGCAATCGCCCCCTGATCAAGATGGTAGGTCCACGTCTCCCCCCGGCGAACATTCTCAATGCGGTCCTCGGCCGCCCGCCGCCCCGCGATCGATCCGCTGGCGAGCACAATCGCGATCGCGATCGCAAGACCGCCGGCTAGGATCATCATAATAGCCGTCCGATCCAACACCGGCTCGTTTTTGCCTCGGCGACGCTCAACCCAGCGGATGAAAAACCACGTACTGACCGCCAAGACGAAGAGAGACATGCTTGCGATCGCCCACGCAGCAAACGTGGTCATAATCGCACCCAGCCCTTCGACACCAACGGCAACACTGGAGCTGTCGAGGCCAGACGGATCGATGCTGAACCGCTTGAGATACGCCTGTCGGTAAGTCCATCCAGCATATTGGAGCACCGCCAGTGCAATCGCGACCAGCAAGGCGGAATCGATTACGCGGAGGTAGACATTCGTGAGACCGGAGGGGGTAGGCTTCTCGTCCATGACTATTTCTCACCTGAAGCGGTTCATTGACGGCTGATAGTCCTGGCTATGAGGCTCTGTTTATAGCGCCGCACCTCCTACCCCAGTCTCATTCCACGGTTCTGCGCAGACCTATCGCTTGCCACGCTGTTCGACCGTTCGCGAAGACGCGATAGCTGCCTGCCACTCACCGGTGCTACCCAAGAAAATGGCCGGCAAGGCTGACCTGATAAGTTGGGGAGAAGTTGCCCGCCCAGCTTCGCTCTACCGATCAGCCCGCTTATTCAAGCTTCATTGTGCGTTGCAGCAAAGGTTTCAGGCGGGAGTTCGTGCTATCAAGGATGAATAGGCAGCACGCCCTTGCCGCGCAATGCAGCGCCCTGCACATGGGCAAGGTCGAACCCGCCGCAATCGCCCGCTCGGCGTCAGCCCGTTCCCGGTGCAATTTTGCTTCGTCTGCCATCAGATCCTCCTGTACTGCGTCATCGGCGGTGTTTCTCCAACAAAGGGTACAGCACGCGCTTTTCCAGCGCGATCCGGGTTTCCATCATCGGAAGGATGGTTGCCGCGTCGCGTCGGAAACCCTGCCAGTCGCGCACGATAGCCGCAGTGTTCCATTTGCCGACATGCGCGGACGATCGCGCCCGGTCGTCAGCTCCATCAAAGCGTAACTGACGCACTCGAGCAGCCGCAGTGTCGGCCAGCGTATCGAGCAGCGCAGGATAGACCGCCTCTGTTAAATACCTAGTGCGGGCGGTGCTCGCCTTACCCAGCCCCAACCGCGTCCGTGTCACTGCGTCGCGATCGATCTCGTCGCTCGCGATCAGTTCGCGCATCGTCGCCATCAGTGCCAGCAGTCCGCTATGCCGCTGCTCCAAGGTCGTAAGCACCTCTCCCCCCTATCACTCACCGAATTCAAGTGCTCTGCCAAGCTGCCGCTCACATCGGGCGCAGTCTGTGCGGTATTTCGACATCCCGCCTGGCCTCCGCCAGCGCCGCGGCACAGGCTGTCCTGGCCGCATAGAGGGTCCGCTGGGGTTAGCCGCTCGCTCAGCTCGGCACATTGCGATGCAGTTTCCTTTCCAGCCCCACGAAAAGATCGCACCAGTCAACCGTTTGATCAAACGCTTAATTGCCGGCCTTGATCGTGCAGCGCACCGTCCTGGATTTCACCTTGGCAGCAGCGGCACGGCATTTATCGATCATCTCGCGATTGTCCTTCGCCAGATTGGCGGCACTGACGATCGCGTCCCAACTCGCCGGCGAGGCACGTCGCATCAGATGTTTGCCGGCCTCCCAGGGAGTACGCTCGTCAACGATGCGCGCCGCCATACGCTCGGGCCACAACCAGCCTGACGGCGCGAGCCGCGCGATCGGCCCAGCCATCATCGCGTAGAGCAACACGCCCAGCACCAAACCGCCCAGCCCGGTCCACAGCAGCAAGCGGTTCTGCTCATCGCGGCGCCGGGCCGCCCCCAGCCGGTCGGACAGGCTGCCCGCGACGTTGCGCAGCATCGTGTCCGTCGCTCCGATCTGGTGACGCAGCTCGCGCGCGACATCGGTGACTGCGGCATTTAGACGCTGTCCCATCTCTTCGGGCGTGAGCATCATCGCCGGGCTCTTGCCCATCGCGTCGATCCGCCGGGTAAGCTCGGTCAGAAGCCGCTCGGTCCGCGCAAGCGTCGGTTCGTAATCGGGGATGTCGATCGCGTCGCGTGCGGCGGTAAGCCCCGTAATCGCGGCCCGCAGCAACGACACCTCGCGGGTAAGCTCTGCGAACGCCCGCACCGCGCCGTCCTCGCCCATGTCGTCACGCCCGTCGTCCATACGTACTCCCTATCGATCCATCCCCAGATCACGGTCACGGTTCAGGTCACGCGACAGCTCACGACCGATGTCCGGGTCCTGATGCTCGCTGATCGCGAGCCCCAACTCGCGTGACCGGCTGCGCAGCAGTGCTTCCACCTGAGGATCGCGTTCAAGGCCGTTCGCTATGTCCGCCATCTGCTGCCTCACTTTGTCGCGGCCCTCTGCATAGCCAGCACGGGCAAAGTCTGCGTGCTGGCCCCGAAGCTCCTGCCAGCAAACCACGAACCGCTCGGCGCGCAGATGCGGATCGGTCCGCACGCGGGCTTCCTCAGCCATCGCCACGATCATCGGACCGCTGCGCCCTGCAGCGGCTTCGCGCAGCAGGGCGGGGTTTCGCATCCTCGCTTCATGCATGTCATCGGAGGCATGGGGACGGATCTGGTCCAGTGCATCGATCGCCCGGCTAAGCGCCACCTTCTGATGCTCGAGTACGACCCCGCTCGAGGCTTTGGTCTGCAATGCCGCGTCCGCTGCGCGTGAGGTCCGCTCGACCGCACGCACAAACGCAAGGTCCTGACTGGGTTCGTACGCCTTTGTCGGTGCCGCCCTCGCTGGCGTCGCATCGAGCTTCAACCCGTCGAACATGCCCCGCCTGGACGCTGGCACCCGCTCACCCTCGCTAAGCTGCGCTGCCGGCACCGGGCGTGCGGGTGCGGGCGGACTCGTGCTTTCGGGTACAGTGTCGCGAAGTCCGACATCCGACATCCTCGGCCGGAAGCCGGCAAACATGCTTCTCGCCCTTGTCTCGACCGTCCGCACGATTTCGTGCACCCGCTCAGGCAGCCGGATCTCGCGTCTGTCCGCGAAAGCACGAACCTCGGCGTCCGGCTCGACCGCATAGTCGGCCGCCATGTCCTTCGCCCGGTCGCGCGACAGCATGCGGGCAAGCTTGCCCTCGTCGGCGAAATCGTCGCGGCCATAGTGGAGCTTCACCCCGTCCCGGTGCCGCGACAGCGCTACATAGGCGGCGTGCCGGTCCATGCCCGGCGTCGCCAGCACGTCCACTTGGTCGACCGTCACGCCCTGGCTTTTGTGAATAGTGGCGGCGTAGCCGTGATCGACCGCGGCATAGTCCTTCACATCGAACGCCACCTGCCGCCCGTCATCGAGCCGCACGCCCATCCGGTCGGCGGATACCTGCTCGACCGTGCCCAGCGTGCCGTTCTTCACGCCCATCCCGCGCTCGTTGCGCAGGAACATGATCCGATCGCCGGATGCGAACTGCCGTGTCCCCCGATCCGCCTGCACACCCACATCGTGCTCGAGGTCGCCCGACGCCCGCAGCCGCTCGCGCGCCTCTTCGTTCAGGGACTTCACCTCGACATTGGTGTGCGTGAGGATGATACGGCTCTTGTCGGGCTCGGCCTGCCGTTGCCGATCCCAGCCCTCCACCAGCCCCGCCCGCGCCTGCTCGCGTGTGCCGGCGCTGCGCACCATGTTATGGTCGCGGTACGCCTGGATCGCGTCCGGCGTGCGGCCCGTGGCGAGCCACCGTGTCGCGTCGCGCTGCCAGTCCGTCCGCTGCCGGCGTATCTCGGTGATCTCGGCAGCACCATGGCGCTCGGATACCGCACGAAAGGCCGCCCCGGCCTCGATCGCCTGCAACTGCTCGGGGTCGCCGACCAGCACCACTTTGGCGCCGGCCTGATCGGCCGCCGACAGCAGCCGCTCCATCTGCCGCGTGCCGATCATGCCAGCCTCGTCCACCACCAGCACGTCCTTCGGCCCGAGCTGGTCGCGGTCCTTGCCCCACGCATATTCAAGGCTTGCGATCGTCCGGGATTGAATACCGGAGCCGGCCTCAAGGTTCTCGGCCGCAATGCCGGACAAGGCCGCACCGCGCACCGTGTAGCCGGCGCTCTCCCACGCCTCGCGCGCGACCCCCAGCATCGCCGACTTGCCGGTGCCGGCATAGCCGATGACGCCGGCGAGCCCGTCGCGCTCGGTGATCCGCCCCAGCGCGTCCCGCTGCTCCCCGGACAGGGTAAGCCCTCGCCCCTCGGCCGCGTCCAGCGCTTGATGGACATGGGAGGCTGCCGTGAAGTGATGGCGCCCCTCGGCAAGCCGATCACCTGACCGCTCCAGCCGCGCCTCGGTCGCGATCATCTCGCGGCTCGTGAACCGCTCGTCACCACGCCCGTCCTTGCCCAGCGCGACCAGTTCCGGCGCTGCCTTCGCCGCCGCCATCACCCGGT
This sequence comes from Sphingomonas sp. BAUL-RG-20F-R05-02, assembly GCF_022662305.1. Classification (GTDB taxonomy): domain Bacteria; phylum Pseudomonadota; class Alphaproteobacteria; order Sphingomonadales; family Sphingomonadaceae; genus Sphingomonas. The sequence goes on from NZ_JAKNQH010000025.1 coordinate 12,403, forward strand.
CATACTGATCCTTGCCGTCCGAATGCCGGAAAGCGAACACGGCCAGATCGCGGGTGGTGAAGGTCGCCTGCGTCCGCGTGATCGCGTCCAGCGCCACGCTGGGATCGGCGATGATCTTCTCGCCATTCTCACGCGCGATGCGAGCGTGATCCTCGATCCGCTCGGCTTCCAGCCCCTGCTCCGGTCGGCGCGATGCGGCAGGCCCGATCTTGTTCTGCGGCTCAAGCGCAATGCCCTGCTCGGCATAGGAGCGGTGATCGACCCGCGCATCGATTCCAAGCTCCGCCAGCCGCTCGTTGACGTGAGCGCCCCAAGCCTCCCGCCAATGCTGCAACAGCTCACCACGGTTCCAGTCGCGCTCCTTCTTGCCGAAGCCGCCCGGCCCAACCTCGCGCATCGCCAGCATGACATGCGCGTGCGGCTTCGGACTGCCGTCCTCCGCGCGGTCCCAATGCACGTTGAGGTCGGCGACCATCCCGCGATCGACGAACTGCGCCCGCACGAAGTCGCGGGCGAGCCGGACACCATCCTCGCGGTTCATCTCGCGCGGGATCGAGAACTCGATCTCGCGGGCGAGCTGCGCGTCCTTGCGCTTCTCGCCTGCCTCCACCTCGTTCCATAACGTCGTGCGGTCGGTCAGACGCTCCGGCGCCCCCTCCGGCAACATCACCTCCGAGTGGATCACGTCTGCCTTCTTCGAGAAATCATGATGCCGGTCCAGCCGCTGATCGAACAGCACCGACCCGGAGCGATAGGCAGCGGACGCAACGGCGCTCGCGCCGCTCTTGCGGCTGATGACCTTGGCGGAGAAGTGATAGATAGCCACTCTGTTCTCACTTCTACTCTTCTTAGCGCACGTCGGCAACGACGTATAAGCGCGCACTACACAATCCGCTTTGCTACTTGCTTGTGACTGCCCGCGCTTCTGCTAAGGTGTGTCCTGACCTACTCGTCCTGCACGCCGATACGAGTTCAACGCGGAGGATCATGTTCTATGGCGAAGATCAGGGACTATAACGCGGAATTGAAAGCGCTGGAAGAACGTGCCCGCACACTTAAAGCTCGCCGTATTGAACAACTCGGCAGCCTCGTCGCCTCCACCGGTGGCGACACGCTTGATCTGGAAATTCTTGCTGGCGTATTACTGGAAGCGGTTGCCTCGAAGGATAACGAAGCGAAGGAGGCATGGCGGGCGAAGGGCGCTGCCTTCTTTCAACGACGCCGGCGCAAAGGTGCTGAAACCGCTCGTGGTGACAGCTCGGATGGAACGACGGACCGTCATAGCAATCCGTCGTCTGTCGGCACTTCGTCAGAGTAACGACAAGCGGGATTGGGTAATGCAACGTCGCGAACGAACCCGTCGCCTGATCGAGCTCGGTGGTCTCGTTCAAAAAGCCGGGCTGGTCGATCTCGCTGACGACGATCGCGCGACCATCTACGGTGCGCTGCTGGAGCTGGTCGGCAGGGCGCGGAACGAAGATGCTGGTGATACGGTCGCGCTCTGGAAACGTCGGGGAAGGCGCGCGTTCGATGCCGAAGAAGAACCGAGGGAGACGGGCGGATGATAACGGTCATAGCAGCGCTCGCGGCTGTAGCGGCAGCGCCTTCCTGCCCTGCCCCGTCCGGCGAGCCGGTCACGATCACGTCCACGGTTATACCACTCGAAGCGATCGGCGGCACGTATCGCACTGGCAATGGGTGGCGGCCGCCTGGTGATGCCCGCATTGGCCTGGTCCGCTACGAATGGGGCCTGTTGCTGCGGTCGAATGACCCGCGCTTCACCGACTTCGATTTTGCCCCAGGTTCGATCCATTCCCGCGCGTCGGGCTGCTGGTTTGAGTGGGAAAACCGCTGGGGAAAGCATGGCGTCGAGGCGATCGTCACCCCGCATATCGGAAAGAGCGGGTACAATGCCGGCTACACGCCCGAGCAGCCGAAGAATCTTCCCACCATACCTGGTTACCGTTTCATCATGGCTGACAAGGCCTACAGCGCCGACAATGCCTGGATCGGCCTGTGGAATGCCGCTGACGGTACAGGACGGTCACAGGTAATCGCCTTCACCGATCAACGACACACGTCGCTCGTGACGCTCCCCTTCCGCCTCGGCGGGCTCGCGACGCTGCCCTCTCCCGACACCCCGGCGCTGGGAATGACGATTGTCGGCGAAGGCAAGGGACGCGGACCGGTTCCGTATTTTGAGCTGCTGGCCCCGACCGGCGTGCGGGTGACATTGCCGCCCGTCGATCGCACCGCGCTCGCGAGCGAGATCGAGCGGACGGTGGTGATGCCCGTGGGCGCGCATCCCATCGGGGCATATACCAAGGACTATGCGTTAACTGGCGTCGGCACGGTCGTCGGCCGATACGATCTTCCACCTACCCGACGCCCCGCCGCCCCGGGCCGATGGTTCGATGATCCCGCCGACATCCCGAAAATATTCGATGGCGGCTGTTCGGTAGTCAACGTCGAGTACGATCTGACGGCCCGCAAGGTCCTGTCTGTCTCGTGCAACGGTTTCGCCTGAGGAAAGAGGAAACAGCACTGATGCCTGACATATCCGACGAAGAGCGCGCCGAACGCCAGCGAGCCGTCGATTTCGCCCGTGGCAGCGTCCAGCTTTCCGGAGGCGGACTGGCCCCCGAGGTCGAGGCTTTGAACGCCCGCTACGTCGCCGGCGAGTTGTCGGGCGAAGAGCATGTCGCGGCCGTGATCGCGCACGCCCGGACGTTCCACAAGGGTGAGCCGGTGCAGGAATATTTTACCAGCGCCGGGGACGCCATGAAAGCGACCCCCGACCGGTGACCGAACCGTCCGGACCCGGCCATGTCGTCGCCTTCTGGCCGGTCTGGACGCGCACGCTCGATGCGATGGTCCGAAGCCTGGCGCGAGCGCGCTCACGCTGCCGGCGGTGCGGCACGCTGCTCCACGTCGACCTGGATACGCTCCGGGGCAAGCTGGGCGGCTCTGCCGGCCTGATCGATCGCACGGACCCCTGTACGGTCGTGGGGTGCACGGGCACGGTCTACTACCTCGGCGCGCCCGCCACGGGCGCTGCCTACCATGTGCTGATCGACGACCCCGCCCTGCTCGTTGGCGTGGTCGATCCGGTCGCCACGCCGTTCCGGTCGCGCTGGCACGGCATGATAACGATCGGCACCACGCCCTCCCCTGCCCCGGCCGGGATCGTGCCCTGGCCCGGTGCCGATCGCCGACGAGGAGATCTGGCGTGATCGAGGTACGATCCGGTTCCGGACGCCATTGCGAGGTCGGGCGGACGGTCGTCTATTCTCGCGGCAACCTGTTCGCCTCGCTGAACGAGCTGGAACACACCCTCGCAACGCTGCGCCGCCGCACGCTGATCGTCGGCTCGTCGGCCGTCGCCATCACCACGGTCCGGCTCGTCATGATCCTGGCCGCCCGCCCATGACCGGATGCGACACACGGGAGATGACCCCATGATGATGAACGCCAAGGCTTACGGGTCCTGGATGAAGACCGGCATGGATATGTGGCTCCTCGGCGCGGAGGCAGCATCGGTGATGGCGCTGCGCACTGCCCGTATCGCCGCCGAGGCCGCGCCGGGGCGGCAGAGGCCGAGCTGATGGTGACGGAGAAGGTCCGCGCCGCGATCGAGCTACAGACCCGCCTGATGACCGGCGCGCTCGGCATGACCCCGCTCGGCGCCACCCAGGGCGCACTGAAGCATTATCGGCGCAAGGTCGCCGCCAACAGGCGGCGGCTGCAATGACGATCGGTAGCAATGGCGCGGCCATCACGATCAGGGACGGTATTCCGGTCTGGTGCTTCATGGGCCGCGACGTATGCGCACTCACCGACGATGAAGCCGGCCACCTCCTGCCCGTCGAACTCGGCCCGTGGACCTTCCACAAACGTCTGACGATGGACGGGTCGCGCCCGGACGAAGCGGAAGCGATCCGCCTCATCCGCGATCATGGCTTCTGCTGTTTCGATCCCTTGCTCATTACCGCGGAGTCATGATGCTCGCCACGACTGATCCTGGACCGCGCACCTGGCAGCTCCTGACGGTCGGACCCGGCACTGCCCGGATCACACCTGAGCTGCACGACCGGCTCGTGCGCCTGCTCAATCTCCTGCCGCAAACCCGGCTCATCGAGATCGACACCGACGCCGGGGCCGTCAGCGTGTCGCGTGACTGGCCCAACGACCGCATGGAAGCGGTTGAAGCCATCGAGGCGGACATCGCCGCCCTGCCCGGCATCGTCAGCATCACCCTGTTTCAGGCCGCCTCATGATCGCATGGTTCCGCCAGCTTCGCCGCGCATCGGGCAACCCTGCCCGAATCGCCCGTCAGAACCCGGTCTGGGCGGTCCAGAAGCTCGTCTTCGCTCCCTTCCGGTTCGCCAGGGACCTGTTCGGCGTCCTGGTCCTCATGGTGGCTGTGGCGATCGTCCTGATCCTCGCCACGGACGCACTGATCTGGTACTTCCGCCCCGGTGACACGATCATCGCGCTGATCCAGGTGGTGATTGGGCTGGCGGTCCTGCTCATTCCGCTGCGTGCGCTCTTCCAGCCGCTCATCCTGCACTACGGAAACGCTGACGCCGATGACACCCACGGCTCGGCCCGCTTCGCCACTGACGCGGAGGCCCGCGATCTGACCGGTGACATGGGACTGCTGATCGGCCGCGACCGCAAGTCGGGCAAGCTGTTGCGCTATCCCGGCCCCGCCCACCTCCTGACGATCGCGTCGACGCGCAGCGGCAAGGGCGTCGGCACGATCATCCCCAATCTGCTCGAATACCCCTTCGCCACCGTCTGCATCAATCCCAAGGGCGAGAACGCCCGGATCGCCGCCCGCCAGCGTGGTCGCTTTGGGCCAGTCCATATTCTCGATCCGTTCGGGATCACCGGCGTTATCAGCGCCGCTGCCTATAACCCACTCGATCGCATTGACCCGACCGGCCTCGATGTCGCCGACGATTGCATGACGCTCGCCGACGCACTGGTCCACGACGCTCATAACGAACAGACCGAGGCACATTGGAACGAGGAGGCCAAGGCGTTGATCGCTGGCCTGCTGATGCACATCGTAGCGAGCGAACCAGCCGCCACCCGCACGCTGGCGACACTGCGCGATCACCTGACGCTGGCGCCGGCTGCGTTCACCGCCCTGCTAGACCGCATGCAGCAGGCCGGCGGCCTGATCGCGCGTGCCGCCAACCGCCAGCTTGGCAAGTCTGATCGCGAAGCTGCAGGCGTGCTGTCATCGGCGCAGCGCCATACCCACTTCCTCGATAGCCCCCGTATGACCGAGACGCTCAGGCACTCGGACTTCCGTTTCGCCGACCTCAAGGAGCGCCCGGTGAGTATCTTCCTGGTGCTGCCGCCCGACCGGCTCGATACCTATGCCCGCTGGCTGCGCCTGATGATCGCGCAGGCGCTGACCGAGTTGGTACGGGCGCCGGGCCGCCCGCCTTGGCCGGTATTGTTCCTGCTCGATGAGTTCGCGGCGCTGGGTCACCTCGAGCCCGTCGAGCGGGCGATGGGGCTGATGGCAGGTTACGGGATCCAGCTCTGGCCGATCGTGCAGGACATGCACCAGCTTCAGGCACTCTACGGCAAGCGTGCCGGCACATTTCTGTCCAACGCAGGCGTACTGCAGGTGTTCGGCGTCAACGACCAGGAGAGCGCCCAGCTCGTTTCCGATTTGCTTGGGCAGGAGACGGTGGTGTTCGAGACGATGAGCCGGGCGCTCGACGGGCAGGGCAGCGGGATTACCTTCGGCCAGCAGCATGTCGGTCGCCCGCTGCTCACACCCGATGAGGTCCGCACACTCTCGCCCGACCGTCAGCTCCTGTTCCTTGCCGGGCAGCGGCCGGTGATCGCGAACAAGCTCCGGTACTATGCCGATCGGGAGTTCGCCGGGCGGTTCGATACCGCTTGATCCCAAGCGTCCCAAAAAAGCCAATTCGTGGTTTGAGGCGTTGGCGTTTTATTTCGTGTTCTCTTTCTGTGTTTAATAAGAATGTACTGACCGCCAGATCGGGCATCTTTGCTTCAGAGTTTCTAACCCTTAGTTTCAGTAGATTCCCCTCTAATAAGTTACTGATAAATAAGGGCGCATAGTTCGATAGCGTGACAAATAGGGGACTTAACGTGACGAAACGGGGGCTTTAGTCGTGACGTATCGGGGGCGATATCGTGACAAACCGGGGGGAGTATCGTGACGGATGGGACCACAGTGGTCTATCCAGTTAATAGTCAGGAAAAATGGTCTTTCTTTTCTTTTTAGATCAACATCTTAGAGGATATCAACGCTAGCGCGTACGCCACCGGACCTTCCTTTAGATCGTGACAAATTGGGGCCACCTTTTTGACTACTCCGACAATCCATCGTGACGTGACAGATTGACCATTGTCACGTCACGATACAGAATGGTCGGATGGGACGTACCATCAAACAACGCCATTCATCCGAGGGGATAGTAAAGCCTGGCGAATTGATCGACATCCGCCAAAGCGCTGCTCTCACTCTCCATGATCGCCGGGTTCTTAATTTGCTCATCGAGCGTGCGGGCAGCAATATCGCGTCGGACCAGCAACATCGGATTCCAATGGCGCGCTTACGTGGCCCTAGCCATCGCGGCGGCGAGCGCGTCCGCGATAGCATCGAGAATTTGATGAAAACGCTAATCCTGATCCCAACACGGGATAGCAATGGCAACAAAGCGACAACGAGAGTTCAACTTCTGGCAAGTACGACAACAACAGATGATGAGGATAATCCAAACGGAGAAGTTGCCTATTCATTCCACAGAGAAGTGCGAGATATTATATCACGATCGGACTACTGGGGTAGAATCAAAGCTTCGGTGATGTTCGCGTTTTCATCAAAATATGCGTTAGCTCTTTATGAGGCGATTTGCCTCCGCATAAACTTGAAGCATGATAACCAATTTTTTAAACCTGATGATTTTCGTGAAGTTCTCGGTGTTGATCGCGAACTTTTAACCCGTTTTCCAGATTTTAAAAGACGAGTGCTTGATCCTGCACTAACGGAAGTGAATGCGCTCTCCGACTGCAATGTTGAGGTTGAGATAATCCGTGAAGGTGGTCCTCGAAGCACTGTGACGGGCTATAGACTCCGTTGGTCCGGTAAAAGTTCGGAAGAGTGGCAGGCTGCAATGGACGAGGTGCTGCGTCCTAAAATTGGCCGAAAAGCGCGAATTGAAGGCAGAGTCGAAATTGTCAGCTTTATGGACACCGGGCCTCAATTAATCGCGTCTCGGTAAGCCGTTGTGGCTTCTTAATGCCTTATTGCTGGCAATCAGGCATTATTGTTTGCTAAGAAGTTTGCAAGCGCTTCACGCATCAGGCTTTCGATCGATCTATCTGTGTCTGCGGATAGGCGCTTAACGCGCCGATGTTCCTCCGGCGCAACAACAACAGTCAATCGTTTCATGCCTTCCCGTGTTTTCGCTCGATAGCCGCTCGCCGTCGTGTCGCCGCTCAAACTGGATCCAGCCAAGATCTTGTCCGGTAAAGCATCCCGGTCGATTGGCGTTGTGGCAGAAGCCGGATCCTTCGCTGCCGCCTTCATGCTTTCTGCAAGGCTCGGTCGCTTAGCCATAATTTTCCCCTATTTGTTCATACTTCAGCATCGCTGTCATGCTGGCAAATCAGCACGCCTAATTGCTGGCATAAAGTTTTGCTGCTAAATTTGCAAAATCGCTCTAAGCCATTGAAGCATGTGATCGACCTCTTCCGCTGCCTTGCCATTCGGCTCATACTCTGGAGCCGTTTGCCCCGCCGTCAAAGCGTGACCAAAGGCCGCCCGCTGTTGAAGTCCGACAGGAGCAACCTCCAACCCATGCTGTGCAACGGCGGCCTGTGCGTCTGCGAGGAGCTGAGTAGCCCGTGGGGGGACAGCGTTCAGTAGAACGAAAGCCCGCTTCTTGGCACTCGCAACGAGTTCTGCGGTTGTGGAAATCGCCCGAAGATCAAGGATCCCGGCTCGGCAAGGTATTAGTACTAAGTCGGCAGCTTTGATTGCCGCTATCGCAACGCTGTCTGAATGGGGTGCTGTGTCGATGACGACCAGCTTAGCTCCCCCCGCACTGGCCGCGGTGAGGCCGTGGCTAAGTCGAGAATACGGGAGTGCCACAACTACTGGTGCCTCGCCTTGCCGACTGTCCCCCCACCCGGCAGCACTAGCTTGGGGATCGAGGTCGATGATGACCGAGGGAAGACCGCTAGCTTCTGCAGCCGTTGCGATATGGAGCGCGAGAGTCGTTTTCCCAGCTCCGCCCTTCTGACTAACAATGGCGATTGTTCTCATATTGCTGGCATACCGGCAAGCCGGCATAACAGCAATACAGTAAGATTTAGAACTGGCAACGCAGCATAGTATTTTGCCATTATGCTGGCATGCTGGCATGCTGGCAATTTAAAGTGCCTTTGTGCGGTCCATTGATAGGCTCGAATTACGTTGGCTTCGCCGCCCTCTTTCAAATTGACGTCGGACAAGATCACGGCAAGGACACATTGCCTTTCGATGCCGCCGCCATCCTAACTGTGCTGGCAGCTGTCCTCGGTTTCATCAACATCCGCTTCCTCCACCTACCGCAGATGATTGGCCAGAGATCAGATTACGGAAAACGCGCGGAGACCTGAGGGGCTAGATTTCCACTTGGCTGCCCAGCTCGATGACGCGGCTGGTCGGCAATTTCAGGAACTCCATCGGCGTTTCCGCGCTTCTTACCATCAAGGCAAATAGACGCTCCCGCCAAAGTGCCATGCCAGGCAGCTTCGTGGGTATTATCGTTTGTCGACCAAGGAAGAAACTGACATCGTCCAGTTCCAAGCCAATGCCACAAAACTCGGCACGGTGCAGGCTTCTTGGTACGTCCATTTGCTGCATGAACCCGTAGCGGAAGATAATGCGACTGAAGCTTGCGCCGAGATCAGCAATTTCAGCGTGCACAGCGTCTTCAACGAACGGCACACGCTCAAACAGGACAGTTACAATGATGTTGCGGTCGTGCAGTACTTTATTATGCTTGATATTGTGGCGAAGCGCATGGGGAACGCCATCCGCGGCAGCACTGAGAAAGACGGCGGTGCCAGGCACTCGCCCGACGGAGGTGGCGGCCGACTGGATAAAAGCCTGGATATCGTCTGTAGTACGCATCCGCTCAGCAACGATCCTGCGGCCCGTGCCCCAAGTTGTCAGCAACGTGAACGCGATCCCACCGATCAGAAGAGGAAACCAGCCGCCGTCTGGTACCTTCGTGAGGTTGGCCGCGAAATAGGCGCCGTCAACGAGAAAAAAGAGGGCCAGCAGGCCGCCGGCGACAAACCGGTTCCAGCGCCACAGACGGAACAGAACCACCGCAAGCAGGCAAGTATCAATGAACATGGCACCGGTGACGGCGATACCGTACGCAGACGCCAGGTTGCTTGAGGTGCGGAACATTAATACAAGCAGGATGACCATTACCATCAGCAACCAGTTGATGACAGGAATGTAGATCTGACCAACAGCCGCGGCAGAGGTATGGACTGTTTTCAGCCGGGGAATGAAGCCAAGTTGCATGGCCTGCTGGGTTACCGAGAAGGCCCCGGAGATGACCGCCTGCGATGCGATGATGGTAGCAAACGTTGCAAGGATCACGAGCGGCAGCCGGAACCAGTCCGGCGCCAACATGAAGAAGGGGCTCGCGATCGCTGTCGGCTGCGCGATCAGCAATGCACCTTGCCCTAAATAGTTTAGCATGAGCGCCGGCAAGACGAGGTAGATCCAACCGACCGCGATCGGCTTTCGCCCAAAATGGCCCATGTCGGCATAGAGTGCTTCGGCACCGGTGACAGCCAACACTACCGATCCCAGTGCAAGAAACGCGTGCAGAAAATCTGCCCGAAAAAAGTTAAACGCGTGATACGGATTGAGCGCGAGCAATACGGACGGATCGTGTGAAATGCTGATCCCGCCTAACACCGCGAGCGTCAGAAAATAAACGCTCACCACCGGACCAAAGAGCGTGCCTACCGCCGACGTGCCAAAGCGCTGAATCCAAAACAATCCGATCAGGATTGTAACAGCGATGGGAATAACGAGCGGTTGAAGGCTCGCATGTACGACGGCGAGCCCCTCCACTGCCGACAGCACCGAGATCGCCGGTGTGATCATGCTGTCGCCGTAGAACAGCGCGCAGGCGAACACTCCCAACAGCACGAGTCCGGCCGTAAAACGCGAGCCCCGCAGCTTCCGGGTGATAAGTGCGAGGAGGGCAAGGCTACCGCCTTCGCCCCGGTTGTCTGCCCGCATGAGGATCGCCACGTATTTGAGCGTGACGACAATCATCATCGACCAAAAGATAAGCGAGAGCACGCCGAAGATATGGGGGCGATCGACCACGAGGGTGTGATGCCCCGCAAACGTCTCGCGAAAAGCGTAAAGCGGTGACGTGCCGATATCGCCGAACACGATGCCAATCGCGCCGAGGGTTAGCTTGAGCAGCCCCCCTTCAGGGTGATGGACGGCATCCGCCGGTTTGATCTCGTGCCCAAGAGTTGGTTCGGTCGATCGGTCCATCACGGTATCTTTACGTTCGAGGGCGTTCTTACGTATCGTCACTTCAGACGTAACGCACCCGTTCAACCGCTAGAATGGTCCCGGTGTCGGATACAGATCAGATGATTGGATTAGGATAACAGCCGGCTGAGTAATTGTTCCAGAGATTTTCTGAGAACAGGCGCGCTAATCGGCGATGCGCTCCATATAGATCATCTCAATCTCACCGGCACGAAGCTCATGCTGATCCGCCGTGACGATCTTGGCGGTTTTTAGCCGGCAGTCCGCGAACTCCATCGCCGTCAGCACGACCTCTTGAACCGTGCCCTGCTGCACGGCTTGGCCGTTCAGTTGCTCATCTAGCGGGTCGCTCGCTTCAAATAGTGTGGCCGGGGCGGCAAGGTCTACAATGTTCATGGGATCTCTCAAACAGCGGCGGCGACGGTACCATTTATGATGTTATGGGTTAACTTCAATGCTTTTCTGAAAAAATAGAATAACGAAATAAAGATTATCCTTTCGAAACCGTAACGTTTATTTGGGGATCAGAACGAGTAACTTGTAAAAAGGCGGTTGTCGCTGTTGTAAATGGCGAAGACCTTAAGCTATTTAAGAATACGGGCATTGGAAACACGCCCAAGCTCACTGCACTGCCGGTGGGGGATGTTTCGATCGACAACAAGGGCTCCGGTGGGCGCCATGCCAGCAGCTCGGCCAATCCTGCCGATCACCAGCAGGACGAAGATGCGTTTGCAGCTGGTGTCGCCGACATGCTCAACAAGAAAGCGATGTCGGGCGGGTTGGACCACCTTATGGTTATTGCGGCACCGCGTACGCTCGGCGAGATACGCAAGCACTACCACAAGGCGCTCGAAGCCAAGCTGGCGGGGGAGATCGCCAAGGACCTGACCGGCCACTCAGTCGCCGACATCGAGAAGGCGATCGGGGCGGCCTGATCTTGCGAGAGCAGCGGTTCGTCCTAGCAACGATCGGGACCGCTGCGAACTTCCATGCTTGCTTCACCTGAACGACTGATCAAGGTTCTGATGAGGAGATTATCGATATTGAAGACCACCTCCCGCTACAGTGCTAATGTGCGGCAGCTATCGCCGGTTTTGCTCCGGCTGAAGCACGCATGTGCCGCAACAGCCATGGCAAGCACTTCCGCTACCACAAGGTCGTGGCGCCCAGCATCAACCTGAAGGCCAAGCATCCGGTGAAGGTCCAGCGCTGCCGTGGTTAGGTGAGCAAATTCAATAACTGCTGAGATGGGACGGGCGGCATCTTCGGTCCAAACTCTCCACCCATCTCATCTCAATCTGCGCCAGCGTGCTTCATGCTGGCACGATTTAGCCTCCCGTGCGGGACCATTAAGTCGGCGTCGATCGTTCAGCGGACAATATGAAAGCAGGAGACACTGATGGCCGATATCGAAACGCTACAAGAGCTCTACGTCGACGAGCTGAAAGACCTTTGGTCGGCCAACGACCAGATGGCCAAAGCGCTCAAGAAGATCGTCAAGCAGGCGACCAACGAAAAGCTGAAAGACATGCTCCAGTCGTCGCAGGATGGCATCGCCAAACACACCGACGTGCTGAAGGCGCTTATTGAAGGCCAGGACGAAAAGCTCAAAAAAGAGCACTGCAAAGGCATGGAAGGCCTTGTCGCCGAGGCGCTCAAGCACACCGTCGAGGAAGCCCCCAAGTCGGGGCCCGTGCTCGATGCGGCGATCATCGCCCAGTACCAGCGCATGACTCACTACGGGATCACTGGCTTCGGCACGGTTGCGGCGTTCGCCAAGGCGCTCAAACTCGATGACGATGCCACCAAGCTTGAAGCTGCTGTGGAGGACATGCATCGGGGCGATGACCTGATGAGCGAGTTGGCCGAGTCTGCCGTCAACGTTGAGGCGGTCGAAGGTTGAGCTGCCGGCCGGGATGTAAGCCCGGCCCTCTCGCATTATCTTAAACCCTCAGGATCGGCACCGACGGGCGTGCCGACTGTAATGGAGATGTCTGATGGGTGAGTTCACCGACAAGCTTGATGCCGCTGGCAATAAGATCGCGGGCAACGTCAAGGAAGCCGCTGGCAAAGCGACCAACAACGACAAGCTGACCGCAGAGGGCCAAGCCCAGCAGGTCAAGGGCTCGGCTCAGGACGTCAAAGGTAGCGTCAAAGGCGCTCTGGGCGACGATATCTGAATATGAATGGGGCGGCTTATCGCCGCCCCATTTTCGATGGTTGGGAGGCAGCATGAACAGAACGTCCATTATTGCCGCTGTGGTGCTGATACTCGGGCTCGCTGGGTGCCACGGTCCTAACGAAAAAGCTGGTGCCGCTCAGGACGAGGCCGCAGCCAATGCCGCGGGCGTAGCCTACAACGGTACCGGACCAGCCGAAGCCGCAGGCAAAGCTGCAGATCACGCGAACCGTGCCGTGGCCAAAGCACGGAACGAACAAGCCGACGCGCTGAAGGATCAAGGTCGTGCCATTCGTTCGCAGGCCGATGCCGACGCAGATAAGCTCGAAGAGCAGGCGAAGGCGATCCGTGGTGCGGCCAAGGACAAAGCAAGCGCGCTTGATCAGCAGGCCAAAACGGTGCGCCAGCCTTAGCCCTTTGGGATTGCCATCGGAACGCTGCCGTTACGCATCGAGATAGCAGCACAATTGTTCCGGTAAATTATTGGTAGGTGCCCTCTAGCCTTAGTTTGACGGGAACCAACTGCTTGGCCATTGATTATTGGCTCGCTCGATAGGACGTGTCCATCGAGCGTCGCACGGGCGGCGTAAGGCCTCGAGCCAGTACTGCGAACCAGCCACGCCCGGTGGCCTCGCCGATATAATCGGCGGAGTTTTGCCAGTGGTACCCGATGATAATAGGCGGACCATTCCGCTCTATGAAGAACAGCTTGAAATTGACAAGGTTCAGACGGTTACTGACCGCGTGCAGGTATCGACGCATGTCGATGAGCACACCGTATTGCTCGAAGATACTGTTGAGCGCGGCAATTTGACGATCGAGCGGATCGCGGTTGATCGTGCCGTCACCGAGGCTCCCGAACCCCGTCAGGAAGGTGATACCCTGATCGTGTCATTGGTCGAGGAGCGCCTGGTCGTCGAAAAGCGCCTCTTCGTCATCGAGGAACTGCGCATAACGCGCACCAGCACTACCGAGCACGTCGCGATACCAGAGACGGTTCGCACCATGCGGGCAACGGTCGAGCATGCAAAACAATCACCAGCAACAGGGGAATAAACGTGGCCGATCCAAAAAACACTCGGGGTGCGCCTCCCCGCGAGGTCCATATCGAGAAGAAGAAGATCAACTGGCTCGCCTGGATCCTGCTTGCGCTCGGCATCCTGGCAGCGCTGCTCGCGCTTAGCCGCTGCGGCCGGCATGATGCTGTAGTGGTTGCTCCAACACCGACTGCGACACCCACCACCGCGACGCCTCCTGTAGCGGTCAAGCAAGTTGTACTGCCGGGCGGCAAAACCATCGACCTTCAGCCGCAAACACTGAACTATGACCTGCAGGCGTTCCTTGCCTCGGCAGCAGCAGCTCCGCGCACGTTCACCTTCAACAAGCTGAACTTTGATACAGCTTCTGCGACGATCCGCGCCGACGACCAGCCAACGCTGAGCGCACTGTCGCAGATTCTGGCGGCGTACCCCAAGGCGGTGGTCCGGCTGGTCGGTTATGCCGATGCACGCGGTAGCGACGCCGCCAACGCCAAGCTTGGTGCCGATCGTGCTGCCGCTGTCGCAAAGGCGCTTACTGCCAC
>NZ_JAKNQH010000026.1 GCF_022662305.1 Sphingomonas sp. BAUL-RG-20F-R05-02
GAAGATCAACGTGCAGCGCCGCGCGGTAGATCGTCCGCTCACTGACGCTGACGATACCTTTCGTGAGCGCACCATTGAGGTGACTGCCACCGGCGAGGAAGCAGTGGTCGGTAAGACCGCTCGCGTTGTCGAAGAGGTCGTAGTGTCCAAGACCGCAGGCGAGCACGTTGAGCAGATCGACGACACGGTTCGCCGTACCGAAGTCGAGATCGACGAGGACAACGGGTCGAACATCGATCCGGTAACACGTCGCTAAAACGCCGCTAATTGTCGACTGCCGTGCGGCTATTCGCACGGCAGTCGACCATAATCTTTCGGCTCCCATGAGCCATGCGTGGGAACTCATCACGATGCTGCTGGAGTTCGGGACCGCGCAGGACATTGATGACGTGGGCGCGGGCGCATCCGCTGCTGCCGCGACTGATTGTTGTTTGCTCGACCTTGTCCGGGGGACCTTTCCTGAGCTCGCCATTCAGACGTACAGGCTCGATCAATCCGGCGGTGACCATCTGCTGCTCGTCGTCAACGACAAGCTTGCCTTTCGCTTTCCGCGTGCGGGGATGCACGATCTGCGCCTCGAGATTGAAGTGCTTCAGCAGCTTCGCCACAGATCGTCACTGCAGCTACCAACCTATGATTATGTTGATCCTGATGGTCGCTTCGGTGGCTATCGCTTTATCAATGGCGTGCCGCTGACGACCGAGCGGTTCGGATCACTCGACGTCACGAGGCAGGTAGAGGTCTTGGCTGACGCGGTGCAGTTTCTGATCGCACTGCATGACCTTCCCCAAGCGGAGGTCGAATGGTCTGGCGATTGGCCAAGAACATGGACGGCAGCGCAGTTCGCAGCTCGTTTTCTTGTAGAGCGCCTGCCGATCATGGTCGCCTACGTACCGCAGCTCGCTGGCCCTCTTGAGGCATTCTATGAGAGCTACCGGCTCGATTGCCCGCCACATCTCGCGATCGTCCACGGCGATCTGGTTTGCGAACATTTGCTGATCGATTCCGCAAGATCATCACTGGCGGGGATCATCGACTTCGGGGACGTGGCGCTTGGCGATCCCGCACAGGATCTGCTTGGGTTCTGGAATTACGGGTCTGACGCCGTTGCTCGCATTGTTAAGCGTTATGATCCTTGCAACAACGATCCCGGTCTATTGCACCGGTCGTACAATCACTTTGTCCGCTACCGGACCGATCGCTTGTTTGAAACTCTGCCCCCTGAAACAGGGTTGGGGACGTCCGAGCGCATAGCTGCGCTCCAAGCCCTGCTCACCACTTCCACACAGTACAATCGGTAAAACTCACACGCCACCCCAAAGTCACAATGGTCACGCGCTTAGCAGTGACGGCTGGCTCAAAGTAACCCGTTTGCATCTGCCCAGACCGAGACGGCATGCAGTCCATAGTAAAGGCACATTAAGACTGTCAGGATCATGACGTAGCGGATCAACACCGCCCTGGCCGATGCCCACGGGCCTGATTCTTTGCTGCGGAAGAGCTGCTGGAGGCGCGTTTCGCCCTGTAGGAGGGTCGCGACGAGAATGACAAGCACCGGGATGTGACCCACAACATCGACCATGCCGAACTCCGGCATCGCCATAACAAAAACGCCGGCTAGCAGCACAGCGACGACGCGAACGAGAACCGCACGACCTATCAACAGGTAAAACGACAGGCTGAACTCGACGAAGCCGGCGATCGTAGCGACCGACGGGAAGGGGAAACCGGCGGTGATCCCCGGATGGTGCAGCAGGACAGCGATGGTCCATTGTGGAAACAAAAACTTTTCGACCGCCGTCCACATCAGGCTGAGGCTCAGGCTGCCGGTGAGGATCGACACTCGCCACGACGCCAGACGGAGTTGGCGACGCAACGTCGGTTGACCAAGCGCGACGTAAATCGAGAGCCCGACGAAGAATAGATAGTCGATCATGTAGAACGGGCCGAACCGTGCTACGCCGATGGCGAAGAGCATGAGAAGCCCGGCCGACGCCGCCAGTGACAGCCGCGGCACCAAGACCATGCCAGCGATCATAAGCTGTAACAGGCCGATCCAGTGAGCGCGGTTCACCATCTCTGGCGTAAGAACTGATCCCGTCGCATCGTCCGCCCAGAGCACAACCGCCAGATCGCACCAGAGGCACACTGCATAAACTGCCAAACCGACCCGGACGACGACGTCCACCACAATGCCTCGACGGTCGCCTTCGCAGGTTGCGGGCACGATTCGGGCGAGAAGCGCATCAAGGCCTCCCCCCAATGCTACCAAACCCGCGAAGCCAACCAAGCAGGTAAAGAACAGCTGAGACAGGACTTGGCTCACGGGTACGGGGGGAAGCGACGCATCGATCGGCCCGCAGAACCATTTCACATGGGCGTAAGCAACGTTGGGAAAAAAGAAGAGCGCGAGGACGGCGAGGTAATGCCTCCGTTGCAAGTGGTGTAGGCCATGCTTCACGGCAGCGTCACTCCTACGACGCCTCCAGGTACGAACTTGAGTGAACGAAGGACGCTGAACGCAGCCCGTTTTCAGGTGTCAATCAATAGCCGTGTAGGTTAGAAAGTGTGTGGTTTGCACTGTCCACTTTCCTACAATAGGCCCGACTTTAAGGTCTAACTCGATACCGAACCTTCAACCGCAAAATAGCCCAAATGCGCTGCTTCTTTTAGACTAGCGTATCTGCGCCTCAACGCTATTCCAGCATCGCAGTTTTGCTGACGATGGGGAGCCGCCACTTTATCCAAGCGGCTCCCGTTACTGTCATCAAAGCACGACTTTAGGCGAACGAAACCGTTGTACGGACTTTCGGCCGGCGGCGCATCGCACCACCAACTGCGCCCATACCAAGGATCATCATTCCCCATGTAGCGAGCTCCGGAACAGCACTAATCGCGGTGGTAGCCGTGATTGTCTGACCGGCGGTCGTTTCGAACCCAATGCTGTTGAGTAGTGCGTCCGTAGTGTAAGCGAAGCCATAATAATCTTGGCCTCCAACTGTCGCCCGCAATCCTATAAAGTTATTGCCGAGAGAGTACGGAACCGCAGTCGGTGTCGAGAAGCTCGTATAGCTATCCGATGAGCCAAACGTTACTAACCCCCGATCGGTGAAGCTGCTTGTCGGCGTAGTTGGGATGTCAAGGAAACCACCGAACGAGTTCGTTGCGGCGGGTGCTTGGTTCAGGACGAAAAGCGGGTTGAAAACGTCGCCCGTCGCTCCGAACGAGAAGACATTGCCGAGATACCCAAAAGAGTAGGACCCTTGCGAAAGATCTGCTCCGATCGCGGTAATAACCGGCGCTGCGTGTGCAGACATTGGGATAAAAGTAAAGGCGGCAAAAACTAGAGCGAGTACTGGCTTCACGGCATTTCTCCCGAAAGCGGCTCGAGTAAAACGACTCGAGTCCGCTTCGATATGTTGTAACCCAGCTATCGGCTGCCACGAACATCATAGTTATCAAACATGTTCAACGTTAAGCTACATCCCCGCAATGGCTATCGGTTTGAATTCACAAGGCGTGATTGGATTTAAACACGGCGGACAACCCCTCCGCCGCGTCCGCGCTAAACTCTAGCATATAAACCGTGTATCGCCCTTCGAAGCAGCCGGCCTACCCTTGTTACCTATCTGCGGGACAGGTCGTTGCTTCGCTGCATAAGCTGGCAGCATAGCGCTCGATCTACCGTCGCCGGCAAATGGAGCGATGGCCGGATGTTAGTCCTTCAGCTTCTTACCTGCCTTCTCAAGCAAGGTACCCGTAGCTTCCGCCGCCTTGTCGGCGCCATTCCCGATGGTATTGCCAGCCTTGTCGGCACCGTTGGTGATGGCGCTTCCTGCCTGATCCGCAGTAGCTTCGACGCTGTCACCCGCGTTTGAAAGATGATCGCCGGCACGATCGGCCGCGTGGTCGGTACTCGCATCGATGCGATCACCGGCGTTGCTGGCCGTCGCGCTCATATCTGCGGCAACGGCATTTCCGGCCTGTGCCGTCTGGTCTTGCGCATTCTGGCTGCATGCCGCCAGGCCGGCAGCCGTCGCAAGGGTGACTACGAGTGTGATGAGCATCTTCATAAACAATCCTTCTCTGTTGTAATTCTTTGAACTTGGGTCAGTCATCGAGATCGGGATCGTCTTCCTGCTCGCCGGGCGCGCCTTCCCCGAGCTGCTCGGCCTCCTCCTGCAGGAACTCGAGCAACTCGTCTTCGAGACTGTTCTGAGCGACGAATGCGGCCATGAGGCCGAGCAGGTCCTCCTCTTCCCAGCCTTTCGCATCGGCGAGCTTCTGGATGTCCCTGGGTAGGCTGGCGATACCGGTCATCATGATCCTCTATCTGTGGGGTCAGGCCGCAGCAGCGGCGGTGTTGGAAGTAGACTTGGCGATCTCCACCACGGCATCGGCGAGCGAGCCGACGTAACGGTCCGCTCCGAGCATGCTCTGTATCGCGGCGTCGCTCATTACGGCTTCGCCCTGGGGCCATAGGCCGACGATGATCCGCGCGGTCGGCGCCCGCTCGCGTAGGCGACGGACGAGATAGCGGAGCTGCGCTGGCGAGCCAGTCACCTCCAGGTAGGAGATGGCGATGACATCGATGCCGGCCACATCGAGCATGGCGATGTTCTCGCGCGATGTGGCCTCATTAAGAATCCGGCGAGCTTCGACACCGCGCTGGCCGAGCAGTTGCGCGAGCATGGCGGTGACCGCATCGTCGAACGGACCGGGACCTGCGACGCAGATCGCGTTGACCGTCGGCGCGCTCGGCTCCGCCTGGGTCACGGAAGGGCGCAGATCGTCGATCACCGACAGCATAGTGCGGGCCATGCGAACCGCGCCGGCCTGGTCGATGGTGCCGCGCGCCTGATCCTCGACCGCGAGCTTGAGGCCTTCCAGCACCACGCCATCGTAATAGTCGGTCAGCGACCGGTCGGTCAGCAGCGTCTCGGCCTGGGCCAGCGCCTCATCGGGATTGTTGGCGAGGATACGCTGGTAGAAGCTCTCTACCGGCGTCAGCGCCGGCCGATCGCCGAGCAGAACGTCGAAGAACTCCAGGCTCTTCACGTGCCGGCCCATGACGACGAGGCACAAGGTTAGCGGCGTCGACATGATAAGGCCAATTGGGCCCCATAGCCATGACCAGAAAATTGCCGATACGATAACGGAAGCTGGCGAAAGGCCTGTCGAATGGCCGTAAAGAAGCGGCTCGACGACGTAGCCAGCCAGCACCTCGACAACGACGAAAAGAGCCACCACTTCGATCACCATCGTCCAGCCAGGATCGACCGCAGCACCGAGTGCGGCCGGCGCCACGATTGCTAGAAACGAGCCAATATATGGTACGAAGCGAAGCAGCCCTGCCATGATCCCCCACATCGCAGGCGAGGGGATGCCGATCGCCCAGAGACCGAGACCGATCACGACGCCGAAGCAGGAATTCACCGCGAACTGCGAGAGGAAATACTTGCTCAGCCGTTGACCGGCGTCGTCCATCGCACGGGTTGTACGATGCAGGTCGCTTGAGCCGAACACACGGATGAAACGGTCACGGAGATCCTCCTTCTGCATCAGTACGAAGATGGCAACAATCAGGACGAGAACTGTGGTTTCAAGCGGTCCGAGAATCGGCGAAAGCACGGTCTTGGCGATCGCGAACGGCGAGGCTCCGTCCGAGACGACCTGAACCGGCACAGGTTTGCGAGTGCTGGAAGGAGCCGCGCGTCGCCCGTCGAGACCCGGTCCAGCCGCGGTAAGGGCGGCGGGCTTCGCGGGCTTGCCGCTGCCGAGTTGCTTGGTGATCGAGGCGAGACGCGAAACGGCGAAGCCCTGGACACCTTGGACCTTGGCTTCAATGGTCTGCGCGTATTGGGGCGCGTTCGCGGTGAGTGAGGCGGCTTGACTACCGATCAGGGTCGCCACGAGACCAAGCACTCCGAGCGCTGTTAGCACGGTGATGATGACAGCCGGCGCCCGCCACAGCCGCAGCCGCTGGAGGAAGTTGACGACCGGCGACAACACGAACGACAACATTACTGCGAGCGTGATCGGGATCAGCACTTCCTGCCCGAAATAGAGCGCGGCAATAACGAGCGTGCCGACGGCGACGGCGGCAAGCGTCTTTAACTCGGGCGCGGAGGCGGCCCTGATCTGCGCGGCACCGGGGGTATCCGCGGGGGCCTGATGGCTGCCGGTAACGACATCCTTGTAGCCGGCGACGCTGTCGAGGTTGCTCATGGGAAGGACGCTTTCGTCTTTAGTCGAGTGTCAGCGGGCACGAACGTGGGCACGCCAAGTCAGCAGACCACCGCCCGCAAGACATAGCAATCCGCGTGTCCCAGAGCCGCGCTGCCCGACAAGGGTGAGCCCGATTGCAATCAGTGTCATTGGCACGACACCGAGCTGTACGTCGCCAACATGACGGCTGATCCGGGACGCAGCGATTCCTGCAACCACGGGAGCAGCCAGCGACGGTTTGCTCGGCACCGAGGTATCATGCTTCGCGGGTACGGCATCGCTGTTGGCATCATGAGATGGCATGTCGTCGCCCGCGGCCGTCGAGTCCGCCATCTTGGCGCCGCGCTCGCCCATCGGCTTGTTTGGCCCCGTGGTTGTGTCCTGCACGGTCTGGCGCTCGATCTCGGCGTTCAGCTCGGCGCCGAGTAGCATCACGAAGGCGGTGACGTAGAGCCACATCAGAAACGATACGACCGCGCCGAGCGTGCCATAGGTGGCGTTATAGCCGGCGAAGTGGCTGACGTAGAGCCCGAACAGGAAGGTCGCGAGCAGCGCCACGACGCTGGCAAAAACCGCGCCGGGAGTCAGCCACGTCCATTGCGCGTCCTGCCGGTCGGGTCCGTAGCGGTAGACAACCGCGACCAGAGCGCTCGCGACGAGCGCGGTGCCAAGCCAGAGGCCACCAGTGACGAGCGGCGCCACAAAGGCAGGAAGGTGGATCACCGTGCCGATAAGGCTCATGGCGCTGATCGCGAGCATGGCGACAATCGCGACGAGCACCGCACCCAGGGTGAAGGCGAAGGAGAGCCCAGTGGTGCGCAGGAAGTTGCGTGTTTCTCGCTCGTCATAGGTGACATTGAGCGCGCCGATCACCGACGTCGCGCCACGCATCGCGCCGTAGATCGCGAGCAGGATGGCGATGATAAGGCCGACGGTGCTGCGGGTGACCGGGGTCTCGGTCATGCTCTTCATCTGGTCGGCAACGATCTTGGCGGCATCGGTCGGCAGGATGCGCGTGAGCGTCTCGAGATGGCCGGCGACGTCCGCCGGCGCGGCGACGATCCCGTAGATGAGCACGATCGCGGCCAGCATCGGCACGAAGGCGAGGAAGCTATAGAAGGCGACACCCGCGGCGAGGAGGCTGATATTATCCTCGTTCGTCTCCTGCCAGGTGCGGACCGCGATGTCGCGCCACCCGGCCTTGGGGATCTCCCAGAACTGGCGCGCGCTGCGACCGCGCCCGACATGGGGTGCGGTCCCGCTGACATCCGGCGTCGTGATCGAGGCGGCGGTCATTGCCGATCCATCTCGGCGCGATCGTCGTGGACGTCGGCGCGCTTTTCCGCTTCGGCACGGAGCTCCTTGGCCTCGGCCGCGATCTTTTCGGCCGCGCCTTCGTGGATCGCCTTTGGGTCATCGGTGATCTTGCCGATCGCTTCTTTGATCAAGCCGCGGGTGTGGTCGGCGTCGGTTTTGGGCGGCTGATCGGGCATTGCGGCTGCTCCTGAAGGTGCGGGATCGGACAGGAACGCATCCGATCCCACATCGTCCAAGCTAAGAGCAGACGCGGCGCGCCAAAAGAAACAGGTGCTTCAGTCGGGGTGGGACATTTGCATCAGTCGTTCAAAATCCCGTCACGATCTGCTAGCCGGCCTGAACGGTGCCTTCGCCAGTCCACGCTCGCGTGCCCACACGATCGCCGCGCCGCGCTTGTTGACCCCGATCTTGCCGTAGATGCGCGAGACGTGGTTGCGCACGGTGGTGCGCGACATGCCGAGCGTCAGCGCGATGGCCGCATCATCCTCACCCTGGCAGGCGAGACTCAACACCTCCTTCTCGCGCGCGGTCAGCTCGGTGATCTCCTTGGCGGGCGCACCAGACTGCTGCGCGCGGAGATTGGCGAGTTTCTCGACGACGTTGCGGCTGAACCAGCTCGCATCGGCCATTACCGTCTCGATTGCGGTGACCAGTTCCAGCTCCGATTGGCGCCGTTCGGTGATATCCTGAATGACCCAGAGAACGCTGACGTCACCAGCCATATCGACCGTTGCAGCGGAGACAAGGCAGTCGAGCAGACCCCCATCGCTCATCCGCACCTTGGCGTCGACGTTGCGGATACTGCCGATCGTCTCGACATGCTCCTCGAGCCGACGCCGGGTCGCGGCCGTGTCCCACAGCATGATCTCGCCGGCGGTATGCCCAACAAGATGATCGTCGGCGTAGCCGGTCAAGTCTTGGAAGGCGCGATTGGCGTGGAAGAGCATGTGCCGCTTTCGGGAAGCGACGACCATCGCTACCGGCGCGAGCTGGAACGCCTGCTGGAACCGCTCCTCACTGTGTCGCATCGCGGTCTCCGCTTTCCGGCGCGGCTCGAGGTCTGCGAAGGTGAACAGCATGCAGTTCTGGTCCGCATAGTCGATCGGCTGCCCGGCAAGGATGACGAGCTTGTCCGTACCGTCGGGCAAGGTCAGCTCGGACTCCATCTGCGGCACAGCGCGCCCTTCCGCGAGCCGTTCGTGCGCGACTTCGCGGTGTGCGGCGCGACCGAACAGGTCGACCTCGTAGACGGTGCGGCCGACGAGCCGGTCGCGCTCAAAGCCGGTCATATCCAAGAAGCCTTGGTTGGCCTTGATGATGCGCAGGTCGGACAGGCGCCCGATCAGCGCAGGCGCGGGGTTGGCGTTGAACGCCTGCGAGAAGCGCTCCTCGGCATCGGCCCGCTCGGTGACGTCGAGCATCACCAGCACGAGACATTCGGGTTCGCCCTCCTTGTCAACGAGCACAATGCTACGGATCTGATGGACCCAGCGCGCCTCGTTCTCCCCGGCCGGCGCCACCTCGACCGTCACCTCGTTAAAGGTCTCCCCCGATATTACCCGCTCGATGGGATACTCGCCTGCGTCGAGCTTGTGGTTGTTGCGGTAGCGCAGCTCGAACCGGCGCCGATAGTCATCGACCGTGCCGCCCAAGCCATCGAGTGTCGCGACGCCATGCATTTGCAGCGCGGCGTCGTTAGCCCACAGGATCGTCTGGTCGGGATCGATCAGCAGAACGCCTTCGCTCAGGCCCGCTACGACCAACTGCAGATTGCCGAGATCGGCTACATCCCTGATGCCGGCGAGGTTGGCTGCCGCTTTATCCGCCATCGACGATCCTTCCGGGTGTAGCGCGAGACCCGATGCCGAGCGACCGATCGAGCGTAGCATGAAACGATGTGCCCGCGACATCTGCATCAAGCCATCTGATGAAGTCACATCTTTGGCGCTACGATCACCCGAGCATGGCGCGCCGCTGCGCTTGGGCGCGGTTGCCGTGCAAACAGGCACGCTGGTGAAGCTCGTACGCGTCCTGATGCTCGGGCCGGTTTGGCTCGTCCTGTCGCTGGTAGCACCACGCCTCGCTCCTCAGGCAGTGCCAAAGGGCGAGGTTGTGGCCGGCTAGGCGAGGAAGCAGCCGGGCATCGCCCATCTCGTGCCATGGTTCATCATTGGTTTCCTCGCCTTAGTTGCCTGCCGCTCGCTGGGCTTGGTTCCGACCGTTACCATAGCCCAATCGGTCGCATCGCGACGCTGCTGACGGTAGTGTCATGGCGGCACTTGGCCTCGGGGTCGATGTACGCGTCGTGGCTAAAACGGGTGGGCGTGTAACGGCTGCGGTGGTCCTGTCGCTGCTCGGCTTGGGCGCGATCAGCCTGACTCTGCTTGCCGTTCTTCATCTGGCGTGATCTCCGACTATCAACCAGCCGCCTGAGTGCATGCATTCTGGCTCTGCCGCCGTTCCTAGTCTGGTGATGGCGGCGGCGGAGTAAGCGAGCTACACCTGCTTCGAGTCGCTATTCATTCGACACCGCGTTTGAAAGCGGCGATGCTTCACCTTGAAAAGGGGACGATGCCATGAAGACGACCACCGTTGCGCTGCTCGCTGCGAGCCTCGCCTTAGAGCTTGCCGGCTGCGCGAAGAGCGGCGACGAGAAGCTTGCCGACCGGGTTGAAAACCATGCTGACGCCCAGGCAGACGCGCTCAAGAACCAGGCAGCTGAGTTAAACGCGGAGGCCAAGCAGGTTCGCGAAACTGGCAAGCAGCGTGGCGATGCAATCGATGCCGCCGACCTCAACACCCAGGCGATGAGCAACGAGCAAAAGGCCGCGATCGTCAACGGGGCCGCGCCTGCTGTACGATAATCGCGTTAGAGGTGGGGCGTCGACGAAAGTTCAGCCCTCTTGAACGCCCGCCTCCGCCAATTCCTGGTCGCCGTCGGCGAGACATTTTGGCTGCTGCCGGCGCTGCTGGTGGTCGTCGGCATTCTGCTCGCGGTCGGGCTTGTCGAGCTCGATCGCAGCGGTCTCGTGCCGCACTGGCTGATCGACAGCCCGTTCCTGTATAACGGCGGCGGCACCGGCGCGCGTACACTGCTGGGAGCCGTCGCTTCGTCGACGATCGGCGTCGCAGGCACCGTGTTTTCGATCACCATCGCCTCGCTGTCCCTGGCGGCGGGGCAAATGGGTCCGCGGCTGCTACGCAACTTCGTAAAGGATCGCGGCAACCAATTCACGCTTGGCGCCTTCCTGGGTACTTTCTCCTACGCTTTGATGGTGCTCAGGAGCGTCCGGACTCAGGGTGAGGGTCCGTTCGTGCCGCATGCCGCGCTGACTGCGGGCATCCTGTTAGCCTTCCTGTGCGTGGGGGTACTCGTGTTCTTCGTTGGCCATATGGCTGGCCGGATCAATGTCGACACTGTCATTGAGTTGGTGAGCGAGGACGTTACCCGCGCGATCCGACGGTTGACCAGTACCAGCGCGCCAACCCACGTCGCGGCGCCGACCTTCACCGATGCCGTCGCGGCCGTTGCCGATCCGCGCCGCGGCTACCTTCAGGAACTCGACGCCGACCAGCTCGCCGGTTGGGCGGCCGCGCATAACTGCACGATCCAGCTGCTTGTCCGGCCGGGCGACTACGTCTTCCCCGGCGCGCCGATCGCGCTGGCCGAGCCGACACGGGATGGTATCGAACCAGCGATCCGGCGGGCCACTGCGCTTGGTGGGCAAAGAGTCAGTCGGATCGATCTCGAGTTTGCGGTACGCCAGCTCGTCGAGATTGCGGTGCGGGCGCTGTCGCCGGGCATCAATGACCCGCATACCGCGATGAGTGTGCTCGACCGGATGGGAGCGGCGCTTTGCGACATGGTGCCGCGTTACCTGCCGCATGGCCTGATCGAGCGCGACGGCCGGGCCGTGCTGATCGTACCCACAGTCGATTATGACGGGTTGGTCGACGCCATGTTTCATCTGATCCGCCAGAACGCCGCGGGAAGTGTGGCCATTATGATCCGGATGCTGGAGGTGCTGATCGCAGTGACAGGCGTCGAGCGCGTTCCGGAGCGGCTACAGGTACTGCGTCGCCATGCCGACCTGGTACTGAGCGACGGCGAGCGCGACGTCACTACGCCCGCTGACCTCGACGACCTCAAAGACCGGTATCGCCGGTTCATCGCAATGCAGACGATCGGTCCGATCAGCGTACTGGAGCGTGAGACGGGATGATGGAACTGCTCAAGCTGGCGACTCTGTGGCTTGCGGCCGGCGTCGAGGCAGCGGCAGCGCTAGTGATTGGCTTGGCCGCAATCGAAGCGTTTCTGCGGGCGCTTACGCTGTTTGTGCCCGGTCGGCTGGGCTGGGACGAGCCAGACGCCAAAGAGGCCGTGCGCCTCAAGCTTGGCCGCTGGCTCGCGGTCGCGCTTGAACTGGAGCTGGGCGCCGACATCCTGCGCACCGCCGTAGCGCCCACCTGGACCGAGATTGGTCAGCTGGGCGCAATCGTGGTGCTACGGACCGCGCTCAACTTCTTCCTTCAAAAAGAGATAGACGGCGCTCAGGCACGCCGAACCAGCTTGCCGCCTTCGCCCGCCACTCCCGAACCATAGGAACCAACCATGCATTTCCTTGGCATCGACTGGGTGGGCGTCAACGCCGATAATGGGCGCAAACTGCTGCTGTCACTTGCGTTTATTGCTATTGTGGTGCTGGCGAACCGGATCCTGCGCGGTCTAGCGAGCCTCCTGCTACGCCGCGTCGACCACTCGACCGTGCAGGCGCGGTTCTGGACCCGGCAGGCGATCAGCCTTCTCGCTGCGATCGTCTTAATCCTGGGGCTACTCTCGATCTGGTTTAGCGACCCCACTCGGCTCGCGACCGCGCTGGGGCTGATGTCCGCCGGCCTAGCATTTGCGCTGCAACAACCGGTGACCGCGATCGCCAGCTACTTTGTCATCCTGCGCGGCAATACGTTCACCGTTGGCGACCGCATCTCAATGGGCGGCGTGCGCGGCGACGTGATGCGGCTGGGGTTCATTCAGACGACAATCATGGAGATGGGCGAGCCTCCCAGCGTCCAGGGTGCTGACCCCGCCATGTGGGTCAAAAGCCGCCAGTTCACTGGCCGCATCGTTACGGTGAGCAACGCCAAGATCTTCGCCGAGCCGGTGTTCAACTATACCCGCGACTTTCCCTTCATCTGGGAGGAGATGGCGATCCCGATCACCTACCAGGCCGACCGTGCCAAAGTTGAGGCGATCATGCTGGAAGCGGCAAAGCAGCAGTCGATCGATCCGGACTTGCTCGCGGCCGAGTATAAGGAAGGCTTGCAAGCAAGGTTCGGGGTCGAGCCGATCGACCTGGTGCCCCGCGTGTTCTACCGCATCACCGACAACTGGCTCGAGCTGACGGTGCGCTTTATCGTGCACACCCACGGCATCCGCGGTGCCAAGGACGCGATGAGCCGCACCATCATCGGCGAACTCGACAAAGCCGGCATCGGCATCGCCTCAGCGACCTACGATATCGTTGGCTTCCCGCCTATCCGCATACGCCCTGAAGCTGTTGCTCCAGCCAAATGATGCCAAGGAGCACCCGCATATTTCCGTGATCCACGGCGTTTCAATCACGCCTTTCGATGCTGCCGCGATCCTGATCGTGCTGGCAGCTATTCTCGGGTTCATCAACAACCGCTTTCTGCATCTGCCGCAATCGATCGGGCTGACGGTGATGGGCGCGGTTGCGTCGTTGCTAGTGGTGGGCATCGACCGGCTGCTGCCTGGCGGTAACCTCAGCCGTGACGTGGCGCGTTTTCTCGACGGAATCGACTTCCACCGGACGTTGATGGACGGAATGCTCTCGTTCTTGCTGTTTGCGGGCGCGCTGCACGTCGACTGGCGCGAGATGCACCGCGGTCGCTGGGCGGTCATCGTCCTCAGCACCGTCGGCGTACTGCTCTCGACCATTCTCATCGGCTGTAGCTTTCACCTGCTGACCGGCGTCATGGATCACCCCGTGCCGCTCCTCTGGTCGCTGGTGTTCGGAGCGCTGATCAGCCCCACCGATCCGGTTGCCGTGCTCGACATTCTCAAGCGCACCGACGTGACACCCACCCTGGAAGCGACGGTGGCAGGCGAGAGCCTGTTCAACGATGGCGTGGGCGTGGTGGTTTTTGCGATCCTGTTCGCGGCTGCGGCCGGAAGTGAGGCATTCTCCATTGCAGATGCGTCGGTTCTGTTCCTTCAGGAAGCCGGAGGCGGAGTGGTGCTTGGCCTGCTGGTCGGGTGGATCGCGGTCCAGGCGATGTCACGAATCGACGAGTATAAGGTCGAGGTGATGATTAGCCTGGCCGTCGTAATGGGCGGCTATGCCTTGGCTAACAAAGTTGGCGTGAGCGGACCTGTAGCCATGGCGGTAGCCGGCCTGCTCATAGGCAACCACGGTGTCGCCCATGCGATGAGTGCCACCACCCGCGATTACCTGCTCAAATTCTGGTCCGTCATCGACGATCTACTGAATGCGCTGCTGTTCCTGCTGATCGGGCTCGAGGTGGTGACGATCCCGTCGGAGGTGTCGCTGATCGTCATCGGTGCCGCAGCCATCCCGCTCGTACTCTTGGCCCGAGCCGTATCCGTGCTGGTCCCGCTCGTGGCGGTTAAGCCGTTCCTGTCGCTCGGTCGGATGGCACCGGCGACGCTGATCTGGGGCGGAATGCGAGGCGGCATCTCTGTCGCGCTCGCGCTCAGCCTACCGCACTCGCAAGCACGCGATATCGCGCTGACCGCAACCTACCTAGTCGTTCTGTTTTCGGTGATTGTCCAAGGGGGCAGCATCGAACGCGTGTTAGCGGTGATCTCTAGAAGGGCGCAGCACCGCAATCGTCGCTAAAATCCTGATTTTCAGCCGTCGCATATATCCCTAATTTTGCGACGGAAAAATGTCTACACATGGTGGCAAGCCGAACGTCAGCTTTTGCGTCTGTGAGTCTCGCATCAGTTGTAGCTATTGGCAGCGGCAAGCTGGTGTCGGAGCGGACGGCAAACGATCGACCATAACTTACCGCGTCACTCGGTGAAGAACGGACGGCACGAACAAGGTAGCTATTGGTTATGTCCCCGACGGGAGTAATCATGAACGACGTTAGGATAGCCGCCGCAGGCCTTTTAACTCAACAGGACCTGGATCGGCTTGGGCCTACCTTCAATTGCGCTATCCCGGTCGTAGACGACGGCATGTTTGATGACCTGCTGGCTCAATTAAATGAGATACACATCGAGCCGCTCGGCAAGGGCGCGTTTGTCAGAACAGCGCGAGACTAGGGCGATAAGAACCTCTCATAGCTGTCGAACAGTATCGGCTGACTTGTCGCGTTTGCGCTACCTTCATGCGTCGCCCCGAGAGTTGCTCCGTTCCGCGACGATGTCCCGATCGAAAATCAGTTAGCGCAGTCGCATCCGTGTCGCGGTCAGCAAGTCTGAGATTGCGCTATCGGATCGTAGGTCAAGTATGCGCCAGACCAGACAAAATCCTGACGAATTGATTTATCCTCAGCGTGAGCGTGTCGCTCTCGCGAGAGATCAGGTTGCTCACTTGGTTTGACATATAACTTGAAGGGCCCGCGTAAGCCATCGTCCAATTTGGAAAAACTCGCCGGTGAATGCTGCCCTCGCGGAGTATTCTGACTTCGCTGTGGCGGTCGTCGCGCTCGATAGATCCCATCAACTCGGTAAGCGCAAAAGCTGACCCCTCCAATATCTGAGCATAGTTTGAAACTGTAGATGCAAGAGCACCAGTAACGTCCAGAGCGCGATTTCGCGCCGTTGCAACAGCAACAATATGCTCATCTTCATCACTACCTAAAACCTTTTTGCTGACGTATATTAAAGACACGAGATTTCTCTCTAACATGTCAGTTCCTATGCAATGAGGTGGTGGCGCTCCCGTTTTTCTGTTTACTTTATGAAAATAAACCAAATACCATTAGACGTTTCTGGCATAACTATATAGTCCAGCTCTTACTTGCATGATCTGCGCTATTTCATTGTTCTGTCGTGTAATTTTAAACAATCGAGCGCATTGTCAGATCGCTGATCTATATTACAAAGAAGGGATCGAGAAACGTTCCACCGGGTTTCGTAACAAGCGCTTCTCGCTTGACGCAGTGCCTGGCGGTAGTTCCCGAACGTACTCTTCAGCGATGGTTTCGAGTCGTAGATATTCTGCTCGAAAACCGCACAGCATACTTAGTCCCGCCCAGTCATGAATTGTCACCCGGCGGTTTTGCACGCTGACAAGTCCCATCGCGCGCAAGGAGCGCATGGTTCGGTTTACATGGACGGCCGTCATGCCAAGCGCATCAGCGACAAGCTCCTGCGTGAGCGGAAATTCAAAGCTGTTTCCCTCTGCCTTGCCGACGACCCTAAGTCGTACCAGCAGTTCGCACAGCAGATGGGCAACGCAATGCATCGCAGAACGACGAGCTATCGATGTCATGCGTTCCATGAGCATCGAATTTTCGACTAGCCCGAGCGACCACAAAGCGACGGCAACGGGAGAGTGGGATGCGAACAAAGCGTTGACCCGCGCCCGGGGAAGTACCGCGACCCGTCCGTCCGATACCATCGTCATCCCGTAATCGCCGCGATCAAAGCGCAGGACATCAAGGTTACAAATGTCACCGGGCACGAGCAGCGCCGAGATGAAGCGGGCGCCCTGCTCCATGATCTTGTAGCGAACCGCCCACCCATCGACGAGGACGTGTAAAGCGTCAGCATGGGCGTCAGACCCCAGGAGCTCAGTCCCTGCACTGACCTCTCGAAAGGTACTACACGCGCGCTCCAGGGCAGTCCGGCTGGCTGCGTCCAAGTCCGCCGAGATCCACAAACGCGTTGCACTCAGCTTTAAACAGTTTGGCGTGTCCGTACTTACAGCTGAGCCGGTCACGAGCCTCGCTCAATGCGGGGAGACGCGTCCGCTATCGCACGTTCTGTATAGGCTTTTGCGAGTTGCCGATGGACCTCGGCGGCTTCGGACGTCTTCGCACGCTGAGCCTGCTCAAGTTCGGCTAATGCACGTTTGGCAAAATAGACGCTATCGTCTAGCATTGTCTTGGCCCCTGGTTTTACTGGTCTTTTGCCTTTCAATCGTGACTGAATGAACCCTTCCGGCGAGAACGGTCCGCTGGCAGACCAAGAACTGTCCGCTAGCAGACAAACCGTCATCGCTAACCAAACATTGCATCGTATTTTTGGCGGACTGATCTATATCAGCTAGATCACTTGCACGTATCAGGGCGCAAGAGACCGAGAGATGCAATGCGCTCCCGCCCCAGCAGAAAAGGGGCGCCCGTGCCTAATCCCACCCAGGCATTCGTCCGTAATTACCTATTGTCAAAAATGCCGCCGGAGGATTTTGCTATCTTGCAGCCGCACCTCCATGCGGTACCGTTCACAAAAGACATGCTGGTCGAAGAGAATGACGCACCCTTCGAGCACATTTTCTTTCCGAGCACTGGTGTCACCTCGATCATGGCAATTACCCAAGCAGGTGATCGGGTCGAGGCAGGGCTTTTCGGACGCGAAGGCATGTCGGGGATGCCAATCCTGCTTGGGGCCGATCGTTCGCCCTTGAAAACGATCATACAAGTGCCTGGAGAAGGCTATCGCATGGACGTGAGCGCGCTACGGGATGCAATCGAACAGAGCCCACCACTTCACGCGCACCTCCTCAAATTCTGTCAGGCGATGGCCGCGCAAACCGCCTTTACGACACTTGCCAATGTCACTCATCCTGTCGAGGTGCGGTTGGCACGCTGGCTGTTGATGGTTCACGATCGCACCGACGGCGACGACGTCAATCTCACGCACGAGTACATGGCCGTCATGCTTGCGGTGCGCCGCCCTAGCGTCACGACGGCTCTGCATATCCTGGAGGGGAACCACTTTATCAAAGCGACCCGCGGCATCGTTACGATGCGGGATCGGGGCGGCCTTGAAGACTTTTCGGATGGTTCTTACGGCAGGCCGGAGGCGGAATATAACCGTTTAATAGGAGCTTTTTTCAAAAGAAGAGCATCCCCCGGCACCGCGATGACGTAATCGGGCTGCTTTGTTTAAGGCTTCCCTGGAGGCCGAACGGCCAAGTTTGGGCATTAGCCGAACGGCTGCTTTCCCAATGTGACGCACAAATTCTAAGTTTCGAGCGCCTCGTAAGTCCCACCTTTTGCGACATGGGAATGTCGTGTTTTGGTGGTGAACCGTCCGGCGGCTTTTCAGGACAGCGGAGGCAAAGGGACGCGAAACTAACAACGCATGCGCAAAGGTGCCGATGAAAACGGCTCGATCAGGCCAACGCAAAGCGCTCCGCCGTCCAAGTAAGCGCCGGTCATCTATAATGGAGTTAAGTAGCTCACCAGCGTAGAGACTTGCGTGATTGATTTTTTGGCGTTGTGCCTGTCAGCAATAAGTCAGAAACCGGCGTCGGACGGGGCTGCCGCGCCGTCGGCAGCAACTCCCGCCTGCAGTCCTGATGCTCCATCAGCAACGCTGAGTTACAGTGTTTCTGGGGTGAAGCAGAACGTAACTGTATGCGGCGAGCCGATCAAGATTGATCGGGCGAGTTCGCCCTCCAAGTCATCCAAGCC
Source organism: Sphingomonas sp. BAUL-RG-20F-R05-02 (assembly GCF_022662305.1). Lineage (GTDB taxonomy): Bacteria > Pseudomonadota > Alphaproteobacteria > Sphingomonadales > Sphingomonadaceae > Sphingomonas. The sequence continues at coordinate 18,181 of NZ_JAKNQH010000026.1, forward strand.
GCAGAAGGCGAGGCGGTGACCCTGTACGCAAACGACGTTAGTGGTCCGAACCGCTCGTCTCGAAGGGCGTGGTTGATCGCACTTATCCTAGGGATCGGGGCATTGTTCGCCAATCCGGCTTCAGCGTGTGACGTCAGCCCGAGCATTGCTACGAGCCTAGGCTCATTCTCTCCCGCCGCTGTCAGGGCTGCGGCTGTACCAGCCCTGCAAAGCCGGGCTGGACTCACCTGTTCGTCCGGCGTTCTCACGCTGCTAGGCGGCAACTACATCAGAGCGACGTTCCAGAGCAAGAATGGGCTGACGCTGAAGCAGGCTGGAGGCGCTGGTACTGCGATCTCTTACGTCTTGTCGGCTGATCCGGGCGGCACCGTTGTTGCGACGCAAAACGGCACTATCGACTACATGCAGAACAATCTGCTGAACATCCTCGGCTTGTTGGGCGGGAGTTCAGCAGACCTACCTTTCTACGTGAAGCCGAGCGCAACCTCGGTGCCGCCCGTGGGCACGTACACCGACAGCGTTACGATCAAGTGGAACTGGTACCTTTGCCAAGGTGTCGGAGCTCTCGGACTTTGTGTACTGAACGAAGACAAGGGGACGGGCCAGACCGTTGTCGACATCACGCTCACGGTCACGCCGAAGAATATGGTTGTCAGTACCAGTAGTCAGACAACGTGGGATCCGATCAACAACACCTCCTCGCCCAAGGCCATACCGGGTAGCAAGCAGCGCATCAGCATTTCGATGAACAATCCGGATATCGTTCCAACCGATACCGGTATCACTGTCGTTGTTCCAGTTAACAACCGGCAATCGCTGGCTTTGGATGGCGACGGTACCTCTGGAGGATCAACAGCCATCCAGTCTACGACCGGAACTGCAACTTCGCTCACCTATAGCTCTGCAGCAAGTACGAGTGATGACGTTGATTTTTCATCCGACGGGGGCGCGACATGGGTTTATGCACCTGTGCAAGGCGATCTTGCTTCGCAAAAGATCGTAAACGCAATCCGGTTCCGCCCAAGAGGTGGCTTGGCAGCCGGCGCGACCTTCGTCGTGTCTTTCCCGGTACTTACTCAATAGCCGCGAGCGTTGAAAAGCCGAGGCGCGATTGAACCGCTGTCTTCGCACTAACGACTATCTACTGGGTCGCAGCCGTCGTGTTCGACAACGCACTCATGGTATTTGAACGGCAGCAATCAATCGGCGTCGGGATATCTTGTATGGCAAAGATTGGGCGCTTTCAGCTTGGCTGCTTTTCTTCCCGATAGCTGCCGGTCGGATTGACTCGCCCTCGTTCGATCACTTGGACGGCTGTAAGGGTCACCGCTTGAAGGTCGATCCCGCTTTCTTCTATCGCGGCGGCGAAGCGGTGCGATCAAACGGCAGAGCGAAAGCGAAAAAACGCCGGTTAATCAGAGAGACAGCCGAACCCGCTACAGCCCCCTCGCCAGCCAAGGCTGGGAGTCCCCTCTCCCGATTTATGGTGGTGTGGTTGGGTCGGATCGTTCGCATCGGTCCGATCCAACCTTCACCGTTATCGTGTGTCTCGATCGCTGCAATATCGTCATCAGTATCGGGAACGGCGATCACAAGAGCGTCGAGCTTCTTCTGCGTCGCCCGCACGCAACACCAACTGCGTGAAGGTAAGACTGGCGATTTAGAGCAATAGCGTAAGCGCCGTTTCCGAGAACACTTGCGCGACCATCAAGCAGACGATCGGAACGGCATTATGCCAGCGGAAGTCAAATGGGTCGGTACACTTGCGACGCCGACGCCAGAGTGCGCGCAGTGCTAAAAAATCAGTTCGTCAGTGACTCAGCGGCTATTTACTGGAAATCTGCTATATTGATGCAGATCAGGGGGCGGTATGCGTAACGAGCAGTTCAAAACGGTCGGAAAGTTCAGCGAACAAGCACGGAGCCAGTTGGTCGCCACGTTGACGAGGATCTACCAACCTGAACCCAGCAGTGCCTGGCTAGATGACTTGCTCGGGCAGCTTGATTCTGCTGAAGCAACCCGGCCCGTGAACTCTACAGCCGTTGTCCAGCCGATCACCGAATAAGCGTTGCCGCGGAGAAGAAGACAGGCGAGCCTGGACGCGCAATACGGGGCGCCGCTGTGGCTGCTCTTCGGGAATGCCTCTCGGCGCAAGCTCCGGCCCTTGACCTGCTCTTCATCCCGAGTGAACGAACGTCTGCTGTTGAGAAATCGAGTCCACGGCTCAAACGTCCACAAGTGGGTGATGTTTGCCGGGCAGCTTTTCCGCCCGATAGTTGCCGGTCGGGTTTCAGGCGATCCGATCGGCGCGGGAACCTCGGAACGGCTTGAGGTGGTGGACAGCCGCCCGTCTGCTTACAGCGGCCAATCGACGCCTGTGGATGAGCGTATTTCGGTTAATCTCACCAGCGAAAGGTTGGGCGTGGTCGTTGTATAATGCCACAAGTGCCTGCCAAGCCTCTGCAGGACGCAGCCTTGCGCTTTGATCCGATATTGCGTGCGGCCACAGCGTGTCGACAAATACAAGAGTCAGCTTGTTCGCCATCGGGATAAGAAATGCCACGCCACATCCGGCAGGCCGTGCATTATGCAATCGCACAGACTTCGGCAGAAATTCTCTGGCATATAGTCAGACCATATTTATTTATTAAATAGGCACTACCCTTTTAAAGGCACCTTTTGCAGCTACCCCGAACTTCGATGATCGCGTGGTCACTATAAAATTCCGAACGCTGGGCTAATTGTCGAATGCTTTCGGCAATGTTCTGTTCGTCAACGTGAACTGTACGCCCGCAGATATCGCAGACAAGTAGAAAGCATTCGCGTGTCGAACCGGGGTGCGGACTGATGATGTACGCGTTCACGCTTGCAACTTTAGTTGCCAGACTGGCGGACATAAAAAGATCAAGCATTCGGTAGACCGAATTGGCCGCAACACGGGGATGGCACATTACCGATAGTTGCTCGGCGAGGTCATAGGCGCTGACGGGCTTGGCAGCGTTCAAAAGTGCCGCGAAGAGTTGTCCTCGCATTGGCGTCCACCGCTTGCCCGACCGTTCAAAAATGTCTCGTGCAGCGAGCGTCAAAATCTCCCTTTGACGAACGCCGTGCAGTATTTTTGTTCGACTGCGTCATACGCGGTACCGGATGTCCACAGATGAAGAGTGGACGTTGGCAGCAAACCGCGAAACCGTAGGTTAGCTCTCCGGAGTAAGTTCTGTGAGCTTCGCACGCCTGGATCTCTCCGGACCTTGTCGGTTGATAGGGTCCCTCCGCCGCCGTGCAGCACCTGCTCTACAGCGTAGCGTGCATCGGGGGGCATCTTTCCAACAAGCACGTGCTGACCTACAGAGACGCTGCTGACGTCGCGTGCGACGGATATTCGGGCCGCTCAGGCTTCCCCTTGTCCTCTACTAGCCTCACCGAAGCCGGGATGCGCCACTGTGGGAGCATGCCTGTCAAACTCAGGATAAGGAAATCCACATGATCACCGGAACTGTGAAATTCTTCGACGCCACCAAGGGCTACGGCTTCATCGCGCCCGAGACAGGCGGCCCGGACGCCTTCGTCCACATCACCGCGGTCGAACGCGCTGGCATGCAAACGCTCGATAAGGATCAGCGCGTCTCATACGACTTGGAGCAGGACCGCCGCGGCAAGATGTCAGCCGTCAATCTCCAGGCAGCCTGACCTCAAGGCCGGACGGCGGTCGTCGTCCGGCGTTCTTGCCCGGTGCGCCTGTCTCGAGGCTCATGCCTTGGGCTCGCCTCAATAAGCTTACCGACGGCCGATGCGGCCACCGGTTTACTGAACAAGTAGCCTTGGCCGATGTCGCACCCGATCTGCAGCAAGGCATCTCGCTGCGTGACCGTCTCCACGCCCTCCGCGACGGTCCTTATGCCGAGGGCACTTCCCAATCCCACGATCGCACGGACGATCGCGCTATCGCTGGTCGAGGGAGTGCTCACGAACGATCGATCAATCTTTAGAACGTCGACCGCGAACTCCTTAAGGTGCGCAAGCGAGGCGTACCCGGTCCCAAAATCGTCGAACGCGATTGTGACTCCGGCCGCACGCAACTCCGCAGTGAGCTGCGCCACCTGCGCGCTGTTGTTGTTGAGGATGACGCTTTCGGTAATCTCGACCTCAAGGCACGAAGGCGGTATTCCAGCTTCCTTGAGCCGGCCAAGCAGCTTGCTGGCATAGTCTGTCCGGTAAAACTCCGCCGCCGAGGCATTGATAGCAACACGCTCAAATGCAACACCCGCTATGAGCCAGATCTTTATATCGGCGAGCACCTTTTCCTGCATGCGCTCTCCGAGGGCGATCGCAACGATCGGGTCGTTTAAGGCAGCGGCGATGCTATCCGGCGTCTGTACGCCACGCCCTTCGTGGTTCCACCGAAGCAGGGCCTCGAAGCCGATGATCGCGTTGGTGCGCAGATTGACCTTGGGCTGGTAGTAGGGAAGGACGAGATCGCGCTCGAGCGCGTCGCGGGCGATCGAAAGCATCGACAGACGCTGCTGCATCTTTTGCCGCATCTCGCCCCGGAACTGCCTAAGGACACCGCCTCCCTGCGCCTTGGCCGCATAGAGCGCGAGATCGGCGTTCTTCCGCAAAGTGTGGCTCTCCGCGCCATCCGACGGGTAGAGCGCCAAGCCTATGCTCGTGCGACATTGAAGCGTTAGGGCTTCGTGGTGGAACGGGAGATCGAGCCTCGACACCGCCTCGTTGATCGCGGCGAACAATTCCTCCGCGTCGGAACGAGCGAGAAACAAAGCGAACTCGTCGCCTCCCAGTCGGCCCGCCATCGCCGAGCCGGCGGGGCTGGTGCTCAGGCGGGCCGCCACCTCCTTCAACAGCAGATCGCCAACGTCGTGGCCATGCTGATCATTGATCTGCTTGAAGTCATCCACGTCGAGAAGCAGCAGCGCGACTTGGGAGCTCACACGGCCCGCTTGCTCAATCGCATCTTCCAGCGCGGTGAAGAAGGCAGCACGGCCCCAGATACCAGTAAGTCCATCATGGTCCGCAGCCCACTGGACGGCGTCTGCCGCCAGCTTACGTTCATGAATGTTCTCGATTGTGCCATACCAGCGCAGGATTTCGCCGGAAGGCAGCCGCAGCGGCGCCGCCCGGGAACGGTGCCAGCGGAAACTGCCGTCGCTCATCCGCATCCGAACCTCGTTGTCGATCGGATGGCCGAGCGATGCGTTCCGTCGCCACATCATCGCGATCTTCTGCCGATCGTCCGGGTGCACCGCGGCGAAGAAGCCTTCTCCGCGGGCAGTTTGTAGGCTGAGCCCGGTCATTTCCAGGCCACGCTCATCAACATCCAGAATCCCGCCGAGCGGATCTGCGGTCCACGCAATCAGGGAACTGAGCGCGATTGTGTAGCGGTACCGTTCGTCGCTCCCTGGTGCATGTAGCGGCGTTGCGCTGGCGGTGGTTGTCGCTACGTACGGATCTGGATCGTGCGCGAGCACCGGCGAAGCCGATGAAAGGTACTGCAAGTACAGTCCATCAGGTTCCTCTCCGCTCCCGCGCTCATCCCAGCCAAAGCCATAACGATCCATTTTCAGCACCTTGCCGAGGAGCGCGTATCAACGCGACCCTCCCACAATAGCAAAGCGTTCTTAAAAACTTGTGAGAGAAGAAAAGCTCGGATCTAGCAGATCTACAACGCTCTGAGGCTATAATGGGCCTGCTCGTGACCACAAGCGAACCGCCTGAAAGGTGACGGCAGCTATCAGGAAAGAAAGCAGCCTGATGATGAGCGGTTTGGCCGCTTTTGTTTTTGCGGCGCTTACGACTGGCCGATCATCCTGCCGTGAAGACCTTCCTCCTCGCGCGGCGAGAAGAAGTACGCGTAAAGGGAGCGTGTTGAAGCGCTGTCACCACGGCCGGCGTGCTGAGCGATCTGTTCGCGAATATGCGCAACGCTCAGCCACATTAACTGCGCGGGCGCGGCGACCGAGGTATTGTCTTTGAGGGCGCCAATGCGCTTGAAGCCGAGCATGCATTCGTAAAAGCGGACATGTCTTGGATTGACCTCGATAAAGAGGTCGGTGCAGCCGTATGCATGCTGCCCATAGATAAAGATGAGATGGAACAGCGACGCGAGCATCGGCTTAGACGGTTTGGCCGTATCAAAGGCAAACTTCGTTAGCTCACAAACGCTGGCGCCTGGACGTGCGCGAAATTCATCAATGACGTCTTTGAAGAGATGATCCGCCGCCAAACCGTTTGCTGAGTCGACCGCCAGCGTGATGGTTCCTAACAATCCTCCGTTCGATGACGCGGTAAACGTCGCGTGGCTCGGCGATTTGGCAATTTTATGATTGTCGCCATATCCCCGCCATGAGTACATCCTGTTGAGCAGGAGATTTGCAGTATTCCGTTCATGGTTCTTATTAGCTAGCCTAATGGTAATAGGCTGATCCATTACGGTATCATAGAATCTGACAAGATCCGCATTGATAGAGCACTTAGGGTCTTCTGCGTCAGAAAATTGATCTATAGGAACAGTATCAGATACGATTTTACTCAAGTACATGACGCCCCCAAATCCAGCGCTGTCTGGATCTCACAAATTCTGATGTGTTCAGAATGGGGCCGAAACGTTTATTTATTGCTCAAGGACAAGGTAGACATAATCCCAACTAGGCTGGATTATTCGGTGTTAACTTAGATACACCAACCTGCCATCAAGACGCGCGCAACGAACCTTTCGCCGCAGAGCTTGATCGAGGATCTTTTGGACAACGCCACGATGTTGCGATTCGGGCCAGTTTTGCGAAGATACGGCGTGAATCATAATCTGGTCAGCGCGACCCGACGTGCTCACATCGGGATTGGTCTGATGGGCATCGCTTGACGCGCCTTCTGCGACCTTTGCCGCGGCGTTCCGCTCGGCCTGAGCAAAGTACCGGCCGTCCCACCAGTATTCAGCTGATGCCCCGGGCATTTCAAATCCATCGGAGAGGCTGGCTCCAAGCTCAGTCTCAGCAGCTTCCCAGCCCGCTTCGAAAGCGTCAATAACCTGGTCAAGGCCTGATACGATCATAATCTTCTCCTCAGGAAGTTCCTGCAACCAGCCATGAGAAGCGTTTAAACTTCCAACAGAAGCTGAGGATCCATCCTTCACCCCAATTATAGTCGGCTTCATGCCGTTTGGGGTTGTTACTTACGTATTCTCCCGAAATATATTTGTCTAAATAAATTTGATCCAGGCTCTGTTAAAAGATGGTGAATTATCTGTTAATAAGCTTCCATGGTGATTTATCGATCACACAGCGATTAACCTATGATGCTTGATATGCATTATGGATGCTTAGCCTAGATCTATGCACTCGTGGGGATTGTAAGAAAGTCTTCCCAACCGCTCCCCGCTGCTTGATTTAGAAAGCCGTTGCAAAGCCTGGAATCATC
>NZ_JAKNQH010000027.1 GCF_022662305.1 Sphingomonas sp. BAUL-RG-20F-R05-02
TCCCACTTTTTGCCCTTCGAGGCCGGCTTTGGTGCCCGGTCGAGCGACCGTCTGGCTAAGATTAACGAGTGTATGAAGTTGGGAAAGCCAGGGAGGGCATTAAACGGCGACTTATGGGTCAGCGCGACGAAGGGGGGCAGCGCTTTCGCCCCACCGCCGACATTCTGCTTCTTCGCCTCCTGCGTTAGCGAGACAGGGTGGCAATCTCCGGCGATAGCCATAGCATATAGACCAGCACAGCTGCCCATACGAAACACCAGAAAGCAGCGCCCATCGGGCCAAAGAGAGCCACACGACCTGGATCGCGGGTATCGTAGAAGACCCGCATGGTGGGCATCACCGTCTTTCCGCGCCTGACCTCCCAGTCCACCGTCGCTTGATGGTGCCGGCCCGTAGCATCGGCGTAATCTATTCGCACCTTCGTATATCGACCAATCCTGCCGTCCGCGAAGGGGTGTAGTCGCAATGAGGCGAACGGCCTTGTATCATCGAGACGCTCTGCTTCAGAGTAATCGCTGCTAACTGTTACGGCCTCGACGGAACGCCACCGGTGGGCTCTGTCCCAAACCTGCCAACCATAGCACAGGGTGCCGAATGTCGGTCCACTCACGAAGAGGAGGAAATACAGCATCCCCTCGGCCTACCGGTCATTGCTCAAGATAACGTTGAGATGCGGACATGTCGGATTGTTCATTTGCTGGAGCTCGCTCCCTATGGGAGGAACCACGGCAGCTAAAATCTGGGAGGCCTCGATGCTATTGGCTCTACTCGCTGCCGCCGCATGGAGCCCTCCTGCCCAAGCCGCTTGGCCGGGCGAAACGCCACACATCGAGGTGCGTGTACGCGCGAAAACTTTGTCGATGCGCGACAAGGCACCGATCGATGTCGATCTTCTCGCGACGGGCGAAGGTTTCGCTGTCTCACCATTCCTACAAACTACCCGCGGGATTGCGTTCGAGGTTACCTTAGACTCTGGTCAACCGGCTACTCCTGCCGAACCGATGGTCGGGTCGCCGCCCCCACCTCCGCTCGAGGTTCAGCAACTTGTACCCGTTTCGCAGTCGACCCCATATCTTGTGACCACGCAGGAGCGTGCGGGGACCATCTTCCCGGGACCGGGGAGATACAAGATCAAAGCACACGTCTTTCTCTTCAGCTTCCCGTCCGACCCAGTTCGATATGCTGAGTTGATCTCGAAACCAGTTTCTGTCGTCGTCACAAATTGATGGCATGCGGCACTTGGACAGCGGCATCTGGAACTATAGGCTAGAAACATGCGAAACAAGGTAGTCGTATTCCCGTGTTTCAAGGTGTTGGTTGGCGGCGGCCTATCGATTCTGTTGTCGCTTCATGAGGGCGGGGGCAGTCCGCGCGTCAGGCCGTCGCCATCATCATGATTACCCTCGATAGCGTCCGTGTTTGGATCGAAACCAGAAATGGCGCGTCATTTGAAGATGAACGAATGGCGGTAGTTGGAAAGTCAGCAGAGCACTTCGAATGTCCGGTTGTGGGTCTCGCCCGCCTTCCGTGCGGATCTTCGCGGCCGGTCAAGTCCGGCGCCCTCCGTGCCGCCGGCACCCGGCGCTCGCGCACGGGACGGCATAGGGCCGACGCGAACGGGCAATGCGCGGCTTCGCCTCAGGCTTTAAGCGCGGCCTTGACCCTCTTCCTGATCGCCTGGACCAGTGGCCGCCGAGCCGGGGCCTGTGGGAGCGCCAGCGCCAGGTGCTCCGACCTCAGCCGGAGGCGTTCGCACCCGAGCGCGAGCAGGAACTCGAACGCGGCCTCGCCCCTGACCAGATGCGCGCCGTCGACTATCCTGCCGATGAGGCGTGCGACCTGCTCGCTCAGCTCAGGATCACTCCTGTAGTCTAGTTCCGACGGCAGCGCCGCGCGCAGAAATGATGCCTGTATGATCCCGTCGTTGAAGCGCCCGAACACCTCGGGGTGGATGAGGGTTTGCCGAAACCAGCCGCTCCGCAGAGCTTCCTTGGCCGAAGGCGGCGCGGTCCGCAGGCTCTGGAGCACGGACGAAACGGTGGCGAAGACGTCGGCCTGGGTCTCCGCCCCGGTCACCAGCCCCTCGGGCCAGAACGCGAAGCCTGGTCTGAGCCGAAGCCTTCCGCTCTCCTCGTTGGCAACGAAGGCGTCCTCGATCAACGGTGTGCTGACGTTTCCCAGACGGTCGATACGCTGATCCACGAACTTCCGGTTCCTGCCGGCCCACGTGTCCGCGGCAGCCTGCAGGAAAGCGAGCTCGCGATCCCAGGCGTTCTCCCGTCGGGCACTCGGCAAGACCATCTCTTCGACCGTCTCGAACGCGTGGTGCGCCTCCCTATTCGAGAAAACGAGACTGTTGCGGAGTGTCCTGCGCTGATCGGGACTGGTCGGCTTGGCGAACCCAACCAGGTATGTGATCGGCGCACGCGGCGCGGCCGTCCGCAGCTCGCGGCTGATATCGAGGAGTCGTCTGCCGCTGCCGATTGCGGCGGCGATCACCAGAAGCGGGCCGTCGGCGTCTTTGATGATATTCTCGATCTCGTTGGGCCGGTCAGCCCGGACGAAGTGCAAGGTCTGGCCGCTCCTGGTCGCCGCCAAAGCGCCCCAGGGCTCCGACTGCTCATCCGGCAGCACGCAAAACTGCGCGCCGGCCGGGACGAAGCGTCGAAGAAAGTAGTCTAGGCGCTCCACATAGTCGGCGTGGGCCAGCAGGGCATCCGTATCGATTTTGTGCAGGTGCGACGTCGAGCTGTTCAGGCAGCGGCCGCCGACTAGGCGCGCGAACTGGGCCGCGAGCGCCTCCGGCGCGTGCGCCTGCCTAACGACCAGCGGGACCGGCTGCGGCGGGCTAACGTCGAACTGGTCACCCCGAAGCTGAATGAACATCGAGCCCTGCCGGCACAGCGCACAGTCGCCATCGTAGGTGCGGCGGGCGGGATCGTGCCCCTTCGGATTGCGGATTCTATCGGCCGCGAGGTCGACGGCGACCTGAAGGACGCCCTTGTGCTCGCCCAGGAACAGCAGATGCACGATGCGGTCGGGGTCGAAGCCCCGTGCCATCAGCCGCTCGGCCAAGCCGCCGCTGGAGGAAGCCGAGACGATCGCGACCGAGCGGCCGACCTCGATGAACGGGTGCTCGTCGACACCGTAATAGGACCTGAAGTTCTCGGCCGCGATGTAGCCCTCGTTGTCGGAACCGCGCCGCAGCTCGTTCAGCGCCGACACTACCGCGTGCAGCGCGGGCGTGTCGATGTAGGCGTTCATGGTCCCGGACGGGACAAAGGGAAGCAGGGCGAGCGCCAGGAAGGTGATCTCCGCCTGCCGCACCAAGATGTTGGACAGCCTCATGAAGCGGTCGGTGTGCTTGCCCGATGGGTTGCGGAAATGGTAGTTCTCGCTGCCCTCTACGAAGCCCTTGTGCTCGTTGAAGATCTCGGTTGCGCCCCGCCGAAGGATAGCATGCAGACCCGGGTTTGTATGGAAGGGGCCTTCCTGCAACGTTCCGACCGACTTGGCTGCGCCCGCGGCATCGAAGCTCCAGAGCTCGACGTGGCAACCCTCGCCGACGCGTTGCAGGAGGGTTGACCGGACCTCAGGGCGGGCGAGGTCGGTCGCGGCCGCCGCCGCGCTCTGCCCCCTGGAGATGATGATCAGCTGATCCGGGCGCAGAGTGGCGCGCACCTCGCGGTCGACCTGCTCGAGCAGCTGCCGGGTGTCGAGGGTCTGAGCGGCGTTGAACAGGACAAGCACGTCCACCTGCTCGTCGTCTGTCTGCCAGTCGGCCCGAAGGCGGAAGAAGCTCCTCACACGAGCTCATCGATCGGAAGAAGCAACGTCCAGAGTGTGCCGGAGACGCGCGCGATCCGGCGCTCGCCATGCAGCGGCGCTAAGCGGGGCACCGTCGCGAAGGCCTCAGCCGCCTCCAGGCCGAGGTCGGCGCACAGCGACTGCGCCCCCGTACGCAAGCGCAGGAAGCCGTTAGAGGCCCTGCCGACCGCTATCAGGTTGGACAGCCCCATGCCCGCCCCCGGGCGGGGCTTGGTCGATGCACCGCTCTCGAAGCATTCCATCACGGCTCCGCGTTCGACGGCACCTCGGTCCTGCGGTCCCAGACTCCGCCCAAGCCAGCGGGCGGCGAGGCCGGGTCCCGAGTCCATCACGGAGACTTCCAGGAGCTGCAACTGCGCCCTGCCGCGGGTGGGCCGCAGGCGGCGGCAGTAGGTGGCGATAGCGGGGGTGTCGGCCGCTACGCGCGCGAGCGCCCCCGGGTCTATCGGATGGCGACGAGCATGGATCGCCCTGATCGAGCGCTTAAGGACGTTCCCGGCGAGATCATGACGAGCGTGCTCGTGGGTGTTGCGGAACAGTTCGTATATCGCGCCCGCCAACGGCTCGACGAGGTGCTTCGTCTCTCCCCGCCCGTGCTCGAGCGGCATCGTCGCTTGGAGAATCTCGCCGACGAGGTCGCCCAGCGAGCTCTCCGGTTTGGGCGTCGGCTTCTCGTCTGGTGGGAAATCGTAGAGTTTGGCCGGATGCGACCGGCCGTGATGATCCGCACAGAACACCTCCAGCTGCAGTCCGCGCGTCTCGCTCCGGCCCCGCTCGCTTTGAAGCGCGTCGACCCGATCCAGCGCTCTCGCGCGGACCCGTTCGGTGAGGTCGCTCTCGCCGAATGAAATCCGGCTGGCGAGCAGCGCAGCGCTGAGCGAGGCGAAGCGAGACACCGCCTCGTCCGGGGCCGGTGCGTCGATTGTGGCGTACCTAATGTGCGGCCGGCTCTCCTGCTGCGCCCAGGTGACGTAGGCCTGCGCGAGCGCGGCCTCACCACCCAGCGCATGGTAGCTGTTTTCGATGGGCGTCGTCAGCACGTAGCTGCCCGCCCCTTCCAGTTCGGAGAGCACCGCTTCAATGCGGGTAAACTGGAGATGCCGGGGAATCCTCATCGAGTCGCTTCTATAGTCATCGATACGGTCGGCGCGGAATACCTTTCGAACGTCCGCCGCATACGCGGCGAAGTCGCTGGCGGGCTTAGGGCGCGTCGACGAGCGTGCTAACCCGAGCGAACTATCAGGTGCATCATTGTGGGTGAGCTACCGCGCCTTCCAACCGAACAAAGTGCCGATGTCGGGGAGAGCTCGCAGCATCCGGAACGTCCACTTATGGGTCTTCCTGGTGGCGACGACCCGCCGGCAGGAGGCGATCAGCATGCGTCGTTCGCAGTCGGGCTTTGAACGGCAGCTTCCGCCAGAACCTGCCGTTCGCCCAGCGCGAAGCCGTCTGGCAGCAACGCGCCCCAATGTCGGCCATTTGTCTGGCCATAAGATGATCTTGAAAGCGGCCGTCCGTTCGAAGGCGTCGATCGACGCGGTCGGCGGAAGGCGCAACGCTGCTTTCGAGCAATTGCGACCACTTCTCGACACCCGTTCCGAGCAGCTGCAATGTCCCCGGTCGGGCGGTCGTGGCTCCCTCCCTGTCGTTTGCGCGGATGTAAACGCATGGCGGGTGCGAACAGATTCACCCATTCACGCCCACGCTGCCCATTCGCCGAATGCCGCTGGCACGCTAGATGACTCCAATGAAGTCAGCACCACCCCTCTCGCTAGACGCGCGCCTCAATCGCATTACGGCGGGGCAAGCCGATCTCCTGCGTAGGGGCCAAGCCCTGCTGCGCGCCGGCTTGCCGACGAATCAGGTGGGAATGCTCCTCTTGGCGGCCGCGAAGCGTTCGATTGCGCTGCCCGAGGGCTTCACGGCCATGATCCGAGCGCGCAACTTCCACGCCGCCGCGCCGATGGTGCGAATGCAACTCGACACCGCCTTGCGCGTCGCAGCGCTGGGCTTCGTTTCCGATCCTCATGCCTATGCCGCAGCCGTTATGGAGGGCGCGGCCGTCTACAAGCTCAGGGACGACACGGGCGTCCGACTCACCGACCACCGGCTGCTGGAGCGCCTCGTTGAGACGGTTCCGTGGATCACGACCGTCTACCGAGACGCCAGCGCCTTCGTGCATCTCAGAGCCAGGCATCTTTGGACCAGCATCGCCGCGATAGAAGAGGCCGAGCGCCTCGTGGTCTTTCAGATCTCCCCCTGCGATCCGGCGCGGGTAACGGAGGATCAATATTACGATGCGGTCGATGCCTTTTATCAATGCCTTCTGCTGGCGATGGACTTGATCCTGGGCGGCATGCGGCAGGTCACGGGCCTCGCTGACGGGCCCGCCGCATGAACATAGCTGCTCCTTCCGTCCGCCCTGATTTTGCGGGCGCGGTCGCCAAGGTCGCGCATGCTAATCGCCATATCGCCGCATTCGCGCAGGAGGCCGGCCGCTACTTCGCCAAGCGGCCCTACCAGGCTATCCAGACCCCGCACCCTGACACAGGCGAGCCCGGCTATCATCTCTACGAACGGTTGGGCTTCCCGGATCGACAACTGGCGCTCTTCATCGGCGATGCCCTGCATAACCTGCGATCCGCGCTCGATCATCTCGCTTGCGCCTGCGCGATTGCGCACGGCGAGAGCCCCGACCACACGCAGTTTCCGATCCTCCTGAAGGAAACCGGGCTTGAGCAGAAGCTTCTGAAGGACCTCGGTAAGGCCGGGCCCGTGGCGATCGGCCTCGTCCGAGCCCTCGCCCCGACGCCACTCAGCAATCCGATGCTGGCCGCCCTTCACGAGCTCGACATCACCGACAAGCACCGCCTTATCCTGCCCGTCGCGTGTACGATGAATGTGGAGATCCAAGTGGGAGGATTCGAGGGTATGCCGGTGGTCACCGCAAGGGGAGGCACTGCCGCACCCGAACGGACCACCTGCTTCGTGCCAGCGCCCGCCGGCTACGAAGACTGTATCGCGCATGGTTTCAGTTTTACGGGCGATGTCGTTTTCCCCGCAGGCACGCCGCTCGCCGGGAAGCCTTGCGTCGAGATGCTTTACGAGCTTTCCGCCGTTGTGGCCGACATCGTTATCGCGTTCGAACAGAGGTACGGCACGCTCCGACTATCCCACGGCATCTCGCGCCTGGGACGAACGGCCCGTACCATCTGAGTCGCCCGAGAGGATCCGCTGATTCGTCGCTCCATCGCTACACGGGCGACGACCGCCAGCCCGGCTGAGCCCAATCGCCTCGTGATCGACCTTGTCCGGGTCGCACGCTTAGATCCTGATGGGAATGACTCCGGCAGAATGTTCCTGATATTCGATCAGGCGTTGAGCAGCGAGCTGATCCAGGACCTGTCCAGGCCCTTGTCGTATACCCAGATCGACCGGCGGTCAGCGTCCGACGCGAAGTGGCGCAGCTGCGCCTGCGGCACGTAGTGGTGCTTCCTGGACGGCTTGGCCTGCTTAGACATTCCCTGGACATAGGTGGTGCACGGTCCTGACCCAAGGCGACGCCGGGCCGTGTATCCGGCGCCGCGATGCGCTACTCGGGTCGGATGTCAGACGAGAACGCACAGACCTGGATCGACGCGGCGCGGTGGCGCGACCGCTGGTCGGTCGTGGAGAACCTCGTCGGCGGCGGCCAGGGCGACGCCTTCCGCGCCAGGCGCACCGCCGACGGCCGGGACGGCTTTCTGAAGGTCCTCAAGGCGAGGACGGTGCCGGAGCGCCGGTCGCGCTTCTTCCGCGAGGCGAGCGCCTACGACAGCTTCGCGGTCGACGGCATCCCGCGCCTGATCGAGAGCAACGCGCACCGGCACGGCGACCTGGCCTTCGACCCCTACATCGTGACCGAGTTCGTGTCGGGCCCCACGCTGACGGCCTGGCGGGCGTCGGCCGCACCTTCGCTGGAGGACGCCGTCGCGGTCACCCGCCGCATCCTGCGGATCCTGCGGGACTGCCACGGCCAGGGGTGCGTGCACCGCGACGTCAAGCCGGACAACGTCATCCTGCAGGACGGGGATCCGGCACGAGCCTGCCTGCTCGATTTCGGCCTGAGCTACCACGAGGCCGCGGATCCCGATTTCCGGACTGAGGACGGACAGGAGGTCGGCAACCGCTTCCTGCGGCTGCCCGAGCTCTCGGCGGGAAGCGTGCTCAAGCAGGATCCCCGCTCCGACCTCTCGTTCGCCGGCGGCATCCTGTTCTTCCTGATCGTGGGGAGCCACCCCGACGTCCTGCAGGACGCCGAGGGGCGGCTGCCGCACCAGCGCGGCCCGGCCCTGGCCGCGCTCCAGACCGCGGCGGGACCGAGGCTCGCGCGGCTCGTCGCGTTCTTCGACAACGCGTTCGAGCCCGTGCTCGCGGCGAGGTTCTCGAACGCCGGGGCGATGCTCGACGCGCTCGCCCGGCTGATGGAGGCGCCGACCGCCATCGGGTCGCCCGACGACGACCTCGCCGCGATCCGCGGCGTGATCGACACCGCGGCCGAACGCCGGCGCATAGCCTCGATCAAGACCTTCGGCGACGCCATCGGGCACTTCGGCCCGGTCTTCCAGGCGATACGCGACGAGCTGGGTGCTGGATTCTCGCTGGGCCAGACCGCGCAGCGCATCGACGCCGACGTCGGCACGACCACCTACATCTGGAGCCGCACCGGTTCCGACCCGTTCCTGTCGACGACCTGCGAGGCGACGCAGGCCGGCGACGAGGTCGTCGTGCGCCTGTCCGGCGAGACCGTCCACCGCACGCCCATCGCCTCCCCCGACTTCGGTGGCCAGATGGCCTCGACGATCAGGGCGTGGGTGCTGGCGAGGATCAGGCGCGCGTTGGTCGATCCCGACCACATGCCCGTCGAGGCGGAGTTCTTCCGCGAGACCGCGCCGCAGGGGCGGTTGGCGGCAGCGGCAGATGCGGCGCGTTCGGCCGGCAGGCGGGTGCTCGCGTTCGTCTACGACCCGTCGTAGTCGGACCGCGGGCAGCTCGCCCACGGCCTCCGCTACTTCCTGGAGAACCGGCGCACACGCGACACGATGAACGCGGCGTTCATCACGGCGCTGGTCCCACTGGCCCAGATCGCCGAGGTCTCCGACGTGCTCGACGACCAGTCGATGGAGCGGTCGCGGTGGGTCGTCCTAGACGCCGACCTGCATCCGCTCGAGCAGCACGTCATCCACGCGAACGGCGAAGGGGGCGAGAGCGCGATGCTCGCGCTGGCCGACCGCTACCCGCCGGGAACGGCGTCCTAGCCGCGGCGGCGGGCGGACATCCGACGCGGCTGCGCCCGGCGACAGCGCGGCAGCTTGGTCGCCTCCGCCAGCAGGTCGAACAACGCGCCTTCCGCGTGAGGCGGCTCGCGACGACGCATTCAGCGCCGCATCCGGTCTGAAGGACCGTAGAGGTGGGATGAACGAGCGGCGGAAAGTGGGAAGCGGCCCTTTGCCACTGAACGACCGTTTCTGGGTCGTTTCGTCGTCAGACCTCGGTACGTTCCGCAAGCTCCAACGCATCCTCCACGTCAACGCCGAGATAACGCACGGTGCTCTCGATCTTAGCGTGACCGAGAAGGATTTGCACAGCCCGCAGATTGCCGGTCGCCTTGTAGATGATGGAGGCTTTTGTGCGCCGGAGTGAATGGGTGCCATAGTCCTCAGCTTGAAGGCCGATACCTGTAACCCATTCTCGAACGAGCCTCGCATACTGGCGAGTGCTCATGTGCCCCATGTAGTCGTTCCGGCTAGGGAAAACGTAGTCGTTAAGCGTACCCCCTCGCCGTTCAAGCCACGCGATTAACGTTTTGCGCGCGGGCTCGACTATTTCGAATTGCACGGGCCGCTTTGTTTTCTGTTGGACTACGATCGCGCGATCTCGGACGCGACCGCCGGCGACAATGTCACCGATGCGGACTTTGACGACGTCACACCCGCGTAGCTTGCTGTCGATCGCGAAATCGAAGAGGGCACGATCTCGCAGGCGGCGGTGCTGATCCAGCCAGAAGCGGATTGCCCAGACCTGCTGAGGTTTAAGTGCGCGCTTAGCGCCCAGCACCCGGCCTTCGTTCCACGGTCGCAGCTCGTGAAAAGCAGGATCAATTGAGGAGTGGCCCATCGCTCACCTCCATTGGCTCATGTGACTACCTTGATAGTCAGCTGAATTAAACTAGCGATTGCGAGACATGGTTAGACAGCCATCAACTACGTCTAACCATCGGCCGAAAGCGATCACACCACGTTCGCTTACCGACAATCTATCCGTCGCAATGATTAACGCGGAGCTGGACATACCGAGGACTTCATAAAGCGGGGACGGACCGCTAATTGTCACTTGACGAGTTTTGCTTCCACAGCCTTCCAGTGATGACGCGTATACGGCTCCACGTTTCATTTACGATAAGCAACGCGAGATGGCGCCCGCAACAATATACCAGCGGAGGCACTACCGATCAAACCGCCGTCACGGATGCACTATGACGTAGCCGCGCTTTCGCATAAGCGGCCTTATGAGCAGTGTTATCGTGCAAGGTCTGAGCAAAAGCTTCGGCTCCACGACCGTGCTGCGGCCGACCAATCTCGCGATCGACGAGGGCGAGTTTGTCGTGATCGTCGGTCCCTCAGGATGCGGCAAGTCCACGCTGTTACGGCTGATCGCCGGGTTGGAGGAGCCGACCAGCGGATGCGTCCTGATCAACGGTCGCGATGTAACGGCACTTGACCCGGGTAAGCGTGGTCTTTCGATGGTGTTCCAATCCTACGCGCTTTACCCGCACCTGAGCGTTTTCGATAACATCGCCTTCCCGCTGCGCATGGCCAAACTCCCGAGGAAGGAGGTCGCGGCTAAGGTTGCCGAGATCGCCGAACTGCTGGAACTGGGTTCGCTCCTGCAAAGGCGACCAAAGGCGCTGTCGGGAGGGCAGCGGCAACGCGTGTCGATCGGGCGAGCGATCGTGCGCGATCCGGCCGTTTTGCTGCTCGACGAGCCCTTGTCCAACCTCGATGCCGGCCTGCGGGTCCGCATGCGGCATGAATTTGCCCGACTGCACCAGCGACTCGGCGCAACGATGGTCTATGTGACTCACGACCAGATCGAGGCGATGACGCTCGCCAACCGCATCGTCGTCATGTCGAGCGGCTGCATAGAGCAGACGGGAGCACCGCTTGACCTTTACCGCACGCCGACAACGATCAGGGTTGCCGAAGCGATCGGCTCACCGGCAATGAACCTGCTACCTGTTTCAATCGCGAGCGTGGAAGAGGCTGGCACGTTCGTGACCATTTCAGGCAAAGTCGAGTGCCGCGTCGCCGTTCGCGCGCCGCCCTCAGCGGTTGGCGGCCGAGCTACCCTTGGTGTCCGACCCGAGCATTTGCGTGCCGATCCCCTGGGCGCTTTCTGCGGTCGGGTCGAATTGTTCGAGCGCCTTGGTCCGTTATCCTTCGCACACCTTGGAGAAGCGGGCGTCGAGGGTAGCTTGGTGGCGCAGCTGCCGAGCGACAGGCACGTTATGCTGGGAGAGGTAATCCGCTTCTCGGTCGATGCAGGTGACGCACACCTGTTCGCCGAAGACGGCGTCGCCTACACTCGCGTCAACCCTTGATCCCCCCGTTAAGTACTCCGTCAAAATAGTGGCGTTGAAGCAAGAGGAACAGCAGCAGCACCGGCGCCGTGGTGACGACTGCGCCCGCCATCATGAGCTCGACGTCCCCGCCATGTTCGCGACTGATCGCGGCCAGGGCCACGGGTAGCGTGTAGTGCGTCTGGTCGGTGATGATGATGAGCGGCCACAGGAAGTCACTCCAGCTTGCCAAAAAGGTGAACAGCGCCAGCGTGACGATCACCGGCCTCATCAGTGGCAGTACGATGGCGGTGAAGATCCGCCACTCGCTCGCGCCGTCTACCCGAGCGGCGTCGAGCATCTCGTCGGGGATCGCGAGCGACGCCTGCCGTACGAACAGAACCCCGTACACCCCGGCCAGACCCGGAGCCAGGACGCCTGCATAGCTGTTCACCAGGCCTGCTGACTTCAGCATGAGAAACAGTGGCAGCATTGCAACCTGTGCCGGTACGACAGCGAGTGCCAGTAGCATTTTGAGCAACGCAGCCCGACCGGTAAACTGCAACTTGGCGAAGGCGTATCCGGCCGGCACGGTGAGTGACAGACCAAGCGCCGTCGTCAGCGTGGCAAGAACAAGGCTATTCACAATCGCCGGCAGTATCTTGTAGCTTGTCGCGGCGCCGAACGCGCTGGGGTGGGCGAACAACAGCTCGCGGTAATTGGCGAGCGTCGGGTGCATCGGCCAGAACGGCGGCGGGAACGTTGCCGCTGCGCCCTTCGGCATCAGCGAGACGTTAATCATCCACAACAGCGGCACGGCCGTCGTCAGCGCGGCTAGCGCGACCAGCAGGGTTCGCGTTCCAGCGCGCGCGCTCATAGCCATTCGTATCGCTTCGCAACCTGTGCCTGTACGCCCGTCAGCAACAGGATGGCAGCAAACAGCAGCACAGCGACCGCTGATGCCATGCCGAGGTTCCACCAGGTAAAACCCTGATCGAACATGAAGTACAACACCGTTACTGTGCTTTGCGCTGGGCCGCCGTGGGTCATCACATAGGGTTCGGTGAAGACTTGAAGGAAGTTGGCGACACTCAGCACGGTAGCGAGCAGCAGGGCAGGGCCGATCGCGGGCATGATGACGTGGCGGAACCGCGCCCACGCACCCGCCCCGTCGAGCCGTGCGGCATCTTGCAGGTCGTGAGACACCGTCGAGAGCGCGGCGATGAACACCATCATGTTGTAGCCGAACGCTTTCCAGACGATGAAGACCAGCGTCGCAGGAATACTGAAGCGAGGATCGCCGAGCCAGTCGACGGGCGCAATACCGGCGAGAGCGAGACCGTAGTTCAACAGCCCAGTGCGTGTATCCAGCACGTAGCGCCAAACCAACGCAGTCGCGACAAGGGTGGTGACATAGGGCGCGAACAGGAGCAGTCGCCACACCGGCTTCCACCTGACCGTACGCGAGTTGACGAGCAGTGCGGCGATAAGCGATGTTCCTATCGCGGCGGGTACGCCAAGCCCTGCGAACATCAGCGTGTTGCGGACCGCGTGCCAGAATAGCGGGTTTTGCAGCAACTCACGATAATTGCCGGCACCGACGAAACGCAGGTTATGAACGTCTGCCAGAGCGTAGATGTCGAAGTCCGTGACGCTCAGCAGAAGTGCGCCAGCCGTAGGCACGACGAGCACCAGCAAGGTGCCGAGCAGAACCGGGATCGTAAAAGCGAGCCCGGCTCGAGCTTGCCGCGTCATAACCGCTCCCCGCGATCAAGCAGCCAGCGGCGCTTCTCCAGGATCCGGTCGGCGCGACGGTCCATCTCGAGCGTGGCGGCGTCGACGCCGTACTCGCCGCGGACCATGTGCTCTGCGACCAGTTGCACTTCACCGACGATCCGTTCCCATTCTGGCACTGCGGGTGGTGCGATGCTGTTCGCGATCTGGTCCGAAAACACCGCCGCGATCGGATCTCTGGCGAGATCGCCTGCGCTCCAGGCGCTGGGCCGCGTCGGCAAGTCGCCGGTGATACCATAGATGCGACGCTGCGTGCTTGCTAGGCTCAGGAAACTGACCAGCGCCCAGGCGCCGGCTGGATCGTGCGTGCTGTGGCTGACCGCAAGGCTGGCACCCCGCGCCAGTGCGCGCGAAACGCCGCTTCGTCCCGGCGTCGCGACGGCGCTCCATGACAAAGGGGGAAAGGCCGCCGCGCGCCGACGCAGATCCCCAATTGAAACGGCGTCCGAAGGCAGGATCGCAAACCAGCCGCGCCGGAACGCGATGTACGTATCGCCGACTTCCGAACCCGTGGCGATCGGCGAAAGCCGGGCATCGTAAATCGCCTTGTAGAAGCCGAGCGCTGCTCGGAAACCAGACGAGGAGAAGTTTCCTCGCGTGTTGGCGTCGCGCAGCAAAGGTTCGGGCTGTTGTGCCGCAAAGGCGAAGAGGGGCTCAGGCCAGTCGAGCAAATGCAGCGTCGCGTATCGATCAGGATGTCGCCGCTTTAGAGCAACCGCCATCCGCATCCACTCCGTCCAATCGAGCGGTGGGGCGGCGTAACCCACCTCAGCAAGGAGGTCGCGACGGAAGAACTGCACCCAGCTGTCGCTGGTCCAGGGCACAGCCATGGCACGTCCATCGACCATGACCGAAGCGTGCGCGCCGGAGAATTGATCTCGGAGCAACGGCGATGCGGGCGGCAGCGGCGCCACGGCACCTAGCAGCGCGAGTTCGGGCAACCAGGCGCTATTGACCATCATGACGTCAGGCAGTGTGTTGCCCGCATACCCGGTCAGCAGTTTTTCATGCGCGCCGGTCCACGGTAACGTCTGCAGATCAACGTGTATTCCGGTCTCCGCCAAGAACGGCGGTAGTAGTAAGTCGGCATTCTCTCCCGTCGTACCGATCGCCCACCACCGGAGCGGGTTGTTGGCTTGCGCGCGCCCGCACCCGCATAGCACTGCGGTCGCAGCCGCCATGCCAGCACCGATCGCAGTCCGACGCGATATCACGTCTTGGAATAATCGCGTTGCACCCGATCCCGCCCTTTCGCAGCTTTCGTAGGAGACCCGGACTTGCACTCCAAGCGCATTCCACAAGGTCGGGCATGATCCAAATCAACTTTGTCGAATTCATGCGTGTCGTTGGCGCATCACCGCTGCTGCAAAACGTCTCGGATCCACCTTTGCTGATTGACGGAAGAGCACCTCTTGGTGGCACGGTGAAAGGACAGGGGAGATCTAGATGTTCTTGACTACGCATCGCCGGCTTTTGGCCGGCACGGCACTGCTGTTCGCGTCTGCGGCTGTTCATGCGCAGACCGCGCCGGCGCCGGACACGCAGGATGCACAACAAGATGAACGTCAGCAACGTACCGCAACTGCCGATGCTGCGTCGTCAGCTGAAGCGCAGGGCAACGACATCGTGGTCACCGGCTCGCGCATCACGCGTTCCGAGTTTGCAGCGCCTAATCCGATCACCTCGTTCAACGCAGCCGCTATCCAGCAGTCCGGCAATACGAACATCACCAGTTTTCTTGAGCGCGTGCCTGCGCTGTCGGGCTCACGCGACTTTACGCAGACGTCCGGCGGAAACGCAGTCTATTCCAATCCCTTTGGAGCAGCAGGTCTCAACGAACTGAACTTGCGCAACCTGGGCGTCAATCGCACGCTCGTTCTGGTCAACGGTCGCCGCCACGTCGCGGGAGAGCCCAACAGCGCCGCAGTCGACATCAACAGCATCCCGACTGACCTCATCGAACGGGTCGACGTACTGACCGGCGGAGCGTCGGCGGTCTATGGTGCCGACGGCGTGTCGGGCGTGGTCAATTTCATCCTTAAACGGGATTTCAACGGTATTTCTGCCCGCAGTCAGGTTGGTATTTCGAGCCGAGGCGATGCCGGCAACCGCTTTGCCTCGATCGCTGCGGGCAAGACGTTCGCCAACGGTCGCGCGAACCTGACGGTCGCATACGAGTACAACGCTGACGATCGGCTGGAGAACGACGACCGCGCGTACCTCCGCAGCGATCGCCGCCAGTATCTCATCCCGAACGACGCGGCGGCAGCGAATCCGAGCCTTCCACATAATGTGCTGGTCGGGGACCTGCGCTACCCCAACGAGTCGCCGATCGGTGCGGTCGACGTGAACGGTGACGGCTATCCGGATTTTAACGGGTATGGACAGCCCTACCGGCACGGGACCTCTGCCGCATATTACTCGACCGGCGGCGACGACACGCCCGTCGCCGGTTTCTACTCGGGCGACCTTGCGCCGCGCATTGTTCGTCACGACGTCAACGTGCTCGGGCATTATGATGTGTCGGATGCGTTGAAGCTCTCGATCGAAGGCAAGTACGCGCAAACTCGCGCGACGACATACGACTATTACATTGGCACCTACGGCACGGCGATCTCGCTTGAAAACCCGTTCGTGCCAGCCGCGATCCGGGATGCCGCGCTGGCTGCCGGTCAGACGTCTGTCGCAGTCACTCGCGACAATCTGGATTACGGCCGGCACGGTGAGAGCGATCTTCGCCGAACCTACCGCGGTGTCATCGATGCAGGCGGACGGATCAGCGACCAAGCGACCTACGACGTCTATTACGAATACGGGCGAACCGACGTCGCCATCACCAAGCTCAACGACATCCTCTCTGATCGCTACGCCGCTGCCATTGACGTGGTGGCAAACCCTGCCACCGGCCAGCCAGTATGCCGATCCAATCTCACTGGCACGAACAGCGGGTGCCTGCCGGTCAACCTTTTCGGCCCCGGCCCGATCGATTCTCAAGCTCTCAGCTTCTTCCAGATTGATGACACCAGCTACGCCCGCATCACGCAACAGGTCGCAAACGCGTCGGTGAGCGGCGACTTCGGCGCGTTCTTCAAGCTGCCCGGCGGTCCGGTGCAATTCTCGTTCGGCGGAGAGTATCGGCGCGAGACCAGCGCGTTCAATCCCAGCGACAACCTCATCGCCAATCGCTTCGCGGCCTTCACCGAACCTACCTTGGTGGTGCCTTCAGGCGGAAGCTTCGACGTGAAGGAGGCGTTCGGTGAATTGAACGCTCCCTTGTTGAAGGCTGCGCGCTTTGCCGAAACACTATCGGTCGGTGCCGCATACCGCTTCTCGAACTATTCAACGATCGGCAATACGGACACATGGCAAGTTAACGGCGTCTATGCGCCGGTGCGCGACATCACCTTCCGGGGTTCGTACGGGCGATCGGTGCGTGCGCCCAACATCGGAGAGCTGTTCCAGCCGATAAGCGGCGACTCCAACTTCTTCATCGATCCGTGTGCGCCAGGCGAACTGATCCACGGAACGCAATATCGCGCGGCTAACTGCAAGGCTGCCCTGGCGGCGGTCGGTGCGACGATTTCTGATGCGCTGCAAACGCCTAACAACATCGCGGGTGTCCGCTCGGGCAATCCCAATCTGCGCGCGGAGACCGCCACCACCTGGACGGCAGGTGTCGTGCTGCGACCAAGCTTCCTGCATGGGCTGACGGCCTCGTTCGACTGGTACGACATAGACCTGAAGGGTGCCATAAACACACCGGCGCCTTCGCAGCTCGCCACGTTGTGCGTCGATCAGCCAACCATCGACAATCAGTTCTGCCGCTCTTTGACGCGGGCCAGCGGCACGGGAATCATCAACGGCTATACGGTCGAGCCGCAGAATGTCGCGCAGTTCCGTACAGCCGGCGCCGATATGAACCTCGACTACCTCATCCACACGGCCCGGATCGGCACAATCGATCTGCGTTTGGTGGGGGGATATCTGCATCGGCTCGAATTCGTCGGAACGCCTGGCGCGCCAGCGACCGACAACGTCGATCAACCGGGCGCGCCGAAGTTCAACTTCACTATCTCGCCAAGCTGGACCGTCGGCGTGCTTACGCTGAGCTACAACCTGCGTTGGGCGGACGCCACGAGGACGGTGGACAAGCTGACGACCGATAACGATCCGGATTACGCTCCCGCCGCCCAGCTTCGCTACAGCGAACTGTGGCAGCACGACCTGCAGGTTGGCGTCAATCTGCCGAGCGGCTTCTCCTTTTACGTCGGCGCGCAGAACCTGACGGGGCAGAAGCCGGACGCGGGCAACGCCATCAACCAGCCGATTTCGGCAGTCGGGCGCTACCTCTATGCCGGCGTGAAGATCAATACAGGCGGTCGTTGATCAACCAGACTCATCCGGCTGTTGCCGGTTCCGGCACGGAGGGTCTGTGCACATGCAAACTCTTGCCCGGAGCCGGTTCGTCCAGCATAGCGCGGCATGCAAACTGTCGCCGAACTTTTCGCAGTGGATCTGCCGCTGCCGCGCTATGACGTGGTTATTCCCTGCTACAACCGCTCGCATGTGGTCGCTGATGCAGTCGCCAGTGTCCTGTCTCAAGACCCAGCCCCGACGCGTGTTGTTGTCGTAGATGACGGTTCAAACGATGAGAGCCCTACAGTCATTCGCGTGCTTGCCGCCAAGTACCCAGAGCAGGTGACCGGAGTAATCTTGCCCCGCAATGGCGGGGCTTCCAACGCTCGTAACGTCGGGGCTTCCATATGCGAGGCACCTTGGATCGCGTTTTTGGACAGCGATGACATCTGGGTACCGGGCGCGGCGCGGTCGTTGCTGAAGGCCGGCACCGACTCGGACGTGGTCTGCGGATTTTTCGCGCGCATGGAAGAAGGAAGCGCGGCAGGCGAGCCCGAATGCGGCTGGTGCGGCGGCGATATCCGTATCGCTTTATGTCGTGGCGGCGTGATCGGACCGTCCTGGGCGATTGTTCGCCGTGAGACAGTTTTCGCGGTCGAGGGATTCGACCCTAGCTTCCACAATTGCAACGACTGGGACTTTTATACCAGGGCAGCGGCGGCGGGCGCACGCTTCCGCCGCATCGACGCCCTTGTCGCCTACTATCGTACCGTCGCTGGGAGCCGCCTTGTCAACGACTTTACTATCGGTGCCGCAAACGCGCGCCGCGTCCTATCGCATCCATATCTCGTCGGAGCCCGCGCGCTAACGGTGACATAGTGCACCGACTTTTTAGCTGAATGAACGGCCAGTCTCGAGAGATAGCAAAGTTGCTCCGAATGTCGCTTTGTGGGTCCAAGGCGCAATGCGCGGTTGGTCAGCGCTGCTTCTTCGGCGGGCTGGCGGTGAAATCGGGATCCTTCTTCGCTATCCAATCCACGAATTTGCGGACGGTGGGATCGGCGAGCAGGCTGTCTACATCCATCCCATGGCGTTGCAGCTCGGAATTCGTGAAATTAGCAACCAAAGCCTGCTGGCAAACTGGATGCATCGGCACGACATCGCGGCCGCCTCGGCTTTTGGGCACGGGATGATGCCAGACGGTGGCCTTGCCGAGCACGCGGCCACAGAGCCAGCAGGGTGCGACCGTTGCCGGGTTCTCCTCCTGTTCGCGATCAGGCTCGTCGTACGGGCCATGTTTCGAATGTTTACGGGCCATGCGTCTGTCTAATCTCTCAACGAATGATTTCTCGGTGGCGGCGCGGGGGTCACCCCTTACATGTCCCACGAGCACGATCACCACATCAACGAACGTCCGCGTTCTGGAAACGCCGGAGCCACGTCGAATGGCGGGAAGTGGGTCTTAACTCAGGCGAAGGTACGAAAGGATGTGTGTCCTAGTAGCGCCGGCTTTGTTCGTCCCGCACGAACATATCGATTTTGGCATCGAGCACGGTTAGCGGCAATGCTCCACTTAATAAAACCGCGTCATGGAAGCGGCGGATGTCAAACCGCTCGCCAAGTGAACGCCGTGCCCTTTCCTGGGCTTTCAAGATCGATATCTTGCCGACCATGTAGCCGCACGCCTGACCCGGCCAGCAGGCATAGCGTTCGATTTCCTGCCGACATAGGGCGAGCGGATCGCCGACGGTTTCGTGCAATACGGCCTCGGCTTTGGCGCGGCTCCAATGTTTCGCGTGCATGCCTGTATCGGTGACCAGTCTCCCGGCACGCAGGAGCGCATCGTGGAGATATCCGAGCTGCCACGACGGATGGCCTTCGAAGAACCCCATTTCGAGCGCGAGCTGTTCCGCATAAAGTGCCCAGCCTTCGACATAGCCGTTGAACAGCAGGATCTTGCGCGCGTCGGGCAGATCGGCCTGGTTCTGCAGGCTGATCTGGAGATGATGCCCCGGCACACCTTCGTGGAAGGTGGTGGTCGGCATGTCGAAGAAGGGCACCTCGTCCATCTCGCGCATGTTGAGCCAGTAGACCCCCGGCCGGGTGCCATCGAGGCTGCCGGGCGTGTAATGCGTGCTCTGGCCGGCCTCGGTTTCCGCCGATATTCGCCGGATCTCGAGCGGTGCTTTGGGGAGGGTGCCGAAATAGGCGGGCAGTTTCTTCTGCATCGCCACGACAAGCGTGTTGAGGGCCGCGATTTCATCGGCTCGCCCCTGATCCGAATCGGGGTAGAGTTCCTTCGGGTCATGAAACAGCGCGTTGAAGCGATCCGCCAGGCTGCCCTTGATCATCCCCAGGCGGGCAAACTGCGTCTCGGCCTGCGCCTGAAGGTCCCGCGTCAAATCGAGGCCGATCCGGTGAACCTCCTCGGCCGGCAACTCGGTGGAGGTGAGATTGCGGAGTGCCTGCGCGTAATAAGCCTCCCCGTCCGGTAGGCGCCATACGCCCGGTTCGGGTGACGCCTTGGGCAAAAGCGTTTCGAGCAGCGCGACCTGACGATCGAGCGCCGGGAGCACGCGCCGGGTGTAGACGTCGCTTGCCCGTCCCGCCCAGTCACTGGGTATCCCGGCCTGGGCGGCGCGGCTCGCGAACATGGTGACCAGCGAGGACTGGTCGGCCCCGACGCGGAGCAATTTGGTTTGTGCCAGCGCACCCTGAATGGCGAAATCGGGTGGAACGGCGCCGATCGCGGCGTCATGGCGAACCCGCTCGCCTTCCTCGTCGATCAGGCGGGCGAACTCCGTCAGCCGCGACAGATAGGCATCGCAATCCCCGGCCACCGCGATCGTATGCTGGGAGGAGAGGAACTCGGGTATGCTGCAATACGCGCCATCGATCTGGCTGATCACGTACGGCGCGCCGACGATCTCGGTACCATAAGCGAACTGCCGATTAGCGCGATCGATCGTGGCGCGGTCGTAAAGGATCGCATCGTAATCGATGGCCGCGCGTGGGCTGAGACGGGTGCGGTCGATCTTGCGCAAAGCGGCGACCTCGGCGCGCGTGATGGCGCGGCGCCGGTCGCGTGCCGCTGGGGATGCCTGATGCAGCATCGACTTGCTGTTGGCGCGTGCGCCGCTGTCGATGCCAAGCTGGCTGACCAGTTCGGGACTCTCGGCCAGCGCGGTCGCGTAGAGCTGGTTCAATAATGCGGTCAGTTGCGTATCCGCATCGACGGGGCCAGGCGCGGCTCGGGCGCCCGCCGACGCGATGCCCAATGCGGCAGCGGAAGCGCAAAAGTCTCGGCGGTTCATGCGCGCTCTTTCGTTGTCGGGAGGGCTTGGTTGACGTTGACGACCCCGGCGGGCGCGCCGCGATCGGATGGGTTCCGCACGCTGTGGTCGGACACGAGCCTCATCATCTCAGACGGATCGATGCTCGACGAGCGCCAACTGGGCGAAGTGGTCTGGTCGGGCGAACTTCATCCAGATCGCAAAGGCGATGCCGATCGCGAGGGTAACGACGTAGAGGATCGGCAGCCACGCAACGAATGGCGTGCTGATCGTCGAGAGCAGCGTGAAGTTGGTGGCGACCGTCGTGAGCGCGCCGAGCAACCCGACCGCGGCGCAGGTCGCGGCCGCTAGCACGATCGGCCCTGCCTCGCGCGCCCGGCGGACGACGTAGAACAGGATGGCCACCGCCGCTGCGGCCTGCAGCGCGATGATGCCGAGCGTACCCATGCCGATCAGCACGGGGATGATCGCCGCATAGGGATCGGTTCGCGTGGACGCGATCGCCACCAGGCATATGACGGTGGCGACCGATATGCAGATCGTCGCCGCGACCGGCACGCGGCGCTGTTCGTCGAAGCGGGCAAGCGAGCGCGGCACCAGACCTTCGCGTCCGAGCGCGTAGACGTAACGCGATGCGGCGGCATGGATGGCGATGTACGTGGCCAGCATCGACGTGCACAGCAGGATGCCGGCAATATCCGATGCGGCCTCGCCGTCGTAGCGCTTGATGAGGTCGAGAATGAGCGTGCCGCCGTGCGCCAGCGCAGCCGGTTTCGCTTGATCGGCGCCAAGCGCGCCGACTACGATCCAGGCGGTGACGAGATAGAACGAGCCGATCAGAATCACCGATATGTAGCTTGCGAGCGGAATGCTGCGCACCGGATCAGCCGCTTCCTTGGTGTAGAGCGCGCCGGATTCGAAGCCGACGAAGCAGGTGAACGCCGTCATCAACGACACGCCGATACCGGGCGCGACCCACTGGTTCGGCGCAAACGAGGCAAGCGGAAACGCCTCGGTCCCTCGGGCGGCGATGACGGTCACATCGAACACGACCAGCACGAGCGTCTCCACGACGATGATGACGGCGAGCAATTTGGCGGACGCGTCCATCGAGCGATAGTTGAGGATGCCGGTCAGCAATACCGAGACGGCGGCGCAGATCGTCCAGTCGACCTTCATGCCGACCGCGACGAACACCTGCTCGTCGAAATAGCCGCATGCCGCCGCAAGCCCGAACGCGAAGGATGCGTAGGAGATCACCGCGCAATAGGCAGCGCCGACGCCCAGTTCCTTGCCCAACCCTTCGGCGACATAGGTATAGAACGCGCCCGTGCTGACGATGCGCCGGCCGATAAAGGCGTAGCCGGTGGTGAAGGCGATCAGGATGGCGCCGGCAATCAGGAACGCGACGGGGACGCCGGCACCGCTTCCGCGCGCGATCGCAATCGGCAGGTTGCCGATCATCGACGCCAGCGGTGCCGCTGCGGCAATCACCAGAAAGACGATGGTGCGGGTCGGCAGTAGGTGACGCTGTTGCGCCGCCGATGAGGTTGGGAGGTCCACGCGCGATCTTTCGAATGATATACCGATCGCCTCATTACGGGGAAAAACGAGAAACGCACCTGCGATCTGCGTAAAATGAATCGTTGGCTTCCTCCGGCATTACGGCGTGGTCGCGAGCGTTCAGCGCCATCGCGACATGACGAAGCAGTTAGCCACTCGACTATCTAGGCCAAGCTGCCCCGATCTTTAGCTGAACGGATGACCGCAACTGGGGAACTCTCAAGCCCGAACGAACGTCGGTTTGTGGGTCATTGCTGCGTCCAAGGCCAAGTCGCCGGACGCAGCAATGATGCGGTTGAGCCGTGCGGGCACATGACCACCTTAATGATGCCGTCCTGCTTGCCACAAATCTTCGCGCGCATCTGAGGCGCGTCCTCGAGGCTGCCCGGCTACGCTGACCTCACGCAAGAATCGTCCTACTCGAGGCCCACCGGCCCGCGCATCTCCGGCCAGTCGGAGTAGCCAACCGAGCCTCCGCCATACCAATATTGTTTGGGTGCCTCGGCAAGCGGGGCGCCGGTGCGCAGGCGCTCAATGAGATCGGGATTGGCGAGGAACGGTCGGCCGAAGCTGAACAGATCGGCGTCGCCATTGGCGAGCGTCTCTTCGGCGAGATCGAGCGTGTACTGGTTGTTGGCGATGTAAGCGCCGGAGAAGCGCTTGCGCAACTCTTGAAAGTCAATGCCCTCGGGCACGTCGCGCGTCTGCTGGGTCACGCCTTCGATGTCGTGGATGTAGAGCAGGCCGATTTCTGACAGGGCGTCTACGAATGCGTCGAAGGTCTGCGCCGGCTGGCTGTCGAGCGGCGTCTTGCCGGGCTCTGTCGTCGCGGGCGAGATGCGGATGCCGACCCGGTTTGCGCCCCAGATATCGACCACAGCACGGACCACATCGAGCGGGAAGCGCAGGCGGTTCTCGATCGAGCCGCCATAAACGTCAGTGCGACGATTGGTGCTGTCGCGGATGAACTGCTCGAGGAGGTAGTTGTTCGCGGCATGGACCTCGACGCCGTCGAAGCCGGCCGCCTTCGCTTGTGAAGCGGCGTGGCGGTAATCTTCGACGATTCCCGGGATCTCGCCAGTCTCCAGTGCACGCGGAGTGACGAAATCCTTGAGACCGTCGTTGGTGAATGCCTGTCCCTCCGCCGAGATCGCGGAGGGAGCCACGGGAAGCTCACCCCCATGCAGGTCGGGATGCGAGATGCGACCAGTATGCCAGAGCTGGAGGAAGATCAGGCCGCCGCGCTGGTGCACGGCATCGACGATTGGGCACCACGCGGCAACCTGCGCGTTCGACCAGATGCCGGGAGTCATCGCATAGCCACGTGCCTGGGCTGAGATGTTGGTCGCCTCGGTGATGATCAGACCCGCGTCGGCGCGCTGGCCGTAATAGTCCGCGGCGAAGCCGGGCGGCACACCGTCATCGTTCGATCGGCTGCGTGTCAGCGGCGCCATGACGATGCGATTTCGTAGCTGCAGATCACCGATCGTGACCGGTTGCAGGACGCGGCGGGCAGTTGGGTCGGACAAGACATGATCCTCCGTGGGAGCGACGAGACCCCAAACGAGGCAAGATCTACAACGCGCGAGCGCCGGCTTTCTCCCAATGAAATGGGATAAGATCCTATCGGTGGGCGTGCCCCATCCGACGGTTTACCGCACCGCGCTCGCTGAACGCCTAAGGGGTGAGGTGAACAAACGTCCGAAGCTGGAAAGCGACCATGGCCCGCTGAATGGCCATAAATGGGTCATCGCCCCGTATGGGTCGAAGCAGATGTCGTTGGGCCACTTGCAAAGCCCAACTCTTGGAGCCTCGCCCGGTCGCATTGTGGATCACGGCAAGCTTCTCCCTGGCATGTCCCACTTCAATCGTGTTCATGCCGTCTCCGTCTTGTGGCTGTGAGAAGCTCAATGAACACGGCTGCTTCGCCGGCCAGCCGTCCGCCAACGGACTT
>NZ_JAKNQH010000028.1 GCF_022662305.1 Sphingomonas sp. BAUL-RG-20F-R05-02
GTTCCGGCCATCTGGGTCGTTCAGCGGCATTCCCAACAGCAGACGTAGGATACAGAGCTCAGGCGTTTAAGGTGGAGTGCGCCTTCGGATTGACGATCCGTCCCACCGGCATTCCATCAAAGTCCTCGTCATGCTCCTCGGAAAGTCCAAATGGGTCCGCATGGATCACAAGATCCGTATTCGGGAACACCTTGAGAATGCGGTCTTCGGCCCGTTCGATAATCACGTGCGCTTCAAGCAACGACTGTCTGGGCTCAAGCTCCATGTGCATTTGTACATGGAGGAACGGACCCGAGTTCCGAGTTCGGAACTGATGAACCCCAAGCACTTCTTCGTCGTTTAAAGCGAGTCGGATTAGCTCCTCCCGATCCGCATCGTCGACCTCCCGGTCGAGCAGTTCGTGGGATGCTTCACGCAAGACATCGATCGCGCCTTTAACAAGCCAGAAAGCGACAAGGAGGCCTGCGAATGCGTCCCAACGGGCATCATTCGTCAATCGAGCAAGTCCGAGGCCTACGACAGCAGCAGCGTTCGATACGAGGTCGGCCAGATAGTGGGCACGGTCTCCTTTAATCGCGACCGAGCGCGTACGTTCGATCACGAGCGCCTGCGCCTTCACCAAGGCCAAGGTCATGAAGATCGAGACGAACATCACCGCGATTGCGCCACCTTCGGCAGAAACCGGCTGTGGATGGAAGAGATGATCGACAGCCTCCCGGCCAATCAGCGCAGCTGACGCGAACACAAGACCAGCTTGCAGAAAACTGGCGAACGCCTCGGCCTTCCCGTGGCCATAACGATGTTCGGCATCGGCGGGCGCCACTGCGACGCGCACTGCCCAGAACGTACCCATGGCGGCGATGAAGTCCAGCCCGGAGTCAGCGGCCGATGCCAGCAGCGAAACGGATCCGCTAAACCACCATACCCCTGTCTTCAGCAGCATCAGCGACAAGCCGACGCTGACCGACATCCATGTGATCCGAGCAGTAAGTTTTGCCGCCTCATGAGCGGCAAGCCGCATCGGCTGCTCCGGTGGAACCTGCCTATCTGTCATTGCGAAAACTCCAAGCCGAGACATCGTGACGGACCCGACGGGAACCGGCCTTAGCCCCGCCAATCCGTCGGTCTCGCTTGACGATCAATCGACCGCCTGCCGGTGCCACGACCGAAGTCGAGTATGTTGACACAGGCTCCTCGTTGAAGAGGCCGCTACTCCCCGAGCGCGATCGAGCACATAGCTGATCTTGAGGGGATGGCAAAGGCCAAGGCACGTTGAGCCACGACGATGGGGGCATAGCGGACCTTCGCTTATCCACCACCTTCAGCCATACAGCTCCAGATTTCGGGCGATCGCTATGCGGACTGGAGACGCATCTGGGCGAATTGCGAGACCCTTCGTCGGGTGGTTCGGTCAAATACTTGGTAACTTCAGCGAGGACGTGCTCGATCCGGGAGAGGCGAGACATTCCAATGATCGCAGTCAGGAGGAGATTGCGAAGAAACACCTGCATCCGCCACAGCGACAGTTGCGTTCCCGAACGGGGCTGCAGCGAAGGGTCGCACGCGAAGGTGTCGGAAACCGCCTCGTCAATTATCAACCCAAGAATGAAATGAGCGGCAAGCCAAGAGCGGGCAAGCTCCCGGTCACGGGCCGGAAGCGCATCTATCCCGAGCCCGCTCTTTAGACGCTTGAATGCCAGCTCGATCTGCCAGCGCAGGCGATACGTCTCGGCGACCTCCTCGGGCGCCATGTCGAATGCAGATATCGAGGTCAGCAGTAGCAAGAAGCCGGCGGATGCCACTGTCGAAGGTTGCGGACGCGGTGCCGTCCTTTGCTTTTTCCTGTGGGCGGCTCGTATCACTTCTTGCGCTCGTGCCGTTGAAATGTCGTCCTTACGCCGGACTATAAGTCGAGCGCGAAACGTGGAGGTGCCGCGCAACCCGCCGTTTGGGCCGGAGTGATCAACCAGCACCTCATGCTGCGCGAGTTAACCCGCCGCATCCCGGCATAGTTGCCCGTGCCTCAATCTCAAGCGTCAAGTCAGTTAGGAGATTTTCCAAATTGGAACGGCTATCAAGGAAGCCCGTACGCCCGAACTCACCGGCAATACGAATGCAGAAAACGTCGCGAGGACAGCGAGCGGCTTCAGGTGGGTCGCTGCCATGCCTATCGTTCGCATCGTGACGAACTAAGGTTCCAAGTGGTCATGGCAGAACTGGCGTGAGATCACCGGCCGGTGGTTGTCCGGAAAGTGCTTAACATACGCCCCAATGCTTCTTCAATTTGGGCCTCGGTAATGTTCGAGAAATCGGGTCGCATGATCATGGCGCGCATCACCCCAGCGAAAGCGTTGGTCAGCACGAAAGCATCCGCTTCGTTGATCGCTGGGGCAGGGGCTGAACTGTCGGGTGACGCAAGCCATGTCAGCACCTCTTCGATTAACGGTGCCATTCTTCTAGCGCCGCCCGTGAGCAGATACTCAATGATCAGGCGATGGACGCGGCGGCGGTTACCAAAGCTGGCGGTGATCGCTTGGATAATCCGTCCTAAGCGCTCTTGGGGCAAGACCGCCGATCTGTTCTGAAGCTCCGTCATCACGCGTTCGCAGAGCGCTGTCAGCTCGCGGTCCGCAAGCATATCGAGGACGGCGTTTTTGTCCGGAAAATATTGATAAAGCGTGCCGATGCTTACGCCTGCCGTTTCGGCGATCGCGTTGGTGGTCAGCATTGGCATGCCACCCCTGTCGAGGAGACGCATCGCAGCTTCCAATATGAGTTCGATCTTTTGCTTGGCGCGCTCCTGGCGTGGCAGGCGGGGTGCAGGCCGTTGAATATCAAGATCTTTCATGCCGACCTCTGCTGACCTTGAACGCGAGTACGTAGATGTGAGCATTGCTCGTATATTCCGGTAATCGCCCGACAAGATGGAGGCAACCGCCATGACCAATGATCAGCCTGCAACCGATATGTCTTCACGCGAGAACTGGCACGGAGCCTTCGCCGCCTTGCGTCGGCTACTCGCCGACGCGAACGATACGGCACAGGTTTTCCAGATCATGCGCGCTCTGAACGGCGGCACTGCCAAGGCCGGTTACGATCGGCTGCTGCGCTCGGCGGAAGGTGGCCGCATCGCTTATCAGCGGGTCGAACTCGCCGAGCGCTTCTCCGACCCTGATTTTCTAAGCCGGTTCCCGCCCGGCAGCATAGGCGCTGCCTATGCCGACTTCCTGCGCAAGACCGGCTATTCTGCGCAAGGGCTCGTTGCGATCAGTCGCGCAGGCGGCTCCGAGCAAGCGGTTGAGCATCCCTATGCGTGGTTCGGTCGTCGCACCCGCGATGTCCATGACATATGGCATATCCTCACCGGCTACCGTGCCGACGATCCGCTCGGCGAAGCCTGCCTTGTCGCCTTCTCTTACGCGCAGACAGGAGGGCTCGGCTGGGCATTGATTGCGGTCGGTAGTGCGCTCAAGGCGCGGCGCGGACCGCTCGGCAAGGTGGGATTAGCAGCAATATGGCAAGGCTATCGCAACGGTCGCCGCGCGGCGTGGCTGCAAGGCGAAGATTACGAGCGCCTGTTCTCGGAACGGTTGAACACGGCGCGCGACCGGCTGCGTATCGGCGTCCCGACTGCTTATCGGATTGCCGATGAGCTGCGCGCTCGGAGCCGGGCCCACGGAAGCCTGCAAGATACCCCTGTCGCTACCAATTTTCGCTGAGGGGAGCGCTGGCCGTGCGCTTGAAGATCCTCCTTCGATATCTGGCGGCGGGACTGTTCGTCGGCGGCTTCTGGTATCTGAACCGCGCCAAGCCACCTTATGAGGAGGTCTTGCGCACTCTCGCCGTATTCGCGCTATGGCTTCTGATCCTGAAAAGCCGGCTGAGCCATCGCTCGATCGAACTGCACTTCTTTCCTGCCTTCGCCGGCAAAGCCGCGATGATTATCATCGCGGCACTTGCAGAAACGCCGTTGAGAGCTTGGACCGACAACCCGGCGCTGCCCGTGGCCATCGGCTTGGCACTTGCCGTCGCCGGGCTGGGTCTC
Organism: Sphingomonas sp. BAUL-RG-20F-R05-02; assembly: GCF_022662305.1. Taxonomy (GTDB): domain Bacteria; phylum Pseudomonadota; class Alphaproteobacteria; order Sphingomonadales; family Sphingomonadaceae; genus Sphingomonas. The sequence continues at coordinate 4,046 of NZ_JAKNQH010000028.1, forward strand.
GTTGGTCACCCTCACTTCTTCACGCATCGAGGTTCGGTAAGCTGATCAAGTAGGTGGGCACTGCCCAGCGTGCCTGTAACTGTGATCGCTTCTGAATGCCGTATTTGCACTGTCGCTCACATTGTATATTGGTATACCAACCAAATATGGAGGTAGGGCGCATTGGACCGACGGGAGAAGATTGTCGAGGCGGGTTTGGCTGTCCTACGCGAGCACGGTTACGCGGGCTTCACGCAGCTCCGCGTCGCCACCCTTGCAGGGCTGCGCCAGAGCCACCTGACATACTATTATCCCACCCGGCTCGACCTGTTGGGCGCTGTCGGGCACGCTGCGGTCGATCGCCAGCTGGCGGCCGTTTCAGCGGTACTCGCAACTGCGGGCACAATGAATGAACTCGCGGAGCTGATGGCGGAGATTATCTGCCGGCATGATAACACGCGGGTGCTTATGGCTTTGGCCCAGGCTGGGGACGATCAACCCCAGTTCAATTTGCTGTTTCGCGAGCTTGCGACGGGCTTTGTCGATCGTCTGATCACATCGCCTTGCCTTGCCGGGACTGAGCCAAGCGCGGATGCAGCGCGGCTCATGCAGGCGTTGGTGACTGGATTAGCGGTCGTCGAACTCGCGACCGGTCGGCCGGATTGCCAGCAGCGAGTACGTCACATGCTCCATCTCGCTTTCGACCTCATACTTACAGCCTCGCGCACCGGCCAAGGTACGGCTCAAACCCAATCGGAAGAAACGCTATGACCAAGCCAGTCCTCATAATCGGCGGTGGTCCGGTTGGCATGACCATGGCAAGCGAGCTCGTTCGCTACGGTTTGCCTGTCCGGATCATCGACAAAGCGGCCCACCGCACTGACAAGTCGAAAGCCTTGGTATTGTGGAGCCGCACATTGGAACTGCTCGATCGTGGGATGGGGGCAGAGCGCTTTGTCGAGCGGGGTTTCAAGGTCGATGGCGTCACGTTCGCTCAGGGCGACAAGGAGGTTGGACACGCCTGCCTGGACACGATCGACAGCCGTTACAACTATGCGCTGATGATCCCTCAGTCCGAGACGGAGCGGTTGCTGGAGGAGTATCTGGCCGAGCAGGGCGTCACAGTCGAGCGCGAGACGGAAGCCACCGCTTTCGCGATCCGAGATGACGGAGTATCGGCTGTTGTCCAAAAAAATGACGGCACGAGCGAGACGATTGAGGCTGAGTGGCTGATCGGCTGCGACGGGGCGCACAGCATCGTGCGGCGAACGCTCGACCTGCCCTTTGTCGGTGAGACAAATACGAGTGATTGGATGCTCGCTGACGTCCACATGACCGGATACCCACGTTCTGATCGCTCAATGTCGATCTATTGGCACCGTGACGGCGTGCTGATCTTCCTGCCGATCACCCCAGGTCGCTATCGCCTCATCGTCGACGTGCCACGTTCGCCGGGAGATCAGCCGCTCACGCTTTCCCTCGAACAGATGCAGTCCTTGGTGGACCAACGCGGCCCGGCCGGTACTAGGTTGTTCGATCCCGTGTGGCTGTCAGGGTTTCGCATCAACGAGCGGAAGGTAGCTGAATATCAGCAGGGCCGTATATTCCTGGCCGGCGACGCGGCGCATATTCATAGCCCCGCAGGGGGACAGGGGATGAATACAGGGATGCAGGACGCCTTCAACCTCGCCTGGAAGCTAGCGCTGGTGTTTCGCCAGGCTTGCCGCCCCGCTCTCCTCGAGACGTATTCCCATGAAAGAAGTCAAGTCGGCGACGCTGTGCTCAAGAGCGCCGGTCGGCTTACCGCCGTGGCGACTTTGCGCGATCCCGTTGCTCAGGCGCTTCGGAACCTGGCTGGACATGTGTTGCTCGGCTGGGAGAAGGTGGGACACGCTCTGGCAGAACAGATGTCCGAAACGACGATCCACTATCCGGAGAGCGCTCTCAACGGTACTGGGCGCTCCGCCGATATACAGCCGGGCGAGCGCTTTGCACCGCGCGAGTCCGAGCGGCCTGCGGGCACGGGAGATGACCCGCGCTTTGTTCTGCACGCCGTTACAGGTCCGATGGCTACCGACCTGACAAGCCGTTTCCCGGAGTTGATCGACCCGATCCTGCGTCCGCTCGTTCCGGGTGCCGCTCTAACCCTTGTGCGCCCGGACGGTTATGTATCAGTCGCTAATAACGACCCGGATCATGTCACCGAGGTGTTGGAGCGTTTCGGTCGACATTCATGAGACGAGAGATGGGTTCACGAACGGCTGGATCTGGCGACAGCTGTCGTTCAGAGTAGGGTGCTTGGACGGCGGCATTGTCCCATGCCCGGTCGATCGGTTCCGGAAGCAGTAGACCGGATATCGCCGTTTCCCTGAGGTGACGCGAACGTCCAAATCTAGAAGATCTAAGGCTCGATGTCGGGGTTTATGGAGGACCGTGACCGTTAGACGGTCGCCCAGGCGGAAGACTGGGCGATCGAAGGAGCCGAGCAGCGGCGCGCCAGCGTGCTCACTACTGAGGATCGCACCTGACATGTTGGACAAGGGCGTGCCTTTGGTGGGCATTCCGACCATCCGGTGGAGCGTGGCAGTGACAAGCCATACGCCGTTGAAGCGTAAGGGATCGAACAGAGATTATTTTTGCTCACTGTTCGAAGCGTCTGAACGATGCGACCCAGCCTTTACGATGTTGTGACATCAACCGGCTTCAAGAGCACCGGTCCAGCCGCCTGCCGTCGCGACGTAGAGGCGTGCGACATTGAGGAACTGGCGGGTCCGTGCAAGTACCAGTCCGTTACTTGACCGCTGGTATAGCCGCTCGGTCTCCAGCACCTGGATGATGCCGGAGTTGCCGACTTCGAAACTTCGCTGAGAAAGCCGACGCGAGCGATTTGCCACCGAGACTGACTCCTGCTGGTTTGCGACGGAACGCGCATCGCTCTGGATCGCGGAGAGCAGATCGGCGACCTGCCCGAACGCGGTGAGGACGGTCTGCTGGTACGTCGCTTCGCTTGCCCTGGCGCGTTCGATCGCGGCGGCGCGCTGCGCCTTCAGTGTCCCGCCGTGGAAGATCGGCGCGGTAACGCCGGCAAAGATGTCGTACCCTCGGAACGCGCTGCGGACGAGATCGCCGATGTCGGGAGCGCCCTGCGTCACCGTCGCGCCTAGCGTGATGTCGGGATACAGTCGCGCGGTTGCGACGCCTATGCTCGCCGTTGCTGCGTGGAGGTTGGCCTCGGCCTGCAGGATATCGGGCCGGCGGTGGACGAGTTCGGACGGCAGCGCGACCGGGATCGACCCAGGCAGCCGCAGCGACGAAAGGTCGAAGTCGGCTGGCCCCAGATCCGCAGGCGCGACGCCAACAAGGATCGCGAGCAGATGCCGCGCCTCGGCAAGCTGTTGCTCAAGTTGGGGAATGTCGCCACGATCGGCGGCATATTGATTTTGGGCGTTCAGCACCTCGACGAATGTGCCTTCGCCGCCGAGCCGGCGCTTCTGGGTCAGATCGACGTTGCGAAGATCGTCGGTGAGCAGCGCGTTGGCGGTGGCGATCTGCGCGCGGATCGCGGCGATGCTCAGCACCTGGTTGACCACTTGACCAGCGATGGAGAGATGCGCCGCTTCCGTCTGGCGCTGCTGCGCCTCGACTTGCGCGGCGCTCTGTTCGACCTGACGGCGCAGGCCGCCGAACAGGTCGAGATCGTAGTTGATCCCGCCGCCGACCGAATAGAGGTGGAACTCCGGATTGGCCCCTGTGGCGAGTGGATTGTCGCCCGCAAAGCCAAACGCGGCGAGGTTGACCTGCTCCTGCTCGACGCGTGTATTGGCGTCGATCTGAGGCAGTCGCCGACCAGCTACCGCGCGCAACTGGTCCCGCGCCGCCGCTAGCGTCGCGTTGCTCGCGGCGAGATCCCGGTTGTTGGCGATTGCCCGGTCAACCAGCGCGTCGAGCTGCGGCGAGCCGAACGCGCTCCACCAGCGCCTGGATGGACCGGCGACCATCATGACCTGCGGCGCGTTCGGTAGCGTGTGCTGTTCGCGCGCGGACAGGTATGCGGTGGCAACCGGGGCGGCTGGCCTCGCGAAGTTCGGGCCGACGGTGCAACCGCCAAGGATGGAGGCGGCGAGAAGTAGAAGAGGCAAGCGCATGTGACGTCAGTCCATATGGATGGTCGGTCCATCACCCGCATTCTTGCGCGGTCCGCGCATCAGCAGCAGGAGAGGGATCACCGCGAGGGTGAGGAGGAACAGCATCCAGAACGCGTCGATGTACGACACCATCGACGCCTGCCGCGTGATCTGCGCATTCATCGCAGCGACTGCGGTCGGCACATCGAAATCGAAACCCTGCGGCAGCAGCGGGTTGTCGGGCTGGATGCCTTCGTTCAGGCGCGAATGGACGGCGGCGGCGTTACGGATCGTCATCGCCTGCAACACGGAGATGCCGACTGCGGAGCCGATATTGCGCGTCAGCGTGAACATCGCCGCGCCTTCGTTGCGATACTTCACGTCGAGCGTCGCGAACGCGATCGTCGTGAGCGGCACGAACACCAGCCCGGTGCCGATCCCCTGTATGAACCCAGACAGGATCACCAGGCGTTCGCTCATCCCGAGCGAGAAGCCCGACATGATGCGCAGTGAGAATGCCGCCAGCGCGAAGCCGACGAAGATCAGCAGCCGTGCGTCGACGCGCTTGATGATCCGCCCAACGATCATCATCGAGATCAGCGTACCGATGCCACGCGGCGCGGTGACGAGGCCGGTCAGCACCACCGGGTAGCCCATCAGCGTTTCCAGCATCGTCGGCAGCAACGCCAGTACCCCGAATAGCACGGTGCCGAGGAAGAAGCCGAAGATCGAGCCCGTAAGAAAGTTGCGATCCTTAAACATGCCGATGTCGATGAAGGGCTTGCGTGCGGTCAGCGTGTGCACGACGAACAGATAGCCGAAGAACAGCGCGAGCGAAGCCTCGATGCAGATTTCCAGCGAACTGAACCAGTCCTTGGTCTGGCCACGGTCCAGCATCAACTGGAAGGATCCCAGCGCCAGCGCCAGCATCGCGAAACCGAAGATGTCGAGCCGCGGCCGCGCCGCATCCTTCGTCTCGGTGAGGAACCCCGACAGGCCGATAAACGCGAGCGCGCCGATCGGCAGATTGATGTAGAAGACCCAGCGCCAGGACAGATTGTCGGTCAGCCAGCCGCCGAGCGCCGGGCCAATGATTGGCCCGAGGATCGCGCCCATGCCCCACACCGCCATCGCCGGGCCGTGGCGTTCGGGCGGGTTGATGTCGAGCAGGATCGCCTGGCTCATCGGCACCAGCGCCGCGCCGAATACGCCTTGCAACAGGCGGAAGCCCACCAGTTCACCAAGGCTATCGGCGAGGCCGCACAGCCCCGAGACAGTCGTGAACCCGACGATCGACCACAGCATCAGCCGCTTGCGCCCGAACCGTCCCGCCAGCCAGCCGGTCAGCGGCGTCATGATCGCCGCCGCGACGATGTAGGAGGTAAGAACCCAGGTGATCTCCTCGCTCGACGCCGACACGCTGCCCTGGATGTGCGGCAATGCGACGTTTGCGATTGTGCTGTCGAGCGAGTTCATCACCGTCGCTGCCATCACCGATGCAGTGATGAAGTTCCGGGCCGCGGGTGCCGGATAACGGCCGGTCATCGCGTCGCCGTGGCAGCACCGAACAGGTGGCGCTGATGACCCGTGTCCACCGTCGCCTCGACGCTCAGCCCGGCGTGCAGCGGGATGTCGCGTGGCACGGCATCGATGCTGAGTTCGATCGGTAGGCGCTGCACTACTTTCACCCAGTTGCCGGTCGCATTCTCGGGCGGCAGCAGCGCGAAGCTGTTGCCGGTGCCGGGACTGAAGCTCGCCACGCGTCCGGTCAGTTTGAGATCGGGAAAGGCGTCGACCTTGAACGTCGCTCGCTGGCCGACGCGCATGTGGTTGAGTTGATCTTCCTTGAAATTCGCTTCCACCCACAGCCGCGTGCCTGCCAATGTGAAGACCGGCTTCGCCGCCGTCACGTAGCTGCCGATCTGCAACTGATCGACCTTGGTGACAACGCCCTCTTGGGCGGCACGGACGACGGTGTAGCCGAGATTGAGCCTGGCACGCTCCAGCGCCGCCTGCGCGCGCTGCACCGAGGGCTGGCGATCGGTTGGCGCAGCGACGTTGCCGGTCAGTGTCGCGGCGACGCCGGCATTCTGCTGTACCGATGTCTCGATCTGCTGCCGCGCGGTCTGCACGGCGAGTTCCGCCTGATCGTATTGGTTTTGCGACGAAATGCCCTCGGCTAGCAGCGCCTTCTGCCGTGCCGCCTCACGGATCGCATAGTTCAGCCGGTCGCGCCCGGCCTGCAACGCCGCCTCACCCTCGCGGTAGCTGGCGCGCACCGACGCCACTTGCGTCTGCGCCGCGGCGAGTTGCGCGGCGGCTTCATCGACCGAGGCTTGGTACGGCGCCGGATCGATGCGGAACAGCACGTCACCGGCATGCACGCGTTGGTTGTTGCGCACCCCGATCGCCACCACCGGCCCGCTGACGTTGGCGCTGACCGAGACGAGGCCCGACTGAATGTAGCCATTGTCGGTCGCCTCGTACCGGCCGCCGCTCAGGTAGAAGTACAGACCGACTATTACCGCCACGACTGGCGCGAGCAACAGCAGCGGCATTCGCAGGCCTCGGCGCCGCTGGGGTGTCGCGTCGACGGCCTCGGGCGCCGGCACCGGCTCGACCAGCGGTGCAGAGTCTTCCAAGGCGGCGTGATCGGACGAATGCCCCGAAAAGTCTTCCAAGCCCAAGATCCTTGCTCATTTAGCGCGGCGGCCGTGATCCCCGGAGATGACCATTATCAACGGGATGCCATCGGAACCTTTGCGACTCCGTCAGAAGATACGCAAGCAAATAGTACGTTAGCTTACTATACGCTTGCGTGGAGATAGAGATCACTGGATAGAGCGGGGGGTATCATCATACCGACCAGGAACGATCCGCCCATCATGACCAGCGTAGCGATAGCAGAGAACGGGCACGAACCAGCGGCGGGCCGCAGTTTCGCCTCTCAAGTGGCGCTTATCCTCAAGCTTTTGCGCAAGCGCTTCGACGAACGCGCGGGCAGTATCATGCTTTCGGATGGCAAGCCGCTAACCCGTGCGCAGTGGCGCGTACTCGCCGCGATCCATTTGCGCGAGGGGGCGACGCAACGCGAAATCTCCGAGACGTTAGATATCGGGACGGTTGCCACAGGCCAGACGATTGATCGGCTCGAAGAAGCGGAATGGATCGAGCGCCGCACGGACCGGTCGGACCGTCGCGTTCGACGCTTATACGTCAAAGCACCGGCGATGCCCGCGCTGGAACGTCTGGGACTGCTTAGCGACCGCGAAGAAGAGGCGGTGATGATCGGCATATCTAACGAGGACATGCAGAGGCTGTCGCTGCTGCTTGAGACAATTATTGATAATCTCGGCGCTAAGACTTCCGTCTGAAGCCCAACTCACATGTTCGGATAATTCGGGCCGCCGCCGCCCTCCGGCACCACCCAGTTGATGTTCTGCGTCGGATCCTTGATGTCGCAGGTCTTGCAGTGGACGCAGTTCTGCGCGTTGATGATGAACTTCGGGTCGCCCTCCGCCTGTCCGACGATTTCGTACACGCCGGCCGGGCAGTAGCGCTGCGCCGGTTCGTCGAACATCGGCAGGTCATATTCCACCGGCACGTTCGGGTCGCGCAGCGTCAGGTGGACGGGCTGGTCCTCCTCGTGGTTGGTGTTGGACAGGAACACCGAGGAAAGCCGGTCGAAGGTCAGCACGCCGTCGGGCTTCGGGTATTCGATCGGCTTGACTTGATCCTTGCGCCACAGGCTCTCGTGATTGGCGTGGTGCTTCATCGTGAAGGGCATCCTGATGCTCCAGCTCTCCAGCCACATCGTCGCGTTGGCGAGACCGGCGCCGACGATCTCGCCGAACTTCTCGACCAGCGGCACGACGTTGCGGACGATCGAAAGCTCCTTCTTCACCCAGCTCGCCTCGAACGCCTCCGGGTAAGCCGTCAGTTCGTCGTGCGCGCGTCCCGCCTGTACCGCCGCGAATGCCGCCTCGGCCGCCATCATGCCCGATTTCATAGCGGTGTGCGTGCCCTTGATACGCGGCACGTTGAGGAAGCCGGCGCTGTCGCCGACCAGCACGCCGCCCGGGAAGGTTAGCTTCGGCAGCGATTGTAAGCCACCATCGCTGATCGCACGCGCGCCGTAGGAGACGCGCTTGCCGCCCTTCAGCAGCGCGGCGTCCAACATCATGTGACTTATAATCGATCTGGGAACGATTAGGTTCGGCACATCATATCGAAGGAATGCAAAATGACCCAAACCGTCCTGCTCGTCGGCTCCACCGGCATGCTCGGTGGGCGGATCGCCGCCACTTGGCCGATGATGCTAGCGCCCGTCTCCGGTTGCTCGTGCGCGACGCTTCGAGCAACAAGCTCGCCGACCTTCGGATCCGCGAGGTGGAGATCGTCGAGGGCGATCTGTCCGACCGCGCATCGCTCGACCGCGCTACCACCGGCGTCGACGTCATCGTCTCCGCGGTCCAGGGTGGGCCTGATGTCATCATCGAGGGCCAGCTCGCGCTCGCCGAAGCCGGCAAGCGCAACGGCGTCCGCCGCATCTTGCCGTCCGACTTCGGGCTGGACGTGTTCAAGGCCACCCCTGGCGAGCACGCTGCGTTCAACATGCGGGCTGAGGCCGACGCGCGAATCGCGCAGCTCGGTCTTGAAAGCATCCATATATTGCAGGGCGCTTTTCTTGATCTTTTCGCGCCGGGCTCGCCGATGATCGACTATGACAAGGGCGTCGTGACCTTCTGGGGCGACGGCAACAGCCCCATCGAGGCGACCAGCGTCGAGGACACGGCGCGGATGACGGCACGCTTGGCGCTCGACCGCGGGGTACCGGGTGGCAAGTTCGCCTTCTACGGCGACCGTCTGTCGTTCAACGAGGCTGCCGACGTTGCGGAGACGCTCACGGGGAAGACGTTCGAGCGTCGCTCGCTGGGCACGGAAGGGGCGCTTCGCGCGGCGTTGGCCGCTGCCGATGGCCAGGACAAGATCATGTTGGGATATGCGCTCTATATGACGAACGGGCAGACTGCGCTCAGCAATGTGCAGAACGGTCGTTACCCCGAAATCCGCCTTCAAACCTTCAAGGGGGTTTTGGCCGACCGGCTCAGGAGCTGAACTCCGACCTGCGGTTTGCGTCGACCAGCCCACGCACGATGGACCGGATCACATCCCGGGCACTCGCGACGAGGTCGGCGTCCGCCACTTCGCCCGCGGTCCAGAATGACAGCACGCCACGGAAACCGAACGCGAGTTGTCCGGGTAGCGACTGAAGCGCCTGGTCTCGTGCCTCAGGCGCGAGACCATCGCCGTTCGCCAGGGCGAGCGACCACAAGGCCTTCGATCGCGACCGAGCCTCACCAGCGACGGGACCAGCCGTGCCCAACCAGCCCATCACCGAGCGATTGACGACCGCTTCCTCCAGCATGACCTCGGCCGCAAGTCGGGCCGCAAGAAGAACCCGATCGACGGCGTCGCCGGCATGCGCCGCGTCCCTGTACCGCTTCTCCATCGCATCGACCCGTCGTCCGGCTACCGCGTGCATGATCGCTGCCTTGCTGCCGAACTGATTGAAAGGCGTGGCAAAACTGACCCCTGCTTCCATAGCCAGATCGCGCATCGAGAACTCGGCCTTGCCCTGGCGCAGCAGCCGCTCAGCCGCGTCGATCACACGCTGGCGCAGCGGCTCGCCCCTGAGCGCCGATGAGGATGTTGGCTGACCCTTGCTCTTCGTCATATCGCTATCTATATCATGATATACGCAACGTGTCTCGCGGAGTTAGACCATGCTCGGAGCAGCTTCTAAAACTTTTCTCATCACCGGCGTGAGTTCGGGGCTCGGCCAAGCCTTTGCCGAAGGTGCGCTGGCGGCAGGGCATCGCGTCATCGGGACCGTGCGCCGGTCCGAGGACGCAGAAAGCTTTGCCGCAATGGAGCAGGATCGTGCGCATCCGCTGGTGCTCGACGTCACCGATTACAATGCAATCCCTGCGGCCGTCACCGACGCCGAACAGCGCGTGGGCACAATCGATGTTCTCGTGAACAACGCCGGCTACAGCCACGAAGGTGTGCTGGAGGAATCCTCGATTGACGACCTCCAGCGCCAGTTCGCCGCCAATGTGTTCGGACCTGTGGCGATGATCAAGGCGGTGCTGCCGGGGATGCGGGAGCGGCGACGCGGCCACATCGTCAACGTCACCTCAATGGGCGGCTTCATCACCATGCCGGGGATCAGCTTCTACTGCGGCAGCAAGTTCGCGCTTGAAGGTATCTCGGAGGCGCTCGGCAAGGAGGTCGCGAGCTTCGGCATCCGCGTGACGGCGCTGGCTCCCGGTCAGTTCCGCACCGACTGGGCGGGGCGATCGATGGACCGCACTCCACGCAGCATCCCCGACTATGACGCGGTCATGGATCCGATCCGCGCCGGCCGCCAAGCCAAGAGCGGCAATCAACCGGGGGTCCCCGCCAGGGCGGCACAGGCTCTGCTGGCCCTGATCGAGGCCGGGGAACCGCCGGTGCGCCTGTTCTTTGGCGCCGACGCGCTGGGGCTGGTCGAGCAGAAGCTCGACACGATGAAGGCCGAGATCACCGCTTGGAATGCGCTGTCGCGCTCGACAAGCTTCGCCGCCTAATTGCGGCACCACAACGAGATGGAAATATGCCCATGAAGTTTCTTGTCCTGCTGACGCCGGCGGAGGGGAAGATGATCGAAGACTTCAAGCCGCACATGGTGCCCGAGATCGAAGCGGTCTGGACATCCTACCTCGGCGACGAGCTGCGCGAGTTCTATTTCTCCAAGGACCCGCAGATCGTCACGCTGATCTACGAGCTGCCAGCTCTCGAAGCGGTGCACCATGCAGTCGATGCGCTGCCGATGGTGGAGGCCGGCCTGCTGGATCGGCAGGTCGTCCACCTCGGCCGTTCCACCAGATCGCGGCGCTGTTCGCCAAGCCGGCCGGCTGACGTGACCCGCCGCCGATCGGTGCGGCACGTCGCGCCGCCGTCCGAAAGCATGATCCATGACTGGTATGCGGGTGCCTTCTTGCTCGACAGCTACGCTGTCACCGCAGCAGACGACGGCGCGACGATGCGGGCGATCGCCGAGCGTGCACTCGGTTCGCCGCCCGGATGGTTCAAGGGGCTCATGAGCCTCCGGGACGGCATCATGGGCCCCCTCGGTGTGCGAACGTCGAACGATCTGCGGCGCATTCGAGGAAATGGAGAGAGGATCGATTTCGTCCCGGTGCTCGGCGAAAGCGCCGACGAGCTGGTGCTAGGCGAAGACGATAGTCACCTCGATTTTCGGCTCTCGCTGCTTCGTCGGCGTGGACCGGATGGAGCGAGGCTTATCGCCACGACCGTGGTCCGCACACATAACAGGCCTGGCCGAGCCTACATCCATGTAATCCGGCCGTTTCACGTCCTCGTCGTGCGCGCGACATTGGCGGGCGCTGTGGCGCAAACCTAAGCATCGGAGGCGAAATTGCAGTTCGATACTAAGGTCGGATCCTAGTGCTCGAGGGTCTGGCGACCTGGCAGAAGCTCAACGTCACCGCGTTCCTCGCAACCGGCATCGCGGGCGCAGCCCCCAAAGCCATGGGCGAGCCGTATGAAGACGCCGATGGCCACCGCTTCGCGCGACTGTTTGGGCAGCCGATGATGATCTATGCCGTCAGCGCCCCGGATCTTGCCCGTGCGCATCGCCAGGCGATTGAGCGTGGTCTCGTATCCGCAGTCTACGTCCGCGCCATGTTCTCGACCGGCCACGACGATGCAAACCGGGCGGCATTCCTAGCGGAACCCGCGGGCGTTCCGGACCTCGTCGGGCTGGCGCTGCGCCGTCCGAAAAGGGATGTCGACAAAGCGATCAAAGGCGCGAAGCTGCATCCCTGATACACCATCAACATATTTAACGAAGATATCTGGCCGTTTACTTCTTTGCCGCGATCGACCGCCGGGACTTTGATACCTACGCGCAATATGAAGCGCAGGGCTTCTCGAGCTGTAGATCGGCGCCGAAGGCGGGATCCCACCTTTAAGCACAGCAACTACCGGCGATGATTCGGAAGGCGGGTAATAACGGTGCCCGATCGGCGCCGATTGGCCCTCCCGCCTGTATTAGGTTCGAAGCAGGTTCAGTGGCTTGGCCGAAATCTGCCGGGGTTTCGCTTTCAGCGCCGATCCACACCCGGCCGTCAGCCACCTATAAACACCGGTCGCGTCACGGTTGGCGATCTTGGTTTCTATCGTCCACGACTGCGGCTAACTATGACGGCTTTCAGCCGAGCCGGTCGTTCGACAAGGCGGATGGGAATGGCCGCTATGTCCCACGATTCGTCGATCAGTTCCGGAAGGAGTCGGCCAACTCAAGCTGTTCGCGAGGTGCGCGCGGATGTCTGCTCCTGCCAGAACCCGCTACTCGTTTCATTGAGCGGTCTCGCAGCGGTGTGCCAACATTCGCCGTTCGGCGAGCGGGTCGTTAACTCCAGAAACGACCGCAGCAAATCTCCCGTGACAATCGGGGCTGCTCGCGTCGAGAAATCCTTCGGTATTACAACTGGCGAACATCTTGGAATAGATTTACACTAGCTCCCGTAATCGCGACAGTGGGGGCACTAGGTGATGACGAGTCTAACCATAGCGCGGGGCTCTCGACGGACGGTCGGTCGTCCCTTCTATCTGACGATGTCACTCGTAATGGCTGCCGTCATAATTGGAGGGTTCTCCCAGACAGTTCCGGACGATTTCGCGCAAAGACCAGGCCTGCCGTTTCTTCTCCATATCCACGGCGCAGTCTTTACTCTTTGGGTGCTGCTCTTCGTGGCACAGCCGGCCTTCATCGCGCGGGGTTCGATTGCACTCCATCGCAAAATCGGGTGGTTTGGTGCAGCGCTGGCGACAGCAATGCTGGTGATGGGGGTGGCGGCAACCCTCTACGCGATCCGCTACGACTTCGTGCCCGGCTTCTTTCCGCGATCGATTTTCCTCGTGATGAATCTGATCGGGATTTGCGTCTTCGCCGGCCTCGTTGCCGCAGGCATCGCCATGCGCAAGCGCGCCGAATGGCACAAGCGCCTGATGCTATGCGCAACAATCTCGATCCTGGGGCCCGGTCTTGGCAGGTTGCTGCCGATGGGTCGTTCGGCGCTGCAGCCCCGCTGGTGATGTTCGGCGTCATCGCGCTTTTCGCTTTCGCCGGACCCGTTGCCGACGTGATCGTACGGCGCCGTATTCATCCAGCATATTATTGGGGCGTGTCGACGATCTTGCTGAGCATGATCGTAATCGGCCCGATCGCGTTTTCTCCGCTCGCGAATGCCCTGCTCAAGGCCATCGGTCGGGTAGCATAGCAAACGAAGCCGTTGGTACGGCCAGCGCTCGAGAGGTGCTGTTGCACCATGCTTAGGAAAGGAGGCTATCATGAATCCGAACAAAGCGCTCTGGGAGAAAGGCGATTTCACGCGCATCGCCGAGACGATCCGCGATAGCGGACGAATTCTCATCGATGGACTCGACGTGGGCCCCGGCATGGAGGTGCTCGATCTAGGGTGTGGTGACGGTACCACCGCGTTACCCGCGGCCGAACTGGGCGCCAACGTCCTCGGCGTGGATATCGCCAGCAACCTGGTCGCGGCCGGCCGAGCGCGCGCCGCCGCGGCGGGACTTTCCAAAATCAGCTTCGAAGAGGGCGATGCGTCAGACCTGATGAACATCGCTGATGAGCGGTTCGATCTGGTGGTGAGCATCTTCGGCGCGATGTTCGCGCCGTGTCCGTGCGATGTGGCGCGCGAGATGGTACGGGTGATCAAGCCCGGGGGCAGGATCGTCATGGGGAACTGGATCCCTGGCGATCCTACGCTCGTGGCGCAGGTTCTCAAGATCAGCGCTGCTTATACACCGCCGCCGCCCGAAGGCTTTGTCAGCCCAGTTTCCTGGGGCGTCGAAGCCAATGTCCGCGAACGGTTCGAGGCAGCCGGGATTGCTCCCGACCAAATCAGTGCGACGCCGACGACCTGCATCTTCACCTACGACGGTTCGCCTGCCGAGCTGCTGGACCTGTTCCGGCACTATTACGGTCCGACGATGAATGCCTATGCCGCCGCGGAAAGCGCTGGACGAACAGAAGATCTGCATGCCGAACTCCGAACGCTTTTCGAACAGCAAAACCAGGGTGGTGCAGACAACACGGTTATCCACGCCACGTTTCTGAAAGTTATCGTTCGGAAATAAGCCAGGCATATCTACAGATTGAAAGCGCGCGATACGGATTTCGACCGCCGATCGTTCCTCGGCCTTGGCATGGCCGCGCTCATCGTCATCAACTCGGTCAGCCCAGGCTATGTGAGAACTGACCTGACTGGGCACAACGGTTTCATGACGGCTGAGGAAGGGGCAAAGCTGCCACTGCAATTCGCGCTGCTTGGAAAAGACGCTGTGTCCGGGCGTTTCGTAGAGGCTGGTGACACGCCGTGGTAGCCCTCCGCTGATTTCGCCTGTCGGTTTGGTCGCTGGTAGGGGCGTCCCCTAAAGAGCATTGTTGCGACGATAGGAGAAAGCGGCGGATGTGGCTGGTCGGCGATTCGGGGCGGATTGGGTGCGATGTTACCGCTTTCGAGGCGTCGAACCCAAGACGCCGATGGTCATGCTGCCGCGTCAACTGAGGCAGTCACCGCTTCCCAATGGTCCTTGGTACGGCTCCGCCGGCGCAGCGCCTGAGGAGGCTGGCCGTAGATACGGAGGCAGACCTTGCGCATACGATCGAGGTCGCCGAACCCGACCTTGAAGGCGATCTGGTCGAGCGGTTCCGTGGTACCCTCGATGCGCGGCAGCGCCGCCTCGCACCTGAGGCGCTCGACCGCGCGGGCCGGAGTCTCGCCGGTCTCGGCGGTGAACTGCCGCGCGAACTGACGCGGGCTGATCATCGCGACGTCCGCCAATTGCTCGACCGAAAGCCGTTCGCTCAGATGCGTCCTCGCATAGGCGAGCGCATCGCGGATCCGTCCGGGCTTGGGTTCCAGCTCGAGCATCGTCGAGAACTGCGACTGTCCTCCGCTGCGACGGTGGTATACCACCAGATCCCGAGCGATCGCTTTGGAGGTCTCGATCCCGCAATCCTCCTCGATCATCGCTAGCGCAAGATCGATGCCGGCGGTGATCCCCGCCCACGTCCACACATCGTCTTCTCGGACGAAGATCCGGTCGGCGTCGACCTTGATCTTTGGATGCCGCCGCTGAAGCTCGCCTGCGTAGCGCCAGTGCGTCGTCGCGCGCCGCCCGTCCAGCAACCCTGCGGCGGCAAGAAGGAACGCCCCGGTGCAGATGCTTGCCTTACGTCTGGCGCGCGGCGCGATCGTGCCGACGAGATCGGCGGTCTCGGTCTGGCCATACAGGATGTCAGTAGTGGGTGCGCCGACGACCAGTAGCGTGTCGAGGTGATACGCTGACGGCGGTGCAACTGTGTCGATCGCGACGTGGGATGAGCCGCGAACGAGACCTCCCGTGGCCGAGACGATGTGCACCTGATAGGCCGCCTGATGGAAGTCGATCGCGAGGTTGAAGGCGCAGAGCGGGCCGCCGAGGTCGAGCAGCTCGAACCCCGGAAAGACCACGAACCAGATCGTCCTCGATACGCCGACGTCAGGCATCTATCACGTCCTTTTGGCAGGAATGAGCGGATATACGTCATTTCTGCCGCAACCTGTCCAGCGTAAAACCCTCTCATCAAGTGACCGGCCAGCGATGGCCAACCAAGATGGAGACTGACGATGACGACGATCTTGAACGTAGTTCTGGTTCATGGCGCATGGGCGGACGGCTCGAGCTGGGCGAAGGTGATCCCGCTCTTGGCCGCGAACGGCATGGCCGTCACGGCCGTCCAGCTGCCGCTCACCAGCTTCGAGGATGATGTGGCGGCGGTGCAGCGCGCGCTGGCGCTCGTCGCCGGCGACGTGGTGCTCGTCGGCCACAGCTATGGCGGCGCGGTGATCGGCCAGGCAGGCAACGATCCCAAGGTCGTAAGGCTTGTTTATGTCGATGCGTTTGCACCTGATGCCGGCGAGTCCGCTGGCGCGCTGTTCTCGCAGTTCCAGTCGGCGCCGCTGGGAGCCGAACTGCGGCCCGACGCGGAAGGCTTTCTGAAACTCAGCCATACTGGCGCGTACGACCTGTTCGCGCAGGATCTTGACGAGGCCGAAAAGGCGATCGTCTATGCGACCCAGGGCCCCGTCAACGGTGCCGCGCTCGGCGGTACGCTGAGCGAAGCCGCATGGCGGACCCGTCCGACCTTCTATCTGATCGGCGACGAGGACCATGCGATCCCGCGGGCCGAGCAGGAGCGCATGGCAGAGCGGATGAACGCTACTATCGCCCATGTAAGCAGCAGCCACGTGCCAATGCTCTCCCAGCCGGCCGCAGTCGCGGATATTATCCTGAAAGCTGCTGCCTGACGGCACCGGACCCGAATGACGCGGGCGGCCGGCCGATGCCGCCGCCCCCATTTTTTCCGAAAGGTCGTCTTTAATGATGCTCTCGGTCAACGGCATCGACTTGCACGTCGAGCAGCAGGGCGCCGGTTCCCCGGCACTTGTCCTCCTGCACTATTGGGGTGGATCGTCGCATACGTGGCGGCACGTAATATGCCGGCTGACGTCGGACTTCCGCACGGTGGCGATCGACCAGCGTGGTTGGGGCCGCTCGGCCGCGCCCGAAGGCGGCTACGCACTGGCCGACATGGCCGACGACGCGCAGGCCGTTGTCGAGGCTCTCGACCTCGAGCGTTACATCCTCGTCGGGCATTCGATGGGCGGCAAGGTCGCGCAGCTGCTCGCCTCGCGTCGCCCACGCGGACTTGTCGGCGTCGTCCTCATTGCGCCTGCACCGCCCCTTCCGTTGGGCTTGCCGCTCGCGGTCCGTGAAGGGATGGTGCGGGCCTATGACACCCGCGAGAGCATCGTCGCGACGGTCGACCAGGTCCTCGCGCCGGACGGCCTCGATCCGGACGATCTCGACGCCGTCGTCGCCGACAGCCTTGCAGGCGCGGCGGGCGCGAAGGAGGCTTGGCCGTTGTCGACGAGCCAGGAGAATATCGTGGCCGCGCTCGAACGTATCGAAGTTCCGGTGTTCATCCTGTCCGGGGAACACGACCGGGTCGATCCACCCGAAGTGCTCGAACGCGAGCTCTTGCCTCGCCTTGCACAGGCGCAGATGCATGTCCTCCCGCAAGTCGGCCATCTTCTGCCCTACGAGGCGCCGGAAGAGATCGCTGACCTGATGCGAGCCTTCGCACTATCGCTGACAGGCGCCGACCCCACCCGTCCTCTCTGCTACTGGTGCGGGATGTCGCTTGCCGCGGTCCCCAGCGCACGGCTCGGCCAAAAGCGTCTGGGAAGCAGCCCCGAGCGCGCCACGATCGAGAAGACAGAAAGAGACGAGGACGCCCGCTATGTTTGAGCCGGAAATTATCCGCATCCCGATCCTGCCGCTCGGCATGGTTAACGCGCATTTGGTTCGAAGCCCAGGCGGTTGCATCCTGGTAGACGCGGGCATCCCCGGCTCGGAGCGAAAGATCGGGCGGGTGCTCTCCCGACACGGCCTGTCGTTCGCCGACATCAAGCTGATCGTAGTAACCCATGCGCATACCGATCACGCCGGCAGCGCCGCCCGAGTGCGCGCGCTTTCTGGCGCGCCCATTCTCGCACATGAAGCGGACGCTGATTTCTACAGCCGCAAGCGGCCGATGACTTTCTGCCCGACCGGCCTGGTAGGCAGGCTGTTCATCAAGACGCCACTGCCGCATCAGCCCTATGAAGGCTTCGTGCCCGATATCATGATGCGGAACGGCGACGAGATGCAGCTCTCCGACTTCGGAGTCGACGGAGTCGTCCGCCATACGGCCGGGCACACGCCAGGGTCGATCGCGGTCGAACTGCCGTCGCACGATGCGCTCGTCGGCGATTTGGTCGCGTCCGGAATCCTGATCGGGGGCTTAGCGTTCACCGGTCATGCCATTCGACCTCCATTCGAAGACGATCCGGCGCGAGTTTCCTGCGAACTGGAGGGCTTGGTGCAGAGGGGTGCTCAGCGCTTCCACATGGGGCATGGCGGCCCACTCGGTGCAGGCGAGGTGGCGCGACACGCGCGGTCTCTGCCTGGCGCGTCTCGACACCATTGCTCGGACGACTAATGCGGGCGTTGCGTAACGATATCGGGCGGTCTCAGGCCGCCGCTGATTGAAGGTGAAATGATAAGCCGGCGTCCGCTTCTAGGAAGTGCCCTCTTGATGTTGAATGGCCGAACTGGGTCAGAGCCGACGTGCCGCCGGGGGCGGGTCTCGACCAGATAACGTCATTAAAATCATCTCCGGTGCATGTCCGGTCTGGACGGAAGCTGCCGATTACGGGGGTCAAAGCTGCCCTTCCGCAGTCGTCCAGTAGCGGACAATCCGAGGACCTAGGGGTGACCAACGGTTGCTTACCGGTTAGGTAAGACCGCTAATGGCGATCGGAAGTCCATCAGCCTTCAGGAGAGTATGTGTGCTTTTTCACACCATGATCGGATCGAACGACATCGAACGGTCCAAGCGCTTCTACGACACGGTGCTCGGCACCTTGGGTGCAGGGGAAGGAGCGCGGAACATCGCCGACAGCGGTCATACACGTCTGATCTACAATAATGGCAACGGGACCAACTTCATCGTCAGCCAGCCGATCAACGACGAACCGGCAAGTGTCGCCAACGGCAGCACCGTCGCCTTTTCTTGCGACTCGCCCGAGCAGGTGAAGCAGCTTCACGATACTGCCGTTGCTGCTGGCGGAACCTCGATCGAAGCTCCGCCCGGACCGCGCGAAACTGCCTCCATGGGCACCATCGAACTGGCCTATTTTCGTGACCCCGATGGCAACAAACTGTGCGGAATTCATTTTCCTGCCTGATCCGTCCGTCACAGGGCCGCTTCTGACCCTAGCGGCCTTCGATCATGCGATCCTGCGAATGCCCGCTCTCCACCAGGGCAGGACATTCCGAAGCTCCCGCGCCGCTCGGGTCGCCCGAAAGCCGAACGGCGGCTATCGGGAGGAAAGGCAGCCGGACGGCAGTCGCCCAATCCAAGCCGTAGAAGGGGCCGAGCGGTGATTCTGGAAGCGGACGTTCGCGATCCGTACCGCCCGACGCCATCAAATGAGATAGCCTGTCCGTCTGTCGACTGACCACTTCCGAGAAGCCGGTTAGGAACAGTAGTCGTACTGCTCGCCGTGATGGCTCACCTCCGGCTGACGACCCTTCGCGTTTCTTGTTCGGACACTCTCGGCAAAACAATGGTGAAGCGCGTTTGAAAGAACGGAACGGCGTCATAGAGGCCGGTTTGGCCAAACTGATTAACGAATATCTTTCCGCCGAAATGCTGTTCAACAACTGTTTTTGCTGCGTAAAGTCCGATGCCGGAACCAGTTCGATTTGTAGAAGCGGCCGCTGCACCCCGGAAATTTGGTTCAAATATTT
>NZ_JAKNQH010000029.1 GCF_022662305.1 Sphingomonas sp. BAUL-RG-20F-R05-02
CTTGCGGCGGGTGTCGAGGCGGCGACCTTCGGTAGCGATACGGGCGTTCAAAGCATCAAGGCGAGCCTTGGCTTGGGCGACCCGTTTCTTCGCCAGTTCGAGAGCTTCGGGGGTAGGAGCAGCCATACCTTCTCCACGTCAAAGCACGATCACGAAGGGAGCATAGCGCAAACCAACAAACGACGCCACCCGAGACGACAGGAGGAGACAAAGGCGCACTTTAGCATTACTGCGTAATGCGTGCGGCAGGGACACCCTGCACCCATGCCGCGAGCGGCAGCGGGGCCTCAGCCCCACACCCCGACCAGCGTCATGCCGCTGGATAACGTTTTAGAAGGCAGTACGCGAGCGATGGCGATCTTCCATCTGGCGGTAAAATCGGTGTCGCGCTCGACCGGGCGCAGCGCGGTCGCGGCCGTTGCGTATCGGGCCGGCGTCTTGCTCGAAAACGAACGCGATGGCCTGGTCCACGACTATACTCGCCGTAATGGCGTGGAGGACACGCTGATGGCGGTCCCGGAAGGCGCGGAGTGGGCGCTGGACCGCTCCGCGCTATGGAACGCGGCTGAGGCAGCGGAGAAGCGCAAGGACGCCAAGGTCGCGCGGGAATATGAGCTGGCATTGCCGGCCGAACTGGACGCCGACCAGCGCCGCGACCTGGTTCGTGCTTTCGCGGAGGATATCCGCGACCGCTACGGAGTGGCGGTCGATGCGGCGATCCACGCCCCTCATGATTACGGCGACGATAGGAATTACCACGCGCATGTGATGACGACGACGCGGGTGGTGGAGCCGGACGGGCTGGGCGCGAAGACCCGCCAGCTCGACGTGCGCACGTCGGCGTCGGCCGAGGTGGAGGCGATCCGGGAGAGCTGGGCAGAACGGGTCAACGTTGCGCTGGAACACGCCCTGGTACCCGAGCGGGTCGATCATCGCAGCTATGCTCGCCAAGGCATCGAGCAGGAACCGACCGTAAAGATGGGGCATGCCTCGGCCGCGATCGAGCGGCGGGCGGCTTATGAGCAGCAGATGGCAGGCGAGGAGCCGCATGCCGTCACCCCGCGTGGGCAAATGAACGAGGCAATTGAGGCGAAGCGGGGGCTGGGCCTCTACATCGAGCGCGGCCTGGAGTGGTTGCAGGAAGCGAAGCAGCAGGCCGAGCTGGTGGCACACAACATAGCCGACCTTGCCCGTGAGGCGGCACAGATGATGCGCGCTAGACTACGCGGACCCGAAGACGGGTTCGAGGCGCTGCCGGGGCTCGATCAGTCGCCCCGACGCGAGCATGTGCCGGCGATCGAACAGGATCGGTCGGTGCAGGTCGAGCGCGATCGGCAGCAAGAGCGGGAACGACAGCGAAGCCAAGAACCGGATATCGGCTTCGGGCGGTAGCGTCAGGCGTGGACGACTTTGCGGGGGCGCCCACCCTTAGCACCGTTCGTGCGGGCCGCTGCCGCCTTAGCTGGCGAGGTCGCCTGGCCGGCGTGGCGTGCCAGCTCTTTCATCATCCAGGCGCGGGTGCCGAATACGCCCGAGACCAGCGCCGGGACGTAGAGATCGGCATCGAGCGTCGGCCAATGAAGATTGAAGCCAAGGCCATCGACTTCAACGGCGGCGAGCTGATCGTCGGTCGCGCCATTGAGATCCTGCACAAGCTGGGCAGGGAAGGCGTAAACGCAGCCGTTGGTTAGGTCGATCGTCACGCGGCCGGTCGCGCGATCGTAGCGAGCGTCGGCTGCGCGGAGTGTTGTTTCCATCACCTCACGACCGCGTGCCTCTGCCAGATCGAGCTGGACCTCCTGCTTCGGATCAGTCTTTCGAGCCATGAATCTTCTCCCACTCGGCGAGGAAATGCGCCTGATGCTCCACGACCTGGTCCATCAGCCGTCGCATGTCGGCACGCTTGATGCCGATGCTTTGGATCGCCTCCGGTTTGCCGTCTGCGCCCCTTAGATTGATCTTCGCCTGCCCCGCTCCCGTGATGTGTACGTGGGCAGGTTCATGATCGAGGGTGTAGATCACGAACCGGAAGCCGTGAGCGCGATGGACGACAACCATAGGGCTATATAACCCATCAGATGGGTTTATTCAACGTTCCGGCTTTACTGCGGATTTGCGTGCCTTGTTGCCCGACGAAGCAGCCGTTCCGCTGCCGGGGGAAAAGCGGACGGACTGAAAACGCCCACAAGCGGTCATAGGCGACTTGCAGAGGTAGCGCCGTTAGTGGACACTGGCGTCCAGGCGATGCAGGTGAATATTGATGCGACGCGAAGTGCACTTGCCGCGATGGATGCTGTGGTATGTAGGCATCGCAGGCTGTCTTAGCGCCTTTCCCGGATTGGCTTTGGATTGTGCCAATGCGGCAAATTGCGGAGCCGCGAGGCTTCACGTGAGCGGCATCGTCGCAGGAACATTCCTCGTCATTTTTGCCGTCGTGCTCGTGGTGCGCTTCCTTCTGCGTGAGCGGTAGGGCCGCTGCCGCCCGAACCCAGAAGATCACGCTGACCAAGCCATCTCCCGATTGCGGACATTCGTATCATCGGCGATGGCGAGGCGATGAAGGCTTGTATTCCTTTCGCACTGCTGGCGGTAATTCCGGCGCTTGCGCATGCTGATCCAGTCGCAACTGGTCCATTCTACTTTCGCCAAGACGCCGCGAAGACGGACCAGGAAGAGATAACAACAGTCATAATCAATGCTCAAAAACTGACTAACGGCACAATATACCTGTGCTCGACGTCCCTTTCCCTGCCAATTGGTCTTAAAAACCAGATGGCTGTACGTGCTGGATTAACTGCTGCTGGCGTTTCAAGAGCAATGATCCGTGTTGGACGACGATGTGGAACCGCCCTGCGTCACCCTCCCGTATCGAAAGCTGCGCAGGATGCCGTAGTCGCGATTGTCGGACCAAGCGGTCGTTAACCGCGAGTACTCGACATAAGCGGCCGTTCCGTTGACCACCAAACCCAGTCATTCGTGATGCAAAAATCAAAAGTTTTGCATCGGCGTAGGGACTAACAGGGGGCATTAGCGGCCATGGCAGGATCGCGCTAAGTCACGTTGATGACACCCGCCAAAGCATTCCGCTCCTTTGCCGCAACTTTGATAGGTTTACCCATCAGCCATGTTTGGCATGGCTACGGCTCCGCGATCTTTATGGAAATTGGGGAGCTATCTCCGCAAACGGGACAGGATGGCTCCCCCGTCAATCCAGAAGGCGAAGTGTCGTTCGGCGTTGATTGGAGTTGGCGTATCGAGGATCAGACCGCAATCCGATGTGGAAGCTGGAGCGAGGAAGTCTTGTGGGAGCCAGCGTTTGATACGTTGCGTAACGCACGAATCGCCGGATGCGAGCTGTTCGGCACCCTGCCCGAGGTAGTTATCACAACCGACAGCGGCGTCAGGTTTCTTTCGTTTTCGACAACTGACGGTCAGCCGCAGTGGCATCTCGTTGATCGACGCAATGGACTACAACGTTGGTTTACCGTTCAGGACGGGCAGCTTCATCTCGGCGATGGAACCGAGCCGGCAGCCTAAGCGACGGCGAGCTCCCCTGTCATACGATTGATGCAAAACTCACCGTATTTGCCTCGACGCTGATGCGTGACCGGGTCTGTAGGAACGGCCTAGGTCGAGGTTCAGTTTTCCAGCCAGCATCGCTAGCGGGCTGATGCCGAAAGATATAAACGGCTGGTATGAGCGACGATCCAAAATTGTACCGAGAGCGTGCGGACGCCGAGCGTGCAGAGGCTGAGATTTCTACGCTACCTAACGTGCGCACGAGGGCACTTCGATCGGCAGAGCGATGGGAAGAAATGGCTCAGCGCGCTGAACGTGTTCAAAGCCTAACTGCGGAACGGTATAGCCATTCGGGTACCGTGCGGGTGCGATAGCGGCTCCTGTCTAATCTCGGCCGTTTCTGATGCGGAGATCAAAAGCTGTGCATCAGGCGAGCCACTCATCGCACGGTCGTGGGCACCCAACCCGCAGGTAGTTTATGCTGCGGCTGATTGCTGAATCGCCTTGCCATTTCCTCCTTAATTTGGCGCTCTCGACGTATCGAACTACCAATATGCCACTCAGCTTCTTCGGCCTGGAAGTCGGCAACCAGCCGACCAGGTATGTGATGTTCGGCATCCCAGACCGCGATCAGTTCCATATCTTGAATATCCGGATCATCCACCCGAGTGTCGTGATTGGGCGCGTCCTCCATCCAAACCGTCACAACAAGGGTTCCGACCGGCCACTGAACTGATGGGCGTGGCTCGATCAGCGCCTTGGCAGTGGGGAAGCGGCCCAACCTTTTCCATCGCCCTGCTCGGATCGCGCTGGTGATGGAAGGATAGGCAACGCTCACCACTGACATCACTGGCGTATCAAGGACGATAGAGGGATCGACTGGTTCGCGATCACGTCTGCGGAAGAAGCCGATTTTCTTCTCTGGTGTAACCTGACCATAATACACCCAACTGGCATCTCCCGCGACCGCGTAAAGCGTTCCAACTGTCATATCCGCGCGAGCTGTCGGTTGTCCCTCAAACATTAGGCAATGGTGATGAGAGGCGTCCACGGCGTCAACATGCCTGAAAGCTGAAGGATCGCCGTGGCCTCCATGATGCGAAACTCACAAATTTTGCATTAATACTGCGCCACAAAGCCGGTCGGCTGACGACCATAACTGGATGCTTAAAAATATAGTCTTGGTTCCTGAAAGCTGCAATCAGGATAGCGGATCAAGCCCACCATAGATTGGGTTAGAAGGGAGATAAGCGTGACGAACCCGTCACCGGCGATGCAGGATTCCGCAATCTTGGGTTTTGTGGGACGCGAGCAGATTCAGTTCGCGCTAACTGGTCAAGACGGCGAACTTCGCGTCGCGACCATCCGCAGCTACGACGCGAACATCACGACTGGTGTTGCGGGGGCGCTATCCCGATTTCAGCAAGAGCTGGCGATTACTGCCTTCCCCGTTCGCGCTTCGATCGCAGTCTCAGGGCTGGTTCGCGGTGATGTCATAGCTATTACACGGACGCGCTGGTTCCTGTCGCGCTCTGGGCTTGAAGCGATGTTGGGTGAGAAGCCGCTGATCCTGAACGACTTCGCCGCTGAAGCTTGGGCGTTAAACAACGCCGATGTACGTATACCGGAGATGTTGGGAGGCGAGACGACGCTAACGCTTCAGAAACCTGGCACTTACCTCGTGCTGGGGGTCACTTCCGGGCTTGGCGTCGCTCTGGTGAATCGAAGCGAGGCGGGTGTCGTTACCGTTCTACCGACGGAGGCCGGACATGGCATCTTCGGGGGTGCTACGCCGGAGCTGACGCAAATGGCAGCCGAGTTGGCTTCACACGGCAGCCCAGCTTTGGCGGAGGACTTGGTTTCCGGACCAGGGTTGTTGGCGATCTATAATCTGCTCGCCAAGCGTAGCAAAACTGTCGCGCAGGCACGAACGCCGGGGGCCATAGCCGGGTTGATCGACATCGATCCCTTGGCGCGTGAGGCATGCGACATGTTCAGTCGCGCCTTCTGGTCGCATGCAGGCAGTCTCGTGTTAACCTATGGCGCCTGGGACGGAGTAATTGTCACCGGCTCATTGCTGGGCGTACTCAGGCCGATACTACGACTACCGGAGGTGCAGGCTTCCTTTCTGGCGGTCATACCTTACCGGCGCTACCTCAACCTCGTCCCGCGTGGGTATGTCTCACTCGTAAATGGCGAGCTGCTGGGTGCGGCGGAAGCACTGCGCCACCGAGCACCAAGGCTTTGATGACAGTTAACCTGCTTGGCTGCCCAAGTGATACCGCCCCAAAGCCGCCGAACCGTTTACCACCGAACCGGCCATTCGTGATGCAAAAATCACAAGTTTTGCATCAGATGAGAAACCGCACAAAACCAACCGCTTCCTTGATGCATAATTCCGATGCACAATCGGCGCATGATTTACGGCTACGCACGCGTCTCATCCAACGGGCAGGACCTGGCGCAACAGCTTGCCCAGCTCGATGCGGTCGGCTGCACGAAGATCTATCGCGAGAAGATCAGCGGCGCGACCGCCGAGCGGCCCCAGCTCAAGCGCGCGATCGGCGTGCTCGATGCCGGCGACGTGCTGATGGTGACGTCGACCGATCGCCTCGCCCGTAACACCCGTGACCTGTTGAACATTCTTCATGCGGTGAAGGAGGCTGGCGCCGGCTTTCGCTCGATCGCGGAGCCGATGGTGGATACCACCTCGCAATTTGCCGATGTCATCATCGCCGTGCTGGGGGTCGCCGCCAGTTACGAGCGTCATCGTATTACCGAGCGCACAGCTGCCGGCAGAGTCCAGGCCAAGGCACGGGGCGTAAGGTTCGGCCGGCGCGCCGCCCTCACCCCTCACCAGCAGTCCGAGGCGCTACAGCGCCTTGCAGCCGGCGACACGCAACGCACCGTCGCCGCCCTGCTTGGGGTCAATCAGGCGACGATATCCCGACTATCGCGGCAGCAGGGCTGACGGCGAGGCATGGTGGCGGTTATGCTATGAACACCGACACACAGATGGGGCGCTCCTGATGCCGATCGTCCTGCGATTAGATGGCTTCAAGTTTCACTTCTACTCGGGGTCGGTACATAGAACGGACCCAGATATACGCTAAGGTTTCGCCGGGCCTTCTACGGCGCGGGTCTGGCGAAGCGGCCTGAGAGGTTGCGATAGCGCGTCGGGATCGGTCCAGAGATAATCGCCGGTGAGGTTGATGTGCTGCCAGCCGAGCGGCGAAAGGTGTTGCAGCAGGTCCGGGGAGACCGGCCGGCCGAGGTTGGCGAGATGGTTCCGGGCAGCTTGCAGGTAGGTCGTGTTCCACAGGACGATGGCACCCGCGACGAGATTGAGCGCGTTCGCCCGATGGCTCTGCGCTTGCAGCGCATGGTCGCGGATACGGCCGATCCGGTGGAAGAAGATGGCGCGTTTCAGCGCATTTTCGGCCTCGCCCTTGTTGAGCTCGCGGGTAGCGCGACGACGCTGTTCGGGCTGTTCGATCCAGTCGAGCGTGAATAGGGTGCGCTCGACGCGGCCGATCTCGCGCAATGCCAGTGCCAGGCCATTGGCGCGGGGATAGGAGCCGAGCCGTTCGAGCATGATCGACGCGCTCACGACGCCGGTGCGGATCGAGGTTACCAGGCGCAGCACGTCGTCCCAATGCGCGGCGATCAGACTTTCGTCGATCCTGCCCGCGACCAGCGGCGCGATATCGGGGCCGGGCTTGATGCCGTCGAACAGGTGCAGACGGCGCGCGGCGATGTTCGGGATGCGCGGCGCGAACCGGAATCCGAGCAGATGACATAGCGCGAACACATGGTCGGACACGCCCCCGCCATCGACGTGGTGCTCCTCGATATGCAGATCGGCACCATGGTGGAGCAACCCGTCCAGCACCTGCGCGGCCTCGCTCGCGGACGCCGAGATGACGGTGGAATGGAACGGCGCGTAGCGATCCGAGACATGGCTGTAGAAGGAGACGGCAGGCTCGGCCCCCTTGTGCGGATTGACCGCGCCGGTCGCCTGGGCGCGGCGATCAAGCGGGAAGTTCTGACCGTCCGAACTGGACGAGGTGCCGGACCCGAACAGGGCGGCGAGTGGCGCGGTATGCTGGGCATCGACCAGCCGGGCGAGCGCGCGACCGTAGGTTTCCTCGCGCAGATGCCATGAAGCCAGCCAGCCAAGCTGGCGCTGGGTCACCAGATTGCAGGCCTCCGCCATGCGCGTGTGGCCAAGGTTGGTCGCATCGGCGAGCACTGCCGTGAGGATCGCAAGGGGTTCATCGGCGACACGCCCGCTTTGCAAATGGGTGAAGCACTGGCTGAACCCGGTCCATCGGTCGATTTCGGCAAGGAGGTCGGTGATGCGGATCGCGGGCAAATGGGCATAGAGCGGCGCAAGCGCGGTATCGGCTTCCTCGGGCGTGACGGCCTTTAACGGCGAAATCCGCAACCTACCAAGGCTGAGCTGCACGTCTTCCAGTGCGTCGGTTTCCGCCTTCCGCTCGACCTCGGCCAATCGACGGGCAAGGCGGGCGCGTTGTTCCGCCAGCCAGGCACCGGCGGTATCCGGTGCCGGGATCGGCAGGGGACCGGCCGCGCGCATGGCGGCAAAGACGGGACCGGAAATGAGTTGTTGTTCGACGGCACGATAGCGCCGGCTTCCCTCGACCCACATGTCGCCGGCGCGCAGCCGGTCGCGAAGCTCCACCAGCACGCACAGTTCATAGGTCCGGCGATCAGGAAGGCCGGAGCCGATCGTCCGACGCCAGGCCTGTCGGATGAAGCCGACCGGCGCATCGGACGGCAGTTTTCGTAAACGACCGAGATGAAGGTCGCGGATGATCGCGACGGCTCGCGCGAGCGCATGGCAGGCCGGCACCGCCCCGAACGTGAAAGAGGCGATGAAGGAGGGACCGACCTGCCGGAGGACGGGGTAGTTGGTCGCGGCGATCGTGACGGGATCGACGGCATCGGGACGGATCAGCTTGCGGGCTTCATCGACCTCACGGCCGAGATCGTCCCATCCGATCGCGGCTTCGACCGCAGCGGCGATGTCGCCGCCCGACACCCTGGCGGCAAGCAGGGCATCGCCGAGCCGGGCGAGCAGCCGGATCTTGCCGTTGATGGTGCGCCGGTCGCGCTTGAGCGCGGTGTCCGCGCTGTTCTGCTCGCGCCGGAACATCTGCCCCAGCAGCCGGTCGAACATCAGTACCGCATCGTCGGTGAGCGTGACGATGGTTTCGAGTATTGTCGCCACCAGGGTCGCGCGACGCCGCGTCGCTTGCAGCGTCCGGACATGTTGCGCGGTCAGCCGCACCCCTTCCTGACAGAGGCGTCGCAGGCGCTCAGGGTGGATGCCCGTGGCGATATCGGGGTCAATCCCGATATCGCGGAGTAGCGCGAGCCGCTGGGCGATGACGGCGAACGTCTTGCGGCCGGGCTTGCCGGGTGGCTGCCGCACCCAGCCAAGACCGCTCAGATTCGTGCCGGCATGAGGCAGGAGAAGGGCATCAAGCAGACGACGTTGCTCGGCGTCCAGCCCTCGGGTCAGATGTTCGGCGACATGGCGCTCGGCATCAAGCAGCGCCTGCGCGACCATCCGTTCGACCGCACTGATGCCCGGCACGATGATGCGCCGTCGCCGGCACTCGCCCAAGAGCAACCGGGCCAACCCGGCCCCGCTGGTCGTCGTCAGCGCGATCGGCAGGAGCCATTCCTGCAATGCCGTTCGCAGCGGCCGACTGAGCGGCGAAAACCCGAACGCATCGCGCAGCGCATCGAGCTGTTCGTACCGGGTCGGGCCGCGTGTCGCGTAATCGGCCAGCACCTCGGGCGCGACCTGCAACTGCTCGGCGACGAACGCGAGCGGGGCGGCGGGGATCAGTTCACCGGGGCGCAGCAGACGACCGGGATAGCGCAGCGCGCAAAGCTGGATGGCAAAACCCAGCCGGTTATGCGGCCGCCTCCGGCGTACGATGACGGCCAGGTCGTCGTGGCTTAACGTCCAGTGCTGGACGAGTATGGTTTCGTCGTCGGGAAGCGCGAGCAATGCCGCGCGTTGTTCCTCCGACAGGACGGCGCGACGCGGCATCGGGTCAGACCTTGGCCGGTGCGGTCCAGCCGATCCGGCTAAGTGTGCCGAGCAGGGTCGAACGCGGCACCTTGAAGGTCCGGCAGACGGACGCCTTGCTGGCCCCGCCATCCAGCGCGGCGGTGATCCGCTCGAGCGTTTCGGCGTCGATCATCGGCGGGCGACCGCCTTGGCGTCCCCGGCGTTTAGCTGCGGCCAGTCCTGCCATTACCCGTTCGCGGGTCAGCGCACGCTCATATTGTGCCAACGCGCCGAATAGCGAGAACAGCAATTCGCCATGCGGTGTGGTCGTATCCATCTGCTCGGTCAGCGACCGGAACGCGATGCCGCGCGCCTTCAGGTCGGTGACGATCGTCAGCAGGTGCGGCAGTGAGCGTCCGAGCCGGTCGAGCTTCCACACGATCAGCGTGTCGCCCGGGTTCAGATAGTCGAGGCAGGCTTTCAGCCCCGGTCGATCGTCCCGCGCGCCCGATGCCTTGTCGGTATGGAGGTGCCGATGATCAACGCCGGCTGCGACCAGCGCGTCGCGTTGAAGATCCACTATCTGGCGATCGTCGGCCGACGACACCCGCATATATCCAACCAGCATGCACGACAAACCCCGAAAACCTCGTTCTCGTACACCCTATCAAAGCGACAGGGTTTGTCGAACGATATGACCGAGGGCAGGATCAGTATGACGACAGGGCGGGTCGGGGGTGTCGCCTATCAAGTGTTTCCCGTCATTCCCGGGCCGCTAAATTAGCCTCGATCTATGAGAACGTGGCTGGCTTGATACCCATATCAATCCGCGCTTTTGCAATCTTGCCGCCTTCGATCACGAACACTTCGTGCCAGTTGTGATCAGCATCCTTGATTTTGGAAACGCCGTTGATCGGCTCGCGAAAAACAATCGTGCCGTGGACGCGCACCTCGACGTTCGTCCCGTCGTCCCGGGTTTGCTCAAGCGACCGATCGTCACTGTCCGTATAGTATTTCATCCAGTCACGGATGGAAGCGACGTAGCTGTCTACGCCATCAAGCGACTGCCACCCACGATGGTCGCAGCTATCGACGTGAACCGATGGCAGCATCAATTCACTTTGCGCCTGGCGGAATGCATCATAGTCCGGAAGCAGGCTATAGTTCTCGAAAAACTTCGCGATGACGGAATCCATCTAACTTCTCTTTTAATGAACTAGGTTGACTGTTGGAGCGAAATCTACGCCGGACGCTCTCCCAGCGCCCAGCTGGGCCCCTCGAAGCCATATCCTTGCGGCACTCGGCCCTTGGCGTTGTAGCTCTGGATCCATCCGGGGTAACGCGCCGGGAAGCGGCTCACCTCGTCCAGTCGGGCGAGATCGTCATCCGCCAACACAATCTCAAACGCCTTCAGATTGTCGGTGAGTTGCTCTGGCCGCTTGATGCCGACCAGGACGCTGGTGACCGCCGGGCGAGACAACAGCCATGCCAGACCGATCTGGGCCGGGCTTCCCTCATGCTTCGCGCCGATCGTTTTCAGAACATCGATGATGTCGAAGGTCTGCGCTTCGTCGACGGGCGGGAACTGAATCTTGGCGCGACGGGAGTTTGCGTCGGTAGCGCCGTTGCGATCAAATTTCCCGGATAGCAGCCCGCCAGCCAGCGGGCTCCAGCACAGCAGGCCGATGCCGGCATCCTCGACCGCCGGGATCAGTTCGGCTTCCACGTCACGCCCGGCCAGCGAGTAATAGGACTGGATGGACACGAACGACGCCAGCCGCTCGCGCTCGGATATGCCGAGTGCCTTGGTAAGCTGCCAGGCTGCCAGGTTCGAGCAGCCGATGTAACGCACCTTTCCCTGACGGACGACATCGTCCAGCGCTCTCAGCGTCAGCTCGATCGGCGTCAGCGGGTCGAAGTTATGGATCTGATACAGGTCGATATGGTCGGTCTGGAGGCGGGTCAGGCTCTGCTCCAGCGCATCCATCAGGTGCAGGCGGGATTGTCCGACCTGGTTCACGCCTGCGCCGGTCCGGGCGCTGAACTTGGTGGCAAGCACCACGTCGTGGCGGCGTCCTTTCAGCGTTTCACCAAGCAGGGTCTCCGACCCGCCGCCACCATAGACGTCGGCCGTGTCGATGAAATTGATCCCGGCATCGAGCGCCTGCCCGACGATCGCATCTGTCTCGGACTGAGCAAGCCGGCCGATCGCGTTGCCCGCCGGGTTGTCGGCGCCACCGAACGTCATTGCGCCAAGGCAGAACCGGGAGACGAATGTTCCGGTCCGGCCGAGCTGGGCGTATCGCACGAGAGGTTCTCCTAAACCGGCTTGGTCGCTGTCTGGCTTTTGGCCTGCATCACGCGTTCATGCTATAAGCCATCAGCCATATTTTATTAGCGATCGTTCAATGGACCCTCTTTCAGATATTCTGACGTTGCTCCGCATCGAGAGCGTTCTGTCGGCCCGTCTGGAGACGCGTGGACCTCACGCATTCCGCTATCCCGCATACAGCCACCTCAAATTCGGTGGGCTCATCGAAGGCAGTCGCTGGATGTGGGTCGATGACGGCCAGCCGATGCGGGTCAGCGCCGGAGACTTCTATCTGCTCACCGACGGGCGCCCTTACTGCGTGGCAAGTGACCCGGAGCTTGGTACCATCGACGGCGCAGCCGTGTTCGCTGCCAACACCGGTGGCGACGGTGTTGTTCGATTTGGCGAGACCGGCGATCGGACCGTCGCGGCTGCCGGCAAGTTCACCTTCGCGGATGATCGTGTCGCGGGCTTGCTGAGCTTTCTCCCACCAATTGTTCATATCCCGCGCGGCAGCCCCGGCAGCGAACCTTTGGCGGCCCTGCTCCCCTTGCTCAGCTACGAAAGCGGGGTTTCAGCGCCCGGCTCTTTGCTGGCAGCGTCGAGCCTTGCCAGCCTCATCCTGGTGCAGATCATCCGCGCCTATTTGGCCAAGCCGTCCCTGGCACAAGGCTGGCTGGGAGCCATGGCCGATCCGCAGATGGCGATGGCGTTATCGCTGATGCATGGCGATATCCGCCGGCGATGGACTGTCGATCATTTGGCGCGGTCGGTCGGCATGTCGCGCACCGCCTTTTCGCAACGGTTCAAACAACAGGTCGGTCGGCCACCACTCGACTATCTGACCCAATGGCGGATGACGGTAGCCGCAACCGTACTCACGAAAGAACGCAAAGCCGTCGCAGACGTAGCCGATGCCGTTGGATATGGTTCCGATACGGCGTTCAGCATCGCGTTCAAACGAACGTTCGGCACGAGCCCGACCGGTTTCAGGACAAGCACTATCGATCCGAAGCAAAGATCAGAGCGTAAAATCTGACCTAGCGGCTGCCTTACGGTCCGCCAGCTACGTTAGCGTATATCTGGGTCCGTTCTATGTGCCGCCCCCTACTCGAACGAGGGAAACCCTCGCGAACCTGCTCACATCCACGTCCGCCAAGGCCGGGATGAGGCTAAATTCTGGCTCACGCCCTCAGTGGTGATGGCCTACAATGACGGTTTCGACGCCAGGACCTTCAACCGTATCCAGCGTCTGGTCGAGCAACACCGCGAGCAGCTTGAAAGGGCATGGGATGAGTATTTCGCCTAAGGCACTGCGCTTCGACGAGGATTGCATGTGGGTCGAGATCGAGGACGGCAGGACGCTGGGCGTCCCGCTTGCGTGGTTCCCGCGTCTGCTCCACGCCACCCCGGCGCAGCGCGAGGACTTCGAACTTAGCCGTCGCGGAATACACTGGGATGCGATTGACGAAGATATCTCGGTCGAGGGGCTGCTGGCAGGCCAAGGGGATATGACACACCCCGGTAAGATCGCCGCTTGAGCGTAAAACCGTGAGCGTCCGGTGACGACCGTTGGGCGAAAAGCTGACGGTCGGCTCCCGCCATTGTTGACGTTCAGCCTTTAGAGCGACCGAAAAAGGCAAGGCCGGAAGGTGTCCTTCCGGCCTTGCCCAACCGCCTTAAACGATTTCTCGCCTCGGTCGGCTTGGGTGTTGACTGGCGAGCCATCACCAGAGCCGCAAGCGTTGTTCCGTGAACTGAGGGTTTTCTAGGGGTCAGTCGATGATCTAGCCGTAAGGCATCAGTTTGGGCTGGTCCGTTGGATTGCCGAAAAAGCAGCGCAATCACTCAGAACTTGTCTGTTGGCTCTCGGGAGAGAAAGCAGTCTCACCACAGTCGCCCGAAAATCGGCCATTCGGGCCTTTTCGCCGATAGCCTAGTCGAGGGTAACGGCGGGGTACGCCGGCCACAATGCCGGCGCGTTGAATAAAAGGAGCTCCTGGGTGGTGCTCGGAGAGGAATGGGTGTTCAGCTATGCTAGAACAGCATGTGAGAATTGATACCAGCCGAGGTATTGAGATCGTGGCGGGCGATCGCAGGATAGGACTGCATGTTGGTCACGACCGAGCGACTGCGTTGCTAAGTGATGATGATTTCGAGGCTTTGACAGACTTTGTCCTGGCCACGCAAAAACAAGATCATGATTTCACCTATCTTAAGGCGATCGCAGCTGCAGTTAAGCGTGCGATAGCTAGAGGTGCGCTTGCGGACGGTACGGTAAGGATCACGGGGCGCGACATATACCTAGCCGAACATGAAGGTGCACCGTGAGGCCGCCTTCCGTAGTCGCCCAATTTAAGGGGAGTGTCAGGATTTTCGTGTGTGGTCGGGCATAATGGGTAACAAGGAGTCTCAATATGCCTCGACGCAAAGAACCTGCGATCCCCAACGAGCTTCTCGACCAGCTGCTGGCGGGCGGTGACGCCAGTGCTGCATTTGATCAGGGCGGCCTGCTCGACTCTTTGAAGAAGGCGCTCACGGAGCGCGCCTTGAACGCGGAGATGGATCACCACCTGGCCGGCGAGGACGGCGCCGGTAACACGCGCAATGGCTACGGCCGGAAGACCGTGATGACGGACACCGGCAAGATGGCTTGTCGATGTGCCGCGCGACCGGCAGTCGAGCTTCGACCCGCAACTGATCGCCAAGTACCAGCGTCGCTTTCCTGGCTTCGATGAGAAGATCGTGTCGATGTACGCGCGCGGCATGAGCACCCGCGAGATCACGGGGCACCTCCACGATTTGTACGGGATCGACGTTTCGCCCGATCTGATCAGCACGGTGACCGACGCCGTGCTCGACGAGGTCGCGACCTGGCAGCAGCGGCCGCTCGATCCGGTCTACCCGCTCGTCTTCTTCGACGCGATCCGGGTGAAGATCCGGGACGAAGGGATGGTCCGCAACAAGGCGATCCACATCGCTTTGGGCGTGCGTGCCGATGGCGCGAAGGAAGTTCTCGGTCTGTGGCTCGAGCAAAACGAAGGTGCCAAATTCTGGCTCCGCGTGATGAACGAGCTCAGGAACCGCGGCGTCGAAGATGTTCTGCTTGCCGTCGTCGACGGCCTGAAAGGCTTTCCCGACGCGATCACGGCCGTGTTCCCCGAGACGATCGTACAAACGTGCATCGTCCATCTGCTCAGGAACAGCATGGACTTCGTCTCCTGGAAGGACCGCAAGAACCTCGCCAGTGCCCTGAAGGAGGTTTACCGTGCGCCGAGCGCGGAGGCCGCCGAGAAGGCGCTGACGGCGTTCGAGGAAGGCCCATGGGGCACCCGCTATCCCGCCATCGGCCAAAGCTGGCGACGCGCCTGGGCAGAGGTCATCCCGTTCTTCGCGTTTCCCGACGAGGTTCGCCGGATCGTCTACACCACGAACGCGATAGAGGCCTTGAACTCGAAGCTCAGGCGCGCCGTCCGCGCCCGAGGGCACTTCCCCAGCGACGAGGCCGCTACCAAGCTGCTCTACCTGATCTTGAACCGGTCGGAGAAAGAGTGGAGTGAGGCAGTATCGACCATCCGGGGGATGGTCGAACAACGAGCCCGCCACGTGAGTGGTCCATGGCCAAGGCCCAATTCGCCGTTATCTTCGGCGAGCGCTTCATCAGGGCCATGGCGGCGTAATGTTCAACCGCCCGACCGCACACGGAATTTCTGACAGTCCCAATTTAAGTTACTCAAACTGCCCAGCGGCTCGCCGAAGTCGCATCTTTGTCGAAGCTGTGCTGTTTTTTTGCGAGTCTCAGCCGGTAGATGCACAGCCGACAGAAGCTCTTCCTAGTCTAGCGTTTTCGGTACGGATTGTTGAGGTCTGGAAGCCAGCCAGCTGTAGGACCTTCGGGACGCACGTCCTCTGTGGATGCCGACCGGGGCGCTATAGCCGTCTTTGCGCGTGCATCATCAGGCAACACTGGTTTGGCGAACTGCAAGCCTGCCAAGCCATTTTCAACCCACACAACAGTTGCCGCAACCGCTTGAAGTGCGCCCACCGAAACGAGAACAGTCGCGCCTTTCCGCAACGCTCCCGCTTGATCAATACGGGCCCCGCCAGCCGAAAGATCGCGGACGCGATGCTTCGTCTGCTTCCCTCCTCCAAAACCCTCGACGATCGCGCTCAACATGACACTGTTGCGCGTATCACGAGCGGCCTTCTCAATGACTTCCGGCGTCTCGCCGTCTTTCGGCTCCTGGGGATCTGTCACGAGCGCACCTAAGCTGTTTTGAGTATCCATAGTTGCAGGCCGAAGCGCGGCCGATGCAAGTCATGATCGTATAGAGCGCGATTGTCAGCGCTGCTCTGCCAAAAGCAGACCATCGCTAACCACCAGACCCGGTCATTCGCGGCCGAAAACGCATCGGTTTTCTGCATCACGCGATGCCGCGTTTTCTGTCGTTCGAGCCTGATGCAGAACCTGTGATTTCTGCATTAGAGAGCCACTGATCAGCCTAATTTTGAAAGCTTGTGTTTAGGGGGCTTGCGTCAATCTGTTCGCAAGTGCAGCATGGCGACGCCTTTCAGGCATCCTCTCCTAATAACTTCGGGTCGGCTCGCGCTGGCCCATTTTTTTGCCTGATGAAGATAGCTCTGTCGTCGCGAAAGGGACCCCTTTTGCAATCTCACTCGTCGAGACGGCCAAATAGCCGACCGAAGAACCCTCGTTTGGATTCCGTTGGCCCTGGACCGGCTAACAAGCCGATCACGCGGGCCTGTGCCTCGCGACGTTCATCCTCTGATTTATCGAGCCGCTGCCGTAGGTCATCGACCACACCATCACGGTCACGAAGCTGTTCACGCAACAGTTCAACTTCCCGCAGTAAACCCCCTGTTTCCATTAGGGTTTCCCTGTTTCCTTGAGGGGTATCCGGGCCAGAATTTTCAACCGTTTCTGGCTGTTTTGGGGGAAACACCCGAAACAGTTCGGATGTCTCAATAAGATAGCCATTATCAGTTTTCTCAGCATAGCTAAGGCGCCCGGATTTTAAGGCTTTTGATACAGTACCCTTGCTAACGCCGGCCAGCTCAGCACCCTTCGTCATCGAGACCGTAGCCATAGATCATCCCCGTGTTTCCAACCGGGAACCATGACCGGTTGCCGTAGGGTATCGTGCAACCCGTCCGGGAACAAGGATCAGGGTTTCGCCCACTTCTCTGAGCAACCTTTGACCCATGTGGTCCAATCGTTGCGAAGGGCGTCTCCCCGGAGTTGCCGTCGCTTATCCGATCGAACCCGGGCGTATTGATCCGCCAACCGCTGGATCGCGTGACCTCCACCGTGGGCTAAGCCAATCGCATAGAGGTCCGGCGTTCGATATTCCGACACTTGATCGTCGGCAGGCCACCGCAGTATGTCCGAAATCGAGAGATTGGCGGCGGTGGCTGCGA
The DNA here is from genome assembly GCF_022662305.1 of Sphingomonas sp. BAUL-RG-20F-R05-02. Taxonomy (GTDB): domain Bacteria; phylum Pseudomonadota; class Alphaproteobacteria; order Sphingomonadales; family Sphingomonadaceae; genus Sphingomonas. Next base: position 17,319 of record NZ_JAKNQH010000029.1, read on the forward strand.
TGATCGCCGTAGGATCAACGATCGCCTCTTCAGTGCCTTCGCGCCGTGCACGCCGGCCAGCCCGGTGGCGTTCGTTCTCTTCCTCGGCCGCCACAGCATCAATTGGAGCTTTGCGGCGGAAAGTGATGGCTATTTCCGTAACCTTACGGCCGCTTCGTTTTGCGACATCCCATGCAACCGAGAATTGAGGAACAAGCTGATTAATCTCGCTTGTTGCTGCATCGAGAACGAAGCGGCGCAGGTCGGCAAAAGAGCCATAAGTGCCTTCCGGCACGCCTAGCTTAGCCCGCAGCGTGCCGACATCGCCGCGCCAGATCGGAACGTCGCGGCGATAGAGCAAAGCCCCGAGTTGGTAGAGCTCGAGAGCATATTTGCTGTCAAACGCCAGCACCGTTGCCCGGTGGAGCAGGGCATAGGCCTCACTGTCTTTCAGTAAATCGCGAGCGCGGCGGGTGAACCGGTAGATCAACCACCCTTGTTCCCCTCCTTCGAATGTTTCCTCGATCATCTGGAACGTGCGGCGGCCTTGGTCGCCTTCGACCTGATCGGGCATGGCGAAGAAGATACCCATCAGTTCGTCGATCGTATCGGTAAGGCGATCATTGGAATTATGAGACCCACGCAGCATACGCTTAGCGATCCGATGTTCCTGATCGCGCCAGGCGTCGCCAGCCGCCTGATGCATCATCAAGGCAAGAACCTTGCGAGCCGATAAGCTAAGCGAAACGCCACGCGCATAGCGGACTTCGATAAGTTCGCGCGGTTGCACGATCGTGTCGGAACCTCGCTCCTTCTCGATCCGCGCAACTTCCATCGTGCGCTTAGGCTTATCGTCCGATGCCTTGCTCATAGCAGCACAATCGTTCGATGCGGTGGCATGGTCAAGTATCATGAGGTGAGGAGAAAACGCTTCTCACTTCACTCACCCCATTTCTCACAATACCCCACCCCAAAACTCATGATACCCCACCCCAAAACTCATGATACCCCACCCCATTCCTCATGATAGGCTCGATTCCTTCTTTTAAATCAAAGGGATACGACCCCCTGAATCATAGAATCTTAGAATCTAGAATCATCGCGGGTACGCGTGAGGCACCTGACAAGGAAACCATTGTGGAATCGGCCTTTGGCCGATGCGTTAATGTTCTGTGCCGGCTACGCCGTCACAGAACGGCCTATCGGCCGCAGGCTTGGCGGGAAGAAAAAGGTAGGCCCGGTGTCATGCTTCAACACCGGCCATCGCATCCCGGATCAGGTTAAGCAGACATCGTCCAATCTGCGAACAGCGATGAAACGACGGGCATGGGAGGCACGACTCTCGCGATCGAGCCAGCAAGCACGTGATCCAGCCTCGGCGGCGCCGACGATATCGTCGCGCCAGGTATCACCTACCATCAGCAGCTCGCCGGCCTCGCAGCCGAGTTTGGCCGTCAGGCCGGCGTAGAACGCGCTGTCAGGCGTGATCGTGCCTTCAGCAAAGGAAAGGTACCAAACGTCGACCAGATCGCCCAGGAGAGCCTTTAACGGGGCGGCATAGGGCAGGCCAGATTGGAGGCGACGGCGACCGTCAAGCCCGCCTCACGGACCCGACGCAGCGCATCCAGCGTGTCGGGGTAGAGCGCGATCGTCGGCAGTTCTTCGTCCAGTGCGGCCAGTTCGGCATCTGGGCAGGGTAATCCGAGGGCTGCGGCATAGTCGGCAAGCCCGATCGGCTGCACCATTGGCGACGGCAACGCCCCCGCCTGGTCGCGGGCCTGCCGGATCAGGCGTTCGTACGGGTGCCGCTTGCGACCGATATGGACAAGGGTCCCGAACGCATCGAACGCGACCGCCCGGGTGGCCGGCTGGCGATCGTAACGACGCTCAGCGACGGCGAGCAGGCGGGCGTACAGATCGTCGCTGACGGTGCCAGCGTGGGTCAGGGCATCAGCGATCACCGCCGATGCCGGATCGGACGGCCTGCGGAAGGCGACACAGGCCTCCAGTTCACGGATGCTCGACCAGCGGTCGTTAAAAGGAAACATATTCTGCCGCCAGCCATCCCGTTCGGCTTCCGGTACATGATCCCGGCGTTGGATGCGGGCGGCTAGCTCATTCTCCACGGTCTTGTAGGCCGCTTCCTCGGCCGGGTTGCGGAAGCGAAGGTGGGTATCAGCCATGACGCACCGTCACGGATGCCAGAATGGCAGAGGTCAGTTCGACGCTATCAATCTCGCCATCAATGTAGCGCGCATTGAGCTGTTCGACCTCTTCAGACAGGATGCCACCCTCATAACGGACGCTGCCGCGCGCGAAGTTGACTTCGCGCTCACGGCGCACTCGTTCGGCTTCGTTGATGGATGCGCGGCTCATGGCAGCGCCCAGCCGCTGACCATCTTGGCGGATTTGCTGAAACCGTAGCACCAGCGGCGACCATCGGCCTTCTCGCTGTGCCAGCCATGATCCTCGGGGCACTCGGCCATGGCGGGAATGGTCTGCTCGCTGGCCTGGTCGAGCTGTCGGGCGAGCTTACCGTTTGGGGTATTGGCCCAGTTTGCCGCGGCGACCTCATCGCGAGCGCGGGCATAGGCGGAAGCCTCGCCAGTCTGAGTGCCGCCATAATGACCATAGCCGTAGGCGGTAGGGATCAGCAGGGCGATGGCGATGATCGCACCGTTACGCCATCCATCCTGCCGGCGTCGGCGCAGTTCATCGGCGCGGCGCTCGGCACGATCGGCCGCGTCCTGCCGAGCGGATATTTCGCGTCCTTGGGCATCGGACTCAAGCTGGCGCGTCCATTCGCGGGCGGTGCCGGCGAGCGCATCCCTGGCCCCCTGACGCGCTCCGGCCTCGGCATGACGGGCAAGCTGGTCAGGATCGATGAGGCGTTCGGTAATAAGCTTGTCGCGGGCTTTCTGTTCTTCAGCGCGCTTTGCGGCATCAGCGGCGGCTTCGGCGACGCTGGCGCGGCTGTCAGCGGCCAGGTCGCGGATCATGCCAAAGCTGGCGAGGATGCGCTGCATGCCGGTTTCGAGCGAGGATATCAGTTTGAAGAATTGGGCGAAGTCAGCGGTGCTACGAGTGCGCTCGACAGCAGACGGGGCAGGGGATGGAGCTGGATCAGTACCAGTAGGTGGGCTGGTCGGGGTGTCCCAATCGGACATGTCGAACTTGTCGGTCGATGGTGGGTCGATCCGGTCCCTACCGAGATCCCGGCTCTTTTTGCGCTCCGGTGTCCGATCGGGTTCGTCGCGATCACGATCCATCAGCTATCCTCCCCAGGCAATGACCAGTTCTCGAAGGGTTTGCGATCCTGATCCCGGCTGATGCGGTGGGTCAGTTCAGAGACGATGCCGGCGAAGCGTTTGTCCTTGGTGGCGGCATCGATGAGCAGGCCACCCAGGATGAT
>NZ_JAKNQH010000003.1 GCF_022662305.1 Sphingomonas sp. BAUL-RG-20F-R05-02
CCTAATTTTGCAACGCCTCCTCGGTCACCACCGCGGGGGCCTTTTGCGTTTCCCACCCGGCGCATAGCCACAGTATCAACGAGGTCGTGCTCGGCAGGCGCGTTCTGGATTTCTAGCCTGTGCCGCAGCCACGGTCTCTTGCTGAAGTTAATGAGCATCGACGTCACCAGCCGACCGCAAATGCCCGCCAGCGCCGGGGTGTTGGGTGGTGCTGATCGAAACGCTGTCGCATGTTCCAGTGCGGTGACCTTTGCAGCGCCACGGCCATCGCCGTTCGCCCTGATAGTGCGCCGCATACACCGCAGGTCACCAGCTCGGCGAGCAGGTGGGCTGGGCGCTGCGCGCCGCTCAGCAGATTGCCGGCCAGCTTGAACTTCGCGCCCCCGCGCGCTGCGCGATAGCGCATGCCTCAAACGGCCATGGTTTCAAGCTGCCAGTCTTGCCGATGCGACCGGCAGCCAAGATTAAGCTAGAAGTTCACGCGGGCGCCCAGCCGCAGTGTGCGCGGCTCTACGACGCGGCTCAGTCGCCCATCGCTCGGACCGGTAGTGTCGAACGCGGGAATGTAGGACTCGTAATAATAGGCGATATCCTTGTCGCGGCTGTTCAGGATGTTGAGCAGCTCACCATAGACCTGAAAGCGCCCAATCCTGCGTGCCGCACGCAGATTGACGACCGTGCTCCCGCTCTCGCGCACGCTATTCGATCAGCGGATAGGGCCCGAGATGACGCACCCGGATACTTGCTTCCCAGGGATCAAGCACGATCGATGCTCCGGCCGAAGCGGCGTTCTCGAACGCGTTGGGAATGCGGTCGCCGTTGTCATAACGTGAGTGGCTGGCGATAAGTTGCCGTCAAGCGCCAGCCACGGCAGCGGCCGCCAGAAGGCGACCAACTCGTAGCCGTGCCGCTTGCTCGCCCCGGTCGGCTCGACTGCATTGGAGTCGCCGACGAAGCGCAGCTCGCTGTCGACGTCGAGCCACCATTAGGTCGCTGTCAGCATCAGCCCCGATGCCTGCCAGCGTGCGCCGACCTCGCGACCGTCGCGCGCACCAGCACCGGCACCGGGGTGTCGACGTTCACCGCACCGCGCACGTCGTTGGAGTGAAAGCCACGGCCCCAATTGGCATACAGCTCCACATGCTCAGTCGGGGCATAAACGACCGACGCCTTGGGTGAGACAATCGCATCGTCACCGCAGCCTGTTCCTGCCGCCGCTGCCGCGCTGTTCTGCGCGCGCACGGCGTAATGATAATACTCGCCACGTAGCCCGCCGACCGCTCGCACGCCGGCGAGTGGCGTCCACGTCGCTTCACCATAGAGCGAAGTCGACGCCTCCTCGACGTGGTAGCGACCGAGCGAGAACAGAAACGCACGCGCGGCGGTGCGGTCGACACCGACGCGTCTGGTGTGGTCAATATGCCCCGCTTCGCCATCACCGCCGTCGCGCCGTCAACAGCCAAAGGCTGCGTGCGTGCTTCGGCCGAGTTTAGCGTCTCGATCGGCTTCCCGCCGAGGCCCGCAAGCGCATCCAGTCCCATCTGCATGTCGGGCGCTGCCTTGGGCGGCTGCGTGCTGATTGAAGGCGGGGGCGGGGCGACGCGCTGACTGCACGCGGCGATTGCGCGAATACGCCTGCGGATGCCGTCATCAGCGCGGTGGCCACGACACCGAGGATAAGTGGCTGTCTTGAGATCATGCGTTCCTCCTCGCGCTCCAGGCATGAACAATCGAGCGCTTCGCAACCTTTCTGTACGAAACCGTTCCGAACATGCATGGGCACAGGAGAAGCAATGGCGACGATCGTGCCCATCAGTGGCACAACATCGCCCGCCGCCCCGAACAAGCGGCCACCGTCTGCTTGCTGCGGTCGAGCAGAGCACGTCATTGCACATGGCGCTGCTGCGGTTCACGCACGTCTTCATGTTGCAGATGGGACGCACCATCGTGTCCTCACTGGCGCATTCGATCGACCGCCGAATGGCCCGCTGGATCCTGTTGTATCATGATCGCGTGCAAGCCGATGAGATTTGCATGACGCATGAGGAATCCCGTTTGATGCCGGGCGTGCGGCGCAGCAGCGTTAGCGACGCACTTCAGCCTTGAGGAGGACCGGGCGATCCGAGCTGTACGGGCGAAGGTGCTGGTCGTCGACCGCGCCAAGCTGATGGCGTTGGCGGGTGATCCGTATGGCTACGCCGAACAGGAATACGCGCGCTTGGGTGACGTGATGCTGTACGGAGCAACTTATTGGTTGCTAAAGTCTCCGCAGACGCGGCCTCCCAAATTCAGGAGATCGGCACTAGGCAAAGGCAAAGCAAAATCCGGGTAAGCTTTGCGTCAGGCGGCTTTCATAGAGGTCCGGCCGCTGTCACCGCCTTCGGTCATCCAGCGCTCAAGCTGGATGGCTTCCATCGGTCTTGCGAATAAGAAGCCTTGCGCTTCCTCGCAGCCGGCGTTCGTGAGGATCGCTGCCGCTTCCGGCGTTTCCACGCCTTCGGCGACGACACGGTAGGCCAGCTTGTGTCCCAAGCCGATCATCGTTTCCACCAGCACGAAGTCCGGCCCGTGGTTCTCTATGAGATCGCGCACGAAGGACTGATCGATCTTGACGACCTGCGCCGGCAACTTCTGCAGATAGGCGAGACTGCTCTGGCCAGTCCCGAAATCATCGATCGCGACGCAGATACCCGCATCTGCCAATTCGCGCAGCATTCCCAGCGCCTGATCCGGCTGATCCATGATCGCGCTCTCGGTAAGCTCGACTTCGAGTTGGTCAGGCCGCAGCTGACGTTTCAGCAGGCCAAGCTGTATACGTTGGATCAGGTCGGCTTCTGCCAGATTTGCAGCCGAAATGTTGATCGAAAGCGTGAGGCCGATGCCGCGCGCTGTCCAGGATGCCAGCTGATCCAGCCCGGCATCCAGCACCCACTGCGTGACCGTGCGAGCCAGCGATGTTTGTTCAACCAAGGGGATGAACTCGGCGGGAGAAATCTCGCCCAGCATCGGATGACGCCACCGTAGCAACGCTTCAGCGCCAACGCAGCGTCTTGTCGCCAGATCGATGCGTGGCTGAAAGACAAGCCGCAATTGGTCCGTCGCATCCAATGCCGTACCGAAATCTTGGAGCAAACCGTACTGACGGCGATGAGTCCTATCCCGGGAGGCAGAGTACAGGCTGATCGCTCCGTCCGTCGAGCGGGCATCTTGTGCTGCACTGATGGCGCCGCGCAGAATGTCGTCAGCCGATAGCGCGCCCAATGTAAAAGGACGCATGCCTATGGAAACGCTCGTAACGAAGCGGACCGAGGACGATACCCGTATCTGCTCGAACCCGGATCGCAGGATTTCCATATATGCCTCCTGCCCGAGGCCAGACGGCGAAAGGAATGCGAACTGTGTGGCACCTACATGATAAACGGATCGGCTAGGCCCAAGCGCTTCGCGAAGCGCCAACGCAGCTTCACGGACCATCTCGTCTACGCGGCCGCTACCCAAGGCGCGGGTCATCTTGCCGACCTGATCGTCGCGGGCGAGGTCGACCACCACAGCAAAACGCTCTTCGCCCGGCAGATCACGCGCGAGATCGGTCAGGTCATCACGGAACTGAATCCGGGTGGGCAGGCCGCTGACCGGATCGATGCGCCCGAACGCGTGTTGCAGCTCGATCTGCCCCATCACCATCGCCGCGAGGTCGGTAAGCGCTCTCATTTCCGCTGGCGACGCGTGTCGCGGCTCGGTACCCAGAACGCACAACGAGCCCAGTCCATAGCCATCGCTGGTGACGAGCGGGGCACCCGCATAGAAGCGCGTTCCAGCGCGTGCCAGCAGGCTATCCGCGTAACATGGGTCAGCGAGGAAGTCGGTGATCACCAACGGGCTGGCGGTTTCGGCCACCTCGGCACAAGGCGCCTTGTCGCGCGGGATGCTCCAGTGATCGATACCGACGCGTGACTTGAACCACTGCCGGTCGCGATCCGTCAGTGAGATGGCGGCAATCGGCAGATCGAAAATCTGGCTCGCCATGCGCGTGATCCGGTCGAAGCTCTCGCTTGCTGGAGTATCCAGCAGCTTGAGTTGACGCAGGGCGTCTAGCCGAGCCTCTTCCTGATAACTACGCACTGATTGCTCCTTCGAGCGCGACGATACCGTGGCCGAATTAACAACTTGCTGCCGTTCTGATTGCCAAGGGTCGCCAGTCGCAGAGCGTCCGTGTCGCGAAGGCGTGGTGCCGCGCTTCTTCGTGCCGCTTCTTGTGCCGGAACACACCTGCGATGGCGGGCGCGTATAAGCGTAAGCGCATAACAGTATACGCTTATAGGCCTCGCACGACCTGTCCCCTGTTCTCCTTCACGGAGCGAAGTGCCCGCCGATTAGCTGAATCCCCTGCTGGCCTGCCGAAGCGGTTCGCATCAGCGTCGCCGCAATCGGTGCAGCAGGTGCCGGCGTTTCGCCGCCCGTCTTCGCGAGGATACAGCACTTTGCAGAAGGCTATCTGCCCAAGGGATGTATGGAGAGGCTGCAATTAGTCGCTCACCATCGCCGATAGACCGGGGGTGAGGTATTCTTGGACGGTGCCGTCGATCACCGTGACGATCCGGGCGGCGATCCCGAGATCGTGCGCGAGCTCTAGGCCGCCCCGACCTAAAACGGTGAGCGCCGTCGCCCAGGCATCGGCGTCCAGTGCGGTCTGATGGAGTACGCTCGCGGATACGACGTGCGTTTCGATCGGGTGACCGGTGCGCGGGTTGAGCGTGTGGGCGCCGCGGCGATAATTGCCCGAGGTCGCTACGGCCATTCCGTGCAGCGCTATACGCAACGCGGGGAGCGCCAGTCCCGGCGGGCTTTCCAGATCGACCCACCAGGGATCGCCATTTGGCTTGATGCCACGACCGACGAGTTCACCGCCGATTTCGACCAACGCGTTCGAAATGCCGGCGTTATGCAGAAGGTCGGCGATGGCGTCGACCGCATGCCCCTTGGCGATCCCTGACAGGTCAAGCGCTGAGCCGCCCGGTTGGCGAAGATGGGCGCCGCTGGGCGCGAATACGAGCCGGCGCCAGCCCGATGACGCCCGTGCCGTCTCTACTTCAAGTCGGCTGGGCACGTGCGTGACGGGGATAACGCCGAAACCCCAGGCATCGACGAGCTTGCCGATCGCGGGATCGAACGCCCCGTTCGTTGTTTCGGCGATCGCAAGGCCGCGCGTCATGACATGCGCGAAGTCGGGCGGAAGCGTCGTCCAAGTGCCAGGGGCCGACCGGTTGAAGCGCGACAGGAGAGAGTCCGGCTCCCAGTGGCTCATCTCCGCGACGAGCCCGCTCAGTCGCGCGACGATCGCCTTACGGATCGCCGTTGGATCGACGCCGGCGGGCGCAGCGAAGCGCACACTCCACGATGTCCCCATGGTCTTACCGTGCAGATCGAGCACCGCCGCGGACGGATCGCGCGCCGCGAAAGCCGCGGCGTCAATCGTTGGCGGAAGCGCGATCCTCATGCCGAACGCCTCAGGGCGTCAGGACTTCAAGCGTCGTCGCGTAGCTCATCCGTCGCTCGGTCGCGCGTGGCGAGGTTGCTTTGGTGTCGGTCAGTGTGGCGTTGAGCCAGTACATGCCAGCTGCCGGCCACGAAACGCGCAGCATCCCGTCGGCGCCGGTTGTCAACTCGCGTGCACCCTCGTCGTTGCGATAGCGCTTGCCGCCGGGGATCACCGTGACCTTCAGGCCGGCGGCGGGCTGGCCGTCGATCAGGAAGCGGAAGCTGGCGGTCTCGCCGGCGACCAGTTCGTCGGGGTGCGTGACCGGTGCGAACTCCAGACCCTTGCCGGTCGTCTTGAAGACGGTGGTGGTCGGCGCGCCTGCTGTCACGAAGATCTCGTTGCGGCCCGATACCTCGGTGATCTTCACGTCGGTCGCGTTGGCGGGGATGTCGGCGATCGTCAGCGGGGCGGGTGCGTTTGGCTGCGGCGGGCCGCGACGACCGCCGATCCGCTTCTCGACCCCATCGACCTTGAAGCTACCCATGACGGCGGACATCTGCGTGCCGATCTTCCAGGTGCCAGGCTTATCGAGCTTGACGTCGAACACCGAGCGATAGCGCCCTGTCGCCCCGTTCTGGAAGATGCCTTCGCTGCCGTCGGGCTGCCAGACCTTTACGCCATCGAGGCGTAGCGGCTGGTGATCAAAGAAGAACAAGTCGTTTGAGACGGCGGCGTCGACTGTCACCCAGCCCTCGGTGCCCGAGAACACGGTGGCCGACGGCAACAGCCACATGCGGTGCGCCGACAGTGCGGCGGGTACTGACAACAGCGCAGCGGCGACCATCATGCGTATGGCAAAAGGCTTCATGATACATCCTTAGCGGGCGGAGATGGCTACGGTGCCGAGCTCGGTCTTGCCCGTGGTGCGGGCTCCGGCGGCAAGCGGTACGGAGACAAGCTCGCGACCGCCGGTTTCACGCGCAGCCTCGACGTTCAGGACGTATTCGCCGGGCCTGACGTCGGACGGGACGGGGATGGTGTACTGGCCCGGCGCGCGCGTGGCGCCGCTGAGGCCATCAGCGGGCATTGTCATGCTCCGGCCGCCCTTGCGCCACCATGCGCGCAAGTCCGCGAGCCATTTGGTGCCAGGGTCGTTCCCGCGCTTCTTGAGATCGTACCAGACCGCCAGCGTGCGCGACGCACCGCCGCCGACCGGCTCCAGCCATATCGCCACATAGGGCTTGTGATATTCGGCGACGCTCAGCCGCGGGATGGCGATCGTGATGGTGCCAGCGGGCGCGGCGCTGGCCGGCAACGACAGGGCCGGCGCGGTGATCGCCCCGCCAAGCAGCAGGAACACGGTAGAACGCATGGCAGGACCCCTCAATGTGCGAACAGGAAGACAAGCAGGATGGGAATGGCGAGCCCGGCGGCGACGATCGGCCAGGTCGTCGGCCGATGCCGCGCGTGCAACTGAAGCAGCAGCAACCCGGTCAGCGTGAACAGGATGCAGGTGCCGGCGAAGATGTCGATGAACCACGCCCATGCCACGCCCGTATTGCGGCCTTTGTGGAGGTCGTTCAGATACGAAATCCAGCCGCGATCGGTCGTCTCAGCCGTTATGCGCCCGGAGGCACGCTCGATACTGATCCAGGCGTCGCCACCTGCCCGGGGCAGGGCGACATAAGCGTCGGAATCGGACCACTCGACTGGCTTGCCGGCGGGATCAAGACCGACCGTGGCCGCGACGCTTTTCGCGACCGGCGTGGGCAGAGGCGAATCCGGGGCGCGTGATGCCGTCAGCATGCGCTGTAAGGAGGGAGGCAGCATCGCGCTCCTTTCGACGACCACGGGAGTGGCACCAATCGTAGCTGCATGGTTGAGCGTGATGCCGGTGATCGCGAACAGCAGCATACCGGTCATCGACAAAGCCGCGCTGATCCAATGCCAGCTATGAAGCTGCTTCAACCACAAGCTACGCCACCTTTTCCGATCGCGGCTGACGGACGCTCGCCTAGGCGTAGAAGGAGATTGGGGTGTCACAACTCCGTTTAAGCCGAGTCGAGATACGCATCAAGGCTAATGCGAATAATTATCATTATTGAGATGTCGGCCGTAACCGCTCGGTCTGGCTGACTGACTATGGCAGCAGAAACTGGATCGCGCGAAGGCTGCTGCCGATTGCGCGGGAAGCTGGATCTGGCTTTGCAAGCTGCGATGCGGGTCGACGCCGACAACACCAAGCTGCGTCGAAGCAGAGCTGACGACACCGAAGTGGTGGCCGCCGTACCCGGACGCCAATACGAAATGTGCCACACCGGCTGGCAGCAGTAGAACTTCGGCGTGGGGCTCCGGCGGCCGTCGTCGTGGGTTCGGCAGCCACCGGATCTGGCTAGCGTGGATTACCCGCCAACCATCTTCACTGCATCACCGTGCCGGAGGGATGTGATCCGGCAACTGTCGGCCCAACGTTAGTAATGTGTGCCACGGCATCTCGCCAACACAGCTCCACTGCCAATCGCATTTCAGCCTTTGGGCTTCATCCAATCGTGCATCGTCATCCAGCGCGCGAACTCGTCGAACCAGCCGGTGCTGGTCGTCTTCTTCGGGTACATGCCAAAGCCGTGTCCGCCCTGTTCGAACAGGTGGAATTCGATCGGCCGCTTGGCCGCGCGCCAACTGTCGATCAACCCGAATGATCCGCCGCCGAACAACGGGTCGTCAGCGGCGAGCGCCACGAAGATTGGCGGTGCGTCCACTGGCACCGTCATTGCGGAGACCGGTCCGTAAATGTCGCCTACGAATGCCGGCTTGGCGTCCGGCTGGCCGTTCAGCGTCGTCGCCATGGTCAGCATCGCACCAGCCGAAAAGCCGACCATGCCGATCTTGGCCGGATCGACGTGCCACTCTACGGCCCGCTTGCGGATCAGGGCGAAGGCGGCGCGGGCATCGGCAAGCTGGGGCGCCAGCTTCGCCATCATCGCCTCGGCGGTTGGCCGTGGTGCGCCGCCGGCACCAAGGTTCTGTAGCGATTTCTGGTAGGCGGCCATGTCGCCTGGGGTCTGGTTGAGCCGGTACTTGAGGACGAACGCCGCGACGCCGCGTGCGGCGAGGGCGCGCGCGACGTCCCAGCCTTCGTTCTGCATGGACAATGTCGTAAACCCGCCGCCGGGGGCGACGATGACCGCCACGCCGCTTGCGTTCGCTGGGTCAGGCAGGAAGGGCGTTAGTGTTGCGACCGTCACATTGCGGGCAAACACGCTGTTGTACTGGCTGTGCCAGGACTCCTTCGCCGTAGCGCCGGGGAGGGCGCCCGTCCCGAGCACGATGGCGTCGGGCTGAACCGGCACCGCAATCGGCATCATCCGATCGGACTGCGCCTGAGCAGGCGAGATCACCGCCGTGGATGCGGCGAGAGCCAGGGCGCAGGACCGCACGCCGACCCGCGCGGCCGCGAGTTTATCGTATAAGAACCTCAGCATGACATCTCCTCGTTATGGTTTTTACGCGTGTTACGGCTGCGCGCGCTGAGCTTGATCCTGCCGCACCGGTTCCGTGCTGCTAAGACCTGTTCGACGATTGCTCTTCTGCCGGGGCTGAGACACCCGCCTCAGTCTGAATGACCGGCTTCATCGTGCCGTCTGGATTATAATAGAGATGTTCCACCGTCACCGCGCGCCGCCCGATCGCGCCGCTCTGATCGCCGATTGCGAGCGTGGCATTATGGAGGAACAGATACCATTTGCCCTTGAACTCGGCGATGCCGGGGTGGATGGTAAAACTGTACTTGCCCGAGCCGGTGAGTTCGCCGCGATAGGTCCACGGCCCGGTGATCGCAGGCGCGGTCGCGTAAGAGACATGTTCATCGCGCTGCGTTGCCCGGTCGAGCGAGGCATACGTCAAGTAGTAGAGCTTGCCGCGCTTGTGCAGCCAGGGACCTTCTTCATAATGCGGCAGCGTGATCTCGGTGATCGGCCCGTCGAGTTCGATCATGTTCGGCTTGAGTTTGGCGATGTAGCACTCGCGATTGCCCCACGCGATCCAGGTGGTGCCGTCGGTGTCGGTCAGCACGGTGGGATCAATGTCCTCCCAGCTATGCTTGCCCTTTGGCGTCATTTCGTTGGTGATCAGCGCCGATCCGCGGGCGTCCTTGAACGGACCTGTCGGCGTGTCGGATACGGCTACCCCGATCGCCTTGCCAGGATGGGTGCTGTCATGCTCGACGGGCGCGTAGAGATAGAACTTCCCGTTCTTCTCGATCGCCTGCGGCGCCCAGGCGTCCTGCTTGGCCCATTTGAAATCCTTGACGCTCATGATCGGCGGGTGCGCCGTCCACGTCTTCATGTCGGTGGTTGAATAGACCAGCCACTCGCGCATGTTGAACATCTCGTCACGCTGCGCCTCGTCGTGGTCGACATAGAGGTACAGCGTGTCGCCAACGACGAGAGGCGCCGGGTCTGCTAGGAACTTGTCGCGAATGATCGGGTTCGAACCGGGAACATGGGAACTGTGATCGACCATTGTCGGTGCAGTCGTCGCCGCGGACAACAGGAGCGCCGCTAGCGACATTCCAAACCAAATCATTTGCCATCTCCCGGAGAACGGCTTGTAGGGTAGTGCAACGGTTGGATTGGTCAACGGGGGATGCCGCCCATACGGTCGGCGCAACCATGTGTCGCCGTTTATGGTTGCCAGTTCGGCCGATAGCTAGGATCCAGCCGACGATCGATGAAGTACGCCGCGCTGATGAACGCAAGATGCGTCAACGCCTGCGGGAAATTACCAAGCGGCAGACCACGCACGTCGAGTTCCTCCGAAAACAAGCCGAGCGGATTGGCGTAGGCCATCCCCTTGCCCAGCACGATCTGCGCCTCGTCGAGCCGGCCGGCACGGGCGAGGCATTCGGCATACCAGAACGTGCAGGTGGTGAACGCGCCTTCGCCGCCCTCCAGGCCATCGGCGTTGCGGTAGCGATAGACCAGGCCATCGTCGCGCAACTGCGTGCCGATCGCATCCAACGTCTTCAGCCATACCGGGTCAGTCGCGGGGACGAAGCGAACCAGCGGCATCATCAGCAGCGCCGCATCGAGTTCGGTGCCGCCGCGTTCCTGCACGAAATAGCCGTGCTCCGGGTGACGGAAATTCTCCCACACATCTGCCACGATCGCGTCGCGACACGCCGTCCATTCCGCCATCGGCGCGGTCAACGACCGCTTGTGCGCCAGCCGGAGCGCACGGTCGATCGCCACCCAGCACATCACCCGCGAATGCAGGAAGTGGCGAGCCTCGCCCCGCATCTCCCAAATACCGGCGTCCGGCTCCTGCCAATGCTGCATGACGTATTCGACGATGCCGCGGACGTGCTGCCAGCCTTCGTGGCTGATCGCGGCGCCATATTTGTTGGAAAGATACACGCTGTCCATCAGCTCGCCGAAGATATCGAGCTGGGTCTGGTCGTGCGCGGCATTGCCGATCCGTACCGGACGACTACCGGCATAACCTGCGAGGTGCGGCAGTTCCTGCTCGTCGCGGGCCTCCGATCCGTCGAGCGCATACATGATACGGATCGGGTGTTCGGGGTCGGCGGCCATCACCCGCTTGGCGGCCCAGCGCCGGAAATCCTCCGCCTCGTCGGTAAAGCCGAGCCGCATGAAGGCGTACACGGTAAACGAGGCGTCGCGGATCCACGTCGCGCGGTAATCCCAGTTGCGCCCGGCGCCCGATGCTTCCGGCAGGCCGAACGTCGCCGCCGCCGCGATCGAGCCATGCTCCGCCGAGGTCAGCAGCTTCAGCGCCAGCGCCGACCGCAGCACAGCCTCGCGCCACCGTCCCTTGTAGCTGGCTTGATGCAGCCAGTGGCGCCACGCCGCGACGGTTCCGTCGATCGCAGCGGCGAGAGCAGCGTCGTTGGCAGGCGCGGTCAGCGTTTCACCACCGAGGATGAACCACGCGCTTTCACCGACGTGTAACGTAAAGCTGCTCCGCGCGGCGCCCTCCGCACACGTCAGCGGAACCGACGCGAACAGCCGCAGCGTGAGGCCCGGTCCGCTGAAACACACTCCCCCCGCCACCGGGGCGACATCCGGCACCGCGCGTGCGTAATCGAAGCGTGGCGCGCAATCGGCGGTGAACGCGACCGTGCCTTTCGTCACCGTAACGCGCCGGATCAGGCAGCGCGCGCCGTGATCGGGGCGGGGGTGCGCATCGGGATGCGGCATCAAGTCGACGACCTCCGCACTGCCATCTTCGCCCATCCAGCGGGTCGTCAGCACGTTGGTGTCGGGAATGTAGATCTGCATGTGGCGCGGGTTCTGGAGCGCCGGCGTGATCGCGAACGCGCCGCCGCTGCCGACATCGAGCAGGTCGGCGAAGATCGTCGGGCTGTCGAGCGCGGGCCAGCACAGATAGTCGACCGTACCGTCGCGCGCGACCAGCGCCGCAGTAGTGAGATCGCCGATGATGCCGTGATCGCCGATCGTGCGGAGCGGCGGCACGTCGTCCGAGCGGTGGCGTTCAACCATTGTCGCGAAACTCGGGGTACAGCGACATGCCGCCATCGACGAACAGGGTGGTGCCGGTGACGTAATCCGCCTCGTCCGAGGCAAGCCACACCGCCGCACGGGCGACATCCTCGGGATCGCCGATGCGGCCGTACGGAATTAGCCGCAACAGCTTGCTGAGCGCCTCGTCACTGTCCCAGGCATCCTGGTTGATCGGCGTCTTGATCGCTCCCGGCGCGATCGCGTTGACGCGGATGCCGTCGCTTGCGACCTCCTGCGCGAGCGTGCGGGTCAGCATCCGGATGCCCCCCTTGGCCGAGGCATAGTTGATGTGGCCGGCCCAGGGGATCACCTCATGCACCGAACTCATCGCGACGATGACGCCGGCGCTGCGCGCCGGGCGGCCCGCCGCCGGCTGCGCGCGGAAATGCCGCACCGCCTCACGCGCGCACAGAAACTGACCAGTCAGGTTGATGTCGATGACGGTGTTCCAGTCCTCCAGCGTCATGTCGGCGATCGCGGCATCCTTCTGCACGCCGGAATTGGCAACGAGCACATCGACCCGGCCGAATGCGGCGGCGGTCTGCTCGAACAACGCGGCGACCTCGTCCTCCTTCGACACGTCGGCCTGCACCGCGATCGCGCGGCCGCTGCCGGCGGTGATGCGCGCGAC
Organism: Sphingomonas sp. BAUL-RG-20F-R05-02; assembly: GCF_022662305.1. GTDB lineage: Bacteria > Pseudomonadota > Alphaproteobacteria > Sphingomonadales > Sphingomonadaceae > Sphingomonas. The sequence goes on from NZ_JAKNQH010000003.1 coordinate 12,653, forward strand.
GAGGTCTTCGGCGGCGTCGCGACCGGAGCGATAGTTCACCGCCACCGCCGCTCCCGCGTCGGCCAGCGCCTCCGCCACGGCAAGACCGATGCCGGAACTCGCGCCGGAGACGATGGCGACATGGTCGATCAGTGGCTGGTGTTGCGTCGGCATCGGGATCTCACAAATGGTGCTGCCGCTAAACACTTCAACGACGAATGGGATGCCCGCGCCGGTCGCAATCGCCTGAGCGCGCGCTACGCCGCTCTGCAGCAGCATCATGCCCAGATCGACCTGCGATGCCTTAAAGTTGCCGCAAAATCGGGCGGAATACCCGGCTCAATAAAGGGGAAGTGCTAGAAAAGTGCCGCGAGTCGCCCCGCAAGTACGGTGAGATGAGCGCGTCAGCTATATACAGCGGCAAATTTGTTCATCGAGGAGCAAGAAACCGTTGCAGAAAAGTGACAATTTCGGGGTTCCCGGCTTTTTTCACTTCGCAGTGCAACAAGTCGCCACAAAGCAGGTTCAGTGGGCTCTGGGTTCAACCATTCCGTAAGCTTGTAAGGTCTCAAACAGATGCTGAAAATCAAACTCGCCGCCGCCGCTCTCGCCGTGTTCGCAGCCGCCCCTGCCATCGCGCAGGACACGTCGGCTCCGATGCCTGCGGACAACTCCACCCCGACCGCACCGGACGGCAGCAAGGCGTTTGGCATCGTGCCGTATGTCGGCGTGATGGGCAGCTATGAGTCGTTCGACAACCAGCCGAACCACGGCATCCCGCAGGCGCTGAACGCGAATGGTTCGCTGCGCAACAACTACCGCCTGACCGGTGGTCTGGTTGAGGGCGTGGTCGGCTTCAACGTGCCGCTCGGCCCGGTGTTCGTCGGTGCGGAAGGTACCGTTGCCAAGGGCTTCACCGGCAACATCGATTGGGAATACGGCGGTGCAGGCCGTTTCGGCGTGCGCGCTGGTGACAGCGGCCTGTTCTTCGGCAAGGTCGGCTACAAGTGGGTCAACTTCGACCACTACGCACCCTACGTCAGCGGCAACCGCAACGACAAGACGCATGACGGCATGGACTACGGCATCGGCTTCGAAGTCGGCCCGCAGGACATCGGCCTGAAGGGCATCACCGGCAACGCCGGCTTCCGCATCCGCGGCGAAGTCGACACCTTCGGTGCGTTCCACAGCTTCACCCCGAAGCTCGGCGTCATCACGCACTTCTAAGACTTCGGTCCTAGGACGCTGCCGAAAGGGCGGGGAACGGCGACGTTCCCCGCCCTTTTGCGTATGCGGCACCGCGGGTCTGAACGCCTTGCTCACTCAACCGTTTAGGGTGGGATGACACCCGCTCGCCCCGATCCCGCCCCGCGTGAAAGCGCGCGTGAATGGCTGCCGCGCCGGGTGCTGCTGACCCGCAGCGCGCGCGACTGGCCGCACGCGCGTGCCATCGCCGAACGCGCGGCGGCGCGCGGCGTGGAGGTGGTCGAGCTGGCGAACGACCGGCTGTTGCTCGATCTGCCCGATGATCCGCGCCGGGCCTACGCTGCGGCCAAGGCGACGCTCGCGGTGGTCGTCGCGCCCCCCTCCAAGCGCAAGTTCCAGCCGATCGCGCCGAGCGCAGACTGGCGCGTCGATCTCGCCGAAGGCTGCCCGGCGCATTGCGGCTATTGCTACCTCGCCGGCTCGCTGAAAGGCCCGCCGATCACGCGGGTCTACGCCAACCTCGACGAAATCCTCGCCGCCGTGCCCGCCTATCTCGGTCAGGGCACCATCACCTCGCGCAGCACCGCGCGCGCACACGAAGGCACCACGTTCGAGGCATCGTGCTATACCGATCCGCTCGCGCTCGAACCGTTGACGGGGTCGCTCTCCACCGCGATCACCTGGTTCGGCAGTTGGCAGGCGGACGCGCAACTGCGTTTCACCAGCAAGTTCGCCGATGTCACGCCATTGCTCGGCCTCGCACACAACGGTCGCACGCGGATGCGCGCCTCGCTCAACCCGCGCGCCTTTGCGCGGTTCGAGGGCGGCACCTCGCCGGTGGCGGAGCGGCTGCGCGCGCTGCGGCAGATGGCGCAGGCGGGCTATCCGATCGGGCTGACGATCGCGCCGATCATCGCCGCCGACGGCTGGCGCGAGGCATACGCCACGCTGATCGACGATGCCGCCACCGCGCTCGCCGATCTGCCCGCGCTCGACCTGACGGTCGAACTCATCACCCATCGCTACAATCCGGGATCGAAGGCGGTGCTCGAAAGCTGGTATCCCGGCTCGTCGCTCGACATGGGGATGGACCGGCGCACCATCAAACGCACCAAGTTCGGCAGCGAGAAACTGGTCTACGACGCCGCGACGATGCGCGAACTGCGCAGCTTCTTCGAAGACAAGATCGCGGCCGCACTGCCGCTCGCGCGGGTGCTGTACTGGACATGACCGTGTTCTTCACCGCCGACACCCATTTCGGCGACCACCGCACCATCAACATCTGGAAACGCCCGTTCGCGAACACCGCCGAGATGGACGCCCTGATCCTGGAGCGCTGGAACGCCACCGTCGCGCCCGATGATGAGGTGTGGCACCTCGGCGACGTCGCGCGCCGGCCGGCGGATGTGGCGGGCTGGCTCGCCCGGCTGAACGGGCGCAAACACCTGCTGCGCGGCAACAACGATCCCGATGCCACGCTCGCTGCCGTCGGCTGGGCGAGCGTCGGCGATTATGCCGAGATCGAGCTGGGCGGGCGCAAGCTCGTGCTGTGCCACTATCCGTTCCGATCGTGGAATGGTCAGCATCGCGGCAGCCTCAACCTGCACGGCCACAGCCACGGTCGCCTCAAGCCGATGCCACGCCAATATGACGTCGGCGTCGACGTTTACGAATACACGCCAGCCACCCTCGCGGCGGTGCTGGCCAGCAAGGACACACAACATGGCGGATGACAACGGACGCGCGATCCCGAGCGGGCGGCTGTCGCGGCTCGGCCGGTTCGGCCGGATGGCGGGCGGCATCGCCGGCGGTGTGATGGCGGAGGGCGCGCGCAAGCTGGCGAGCGGCGAACGCCCGCGCATGAGCGACCTGCTGCTCACCCCCGCCAACGCGACGCGGGTGGCGGACCAGCTCGCGCACCTGCGTGGTGCCGCGATGAAGCTCGGCCAGATGATCTCGATGGACGCAGGCGACATGCTTCCGCCCGAACTCACCCGCATCCTGTCGCGGCTGCGCGACAATGCGCACCACATGCCGCCACAACAGCTCGACAAGGTGCTGATCGCCGAGTGGGGCCGCGACTGGCGGCGGCGCTTCCGGCATTTCCAGGCGCAGCCGGTCGCCGCCGCCTCGATCGGGCAGGTTCACCGCGCCGAACTGCCCGACGGGCGGATCCTCGCGATCAAGGTGCAATATGCCGGTGTGGCGGCGAGCATCGACGCAGATGTCGACAATGTGGCGACGCTGCTACGCGTCTCCGGGCTGCTCCCGCGCGAGATCGACATTGCGCCCCTGCTCACCGAGGCCAAGCGGCAGTTGCACGAGGAGGCAGACTACACACGCGAACGCACCATGCTGGAACGCTACCGCACGCTGATCGGTGATGATCCCGCCTACGTCGTCCCCGCTGCCGAGCCTGCGTTCAGCACCCCCAACGTGCTGGCGATGGACTTCATCGCCGGCGAACGCATCGAGGCGCTGGAGACGCGCGGGCAGGAAGAGCGCGACCGCGCCGCGCACGCGCTCGTCGCGCTGGTCTTACGCGAACTGTTCGCGTGGGGCACGATGCAGACCGATCCCAATTTCGCCAATTACCGCTGGCAGGCCGAGACGGGCAGGCTGGTGCTGCTCGATTTCGGCGCGACCCGCGATATCCTGCCGGAAACGCGCGCTGGCTATCACCGCCTGCTGATGGCCGGGCTCGGTGGCGATCGGGATGCAGTGCGTGAAGCGGCGGTGGCGGCGGGGTTCCTCGGGGAAGCGGCGGTGGCGCGACACCGCGCGGCGGTGGACCGGATGATCGACGTGATCCTCGGCGAGATGACGCGCGAAGGCCCGTTCGACTTTGGCGACCGCAGCTTCGTCGGCGTGATCCGCGAGGAGGCGCAGGCCATGGCGGAGGATCGCGCGACCTGGCACGTACCGCCGATCGACACGCTGTTCGTACAGCGCAAGATCAGCGGCACCGCATTGCTGTGCGCGCGGCTGAAGGCCAAGGTCGAGGTGCGCGGCATGATCGAGGCCTATCAGAACGCGTAGCGCACCGCGCAATACGGCATCGCCGCACCCAGCCAGCCGAGGAAGCGGTCGAGCCATTGCCGCTTCCACCCCACCTTGTAACGCAGGTTGTGCATGCCCGACTGGCTCCACTTGGTTTCCTGAATGTCGGGGCGCCACAGCCATTCTTCGGCGCGCGGGTGCCATTGCAGGTTGGTGTCGTGGAGCGCTTCGTTGTGCGTCAGGAAGATCACCTCGCACTTGAGCTGCGCCTTCGCCGCCGGGGAGAGCGTGTCGTTCAGCTCGGCGAACAACGCCTTCCACTCCGGCTCCCAGTTTTCATGCACGATCACCGGCGAGAAGTTGACGTGCACCTCGTAACCGGCGGCGACGAAAGCGTTGATCGCGGCGATCCGCTCGGACACCGGTGAGGTGCGCACGTCGACGATCTTCGCGATCGTCTCGGGCATTAGCGAGAAGCGGATCCGGGTGCGTCCCTGCGGATCGTACTCTAGCAAATCGCGATTGACGTATTTGGTGGCGAACGAACCCTTGGCATTGGGGATGTCCCGAAACGCCGCGACCAGATCGCGCACGTTGTCCGACAGCGCGGCATCCAGCGACAGATCGCCGTTTTCACCGAGATCGTACACCCAATCGACCGGATCGATCGTGTTCGGCTCGGGCTTCACGCCCTGTTTGGCGGCATGACGCGCCAGCGCCCGCGTAATATCGTCGATGTTGACGAAGATGCTGATCGGGTTCGCATAGCCCTTGCGCCGCCCGACGTAACAATAAGCGCACGCCATCGCGCAGCCATTCGAGGAGGACGGCGCGATGAAATCCGCCGATCGCCCGTTGGGCCGCATCGCCAGCCCCTTCTTCACGCCGAGCACGAGGATCTCGCGCTTCACCCGCAGCCAATCCTCGGCAAGCGCGGGGTTGGCAAGCTGTGCAATCTTCCAGTGGCTCGCAACCTCGACCAGCTCGGCATCCGGAAAGCGCGCCAGCACCTCGCGCCCACGCGGGTAATCGCGCACGGCGGGTTCGAGGTAGATCAGGCGGGGGTCGATCAGCGTGCGCGGCAGGGCCATGTCGGTTCAACGCGGGCGCCAACGGCCGGGTCCGCGCGGGCCTCGCAATCGCCGCGCGGAGATGCGATGGAGCGGGGCATGACGAACACCATCGCGATCATCGGCGGCGGCTTCACCGGTACGCTCGCCGCCATCAACCTGCTCCGCCACGGCGATGCCAAGCTGTTGCTGATCGAACGGCATGCCGCCGCCGGCGAGGGGCTGGCTTACGGCGCGGCGCACCCCGCCCATCTGCTCAACGTGCGCGCCGCCAACATGAGCGCCTTCCCCGACGATCCCGAGCATTTCCGCCGCTGGCTGGCCGCGCGCGACGTGTCGGCCGATCCCAACCCGTTCGTGCCGCGCCTGCGCTACGGCGATTACCTGCGCGATCTGCTGGGCGAAGCGCAGGCGGCGGCGGCGGGGCGGCTCGAGATCGTCCACGGCGATGCAGTCGATGTGGTACGCGCGGACGGCTGTACCCACGTCACGCTTGCCGACGGGCGCGTCGTCACCGTCGATACCGTCATGCTCGCGGTCGGCAACCTGCCGCCGCACTCGCCACCGGGCATGGGCGATCTGCCCGCGCATCGCTACGCACCCGATCCGTGGGCGAAGGGTGCGCTCGACGGGCTCGGCAAGGACGACACGGTGATGGCGCTCGGCACCGGGCTGACCATGGTCGACGTGGTGCTCGCCTTGCGCGCGCGCGGTTTCGCCGGGCGGATCGTGGCGATGTCGCGGCGCGGGCAGTTGCCGCACCCGCACGCCGCTGCCGGCGCGCCTGCCGATCCCTTGCGCGAACGCCCGCGCGAAACCGGCGCGGCGCTGCTCCGCCGGGTGCGGGCACGTGCGAACGAGATCGGCTGGCGCCCCGCCATCGACGAACTGCGCCGCTTCACGCAGGATATGTGGCGCGCCGCCAGCGATGCCGAACGCGCGCGCTTCCTACGCCATCTGCGGCCGTGGTGGGACATCCACCGCCACCGCATCGCCCCCTCGGTCGTCGACGCGCTGGCGGCGCTGCGCCGCGACAACACGCTGACGATCTGCGGCGGGCGTATCCTCGGCACCGAGGCGGAGGGTCATTGCCTCGCCGTGTCATGGCGCCCGCGTGGCGAGACGGACGCGCAAACGCTCCGCCCGGCCCGCATCATCAACTGCACCGGCCCGCAGGGCGATCTGCTCCGCGCCGACGAGCCGTTGCTGTGCGCGCTGGTCGCACGCGGCACAATTCGCCCCGACACGCTGCGCATCGGCATCGACGTCGATGCGCAGAGCCGCACGGTCGCCACCGACGGCACCGGCAACGACTGGCTCTATGCGCTTGGGCCCATGACGCGCGGGGAATTTTGGGAGATCGTCGCGGTGCCCGACATCCGCGTGCAGAGCTGGTCGGTCGCGCGCCGCCTGGCCAACGCGCAATGGGTCGGCTGGGAGGGGCTGTAACCGAGCGGCGCGGACTGTGCCCGTCCGACGAAATCCGATTACCGCCAGCCGAGTGCCGGTGCGACGTGCGTCAGAATGGCATCCAGCACATGCGCGTTGTACTCGACGCCAAGCTGGTTGGGCACGGTCAGCAGCACCGTATCCGCCTCCGCAATGCCCTCGTCCTCGCGTAGCTGCTTCACCAGCACGTCCGGCTCGGCGGCATAGGAACGGCCGAACACCGCGCGCATCGAGTCGATGATACCGATCTGGTCGCTGCTCTCGCCCCGCCCGAAATAGGCGCGGTCGCGATCGTTCATCAGCGCGAAGATCGAGCGCGAGACGGAAACGCGCGGTTGCCAATCATGCCCGGCCGCCTTCCACGCCTCCCGGTAGAGCCGGATCTGCCGCGCCTGCTGGACGTGGAACGGTTCCCCGCTCTCATCCGCCTTCAGGGTGGAGCTTTGCAGGTTCATACCCTTCTGCGCTGCCCACACGGCGGTGGCGTTGGCGCCTGACCCCCACCAGATCCGCTTTCGCAACCCTTCCGAATGCGGCTCCAGCCGCAGCAGGCCGGGCGGATTGGGGAACATCGGGCGCGGATTGGGCCGGGCGAAACCCTTGCCGTCGAGCAGATCGAGGAACACCTCGCCGTGACGGCGGCCCATGTCCGCATCGCTCTCGCCCTCGGCCGGCGCATAGCCGAAATGCCGCCATCCTTCGATCACCTGCTCGGGCGAACCCCGGCTGAGGCCAAGCTGGAGCCGCCCGCCGCTGATGAGATCCGCCGAACCGGCATCCTCCACCATGTAGAACGGGTTTTCGTAACGCATGTCGATCACGCCGGTGCCGATCTCGATCCGGCTGGTCTTAGCGCCCACCGCCGCGAGCAGCGGAAACGGCGAGGCGAGTTGCTGCGCGAAATGGTGAACGCGGAAGTACGCGCCGTCGAGCCCCATCTCCTCCGCCGCAACGGCGAGGTCGATCGATTGCAGCAACACGTCCGAGGCCGAGCGCGTGGCGGAGTGGGGCGAGTCGGACCAGTGCCCGAACGACAGGAAACCAATGTTTTTCATAAGCAACGATGTGGTGCCGCCAGTCGGGGCTGTCGACCACGCGTTCGCGAAACGCTCCGTCGCCGCGCGTGCACCGATCGCCCGGCGACTAGCGCCCGGTCAGACGCAGCACGTTCATCAATCCCTCGACCGAATAGGGCTTCCGCAACAGGGTGAAGCCGTGGTCGCTCTCCTCGGCCAGAACGTGGCTGTAGCCGCTGGTCAACACCACTTCGAGATCGGGCCAGCGCGCGGCGATGGTCTGGGCGAGTTCCAGACCGTTGATCCCGGGCATGATGACGTCGGTGAAGACGAGGTCGAACTTGTCCGCTGCCGCTTCGAGCAGGTCGAGTGCGCTCTCGCCATTCGGCGCCCAGGTGACGATCTGGCCGAGTTCCTCCAGCAGCCCGCGTGCGAACTGGCCCACCGCCTCGTTATCCTCGACCAGCAGGACGCGCAGCGTGGTCAGGTCCTGCTCACGCATCTGGCGGGCGGGCGCGGCGGCGGCGATCTGATCCTCGCGAGCGACGGGCAGGTACAAGGTAAAGGCCGCACCCCGGCCCGGCTGGCTCTCCACGTCGATCTCGCCGCCGGACTGTTTGGCGAAACCGTGCACCTGACTGAGCCCGAGCCCAGTGCCTTTGTTGAGCGCCTTGGTGGTGAAGAACGGCTCGAAGATTTGCTTCAGCGTTTCCGGCGCGATGCCGCTGCCGGTGTCCGCCACCCGCACCGCCACGAACCGGCCGGTCGCTGCGCCGTGGCCACGTACCGCCGGCAGCGCGCCGACCAGCCGGCTCGTCACCGACAGCACACCGCCCGCCGGCATCGCATCGCGCGCGTTGATGACGAGGTTGAGCACCGCCGTCTCGAACTGGTTGAGGTCGGCGTTGACGACGCCCGCCTGCTCCGCGTCGATGGTGACGCGCACGGTCGAGCCGACGCTGGTTTCGAGCATGGGCAGCATCGCGACGATCCGCTGACCGACGTCGAAGACTTCGGGCTTGAGCGGCTGGCGCCGTGCAAAGGCAAGCAGTTGCGACGTGAGCGCGGCAGCGCGATCGGCCGTGTCGGAGATCGCGTTGAGATACATCTCGCGCTTACCCGGAGTGAGGCCCGGCATCTTGAGCAGGTCGGCGGAGGAGCGGATCACGGTCAGCAGATTGTTGAAATCGTGTGCGACCCCACCCGTCAGCCGGCCCACCGCTTCCATCTTCTGCGCCTGCGCCATCGCCTCGCGGGCGCGCTCGGTTTCCTGCTGCGCCTGCCAGCGTTCGGTCAGGTCGCGCGTCACCTTGGCGAAACCGACGAGTTCGCCGGATTCGGCGAAGATCGGGTCGATCAGCACGCCGGCGCGGAAGCGCGAGCCGTCCTTGCGCTGGCGCCACGCCTCGACCTCGTACTTGCCCATCTCGCGCGCGACCCGCAGCGCGCGTTCGGGTTCGCCGGCCTGCCGGTCCTCCTCGACGTAGAAGCGCGAGAAGTGCTGGCCGACGATCTCGTCGGCGGTGTACCCCTTGATCGCCTCCGCCCCGGGGTTCCAGTTGCTGACATGGCCGAGCGGATCGAGCATGTAGATCGCGTAATCGCGGACACTGTGGACGAGCAGCCGGAAGCGTTGCTCGCTCTCCAGCAGCGCGCGCTCGGCCGCGCGCTTGTCGGTGATGTCGCGGGTTACCTTGGCGAAGCCGATGAGGGTGCCATTCTCGTCCACCACCGGATCGATGACGACGCTGGTCCAGAATTGCGTGCCATCCTTGCGCACGCGCCATCCCTCGGCCTCGAACGTGCCGGTCGTCCGCGCGATCTCGAGCGCCCGCTGCGGCAGACCGCGCGCGCGGTCCTCATCGGTGTAAAATCGGGAGAAATGCTGACCGATGATCTCGTCGGCGCGATAGCCCTTGAAGCGGCCTGCTCCGGCGTTCCAGCTCGCGATATAGCCGTCACGATCGAGCAGGTAGATCGCGTAATCCTTGATCGCGTTGACGAGCAGTTCGAAACGGCGGTCGCCACCGAGGTGTTTCAACTGACGGTTCTGATCCACGGACACTTCAACCATTGCTACGCTGCGGGTGAGATACCGGACGCGGACAGGCATGCCAACCGGCAGATCCGTGTTCGCCATATCCTCCACAGCGGCGGCAACCGTACGCTCGCGAAAGTCGGTAGCGCGTGCCGCAGCGCCATCCTCGCGTCCCCATGGAACGCAAGCAGACCGATACGGTTGATGACATGAACGAGGAGAATGTCATGGACGAATCCCGAACGTCGGGCAGCAATGCGCGGCCCCTGGACGAGACGATTGCCGGCACCGGCCCGGGCATCGCCGACGATGCGCTTGCCCCCGGACAGGACATGCCCGAACCGCCAGGCGATGCCGAAACAGCGAAGATCGCCGACAAGCTTGGCGTGCCATCGCCGGACGTTTGAGCGTTCGCGTTTGAGGGGTGCTGATCGGCGGCGATAACGCGAAGGCTCTTACGGATAGAGGTCGACGACGTCGGCCTCCGGCAGCGCCGCTGCGACCAACAGCGAGCGGTGGCACCCGGAGGGGTCGCGCTCGAAGCACAATAGCGCGGTCGGCCGTTCTGTCGCCAGGGTGCGCAGCTGCGCCATTTGCGCCAGCGCCTCCGGCAGTTCGAGCTGCCCGGCATACACACTGGCAAGCCGCGCGTGATCGTGCTTGCGCGCGGCTTCTCGGCCCTCGGGCGGCGTGCCTAGCGCCTTTAGCCCGACATAGTCGATGCCGGCCTCACGCAGACCGGCCGCCAGCACATTCTTGGAGAAGCCCGGCCGCCGCGACAGCGGCACGGCGCGCACATCCGCCAGCAGCGTCACCCCCGCGGCGGTCAGCGCCGCGACGAGATCCGCCTGCGCCACACCCTCGTAGCCGATCGTGAAGATGCGCATGCTGTTCGTTCCGATCATGTCGCGTCCGACTACACGTCCGCCGCACGCTTGGGAACCGCGTGGCCCGTGACGCGCTGAACTTGGCTCATGTAGCGGAGGCCGATTTGACAGAACCCGTGGATTGTCTGGTGGTCGGCGGCGGCCCGGCGGGGCTTACCGCCGCGATTTATCTCGCGCGGTTTCACCTGCGGCTGCACGTTGTTGATGCCGGACAAAGCCGCGCGGCCTGGATTCCGCGCACGCGCAACCACGCCGGCTACCCCGGCGGCATCGCCGGCACCGACCTCCTCGCTCGGATGCGCGAACAGGCGGCGGAGTTCGGCGCGACGGTTTCGCCCGGCGTCATCGAGACGCTGCGGCGCGATGGAGAGCTGTTCGAGGCGCTGGTCGATGGCACTTGGATCCCCGCGCGGACGGTGCTGCTGGCGACCGGAGTCGTTAACAACCGCCCGCCGATCGCGCCCGATCTGCACGATCTCGCGCTGGCGCGCGGTTTGCTGCGCTATTGCCCGATCTGCGACGGCTACGAAGTCACCGACCAGCGCGTCGGCGTGATCGGCACACACGCCCACGGTGTCAGGGAGGCGGTGTTCATCCGCATGTACACGCGCGACGTGACGCTGATTTCGCCAGATGCAGATCATGCCCTGTCGGGCGATGAACGAGCGCGATTACAGGACCTCGGCATCGCGATCGTTGACGGCCCATGCGCCCCGCTGAGCATCGAGGGGGACGCGATGCTCGTCACCACACCGGGCGGCACTTTGCGCTTCGATTCGGTGTATCCGGCACTCGGTTCGGTCATCCGCTCCGAACTTGCCGTGAGCATCGGCGCGGATGCCGGCCCGGACGGCTGCCTCGTGGTGGACGACCATCAGCGCACCAGCATCGCGGGCCTCTACGCAGCGGGGGACGTCGCGCGCGGACTCGATCAGATCAGCCACGCGATGGGCGAAGCCGGCGTCGCGGCGACCACGATTCGCAACGATCTCGCCAAGGTGCGGCCGCTCGTCCGCTGACGTGCGATCACAACCCGACCTTGTCGAGCGCGGACGCCAGTTCCGGGTCGATCTCCACCGACGCATTGGGCGTGAGACGGTTGAGTGCCGTCTGCACGCGGGCCTGCGCGACTTGCAGTGTCTTGTGCCGAACCTCCCGCGTGGCGTTCGTACGCCAAGACCGGCTCTCGCCGAGCAACGCCGACCATTTCGCTTCTTCGGCCGCCAGGATCGCCAGCGCGAGGCGCAGACCATCACGCCGGCCATGGGCGTAATCGTCAGACATCGGGCACCTCCAGCAAGCGTTCGTGGCGACAAGGTCTAACGCCGCGGACGTATGGGCGCCAGAGGCGGGCGCATAGCCACCGACCTTGCGCTTCTGCGTGCAAATCAATGGTAATGCGGAACTCTGCCCGACGTCAGTCGCTATCATGAGAACGCGCACCCCAATGAAAGCAACATGCCATGCCAGAAACCGATATCGCGCAAGACCACGACGCTGACGCACCGCTGTCGCCCGAAAACGCGGGGCAATCGAGCACCGATCCGGCCGAGGGATCGGATGAGACGCCCGCTCCAACCAAGGACAGCCCGCAGGGTTGAAGTCATACGGGGAGGCGGTCTCTCTCCACGATGAGAAAGCTGGGCCAACGGCGGCTGAGGTATCGCCAGTCCCTTGCACCGGAACCATTCCGCACAGCTGTACGGATGACCGCTCCCGGACCGGCGGTTGAGCCACCGAATTGCAGGGGCGTTCGATCGTGTTATGCCACCCGGCGCGCGACTGTCTGATCGCACCATCGTTCTTGCAGCGTTCATCCGTTACGCGCTAAGCGCGCTGCGACGGACTATCTGGGCGAAACGATGACTTTGCGTGCGATCCTCGGCTGGGGCCTGCTGGCTGGACTGGCGCTGGGCATGGCCGGTTGCGCCACGACGCCGGTGGCGCCACCGCCACCGCCGATCGTCGTGAAGCTGCCGCCGCCACCGCCGCCGATGCCGATAGGCGGCTACCTCGGCATGAAGATCCCGCCCAAACTGGCGAACGGCACCTACGGCACGCCCAACATCAACAACACCGATGCGGCGGCCGTGTGGCACCTGCGCAATGCGCTGAATGTCGCCGCGCTGGGTTGCGACCGCGCGGGCGGCGGTGTCGTGCAGCCTTACAACACGTGGATCACGACGCACGCCGCCGTGCTCGACCATGTGTTGCAAACGTACCTGAAGGAATGGCAGGCTCCCGGCTGGGCGGACTGGCGGCGGGTGTACGACGACAACCAGACACGTATCTACAATTTCTACAGCCAACCGACGATGCGGTTGGAGTTTTGCGCGGTCGCGCGTTTAGAGATCGCTCAGGTCGGTCAGGTCACGGATGCCGATCTGCCGACCTTCGCCCGTGCGGCCCTGCTGCGATTGGACAAGCCGTTTGTCGCTTTCTATGCGGCATTCGATACCTGGCGCGATCACTATAAACCGGCGCAGGCAGTTGCCGGCACCGCCGATACGCCGGTCGCGGCGCCGGCACCAGCGCCGGTGGTGACGCTGGACGGGACTGGCGGGGGCACGCCGCCATCCGTTCCCACGCCTGACGCAGCTCCGGTAGCGGTTGCGACCCCTGCGCCTTCGGTGACGACGTCCGCTACGGCGCCGGTCGCGGGTGCCGAAACGCCGGTAGCCAAAGCCCCCTGACGCGGCGCGCCCTCGTCACGCAGGATGTTGGGCAGAGCAACGACAAGCAAGCGTCCGATGACTTTCTCGGCGAATCCGTAAGCGACCCTTTCTGAAGTTATCGCACCTAGTTGGGCGCACCGGATGGTTGACCAAGCCGGTACTGCCCCGCCTCCTGAATGACGGGAGGCGGGCGCGGCACCGACGGGAGCGTTTCCGCTCCGTCCAGCCCACGGCCGCTCACACCGGACGCAGCGATCTTCGGTCCTGAAGCGACGGCGACGTCGATCCGATCCAGCACGACATCGCGCATGTTGGCGAGGGTGATGCCACGACCAGACATGCCGGCAAAGTCGCGCATCACGAAGCGGTTCAGCGGTTTGTCGGGATGGATATCGACCGCTTCGACCAGCAGGGGAACATGCTTTACCCGCACACGCTCGAAAACAAGGTTTCGCACCGTCGGGATACCTGCCGGTCCTGCGACCGGGAACGGATCCTGTTTTCCGCTGTCGAGCAAGTTCAGGCGCAGGAAGCCGCCGCCGGCGCCGGCGACATCAAGGTCGCGCATCGTTATGTCTTCGATGAACGCGCCGCGACCCGGTCGGCTTTTGATATATATGCTGAAGGTATACGCGGAGGCGAAGGTACACCGCTCGACCAGAACGCGGCGGATACCGCCGGAGGTCTCGCTGCCGATGCCGATGCAGGCCCAGCGGCGGTCGCGGAACGTACAACCGGTGATCGTCACGTCCTCGGTCGGCCTGGCGAGCATCGCACCTTCCATACCCCGACCGGATTTGAGCGAAATGCAATCATCGGCTGTGTCGAAATCGCATCCGCGCACCTCCACGCGCTGGCAGGAATCCAGATCGATCCCGTCGGCGCCGCCTTTGATCGTCAGCCCGCTGAAGGTCGCATCGGTGCAATAGACCGGGTGAATCGACCACATGTCGTTCTGTTCGGTGACGAGATCCCGCACCTCCAGTCCATGCACGGCAACGAACTCCAGCAGTGCCGGGTTGCGCAGGCCTGATGGTGCCATGCGCCCCGAAATCGCGCGCGATCCGACGATCCGGCCACCGCCGCTGAGCACGATGCCGCGCGCGTCTTGCGCCCACACCAGGCCGACATGACCCGGTACCCATCTTCCCTCCCATCGTACCTGTACGATCGGGTAATCGGCGACGTCGGCCGACCCCCTGCAACGTCGCGTCTGCTTCGATCCGCAGTTCCGTATTTGAGCCAACCCGCACCGCGCCGGTCAGAAACGTGCCCCCCGCCAGAGCCACCACGCCGCCGCCGAACACCGCGCACCGGTCGAGCGCCTGCTGGATTGCCGCCGTATCCTTGGTGATGCCATCGCCGGTCGCGCCAAACGCCCGTGGATCCAGCCGCACACCCGTGAGCGGGTTGCGCCGACGCTGCGGCAACGCAGGCACGGCCCGGCCGACGTGTCGCGCACCGACCGCTGCGGGCATGACCACAGCGGCGAGCGCCGTCATTCCGCCGATGGAAAGAAGCGAACGGCGTTCTATCGTCATAACGACCCCATAGCTTTCACGCAGATGCGGCGGACGCTCAGGTCACAGACGCAGGTTACCTCAGGGGAACTGCCGCGCCTGCGGTGACAGGACAAGACGGAGGAGCAGCTGGCGCCGCCCCTCCAGTGGGGGAGATCAGCTCAGAACTTCACGCCTACGCCGAAGTAAATCTGGCGGCCGGTATGCGTGTTGATGAACGGGCTGTTGCGGTCGGACCCCTGGTACTGGTCGACCGCTGCGTCGGTCAGGTTGAGCCCCTGCACGGTGATCTTGACGATGCTGTTGAGCTGATACGACAGGTTGGCGTCGATCGTGGTGATCTTGCTTTGCCCGTTCACATCGTTGCCGGTATTGCCGCCGGGCACGCTGACGAGGAAGCCGCCGCGATACGCGATCGAGCCGCGGATCGAGAACCGGCCGTCGTCGAAATAGGCGGTGGCATTGGCGGCGTTCTTGGACAGACCGACCAATGCGGCGGTGGTGGTGAGGATCGGCACGCCGCCCGCGCTCGTCAGGATGTAATTGATCTTCGAAGTGACGTGCGTGTAGTTCGCGAGCACACCGAAATGGTTGAGCCAATCCGGCAGGAAGTTGAACGGCAACGCGGTCTGCGCGTTGATTTCAAATCCTTTGAGCGGACCGCCCGGCGTATTGAACGGCCGGCGTGAGGTGAAGATGTCGCTGGTCACCGTGGTGGAATTGGCGAGCAGCGCAGGATCTAGGCCAAGCTGATCGAACGGCAGATCCTGCTGGAGCGTCTGGATGTAGGTGCTGATCTTCTTGTAGAAGAACGCACCCGACAGCAACGCGTCGCGGGTGGGATACCATTCGACCGCGAGATCGAGCGTCTTGGCCTTGATCGGATCGAGATCGGGATTGCCGACCGATACGCTGCGTGCGCCGGTCACGGTAATCGATCCGCCGGGCGTCAGATTGCCAAGGTCGGGCCGTGCGATCACTTGCGACGCGCCCAGGCGGAAGATCAGCTTGCTGGTCGGCGAGTAAGCTAGGTTCAGCGAGGGTAGCCAATTGTCGTAGCTGCGCTTCGCCGTCACCAGCACCGGCGCCGAACCGACAAGCTGATAGCCGTTCGAGGATTGATCGGTCACGACATAGCGCACGCCGACATCACCGCGCAGCGGGAAGCCGAACAGCGTATCGCCGTCGAACTCGACCTGCCCGTAGCCGGACTTATCGTCCTCCGTTACGCCGCGGATGTTGCCGCGCGCGCTGCTGTTCGTGACGCCGGTCTGCGTGAAAGTGCCGGTGTTCGAGAAGATGTCGAACACCTTGACGAACTTGCCGACATCAGGCGTGACCCAGGAGGTCGGCGTCGGCGAGGGCACCTTGAAGCCTTCGCCGAAGCCGGTCAGGACGCGCGTCAGATCGGCGACGGTCGTGCCCGCCGGCAGCGCCGGCACGAGCAGCGAATTGGCGGCGCGCGAGGTGGCGAAGGATTTGAATTCGAAACGCTTGTACGATGCGCCAAGCTTCAGGTTGAGCCCCTCGACGAGCTTCATATTGCTTTGAAACTGCGCGTTCTTGAAGGTGTTGACCGAACTGCTGGTGCTGAGGCGGATTTCGGACGTGTTGTTGATGAAGCCGAAGTTGCTCGGGTTGGTGACGTCGAAGCCGTAGTTGAGGATCGGATGGCGGCTGTCCTGCCGATAGTCCCAGCTGTAATTCTGGCTGTTTGGACGGTCGATCGTCAACGTCGTGTCGATCGGCACCTCAAGGTCGGATTTGGAATATCCGATCGCACCCGTCACCGTCCACCAGCTCGTCAGATCCTGCTTGCCGTTCAGCGTATATTGTTGAAACTTAGTGGTAAAATCGGTGTAACGCGTTTCCGAACGGATGTCGACATTGTCGAACACGCCATACACGAGGTCACCCGCGCCGTTCACCTCCGCCTGGCGCACCGCCGTCTGCGGCTTGCCGTTATTCGACAGCGCGCGGCTGAACGAGAATGCTTCGATGAAGTTCTCCTCCCGCGTCGCGTGATAGTTCGAGTAGAGCGCGTCAAAGGTGAGCAAGGTGTGGCTGCTCGGTTGCCACTGGATCGAACCGGTCAGGCCCAGCCGCTTCTGATCGTGCGTCAGCCGGCCATAGCGTGGCAGCCGTGGCGCATGGACGTTCGCACCGCCGCCGGCGTTAACGGTGTTATAGGCCGCGACGTTCTCCGGCGTATTGGCCGGGCGGGCGACGCCGGTCGAACAGGAGGTCGCGGTCGTGCCGGTCGACGCCGACAGCGGCGGGTTGGTCGGCGCGTAGCCGACCGGTGCGCAATAGCCACCATTGGTGCCGGTGGTATCGAAGCCGACCGAGCCCGCGCCGTCTTCATATTTACGGCTGCGCGAGTAGGCGGCGGACGCAAGGATGCCGACGGTACCGTTGAACAATTTGGTGGTGAACAGGCCGGCGAGCCGGGGGTCAACCGCCTTGCGCAGATCGTTGTAGTTGCCCTGCACCGATGCCGCGAACGTCGTCTTCTTGTAATCGAGCGGGTGCGCGGTTTGAAGATCGACGGTCGCGCCCAGCGAGCCTTCGTCGACCTCCGCCGACTGCGTCTTGCGCACCGTGATCGAGCTGAACAGTTCCGATGCAAACACGTTGAAGTCGAAGCCGCGACCACGGTTCGCACCACCCGAACTGTCCGTGGAGGTCGTGGTGCTCAGCGCCTCCATCCCGTTGATGCGGATACGCGTGAACTGCGCACCCAGACCGCGCACGGTGATGCTGCGGCCTTCGCCGGCATCGCGCGCGATCGACACGCCGGGAACGCGCTGGATCGATTCCGCAAGGTTGTTGTCCGGGAATTTGGCGATGTCCTCCGCCTTGATGACGTCGATCGCGCCGATCGCCTCGCGCTTGGCGTTGATGGCCGAGGCAAGGCTGGCACGGAAACCGGTGACGATGATGTCTTCGGGGTTCGCCACCGGATCGCCCTTCTGCGACGTTGCCGTCTGGCTGTCGTTCTCGACCGAGGCTGGTTGGGGTGCCGACGGTGTGGTCCCGGGCCCCGGCGGTGCCGTTTGCGCGGACGCGGCACCTGCCGCCAACGCGATGACCGACGAACAAAGCGCAAGCTTGGTGATCTGTGCTTTCATGGGTTCCCCTCTCGTTTTTATCCGGCGGGCCTGTTCGGCTTCTGCCCGGATCGTTCAATGATCTTCATGGTATCTTGCGGCGGCAAGATTTCAGGTCGGTTCGTCACTGCCGTTGGGCGTGGCTGCTACCAGTCTGCACGACAGCCGAACGGTGCCGCCGAACGTGACGGTCGCCTTGGCGCCCACCGCCGCCTCGTGAACGCCGGTGACCGCTCCGGTCGAGATGAGCATCCCGGCGCTCAGCGGCAGGCTGCGTTCGGCTGCGGTTTCCAGCAGGAAGCGGACCGCGCCGATCGGGCCGTCCATCATCGCCGCCGCCGTTCCCGCGCCGACCTCTTCGTCGTTCAGGCTGACCGATACCGGTGCCGTTTCATACCCTGATGCCCGCCAGTCGTGGATTTCCGGGCCCAACACCAGACCGGCATTGTTGCCGAAATCGGATATCGTCACGGCGGAACCGTCCGTGTTGATGCTCGCCAGCGGCGAACTGGCGATCTCGATCCCGTAGTATAGGTGCGTGACCAGCGCGGCAGCTTCCGCGTGCGTGAAGCTTGTCTTGCCGGCTGGCACGCTGCCGATTTCTGCGACATATTCAGCCTCGACCGCTGCGAAGCCGCCACAGAATACCGGCATGTCCACGGTTGCATCACCGATCGCGACCACCACCTGTCGCTTGAAGATCGGCCCGGCCAGCCGCACCGCACCCAGCGCGGGAACCTGATCGGGCGGGATCCTGCCGACCTTCCATCCGGTTATGTGATCGGGCCAGTTCGCTATGGCGTGCGCCTGAATGGCGTAAGCGGTGTCAAGATCGGTGGGACGTACCCCCGGATAGTTCGAGATCGCACGGGCCTCCTGGCGCGCGGTGACGAAGGCTTGCGCTATTGCCTGCTCGCTGCTCAACAAAGTGAACGCCCCTCCTTTCCGAGTTATCCGTCGAGACGAAATCGGAACGAGCATGCAGGTGCCCCGTCCGGGCCATGCCGAACGCCGCCTTTCCTAAATACCCTCTCCCGAACGACCGCAGATCGCTTCGCTCTTTTCTAACGACCCTGTTACTTTCACGTTTTGGCACCGGTGTCATCAGATTTTTTCACGTCCATATTCATCACGTCACTTTGGCTCAGCAGCCAACATGCGGTGCTGAAGCGACGCCGGGTGCGCTGCCAAATCGGCGTTGAAGCCGCACGGCTTTCACCTTTCGGGTCGCAGCCGTTGCGATCTTCTGGCAGGCGCTGCCGGAGTCCATCATCCAGTCGGAAAATTGCATGAAAAAGGTTCTCGGCGGCCTCGCCAGTGTGGCCGCCCTGGCAAGCTGCACGCCTCTCACACAAAGGGAAACGACAGCCGATTACGTCATCTCTCGCAGCAGGCATGTCACCATCAAATCCGACGTGACGCGCAGCGGCGGGTTGATGATTGCAATACGGCATGGCTCGTCGCTGCTCATCGCACCTTCGCCAGTGAGCCTGGAGTTGGCCCGGCAACCTTTCGGCGCTTTGACCTTGCTCAGCCGGTTGCGCATCTCCGCCGGGGCGAGCGACTGTGCGCAGGGGATCCTGACCGCGCGCGAACGCAGCGGTTTGCAGCGGGAGATCCGGCTGGAGACGCGCGCCTGCGATGATGGCGCCGCGTTCAGGCTTGTCATTCCGCCACAGCGCACGATCCCGCTGATCAAGCTCGCCTCTGAGCAAACCCGTTTCGTCGTGCCACGCAACGATCAATGCCTTGGCGTCCGGCATAAGAAATACTTCAACAGCCATGAGGGTGATGAGGTTGTCGTACACGCTCGGGATATTGCGCCAGGCGAACTCTACGACCTTCCGCTCACCTGCGTCACCGGCCGCGGCGGAGAGACTTATGCCCTCACCGAAAGCAACATCGAGAATTACTCGGCTGCATATCTGACCGGCATCAGGGATCGCAGCGCGATTGCCGTTCTTCTCACGCCGCGTCCCGACAACGATGCCGTGTCTGTGAAGATCGCGATGCCGCGCCATGGGTTCGCCACGCCGTGGCGCGTGGTGATGATCGCGGATCGGCCGGAACAGATGATTGCCAACCGGCTCGTAGACAGGCTGGCTGCACCGTCCCGCATTGGTGATACAGGATGGGTAAAGCCGGGCAAGGCAGCCTGGGGCTGGTGGTCGGGACTGCTCGCGCCAGACGTGCCCAACGCCGGTCACAACATGCCGACGTATCGGCGCTATATCAATTTCGCCGCGCGCATGCATCTGCCATATTATCTGATAGACGAAGGCTGGGCGGCCAAGTCAGACCCGAACACGCCCGCCGACGTGACCGCGTCGGCCGCAGGGATCGATATACCGGAGCTTGTGCGGTACGCCGCCCAGCGGCACGTTCGCCTGATACTGTGGGCCGACTGGAATTCCGTGAAGGATCGGGTGGAGCCTGTGCTCACCCAGTGGCAGCGCTGGGGCATCGCCGGCATGAAGGCGGACTTCATCTACCGGCAGGACCAGGACGTCGTCGCCTTTTACCATCGCTTGCTCGCAAGCGCCGCGCGGCATCACCTCCTGGTCGATCTGCACGCCGCGTTCGTGCCGCGTGGTCTGGACCGGACGTATCCCAATTACATCACGCAAGAAGGCGTGATGGGCAACGAATACAACCGCTGGAGCCGTGATGTTACGGCCGGCTACAACGTGCGCACCGCGTATTCGCGCGCCACGATCGGCCCAATGGATTATACCCCCGGTGGATTTCGCAACGTAACACCGGCAGAATTCCGATACCGCGCGCCGGCGCCTGAAGTCATGACCACCCGCGCGCATCAACTCGCCTTGTTTGTGGTCTTTCCCAGCCCGCTGATGGTGCTGGCCGATGCGCCCGTCGCCTACCACACCTCGAATGGCAATTGGGCGCCGGGCGTTGATTTTCTGCAAGAGGTGCCGACCGTTTGGGACGAGACGCGCGGTATCGCTGGCGCGTTCGGCGAATGGATCGCGGTTGCGAGACGCCACGGCAAAAACTGGTACGTGGGCATGATCACGAATGAACATGGCCGCACGGTTTCGTTGCCACTGACGTTTCTTGGCACAGGCAAGTGGCGCGTGCAGGCTTGGGTCGACGGGAAGGCTCCTGTCGCGATCGACCGACGTACGGGCATCCTCTCTGCCAATGGCAACCTCATCGTGCCGCTGGCGCCGAGTGGCGGTGCGGTCCTGACGTTGGTTCGCGATCGCTGAAGCGAGATTACCGGATGCGGCGGACTGCTTCGTGCAAACGCGCTGCTCCGGCGTTTTCGCCGCGGTACGGATCGGCAACGCTTCCTTGAACTATCGACGTTCAGCCTCTTGGCGAGCGGTCAAGAAAACGGGGCCGAAAGAGAATCTTCCGGCCCCGTCCAACCGCCTTAAACGATTGCTCGTCTCGGTCGGCTTGGGATTTGATTGGCTAGATACCACTCGAGCAGCAAGCGCTGTTCCGTGAGTTGAGCGTTTCCAAGGGTCAGTGGATGCTCTGCGTCCACGTGTACCCGGCTGCCGCCCGAAGTGGCCGCCACGCTGATATCAGAGCTTGTCCTTAAGCCCCTTGGCGGGCGTGAATGCCACCTTTTTCGATGCCGCGATGGTGATCGCCTCACCGTTTGACGGATTGCGGCCCTGACGCTCCGGACGATCCTTCACGGCAAACTTGCCGAACCCCGGGATGGAGACTTCCTCTCCTTTCGCTGCGGCATTCGCGATCTGGTCGAATACGGCCGTGATCGCCTTTTTCGCGTCAGCGTCGGTCGAGCCAGTCGCCTCTGCGACGCCTTTGGTCAGATCGGCGATGTTCATGATCTTCGTACTCCCTTTGGAAAAACTGGCGGGACTTTACCCATAGCCGGTGCTTACGCAATCGACGTGCTGATCGGCGTAGTCCGTTTCCGTCCCAAATGACGCCAAAATACCGAATAGCCTGCACAAACCGTGAAGTTAGCGCCTATGGGGATATGCCCTCTCCGATCTTCCGGTTCCCTTCGCGCTTCCGCCGCCTCGACGAGATTCTCGCCGACCTGCCGATCGACGATCCGCTGCTGCTGACCGAACTGGACGGCTATCTTACCGCGGTCGCGGTCTGCCCGGAACGGATGGTGGTGGACGAATGGCTGCCGCCAATCTGGGGCGGTGCCTATGGCGAGGGCGCGCCGTTTGAGGATCCTCTCGACGTGCGGCTGTTCGCCGACATGGTGCAGGCGCGCCTGAAGGAAATCCTGCGCGATTTGGCGCGCGGCAGGCATCAGCCGATCCTGGATGTCGATCCGCGTAACGGCGAGCCGTTGTGGGAAGAATGGATCGGCGGCTTTGCGATGGCGATGGAGGTACGGCCGCAAAGCTGGTCGGCGGCGCAGGGCGATGCTGCCGCCGCGCTGGCCGATCTGCGCACGCTGATCGCGGTGGCCAGCGATGCCGCCACGCTGACCGCCGACGAGATCAACGCCATTTGCGACGCCGCGCCGACGCGTATCCCGGCCGACGTGCTGCGGTTGTTCGCAAGGGACGGGCGTGACGCCGCGCCGGCGCCCGCCGCCCCCGCCAAGCCCGGCCGTAATGATCCCTGCGCTTGCGGATCGGGCAAGAAGTTCAAGCGCTGTTGCGGCTGAACCCGCACACGCTGGCACCATAGGCGTCCAGCAAGCCGGCTACCCAGCCGCCCGCGTAGAAGATCGGCACCGGCAGCACCTTGCCCGCGACACCGGTCGGCCGCCACACGTTGAGGGTCTGGTCAAGGTTGCCGAAGCCAAGATCATGGCCCGGTCGCGCGGCGTACAGTGTCAACGCGTCTGCATCAGCGCTTCGCGGTTGCGCTCGCCATAGCGCCGCCGATCGGACGGGCGGCCGCAAAGGCGGGGCGGGGAATGGTCGGGCGACGGCCGGCCATCGCCATGCTGAGCTTGGCCGCGCCGGTCGGGCTCATCGCCGCGAGGATGGCGGCGGTCGATCGTTCGCGCATGCGCTTGGCGACCATCACCTGCACGTCCAGATCGAGCTGTTCGAACACCGCCGCCGCCTTGGCCGGCTTCATCGCGCCGTAGATCGTCGCGAGCGAATCGATTTCGCTGGGTGCTGCGGGCGTCGCCTGCGCCGGCGCCTGCTGTTGCGGCGCCGTAGCGGCGGCATCCTGCTGCTGCTTCGCCTTCAGCGAGGCCTGGATTCGGTTCTCGGTCGCCTTGACCATCTGTTCGCGCAGTTGCAGCTCGCGCGATTGCTGCGCGGCGGCGGCATTGCGCTGCTGGATATCCTGCGCGATCGATGCGCCCAACCGGCTGACCGGCTGCGCGGCGGCGCTGGCTTCGGGGGAGGCCACGGCGTCCATGCCGTTGGCAAACGCGCCGACCGCAGCGGCGCCGGCGGTGAGCATGAGGAGGAGCGGGCGGCGCGCCATTATGCTGCCTCCGCCTGAGCTTCGGCCCTGAGTTCGGTGGCGCGGGCAGTGCGGCCGAGTGGTCCCGACAGCACCGCGCGCAGTTCGGCAAGGCTGGCGGCGATGTCGTCCTTGCTCATCGGCTTGGCGGGTGAACGTGGTGCGCGGGCAGGTGGCTCGCTCGCCAGCGGCGTGACTGGCTGCGGCTCGGGCTCTGGAAACAGATCATCGAGTAGCGGCTCTGGGGTGCGCTCGATCGGGTGCGGCGCAGGGTCTTCAAAGGTCGTCCGGGGCCCGGCGTCGGCAGCGGGGCGGCTGGAATCGCTCAGCCGTTCGGCCATGGAATTGGCGATCTCGATCATCATCTTCAGCTCGTCGCGGATCTCTCGGCCCTCCAGCACCAGCTTCACGCTGCCGGCGAAATCGCCTTCCAGCGTGTGCTTCAGGCCGGACAGCACGGCGCGCGCCTGCGCGGTTGATTCGTCGAGCGCGGCGACGACGCTGCCCATCTGATCGTTGCCGACCGCCTTCAGGCTGCGCATCATCCGCACGCTCTGCACCAGCACGGCGAGGCACAGGATCGTCGTCACGATATTGGCGAACAGGGGAAAGCTCATTTCTTCTTCCTCGGGGCGATGCCGGTGAGCAGGCTGACGGCGATGTTGTTGCGACGCTGGCCGACCTGCCCCAGCGCGAGACCGACGCCGCCGCACTGAATTTCCAGCGGCTGGTCGGGAACGGCGTCGAGCGCGATGGTCTGGCCGACCTTGAAACTGCGCACCTCGTCGAGCCGCAGCGTGCGTTCGCCGAGCACGACTTCGAGGGTGATGTCGGCGCGGCGCAGTTCCTGGTCCATATGGCTCTGCCAGATGTTCTCGCGGCCGACCTGCTCGCCCATGAAGCGCTGGATCAGTTTGGCGCGCACCGGCTCCAGCGTGGCGTAGGGGAACAGCAGTTGGAACTTGCCGCCGCGTCCGTCGATATCGACGCGGAAGGTGGCGACCGCCGCGACGTTGCTGGGCCGGGCGATCGCGGCGAAGCGCGGATTGGTCTCGATCCGCTCCAGCGTAGGATCGATCGGGGCGATCGGCTCGAACGCGGTGGCGAATTCGTCGAGCGCGAGGTTCATCATGCGCGTGACGAGATTGGTCTCGATCGTGGTGAAGTCGCGCCCGTCGATCATCAGCGCAGGGCTGCCGCGCCGCCCGCCGAGCAGCGCATCGACGGTGGCGTAGATCAGGCTCGAATCCACGGTCATGATGCCGTAATTCTGCCAGGCGTCGACCCGCACCACCGCGATCATCGCCGGCAGCGGCAGGCGTTCCATGAAGTCGCCGAACCGCACCGACGTAATGTCTTCGAGACTGACGTCGATCGCGTCGGAGGTGAGGCTGCGCAGGCTCGACGAAAACGAGCGCACCATCTTTTCGCACACGACCTCGAGCATCGGCAGCCGTTCGTGGCTGATGATGCGCGATTCTACGACAGCGCGAAGCCCCGCGCGGCGCTCCTGCTCTACCGGCACGTCGCCGAACAGAGCGTCGATGCCGGCCTGGTCGAACGGCGCGAGTTCGACCGGTGCCTCAGGCGCGGCGAACTCCTCCATATCGAGATCGACCGCGTCGCTCATTGCTGGACGAGATCCTGGATCAGCACGTCCTCGACCTTGCCCGTGCCCATCACGTCGGACGCGCGGGTGAGCAGTTCCTCCTTGATGCGGAACACGGCGGCGGCACCGGCGAGATCCTCCGGGCGCAGTTCGCGCAGGAACGGCTGATAGGCGTCGATGATCGCGGGCAGCTTGCCCTTCACCGCTTCACCCGCCGCCGCCGTCTTCGGGACGAGCATGAAGTGGATCTTCAGGTAACGCTGATCGCCGCCGGCGGTACGCAGGTTGACGACCATCGCGGGAACGTCGACCAGCGCGGTTTCGGCACCCTCGCCGTGTTCGGACGACGCAGCTTCGGCCGGGGCGGCGTCCGCCTCGTGGCTGTTGGCGGATGCGGTGCCCAGCATGAAATACGCGCCACCGCCACCACCGGCGAGCAGCACCGCTGCCGCCGCACCGATGATGACGAGCTTCTTCTTGCCCTTCTTGGGGGCTTCTGCTGGCGCGCCGTCTTCCCCCTCGGGCGCGGCGGTAATCTTCTCCATCTTGGACATCGCTTGAGCAGCCCCCTGGGTTCGATCCGAATTTTCGTGGACGCCGACACCGCCGACGCTCGTTTCTCGTCTATTATAGGATGGAGGTCGGCAAAATTTTCCGGCCTGCACATTTTTCAGGACGGCGTGGATGGACATCTCAAGCTACGTGCTGCTCAGCCAGGAACAGGCGCTGAAGCGGCGGCTCGACGTGGTTTCCAACAATATGGCGAACACCAGCACCGCCGGATTCCGGCGGGAGCAGCCGGTGTTCCACGAACAGGTCGAGAATACCCGCGAGGCGAGCGTGGACGATGCCAAGCCGGTGTCGTTCGTGCTCGATTACCGCCCGGTGCACGACACCACGAGCGGCGCGTTCGAACAGACCGGCAACCCGCTCGACGCGGCGATCAACGGCCCCGGCTATTTCGCGGTGCAGGCGGCGGACGGCACCACCGCGTATACCCGCGCGGGCTATGTGCGGGTGTCGGACAGTGGCGATCTCGTCACGTCTGCGGGTCAGAAGCTGCTCGACGAGGGCGGGTCGCCGATCAACATACCGGCCGAACAGGTCGGCGAGCTGGCGATGGCCAAGGACGGCACGATCTCGACCAAGACCGGCGATATCGGCCGGCTTGCGGTGACGGTGTTCGACGACGAGGCAAGCGTTACGCCGCGTGGTGACGGGCTGATGGCGGCGCAGAACGGCCGTGTGCTGCCCGCCAGCGAAACCAGCCTGCGCACCGGCGGGATCGAGCAGTCCAACGTCTCGCCGATCATCGAGACGACCAACATGATCGATATCCTCAGGTCCTACCAGAACAGCATCCGCATGTCCGAGAGCATGAGCGACCTGCGCAAGACCGCGATCGGCCGGCTCAGCCGGATCAGCTAAGATTTAAGGAGAAACACCCATGCGTTCCCTCTCGATCGCTGCGACCGGCATGCTCGCGCAGCAGACCAACGTCGATGTGATCTCGAACAACATCGCCAACATGAGCACCACCGGCTTCAAGCGGCAGCGTGCCGAGTTTCAGGATCTGCTCTACGAACAGGTGCAGCGGCCGGGTGCTGCCAGCGGCGGCACCGAGGCGAAGACCGCAGTCGGCATCCAGATCGGTTCGGGCGTGCGCACCGGCGGCGTGTACCGCGTGGCGCAGCAGGGCGCGATGAACCAGACCGACAACCGTTACGACATCGCTATCCAGGGCCACGGCTTCCTGCAAGTCACGCTGCCGTCGGGCGACACCGCTTACACCCGCGACGGCACGCTCCAGGTGTCCGATCAGGGCGAGCTGGTGACGACCGACGGGCTGCCGGTGCAGCCCGGCATCACCATCCCGCAGGGCACGGTCGACGTGACCATCTCCAAGACCGGCGAGGTGCAGGTCAAGACCGCCGGCAACGCGCAGATGCAGACGGTCGGCCAGCTCGAACTCGCCACCTTCGTCAACGAGGCGGGGCTTGAGGCGACCGGCGACAACCGCTTCATCGAGACGAGCGCCTCGGGCCAGCCGACGGTGGCGGCGCCGGGTGAGCCGGGCTTCGGCACGGTGATGCAGGGCTTCGTCGAGGCATCCAACGTCAACCCGGTCAGCGAGATCACCGCGCTCATCACCGCGCAGCGTGCGTATGAGATGAACAGCCGGGTGGTGAAGACCGCCGATGAAATGCTCTCCACCACGAGCCAGTTGCGGTGAGCGCGCGGCATCTCCTCGCCGCGCTGGTGCTGGTCGCCGCGCCTGCGGTCGCGCAGGTTGCGCCGACCGCCGAGGCGGATGTGCTCGCCCGCCCGGTCGGGCGCGGCGAGGCGTTCTCGCAAGCCGATTTCGAACGCGGCACGCTGCCCGCCGCACAGGTGCGCGGCGCGCTGCGGGCGAGCGATGCGGTCGGCCGCGAGGCGACGCGCGCGCTGGCGGCGGGGTCGCCGGTGCGGCTGACCGATACGCTGCCGGTGCAGCTGGTGCGGCGCGGCGAGCCGGTGTCGATCCTGGTGCACAGCGGCGCGCTGACCATCACCGCGCCCGGCCGTGCACTGTCCGGCGGCGGGATGGGCGATGCGGTGCGGGTGTTCAGCAACGCCACCGGACGCACGCTCGACGCGGTGGTGTCGGGCACCGGCAAGGTTCTGTTCGCGGCGTCGTGAGACGCTGCGCAAACAAAGGGTAAGGTAATGAAAAAAATTGCAATTCTGCTGATCCCGGCGCTCGCGCTCGGGGGCTGTGGCACGATGGGACGGATCAAGCAGATCGGCAAGGCGCCCAAAATGAGCGAAATGGCGCCGGTCGCCGCGCCCGAGGTCGAGGCGTCGGTCGGCTCGCGTACTGAGGTCGCGATGGCGGAAGGCCGCAACCCGCAGGCGGCGGCGGTCAACAGCCCGTCGCTGTTTCGGGTCGGCGCGGGTGCGCTGTTTCAGGACCAGCGCGCGACGCGGGTCGGCGATATCCTGACGATCAAGGTCAACATCTCCGACAAGGCCAACGTCGGCAACACCACCACGCGCACCCGCGACGGATCGGAAAACTCCGGCGTCAGCGCGCTGCTCGGGCTGGAGAAGATCGCCAAGCGGGTGGCGGGGGTGGACCCCAGCACGCTGGTGAGCACCAACACCAAGTCGAGTTCGGCGGGCGCGGGGACGGTCAACCGCAGCGAAGTGGTCAACATGACGATCGCGGCGGTGGTGACGTCGGTGCTGCCCAACGGCAACCTCGTCATCCGCGGGCGACAGGAGACGCGGGTCAACTACGAACTGCGCGAGCTGCTCGTCTCCGGCATTGTGCGGCCGCAGGACATCGCGCGCGACAACAGCATCCAGCATACCCAGATCGCCGAGGCACGGATAAGCTATGGTGGGCGCGGGCAGTTGACCGATGCGCAGCAGGCGCGCTGGGGCCAGCAACTGATGGACGTGCTGTCGCCGTTCTAAACCGCGCGGCAACGCACAGGCTACGCGCCTCAAAACGCGTCACGCCGCGGGCAATGCGACGGTAACGTCGCGGCTATCGCGTTCAGCGACAGGCTAAAATCGGCCCGGATGCGCGACCTGCGCGTCCGGGCCGTTTCTTAGGTGGTGAAGCACGCGTCCGCGTAAGGTTTCGCTAACCGCGAATAGTTCGAGGATGATTTCCGACATCCCATAATCCTTCCCACAATAGAGATGTGAGGCGCTCGCCTGACCGGGGCAGCAGAAGCCACCCCGCATCTTCCAGAAGGAAATACCTATGACTCTCTCGGTAAACACCAACCTCGGCGCGATGGCCGCTCTTCAGAACCTGAATGCTACGCAGAAGGAACTGACCACGACCCAGAACCGGATCAACACCGGCCTGAACGTGTCGTCGACCAAGGATGATTCGGCCAAGTACACCGTTGCACAGACGCTTCGCGGCGACTTGGGCAGCCTGTCGGCGGTCAGCTCGTCCTTGAGCACGGCGAAGAGCACCACCGACGTCGCCATCGCCGGCGGCGAGCAGGTTTCCGACCTGCTCAACCAGATGAAGGCCAAGGCCATCGAGGCCTCGGACGCCGGCATCTCTGCGGACAGCCGTTCGGCGCTGTCGCAGGACTTCGACGCGCTGAAAAGCCAGATTGGCACGATCATCAGCTCGTCGACGTTCAACGGCGTCAACCTGCTCGACGGCGGCACCGGTGCCGTGTCGGCGCTCCAGTCCACCGATACCACCCAGGACCCCCTGGCGGTAGCGAACCAGGACTTCAAGAGCGACATCACGGGCCTGGGCGCGACCTTCACCGATGCCGCTACGGCAAAGACGATGGTCGCCAACCTGGAAACCGCGTCGAAGAGCGTTCTGGGCAAGCTGAGCACGTTGGGCTCGGCGTCGCGCCAGATCGACGGTCAGTCGACGTTCGTCAGCAAGCTGTCGGACGCGATCACCGCAGGCGTCGGCAACATCGTGGATGCGGACCTCGCCAAGGAATCGGCGAAGCTGCAGGCGCTTCAGGTCAAGCAGCAGCTTGGCGTGCAGGCCCTGTCGATCGCCAACCAGGCGCCGCAGACCATCACCTCGCTGTTCCGTTAATCCGGAACCGCAAGCGGTGGCCCCCTGTATCCGGGGCCACCGCACCAAGGGGCCGGGCGTACCGTCCGGCCCCTTTTCCGCTTTTCAAATTCGGCGTAGGCTCATGACCATCAGCTTCGCACCCGCGCCTGCCCCAGAACCCCGCCGCATACGCGAGATCGAGGATGCTTTCGGTACCTGCCTGCGGCTGTGGGTCGAACCGCATCCCGCCGGCGGCGTGATCGCAATGGAGCGGGCCGATCTGCCCGGCTGCCCGCGTGTCCGGCTCGATGTGTTCGGCGCCGAGATGCTCTCTGCCATGATCCTGTCGGCGCGGATGACCAACACAGGAACCACCATTCCGGAGGAAACCGTCGACGGCCAATTCCCGGCACGGTTCGACCTGATCCAGCATCCCCAGCCTGCGGTGCGCCTGTCCTGCGGTGTCGGAGCGGAGCACGCCGGCTTCGACCTGCCCGCGCTGCTATGGGACCGGATGTTCGTGGAACTCACGCTTGCCGCGACCGTCGCGCGCGAGTTGGCGCGACGCCCGTGGACGCTCCACTGAATAACACCAAAATGGACTTAAATCAGGGTGAGACGTTACGCGTGCGACAGCGCGCGAGTTCGTGGCATCTTCACGCCGTGTCAGGCGCGTTTCTTTCACTATCTTTGCCGCGCGGCTTCCGTAGCAGCCCTTAACGGCGTTTTGCGCAATGTTCTTCCGGCGGCCGTGCGGCGAAAAGGACGCCGTCAGGAACGGCTGACACCGCAGGAATGCGCCGCCACCCACGCGGCTTCGGAAGGAAGACGATGGCTCAGTCGATTGCCATGTACGAACAGGATATCGAGGCCGGGCAGACCGGTGAACGGTTCCGCCTGAGCTTCGATCTGGTCGTCACCGATGCCGAAGCGCTGTGGCATGCTGCGGCGCGGATCGCGTTCCGGCAGCCGGGCATCACCATCGCCGAGGTGGAGGATGTGCTCGGCCCGACTGAGGACCCGATGCTGGCGGAGTGCCTGGCGATGCTGACTGCGCCTGATGCGGTGTCCGGGTGCACGCCGCTCGGCTTCGCGGTCACCGCCGTTGCCAGCCCGCACCTCGCCCAAGTGCGTGAACACACGATGCGCACGCTTGCGGTCCGCGATTTCCTTGCGGCAAGCGGCGCGGCTACCAAGCAGTAGGCGGTCGTCTGGGGGAGCGCTTTTGAAGGGGAGCCGATCCGGGTGCCGCTTCGGGGGAAGCGGCAGGGGATAACGGATCGAGCCGGTGACGGGCGTGGGGACGCGCGTTGCCGGCTTTTTGCCTTGCGGCGAGCAGGCTAGCGAAGATCGCACGACATACTTCAATAGAAGCCGCCCGTCCGACATAGTTCGCCGGTATGGCTGCGAGATCGGGGTGCCACAAACGTTTCGAGCCGGTGATGCGCAAAGGGGGGACGCATCACCGGCTCTAGCGTTTTTCGGACCGTTACAGTCCGAACCGTAGTGACAAGGGGCTTAACGATCCAAGCTCATCACAGTTTCATTATAGCGGCGAATCGGTGCTTTTCGGCGATCTGGCGCGCCTCCGGATTAGTCCTTATCCGCCGCCGACACGCCGAGCAGCTGCGTCGCAGGGTAGGTCGTGCCGCCGACGCTGACCGAGACGACACCCGCCGCGGCCGACACGCCATCGACCACGCCGAGCCCGTTGACCGTGCTGGTGACATCCCCGCCCGAGGCGTCGGTCGCCTTGACGGCCAGCGAATAGGAGCCGGCCGCCGCCTTGCTGCCGTCATCCTTGGTGCCGTCCCAGGTGAAGCGACCGTGGCTGGCGGGGTCGATCGGGCGGGTGGCGACGACGTTGCCGCTCGCGTCCGTCACGCTCGCGGTGAGCGAGGATGCGCCACTGCCCGCCGTCCAGTTCCATGCCGCAGGCTTCGCGCCGAGCGCGGACGAGCTGCTGTTGAAGCTCGCTTCCTTGCCGATGTACGACGAGGCCTGCGCCATGTCCTGTGAGGTCAGGCGGGTGAGGATGTCCTTCAAGGTGCCGGTCTGCTGCACCGATTGCTCGACCTGCGAATATTGGACGAGCTGTTGCGTGTACTGCGACGTGTCCATCGGGTTGAGCGGATCCTGGTTCTGCATCTGGGTGGTGAGCAGTTTGAGGAACATGTTGAAGTCCGCGCCGATGCCCTTGGTGGCCTCGGCGGTGGTGGCGGTCGCGGTGGGCGTGGCGTTGGCGCCGGTGTTGGTGGTGACGGTCGTCATGATCGATGATCCTTCATGCTAAACGGTCGAGCACGCCCAGCCCGCCGTGCAACGGGCGGAAGCGGGGGAGCGGGGTGTCTTCGGTCTGATCGCTGGCGGTGTGGTTCCAGCTTTGCGCCGATCCCTGCGGCGTGCCGCGCGGCTGGCGCTGGCCGCCGTCGGGCTGGCCCTGCGAATCAAAGCTGAACGACTGCGCATCGGTGCGCACGCCGGCATGACCAAGCGCACGGTCGAGATCGCCGCTGTCTTTGCGCAGCATGTCGAGCACGGTGGCGCTGTCGGCGGAGATCACCGCGCGCAAAGCACCATCCTCGGCGAAGCGCATGTGGATCTGGATATGGCCGTGCTCGGCGGGATTGAGGCGGAGCAGGAACTCGTTCTCGCCCGCGTTGATCTGCCGCGCGATCTGGATGCCGGTGTCCGCCGCCAGCTGGCCGGGGCGGATCGAGACGACGGGGGCGTCGGGCGCGGGCAGATGCGCGGCGGCGGTGTGCGGCTGCGCGGGCGTGATCGTGGCATCGAGCGCGGCCTTGAAGTCGCCGGTCGGTGTGGTCTCGGCCTTGGTGGGCGGTGCCTCGGCGGGGGCCGGTGTTGCGTGCGTGGCCTTGGCGTCGGCGGCGGACGCGGTCGCGACCTTTTCGTCCTTGGGCGAGACTTTCGCAGTCGGCGCGGCTATGTGCGGGGCGGGCGCGAGCGGCGTCGGCGTCGCGGCGAGGACGGGCGCGGTGATCGGTAGCGTTGGGGCTGAAGCGGCGGCTGGTGCGGGTGCGTCCTTGTCGGTTGGCTTGGCCTCCGCCTTGGGGTCGGCGGGGGCTTGCCCATCGGGCTTTGCTTCGGGCGCGACTGGCGCGTCGGCGGGCGCGGGAGCGGCCTCGCCATTGGCGGCGGCAATCAGCGCGGCGAGCGTGGCGGCGGCGGTGGTCTGCGGCGCGGTGGCCGGCGTCGGCTTGGCGGCGGGTGCGGGTTTGGCGGCATCCTGCGCCGGGCGCGCGCTCGGGGCGAGCGCGTCCGCGCCGCCGTCGTCGACCATCGCGGCGAACCGATCGTCGCGGTCGGCCGCTTTGGGCGCTGCGGGCGGCGCTGTGGGTGCGGGCGCTGTGGCCGCGATCGGGGTCATGGGCGTATTATAGGACGCACATCACCCGATCGCGCCGAGCGCGCGGACGCGGGCGCGCGGGTGGATCTCGTTCTGCGACAGCACCACCGTGGCGGGGCGAACGCGTTCGATGATCGAGCGGACGAACGGGCGGATCGACGGGTTGGTGAGGATGCAGGGAATCTCGCCGTCCACCGCCATCCGGTCGAACGTGTCGCGGACGTGGGCGATGAACTTCTGGAGGTTGGAGGGGGCCATCGCGAGGTGGCGCTCGTCGCCGTCGCCGATCACGCTTTCGCTGAACTCGCGGTCCCATTCGGGGGATAGCGTGACGATCGGGATCGCGCCGTCGCGCGCCTGTTGTGCGGAGATCTGCCGGGCGAGCCGCGCGCGGACGTACTCGGTCATCTGCGTGAGGTTGTTAGTGAGCGGCACGGCTTCGGCGATGCCTTCGAGGATGGTCGGCAGGTCGCGGATCGACACGCCTTCCGCGAGCAGGTTCTGGAGGATGCGCTGCACCCCCGACACCGAGATTTTCGACGGCACCAGATCGGCAGCGAGTTTCTCGCTGTCCTTGTGGAGATCGCCGAGCAGTTTCTGCGTCTCGCTGTACGAGAGCAGATCGGCGATATTGTCCTTGACCAGTTCGGTGAGGTGGGTGGTGACGATCGTGCCGCAATCGACCACGGTGAGGCCGCGAAAATTGGCCTCGTCGCGAAGCTCACGGCCGATCCACAGCGCGGGCAGGTTGAACACCGGCTCGCGCGTCTCCTCGCCCGATAGGCCAGTATGCGCGCCGGTAGGGTTGATGACGAGCAGCCGGTCGAGCCGCACCTCGCCGCGCCCGACTTCGGTTTCGCGGACGTAGACGACGTAATCGTTGGGCTTCAGCGCCATATTGTCGAGGATGCGCACCGGTGGCAGCACGAAGCCGTAATCGGTGGCGAACTGGCGGCGCAGCGCGCGGATCTGGTCGTCGAGGCGGGGTTCGGCATTGGCGCCGTTCGCCATCGGCAGGAGGGCATAGCCGATCTCGATCCGTACTGCGTCGATCGCCAGCGTCTGCGAAATCGGTTCCTCGACCTGGTTGGCCGCAGCGTCGGCGGCGTTCGCATCGGCGCGGGCGAGGACCGCCTTGCGCTCGGCCTGCTTGCTCATCGCCCAGGCGGCGTAGCCGCAGATGCCGGCGAGCGTGGCGAAGGGGATGAACGGCAGCCCCGGCATCAGCGCCAAACCGCCGAGCAGGAACGCCGACATGCCGAACGCCTTGGGGAAGCGCCCGAGCTGATCGCCCAGCGCCGCGCCGGTCTGCCCGGTAACGCCGCCCTTGGAGACGAGCAGGCCGGCAGCGGTCGATACGATCAGCGCGGGGATCTGGGTCACGAGGCCGTCGCCGACGGTCAGCGTGGTATAGGTGTTGAACGCGGTGAAGAAATCGACGCCGTGGATCGCCACGCCGAGGATCAGCCCGACGACGGCGTTGATGCCGGTGATCATCAGCCCGGCGACGGCATCGCCCTTCACGAACTTGGAGGCACCGTCCATTGCGCCGAAGAAGCCGCTTTCCGCCTCCAGCTCGCTGCGGCGCTCACGCGCGGTCTTTTCGTCGATCATGCCGGCGTTCAAGTCGGCGTCGATCGCCATCTGCTTGCCGGGCATCGCATCGAGGCTGAAGCGCGCGGCGACCTCGGCGATGCGGCCCGCACCCTTGGTGATGACGACGAAGTTGATGACGATCAGGATCAGGAAGATGGTGATGCCGATGATGGTCTGACCGCCCATCAGGAACTCGCCGAACGCCGCGATCACGCCGCCCGCCGCATGCGTGCCCTCCTGCCCGTGCGACAGGATCAGCCGGGTGGAGGCGAGGTTGAGCCCGAGCCGCAGCATCGTCGCGATCAAGAGGATCGTCGGGAAGGCGGAGAGCTGAAGCGGCTTTTCGATGAACAAGGCGGTCATCAGGATCATCACCGACACGGTGATCGACAGCGCGAGGCCGAAATCGAGCAGCCAGCCCGGCATCGGCAGGATCAGCATCGCGATGATCGCGACCACCGTGCCGGCAAGCGCGAGATCGCGGCCCGCGCCGATGCGTTCCAGGAAGGCGTTTACGCCATTGGGGAGGCTGGTTGGCATGGTCTATCTCAGCACGGGGAGACGGGGAAACCCGCATCCATGAAGGTGCGCAGCTTGTTGCGCATGGTGCGCACCGAGATGCCGAGGATCGAGGAGGCGGTGGTGCGGTTGCCCCGGCACTTTTCCAGCGTGTGCAGGATCAGCTCGCGCTCGACCTCGGCCATGGTGCGCCCGACGAGGCTGTCGACCGGCGTGCGGGCGGGTGCGCGCGTGGTGTTGAGCACGATGTCGGCGGCGGCGATCGGGCGGCCACCGGCGAGCATCGCCGCGCGGTGGACGGTCGCCTCCAGCTCGCGGACGTTGCCGGGCCAGTCGTGACGGCTGAGCAGATCGAGCGCATCGTCGTCCACCCCGCCGTCGTGCTGGTGGCACTGCATATTGGCGGTGTGCGCGAAATGGCGGGCGAGCAGCGCGATATCGTCGCCGCGCGCGCGCAGCGGCGGGAGCGCCACCTGGATCATGCCGAACCGCGCGAGCAGATCGGCGCGGAAGCTGCCGCTGGCGACCTCGGCATGGAGATCGCCGATATTGCTGGCGATCAGCCGTGCGCTCTGGTCCATGCGCGGGCCGCCGATGCGGTGGCCGACGCTGCCTTGCAACAGATCGAGCAGCCGGGCTTGCGTGTGCGCGGGCAGCGCGCCGATCTCGCGCAGGAACAGCGTGCCGCCGCGCGCTTCGTCGATGCGGCCGACGCGGCGCGCCACCGCGCCGGGAAAATCGCCCGCCTCATGCCCGAACAGTTCGGATTCGAGCACCGCTTCGTCGAGGCATGCGCAATCGACCATGACGAACGGGCCGCTCAGCCGCGATGAGTCGTGGATGGTGCGCGCCATCAGCGCCTTGCCCGCGCCATGTTCGCCGGTGACGAGGATCGCCGCGCCGGCAGGGGCCATCGCCAGGCCGAAGCGGACCGCCTGGCGCAGCGCGGGTGCCTCGCCGATGATCGCGGCGGGGCGTCTCGCGACGGCGGCGATGGCGGCGGCGATGAGCGCGCGTTCGAGTGGCAGCGGCACGTAATCCCACGCGCCGGCGCGTACCGCGGCGACCGCGCGTTCGGCGGGCGCGCCGATGCCGCAGGCGAGCACCGGCACCGCGAACCGTTCGGCGCGCAAGGCACGCAGGAAGGCGGGCGTATCGATCGCGACGTCGATCATGACGAGATCGCTGCCGTGTTCGCGCAAGGTGGCGAGCGCGTGCGCGGTATCGTCGGCGAGCGTCACGTCCGCGCCGCTATCCCGCGCCATTTCGGCGGCGTGGCGGATTTCGGTGCCGGGCGGGCCGAGCAGGATCATGCGGATCGGTATCGTCTCGTCAGGCATCGTGCTCAATTCTCATGCCGGACGATTTCGGTGAGCGTGACGCCGAGCGCATTGTCGATCATCACCACCTCGCCGCGTGCGATCAGCCGGTTGTTGACGAGGATGTCGATCGATTCACCGATGCGGCGATCGAGCTCGACCACCACGCCGGGGCGCAGCGCCATCAGATCGGAGATCGGCATGCGGGCGCGGCCGAGGATCGCCTGGACGCGGACGGGCACGTCGAACAAGGCTTCGAGGCCGGCGGGCTCGCGCGCGTTCAGCGCGACATCGTGGCCGGTGTCGAAGCTGGTGCCGAACGCGGCAAGGTCTGGGGCGGGCTGGGAAGATGCGGTGGCGTCCATGTTACTCTCCATCACGCGTTCATCCATTGCCGGATGACGGAAACCGATTCAGCGGGGTTGGCGGTGATCGTCTCGCCGATGCGACGCAGCGAGGAGGCTTTGATGCCGCCCTCGACCTGGGCGAGTGCGATCTCCTGGTCGATCTGCTCCATGTGCGACACGCCGTCGCCCGCGGGGAGCGCCGCGAGCGCCGGCGCACCGGTGATCGCGGGCGGCAGGATGCGGCCGAGGAGCGTCTGCTCCTGCACTGCACCCTCGGGCAGGTCGGCGCCGCCGCCACGGGTGCGCATCATCTTCAGCGCGAACAGCCCGATCGCGCCGATCACCACCAGTTTGAGCAGGTTGAAGATCTGGTCCTTGGGCAGGCTGCTGAGGAAACTGCCGAGCGGGGCGACCTCCTCGGGCTGGGCGAAGGGCATGTTCTCGATCGCGACGCTGTCGCCGCGCTGCGCGTCGTAGCCTACCGCGTTCTGGACAAGCGTGGTGAGGCGCTGGACCTGTGCGGCGGGGAGCGGCTTGGCGCCGCTGTCGATCATCACCGCGACGGTAAGGCGCTTCAGCGTGCCGGGCTGGCGGACGACGACCGCGTTGGTGCGGGTGTTGTCGTACGTGGTGTCTTCCGAGGTCTGCTTGCTGTTTGCCTGGCGGGTATCGCTGCCGCCCGCGGTGGGTGCCGGCGCGTTGCCGGGCAACTGCGCGGACACCGACGCGCCCTGTGCGGCGGCGTTGCCCTCCTGGCTCTGGTCGCCCGATTCCACCGAGGTCTGGTGCGCGATCACCTGCTTGTCGGGATCGAAAGTCTGTGATTCCTCGCGGCGGCTGTCGCGGTCAATATTGGCGGACACCTCGGCGCGGACTTTGCCGGCGCCGACGATCGGCTCGACCAGACTTTCGATCTGTGCGCGCAGTTTCTCTTCCATCGCCTGCTGCATCTCGTCGGTCTCCGCGTTGGTCGCGGCACCCGCATCGCCGGCGCGGGCGAGCAGGCGGCCGGTCTGATCGACGATCGACACCGATTCCGGCGACAGTTCGGGGACGGAGGAGGAAACGAGGTAGCGGATCGCCTGCACGTTCTCGGGCGAGAGCCGGCCGCGCGTGCGCACCGTTACGCCGGCGGTGGCCTTGCGCCCCTCGTCCGAAAACACCGCACGTTCCGGCATGACGATGTGGACGCGCGCGCTCGACACCGCCTCGAGCGTCGCGATCGAGCGGGCGAGCTCGCCCTCGGTCGCGCGCGTTTCGTCCATCTTCTCGCGACTGGAGGACAGGCCGAACGGGCTGGCGCTGTCGAGCACGTCGTAGCCGATCTTGCCGCCGACCTGCTCGCCCGCCATGCTCATGCGCAGTTGCGCGAGCTGGTCGGTCGGCGCCATGATCGCGGTGCCGTCGCCCGATATGCGGAACGGCACGTTCTGCGCGGTGAGCTTCTGCGAGATGCTCTGTGCGGCGGACGGGTCGAGATCGGTGTAGAGATAGCCCAGTTCCGCCGAACTGCCGCGAAACGCGAGAAAGGTGAGCGCCGCCAGCATCGCCACCGCGACACCGCCCATCAGGTACATCCGGCGCGTGCCGATCTGTTTCAGGAAGGATTGGATCGCG
The DNA here is from genome assembly GCF_022662305.1 of Sphingomonas sp. BAUL-RG-20F-R05-02. Lineage (GTDB taxonomy): Bacteria > Pseudomonadota > Alphaproteobacteria > Sphingomonadales > Sphingomonadaceae > Sphingomonas. The sequence goes on from NZ_JAKNQH010000003.1 coordinate 50,902, forward strand.
TTCACGCTGGACCTCGGCACAAGTGCGGGGCCTGAATGTCCCCATGCCGATATTATAGGATGGACCGGGCGGCCGATTTTTCCGCTAGGCAAAAATTTCCGCGTGAAGGGCGGGCGCGTTCCTCTCCCTTCACGCCCGGTTCGTGTCGAGCAAAGGCAAGACACCTGCTCTGCCTGACCATCCCTCGACTACGCTCGGAACGAACGAGCGGGCAGGGCGGCGGGCCGGCTCAATGGCAGGCTGGGTACGCGGCGTGTGTTGCGCCAAGCTTGCCCGGCTATTCCTTCGCGGCGCGCCTGGTAAAGTAAATGTGGATGCGCACCCACGCGCCGATCAGCGGCTTGCCGCCGACGCGGGGCGGGCGGACGAGGAACTGCCACGCCGCCAGTCGCATCGCGCGGGAGAGGCCGGAGCCGATCGGCGATTCGCCAAGCGAGCGGCAATTGTCGACATGGTAGGATTCGATCGTGCGGCAGGCGATGTCGGCGTATTCGGGGTCCTGCACGTTCTTGGGCATATAGCCGTTCAGTTCGGCATCGGTCGGCTCGCGATACCATTCGGCGTTGTACAGCCGCTCGCCGCCCGGGCCTTCGCCGGGGCCATAGGCCGCACCACCCTTGTTGCCGCCGCCGGGCTTGTCGTCACCGCTGTCGCTGCCGTGGGTGGGCAGCTTGGAAATGTCGGTCGCGGCGAAATCGTCCTGGCTCATGGTGATGAGCTTGGGCGGGACCGGCACCGGCGGGGGTGGCGGCACGATGTCGGGCTTGGGCTGAGTGACTTTGGGCGCGGTGGCCTTCTGCTGGTGCTGGACGGTGGTTTTCTCACCCTTGGCGGCGGGTTTCCTGGCGGGGTCGGGCAGTTCGGAGGGGACGAACAGGTGCAGTTCGCTCGGCTTCGGCGGCACGGCGGTGGGGCGCTGCGATCCCCACAGCAGCACCAACAGCGCGATGAGCAGCTCGATCGCCAAAGCGAGGCCGAACGCGAAGGCACGCCGCCGGAAGGACCGGTCGTGCCAGCGCCAATATTCGTAACCGCCTGCCAGCATCATCCGCGCAAAAGACCCACGCTCCGTTCAAACCACCGCCCGGCCCGCGCCCCGCCCGGTGCCCGTTCCTACGAACAGGCGATCGAGCCATAGGGGCTAAGGGGTGTGCGCCGCAACGCCCGGATAAGGCGCTCTACATGGACGCGAACGAACGGTGAAATGACGTTCGCGTCATGTCGGAAATAGGGCAATCAGTCGCGTTCCGGCACTGGCACGTTGAACCCGTTGAGCGTCATCGACACCAGCGCATACAGGCCGACCAGGTAGATCAGCTCGTTCGCGCCGTGCTGGTCGAAGGTTTCCACGGCGAGTCGGTAGCAAGGTTCGGGCAGCACGCCGCCGTTCACCAGCGCGAACGCGACGTCGTATGCGACGCTCTCTTCCGGGTTCAGATCGGCAGGCTTGATGTTGGCGCACAGCGCGGACAGGCGCGCGGGCGGCATCTTCTCGCGCTCGGCGACGGCGATGTGGGCGTAGATCTCGTACGCGGCATCAAAATGCGCGCCGGTGACGAGGATCGCGATCTGTCGCGCCGCATCGGGCAGCGTCGCCTGCATCGACATCGCCTTGGTGAGATCCCACACCGCCTTGCCGATGACGGGTTCGTGCAGCCACGGGTTCCACGGCCCCATCAGCGCGCCGTTATCGGCGAGCACCTTGAAATCGTTGAAGTTGCTGGCGATGCCGGTCTTCATGTCGTCATAGAGCGGCTTCTGTTCGGGCGAGAGGTCGGCGGGGGCGATCAGGGGCAGGCGCATCGGGGTTCTCCTTTGGGGTGCCTGCTCAATAGCCGGGTCGATGCGACGGTTGCGTGAAACTGGCGTCATGGTCGCGATTGCCGCTAAGGCGACCCGCGATGCTGTCGCGCCTCGTCCTCACCGATTTCCGCAATCATGCCGATCTGACGCTGGAGCCGGGCGCCGGCTTCGTCGTGCTGACCGGCGAGAATGGCGCGGGCAAGACCAACGTGATCGAGGCGGTGTCGCTGCTCGCGCCGGGGCGGGGCCTCAGGCAGGCGGCGCTTGGCGAGATGGCGCGGCAGGGCGGTGCCGGCGGGTTCGGCGTGGCGGCAACCATCGGTGACGACGTGCAGATCGCGACCGGCACGGTCCCCACCGCGCCCGAGCGGCGGATCGTGCGCATCCAGGGCGCCGCCGCCGCCGCGACCGCGCTCGCGGAATGGACGACGGTGTTGTGGCTGACCCCGGCGATGGACCGGCTGTTCGTCGAGCCGGCATCCGAGCGGCGGCGCTTCCTTGACCGGTTGACGCTGGCGCTGGCGCCCGGCCATGCCGTCCACGCCAACCGCTATGATGCGGCGATGCGCGCGCGCAACCGCCTGCTCGGCGAAGCGGCGGAGGGTGCGCCGCTCGACGCCGACTGGGTCACCGCGCTGGAGGCGCAGATGGGCGAGCATGGCGCGGCGATCGACGCCGCACGGCGCGAGACGGTGGCGTCGCTCGGCGCTGTGCTCGCGGATCAGCCGGACGGGCCGTTCGCGCGCGCCGGGCTGGTGCTGGAGGGGTGGACCGGGCAGGGCGACACCTTCGCCGCCGATCTCGCCGCCGGCCGCCGCCGCGATATGGCGGCGGGGCGCACGCTGATCGGCCCGCACCGCGCCGACCTTGCCGTCACACATCTTGGCAAGGGGCAGGCAGCGGCATTGTGTTCCACCGGCGAGCAGAAGGCGCTGCTGCTCGGCACCGTGCTCGCGCATGCCGGGCTGGTCGCGGCGCGCACCGGGCGGCATCCGGTGCTGCTGCTCGACGAGGTGGCCGCGCATCTCGACCCGCGCCGGCGCGCCGCGCTGTTCGACGCGCTCGCCGGGACCGGGCAGGTGTGGATGACCGGCACCGAGGCCACGCTGTTCGACGAGGTTCGCGGTGCCGCTACCCGGATCGGGCTGCCGATACGCTGAACGGCACCTGTCGGCATGGCTCACGCGGCGTTCAAGCGCGTTCGGGCAAACCTGCATCAAGAGTGGGCCGACAAAGGAATTTTACATGAAAACGACTAACCGTATGATCCTCGCGGTGGCGACTGCCGCCAGCGCGCTGCTGGTCGCGGTGCCGGCATCCGCACAGGGCCGGTGGGACTGGGCGCCGGGCGATCACCCCTATCGGCTTGCCGGGCCGGGCGTGCCGATGCTGTACCCCGAGCTGCGCGGCACCCCGCGTGGCCGCGCCTTCGTGATGCGCAATTTCGACTTTAACCGCGACGGCTATATCAACCGGCGCGAAGCGGACGCCGCCGACAGTGCCTTCGCCGAAGTCGCGGGGCCGGACCGCGCACGCTTCAACTGGGATCGCTACGGCCCCGGGCGCACGGTGCGCGAGGAGGTCGTGGTGGTCGATCGTGGTGGCCCCGGTGGCGGACCCAATCGCGGTCATTGGGATCGCAGTGCGATGCGCGACTACCATTTCCGCCAGACGCCCGAGGGCGCGCGCATGACCTTGCAGGAGGATGTGCTGTTCCAGACCGACTCGGCGGTGCTGCGCCCGCACGCGATCGACAAGTTGCAGGCGCTGGCCGGCTATCTGAAGGACAATCCCGGCGTGCGCGTCTCGATCGACGGCTTTACCGATTCCCGCGGCACCGATGCGCATAACCAGGATCTGTCCGAACGCCGTGCGGAAAGCGTGCGCACCGCCTTCGACCAACTCGGCGTGGTGCGCGCCCGCTTCCGCGTACGCGGGCATGGCGAGGGCGATCCCGTCGCGACCAACGCCACGCCGGCGGGAATGCGACTCAATCGCCGGGTCGAGGTGACGTTGCTGGGGCAACGCGCGGACAGCTTCGATCGGTAAACCGACGCGAGGGGCGCCGATCGGGTCGGCGCCCCGAAGCCTGACGTCCGGCGGATGCCTAATCGCCCGGCGAAATCCACAGGCCGAGCGCGAACGCCACATCATCCACCAGATCCGGGCGGATGTAATCGCACGCGCGCACCGCATTCGGCGCGACCGCAAGCTCCCCGGCAACCGCACGCAACGTGTCGTACAACACGTTCAGCGCGCGCAACCGCTGGTGCCGATCGTATCGCCGGGCGAGCCGGCATGGCGGGGCGAGACGCGCCGCCAGAATCTCGAAAGACGATTCCGACCCTATCGCACGCCTGTGACGCGTCGGTTCGTCCGTGCGTGATACCCGACGATCCCGGCGATCAGCAGAAACTGGGTCGGGTATGCACCCGTGCCGCTCAAAATCGCGTAGGCGAGTGGCGACATGCCCGTATCCACCAGATGCTCGAGATGTGTCGAGGCGGATAGCAACTGCAACGCGCACATCGTAAGCACCCACCAGCGCGGATCGCGCAAACCCACCCAGCACAACGCGATCAGCAGGGTCAGATCGACGACCATGACGGTCGGTTCGAGTTGCTGGAAGCTGTGGCCGAACAGGGCCATCAACAGCTTTTGCATCGAGGATGCCAAAACGCAGGACCATGCGACAATTCGCTCCGTCGTGCCGCCCCACCGGATCGCCGCGCCGAGCGTGAGCAGGCACAGCGGCAGGAAAGCATTCACATAGATCTGGATAGCGGTGTGAAGCATGACCGGGCGGAAGCAGGATGCCTCGGGCCGGTCAAGCGGCCATCAGGCGAAGATGGCGCACGTCATGTGCGAGGATGTCGCATCGGGGCGACAGCGATCTTGGCGTATCGCGACTGTAAGAGTGGATAGTGCATAAGGTGCGGACATGAGCTTCCCTTTACCGGGGGAGGTGGATCCCCCGGTCCGTTCGCGTGGTCTTGAGTATGAAGTCCGCTATCGCCTCGGCGCCCCGGATCAGTTGCGGACTCGCCAGCGCGATCAGCGCGATGGCTGCTGCGATGGCAAGGATTTGCATGGTGACGGTCAGGGTCGACGATGGATGATAAACGGCTTCCGGTATGCGTGACGAAGGTTGTGACGTCGCGACTGCGGGAAAGTGCCCGAAAGGCACCGCCCCGCTGTCGTTCAGCCCCGATGTCGGAGCGTTGATTGGCTCGGGCATGGCCGATTCGTCCACTGCCGGCGGCTCACACCGTAATTGATACGGTGTCGACGGCACGGCCTGTTGGGCGCGAAAGATGGCGACAGCGCGTTGTCGTGTCGGCGCGCCGAGCTTGATCCTGGCCTTCTCGACATGATCGTCGACTGTACGCGCGGAGAGGCCGAGCGACCGGGCGATCTCCTTGCTCGTCATGCCCTCGGCGACAAGCGCGAGACATTGGGATTGTTTCGGGGTTAGCCGGTTTATCGCGTCCTGCATCTGCGCCAAGCTACCATGACTATAGGAGGACGCCAGCGTGGAGACGGAATGACTTGGATCGTCTTCGTGTTTCCTATCGCAATTGCCGTGCGGGCCTTCCTGCCATCGCTGTCGGCGCGCATCACGGTTGCGAAGGTGGCCACTGCCGCCTAGAGGCGCGGGCAACCCCTTTCTCGCCGGAGCTGCCCATGTCCGATCAGATCAATCGCGTCGTCCTCGCCTATTCGGGCGGCCTCGATACCTCGGTGATTCTCAAGTGGCTCCAGCAGACCTATAATTGCGAGGTCGTCACCTTCACCGCCGATCTCGGCCAGGGTGAGGAACTCGAACCGGCGCGCAAGAAGGCGGAAGCGGCCGGCGTGAAGCCTGAGCACATTTTCATCGACGATCTGCGCGAGACGTTCGTCAAGGATTACGTGTTCCCGATGATGCGCGCCAATGCGCTGTACGAGGGGCTGTACCTGCTCGGCACCTCGATCGCGCGGCCGCTGATCGCCAAGCGCCAGATCGAGATCGCGCGGATGGTGAACGCCGACGCGGTCAGCCACGGCGCGACCGGCAAGGGCAACGATCAGGTCCGCTTCGAGCTGGGCTATTACGCGCTCGCCCCCGATATCAAGGTGATCGCGCCGTGGCGCGAGTGGGATCTTACTAGCCGCACGCGCCTCGTCGAGTTCGCCGAACAGCATCAGATCGCGGTGTCGAAGGACAAACGCGGCGAATCGCCGTTCTCGACCGATGCCAACCTGCTGCACACCTCGTCCGAGGGCAAGGTGCTCGAGGATCCGTGGCAGGAGGTGCCCGAGTATGTCTATTCGCGCACCGTCAATCCCGAGGACGCGCCCAACGAGCCCGAGGTCATCACGATCGACTTCGAGCGCGGCGACGGCGTCGCGCTCAACGGTGAGGCGATGTCGCCGGCGACGTTGCTGGCCGCGCTCAACGAGCTGGGCCGTAAGCATGGCATCGGCCGGCTTGATCTGGTCGAGAACCGCTTTGTCGGCATGAAGTCGCGCGGCATGTACGAGACGCCGGGCGGCACGATCTACCACCTCGCGCATCGCGGTATCGAGCAGTTGACGCTCGATCGCGGCGCGGCGCATCTCAAGGACGAACTCGCGCCGCGCTATGCCGAGCTGGTCTATAACGGCTTCTGGTTCTCGCCCGAGCGCGAGATGTTGCAGGCCGCGATCGACCACAGCCAGGCGAAGGTGACCGGCACGGTACGGCTCAAGCTCTACAAGGGCGGCGTGTACGTGACCGGACGCAAGTCGCCTTATTCGCTGTATTCGGAGAAGGTCGTCACCTTCGAGGACGATCAGGGCGCTTACGATCAGCGCGACGCAGCGGGCTTCATCAAGCTGAACGCGTTGCGCCTGCGGCTGCTGGGGCGGCGCGACGAGCGCTGACACCTACCGGAACTCGACGTGGCTGAGCGGTCGTAAGACTGTCGCTCCGTCGTGCTGACTGCCGTTCCTCGTCCATGGTGGGAAACGCGGTGGTGCATCGCGCTTGCGCTGGTGCTCGCCGCCGCGCCGCTGCTGTGGCCGCCGATCCCGCCGCTGACCGATCTGCCGGCGGCGCTCGTGCGCTACCGGGGGATGCTTGACGCGGGCGCCGGGCCGGGCGCGTGGTGTCTTGCGCCAGGGCGCCCTTGCGGGGCGGACCTGCTCGTTATGGGCCTCGCGCCGTTGATCGGGCTGGTGCCGGCGGTGAAGTTGGCCGCCGTGTCGGTCGCGGTGATCGCGGCGGCGGGGATGCTGTGGCTGTCGCGCGAGGCGCATGGCCGCGTGCAGCCGGTCGCCTATCTCGCGCTGCCGTTCGCCTATCATCCGGCCTTTCTCCACGGGCGTGTCGATGTCGCGCTGGCGATGGCGCTCGCGCTCAACATGGTCGCGCTGTGGATGCGGTTGGCGCGGAGGCGGCAGACCCGCGCGGGCGTGTTCGTGGTGCTGTCGGCGGTGGTCTACGCGGTGCATCCGCTCGGCTGGGCGAGTCTCGGCGTAATGATCTTTGCGGCCGAACTGGTGCGTGCCCGCGCGGTCGAACGCGACACGGTGCGGCGTGGCTGGGCGGAGAGCGGCTGGCGCGCGGCGGTGAATTGCTTGCCTATCGCGCCGCCGGCGCTGATGCTGCTGGCGTGGTGGCCGGGTGGGGTGGACGGCGGTTGGCTGGCAGCGCTCGCGCTGAAACCCGGCTGGGTGCTTGGCGCTTTACGGGACCGCTGGCGGCTGCTGGACTGGGCGTCGATCGTCCTGGTCGCGCTGATGATCCACCGCAGCTATCAGGACCGCCGTTTCATCCACGCGCCGATGCTCGCCGCGGCCGCGCTCGGCTTGCTGGTGCTGTTGGTGGCGGTGCCGTCCGGCCCGGGTGGGGCGGCAATGGCCACCGCGCCCTATGCGATCGTGCTGGCGCTGCTGTCGATCCGCTTCAACGCGCGCGTCCCGCAACGCCGCCGTGCGGAGCTCGCCTGGGCCGCGCTGGCATTTCTGGTGGTGCGCACCGTCGCCGGCACCGCCAGCTTCGCCGCCGAAAACCGCGACTGGGCACGCCACCTCGCCGCACTCGATCATGTCCCCCGGGGCGCTCGCGTGGCCGCGTTCGTCGGACAGGCATGCGTGCAGCCGTGGCGGACCCCGCGGACCGAGTTCCTGCCCGACATGGCGCTTCTGCGAGGCGTCGCGCTCGATCGTGCGCAGATCGTGACGGATGCGCCCTGCACCGATCGGCCGCAGGTCCGCACGCTCGCGCAGGCGCTGACCGACCTTCCGAGGACGCAATACGACCTGATCTGGCTCATCACGCCCGGCCAGATCGATCCCGCCCGGCTTGGCGACGTGCGGCTGGCGTGGAGCGATGGGCGTGACGTTCTGTTCGCGCTTCCGCACGCGCGGCCACCTCGCTAGAAGCACAGCGATGGAGACCCAGTTAGCGCCGCGTTGGTGGCAGACACGCCTGTTCGTGATTGCCGCGACGCTGATCGCGATTATCCCGTTGCTGCGCCCGGACATTCCGCCGCTGGTCGATCTGCCCGGGCACATGGGGCGATACCGCGTGCAAATCGCGCTCGCCGACAATCCGTTTTTGAAGGAATGGTACGACTTCAACTGGTCGCTGATCGGCAATCTCGGCATCGATCTGCTCATCATCCCGATGGCGAAGGTCTTCGGCCTCGAACTCGGGGTGAAGCTGATCGTGATGGCGATTCCCGCGCTCACCGTGTCGGGGCTGCTGTGGATCGCCCGCGAGGTGCATGGCCGCATCCCTGCCACCGCCCTGTTCGCATTGCCGCTCGCTTATGGCTACCCGTTCCACTTCGGCTTCGTCAATTTCGAGCTGTCGATGGCGATCGCGCTCAACCTGTTCGCGTTGTGGCTGCGGATGGCGCGGCTCGGGCGGGTGGGCCTGCGCGCTGCCGTGTTCGTGCCGCTGTCGTGCCTGTTGTGGCTGTGCCACACGTTCGGCTGGGGTACGCTCGGCGTGCTGGCGTTCTCCGCCGAACTGATCCGCCAGCATGATGCCGGGAAGACGGCGGGCCGGCGCTGGTGGAACGCGCCCGTGCGCGCGGGGATCGCCTGCGTGCCGCTGGCGTTGCCGATGGTGCTGATGGTGTTCTGGCGCACCGGCGACCATGTCGGCGGCCTGACGACCGACTGGTTTAACTGGCGCGCCAAGATCGGTTGGATCGTTATGGTGTTCCGGGATCGTTGGGAGGTGCTCGACATCGCCAGCCTCGCGGTGCTGCTGATGATCCTTGTACGCGGCTTTCGCGACCCCAACATCGAATACTCCCGCAATCTCGGGCTTTCGGCGCTGTTCCTGCTGCTGGTCTATATCTTCCTGCCGCGGATCGTGTTCGGGTCGGCCTATGCCGACATGCGGCTGGTGCCGTTCATGATTGCCATCGCGGTGATCGCGATCCGGCCCAAGCCCGGTCTGTCGGAGCGCGGCGCGGCGGTGCTGGCGGCGGCGGGGCTGGCGTTTTTCCTGATCCGTATCGCAGCGACAACGGCGAGCTTCTGGATCTATGCGACCACGTATGATCGCGAGTTGAAGGCACTGGATCATCTGCCGCGCGGAGCACGTCTGGTGTCGTTCGTGGGCGAGAAATGCTACGGCGACTGGACCGCTTCGCGGCTCGAACATCTCCCCGCGATCGCGTTGGAGCGGAAGCTGGCGTATTCCAACGATCAATGGTCGATGGCCGGTGCGCAGTTGCTGACCACCCAATATGCCAAGGCGCGGCGGTACGCGCACGACCCGTCCGAGATCGTGACAGCCGTGCAATGCCCGCGCGAATGGTGGCGGCCGATCTCGACCTCGCTGGCACGCTTCCCGCGCAATGCGTTCGATTACGTGTGGTTGATCGAGCCACCCGCGTACGATCCGCGCCTCGCGACCGGGCTGGTCGAGGTGTGGCGCGATGGGTCAAGCGTGCTGTACAAGGTCGACCACAGCAAGCCGGGGCCGGTGGTCAGCGATGTCGAGTTGCGGGCGCCGATCATTCGGCGATGACGCGGCATGGCTACGCCTTCCTGAACGGCGTAAGTTCGCTGAGATATTCCTGGTCGCTCTCTACCGAGGCACGTTCACGCTTCAGGAAGTCGGCGATGGCGCGGCGGAAGTTCGGATCGGGAATGTAGTGCGCCGACCAGGTCGGCACCGGCGCATAGCCGCGCGCAAGCTTGTGTTCGCCCTGCGCGCCCGCCTCCACCACCGTCTTGCCAAGGCGGATCGCGGCGTCGATCGCCTGGTAATAGCAAAGCTCGAAATGGAGGAACGGCACCTCCTCGGTACATCCCCAGTAGCGGCCGTACAGCGTATCCGCGCCGATCAGGTTGAGCGCGCCGGCGATCGGGCGGCCATCCCGTTCGGCGAGCATCAGCAGGACGTGATCGCCCATCCGCTCACCAAGCAGCGAGAAGAACTGCCGTGTCAGGTACGGCTGGCCCCATTTGCGCGCGCCGGTGTCCTGATAGAACACCCAGAACGCATCCCAGGCCGCCTCGGTCAGTTCCGCGCCGGTGAGGTGACGGACGATGATCCCGCTTTCCAGAGCACCGGTGCGTTCCTTGCGGATCGCCTTGCGCTTGCGGCTGGAAAGCGCGCCGAGGAAGTCGTCGAAGCTTGCATAGCCCTCGTTGCGCCAGTGGAACTGCGTGCCCTCGCGGATCAGCCAGCCCGCCGCTTCGAACAGCGGCACCTGATCCGGCGTGACGAAGGTGGCGTGCGCGGAGGACAGGCCGTGCTGGTCGGTCACGGATTCCAGCGCGGCGATCAACGCGGGTGCGAGCGCCGGGTCGCGCAGCAGCAGGCGCGGGCCGGGGGCAGGTGTGAACGGCACCGCGATCTGGAGCTTGGGGTAATAGTCGCCGCCCGCGCGGCTGTAGGCGTCGGCCCAAGCGTGATCGAACACATATTCGCCCTGGCTGTGGCTCTTGGCATAAGCGGGTGCGATCGCGGCGGGCCGGCCGTCGGCGCCGTCGATCACCACCGGCACGGGCTGCCAGCCGGTGCGCGGACATGCGCTGCCCGATTCCTCAAGGATCGACAGGAAAGCGTGGGCGAGGAACGGATGGTCGCTGCCGGCACAGGCGTCCCACTCGGCGGCGGACATGGCCGCGGCACCGTCGACGATCCGGGCGGTGACTGGGGTGTTGCTCACCTGGACAAGCTAGGGTGTCGGCGCGGGTTTTCCAACCGCTGGCGCGGGTCGCCAGCACAGGAGCAACAACAAGAACGGCGTGACGAACTCGCGGTGGCGTTCGCCGAACTCGAACCATACACCGAACAGCACCAGTTGCAGGCCGCATGCGACGACAAGCAAGACCAGCGCGGTCGGCACCGTGCGTGCCCCCGTGCGCCACGCGGCCAGCGCGAGCAGCGCGGCATGGGCGAGGTGCGACACCGGCCATAGCAGAGCGGCAAGCGGGCGCGGGATGGTAGGCGCCATCGCCTCCAGCCGCACCACGCCGAAGATGCCGACACCGCAGGCGCGCACCAGCTTGGTGGCGGTGAGACGGATGAAGCCGAGCGGCTCGCTTTTGATCCACGCCACCGCAATGGCGCTCATCCGCGGGCCGAGCGCGCGTTCAGGCAGGCCATGCAGTTGGGGCGGCGGCGGCATCCAGTTGCCGGTCGCCTGCGGATTGTTGCCGACCCACAGGCTGACCCCGCCTGCGCTGGTGAGCGGCACGAAAGCGCCGAAAACAAGCCAGTTGCGCAGCCACCAGGGCACCATCACCAGACATGCGAATGGCACGGCGGCAAGGCCACGCCGCACCATGCGCGCAAGTCCGACGTGTCGCCACAGCACCAGCCCGAGGAGTGCTGCAAGCGGCGCTTGCCCCGGTTGCGTCAGAGCGAGCAGTCCGGCCGGCACGCCCACCGCCGCCGCCGCGCGCCAGCCGCTGCCGGCACGCAGCCACGCATGGGCGAGCGCCAGGACCAGCAGCGCACACAGCCCCTCCTTTTGTGCGAGCGGGGCGGAAAAGATGACGGACGGCCACACCAGATACAGCCATGCCGCACGGCACCCTGCGGCACCGTCCCCCAGGCGTCGGCCCAGCAGCGCGATCAACATCGCCGCGGCACCGTCTATCACCGTGCCGAACACTAGGACAGAGGCTGTGGAAAACCCCAGCACAGATCCCCAGCCGGCCAGCAGCAGCGGATAGAGCGGCGGGTAGAAGGCGTGGAAATACGTCCCCAATCCGCTGTCGTAGATACCGAAATCTCCGTGCAGCAGCAGGTTGCGCGCAAGGTCGACATAGGCATGCGGATCGCCCGGTGAGATGCGGCCGTCGGCGATCGCCGCCGATCCGCAGCGCAGCGCCGCAAGCACCAGCGTCATGCCGACGAGGCTCGGCCAGCGCGGACGACGCGCGAACGCCCAAACGCCCGCAGCCGCTGCACCCGCCCAGCCGAGCAGCAGCGCAAATCCGCCTGCCGACCAGCCCCAGCGCACACCGAAGCCGGGCAACGATACCAGCGAATAGAGGAACAGCGCCGCAAGCACCGCCTGCACGGCGAGCCTCACAGGCGAACGCAGCGCGATCACTCGCCGAACGCACCCGCGCGGTAGAGCAGGGTGATGGCGACGCGGCGGTTGCGCGGATCGGTCGGCGTGTTGGCGATCATCGGCTCACGGTCTGCCACGCCTTCGATGCGGTAGAAACGGGTTTCGGGTATGCCGCCGGACTCCAGCCGCCGCCGGGTCGCCTCGGCACGGCCGCTCGACAGCATCCAGTTGTTCATCGCCATCGGGTCGCCATAGCCGAGGCTATCGGTGTGGCCGCGAATCATGATCGGGTTGGGCATGGTCTTCACCGTGTCCGCGATCATGCCGATCAGTGTCGCCGCCTGGGGATCGAGCTGTGTGGTGCCGAGCGCGAACATCGAATAGTCGGCGTCGTCGACCAGATCGATGCGCAACCCGTCGCGCGTGCGCACGAAGCGGACGTGCGAAGCGAGCTTGGACAGTTTCGGGCTGGCCGCCATTTCCTGTTCGATGCGGCGGTGCATTGCGGTGAAATTCTTCGCATCCTGCGCGGCGATCTCGCGGTTTCTCATCGAGCCGGCCTGGCCGCTGCCGGTCTGCGACCCGCCGTTCGCATTGACCGGAATCGTCATGGACCGGGTGCCGGTCTGCTTGGCGCCATGCGGGTAATTGTCGCGCGCGGTGATCGAATCGCCGCCGAAGATGCCGTTCGAGCCGGCGCTATTCTGCTTCAGCTCGACCAATGTCGGCGCGAAATAGTCGGCGAGTGCCTTGCGCTGCTTCTCGTTAGTGGCACCGAGCAGCCACATCAGCAGGAAGAACGCCATCATCGCGGTCACGAAATCTGCATAGGCGACCTTCCACGCGCCGCCGTGGTGGCCGCCGTGACCTTCGATATAGATCTTCTTGTAGATGATCTTGGGCGGCTGGTTGTTGCCGTGCGGTGCGCGTGCGGCCGCCATCAGTACCGACTCCGTTCAGGGATGCGGGGCAGGATCACGCTCACCGCCCCCGCAAACCGTCGAACACCTCGGCGAAGCCGGGTTGGTTGGAGTGGGCGATGCCGGAGCGCGCCGCCTCGATCACCAGCGGCTGCGGGTGGCCGTGCAGCGAGGCGATGATGATCTGTTTGACGACATGGTAGATCGCCGCATCGGCATCGATCACCTGCTTCAGCCGGTTGGCGAGCGGCGCGACGATGCCGTAGGCGAGCAGCACGCCCATGAACGTGCCGACCAGCGCCGAGCCGATCATCGCCCCGAGAATCGCGGGCGGCTTGTCGATCGAGCCCATCGTCTTCACCACGCCGAGCACGGCGGCGACGATGCCGAGCGCGGGCAGCGCATCGGCGAGACCGGCGATCGTGCCCTGTGGACCCTCGACCTCGTGGTGGTGGGTCTTGATCATATTGTCCATCACCTCCTCGACCGCATGCACGTCGAGCGTGCCGGAGGAGACCACCACCAGTCGCAGCGTATCGGCGATCAGGTTGACGAGCGTGTGGTCCGCCAGCAGGCGCGGATATTCCGCGAAGACCGCGGACGATTTCGGATCTTCGACATGCGGTTCCAGCGCGATCGGGCCATCGGTGCGCAGCATCTTCATCAGCTTCGACACGAGGAAGATCGTGTCGAGATAATCCTGCTTCTTGTATTTCGGTCCCTTAAACACCTTGCCGAGGCCACCGCCGAGCGCCTTCAGCTCCTTCATCGAATTGCCGATGATGAGCGCGCCGACCGCGGCGCCGCCGATGATCATCATCTCGTGCGGGATCGCCTCCATGACGGGGCCGAGGGCGCCGCCGGTGATCGCGAAACCGCCGAAGATCATGACGAGGAGGACGACGAGGCCGATGACCGGAAACATGGGTGTTGAAGTCCTCTTAGTCGCTACGTGCTCGGTATAAGGAACGACCGGTAAGGCCGTTGCTTAATCGCGATTCGTCGCCATCGCGTTACCGGTGCCGCGTCACTTCAGGTAATCGAACAGCGACAGCGCGCTCAGCTTGGTGAAACTCGCCTGCGTGGCCTGTAACGCCGTCGACATCTTCTGCAGGTCGATCACAGCGGTGCTGATGTCGGTATCCTCGATGCCCGATTGGGTCGCCTCGAGATCGGTGGCGGCGGTCTTCATGGTCGAGGAGACGAGATCGAGCCGTGCCGCGCGCGCGCCGACCGCGCCGTGGACGCCCGTCACCTGCGTCAGCGCTGCGCTCAGCGATGTGCCGGCCTCGCCCGCCGCCGCAGTCACGCTGCCGCCCGCATCCAGCGCGGCGGTGAACTTGGACAGGATCGAGAAGATATCGCTGGTGCCGCCCGGCGTGGCGATGCCGCCGAACACGTGTTCGGCGCTGTCGGTCGGCTGGATCGAGGCACCATCACCGATCGGGATGCTGGCCGGCGTGCCGGTGCCGGTGAAGCTCACCGTGCCATCGGCGTTCTTCGTAACCGCGCTGTCGCCGGTGGCGGCGCCGAACAGCGGCTGGCCGCGCGCATCGCGCGTATTGGCGAGGCTGGCGAGATCGTCCATCACGCTCTTCAATTGCGTCGAGATCGTCTTGCGCTGGGCATCGCTCAACGTGTCGCTGTTCGCCTGCGTGACGAGTTCGGACGCCTTGGTGAGATCGCTTTCCACCGAGGTCAACGCAGAGTCCGATTGCTGGAGAAGGCTCTGCGCCAGGCTGACGTTCGACGCATAGGCGGTGTTGTCCGCGGCGCTCTGCTTGATCGTGGCAAGTTGTTGATACGCGACGACATTGTCGGAGGGCGCGGCATATTTCTTCGTGGTCGAAATCTGCGTTTGGATATCGTTCGTCTTCTCCGTCAGCTTCTGCAGCAGCGAGGCGGTGTTCGAATAGAACTGGTTGGTGCTGATCTGCATGCGAAGCGGCCTAGCGGATGTCGAGGATGGACTGGAACGTGTCGCGCGCGACCTGGATGACGCGGCTCGATGCGGAATAGGCCTGCTGGAAGCGCATCAGATCGACCGCCTCGTTGTCGAGGTTGACGCCGGACACCGCATCGCGCGCCGCCACCGCGCCATCGCGGATCGAGGATTGTGCGTCGGCGATGGTCTTGCGGCTGGCGAGGGTGGCGGCGCTGTCGGAGACGAGCGTGGTGATGTCGCTCTCGAATGCGCCGGAACTGCGCAGCGACGCGAGCGCGGCGAGATTGCTGTTGTCACGCTTGCCTGCGCCGACGGCGGCGGCGGCGATGCCGCTCGGGTCGGTGAGCGCGAGTGTGATGTCGGTAGGCGTGCTGCCGGTTGCGAACATCGCCGCGCCGGTGGTGCCGTTCAGGTCTGCGCCTTGTGCCTGCACGGCGTTGACGCCGCTGGTGAAGCCGGAGGCGATCGCGCCGAGCTGGCTGCGGGCATCGGCAATGCGTTGCGCACCGTCGCTGACGCCGGCGAGCGCGCCGCCGTTTGGGGTGAGCGTGTTGATCTCCCCCGCGTAATGCACCGCGTAGGACACGCTGCCGCCGTTGCGGACATAGGTGATCGCGCCCGCGTTGTTGCCCGACACCAGCGTCGGTCCGCTCGCGCCGCCCAGCCGTACGGTCGCGCGGCCGGCGGCATCCGTGGTGACTGACACGTCGCTGATCGCGCTCATCTGGTCGAGGATCTGGTCGCGCTGGTCCTGCAACTGTGCCGCGCCGCTGGTGCCGGCGGTGGCGCGGCCGAGGCCGTCGTTTACCTTGGCGAGCGCGGTGCCGAGGCTGGTGAGCGTCTCGACGGCGTTCTCCGCCGTCACGTCGAGATCGGCGGCGACGTTGTCGAGCGCCTTGCCGGTGGCGGTGAAGGCGCTCGCCACCGAACTCGCCGCTTCGAGCATGGTCGAGCGCGGCGCGGAGGCGGTGGGATCGGCGGCGACGGCGGTGGCGGCGTTGAAGAAATCCGCCAGCCGATCACCGACCGCGCTGCCGGTCAGCGCGCTCTGGATGCTGGTAAGCGTGGTGACGCCGGCCTCGCTCTTGGCGAGATCGGCGCTGGTGGCGCGCACGTCCGCAGCCTTGACCGCATCGGCCAGCCGCACGGTGCCGGCGACCGCGACGCCGTTCACGGCGACGGCCGCGCGCGACGTGACCCCGTCGGCCGACACCACCTCGTTCAGCGTGGTCGTGCGGCGGGTGTAGCCGGTGGTGGTGGCGTTGGCGATGTTGTCGGACACGGTGGTAAGCGCGCTTTGATACGCGCGCACCCCGCTGGCGCCGATGCCGAGCAGGTCGCTCACTTCGGCTTGGCCTCAGGCGCGGTGGCCGGCTGGAGATTGGCCTGCGACTTGGCGAGGAAGTCGGTCATCGCCTTGCCGATGCCGAGCGGCGCCTTGTCCGCCCAGGTCTGCGCGATCTGCTTGTCCTGCATGTCCTTGAAGGTGTCGAGCGCCTTGGAGGAGAACAGATCGTCGGCGAGATGCGTCGATCGCATCGATTTCAGCATCATCGAGGTGAATGTCGCCTCGAACTGCTTGCCCGCTTTTTCCAGGTTGGCGCGGGTGGCGAGGCGGCTCGTGTCTCGGCCGATGCCGCTGACGGATGCGGAGGAAGTGGGGGCGATGTCGGTCACAGGATGATGAGATCCGCTTTGAGCGCGCCGGCTTCCTTGAGCGCTTCGAGGATGGCGACGAGGTCGGCCGGGGACGCGCCGATCGCGTTCACCGCCTTCACCACGTCGGCGAGTTTCGGGCCGGGCTGGATCAGGAACATCGGGTGCTTTTCCTCGTCGACCGCGACGGCGCTCTTCTGCACCTTGGTGGTCTGGCCCTGGCCGAACGGCGCGGGCTGGCTGACGCCCTGCTTCTCGTCGATGCGGACGGTGAGCTTGCCGTGGGTGACGGCGGCGCTGCCGACGCGGACACTCGAATTGATGACGACGGTGCCGGTGCGTGCGTTGACGATGACGCGCGCCGGCGGTTCGGCCGCGACCACGTCGAGATTCTCGATCTCGCTCATCAGCGCGGCGCGGATATCGCCGCCGACGGGGGCGCGCACCTTCACCGACACCGCGTCGGTCGCCTCGGCGGTGCCGGTGCCGAGGCGACCGTTGATCGCGGCGGCGACGTTCTGCGCGGTGGTGAAATCGGCGCGGGTCAGATTGTAGGTGAGGTTGGGTGCGGTCTCGAACCCGGTCTGCACGGCGCGCTCCACCGTGGCGCCTTCGGGAATGCGACCAGTGGAGGGGACGTTGATGACGATCTGCGATCCGTCCTTGCCCTCTGCACCCAGGCCACCAACGGCGAGGTTGCCCTGCGCCATCGCGTAGATCTGGCCGTCCGCACCGATCAGCGGTGTGAGGATCAGCGCGCCACCGCGCAGCGACTTCGCCTTGCCCATCGACGCGACGGTGATGTCGAGCCGCTGGCCCGGCTTGGCGAAGGGCGGCAGATCGGCGGTGACCATCACCACCGCCGCATTCTTGAGGCCTGGGTTGACGTTGGGCGGCAGTTGCAACCCGAAGCGCGAGGCGACCGCCTTCATCGACTGGATGGTATATTCGAGATTATCATCGCCGCTGCCGGGCAGGCCGACGACGATCCCATAGCCGGTGAGCTGGTTCGATCGGATGCCCTGGAACGTGCCGAGATCCTTGATCCGGTCCGCCCGCGCCGGCGTCGCCACCACCGTGGCCAACGCCGCCAGCAACATCAGCACGAACGGGGGCAAGCGTAACATCGAGAACCTTTCGGGGGGCATCATGCCTGAGTTAAAGCAAGAGACATGCCAATTACGCCGCGTCAGAACGGGCTGACGACGGAGAAGAACCGGCCGAGCCAGCCTTGCCGGCTCGCGCGGGCGATGTCGCCCTTGCCGGTATAAGCGATCTGCGCGTCCGCGACGCGGGTGGAGGGGACGCGGTTGCTCGCGTCGATATCGGCGGCGCGGATCAGCCCCTTGATCTGGACGAATTCGTCACCGCGGTTGAGCGTGACGCGCTTCTGGCCCTGGATCAGCATCGTGCCATTGGGCAGCACCTTGCTGATCGTCACACTGACTTCGCCGGAAAGCGAGTTCGACTGGTCGGTGGCACCTTGACCGGTGAAGTTGCGCGTGCCGCTGATGCTCGCGTCGGTGCCCTGGAACAGCGACAGCGACCCTGTCGTCGGCGGGGTGATGCTTAGCCCGCCGCTGGAGCCGAGTTTTGAGCTGGCCGATTTCGACGCGGCGGTGCTTTCCACCAGTACGATGGTCAGCACATCGCCGACGCGGCGCGCGCGCGCGCCTTCGTACAGCGCGGCATAGCCGGTGCTGGCCTGGAAGATCGCGCCGTTGGCGGGCGGCGGCGCATCCGGCACGCTCGCCATGACGGTCGAATAATCGACCGGCGGCTTCTTGGTGCCGAACAGCTTGGCGTCTGCCGTGGCGGGCGCGAGCAGCAGGACAAGCACCGAACCGGCGCAGAAACCGGTGGCGAAGCGGATCGACATGCCCATCAGATGTTCTGGTTGACGTATTTGAGCATGTCGTCGGTCGCGGAGATCATCTTGGAATTGACCTCATAGGCGCGCTGCGTCTCGATCATGTCGACCAGTTCCTCGACGACGTTGACGTTGGACGCCTCCAGCATCCCCTGCCGCACGTTGCCGCGCCCGTCCTGTCCGGGCACACCGAGATTGGCGGTGCCGCTGGCGGCGGTTTCGGTGAGGTAGTTGTCGCCCTTCGCCGCCAGTCCCGCCGAATTGGGGAAGCTCGCCACCTGGATCTGGCCGAGCTGCGTCGCGGTGGTCTGCCCCGGCACGATCGCCGAGACGGTGCCGTCGGTGCCGATCGTCAGCGAGGATGCACCCTCCGGAATGGTGATGCCGGGCTGCACCTGATACCCCTCCGAGGTGACGAGCAGCCCTTCGGCCGAGCGTGAGAAATTGCCCGCGCGCGTGTAGCCGAGCGTGCCCCCGGGCATCTGCACCTGGAAATAGCCGTCCCCGTCGAGCGCCATGTCGAGGCTGCTGCCGGTGGTCTGCATCGACCCTTGCGTGTCGATCCGCGACGTACCCTGGATGCGCACGCCGGTGCCGAGGTTGAGCCCGGTTGCATAGTTTGATTCCGCGGTGCTGGGCGACCCTGGCGCGGTGATCGTCTGGTACGCAAGCGTCTCGAAATTGGCGCGATCCGCCTTGTAGGCGGTGGTGTTGACGTTCGCGAGGTTGTTCGAGATCACGCGCATCCGCATGTCCTGCGCGTCTAGCCCGGTGCGGGCGATATGCATGGCTGCACTGGTCATGGTCTTTTTCCCTTACTGGCTGGAGACGCGCATCACCGAAGCGGCGCTCTCGTCCATCGTCTTGGCTTCTTTCATCAGGTTCGCCTGAACCTCGTAGCTGCGCTGGTTCTCGATCATGTCGACCAGCGCCTGCGTCATGTTGACGTTGGATTGTTCAAGCGCACCGCCCTCGACCTTGGCGTCCATGTCCTGCGGCAGCACGCCTCCGCCCTTGACGCGCAGCAGATTGTCGAGGCCCTTGACGGTCTGGCTACCCTTGGGGCTGGCGAGTTTCAGCTTGTCGAGGATCTGCGGGCGCGTCGGGTCGCCGCCGTTGGGGACGATCATCAGCGATCCATCCTCGGCGACCTTGATGCTTTGCGCGGGCGGAACGGTGATCGGGCCGCCCGACGCGCCGATCACCGGGAAGCCGTCTCCCGTCTCCAGCACGCCCGACGCGTTGACCTGAAGGTCGCCGCGCCGGGTGTACGCCTCGGTGCCGTCGGGCGCCTGCACCGCGAGCCAGCTTTCGCCGGGAATCGCGATGTCGAGCGGCCGGCCGGTCTGCGTGATGGCGCCGGCGGTGCGGTCGATGTCGAGCACCTCCTCCGAGGCGGGCATGCGGCTGTCGAAGCCCTCGCCGGTCAGGTTCACGCGGTCGAACAGCGCGCGATCGGCGCGAAAGCCGATCGTCGCCGCGTTCGCCATGTTGTTGGCGATCGCAGCCTGCGCCTGCATGTGCGCCTTGAGGCCCGTCGCCGCGGTGTAGACCAGCTTGTCCATCTAAGGCTTAGCCCTGGATCTGCACGATGGTCTGAATGAGCTGGCTCTGCGTATCGAGCGCCTTCGAGTTCGCCTGGAAGTTGCGCTGCGCCGCGATCAGGTTGACCAGCTCCTCGGTCATGTCGACGTTCGAACCCTCGATCGTGCCCGACAGCAGGCCGCCGAAGCCGTTATCCCCCGGCGCGCCGAGCGATGCCTGGCCTGAAATTCCGGTCGGGCTCCAGTAGCTGTTGCCGAGCTGGCGCAGGCCGGTCGGCGTGGTGAAGTTGGCGACCGCGACCTTGCCGAGCGCCTTGCTGTCGCCGTTGGAGAAGCTCGCGGTGATAACGCCGTCCTTGCCGACGCTGATGCCGGAGAACTGGCCGACCGAGGCGCCGTCCTGGCTGCGCGCGGCGACCGAGAAGGTCGATGCCTTCTGCGTCGAACCGGCGAGATCGATCGAGAGGCTTTGCGAAATGCCGGTTGTCGACGCGGTGAACGCGTCAAAGCTGGTCGGGCCCGACGGCGCGGTCATCGTGCCGCTGGTGTCGAAGCTGACCGGCACCCCGGCCGCGCCGCCGCTGGTAAGCTGCTGGTCGCCGGCATAGGAATACATCGTCCAGCCGGTCGACGTCGCGGTATCGGCCTTGGTGTCGCGGACGAAATAATTGGTGAGCGGTTGCGCGTTGCCGGCGCTGTCGTAGATCGTGGTAATGGCGGAGTTGTTGTAGGTCGACGGGGTGTTGCGGTCGAACGTTGCGGCCGGGGCTGCCGCGCCCGTGGCGAAATTGACGTCGAGCGTCACCTTCGAGGTGGGGAGCGGTGTGCCGCTGGTGGTGGGGATCGTCACCTTGGCGAGGCCGTCGGCGCCGGTCGCCGTCACGTTGCCGGATGCATCGACCGGAAAGGCGAGCAGCGCGCTGCCTTGCGAATCGATGATGGTGTGATCCTGCCCGACCGTGAAGCTGCCGTTGCGGGTATAGGCCTGCGCGCCGCTGCTGCCGCTGCCGGTCTGTACCGTGAAGAAGCCATCGCCGGAAATCGCCAGATCGAGCGCACCGCCGGTGGTCTTCAGGTTACCCTCGCCGAACTGCTGGACGTTCTGCGTCAGTTTGACGCCCATGCCGACTTGCGTCTTGGGGTCGGTGTAGAAGTTGGTAGCCATCACGTCGGCGAAATCGCTGCGGGTTTTTTTGAAACCGTCGCTCGATACGTTGGCGAGGTTGTTCGAGATGGTCGACATGTCGGTCTGTGCCGCCTGCAGGCCGGACAGCGAGGTGTAGAAGGTCATGTGCGTGTTCCTTGGGCGAGGGGTTTAGAGGGATCAGCCGACCTGGCGAACGTCGCTGACCGCGACGGTGCCGATGCCGGTGACGTTGAGGCTGGGCGTGCCGGAGGAGGGTACCGACACCGATTCGACCGGCGCCCAGACGAGGCCGGTCGCCTTGACGGTCGCGCCGTTGTTCTGCGCGGCGACCGATACGGTGAACGGGCCGGAGCCTGCCGCCGTGCCGCCGCTGGTGGTGCCGTCCCAATCGTATTTCACGGTGCCGGCCGCCTGATTTCCAAGCGACAAGGTCTTGAGCGGGTTGCCGCTGGCGTCGCTGATCGTCACCTTCACGTCGCTCGCCGCCGCGCCGAGTTCGACCGCGCCGGCGATGCCGCCCGCGCTGCGGCCGTAAGCGGTCGATCCGGCGGTCAGCACGGTCTTGCCGACAAAGGACACCGCGTCGCTGGTGCTGGTGCTGTTGAGCTTGGTCGCGATCGACTTCAGCGTGGTGCTGAGGTCGCTCACCCCGGATGAGGTGGAGATCTGCGCCATCTGCGCGACCATCTGCGTGTTGTCGACCGGGCTGAACGGGTCCTGATTGTTGAGCTGCGCGGTCAGCAGCTTGAGGAAATCGGACTGGCCGAGCGTGGTTGATCCGCTGGTGGTGTTGCTGGTCGTTGCATCGGCGGTCTTGCTCGTGCTGTTGATGCCGAGGCTGGACAGCGTCGTGTCGAAGTCGCTCATCTTATCGTCCCATCTTGAGGGTATCGAGGATCAGCGACTTGGCGGTCTGCATCACTTCGACGTTGTTCTGGTAACTGCGCGAGGTCTCCATCATGTCGACCATCTCGCGCGTCTCATCGACCGCGCTTTCCCAGACGTTGCCGTCCTTGTCGGCCATCGGGCTGGCGGGATCATAGCGTTTGGTGGGGTCCTGCCCCGCCGTGACGACCTGCTCGACGTTGACGGTGGCGAGGCCGCTGGCATTGTCATACTCGGTGCGGAACACCGGCTTGATCGTGCGGTAGGCGGTGTCCGCGCTGCTCGCGACCGCGCCGGCGTTGGCGAGGTTCGACGCGGTGGTGTTCATCCGCACCAGCTGCGCGGACATCGCGCGCCCGGCGACCTGGAAGATGGTGAGCGGGTTCGACATCTTACTCCCCCTTCAGCGCGCGGGTGACCTGCGCGATGCGGCCGTTCAGGAACGACAAGGTGGTCTGATATTGCACTGCGTTTTCCGCGAAGGCGGTCTGTTCGCTGGAGAGCTCGACGGTGTTGCCGTCCATCGACGGCTGGTTCGGCACGCGATACTTGGTCGCCGCCGCCATGCCACTGTCCACGCCGCTGCCGCTTTCCAGCGAGGACAAGGCCGACTGGAAGTCAATGTCCTTCGCCTTGAAGCCCGGGGTGGAGGCGTTGGCGATGTTCGAGGCAAGCACCCCCATACGCTGCGAGCGCACTTCGAGAGCGTTGGCGTGGATACCGAAAAGCGTATTGTCGGCCACCGGGGCGAACTCCTGCGCAAGATTGCGCGGGGAACACAGCAAACGCCGTGCCAACTGCCGTTCGAGCGTGTTCGCCGGTGAATGGCGGCAAGCGGCGGCAAAGGATTGCCGGGCGGCCGGCAAGGCCTGCCGGTCGCTGCCGGCCACGGTGCCAGCGTTCATCCTGCTGGAGCGGCCGGGGCAACTGGCCCGCGCTTTGCAACGCGTCAGGCGATGACCGACACTTTCACCCTCGCGCCGTTCCTTGATCCGACCGCGTTTGCGATCGTTGGCGGCGGTACGCTGCTGGCGACCGTGCTGCGGACCGCGTTTGCCGATCTTGGCCGCGCGATTGCCGCGCTGCCGACGCTCACGCGCAGGCGGTTTGATGCCACCCCGCTGGTCGATCAGATCGCCGCCTTGGGCCGGATCGCGCGACGGCACGGGGTGGTGGCGCTCGATCGTTCGGTGATCGCCGATCCCGATCTTGCCGCCGCGATTGCTGCGATCGTCGATGGGCGCGCACCGGCCGAGGTCGAGGAACTGCTCCGCCACGCGCGCCGCGCGCGGATCGACCGGCATGTCGCCGCCGCCGATGTATGGGCGGGCATGGCCGAGCTTGCGCCGGCGATGGGTATGGTCGGCACGCTGGTCGGTCTGGTTGCGATGTTCGTGAAGATGCAGGATCCCAGTGCGATCGGCACGGCGATGGCGGTGGCGCTACTGGCGACGTTGTACGGCGCGCTGCTCGCCAATCTCGTCGCGGCACCGATCGCGGCGCGGCTGCGGCGGCAGGCGCGGGGCGAGGCGATGGAGCGGTTGCGGCTGGAGGCGCCGCTGGTCGCGTTGGCGATCCGCGAGCAGCCGCGCCCGGCGACCTTCGCCAAGCTCGCCGAGGTCGATGCGGCATGACGCTCGACGACGATTTCCCCGAAAGCGCCTCCGGCCGCCCGGCGTGGCTGATGACGCTTGCCGATCTCGCGCTGCTGCTGGTCGGCTTCTTCGTTTTTCTACAGGCGAGCCAGCATCTCGACCGTAAGGCGCTCGCGCAGGGTATCCGCGCCGGCTTCGGCGCGACCCATGCGCCCGAGGCGACGAAAACGCCCGATCCGATGCCGCTTGCCGCCGCCGCAATGCTCGATTTCGCGCCCGGTTCGGCGGTGTTGCCAAGCACGCCCGCCAGCCTCGTCGCTTGGGCGCGCGAGGCGGCCCGAGACCCGCGCGTGACGTTGCGGATCACCGGTTCGGTCGATGGTTCGGCGGCCGATGTCGACCCGACCAGCGGCAGCGGCGCGATCCTTGCCGCCGATCGTGCACGCGCGGTTGCCGTCGCGGTCGCCGCCGCGCGTGCGGTGCCGGCCGGGCGTATGACCATCGTCGGCGCGCCCAAGCCTGATTATGGCCATCGTAACGTGCTGGTCACGCTCGGCTTTGCCGGCACCCGGCAAGATGATGCCGCGATACCGTCCGATCTTGCCGCCATTCCTCATCGACCATCCGGGAAACCATGATGCGCTATTTCATCTTGCCGCTCCTGCTTGTTGCCAGCCCTGCGCTGGCGGCGACCTCGTTTCAGGATACCGCCACGATCGACCGTGCGGTCGCGACCTTCACCGGCCGGCCGATCGGTGCTGAGGGCGGCGCGCGCAGCACGGTGGACGGGCGGCTCAAACTTGCCGCTTGCCCGATGGTGTCGCTGTCGTGGCGTTCCGACACGCATGATGCGGTGGTGGTGACGTGCAGCGGGCCGGACTGGCGGCTGTTCGTCCCCGTCACCGCCGCCGCGACCGCGCCGGCGGCACGCGCCGCCGCCGGTGCGCCGTTGGCAAAGGCGGAGGTGGTGATCCATCGCGGCGATCCGGTCACGATCGAGGCGGGATCGCCCGGCTTCTCGATCACGCGCGAAGGCATCGCGATGGGTGACGCACCCGAAGGTGGCCGCGTGCTCATCAAGGTTGAGGAGTCGCGCGTGCCCGTGCAGACCATCGCCGTCGCGACCGGCCAGGTGACGCTGCCCGGTTGGGAAGGATAAATCCTTAAACTTTGCGCGATGCCCGCCGTTATACCTCTTGTGTGAAACCCGAGGTGTATCGCGTGGTTCAGTCGATCGGTCCTAAACCCCTGTCATCGAACGGCCGTCCGGTCGCATCGGTGACCCGCGTCGCCTCGGCGGCGAAGACGGTCGCGCGGGGCGATGACCTTGGCGCGGTGCCGCAGCTTTCGGGCGTCGCGGCAGAAGCGGCGGCACAGCCACCGGTCGATACCGCGCGGGTGGCGGCGCTGCGCGCGCAGATCGAGAACGGCAGTTACAGGATCGACCCGGACGCGATTGCCGACCGGATGCTGACGATGAAGCAGGAGTGGACGTCGAAATGATCCGTCGCGATGCGCTGATCCGCGTGATCGAATCGCTCCATGCCGAGATTGCGGCGCTGAAGGCGAACGACGCCGCCGCGCTGGAACGGGCAACCTCGGACAAGCTTGGCCACATCGAGGATCTCGCCCGGCTCGGCAACGGCCCGGCTGGCGATGACCTGCGTGATCTTGCCGAGGAGGCCAACCGGCTGAACGAGACGTGCCGGATCTACGTGAATTTGATGGCGGCAAATGTTCGCCGCCGCCTGCAAAATCTGACCGGGGGCGTCGGTCCCGGCTACCGGCGCAGCGCGGGTATCGCCGCCTACGCCTGATTCCTAGGAGACTGGCACGCCCCTTGCTGTGATGCCCCGGTACAAGGGCTATCAGCCGGGGAAGAATGCCGTTCAATCCGCTTACATCGACGACAGGCAGCAACGTGGGCGGGTCGATCCAGTCCGCGATCGCCTTCGCGAGCCAGAAGACCGGCGTCGATTTCCACTATCTGATGGGGCAGGCGCAGCTTGAGAGCGGGATGCGCGCCAATGCCCATTCGGCTGCGTCGAGCGCATCGGGCCTCTACCAGTTCATCGAACAAAGCTGGCTGAAGGTTGTCAAGCAGCACGGCGCCGAACATGGCCTCGACTGGGCGGCAAACGCGATCTCCACCAGCGGCAGCGGCCGCATGACGGTGAGCGACCCGGCGACGCGCCGCGCGATCCTCGACCTTCGTAACGACCCGCAGACCGCGTCGCTGATGGCGGCGGAGCATGCCAGCGACAACAAGACTGCAATCGAAAGCTCGATCGGCCGCGATGCCACCAGCACCGATCTCTACATGGCGCATTTCCTGGGGCTGGGCGGCGCGCGCTCGTTCCTGAAGACAATGGCGCAAAACCCGGATGCGAGCGGCGCGGCGATGTTTCCGACCGCCGCGCATGCCAACCGCTCGGTATTCTACACCGCCGCCGGCCAGCCTCGTACGCTTGCGCAAATCTACGCGCGTTTCACCGACAAGCTCGGGCAGGGCGGCATCGCCATCCCGCCGATCCAGCTTGCCGCTACCAAGCTCGGCGATGGCGCGGATGTCATCCCCGGCGCGTCCGAGACCAGCACCGCCGACGCGGCAAGCTGGGCGCGCGCGACGATTGACCGGCTCAACAGCGGCCGCACCGAAACCGCCAGCCTGCTGCGCCCCACGCCGAATACGGCGCGGCTGGCGTACATGATGCTTGCGAGCATGGGGGGCTAACGGATGGCTATGGCGCTCAAATCCGGGGCTATCGGTCCGTTCGCGCGGCAGGCCTCGCTGCCGGTCGCGATCCTGATGCTCGTCGTGCTGATGGTGGTGCCGATCCCGTCGGCGCTGCTCGACGTGTTCTTCATCATGAACATCACGATCAGCCTTGCCGTGCTGATGGTCGCGCTCAACGCGCAGAAGCCGCTCGACTTTTCCGCCTTTCCGACCGTGCTGTTGTTCGCGACGCTGTTCCGATTGAGCCTCAACGTCGCCTCGACCCGCGTGGTGCTGGTGCACGGGCATGAGGGCGAGAGCGCGGCGGGCCACGTCATCGAGGCGTTCGGCACCTTCCTGATCGGCGGCGATTACGTTGTCGGGCTGTTCGTGTTCACCATCCTCGTCATCATCAACATGATCGTGGTGACCAAGGGCGCGGGCCGCGTGTCTGAAGTGTCCGCGCGCTTCACGCTCGATGCGCTCCCCGGCAAGCAGATGGCGATCGACGCCGACCTGAACGCCGGCCTGATCACGCCTGAGGAAGCCAAGCAGCGCCGCATCGACGTCGCCACCGAGGCGGATTTCTACGGGTCGATGGACGGTTCGTCCAAGTTCGTGAAGGGCGATGCGGTCGCCGGCCTGCTGATCCTCGCCGCCAACATCATCGGCGGTTTGATCCTCGGCCCGGTCAGCCACGGCATGACGATCGCCAATGCCGCGCACAATTACGTGCTGCTCGCGATCGGTGACGCGCTCGTCGCGCAGATTCCGTCGCTGATGCTGTCGATCGCCGCTGCCGCCATCGTGACGCGCGTGAAGTCGAGCATGGATCTGGCGGGCCAGATCGGCAGCCAGTTCGGGTCAGCACGGACGTGGACGCCGGTGGCGATCATCCTCGGCCTGCTCGGCGTGCTGCCGGGGATGCCGCATCTGGTGATCCTCCCCGCCGCCGCGCTCGCGGGATTCAGCGCTTGGAAGCTGCGCCAGATCGCGCGCCGCCCCGCCCCCGCCGAAGTGGTCGCGCCGGTCGCGCCCGCTGATCTCTCCAAGATCGGCTGGGACGAGGTGACCGATGCGATGCAGGTCAATCTCGACATCGGTTACGGCCTCGTGCCGCTTGCCGACGAACGGCGCGGTTCGCCCTTGATGGCGCGGATTACCGGCGTGCGGCGGCAGCTTTCCAAGGATCTCGGCTTCGTCGTGCCGCAGGTGCGGGTGCGCGACGACATCAACCTTGCGCCGTACACCTATCGCATTGTCGTCGGCGGTGTCGTGGTTGGTGAGGACAGCGTATCGCCCGACGAGATGCTCGCGCTCGATACCGGGCAAGCCGTCGGCGAACTGCGCGGCAAGAAGGCGAAGGACCCGACCTTCGGGCTGGACGCGGTGTGGATCGCCACCGGCGATACCGATGCCGCCACCGGCGCGGGGTATCTCGTGGTCGATCCCGGCACCGTCGTCGCCACGCATCTCAACCACCAGCTCGCCAGTCATGCCTCCGAACTGCTCGGCCCCGATGAAGTGCAGTCGCTGCTCGATGGCCTCAAGGAACGCGCCGCCAATCTCGTCGCGGCGCTGTCGCCCAGCCCGCTGCCGCTCACCACGCTCACCCAGGTCCTGCGCGGCCTGCTTGCGGAGAACATACCCTTGAAGGAATTCCGCCGGATCGCCGCGGCGATCGCCGTCGCCGCGCAGAAGTCGCTCGACGCGGACGAGATCATCGAACTGATCCGCCCCGAACTCGGCGGGCTCATCATCTCCAAATTGTGCGGCGTGCGCGAGCCGCTGCGGGTTATGACGCTGGAGGGGCAACTGGAAGGCTTGCTCGGCCAGGCGATGCGCGCCGATACCGCGCGCCGCCACACGATCGAACCCGATCTCGGCCGCCGCATCGTCGATGCGCTGCAACGCGCCGCGCAGCCTTTGATCGCCGAGGCCAAGCCGTTCGCGCTGGTGGTGCAGCCCTCGATCCGCGTCGCGATCCGCAAGCTGGTGCGCACCTGCCTGCCCGACACACCGGTGATGAGCTTCTTTGAGGTGCCCGAGGAGAAGGCGGTCGAAGTCGTCGCCGTGATCGGCGCGCCCGGGGCGCTGCCGGCATGAGCGCGCTGCCGATGCGACAGGCGTTCGCGGATGCGACGCCGCTCACCTATGCGCCGGGCGCCGCGCGCGACGTGTCCGCGCTGGCGCGCAAACATATGCCGCTGGTGCGGCGCATCGCCTGGCACATCCACGGCAGCATGAGCAGCGTGGTCGAGGTCGAGGATCTCGTCCAGATCGGGCTGGTCGCGCTGGTCGAGGCGGCAGGCGCTTTCGAGGAACGTGGGGCGGTGCCGTTCGAGCAATATCTCGTTACGCGCGTGCGCGGCTCGATGATCGATGCGTTGCGCCGTCAAGCTACCCTCACGCGCGGTGCGATGCAGCGGCGGCGGTTGTACCAGCAGACACTCGCAGCGATGACGACTGAGTTCGGCAAGGCGCCAAGCGAAGCCCAAATCGCGGAGCGGCTGGGCGTAACGCCCGACAAGATGCGGATCGATTATGCCGCCGCCGAGGCGGTGCGGTTCGAGCCGATCGACGACATTTATTCGGACGAGGGCCCGTGGTTCGCGAGCGAAGAACCGGATGCGTTCGAGCAGCTTGCCGACGCGGATCTGCGGACCGCGCTGGTCGGCGCGATCGCCGCGTTGCCGGAGCGTGAGGCGCAGGTGGTGCAGCTTTACTATGTCGAGGAACTGAACCTAGAGGAAATCGGGCAAGTGCTCGGCGTCGGCGCGGCGCGGGTCTGTCAGATCAAGAAGTCCGCGCACGATCGGCTGAAGAAGGCGCTCGCGCGGCGGGTTTGAGCGGGCTGCGGCGCTGCGGGGCCGGATCAGCGTTACGCGTCGGCCTGGGAACACGGTTGTGCGCCGTCGGTGATACTGTCGCGGCGCTCTGGCTGGAGCGACGACCAAGCACCGGCGCTGCGTCACGCGACGTCCAGCCGGCGACGATAGCCGGCATCAGCAACACTCGTCTGTCGATTTCGTGATGGCAGCGTCGCCGGCGTGCGCGACGCGCCAACGCAGAGTTTCGACCCCGAATGGCCAAAGCCCAGCGTAAAGCCTTACGCCGAGGTGACGGATCTCGCCGTGCGGACCGGCCCGGTTCTGCATCGGGGAAGGGCCGAGCAGGAGACACGGAGCTTACACACCCAAACACACAAACCCCGGCAGCCTCGCGGCCACCGGGGTTGTGCATCGCTCTCGTAATCTAGAAAGCTCGCGTGCGGCTCCAACACCCGAAGGGGGCGGCGCCGAAGCCTTCGCTGGAGCTTACTGGAGCAGCTTCATCACGCTCTGGGTCGACTGGTTCGCCTGCGCGAGCATCGCGGTCGAAGCCTGGGTGAGGATCTGCGCCTTGGCGAGGTTGGTCGATTCGGTCGAGAAGTCGGCGTCCTGGATGCGGCTCTGCGCGTCGGACAGGTTGGTCGAGTTGGTGGTGAGGTTGTTCACCGCCGAGGTCAGTTGGTTCTCCGTCGCGCCGAGGCTGGCGCGCGCGGTTGCGACGGTGGCGATGGCGGTGTCGTAATTGGCCAGCGTTGCGCTTGCCACCGAGGCGCCACCGGTGACGACCTTCGCGAGATTGGTGTCTGTGGTCAGTTTCGGCAGCGTCATGGTGACGCTGTCCGACGCGTTGGCGCCGGCCTGGATGCTGACCACGCCAGCGCTTCCGGCCGAACCGTCGAACAGGTTTTTGCCGTTGAACTGGCTGTTGGCCAGTACGTTGCTGATCTGGCTGGCGAGTGCGTCCTGCTCGAGCTTGATGTTCGACAGGTCGCTGGTCGAATAGGTCCCGTTGGCAGACTGTACCGTCAACTCACGCATGCGCTGGAGCATATTGGTGACTTCGTCGAGCGAGCCTTCCGCCGTCTGCGCCATCGAAATGCCGTCGTTCGCGTTGCGAATGCCCTGGTTCATGCCAGTCACCTGCGACTGCATGGATGTGGCGATGGCGAGGCCCGCGGCATCGTCCTTGGCGGAGTTGATGCGCTTGCCGGTCGACAGCCGCTCCTGTGCGGTCTGCAACATCATCGAGGCTTTATTCGAGGCGCTCGACGAGCGCAGCGCGGAAATATTGCTGCCGATAACAGTCATGGTTCGTGTCTCCATTACCCGACGTGACCCCGCCGCCCCCTGGCGGAGGGCTGAGCCGTCGAGACCAGAAACGACCGGTTCGAAATCGCCTTAAGCGAAAAGTGCAGGTGCTGTTCCACCGATGAAGACCCCGACGGCAAAGCCGCCGGGGTCTCGCGCGATCCCGCGCCGGATACGCTGGCGCGTGGAGGATCGCTTGCCGGCCCCGGGACGCCCGGGGGATGCGTGCCGAACACGGCCGGCAAGTCTGGTGCCGCTTTTACCGCAGCAGCGACATCACGCTCGACGTCGACTGGTTCGCCTGCGCGAGCATCGCGGTCGAAGCCTGGCTGAGGATCTGCGCCTTGGCGAGGTTGGTCGATTCGGTCGAGAAGTCGGCGTCCTGGATGCGGCTCTGCGCGTCTGCCAGGTTGGTCGAGTTGGTGGTGAGGTTGTTCACCGCCGACGTCAGCCGGTTCTCGGTGGCGCCGAGGCCCGCGCGCGTTGTGCCGATCTTGGCGATCGCCGAGTCGTAGTCGGTGAGGCTTGCCCCCGCCACCGACGCGCCGCTTGCCACAACCTTGGCGAGATCGGTGTCGGTCTTGAGGTTGGCGAGGTTCAGTGTGACCGTGTCGGACGCATTGGCGCCGGCCTGGATCGTCACCGCGCCGGCGCTGCCGGCCGTGCCGTCGAACAGGTTCTTGCCGTTGAACTGCGTGTTGTTGACGACGCTGGTGATCTGCGAGGCGAGCGCGTCCTGCTCGGTCTTCATGTTGGCGACGTCGCTGGTCGAATAGGTGCCGTTGGCCGACTGGACCTTCAGCTCGCGCATGCGCTGGAGCATGTTCGTCACCTCATCGAGCGAACCTTCGGCGGTCTGCGCCATCGAGATGCCGTCGTTGGCGTTGCGGATGCCCTGGTTCATGCCGGTGATCTGCGACTGCATCGACGTCGCGATGGCGAGGCCGGCGGCGTCGTCGCGCGCCGAGTTGATGCGTCTGCCGGTCGAGAGGCGCTGCTGCGCGGTCTGCAACATCGACGAGGCCGAGTTCGAGGCGCTGGCAGCGCGCAGCGCCGCGACATTGGTTCCGATGACGGTCATTTGCTAAAACTCCATTGCCGCTTCACCGCCCCCACCCGATGCGGAGAGCCAAGCTGACAAGAGGAGAAACGGCAGGACCTTGCCGAGCTTTAGGCGAAAAAATGCCGATCGGCGGCGACGCCTTGCCGGTTGCCGTTTTTTGCCGGGCAAACCTCCGAACTGGCGGCAACCGTTCTACGCGGGCGCGCCCGGAAATAACGCGTAAGCGCGGAAATATCTTGCCGGGCGGCAAAGTGCTTAACCGGTCGTTTACCAGAATTGACGCATTTCATGTCCCGTCAAAGGGGAAGTTCATGCGCTCCATCGTTCCGTCGGCCGCCGTGCTCCGGCAGAAATTCACGCTCGTTTCGTCGCTGCGTGCGCAAGGGTTCAATGTTGCCGCTGCCGGCGGCAAGCCGCAGCCGGGCGAAATTTATCTCGTCGCGGACGGCGAACCGGTCGCTGCGCCGGCGCGCACCGTGATCCTGGGAGAGGACGGCCGGTATGTGACCCCCTCGCGCGATGGTGCGCCGGCGCGCGTCGGGTATGACAGCAGCGATGCGGCGGTCGGCAACGCCTTCGTACGGGCGCTGGTGGCGGAAGCCGAAGCGCCGACTGCCGCCGATCCCGAGAGCCTCGCGCTGTATGCGCTGGCGGAGCGGGTCGCACAGGCGGATATCACCGTGCTCATCAACGGCCCGACCGGTACCGGCAAGGAGGTGCTGGCGCGCACCATCCACCTCGCCTCGGAACGGCGCGACAAGCCATTCGTAGCGATCAACTGCGCGGCGCTGCCCGAAGCGATGCTGGAGGCGATGCTGTTCGGCCACCAGAAGGGTGCGTTCACCGGTGCATCGTCGGGCGGCGAGGGGTTCTTCCGCGCGGCGCATGGCGGCACCTTGCTGCTCGACGAGATCGCCGAGATGCCGATCCAGCTTCAAGCCAAGTTGCTGCGTGCGCTTCAGGAACGCGAGGTGGTGCCGATTGGCGCATCGGTGCCGATCCCGGTCGACGTACGCGTGATCGCCTGCGCGAACCGCGACTTGCAGGACGAGGTGGCGGCGGGCCGGTTCCGCGCCGACCTCTATTACCGCCTGTCGGTGTTCCCGCTCACCACCAAGCCGCTGGCCGATCGCCCGCAGGATATCCCCGCGCTCGCCGCAACCTTGGTGCTGCGCCATGCCGGCAACCGCAAGACGGTGCCGTGGCTGGACCCTTCCGCGATCGCGGTGCTGATGGATCATGCCTGGCCCGGCAACGTGCGTGAGCTGGAGAATGTGATCCAGCGCGCGCTGTTGTTCGCCGGCGGCGACACGATCGCGGCACAGCACATCCTGTTCGATCGGCCGAGCGCGCCCGCCAATCCGACGCCCGTGCCGGTCATCGCCTTTCCGGTCGCGCAAGGCGAAGCGCCAGCACAGCCGGCGACGCTCGGCAACATCGTGCAGATGCATGAGTTCCAGGCGATCCGTGACACGCTGGCGGCATGCGGCGGCAGCCGGATAGAGACGGCGCGGCGGCTCGGCATTTCCGAACGCACATTGCGCTACCGCCTCGCCAAGGCGCGCGAGCAGGGTGAGGACATCACCCGTGCACATGCCCGGGTGATGAGCGCATGACCGCGATTTCCGGCGCGATGGGTGTCGACCGGGTGATGGCGCTCCGATCGCAGATCCTCGAACGCAATCAGGCGCTGTCCCGCGCGAGTGCCACCGACGCGGCGGCGCCGGCGACGGAGGCCAAGTCGGCGAGTTTCAGCTCGACGATGGAAGACGCACTGAAGGCGGTCAACCAGGGCCAGAACGACGCCGCCAAGATCAGCGAATCCTACGAACGCGGCGAGACGGTCGACATCGCCAAGGTGATGCTCGCCCGCCAGCAGGCGTCGGTCGGCTTCGAGGCGACCTTGCAGGTCCGCAACAAGATCCTGTCCGCTTACAAGGACATCATGAGCATGCCGGTATAAACGATGAGCAACGCTCTTACCCCCCCCAATCAGACGATTGCGAACCCCGTCGCCGCGCTCGTGCCGGAACGCTTCGCCAATCCGCTGCGGCAGATGCAGGGCCTGCTAGCGCAGCCGGCGGTTCGACGCAGCCTGCCGATGGCGCTGCTGGTCGGCCTTGTCGTCGCCGCCGGACTCGCGTGGCTGATGCTCGCCACGCCGACGCAGAAGACGCTGTTTCAAGCGCTGCCCGATGCCGACAAAGCGTCGGTGACGGCGGCGCTGGATGCCGCCAACATCAAGTCGCACATCGACGGCGGCACCGGTGCGCTGACCGTTAACGAGGATGATTATTCGCGCGCGCGTATCCTGCTTGCCGGACAGGGCCTGCCCAAGGCAGCGCCGGGCGGGTATGCGATCCTCGACCAGTTGCCGATGGGCGTGTCCCGCGCGGTGGAGGGCGAGCGGCTGCGGCAGGCGCGCGAGACCGAGCTGGCGCGTTCGATCCAGGAGATCGACGCGGTCGCCGAGGCGCGGGTGCATCTCGCCATGCCGGAAGCCTCCGTCTTCGTGCGCGACAATGCCGCACCTTCGGCTTCGGTCATCGTCAAGCTACAGCCGGGCCGCTCGCTTGGCGATGCGCAGGTGTCGTCGATCGTCAACCTCGTCGCTTCGTCGGTGCCGGGGATGAAGCCGGATGCGGTGACGATCGTCGATCAGATGGGCGGGCTGCTCACCAAGGGCGATCAGAGCGCCGCTGGTGCTGCTACCGACGAGCGCGTGCGGTTCCAGCGTACCGTCGAGGAGAAGTACCGCGCGCAGGTGATGCAGTTGCTCACGCCTTTGGTCGGCGCGGGCAATTTCACCACCGAGATTCAGGCCGATGTCGATCTCGACGAGACTCAGGCGACGCGTGAAAGCTACGACAAGACCGGCACGCTCCGCGCCGAACAGGGCCAGTGGACCGGCAACCAGAAGGACACCGCCGCGCCCGGCGGAATCCCCGGCGCGCTGTCGAACACGCCGCCGCCCGCATCGCAACTGAGCGTGCCGCAGCCGCAGCCGACCCCGGCGGCGGGGGCCGCGCCCGGCGCGGCCACGCCCGGCGCGACGACGACGCCCGGCGGCCCGATCACCGATGCGATGAAGCAGAGCGACCAGTTCGCCCGCGCCTATGATCTTGGCAAGGAAGTGTCGGTGACGCGCGGTGCGCCCGGCGGCATCAAGCGGCTGTCGGTGGCGGTGCTGCTGCGCGATCCCGATGGCGCCAAGCCGCGCTCGGCAATGGAGATCCAGCAGATCACCCAACTGGTGCGGACGGCGGTCGGCTTTGACCAGAGCCGCAACGATCAGGTCGTCGTCATCAGCCGCAAGTTCGCCGGCTCGGCCGAACTCGACGCCAAGCAGCCGTGGTACGATGCCGGTTGGTTGCCGGTGATCGCCCGCAACGTCACCGCCATCGTCATCGCGCTGCTGGTGCTGTTCCTCGGCGTACGCCCGCTCGCCAAGGCGCTGCTCAAGAAGCCGGACGCGGCGATCGATCCGGACGCGAGGCTGGCGGTGCGCGCCGATGGCACGCCGACCGACGGCGGGGTCGATGAGGAGGATGAGGTCGTCACGCCGCCTGCGCCGGTGTCGATCGGCGAGTTGGAGAGTGCGGTCAATTACGACGACCGGATCGACATGGTGCGCGGCTTCACCCGCGACAACCCGGCGCGCGCGGCCCTGGCGGTGCGCGACATGATCAGGGCGGATGCGAAATCATGAATGCGATGACCCCGATGCGCACCTATACCGGTGTCGAGCGTGCCGCCGTGCTGATGATGCTGGTCGGCGAGGAAGAAGCCGCCGCCATCCTCCAGAAGCTCGAACCCGAGGAAGTCCGCCAGCTTGGCAAGGCGATGTTCGCGGTGGCGGACGTGAGCGAGGCCGAGGTGGAGAGCGTGCTCGACGACTTCATCGACAAGGCGCGCGAGCGTACCACGATCGGCTTCGATCCGCGCCCCAAGATCGAATCGGTGATGACCAAGGCGCTCGGCCGCGAAAAGGCCGACAGCGTGCTGGCGCGGATCGTGCCGGCGCAGGATGCTTGCCAGATCGACCTGCTCGATTGGCTCGACGCGCCCGAGATCGCCGCGACGATCGAGAAGGAGCATCCCCAGATCGCCGCCGTGCTGATCGCCAACCTCGATCCCGCCGTCGCCGCGCAGGTGCTTGAGTTGCTGCCCGATGCGGTGCAGCCCGACATCCTGCACCGCATCGCGCGGCTCGGGCCGATCACGCCGGAGGCGGTCGATACCCTGCGCACCGTGCTGGCCAAGCGTTCGGGCAAGACCCAGGGCGGCGCGGGCGTCACGCTCGGCGGCACCAAGGAGGCGGCGAAGATCATGTCGTCCGCGCGCAAAACCACCGAGCAGCGCGTGATGCCCAAATTGTTCAAGATCGACCGCGAAGTCGCCAAGGCGATCGAGGAGGCGATGTTCGTGTTCGACAACCTGCTCGACCTCGACGACAAGAACCTCGGCACGCTGATCCGCAACATCGACGGCGATGTGCTGACCCGGGCGCTGAAGGGCGTGGACGAGGCGGCGCGGAACCGGTTCCTGGGCTGCATGTCGGCGCGCGCCGCCGACGGTATTCGCGACGAAATGGAATCGCGCGGGCCGATGAAGCTCTCCGAAGTGCTGGAAGCGCAAAAGGTCATCATCCAGATCGCGCGCAATCTTGCCAAGGACGGCACGATCCAGATGGGCGGAGGCGAGGACGATTATGTCTAACTTCATCTCCGGCCTTGCTACCGCGCGTCACGATGCCCTTGGCGAAGCGTTGCAACGCGCGTTTGATGTCATGCCGGGCTTTGCGGCGGCGGAAGCGCGCGGCATCGCGGCGGCCTATACCGCCGCCTTTACCGCGCGTGACGAGGCGGTCGCACACGGCGTCTCCGCGCCGGACGGTCCACGCCACTTCTCACCAGCCGACCCCGCCGCCGATCCCACCGAGGGCTGGGACCCGTTCGAGCCGGAGGCCGAGCCCATCGGCCCGAGCCTCTTCGTCGATCCGGTCGAAGTCGCGCGTAGTGCCGGTTATGACGCGGGGTATGCCGATGCGCTCGCCGAGGCGCGCGCGGTAGCCGATCGCGACCAGACGCTGCTGGCGCAGCTCGGCGCGGCGTTGCAGGCGGGCAGCCGGCTTGACCGCGAGGCGGTCGCGCGCCGGCTGCGGCAGACGGTGCTGTATCTCGTCACGCAATTGGTCGGCGAGATTGGCGTCGCGCCGGAGCGGCTGGCCAAGCGGATCACCGCCGCCACCGACCTGCTGAGCGACCAAACCGAATCGGCTATGCTGCGCGTCAACCCCGGCGACGTCGCGCTGCTGGAGGGCAAGCTGCCGGCCAGCGTGTTCGCGGTCGGCGATGCTGGCGTCGCGCGCGGCAGCTTCGTGCTCGAGGCCGCCTCGACTATCGTCGAGGACGGGCCGGAACTGTGGCTCGAACAGCTTGCCCACGCAATCGAACGGGTCGCCGTCCCGGGGGATGAGACCTGATGCTCAACCGATTTACCGGCGATTATCTCGAGTCGCTCGGTCTTGCCCTTGATCCCGCGCCGAAAGTGTCGGGGCGGCTGGCGTCGTATGACGGGCTGCTGATGGAGGCGGTCGGACTGTCATTGCCGGTCGGGACGGTGTGTCAGATCGGCGCGAAAGGCGTGGGCGTCGAGGCCGAGGTGATTGGCTTCCGAAACGGTCGTACCTTGCTGATGAATCTTGGTGGCCCCGCGCCTTTGTTGCCGCAGATGCCGGTGCGACCGGTCGGCGAACCGGGCGAGGCGGAGGTCGGCGCGGCGCTGCTCGGGCGGGTGCTCGACGGTGCGGGCAAGCCGATCGACGGGCTCGGCCCGATCCGGGGCGCCGGGCGCTGGCCATTGGCGGGCAAGCTGCAAAGCCCGCTCGATCGTGGCCGCGTGCTGCAGCCGCTCGACGTTGGCGTGCGGGCGATCAACGGATTGCTGACGGTCGGGCAGGGGCAGCGGATCGGCATCATGGCGGGATCGGGCGTCGGCAAATCGGTGCTGCTCGGCATGATCGTGCGCGCCGCCAAGGCCGACGTGATCGTGATCGGCCTGATCGGCGAGCGCAGCCGGGAAGTGGCCGACTTCCTCGAAACCAAGGTAGCGGGGGAAGCGCGTAAACGCGCCGTCGTGGTCGCGGTGCCGGCCAATCACTCGCCGGTGTTGCGCATCCGTGGGGCTTTGCGCGCCACCGCGATCGCCGAGGCGTTTCGCGCCGAGGGCAAGCAGGTGCTGCTCATCATGGACAGCCTTACCCGCGTGGCGCACGCCGGGCGTGAGATCGGCCTAGCACTGGGTGAACCGGCGTCGGCGCGCGGCTAT
The DNA here is from genome assembly GCF_022662305.1 of Sphingomonas sp. BAUL-RG-20F-R05-02. Taxonomy (GTDB): domain Bacteria; phylum Pseudomonadota; class Alphaproteobacteria; order Sphingomonadales; family Sphingomonadaceae; genus Sphingomonas. Next base: position 89,035 of record NZ_JAKNQH010000003.1, read on the forward strand.
CCACCCTCGGCGATCGCGATGCTGCCCAACCTGATCGAGCGTGCCGGCACCGACGTGCACAGCGGCGGCTCGATCACCGCGATCTACACGGTGCTGGCGGATGGTGACGACGGCAACGACCCGGTGGTGGATTCGGCGCGCTCGATCCTTGATGGGCATATCGTGCTCTCGCGCGCGCTTGCCGAGCGTGGCGTGTATCCCGCGATCGACATCGGTCCCTCGGTGAGCCGGGTGATGACCGACATCACGCCAAAGCCGCACCAGCAGGCGGCGCGGACGCTCCGGCGACACCTCGCCACTTATGAGGAGAACCGCGACCTCGTGCTGATGGGCGCGTATCGTGCCGGAGCGGATCCGGCGATCGACGCAGCGCTCGCGTGTCATCCCGCGATTATGGAATATGTGAAGCAGGACCCGGATGAGATGGTGCCGCTGGCCGATGCGGTGGGGGAACTGACGGGCGTGTTCGGTGACGGTTAGGCTGCGTTGAATGGCCGATAAGAAGAAACTCGAACGCCTGCTGCGCGTCCGCACCTTGCAACTCGGCCTGGTGCGCGCCGATGAGGCGCAGGCGCACGCCCGCGTCGCCAGCGAGGCGAATCTACGCGCGCGCATTGCGCAGCTTGCCGGCGACGTCGCGCCTACGTCAAGTCCGACGCCTACCGCCGGTGTGTCGCTCGTCGCGGCCGCGCACTTCCGCGAGCGACTGCACCATAGCGCCGAAGCCGCCGAGGGCCGCGTGCGCGCGGCGCAGGCGGTGGCAGCCCGCGCGGCCGAGGCGACACGCGAGGCCAAGCGCGACCAGAGCGCGATCGAAAAGCTGATGGAGCGTGCCGCCGCCGAGGCCGCGCTCAAGGAGATCCGCGCCCTGGAAGCGGCACCGCCGTCGCGCAAAATCCGGCACGATCCTTGCTGATCCACGCCTGAGCGCCTGCGGGCGTGGAGTATCGGGGGGTCAATGGTCGCGCTTTCGCCTGTCAGTCAAACTATGTCCGCGCTTGCCGATGGTCGCCGCGCGCCGCGTGGGGATGCGGATGGCAGCTTCGCGCTGGCGCTGGCCGCGCTGAGCGGTGGTGATGACGACGGCAACCTGGTCGCACCGCCGCAACGGCAAGACGAAGCCGACGGCGGCAAGGCCTTGCCGGGTACCGCTGCTGATCCTGCCGCCCCGGCGATGCTCGAATCGCTGCGGTGGTCGCCTGCCGGGCTGTCGCCGAGCGCGCCGGTGCCGGCCGATCTACAGCCGGCGATCGTCGCGCGCGATCCCATGTCGGACGACACCCGCGTTTCCGGCAGCGCGCGTGAGGCAGTGGTCGGCGACGCTGCGGTTCGCGCCAAGTTACCCGATCTGTTGCCAAACGCGCGGTTCACGGCGGTTCCGGCGGTTCCGGCGGGTAGCGCGAAGCCGGCACCGGCCTCCCTGCAGCCGGCGATCGTCGTGCGCGATCCCGTCTCGGATAACACCGGCATTTTTGTCAGCGCGCGTAAAGCGGCGGTGGCCGCCGCCGCGGTTGGCACCAAGTTACCCAATCTATTGCCAAACGCGCGGTTCGCGCCGGTCGCGCCAGCGGCGGTCCCGGTGGGTTTCGACAAGCCAGCGCCGGCTGCCGAGACGCTTGGCGCGCCGGTGCCGGCCGGCCTGCAGCCGGCGATCGTCGCGCGCGATCCCGTGTTGGGCCACACCGGCATCCCTGAAATGGCTGCTAAGACGGTGATCGGCGATGCCTCGGTGCACGCTACGCCATCTGACCTGTCCCACGCCGCCGATCACAGCGCAGCGCTGCACGTCGCGGTGGCGTCACAGGGCCAGCCGCAGCCTGCGCGGGGCGCCACGCCGACAGTTTCCGTCCACGTCGCCGCGCTTGGCACGGACTCGACCAAGCATGAGGATCGCAAGAAGGCGACCGCCGATCCCGTCGTTCCACAAACAGGGCTGACTACCGAAATCGCGTTGCAGAACGTGGCGCAGCCGACCGGCGACACCCGCCATGTGCCGCTCGATCTGCGCGACGATACCGGTCCGCAAAAGATGATCGACCATATCGAAACGCTGCGGGACGACGCGGATGCGAACGACACGCACATCCGGCTCGCGCCCGAGGCGCTCGGCGGGGTGGATGTGGCGGTACGACGCTCGGGCGATGCCGTGCACGTTCAATTCACCGCCAAAACCGAGGCCACGCGCGCGCTGCTCACCGAGGCGCAGCCGCGTCTGGTCGAGCTCGCGGATCAGCGCGGCGTGCGGATCGCCGGCGCTAGCGTGGATAGTGGCACCGATGGCGCGGGTAGCGAAAGCGGGCGGCAGTCCCAGCCGCAGCGCCCGGCCAGCCCGTCGACCCTCGACCCTCGACTGTTGTGGTTGCCTACCGGGCTGTTGCCGAACGCGCCGGTCGCGCCAGCGGCGGTCCAGGTGGGTATCGCCAAGCCGGCCCCGGTCATCGGCGCGCTTGGCGCGCCGGCGATGGCCGACCCGCAGCCCGCGATCGTCGTGCGTGATCCCGTATCAGGGGGCATCGGCTCTTCCGACGTTTCGAATACAGCGGTGGTCGGTGACGCCGCGCTTCGCGCCACGCCATCTGACCTGTTTCGCGCCGCGGACCACGGCGCAGCGCTGCACGTCGCGGTAGCGCCGGTGGCGATACAGGCCCAGCCGCAGCCTGCGCGGGGCGCCACGCCAACGGTTTCCGTCGACGTCGCCGCGCTTGGCATGGATCCGATCAAGTATGACGATCGCAAGAAGGCGGCTGCCGATCCAATCGTTCCACAAACGGGGCTGACCACCGAAGTCGCGTTGCGGAACGTGGTGCAGCCGACTGGCGAGACCCGCCATGTGCCGCTCGATCTGCGCGGAGATACCGGTCTGCAAAAAATGATCGACCATATCGAAACGCTGCGGGACGACGCGAATGCGAACGACACGCACATCCGGCTGGTGCCCGACGCGCTGGGCGGGGTTGATGTGGCGGTGCGACGCTCGGGCGATGCCGTGCACGTCCATTTCACCGCCGAAACCGAGGCCACGCGCGCGCTGCTCACCGAGGCGCAGCCGCGTCTGGTCGAGCTCGCGGATCAACGCGGCGTGCGGATCGCGGGCGCAACCGTGGATAGCGGCACCGGCGGCGCGGGTAGCGGAAGCGGGCAGCAGCCCCAGCCGCAGCGCCAGGCTCCAGCCACCGCCAATGTTTTCATTCCCACCACAATTGAGGGAGCCGGCGAAGATGCCCGGCTCGCCTGACAGGAGCTTGACCGATGAGTGACGCAAAGGCCGACGACAAGGCGCCCAAGAAGAAGGGCGGCATGATGAAGATGCTGATGTTGGGCGTCGGACTGCTGGTGCTGGTCGGCGGCGGCGTGGCAGGCGGCTTGTTCGCGGCGAAGGCCGGGTTCTTCGGCGGCGCTGCGGCGAGGGCCGAGCCGGCCGGCCCCAAGCTCGTTCCCAAAAGCGAGCAGAAGCGCGTCAGTGCAAGTGGCGACGCAAAGGAGGGTGGATCGAGCGGCAACGCACCCCCTACGGGCGAGGGCGGCGACAAATACGCGTCAAATTACTACGCTATGGACAAGGAGTTCACCTCCAACCTCCAGGACAGTACGCATTTCATCCAGGTCGGCCTCGCGGTGTCGACGCCGTACGACGACAGCGTGATCGCGAATTTGAAAACCAACGAGATCGCGGTGCGATCGGCGATCCTGATGGCGCTTGGCGACACGACCGAGGAGCAGGTGTTCACCAGTGCGGGCAAACAGCAGCTCCAGAAGCGGCTGGCCAAGGCAATTAACGATACATTGCAGCAAAAAGAGGGATTCGGCGGGATTGGTAACGTCTACTTTACCAATTTTGTTGTTCAGTGAAGATGCATGGTTAACGGCTCTTCACCCCTGACAAGCGAACGGCGCGAGCGATCGCGTGCGGCGGATCACGGCGCTTTGGGGTCGGCGAACCTCAACCCGTTCGGCGATCTGCACACGTTGCAGCATCTCTCCGCGCGGCTGGCGCGGGGGTTGGGCGGGGTGCTGGAGCCGCTGCTCCGCCGGGAGCTTCGCACCTGGGCGGAGCCGCTGGTGGTGCAGCGTTTCACCGATTACCGCGCCGAGCGGCCGGACGGGCTGACCGCGTGGCAGCCGCTGGCGATGACGTCGGTGCGGGGGGCGGCCGGACAGGCGCTCGCCGTGTTCGACGGGCGGTTCGTGCTGGAACTGCTCGACCTGTTCTTCGGCGGGACCGGCAGCGCGCCGGCTGAGATGCCGAGCGAGTTCACCCCAGCCGCCGAGGCCTTGGTCGCGCGCATCGGCGACATGCTCGCCGAGCCGCTGCGGCAGGCGTGGGAGCCACTCGCCAGACTTGAGTTCGCCGCCGGAGATCCAGAGGCGAACCCCTCGCTGATCCACGATTTCGATGGCGACGATGCGGTCGTCGTCACGCGCTTCGGGCTTGCCTCGGGGCGCGAGAAGCCGATCTTCATCGACCTGCTCTATCCGGTGTCGGGCCTCAAACCGTTCGCGCCGTCGCTGACCGGCAAGGTCCACGGCAAGACCGCCGAGCCTGACCCGACGTGGCGCGCCGGTCTGACCCGCGCGGCGATGAACGTGCGTTTTCCGATCCGCTCCGTGCTGGCCGAGCCGATGATCTCGCTCGCGGTGCTGATGGAATTGAAGGCGGGTGACGTCATCCCGATCAGCGTCGGCGCGGAAGTGCCGGTGATGGTCGGTGGCGACTGCCTCGGCACCGGCACGGTCGGCACCTCCAACGGCAAGGCGGCGATCCGCCTCAACACCCTTCGCGCATTTCACGAGGAAGACCAATGAACGACATGACCGGCGCCTTTGCCGCCGAGGCGAGCGTCGCCGCCAACTTCCGGCTGTTGCAGGATGTCGACGTCAAGCTGACGGTCGAGATCGGCTCGACCAGCCTGACGCTGCGTGAACTGCTCGCGCTCGGCGAATCGAGCGTGATCGAACTCGATCGCCACGCCAACGAACTGCTCGACGTGCTGGTCAACGGTACGCTGATCGGGCGCGGCGAGGTGGTGACGGTGGGCGACCGCTTCGGCGTGCGGATGACCGAGCTGGTCTCCCCGGACAAGCGGGCCTGATCCAGTCATGATGTGGTCCTACATCCTCAAGCTCGTCATCCTGTTGCCGCTGGTATGCGGCCTGATGGTCGGCTGCCTGTACCTGTGGCGCAAACTCGAATCGCGGATGCCGGGCCAACCCGCCAACCGGATGCTGGCGGTCAAGGAGACGATGATGATCTCCCCCACCGTCAAACTCGCCGTGCTGGAGTTCGAGGGCCGCAAGCTGCTCGTCTCGGTCAGCCGCGCGGGCGTCGCGCTGGTGGATCGCGGGGACGTGACCAAATGAGCGTGACGGTGACGCGCAAGGGCAAAGGACCGGCGCTGTTCAAGACGGCAACTCCGGCCCGCAAGGGCGGACTGCTCGCCAAGCTGCTGCTGGTCGTGCTCGGCATGGTGTTCACGCTGATCGTCGCGCATCCCGCCTTTGCGCAAACGCTGCCGGCGGTGACGCCGCCCGCCGTCCCCGGCGCGGGCGATGCGGTGGATCATGCGCTGAAGGACCTTGGCGGCGGCAACGCGCCGCTCGCGCTTTCCTTGCAGATCCTCATCATCATGGGGCTGCTGACGGTATTGCCCGGCATCCTGCTGATGATGACGAGCTTCACGCGCATCCTCATCGTGCTATCGATCCTGCGGCAGGCGCTTGGGCTGCAACAGACGCCGCCCAACCAGGTGCTGGTCGGCCTCGCCATGTTCCTGTCGTTCTTCGTGATGGCGCCGGTTATCAACGAGATGAACACCACCGCAATCCAGCCCTACGCCGCCAGCCAGATCAGCGCGACCGAGATGATCAAGCGCGCCGCCGTGCCGCTGCACAGCTTCATGGCGAAACAGACCCGCAAGAAGGACATCACCATGTTCGCGGGCATCGCCAAGAGCGGGCCGTACCAGAGCGCCAACGACATTCCCTTCTCGGTGCTGCTGCCGTCGTTCATCACCAGTGAACTCAAGACCGCGTTCCAGATCGGCTTCCTCGTGTTCCTGCCGTTCATCGTGATCGATCTCGTCGTCGCGACGGTGCTGATGGCGCTCGGCATGATGATGCTGTCGCCGACGATCATCTCGCTCCCCTTCAAGCTGCTGCTGTTCGTGCTGGTCGATGGCTGGGCGCTGACGATGGGTAGCCTCGCCAATTCGTTCGTGAGTTGAACCAATGGACGCTGATTACTTCCTCACCGTTGCGAACCAGATGATGTGGGTGATCGCGCTCGCCTCCGCGCCGATCCTGGTGCCGGCGCTGCTTGCCGGCCTTATCACCGGCATGGTTCAGGCTGCGACCTCGATCAACGAGGCGACGCTGTCGTTCGTGCCCAAGCTGATTGTAGTCGGCGTGGCGATCGCGATTTTCGGCGGGCTGATTCTTGGCCTCATCAGCGATTTCACGATCAGCATCTTCGAGCGGATCCCAGACCTCGTACGATGAGCCAGCTCGGGTTCGGCCTTTCGATCGAACCGCAGCTGTGGGCGCTGCTGTTCGTGATGATCCGCATTGGCGCGGCGTTCATCGCCGCGCCGGTGTTCAGCGCGGTGTCGATCCCGCTGATCGTGCGTGTGTCGCTGTCCGGCGCGATCGGCGTGCTGGTGCTCGCCGCGCACCCGGTGACGCCACCCGCCAACATCTTTTCGGCCGTAACCATTCTTGCCGTGCTGGCGGAGGCTTTGGTCGGCCTTGCGATCGGCTTCGTGTTGCAGATCGCGTTTGCCGCGCCGACTCTCGCCAGCGAGTTGATCGGCACGTCGATGGGAATCAGCTTCGCAAGTGCGATCGATCCGCAGAACGGCCATTCCACGCCCGCGCTCGGCCAGTTCTTCTCGATGATGCTGACGCTGTTGTTTCTGGCGATGAACGGCCACCTCGTGCTCGTCGAGTTGCTGGTGCGGAGTTATACGGTGCTGCCGCCCGGTCATGCGTGGCTGACGCCGGCGCAGCTTGAGAATATCGTGTTCTTCGGCGGCTATATCTTTGCGGCGGGGCTGTTGCTGGCGTTGCCGGTCGGCTTCCTGCTGTTCTGCCTCAACCTGATCGTCGGCATGGTGTCGCGCTCGGCCCCGGCGCTCAACCTGTTCGCGATCGGGCTGCCCGCCAGCCTGCTGGTCGGTGTCATCAGCCTCGCGATCGCGTTCCCGGCGATGGGCGACTACATGCAGGTCATCATCGACGAGGCACTCCGCGCGATGCAGACTCTGGTGCTCGGCTGATGGCGGAGGATGCCGGCGAACGGACAGAAGCACCAACCGCAAAGCGCAAGAAGGACGCGGTCGAAAAGGGCGACGTCCTCCGCTCGCGCGATTTGGCAACGGCGCTGGTGATCCTCGCCGGCTGCGGCTGGCTGATGCTGTTCGGCCCCTCGCTGGTGGGCGCGTGCAAGGGCGTGATGACCGCCAGCCTCGCCTTCGGCCGCGCCGATATCGACGATTTCGAACCGTGGCGGCCGCTCGAGGCGAGCGGCTGGCAGTTGGCACCCGCGCTGATCTCGCTGTTCGCGATGACGATCGTCGCGGCGGTGGCGAGTTCGGCGGGGTTGGGCTCGCTGCGCTTCAACGCCAGCCTGTTCGCGCCCAAGCCGTCACGGATGAACCCTGCCTCCGGCCTCGCGCGCATCCTCGGGCCAAAGGGGTGGATCGAACTCGGCAAGTCGCTGCTCAAGGTCGCGCTGCTCGGCGCGATCGGCGTATATATGCTGTGGTCGGTACGCTCGACCTCGATCGCCTTGGTGTCGTCCGATTTCGCCACCGCGATTGGCGCGCTCGGCGGCACGTTCATGGGCATCTTGTTCGCGATGGCGTTCGGACTGGTGCTGATCGCCGGCGTCGACGTGCCGATCCAGATCATCCAACTGCTCGGCAAGCTTCGCATGTCGAAGCAGGAGATCAAGGACGAGAACAAGGAAACCGAAGGCTCGCCCGAGGCCAAGCACGCTTTGCGCGCCCGCCAGCACCAGATGGCGACCCGCAGCATGCGCAAGGCGGTGAGCGAGGCGCATGTCGTGCTGACCAACCCGACGCATTTCGCGGTCGCCTTGCGCTACGACAGCGGCAAGGATCAGGTGCCGGTGGTGGTGGCGAAGGGGCGCGGCGTCACCGCGCTGGCGATCCGCGAACTGGCGGCGGAAGCGCGCGTGCCGGTGCTGGAATACCCCTCGGTCGCGCGCGCGGTCTACTACACCAGCCGCGAGGGGCAGGAGGTGCGCGACGATCTGTACCATGCGATCGCGACGATCCTGGCGTTCGTGTTCCGGCTCAACACGCAAGCCGGCGGCACCGCGCCCGCGCCGCATGTGCTGGTGCCGCCAAGCGCACGCTTCGACGAGAATGGCGTCAAGCAGGGGTGAGAACACCGCTAAGCTTTCGCTGCCGCCGGTCGTTCTACGATGGAGTACGGCACCGGGAGTAAAGCGTGACCACGACGACGAGCAGCACCAGCTCGACCAGTACGGCGAGCACGACGAACTCCACCAGTTCGACGTCGAGCAGTTTCAACGGTTCCTCGATCGTTCAGACGCTCGGCGGCGGGTCGGGAATCGATACCGGTGCGCTGGTCGACTCGCTGGTGCAGGCATCGTTCGCCGCCAAGAACGCCACGCTGAAGACCAAGGAAGACGCGCTCACCACGCAGATCTCCTCGATCGCGCAGTTGCAGAGCGACATGACCGGTTTCGCTTCGTCGCTGGATGCGCTGGTGAAGGGCGGTACGCTCGCCGCGCAGCCGACCAGCACCAACAGCAGCGTGCTCACCGCGACCGCGCTGTCGGGTGCGAAACTCGCTGACCTCTCGGCGACGGTCGAGGTCGACCGGCTCGCCACCGCACAATCCGCGATCAGCAACACCACGTTCGCCAGCCGCACCGCCACCGTCGGTACCGGCACGCTGACCATCACGCTTGGTACCGCCACCGTCGCGAATGGCGCGATGAGCGCGTTCACCGCCGGCAGCGCGGCCGCGATCAACGTCACGATCGACGACAGCAACAACACGCTCGACGGTATCGCCAAGGCGATCAACCTCGCCAAGACCGGCGTCACCGCCAGCGTCATCACCGATGTCGACGGGACCGCGCGGCTGAGCATCAAGGGCGCGACCGGCGCCGCAAGCGCCTTCACCGTGTCGGGGGATTCGCCCGCGCTCCAGCAGTTCAACGTCGGGGTCAATCCGAGCGGCACGACCATCAACAGCGCCGCCGGCAACGCCCAGCTGAAGCTCGACGGCGTGAGCGTCGAGCGTGCCAGCAACACCGTGTCGGACCTGATCGACGGCGTGCAGTTGAACCTCGCCTCCGCGTCGATCGGCAATCCGGTGACGCTCGGAGCCACGCAGCCGACCGCCGCGATCAAGCAGGCGATGAGCGATTTCGTCACCACCTACAACCAGATCCAGACCGAACTGAAGACGCAGCTCGACCCAATCACCGGGCCGCTCAAGAACGACACCGCCACCAACGCGCTGTGGCAGTCGCTGCGCGGGCTCACGCTGTTGCCGATGTTGCGGAACCAGCCGGCCGGCACGCCGACGACGCTCGCCGAGTTGGGGGTGGCCACCAATCGCGACGGTTCGCTGACGCTCGACACAACGCAACTTTCCAGCGCGATGACCAACTATCCCGATGCGGTCGAGGCGATGTTCTCGACCGGCGTGCTGTCGAGCGGCGACGGCCTCAACGCCGCGTTCCAGTCGATCACGCTCGCGGCGCAGAGCAGCACCTATGGTCTCGCCGCCAGCACCAAGACCTATACCGCCGCCAAGACGACGGTTACCACCGCCGAGACGCAGGCGACCAACGACGCGGCGACGATGAAGACACGGCTGACACAGCAGTTCGCCGCGATGGATTCGAAAGTTGCCGCGTACAAATCCACCCAGACCTTCCTCAGCGCGCAGATTGCGGCGTGGAATGCGCAGAGCAACGGATGATGTACGCGACGACGTTGGGGCGCGACCCGGAGGCGATGTACCGGCAGATCGACGTGGTCGGCCGCGCTGGCGGTGCCGACGGCCCGGCGCTGGTGCAGTTGCTTTATGAAGAACTGGTGCGCGCGCTGCGCAGCGTCGCGTGGGCAGTCGAGGCGCGCAACCTGGAGATGCGCAGCCGCAAGGTGACACAGGCCACCGCGATCCTGTTCGCGCTGGAGGCGGGGCTGGACTTCGATGCCGGTGGCGATGTCGCGAAGACACTGTCACGGGTGTATGCGGGTGCGCGGAAAACAATCATCGACGCCAGCATCGGCCTTGATCCCGCGCCGTTCCGAAGCGTGGCCGATACGATGGAAGACATTGCCGAGGCATGGCGATCGGTGCGCGCGCAGTAACGCACGCTAGCGCGTGACGATCACCGTCAGCCCGGGTTGTTCCTCGCCGGGCGGCGCATCCATTCGCGACGCATCGGCGCGGGCGCGGGCGAGAATGGCCTCGGGCGCGTCGCCGTCCGCCACCACCCGCTCCGCCTGCGCGAGCCAGCGCGCCTCGCGCAACGTTAGGTCGTCGGGATCATCCGAACGCAGCCGGATGTGCACGGTGCCGCCGCTGGCCTCTGCCGCCTGATCGAGCCAAGCGTCCACGCCGGCGTTCGCCGCCAACGGATCGAGCGCGCCACCTTCCGCAAACGCCGCACCCAGCGCCATGCGGCGCGCGCCGGCATCGGGGAAGCGAACGCGGATCGCGGCGCGGGCGGCGAACAGCGCCTCGGCAAGCCGCCCGAGCGTCGGCGGCAGCAGTGCCTCCAGCCGCTGGCGCAGCGCCGCGGCCAGCCCCGCCGAGACGCCGCCGGTGCCGATCGCGACGATCACCGGCGAGCGATCGACGATCGCAGGCAGCGTGAAATCGCACAACGCCGGCCGGTCGACCGCGTTGACGAGGATGCCTCGCGCCTTCAGCCGCGCGACCGTCGCGTGCGCCTCCGCATCATCCTCGATCGCTACGATGGCGAGGGCCGCCGTCCCGTCCTCGCCGACCAGTACCGCACCGGCGCGCTCCAGCAGGCGGCGCTTGGCCGCCGCAGGTTCGCCGCTCCCCACCAGCATCACCGCCCGACCGCGCGCCGCGACGAAGATCGGCAGGCTGGCGAGCGTCACGCGGTCAGCCACTCCGGCAGGCGTTCGGCGGCGAGGATCGTCTCGGGCTGGATACGGTCCGCCACCACCGCGTAACGATCGCCACTGACCAGCACCTCGGGCACCAACGCGCGGCTGTTGTACGTGCTCGCCATCGTCGCGCCATAGGCGCCGGCGGTGCGGAAGATCGCGAGATCGCCCGACTTCACCACGTCGATGTCGCGCGCCATCGCGAATGTGTCGCCGCTCTCGCACACCGGCCCGGCGATGTTGGCGGTCATGCGTTCGCCAGTCGGGCGTACCGCTTCGAAATCGTGCCACGCGTCGTACATCGCCGGGCGCGCGAGGTCGTTCATCGCGGCATCGACGATCACGTACGGATTGGTGACGCCGGGCTTGACCCAGATCACTCTGGTGAGCAGCACGCCCGAATTGCCCGCGATCACGCGGCCGGGTTCGAACATCAGCGTCACGTCCCAACCATCAGTGACGCGCGCGACCATCGCACCATACGCCTCGGGGCTGGGGAACACGTCGCCCGCCTTGTAGGGCACGCCGAGACCACCGCCGAGATCGACATGGGTGATCGTGTGCCCGGCGCCGCGCAGCTCCGCGACCAGCGCGCCGATGCGGCGATAGGCGGCCTCGAGCGGGGCGAGGTCGGACAACTGGCTGCCGATGTGGATCGCCACGCCGCGCAGGTTCAGGCCCGGCAGGCCGGCCAGCCGGTCGAAGATCGCGCGCGCCTCGCTGATCGGCACACCGAATTTGTTCTCCGCCTTGCCGGTCGAGATCTTGGCGTGCGTGCCGGCGTCGACATCCGGGTTCACACGCAGCACGGCTTGCGCAACCGTGCCACCGGCGGCGGCGATCTGCGCGAGCACGACGCCCTCCTCCTCAAGCTCCAGGTTGAACTGGCCAAGCCCGACATCGAGCGCCTTGGTCAGTTCGCCCACGGTCTTGCCGACGCCCGAGAACACGATGTCGGATGCCGGAATGCCCGCCGCGATCGCGCGCGCGAGTTCGCCGCCCGACACCACATCCGCACCGTAGCCGGCGTTGGCGAGCAACCGCAGCACGGCGAGGTTGGGATTGGCCTTGATCGCATAGGCGAGGTGCTTGCGCTTCACCCCCGCAAGGCCGGCGCGGAACACCTCGGCTTGGCGCGTGAAGGCGCTGGCGGAATAGACGTAGACGGGCGTGCCGACCTCCGCCGCGATGCGCTCCAGCGACACGCCTTCGCAGTGCAGGGCGCCATCGACCAGCGCGAAATGATCCATCGGGTTTGCCGTTCAGTTGTGGGGTGGAAGGTCGAACTCGTCGCCGCGTCGGGTATCCGATTTCTTGAGCAGTTCGTCGCTGCGTTCGGGGCGTTCCTGGCTCGACGGGGTGAGCAACTGTGTCGCGGTCGGCGTGGTGCGCGCGCCATAGGGGGTGACGAGCGGCTTTTGCGTGCTGGTCGGGCGCAGATCGTTGGCGGCGCCGCAGCCGCCGAGCATTATCAGCACCGCGAGAGGAACGAGCCGCTTCATGCCAGCGTCTCCCGCGCTGCCGCGATCGCCGCGCGGACACGGGCGGGGGCGGTGCCGCCGAAGCTGGTGCGGCTGGCGACCGAGGCATCCACCGACAGCACGCCGAATACGCGATCGTCGATGCGTGCATCGATCGCCTTGAGGTCGTCGAGCGGGATCGCGTCGAGCGCGATGCCGCGTTCCTCCGCCAGCTTTACCGCGCGGCCGGTGATGTGATGCGCCTCTCGGAACGGAATGCCGCCTTCGCGCACCAGCCAGTCGGCAAGGTCGGTCGCAGTCGAGAAGCCCGCTTCGGCAGCGGCGCGCATGCGGGGCGTGCGGAACGTCGCGCTCTCGACCATCCCGGTCATCGCCGCGATCGAAAGCCCGAGCAGATCATGCGCCTCGAACACCGGCGGCTTGTCGTCCTGCATGTCCTTTGAGTACGCCAGCGGCAGGCCCTTCATCGTCACCATCAGCGCGGTGAGGCAGCCGATGATCCGCCCGCTATGCCCGCGCACCAGTTCGGCGGCATCGGGGTTGCGCTTCTGCGGCATGATCGACGAGCCGGTCGACCATTGATCCGACAGCGACACGAAACCGAACGGCTGTGACGCCCACAGGATGAACTCCTCGGCCAGCCGCGACAGATGCAGCGACACCTGCGCGGCGGCGGTGAGATATTCGATCGCGAAGTCGCGGTCGGACACGGCATCGAGCGAATTGCGCGTCGGCCCGTCGAACCCCAGTGCGGCGGCAGTCATGTCGCGGTCGATCGGGAAGCCCGTTCCGGCCAGCGCCGCCGAGCCAAGCGGGCTGCGGTTGCCGCGCGCGCGTGCGTCCGCAAAGCGGCTGCGGTCGCGCGCGGTCATCTCGAAATACGCCATCAGGTGATGGCCGAGCGTGACCGGCTGCGCGCTTTGCAGATGGGTGAAGCCGGGCATCACGCTGTCGGCATGCTCCTCGGCACGGGTGAGCAGCGCCAACTGAAAGCCCTTCAGCGCGGCATCGGCCTGATCGATCGCATCGCGCACCCACAGCCGGAAATCGGTCGCGACCTGATCGTTGCGCGAGCGTGCGGTGTGCAGCCGCCCCGCGACCGGGCCGATCGCCTCGGCGAGCCGTGCCTCGCTCTGCATGTGAATGTCTTCGAGGACCATATCCTCGGCGACGCCGTTCGCTTCGTACTGCGCGGCGACGGTGTCGAGCCCGGCGGAAATCGCGGCGGCATCCTCCGCTGCGACGATACCGGTCTTGCCCAGCATCGCGACATGCGCGCGCGATCCGGCGAGGTCCTGACGCCACAAGCGCTTGTCGAACGGGATCGAGGCATTTATCTCGCGCATGACCGCCGCGGGCCCTTCCGCGAAACGGCCGCCCCACATCGCATTGGATGCGTCCTTCATGTCCTTACGCTCGACGATCGTGCTGCTCCCTGCCGTGGCGCTGCTAGGCTTGGCCGCTTGCGGCGATAAGCAAGACTCCACCCGGGGGCAAGCCGTCCCGAAGGCCGACCCCTCGGCGACCCCCGCCGCGCTGCCCGCCGCCGCGCAACCGGGAGCTGACGCCAATACGACGTCCGCGCCGAAGGAGGGTGAAAAGGTGCCGGTCGACACGATCGGCACGATCGACCGCAGCCACAAGGGCGAGGCCGCACCCACCGTCAGCTTCGTCGACGCGCACGACACACCGATGACGATCGCCGCGTTCAAGGGCAAGCCGGTGCTGGTGAACCTGTGGGCGACATGGTGCGGCCCGTGCGTCGCGGAGATGCCGACGCTCGACAAGGCGGCGGCGGGAATGCGCGTCGCCGCGATCAGCCAAGACAAGGACCGTGCGGCGGTCAGCGCGTTCTTCCTCAAGAACGGTTTCCGCCACCTCCAACCCTATCTCGATGCCAAGGTTGGCCTGAGCATCGCGTTCAACGCCAGCCTGCCGACCAGCATCCTGTACGATTCGACCGGCCACGAAGTGTGGCGCATGGTCGGCGGGATGGACTGGACAACGCCGAGCGCACAGGTACTGCTGGCCGAAGCCAAATAAGCGGGCCGCCCCGGCTCCGCGCCGGGGCGATCCCGTCCGATCAGTCGGCGAGTTTCACGATCGCGTCGACCTCGACCACCGCGCCGAGCGGCAGGACGGGCACGCCGACCGCGCTGCGGGCGTGCTTGCCGGCCTCTCCGAACAGCGCGACCATCAGCTCGGACGCGCCGTTGGCGACCTTGGGCTGATCGGTGAAGTCGGCCGCCGAATTGACGAACACGCCGAGCTTCACGATCCGCTCGACGCGGTGCAGACCGCCGAGCGCCGCCTTGATCTGCGCGACCACCATCAGCGCGCACTTCTGCGCGGCGTCTGCGCCATAGGCGGCGTCGCGATCCTCACCCAAGCGGCCGGTCATCAGCGCGCCGTTATCGAACGGCAGCTGGCCGGACACATGCAGCATGCCGCCCGCTTCGACCGTCGGGACATAAGCCGCGACCGGCGCGGCGGCGGCGGGCAGGGTGAGGTTCAGTTCGGCGAGCTTGCGGTCGATAACGTCGGTCATGGTCGGTCTCTCGTGGTGTCAGGGAGCGGGTGGGTCAGGAAGCGGGCAGGCCGGCGGCGAAGCGAGCGGCGATCCACGCCTGCGCCTCGCGCCAGTCATCGATGCGGGCGTTGGCGTGCGGCGCTGGCGGCACGTTGGGCGCGAGATCGGGTTCGGAGATCATGTGCAGCCGGTGGACGTGCGGCGCGTGGGCCGCGACCGATTGATGATGCACGGCGAGATCGTCGACGAACACCGCGACGTTCGCAACATATTCCGCCACCAGTCGACCGACCGGATCGCCCTTGCCACCCTGGTTGGTCACGACGCGGAGGTTGATGTCAAAACCGGCAAGTTGCTCGATCCGTGCCTCGCGGACATGATCCTGCAAGTTGGTGAGTACGACGATATCGGCTACCGCCCCGAGCGCGACGAGCGCCTCACGCGCATGCGGCACGAGCGTCTGCCGCTCCATTTCGGCCGGGAAGAAACCGCCGAGATAGCCCCACATCTCCTCGGTGCTGGGCCGTTCGCCATTGGCGCGTGTCATCGCGTTAAACATGTCCGGTCCGCTATAGTCGAACGTCACGTCATGCGATTCGCGCAGCCACGTGCCGAAATGCCGCACCATGTGCAGCAGCACTTCGTCGCAATCGGTGATGAGCAGCGGGCGGCTCATGCCTCGAACCACCCGCCTTCGAGTTCGGCATGCGCGGCGACAATCGCCTCGGGCTTTACGCCAAGGCCCTCGGCACAGGCGATCAGATCGGGTTCGTGTGCCTCAAGAAAGCCGAGCGCCGCCGCCAGCACGGCAGGTTCGCCGGCGCGCGCGCGTAGATCGGCCGGCATCAGGCCGGTGGTTTCGAGCAGCCGGAGCGCCCGGTCGGGTTCGGCGAGCGTCCACACCAGCGCTTGCAGCGCCAATTGGGTGGCGTCAGGGTTTGTATCGGGCGCGCGCATTCAGTAACCAGCGCTTTCAATTCGGTTGAGGTGGGCTGGGACGTGGCAAAAAGGGTGCTCGTTGTCGAGGACAACGAACTCAACCTCAAACTTTTCTGCGATCTGCTGCGCGCCCACGACTTCGTGACAGAGGGACTGCGCGACGGACGCGAGGCGGTGGCGTGCGCGCGTGCGTTCGCGCCAGACCTCATCATTACCGACATCCAATTGCCACATGTCAGCGGTTTCGAGATCATTACCCAGCTAAAGGCCGACGAGGCGCTGCGTGAAATCCCGATCATGGCAGTGACGGCCTATGCAGGCCGCGAGGACGAGGAGCGGATCCGCAGCGCTGGAGCGGACGCGTATATTTCCAAGCCAATCTCGCTGATGCGATTCGTGGCAGCGGTCAACGCGCTGATCGCACCCTAAGCGCACGAAGAAAGCCGCGGAGGCAACCCCGCGGCTCGCAATGTCAATCCTCAAGCGGCCATGCGACCGTCCGTCAGATCACTTGATCTTGGCTTCCTTGAACTCGACGTGCTTGCGCACGACCGGGTCATACTTCTTGAAGCTGAGCTTCTCGGTCTTGGTGCGCGGGTTCTTCTTCGTGACGTAGAAGAAGCCGGTGTCAGCCGAGCTGATGAGCTTGATCTTGACGGTGGTCGGCTTGGCCATGAGCCCTAATCCTGCAAATACGGTAAAACGATCAAAGGCGGCCGCATGGGCCGCCCCTCAGGCGAAGCCCGATGACGGAGCGTCGGCGAAATGTCAAGCGGATGCGGGTGCGTTAACGCCACCGATACCTTGCGCGGTGCAGCCAGGCGGCCATGACGACCCCGATAATCCGAGGCTGAACCGCGTATGGATGCGCTGATGGCGGCATTCGTCGCCGCGATCCTGATCGAGGCTGGCGACCGGACGCCGTGGCTCGCCGCGATCCTCGGCGACCGATTCGAACGGCGCGGCACGGTGATCGTCGCGAGCCTGGTCGCGCTGGCGATCGGCAACGGCATCGCAGGCTATGGCGGCGGCATCGTCGCCGCGCACCTGACGCCGAACGCGCGCGCGCTGCTGCTGGCAATGGCGCTGATCTCGGCAGGCGCGGGCGCGTTCGGGCGCCTCAAGCCCCCCGATCGGCTGGAGAAATGGCGAATCGGGGCGTTTGCCACCAGCCTGCTCGGCATGGGCATCCTCGCCTTCGGGGATCGCACCCAGTTCGCGACGCTTGCCTTCGCCGCGCGCAGCGATGCGCCGGTGCTGGCGGCGGTCGGCGCGACGCTCGGCGCCGGCCTGGTCAGCGCTGCTGCCGTGCTGGCGGGCGAGGCCGTGCGGGCGAGACTGCCGATTCGCGCCATCCGCTTTGGCACCGGTGTATTGCTTTGTGCGGTCGGCATTGTCTCCGGCCTGTCAGCGCTGCGATTGATCTGATCGCTCGATCACGGCGATCGCAAACTTGCGGCGATAGGAACGGAGCGTTTCGGTTATCGAACCGTTACCGCAACAATCATCACCTTACAGGAGCCGTCCGTGACCGACGAAGCGCTAAAAACCCCGACCGATATCAAGAGCAACGCCGCCAAGACGGTTGCGGAGGCCCTGAACGGCATCCTTGCCGACTCGTTCGCGCTGTACCTGAAGACCAAGAATTTCCACTGGCACGTGTCCGGTCCGCATTTCCGCGATTACCACCTGATGCTCGACGATCAGGCTGCGCAGATCATCGGCACGACCGACGCAATCGCGGAACGCGTGCGTAAGACCGGCAATACCACGCTGCGCTCGATCGGCGACATTTCGCGCCATCAGTCGATCCAGGACAACAACGAGGACTTCGTGCCGGCCGCACGGATGCTGATCGAATTGCGCGAGGATAACCTCAAGCTCGTCGAGAAGCTGCGTGAAGCCAAGGATATCGTCGACGAGGCCAAGGACAACGCGACCAGCGGCATCCTCGACGACTGGACCGATCAGGCCGAGGAGCGCGCCTGGTTCCTGTTCGAGGCCAGCCGCAACGCCTGACCCGCACCGGCGCGGTACCGCCCGACGGTTACCGCGCTGCTTTTGGTCCTAGCGTCAGCAGCCACAGATCGGGCGGCGCGCCGAGCCGGAACGGCACGCCGCTGATGCCGATGCCGGCGGTCACGATCACCGTGCGTGTTTTTTCGCGCACGATGCCGCACCGGTATCGTGGTGCGGACACCTCCGCGATCGGGCCGATCAGCGGCAGCACGATCTGCCCGCAATGCGTGTGCCCGGCGAGCAGCAGCGTCATGTCCGGTGCGAGGAAACGCGCCACGTCGGGCGAATGCGTCAGCAATACGCGCGCGCCGGGTGTCTTGCGCGTCAGGTTCGCCGCCGCCACCACCTTCGCGTGGCCAGTGACCGAATCATCGATCCCGCCGATCGACAACGGCCCGACCCGTGCCGCCTGATTGCTCAACACGCGGATGCCCGCCGCTTGTAGCTGGCGCCGCACCACCTCGGCGCCGGTGTGATAATCATGGTTGCCCAGTACCGCGATCACGCCGAGCGGGGCACGTAGCGCGCGCAGCGGCGCGATCATTGCCGGGCCGTGCAGGACGGCCCCATCCTCGCGGTCCCCAAAAATGAAGTCGCCCGCGATCAGGATCAGATCGGGTCGCAACGTATCGACCTGTGCGACGATGCGGCGCAGTCGTGCTGCGTCGCTCGCCGCCGAACCAAGATGAAGGTCGCTGAGCAGTGCAACGCGAATCGGCCGCTCGCCCGTTGGCCACAACGGCAGTGCGATCGTCGCGCGTCGCACCACCGGATCGCGGCGGGCTTCGGCAAAGGCGTAGGCCGCCACCGTCAACCCAACGGCGACAAGCAGCGACAGGGCGAAGAGCAGGCGGCGCATGCTGCACCTGCTAACAGGCGCAAAGCGCTGGCGGAACCCGCACGCCGCGCGCAGGGTTGATCCGCCATGCAAGCTTTCGCGCACCTCCTCGATTCGCTGATCTACACGCGGTCGCGCAACGCGAAGCTCAAGCTGATCGTGGATTATCTGCGCGCCACCCCGGATCCCGATCGGGGCTGGGCGATGGCGGTGCTGACCGGCGATCTCGACCTGCCTGCGATCAAGCCCGCGCTGATCCGCACTCTGGTCGAAGAACGTGTCGATCCGGTGCTGTTCGCGATGAGTCGCGACTATGTCGGCGATACTGCCGAAACCGTGTCGTTGCTGTGGCCTGACCCGCTCGTGCCGCCGCGCGACACCGGTGCGCTGTCACTCTCGGCGGTGGTGACGCGACTCGGGTCGTTGTCGCGCACTGACGCACCGGCGGCGCTCGCGGCGATGCTTGACCGGCTAAATGCGAACGAGCGATTCGCGTTGCTCAAGATGGCAATGGGGGCACTGCGGATCGGTGTTTCGGGACGGCTCGCCAAGACCGCGCTGGCGCAGGCGTTCGATCTCGAGATCGATACGATCGAGGAGCTGTGGCACGGGATCGATCCGCCTTACGCTACGCTGTTCGCGTGGGCGCAAGGCGAGGGTGCGCAGCCGACCGCTGCCGACACGCCGGTGTTTCGCCCGTTCATGCTCGCGCATCCGCTGGAGGACGGGCGCGTCGATCTCGCCGACTATGCCGCCGAGTGGAAGTGGGACGGCATTCGCGTTCAGATCGTCCATGTCGCGGGCGAAACACGGCTCTACAGCCGCGCAGGCGACGACATCACGCGCAGTTTCCCCGAGGTGACGCGCGCCTTCGTCGTGCCAGGCGTGCTCGACGGCGAGTTGATGGTGAAGGGCGATGCGCAGGGCCATGCCACTGAAGAGGGGGGCGCGGCCAGCTTCAACGCGCTGCAACAACGACTCGGGCGCAAGATCGTCTCGGCGAAAATGCTGGCCGAGTCGCCAGCGTTCGTGCGGCTGTACGATATTCTGTTCGACGGCACCGAGGATGTGCGCGACCGGCCGTGGACCGAGCGGCGTACGCGGCTGGAAGCGTTCGCGAAAACGCTGCCGGCGGAGAGTTTCGACGTCAGCACGGTGATCGCCGCGCCCGATTTCACCGCGCTGGAGGCGATCCGCGCCGGTGCGCGCGACGGCGCCATCGAGGGCGTCATGCTCAAGCGGCGCGATTCGGCCTACGTATCGGGGCGGCGAGTCGGCCTGTGGTACAAGTGGAAGCGCGACCCGCTCACCGCCGATTGCGTGATGATGTATGCGCAGCGCGGCAACGGGCGGCGATCGTCGTTCTACTCGGATTATACGTTTGGCTGCTGGACCGAAGACGGCGAACTGCTCCCGGTCGGCAAGGCTTATTCCGGCATCACCGATGACGAGATGAAGATGCTCGACCGTTTCGTGCGGGCGCATACCACCGCGCGGTTCGGCCCGGTCCGCGAAGTCGACAAGACGATGGTGCTGGAGATTGCGTTCGATTCGATCCACGAATCGAAGCGACACAAATCCGGCGTGGCGATGCGATTCCCCCGCATCGCCCGGATTCGCACCGACAAGCCGGCCGCAGAGGCGGACACCGTGGCGGGGTTGCGCAAGCTCATCACGTGAAGCCGGCTCGCGCCCATTGCGCCGGTGCCTAGGCGTAAGGGCGCCCGGCGCATCGTTCTTAGCCGTTCGTGGACCTGGGCGCGTGAGTTCCGCCGCTTAGGTTGATCCGCCTCAGCGGGTCCAGCTCGCCAGCCAGTCGGCGAGGCCTTGCGGATTCATCGAGCGCGCGTCGGCGAGCGCGGCGGTGCGGCCGGCATTGCGCAGCTTATCGGTCTTCGGGTCCACCACCAGCAGGCTCGGCACGCCCTTCAAACGATCGGTGATGCCGTAATGCGCCGGGATATCGAGGTTCTTGTCAAAGCGGCCGACATCGACCGTGACGATCTCATAATGCCGCGCGAGCCACGTCTTGAGCGTCGGTACGTCCATCGTGCCGGCGAGGATGCGGCAGTCAAGGCACCAGTTGCCGCCGAGATCGATGATGAGCAGCTTGTGCCCCGCCTTCGCGCGCGCCTTCGCGGCGGCGACGGCCGCCCTGGCATTGGCCTGTTCGTCATATGGCAGCGGCAGCGGCTTGGCGAGCTGTTCGAAGCTGGTGATCGGCATGTGCGGCGCGGGTGCCGCGAAGGCAGGGGCGGCGAACAACAAGGCGGCAGTTGCAACAGCGCGGCGGATCATGATGAGCTCCCGAAATATCCTAGCATCGATATCGGGATTGCTTGCGCCCAAGCCAACATACAAAAACCCGGCGCGCCCTAAAGCACGCCGGGTCTTGATTTTTTCGACTGACCGAAAAGGTCAGGCGATCGAGGTGAGGTTCACCGCTGCATATTTGCCGCGACGATCGACCTCGAGCTCAAACTCGAGCCGGTCGCCCTCGTTAAGGGTCGACATGCCGCCACGCTCGACAGCCGAGATGTGCACGAACGCGTCGGGCTGGCCATCGTCGCGCTGAATGAAGCCGAAGCCCTTCATCGCATTGAAGAACTTGACCGTACCGGTCGACTTCTCGCCGGTCAGCTGACGCTGCGGGCCACCGGCACCGGCTGCGCCGCGCGGGCCACCCGGAGCCGCATCACGCTCACGCGGCGGGCCGCGGTCGGTGACGGGGAGCGGTTCGCCCTCGATCTTGAGATCGGTTGCCGAAATGCGGCCGCCACGATCCACAAGCGTGAAGCCGAGCTGCTGGCCTTCGGCCAGACCGGTCAGGCCGGCCTGCTCGACTGCCGAAATATGCACGAACACATCCTCGCCGCCGTCATCGCGAACGACGAAGCCGAAGCCCTTCTGACCGTTGAAGAACTTTACGGTGCCGGTGCCTTCGCCAACAACCTGGGGAGGCATGCCGCGACCACCGCCGCCGCCGCCACCGAAGCCGCCACCACCGCCGCCGCCGAAGCCGCCACCGCCGCTGCGGAAGCCACCGCCGCCGCCACCGCCAAAGCGATCACCACCGCCGCCGAAGCGATCGCCGCCGCCGCCGAACCGGTCACCGCCGCCGAAGCTGCTGCCGCCGCCGAACTCGTCGCCGCCGAAACCATCGCGCTTGTCGCGTCCGCGCCCACCGCGCTCTCCGCGGCGTCCTTTATCGAAACTCATGCCCTGTTCGTCTTCCCGGCTCGTCCAAATCACCATCCAAGAAACATGCGCCGGACGAAAACGCAGGTCTTTGGGCACCAAACCAATCGCGCCACGAGCCTACCTAACCTAAAATCGCCTGCGCTGAAAACAAATTCGTCGAAATTGCGGCAGGTTCCGTACGAGATGCTTGCAACACTGTGGCGCGGACGGCACAGCGGGGCCATGTCCGCCGTCGCGCTCCTCGCCGATCCGGCCGCCTGGGCGGCGCTCGCCACGCTGGTGGTGATGGAGATCGTGCTCGGTATCGACAATCTGATTTTCATCGCGGTGCTGTCGAACAAGCTGCCCGAAAACACCCGCCAGCGCGCAAGACGCACCGGAATCGGCCTTGCCCTGGCGATGCGGCTGTTGCTGCTCACCGCGATCGCGTGGATCATCGGCCTGCAGGCGACGGTGATCGATCTGGGAATCACCGGTCCTGCCGGCGCGCACGGCGAGCCGTCGTTCGAAACCGCGCTGTCGTGGAAGGACATCATCCTGATCGCGGGCGGTTTGTTCCTGATGTACAAGGCGACTCGCGAAATCCACCACAGCGTCGACACGCCGGCGGTCGAGACCGACTCGGTGGCAGGTGGCGTGCGCAAGGCGGCGGAGCTGACCTTCACTGCCGCGATCCTCCAGATCATCGCGCTCGACATTGTGTTCTCGATCGATTCGATCCTCACCGCGGTCGGCATGACGGAACATGTCGCGATCATGTACGTCGCCGTTGTCATTGCGGTCGGCGTGATGCTGGTCGCCGCGGACCCGCTGGCCAACTTCATCGGCAAGAACCTCAGCGTGGTAATGCTCGCACTTGGCTTCCTGCTGATGGTCGGCATGGTGCTGGTCGCCGAAGGCTTCGGCGCGCATGTGCCGAAGGGCTATATCTACACCGCCATGGGCTTTTCGGGCGCGATCGAAGGGCTCAACATCTGGCAGCGGCGTGCCAAGACCCGCAAGGCGCGCGGCAGCCATTGAGGCGGACCCGCTTCCCGGCTAGGGCGGCACCATGACCGTTCATCTCCATGAAGAAGACCTCCCCGCCGACGTGTTCGCGCCCGGCGTGGATATCGCCGTTGATACCGAGACGATGGGGCTCATCACCCCCCGCGACCGGCTGTGTGTCGTGCAACTGTCAGACGGTGGCCCTGACGAGCATCTCGTCCGCTTTTCACCGGGCAGCGACTATGCTGCGCCCAATCTGCGGGCGGTACTGGCCGATCCGGCGCGGGTGAAGCTGTATCACTTCGGTCGCTTCGATCTGGCCGCGATCCGCCACTATCTCGGCGTGACGGCGGCGCCGGTCTATTGCACGAAGATCGCCTCGCGGCTGATCCGTACTTACACGGATCGTCACGGCCTGAAGGAACTGGTGCGCGAACTGCTCGGTCAGGATATTTCCAAGGCGCAGCAATCGTCCGATTGGGGCGGCCCGGTGCTTTCCGACGCGCAAAAGGATTATGCCGCCTCCGACGTACGCTTCCTCCACGCGCTGCGCGAGGAGCTCGACCGGCGACTCGCGCGCGAAGGGC
Organism: Sphingomonas sp. BAUL-RG-20F-R05-02; assembly: GCF_022662305.1. GTDB lineage: Bacteria > Pseudomonadota > Alphaproteobacteria > Sphingomonadales > Sphingomonadaceae > Sphingomonas. The sequence continues at coordinate 112,764 of NZ_JAKNQH010000003.1, forward strand.
GGACCGCGCTCGCGCAGGCGTGCTTCGACTTCCTGCCGACGCGCGCCGAGCTCGATCTCGCCGGATGGCCTGAGATCGACATCTTCGCGCATATGTGATCCGTGGCCGGCTTCGTCCTTCCGCCGCGTACGCCGCGCCAAACCTGGGCGGCGCCTGGTAGCAGCCATGACCGCACGGTGGCGCTGCTTCGCATCGTGTTGCCGATCGCGGTCGGGGTGCTGACAGCGTTCCTGGTGCTGATGCCGCTCACCACCGGAGGGGACGTCAGCTTCCTGCTCGACAAGAACAAGGTAGAAGTCGCCAAGGAACGGCTGCGGCTGCAAAGCGCGCTGTATCGCGGCACCGATGGCAAGGGGCAGCCGTTCACGCTCACCGCCGGGTCGGCGGTGCAGAAGAGTTCGGCCGAGCCGGTGGTACGGATCGACAGCCTCGCCGCGCGCCTGCAACTGAGCGACGGCCCGGCCAAGGTGGTCGCACCAAAGGGGCGCTACGACATGGACAGCCAGCGCGTGACGCTGGTCGGCCCGGTCAACGTCGTCTCGGCGGACGGCTACAAACTCGACACGACGGATTCGACCATCGACCTCAAAACGCGGCAGTTGCAGAGCGGCGGCGCCGTGACCGGCAACGTGCCGCAGGGCAGTTTCAGCGCCTCGCATCTTACCGCGGATCTGGAAAATCACATCGTTCGGTTGGACGGCAATGCGCGCTTGCGGATCGTTCCGCGAAAGACGAGATAGCGCGGATGCGTCAGATCCTTCTGCTCCCGCTCGTCGCCTTGCTGGCCGCAGCCCCCGCGTCTGCCCAGCAGAAGCATGATTCGGACGCACCGATCAATTTCGGCGCGGACCATATCGAGTTGCAGGACAAGGCCAATCGCGCGATCCTGACCGGCAACGTGTCGGTCAAGCAGGCGGAGTTGACGCTGAATTCGGCGCGGATGACGGTCGCCTATACCGGCCAGGTGGTAGACGGATCGCCGCAGGTGTCGCGGCTCGACGCCGCCGGAAACGTGGTGGTGACGCGGCCCGACCAGACCGCGCGCAGCCAGTATGCGATCTATGATCTCAACGCGCGCACCATCCTGATGATCGGCGACGTGACGCTGACGCAAGGGAGCAACGTGACGCACAGCCAGCGACTTACGCTCAACCTCGCGCAGGCGCAGCCACATGCGACGCTGAGCGGTGGTCGCGTGACCGGCACCTTCTCGGTGCCGAAGCGCAACTAAGGGGCATTTTCGTAACCGCCTGCCTTTGGCGGCTTCCCTCGAGCGGAGCGATGCGGCATGATCATGCACGAAGCCTGCCAAGTGGCGCATCGTTAACCACGCGGTAACCACTTCATGCGAGCACGGGACGACAGATGAGCGACGCGACCACCCTTGAAGCGGTTCAGCCGATCACCGAACAGCCCGCGATGCGTGGCCTGTCGGTCGTGTCGATCGCCAAATCCTACGACAAACGCCCGGTGCTGACCGACGTGTCGGTCACGGTCGGGCGCGGTGAGGCCATCGGCCTGCTCGGGCCGAATGGTGCTGGCAAGACGACGTGTTTCTACTCGGTGATGGGTCTGGTGAAGCCCGATTCGGGCCGCATCATGCTCGATGGCGAGGATATCACCGGGCTGCCGATGTACCGCCGCGCGATCCTGGGGCTGGGCTATCTGCCGCAGGAAACCTCGATCTTCCGTGGGCTGTCGGTCGAAAAGAATATTATGACCGTGCTCGAACTGAGCGTGCCCGATCCGGCCAAGCGCCGCGAGCGGCTCGACCAGTTGCTGGAAGAGTTCGGCCTCACCCGGCTGCGCGATGCGCCGGCGATGGCGCTGTCGGGCGGCGAGCGCCGTCGTGCGGAGATCGCTCGCGCGCTGGCGGCGGACCCGTCGATCATGCTGCTCGACGAACCATTCGCGGGCATCGATCCGCTGTCGATCGCCGACATCCGCGACCTGATCCGCGAGTTGAAACAGCGCGGCATCGGCGTACTCATCACCGATCACAACGTCCGCGAGACGCTCGAAATCGTTGACCGCGCGTACATCATCTACGACGGCCGCGTGCTGTTCACCGGATCACCCGCCGAACTGGTCGCCGACGCCAACGTGCGCCGGCTGTACCTCGGCGAGGGCTTCTCGCTCTGACGCGATGAGCCTCGCGCCGCGCCTCGATCTGCGCCAGTCGCAATCGCTGGTGATGACGCCGCAGTTGCAGCAGGCGATCCGTCTGCTCGCGCTGTCCAACCTCGAGATCGAAGGCTTCATTGCCGAGGAGATCGAGAAGAATCCACTGCTCGACGCCAGTGCACCCGAGGATGACGGGCCGACGCAGGCGCGCGAGGCAGAGGCGCCGCCGCGCGACGAACCGGCCAGCGCCGACGAACTGGTGATGCAGGGCGGCGGCGATGCCGAATCGCTCGACGTGGATTTCGCGAGCGAGAGCTTCCATCACGACAGCGCGGCTGATTCGATCGGCGGCAGCGGCATGGACGGGTCGCTCGGCCTCAACGGCGCGAGCGGCGGTGCGGGTGGCGAAGATCTGCCCGATCTCGATGGGTTCGCCAGCGCCGACATCAGCCTTGCCGATCATCTGCTCGCGCAGGCCGGCACGGCGGTTAGCGGCCCCGACCTGTTCATCGCCGCGCACCTGATCGACCAGATCGACGAATGCGGATACCTCACCGTGTCGCTGCTGGAGATCGCCAACCGGCTCGGCGTGCCGCTCGCGCGGGTCGAGGCGGTGCTGGCGGTGATCCACACGTTCGAGCCGACCGGCGTCGGCGCGCGCGATCTCGCCGAATGCCTTGCGTTGCAGGCCAAGGAGGCAGACCGCTACGATCCATGCATGGCGCGGCTGATCGACCATCTCGATCTCGTCGCGCGCGGCGAACTTGGGCGGTTGAAGCGGCTGTGCCATGTCGATGACGAAGACCTCGCCGACATGATTCGCGAGTTGCGCGGCTATGATCCCAAGCCCGGCTGCCGCTTCGGTGGCGAGCCGAGCCAAGCGGTGGTGCCCGATCTCTACGTCGCGCGGCGGAAAGATGGCTGGGGCATCGAGATCAACGCGGCGACGCTGCCGCGCGTGCTGGTCAACCGCAGTTACTATGTTGAGCTCAACGCGGCGGGGACTGACCGTGCATCGAAGGCGTGGCTGTCCGACATGCTCGCCAGCGCCAACTGGCTGGTCAAGGCACTCGACCAGCGCCAACGCACCATCATCAAGGTCGCCACCGAGATCGTGAAGCAGCAGGAGGCGTTCTTCCTCCACGGTGTCGCGCATTTGAAACCGATGACGCTGCGCCAGATCGCCGACGCGATCGAGATGCACGAATCCACCGTCAGCCGCGTCACCAGCAACAAATATCTGAGCTGCGCGCGTGGGCTCTACGAGCTGAAATACTTCTTCACCTCGGCGATCCAATCGGCGGACGGTGGCGATGCGGTGTCGGCGCAGGCGGTGAAGGCAGCCCTCAAGGCGCTGATCGCTGGCGAGGGCGACAAGATCTTGTCCGATGACACCCTCGTCGATCTGCTCAATGCCAAGGGCTTCGATATCGCACGTCGCACGGTGGCAAAATACCGCGAGGCGCTTGGGCTGGGGTCATCGGTGCAGCGTCGCCGCGCGCGGGCGCTGGCCGGCGCGGATTAGTCGTCCTCGTCCTCATAGCCGTGCAGCGCGAGCGCCTTGGCGCGAATCTGGTGCGTCGCGCACCAATGCACCAGCGCCTCCTCGCGGCCATGCGTGACCCACACCTCCTGCGGCGCGATCTCCAGCAAGGTGGCGGTGAGTTCGTCCCAATCGGCATGGTCTGACAGGATCAACGGCAGTTCCACCCCGCGCTGCACCGCGCGCTGCCGCACCCGCATCCATCCGCTCGCCATCGCCGTGATTGGATCGGGCAGCCGCCGCGACCAGCGGTCGCCCAGCGCGGAGGGCGGCGCAATGACGATGCGCCCGGCCATGTCCGCCTTGTTCGCCACCAGCGCCGGGCGCAACTCGCCGAGGTTGACGCCGTGCGCGATATAGAGGTCGCACAGCCGTTGCAGCGCGCCGTGCAGGTAGATCGGATCGTCGAACCCGCGTGCGCGCAACTCGGCGATGACGCGCTGCGCCTTGCCGAGCGCATAGGCGCCGACCAGCACGCAACGATCCGGGTTGGCGCGCAGCGCAGCGGTGAGCTTGTCGATCTCGTCGCCGGTTTCGGGGTGGCGGAACACCGGCAGGCCGAACGTCGCCTCGGTGATGAAGACGTCGCATTTGACCGGCTCGAACGGCGCGCAGGTCGGATCGGTGCGGCGCTTGTAATCGCCGGACACGATGATCGTCTCGCCGCGGTAGGTCAGCACGATCTGCGCGGAGCCGAGCACATGCCCGGCGGGGACGAACCGCGCGGTGACGTCGCCGAACGTCACCGTCTCGCCGTAACCGACCGGGTGGCCGGTCTGCTCGCCATAACGTGCATCCATGATCGCCAGCGTCTCCGGCGTGGCCCATACGTCGCCGTGGCCGCCGCGCGCATGATCGGCATGGCCATGCGTGACGAGCGCCCGGTCGACCGGCTGCGACGGGTCCACCCACACGCCGGCGGGTTTGACGAAGATGCCGGTGGGTTGCGGATCGATCCAGTCGCCTAGCTTTGCCATCGTACCTATATGGGTGGGATGCCGCTTGGTTCCCAATCCCTTTGATGCTCCCCGCAGCGATAGGCGACTGGTTCGCGCTGCGTGGCTGGTCGCCGCGCCGCCACCAGCGCGAGATGCTCGATGTCGCGCGGGCAGGGCAGCACGGGCTGCTCGTCGCCACCACCGGCGCGGGCAAGACGCTCGCGGGCTTCCTGCCGACGCTGGTCGAGCTGATCGAGCGTCCGACCGACGGCCTGCACACGCTCTACGTCTCGCCGCTCAAGGCGCTGGCGACCGATGTGCGGCGCAACCTCCTTACGCCGATCGAGGAGATGGGACTCGATATCCGCGTCGAGACGCGCACCGGCGATACCTCGTCCGATCGCAAGGCGCGCCAGCGGGTGCGCCCGCCGCAGATCCTGCTGACCACGCCCGAATCGCTTAGCCTGCTGCTGTCCTACCCGGACAGCTTCACGATGTTCGCGGGCCTGCGCACGATCATCGTCGACGAGGTGCATGCCTTCGCCACCGGCAAGCGCGGCGATCTGCTGTCGCTGTGCATGGCGCGGCTACAGGCGATCTCGCCGGGTCTGCGCCGGGTCGCTTTATCGGCGACGGTGGACGACGTGGACGGGTATCGCGCGTGGGTCGCGCCCGATGGCGACATCGACCAAGTCGCGCTGGTGAAAGGCGAGACGGGCGCCGATCCCAACATCACCATCGTGCTGCCGGAGGGGAAGGTGCCGTGGGCGGGCCACTCGGGCCGTTACGCTGCCGCGCAGGTGATGGCGGAGATTGCCGCGCACCGCACCAGCATCGTGTTCTGCAACACGCGCAGCCTCGCCGAGCTGATCTTTCAGGATCTGTGGAAAGCGAACGCAGACGGCCTGCCGATCGGCGTCCACCACGGATCGCTTAGCCTGGAGGCGCGGCGCAAGGTGGAAGGCGCGATGGCGGACGGGAAGTTGCGCGCGCTGGTCGCCACCTCCAGCCTCGATCTTGGCGTGGATTGGGGTGATGTCGATTGCGTGATCCAGATGGGGGCGCCCAAGGGATCGTCGCGGCTGTTGCAACGCATCGGGCGGTCCAACCACCGGCTTGATGAATCGTCGGAGGCGTTGCTGGTGCCGGGCAACCGCTTCGAATATCTCGAGGCGCGCGCCGCGCTGGACGCGGTCGAGGCGGGCGAACTTGATCCCGACGTGTTCCGCCCCGGCACGCTCGACGTGCTGGCGCAACACGTGATGGCCTGTGCGTGCGCCGCGCCGTTCGCGGAAAGCGTCATGCTGGACGAGGTGCGGTCCGCGTTGCCGTATTCCGCGCTGACCGAGGAAACCTTCGCGCAGGTGCTCGGCTTCATCCGCGATGGCGGGTATGCGCTCAAGGCATACGACAAGTTCAAGCGGCTGACGCAGGGGCCTGACGGGCTGTGGCGGGTGAGCCATCCGCAGTTCGTGACGCAGCACCGCCTCAACGCCGGCATCATCGTCGAGGCGACGATGCTGACGGTGCGCTTCAAGAACGGCCGCAGCTTGGGGAAAGTCGAGGAGGGGTTCGCCGCCACGCTTTCGCCGGGCGACACGTTCTTTTTCGCAGGCCTCAGTCTTGAGGTGATATCGACCAGCATTGAGGATCTGCTGGTCCGCGCCACGTCGAAGCCCGCGCGCATCCCGAGTTACGGCGGCGCGCGGATGCCGATCTCTACCAACCTCGCCGACCGTGTGCGTGGCTTCCTCGCCAATCCGGCGGCGTGGCACCGCTTCCCCGACGATGTGCGCGAATGGCTTGAGGTGCAGGCGGTGCGCTCAGTGCTGCCGCGTCCGGGCCAGTTGCTGGTCGAGACGTTCCCCCGTGAGGGGCGGCATTATATGGTCGCCTATAGTTTCGAGGGCTGGAACGCGCACCAGTCGCTCGGCATGCTCATCACGCGGCGCATGGAGACGCTCGGACTGAAGCCAATGGGCTTCGTCGCCAACGATTATGCGATCGCCTGCCACGCGCTGAAGCCGATCACCAATCCGCAAGCCTTGTTCTCCGCCGACATCCTGGAGGACGAGTTCGTCGAATGGGTCGAAGGGTCAATGCTGCTCAAGCGCGCGTTCCGCGAGGTGGCGGTGATCGGCGGGCTGGTCGAGCGCCAGCATCCGGGCAAGCGCAAGACCGGCAAGCAGGTGACCTTCTCGACCGATCTGATCTACGACGTCCTGCGCAAATACGAGCCCGGCCACCTGCTGCTGCGCGCCGCATGGGACGACGCACGTGCGCGGATGACCGATGTCGGGCGGCTCGGCGGCCTGCTTGACCGCGCGGCGGCGACGATGCTGCACGTCGACCTGCCGCGCGTCTCGCCGCTCGCGGTGCCGGTGCTGACGCTGATCGGCCGCGAGCGGGTGTCGCAAGGCGCCGCCGACGACGATCTGCTGATCGAGGCGGAGGCGCTCGCCGGCGAGGCGATGCGGCTCGATTAGCCGGCGAGGCTTTTCGATGCCTGCTCGAACATGTCCTTTGACAAGCCCGGCGTGGCGACGATGCGTTCCAGCTCGGCCTTCATCAGCGCGGCGCGGGCAGCGTCGAACCGGCGCCAGCGGCCGAGCGGCGGCAGCAGTTTGGCGGCGGTCTGCGGGTTGAGTTTGTCGAGCGCGATCAACTGATCCGCCACGAAGCGGTAGCCTGCGCCCGATGCCGCGTTGAACGCGCGCTGGTTGACGCTGAACGCCCCGACCAGCGAACGCGCGCGGTTGGGATTGGCGAGCGTGAAGGCACGATGCTGCGCCAGTTCCTGCACCCCCGCAAGTGTATCATCACGCTGCGACAACGCTTGCGCCTGGAACCACTTGTCGAGCACCAGCGCATTGTCCGAATAGCGGTTGTAGAAGATGTCGAGCGCCGCCACCCGCTCGGGCGCATCGCTGCTGACCAGCGTGGTGAGTGCGCCCTGCCGGTCGGTCATATTGTCCGCCGCCTCGAACTGCGCGAAGGCGAGCGCGCCGGCATCGGCCGCGCCGCTTGCCGCGATATACCCCAGCGCCACCGTCTTCATCCGCCGCAGCCCCTTGGCTTCGGGCGAGTAGACGTACGCGCCGGTCGCCGCCGCCTGTGCATAAGCGGCGCGCCAGCGCGCCTCCAGCGTGCGGCCGATCTCGCGGCGCAGCGCCTCGCGCGCGCGGAAGATCGCCTCGGGATCGACCACCGCCATCTGATCGCCGACGAAGCTTTCCGACGGGAGCAGCACGACTTCGGCGATCAAGGCCGGGTCGAGCGCGGCATCGTCGAGCGTGCCCGCAATCGCCGCCACTACCGCGTCGGTATCGGCACGCATGCCGGATGCGCTGGCGACCAGCGTATCGAGCATCAACTGCTGCATTGCCTCGTAGCGCGCGAACGGATCGTCGTCGTGCGCGGACAGGAAGGCGAGGTCTGCGGCGGTGCGATCGGTCTCGATCACCACCGGCGCGGAGAAGCCGCGATTGATCGACAGGACGGGCCGTTCGGTAACGGTTTCAAACGCGATCTCGGCGGCGTCGTCCTCGAGCAGGACGAGCCGCTCCTCGCTCAGCGCCCGCGCAGTGCCGGCACCGAACAGCTTGATCTTGAGCGGCAGCACCATCGGCGCCTTGACCGGCTGGCCCGGCGTCGGCGGTACGCGCTGCGACAGCGTGAGGATCGCGCGGCCACCGCCAATATCGTGGCGGAGTTGCGCCTTCACGCGCGGCGTGCCGGCCTGCGAATACCAGCGGCGGAACTGGGTCAGATCGATGCCGCTCGCTTCTTCCAGCGAGGCGACGAAGTCCTCGCAGGTCGCTGCCGTGCCGTCGAACCGGTCGAAATACAGGTCGGTGCCGGCGCGGAAGGCGTGCGCGCCCAGCATGGTGGCGAGCATGCGGATCACCTCCGCGCCCTTGTTGTAGATCGTCGCGGTGTAGAAGTTCGAGATCTCCTGATATTCGTCCGGGCGGATCGGATGCGCGAGCGGGCCGGCATCCTCCGGGAATTGCGCGGCGCGCAGGCCCCGCACATCCTCGATGCGCTTGACCGCCGCCGAGCCCTGATCGGCCGAGAAACCCTGGTCGCGGTAGACGGTGAAGCCTTCCTTCAAGGAAAGCTGGAACCAGTCGCGGCAGGTGATGCGGTTGCCCGACCAATTGTGGAAATATTCGTGCGCAACGACGGCAGCGATCGCGTCGAAATCGTAATCGGTGGCGGTATCCGGGTCGGCGAGGATGTAGCGGCTGTTGAAGATGTTCAGCCCCTTGTTCTCCATCGCGCCGAAGTTGAAATCGTCCACCGCGACGATGTTGAACACATCGAGATCGTACTCGCGGCCATAGACCCGCTCGTCCCACGCCATCGAGGTCTTGAGCGCTTCGAGCGCGTGCGCCGTCTTGGGCACATCGGCGGCGCGCACCCAGATGCCGAGCTGCACGGTACGGCCCGACATGGTGACGAACGTGCCGGCATTGCAGGCGAGATCTCCCGCCACCAGCGCGAACAGATAGCATGGCTTGGGGAAGGGGTCGTTCCATTCCGCCCAATGGGTGCCGCCGTCGCCGTCGCCCTGCGCGATCGGATCGCCATTGGCGAGCAGCACCGGGAAGCGCGCCTTGTCCGCGGTCATGCGCACGCGATAGCGGCTGAGCACGTCGGGCCGGTCGGGAAAATAGGTGATGCGGCGGAAGCCCTCCGCCTCGCACTGCGTGCACAGATTGCCGCCGGATGCGTACAGCCCCATCAACTGCGTGTTGCGGTCGGGCTGGATCTCGACCTCGGTCTCTACGACATGCGCGTCGCCGGAAAGTGGCACCACCAGCGCCTCGCCCTCGAAGCGCCAGTCGTTGATCGCGACGCCGTCGACCTTGACCGACAGCAACGTCTGCCCGGCACCGTCGAGCCGCAGCGGTCCGTCACCGGCGTTCCGCACCACGTCGAGCGTCGCGCGCACCACCGTGCGCTCCGGTGCAAGATCGAAGTCGAGCGCGATGTCGGGCACCTGCCACTCGGGCGGGGTATAGTCCGCGCGGCGGGTGACATGCGGCTGGGCGGTGGCGGTGTGGATATCGAGCATCCCCAAGGATGTAGGCAGCCCCTCCGCGCGGTGCCAGACAAATCGCCGCCTTTGCGCATGTCGGCGGCTGTGGTACCGCGGGTGACATGCGGGACAGCGTTGTGTGCAGAGTATTGGCGGCGGTGGCGCTCGCGTTCGCGGCCCCGGCGGCGGCACGCGTTGTCGAGGTGCAGGCAGCGGCGCCGTCGCCCGCGCAACTCCCCGACGATCAGGCGGCGATGAAGGCGCACGTCATGTTCCTCGCCTCCGACGCGCTGCGCGGGCGCGAGGCGGGGACGCCGGAATATCGCATCGCCGCCGAATATGTCGCCTCGCGCTTCTTCGCGGCGGGCCTGAAGCCGGCGGGCGACAAGGGGGGCTATCTCCAGAGCGTGCCGCTGCTGCGCTATCAACCGGCCGATCACGGTGATCTGGTGCTGACCGCGAAGGGCGGTGCGCCGATGCCGCTGGTGTTCGGGCGCGATTTCGTACCAGGCGCAGTGCCGGGCAAGCCGCAATTCGCACTCGACGCGCCGGTGGTGTTCGTCGGGCAGGGCATCGTCGCGCCCAAATACAAACGCAACGATTATGCCGGTGTCGACGTGCGCGGCAAAATCGTCGCGTTCCTAGGCGAGACGCCGACCAGCTTCCAAAGCGAGGAGCGCGCGCATTTCGCCAGCCCCGCCACGCGCACCACGATCGCGGCCGAACACGGCGCGGTCGGCGCGATCCTGATCGAGCCGGGCAGCGTCAGCGAAGCCGGGTGGGACCGGGCGCGCATGACCTGGGCTTATCCGGACGGCACCGGCCACGTGGCGGGCGTACCGTTAATTGCGACAGTGAGCGGCGCGGGCGCGAGCAAGCTGTTCGCGCAGGCCCGCGCACCGTGGGAGAAGATTGCGCCGCGCGCCGACGATCCCACCGCCATCTTCAAGGCCGAGCAACTGCCGTCCGTCCTGACGGTGGCGCTCAAGACGTCATCCGAACCGCTCGAAAGCGCCAACGTCGCCGGGCTGTTGCCAGGCACCGACCCAACGCTGTCGCGCGAGGTCGTGGTGCTGTCCGCGCATCTCGATCATCTCGGCGTCGGCCCGCCGGTCAACGGCGACTCAATTTATAACGGGGCGGAGGACAACGCGGTCGGCATCGCCGCGTTGATCGAGGCGGCCAAGCGCTTTCGCGCCAGCGACATGCCGACGCGCCGCTCGATCCTGTTCCTCGCCGTCACCGCAGAGGAGGAGGGGCTGATCGGCTCCGACTATTTCGCGCGCCATCCCACCATGCCGGCGGCGAAGATCGTCGCCGACGTCAATTTCGACATGCCGATCCTGTCATACGCTTTTCAGGACATGACCGTGTTCGGCGCGAACCGGTCCTCGCTCGGGCCGATCGTGGCGCAGGCGGTGGCAGCACTGGGCGTGACGATGTCGCTCGACCCGGACCCTGCCGAGGGGTTTTTCGTGCGGTCGGATCATTATCGTTTCGTGCAGCAGGGCATACCCTCGGTGTTCCTGTGGCCGGGGCAGGCGGGGCCGGGCAAGGCGGCGTTCGAGAACTTCCTCAAACACCGCTATCACCAGCCCTCCGACGATCTGTCGCAGCCGATCGATTGGGCGCAAGGGTTGCGCTTCGTCGCGGCGAACTGCGCGATCACCCGTGCGATCGCCGACGCGCCCGACCGGCCGCGCTGGAACAAGGGCGACTTTTTCGGGCTGCTCTATGACGGGCCAGGGGCGAAATAAGCCGGCTGTTCGTCTTTGGGCTCGGTTATACCGGGCAGGTGCTGGCGTCGCGGTTGCGCGGGGCCGGCTGGCACGTCGTGGGCACCGGGCGCGGCGGGACGATTGACTTCGGGGATGATGACGCCGTGCGCCGCGAACTGGCGGCGGCGACGCATGTGCTGTCGTCGGTGCCGCCGGTCGATGGGCTCGACCCGGTGCTGGAGCGGTATGTCGCGGGCGAGTCCGCGCGGTGGCTCGGCTATCTTTCCTCAACCGGCGTCTACGGCGATGCCGGCGGCGCGTGGGTCGACGAAAGCGCGCCCACCGGTACCGGCCGCCGCACCGCACGCGCCGCCGCCGATGCGGCGTGGCTAGCGATCGGCGCGCGCGTGTTTCGCCTGCCCGGCATCTACGGCCCCGGTCGTTCCGCGCTGGATCGGGTGGCAGGAGGCCGCGCGCATCGAACCGGCCTTGCGGAACAAGTGTTCAGCCGCGCGCATGTCGACGATATCGTCACCGGCGTGATCGCCGGGTTCGACGGGCCGCCCGGCGCGTACAACCTTGCCGACGATTTCCCGGCCAGTCAGGACGCGGTGGTCAGCTTCGCCGCGCACCTGCTCGGCCTGCCACCGCCGCCGCTGGTCGCGCTTGCCGATCTGCCGCCGATGGCGCGGGGCTTCTACGCCGAGAACCGCCGCATCGCCGCCGGCAAGGCCAAACGCCTGCTCGGCTGGACGCCGCGCTACCGCGATTACCGCGCCGGCTTGCGTTCGGTCAGCGCGATGATCAGCCCGACAATCACCAGCCCCGCCCCCAGCATTGACAGTGGCGCCCAGCGATAGCCCTCGAACGCAGTCGACAGCGCCATCGCGATGACCGGCACCAGCACGCTCGAATACGCCGCCTTGGCCGGCCCGATCGCGCGGATCACGCCGTAATAGAGCGGAAACGCCAGTGCCGAGGCGACCAGCCCGAGGTACAAGGTGGCGAGCAGATAGGCCGGCGCAGTCGAGAACACCGGCGGCCCGAAGCTCACCCAGGCGAACGCGGCATTGATGACCGCGCCGAGCAACATCGCCGCCGCGATCATCGGCACCATCGGATAGCGCTTCGCCGCCTGCGTCCCCTGCATGACGTTGCCGACCGACGCGGCGAGCGTACCGATCAGCGTCAGGCCGATTCCGGTCAGCGCCTCGCGTGGCCCGTGCGGATCGACCCGCGCTTCATGGACGAACAGTAACGCGATGCCGCCGATCGCGACGCCCGAGCCGAACAGGAGCTGGACGCCGAGCTTGCGCTTGAGGAACAGCCGCCCGAACACGGCATTGGGGAACAGCAGCAGCGCGAACACCACCGCGACGAGCCCAGACGTGACGTGCTGCTCGCCGCGGTAGATAAAGTTGAAGTTCAGGCAGAATTGGAACAGCCCGAGCACCGCCGCAAAGCCCCAGCCGCGCGCATCGAGCGTGATCCGCTCGCCCCGCGCGAGCGTATAGGCCAGCATCGCCAGCCCCGCGACGGTGAAGCGGTAGGTGACCGACCAGCCGAGCGGCACCGCACCCAGTTGCCCGCGTATCACCAGCCAGGTCGAACCCCAGATCAGCGTGACGATCGCGAACGGGATCAGCACGGAAAGGCGAGTGGCCGAGGGCGGAACGACTGTCATAAGCCGCAGTATCGTGGCAGCGCGTCGGGGCAAGCGCGATTTGCTCGCCCGGTTACAAGCTCCGCTTATGGAAGCGCGGCGATCGCCTCGGCAAGCGGGCGGACTTCGGCCAGCGTGTGGTTCCACGACGTCACCAGCCGGATCTCGCCCGGTGCCCAATCGTAGAAGTCGAAGCCCAGCGCGCGCAACGCTGCGGCCTCCGCCGGGGTGACGCGCAGGAACACCTCGTTGGCCTGCGTCGGGTAAATCAGCCGCGCCGCCGCCGCATCGGCGATCAGTCGCGCGGCGGCGTTCGCGGCCGCGCCGTTGGCGATCCACAGATCGTTGTCCAGCAGCGCGACGATCTGCGCGGCAAGGTAGCGCCCCTTCGACAGCAGCAGCCCGGCGCGCTTGCGACGGCGCAGCGTATCGGCGGCGAGGTCGGGCTTGAAGAAGATCAGGACCTCCGCCGTCATCCCGCCGTTCTTGATGAAGCCGAAGCTGAGCGCGTCCACGCCGGCGCGCCATGTCAGGTCGGCGGGCGAGCAGCCGAGCGTCGCCACCGCATTGGCGAAGCGCGCGCCGTCCATGTGGAAACCCAGCCTGCGTTCGCGCGCGAGATCGCCGATCGCGGCGACTTCGGCGGGCGAATAGACCATGCCGTATTCGGTCGCGTTGGTGATCGAGATGGCGTGCGGCTGCACGCGGTGAACGTCGTTGGCGATGATGTCGGTCACCGCGCGGATGCTGTCGGGGGTCAGCTTGGCGCCATCGCCTTCGCCGATCATCAGTTTGGCGCCGTGCGTGTAGAATTCGGGCGCGCCGCATTCGTCGTTCTGGATATGCGCGTCGCGGTGGCACACGACACCGCCGAACGGCGGGCACAGCGCCGCCAGCGCGAGGCAATTCGCGGCGGTACCCGACGGCACCCACAGCGCCTTCACCGGCGTCTCGAACAGGTCGGAGAAACGCCCGTCGAGGCTCTTGCTCAGCGCATCGCCATCATACGCGGTGTCGAGCGCGTTGTTGGCGGCCATCGCGTCGAACACGGCGGGGTGGACCGGGGCGGCATTGTCGGAGAAGAAACGCATGGGTTGTGCATGGCGGATCGGTTACGCGAGCGTCAACCGGCTTTCAGCCTGCGGGCGGGATCAGCCGCTATTGCTCGTAATCGCCACCTTCGTCATCCGGCCGCGCCTCGCGGTCGTAACGGTCACGGTCGTAACGATCGCGGGGGCGATCGCGCGGACGGTCGCGATCATCGCCTTCCGGCCCGCCTAGTGAGATGCTGCCATCGGGGCCGACGTGCAGGTGCAGGCCCATGCCGTCCAGATCGCCGCCCGTCGGCAAGATGGCGTTGCCATCATTGTCGAGCGCATCAGGGTCCACCGCCGCCGGAACCGCATCAGGCGGTGTCGCCGAACCAACGCCGAGCGCCTGCGTCATGAATTCGCGCCAAACCCGCGCCGGCACGCCACCGCCCGATAGGCCGGGATTGGGCGTGTTGTCGTCGTTGCCGACCCACACCCCGACGACGAGATCGTCGGCGAACCCCATGAACAACGCGTCGCGATTGTCCTGCGTCGTGCCGGTCTTGCCATAGGTCTTGATCGACAGCGCGGCGCGGCGGCCGGTGCCGGTTTCCGCCGAGGCGGACAGTAGATCGAGCATTTCGGCGCGCTCGGTGCTGGTCAGCGCGTGTGTCTTGCCCGAGATGGCATCGTACCAGTGATGCTCCTCGGGTTCCGCCTCAAGACCATGCGGGCGGACCGGGTAGGTTTCCGCAGCGATGCCGGCATAGGCGGCGGTCAGCTCCAGCAGCGAGACCGTCGACGTGCCGAGTGCAATCGTCGCTTCGTTCGGGATCGGCGTGGAGATGCCGAGGTCGCGCGCCGCCTTGATGACGTTTGCCACGCCGACCTTCTGGATCAGCCGTGCCGCCGCCACGTTGCTCGATTTGGCGAAGGCGTGGCGCAGCGTGATCTGCCCTTCGTAGCGGCCATCGCTGTTCTTCGGGCTCCAGTCGCCGATCGTGACGGGTTCGTCCTCGATCAGTGTGTCGGGGGTCATGCCGGCGCGCATCGCCGCCAGATACACGAACAGCTTGAACGCGGAACCGGGCTGGCGCCGCGCCTGCGTCGCGCGGTTGAAGGGACTGGCCGCGTAGTTCTTGCCGCCCACCATCGCCACCACGCGCCCGTCCGGCCGCATCGCCACCAGCGCGACCTGCGCGGTCTTGAGGCCGGCGTGTGCGACGGCGCGCTCGGCGAGCCGTTGCAGGCGACGGTCGAGCGTGGTCCGCACGGTCGTCTCGGTAACGATCTCGCCGGCGCGGTCGCGGGCATCCGGCAGCACCCAGTCGGCGAAATAAGTGCCGTTCGGTAGCGGCGTGATCCGGCTGGCGGCAAGCCGCGCCGGCCGGACATCGTCGGCGGTGTCGCGATCGATAAAGCCAGCGTCCGCCATCGCGCGCACCACCAGCTTTTGCCGGTCGCGCGCGCCCTTCAGATTGCCTGTCGGCGCGAGCCGCGACGGCGCCTTGACCAATCCCGCCAGCATCGCCGCCTGGCCGATCGACAGGTCCTTCGGATCGCGGTTGAAATAGTGCTTCGCCGCTGCGCGCAGGCCGTACACGTTGTCACCGAAATAGACAGCGGACAGATAGCGCGACAGGATCTGGTCCTTGCTCAGCCACGCCTCCAGCCAGAAGGCGATCATCACCTCGCGAATTTTCCGCGCGGCGGTGCGATCCGAATCGAGAAATGCGTTCTTGGCGAGCTGTTGCGTAATGGTGCTGCCGCCCTCGCGCACGCCGCCGCCGCGGATGTTGTGGAACATCGCGCGCAGGATGCCGCGCGGGTCGATCCCCCAATGGTTACGAAAGCGTCGGTCCTCGATCGCGATGAAGGCGTTGGTGACATTCTTCGGCAGTTTCGTGGCATCGACCGGCGCGCCGATGATCGCGCCACGCCGCGCGATCGGCGTGTTGTCCTCGGCGAGCAGCGTGACGCTCGGCGGCGTTGGCGGCTGAAGCGACTTCGACAGCGGCGCGGTGATCGCCAGCCACGCCACCGCGAGGATGAACAGTACGATCAGCGTGGCGAACCCACGCATGATCCAGCTGCCCCAGGCGATCCGGCGATGCGGTGGTTCCGGCGCGTCGTCTTGGGGATCGTCCCCCTCGTCGTCGCGGTAGGCGTCGCCGCGCACGCGCGCATCATAGGGGTTGCGCGGATCGTACCGGCGGTCGCGGGCCGGGATGCTGTCGGTCAGCTCGAACGGACGTTCTCCATCGTCGCCCGACCCGAAGGGGAAATGCCGCATGCTCACTCCGCGCGGGCCGATACGCAGCCCGGGCGTGTATTACTGAAATAGGGCACGTCGGGCAAGGTCACGCGGCATTGAAGCATCGCGCGACCTTACCACCGCGCGCACCGCGGCGCGAGCGTTCAGCGCGTCGGCACGGGCTCCGCACCCGTATAGTCGTAGAAGCCGCGCTTGGACTTGCGGCCGAACCAGCCTGCTTCGACATATTTCACCAGTAGCGGCGCCGGCCGGAATTTAGGGTCGCCGGTGCCGGTGTGCAGCACGCGCAGGATCTCCAGGCAGGTGTCCAGCCCGATGAAATCCGCGAGCGTCAGCGGCCCCATCGGCTGGTTGAGGCCCAGCGTGCAGCCCAGATCAATATCGCGCACGCCGGCCACGCCTTCGCCCAGCGCGAAGCACGCCTCGTTAAGCATCGGCATCAGCACGCGGTTAACGATGAAGCCCGGCGCATCGTTGGCGTGCACCACCTGTTTGCCGAGTTTCTGCGCGAACGCCTCGACCGTTTGCACGGTTTCGTCAGACGTCGCGAGGCCACGGATCAACTCGATCAGGCCCATCACAGGCACGGGATTGAAGAAGTGGACGCCGACGAAGCGGCCGGCATCGGGCGCGGCCTGCGCCAGCCGAGTAATCGGTATCGAGGAGGTGTTCGATGCGAGGATCGCCTGTGGCCCGAGCACTTTGCCGATCTCCGCGAAGATCGCGCGCTTGATCTCCTCGCGTTCGGTTGCCGCCTCGATCACCAATGTGCAATCCGCCATTGCGGCAACGCTGTCGACCGGCACGATCAGCGCGAGTGCGGCGTCCCGGGCCTGCGCGGTGATCTTCTCCTTGGTGACGGCACGCTCGAGCTGCTTGGCGATGCTGGATTTCCCCGACTCGGCCCGCTCACGCGACACATCGGCGAGCAATACGCGGTAGCCGGCCTGTGCGGACACCTGCGCAATCCCTGCGCCCATCTGGCCTGCGCCGACCACACCTACTGTTTGCATCGCTCGTTCCTTCGCCTAAAGATTTGTCGCTTCGTGCTTTAGCGGCAATTCACCCGCCCGCCAGCCGCCATGAGGGGAGCCTGTAACCGATGTTTGCTTTCGCGCTTCTGCTTGCGGCGGCGCTTCCTGCCACGGCACCTGCGACCGTCAAGCCCGGCCGGTTCGTCACCTTCGGGGACTGGGCCGTCGCATGCGATAATGCGAAGCGCTGTGCGTTGACCACGCTCGACCCGGTAGACGGCTTGCCGCCAAGCGAGGTGTTCACCGTCATGCGCGAGGCGGGGCCGGATGGCCGGTGGAAGATGTGGCTGACCGCACGTACCGATGAGGACCCGTTCGCGGTTCAGATCGGCGGGGTGCAGATCGGCGGGCCGTTTCGCGCGACGCCCGACGGCGCGACGATCGAAGGCGCCACCGCGCGCGCCATCGCCGCCGCTTTGGCTGCCGCGCGTCGTATCGCGGTGGTCGACGGGACGGGGCGCGATCTTGCACGGATTTCAACCGACGGCCTCGACGAGGCGCTGCGCTATGTCGACGATGTGCAGGGCCGCGCCGGCACCGTAACGGCGGCGAGTGCGCGGGGTCGCAAATCCGCAAGCGCGGTGCCGCCGGCACCTGTGCTACCGATCGTGACGGTCGCACGGCCGACCGGTCATGCGCCCACGCTCACATCGGCCCGTATCAAGGTGTTGCAGCGGCGCGCCAAATGCCCGGTCACGCGCGGCCTCGCCAAGGCGCAGATCCATTCGCTCGACAGGACGCGAAACGTCGCGTTGGTGCCGTGCCGTACCGGCGGCGACAACCCTACCCAAGCGGTGTTCCTGATCGACAGCAAGGGCAAGGCGCGGCCTGCGCTGTTCGATTCGGTGCCGGGCCTCAACTGGTCGCGCATCCCGCGTCTCAGTAACGGCAGCTACGCGAACGGATCGCTCTACAGCTACGTGCGCAAAGCGCATGACGGAGACTGCGGCGTCTCACAGCATTACCTGTGGGACGGCGGCATGTTTCGGTTGATCGAGCAGGCGCAGATGGATGTCTGTCGCGGTAACGAGAGTTTCCTCAACACGTGGCGTGTGCGGTTGCAGTCGAAATAGCGCGCGGCTCAGGGCGCAAGGCGGCTTGGCTGCGCTTCGGCGAGGATTACCGCGAACTGCTCGTCTTCGTCGGTCCAATCGGCGATCGGTGTCCAGCCGCCGGAACGTAGCAGGATGCGAGCATCGCGCAGGCCGTATTTATGGCTGTTCTCGGTGTGGACCGTGTCGCCCGTCGCCATCGAAAACGCGTGGCCCTCGATGGTAAAGTCCACGTCGGATTGCGCTTCGAGATGCATTTCGATGCGGGCGCGGTCGTCGTTCCAGCGCGCGACGTGGCGGAAACGATCCAGTGGGATCGTGCCGCCCAATTCACGGTTGATGCGCTCCAGCAGGTTGAGGTTGAAGGCGGCCGTGACACCTGCGGCATCATCATAGGCGGCGGTGAGGATCGAAGCGTCCTTGATACGGTCCATACCGATCAGCAGCATCGCACCTTCTCCGAGCGACGCCTTCATCGCACGCAGCAGATCGACCGAGGAATGCGGCACCATGTTGCCGATCGTGGAGCCGGGGAAGAACCCGAGTTTGGGTGCGTCTGCGATCTCGTTGGGTAACGCGATCGGCTTCATGAAGTCGCCTTCGACCGGCAACACCGCCAGGCCGGGGAACGCGCTGGCCAGCGCGGCCGAGGATTCGCGCAGGAAGTCACCGGAAATGTCGATCGGCACATACGCGGCCGGCGCCACCGCCGCGAGTACCAGCGGTGTCTTCATCGACGATCCCGATCCAAACTCGACCACCGCGCGACCCGGACCGGCCAGCTTCGCCACCTCGGGCGCGATGCGGCGCAAGATCGCGGTTTCGGCGCGCGTTGGATAATATTCGGGCAGATCGGTGATCGCTTCGAACAGCTCCGAACCGCGCCGATCATAGAACCACCGCGCCGGGATGGCGCGCGGACGTATCTCGAAGCCACGTAAAACGTCCGCGCGGAACGCGGGATCGGCGAGGCTGGCCTGACCGTCTTCGATTTCGGGCTTGAGCATCTAGAGATCCTTTGCCAGCCGAACGCCGGTGAACTGCCAGCGCTGGTGGGGATAGAAGAAGTTGCGGTAGCTCGCGCGGGCGTGGCCGCGCGGGGTGGCGCACGAGCCGCCTCGCAACACGAACTGGCCGCTCATGAACTTGCCGTTGTACTCGCCGACGGCGCCCTCGATGGCGCGAAAGCCCGGGTAAGGACGAAACGCGCTGCCAGTCCATTCCCATACGTCGCCGTAAAACGCCGGACCGTCCGCCGACGGGCGCGGCTCGACCGGGCCGGCCACATCGAGCTGGTTGCCAGCACCCGCGTCTTGACCGGCGGCCGAGGCTTCCCATTCGAATTCGGTCGGGAGGCGCGCGCCGGCCCAGCTTGCATAGGCGTCGGCCTCGTAGAGACTGACGTGCGTGACGGGCGCGGCCGGGTCGATCGGGCGGCGCCCGTCGAGACCGAAGCGCGTCCAGACATCCTCACGACGCTCCCAATACATCGGCGCGTCAATCGCGTTGGCCTTCACCCACGCCCAGCCGTCCGACAGCCAATGGCGCGGATCCGTGTAGCCGCCATCGGCGATGAACGCCGCCCATTCGCCGTTGGTGACGGTGCGATCGGCAAGCGCATGGGGGGCGAGCAACGCCGCATGGCGCGGGCCTTCGCAATCGAACGCGAAATGCGGATCGTCATGGCCAATCTGTGCGATGCCGCCATCGCGCTCGATCCAGCCGACCGGCCCCGGCATTGCCACCGGCACCTTGCGCGCACCCGGCCAAAGCGCCGGCTCGAGCGGGTTTTCGGACATCAGGTGGAGAATATCGGTGAGCAGCAGTTCCTGATGCTGCTCCTCATGATGGCAGCCGAGCCGGATCAATTCGCGCGCGTCTTGCGGCAGGTCGGGCAGCGCTAGTTCGATCTCCGCGTCGACATGCGCGCGATAGGCCAAAACCTCGTCGAGCGTCGGGCGTGTGATCATGCCACGCCGTGCGCGGCTGTGGCGGCGACCCTCCGCTTCGTAATAGCTGTTGAACAGGAACGGGAAACGCTCATCGAAGCGACGGTAACCGGGTACGAAATCGCGCAACACGAAGGTTTCGAAGAACCAGGTGGTATGCGCGAGATGCCATTTCGCCGGGGAGGCATCCTCCATCGACTGCACCGTCGCATCGGCGTCCGACAAGGGCCCGACCAGTGCAACGCTGAGCCGGCGAACGGAGTCATAGCGTGCGCAGAGCGCCTCGGGAGACGGAGATAAACCGAGGCGTGTTCTCATAACGTTCCTTCGTATCGACCTCTGACTGGGTGTCAACGGCCGAACGGCAGGCACGCGTTTATGGGCGCGACCCACCTGGAGCCCACAGAACGTCCCCATCGGCCATTTTGTTCACGTAACGGCTCGCGACGAACAGATAATCCGACAGTCGGTTAAGGTAGGCGAGCGCCGCAGGGTTGAGCGGCACATGGTCGCCAGCGGCGATGGCAGCGCGTTCCGCGCGACGCACGATCGCGCGCGCGAGGTGCAGCGCCGCACCCGCGCCGCTGCCGCCAGGCAGGATGAAGCTGGTGAGCGGCTCGAGATCGGCGTTCATCGCATCGATCTCATCCTCCAGCCGCGTCACCTGCGCGGGCACGATGCGCAGCGTCATCTCGCCGGGGGTGAAATCCTCCCCCGGTGTGGCGAGATCGGCGCCAAGATCGAACAGATCGTTCTGGATCCGCGTCAAGACCGCGACTGGCTCGGCACTGCCGAGCGCCACCACCGCCACGCCGATCGCGCTGTTCGCCTCATCGACATCGCCGATCGCGGCCATGCGTGGATCGGCCTTGGACACACGCGAACCATCGACCAGCCCGGTGGTGCCGCCGTCTCCGGTACGCGTGTAGATCTTGTTGAGCTTGACCAAGGATCAGCTCTTGCTGCTGCCGATGAACAGGATCAGCACGATGATGAAGATCGCGATCGCCTGGAAGAAGATGCGGTATTGCATCATCTTGTTGGACTTGATCGCCGAGTCGTTCGGCACGTTCGGATCGCCATCGCCGCGCGCGTCGGCACTGGCGTTGAGAAGGAACGCGGCGAGGCCCCGCACCAGCACGACCACCGTAGCGATCATCGCGGCGATCAGCAGGAGGAAAAGGAACGTGCTCATCGGCGGAGCCTACGCTCTTGCGGCGGCGATGCCAATGGGAAGCCGACCGGCGCGCAGTGTCGCCGCGAGTTCGGGTCCGACCTGACCCGACTCGCGAAGTGCTGCCAGCGATGGCGCGCCTTCGCGCTTGGCCAGGCGCTTGCCGCCTGAGTCGGTGAGCAGCGCGTGGTGGCTGTAGATTGGCGTCGGCAGCGCGAGCAGCGCCTGTAGCAGACGATGGACATCGGTGGCGGCGAACAGATCGGCGCCGCGCACGATGTGGCTGACACCCTGCCATGCATCATCGATGGTGACGGCAAGGTGGTAGCTTGCGGGCGCATCCTTGCGCGCGAGTACGACATCGCCGTGCGCGAGCGGGTTTGCCGGCACCGACCCGGCGATCTCGTCCAGCCAGCCGAGGGTGCCGGTGCGCGCGACCGCCTTGCCCATGTCGAGGCGCCAGCAATGCGGCTCCGCCATACGCGCGCCGGCTTCCGCCGCCGAAAGCGCGCGGCAGGTGCCAGGATACACGCCCTCCGGACCGCCATGCGGCGCGGCGAGGCTCGCGGCTATCTCCGCGCGCGTGCAGAAACACGGATAGAGCAGGCCCATGTCCCGCAACTGGCCGAGCGCGTGCGCATAGGCGTCGAGCCGGGTCGATTGCCGCACCGCCGGCCCGTCCCACGTCAGGCCGAGCCAGCGCAGATCCTCCTCGATACCGGCAATGAATTCGGCCCGGCTCCGCGTGCCGTCGATATCCTCGATCCGCAGCAGGAACCGCCCGCCATCCGCCCGCGCACGATCATGCGCGAGGATCGCGGACCAGGCATGGCCGAGGTGCAGTCGCCCGGTCGGGCTGGGCGCGAAGCGGGTGACGGTCATCACCGAATCTCCACTGGGCCTTGACCGCGAGTCGTGCGCTGTGCTGTCATCACCCCGTCATCCTAGTGGGCGATTGCCGCACAAGGAAGCGAGGGGAACGCGCAAGTGTACCATCCCGACTTGATCCGCCACCCGGACAGTTGCCCGGCGCTGGTGCTGAACGCCGACTATACGCCGCTGAGCTATTATCCGCTCAGCATCTGGCCGTGGCAGACCGCGATCAAGGCGGTGTTCCTCGATCGCGTCGCGATCGTTGCCGAATACGAGCGCGAGGTGCGCAGCCCGACCGCGAAGATCAAACTGCCCTCGGTGATCGCGCTGAAGCAATATGTCCGGCCGAGCGCATTCCCGGCGTTCACGCGCTTCAACCTGTTCCTGCGCGACAAGTTCGAATGCCAATATTGCGGCGCCGGGCATGACCTGACGTTCGACCACATCATTCCCCGCGCGCAGGGCGGCCGCACCACGTGGGAGAATGTCGCCACCGCCTGCGCGCCGTGCAACCTCAGGAAAGGCGGCCGCACCCCCAAACAGGCCGGTATGCCGCTGTACCTGGAGGCGATCCGCCCGACCAACTGGCAGTTGCAGGAACACGGCCGGCGTTTCCCGCCGAACTTCCTGCACGCGACCTGGCGCGACTGGCTCTATTGGGACGTCGAGCTGGAGGCTTGAAGGTTCCTCGGTTCCCGCCGTCGCCGAAGGAAGCCAAGGTCGGCGGCGTCGTCAGAACGGCACTTTCAACGTAACCTTCGCCTGCGCATCGCCGAGCCGACCCTGGTCGATATGCGGCGTGATCGTGCTGCCGCCGGGCAGGTTGATCCGAAATCGCGGGTCCTTCACGAAACGTTCGGGCAGGGCGCGCAGCCGGTAGGTTTCCTGCGCGTCCACCCGGCCGCACACCACAATGTCGCCGTTCGCATCGCTCGGGCATGGCGGCGGCAGCACGCTGGTGCGCGCCGGCGGCGCGGCGGGCGCGGCATCGGGCAGGGTCGCCGCTTGCAGGAACATCGCCGTCCATCCGAGCATCGCGTGTCGCCTCCTGCGGGACCGATCCGGGAACCTCGCTTGAGAACATGGCGGCAAGATGGTCGCTCCCGCGGCTTCGCCATTGACCCTGCCTCCACCGCGATGCAGCATCGCGCCATGGCTGACCTCCCCTCGATCGCGAACAATCCCGACGTCCGCTTCCTCGGCAAGATGCTCGGCGACGTCATCCGCGCCTATGGCGGGGAACTGCTGTTCAAGCGCACCGAATATATCCGCGCCGCCTCGGTGGACCGGCATCGCGGCGTGGCGGGGGGCGAGGTTGATCTCGGCCTGGGCAGCCTCAGCCTCGACGAGACGCTCGATTTCGTGCGCGGCTTCATGCTGTTCTCGATGCTCGCCAACCTTGCCGAGGATCGCCACGGCGTGACGGCGGAACAGGGCGCGGATGTCGCCTCCGCGCTCGCGCGGCTGGAGGGCGAGGGGATCGACAAGGCGCAGGTAATGGCGCTGCTCGACCACGCGCTGATCGCGCCGGTGCTGACCGCACACCCCACCGAAGTGCGTCGCAAGTCGATGATCGACCACCGCAATCGCATCGCCGAGCTGATGGCGCTGAAGGATGCCGGCCTGTCCGAAACGCCCGATGGCGACGACGTGGACGAGGCGATCTATCGCCAGATCGCCTTGCTGTGGCAGACGCGCGTGCTGCGCCGCGAACGGCTCTACGTCACCGATGAGGTCGAAACTGCGCTCAGCTATCTGCGCGATGTGTTCCTGCCGACGCTGCCCGCGCTCTATCAGCGCTGGGACCGGGCGCTCGGCGAACGCGCACCGAGTTTCCTGCGCCCGGGGAGCTGGATCGGCGGCGATCGTGACGGCAACCCGTTCGTCACCGCCGACAGCTTGCGTACCGCGCTCGGCAAATCGTGCGAGGCGGTGATCGGTTACTATCTGGAGGCGCTCAGCGGGCTCGGCGCGGAACTGTCGATTTCCAGCGACCTCGCCAGTGTCGATGCCTCGGTGATCGCGTTGGCGGAAGCGAGCGGCGACACCGGTCCGAGCCGCAGCGACGAGCCATATCGCCGTGCGCTGACCGGCGTGTACGCGCGCCTCGCCGCGACGCACCTCGCGCTCACCGGCAAACCCGCCGCCCGTCCCGCCGCGGTCAAGGGCGAGCCGTACCCCGACCCGCAGGCGTTTCGCGCCGATCTCGTCGCGATCGCGCGCGCGCTGCGCGCCGGCGGATCGGGTGCGCTCTCCAGCGGTGGCGCGCTCGGCCGGCTGATCCGCGCGGTCGAGACGTTCGGCTTCCACCTCGCCACCCTCGACATGCGCCAGAACAGCGCGGTGCATGAACGCGTGGTGGCGGAACTGCTCAAGGTCGCCGGGGTCGAGGCGGATTACCTCGCGCTGTCGGAATCGCAGCGGGTCTCGCTGCTGCGCCACGAACTTTCCAACGCGCGCCCGCTGACCAGCCCATTTGCCGACTATTCGGACGAGACCAACTCCGAACTGGCGATCGCCCGCGCCGCCGCCGAGGCGCACGCGACATACGGGCCGGGCTGTATCACCAACTATATCGTGTCGATGGCGCAGTCGGTGTCGGACCTGCTCGAAATCAACGTGCTGCTCAAGGAGGTCGGCCTGTACCGCCCAGGCGACGCGCCCACCGCCGCGATCATGGCGGTGCCGCTGTTCGAGACGATCGGCGATCTCGAAGCCGCGCCCGCGATCATGACCGAATGGTTCGCGCTGCCCGAGGCCGGCGCGATCACCCGCGCGCGCGGCTATCAGGAAGTGATGATCGGCTATTCCGATTCGAACAAGGATGGCGGTTATCTTACCTCGACGTGGTCGCTGTCGAAAGCGTCGACCGCGCTGAAAGCGGTGTTCGAGCGCGCCGGCATCGGTATGCAGCTGTTCCACGGGCGCGGCGGTGCGGTCGGGCGTGGCGGCGGCTCGTCGTTCGCGGCGATCCGCGCGCAGCCGACCGGCACCGTGCAGGGCCGCATCCGCATCACCGAACAGGGCGAGGTGATCGCCGGCAAATACGGCACCCGCGAAAGCGCGATGATAAACCTCGAGGCGATGACCTCGGCGGCGTTGCTCGCCAGCCTCGAACCCGATCCGATCGCGCCGGCGGATCAGGCGCGCTTCTCGGCGGCGATGGACCGGATTTCGGACGCGGCGTTCACCGCCTATCGCGATCTCGTCTACGGCACCGAGGGCTTCCGCACCTTCTTCCGCCAGATGACGCCGCTCACCGAGATCGCCGGCCTCAACATCGGCTCGCGCCCGGCGAGCCGCACCAAGTCCGACCGGATCGAGGATCTGCGCGCGATTCCGTGGGTGTTCAGCTGGGCGCAGGCGCGGGTGATGCTGCCGGGCTGGTACGGCGTCGGGCAGGCGCTCAGCAGCTTCGAGGACAAGGGCCTGCTGGTCGAGATGGCGCAGAGCTGGCCGTTCTTCGCGGCGATGCTCGGCAACATGGAGCAGGTGATGGCGAAGTCGGACATGGGCATCGCCGAACGCTACGCCGCGCTGGTCGAGGACCCCGCGCTGGCGAGCGCGATCTTCCCGCGCATCCGCGATGGCTGGCAGGTGACCTACGACACGCTGTTGACGGCGACGGGGCAATCGCATTTGCTCGAAAAGCACCCCGCGCTCGACGCGTCGATCCGGTTGCGGCTGCCCTATATCGAGCCGCTCAACATGCTCCAGATCGAGCTCATCAAACGCCGCCGTGCCGGTGAGGAGGACGAGCGGGTCGGGCAGGGCATCCTGCTGTCGATCAATGCGATTGCTACGGCGCTCAGGAATTCCGGCTAGGCCAGGCGCGCGAGAGATTAGCAAAGCTAATCGCAAGCCCGGCGCAGCCGGAGCCTAGCCCGGCCGGCGGCGCTACAGCGCCGACCGACGACGCGGCTTCGCCGCGGCGTTGCCTTAACCCAGCCCCTCAACTCGTCCCAAACACCCCGCACGCCACCCGCCCGCCACTGTTGCCGGACGGATCGGTCATCAGATCGTCCGGCTTGGCATGCACCACCAGCGCCGAACCGTCCGCATCAAGCAGCCCCGCCATGGTCGCACCCGGCACCGTCACGCCGATCGTGCCGCGCCCGTCGGTACCGATCACCAGATTGGGGAGGTCGCCCTCATGCGGCCCCTGCGGGTTCATCGCGCCGTGCTTCATGCCCGTCGGGTTCCAGTGGCCCCCCGCGCTGGCGAAATCGGGTGCATCGCAGCGCCCAGTCATGTGGATATGCGCACCGTGCATGCCGGGCGGCATCGCGTTGGCATCAACGGTGATGCGCAGCCCCCCGGACACCTCGGTCGCGGTCGCGCGCCCGACATCGGTGCCGTCGGCGGTGTGCAGCATCGCCACGGCGCGTGCGCCGCCGGGCGTCGGCGTGCCGAGTTCGGTCTTGCTATGGTCGCACGCCGCCAGCGTGAGCGTGGCGACGAGGCTGGCCGTGACGATACCGATCCGCATGGTGCATCTCCCTGTTTGCCGGAGACCCTAGCGGCTGTCGCAGGGCGCGCAACCTTGTAGGGCTAGCGCGTCTCGAACGCGCGCACGCCCTTGCCGAGCCGGTTGTCGCCGACCGCCAACCGCTCGTGGCTGTAATCCGCCACGAACGCCGGGCTGCGCGTTTCGCCCGGCGCAAGGCTGGCGGTGTTGCCGACGATCCGCAGACCCGCCGCGCTCTGCTCGCGCACTTCGGCGGCGACCACGATGAAGCCGGTCCAGTTCTCCTTGTCGCGGCCCTGCACGAAGGTGTTGCCCTGGATCAGCCCGGTCGCACCGTTGGGCAGGTCGATCATGTAGTTGGTCTTGTGCCCGGCGGTATCGTCGAAGCTGTTGTTGGTGATCGACACGCGAGGCCCGCGCACCTTGACGTAATGCCCGCCACGACCACGCTCGAACCGTGAGTTGGTGATGGTGACGAGGCCCTTGGTCTCGAAATACACCGAATGCGCGCAGCTCGGGCTCTGGTCGCACTGGCCGAGGCCGGAGAAAGTAGTGTGGTCTATCGTGATCGGGATGTCGGTGCCCGATCCGCCGATGATACCCTCCTGGCTGTCTAGGAACATGGAATTGCGCACCACCAGCGGCCCGGTTTCGATGCGGATGCCGGCGCCATTGCCGTCATCGACCTTGAAGCCACGGAAGACGATGCCGTCGACGGTCGATCCGGTACCGCGCAGCACCAGCGCCGCCTTGCCCTCGCACGCGGTCTGCTCGAAGATCACCCGGCCCGGCACCGCCGCCTTGAAGGTGATGTGCCCGGCCTGCTGGATCGCGCATTCGTGATAGGTGCCGGGTGCGATCACGATCGTCGCATCCTGCCCGCGGATCGCCATCAGCGCCTCGTCGAGCCGCGCGAAGTTTTGCCCGCCCTGCACAGTGAACGGTCCGCCCGCGGATTGCGCGGCAACCGGTGCTGCCAGCGAGAGGAAGGCGAGGGCGAGGATGTGACGCATCGGAACGGCTCCTTTGGGGCGTTGAGATGCGCGCGGGCGGGCGGCTTGGGAAGGCGAATAGAGGGTTAACCTCGTGCCGCCTCTCCCAATCCCGCTCGATTACTTCTTCCCCGAGGTATCCCCGCCGCGCCATGCCCGCTCGAACGGCAGGCGCCAGGCGTGCGGCGCGATGAGCTGGTGGATCGACTTCGGTCCCCACGAACCCGGCTCGTACAGCCGTACCGGGGGTGGGTTCTCCAGCAGCGGGGCGGAGGCGCGCCACAGGCTTTCGATGCCCTCGGCGGTAGTGAACAAGGTGCGGTCGCCGCGCATCGCGTCGAGGATCAGGCGTTCATATGCCTCAAGCACCTCGTCGATCCGCCCGGTCTCCTGCAACGCGAACTGCATCGACAGCTTGTCGAGCCGCATCCCGGGTCCGGGCCGCTTGCCGTAGAACGACAGCGATACACGCGAGGCATCGGCGAGGTCGAAGGTCAGGTGATCCGGCCCCTGCGAGCCGACGCCGGAGCCGGCCGGGAACATGCTCTTGGGCGGCTCGCGAAACGCGATCGAGATGATCCGCTGCCCCTCGGCGAGCTTCTTGCCGGTGCGCAGGTAGAACGGCACCCCCGCCCAGCGCCAGTTGTCGATCTGGCACTTCAGCGCGATGAACGTCTCGGTATCGGACTGCGGATCGACGCCCTCCTCGTCGCGGTAGCCGACATATTGCCCGCGCACCACGTCATGCGGGTCAAGCGGCAGCATCGAGCGGAACACCTTGTTCTTCTCCTCGCCGATCGGGCCGGGTTCGAGCGAGGTCGGCGGCTCCATCGCCATGAAGCCGAGGATCTGGAACAGGTGCGTCACCACCATGTCGCGGAACGCGCCGGTGCTTTCGTAAAAGCCGATGCGTTTGCCCAGGCCCAGCGTCTCGGGAACGTCGATCTGGACGTGATCGATGAAGTTGCGGTTCCAGATCGGCTCGAACAGGCCGTTGGCGAAGCGGAAGGCGAGGATGTTCTGCGCGGGTTCCTTGCCAAGGAAATGGTCGATGCGGAAGATCTGCTCCTCCGCGAAAATCTCGTGCAGCTTGGCGTTCAGCTCGACCGCGCTGGCAAGGTCGACGCCAAACGGCTTCTCCATCACCACGCGCGACCGCTCGATCAATCCGGCCTGCCCGAGCATTCGCGCACTCGACAGCGCGGCGCTCGGCGGTACGCTGAGGTAGTGCAGCCGGCGGCTTTCGGTGCCGAGGCTCTGTTCGGCCGCCAGCACGACTTCGCGTAGCTTCTCCGGCCCGGCAGCGATCGGCAGATAATCGAGCAACGCGGCAAATGCGTCCCATTCGGCATCCGCCACCGGCCGCGTGCCGAACTCGTCGAGCGCGGCGCGCGCGAAGCTGCGGAACGCATCTGCATCCATTTCGTCGAGCGACATGCCGATGATCCGGCAATCCGGAATGAACCCCTCGCTGATGAGGTGGAACATGCCCGGCAGCAGCTTGCGCCGCGCCAGATCGCCGGTCGCGCCGATCAGCACCACCACCTGAGGGTATTTCGGACCGACCGAGAGAGACGCCTTCGACATCGAGAACCCCGCGAATTCGTTGCGCTGCCGTCCCTGCCGGAGCGGCATTCGATAGGCAAACGCTACGGCGCGGTAATCTTTCCGCTCAGATCGCGCGGTCAGTCCAGATTGGGGCGCAGCCAGCGCTTGGCGGTGTCGAGATCGACCCCGCGCCGCGCCGCATAGTCGCTCACCTGATCCTCGCCGATCCGCGCCACGCCGAAATATTCCGCCTGCGGATGGCCGAAGTAGAAGCCCGACACCGCCGCGGTTGGCAGCATCGCGAAACTCTCGGTCAGGCTTGCGCCGGTGTTGTGATGCGCGTCGAGCATCTTGAACAGCATCGTCTTGAGGCTGTGTTCCGGGCAGGCGGGATAGCCCGGGGCGGGGCGGATGCCGCGATATTGCTCACGGATCAGCGCCTCGTTGGTGAGCTGCTCGTCGGGCGCGTAACCCCACAGCTCCTGCCGGACGTGGCTGTGCAGCCGCTCCGCGAACGCCTCGGCGAGACGGTCGGCCAGCGCCTTGAGCAGGATGTCGGAATAGTCGTCGATCGCCGCCTTGAACTTGGCGAGATGCGGTTCGATGCCGTGGATCGACACCGCGAAACCGCCGAGCCAATCGCCGGCAGGGTCGATGAAATCGGCCAGACACATATTGGCGCGGCCCTCGCGCTTGGCGATTTGCTGGCGCAGGAACGGCAGGCGGAACACATCGGTGCCGTCGACCACGTCAAGCGCATCGAGTCCGATCAATTCGCCGGCGTTGAAGTCGCCCTTGGTATCGACGATCACGTCGTCGTCATGGCGCGCGCACGCCCACAGCCCGGCCACGCCGCGCGCGGTCAGCCACTTCTCGTCGATGATGCGGTCGAGCATCTTCTGCGCGTCGGCAAACAGCGCGGTGGCGCTTTCGCCGACCACCGGATCGGTGAGGATCGCCGGGTAGTTGCCGGCCAGTTCCCACGCGCGGAAGAACGGCGTCCAGTCGATCAGCTCGCGCAGGTCGGTCAGGTCCCAGTCGCGGAACACGTGCACGCCGGGCTTGAGCGGGGCGGGCGGCTTGAGCGCCATATCCGCCACGAACGGATTGGCGCGCGCCTTGGCGAGCGGGAGCAGATCGTTGTTGCCCTTGTTGGCGCGGGCGATGCGCACCGCCTCGTAATCCTCCGCCGTCTTGGTGACGAAGGCGTCCTTCTGCGTATCGCTCACCAGCGTCGAGGCGACACCGACCGCGCGGCTGGCGTCGAGCACATGCACGACCGGGCCGTCATAGGCGGGCGCGATCCGCAGCGCGGTGTGCACCTTGGAGGTGGTCGCGCCGCCGATCAGCAGCGGCATGGTGAAGCCGGCGCGTTTCATCTCCTCCGCCACCGTCACCATCTCGTCGAGCGAGGGCGTGATGAGGCCGGACAGGCCGATCATGTCGGCGTCGTTCTCGTTGGCGGCCTTGAGGATGTCGCTCCACGGCACCATCACGCCCATGTCGACCACGTCAAAGCCGTTGCACTGGAGCACCACGCCGACGATGTTCTTGCCGATGTCATGCACGTCGCCCTTCACGGTCGCCATGATGATCTTGCCCTTGCCGCGCGCGCCCGGCTCCTTCGCCGCCTCGATGAAGGGGAGCAGATGCGCCACCGCCTTCTTCATGACGCGCGCGGATTTCACCACCTGCGGCAGGAACATCTTGCCCGATCCGAACAGATCGCCGACCACGTTCATCCCGTCCATCAGCGGCCCCTCGATCACCTCGATCGGCCTCGCGAACATCTGGCGGCATTCCTCGGTATCGTCGACCACGTACATGTCGATGCCCTTGACGAGCGCATGTTCGAGCCGCTTGTTGACCGGCCAGCCGCGCCATTCCTCCGCCGCCTTTTCCGCCACCGCATCGGTGCCGCGAAACTTTTCCGCGAGCGCGATCAGCCGTTCGGTCGGCGTCTCGTCGGGTTTGCGTTGCGGGCGGTTGAGGATGACGTCCTCGCACGCCTCGCGCAGCTCGGGGTCGATATCGTCGTAGATGTCGAGCTGGCCGGCGTTGACGATCGCCATATCCAGCCCGGCGGGGATCGCATGGTACAGGAACACCGAATGCATCGCGCGGCGCACCGGCTCGTTGCCGCGGAACGAGAAGCTAAGGTTGGAGAGGCCGCCCGAGAAATGGACGTGCGGGCATCGCGCCTTGATCTCCTTCACCGCCTCGATGAAGTCGACGCCGTAATTGTTATGCTCCTCGATGCCGGTCGCAACCGCAAAGATGTTGGCGTCGAAGATGATGTCCTCGGGCGGAAAGCCGATCGTCATCAGTACGTTGTACGCGCGTTCGCAGATCTCGATCTTCCGCGCCTGGGTGTCGGCCTGGCCTGCCTCGTCGAACGCCATCACCACCACGGCGGCGCCGTACGCCAAGCACTTCTTGGCCTCGTGGAGGAACTTGGCCTCGCCCTCCTTCATGCTGATCGAATTGACGATCGGCTTGCCCGACACGCACTTCAGCCCCGCCTCGATCACCGACCATTTCGAGCTGTCCACCATGAACGGGATGCGCGCGATATCCGGCTCGGCGGCGATCAGCTTAAGGAAGGTGGTCATGGCATGCTCGGCGTCGAGCAGCCCCTCGTCCATGTTGACGTCGAGCACCTGCGCGCCCGATTCGACCTGCTGGCGCGCCACCTCGATCGCAGCCGGATAGTCGCCCGCCATGATGAGCTTCTTGAAGCGCGCCGAGCCGGTGACGTTGGTGCGCTCGCCGATGTTGACGAAAGAGGTGGAGAGGTTGGTCAAGGCAGTTCCCATCGTCGCCCGGCACGCCGGGGTCTTGCAGTATCGCGGAGGCGGGTGCGGGCTTACCCCGCCATCGTCATCGGCTCCAGCCCGGCGAGCCGCGTCACCACCGGCGGCTTCGGCAGCGCGCGCGGGGTGAGACCTCGCACCGACCGCGCGATCTCGGCGATATGCGCGGGCGTCGATCCGCAGCACCCACCGAGGATGTTGACCTGCCCGGCATCGGCCCATTCCTTGACGAGGCCGGCGGTGGTCTCCGGCATTTCGTCATACTGGCCAAGCTCGTTGGGCAGCCCGGCGTTCGGGTACACCATGATGAGCGTATCGGCGATGCCCGCCAGCGTCTTGACGTGCGGGCGCAACTGCTCCGCCCCGAACGAGCAGTTCAGCCCGATCGTCACCGGCCGCGCGTGGCGCACCGCATGCCAGAACGCCTCGACCGTATGGCCCGACAGGTTGCGCCCGGACAGATCGGTCAGCGTCATCGACAGCATGATCGGCACGTCGCGCCCCAGTGCATCACCCGCCTCGATCGCCGCCATGATGCCGGCCTTGGCGTTGAGCGTATCGAACACCGTCTCGATCAGGATGAAGTCCGCGCCGCCTTCCAGCAAGGCGTCGGTCTGCTCGCGGTACACGTCCTTCAGATAATCGAAGTCGATCTCGCGGTAGCCAGGATCGTTGACGTCCGGGCTCAGCGACAAGGTCTTGTTGGTCGGCCCGATCGCGCCTGCCACGAAGCGCGGGCGGCCGTCGCGCGCCTGATATTCGTCGGCGATACGACGCGCGAGCTGCGCGCTCTGGATGTTGATATCCTTGACCAGCGCCTCCGCGCCGTAGTCCGCCTGGCTGATAACGTTGGCGGAAAACGTGTTGGTCTCGGCGATATCCGCACCCGCCTCGAAATAGGCGCGGTGGATCGTCTCGGGCACTTCCGGCTTCGACAGCGCGAGGATGTCGTTATTGCCCTTCTGATCCTTCAGCAGCCCGAGCGAACCGGCATAATCGGCCTCGGACAGCTTCCAGTTCTGGATCTCGGTGCCGAACGCGCCGTCGGTGATGAGGATACGCTCGGCGGCTTGCGCGAGCAGGGATTCCCGTGGTGTCATCATGATATCCTTCAGGCCGCAACCGCAGCCGCGACCGGTGCCTTTGCGCGAAGCCCGAGCAGGTGGCAGATCGCGAAGCTCAGTTCGGCGCGGTTGAGCGTGTAGAAATGCAGCGAGCGCACGTCGCCCGCATACAGTTTGCGGCACAGTTCGGCGGCGAGCGTCGCGGCGATCAACTGGCGGGCGGTGGCATGATCCTCCAGCCCGTCGAACAGCCGCCCCAGCCACGCCGGCACCTCGGTGCCACACAGTTTCGACATCTTGACGATGCTGGCGAAATTGGTGACCGGCATGATGCCGGGCACCATCTCCGCGGTGATCCCGGCGGCGGCGGCGGCATCGCGGAAGCGGAAGAACGTTTCGGGCTGGAAGAAGAACTGCGTGATGCCGCGTGTCGCGCCTGCGTCGATCTTGCGCTTGAGGTTATCGAGATCGTGCGCGAGGCCCTGCGAATCGGGGTGGCATTCCGGATAGGCGGCGACCGAAATTTCGAACGGATGCAGCCGCTTCAGCCCCGCCACCAGATCGGCGGCGTTGGTGTAGCCTTGCGAGTGCGGCACGAACCCGTCCGCGCCCGGCGCATCGCCGCGCAGCGCCACGATATGCCGCACGCCGGCCTGCCAATAGGCATCGGCGATCTCGTCGATCTCGCCCTTCGATGCCTCGACGCAGGTGAGATGCGCAGCGGCGGGCATGCTCGTCTCCGCCTGGATGCGCGCGACGGTGGCGTGGGTGCGCTCCCGCGTCGAACCGCCCGCGCCATAAGTGACCGAGACGAACTCGGGGCGGAACGGCTCGAGCGTCTTCACCGTCTCCCACAACGCCTCTTCCATCTTCGGCGTCTTGGGCGGGAAGAACTCGAACGACACCGACGTATCGCCCGCCACGTCGGCGAACAGCGGCGCCTCCAGCGCGCGGCGCGCTTCCTCAAGCTGCGAAACCGAGATCGTCATGCCGCCTTCACCTCATGTACCGTCTGTTCGGCCGAAGCGCGTTTGCGCGCCAGCCAGAGTTTCACCGTCAGTTCGCCGCCTTCCAGCGTCTCGATCCGCTCGGGCGCTAGGCCTGCGGCGGCGAACCATGTCGTCATCTGTTCGTCCGAGAAACCAAGCCGGGTATGCGCGTCGCGCGTGCGCAATTCCTCGCAATCGTGCGGCGCAAAATCGGCGATCAGCAGCCGTCCGCCGCTACCCAGCACACGCGCGGCCTCCGCGATCGCCGCGCCGGGCTGTTGCGCGAAGTGCAGCACATGGTGGACGATGGCAAGATCGGCCGCACCATCGCCAAGCGGCAGCGCATAGAGATCGGCCTGCCGCAGTTCGGCATTGTCGATGCCGTGGCTCGACAGTTTTGCGCGGGCAAGGCGCAGCATCTCGGAGCTTCGGTCGATTCCCAAAGCCTGCTCGGCGTGCCCTGCGAACAGTTCGAGCATGCGGCCCGTGCCGGTGCCGATGTCGATCATCTGCCGCACCTTGTTCTCGCCGAGCACCGCGCCGATCGCCGCCTCGACCTGTTCCTCGGCGATGTGGAGCGAGCGGATCGCATCCCATTCGCGCGCATTCGCCTCGAACCATTGCGCCGCCGAGGCCGCGCGGTCGGCGCGCACCGCCGCCAGCCGCGCCGCATCCGCCGTCGCCCAATGATCCGGCGCGAGCGTGTTCCACGCATCCAGCGCGTCCGCCACCGGCGTTACCCGGTCCGCCGCGCCCAAGGCCACGAACACCCAGCTGCCCTCCTTGCGTCGTTCCGCCAAACCCGCATCGCACAGGATCTTGACGTGGCGGCTGACGCGCGGCTGGCTCTGCCCGAGCACCTGCGCGAGTTCGCCGACCGACAGCTCCATTGTGCGCAGCAGCGCCAAGATGCGCAGCCGCGTGCCGTCGGCAAGCGCACGGAAGATGTCGAGGGCGATGGTCATCGTGGGAACGAGACATAAAGATATCTTTATATGCGGTCAATCACGCGATCGCGTGGCGGTGGACCTTTCCCTCGATTGCAGGCGTTGTCGCGTTTCAATATCCCCTCATGCATTCATCCTGACGGAGCCGTCACCATGAAGAAGACCCTTCTCCTTGCTCTCGCCGCCACCATTGCGCTCGCCTCGTGCAGCCAGAAGGCGCAGGATGAAAGCGCGCAGGCCGCCGACACCACGGCCGCCGATGCCAACGCCACCATGCGCACCGCCGCCAACAGCACCGAAGCCGCCGCTGACAAGGCGTTCGGATCGGCGGAGGCGACGATGGACAATGCCGGCGATGCGATCGGCAACGCCGCCGACAAGGCCAAGGACAAGACCGGCCAGGCGCTTAAGGATGCCGGCAACACGGTCGAGAATTGATCGCGGTGCGCCGCGGTTTTGCCCTCGTAGTTGCGTGTGCGCTCCCGCTGGCGCTCGTCGCGTGCGGATCGAACACCACGCCGGGCGCGATGAGCGGCAGCGAGGCGCAGCAGCTCAATGACGCGGCGATGATGCTCGACGCCAACAGCATGGATGCCAACGCCGCCACCATCGTCGACGACAATACGCAGGATAACAGCGAATGACCGAACTCCGCCGCTTGGGGGCAACCAATCTCCACATCCTGCCGCTGGTACTCGGCGGCAACGTGTTCGGCTGGACCGCCGACCGCACCGCCAGCTTCGCCGTGCTCGACGCGTTCGTTGCCGGCGGTGGCACGATGATCGATACCGCCGACATGTATTCCAACTGGGTGCCGGGGCATCACGGCGGCGAATCGGAAACCATCCTCGGCGAATGGCTGAAAGCCTCGGGTAAGCGCGATTCGGTGGTGATCGCTACCAAGGTCGGCATGCTCCCGGTCGAGAACGGCTCGTCCTTGTCGGCACAGGCGATCGTCGCCGGGTGCGACGCCTCGCTACAGCGGCTCGGCATTGATACGATCGACCTCTATTACGCGCACAAGGATGACGCGGACGTACCGCTCGACGAAATGACCGAGGCGTTCGCTTCCTTGGTCAAGGCGGGCAAGGTGCGCGCGCTTGGCGCGTCCAATTTCCACGCCATGCGGCTGAAGGCCGCGGTCGATACCGCGCGCGCTGCCGGTATCCCGCATTTTCAGGTGTTGCAGCCCGAATATAACCTCGTCAGCCGCCACCATTTCGAGGGGCAGTTGCAGGACTATTGCGTCGAGAACAACATCGGCGTGGTGCCCTATTATGGGCTCGCGTCGGGCTTTCTCACCGGCAAGTATCGCTCGGCCGATGATATGAAAAAGAGCGCGCGCGGCGGCGGCATGGCCGACCTCATCACTCAGAAATCGGGCGTTCTCGCCGCGATGGATGGCGTCGCGGCGGAGACCGGCGCAACGCTCGCGCAGATCGCGCTTGCCTGGCTCGCCGCGCAACCGGGCGTGGTGGCGCCGATCGCCAGCGCCACGAGCGTCGCACAGGTCGAGGATCTGCTCGGCGCGACGCGGCTCGTGCTGAGCGCGGAGCAAATCGACCGGTTGAGCGACGCGGGGGCGTAACCCCCGCGTCGTCATCGTCTCGCCGACGGACCCCGTTCAGCGTCGGAAGACGCCGAGGGGGATCCTCTTCCCTGAACGCCTTCGACGATCATGACCCGATACTCGCCGGCTTTCAGGCGGTGCTGCATCGCCGCCTGATAGCCTGGTCCATGATACCATGCCCGCGCGTCTTCGACGCTCGGGAACTCCAGCACGACGACACCGTCCGGCGCGGGGCCCTCCAGCGCTTCCACCGTGCCGTAGAAGGCGAGCCGCTTGACCGGAAACCCCTCGCTCCCGCGTTCGCGGTTCATCCGCTCATATTCCGCCATCTCAGCGGAATTGTGAACCGGCTCGTCACGGATGAAGAGGATGTAGGCGCTCATCGTTGCTCTCTCACGCGACCGGTTGCTGGTTCTTCATCGCCTCGATCAGCTTCTTGACCTCCTGGCTGCGGCCGCGCGGCAGGATCAGCACGTCATTGCCGCTCGCCACCACGATCAGATCGTCCACCCCGACGATGGCGACACGCACGCCGTCTGTGCGCACTAGGCAGTTGGTCGTCTCGATCGCGATCACCTCACCGGCGGCCCCGCTCGAATGCGCGTTGCCGGCGGCGTCGAGATCGCTGATCGCGTGGAGCGCGTCCCAGCTGCCGACGTCGTTCCAGCCCATGCTGACCGGCACCACCGCGACGCGCTCGGCCTTCTCCATCACCGCATAGTCAATCGAATTGTCCGGCGAGCCCGCGAACGCCTCCACGTCCGGGAAGATGCGCTTGCCGTCGTGGTTAGCCTTCGCCATCGCAAGCTGGCAGGCGGCGAGCATCGTCGGAGCATGGGTCGAGAGCGCGTCGAGATACGTGTCGGCACGGAACAGGAAGATGCCGCCGTTCCAGGTGTGGTCGCCCGCCTCCAGCATCGCCTCCGCCTTGTCGCGCGGCGGCTTCTCGACGAAGTGCGCGACACGGTGCACGCCGCCGCCGATTTCCTCGCCGACCTTGATCCAGCCGTAGCCGGTCTCGGCCGCGTCGGGAGCGATGCCGAACGTGACCAGCCAGCCGTCCGCGACGAGCGGCAGCGCGGCCTGGATCGCGTCGTGGAACGCAGCGACATCGGCGATGACGTGATCCGACGGCATGACCAGCAGCGGGCTCGAACCCTCGGCCGCGAGCGCGGCAAGCGCAATCGCCGGTGCGGTGTTGCGCGCGATCGGCTCCAGAATGATCGCCTGCGCATTGGCGCCGATGTGGTCGAGCTGCTCGTCGACCATGTCGGCATGGCGTGCGTTGGCGACCACGATCGGGCCGCTGAAATGCTCGCCCTTGGCACGCATGGCGGTGAGCTGGAGCATCGTCTCCTCGGCGGTCAGCGCGAGCATCTGCTTCGGGCGCTCCGGGCGCGACATCGGCCAAAGCCGCGTTCCCGACCCGCCGGACAGGATGACAGGCGTGATCGAGGTAGAAAGCGGCATCACAAAGTCTCCGAGTATTTTGATGGGCTGTCATGTATCGCTAGCTGGTTGATCGATCCAGCGTAAACGGTTGCGTGGCGACGCGCCTTACCAGAACGGACATCTGGTCGTTACCTTTCTCGCGATCGCCCAGAACAACATGCTTGGTGCCCATCGCGGCTTGTGCTTGGTTGGCGATGTACGCAGACGCTTGAGCCGGTAGCGCCATCATGGGCTTACGCGCAGGGAAGGAAATCGGATGACGGCAACGGCGGAGGTGTTCGGCGCGCGTTCGTGGCTGTTCGCGCCCGGCGACAGCGCGAAGAAGATGACCAAGGCCACCGCCAGCGCGGCCGACATCGTGCTGATCGATCTGGAAGATGCGGTGGCGGAGGCCGAGAAACCGTGCGCCCGCGCTGCCGTTCGCGACTTCCTCGCGGCGCAGGCTGATGGGCACGAGCGGCTGTGGGTGCGGGTCAACCCGCTCGACGGGCCGCACACGCTGGCGGATCTCGCGGCGGTGATGCCGGGGCGGCCGGGCGGGATCATGCTGCCGAAAGCGAACGGTCGCGACGATGTCGAGCGGCTCGACCATTACCTGTCAGCGTTCGAGGCGGCGCATGGGATCGACGTCGGTGCTACCAAGGTGATCGTGCTGGTCACCGAGACGGCGGCGGCGATGTTCCGGACCGGCGATTATGCCGGCGCGCCGCGTCTGGTGGCGTTGACCTGGGGCGCGGAGGACCTTGCCGATGCGCTCGGCGCGAGCGTCAATCGCAATGACGATGGCGGCTACGGCTTCACCTATGAACTCGCACGCAGCCTGTGCCTGCTCGGCGCGGCGGCGGCGGGCGTGGCGGCGATCGAAACGATCCAGGCCGATTTCCGCGATCTC
This sequence comes from Sphingomonas sp. BAUL-RG-20F-R05-02, assembly GCF_022662305.1. Classification (GTDB taxonomy): domain Bacteria; phylum Pseudomonadota; class Alphaproteobacteria; order Sphingomonadales; family Sphingomonadaceae; genus Sphingomonas. The sequence goes on from NZ_JAKNQH010000003.1 coordinate 151,917, forward strand.
GACGGCTTGCGGACGCGCGCGGAGAAAGTGCGGCGTGACGGCTATCGCGGGATGCTGGCGATCCATCCGGCACAGGTCGAGGTCATAAACGCCGCCTTCTCGCCGAGTGCCGAGGAGATTGCGGCGGCGAAGCGGATCGTCGATCTGTTCGCGGCCAATCCCGGCGTTGGCACGATTGCGGACGTGAGCGGAATGCTCGACCGGCCGCACCTCGCTCGCGCGCAGGCGCTGCTGCGGCAGGCGGGGGTGGGCGGCTAGCTGCGGCTTGATCGCGGCGCCGACAGGCATGCGCGGGCGGCAAAGCTATCAGCACTCAGGCCACCATGCTCCGCACTTGATCGTGGCCCACGCAGCGCCGTGGGGTAACGTATCAGCAGGGCCCGGTCTGTTTGCGGATGAAGCGTTGCCGCCGCTCAGCGAGGCGCAATGCCGGCGGTGAGGATGTCGACCATCTGCGCCGCCACGTCGGGCGCGTCGAACCGTCCGGCGGGGTCGTACCAGCGCGCGGGCCAGTTGAGCGCGCCCGCCAGCGTGAAGGCGAGCAGCGTGGGGTCGGCCGGCGCGATCGACCCGTCCGCCATGCCTTCCGCGATCAATCCGCGCATCGCCGCGTCTATCTCGCGCTTCATCGCACGCAGCCGGTCCGCGCTATCCGGGCTGAGTGCTTCCTCGGGCGTGCGGATCACGCAGGCGCCGAACGCGTCCATATTGACCTCGGCATAACGGCGCAGGAACGCTTGCAAGCGGTCGAGCCCGCGACCTGGCGTGGCATGCGCGGCGTCGGCGGCGGCGATCAACTGCTGAAGGCCCATAGTCAGACATTCGAGCAGTACCTGATCCTTGTTGCCGAGATAGTGGTAGATCGTCGGCTTCGAGATGCCGAGGCTGGCCGCCACGTCATCCAGCGAGGTCGCGTGGAACCCGCGTTCGTTGAACATCGCCACCGCCGCCGCCAGCACCGCGTGGCGCTTGGCGGCGCGATCCGCCCGGCGTTGCTCGGGTGAGGGAAAGGGGGACGTGTTCATCGGCGTCCTGCTTGACGGCAAACTGGTAAGAAGGCATCCTACTCACGAGTAGCATGCTTTGGAAAGCCTATGATTTTTAACGAGACGCAAAGCGCGATCCAGCAAGTGGTGCGCGACTTCGCACAGGTGCGCATCCGCCCGCACAGCGCCGTGTTCGAGGCGGCGAAAGGCTATCCGCGCGCGCTATTCGAGGAGGTGGCGGCGCTCGGCATGATGGGCATGACTGCGCCCGAATCGGTCGGCGGGGCGGCGGCGGACTATGTGTCCTACGCGCTTGCGCTGATCGAGATCGCTGCTGCCGATGGCGCGCTTTCCACCATCGTCAGTATCCAGAACAGCCTGATCGTGTCGGGGCTGGTCAAGGACGGCAACGCGGAACAGCAGGCGCGTTTCCTGCCCGACCTGATCGCCGGCCGCATGCTCGGCGCATTCGCGTTGACCGAAACCGATGCCGGCTCCGACGCCGCAGCAATGCGCACCCGCGCCGAGAAGGTGGACGGTGGCTACCGGCTGAACGGGGCCAAGCAGTTCATCTCGTGCGCGAGCATTGCCGGTATCGCGATCGTCTATGCCGTCACTGATCCCGCGGCGGGAAAGCGCGGCATCACCGGCTTCATCGTGCCAACCGACTCGCCCGGCTACCATGTCGACAAGGTCGAGCATAAGCTCGGGCAGGCGGCGTCCGACACCTGCGCGATCCGGTTCGACGATGTGTTCGTCGCCGACGACTTGCGGCTGGGTGCCGAAGGGGCGGGCTATGGCATCGCGCTGTCCAACCTCGAGGCAGGCCGCATCGGCATCGCCGCGCAGTGTATCGGCATGGCGCAGGCGGCGCTGGAGATTGCGATCGGTTACGCCAAGGACCGCAAGAGTTTCGGGCAGGCGATCATCCAGCATCAGGCGGTCGGCTTTCGGCTCGCAGATCTCGCCGCCAAGCTGGAGGCGGCGCGGCATCTGGTACTGCACGCCGCGAGCATGAAGGATGCCGGTTTGCCGTGCCTGAAGGAGGCATCGATGGCCAAGCTGGTCGCCTCGGAAACGGCGGAGAGCGTGGTCTCGGGCGCGCTCCAGACGCTCGGCGGTTACGGCTATCTGGAGGAGTTCGGCGTGGCGCGGATCTACCGCGACGTGCGCGTGTGCCAGATCTATGAAGGCACGTCCGATATTCAGCGCATGGTGATCGCGCGCGCTTTGTAACGATCAACACGAGGAAGCCTTATGTCCGATCCTGTCGTCATCGTCAGTTACGCGCGCACGCCGATGGGCGCGTTCCAGGGTGCGCTCGCGCCGTTGAAGGCGACCGAATTGGGCGCGATCGCGGTCGCCGCCGCGGTCGAGCGCGCTGGCGTGTCGGGTGATGCGATCGAGCGTATCTATATGGGTTGCGTACTGCCGGCGGGTCTCGGTCAGGCGCCGGCGCGGCAGGCGGCGATCGGCGCCGGGCTGCCCAACTCGGTCGAAGCGACGACGATCAACAAGATGTGCGGATCGGGGATGCAGGCGGCGATCATGGCGCATGAGGCGCTGGCATCAGGCGCGATCGACTTGGCGATCGCCGGCGGCATGGAGAGCATGAGCAACGCGCCCTATGCGCTGCCAAAGCATCGCGGCGGCGCGCGTTTCGGCCATGACGTCATCATCGACACGATGGCGATGGACGGGCTGGAGGATGCCTACGAGCCCGGCAAGGCGATGGGCGTGTTCGCGGAAGCCTCGGCGGGCGACTATCAGTTCACGCGCGCCGAACAGGATGACTATGCGATCCGATCGCTGACGCGCGCCAACGAAGCGATCGCCAGCGGCGCGTTCGCGCGTGAGATCGCGCCCGTTACGGTCAAGCTGCGTGGTGGCGAATCGGTGGTGGCGGTGGACGAGCAGCCGGGTCGCGCCAAGCCGGACAAGATCCCGTCGCTGAAGCCCGCTTTCGCAAAGGACGGCACGATCACGGCCGCGAACGCGTCGTCGATTTCGGATGGTGCGGCGGCGCTGGTGATGACGCGGCAAAGCGTGGCGGAGAAGCTGGGCCTGACGGTGGTTGCGCGCGTGGTGGCGACGGCTGGTCACGCGCACGAACCGGCGAAGTTCACCACCGCGCCGGTGCCGGCGATCCGCAAGGTGCTCGACAAGGCCGGATGGAGCGTGGCCGACGTCGACCTGTTCGAGGTGAACGAGGCGTTCGCGGTGGTGGCGATGATCGCGGCGCGTGATCTCGACATTCCGGCGGACAAGCTCAACGTCAACGGCGGCGCGACCGCACTCGGCCATCCGATCGGCGCGTCGGGCGCGCGCATCATGGCGACGTTGCTGGCGGCACTTGAGGCGCGCGGGCTGAAGCGCGGTGTGGCCAGCCTGTGCATCGGCGGGGGCGAGGCGACGGCGGTGGCGCTGGAAATAGTATAGTCGAAAGGCTCGCCACGCGAGTGGCGAGCCTTGATTAGCGCAGGTACGCCGGGCGCCTGAGATCGAGCGTCAGCGGGAATTCGGTCGGCAGTTCCTCGGGCGGCACCGGCACCGCGCCCGGCGTGTGACCGTGATCCTGGAAGCGGGCTTTTCGCCGCGCCTCCGCCTCATAGGCGTTGACCGGCACCGAGTCGTAATTGCGGCCGCCCGGATGCGCGACGTGGTAGATGCAACCGCCCAGTGACCGCCCGCTCCACGTGTCGATCACGTCGAAGGTGAGCGGCGCATTGGCGGGCAGGCGCGGGTGCAGGCAGTCCGCCGGCGCCCACGCCTTGTACCGCACGCCGCCAACCACTTCGCCGGGCACGCCGGTGCCGACCATCGGCACGCGACGGCCATTGCAGGTCAGCACGTGGCGGCCGGGCGTGACGTTGCTCGCCTTGACCTGCAACCGCTCGGTCGAGCTGTCGACGTAGCGGACCGTGCCACCAATCGCGCCGGTTTCGCCCAGCACATGCCACGGTTCGAGCGCATGGGCGATCTCGAGCGAGACGCCGCCAGCGTCGATCGTGCCGTGGACGGGGAAGCGGAACTGGCGCTGCGCCTCGAACCAGGCGGGATCGAACGCATAGCCGGCGCCACCGAGATCGCCGAGCACGTCGAGGAAATCCGCCCACACGAAATGCGGCAGCATGAAGCGATCGTGCAGCGTCGTGCCCCAGCGGGTGAGCGACCCGTGCTGGGGCTCGCGCCAGAACCACGCGGTCAGCGCCCGCAGGATGAGCTGCTGCGCGAGGCTCATGCGCGCGTCGGGCGGCATCTCGAACGCGCGGAACTCGACCAGGCCGAGCCGGCCGGTCGGGCCATCGGGCGAGAAGAACTTGTCGATGCAGATTTCGGTGCGGTGCGTATTGCCGGTCACATCGACGAGCAGGTTGCGGAACAGTCGGTCGACGATCCACGCTGGCGGTTGTTCACCCGCTATCGGCCCCGGCACCTGCGCCAGCGCGATTTCGAGTTCGTACAGCCCGTCGTGCCGCGCTTCGTCGATGCGCGGCGCCTGGCTGGTTGGGCCAATGAAAAGGCCGGAGAACAGGTAGCTGAGCGAGGGATGCCGCTGCCAGTACAGCACGAAGCTTTTGAGCAGATCGGGCCGGCGCACGAACGGCGAATCGTACAGGCTCGGTCCGCCCAACACGATGTGGTTGCCGCCGCCGGTGCCGATCGCGCGGCCGTCGAGCATGAACTTGTCCGCCGTCATGCCGGCGTGGCGGGCGATATCGTAAACGCCTTCGGTGATGGCGGCTGTTTCGGCCCAGCTTGCCGCCGGGTGGACGTTCACCTCGACCACACCGGGATCGGGCGTGACCTTCAGCACCTTCAGGCGCGGATCGGGCGGCGGCGGGTAGCCCTCGATCCGCACCGGCGCACCGAGCCGCGCGGCGGCGGCTTCGATCTCGGTGATGAGTTCGAGATAATCCTCGAGTTCGCGCACCGGCGGCACGAACACCGACAGGAAATGCCCGCGCGGCTCGACCGTGACGGCGGTGCGCACCGCGCCGGCGACGATCTCCTGCTCTACCCGTTCCTGCGGCTGCGCGCCCGACACGGGCGCGCGTTCGGTGATGCGCTGTTCGGTTACCGGCGCGGCCGCGATTTCGGGCCGCTGCGTGCGCGCGTCGGCGAGCGGTTCGCGCGGCTCGCTGGTATCGCGCGGGTTGATATAGGGATACTCCGACGGCGGCACATAAGGCAGCGAGCCGAGCGGCAGCCGGTAGCCGAGCGCACTGTCGCCGGGCACGGTGTAGAGCTTGCCGCGCCGGAGCGCCCATTGTTCGGTCAGCCAGCTACCCTGCTGTTTCGTCTGCCATTTCTGCACCGGCAGGACATAGCCGACCGGATTGCCCAGGCCCCGTTCGAACGCGCGCACCATGCGGCTGCGCGCTTCGGGATCGTCGATCTTGGGGTCGTCGGGGGTGGTGTTGACCGGGAGTTCGGCCTCCTTGAGCGCCCAGCCGGCCGGATCTTCATAAGCAGGAACGACATGGCCGGGCGGCAGGCCCAACCCTTCGGCCATCACGTCGAGGAAGCGTTCCGCCATCGCGGCGGTGACCAACGGCTTGCCGGTGCCGTGTTCTCCCGCGATCAGCGAAGCATCGTGCCAGATGGGCACGCCGTCACCCCGCCAATAGGCGGCATACGCCCAGCGCGGCAGCGTTTCGCCGGGGTACCATTTGCCCTGCCCGTGATGGAGCAAACCACCTGGCGCGAAGGTGGCGCGCAGTTCGCGGATCAGCGTGTCGGCGTAGCCTGCCTTGGTCGGGCCGACCGCGTCACCGTTCCATTCGCCGGCTTCGCCGCCGTCCGCCGCGACGAAGGTCGGTTCGCCGCCCATCGTCAGGCGCACGTCCTGCGCCGTCAGGTCGGCGTCAACCTGTCGCCCGAGCGCGTTCACCGCCGCCCAGCGTTCGTCGGTGAAGGGGCGGGTGATGCGGACGGCCTCGGCGATGCGCGAGACGCTCATTTCGAAATGGAAATCGACCTCGGCCGGTTCGGCCATGCCGCTGATCGGCGCGGCGGAGCGATAATGAGGCGTCGCGCACAAGGGGATATGCCCCTCGCCCGCGAACATGCCCGAGGTCGCGTCGAGCCCAATCCAGCCTGCGCCCGGCACGTACACCTCCGCCCAGGCGTGGAGATCGACCACATCCTGCGTGACGCCTTTCGGCCCCTCGACCGGCTCGACGTCCGCGACCAACTGAATCGAATAGCCCGAGACGAAGCGCGCCGCGAAGCCCAGCCGACGCAGCAACTGCACCAGCAGCCACGCACTGTCCCGGCACGAGCCGGAGCCGACGTCGAGGGTTTCTTCCGGCGTCTGCACGCCGCTTTCCATGCGGATGATATAGGCGATGCGCTGCTGGATCTTGGCGTTGATGTCGACCAGAAAGTCAATCGTGCGGCCGGTGTGACCGGCATGCTGCGCGACCAGCGTTTCGAACGCCTGCCCCTGCGGCTCGACATCGAAATAGGCGGTGAGGTCGGTCTTCAGCGTCTCGTCGTATTGGAACGGATACGTCTCGGCATAACCTTCGACGAAGAAATCGAATGGGTTGATGACGTCGAGATCGGCAAGCAGATCGACTTGAATCGAGAAATGGTCGACCGGATCGGGAAAGACGATCCGCGCCAGCCAGTTGGCATGCGGATCCTGCTGCCAGTTGATGAAATGCCCGGCCGGTTCGATTTTCAGCGCGTAGTTCGGCACCTTGGTACGGCTGTGCGGCGCCGGGCGCAGGCGGATCACCTGCGGGCCGAGACGGATCGGCCGGTTGTATCGATACGCGGTGAGGTGATGCAGGCCGGCTTTGAGCATAAACGTAAACAGACGGCATGCGTTGCTGCTATGCAACATCTAAATCGTCCCCGTCCGGGGTAACGGCGAAACCGTCGCCGCGCTGTCGGCGTTGAAGTTAACTCGCAAAGGAGACGGCGCGTGGCCGCGTATTCCTGCCCTAATTGCCGGCAGCTTCTCCACTTCGAGACGCGCGTCTGCCCGAGTTGCGCGCACGCGCTCGGGTTTGCGCCGGTCAGCGGTGGCTTCCTGCATTTCGATACGCAGGGCGGTGTGTGGCGCGATGCGCAGCGCGTTTCCGAAAATGTACTGCCATGCGCGAACGCCCGCTACGGCGTGTGCAACTGGGTCGTGGACGCGGACGATCCCAATCGGATGTGCCTCGCCTGTCGCCACAATCGCATCATCCCCGATCTGGCGGTGGCGGGCGTGCTGGAACGCTGGACCCGCATCGAGGATGCCAAGCGCCGCGTGCTGCATGGCCTGATGCGCCTGGGCCTGACGCTGCAGACCAAGGCGCAGAACATCCACGGTCTCGCCTTCGATTTCCTGTACGATCCGGCGGCGGAGCAGGGTGCCTCGCCGCAGCATTATACCGGCCATGACAACGGCCTCATCACGCTCAACCTCGTCGAGGCGGACGATGCGCAGCGCGAGCGCATCCGTCGCGAGATGGGAGAGCCGTACCGGACGCTGGTCGGCCATTTCCGGCACGAGATCGGCCATTATTTCTGGTCGCGGCTGGTGCAGTTCGGGCCGGACCTGATGCCGTTCCGCGCGCTGTTCGGCGACGAGCGTGCCGATTACCAGGCGGCGTTGCAGGCGCATTACGCGACGCCGCCGCCGGGTGGTTGGGAGGACCATTATGTCTCCGCCTACGCGACCATGCATCCGTGGGAGGATTTCGCCGAGACGTTCGCGCACCATTCGCACATCGTCGATACGCTGGCGACGATCGGCGGGTTCGGGACCCGGCTCGACCCGATGCCGGCGGCGGTGCCGGACACGCCCGACAGCGTTATCGATTTCGAACCGTATACCGCCGATACCGCCACGCTGACCGCCCACTGGATCCCGTTCGCCTTCGCGATCAACGAGATCAACCGCAGCATGGGCCAGCCGGATCTCTACCCGTTCCGGCTGTCGCCGGGCGTGGTGCTGAAGCTCGATTTCGTCAACCGGCTGGTCGCGTTCTACGCCGGGCGCTGGGCGCCGGGGGAGGCGGAATCGAGCGATATCAGGGCGCTGGTCGCCACGCTGGGGCAGGGCGTGGAGCTGGGGAGCGGGTGAACCGCGTCACACTCTCATGCGTTTTCCGAGGAAAAGGAGAACCGACATGCCGCGTGGAGACAAGGACGCCTATACCGACAAGCAAAAGCGCAAGGCCGCACATATCGAGCAGGGCTACGAGGATCGCGGCATGCCGGAAAAGGAGGCTGAGGCGCGCGCCTGGGCGACGGTGAACAAGGACTCCGGCGGCGGCAACAAATCCGGCTCCGGGCGCGGCAAGCCCGATACGCACGATGCCTCTTCGCGCGGCGGGCGGGCACACGCATCCGGCTCAGCCGAGCAGCGCTCGGCGGCGGCGCGTAAGGGCTGGGACACGCGGCGGAAGAACGCGGCGAAGCGGTGACGCCGCGCCGCCAGATCTTCTAACCGCCGAAGCGCACGCCGATCCACAGAGTCCGCGGCGTACCAAGATCCATCGAACCTGCCTGATTGCGCGTCACGACCGTCGCATCGAACAGATTTTCCGCGCGGGCGATCACCGCGACCGCCTTGTGCACCGGCACCTTCACGAATGCATCCAGCGTGGTGGCGGCGCGCAGCACGTCGGTCTGAAGATCATCCTCATACTGCTTGCCGACATAGCGTGCGGTCAGCGAGGCGAGGAACCCGGAGCGCGGCGCCCAGGCGAGCGTGCCGCTGGCGGTGTGGCGTGGGCTTTGCGCAGGTGTCAGGCCGTCGAAGGCCATGCCGGGCGCATCGACCTTGCTATCGCTGAAGGCATAGCTCGCCGACAGATCGACCGCGCCGAGCTTCCAGTCGCCGGTCGCCTCCAACCCCTTGGCGACGATCGCGTTGACGTTGCCGCGCATCCGCAGGTTGGTGGTGATCGTCAGGTTTGCGATCGCATCCTCCAGCCGGTTATAAAAGCCGGTAAGGCTGAGCGTCACACCAGGGAGCGGATGCGCGTCGATACCGCCTTCCACTCCGCGCAGCCGTTCGGGGGCGAGGTTGGCATTGGCTTGCGTCGTCACCGGGAAGACGGTGAATGGACGGTACAGTTCGTTGAGCGTCGGCAGGCGGAAACCGGTATAGCCGGCCACCCGCAGATCGACGGAGCCGAGTTTCAGCAAGGCGCCGGCCCTTCCGGTCGCCTCGGTGCCGTCGCGGTCCGGATATAGTGTATTGGTGGTGAGCACGCCTGCCGTACTGCGCTGACGGAAGAAGCCGTCGGTGATCGTCCAGCGATCGACCCGCGCGCCGCCGGTCAGCACGAGCCGGCCGAGCGTCCAGTCGTCCTCCGCAAACAGGCCCGCCACGCTGGTGTTGCCACCCGCATTGCGGCGCGCGGTGACGACACCGGCCGCGCTATAGGCATCCTCGAACAACTGCCCGTCGGCGAGGCGGAAGTCGCCGCCGATGCGCAGTACGTGTGTCCCCCCGACCGGGGGGCGCAGCTCGATCTTGCCGCCGATCCCGGTGGAGGGTGTGTTGCGCTGGTCGAGCGTGAGCTTGAAGGTGGAGGAGGAGATCACCTTGTTGGCGAAATTGCGCGCCTGCACATAGGCAAGCGCGTCGACCTGCCAGTCCCCGCGCGATACGAGACGCACACTGGCGTCCTCGCCCGACGACGCCGAATCCGCGCCCTTGAAGCGCAGCGTACGGTTGTCGCCGAATACCAGTCCGCGGAACTGCACTTCGGTTTCAGGCCCGATCGGCGCGACCGCGCGAAGGCCGGTTGACCAATCGCGGTAGCGCGCCGGCACGGTTGCCGGCGTGCGCTGATCCTCGGGCGTGGTCTGGAAGCCGTCACCGCGTTCAAACTGGCCGGACAGCGCGACGAAGCCGCCGCCGACCGATGGCGCGAGCGTGGCGCTGACCTGCTGTGCATCGCGACTGCCGTACAGCGCCTGTCCCGACAGGACCGGCAGATCGGCGCGACCGGCGCTGGTCATCTCGATCGTGCCGGCAACGGCGCCCGCGCCGAACGGCCCGGATCCACCGCCGCGCGTGACGCGGATGCCGGCGAGGCGATCGGGGACCAGCGCGCTGAACGGGATATAGCCGAAGAACGGATCGGCAATAGGAACGCCGTCGAGCAGCACCAAAGTCCGGCTCGACGCGTTGCCGCCGAGCGCACGCAGCGTCGCACCCTGGTTTGACGGGTTGGACGAGCGGCTGTCCGAACGGCGAAACTGCTGGAATCCGGCGACGTCGAGCAGCACGTCCTCGACCCGGCCCGAAGCATCGTTGGCGAGCCGCTTGCGGTCGATCACCACCGAGCCATAGGCGGGCGTGCCGGGCGGCAGGTCGAGCCCACGCCCCAGCACGACGATGTCGCCTGTCGCCGGATCGACCGCCTGCGCGGCGGCGAGTGCCGGCGCGACCAGGCCGAGCGCGATCAAGGGGAGGCGCATCGCGCGCGCTTTGTTGCTATGGTGGCGAAAGGACATCGCCGCGGCGCTTGGGGCATTGCCGCAAGTCCGTCAATTACAAGGACGTTTCTTGAACCAGGACCAGCCCGCCTCGCCGGGGCCAGACCGCCGCATCGCGCTGTTGATCGATGCCGACAACGTGTCGCACGCCAATATCGCGGCGATGCTGGCGGAATTGTCGAAATACGGCACCGCCAACATTCGCCGTGCCTATGGCGACTGGGGCAGCCCGGGTCTGAAGGGCTGGCGCGAGAAGCTGCACGAATTTGCGATCCGGCCGATCCAGCAGTTCAGCTATTCGACCGGCAAGAACGCGACCGATATCGCGCTGGTGATCGATGCGATGGAGCTGCTCTACACGCAAAAGCCCGACGCCTTCTGCATCGCATCGAGCGATGCCGATTTCACGCCGCTGGTGATGCAGTTGAAGGCGAACGGCCACGACGTCTACGGGTTTGGCGAGCGCAAGACGCCGTCGCCGTTCGTCAACGCCTGCACGACGTTCCTGTATCTCGATACGCTGGAAGGGAGCGCCGCGAAGGAGCGCGTGGCGGAACCTTCGGCCAAGCCCAAGACCAGCAAGAAAGCATCGGAAAAGGCGGGTGAGAAATCGGGCGATAAAGCGGCCGACCAGCCCGTCGCCAAAAAGGCCGCCGAACCGCTTGCCAAGGACGCCAAGCTGGTCGCGTTGCTGCGCGGTGCGGTCGAGGCATCGGCCTATGACGACGGCTGGGCGTCGATGTCGGCGGCGGGCAGCACCGCCAAGCGGCAGGCGCCGATCGACCCGCGCAATTACGGGTGCAAGAACTTCCCCGCCTTGTTCGAGGCGACCGAGGCGTTCGAGATCTTCAAGGGCGAGAACGGCCAGCGTTACGTGGCGGACAAGCTGAATGCGGAGCGGACGCCGAAGCCGGCGTTTTAAACGGAAGCGATTTCGCGTGTGCGCTGCCGCCCAAGCCCGACGGTGATCGCCACGTCCATCGTCACGTTGCCGACGGTGCGGAACAGATCGGGGATCGTCTCCACAGCGATCAGCAGGCCGAGCGCCTCGATCGGCACGCCCATGGCGAGCGCGACCGGGGCGACCGACGAGAAATAGGTGATCGTCCCCGGCAGGCTGACCGCGCCCATCGTCGTGATCGCGGCGGTGCAGATGCCCGCCAGCAGCGCGCCCGGCCCGATCGCCACGCCCAGCCAGTGCGCGATGTACAGCGCGACCGCGAGGTTCATCGCCGGGCTGGTGGCGCGAAAGATGGCGACCGCGATCGGCAGCACGATGCCGGCGGCAGCGGGTGCGGCGCCGAGCGATTCGCTCGCCGCCAGCATCGTCGGCAGGCTGGCGAGCGAGGATTGCGTCGAGATCGCCACCGCCTGCGCAGGCGCCACGGCGCGTGCGAACCGCGCGATCGACACGCGGCCGAACAGCGCGGCCACCGGATAGGCAGACAGCAGCACGAGGAAACCAAGTGACGAGACGACGATGATATAATGCAGCAGCGCGCCGAACGCCGCCGCGCCGGTGCGCGCGCCGACCCCGTACGCGAGCGCGCCCACCCCGACCGGTGCGAGCTTCAGCACCCAGCCGATGATGATGAGCAGCGCATCGGTCATCGCACCGAACCAGGCGGTGAGGCGCTCGCGCGGTTCGGGCGCGAGCTGCGTGATGGCGAAGGCAAGCGCCAGCGTGAAGATGGTGAGTGGCAGGAACGAGTCGCTGGCGGCGGCGCTGACCACGTTGGACGGCACGATCGTCTCGAAAAACTGGCCGAGCGTCGGCACCGTGCCGACCGGCTGCGCACCGCTCAGCGCCTTGCGCAGCGCGTCAGACCATGCCGACGGCAGCGGCCAAAGATCGAGCAGCAGCGGCGTGACCACCGCCGACAGGATCGTCGTCGCCCACAGAATGACGACCATCGTCAGCACCCCGCGCAGGGCAAGCCTGCCCGCACGCGCCGCATCCGCCGCCGCGCCGACACCGGTCACCAGCAGGCCGACGATGAGCGGCACGATCACCATCTGTAACCCGTGAAGCCAGGCGAGGCCGATCGGCTGGGTGATCTGCGTCACCCCGATCGCCACCCTCGCATCGACCGCGACCAGCGCGATGCCGATCAACAGGCCGCTGACCAGCGACAGCAAAATCCGTGTTGCCTGCGACATGTGGTTCCCCTGTGTCGCGTAACGAAGCGGGGAACACGCCGGAATGGCAAGAGAAATCTGTTCGGATGCTCCCTACAGACACCTGAGAAAAGGCGAAACAGGCGCTCGCCGTCCCCGGCGCGTGGTCGATCGCCGGGACCTTATCCCCGTCATCGAACGTGCGGACCGCGATGTGGCGGCCCGCACGTTCAAAGGTCAGCGCCAGTAATGGCCGCCCCAACGCGGCCCACGGCCATAGCCGGGTCGCCCGTAGTAGCCGTAATGCCCATAATAGGGCCGGTAGGTGCGATAGTACCAGCTGTGGTATGGGTAAGGACGGTACGCCCACGTGCCCCCGACGAAGACCCACGGGCGATACCAGCCCGGTGCGGCATATTCGTAGTCCGGCTCCGCATAGGTGTAGACCTGCGCATCGCGGCGCACGACGAAGCCGGGCGGGCAGCCGGGGCTGGTATCGTTGCTGGTGCTGTTGCCGACGGCAGCACCGCCGACCGCGCCGATCGCCGCGCCTGCGAAGGTCCCCGCGCCGCGGTCGTGCCGACCGGCAAGACCGTTGCCGAGGAGCGCGCCGAGCACGCCGCCGATCACCGCACCAGTGGCGGTGTTGTTGTGCGACTTGACGCAATTCTCGCGCGACCAGGTCTCGACATTGGCGGCGTAGCGGCTGTCGCGCTGATCGAGGTCACCCGGGCCGGGCTGGTAACCGGGCGGTGGCGGCGGCGGGCGGGTGCCGTCATAATCCGGTGGCGGCGGCAGGTCGGACTGGGGCGCACTGGCATAGGCCTGTGGCGCACGATCATCATAGCGTTGCGACCCACGATCGTCGTACGTCTGCGGCGCACGGTCATCGTAAGGCGGCTGCGCGCGATCGTCATAGCGCGACGGCGCCTGGCGATCCTGTGCGGCGGGTGCCGCGTTGGTGTAGGCCGGCGGCGCATCGTCAGCGTTGCCGGTATATTGCGCGGCGGCGATGCCGCTGGCGATTGGGCTGAACGCCAGGGTCATCGTGCTGGCGGCGAGAAGCATGCGGGAAGCGGTCAGCGGCATGTCGGGAAGATCCATCCAAGGGTGGTATGTGGAGCATTGCCACCGCGGATGTGAACGCAAGCTGATACTTGCATGAGAATGTCGGCGCGGACCGCTGGGCCGTTTTGAATGGCATACGCTCGGACCATTTTGGCTGTACTCAGACCGGGTAGGCGGCCCAATCGTAAGCAACAAAATATACGGGGATGACAGATTTTTTATATATAGTTGCTGCGCCAGCCGAGGCGGAGGACACTCCATTTGTGGTGGTGGGGCCAGGCCGGGGCGAGATGATCGCTCCGGTCTGGTCTTCGCCGCCACGTTCCACGCACATTAGCTGCCGGGATGGTAGACGCGCTCGATGTGGCCGGTCAGGTCCGCCCGCTCGAAATACACCGGCCTTAGCGTGCCGCCGGCGTAGCGCGCGATCTGGTCGGCGAAGTGCGGCGAGGCGGGATCGCCCGATTCGCCGCCCGCCATCACCGCCACCGCTCTGGGTCGTGCGCCGAACTCGACCACCGCGACGAAGCTGTTGCCGCTGGTGCCGTACCAGCGCTTGGTGTTGTCATAGGCACGCGCGCCGAACGAAGCAAGCGAACCCCATTGTGAAGAGGTGAACGGCACCGGATAGCTTGGTTTGGCATCATCGAAATGCGGCGCGATACTGTCGTCGAGTCGTTGGAACCGGTTGATCTCGCCCCACGGTACCTGACAGCGCCCGAAATCATCGGACAGCCGGGCCACCGCCTTCGCGAAAGCATCGACCTTCTGCGCGGGCGCAAGGCGTGTGCTGATATAGTCGGGCACGTTGATCCGCTCGGCCTGCGCGAACGGACCGACCTCATGCCATAGCGTGTCGCCCCAGAACACCGCGAGCGAGGTCGCCACCGAATCGGCACCCCAGCGATCATTCCAGCCGCGCAGCACCGCGATCGGTTCGGCGAGCTTGGCACGGCGTGGGTCATCCGGCGCGAGCGCGTCGTACGCGGAGAGCAGTTGCGGGATCAGTCGCGCGAACGCCGGTAGATAGCTGTCGAACGCCGCCGCCAGCAGCCGCTCCCGCGTGAAGTCGTGGCGACCGGGCAGCAGCAGCAACGCATGTTCGCCGCGCGCGTTTTCGCCGCCCTGATCCATGTATTTCGGGTAGTCTGCGGCCTTCGGGCTGTCCGGACCGGCGGCGGTCCACGGCCAGTTGTTGGTGTTGAACGCGTAGCCAGATTTGGGGCGGATGACGTTTGGCAAGGTCGCGACCGGGTGCAGCCCGTGCCAGTCGGTCGCGGGGTCGCTGCCGTCGACCGCGTGCGTATAGTCGAACTTCGCGGACCGGATCGGCACGAACTGCGGGTGGAGATAGGCGATCTCGCCCTTGGCATCGGCGAACAACGTGTCGTTGGACGAATTGGCCTGAAGCGCGGCAACCTTGAGGTAGCCGGCGAGATCGCTGGTCGTGGTCCTGAGCCAGCTCTGTTCGAGCGCGGGCACCGGCTTCCACATCAGCGCCTCCGCGATCCACTTGCCGTCGCGCTTGGCGACGATCGGGCCGTGGTGGCTGGCATAGGTGGCGAAACGCCGTTCGGTGAGGCTGCCGTCCGGCTGCCGCACCTTGATGGTGATGGCGCGGGTGGTGAGCGGGCGCAGCGCGGTGCCGTAGCGATAGCGCTGGCCGACGATCGTCTCCGCAAACTCATCGACATTATCGACGGTGGAGGAGGTGTGCATCCAGCCGGCGTGCGCGTTGAAGCCCTGATAGATGAAGAACTGCCCCCAGGTCGACGCACCATAGGCGTTCAGGCCGGCATCGCTGGTCATCTGAAGTTCGGCGCGGAAGTAGAAGCTGGTGTGCGGGTTGATGAGCAGCAGCGCATGCCCGCCCACGGTATTGGCGGGCGCGATCGCGATGCCGTTCGATCCGCGCGGTTCCTCCGGGCGGAAGCCGCGCTGCGCCTCGGTCAGCGCGACCGACGTGTCGCCGTAAAACGCGGCGAGATCCTTTAGCGAGATGCGCTCGATATCGCCGCCGATGCTGCCTTCAGTAAAGGACAGCGCCATCCACGGTTCGAAATGCGTCAGCACCTTCGGATGCGTGGCGGGGTGCGTCGCTAGGTAGAAGTTGAGCCCGTCCGCCCACGCCTGCATCAGCGTGCGCAGCCACGCCGGTGCGCTTGCATAGCGGGCCTGAAGATCGACGGGATCGGTGTAGAGTCGCTGGCGCAGATCGGCCCACAGCGCCGCCTTGCCTTCCGCCTCGGCAGTGCGGCCGAGTGCGGTCAGATAGTTTGCCTCGATGCGCGCGAAATCATCCTCGGCCTGCGCGTAGATCGCGCCGAACACCGCATCGGCGTCGCTGCGCCCATGGACGTGGGCGATCCCCCAATCGTCCCGCGTGATGGTGACGCGAGATGCTTCGCCGCGCGCGCGGAGGAGGTCGGCGTCGGCCGGCACCGGCGATGCAGCGAGCAGGGCGAGCGTGGCGAGGGAGATCGGCATGAGCAGACGCTATGTGGCGGCCACGCCGGCCGCAAGCGCATCAATGCGGGCTGTGCCGAATTCGCAACAGCCGACGCATCAAAAGCACCTTTTCTTCGCAGGCAAACTTATTGAGTTGACTTTGCTGCTGTGCGGCAAAAGAAGGTCGTGACGGGAAAACAAGTTGCCGGATGATATCGGCGGGGTGTTCTCGGAAGCTTTGTTGTGGGGTGCGAGTGCGCTGTGCGTGTGACCACGCGGGCGCAGCAAAAGGGGGTTGGTCGATGGATGTGACAATGACGGCGTGGCTTGTCCCGCTGGTGGCGCTCTTGCTCGCGGGGCTCGCCGCAGGCTTTACCGCCGGGATATTCGGGGTCGGGGGCGGCTTCATCGTGGTGCCGGCACTGGTGTACCTGCTGCCGCTGCTCGGCGGCGACAAACTGCAATATGCACATGTCGCGATCGGCACGTCGGCGGCGACGATCATCGTCACCTCGATCCGCTCGTTCCGCTCGCACTCCAAGCGCGGCGCGGTCGATATGGAGGTGCTGCGGACATGGGCGCCGTGGCTGGTCGCGGGTGACGCGATCGGCGTCGTGCTGGCGGATCACGTCGATGGCCATGTGCTGCTGCTGATTTTCGCGATCGGTGTGCTGCTGATGTCGGTCAACTTCTTGGTGCCGAAGCTCAGCAACTATGTCGTGTCCGACACGATGCCCGGCCTTGCGCCACGGGTGGCGATCGCCGGTGGGCTCGGCACCTTCTCCTCGCTGCTTGGCATCGGCGGCGGCAGCATCGCGATCATGGTGATGACGCTGTGCGGTCGGTCGATCCACAAAGCGATCGCGACGGCTGCGGGGATCGGCGTGCTGATCGCGATTCCTACCGCGATCGGCTTCATGATTACGGGCCTGAACGAACGGGGCCTGCCGTGGGGTTCGCTCGGCTATGTCAACCTGCCCGCGACACTGGCGATCTCGTCGATGTCGGTGCTGACCGCGCCCTATGGCGTCGCGGTCGCGCACAACCTGCCGGCGGCACCGCTCAAGAAGATCTTCGGCCTGTACCTCATCGTGATCTCGTTCACGATGTTCGCAAAGGCGCTGCACGCACACTGATCATTCGAACTTTAACAAAATCGGGGAACTGGAATCATGTCGGATATGCTGGTGAAGGAAGACGTGCAGGACGACCTGCTTGGTCGTGGTTTCGCGCGGCGCGATCTTGCGCGGATCGCCGCCGTGTTCGGGGTCGGCGCGGCCGCCGCCACGCTCGGGCGGCCCGCGTTCGCGTCGGGCGGCATACCTGATCCCGCACCGACCGCGAAGGTGCGGATCGGTGCCAACGAATGCTGGACCGGGCCGTTCATGCCGGGCCAGAAAGCCGCCGCCGCGATCATCGCCAGCGGCAACCGCTACGCGCCGCATGACGAGCGCGGCGATTTCATCAAGGCAGTAATGGCGGTAGAGGGCGTACCGTACGATCACGTCGCGCCGTGGCCGGGTTCGAGTGATCCGCTGTGCCGTTCGGTCGTCACCTTCTGCTCGCCGACGCGCGGTCTCGTCACCGCCGATCCGACGTTCGAACTGGCTGGCCGGACCGCTGCCTGGCTGAAGGTGCCGGTCAAGGCGGTGCCGCTGACCAAGACCTACACGCACGACGTAAAGGCGATGCTCGCCGCCGATCCGAACGCCGGCCTTTATTACATCTGCACGCCCAACAACCCGACCGGCACGATCACGCCACTCGCAGACATCGAATGGCTGCTCGACAACAAGCCTGCCGATGCGATGGTGCTGATCGACGAGGCATACACCCACTTCGCCGGCGTACCGACCGCGTCGTACCTTGCCGCGAAGCGCAAGGACGTGATCGTCATGCGCACCTTCTCGAAGATCTTCGGGATGGCGGGGATGCGGATGGGCTTCATCATGACCAACCCGGATAATCTGGGTAAGATGATGCGCTACGATGGCGGCATGCAGTCCGGCGCATTGCCGCTGCCGTCGCTTGCCTGTGCGACCGCCAGCCTGACCGCCGCGCCGCTGATCGCGCAGCGCCGCGCCGAGATGCAAAGCGCGCGCGGCCTGACGCTAGACCACCTCAAGAAGTACAAGGGGCTGGAGGTTAAGCCGACCGAGGCCAACATGTTCATGATCGACTGGAAGACCAAGCCTGCGCGTGACGTGCAGGCGGCGTTCCGCAAGCAGAGTATCGAAATCGGCCGGTCGTGGCCGATCTGGCCGACCGTCAGCCGCATCACCGTCGGTTCTGCAGCCGAGATGAAGGAGTTCTGCATGGCGCTCGACAAGATCATGGCCTGATCGCGCAGGGATGCCGCGAGCACGGGCTTGCGGCATCCCTGCGAGCGCGTCCGTGTCCGATGCTAGCGGTCGTCGTCCGGCATTTCGAAGCTGCCCGCTGGCAGCGTGAAGCGGAAGGTCGCGCCGCCGGCCGAGCGGTTCTCCGCGCTCAGCGTGCCACCGTGCGCCTCGATGATGCGCCGGCAGATCGACAGGCCCAGCCCCATGCCTTCGCTCCCCTTGGTCGAGGATAACGGCGTAAAAAGAGTTTCGAGAATGCGCGCGTCGATGCCCGCGCCGGTATCGCTGACGCTGATCTCGATCATATCGCCGGGTTTGCCGCGCACCGCGATCAATATGGTGCGACGGTGCTTGGGCTGGTCCTGCAGCGCCTCGGCGGCGTTGCGCAGCAGGTTGACCAGCACCTGCTGGATCTGCACCCGATCGGCCAGCATGAACTGGCCCGGCTGCTCGAACGCGTACCGCACCTCGACATCAACCCGCGCGGAGCCGACCAGCACCAGCGACACCGCATCCCGCACCGTCTTCTCGATCGGTTCGATGCCGATCTCGACGTCGCGTTTGACGATGAACTCGCGGATGTTGCGAATGATGCTGCCGGCGCGCTGGATCTGATCGTTGGCGAGCGTGACCAGTTCGGCGACCTTGTCGCGGTCGCCACCGCGCGACACCAGCAATACCGTCGCGGCGAGAAAATTGGCGGTGGCGGACAGCGGCTGGTTGAGTTCGTGCGCGAGGCTCGCCGCCAGCTCACCCATCGCCGCGCCACGCCCGACCTGGGCGAGCTCGTTGCGCAGGTCGGCGGCGGCCTGTTCCGCCGCCGCGCGTTCGGACAGGTCGCGGATGAACACGGTATAGCGCGGCTCCCCCGCGACGATCATCTCGGCGATGCTGAATTCGACCGGAATTTCCGCACCGCCGTTGCAGCGTGCGACCAGTTCGAAAAGCTCGCCGGCATCGCCGCTCGCGCGCGCTGCGCGGTAGCCTGCGAATTTCGCGCTCAGGCTCTCTCGCGCGCTGTTCGGCACCAGCAGCGCCAGGTTCTGGCCGAGCAGATCGGCGGCGGCATAGCCAAAAAGCCGCTCGGCCGCGGCGCTGAACATGTGGATCGCGCCGTCCACATCGATCACTACCATCGCGCTTGGCATCGTTGCCATGATCGCACCGAGCTGCGCTTCACGGTCGCGAAGGGCCGCCTCCCGCTCGACCCGCTCGGTCACGTCAACGTTGACGCCAGTGGTTTTCACCAGCGTACCGCCCGCGTCGTAGATGCAGCGCGCCGCACCTTCGATCGTGCGAGCCTTGCCGTCATCACAGCGAATTCGATATCGGAAGGTGAACTTGTCGAGCTTCTGCGCAGCGACGTTGGCGATCAGCGTCTGTGTCGCTGAGACATCCTCCGGAAAGACCCGCTGGCTCCAGCTTTCAAAACTCACGATTGAGCCCGGTGCCAGCCCAAGACTCGCCTCGTCGCCATATGACCAGGTCAGCGCGCCGGTCACCAGATCCCATTCAAACAGGCCAAGCGCTGTCGTTTCGGCCGCGAATGCAAGTTGGGCTTCTGCCTCCCACAAGGCTCTTTCAGCCGATACTCGGTTACGCGTGTCTGACATTCCAGCTCTAGAATAGGCCATCTATTGAGCCAGATTCAAAGTTTTTTTGTGAAGATCTTTGATCTAGGTTGGGAGACGCTCACGCAAGTGCAGCATTCTGGCATCTTTGGCGTGCCAAGGTCAGCGCCAAAACGGCACGTAGTGGCTTTCGCACGTGCGTATCGACGTGTTTGCGGCAGAGATGCGATACAAAGCGGCGGCATTGAAAATCGAGCTACTGTCCGATCGCCATCATATATTAGTTAGCGTAAGCGTCACCACGACTTGTTGACTGTTCCGCTCTCTGCCCTAAACCCTAGACGAAAAGTATGACGCAAGTGCTTGGCGAGGTCGGCATCTATGGCTTGGATTCGCGGACATGACTTGCGTCGGGGTACGGGCACACCGCACGACCGGTTATGCAGACCTCCGGTAACAGCCGGCTACGTCAAACCCGGCCACAATGGCGCGATAGCGTATTGATATAGCTGCAAAAGCGTTCTTATATCAGGGGTGCGAACTAGGGGAGTTTGTGGTGGCGAGCCGAAATATCTATATCGTTGATGACGATGACGTCGTTCGGGCATCGTTGCACAGTCTTTTATCGATCGCCTCGAATACGGTCATACAAAGCTTTAGAACCGGCGATGCATTTCTTGGCGCGAAAGATGATCTATTACCGGGTTGTCTGTTGCTCGACATTCATATGCCCGGCGTCAGTGGTATGGAGGTGCTGAAAGACATCGAGGGGTCGGGCCGTTTCGCCACCATCATCCTGACCGGGCGCGGCGATATACAGCTTGCTATCACGGCGATGAAATCGGGCGTGGTCGACTTCATCGAGAAACCCTACGAGTTCGAGGCGCTGAACGCCGCGATCGATCTTGCATTCTCCCGGCTGGAAAAGGACGGCCGGGTGCAGGCACGCATGGATCAGGCGCAAGCGTTGATCGCGCTGTTGTCGCCGCGTGAGAAAGACGTGCTGTCGGGGCTGATCGAGGGAAGGTCTAACAAGATGATCGCGATCGATCTCGACATCAGCCCGCGGACTGTCGAGATCTACCGGGCGAATCTGATGGATAAGCTGAAGGTCGGTAGCTTGTCGGAAGCGTTGCGTCTCGCGTTCACCGCAGGGATGATCACTACGGACTGACCGCGCCGCCTTACAGCAGCGCGACCAGCCGGGCGATGTCGAATGGTGCCGGTAAGTAGGGCAGTTCGGTCGCGGCGGGATCGACCGTGCTGCCGGCGGTGCCGAGGATCAACACGCGGCCGCACCAGCCATGATCCTCGATGATCTCGCACCACTGGCTTGGATCGGCCGGGAGCAGTGACTCGGCGATTGCGATCGACGCGGTACGCCGCAGCGCGTCGCCGATCGCCGGCGTCTTGAAGTCCGCTGCCGATACCACCGTTTCACCACGTTGCGCGAGTTGCGCAACGCAGCGCGTGCGCAGCCTGGCATCGGGCGAGGCGACAACGACCGCGCGTCCTAGCGCAGAAGTAAGGTCTGTCATTATGGCTTCTCCCGCCGAGTCGGGAGTGTATCGAGGCGCCCGCTTCCAAACCCCATGCGACAATACCTATGCCGCACGGCCGTCCGCTCGCACCGGCTCGGTTGCCAGGCGACGACTCTTAAGAAGCGACAGGGATCAAAGCGAAGCGGTCGGGTCAAGAGATGATAACTCCATTATGGACCTACCTTTACGCTTCCGCTGACTCCTCGTCATTTCCGTAGCATTGCGCTCCGTACCAACCTCGTTAACGAAACCGCACCACCATACGATGGCGTCAGGCGTTCGCCGCCATCGCAGTGGCGGCGTCGTTGCTGGCGGCGAGGCCATCCATGACCGATCGGTTCACGTCGATTAGCGCGTCGATCGTCTCGCGTCCGCCGATTACCGCGCTGCTATGCCGGTCGACCCATAAAGCGATCGAGATGATCTGTCCGCGTAATGCGACAGGAAGCTCGTTGCCCGGTGCTGCGCACGCGCTGGAAAACGCCGACCAAACTTCACGATTGTGATGCAGGCATCCGGCCAGCGCGACACCGCTCTTGCCGGCGGCAGCGGCGGCGATCATCTCGCCGGTCACCTGACCCATCAGGCGATGTTCGGTGGAGCGCGGCGTTTCGATGATGTTGCGCGCTTTTTGATAGGCATGGACCGACATGACTGTGTTGCACTCCTGCTGGGCGCACCGGCGCGCCGAAGGGCGGCGCCTGCGCGGTAAACTCCTCCCATAATAGCAGGGCGCACGCTTTTCCGGGCGCTTCGCCACTTTCTTTCGCAGCGCGCAAAGGGGCGGCAATATTTTCCTATAATCCGACCAGAAGCATTTCTCGGGTGGTTAAGGGGCGATCATGCTCAACGGTGTCGGGTTCCTCATCATTCTCGGCTGCGTGTTCGGCAGTTACCTGCTTGGCGGCGGCAAGCTCGGCGTCATCATGGAGGCGTTGCCGCACGAGCTGATGGCGATCGGCGGCGCTGCGGTCGGCGCGTTCATCGTTGCCAATTCGATGGGCACGGTGAAGCTGGCCGGCAAGGGGCTGATGCGCTCCTTCAAGGGCAGCCGGTGGAAGGACACCGATTATCGCGACCTGCTCACCCTGCTGTTCCAGGTGCTGACCACCTTCAAGAAAGGCGGCGCCACCGCGATCGAGCCGCATCTCGACAACCCGCACGAAAGCAACCTGTTCAGCCGCTTCCCGCGTCTGCTCGCCGATCATCACCTGATCGAGTTCATCTGCGATTACCTGCGCATGATGACGGTCAATTTCGAGGACCCGAACCAGATGACCGAGGCGATGGAGAACGACATCGACCGGCATCATCACGAGGAGCTGGAGCCGCAGCACGCGCTTCAGGCGATGGCGGAGGGCCTGCCCGCGATCGGCATCGTCGCAGCCGTGCTCGGCGTCATCAAGACGATGGGCTCTATCGATCAGCCGGTCGAGATCCTCGGCGGCATGATCGGCGGCGCGCTCTGCGGCACCTTCCTCGGCGTGCTGCTCTCGTACTGCGTGATCGGTCCGCTCGCCTCCAAGCTGCTCCAAGTGATCGAGGGCGACAGCAAGGTCTATATGATCGCGAAGACCGCGATCATCGGCTACGCGCAGGGCCTGCCCACGCAGGTTGCGGTCGAGATCGCCCGGCGCATGACGCCGTCGTCGTCCGCGCCGACCTTCCAGCAGCTCGAATCCGCGCTCGACGAAGCCAAGAGCGCACTGAGCGCGGCGGCGTAAGGGCATGATGATGGACACCGTACTGCGCCTGCCGGTGCATTGCCTGACCAAAGATGCCGAGGATCTGCGCGTCCGGCTGGTGATCGCCGCCGACCAGGGCGACGGCATCGTCGTGGATGCCACCGATACGCAGACCATCGGCCAGGCGGTGCTGCAACTTCTCGTCGCGGCGCGCGCCGAGGCAGTGGTGACCGGCCAGGCTTTCGCCATCGACCATCTCGATCCCACGCTCGCCGCGCGCCTTGCCGGCTTCGGCCTCACCGGTGCGCTCGGGCTCGGAAAGGATTTCGACCTGTGACCAAGACAATCCTGACTGTCGACGATTCGGCGAGCATGCGGATGCTGCTCAAGGCGACGCTCACCGCGCAAGGGTTCCACATCGAAACCGCGAACGATGGCGAACACGGCTTCGAGCGGTTTCAGGAGGTGACGCCCGATCTGCTCATCACCGACATCAACATGCCCAAGCTAGACGGCTTCGGGCTGATCGAGGCGGTGCGCGGCATCCACGGTTTCCGGGGTACGCCGATCCTGGTGCTGTCGACAGAATTCTCCGACGAGAAGAAAGCGCGCGCCCGCACCGCCGGCGCGACCGGCTGGATCACCAAACCGTTCAACGCGGACAAGCTGGGGGCGGCGATCCGCCGCGTCTGCCCGTGAGCGACGGTTTCGACGATATCCAGGCGATCTTCTTTGAGGAATGCGCCGAGGGACTGGCCTGCGCCGAACAGGGGCTGACGGAGATGGCGGCAGGCGCGGCGTCGGCCGACGTGGTCGGTGCGGTGTTCCGCGCGGTGCATTCGATCAAGGGCGGATCGGGCGCGTTCGGGCATGACGCGCTGCTCGCCTTTTCGCACAGCTTCGAGAATCTGCTTGATGCGGTGCGCGGCGGCCGGATCGAGGCGACGCCGGCGGTGGCGCAGGTGATGCTGGCGGCGCTGGACGTGCTGTCCGATCACGTCGCCGCAGCACGCGGTGAAGCGCCGCTTCCCGACGACGCCACCGCGCTTGCGGCGCTGGAGGCGGTGCTGGCGGGTGGCGAGGCGGCGGCTGCCGCACCGGCGGCCGCGACCGTCGTGGTGCCGGTCACCGCGCCGGCCGACGACGATTTCGGCTTCGTTCCGGTCGGCGTCGATTTCGATCTGTTCGACGATTTTGCCGTACCTGCTGTCGATACGGCTTCCGAACCGGGCTGGCGGGTGCGCTTCGTGCCGTCGCGCGCGGCGCTCGCCAACGCAGGCGAGCCGCTGCTGGTGATCCGCGAACTCGAGCGGCTTGGGGGGATCGCCACGGTTGTCACGCCGATGGCCGTGCCGCCGCTACGCGACCTCGATCCGGAGGATGCGTATATCGGATGGACGATTGCGCTGCCCGCCAGCGTTGCCGAGCAGGACATTGCCGAGTGTTTCGATTTCGTCGTGCCCGACGCCGTGGTCGACATCGTGCGCGAAGTGTCGGCTGCACCTCCTGCGCCGCTGGCACCTCCCGCGTCGGTCGCACCGCCGCCCTTGTCACCGGTCGTTGCCGTGGTGGAGTGCGATTCGTGCCCGCCGCTGCCGCCCGAGCCGCCGTCGGTAGCCACCGAGTCGCGCGCCGCTGAGGCGCCGACGCAGACGATCCGTATCGACGTCGCCAAGCTCGACATGTTGCTCAACCTCGTCGGCGAGCTGGTGATCCGCAATTCGATTCTGTCCGACCGGCTTGCGCCGGTCGATCAGCAGCGTGCCGAGCTGCCGCAGCTCACCCGGCTGACGCGCGAGATCCAGGACAATGTCATGTCGCTGCGCGCGCAGCCACTGCGCCAGTCGTTCTCGCGCGTGCCGCGCATGCTCCGCGACCTGTGCGCGGAAACCAGCAAGCGCGTCGCGCTCGAGATCAGCGGCGAGAATACCGAGGTCGACAAGAGCGTCATCGAAAAGATCGGCGACCCGCTGACCCATATGATCCGCAATGCCGTCGACCACGGGATCGAGCGGTGCGCGGACCGGATTGCCGCCGGCAAACCCGCCGAGGGCCGCCTCACGCTCTCCGCCGAGCAGCGCGGCGCGCGCATCATCATCCGCGTGCGCGACGACGGGCGTGGCATCGACCGCGCGCGGGTGCTGGCAAAGGCGATCGAAATGGGGCTGGTCGCGCCCGACGCGGTCCTCACCGATGAGGAGATCGACCAGTTGATCTGCGCGCCGGGCTTCTCGACCGCGGAAAAGGTGTCGAACATCTCCGGGCGCGGCGTCGGCATGGACGTGGTGCGCAGCAACGTCGAGGCGCTCGGCGGCCGGATCGAGATCGAGTCGGAGCCGGGCGTCGGCACCGTCTTCACGATGATCCTGCCGCTGACACTGGCGATCCTCGACGGCATGATCATCCGCCTCGCCGGCCAGCGTTATGTGCTGCCGCTCGCCAGCGTGGTCGAATCGGTGCGGCCCGAGCCAGGACAGGTCCGCCGTGTCACGCCCGCCGCCGAGGTGATCGAGCTGCGAGGCGAGTTCGTGCCGGTGAAGCGGCTCGGCGATCTGTTCGCGATGCGGCGCGAGGCCGCGCCTACCCCGGAGGAATCGATTGTCATCATGGTCGACAGCGATGTCGCCGGTCGGGTCGGGTTGATGGTCGACACGATCGAGGAGCGGCGCGAGGTCGTCATCAAGAGCCTCGACCGGCATCTCTATCCCATCCGCGGCCTGGGCGGTGCGACGATCCTCGGCGACGGGTCGATCGCGCTGATCATGGATGTCGATGCGCTAGTGGCGGCCGCGCCCGTCGCCACGGCGAAATACACGATGAAAGGATTGGCAGCATGAGCGCGCGCGAGACGCAGGGCGAACAGAAGATCGTCACCTTCACGCTGGGTGGGCAGACGTTCGGCATCCACATGCACGCCCTTGTCGAAATCCGCGAGTGGGAAGAACCGACGCCGCTGCCGGGCGTGCCGGCGTACATCAAGGGCGTCACCAATCTGCGCGGCAGCGTCGTGCCGGTGGTCGGCCTTGCCGAACGGCTTGGCTGGGAGCCGAGCAGGCTGCACGCGCGCTCGTGCATTCTGGTGTGCAACATCGGTGGCAAGCACGCGGGTTTCCTGGTCGACGAGGTCAACGACATCGTCGTGATCGCCGATGGTGCGATTCAGCCGCCGCCCGACGTCGACACCGGTGAGGACAGCATGATCCTCGGCCTGATCGCGATCGCGGCTCGGGGCGGCGATGGTACGACCGAACGCAAGCCGATCATGGTGTCGCTGCTCGATCTCGACGCGCTGCGCCTGTCGCGGCCGATGGATCTTGCCGCGTGAGCTATCTTGCACCGATCCCGCAGACCGGGGGCGAGACATGGAGCCTCGCCGCCGACCTGACGCCCGCCGACTTCGCGCGGGTCGCCGCGATCATGCAGACCGATGCGCGCATCCACCTTGCCGAGAGCAAGGCGACGCTCGTGCATTCGCGCCTGAGCCGGCGGTTGCGCACGCTTGGGCTGGCGCGGTTCGCCGATTACATCGCGCTGGTCGAGCGCGACGCGGGTGAGCGCGCCGCATTGGTCGAGGCGCTGACCACCAACCACACCCACTTCTTCCGCGAGCAGCACCATTTCGATCATCTTCAAGGCGTGGCGTTGCCGCTGATGCGGGAGAAGGCGCGGCGCGAGCCGGTGCGGGTGTGGTCGGCAGGCGGATCGAGCGGGGAGGAGGTCTACACGATCGCGATGACCTTGCTCGGTCGCGATCCGGCGTGGACGCAGGGCGGCAAGCTGCTGCTGCTCGCCACCGATCTGTCGCCCGCGATGGTGGTCGCCGCCGCCGCGGGCCGCTACCCGGCTGCCGCCGCAAAGCATATCCCCGCTGCCCACCGCACGCGCTGGACGAAGGCGACGGCGGACGGCATCGAGATCGCCGCGGAGGCACGCGCGCTGGTGACCGCGCGGGTGCTCAACCTGTTCGATCCATGGCCGATGCGGCGCCAGTTCGACGCGATCTTCTGCCGCAACGTGATGATCTATTTCGACAAGGCCGCGCAGGCCGATCTCGAGGCGCGGCTGGTAGAGCAGCTGGTGCCGGGCGGGTTCCTGTATATCGGCCATAGCGAGCGGCTGGTCGGCCCGGCGTGCGCGCAGATGGAATCGTGCGGGCAGACGATCTACCGCAAACATGGCGGACCGGTCGCATGAGCGCGCCCGCCCCCGCTACCCCCGTCCGCGTCCTGATCGTCGATGACAGCGCTTCGATGCGCGCGATGCTGCGGGCGATCCTGTCCGCCGACCCGGAGATCGAAGTGGTCGGCGGCGCGCCCGAGCCGCATGCCGCGCGTGAGATGATCAAGGCGCTCGATCCCGACGTGCTGACGCTCGACGTCGAAATGCCGGGGATGGACGGGTTGTCCTTTCTCGAACGGCTGATGCGGCTGCGGCCGATGCCGGTGGTGATGTGTTCGACGCTGACCGCGCGCGGTGCCGAGGTGAGTGTCGAGGCGCTGCGGCTGGGTGCGGTGGATTGCATCGCCAAGCCGGTCGGCGGGGTCAGGGAACTGGCGCGCGACGGGCAGATGCTGCGTGACACGGTGAAGGCCGCCGCCCGCACCCGGCCGCGTGCGCCGAGCCCGGCGCAGCCGGTCGCGGCAGCCGATTTGTGTACCGATTGCATGATCGCGATCGGCGCATCGACCGGCGGCGTCGAGGCGCTGTTCTCCATCCTGTCGGCCCTGCCGGTCGACTGCCCGCCGGTGTTGATCGTCCAGCATATGCCCGCCGCCTTCACCGCCGGTTTCGCGTCCCGGCTCGACCGGCTTTGCCCGATGCGCGTGGTCGAGGCGTTGGACGGCACGGTTATCGTGCCCGGCACCGCCTATGTCGCGCCGGGCGGGCGGCACATGGGGCTGTCGCACGGGCGCATCAAACTGAGCGATGCGCCGCCGGTGTCGGGGCATCGCCCGTCGGTTGACCATCTGTTCCGGTCGATCGCGGGGCTGGGCGCACGCGCCACCGGCGTGATCCTGACCGGCATGGGCGCGGACGGCGCACAGGGCCTGCGCGCGATGCGCGACGCGGGCGCGAGAACGCTGGGCCAGAACGAGGCGAGCTGCATCGTTTACGGCATGCCGCGTGCCGCGTGCGAGGCGGGGGCCGTGGAACACGAACATCATCTGAATGCGCTGCCGCGGGCGATCCTGTCGGCCTGCCAGCGCATCAAACGGGAGCGTTGAGATGCCGGCTGCATCGGCCATAAAGGTCATGGTCGTGGACGATCAGACCAGCATGCGGGCGATGATCCGTCGCACGCTGCAGGATCTCGGCTTTCGCGACGTGCGCGACCGTCCAAGCGCGCTTGAGGCGCTGCCCGCCGTGCGGGAGGATCGCGTGCACCTCATCATTTCGGACTACAACATGCCGGACATGGACGGCCTTGCCTTTCTGGAGGCGGTGCGCGGCGATCCGGTGATCGGCAAGACCGTGTTCATCATGCTGACCGGTTCGGCGGAACGCGCTGTGGTGCAGAAGGCGGCTGAGCTCGGCGTCAACAACTACGTCGTCAAACCGTTCGCTCCGGCCGCGCTGAAGGAAAAGATCGAGCGCGTGTTCGGGGCGCTGAGCTGAGCTCATGCACCGCCTCGCGATCGTCCAGGGCGAGCACGCCGTCGTCGCCGAACCGGGTGTCGTCATCACGACGCTGCTCGGGTCGTGCGTGGCGGTGTGCCTGCACGATGCGGTCGCGCGGGTCGGCGGCATGAACCATTTTCTACTTGGCGAGCCGGGAGCGGAGCAGTTGCTGCGCGACGACGAGATGTCCCGCTACGGCGTTCACGCCATGGAACTGCTCATCAACGCGATGATGGCGCGCGGCGCGGTGCGGCAACGGCTGCGCGCGCGTATTTTCGGCGGCGCCAACATCGTCGCCGGGCTGGGCGGGATCGGCAGCGATAACGCCGCCTTCGCCCGGCGCTTCATGGCGGTGGAGGGGATCGCGACCGGCGCGTGCGACCTCGGCGGCACCACCGCGCGCCGGGTCGAGTTCCGGCCGTGGGAGGGCCAGGTCCGCTCGATCCGCGCCGACGACGCACCGCCGCCCGCACCCGTGCCGCACCTGCCGCGCGCCGGCGACATAGACCTGTTCTGAGGACGATATGCCCACAACGCTACACCGGCAAAAGCTGATGCTCGCCATGGCGAAGGAACTCGGCGAGGTGCGCACCCTGCTCGAGCGGCTTGCCGAGGAGCTGGTCTGCGACGTCGACATGATCGACAAGCATCTGGAGAAGCTCCAGCAGTTCGACATCATCTCGCAACATGTCGACGAATGCGGCCGGCTGCTCGGCCGGATGGCGGACGGCATGACGACGTACGAGGCGCTCGGCAAAGTCGGGCTGGGCGGCTTGCAGGCGCGTCTCGCCCGCGCGCTACCGGAGGGCTAAGCCATGGCTACGCGAAGCAACGACCTGCGCCCGATCGTCATCCGGCGCGTGAAGAAGGTGTCCGGCGGCGGCCATCACGGCGGTGCGTGGAAAGTCGCCTATGCCGATTTCGTGACGGCGATGATGGCATTCTTCATGCTGTTGTGGCTGATCTCCAACCCGGACAAGGAAAAGCTCAAAGGCCTCGCCGAGTATTTCTCGCCGGCACCACCGAACTCGCCGCAGGCGCAGGGGCAGACCAGCGGCGCCAGCACCACCCAAAACGCGGGCGGCCATACCCAGGCGATGCGTGGCGATGGCAGCACGGCGGCGGGCGTCCCCGCGATCCAGGCGGCATCGGCGGGCGTGGCGCGCGGCGGCAGTGCGGACATGCCCGACGCGTCGATGCGGGTGGCGGCGCAGGACCTCAAGGTCGCGCTCGACACAGTGGCGGGATCGAGCAGCGATGGCGGCAAGACGGTGGACGTCGAGCAGACACGCGACGGCTACCGCATCAACCTGATGGACAATGACAAGCACAGCATGTTCGACGGCGGCACCGCCACGCTCAACGCCTACGGGCGCGGGTTGCTCGCGCGCGTGGCGTCCAAGATCGCCACCTCGCGCGTGCAGGTCGCGGTGGAGGGGCATACCGACGCCTCGGGCGGCAGCGGTGACGCGAACTGGCGGCTGTCGAGCGAACGCGCGCTGGCGGCGCGTCAGGCGCTTGTCGCCAGCGGCCTGTCGGCGGACCGGATGGGTGAGGTGGTGGCGTTCGCCGATACCCGCCCGCTCTACCCCGATCAGCCCAAGCGCGCGGAGAACCGCCGCATCACCATCGTGCTGATCGCCGACGCATCGGCGCTGCCGCGCGACCTGAGCTTCAATTACTAAGGGGCGGCCATGAAGAAGATCCTGATCCCGCTGCTGATGGTGATCGGCGGCATCGTGTTCGGCGCGGGCGGCGGCTATGCGGCGATGCTGTTCCTCAAGCCGCAGGCGGCGCACGCCAAAGGCGCCGCACCGGTGGCGACGGTGTTCGTACCTGCCGGCAAGATCCTCGCGCCGATCGTGGCGAGCGACGGCAAGCTGTCGGGCTATGCCAATTTCGACGTGTCGCTGGAGGTGCTGCAGGACAAGAGCGCGGAGGTGACCGAAAAGCTGCCGCTGTTCCTCAACGCGGTCAACATGCGCACTTACCGCTCACCGATGGCGAGCGGCCCGCAAGGCGTGCTGCCGGACCTGAAGGTGTTCGAGACGGTGCTGATGGCAGCGGCGGGCGAGGCGCTGGCCAAGGACGGCGTGAAACGCGCGATCGTGACGGCGGCAGCGCCGGCCTGACCCGGTGCGCTGGTTATCCGCGCCAGGTCAGGCACAAGGATCACACCCGGCTGCGCCTTTGGATTGTCTGGAGGTGGTGGTTTCCGGCACGTCTGCTTACCGGAGGTCGGAGTCAGCGAACGGTCGCGATCTGATTGAGGCATGCCTGTAGCTTTTTAAGCCGGCAGCATGCCACCAGCAATTGATCTCAGAAGTGCCACTTGAGGGTCACCGCTGCCGCCGGGGTGCTGGCAAACGGATTGTCCGTCTTGATGGCGTGAACGGTGGCTTCTGCGTTGAGGGGGCCGACAAACTTCGCCCGTACGGGCTTTTCCGGAAACTGCCCGAGGCCGGAAATCGCGAAGTTCATGTTTTTGGGGGCGCATACAACGATGTCGTCAGATGGATCATGCTCGGCGCACGTCGCCTCCTGGCGTTGCACCGTAGCAAGATCGAAATCCTCGACACGCGTCGCGATCGGCGTAGGAACAACCGAACCGAGCAGCGATACCGCGGCTACAGCGAACGTCATGCCAACCTCCTTCAACGACGGTGATTATGGTCGCACTTTGCATCCCGCCGGCACGGCATTGTCGGCAACCGTGCGTATTGCCGCGACAGGGTCTTTCACCATGGCAAGCTCGGGCGCCTCGACGCGGATGTGCTCGGCGCCGGCGACCCATTGTTCGTTCCACCAGCGATTGGCCGTGATGGTGCCGATCGCGGGAAACCAGCCCTTGGCATAACCCAGCATCTCATCCGGCGGGATCAGGTCTCTGCCGGCCGCCAACGCATGGGACAGATCCTTGGCCAGTTCGACATTCGCCATCTCGGCCATAGCGTCGGAGCTTGCGGCAAGATCATTGATCACGTCCTGCTTGGCGGCACTCCACTCCTGTTCGGAGAAGCCGCCCGTGCTAAGGTTACAGGTGAGCTGCTTCAGTTCGCCGACAGCCGATCGCCATTGATCGCCAGTGAAGTTGTTCCACAGCATGATCAGCCGGTGCCCCTGCTCACCATGCTCGATCCACATGCCGATTGCGTTTGGCGGGCTATCGGATGCGCCAGCGCGAGCCGCTTATTGACCGCGCGCACCATCACCATGTCCATCAGCGCCATCTCGGCCTGTCGCTTCCGCGTTAGTGGCACTTGGGGCAACGGCGAAACCACCGTCATAAAAACGCCCCTGCGGCCCTCCGCCAACGACGCGTAGCTGATCGGCGCGATGCGATCTGCCTTGAAGGTCGGGACGGGCGCATGCACCGGCGCCGGTCCGACGTCTTGCCACGAGCCGAAACGCTGTGTGATCAGCGCCTTCATCTTCGTCGCGTTTACGTTGCCGACGATCACGATCATCATGTTTTCAGGTCGGTAAAGGCGATGATATAGTGCGCGTATCGTAGCGACGCTGGCAGTGGGTACGTCATCCGAGTTTTGCCCGTTTATCACGTCGGTCGGCGAGCCGGGCGCTACCGCGGCAATGTAGCTAGCGTAGATGTCGTTGCCGGGTTTCCTGCGGGCCATCTCGTCTATGACTTGAGTCCGCCCTTCGTCGACCGCATCAGTATGCAAGGTCAGATCGCTGACGACCTCGCGGAAGAGACCGAGCAGCTTGTCCAGGTCTTCGGGTTTGGTCGTTTTGCTGGAAACAAAATAATTCGTTTCGCTCCAGCTGGTTGTTCCAGCGGAGGGTGCGGGCAACGACAGCGACAGGCCTACGTGGGGAAAATGGTTGCGATCATTCGGCGATCCAGTTGTTGGGCTGAGAAAAGCAACATGCTCGATCAAATGGGCCAAGCCGCGCTCTCCCGGTCGTCGCTCGGCGATGAAGCCACCGTCGTTGCGTAACAGGAGCCCTGCTCCGGCCTCGTGACCTTGGCGCGGAAGAATGGCATAGCGATCGCCATTCCTGAGACGCCCTTTGACTATCGGCTGCCAGCGCCCTCGATAAGCCGGTTTAGCAATCCGCTTTGGAAAAATGTCGCCCGCATTGCGGATCGCCTCTCTTGCCCAAACTGCGGGAGTGGAGGTGGCGGTAAAAAGTAGCCCCACGCACAAAGAGGCTCGAACCTGTTTGCGCATTCAAGAGCCTCAACTTCCCACCAGCGGTCCGACTGCGCAGCTGCTTCTGAACTACGACGGACCTGAAAATGTAAGATGTTTACGGCCGAAAGGAGGCGCACCTTCGAAGGTCAGCGTGTCCGCTACATAGATAATCGATGGGCCCGCGAATGACCGAGTCTGGGCGGTTCCGGCCTTTCCGCTTCCGCCTTGCTCAGCCGAACAGGTGCGGGCGGCGCAGGCGCAGGGCGAACAGCAATGTCACCAGCTTGGCGTCAGGCAGGTGTCCGCGCTCGTAGCGCGCCCACAGTTCGGCAAGCGGGAGCTCGTGGACGGTGATGTTCTCGTGTTCCTGTGCCAGGCCGCCGCCGGGGCCGACGCGATCGGCATCCGCATATTCCGCAAGGTAGTAGTCGAGCCGTTCGGTGGCGATCGCCGGGATCGTCCAGAACTGGCCGACGGGGTCGAGCGTGCGGAGCCGGACGCCGGCCTCCTCCAATGCCTCGCGACGGGTGCAGTCCTCCGGATCGTCGCTGTCGAGTTTGCCGGCGATCGCTTCGAGCAGGTCGGCTTGTCCGAGCAACATCACCGGCGCGCGCGGCATCGAGACGAGCAGCGCCATGCCGGTCGTCGGGTTGTAGGGCAGCACCGCCACCGCGCGACCGACCTCGACGACGTGGCGGTCGAAGGTGGTACCGTCTGGCGCGCGCAGCCGCACCATGACGAGGTTGAGCCAGCCCTGATAGATGGCGCGGACGGAATCGATGGTGAACATGGGCAGCGGCTATGGCACCGTGTCAGCCGCCGTGGAAGCTCTTGACCAGCGACCCCGCGACCAGCGCCCAGCCGTCGACCAACACGAAGAAGATGATCTTCATCGGCAGCGATATGCTCGGCGGCGGCAGCATCATCATGCCCATCGCCATCAGCACGGCGGAAACGGCAAGGTCGATCACCAGGAACGGCACGAGCAGCATGAAGCCGATCTCGAACGCGCGGCGCAATTCGGAGATCATGAAGGCGGGGATCAGCGTCGGCAGCGGCGTGTCCGCGCGCGGGGTGGGCGGTTGCTTGGAGAGATCGACGAACAGCTTGAGGTCTTCGTTACGAACCTGGCCGAGCATGAAGGTACGCAAGGGCGCGGCGGTCTTGTCGAAGGCGACGGCCTCGGTGATCTTGCCCTCGGTATAGGGTTTCACCCCTTCGGTGTACGCCTTGTTGAAAGTCGGGGCCATCACGAAGAACGACAGGAACAGCGCGAGGCTGATGATGACCGGGTTGGGCGGCACGCCCTGTGCGCCGAGCCCCGTGCGCAGCAGCGACAGCGCGACGACGATGCGGGTGAACGACGTCACCGTCATCAGGATGCCCGGCGCAAGGCTCAGCACCGTCATCAGCAGCACGAGCTGGACGATGCGCCCGGTCATGTTGCCTTCGCCACCGAGGTTGATGGTCGGGCCATGCGCGGCGGCGGCCTGCGTTGCGGCGATCGCCACCGACGGCAGCGCGACGAGCGCGCACGCCACCACCGCGCCCAGGATTACGCGCTTACGCATGGTGCGCGATGACCGGCTGGCGCAACGCGTCGGCTTCGTCCGACACCCGCGTCCACAGCCGCTCGATCGCCTGCGCCATCAGCGCGGCATAGGGTGGCACGCTGCCGTCGGCGGCTTCGGCGGCGAGGCTCTTACGTTCCAGCACGACATGCCCCTCCGGACTCATCAGTACGAGATGTTCGTGGCCGTCCTGCCGCAGCAGCACCAGCGAACGCTTCGGGTCGATGTTGAGCCGCTCGACGATCTCCAGCCGGCGCATCGGGGAGGCGCCGCCGCCGATCCGGCCGGGCAGCTTCACGTCGAAGCGCTTGACCACCCACAAGGCCCCGGCGAGTATTCCCAGCACCACGCCCAGCGAGGCGAGCATCCGCATGACGGCGAACAGATCCATATCGGTCAGCGCCCGGTGCGGATGACGTTGGTGATCTCCAGCGACATTACATCGCCGTCGACCAGGATCTGCCCGTGCGCGATCGCCTGATCGTTGACGATCACCACGCTCGGATCGTCCTGACGCGCATCGAGCGGGATCATCGCGCCCCGGCTCATCTTGAGGATCTGCCGGATCGGCATGCTGGTAGACCCGAGCATAACCGCCAGTTCAACATCGATATCGTTCAATCCGGCCACGTGCCGTTCCCCTTAACCGTTCCCCAAAGTTATAGGAAAAATCCGGGGGCGATCGGCCGGGGTGGGAAAATTTTGCCTATAAGATGGCTGTGAGCGGCAAAGATGTCGCGCCTCTTATGGGATACGTCATGGGATCGGACTCGATCGGGATTTCCGCCTCCGGTTTACGCGCGCAGGCGGTGCGGATGAAGGTGATCGCGGAAAACCTCGCCAATGCGGATTCGGTGGCGGCATCGCCCGGCGGCGCGCCCTACCAGCGTAAGATCGCCACGTTCCGCGCGGTGCTCGACGGCAAGCAGAAGGGCGGCGAGGTCGAGGTGACCGGCGTGACGGCCGACAAATCCGCGTTCGGGCGCACCTACCAGCCGGGCAATCCCGCCGCCGATGCCACCGGATACGTGCAGACCCCCAATGTCGATCCGCTGCTGGAAGCCGCCGACATGAAGGCGGCGCAGCGATCCTACGAAGCCAATCTCAACGCGATCGAGGCCGCGCGCGGCCTGACGATGCGTACGCTCGATCTCCTCAAATAAGGACGCCCTGATATGTCGATTGGCGCACTTGACGCAGGCATGGCCTATGGCCGCGCGATTACCGGAGCAAAGGGCGGCTCGCTGCTGCCCTCCGCGCCGCTCACCGAAAGTGGCGGCAGCGAGAGCGCCGGCCCGAACTTCGGCGCGATGGTCGGCCAGATGGTCGGCTCCGCCACCACCAGCCTGCACGGCGCAGAAAAGGCGAGCGCGGCGCAGGTTGCCGGCAAGGGCAACCTCATCGATGTGGTGACAGCGATCGGTGCGGCCGAGACCGCGCTCGACACGGTGGTGGCGGTGCGCGACCGGGTCGTGAGCGCGTACGGTGAAATCATGCGGATGCAGATCTGATGCACGGGCTGGACGCGGCCGATGCGATGGCGATCGCGCGCGCTGGGCTGCTGCTGGTGCTGACCATCGCCGGGCCGATGCTGATCGCCTCGCTGATCCTCGGCGTCGTCATCGGACTGTTCCAGGCGCTGACGCAGGTGCAGGAAGCGACGCTCACGTTCGTGCCGAAGCTGCTCGGCATCGGCCTCGTCATGCTGATGTGCCTGCCGATGATCGGCCGCGCGATGGCGGGCTTCATGGCCGAGCTCAGCCAGCGCATCATCGCCGGCTGATCCAAACGTGCAGGGTCTCGCCCTCATCGGCCAGTTGCCGGCGTTCGCCACCGCCTTCCTGCTGCTGTTTGCGCGGGTCGGGGCGATGCTGATGTGCTTGCCGGTGTTTTCCGAAGACGCGGTGCCGGGGCGAATCCGGCTGCTGATGTCGCTCGGCCTGACGCTCGGGCTCTTCGGGTTGCTGTCGGCGAAACTGCCGCACGCGCCCGACGATCAGGCGGCCTATGCGGCGATGGTAGTGGTCGAGCTGATGATCGGCCTCGCGCTCGGGACGCTCGTCAAGATCATGTTCACCGCCGTGTCGATGGCGGGCGGCCTCATCAGCCTCCAGATCGGCTTGACCTCCGCGCTGGTGAGCGATCCGGCGATGGGCGGGCAGGTGACCGTGCTCTCCAAACTGATGAGCGTGGCGGCGGCGATCGTGTGCATGAGCATGGGCGTCCACCACGTTTGGATCGGTGCGCTGGTGCACAGCTATGCGATGTTCCCGGTCGGCGTGCTGCCGTCCTCCGCCGACTTTGCGCAACTCGTCGTCGCCACCGTGTCGCGCGCGACCGAGCTTGGGCTTGGCCTTGCAGCACCACTGATCGTGTACGGCATCGTCTTCAACGTCGCACTCGGCCTCGCCGCGCGTTTGGCGCCGCAGATCCAGGTGTTCTTTATCGCGCAGCCACTCAACCTGCTGCTCGGGATGGGAATCACCGCGCTGCTGATGGCGGCGATGCTCGGCGGCTTCGCACAGGCGATGTCTGCCTGGACCCGGTCAATCTGGGGATAGCGGCATGTCCGACGACAAGACGCATGCACCAACAGAAAAGAAGCTCGAGGACGCGCGCAAAAAGGGCGACGTCGTCACCGCTGCCGAGGCGCGCCATGCGGTGATGTTCGTCGGCGCGCTCGCCGTGCTGCTGATGCTGGGGACATGGACCGCCTCGCGGCTCGGCGTGTTGCTGACCGGCATGTGGGGGCATAGCGAGGATGTCGCGATCACGCCCGCCGGCGCGCAGCACCTCGCGTCCGCGCTGATGGCGCAGGCGGCGATGACGGTGCTGCCGATGCTCGCCGTGCTGTTCGCCTTCGCGCTGCTGACGATGTTCTCGTCCGGCAAACCCCGCCTCGCCACCGATCGGCTCAAGCTGAAATGGGACAAGCTCTCGCCGATGGCGGGGGCCAAGCGGCTGTTCGGCATGCGCGCGCTGGTCGAGTTCGCCAAGACCTTCGCCAAGCTGGTGATGGTGATTGTGGTGGTCGGCTGGATGGTATGGCCGCGCATCGCCGGGCTCGACACGCTGATCGGCGCGCCCGCCGCGACGATCGGCGCGGCGGCGACCGGCCTCGTGCTGGCGATGGTCAAGGCGGCGGCGCTGCTCGTCGTG
This sequence comes from Sphingomonas sp. BAUL-RG-20F-R05-02, assembly GCF_022662305.1. Lineage (GTDB taxonomy): Bacteria > Pseudomonadota > Alphaproteobacteria > Sphingomonadales > Sphingomonadaceae > Sphingomonas. The sequence continues at coordinate 189,638 of NZ_JAKNQH010000003.1, forward strand.
GTGATCGCCGCCGCCGATTACCTGTACCAGCGGCGCAGCTTCATGAAGCGGATGATGATGTCGTTTCAGGAGATCAAGGACGAGCACAAGCAGAGCGAGGGCGACCCCAAGATCAAGGGCAAGATCCGCCAGATCCAGATGCAGCGCTCACGCCAGCGCATGATGGCCAAGGTGCCCGAAGCGAGCGTGATCGTCGTCAACCCGACGCATTATGCGGTGGCGCTGCAATATGATCACGGCGCGATGGCAGCGCCGGTGGTGGTGGCGAAGGGCGTCGACGCGGTCGCGCTCAACATCCGCGAGGTGGCGACACGCGCGAACGTACCGATCGTGGAAAGCCCGCCGCTCGCCCGCGCGCTGTACTCGACGGTGGAGTTGGACCACCCGATCAAACCGGAATATTACACGGCGGTGGCGGAGATCGTCAGCTTCGTGATGAAGCTGGGGAAGAAGGGAAGCGCATAGCTTTGCTGTAGAAAAGCCAACCTTTATTCAACGGCGGGTGACCAGCAGCACGAAACTTGACAAGGTCGCGGGTCATAGGAACAGATTACCCGGTTTGGTTCGGAAGGTTTGCGATGCGCAGTTTGCTCTTGGTTGGGCTAGGTTTGGCACTGTTTCCAAGTGACAGTTCGGCGCAAGCGGCGCGTCACGCCATGCCTGCGATCATCATCGGAAACCCCGGCGAGTGGTTCGGCCCTGATCAGTATCCCAAGGACGCCCTGCGTGCAGAGCGACAAGGTCGGGTCGTTGCGGACATCAGCGTCGACCTCACCGGAACAGCCACTGGTTGCAGCATCGAAATATCCAGCGGCACAACCAGCCTGGACACGGCGACATGTGATATCGCGCTTGCGCACGCCAGGTTTAACCCGGCGATCGATCGCAACGGGAAGCCCGTCACGTCCACCTACAAGCTGCCGATCAATTGGATGCTTCCAGATGAAGTGCCTGCCGTGGAAGCAAACAAGGCGACTGTGAGTTCGGCGTATGAGGCTCAGATCGTTGCCGATGGGGCCGGTATGGGATTGACATGCCGCACGATATCGAGATCGGGCGAAGCGCCGGATCCGTGCGGAAATTTCAAACCCGGCTTCAGGGTTAGCCGCCCGTACGTGCGGGACGGAAGAAAAGTCGGGTCGACCACAATTGTTAAAACATCCAGCAGCGTCACAATAGATCCGTGACTCGCCTGGCTTGTGCCGGACGCCGGGAGGCGCGCGTTCAGGCAATCTCCACGTGACGCTAACACTATAACGATTGCGGCGTACGCTCAAACTTCCCGATCGTACTTCGCCAGTTCCACCTGTACCCGCAGCTCGATCTCCGTCATCAGCGCATCCAGCGCCGGGTCGCCCGTCTCGTGCAGTTCGCGTGACCAGTCGGCCAGCGTCTCCACCACCGCCGCGCGCGGCGCGTCGACAATCGTTGCGGCATCGAGCGCCGCCAGCGCGTCCAGCCCGCGCGTGGCGCGTTGTACGACGCGGCGGCGGCGTTCTTCGGGCGGCGTGGCGGCGCTCATCGCGACGAGCATCTGCACCGATCCGATCGCGGGGTTGGCGAGCGCATTGGGTTGCAGCGCGGTATCGGGCGGGGGCGCCTGATCGCCGAGCGTGGCCATCGCGGGCGCGGGCCGGCCGATCGCCTGCACCAGCAATTGCGGCATTATCGCACCAAGCCCGTCGATCCGCACGTCAATCCTCCCGTTCACGCCACCTCGTACCCAATCATCCTATAAGAAAGATGAAGGCGGATACGCCGATGTTTTCAAAGGATGCGCGTGGCTAATCTGCGGACATTGTTGGGCGGGCTCGCCGCCGTGCTGGCATTCAGTGCACAGCCGGCGTGGGCGGGGTCGCGTATCAAGGACATCGTCGATTTCGAGAATGTCCGTCCCAACCAGCTGATCGGCTACGGCCTCGTCGTCGGCCTCGCCGGCACGGGCGACCGGATGCGCAACTCGCCCTTCACCGAGGAATCGATGCAGGCGATGCTGGAGCGCATGGGCGTCAACATCCGCCAGGCGCAGATGAAGACGCAGAACGTCGCGGCGGTGTCGATCACCGCTACGATGCCGGCGTTCTCGCGCGCCGGCTCGGCGATCGACGTGACGGTGGCGGCGCTGGGCGATGCCACCAGCCTGCAGGGCGGCACGCTGATCGCGACGTCGCTGCGCGGGCTCGACGGCAACACCTATGCGGTGGCGCAGGGGCAGGTCGCGGTGTCGGGCTTCAAGGCGCAGGGCGCGGCGGCGAACATCAGCCGCGGCGTGTCGACGTCGGCGCGGATTGCCGGCGGTGCCATCGTCGAACGCGAGGTGCCCTATGCGCTGCGCTCCGCCAACACGCTGAAGCTGGCGCTGCGCAACCCCGATTTCACCACCGCGCAGCGCGTCGCAGACGTCATCAACAAGAATTTCCCCGGCTCCGCACAGATGCTCGATCCGGCGACCGTCCAGCTCACCCCGACCTCGGCGGTGCCGGGTGGGGTGGTCGATCTGCTGACCCGCGTCGAGAATTTGCCGGTCGATGTCGATCAGCCGGCGCGCGTCGTCGTCAACGAAGCGGCGGGCACGGTGGTGATGAACGCCGACGTGCGCGTCAGCCCGGTGGCGATCGCACAGGGCGGGCTGACGATCAGCGTGGCGGAAAGCCCGGTCGCCTCGCAGCCGGCACCCTTGTCGTCGGGGACGACGCAGGTGTTGCCGCGCACGCAGATCAACGTGGATGACGGGGGCGGCAAATCGCTCGCCATGCTGGAGGGTGCGTCGCTCAAGTCGCTGGTCGGCGGGCTGAACGCGCTGGGCGTGTCGCCGCGCGATCTCATCACCATCCTTCAGGCGCTGAAGACGGCGGGTGCGCTCCAGGCCGAAATCGAGGTGCAATGATGGACGTTGCCGCTTCCCCCGCCGCCCCCGCCGTGCCGACCGCGCAGGCGCTCGCCGCCAACAAAAAGGCGAAGGACAGCGCGCAGGAGTTCGAGGCGGTGTTCCTCGGCCAGATGACAAATCTGATGCTTGAGAACGTGCAGACCGATGAGCAGTTCGGCGGCGGCCACGGCGAAGAGATGTTCAAGGGCATTCTCGCCGAAAAACTCGGCAAGCAGATGGCGAAGGTCGGCGGGATCGGTCTCGCCCCCGCAGTGATGGATCAGATCATCAAACTCCAGCAAGGATCGAAGTCGTGAACGCAGTCATGAAGCTTGGCCCGACCGACACCCTGTTCGGCACGTTGATCGACACGATCGATTCGCTGGTCGGCGTGATGGAGGAGGAAAGCGACAACCTAGCGCTGCATGGCCGTTGCCCCGGTATCGCCGAGCTCGCCAAAGCGAAATCGCGGCTGGTCGATATGCTGGAGGGTGCCACCGCGCAACTGTTCCGGCAGTCGCCCGACTGGATCGAGGCGCTGGCGGCGGACGAGCGGGGGATGCTGACGACGCGTGTCGGCCTCTTGCGTGATGCGGCGGCGGTCAACGCGGAGGTGCTGACGCGGCAGATCGCGCTGACGGCCGAAATGATGGCGGCGGTCGGCGTCGAGATGCAGCGGCTGACCGGGCGTCGCTCCGAGGCCTATAGCGCACAGGGACAGGTATCGCTGCGCGAGGTGAACGCGCCGCTGTCGATCAACTACCGTCTGTAAAGAACGGGCCGACGCGGGGACCGCGCCGGCCCGAACCGGATCAGCAGCCGTTCTTGCGGTTCTGCGCGGCGTCGTGCTTCTTGTCGAGGTGGCGGCCGAGCAGCGCACCGCCGACCCCGCCCGCGACCGTGCCGAGCGTACCGCCACCCAGCGCATGGCCGGCCAATGCGCCGCCCGCACCGCCCGCGATCGTGCCGGTGGTGCCGCTGCTGCGCTTGCAATCCTGACGATACGTCCGCTCGCTGCGGCGGTGATCGCGGTGGTCCTGCGCCACAGCGGGTGCGGCGACGGTGGCGGCGAGCAGGGCGAACCCGATAAGCTTTTTCATGGTGAAACTCCCGATTGTGCGGCCTGTCATGCAGGCCAACCGGGTACACAACGCATGAGCGCGGCTTTGTTCAGCCCGTTCGCCGCATTTGCGCGCGGCCTGCGTCAGCCCTCGTTCTTGCCGAGCGCGGTTTTCAGCAGCGACATCTGCTTGCGGTAGAGGTTCGTCAGCGTCGCGAAATCCTGCTGGATGTTGCCGAGTTTGAGCAACTGGTCCTCCAGCGTGACGTTGTTGCCGTCAGGTTTCGTCTCGGTCACGTCATGGTCGAGTACGATGTTGCCCGCCTTAACGTTGCGTGCGCCGAGCGACACCATCGTGCTGCTGAGTTCGACGGTGGGTGCGGCGACGCTTGGCGCACCGTTCTGCACCATTCCGGCGAAGCTGGCGGGTGCGGTCTCCCGCGCCTTGAAGCCGGGCGTGTCGCCATTGGCGATGTTGCGCGCGATCACGTCCTTGCGCGTATCGAGATACCGCATCGCATCGCCGATGCCGGCGAGCAGCGAAGGAAGTTGCTGGCTCATGTCAGATCCCGAAGGGTGAGGGTGTGGAGGCTGATCGCGATCAGCCGGTCAGCCGCGCAAGCGCGTCGGTGTAGCTGGCGAGCTTGGCCTTGTCGTAAGCCGACACGCTTGACCCGCCGCCGGACGGGCCATCGACGGTAGCCGCCTTGGTCGCATCCCAATAGAGCGAGCGATAGGCGGTCTGCGTGATCGACAGCGCGGAGGTAAGCTGGCCGAGCGCTGCCTTGGCATCGGCGACGCTATCGAGGCGCAGCGCCGAGGATAGGCCGAGGCCGTAGGTGCCACCCGGCCGGACCTTGGGCGCGCCCGTCGGTACCGGATCGGACACGGTGAGCCGCTTGGCCGGCAGGCCCAGCTTGGCGAGCGCGTCCTTGCCGGTAGCGCCCGCGATCAGCTCGACGGAAGCGCCGGCCTTTGCTTCGATGCGCAGCACGTTGCCGCTGCCGACCTTGGGCGTTGAAACCGTGATCTTGCCGCCGGTCAGCCGGTTGATCCGGCTGGCAAGCGACGTGAGCGTGTCGTCGGCGGCGATCGTCACCTTGCGAACCGCGCCGCCCTCTACCTGTATCGAAAATTCATCGCCCGCGCGCAGCGAGGTGTTGGCGGTGAGCAGCGTGGAGTCCTGCGCGCCCTGCACGCCGAGCTTCAATCCGATCGCGCCGAGCGCACTTGCGCCGCCCTTTGCCGTGCTGACCTGCACTGAGTCCGTGCGCGTGGAAAGTTGCCCGAACTGGCGCACACTGCCGACCGCGCCGGTCGCGGTGTCGATGCCGACGACGAAACCGTCGGTCGATCCGGTCTTGGTGGCGCCGATCGTACCGGTGGTGCGGCCGCCCGCGTAGAGCGTGGTGCCGTCGAAGGCGATGCTGTCGATCTGATCGTCGGCGGCGGTGCCGACGTAAGACGTGGCGGCGCTGGTCAGCCCCGGGTCGAGCAACGTGACGAAACCGTCGCGCCCACCTGACATCGCGTTGGTCTGCGTGCCCGCCACCGCCGCGCTGGCCGCACCGGCGACGGCGACCGTGCCGTCCGCACCGACCGCGATCGCGCGCGCCTCGACGGTGCCGAGGCTGATCTGGCCGAGATCGGTGGAAAGCGCGCCGCCTTGCAGCTTGCGCACCTGCGTGTCGGCGCCGGCATGCATCAGCGCGAGGACGTTGCCGTCGCCGTCGACCGCGAGGCCGCTCACCCCGTCACTGCCGCCGCTGTCGATGACGCGGCGTTCCTGTAACCGGCCATTGCCATCGAGCCGCGCGACGAACGCATCGCCGTCGCCGCTCGCCGCTCGACCGCCAACGTAGATCGAACCGTCCGGCGCGGTGGTGATCGCACTCGCGGTGTCGGCGCCGTTCGCGCGCACCAGTGTCGACCATTGCTCCTCGCCGGTCGCGTTGTAGCGCGACACCACCACATCGCCGTCACTGTTCTGCGTATCGAAGCTACCGGTCACGGTGCCGGCCACCACCACGTCGCCGTTGGGCGCGAGGCTGACCGCCGCGCCGGTTGCGCTGCCGGCCGCGCCGAGCATCCGCTCCCACACCACCTTGCCCTCGCTGTCGCGCTTGGTGAGCAGCAGGTCCTGGCTGCCGGCGAGGGTCTGCCCGCCGACATCGCCGGCGGCGGTGCCGACCACATAGGTGCTGCCATCGGGTGCGGTGACGCTGGCGTTGGCGGTGAGGCTGGCGTTAACCTGCGCGGGCGGCGGCGGCGCCACGCCCTTTACCGCTACCGTCGTCGAGGGGAGCAGTGCCGCGCGCGCGGTGGCATCGGTGTCGAGCGCGGTGACGCTGTCATAGCTGTGCTGCGCGCCGTTGTTGGCGGGATCGTCGAAGCGCAGCATCCGCACAGCCGAGGGCGCGTCGAGCGCGCTGCTGCCGACCGATATCATCAGCGCGTCGGGCGCATTGTCCTGGGTGATCGCGACCTGTTCGAGGCGCGGCGCGGTAATGCCCATCGTCCAGCCGTCGCTGTTCTTCACGGGCGCGAACTTGACGGAGTAAAGCGGCTTGGGATCGCCATTGTCATCCAGCGCGACGGTGCCGTCCGCGTTCTTCGCCGGGATCGCGGCGATCGCGGCGTTGATCGCGGCGGCGACGGAATCGAGCGTCGGCGGCTGCTGCGTCCCCGCCAGATCGACATGCACGGTGGCGCTGCTCGAGCCGGATGTGATCGCGATCGAGAACTGTTCGCTGCCGGTCATGCCGGTCAGCGCCGCGTCGCGTGCGGCGGCGACGGTGCTGCCGGTGACGGTGCCGGTATTGGCCGCAAGCGACGGCAGCGTCTCGCTCTCGCCGCGGCGGGTCGGCTGCGCGAAGGCGAGATCGAGCTTCGAGGTCGGCGCGGTGCCGAGATAGGTCTGGAGATCGGCCAGTCCCTTCGCGAAGCTCTTGTCGATGCTGGCGCGCTGGCTGTCGCTGAGCGTGGCGGCGGTAGCAGCCTGTGCCAGGATGCGCAGCGAATCGAGCGCTTTGTACGCGGTGAAGCTGGTCTTCACGTCGTCGGGCAGGGTGCTGCTCTGCGCGGTGGTGGCGTCGATGATCGTCTTCATCGCCTTGACGGTGGCGACCTGCGCGCTGTCGGATGCCTTGGACGCGGGCGCCTTCCACGGTGGCGTCGTGGCGGCGAGCGTGAACTGCGCCTTGGCCTTGCGCACGGCGAGCGATTCGGATGTCGCGGCGGCGCTGCTGTTGGCCGAGGCGAACAGGCTGGTGTCGCCCGAGAGCAGCGACAGCCCGATCAATCCGCTGGAAGAGTTTATCGACACTTTCTTTACCGCCTTTCACCGACCGCGCATCGGTAATCCTATAATAGAGCGTGAAACCGGTGCCGGACGGCGCGGGGACAGTTTTTTTGGGAACGGCTGCAAAGGGGACGCAGATGCCGATGACGGCGCCCATCATCGAACCGCCGGAGCTGAAGCGCTATTCCGGCCCGCAGCGTGCGGCGGCGTTGCTGCTCGCGCTCGGCAAGGACAATGGCGCGGCGCTGTGGGAACAGCTCAGCGCCGATGAGATCCGCGAACTGTCGGCGGCGATGGTGGAGCTCGGCAGCGTGGCCGCGCCGGTGGTCGAACATCTGCTGCTGCAATTCTCCTCCGAGGTGTCGACAATCTCCTCGCTGCACGGTTCGTTCGAAACGACCGAGCGGCTGCTCGGCAACGTGCTGAGCGGGGAGCGTGCCAAGGCGATCATGGAGGATATTCGCGGGCCTTCGGGCCGGACGATGTGGGACAAGCTTTCCAACGTCAGCGAAACCGTGCTCGCCGCCTATCTGCGCAACGAATATCCGCAAACGGTCGCGGTCATCATGAGCAAGCTGAAGACCGAACACGCCGCCCGCGTGATGGCGGCGCTGCCGCGCGATTTCGCGATCGACGTGATCCAGCGGATGCTGCGCATGGAGCCCGTCCAGCAGGAGATCGTCGGCGAGATCGAACGCACGCTGCACAGTGAGTTCATGTCGAACCTGTCGCGGTCGCAGCGGCGTGATCCGCACGAGAGCATGGCCGAACTGTTCAACGCGCTCGACCGATCGACCGAGGAAGCGATGCTCACCGCGCTCGACAACCGCTCGCCCGATTCCGCCAGCCGCATTCGCGCGCTGATGTTCACCTTCGAGGATCTGTCGAACCTGATACCCACCGCGATCGCGACCGTCGTCAAGAACGCCGACAAGCGCATGATGGCGCTGGCGCTGAAGGGCGCGCCCGACGCGATGAAGCAGCTGTTCCTCAGTTCGATGACCGAACGCGCCGCCAAAATGATGCGCGAGGACATAGCCGGCATGGGGCCGGTGCGCGCGCGCGAATGCGAAGAGGCGCAGGGCCAGCTCGTCCGGCTTGCCAAGCAACTCGCCGATCGCGGCGAGATCGTGCTGGTCGATCCCAAGGACGATGAAGCGATGGTGTATTGATGATGGCGGACATGAGCTTCCAGGCGCGGCCCTTCGCGTTCGACCGCGTGTTCGCCATCGCCGAACCCGATCTGTCGGGATCGGCGGGCGAACTCGCGCTGCGCCTCGCGGCGGCCGAAGCGCAGCTTGCGGCGCTGCGCGCGGATCACGCCGCCGCGCTCGCCACTGCCTATGCCGAGGCGTTCGAGGCAGGTCTGCGCGAGGGGCGGCAGGAGCGCGACACAGCGCTGCTGTCGGCGGCGGATGCGCTCCAGGCCGGCATCGAGGACATTGCGGAACGCCACGGCGCGGTGCTCGACGGCCTTGCGCAGGATGCCGCCGAGGTAGCGCTGGCGGCGGCGGACATGCTCGCCGGCCATGCGGTCGCGCTCGCGCCGGTCCAGGCGATCGACGATGCGATCGCGCGTGTGCTCGGGCAGGTGGCGCGCGGGCAGGAAGTGGTGATCCGCGTGCACCCCGATCTGGTCACCGATATCGAGGCCCGCATCGCCGACCGGCAGAGTCGCGACCGTCGTCGGCTGGCACTGGTGGTGATCGAGGATATCACGCTCGCACCCGGCGACGCGCAGATCGCGTGGGATAGCGGCGGGGTGGTGCTGGATGCCGCCGCGCGCCGTGCGGCGGTGCTGGCGGAACTGGCGCCACTGCTCGGGGCGTAGCGCCGGACGCGCGTGCAGCCGTCAGGCCGCGAGCGCGCGCTCCGTGCCGCGCTTCATCATGTCAGCGGCGCGTTGCGTCGCCTGGCGCGTGTCGCCGGCGAGTTTCTTGACCTCGCTCGCCACCACCGCGAAGCCGCGCCCGGCCTCGCCGGCGCGCGCCGCCTCGATCGTGGCGTTCAGCGCGAGCAGGTTTGTTTGCGCGGCGATGTCGCCGATCGCCTGCACGATGGCGGAGAGTTCCTGCATCGTCGATTCAAGCTGCTGCTTGCGATCCTGTAACTGGTTCTGGAAACGCTCGCCGTGGTCGAGGCGAAGCTGAACCTCCTGTTCGAGCTTGACCTGGCGGGTGATGTCGGTGGCGAACTTGATGATCTTGACCGGACGGTCTTCGCGGTCGAGCACCGGCGTGTAGGTTGCCTGCAACCACACATCCCGGCCATCCTTGGCAACGCGGCGGTAGACGTTCGCATCGAACGCGCCGCTGCCGAGTTTGGCCCAGAACGCGGCGTAAGCGTGGGTGCGGATCAGATCGGCGTCGCAGAAGATCGCATGGTGCCGCCCGACGATCTCGTCGAGGGTATAGCCCATCAGGTCGAGGAAGATCGCATTTGCCCACAGCACGTGGCCGCCGGTGTCGAACTCAATCACTGCCTGAGAACGGCAGATCGCATTCCAGGCCGCCGCCGTCCGCAGATCGTCGTTCCGTTCGCTCATCGATATGCCTACTTCCATACGCAGCCGAGCGGTAGCGGCACTGGGTTAAGCCCGCGTTAGCAAAATCGGCGGATGTCTATTGCAGGTAGCTGACCAGGCTCATCCGGGAGAGCTGCCCGAACACCGAATAGCTCGCCTCCAGCGCACTTTTGCGGGTGGCGAGATCGATCGCGACCTGGCCGAGATCGGCATCCTCGTTATCACTGACGATGCCCTTCAGCAGCGTGTTGCGCGCCTCCGCGCGTGTGCCGAGCGTGTCGACCTGCGCCATCTTGCGGCCGTTCTCGGCGTTGACGTCGCGCAGTTGCGAGATGCCGGAATCGAGCTTCTTCACCGCATCGCTAAGCGCGGTCTTCTGCGCATCGGTGAGGGTGGTGCCGATCGTGCCGGCCTGCGCCAGCGCCTTGAACGCATCGAACAGGCCGCCGCCGGCATCGCTCGCCAGCACGCCGACCGTCAGATCCTGGTTCTCGCCGACGCGGACGGTGGCGCGCTTCTGGTCATTGGCGAACGCGGCCGGCGCATCGGTGGTGGTGAGATCCGCGAGCGTGGCCGGCGTGAACGGCGGCGTATCGGTCTGCGCGCCGCCGAACACGGCGATGCCGCCTTCGGTGGTGTTGAGCGCGCTGCGATACTGATCGAACGCGGCCTGGATCGTGCTTTGCAGGCCGGAGGATTGCCCGCTGCCGATCGCGGTCTGCAATTGCGTGCGTAGGTCGCTAACGCTGCCGTCGATCGCGGTCAGCGCGGTGTCCTGAAGCGCCAGCGTGGTGCCGGCCTGCGTGGTCGCGGTCGATTCCGCCTGTTGCCGCGCGAGCATCGAATGCGCCGACACGGTACGCACGCCATCCGTGCCGAGCGTGGCGTAATCGGGCGCCTTGCTGCCCGAGGCGAGCTGCTGTTGCGACACGGCGATCTGCGACTGTGCGCGCTGTATGCCGGAGATCAGCACGGACTGGAGCGGAATGGTGGCGACGCGGGTCATGATGTCTCTCTCACTTGATCATGTTCAGCAGGGTGTCGTACATCTGGCTCGCCGTAGAGATGACGCGGGCGGCGGCCGAATAGCTGTTTTGCAGCACCACCATCTGCGACAGTTCCTCGTCGAGATTTACGCCGGAAAAATTGTCGCGGCGGTTGATCGCGTCGGTCTGGCTGGCGCTCGCGACGCTGAGCCGGGAGGCGGCCTGGTTGGCGTCGATGCCGGCGCTGCTGACGAGGTTTGCGGCATAGGTGTCGAGGGCTGCCTTGCCGCCGGTGCCGAAATCGGTGGTGCCGGCAAGCGCGTTGACGAGGCCGGTCGCGCCGCTGGTGTCGCCGGTGCCGAGCGCCTGCCTGCCGATGCCCGCGCTCGCGTCGAAGGTCGCCACCGGCAGCTTGCGCGTATCGCCGGCGAGATCGACCCGCACCGCGCCGTTCGTCAGCGCATCGGCCGCACCGGTCAGCCCGGACAGCGCGGTGAAAGACACGCCAGTGCCGAGCCGGTCGGTCGAATCCGACGGGATCGAGATGGCGGCGCCACCGACCGATGCCTTGGGGGTGAACTGGAAACGGCCGTTCGCAGCAAGCGCGAAGCTGCCGTACTGGCCGAGATCGCTGCCGTTCAGTTCGGTGACGAGATCGCCGACCGTTCCGCCAGTCGCCGGGGTGAGCACATGGGCCGCGAGCATGCGGCCGTTGCCGTCGCGCAGGTCGATTTCCGCAGTCTGTCCGGTCGCGAAGCCGCTGGCATCGCCGGCGGTGAAACCGGTCGGGACGAGCGGCGACGTATCGCTGCGCACCACGTCGTTGAGCCCGAAATATTGCGAGAAGCCGGCGCCGCCGCGGTCGCTCGCCGGCGTGCCTTGCGCGACCACCACGCCGTTGCCGCTGGCGGCGGCGGTGAAGGTGAGCGTGCCGGTGGCGTCCAGCGAGGCGGTCGCGGCGCCGTTCAGGCCGGCGTTGATCGCCGACAGTGCATCGCCGACGGTTGCGTTCGCGCTCATCGTGGAGAAGTCGAGGCTGGTCTTGGCGACGAGCTTGCCGCTCGCATCGGTGACGGCGAAGGTGGCGGCACCCGTGAAGCCGAGCCGATCGCCCGCCGTCAGCCCGGTGGCGTGACCCTCCAGGCTGTTGGGCGCGGGGACAGTGGTGGCGGCATTGCTGGCGGCGTTCAGCGTGCCCGCGAGGCCGGTGAACAGCGCGCCCAGCTTCTCCTGAAACGCCGGCAGCGTCTGGTCGCGCAAGGCCACGAGGCCGCCGATCTTGCCGCCGATCGTGCCGGTATCGATCTTCTCGCCGGTCGAGGCCCCCGCCGCCAGATCGCCATCCGCGAAGCGCAGCGTGATCGCCGGATAGCTTGATTGCGCGGCGGCCTGATCGCCGACCGGATAGGACAGTTGCCGCAGCCGGTCGTCGAGCAGGGCGGTACCGTTCGACGTTTCGATGGTGACGCGCCCGTCCGACTGGTTGCGCACCGTCACCTTCATCAGCCCGCTCAACTCTTCGATCGCGCTGTTGCGCTGGTCCGAGGCGGCGGCGGTGCTGCGACCTTGCCCTTGCGCCTGCGAAACCGTGCCGTTGAGCGTGTAGATCTGCTTCAGCAGCACGTTGGCGCGGTCCACGCTGGCGCTGAGATCGCCCGCGACGTCGCTCGCCAGCGCCTGCGTGTCGGCCTGGGTCTGCTTCAGTCCGCCGATCGCATCCTGCACGGCGGCTACGAACACCGCCTTCTTCTGCGTCGCGCCGGCGGTGCCGGTCAGGTCGATCGCCGCCGCCGAGATCGCATCGATCCGCCCGGGCAGGCCGGAGGCGTCACCCGGCGTACCGAGCAGCGCCTGCAGTCGGCTGGTGTAATTGGCCTGGACGTCGGCCTGGCCGGTGTCGCCGGCGCGGCGGTACACGGTCTCCTCCAGGAAGCGGTCGGCGACGCGCGTCGGCTCGCCGATGCTGACGCCGCCGTACGCGTTGGAGGTGATCGCCGTCTTCTCCCGCGCGTAGCCCGGCGTGTTGACGTTGGCGATGTTGTTCGAGACGCTGCGCAACCCCGCCTGCGATGCGGCGAGGCCCGAGACGGCGGTGCCGAGGATTTCGTTGAGTGACATGGTTGGTGGTCCCCGGCCCGTTTACGGATCAGCGCTTGAGGTTGCTGATTTCCTGCAACATCTCGTCGACGGTGGTGATGATCTTGGACGAAGCGCTGTAGGCGCGCTGGAAGCGGATCATGTTGGTGAACTCGCCCGCCAGATCGACGTTCGACTGCTCCAGAACGCCCTCCTGCACCGTGCCCGCGCCGACCGTACCGGCGGCGTTGAGCAGCATGTTGCCGGATTCGCCCGACACGGTGAAGCCGTTGCCGGGCAGGCGGGTGAGGCCGTCCGGATTGGCGAAGGTGGCGAGCGGGAGCTGGAACACCGCGCGCTTGGTGCCGTCGGCGAACACCGCGCTGACCACACCCGCCTTGGTGATGTCGATCGAGGAGACATTGCCGGCAAGCCCGCCGTCGATGTTCGATGCGACCGTGCCCGAGGCGCTGGCGAACTGGGTGAAGCCGTCCATGCCGCCATCGGTGCCGAGGTCGAGCTTGATCGGCTGCGATGCCGCGCCGTTGGTCCAGGTCGGGGTGAGCGAGCCGAACAGCGCGGGCGACGAATTGGCCATATCGAGGCTGCCGTCCGCCTTAAACTTCATCGTGCCGCTGGCGAGCAGGCCGCCGGTAGCGGTCACGTCGCTCTTGGGATCGGCATAGACTTCGGTCTGCCAGGTGTTGGCGTCGGTGCGCACCATGCCGAGCGTGAGGTTGTGCGGGTTGCCCTGACCATCATAGACTTGCAGCGAGCGCGTGAAGGCGGGCGTCGTGGTGCCGGCGGCCATGTCGCCGGTATTGTAGGTGCCGGCATACGTCGGCGTGGTCGACTGGACGTTCGCGCGCAATTCGATCTTGGTGGTCGGCGCCGCGCTGCCGCTGAGGTCGCTGAGGCGAACCGGCTGGAGGTTGGTGACCGTGCCGTTGTTGGCATAATTGCCGGCCGCGTCGAGCTTCCAGCCTTGCAGGTAATAGCCGGCGCTGTTCTTGAGATAGCCGGAATCATCGGGCGCGAACGCGCCGGCGCGGGTGTAGGCCACGGTCTCGCCGCTCGGCGAGTTGGCGCGCGTGACGAAGAAGCCGTTGCCCTCGATACCGAGATCGTTGGTGCCCGACGAGGCCTGCAACAGCCCCTGTTTCGAAATGAGCTGGCGCGGCGCGAGCTGCACGCCGCCCGCCGTATAGGTCTGGTCGGTGCGCCCGTCGGTGACGAGCGAGACGAACTGCGAATCCACCGCTTTGTAGCCGACCGTGTTCACGTTGGTGATGTTGTCGGCCACCGTCGCCATCGCGTTCGACTGGGCATTCAGGCCGGACACACCGGCATAGAAGGCTGAATAGAGGCTCAAGGGTACACTCCTGTCGCCGGGCAGCGCGCCCGTTCAGATGCATTGTAGGAAGGCGTGAGGCCGCGGCCAAAACGGCAAAATTTTCCTAGTTGCGCGCCGTTCCCCGTCGCGGCCTTCCTATAACGGAGCCAAGGACACGATCATCAGGCGATACCGACATGCTCAAGATCACGCTGCGCAACGACGAGAAACTGGTCATCAACGGCGCGGTGCTGCGTTCGGTCGGCCGTACCGAACTGGTCATCGAGAACGACGTCGCGCTGCTGCGCGGCCGTGAGGTGATGGCGCCCGAGGAGGCGAACACACCCGCGCGCCGGCTCTATTTCGCCTGCATGATGGCCTATCTCGATCCGGAGGGCCGCGACGCGCACCGCGACAGCATCCTGACGCTGCTCGCCGATCTGATGGGAGCGCTTGAAGCACCGGAGGCACGCGCGTTGTGCGTCGCGTTTGCGCATCACGTCGGGCTGAGCGATTATTACCGGGCGCTCACCGACTGCCGTGGGCTGATCGATTACGAAACCGGCGTCCTCTCGGCGCTGGCCGCGTAAGCGCACGCCATGCACAGCCTCGCCTCCGCCGCCCGCGCGTTGCGCGCCGGCCCGATCGAACGCCATTACGGGCGCGTCGTCGCGGTCCGCGGCGCGCTGATCGAGGTGGAGGGCTTCCTCGGTGCGGCCAGCATCGGCGCGCGCGTCGCGCTGCGCACGCCCGAAGGCCCGGTCGAGGCGGAAGTGACCGGACTGGATCGCGGCGCGGCCTTGTGCCTGCCGTTCAGCGATCCGCACGGCATCGCCAGCGGCGCGCGCGTCGATCTCGTCTCCGATCAGGTCTCGATCCGGCCGAGCCATGCGTGGCTTGGCCGCATGGTTGACGGCCTCGGCCGCCCGGTCGACGGCAAGGGGCCGATGGCGATCGGCGCCGAACCACGCTCGATGAAGGCCGAGCCGCCCGCCGCCGCCGAGCGTGGCCGCGTCGGCCACCGCATCGACACCGGCGTGCGTGCGCTCGATCTGTTCGCGCCGTTGTGCCTTGGCCAGCGGCTCGGCCTGTTCGCCGGCTCTGGCGTGGGCAAATCGGTGTTGCTGTCGATGCTGGCGCGGTGGACCGATTGCGACGTCGCGGTGATCGGCCTGATCGGCGAACGCGGCCGCGAGGTGAAGGAGTTCGTCGAGGATGATCTCGGACCCGACGGTCTCGCGCGCAGCGTTGTGGTGGTGGCAACGTCCGACGCGCCCGCGCTGATGCGTCGGCAGGCGGCCTGGACCACGCTCGCCATCGCCGAGCACTTTCGCGATCAGGGCCTCAACGTGCTGTGCCTGATGGATTCGGTGACGCGCTTCGCGATGGCGCAGCGCGAGATCGGCCTCGCCAACGGCGAACCGCCTGCGTCGAAGGGCTATACCCCCACCGTCTTCGCCGAACTGCCGCGCCTGCTCGAACGCGCCGGACCGGGCCTGCACGGCCACGGCTCGATCACCGGGCTGTTCACCGTGCTGGTCGACGGCGACGATCATAACGAACCGGTGGCGGACGCCGTGCGCGGCATCCTCGACGGCCATGTCGTCATCACCCGCCGCATCGCCGAGCGGGGACGCTATCCGGCGATCGATATCCTTAAATCGGTGTCGCGCACGCTGCCGCATTGTCAGTCCGCCGAGGAAAACGCACTTCGCATCCGCGCGCGCGGGTTGCTCGCTACCTTCGGCGAGATGGAGGAAATGGTGCGGCTCGGCGCGTACAAGGCGGGCGCCAACCCGGCGGTGGATGCCGCGATGCGGCTCGCGCCCCGCATTGAAGACATGCTCAAGCAGGGCAAGCAGCAACAGGGCGGCGGCGGCGGCGATTTCGCGGCGCTGGCCGACCTGTTTGCCGAGGATGACGCGACATTGGCGGTGGCGGCATGAAGACGCCGGTCGATCCGGTCGTGCGGCTCCAGCGCCGTTCGGTCGATGATCTGCGCGGGCAGATCAGCGGCGAGATGTCGCGGCTGGGCGAGATCGACGCGGCCTTTGCCGCCGTCGAAGCAGACGTAGCCGCGCAATATCGCATCGTAGCGGGTGATTGGACGATGCCGATGCACGGTTTCGCGCAGCGTCGCCGCGCCGATCGGTCCCGCTTGGAAGCGCAACGTCGCGACGCGGTGGCCCGGCTGGACCGCCTGCGCGGCGAGGCGGCGGAAGCCTATGGCAAGCTGAAGGCCGCCGAAGGCGCCGCCGAACGCTTCCGCGACGAGGCTAACGCAGCGATCGCGCTTGCCGAACAGAACGCCGCCGACGATTTCGCGCTCGGCCGTTTCGTCGCGCGCAAAGCCGCCGCCGCCCGCGCGGAGCGCCGCGCATGAGCCACCGCATCGATGCTGCTACAATTGCCGCCACCCATATCCAGCGTGAGGCGCGCGCGCGCGCCATCTACGCCGAGGCGCAGTCGCAGATCACCAGCCGGCTATGGCAGGCGGCGATCGGCGGTGAGGGCAGCGTGACCTCCGCCGTTGCGGACGCGCCACCGCTCGCGCGCGGGTTCGAGGCGATGCTCGCCCGGTTCGACCGCAGTTCGGCGATCGTATCCGGCCCGATCGCGCAGCCGGCAGTTCCGAAACAGACCGCGAGAGTGCCGAGCGACGATCCCGCACCTGCCAACATCGACGGTCTTGGCGCCAATGAACGCCATCGCACCTCGCTGGAGAAGGCCTCCGTCCGCAGCGGCATTCCCGCCGCGTCGCTTGCCTCGATCATCGATGCCGAGGCGGCGAAAGGATCGGACGGGCGGTGGAACGTCTATTCGCGCAACCCGCGATCGAGCGCGGCGGGGCTCGGCCAGTTCATCAGCGGTACCTGGGTCGGCATGGCCGAGCAGGCGGGCAGTTTCCTGCACAGCGTTGCGCAACGTAACGGCTGGCTGTGCGCGAGCGGCAAGGTGCTGCCCGAGGCGCGTGCCAAGGTGCTTGCACTACGGTATGACGCCGAAGCTTCGATCCAGACGATCGCGGACTATTCGCGCTGCAATCTCGACACGCTGAAGAAGTGCGGCATCACCGTCGGCAACAGCGTGGAGGAGATCAGCAAGACCGCCTATCTCGCGCATTACATGGGTCCGCGCGACGCCGCGAAGTTCTTGCGCGGGCAACTCGACAGCGGTCGCGCCCGCACCTTGCTCGCCGCGCAGATCGGCACCGCCAAGGCCGGACGCGATATCGCTGCTGCCGGTAACGCGGCCGACGCGCACCGCATGTGGCTTGCCAGCCACGTCAGCCGCAACGTGCGCCCGGCACGCTACGTCCTGTCGGGGGTGAAGGCGACGACGCTGCAATCCTAAAGCCGTGGCGCGGCTGGTCGTCCTATAAAGGATGACATGCCTCCCACACCTGCATCTGCCATCGTGACGATCCGCGCGCATTACAGCGAGGTCTTTGCTATCCGCGATCTTGACGCAGCCGATGACGCTCTGCTGCGCGATGCCGCGCCGGCGTTCGAACGCGATGTGCCGGCTATCATCGCGGCTTGCAAGGCCCAGATCCAGGCCAGTCCTGCCGCCGCTCGCTGCCGTGCGGACAGGTCCGACATCAACGACCTGATTCACGCGCAGGCACGCCATTGGATCACCCTTTTCACCGGACGTTCCGATACCAGCTATGCGGACTCGGCCCGCGCGATCGCAACGATGCACCGCCGGCTCGGGTTCTGTCCGCACTGGCTGGCCGCCGATCACGGCATTGTCACGACACGGTTTTGCGCGATCGCTGCCGAACACGCCAGTCGCGGCTTCCAGCCCGCACGGGGGAGGCGGGTGGCGCGCCTGACTGCGGTGGTGATGAAAACACTTCGACTCGATGCCGAGTATACCGAATCGGCCTATAACGAGGGGAGTGAGGCATTGCTCACAAACACGCGCGCCTCTCACTTCGGGCAAGCACGAGACGGCGTACCGACCCGCCGATATTACGGGGAAGGGCGGTTCCGCGCCAATCGCACCTCGGTGATCTGGCGCGGTGTGCCGCTGCCGGCCTCGGCGGCTGCGGGACTCTACGTAATATAGGATTAGGTGGAGACACCTATAGGATTAACAACGATCCCTTAAGTCTTCGAACGGCATTAATGTCCTCAGGCGATGCGACGGATGCATCGAAACAAGGGGAAGATCATGTCGAAGACCACCGATCTGCTGGAAGTGGCCGTTGCCGTCGTCATCGAGAACACGCCGGCCGGCGAGGTCCGTCAGACCAACCGCCAGCGCGCCAATGTCGACAAGGCGTTCGCCCGCATCCTCACGCTGATCGCGCCCCGCATCCGCCACTTCATCCGCCAGTACGGCCTGGTCGCGCATTGGGACGATGCCGAGCAGGTCTGCGCGATTGCTGTGCACCGCGCCATCGCCGCATACGATCCGGAGAAGGCCAAGTTCACCACCTTCGTCAACTGGCAGATCCGCGGCGAGTTGCAGGGCCTGCGCTTCCGTCTGATGGCCGACCAGCGTCCATCCGCGAAGAAAGTCTCCGCTGCCACCGTTTCGCTCGACGCTCTGGCGATGGGCATGGACGGTGAGGACGGCGTGCACGAATTCCTGATCGAGGACGAGAGCGCGCTACCCTCCACCGAAGCCGCCGCATCGTCGTTCATGGCCGAGGGTGCCGCGCAGGCGCTGCTCGATGCCTATGTCGACCATCTTCGCGAGGTTGGCACCAGCCACCTGCTGCGCGCCCGCGCCAAGACCGGCACCCGCGCCAAGACGCTCGATGCAGGCGAGTCCGCGAAGCTGGAGGAGCGCATCCAGCGTGACCGCGAGATCGTCGAGCATCACCTGTTCAACGCCGACGAATCCGCCGAACTGCCAAGCGACCTGACCCGCGAGCGGCTACGCCAGATCACGCGCCGCGCCAGCAAGATCATCAGCGAACTCGCCGAGGACGGTGCCCACCTGCGCAGCCGCCCGGCCGACCGCAGCCGCTCGCTGCTGCCGAGCCCGGCGCAGCGCCAGAGCCAGATGGTGCGCGTCAAGGCGATCGCCTCGGTCCCCGCCGATTTCGAAGCCGCCGATGCCGCTTTCCTGCCGCGTGAGCAGACGCTCGCACCACGCGGTGCCCGTCTCAACTAATCGTTGAGAGCTGTTTTGTCGGAGTACGTACTCCTCCTATAAGGTCTAGTAGGGACTTGGAGGAACAGTCATGCGGCATCTCTCGGCACAATGCGGTTCGCGGCATCGGCCGGTTTGCACGCGCGAACCGGCACCGGCCATGCCGGCGATCCCGACGGCCGACCTGATCGCCCACGCCCGCGCGCTGATCGCCGCGCAAGACTGCACGATGCTGCTGATCGAGCGGACGGTGCGTGCCGGCAAGGTCGCCATCCGCATCGACAAGATCGCTGCCGATGGTAGCCGCACCAACGGGATCGCCCGCAGCAATGATCCGGCGATGCACGCGCTTTGCTATGCCGCCAATGCCACGCTGCGCCAGCTTGCCACGATGCTGCCGGAGACCGCGCGCAATCGGGTCGGGCTGATGACCGATGGAAGCGGTGCGGCGTTCAGCCTCGACCAGGTGTCGGTGGCCGCAGGGGACTGGCTCGGCGCGGTGCTGAGCGGTGCCGTGCTGTGCGTCGACATCGCGCCCTTCGCTGCCGATGGGCGCTGGGCCAAACTTTCGGTGCTGCAACAGGGAAGCCGGGCGCACTAGGCCCGCCATAATCGCCTGTTCCCTTCCGCGAACGCTTGCTATCAGGCCGCAACAGCGCACCGGCTTCTGTTGCCGGAGCCGGAGGGTGAAGTGGCGGTTCGCAAACAAGCCGGAATGATTGATGCAACCGCACGCCGCGGTGCGCCCCGCGCACGTGGTGCTCTGATTGCGAGCGCCGGCAATGACGCCCCCGCGATCCCGCTCGACCCGTATCGCAGCATCGTGTTCCCCAACCATTTGCGCGAACAGCGCCGCCTGCATGGGTTCTCCGCGTTGCTCGGGCTGTCCGCCGCGCTACCGGCGATCCCCTATATCCGGCTGTCGAAAATCGAACGTGGTGAAGTCGTCGCCCGCGCCGATGAGCTTCAGGCGATTGCCGACCTTCTCGGCATCGCCCCGGTCGATCTGCTGCTCGACATCGAAGATCCCGCCTTCGACATGTCGCACTGGGTGGCGCAGCGCGGCCAGCAACTTGAATTTGACCCGCCCGCTGAGCAACTGGCGATCCTGCTCGCTGCCGCCTTCCGCAAGACGCGGCAGGTCGATCGTGATTTGCCGCTGGCGGTGCTGGAGAGCGCCTATGGTCTGCCGCCGGTGATCGTGTCGCGGATCGAGAATGCGGTGAAGACACCCGATCGCTGGAACGCGACGACGTTGCGCGCCATCTGCGCGGTCATGGACGTCGCGGATTTCGACGCGCTGGTGCAGACCGTGCGCGAGGCGCATGCCGCCGGCGCATTGGATACGTGGATCGAGCGGTTGCCCGGCGAGGCGAGTCGTCGTCACCGCACTGCGGAACGCGTGGCCGATCTGCGCAAGCAACTAGATAGCGCTACGCCGGTGCCGCAGGCCGCGCCCACGCCGGCAGCGGACGCGCGCGCGCTGCTTACGGTGTATGGTGCGCCACTTGCCGACGGGCTGATCGCGGCGACGCCAGCCGGTTCCACCATTGCGGCGCCGCCTGCGGCCGGCCCGGCAAGCTTCGGCCTGCGGATGTGCCGCGCGACGCTGGGCGCTGGCATGCCGGCGCATGCGGTGCTGGTGGTCGATCCCGACGTGTTTCCCGCGCCAGGCGCGCTCGCCGTGCTGCGGGAAGACGCGGGGTTTCGCGTCGTCTCGATCGGGGTTGATCGTAACGGCATGATGACGGGGTATAGTGCGCAGCCAGACAAGCAGATCCCTATCGATGCGCTTGATCCGGCGGCGGTGCTTGCCGTTATTGCGGCGTATTTTCCATAGTTTTGCGTGTGTCGGCTGGCAGAGTCGTCGGTCACGCTCGCGCCACGGGATCGGGCAAGGCGCGCCGCTGACCTGCCTCGCGCACCGGCGCGAAGGGCAGCGCGATGAGGAAGGCCGCGCCGCCCTCCGGCGCCGATTCGGCCGTCAGTTTGCCATCGTGGCTCTCGATAATCGTGCGGCACACCGGCAACGCCAGTCCTGAGCCGCGATCGCGTGGATCGCCGAACGGTTCGAACACCTGCTGGATGGCCGCCGCCGCCACGCCGACGCCGGTGTCGGCGATGCGGATGATGAGGGTGTCGCCGCGCCGCGCGACGGTAAGGTCGACGCGCTTGGTCTCGTAGCCGCGCATCGCCTCGATGGCATTGTGGAAGATACCGATCAGCACCTGTTCGATCTGGAGCCGGTCGGCCAGGATCTCCTCGTTGCCGTGTTCGTAATTGCGTTGCACCGTGACGTTCTCGGCCACGGCATCGGGGGCGATGGCGGTATAAGCGTTCTCGATAATGTTGCCGATCGGCTCGCGGCGGCGTGTGGCGGCGCTGTTCGGTGTCAGTTGCCGCATCTTTTGAACGAGTTGTCCCGCGCGCATCGCCTGTGTCTGCGCCTGCAGCACCGCGTCGAGCAGTTGCGGCGGGTGACCATCGGCCTGCGCCTTCAGGATGCGAACGCACACTTCGATGTAGTTGACGATCGCGGCAAGCGGCTGGTTCAGTTCGTGTGCGAGCGTTGCTGCCACGCTGCCCATCGCGCTCAGGTGCGACACGCGCAGCATCGTTGCCTGTGCGTGTCGCAGCTCCGCTTGCGCCGCCTGCGCGGCGGTCACGTCGATGGAGAGGCCGATGATGCGTTTGGTGTCGTCGGTGGTCCGATAGGTGCGACCCATGCTATGGATCCAGCGCAGTGTGCCGTCCGACCGCACCACCGGGTACACGATGTCATGATTGGCAACCTCGCGGGAGGCGAATCCGCTGCTGTCGATCAGATCGAGCGTCGGCTGGTCGAACAAGGCACGCCATTCCCGAAGGGGTACGCCGTTGGTGCGCTCGGGCGCGACGCCGTGCATGCGCAGCATATCGGCGGAGGCGATGATCGCGTCACGCTCGAAATCGATTTCCCACAGTCCGGCGCCCGCAGCCGACTGCGCGAGCCGCAGCCGCAATTCGCTCTTGGCAAGCGCGGCGAGCGCATCCTTGCGGGCGGTGATGTCCTGTATGGCCGACGCCGCGTAGAGTGGCTGTCCGTCGCGGTCCCGGATCATGGTGGCCGACATGGTCACCCAGATGACCTGGCCCTCGTGCCTGCAATACCGCTTTTCAACCGAGAACTGCTCGTCGGAGCGGGCGATCATCGCCTGCAAGATCGCGTCGCTCGCCCCGAGATCGAGCGGGTGGGTGATGTCACGATAGGACTTCGTCAGCAGTGCGGCGCGATCATGCCCGACGATCTCGCAAAAGCGGTCGTTCACTTCGAGGAAACGGCCATCCAGCCCGGTGCGGGCGAAACCGGCCGCCGCCTGTTCGAAGACGGCGCGATATCGGGTTTCGGCCTCCTCCAGCGCGGCACGTGATCTCACCGCCTCCGTCGCAATTTCGCCGAACACCATCACGCCACCGATCGCGCCGTCACTATCGTGCCACGGCTGCAATTCGGACCGCAGATACTCGCACGAGCCATCCGCCATCCGTACCTTGCTGACGGGGCGCGAAACCTTCTCGCCGGCGAGCGCTCGCACCGCGCCATCGCCGAGGTGCGCGGCGTACGGCGGCAGCACCTCGGCCGGGCGCCGGCCGATGATCGAGGGTTCGTTCTCCAGCCGCAGGTCGCGCAGGTAGCGGCGCGACACTACCCGATAGCGTAGTTCCGCATCAAGGGCGGCGATCGCGACCGGCGCGTCGGCGACGAACGCCGTCATCTCGGTGGCGCGCCGGGTGTGGGCCGGTAGCGTAGCGCGGCCGGCGATGCCCAGCGCATCGATCATCAGCGCGGCGGTGGCGCTCAGCGCCAGGAACGGCACCAAGTCGGCCGTGAGCGGTGCGCCTGCGGTGATGCTGAAAATGACTAGCGAAGCGCCGCTCAGCAGCAGCAGGATCAGCGCGGCGCCGATCGCGCTACGGCGGTAAGCGACTCCCGCCCATAACAGCAGCGGTACAACGACCCACGCGCCCGGCCGGATGTCGAGCATCGACAATGCGGCGAGCGCGAGCAGCGGCAGCCCGATCGCGCCGAGCAGCACGGGTGCTAACCCGGGGCGGCGCGTTGCGCGCGCTGGCCACAACAGCAGCGCGAGGGCGAGGATGGTCTGGACCGGTGCCGTGATCGCGAACTCCCGGACGGCATCGGTACTGTCGAGCGAAGAACCACGCAGCAGTGCACCGAGCACGGCACCGGCCGCGCACGTGATGACCACCGCGCCACCGGCGGCGAGCAACGCGAGCAACGACGGTTGCAGCGCCCTAACATCTCCCTCCGCTGGGATCAGGCTCGCACCAAGCCACGCCGCAGACGCGCCCGCTAGGCTGGCGAGTACCTCCAGCATCGGCGGATAGGTATGAGGATGAACCAACAGCGCAGCGACGGCACCGATCACCACCGCTGGCCAGAGCCGGCGGCCGCCGACTACCAGCCCCGCCAGCGCAACGCCGATCGCCGGAAACAGCGGTGTCGGAATATTGCGCAGCTCGGCGAGGGAGGTCAGGCCTGCGGTTGCCAACGCCGTTGCCGCAGCAAGCAGCGCAAAACCCACCGCCGCCGCGAAAACGCTACGCGTCTGCGGGTTGGAGATGGGCACGTCTGTCATGCCTGCTGGTATCCGATGGTGCCTGTGAATACCATTCCGCTGCACTACTTAAGGCCACTGCGACAGTGTCGATGTGGCCAATAATGGCACGCTAAGCTATGGAACAAACTGCCAACTCGCTCCTGATTACCCCATAATGGGGCAATAAAGAGACGAGGTGAGCGACCTTTACGTCAGAATGTTACCGCTCGTTCAAGTAATAGCGGTCGGTCGCAACAAGATCGTCATCAAGGTCATACACGATCGGTTGCCCGGTCGGGATCTCCAGCCCGGTGATTTCATCATCCGGAATGTTCGACAGATGCTTGACCAGCGCGCGCAGTGAATTGCCGTGCGCGGAGATCAGCACGCGCTGACCGCTTTTCAGGGCCGGTGCGATGCGGCTGTCCCAATATGGCAGCACGCGCTCAATCGTATCCTTCAGGCTCTCGGTGGCGGGGATGGCGATGCCGGCGTAACGGCGATCCGACGACAGGTCGAACGCGCTGCCCGGTTCGAGTGGCGGGGGCGGCACGTCGAAGCTGCGGCGCCAGATATGGACCTGCTCGTCGCCGTGTTTGGCAGCGGTTTCTGCCTTGTTGAGGCCGGTTAGTCCGCCATAATGCCGCTCGTTGAGCCGCCAGTCCTTCTCGACCGGCAGCCACAGCCGCCGCATTTCCTCCAGCGCCAGATCGAGCGTCTTGATCGCGCGGGTTTGCAAGGAGGTGAAGCACAGGTCGAAATCGAGGCCCTTTTCGGCCATCAGCCGGCCGGCGGCACGCGCCTCTTCCGCGCCTTGCTCGGTCACGTCCACATCCCACCAGCCGGTGAAACGATTCTCGAGGTTCCAGGCGGACTGGCCGTGGCGGATCAGGACGAGGCTGGGCATGCGGTGTCTTTCCCATGGGGCAATGATGCACCCGTTCTTAGCGGCTGCTCGCGCGGAGGCAACGTACACGCTGGGGCAGTGCGGCGGCGGATGCGGCCATGCGGGTGGGGTGGGATTTCCTGCCGCGCCTGTTCGTGTAACGCGTCTTACCGACCGCAAAGATCTGAAGGCGTTTGCATGAACCCCGTCTATACCCAGCTCGGCACCACCATCTTCGAGGCAATGTCGGCTCGGGCGCGGGCGAGCGGCGCGATCAACCTCGGCCAGGGCTTTCCGGACGGTCGCGGGCCTGAGGATGTGCTCGCGGAGGCGGCGCGCGCGCTGATCGAGGAGTCGAACCAATATCCGCCGATGCTCGGCACCGCGCCGCTGCGACAGGCGGTGGTGGATCACTACCGCGCGCATCAGGGACTCGACCTTGCACTGGAGGAGGTGATCGTCACCTCCGGCGCGACCGAAGCGCTGGCCTGCGCGATCTTTGCACTGGTCTCCCCCGGGGACGAGGTGGTGATGTTCCAGCCGCTCTACGACGCCTATCTGCCGTTGGTCGAGCGGGCCGGCGGCGTGGCGAAGCTGGTGCGGCTCGAACCACCGCACTGGCGTATCACCGCCGATGCGCTGGCGGCGGTGGCGAGCGACCGGACGCGACTGGTGATCCTGAACAGCCCGCTCAACCCCGCCGGCACGCTGGTGAATGCGGCGGAACGGGCCTTGCTCGCTGATTTCTGCGTGGCGCATGATGCGATCGCGATCTGCGACGAGGTCTGGGAGCATGTCGTGTTCGACGGCGCGCAGCACCGCTCGCTGATCGCCGAACCCGGCATGCGCGAGCGCACCGTCAAGATCGGATCGGCGGGCAAGATCTTCTCGCTGACGGGCTGGAAGGTCGGCTGGATGTGTGCGGCGCCGCAGATCGCGGCGGTGCTGGCAAAGGCGCATCAGTTCATGACCTTCACCACCGCGCCAAACCTTCAGGCCGGCGCGGCCTATGGTCTCGGCAAGGAACGCACCTATTTCGACGCGATGCGAGCCGACTACCAGCGCTCGCGCGATCGGCTGACGGCCGGGTTGGTCGCGCTTGGCTATACGGTGCTGCCGTGCGCGGCGACGTATTTCGTCAACATCGACTTGACCGCGTCGGGCGTGGAGATGGGTGACGTCGCATTCGCAGAATGGCTGATCGCCGAAGCGGGCGTCGCCACCATCCCGGTCAGTGCCTTCTATGCCGAGGCGCCGGTGACGAACGTGGTCCGGCTGTGTTTCGCCAAACAGGATGCGACGCTGGACGCCGCGCTGTCGCGGATGGCGCGGCGGCCCTAGCCCGCTATTGTCCGGGTCTGCCAAAGCAAACGGCCCGCCCTCCTGCCGGAGAGCGGGCCGCCTGTTGACCGTATCAGCCAAGGCTCAGGAGAATTTCTGCCCAAGCTCGCGATTGACGTACAGGGCAATGATCGTGCCGAGCGCACCCGACAGCAGGTACCCACCCGCCGCGAGCAGCCCGAGGTGGCTTGCCAGCGCGAGTGCGGCCAGCGGCGCGAATGCCGCGCCGAACAGCCACGCCAGATCCGACGTCAACGCCGAGCCGGTGTAACGATGGTGGCTGGTGAAGTTCGCCGCAACCACGCCCGAGGACTGGCCGAAGCCGACGCCGAGGATCGCGAAGCCGAGCACCATGAACACGATCTCGCCCGCATCGCCGCCGGCGAGCAGTTGTGGCGCGAAGCCGCTGAACACCGCGATCGCCATCGCCGACACGCCGAGCACGTAGCGCCGGCCGAACCGGTCGGCGAGCAGCCCCGACGCAAGCACCGCGCCGAAACCAACGACCGCACCAAGGATTTCGATCTCGAGGAAGCGGGCCGGACTCTGTTTGGTGAACAGGAACACCCATGACAGTGGGAACACCGTCACCATGTGGAACAGCGCGAAGCTGGCAAGCGGCGCGAACGCACCGATGATGATGTTGCGGCCCTGTTTGGTTACGGTGTCGAACACCGGCGCCGGCTGAAGATCGCGGGACTCGAACAGGTTGCGGTAATCCGGCGTCGAGACGATGCGCAGCCGCGCGAACAGCGCGACGACGTTGATCGCGAACGCCACGAAGAACGGATAACGCCAGCCCCATTCGATGAAGTCGTTCGCCGACAGCGTCGAGACGAGGAACGCGAACAGTGCGCTCGCCACCATCAGGCCGAGCGGTGCGCCGAGTTGCGGGATCATCGCATACCAGCCGCGCTTGTTCTCGGGCGCGTTGAGCGCGAGCAGTGAGGCAAGGCCGTCCCACGCGCCGCCGAGCGCAATGCCCTGGCCGATGCGGAACAGCGCCAGCAGGATGCCGGCCGCCTTGCCGATCTGTTCGCTGCCCGGCAGGAACGCGACCAGCGCGGTGGCGCCGCCAAGCATGAAGATCGCGATCGTCAGCTTCGTCCCGCGCCCGTAGATCCGGTCAATCGTCATGAAGATCATCGACCCGATCGGCCGCGCGATGAAGGCCAGCGCGAAGATCGCGAACGAATAGAAGGTGCCGGTCAGCCGGTCCACGTCCGAGAAGATCAACTGCGGGAACACCAGCACCGACGCGATCGCATAGACGAAGAAGTCGAAGAACTCCGACGTTCGCCCGATGATGACGCCGATCGCGATTTCGGCCGGCGCGATGCCGTGCTTGCCGATATCGGCGTGCGCATCGGTGCCGTGGCCGCCGGGCGGGGCGCTGCCGGATTGGTTGCCGATGGTCTTCGTACTCATATCACGACTCCGGTATGGCGGCGCGCCGCGCAAAGAACGCACGGCGAGTCGATCGCGGATCGGGTCCGCGCGGTCAAGCCGGCCTCTCGATTATTGCTCGCATCTGCGGGATTGGACAAAATGTCCTATGTTGCGCTGCGGGACACATGCTAGGCGCCAACCCATGCCCGAAAGTGCTCCGAAATTCCGAGTCCGCACGATGTTGCGGCCGATCATGATCTTGGCGACGAGCATGATGCTCAATGGCTGCAACATGGTCGTCCTTCACCCGGCTGGCGACGTTGCTGCGCAGCAGCGTGATCTGCTCATCATCGCCACCGTGCTGATGCTGCTGATCATTGTGCCGGTGCTCGCGCTGGTGGCGTTGTTCGCATGGCGGTACCGCGCCACCAACAAGGATGCGCATTACGAGCCGGACTGGGACCATTCGACTCAGCTCGAACTGGTGATCTGGGCGGCGCCGCTAATGATCATCATCTGCCTCGGCGCGGTGACCTGGGTCGGCACCCACCTGCTCGATCCCTATCGTCCGATCGAGCGCGTGGGGGTGGGGCGTCCAGTCGCCGCCAACATCAAGCCGTTGGAGGTCGATGTGGTCGCGCTCGATTGGAAGTGGCTGTTCATCTACCCGGAATATGGCATCGCCACGGTGAATGAACTGGCCGCGCCGGTCGATCGCCCGATCGCGTTCCGCATCACCGCCTCCTCGGTGATGAACGCGTTCTATGTGCCGTCACTCGCCGGCATGATCTACGCAATGCCCGGCATGGAGACGCGGCTCCACGCCGTGATCAACAAGCCCGGCGACTATGCGGGTCTGTCGGCGAATTATAGCGGTGCCGGTTTCTCGGGCATGCATTTTCGGTTCTACGGAATGAGCAACGCCGACTTCAACGGCTGGATCGCGCGCAACAAGGCCGCAGGCGCCAAGCTCGACCGAGCGACGTACCTGAAGCTGGAACAGCCGAGCGAGCATGTGCCGGTCCAGCGGTTCGCCGCTGTCGATACAAGCCTGTTCCGCGCCGCCGTCAATCTGTGCGTCAAGCCCGGTGCGATGTGCGCGGACGATATGATGCGGCGCGATGCGGCGTCCGACAGCACGCCGGATGAATTGCAGAAACACGGCCCGATGCCGATGCCTGGTGCTGCCGCCACGCCGTCACGATCTACCAATTCGAACACCGCGTTGCTGACCGGCGCGGGCCTGCCCAAGCCGACTGCAACGTCTGTCGGAACGGCGATCGCCGCTGCCGCCAGCCAACCCCGTTCTTAAAAAGCGAAACCCATGTCAGCCCCACAGTTCGTTCCGATCAGCCCGATCTTCGGTCGCTTCACGATCGACTCGCTGCCACTCCACGAGCCCATTCTCGTCGCCACCTTCTGTGGCGTCGCGGTGGGCGGCATCGCGCTCGTCGCGGCGCTGACGTGGTTCAAATTGTGGGGCTATCTCTGGAAAGAGTGGTTCACGTCCGTCGATCACAAGAAGATCGGCGTCATGTACATGATCCTTGGTCTCGTCATGTTCCTACGCGGCTTCGCCGACGCGCTAATGATGCGCGCGCAGCAGGCGATCGCGTTCCACGGCAATGACGGCATCTTCCCCGCGCACCATTACGACCAGGTGTTCACCGCGCACGGCGTCATCATGATCTTCTTCGTGGCGATGCCGTTCGTCACGGGCCTGATGAACTTCGTGGTGCCGCTTCAGATCGGCGCGCGCGACGTGTCTTTCCCGTTCCTCAACAACTTCAGCTTCTGGATGACGGTCGGCGGCGCGGTAACGGTGATGATGTCGCTGTTCGTCGGTGAGTTCGCGCGCACCGGCTGGCTGGCATATCCGCCGCTGTCGGGCATCGCCTACAGCCCGGGTGTCGGGGTCGACTATTATATCTGGGCCTTGCAGATCGCGGGTGTCGGCACGCTGCTGTCCGGCGTCAACCTCATCGCGACCATTGTGAAGATGCGCGCGCCGGGCATGACGCTGATGCGGATGCCGATCTTCACCTGGACCGCGCTGTGCACCAACATTCTGATCGTCGCGGCCTTCCCGGTGCTGACCGCGGTGCTCGCGATGCTCAGCCTCGATCGCTACGTCGGCACGGATTTCTTCACGAACGACTTCGGCGGCAACCCGATGATGTACATCAACCTCATCTGGATCTGGGGCCATCCGGAGGTGTACATCCTGATCCTGCCGCTGTTCGGCGTGTTCTCGGAAGTTACCTCGACCTTCTCGGGCAAGCGGCTGTTCGGCTATTCGTCGATGGTCTACGCGACTTTGGTCATCACCATCCTCGCCTATGTCGTCTGGCTGCACCACTTCTTCACGATGGGGTCGGGCGCCAGCGTCAACAGCTTCTTCGGCATCACCACCATGGTGATCTCGATCCCGACGGGCGCGAAGATCTTCAACTGGCTGTTCACGATGTATCGTGGCCGCATCCGCTTCGAACTGCCGATGATGTGGACGATCGCATTCATCTGCACCTTCATCATTGGCGGCATGACCGGCGTGATGCTTGCGGTGCCGCCGGCCGACTTCGTGCTGCACAACTCGCTGTTCCTCGTAGCGCATTTCCATAACGTCATCATCGGCGGTGTGCTGTTCGGGGTTTTCGCGGCGGTGAATTTCTGGTTCCCGAAGATGTTCGGCTTCAAGCTCGACGTGTTCTGGGGCAAGGTTGCCTTCTGGTGCTGGGTTCCCGGCTTCTGGGTCGCGTTCACCCCGCTGTACGTGATGGGCCTGATGGGCGTGACGCGTCGCACCCGCACCTTCGACGATCCGTCGTTGCAGATCTGGTTCATCATCGCCGCACTCGGTGCGCTGCTGATCGCCGCCGGGATCGCCGCCATGCTGATCCAGATCGGCTGGAGCATCATCAACCGCGAGAAGCTGCGCGATATCACTGGTGACCCTTGGCACGGCCGTACGCTGGAATGGTCGACCTCGTCGCCGCCGCCGGAGTACAACTTCGCCTTCACGCCGGTCGTGCACGACACGGATGCGTGGTGGGACATGCAGGAGCGCGGCGCGATGCGTCCGACCGAAGGCTTCAAGGCGATCCACATGCCGCGCAGCACGTGGGCTGGCATCGTTCTCGCCGGGATCAGCGTCGTGTTCGGCGTGGCGATGATCTGGTACGTGTGGTGGCTTGCGGCGATCAGCTTCGTCGCACTGATCGCCACCGCGATCGCGCACACGTTCAACTACAAGCGTGATTACCACATCCCCGCCGAGGACGTGGCGCGTACCGAAGCCGAGCGGACCAAAGCGCTCGCGGTGGAGGCATAACATGTCGGCAAATTCGATGACCGCGGGCGGCGAGAACCTCGACGTGTTCTACGACCTCGACGAGCATGAGCATCCCGAGGGCTACAGCACGATGCTGGGCTTCTGGATGTACCTGATGAGCGATTGCCTCATCTTTGCGATGCTGTTCGCGACCTACGGCGTGCTGGGACACAGCTACGCCGGCGGTCCTGGCCCACGGCAGTTGTTCGAACTGCCGCTGGTCGCGCTCAACACCGCGATGCTGCTGTTCTCGTCGATCACCTACGGCTTCGCGATGCTGGCGATGAACCAGAACAAGGTCGGGCAGACGCAGCTGTGGCTGTTCGTGACCGCGTTGTTCGGTGCGGCGTTCCTCACGATCGAGCTGACCGAGTTCGCCTCGCTGATCCATGAAGGCGCGACGCCGCAGCGCAGCGCCTTCCTGTCGTCGTTCTTCACGCTGGTCGGCACGCACGGGCTGCACGTTACCTTCGGTCTGGTGTGGCTGTTCACGCTGATGGTGCAGATCGGCCGCAAGGGGCTGATCCAGGCCAACCGCCGCCGCCTGATGTGTCTCAGCCTGTTCTGGCACTTCCTCGACGTCATCTGGATTGGCGTCTTCACCTTTGTCTATCTGATGGGAATGCTGCGATGACCACGCAGGACGGCGCACCCGCGCACAGCCATGGCCAGGACGTCGCACATGGTCATGACGATCGTCACGGCGACGGTGCCTCGCACGGCACCTATGGCAGCTATCTGCTCGGCTTCGGCCTTTCGGTGGTGCTCACCGCCATCCCGTTCTGGTTGGTGATGAGCCACGTGCTGCCCAATCAGGCGACCGGCTATGTCATCATGGCGTTTGCGGCGATTCAGATCATCGTCCACATGATCCTGTTCCTGCACATGGACACCAAGTCCGAAGGCGGCTGGAACATGATGGCGCTGGTGTTTACGCTCGTCGTTCTCATAATCACGCTGAGCGGTTCGCTATGGGTGATGTACAACATGAACACCAACATGATGCCGATGTCCGTCGAGGACATGCGACAGATGCCGTGATGCCACGCGGCGGCCCGATGGAACGGCCGCCGCGATCGCTGGCGACGCTGGTGCTGCTCGGCAGCATCGCGGCGCTGGTGTTTGTCGCTCTCGTCGGGCTCGGGGTGTGGCAGATCGAGCGACGCGCGTGGAAGCACGCGTTAATCGCTCAGATCGATGCGAGGCTTCATGCCGCGCCCGTGCCTGCGCCGCGTCCGGACGCATGGCCGCACATCACCGCTGCCGATGCGTATCGGCGTGTCGCTCTCGACGGTGTTTACCAGTCGGGGCGTGACGTTTTCGTCAAGGCGGTTACCGCTCACGGCGCCGGTTTCTGGGCGGTGTCGCCGTTCCGAACCGTGCGTGGCTTCACCGTTCTCGTAAACCGTGGCTTCGTGGCGCACCCGAAGGCGTCCGTGCCCGCCGGTGCCATGCACATCACCGGCTTGTTGCGGGTGAGCGAACCGGGCGGCGGCTTCCTGCGCTCGAACGATCCCGCCGGCGATCATTGGTATTCGCGTGACGTCACCGCCATCGCGCGCGCAAAACGGATTGGCGCCGTCGCTCCATATTTCGTCGACGCTGATGCTGCGTCCTCCGAGCGCGGCGGCCCGATCGGCGGCATGACGGTGGTGCGGTTCAGCGACAACCATCTTGTCTATGCTCTGACGTGGTTCGGGCTCGCCGCTCTGCTGTTGCTTGGGGTGCGTGTGGTGATCCGCGAGGAACTGCGCATCCGCCGCGCCTCCTTGCGATGACGATCGAAGCGACACCGCCGCGCGAGTCGACCCGCACCGCGTTGATGAGCGCGCTGCTGTCGGCAGATGCCGCCGGGCGCAAGAACATGGTGTTGCTGATCCAGCTGCGCTGGTTGGCCGTCGTCGGACAGTTCGCAACCATACTGGTCGTCCAGTTCGCGATGGGTGTGGTCTTGCCGCTGCACGCGATGATCGCGGTTCTGGCCGGGCTGGTCGCGTTCAACCTGTTCAGCCTTTACCTCGTGCGGCAACGTCGCACGATTTCGAACAGCGAACTGCTGGCGGCGCTGTTGCTCGACGTGGCGGCACTGACCCTGCAACTGTCGCTGAGCGGCGGGGCGACCAATCCCTTCGTATCGCTGTTCCTGCTCCAGGTGGTGCTCGGCGCGATCCTGCTGGAACGTTGGTCGAGCTGGGCGCTGGTTCTCGTCACCACGGCAGCGTTCGCGCTGCTGATGCGTCGGTTCAGCCCGCTTGCGCTGCCGCTGAAGCTCGCGACCGATCCTTTCGGGCTGCACATCCTCGGCGCGCTGGCCTGTTTTGCGTTGGTGGCGGTGTTGCTGGTGCTGTTCGTCACGCGGGTCAGCGGCAATCTGCGGGCGCGCGACGCCTTTGTCGCGGATATGCGCCAGCGGGCGGCGGATGAGGACCACATCATCCAGATCGGGTTACTCGCCTCGGGCGCCGCCCACGAACTCGGCACGCCGCTCGCTTCTCTGGCGGTGATCCTCGGCGACTGGCGGCGGATGCCGCGCCTCGCCAGCGACCCGCAGCTTGCGCAAGACATGGCCGAGATGCAGGCCGAGGTCGAACGCTGCAAGGCGATCGTCACCGGCATCCTGATGTCGGCGGGCGAGGCGCGCGGCGAGGCGCCCGCCATCACCAGCGTACATGGCTTTTTCGACGATCTGGTCGATTATTGGGCGGCGCGCCACACCGCCCCGATCGATTATGACAATGATTTCGGGCCTGATCTGCCGATCGTGTCCGACACCGCGTTGAAGCAGGTGATCTGCAATGTACTCGACAATGCCGCCGAAGTCTCTCCGCAGGGCATTGCGCTTGTGATCGCGCGGGAGGGTGACGCGATCCGCCTGACCGTCAGCGACTGCGGACCGGGATTCGCGCCCGAAATGCTTGCCAACCTCGGCAAGCCCTACCAATCCACCAAGCAGCGGCCGGGCGGCGGCCTGGGCCTGTTCCTGGTGGTCAATGTCATGCGAAATCTCGGCGGATCGGTGGCGGCGAGGAACCGCGCCGATGGTGGTGCGGAGGTGACGATGCGACTGCCAATCGCGTCGTTGGCCTTCGAGGGTGACGTCAGGGCGGTTGGGGAGGGGGATCATGACGGCTGAACGTCTGCTCGTCATCGTGGAGGATGATGACGCCTTTGCACGAACGCTGAAGCGGTCGTTCGAGCGACGGGACTATGTGGTGCTGACCGCCGCCAGCCCCGAGGCGCTCGACGCGTTGCTGGTAGATCACCGGCCGGGCTATGCCGTGGTCGATCTCAAGCTCGGTCAGGCGTCAGGCCTCGCGTGCGTCAAGACGCTGCACGCGCATGATCCGGCCATGCTGATCGTGGTATTGACCGGCTACGCGAGCATCGCGACTGCGGTTGAAGCAATCAAGCTCGGTGCATCCCATTACCTCGCCAAGCCATCGAACACCGACGATATCGAAGCGGCATTCCACAAGGTGCCGGGTGATATCGACGCGCCGATCAGCGAGCGGCAGACCTCGATCAAGACGCTGGAGTGGGAACGCATCCACGAGGTGCTGGCGGAGACCGGCTTCAACATCTCCGAAACCGCGCGGCGGCTGGGCATGCACCGCCGAACACTGGCGCGCAAGCTGGAGAAGCAGCAGGTCAAATGACGGCGCGCTGACATTTCTATCGGCCCGCGTGTGTACGATCCTGCGGTTAGGTGACTGCAACAAGCGGATCGCATCGCGACTAAAAGGCTACCCCGTGGATGCCGTGGCATGTGTGCTTCGGCAGCAGGATAACGGACCTGCGTTGGTCGACGTCCACGGCGAACGTCGCCGCGATAGATGCTGCCGGACCCCAACCCATGGTGGGGCGATCTTGAGACACCGCCCGCTGTCGGTCTACTGTCGTTGCGGGTGGCGTTGCGCCGCCTTTCGGTTTCGACCTCGGGCGATTACGTGCACGGCGCTACACGATCGATCCGCAAACCCGGAGTTTGGTCACAGCAACGCATTTGCCGCGCAACTCCGGTACGCGTTATTCCCGCGTTATCGCCCGACCCAGTCCGCTACCTGCACCGCAACCTGGTTGGCGGCCTGATTCAGAGCCGCCGCGCTGCCATTTGCGTCGATGACGGAGACGGGCACGCTTGCCGAAAAACGCTTCTTGTCGATCACGTTCTTGTCATCGCGGATCAACGACCCGTCGAACGCCACCACCGCCTGCTTCGAGGTCGCATCGATCCCGAAGCTGCGCAACTCGCCCGACAGCCGCGCGCCCGGATCGGCGCGGAACTGCGAGACGCTCAGCACGACGCGGCCGGTGCGTGTCGTCACCGTGTCCGACAGCAGCCGCGCGAAGAGACGCGCGGGCGGTTCGACCCACTGCGCCTTGGCGACATAAGCGATCGAAGTCTCGTTGATCTGTACCGGAATGCGCGTACCGGCAAGCGCCTGCGAAACGGCCGGCACCTGGATGACGATCGTCGGCTGCGTCGCCGAACTCTGGTCCTGCCCGATCGCTGCGGGCGTAGTCGACGTGATCGTCAGCAATTGTGGCGGCGGCTTTGGCGCGAAGCTGATGCAGCCCGACAGCGACGCCAGCGCAAGCAGGGCGAGAGACGATTTGACGGGCGCTTTCGGACGGAAGGAACGCATCGAAGACCTCACTTGCTTGGCTTGTAGTCGGGCAGCTTGGACTGGCCGACGAGCGAACTGGCGCCACCACGATCGAGCTTCTCGGCAACCGCCGTCAGCGCCTGCGACATGTTGCGCAGATCGTGGACGAGCGCGCCAACCTCCGGGATGGTTTCCTTCGAGAACGCCTTCAGGCCGGGCCGCGCATCGGAGATCGCGGAATCGAGCGTCTCCATGCTGTGCTGCGCCGCCGCCACGGTTGCACCGAGGTTCTTGGTCGCCGGGCGGATGTCCTCGTTGATCATCACGTTGGTCGATCCGGCAAGATCGCCGATCTGCTTGGCCGCGTCACTCGCCTGCTTCAGCGTGGTGCGCATCTCAGCCAGCGTGGCGGCGATTTCCGGCCCGCGATCCGCGAGCGCGCCGGTGAGCCGGTTGGTGTTGGCGAGAATGCCGGTGATCGACTGCTGGTTCTTGTCGGACAACAGTTCGTTGAAGCGTTCGGTCAGCGTCGAGATGCGTTCAAGCAGCTTCGGTGCGGAATTGAGCAGCGCGCCGAGCCCCCCGGCCTTGGCCGGGATGGTAGGCAGGCCGTTGGGGCAATCGAGCTGCGGGTTGGTGTCCGGGCAGGCGATCGGCGGCGCGCCCTTCACCGCACCGTCGAGCTGGACCGTGCTGGTGCCGGTAAAGCTGCCCTGGATGGTGGCGGTGGTGCCGACCAGAATCGGCGTATTGTCCTTAACGCTGATCCGCACCCGCACGAACTGCGGATCGTTGGTGAGCGCGATCTCCTTCACCTCACCGGTCGGCACGCCCGAAAAGGCGACCGCCGAACCTTTGGCGAGGCCATCGACCGACTGTTTGAAGAAGATGTCGTATTCCTTGTCACTCGCCCCGCCGAAGCGGGCGATCCACACCAGGAACACCGCCATGACGGCGATCAGAATCAGCACGACAGTACCGACAAGGACGTGATTCGAGCGCGTTTCCATCAGCTTTCCGTCCCTGCAGGCTCGTTCGCTTCATTATGTTCCAAGGTCGCGCTCGCGGCGCGACCGCGCGGCCCCCGGAAATATTCCTGGATCCAGGGATGATCGGTCGCGAGCAATTCGTCGATCGTCCCCACCGCGATCACCTTGTGATCGGCCAGCACCGCGACCCGGTCGCAGATCGCGTACAATGTGTCGAGATCGTGCGTGATGAGAAACACGGTGAGGCCGAGGGTGCGCTGGAGCGACTTGATGAGATCATCGAACGCCGCCGCACCGATCGGGTCGAGTCCGGCGGTCGGCTCGTCGAGGAACAGCAGGTCGGGGTCGAGCGCGAGCGCGCGGGCGAGGCCGGCCCGCTTCTTCATGCCGCCGGACAGCTGCGACGGATATTTCGGGCCTGCATCGGCCGGCAGTCCGGTCATCACCACCTTGTAGGCGGCAATTTCATCGAGCAACGCGGGCGGCAGCTTCTTGTAGAACTCGCGCAGCGGAACCTGCACGTTCTCCGCGACGGTCAGGGTCGAGAACAACGCGCCGCCCTGGAACAGCACGCCCCACCGCTTCGACAGGTCGACCATCTCGGTCTCCTCACGGTCGATCGTGGGGTCGCCAAGCACGTGAATGTCGCCGGCATCGGGCTTTTGCAGGCCGATGATCGAGCGCATCAGCACCGACTTGCCCGTGCCCGAGCCGCCGACCACGCCGTAGATCTCACCACGTCGCACCTCGAGGTCGAGCCCGTCATGCACGACCTGCTCGCCGAACGTGTTGCGCAGGCCACGCACGACGATCACATCGTCAGGCGTATCGGCAGGGGGGCGTGTGCTCATATCCAGCCTACCCAGGTGAAGAACACCGCGAAGAACGCATCGAGCACGATCACCATGAAAATGCCCTGCACCACGGCGGCGGTGGTGCGGGTGCCGACCTGTTCGGCGTCGCCCTCGACCAGCATGCCCTGGAAACAGCCGGCCATGCCGATGATTGCGCCGAACACCGGCGCCTTGATGAGGCCAACATACAGATCGGTCATCGGCACCACCTCGCGCAGGCGCTGCACAAACGTAACGGGCGGAATGCCGAGTGAGACCCAGCACAGCAGACCGCCGCCGATGATCGAGATCAACGAGGCGTAGATGCCGAGCAGCGGCATCATCACCACCACCGCCATCACGCGCGGCAGCACCAGCGCCTCCATCGGCGAAACGCCGATCGTGCGCATCGCGTCGATCTCCTCGGTCAGCTTCATCGTGCCGAGCTGCGCCGCGAACGCCGAGCCGGAGCGGCCCGCGATCATGATCGCGGTCATCAGCACGCCGAGTTCACGTAGCGTGAGCCGGCCGAGCAGGTTGATCGTATACACCTCCGCACCAAACTGACGGAGCTGCACCGCGCCCTGTTGCGCGATGACGATGCCGATCAGGAAACTCATCAGCCCTACGATGCCGAGCGCCTTGACACCGACCACCTCGAACCGGGTGACGGTCGCGTTGAAGCGAAAGCGCGAGGGGTGGACGATGACGTTCCACAAAGCAATCATCGTCGCGCCGAGGAAGCCGACCAGCCCGACCAGCGTCCTGCCGGTGAGGACGACGGCGTCGCCCACCTCGCCGATCACGCGGGTGATGCCGCCGACCGAAGCAGGGCGTATCGCGACCGGCTGATCGGCGGCTTCGACCTGCTGGAGCAGATGCTGGCCGTCCTGATCCAGGCCCTCGATCCTGGCACCGTGCTGCGCGGCGAAACGGTGGATCAGCCACGCGCCGACCGTGTCGATCCGTTCGACGCCGCTGAGATCGACCGTAGCGACCTTCCCGGTATAGCTGCGCAGGCGATCAGGCAGGTTGCCGATCTGGGCGAGCGACAGGCTGCCGGTGAAGCGCAAGACATCGCCATCGCCGGAACGGTCTTGCGTGAAGGCGGCTGGGTCGTTCATCGCGCGCATCTTTGCGACAATCCCGCTGGAACGGCAAGCCGCGCTGTTGCTAGGGTGAGACGATGCACGCCATCGCCATATACGATCTCGACAAGACAATCACCCATGCTCCGACGTGGACCGCCTTTCTCATCGCAAGCGCCCGGGCGCAGAAGCCGTGGCGGCTGGCGCTGCTGCCGCTCGCCGGGGTGGCGACGCTCGGCTACGCGCTCAAACTGGTGGACCGCGCGCGGCTAAAGCAGATCACGCAACGCCTGCTGCTCGGCAACGGCTGGCAGGATGCGCGGGTCGCGCGCGCGGTCGCCGACTTCGCCGATGGTGTGATCGCGGACGGTATCTACACCGGCGCGCGGGCGGCGATCGCGGCGGACCGCGCGGCGGGGCGGCGGATCGTGCTCGCCACCGCATCCTACGCGTTCTACGCAGGGGCAATCGCCGAGCGGCTTGGCTTCGACGATGTGATCGGCACCTGTGTGGTGCGCAACAACGGCAAGGTTCGCGCCCGAATCGAGGGCGAGAATTGCTACGGTGCGGCCAAGTTGCGGATGATCGAGGCGTGGCTGGCAGGCGAGGGGATCGCGCGGGATGACGCGATCGTCCGCTTCTATACCGACCATGTGTCCGACGCGCCGACGCTGGAGTGGGCGGACGAGGCATTCGCCGTCAACGCGCATGGGCCGCTGCGGCTGCTGGCGAAGCTGAAGGGATGGACTATTCTCGACTTCGAGCGGTGAGTCGCGTCGTTGCGGTGACGTATCCTGTGTCGCCGACGCAAGATGTGGCCGCCTCAGCCCAGCGCCACATCCACGGTGTGGATCGCGAGGCCGACGAGGCCGCCGACCAGCGTGCCGTTGATGCGGATATATTGCAGGTCGCGCCCCACCGCATTCTCCAATCGGCTGGTGATGGTGTCGGCGTCCCAACCCTTTACCGTCTCCGACACCAGCCGGACGATGTTGTCGCCGTAATCCGCCGCGATGCCGACCACGGCGCGGCGCACGAAACGGTTGATCGTCGCGCGTAGCATCGGTTCACGGCCAAGCGTTTCGCCAAGCTGACGCAGCGCGTCGCCGATCGGGCCGCGCATCACCCGGTCCGGATCGCGTGCCATGTTCATCATTCCGACCCGCGCCTGTTCCCACACGCCGTCGAGCCAGCGCTGCATCGCCGGGTTGGCGATGATCTCGGCCTTGATCGCTTCCACCCGCGCCTGCATCTCTTGGGAATGCATCAGGTCGTGCGCGAGGCTGGCCAGCCCCTCGTCAGCCTTGGCACGCAAGGGATGTTCGGGGTTGTCCGCCATATCGGTGAGCAGCCCATTCAGGCCGGCGATGATCTTGTTGGAGAGCGTCTCGTCGAGGCCGGTCCAGCGCATGATAGACCCGGCGCGGTCATGCACCATCGCACGGATCAGATGGTCGTTGGCCTCAAGGATGCGCGCCGCCCAGCGCACGATGCCGTCGAGCAACGGCAGGTGGCGCTCCTCCGCGATGGCGGCGGTCAGGGCTTGCCCTAGCAGCGGCGCCACGTCGAGATCGGCGAGCCGCTTGCCGAGCATCCCCCGGACGATCCCGCCGAGCCGCTGCTGATCGAGCGCCTGAAGCATGCTGATCGTCATCGCCGACGCACCACGCGCGATACGTCCGTCGCGGGCGAGCGGATTGGCCAGCCACAGTCCGGCGGCGCCAGCGACATCGAGCCGGAGCATACGGCGCGCAACCACGCGCGGGATCAGGAAATTATCGCGCAGGAAGGTGGCGAGTGTGTCGCCGATCCGGTCCTTGTTACGGGGGATGATGGCGGTGTGGGGGATCGGCACGCCAAGCGGGTGGCGGAACAGCGCCGTCACCGCGAACCAATCGGCTAGGCCACCGACCATCGCCGCCTCGGCGAAGGCGCGCACGAAGCCGAGCGCCGGCCAGCGCTGATCGTAGGTGCGGGAAACCAGGAACACCGCCGCCATCGCCAGCAACAGGCCGGTGGCGATCAGCCGCATGCGGACGAGACCCGGCGGGGCGGCTTCGGTGCTCAGGCGGCGGGCTTTCGTCATCGGGTACGAAAAGCCCGACGCGCCGGATAGTTCAAGTCCGGCGCTCAGGCTTTCGTCACTCGGCCGCGTGCGGGGCCGGCGGCAGCAACGGCTTCTCGTCATGCTCGATCACCGGCTGGCCATCGTCTCCGGGGCGGTAGGTGAGCAAGCGGCGACCGAGCCGCGGCCCCGCCCAGCGCTCCACGCCGACCGCGAGGCTGAACAGTGCGGGCACGATCAGCAGCGTGAGCATGGTCGACAGCGTCAGCCCGCCGATCACGGTGACGCCCATCGGGGCGCGGAACGACGTGTCGCCGTTGAGGCCGAACGCGGTCGGCATCATGCCCGCCACCATTGCCACCG
This sequence comes from Sphingomonas sp. BAUL-RG-20F-R05-02, assembly GCF_022662305.1. Lineage (GTDB taxonomy): Bacteria > Pseudomonadota > Alphaproteobacteria > Sphingomonadales > Sphingomonadaceae > Sphingomonas. Next base: position 230,389 of record NZ_JAKNQH010000003.1, read on the forward strand.
TGGTCATCACGATCGGCTGGGCGCGCTTGTGGCCGGCGTCGAGGATCGCCTCGCGCACCGGAACGCCGTGCTTCATCTCCTCCAGTGCGAAGTCGATCAGCAGGATCGAGTTCTTGGCGACGATGCCGAGCAACATCAACATGCCGATATAGACCGGCATCGACACCGGGTAGCCGGTGATGAGCAAAGCGATCAGCCCGCCCAGCGGCGCGAGGATCAGCGAGCCCATGTTGACGAACGGTGGCAGCAGCCGCTGGTAGAGCAGCACCAGCACCGCGAACACCAGGAACACGCCGGCGAACACCGCGACGATGAAGTTGGAGATCATCTCCTGCTGCCATTTCGACGAGCCGAGGATGAGTTCCTTAACCCCCATCGGCAGGTTCTTCATGATCGGCAGATCATGCACCAGCTTGTTCGCAGTGCCGCTCACCACGCCCGGCGCAAGATCGCTGCCGATCGTGATCTGGCGCTGCTGCGCGACGCGCTCGATCTTGGTCGGTCCGGCGCCGAAGCCGATGTCGGCGACGAGACCGAGTGGCACCGAACTGCCCAAGGCTGTGGAAACCGGCAGGTTCTTGATGGTCGACAGCTTCTGACGCGAATCCTGCGCGAGCGCGACGCGGATCGGCACCTGACGATCCGACAGAGAGAATTTCGCGCTGTTCTGGTCAATATCGCCAAGCGTGGCGATGCGGATCGCGTTCGACAGTGCGCTGGTCGTCACGCCGAGATTGGCGGCGAGATCCATGCGCGGCCGGATGACGATTTCCGGCCGTTCGAGATCGCCGGCGATGCGCGGCGCGACGAGGCTCGGCACCTTTGACATCTGGGCGACGAGCGTCTGTGCCGCCTTGAGCAGGATCGCGGGATCGTCACCACCGAGCGTGACGGTGAAATCACGGCCCGAACTGCCCCAGCCGTTGCCCGACTGGAACGAGACGCGCGCATCCGCGAACTTGGCAAGCTGCGGCGCAAGTGAGCGTTCGAACTGCACGCTGGTCACGTCGCGTCCTTGGCCACGCGGCTTCAAAATCGCGGTAACGCGACCACTGCCGACCAGCGACCTGGAGTAGGTCGAGTCGACCTCGGGCTGTTTGCCGAGGAAGTCGGCGACCCTGCGCACCACCACTTGCGTTTCGGCGAGCGTGGTGCCGGGCACCATCTCGATCATCGCGCGGCTGCTGTCGCTGTCACGGTCCGGCTGAAAGGTCTGCGGGATCATCGAGAAGCACACCACCGTCAGCGCCAGCGCGACGGCGGCGCCGACGATCGCAGACCAGCGATGCTTCAGCGTCCAGCGCAGCGTGGCCATATAGCGGTCCATCACCGGGCCCTCGCCGTGGCTGGCGTGACCGTGCGACTTCAGGAAATAGGCGGCGATCATCGGCGTGATGAGGCGCGCGACCGCGAGGCTCATCAGCACCGAGACGACGACGGTGAGGCCGAAGTTCTTGAAGAACTGACCGGCCAGCCCCGGCATCAGTCCTACGGGTAAGAACACCGCGACGATCGCCATCGTCGTCGCCAGCACGGCGAGGCCGATCTCGTCGGCGGCGTCGATCGAGGCCTGATAGGCGGTCTTGCCCATCCGCATGTGGCGGACGATGTTCTCGATCTCCACGATCGCATCGTCGACCAGCACGCCCGCGACGAGGCTCAGCGCGAGCAACGTCATATTGTTGAGCGTGAAGCCCATCAGATCCATCAACCAGAAGCTCGGGATCGCCGACAAAGGGATCGCCAGCGCGGAGATGATCGTCGAACGCCAGTCGCGCAGGAAGATGAACACCACCACGACCGCGAGAAACGCACCCTCGACCATCGCCTCCATCGCGGAGTGATACTGCGCCTCGGTGTATTTCACCGAGTTGAAGATCATCTTGAACTTGACCTTGGGATTGCGCTTTTCAAGGTCGGCGAGTTTCTTGACCGCGCCGTTGAACACGTTGACGTCCGAGCCGGTCTTGGAGCGCTGGAAGTCGAAGCTCAGCACCTGCCGGCCGTTCAGCTCGGACGAGGAGCGCTGCTCGGCATACAGATCGCGCACGTCGGCAATGTCGGCGAGGTGGATCGAGCGACCGTCGCCGAGCGAGATTTGCGTTTGTCCGAGATCATAGGCGCTCTTGGCATTGCCCAGCACGCGCACCGCCTGTTCGGAGCCCGCAATTTCCGCGCGGCCACCGGCGGCGTTGAGGTTCACCTGCCGCAACTGCTGGTTGACCTGGCTCGCGGTCAGGCCCTGCGCCTGCAGTTTGAGCGGATCGAGGATCACGCGGATCTCACGGCTGACGCCGCCGTTGCGGTCGACCGCGGCCATGCCGGGGACCGACAGCAGTTCCTTTGAAACGGTGTTGTCGATGTACCAGCTCAGCTGCTCGACCGTCATGTCGGTGCCGATCGCGGCGTAGCTGGCGAGATCGTTGCCGGTGGTGTTGGCGCGGATCACCTGCGGTTCGAGAATGCCGTCGGGCAGATCGCTGCGGATCTGCTGGATCGCGCCGCGCACATCCTCCACCGCACGGTCGATCGGGGTGCCGATGGCGAGCTGGACGACGGTTTCCGACTGGCCCTCGGTAACGGTCGAATCAATCTCGTCGATACCTTGCAGGCTGCGCACCGCCGCCTCGACCTTCTGCGTGACCTGCGTCTCGAGTTCGGTCGGCGCGGCACCGGGCTGCGACACCTCGACGATCACCACCGGAAATTCGATATCCGGCTGGTTGTTGACGTCCATCCTGATGAAGCTGACGATCCCCGCCACGCTGAGCATGAAGAACAGGACGATCGCGAAGACCGGGTTGCGGATCGACCAGGCTGAGATGTTGCGGAAGCCCATGAGGGGGTTAGCTGCCTGTTTTCTGGAGGACCGGCTTCTGGACGATCGGGACGACCTTCTGCCCGGGCGCGAGGAACGCACCCGCCGACAGCACGACACGCTCGCTGCCGTCCAGCCCGCTGGCGATCGCGACGCCATCGTCCGAAACTTCACCAACAGTCACGGCGCGGCGGACCACCTTGTTGTTCGGATCGAGGATGTACACGAAATTGCCGCGATCATCGCTCTGGATCGCGGAGTTTGGCAGTTGCGGTGCGCGCGTGGTGCCACCGCCGATTTCCGCTGCCGCGAAGCCACCCGGCCGCAGCGCTGGATTGTAGCCGAGCGCGATGCGCGCGATCCCCTGCCGCGTTTGCGGGTCGATGACGGGTGAGATCTGCCAGACATGCCCCGGGTAGGTGGTGGCGCTGCCGACCGGGCGCACGGTTGCGACCGAACCGACATGGATCCTGCCAAGATCGCCCTCGCTCAACTGCGCGCGCATCTCCAGTTCGCCGCCTTCCGCCATGCGGAACAGCGTGCCCGATCCCGATCCGACGATCTGACCCGCCTCGACACCGCGCGACAGGATCAATCCCGCTTCGGGCGCGCGGATGTCGAGCCGTCCGTTGCGGGCGAGCTGCTCCTTCAGGGTCGCACGTGCCACCTTCACGCGCGCTTCCGCTGCGTCGCGCGTGGCGGCCTTGGTTTCGAGATCGGCCTTGGAGATGAAGCCGCGATCAACCAGCGCCAGCGCGCGGTCGTAGTTCGACTTGGCGATGCCTGCATCCGCTTCCGCCGCGCGAATCTGCGCGGCGAGCGAATCGCCGGTCTGCGTCTGTACCGAACGGTCGATCGTAGCGAGCACCTGGCCCTTGCCGACCCACTGGCCGGGTTCGACCAGCACGCGTGTAATCATGCCGCCTTCGCCCGCCACGCCGACCGGCATGTCGCGCCGCGCCGCGAGCGACCCGGTGGCGGAGATGACCTGCGAGACGGTCGAGCGGCCCGGCATCGACACGGTGACGGTGGGTAATTGCTCCACCACGGCAGCCTGCGGGGCCGCCTTGCTGTGCATCCACCACCAGCCGCCGACCAGCACCAGCAGGATCGCGACGACAGACACGATCACCAGCGTCCGCCGATAGCGCCGCTCCGGCGCGGGCAGCGCAAGCGTGCCGTCATTGCCCAACAACGGCGTTTCGTAATTCATCTCTGCCACGTCCTCGCCCCGGCCGGTCCCGCGCACTAGGGGCTGTGTTACATGAATAATGCACCACGCTCAAGCGCCGTTCGCTTTACGTCTCGTAGAATGAACGTTTCGGCGCGACGCCGCAATATCTCCCGAACAGTCTCAGCGGCGAATCCTGTTACATATTGTCAACGGTCGCGTGGTTTCAGCATTTTGTTGCGCGGTCGTTCCGTTCATCTTCGGTTTTTCCGACGCATGCGAATAGAGCCGCCACGGGCCTTGTCGCTTGTTCAACCGGGAGATTATTACGATGCGTTTTCCTCTTCATGTCGCGGCGTTGACGCTGCTGCCGTTCGCTCCGCTGCCGGCCGCGGCGCAGACCAGTGCGGCGCCGACCGTCCTGGCCGAGGGGACGCTTCTGGACGTGACCGCAGAGGGCAGCACGACACGGACGCCGGATGTCGCGACGATCCGGGCCGGTGTGGTGACGCAAGGAAACACCGCCGCTTCGACCCTTTCCGAAAATGCGCAGCGCATGACGCGCGTGATCGACGCGCTGAAGAAGGCGGGCGTGGCGGCACGCGATCTTCAGACTGCGACAGTCAGCCTCAGCCCGCAATATCGCTATGCCGATGGTCAGGCGCCGGCCATCACCGGGTATCAGGCGAGCAATTCGGTGGCGGTGCGGTTCCGCGACATCGCGCGGGCGGGCGCGATACTCGACACGCTCGCCACGGTGGGCGCAAACCAGATCGACGGGCCGACGCTTGCGCTGGACGATCCCGATGCTGCGCTCGACGAGGCGCGGGCAGATGCGGTGAAGATCGCGCGGGCCCGTGCCGAGCTCTATGCCAAGGCGGCGGGCATGTCGGTGGCGCGGATCGTGTCGATCGCGGAGAATGGCGCCAATGACGGCACATCACCCGGTCCGGTGGTGTTCATGCGCGCTGCAAAGGCCGCGCCGACGCCGCTTGCGGCCGGTGAATCGCGGGTATCAGCCACGCTCTCGGTGCGCTTCCTGCTGAAATAACGCAAAAAGGCCGCGCGGCGTAACCGCGCGGCCCTCTCAGGCTTGATCCGTCTTTCGCGCTTAACGCAGCGAACCGCGACGCACCAGATTGACGATCGCGAGCAGGATGATCGCGCCGATCAACGAATAGATGAAGGTCATTACAGTAATGCCTTCGTTGATGCCGCCGCCGAAGATGAACGAGGCAATCACCGAGCCGACGATGCCGACGACGACGTTAAGAATGATACCCTGCTGAGCGTCGGTGCGCATGACCATGCTGGCCAGCCAGCCCACAATACCACCAACTACGAGCCAGATAATGAATCCCATATGTCCCTCCATTGCTCCCCAACGTCGGGGTTGACATAGACAAAGACGTATGGGCGGGAAGTTTGTTCCGGTTGCGATTCAACAATCCGTCGTGCTCAGTATTTCTGTTGGCGCTCGTAGAGCGATTTATAATGCTGGATGCGGGTCACGCGCAGCCCGGGCATGCCGGAACGGTCGATCGCCCGCTGCCAGCCGGCAAACTCCTCCACCGTCAGGTTGTAGCGCTCGCACACTTCGTCCACGCTCAGCAGCCCGCCGTTGACCGCGGCAACCACCTCGGCCTTGCGGCGCACGACCCAGCGCGTCGTCTCGGGCGGGGGCAACGACTCGAGCGTCAGCGGCTCCCCGAGCGGGCCGATCACTTTGGCCGGACGAATTTTCTGGTTCTCGATCATCATCACCTCGATCGGGGCGGGGGCCCCCTCTCAAACTCGAAACGGCAATATCTTGCCGGATTGAAGGGCGTTTAAAGCAGCGTGGTAAACGCTGCCTTCACGTCCCCTTCCAGCGGGTAAACAGCGCGGCGACGCGTGCATTGAACGCGCCGTGCGATGGCGCGAACGGCGTGTCCGTCACGACATGCGACGAAAGGCGGGCATGGATCATCGCGGTCGGGCTGGCGGCCTGCCGCGCGGTGACGCCGACCATCAGCACCGCCAGATCCGGCGGCAGGCCCGTAACGCGACCGTCGTGTTCAAACCTGGAGAAACTCAGATCCACTCGAATACGCCTCTGGTCACGCACGCCGATCGCTTCGACGAGAAGAGAGCTTTAGCCGCGGCGTCTAAAGGGCTGGTAAAGCTCGCAAAGAAAAGTTGCGTAGTTCGGGCGTGTTCGCAGGGACGTCGCACGCGTCGCGATGCAGAGGTGCTTTGCATCGGCCTGTATGAAGGCCTATCTTGTGACCATGATCTCCGAAGCCGATTTCCAGCTTGGCGCCGATCTTTCCGGTCGTCGCATCGTCGTTGCCATGTCGGGCGGTGTCGATTCATCGGTGGTGGCGGCGCTCGCCGCGCGGACCGGGGCCGAGACGATCGGCATTACGCTGCAACTTTATGATCATGGCGAGGCGGTCGGGCGCGCGGGAAGCTGTTGCGCGGGGCGGGATATTCGCGATGCGCGTGGCGTGTGCGACCGGCTTGGCATCGCGCATTACGTATTCGATCACGAAAGCAGCTTCCGCGCCGACGTGATCGACGGGTTCGCCGACGAATATCTCGCCGGTCGCACGCCGATCCCGTGTGTCCGCTGCAACATGGGGCCGAAGTTTACCGATCTGTTCAAGATCGCGCGCGATCTCGGCGCGGACTGCCTTGCGACCGGCCACTACGTCCGCCGGGTCGAGGGCGCACAGGGCGCCGAACTGCACCGTGCCGCCGATCCTGCGCGCGACCAGAGCTATTTCCTGTTCGCGACCACGCAAAGTCAGCTCGATTATCTGCGTTTCCCGCTGGGCGGCCTGCCCAAGCCGCGCGTGCGCGAACTGGCTGCGGAACTTGGGCTGGGCGTGGCGATGAAGCCGGACAGTCAGGACATCTGCTTCGTGCCTGATGGCGATTACGCCTCGCTCGTAAAAAAACTCCGGCCGGAGGCGGATACCAGCGGCGAGATCGTCGACGAGGGCGGGCGTGTGCTCGGCCGGCATAAGGGGCTGATCCACTTCACCGTCGGCCAGCGGCGCGGGCTGGAGATCGGCGGCACGCCCGAGCCGCTGTACGTGATCCGGCTGGACGCGGCGTCGCGGCAGGTCGTGGTGGGTCCGCGCGCGGCGCTCGGCGTCAGCGCGGCGCGGCTGTCCGGGATCAACTGGCTGGGCGGCGATTTCGCCGGGCCGCTGACCGCCAAGGTGCGCTCGCTCGCCAAGCCGGTGCCCGCATGGCTCGACGGCGACAGCGTGCGGTTCGATGCGCCCGAATATGGCGTCGCGCCGGGGCAGGCGGCGGTGCTTTATGCGGGCGAACGGGTGCTGGGCGGCGGCTGGATCGAGGAAACCGAGCGGGCGCTGGTCGCGGCATAGCGCCAGCGCGACCGCAGGTCCGCCGGTTACAGGAAGAACGTCCCCTCGATCACCGTCACGCAAGCGCCGCCTAGCACCACGCGATCGCCATCGAGCGTGCAGGTCAGGCGCCCGCCGCGCGCGCTCGCCTGATAGGCGGTCAGTGTATCGCGTCCAAGCCGCTTCGCCCAATACGGCACCGCGACCGCGTGGGCGGAGCCGGTCACCGGGTCCTCGTCGATGCCGCCGCCCGGCGCAAAGGCGCGGCTGACGATATCGGTCGTGTCGCCGGGCGCGCTGACGATGGTGAGCCAATCGCCCTCGCGCGCCAGCTTGCGGAAGTCGGGCTCGACCGCGCGGACCTGCGCCTCGTTCTCGAGCACGATCAGCCCGTAACGATGTTCGTGCCACAGCGTCTCCACCGGGGTCACGCCGAGCGCGGCGACGATCTCCGGCAGCGGCTTGGGTGAGGGCGCCCACACCGGCAGCGACAACTGGTAATCGGCGCCGGCACGCGCCACCGCCAGCGTGCCCGCCTGCCGCGTGCGGAACGTGACGCGCTCCCGATTGCGGTCGGCGCTCAATACGAAGTGGCCGCTCGCCAGTGTGGCGTGCCCGCACATCACTACCTCGTTGGTGGGCGTGAACCAGCGCAATTCGAAGTCGCTGTCGCCGCTCGCATCGGGGACGAGGAAGGCGGTTTCGGACAGGTTGTTCTCGGCGGCGATGCGCAGCAGCACATCGTCGTCGAGCCACTCGGACAGCGGCATCACCGCCGCCGGGTTGCCCTCGAACGGGGTGCTGGCGAAGGCGTCGATTTGGGTGAAGGGGAGTCTCATGCGCGCTCCTTGGGCTTGCCGATCACGTCGGGCTCGATCAGCGGATTATTGGCATCGAGCCGCCAGCCCGGATCAACGTGGATCAGCACGTCCGCCTTCGGGTAGGCGACGTGAATCCGCTCGGTCACCGATTCGACGACTTCGTACGCGTCCGCCACCGTCATCTCTGGCGCGACGTACATGTGGAATTGCACGAAATCGTGCGTGCCCGACCGGCGCGTGCGGATGTCGTGCAGCCCGCGCAGTTCGGGATGATCCGCGATCAGCGCGATCAGCCGGTCGCGCTCCTCGACCGGCCATTCCTTGTCCATCAGCAGTTCGATCGCGCTGCCGGCCGAACGCAGCGCCCCCCAGCCGAGCCATAGCGCGATCAGGACGCCGAACACGGGATCGGCGCCGCGCAGGTGCATCACCTGATCGAGTACCAGTGCGACGATCACCGAGACGTTGAGCAGCAGATCGGACTGGTAATGCACATTGTCCGCGCTGACCGCGACCGAGCCGGTCTGCGCGATCACCCGGCGCTGATAGGCGACCAGCACGAGCGTCACGGCGATCGCCGCGACCGACACGCCGATGCCGGTGCCGGCATCATGCGTGGTGGCGGGCGCGCCGAATTGGCGGATCGCCTCCCACAGGATGCCGACCGCCGACACCGCGATCAACGCGACCTGGAACAACGCCGCGAGCGCCTCCGCCTTGCCGTGGCCGTAGCGATGGTCATGATCCGCCGGGATGGTCGCGACATGGACCCCGTACAGGGTGACGCACGACGCAACGAGATCGAGCGCGGTATCGGCAAGCGACCCCAGCATCGCCACCGAATCGGTGGACCATGCCGCATAGCCCTTCAACGCCAGCAGGAAACACGCGGTCCCCACGCTGGCAAGCGCTCCGCGCGCCGCCAGCGGCAGTTTGCTGAGCGAAAGGCGCGAGTCCACGCTCACGGGTAGAGCAAACCCTCGTTCCAGCCGCCACCGGCCGTGCGCGTGAACAGCCGTCGTTCGTGCAGCCGGTGAGCGCGGTCCTGCCAGAATTCGATCCGCTCCGGCGCGACGCGGTAGCCGCCCCAGTGCGGCGGGCGCGGCACGTCGCCGCCTGCGAAGCGCGCCTCCATCTCGGCGAAGCGTGCCTCGAACGTCTCGCGCGCGTCAAGCGGGCGGGACTGGTCGGACGCCCATGCGCCGAGCCGCGAATCGCGGCCACGGCTGGCGAAATAGGCATCGCTCTCCGCGTCCGACACCTGCGTCACCGCGCCTTCGATGCGGATCTGGCGGCGCAGCGATTTCCAGTGGAACAGCAAGGCGACGTTGGCATTGGCGCCGATGTCATCCGCCTTGCGGCTCTGCCGGTTGGTGTAGAACACGAAGCCCTCCGGCCCGTGCCCCTTCAACAGCACCATCCGCACCGCAGGGCAGCCCTGCGCGTCGACGGTGGCGAGCGCCACCGCGTTCGAATCGTTGATTTCGGTTTCGCGGGCCTCGGCGTACCAGGCGTCGAACAGAGCAAAGGGATCGTCGGTCATGGCGATGCCTTACCGTGCGAACCGTTCGTTCGCCACCGCCGCGTCGCTATCGGAACGCGGAACTGCGCGGATAGCTGTGCCGGCGCAGCGGCCAATCGATCACGCACCCGGCGAACAGCGCCCACCATACGATCACCGGCTGCAACAGCAGGCGAGGCACGTGATACCATAGGCTCAACCCGCCACGCCCAAGGGTCACGTAATCGACCGCGTGCTTGATGTTGGCGGGGAACACGCACACCGCATACGCCGCGAGCATCACCCCTGCCCACCAGCGCAGGCGCGGCACCAGCAGCCCGATCGCGCCGAGGATTTCGCATAGGCCGGTGACCGCGATCGTACCCGCGGGGTCAGGCACCCACGCCGGCACGATCGTCAGAAACGGCGCGGGGTCGCGCAGATGCAGCACGCCCGCTGTCAGGTACACCGCCGCCAGCACCCAGCGCGCGCCTGTCCGCATCCGCTCCAGGCGGCGCGGCAGCGTTGGCTGCGACCGGATTATAATGGGAACCAGTTCTGTTTGTGGCTGAACTTCATGTAACCGACATTGACGCCCTGCCGCCAGCCGACGCCGAGCCGGATCGGGATCAGCACGACGTTGCCCCAGCGCAGATATGTCGCGGCGAACCCGCCGACGAAATATAGGCGCCCCTCGGCGGCGGGGAAGCGATGATAGATTTCCTCACTGTCATACAAATTGTAGACCAGCACGAACACCTTGTTGGCATCGCCGCCAAGATCGAAACCGACGGACGGGCCGGTCCAGTAGATCGGACGTTCGCCCTCGATCTTATGGAACATCTTGCCCTTGCCATAGCGCAGGCCGAGCACCACCGCCGCCGAAGCCTCGCTGCCGGCGATATAGGCATTGGGTTCGCCCTGTTCCTTGAGCGTGCGCTCAAGGATGCCGGACAGGCCGGCGGCGCCCTTACCGAACGTGCCCTCGGCTGCGCTGAGCAGTTCCTCGCGCTTGAACGTATCGGGGCGGGCGGCAGCGGCCTCGGCCCGGTCGCGCGTGTCGAACCCGCCCTCAGCCGGTGCCGCTGGCGGCCGGGTATCGCGCCGCGCGGGCGGTGCGTCGTAGCTGGTGCCGGCCGACACGCGCGAATCGGTTTCGGCGGGAACCGGCGTGTCGGGGTAACGCTCCGGCGCCGGTTGCGTACGCGCGGCCGGGTTGCTCATCGTCGGCGTACGCGGGCCAGCATTGCGAAGGTCGCTATCGATCGCCTCGTTGGGATCGACCGTCCGCACCTGCGCGAAGCCGGGTGCCACCACCGTGGCGAGCGCACCCGCGATCATCGAACAACGAACAAAACCACCGCGCATCGCGCAACTCCCCCGAACTCAAGTCGCGGGAGCGTAGCGCCTGTTTTGCTTTATCCACAATGAACCGCACGCCGAGGCGAGTCGATTTTACGGCAAATGCGCGCAACACATGCGGTTGATCCTTCCGAAAAGCGCCGCTATAGCCCCGCTCTGCCGTGCGCCGGAGACGTGGGTGAGTGGCTGAAACCAACGCTTTGCTAAAGCGTCATATGGGAAACCGTATCGAGGGTTCGAATCCCTCCGTCTCCGCCAGTGCATACGTCGATCGATGCCGACACGTTCGTAGCAGCGCTGCTTTCTCCTCCACGGTCTAGGCGCACTGCCAAGCGCCCTCGGCGCCGTCTCCCGATCAGGCTTCGCGCATGTCCAGCAGCGCGCGCAATCGCTCGGCATCGGCTGACGATGCGGGATTGTAGACGATCATCCCGAGTTCCGGCCGCCCTTCCACTGCGAACGAGGAGAACTCCATCGCGAGCAGCCCCGCGTCGGGGTGGTGGATGCGTTTCACACCCTCACCGTGCGCCACCACGTCGTTATCCTGCCACAGCCTCTCGAACTCGGGGCTGAGGCGACAAAGTTCGGCAACGAGCTCGCTGGCCGCCGCACTGTTGTTCGCGCCCGCGCGCGAGACGTCTGCGCGGAAGGCGCCGACGACAAAGCGGGCAATGCTGTCCCAATCCTCGTTGCGAGCCCGGACGTGGTCGCTGCCGAACATGAGGCGAAGGATGTTGCGTCCTTCGCGCGGCAGCTTGGCATAGTCCGTCAGCACCACCGCAGCCGCCCTGTTCCAGCCGACGACGTCCCACATCGCGGTCTTGATGATGGCGGGGCTCAGCAGCATTGCGTCGAGCACGCCCTGTAGTCGGGGGCTAATGCCGTCGACCGGCTGGTAGCGTGCCTCAGGCGGGTGGCCGAGCCCCAGCATGTAGAGGTGCTCGCGTTCCGGCTCGGTCAGCATCAGGCCCTTGGCGATGCGATCAAGCACGTTGGCCGATGGCGCGCCGCCGCGCCCCTGTTCCAGCCACGTATACCAAGTCGCGCTGATGTTCGCGCGGCTTGCCACTTCCTCACGGCGCAAGCCTGGCGTGCGCCTTCGGCCCCCGGCGAAACCGAATGCGACCGGATCGAGACGCGTGCGTCGATCACGCAGATAGGTGCCGAGTTGATTAGGCGCATCGCTTGCCATGATCGATCCTGTTGCAGACTATACCATGATAACGACACTACTTTACCATGTCCGATCGGGTCGGGATACGCCGCGCTGGCAAGAAGGAGATCCCCATGCGCGTATTCCTGACCGGTGCGACCGGCTTCATCGGCTCGCACGTAATTCCCGAGCTACTCGATCGCGGCCATCAGGTGCTCGGTCTCACCCGCTCCAACGCTGGCGCCAGTCGGCTCGAAGAGGCCGGCGTGGAGGTCCATCGCGGTGACCTCAACCAGCCGGAGACGCTCGCCAGCGGCGCAGCGGCGGTCGATGCGGTGATCCACTGCGCGTTTGACCATAACTTCGAGACCTTCTTCGAAAATACCAAGAAGGACGAACGCAACATCGCCGCAATGGGTGAGGCGCTGGAAGGCACGCAGAAGCCGTTCCTGATTACCTCGGGTGTCGGCATCGGCACACCGTTGGGCGGTGGTCTGGCGACCGAGGACGTGCTCAACCCGCGCCACGCCAATCCGCGCATCGCGACCGAGCTTGCGGGCGCAGCGCTGATCGCGCGACGCATCGACGTGCGTACCATCCGGCTGCCGCAGGTGCACGACACCACCAGGGCCGGGTTGATCACGCCGCTGGTCGCCGAGGCGCGGCGTGCCGGCGCAGTAGCGTATGTGGGCGAGGGGCAGACCCGCTGGTCCGCAGCCCATGTCAGCGACGTGGCGAAGCTTTACGTCCTGGCTTTGGAGAAGGGTGAGCCGGGAGCGCGATACAATGCATCGGTAGAGGAGGGCGTCACCGCACGGGCCATCGCCGAGGCGATCGGCAAGGGTACGGGGTTGCCGGTCCGTTCGGTCGCGACCGAAGAGGTCGAGCATTATTTTGGGTGGATGGCGCCTTTCGCAGCGCTTGACATGATCGCATCGAACGCCTGGACGCGGGCACGGCTGGGGTGGGAGCCGACTGGCCCCGACCTCCTCACTGATCTCGCCGTGATGGAGTATCCTGCTCTCGCCTAGACCTGATCGATCGCCGGTGCTCGCTGGCGGATTTCAGGCGCTCTCCCGAGGAACGATGTTGAAGCCGACATCGACATGCCTTTCGATACCCGTCTCCCCCGCGGCCCGGCGACGTAGGATACGGTTGACCTCGGTTGCGATCCGCGACCCATCGATATCGACCGAGGTGATCGTCGGACGCATGTCGTCTGCAAGCCGAAGATTTCCGAACCCGGTGACGGCAAGGGCCTCTGGAACGCGCACGCCCGCCGCCTGCGCTTCGACAATGAGGCCTTGGGCGATCCAATCCGATCCGCAGACGACCACGTCGGGCCGGGTGGGCAGTGTAGCCAGGGCGAGGAACGCGGTGCGACCCTGGCCGAAGTGGCTTGGCACGGCGACCTCGAACCGCGTCGGCGGCTCGGCCCCTGTGGCGCACCAGCTTTTCTCGAACCCCGAAGCGCGCCGTTCCGAGCGCGCCGACCGCGGCACGATGAGGTGCGGCCGGCGGTAGCCCCGCTCGTGCAGGAAGTCCGCCATCGCCGCCCCGGCCGCGGCGTGCGAGAAGCCGACTGCAACGTCGATCGGATCCTCCGGCAGGCCCCATGTCTCGATGACGCTGATCGGGTGACTGCGCAGGCGCTCGCGGGTGTGCTGGTCGGACACGATGCCGGTGAGGATGATCGCATCGACCCGGCGTGACAATGCCGCGTTGATCTGCGCGTTGAGCCGGCGGTTGTCAGCACCCGTCAGCGACATGACGACGCTGTTGCCGTCGTCGGAGAGCTGCTCGATCATCGCCTCCATCGTGTCGTTGAAGATCGATTGGGCGATGTCCGGCACCAGCGCCGCGATCAATCGCGAGCGGTTCGACGCGAGTGCGCCGGCATTGAGGTTTGGGAGATAGCCGGTCTGCGCGACCGCCGCCTCGATCCGCCGCGCCGTCGCGGCGGCGACGACGCCGGGGTTGTTGAGGAAGCGCGAGACGGTCGCGGTGGACACGCCGGCGAGCGCAGCGACGTCTTCGAGACGGGGAGCCCGAGCGATCATGCGCCGCTTCTACCCTTGCGCAAGCTTTGTGCAAGAAAGCGCTTGCAAGCGCTTACATCGCCGCATAGCTAGATTGTTATGTCTCATGACTATGATCCGCTCGCCGCTGAAAGCTTCGACAGTGCTCATGCCGATTATGCGCGGCTGCGCGAGCAGTGCCCGGTCGTGCATAGCGATACGTGGGGCGGTTTCTGGGCGCTGATGAAGCACGACGACGTCGCTACCGCAGCGACCGAGTGGCAGACCTACATCACCTCGCAGCAGAACGTCGTACCCAAGGTCGCGTTCACCGGCCGTCGGCCGCCGCTGCATCTAGATCCGCCGGAGCACACGCCGTATCGCCGCGCGCTGAGCCCGCTGCTGACCGAGCGGCGCATCGCGCGGCTCGAACCGGTGGTGCGCACGATCTGCCGCGATCTCGTCGCCAGGATGGTCGCGAATGGCGGCGGCGACGTCTGCGCCGATTATGGCGCGCACATGCCGGTGGCGGTGTTCGCGCACTGGATGAACCTCGATTCGGACGCCATCGACGCGCTGGTCGATGCCGGGCGGCGTTACAATGTCGCGGTGCAGTCCGCCGACATGGACACCACCAAGGAAACCAGTTCACTGCTCTACGACATGGCGCGTGAGGTGGTGGCGGACCGTCGCGCCACGCCGCTGCCGGTCGACGAGGATGCGACCAGCGCGCTGCTGGCGGTACGGGTCGATGGCGAGCCGCTGCCTGAGGAGATGATTGTCGGTACGATCCGGCAGGTGCTGGTGGTCGGGCTGATCGCGCCGAGCGTGGTGATCGGATCCATCGCGGTGCATCTGTCGCGTCACCCCGATCTACAGGCGGAACTGCGCGCAGACCCGTCGCTGATGCCGGCCGCCATCGAGGAGTTCCTGCGATTGTACGCGCCGTATCGCGGTTTCGCGCGCACCGCGACGTGCCCGGTGACGATTCGGGAGCGCACCATCCCCGCAGGCGAGCCGATCGCTTTGGTCTATGCCTCCGCCAACCGCGATGCCGATGTGTTCGACGAGCCCGACAGCTTCCGTATCGACCGGCCGAACATGAAGGATTCGCTCGCGTTCGGTCGCGGGCCGCACAATTGCGTCGGTGCCGCCCTGGCGCGACTGGAATTGCGCGTGGCGATCGAGGAACTGCTCGCCGCCGCGCCGTCGTTCACGCTGGCGGGCGAGCCGAAGCCGACGCGCTTTCCCGAAATCGGCGCGCTGTCGGCGCCGATCCGGTTCGGGGTGGCGGCATGAGCGGCGTGGTCCTCGCGGTCGGTGATCTCGCGATGGACCGCGCCGACTATGACGAGAGCTTCGTCGCGACGCGCGACGTGCTCGCCGACGCCGAGGTGACGTTCGGGCAACTCGAAACCAGTTTCGCGGCGGCGGGCGTGCGCGCACCGCAAGCACGCCATGCGGTGCTGGCGCGGCCGGAGGGGGCCGCTGCACTGGCGCGCGCGGGGTTCGACCTGATCTCGATGGCGGGCAATCATGTGCTCGACTGGGGCAACGACGCGTTCTTCGAGACCAAGGCGCATATCGAGGAAGCCGGCATGCAGGTGGTCGGCGCCGGTGCCAACATCGCGGAGGCGCGCAAGCCCGCCCGCTATACTTTAGCGGACGGCACGACGGTCGCCTTCCTCGCTTATTCGAGCATCCTGCCGATGAACTATTGGGCGGACGAGCGTCGCCCCGGCTGCGCGCCGATGCGCGCCTTCACTGTGTACGAGCAGATCGAGCACGACCAGCCTGGCACGCCGCCACGGACGCACAGCTTCCCGCATCGCGAGGATCTCGCCGCTCTGGAGGCGGATATCCGCGCCGCCAAGGCCGATACCGACGTGGTGTTCGTCTCGCTGCACTGGGGTATCCACTTCGTGCGGGCGAGCATCCCCGATTACGCGCGCGACGTCGCCCGCGCGGCGATCGCGGCGGGGGCGGACGCGATCCTCGGTGGGCATCCGCACATCCTTAAAGGGTGCGAGCTGATCGACGGGCGGCCGGTGTTCCATTCGCTGTGCAACTTCGCGACCGATCTCAAGATGGGCGCAGCCCACGCAGCGTCGAAAAGCTGGAACGAGATCCGCGTGCTCGCGGAGGAATGGGAGCCGGATTTCGAGGGGCTGTATAACTTCCCGACCGCGTCACGCCTGTCGATGGTGGCGCGCTTCGAAGTCGCCGGCGGGCGCATCGTGCGTAGCGGCTTCCTGCCGCTCTACATCGGCCGCGACGCGGTGCCGCGCATCGTCGGGCAGGACGATCCGCATCATGCGGAGGTGGTTGCGTACGTGGCCGATATTACCCGCGAGGCTGGGCTGAACGCCCGCTATGTCATTGCGGGCGACATGGTGGAGATCGTCGCGTGAGCCGCCGCGCTTTCCCGCTGGAGGGGATCGTCTTCCTCTATTTCCTCGCGTACCTACCCAACGTCATCATCACCAAGCTGGTGACGACGCAGCCCAACGCGCGCTTCGGTGGGCCGCTCACCGGGCTGGAAACGCTGCCCGCCTCGCTGATCCTCAACCTGGTGATGACGTACGTCTTCATCTGGTTGTCGGGCTGGTACCGCGAGGCGAACACGGTTGCCGTCGCCGGGCTGCGGGTACCGTTCCCGACCCGCTACACCTTGCTGTCCGCGTTCGGCACCGCGCTGGTGCTGTTCACCGTGCCGCTGTCGTTCACGTTCCAGGGCGTGAGTATCCCTTTCATCCAGTTGCTGATGCGCGGCGACATCCTCATCATCGCGCCGCTGGTCGACCTGATGTTCGGGCGCAAGGTGCGGTGGTGGAGCTGGACCGCGCTGGTGATGGTGGCGGTGGCGCTGTTCATCACCATCCATGCGCGTGGCGGCCTCGCGCTGCCGCCGCTCGCGCTGCTCGACGTGGTGCTGTACACGCTCGGCTACTTCATCCGGCTGGCGGTGATGACGCGGGTTTCCAAAACCGGCGAGCCCGCCTCGATCCGCCGCTATTTCGTCGAGGAGAAGATCGTCGCGTTGCCGCTTGCGGTGGTGGCGCTGGCGGTGCTGTCGGCAAGCGGGATCGGCGGGCAGGCGGGGCAACTCGGTATCGGCTTCCTTGGCGTGTGGGGTGATCCGGTGATCTGGTCCTTAGTCGCGATCGCAGTGACGCTGACGATCATCTCGATCTTCTCGGCGGTGATCCTGCTCGACGCGCGCGAGAACGCCTATTGCGTGCCGCTGGAGCGCGCCTCCAGCCTGGTCGCCGGCATCGGCGGCGCGATCCTGCTGGCGGTCGGCTGGGGCCTTCCCGCGCCGAGCACGCCCGATCTGGTCGGCGCGGCCATCCTGATCGCCGCGATCGTTCTGCTGTCGCTGGCGCCGCGGTTTTCACGCGCGCTGAAGCCCGCACGCGCGGAGGCACAATAGCTCGAACACACCCTCCGGTACGCGCCCGATGGAAGGCGCGACCGGTTCAGAGAGAGGAGACTGACATGCTTTCGTTCGTCGAACGACGTCTTGCGCACACCTTGTCGGGCATCGCGTGTGGCGCGCTGGGCCATCGCCCTTGCGACGCCTGCCGCCGCGCAGACCGCGCAGCCGGTGACACAGGCCGATCCAACGCCGACCACCGGCTCCGCGCCCGCCACGGCGCTGGCGGATGACGAGACGCAGCCGGCGTCCGCCAGCAGTGCGACCAACAGCGACATCGTCGTCACCGGCAGCCGCATCAAGGGCGTCGCGGCGGTCGGCTCGGCGGTGATCTCGGTCGATCAGGCAAAAATCGCGCAGGAACCGGTGACGTCGAGCGCGGATCTGCTGCGCCGCGTGCCGCAGGTCGTCGGGCTGGGGCAGAACCGCAACGGCGGCACCGCGCAGAACGGCGCGGCCAATGCAACGCGCGGGTCCGGCATCAACCTGCGCGGGATCGGCACCAACGCGACGCTGGTGCTGTACGACGGCAAGCGCCTGCCGCCGCAGGGCACGCAGGGGCAATATACCGACCCGTCGGTGATCCCGTCGATCATGCTCAGCCGGGTCGAGGTGGTGGCGGACGGCGCATCGGCGATCTACGGGTCGGATGCGATTGCGGGGGTGGTCAACTTCATCCTGCGCAAGAACTTCGACGGTGCCGAACTGCGCGCGCGCAGCGGCTTCACCGATGATGGCGCTTACGGCGAACAGCAGGTCGCCGGCCTGTTCGGCAAGAAGTGGAACGGGGGCTATCTCACCTTCGCCGCCGAATATACGCACAATTCGGCGCTCTACGGCGCAAGCCTGCCCTGGTACCGCGACGACAATCGCGACCGCAGCGGGCGCGATCTGCGCACTACGTTCTGCAACCCCGGCACGATCACCGCCGGTGGCCGCAGCTATGCCATTCCCGCCGGCGGCGTCACCACCGCAAACGCCGCTTCGCTGATCGCGGGAACGAGCAACAAGTGCGATTACAATGGCTACGACGCGGTCATCCCCGAACAGCAGCGGATCAGCACGGTCGTCAATTTCAGCCAGGATGTTGGTTCGCGCCTGCGCATCTTCGCGGACGGTTTCTATTCCTACCGCGACGGGATCACGCCCGGCATCAACGACACGTTCACCGCGACCGTGCGCAACACCAACCCGTTCTTCGTCGCGCCTGCCGCTGGCGTGACATCGGAGACGGTCGCCTATTCGTTGCTGCCCGAACTCGGCGCGGACCAGAACCCGTACCACGGCTATTCGTGGAACGTGTCCGGCGGCGCGGAGGCCAAGCTGTTCGGCGACTGGTCCGCCACGGCCTATTACCAGCACGGCGAGTCCAAGGACGTGTCCGACCGGCGTGTCGGCGTGAACGCGGCGGCGCTGGCGACGGCGCTGGCCGACCCCAACCCGGCGACCGCGCTCAACGTGTTCGGCGGCCCGAACAACCCGGCGACGCTGGCGAGCATCCACGACAATTATTTCCAGATCGTCGGCGCGACCCGGCTCGACGTCGCGAACCTGCAATTCACCGGGTCGCTGTTCCACCTACCCGGCGGCAACGTCCGCACCGCGATCGGCGGGGAATATCGCAAGGAATATACCTTCACCAGCCTCGTGATGGGCAACAGCGCCGCGCAGCGGACGATCGCCGACGCCGGCAGCCGCGACGTGAAGGCGGTGTTCGCCGAATTGTACGTGCCGATCTTCGGCGCGGCCAACGCCATTCCCGGTTTCCAGCAACTCACCGTGTCGCTCGCCGGCCGGTATGAGCATTACAGCAACTTCGGCGATACCAAGAACCCCAAGGTCGGCGTGACATGGAAGCCGATCCACAATCTGACGGTGCGCGGCAGCTACGGCACCTCGTTCCGCGCGCCGACCTTCACCGAAATCTCGCAGGTCGCTGGCGGCGCCGGCCTGTATTACGATACGCTGCCCGGCGCGGCCGGCAACCAGACCGGCATCGGCATCGCCGGCGGCAACCCCGGCCTGAAACCGGAAACGGCAACGACGTGGTCGGCCGGTTTCGAATATGCGCCGTCGTTCGTGCCCGGGCTGGTCGCCACCGCGACCTATTTCGACATTGACTATAAGAACCAGATCAACGCGTTGCGCGGCACGTCCGGCA
Organism: Sphingomonas sp. BAUL-RG-20F-R05-02; assembly: GCF_022662305.1. Lineage (GTDB taxonomy): Bacteria > Pseudomonadota > Alphaproteobacteria > Sphingomonadales > Sphingomonadaceae > Sphingomonas. The sequence goes on from NZ_JAKNQH010000003.1 coordinate 250,189, forward strand.
TCCTCACCAACCCGCTCTACGCGCCGTTCGTCACGCTGAACCCAAGTGCGGCGCAGGTCGCGGCCCTGATCGGCTCGGGCCTGCCGATCAACCAGGCGATCAATGCATCAACGGTGACGTTCATCGTCGACGGGCGACGGCAGAACCTTGGCGAGGCGCTGGTGCGTGGGCTCGATTTCGGGCTGAACTATGCGCACAGCTTCGGCGCGGTGAAGATCGACAGCGGCGTGCAGGGCACCTATTTCACGCATTACGGCTACATCCCGGTGCCGGGTGCCGCCTTCACCAACGTCGTCAACACCATCAACTTTCCGCAGAAATTCCGTATGCAGGCGGATGTCGGCGCGACGGTGGGCGCGGTGCACGGGCGTGTCACGCTCAACCATCTGAGCGGTTACGCCAACACCGGCGTGACGCCGTACCAGCGGATCAGCGCCTACGACACGGTCGACCTGTACCTCGGCTTCGACATCACGCCGCGCTTCACGCTGTCGGTGGATGCGCGCAACCTGTTCAACCGCAACCCGCCGTTCGTCGATCAGGTGCGCGGCTACGATCCGCAATCCACCAACCCAATCCCGCGGCTGATCTCGGTCACCGCCGGGGTCAAGTTCTGATGCGCCGCCGCTGGTGTCTCGCCGGCCTGGTCGCGGCCGGTTGGGCGGTGCCGGCGGCGGCACAGGATTGCGCGAGCCTGGCGGGAACATACGCCGGCGCGGTCGTCGTCACCAACGCGGCGGCGGTTCATGCGAACGCTGCGCAGCCGTTCCAGCCGGATACGCCGGGCGGGTACAAGTCGTTGCCCGTCCGGGTACCGCTATGTCGGGTCGCGGGTACGATCGAGGGCGATATCGGCTTTGAATTATGGTTGCCGCTGGCGGGTGCGTGGAACGGCCGGCTGCTCGGCGCCGGTGTCGGCGGGGATGCCGGCGTGTTCAACTATAACGACCTCAGCCGCCGCGTGACCGAAGGGTTCGCCGCTGTCACCACCGACAGCGGCCACAGGAGCAGCCAGCCGCACTGGATGATGAACCCGAAGGTGCGCACCGACTACGAACACCGTGCCACGCACCTCGCCACGCTGGCCGCCAAAGCCATCGTCGCGCGCTTCTACGCGCGGCCGGCGACGCACAGCTATTTCCTCGGCTGTTCGGGCGGCGGGCGGCAGGGCCTCAAGGAACTGGAGGAATATCCCGCCGATTACGACGGCATCGTCGCGGGTGCGCCGGGGCCGTACATGCCGCTGATTTCGGTGCGGATGATGTGGTCCTCGCTGCTTCAGAAGCAGCAACCGGCTGCGGCGCTGAGCGACGCCGACTGGTCGTTGTACGAGAAGGCGACCTTTGCAGCCTGCGACGCGAAGGACGGAGTGCGCGACGGCGTGGTCGAGAACCCGCTGACGTGCGGGTTCAAGCCGGCCGCGCTCGCCTGCAAGCCCGGCCAGAGCGGCGGCTGCCTGTCCGCGCCGAAGGTGAGGATGCTCGCCACCATCGTCGGCGCAATGCCCGATGAACACGGACGGCCGATGGACCGCGGCCTGTTGCCGGGCGTGCGGACGCGGCCTGGCCCGCCGTCGCCGTTGCTGCGCCAGATGTGGGCGGATGCGGTGCACAACAACCCGGATTGGGACGAGAACACGTTCCGGCGCAGCGCCGATCTCGCCGCCGCCAATACTGCGATGCCGCAGTTGCGCGCCGACCGTACCGACATCGCCCCGTTCCTCGCGCGCGGTGGCAAGGCGATCATCTATCAGGGTTGGCAGGACCCTTCGGTCATCGCCGGGCCGACGATCGACTTCTACCGCCGGCTTGCCGCCGCACAGGGCGGGATGGCCGCGCTTCGGCAATCGGTGCGTTTGATGATGGTGCCGGGCATGTACCATTGTCAGGGCGGCCCCGGTGTCGACCAGTTCGGGGGCTCGGGGCAGGCCACCGCACCCGGCGATCCGCAGGGCGACGTGCTGTGGTCGGTGATCGACTGGGTCGAGCATGGCCGCACGCCCGATGCGGTCATCGGCACGCGCCTGTCGGCGGGCGTGCCGGTGTTCACCCGCAAGCTGTGCGCGTTCCCACAGAGCGCGCGCTATACCGGCGGCGATCAGGCGGATGCGCGATCGTACCGATGTGTGCTCGATCCCGTGCTGGCGGCGTACCGCTGACATGCTGAGCGACCGCATCGCCACGCACATCGCCGAGATGTCGTACGCGGCGCTGTCGCCGCACGCGCTCGACATGACGCGGCTGGCGTTGCTCGATGCGATCGGCGTCATGCTGGGGGCAAGCGGGCTGAGCCCGGAGGCGACGCCGTTCCGCGATCTCTCGCTGGCGAGCGGCACCGGGCCGAGCCTACTGCTCGGCGGTACGAAGCGGGTGCCGGCGACCGCAGCGGCGTTCGCCAACGGTGCGCTCGCCCATGCGCTTGATTTTGAGGATGCGTTCGACCGTGCGCCCTGCCACCCCAATGCCGCGCTGGTGCCCGCGCTGCTCGCGCTGGCGGATGCGCGCGGCGTCACCGCCACGGAGTTTCTCGCGGCGATGGCGATCGGCTGTGACCTGACCTGTCGCATGGCACTCGCGCTTGGCGTACCGATGGAGGCAGGCGGCTGGTATCCGCCGCCGATCCTGGGCGCGTTCGGCGCGACGGCAGGCGCGGCGCGGCTGCTCGGCCTCGATGCGGCGCAGACCCGGTCGGCGCTGTCGCTCGCTTTGTGTCAGGCGACCGCGCCCGGAGAGATCAAGCATAGCGTCGCCACTACGATACGTGCCGTGCGGGAGGCTTTCCCGGCGCAGGCGGCGGTGACGGCGGCGTTACTGGCGCAAAGCGGCGTGATCGGTTTCGAGTCGCCGCTGGAGGGGGAAGGTGGCTTCTATCGCCTCTATGCGGGTGGCATGTTCGATGAAGCGGTACTGCTCGACGGGCTGGGCGAGCGGGTGCACGGCGAACAGCTCAGTTTCAAGCGCTGGCCGGCCTGTCGCGGCACGCACGCCTATATCGAGGCGGCGCTGCGCCTGCGCGAGCGGCTTGGTGGCGCGTGGCAGCGCATTGCGGGGATCACCATCACGGTCGGCGACGTGCAGCGCATGCTGGTTGAGCCGCCGGCCCGTAAGCAGGCGCCCGCCACCGCGATCGACGCCAAGTTCAGTATTTTCTACACGGTGGCGTGCGCGCTGGTGCGCGGCGCGGTCGGACTGCAGGATTTCGACGGTGGCGCGCGGGCCGATGCCGATCTGCTTGCGCTCACCGCCCGCATGGCGGCGATCCATGACACCGCGCAGGTGGCGACCGCGTTCGGCGGCATCGTCACCGTCACGCTCGATGACGGCAGCGTGTTGCGCGAGGCGGTGATGGTCCCGCTCGGTCATCCTGACCGCCCGATCGCGACCGCGGCGCTGATCGACAAATTCGTGGCATGTGCGGGGGAGGCGGCGCTGCCCTACAGTGCGGCAGCGGCGGGGGCGTTGGCGGAACGACTGCTGTCGCTTGGCGGCGATACGAACGTCGCCATGCTGCTGGCGCGCGATTGAAGGAGAATGACATGCCTCGCACGATGATCGCGCTGGCAGCGCTGCTGGCGATCGGCGCAGCTCCGGCTCCGGCTCCGGCGCCGGCTGTGCGGCATGTCGAGGCGCGGCTCGATACCGGCAACGTCTGGGCGGCGGACATCCCGGCGCAGTGGAACGGCACGGTGCTGCTGTTCAGCCATGGCTTCAGCGCCGGCCCGGCCAACCCGCCGCGCGATCGCCCGCACGAAGGCGCGGAGGCGTTGCTGGCAAGCGGATATGCGCTGCTCGGCAGTTCGTACCGCGAAACCGGCTGGGCGGTCGAGAAAGCCGTACCGGACCAGATCGACGCGCTCGACGCGTTTGCGCGCGCCGTCGGCAAACCGCGTCGCGTCATCGCTTATGGCGAGTCGATGGGCGGCCTCGTCACCGCCGCGCTGGTCGAGCGCCATCCGGACCGGATCGACGGGGCGATGCCGATGTGCGCGTCGCTATCGGGCACGCTCGGCATGGAGAACCAGGCGCTCGACGGCGCATGGGCGCTGAGGACGCTGGTCGATCCCGGCGCACCGCTTCGCATCGTGGGCGTCTGGCATCCCGGCGCCCCGCAACCCCCGATCCGCGAGGAAGGCCCGGCGGTGGACGCGCTGCTCGCCAAAGCGACTGCCACGCCGGCAGGCCGCGCCCGCCTCGCGCTTGCCGCGGTGTTCGCACAACTGCCCGACCGGCCCGATGCGAAGGCACCGCCGGCGGGCTCGTCCGATCTCGACGGGCGGGTCGATGCCTATGCGCGCTGGTTCGCGATGGGGGTCTTCTTCCCCCGCTTCGAACAGGAGCGCCGCGCCGGTGGCAACGCGTCGTGGAACATCGACGTCGATTACGCGGCGCAACTTGCAGCCTCGGGCAAGCGGGCGATGGTGGAGGCGTTGTATCGGCGCGCGGGGCTATCGCTTGCCGCCGATCTCGCGACGCTTGCCAAAGCACCGCGCATCGCCGCCGATCCGAAGGCGGTCGCCTATATGCGCGCGAATTTCGTTCCGACCGGCAAGCTTCTTCGCCCTGTCCTGACGCTGCATACCATCGGAGACGGCGCGACGATGGTGACGTATGAGCAGGCATATCAGGACATCGTGCGCCGCGCTGCCTCCGGGCAGATGCTGCGCCAGGTGTATGTTCAGGCGACCGGCCATTGCACCTTCAATGCCGCTGAGACCGTGGCCGCGATCACGGTGTTAGACCGGCGCATTTCGACCGGCCGTTGGGACGACGCCGCGCTTTTGGCATCGAGCCTGAATCGATCAGCGGGGCCGACCGCGCGCTTTGCGGCCTATCGACCTGCCCGGTTCCTCCGGCCCTGCGGTGCCGTGGAGCACACGTGTGCGGGCGAGCCAGCTTCGGAGACAGACGTACAGGACACAAGGGAGCGGGTTCACTAGCGGGGGCGCCAATGCAATGCGTCTCCTCAGCCGTTAGAAAAGCCCCCCGAACGGCAAGCGTGTTGCCGTCGCCGCATCAGCGAGGAGCAGCATTGGCTTTGACATGTGCCGATCTGGCAGTGATGATCGTGTCGGAGAGGGGCAACGAGCGCCTATGTTGAATCGTCGCGAAACGCTGCTGGCCGGCATGGCCACCGGTTTGCTAAGCTCTGCGGCCCGCGCGGCGGTCCCTGGCGCCTGGCCCGCTTACCCCACGGAGGAGATCGACGTGTGGCCCGGCATCCCGCCTGGTGCCCCCGCCATCCTGCCGGTCGAACAGGTGATCGAGACCGGCGACGCCCAGCATCACGGCCGCATGGTCAAGGGCATCGTTCGCCCGCGCATGAAGGTGTTCCGGCCTTCCAGGCCCAACGGCGCGGCGCTGCTGGTGACGCCCGGCGGCGGCTATTCGGTGATCGTCATCGACGTGGAAGGGTATCAGATCGGACCCTGGCTCGCCGAGCGCGGCTGGACGGTGTTCGTCCTATACTATCGGCTGCCGGGCGAAGGCTGGGCGCACCGCGCGGATGTGCCGCTGGCAGACGCGCAGCGCGCGATGCGACTGATCCGGTCGCGCGCGCCGACCTACGGCATCGATCCCGCCAAGGTGGGCGCGCTCGGCTTTTCGGCTGGCGGTCATGTCTGCGGCGATCTCGCCACCCGCTATGACGCGACAGTGTATGCGCCGGTCGATGCGGCGGATCGGCTGAGCGCGCGGCCAGCGATCGCGGCGCCGATCTATGCGGTCCAGTCGATGAGCGCGCCGCTCGCACATGGTGGTTCGCGCGACATGCTGCTGGGTCCAAACCCGTCGGTCGAGACCCAGCGAGCGCATAGCCCGGCGCATAACGTGACCGCAGCGACGCCGCCCGTCTTCATGGCCCATGCCGAGGATGACACGACCGTCTCGGTCGAGAATACCGTGGAGATGCGCGCCGCGCTCAAGATGGCGGGCGTCAAGGTTGAGACGCATCTGTTCACCGCCGGCCGGCACGGCCTGGGGTTGCCGGGCGCGGCAGGAGAGCCCGCGCGGCACTGGAAGGACATGTTCGCCGTCTGGGCGCAGGCGCAAGGGCTCGGCTAGGCGGCTTGATCTTCGCTCTGTCGTCGCGGTTGCCAAATCGTGGGCGCAACCGGATAAGGCCGCAAAGCCGTTTGGGAGAGAGAGCGTGTTCGATCAGCCGTGTTGCAAGCATGGCGGCTTAAACCGCCGTGAGCTTGGGTCAGCCAGCGTACTTGGCCTCGCTTCAGCCTGGATGGCTGTTGGCACCACCCCCAGCCTTGCCGCCGATACCGGTTCAACAGCGACGGGCAGCACGCTGAGCGGCTTTGAACTTCGCGATGTCCGTTTGCTCGATGGCCCCTTCTTGCAGGCGCAGCGATTGAGCGCTGCCTATCTGCTCAGCCTGGATTGCGACCGGCTGCTGCATAGCTTCCGCGTCAATGCCGGTCTGCCGCCCAAAGCGCCGATCTACGGCGGATGGGAGTCCGCCCCGACGTGGACCGACATCCATTGTCAGGGGCATTCGCTCGGCCACTATCTCTCCGGCGTCGCGTTCATGAGTGCCGCAACGGGCGACAAGCGGATGCGCCAGCGGGTCGACTATATCGTCGCTGAGCTCGCCGCCTGTCAGAAGGCGGGTGACACCGGGCTACTCTGCGCGTTCCCGGAGGGGCCGGGTCTCGTCGCCGCGTTCATCGCGGACGACAGCAAGGTGACGGGTGTGCCCTGGTACACGTTGCACAAGGTCTACGCGGGCCTGCGCGACGCCTATCAGCAAACCGGCAGCACGCAGGCGCGCGACGTTCTGATCCGCTTTGCGGACTGGGCGGTGGTCGCGACCCGTTCCTTGTCGGACGAACGCTTCGAGACGATGCTCGGGGTCGAGCATGGCGGCATGAACGAGATCTTCGCCGACCTGTTCGCGCTGACCGGCAATCCCGACTACCGCACGATGGCGACGCGCTTCTCGCACAAGGCGACGCTGGTGCCGCTGGAAAAGGCGCAGGATCACCTCGACGGGGTGCACGCGAACACGACCATCCCCAAGATCGTCGGTTTCCAGCGGGTCGCCGAGGTGACGGGTGCCGCGGACTATCACAGCGCTGCCGAGTTCTTCTGGCGCACCGTTGTGCAGACCCGTTCCTATGCGACCGGCGGGCACGGCGATGCCGAGCATTTCTACCCGGTCGTGGATGCGGCACAGCACGTTTTCTCCGCCAAAGGCTCGGAAACGTGCGGCATCTACAACATGCTGAAGCTGACCCGGATGCTGTTCCTGCAGCGGCCGGACGCTGCGTACGCCGACTTCTATGAGCGCGCACTCTACAACGGCATCCTGGCGTCGCAGGACCCAAAGAGCGGGATGGTTACCTACTTCCAGGGCGCGCGGCCGGGCTATGTGAAGCTGTATTGCACGGCCGTCGATTCCTTCTGGTGCTGCACCGGTACCGGCATGGAAAACCATGCCAAATACGGCGAGGCGATCTACTTCCACAATGATCGCGCGCTGTGGGTCAACCTGTTCATCCCGTCTGCGGTGACCTGGCGGCAGCAACACGCCACGCTGACGCAGACCACGCGTTTCCCCGAGGCGCCCTCGACGCGGCTGCGCTGGACCCTCGCGCGGCCGACGTCGCTGGCGCTGCACCTGCGGCATCCCGCCTGGGCGCCGGCCGTCGAGGTGCGGGTAAACGGCGAGGTGGTGGCACACGCGGACCGACCGGGCAGCTATGTCACGGTGGACCGGGTCTGGCACAGCGGCGACACGATCGACCTGTCCCTGCCGATGCACGTCGCAGCGGCGCCGCTGCCGTCCGCACCGGACATTTTCGCGCTCACCTATGGCCCGCTGGTGCTGGCGGGAGCGTTCGGGAACGCCGGTATTCCTGCGGGAAGCGACCTTGTCGTCAACGAGCGGAAATACGGCGAGTACCTCAACACGCCGGTTCCCGTCCCGTCTCTGGGCGACGGCGATCCGGAGGCGATCGCGCGGGCAGTCCGGCCGGGCGCCGACCCGCTGACCTTCACCATGCCGGATGCGCGGGGCGAGCCTGTCGAGTTCAAGCCCTACCATCAGGTGGCGCATGAACATTACGCAACCTATTGGAAAATTGGCGATAATGCGCCTGCGAAAGCCTGACGGGGCCGCAACGGCACAGGGTCATCGACGCGCGGTCTTCGCACGCGGAGGCTATGGTGTCGTGATCTGAACGAGCGGCGGGTTAGGGGGCCGAAAAGAGCGGGGCGCCGGCGCAGGACCGGTGGCCGGCATCATGCCCAGTCTTCCAGTTTGCCCATTATGTTGCGGGGCAACGCAGCGCCGAACCGGACGCTGCGCGGACGTTCGGCAGGGGACAATCGAACATCACAGATGTTTTCGATCACAGCGGAGAGTTCGGTCGGTTCCCGGGTGCCATCCGGCACAATGAAGGCCTTCAGTCGGCCGTTGTCATGCTGCCGGACGGCCACATCGGCGACTCCATCGATCTGCCGCAACGTGTCGGCTACACGAGCGGGCCACACGGTCTCGCCACCGACCTTGACCGCACCGTCCCGTCGACGGATCGGCCGGAGCCTGCGCTCTCCGATCCGCTCGACATGGTCGGGGAGGCTGTAGCTGCGCCCCTTGGCATCGTACAATTGCCAATCATCTTCGCCCGCGGGCGCCAGCCGCCAACGCGGCAGCAGATCGTAGGCGTCGTCAGGTAGATCGCGAACGGCGATCCCGCCGGTTTCGGAGGATCCATAGACATCAAGGAGCCGGCTCAGCCCGGCGGCGAGCAGGTCCGTTGCGAGAGCTGCGTCGAGCGGGCCGGCCGAGCTGCATCCCACGACGTCTTCCGGGAACGAGCGGACCAGCCGAGCCATGGCGCGCCATTGATCGGGAACAGCGACCACCAGATCGCCCGAGGCGAGATCGAGGGGGGCGCCCAACGTGCGCGCCACCACCGGGACCTTCAGCACGGTCGGCAGGAGCGCCGTCCAGATGATGCCATAAAGATGATGGGCAGGCACCAAGGCCACGACACGACGCCGGCCGCCGAGCTGCGTCGCCAGAAACCGAACCTCCGTCAGGAGGTCCGCGATGGCATGGACACATGGCCGGGGTTGACCGGTCGAACCGGAGGTCATCACCGTCAGTTCGTCGTCGCCAGGGTCGTGGCGGGCCATGATCCAGTCCACCCACGCTCCGACCACGCGCGGTGGCTCCGGCCCGAGCAGGTGGTCGTCCAGCCCGAACATCTCCGCCAAGGCGCCAAGCGCGCCTAATTGCTCCAGAGAGTCCAGGCCGAGGCCGTCGTCACCGATCGGCATTGCATCAGGCCAAATATCCGCTGGCAGGCCCGGCTGGCCGCGTTCGCGCAAGCGCCCGACTTCCGCCATGACGACGGCGCGGGCGATCCGCTGTACCGCCGAGCGGGGAAGCGCCGAACTCATGCCGCGCGGGCTTGGGGCCGATGCACCTGGTTCCGACCGCTGTGTTTCGCCGCGTAGAGCCGGCGATCGGCCAAGGCGATCAAGGCGTCGATCGAACCGTTGGCTTCTTCCAATGTGGCGCAGCCGAAACTTGCCGTCGCGCCCAGCTTGCCCATCGGTGTATCGATGCACAAATCCGCGACTGCCGCCCGCATGTCTTCGGCGAGGTTCAGAGCCTGATTGAGGTCGAAACGCGGCAGCAGTGCCCCGAATTCCTCTCCGCCAAGACGGGCAAAGATGCCCCGCGGCGGCAGGAGTGCCGCACAGGCTTCAGCGACTTTGCAGAGCAGCGCGTCGCCGACGGGGTGCCCGTATCGATCATTGACGATTTTAAAATGGTCCAGGTCGAGGACCACCAGCGCCAGCGAATGGCGCAACTCGCGCCAGTGCGCTTGCTCGCGTTCCATTACCTGGCTGAAATGTCTCCGGTTCGACGCGCCGGTGAGGTGATCGCAGGTCAGCAGGCGGCGAATATCCTCGGCAGCGGCTTCACGCCTCGGCACGTCGCGGAGCACGACGGAAAAGCCGGTCGGGAGCGATGAGGCATCATCCGCCCGTGCCACGACGAGGCGCTGGCACCAGTAACGTCCCCCATTGCGGCGCTGCTGCCATCCCTCCTGAAGATGCCAGCCGTCTCGCTGCGCGATCTCGACCTGCTCCTCAAGGCGCAAATCCCCGCCCGTTGGGTCCGTTTGCAGGACCTCTGCCAGCTTTTGGCCGATGACCGTTGCGCAGTCGTGGCCGGTTTGCCGCGTAAAGCCGGGATTGGCGGAGGTGATGAGGCCGTCCGGGGTGATGGAAAGTGCGGCATATTCCGCCACGCCGTCCAGCAGGGTTGCGAACCACGTATCGGCTTGTCGCAGCCGTTCCTCTTGGGCAACTTGCTGGCTGATGTCCGACAAGGTCACCATCAGACGGTCGGCCCCAAGCTTGACCATCGTGCATGCGAGCACTTTTGGCGCCGTTTTGCCCCGGCCCCCACCCAGATCGACGAAAATGCGGTGCCCGTCGCAAATTTTGCCGGCGGCCGGCGTGTAGGCGGCGCAAAGGCTGCGCAACTCCGGGGCGTGTTGCTCAAGCGCGGCAAACAGGTTGCTGGCATCGCGCGTACCCGCGAGCGGCAACAGATGCTGCATGGCATGCGGGTTCATCATCGCGATCTCGCCGGCAGCATCGCATTCGATCAAGCCGACAGGGCACGCATAAAGGAACTCTAGAAGCTGCTCCTCGCTCGATTTCTCGGTCATGGTTATGGCCTCATCGTTCGATCAGTATGTAACGATACGGTATTTCCTGATCTGCGAGCAGACGAAGGCGAACCTTTGTCGGGCGCATGCGCAGGGTCAGCACATAGGGTATGATATCGTCGATCGCGGCTTCGTCTTCGAACCGTTGCGCCACCATGAAGTTGTTCATGCATTGTCCGACCGCGTCGAAAAACGGCACGCCGACAACCGTCGAGGGGTCAAGGCCCGACATGCGCGCCTCCGTTGCGTTATAGATCGCAACGTTCGTGTCTGCGCCAAAGCCGACAACCCCGAAGGGCAGGGCGTCTCGCTCGTCCGCAGTCATTCCGTCGAGATCGCCGATGGCGACCGTTTCAAAGCTAGCTTCCGACATCGGCACAGGCACTCCAGGTTGCGTGCTACATGCCCGATCGATGTTAACCGGCAGCTAATATCGTCGAACAGCAGCCCAAGTTTGCCACGCTCGCCAGGTCTAACGGGAGGCGAAAGCAGGATGGGGGTACCGGACGCGCCATTCAGGGCCGCTGCGTGATCGCAAGGCGATCATGCAGCCACATCCGGAGACGACGTCGGATCGGCTTGTCCCAATATTCGTAGGCCGCCCCGGAAGCGAGCAGGACCAATGGCACCAGCGCCAGCCCGATCACGACCAACTGCGCGGACGTGGCGTGCTCGTTGGCGACGTAGTTCATCCAGACATACAGGAACGGGAAATGGACCATGTAGATCGGGTAGGAAATGCGTCCGCTCGCCTTGCACAGGCCGAGCATGCCCCTGCCTGGCTCGGAATGCGCGCCGAGGACAAGCATGGCCGGGAACACGAACACGACACAGGCCGCTTCATAAAGCCCGTTGAGTTTGAGGCCGCCTACCTCCGGCCATGTGGGAAGCGCCATGACGCCGATCATCACCGCGGTGAGCGGAAGCCATCCCAGCCGCACGCAAGGCAGCCGGTCCTTCACGCGAAAGAGCCACATACCGGTCAGGAACGGGAAACACAGACGGACCGGTGCCATCCAGACGCTGCGCCAGTCGGACCCTTGATCCAGCGATCCCAGCGCGCCGGCACAGGCAACCAGCACCAGACCGCTCAGCACCGCCAGAACGGCGAGCACCCGCGCCGACAGGTGCCGCAGCACGAGCGCGTAGGCCAAGTTGCCGACATACTCCTGGAGCAGGCTCCAGCACGGGCCGTTCAAGGTGTGCGTATCGCCGAACCGGTTCGGCAGCGACCAGGTCGGCAGCAACAGCAGCCCCATGCCAAGCGCAACCAGCACCATCCGCCACGACGCCGCCTGCGCATCGCCGGCGAATGGATCGAGAAGGTAGCTGGCAAAGCCGAGCAGCACGCCCAGGATCACCATCGGGTGCAGGCGAATCAATCGCAAGGTAAGGAACTGGCGGACGCGCATTCCGCCCCAGCGATTGTCATAGGCATAGGCAATCACGAAGCCGGACAGGGCAAAGAAGAAGTCCACCGCCAGCGGGCCGTGATGCAGCAGGATCTTGGAGCCCTGCCAGCCGACGGTGATCCCCTGGATGTGGAACAGCACGACGAGCAGGGCAGCCGATCCGCGCAGGCCGTCAAGCACCTCGAAATGCTGTTTGCCCGTGGCTGTCGCGTCTGCACCGGGCTGATTTGGCCGCAGTGTCTGACGTTCGACCTGCGCTGCATCGTGTGTGTGAGCGGAACGCATCATTGTGCCCTCGGTTGAGCGCGGGGACTGCGACGCTGGGCAGCCCGTACAGATCCGCGCCGGGTCGACGCGTGGGCCAGCAGCGATCGCTGCATCTTCTGCCAGCTTCGCCGCGGCACGATCGGGAAGATCGACCGGTTGGCATCGACGCGATCCCGATTGCCGGGAGGCAGGGCCGCAGCGCGACGAGGGATCCTCAGTTTCCCTTGCCGAAGGGCAGGGTGAGCGCGTTGCCGTCATAACGGACGGTGCGCATCTCGGGCTGCGTCGTCGCCGCGTCGCCGGGACGGTCCATCACCACGACCCGCAACATCCGCTGCTTGACGAGGCCGGGGAAGGTGCCACGCCGCGCACCGATCGTCAGCGTGCGTTTGGCATCGTCCCAGCGCAGATCGTAGCGCGCCGACTGGCCTTTTTCGTAGGCGTAGGTCTCGTTGTCATCCTCATACAGGGTGAAGCGGCCGTCCGCGCCGGGATAGATGCGCACGTCATAGGGCGCATCCGGTCGTTCGGTGGCATATTGCAGCACTGGGCCCATCGGCACGATCGCACCGGCGCGCACGTATAGCGGCACCACGTCGAGCGGCGCCTCGCGCGTGACGGTTTCGCCGCCGCGATAGCGCTGGTTGGTCCAGAAATCATACCACTCGCTGCCGCGTGGCAGGTAGGTCCGCACCGTCAGGTCGCGCGGTGCGCTGAGCGTCGCGGCATCGCGCTTCAACTCGCTCGGCGTGCGCCAGATGAAGCGGAACACGCGACCGCCCTCTGGATGGAAGAACTCGAGCCGCACCGGCAGTCGCTCGCCCCTCCGGAGCGTGTACCGCACCACGCGCGAGCGTGTCGCGCTGCGGTTCCAGTCGTCGATCGCGGGCTTGCCGGCCAGAAACAGGCGCATGCCATCGTTACCGGTCAGCCCGATCTCATACTCGCCATCCTCGGGCGCGATCAGATCGCCCTGCCAGCGCGCGGAAAAGTGGCTGAGCGATGTCAGGCCGGCGGGCATTTCGGCAAGCGGCGGGTCGGGCCAGGTGTGGTCGATCTTCGCGTCGAGCGCGGTCCCGGCAGCCTTCTCGAAGTTCTCGCCCGCGAAATACTGCACGCTAAGCCCTGGCTTGCCGTCGGCGGTGCGCAGCACGTCCGCCGGTACCGTCGTCGCTGCGGAAGGCAGGATGTTGTACATCGCCCGCGTGACCGGGTGAACGAGCAGCGACGATCCGAACATGAAGCTGTCGTTGATGCTGCGCACCGCCGGATCATCGGGGAAGTCCATCGGCAACGCACGCATCAGCGTATAGCCGTCCGACGTCACCTTCGCGCTCAGGCTGTAGATATAGGGCAGCAGTTGGTAGCGCAGGTGCACGCTGTCGAGCAGCGTCTTGTACACTGCCGGATCGAGCGTCTTGAAGATATACGGCTCGCGTTCGACGTTGGTGCCGTGCACGCGCATGATCGGGTTGAACGTGGCATATTGGAACCAGCGCGCGAACAGCTCCCGCCACGCCGCGTTCTTCTCGCCACCGGGAAAATCGCTGACGAAGAAGCCGCCGGTGTCCTGCGTCCAGTACGGATTGCCGGTAATGGTGACGTTGACGCCGCCCGAAACCTGCTGTGCGAACGTCTTCCAGTTGGCGTAGATGTCGCCCGACCAGGATGCCGCAGCGGTACGCTGTGCGCCCGCCCAGGCCGAGCGGGTGAGGGTGAAGACGCGCTTGTCGCTGGTCGCGCGCTCGCCGTCATAGGTGCCCTGCGTCGTCATCAGCGAATAGGGGTTGAGATAGCGCGTGAAGTCGCCGAGCGCGTTGCTGCCCAGCGCCTTGGTATCGCGAACGTTGTCGACCGGGTTCCACATCGCCGAGCTGACTTCGACCTCGGTGCCGTCCATCCACAGCGCGTCGACGCCTTTGTCGAGCAGGCCGGACTTCACATATTTGAAGTAGATCTTGCGGCCAAGCGGGCTGTACGCATCGTACACGCGCGCCTGTTTCGAGATCCAGTGCAGCGGCTTGAAGCGCAGATCGTAGCGGTCGAGTTCGTGCGCGAGCGGCGTGTCGTTGCCGACCGACGGCCAGATCGACACCATCAGTTTCATGTGCAGATCGTGGATCTCGCGGCTCATCGCCGCCGGGTCGGGATAGCGTTTCGGATCCCACATCATGCCCGACCAGGTGCCGTCCTTGTCGCTGCCCCAATATTGCCAGTCCTGCACGATGTAATCGAGCGGGAACTGTTCGCGGCGGAAAGTGCGGGCAACCTCAAGGATGCGATCCTGCGTCGGGTAACGTTCCTTGCTCATGAACAGGCCGAACGCCTGCTTGGGAAACATCGGCGCGTCGCCGGTCAGCCAGCGGTACGCGCCGACCACGCCGTCCATCGTGTCGCCGGCCATGATGTAATAATCGACGCCACCCGGCGCGCTTTCCGCCCACAGGCGCGCGCCATCGGCATCGTCCGTGAAGCGCATCTGCGAATAGGTGTCCCACAGCACGCCGTAGCGTTCGGTCGAGACCATGACGGGAATGATGATGCCGACGTTGGTCTGGACGAGCAGCAGATCCTTGCCGCGCCGGTTCACGTCGTTGTCGCTGGTGAAAGCGAAGCCGTAAATGCCCTCGTCCGGTTTCAGCGTGAAGCGGTTCTCGACCTCGTAGGTCGGCGCATTGGAGATCGTGCGCTTGCTGATCGTCTGCGGTGCGTCCGCCTTTTCGCGGGTGAGCAGGCGACCGGAGACATCGTAATAGCTGGCCGCGCCGCTGCGCTTGTCGATCGTGACGCGCAGTTTCGCGCCGTTGAGGGTGAGAGTGTCGGCGCTTTCGGTGATGGTGAAGGGCACGTCGCCGGGCGTGCGGATCACGACGAGGCTGCGCGCGGTCCAGTAGGATTGCCCGAGATTGGCGGTCACCCGCACCACGCCGGGTGCATAGAAGATCACCGATTTCGTCACCCCGCCAAGCGTGAACTGCACGCCGTTCCGCAAGCGCTGGAAGTGGAACGCCGCATTCTTGGCGGGCGCGACCGCTTGCATCTGCCCAAGCGGATCGAGCCCCGTCGGCGCGGCAGGGCCTTGCGCGAGCGTGGGGCTCGCCGCGACCATCATGGCGGCGGTGGCGATCCAGCGTGCTTTCATGCGTTTTCCTTTTCCGTTCACGTCAGCGGTCGAACCGCCAGTAATCCATATCGACCAGCGACGGCGCGCCGCCGCCCCGGAAGATCAGGTACAGGTCATGGACGCCGCTCGCGCTCGAAACGGCAGCGGTCTTCTCCTGCCATGCGCGCGCATCGGCGACAGGAAGAGTGCCGATGACCGGCCCGTCCGTCCGGTCGAGCCGCAACTCGATGGTCGCGTTTGGGGTACCGTGGGCGACCTGCGCGCGGAACGCCTTCGCGCCGCTCACGCCGAAATCGACACCCGCGATCTTGATGTAGCTACGATCGGCAGTCCGCGTCACGTACACCGTACCGCTATCGTCCTGCGCCGTGGTGACGCCGAACGTCCAGGCATAGGGCCGATCACGGTCGCGCTTGATCCGTGAGGTCCAGGCGATCGTCTCCGCCTCGACGCGTGCATAGGGGTTGAGCGTCCCGATCTGCGGCGCGCTGGTCTTGTCCCACCAGTGCAGGTTCGCGATGGTGCCGTTCGGATTGTAATCGAACTTCGCGACCGAGACCGAGCGGCGCTCGTGGTGAACCGGGGTAAGCGCGAAGTTCAGCTCGTAGCTGAAGCCGAACAGGTATGATCCGCCCTTATAGTCGATGATGCCGGGGTGGTTGCCGGTCGCACGCGTATCGTGATCCATAATCGGCCCCTTGTACGTCCACGGACCCGTAGGGCGGTCGCTCATCGCATAGCCGATGCCTTCCGAGCAGCAGGTCGAGGCGAAGGCCATATAATAATGGCCGCCGCGGCCGTAGAACCACGGACCTTCCTGATAATCGGTGATGCGGGGCTGTACCTTGGTGATCGGGCCGGAATAGCTCACCATATCGGGGTTGAGCTTGACGTACCACAGGTCCGGATTGCCCCAGTAGAGATAGGCCTGACCTTGCCTGTCGATCCACACCGTCGGATCGAAATAGCCTTCGCCCGGCGCGATCAGCGGCTTGCCGAGCACATCGCGGAACGGCCCGGCGGGGTTGTCGGCGACCGCGACCGCGATCACGTTGCGCGGCGATCCCGCCACGGTGATCGGCGCATAGAGATAGAATTTGCCGTTCCGCGCGACCACCTGCGGCGCCCAGGCGTCGTTGGTCTGGTTCGCCCAGGGAAAGGTCTTGAGCGATGCGACCACGCCGCGATCGGTCCAGTTCGCCATGTCGGTCGAACTGTACAGCCGCCAGTCGAGCATCCTGAAACCCTCGGCATCGTCCTCGTCGTGGCTGGTGTAGAGATAGACCACGCCGTCATGCACCACCGGCGCGGGATCGGCGGTGAAGCGCGTCTGGATGATCGGCGCGCTCGCCTGCGCGGTAGCAAGCGGCGCTGCCGCAGCAAGTAGCGCGGGCGCGAACAGGCGGGCGAGGCGTGGCATGGAGAAGTCTCCCGGATCAGGGCGTGATGGTGACAATCACGCGGGCGTAGCGGGTGAGCGGCGGCGAGCCCTTGTCGCTCACGCGGACGATGAAATGTGCCTCGCGCGGCTCGGTCACCTTGGGCGCTGTGAAATCGACGGTATGGATGTTGGCGGCGATGCCATTTGGGATCACCGTGCGCCAATGGCCGACCTCGGCATAATGGAACCACTGGAAGCTGAGGCTGTCGCCATCGGGATCGGTGCTGTCGATCGCGCTCAGCACGAAGCGCTGGCCAGATTTAACGGTAATCCGCTCGGGCGTGGAGAGCTTGACCGCCGGCGGGTGGTTGGCGTGGGCGAACGGCTCGGTCGTCCACATCATGCGTGCGGCGAAATCGTTCTGGAAATCGTCGCGCCAGCGCCAGATGCCGGCACGGAAATCCTTGATCTGCCGATCCGACGGAGTTTGCGCGCGGCCATACTCGCGCTGCTGCCAAGGCATGTAGCTGTCGATCGCGTTGGTCCAGATCGGGCGCGTCTCCGGTTCGATGGGCACGTTGCTGAACCCGCTCGGATCGACGGTGGCGATCGGTGGCGTGTAATATTCGTAGCGGCCGCCCCAGCCGCCCCAATCGGGATGATCGGGCACGCTCAGGCCATTGGGGATCAGCGACAGCCAGGACGGCGTATCGCCCTCCATCCCGTAAGCGACATCGGGATAGACCGCGCCAAGCGGGCCGTGGCCCTGCTGGATATGCTCGCGCAGCCATGTGTTGCTGATCGTCGTGTTGTCGGCGCCGTCGATCAGCGTGTTGATGCCGGTCCACGTGCCGGCACCGTAGCCGCCGGGGCTGACGATGAAGAACACGTCGGGGAAGGTGCGGCGGATCCACGCGCCGCTGTCGTCCTGGTCCGAGATGGTATAGACGCGCAGCTTCGTGATCAGCCGCTTCGCCTCGGCGGGGCTGCGCATCTCGCGGATCGTGTAGAGCGCCTGCGCCAGCGTGTTCACGCCGCCCCACGCCGTCACCCACAGCGGTCGCGGATCGGTACGCTCCAGCGCCGCGATGATGAGGCGCGAGCCGGCGGTGTCCTTGCCCGCGCCGACCATCGCCATACCGTAGCCCGGCTGCCCGTCGCGCACGAGCGCGAGCAGCCGATCGGCACCCGGATAGCCGGTTTCGTGCAGCGCGAGGTTCGGCTGCACCTTGCCATAGGCGTGAAGGATGCGGCGGATGGAATCGGGGTGGATCGCCGTCTTCATGTGGACCGAGGTGGTCGCGATCAGCCCTTCCAGGTCGATCTCGCTCGCATACAGGAGCAGGCGGGTGAAACTTTGCGTATCATCCGGGTCTGCCTCGATATCGCTCAGCACGATCAAGCGCTGCTTCTGCGCTGGCGCAGCCATCGGCGTTTCCGAAGCTGCCGCCGCGATCGGCGCGACGAGGAGCGCGGCACCGCCCATCATGGCCCAGAACCTCAGCATCCGTCGCCCTCCCTCTCGTGGCCATTGATCTGACCTTGATGCGGTTCCTAACCAATTGTGTTTCATTAGTCCTACTGAAAGCAAGCGTGGGGTCCGCGAGGTGCAGCAGAACCCCACCGACGTCGCAGACAAGATGTTGACGTTAACATCGACTAGGTGTCAGATCGAGGCGGATGTTCAAAGCGTTGCTCACGCGGCGTCACAGGGGAAGACGACGATGAAGGCAGCTTTTCTGGTGTGTACGATGTTGGCGGCGGCAACGCCCTCGATCGCGGCAGCGCAAACCGGTTCGGTCTATCGCACCGCCCCGCCGGATGCGCGCGCGGTGACCGTGCACGGCATCGGCGATGGCCGGACAGACGACAGCGCCGCGATCCAGCGCGCGATCGACGCGGCGGCAACGCCGGACGGTGGCGGCCTCGTGTTCCTGCCGAGCGGGCGCTACCGGATCACGCGGAGCATCCTGCTGCGCTCGGGCGTCCGCGTGTTCGGGGTTGGCAAGACGCGGCCGGTGATCGTGCTGGCGGACGATACGCCGGGGTTCGGCAGCGGCGTCGCCGCGATGGTCGCCTTTACCGGTGAGGATCAGTTCCGCTCCGGCAAACCCGCCGTGCCGCCGCGTACCACCGTGCCGTTCGACCCCACTATCTTCGACGCGACGCAGACGACCTTCTACTCGGCCCTCGCCAACGTCGATTTCGAGGTCGGCAGCGGCAATGCCGGCGCGGTGGCGGTGCGCTTCCGCGTCGCGCAGCACGCCTATCTGCGGCATATCGACTTCCACATGGGGTCGGGTCTCGCGGGCGTGTATCAGGTCGGCAACGCTTGCCAGGACCTGCACTTCTTCGGCGGGCGCTACGGTATCGTCACAGAAAAGACCGCGCCGATGTGGCCGTTCACGCTGCTCGACACGACCTTCGAGGGCCAGCGTGACGCCGCCATACGCGAGCATGAGGCCGGGCTGACGCTCGTCAACGTCGGCATCAGCAACACGCCGGTCGGAATCGAGATCGATCGCGGCTATTCGGATTCGCTTTGGGGCAGGGACGTGCGGTTCGACAACGTGTCGAACGCAGCCGTGCTGATCTCCAACGAGAACAACGTCCACACCCAGATCGGCTTCGACAATGCGGTGGCACGCGGCGTGCCGGTGTTCGCGCGGATGCGGGAAAGCGGCGTAACCGTGCCGGGCAAGGGTGCGCAATACCGGGTACGGGACTTCTCCTATGGGCTGAAGATCGGCGCGCTTGGGCAGATGGGCGCGTACGCGACGGAGGCGAGCATCGTGCCGCTCGCGCGGATGCCGGCCGCGCCTGCACCGGCGATCCGGCCGCTGCCGCCGGTAGCGGAGTGGGCGAACGCGCGCGATCTGGGCGTGCGGGGCGACGGCGAGAGTGACGACACCGCCGCGCTCCAGCGCGCGATCGACACCCACCGCGTGCTGTACCTGCCGAGTGGCCGCTACCGGATCAGCGATACGCTGACGCTACGGCCGGACAGCGTTCTGATCGCGCTGCACCCCGCGCGCACCCGGCTGTTCCTGCGCGACGACGAGGCCGCGTTTGCCGGCGTGGGCAGCCCGAAGGCGCTGTTGCAAAGCGCGAAGGGCGGCGCTGCGATCGTGTCCGGCCTCGGCCTGTGGGCGGGCAGCATCAACCCGCGTGCGAGTGCTTTGGTGTGGAGGGCGGGTGCCGCCTCGCTGGTGGATGACGTGCGGATCGAGGGTCCGATGCTGCGCGATGGCACCACGCAGGCCAAGCCTGGCGATCCGCGCGTGCGGCCGGACGGTCAGCAGGCGAGCATCTGGGTGACGGATGGCGGCGGTGGTACCTTCTCGGGCATCTGGTCGCCCAACACGCTTGCCTCGGCCGGCTTCCGGGTGTCGAACACCACCACGCCGGGCCATGTCTACGAACTGTCGGCGGAACATCACTACCGGCACGAGATCGTGCTGGAGAATGTCGCCAACTGGGAGTTCCTCGCGCCCCAGACCGAGCAAGAGGTGCGCGACGGTGTCAATGCGATCTCAACCGGGTTTCACGATTCCCGCAACATCCTGTTCGCCAATTATCACTCGTACCGCGTGACGCGCACCGCCAAGCCGATGGACACTGCGGTGCGGCTGTTCAACTCGGGCGACCTCCGCTTCCGCAACGTGCTGGTGAACGCCGAAAGCGGCTTCGCCAGTTGCGACATGAAGGGTTGCGGCACGTTTTCGCGGGCGAGCAAATATCCGTTCGAGAATGCCATCACCGACGTGACCCGCCAGGTACAGGTGCGCGAACGCAACTTCGCGCAGTTGGACGTGCCGGCGGCAGGCGCTGCGGCAACCGCGAGCGGCGTGCCGGTCACGCCGGGCGTCGAGAAACTGGCAGATGGATTCTACTCGATCGCGGGCGCTGCGGTCGATGCCGAGGGCAAGCTCTACTTCATCGACCGGTTCTATAACCGTATCCACGGCTGGACGCGGGCCGCCGGCCTGACGACGGTGACCGATCTGCCGCTCGATCCGGTCAGCCTGGCGGTGGACCGGTCGGGCAAGCTGCTGGTGCTATCCTCTGCCGGGCGCGATGGCACGGTGTACAGCATCGACCCCAAACAGCCGGCGCAGGTGCACGTGATCGCGCCGACCGACACCACACCGCACGCCAGCGCGACGACTTTGTTGCCCGGTAACGTGTGGGCGAACGGCGAATTCGACGACCGTATCGATCCCAAGACCTACGTTTACCCGACGCTGGCCGACTTCTTCACCACCAAGATGGGAGAGGCGAAGGCACGGCAATATGTGTCGCCGGACGGATCGCTGGTGCTGCCGGCCTTCCGGGTGTGGAACCAGGGGCCGGACGATCAGCAGGGCTGGCGCTGGTCCGATCCGCTGGACGCCTACGGGCTGGTCGGGGCGGCGACCGGATCGCGCGTGGTGCTGGCCAATTCCTCCGAGGATCGCACTTATAGCGGGCTGGTCGGCGCGGACGGGGCGTTGAGCGACCTCAAGATCATCGCGCCGCGCGGCGGCGAGAGCGCGGTGCAGGGCCCGGATGGCCGGTTGTACGTGGCCGACGGGCAGGTGTTCGTCTATGGCGCGGACGGCAAGGAGCTGCGGCGGATCGATACGCCCGAGCGGCCGCTGCAGCTGGTGCTGGGCGGGCGTGACGGGCGGACGTTGTTCATCCTCACCCATCACGCGCTGTACGCGACGGCGATTTAAATCGCGGGCGCGGCGGGAGGCCGCGCCCAGTTACCGCGTCAGCGGCAGTTCGTAGATCGCCGCAGACGTGGGCGGCACGATCAGCCCGCGACCCGCGCCGCTCACCTTGCTCTCGCGGATCGTCACGCCGGCCGGTTTGCCGACCTTGTTCTCCGCCGTCAGCGTCTTGCCGGCGAGCAGCCAGCGCGTACCGGAGCCACGCAGCTTCGCATCGGCAAGCGACAGTGCGAGCCGCTGCGGCTGGAAGGTCGCGTTGACCACGGCGACGCGCAACATCGTGCCATCGGGCGAGAGGCCGGCGATCACGTCGAGTGGGTAGGTCGGGCTGCCCGCGACCACCTTCGGATGCGCGTAGCCGACCGGGTATAGGGGTTCCGGTTGCGGCGAGGCGCCGTCTAGCGCGACCGGGATGGTCCCTTCGCCGAAATGCTCACCGAACAGCTTGAACACTATGCCGGTGGCGTTGAGCGTCGCGCCTTCGGGTGTGATGTCCATCGTCGAGACGCCGGTGGTGAACGCCGCCATCTTCAGGAAATCGGTATGGCGAAGCATTTCCTGGAACACGGTCGCGTAGGCGAGCGAGGATTTCAGCGTCGGCGGGCCAGCCATATAGGCATATTCGTCGATCGACAGGAACACGCCGGACTCTTTGAGCTTGGGGAAACGCTGTTGGTAGATGCCCCATTCCAGCGCCTCCATGCGGATGTGGTTGGAGGGTGAGCGCACGAACTCCATCAACGCGTCGGCAGGCGGGGCATTGGGGCGATCCTCGCCGCGATCATACCAATGTTCGGTTATGCCGGCGAAATTACCCCAGGATCTGGCGAACAGCCCGCCGGTCCAATCCTCCTCGGTGCCGAATTTGGGCTGGATGCTCTCCAGCGTGGAGTTTTGCTTCACACCCTTGGCATGGAGCTGGTCCGGCATCGCGCCCGACGCGATCAGCACGATCGATGGATCGCGGGCGCGCATCTTCGCGGCGAAGTCGTTGTGCTTGATCGTGTAGTAATCGAGCGAGGTCTTGCCGATCTGCCACCAGCCGAACGGCTCGTTGCCGATGTTCCACCATTTCACCTTATAGGGTTCGGCATGACCGTTGGCGGCGCGTTTGGCGCCCCAGTCGCTGGTGGCGGCGCCGTTGAGATACTCGACCTCCTCCGCCGCCGAATTGGCGTCGTCAAGCCCGGCATTGACGGTGACATAGGGCTCCACGCCGATGATGCGGCACAGCTCCATCCACTCGTCCATGCCGAGGTCGTTGGTCTGCATCGCGCTCCACGCATGGTCGAACATCGGCGCGCGCTGGTCGCGCGGGCCGATCGCCTCGTGCCAGTCCCAGTCGGACAGGAAGTTGCCGCCGGGCAGCCGCCAGAAGCCCGATTTCAGCGAGCGCGCCACCGCGGTCGTATCCGCGCGCCAGCCGTTGATGTTGTCCGCCGGCATCAGCGACACCGCACCGATACGGAAAGCGCCGGTGCCGGTGCCGGTGATCTCCAGCCGTGCATCGGTGGTGCCTGCGGTGGGGGTAAAGGCGAAGTCCGCCTGATGCCAGCCGGCGGCGGGGGCGGGCAGGGCGATGCTCTGCCGCTGGTCGGCACGCGTCCCCCACACGAGCGCGACCTGCACGGTCGCGCCGGCATCACCGCTGATCCACAGATGGCCGGTGTAGCGTTTGCCGGCCAGCACCGCGAAGCCGCTCTGCGCCAGCCCGCGCGGTGCGCTGCCGGCGAGCGTCACGCTCGGGCTTTGCGCGCCCACGTACGGCGCGGCGGTGTCCATCGTCACGGCATCGTCAGCGCCGACCGGGCGCCATTTGCGATATTCGACGCCGGGCTTGCCCTCCGCGTTGAGCGGTGGCGGCGTGTCGTGCGATGGCGACACGACCGGGTAATAGAATTTACGATCGTCGAGCAGTTCGGCCCAAAGTGTGCGGTTCACCAGTCCGCCGATCGGTTCGATGAACATCCCGTATTCGTGCGCGCTGACCGGGGTTGCGCGCCGGGCGGTGTCGATGTGGACCGCGACCGGCGCAGGCGCGGCGGCAAGCGGCGTGCCGGCGACCAGAGCTGCGACGGAGGCGGTGGCGAGGATCGCTTTCATGGTCGTCGGTCCCGTGGCAGATGGGAAAAAAAGGGCGCGGCGGGGGTGCCGCGCCCAAGCTCCGGGGGGAGTTACATCTTGAAGCGGACGCCCAGACGGAAGGTCCGGCCGAGCTGATCATACAGCGACGGGTTGTTGAAGATCGTCGACGATGCCGGATCGACATCGAACATGTTGTCGATCTTGAAATAGGCGGTCAGATCCTTGCGGATGTTGTAGCTGCCGCCGACGTCCATGTAGAATCGGCCGGGGTAGAAGTTCTGGTCGATCGTCGGGTGGTTGTTGTTCGACACCGGGCAGGAGCCGGGTGCGCAGACGATGTATTTGTTGCCGAACGTACCATCGCTGAACCAGCGTTCCTGCAACAGGAACGAGAACTTGTCGGTATCGTAGCTCTGGATCGCCAGCCATTTCCAGTCGGGCGTGTTGCTGGTGTTGTCGCCAGCGCTGTCGACCGGGATGGTGCCCGGCAGGCCGGTGTCGGTCACGAACTTCATGACGTGGGTGGCGAGCGCACGCACCGTGAAATTGCCCGACAGACCAAGCGGTCGCGCCCAGCGGTAGCTAGCCTCGATATCGAAGCCATCCGTGTCGATCGACGCCAGGTTGAACGACTGCACGTTGATGAAGGTCTGGCCGTTGGCCGGGTTCAGGTTGAACGAATTGCAGGTCGAGGTGAGGATGTTCTGGAAACAGAAATTGACGATGTCGTTGGCGCCAAGCCCCGAGATCACGCCGTTAATCTTGATCTTATAGTAATCGAACGACAGGTTGAGGCCCGGCAACCACTTGGGATTGGACAGGGTAATGCCGGCGGTCGTGTTGCGGGCGATTTCCGGCTTGAGCGCCGTGTTGCCGATCTGGTTCTGCACGACCAGCACGTTGGTCCGCGTATATGGATCGAAGAAGTTCGGCAGCGTCTGTGTGACAGGGGCCGCGAACAGTTCCGAAAGGTTCGGCGCACGCACATCGCGCGATGTTACGGCGCGAATGTGGAAGCCGTCGATCGGCAGCGCCCAGGTGCCGCCGACCTTCCACGCCCATACACCGCCCGAGGTGCTGTAGTCGGTGTAGCGCGCGGCGGCGTTCACGTTCGCCTTGCCCAGCGCTTCGGAGTCGAGGATCGGCAAATTGGCCTCGAAGAAGCCTTCCTTCACGCTGTAGGCGCCGCGCCCGTTCTTGTAGGTGCCCGCATACCAGTTGCCGTTGCCGCTGGCGTTGAGGATCGGATCGAGCGGATAGTCACTGCTGGGTCCGCTGTTGGCGAAGCCCGCACCATAGGGGTCGGCACGGACCTTGTAGAATTCGTGCCGGAACTCGCCGCCGAACGCGATCGAGAGCGGGCCCGCCCACAGATTGACCGGCGCGCCGGAGAAGTTGAGGCTCAACACGTCCTGCGTCTGCCGGGTGCGCTGGTAAGGCCCAGCGTCGGGCGTGACATAGCTCAGCGCTTCGGCGGACGGGTTGTTGCCGATGATGTTGAGTGGCTGGCAGCCATTGGCGCGTGCGACCGCGCTGCGGCAGACGATCGCGCCGTTCAGCAGCACCGCGTCGATCGCGGCGTTGAAGCGCGGGGTGAGCAGGATGTTGTTCACATCGACGCTGGTGTAGTTCGTTCCGTGCTCACCATAGATGTCGTAGGACCATTCGCTGCCGAGCAACGGCACCTTGCCCTTCGCGCCGCCGACGAAGCGGTACTGCCGCCGGTTGGTATAGACCCGGGTGTTGCCCAGTTCGGCGTTGCTGGTTCCGTACTGGAAGCTGGAGATGCCGGCAGTCGCGCACGCCGCCTGGATCGAGGCGGGGACGTACGGGTTGGCGCATTGCAGCGTCAGACCCGGCTTGTTCATGCCGTTGACCGGCTGGTTGTTGGTCTTCACCTGCCCGACGTTGACGGTGAAATACAGCTCGTTATCCGGCGCGATATCGAACCCGACGCGGGTGTAGCCGCCGACGCGCTGGAGCGCCGATTGCAGCGAACGGCCAACATCGATGTTGCCTGACAGATCGCCGCCCAGGCAGAGGCCACCGAAACAGCCGTTGACGCCGCCGGTCGGTTTGCGCGTCGGCGTCCCGTTCGATCCGTACTGGAACTGGAACGGCTGCCCCGACGCGTCGAATGCGGTCCCCTGAAGCGGGCCGCCGGTGATGAGGCCGTATTTGGTGAAGCTGTTCGACTGGACGTTGTTGCGGATGATGAACTGCGGCGATCCGTCGTTGAGGATGCCGCGATCGATCATCGAGGTCTGGTCGAACCATGTCCGGCCGCCCGCCATCTTCAGCCCGTAATCACCGCCGTCGACCCCCTGGTCATGCGCATATTCACCGCTGGCGACGAAATGCAGGCGGCCGTCTCCGAAGGCGTGGCCGATCGCGAGCTGCGCCAGGATCTGCTTGTTGTCGCCATAGGTGGTGATGCCGCCCTGGACGTTGCCCTTGATGCCGGTGAAGCGCGTGTCGGTGATGAAGTTGACCACGCCGCCGACCGCGTCCGAGCCGTAGGAGGCCGACGCGCCGCCGTTGACCACGTCGACACGTTGCACCAGCAACTGCGGGAACAGGCTGACGTCGGGTACGCCGGTCACGTTCGCGCCGACGACACGCTGGCCGTCGAGCAGCGTCAGCGTGCGGATCGCGCCGAGGCCGCGCAGCGAGAACGAGCTTAGGCCCTGCTGGCCGCTCGACGTGCTGAACGTGTTGACCTGCGTGCCGGTCGAGCCTTGCAGCGACGGCAACTGCGCGATCGTGTTGAAGATGTTGGGCTGCGCGTTCTGCGCGATGTCCTGCGCGCCGATCACGGTTGTTGGCGTCGGTGCGGTGAAGCCCCGCGTCGCGATCCGCGAGCCGGTCACGACGATATCGCTGGCTGCTGCATCGGCACGTGACGCCTCCGGCCCGGCGCGGTCGAGCGCGGCGGGAGCCTCGGCGGCAGGCGGCTGGTTGGTCGGCAGGACCGGCGCCTGCGCAAAGGCGGGCAACGGCAGGCATATCGCGACTGCGGCCAGCGAAGCGCTGTGCAGAAGGGACTTGCGGCAATCCAAAGCTTTCAACGGCATCTTGATCTCCCCTGTGTTAATTTCCCCAGCCCGGCAGCCGCGTGCGAGCGACCTTTGGGCGGTGCCTCGTTTCGGCCTCTGACGGGCCGTTCGTCTCATCATCATGCCAGCCGTGGTGTTCACGACGTGGCGGTAAAGTGTAGATCTTGCATTTCAGGCTGCGCGGTGACAGCGATCACTCTCCCCCGTCTCAAATGGATCGATTTCCGCCTGTCCGTTCGACAGCCATGACGGCGATCCATTGAAGCTTATCTTGTGCAACGCACAATGTTTACGTTAACATATTTGTTGTTAGTTTCCACGGTTTCACTTGTCAAGACGATGCGGGCTCGTTTAGGTCGGTGCCATATCGACGATCACACCTGCCTGATGACAAGTAGGGGACGGGACGTGCCCAAGTCGGGTATGTTGATGATTACGTTAACGGAGGCGGTATTGCGATTGACGCGAATGCCAAGATTGCGCTGGATGATTCTCGCCTTGTTCGTCGGCGCGATGATCCTGAATTATCTCGCCCGCTCGGTGCTCGGCGTGGCCGCTCCCGTCATCCTCGCCGAACAGTCGATCAGCACGCAGCAATATAGCTGGATCACCGGCGCGTTTCAGATCGGCGTCATGCTTCAGCCGCTCGCCGGCTATCTGCTCGACGGTACGGGCTTGCGTATCGGTTTCTGGCTGTGCGCGACGATCTGGTCACTGGTGACCATGGCGCACGTCTTTGCCGGCGGCTGGGTCAGCTTCGCGGCGTTGCGCGGCTTGCTGGGGCTGGCCGAAGGGTCGGCGCAACCGGCCGGGCAGAAACTGGTGGCGGAATGGTTCCCGGCGCGCGAACGCGGTGCGGCCGGCGGCATCTACAATATCGGCGCGTCGTTCGGCGCGGTGCTGGCACCGCCGCTGGTCGCGTGGGCGGTGGCGGTACAGAGCTGGCGGCTCGCCTTCGTGGTGACCGGCCTGCTCGGCCTGGTCTGGTCGCTGGCGTGGCTGCGCTGGTACAACGCGCCGCAGCGCCACACAGGCCTGAGCGACGCGGAGCGCACGCATATCCTTGCCGGGCAGGAGGTGGCGCTTGCGGCGGATACCGAGCGGCCATCGATCCTCGCGCTGCTGCGGCGACGTAATCTGTGGGGCATCGCCTTGCCGCGCCTTCTGGCTGATCCCGCCTGGGGGATGCTGTCCTTCTGGATGCCGCTGTATCTGGTGCGGGTACGCCATTTCGATCTGACCCAATTGGCGATCTTTGCGTGGCTGCCGTTCCTCGCGGCAGATTTGGGCTGCCTGTTCGGACCGGCGGTGGCGGCGTTCCTCGGGCGGCGCGGCGTGTCGCTGGTCAATGCACGGCGCGGCGCGTTTACGCTCGGCGCGGTGATGATGACCGGGATGGCGCTGGTCGGCACCGTCACCAGCCCCTATGCGGCGATCGCACTGCTGTGCCTGGGCGGATTCGCGCACCAGACATTGTCGGTGACCGTCATCACCATGGCGTCGGACCTGTTCCGCCGTAACGAGGTGGCGACCGCCGCCGGACTCGCCGGGCTGGCGGGCAACCTCGGCGTGCTGGTGTTCTCGCTCGTGCTCGGGCGGATGGTCGACGTGGTCGGCTACGGGCCGTTCTTCATCCTGCTCGGCGGGCTCGATCTCGCCGGTGCCATCCTGCTTTGGACTTTGGTACGCAAACCCGCATGACCCGACTTCACAACCCTATCCTGCGCGGCTTCAACCCGGATCCGTCGATCGTGCGGGTCGGCGACGACATCTTCATCGCGACCTCCACGTTCGAGTGGTTTCCCGGTGTGCAGATTCACCACAGCCGTGATCTGGTGCACTGGCGGCTGGCGGCGCGGCCGCTCGACCGCGCGGCGCAACTCGACATGCGCGGCGACCCCGATTCATGTGGCGTGTGGGCGCCGGATCTCAGCTACGCCCACGGCAAGTTCTGGCTGATCTACACGCAGGTAAAGCGTTACGGCCAGACCACGGTGAACGGTGCGGCGGGCGCATCGCTGCGCGACTTCCACAATTATGTGGTGACGAGCGACCGGATCGAAGGCCCATGGTCCGATCCCGCGTTCCTCAACAGCAGCGGCTTCGACCCGGCGCTGTTCCACGACGACGACGGGCGTAGCTGGCTGCTCAACATGCTGTGGGATCATCGGCCCGGTCGCGGCCGGTTCGCGGGCATCGTCCTCCAGGAATTCGACCGCGCGGCGCTGCGGCTGGTGGGGGAGGCGCGACTGATCTTCGCCGGCACCGAGCGCGGCTTCACCGAGGGGCCGCACCTCTACAAGCGCGATGGCTGGTATCACCTGATGGTCGCCGAGGGTGGCACCGGCTGGGATCACGCCGTGGTGATGGCGCGATCGCGATCGCTGTTCGGGCCGTACGAGGTCCACCCGGATGGCGCGGTGCTGAGCGCGAACGGCGCACGCGACGGTGCGATCACGCGGACAGGGCATGGTGATCTCGTCGAGCTGGCGGACGGCAGCAGTTGGCTTGCGTATCTGTGCGGTCGGCCGCTGCCGGGGCGGGAGCGTTGCGTGCTCGGTCGCGAGAGCGCGATCCAGCCGGTGGTTTGGGGCGAGGACGGCTGGCTGCGCACGCTTGACGGCAGTGGTGCGCCCGATCCGGCGCCGGTCGCACCGGCGCTGCCAGCCGCGCCGTGGCCGCAGCGCGCGTGGGATGGGCGGTTCGACCAGCCCGATTTGCCCGAAGCGTTCCAGTGGCTGCGCACGCCCGATCCGTCCGCGCTGTTCAGCCTGACCGAGCGACCGGGCTGGCTGCGCCTGTACGGGCGCGAGACGGTCGGTAGCCACTTCCGGCAAGCGCTAATCGCGCGGCGGCAGGAGCATTTTCACTGCGTCGCGACCACGCGCATGGCGTTCGTGCCGGTCACGTTCCAGCAGGCGGCGGGGCTGATCTGCTATTACAACGCAAGCAAGTTCTTCTACCTGAACGTGACGGTGGATGACGGCGTTCGCCAGCTCCAGATGCTGAGCGCGAGCCCGGATGCCGGGTGCGAGGCGAGCGTGATCGTGCCGGCGCTGCCCGACGGCGTGATGGATCTGCGCGCGACGATCGCGGCGGACGCGCTGACCTTCGCGTGGCGCATTGCCGGTGCCGAGGTGTGGGAAAACGTGGCGAAGGTCTATGACGCGAGCATCCTGTCGGATGAGGTGACCGCGCCGGGCCTGCCCAATTTCACCGGCACCTTCATCGGCATGGCGTGCCAGGATGTGTCCGGCACCGGACTGGCGGCCGATTTCGAGAGCTTCCGCTACGAAGCGACGGACGCGGCGGCGACCTAGCTGCCGGGCGGTGCGCTCGACGCGCGCGTGACGATGCTGTGATCGAGCACGCGGTCCGGTTGGCGACGCGCCTTGCGGGCGATCACGTCGCCACCCGCCACGACCGCCGCCAGCGCCTCGGCGGCAAGCTGGTGCAGCGGCTGGCGGACGGTGGTGAGCGGCGGCCACAGCGTTACCGCCGCGACGGTATCGTCGAAGCCGACCACGCTCAGCGCCTCGGGCACGTGCAACTGGCGGCGGTGCGCGACCGAGACGATCGCCGCCGCCATGTCGTCGTTGCTGGCGAAGATTGCGGTCGGCGGTGACGGCCCGTCGAGGAGCTGTTCGCCCGCGATCAGGCCGGAGGCGTAGCTGAAGTCGCCCTGCGCCACCTTGACCTCCACGTTGCTCGCCTCGCGCACCGCATCGTAGAAGCCGGCCATCCGCTCGGCACTGGCCGCCTGATCCGGGTTGCCCAGCACGAACCCCAGCCGGCGGTGGCCGAGTTCGAGCAGGTGGCGCGTCATCTCGCAGGCGGCGCGGCGATCGTCGATGCGCACGCAGGTCGCGTCGGCCACGTCATAGGCACCGACCGCCACCAGCGGTCGGCCGATGCCGCGCAGCACATTGCGGACGATCGCCGCCTCGCCCAGCGGCGGCGCCAGGATGATGCCCGACAGGCCGGCGTTGGCGAGCTTTTCCAGCGCGTCGCGGTGCGGCGGCGCGCCGCCGTCGCCTTTCAGCAGGATCAGGCGGGCGCCGCGTGTCGACGCTTCCTCGAAGATGCCGGTCAGGAACTCGCTCATGAACGCGGCGCTGGGATTGGAATAAACGACGCCAATCCGCAGCTCGGCCGAGGTGACGAGGCTGCGCGCGGCGGCGTTGGGGGTATAGGACAGCGCCTGGATCGCGCTTTCCACCGCCTCGCGGGTTTCGGGGCGGACGCCTTCGCGATTGTTGATCACGCGCGAGACCGTCATCGCGGAAACGCCCGCGCGTGCTGCTACGTCGATGATCGTGGCACTTCGCGCCCGACGATCGGGTTTGTCCACGCGGCCTCCAGGGATTGCTGTGTCGGCGTTGAGTACGCCATGGCCGGGATTTGGCAAGATGGCGCGGGTCGGAGTGCTGCGGTCGGTTGCCATCGCAGGGGCGGCTTTTCTCCCCCTAAAACTTCTGCGAACCACCACTTCAACGTCGGCCCTGTCGCAGGCACGGCAGCCGCTTGGTTTAACCGGGCAAGGTCAACGCCACAATAGTAATGCTGGTCCATGCCGCCGCCGCCTGTGCGTGGCGGCGGCGGCATGGTGTTCACAGGGTTGCGACTTTCAGGACGAAGCGGATGTTGCGGCCCGGCAGCACCACCAGATCCTTGTTGAGGGCCGCCGCGTCGCGCTGCACGTCGTTGGTCAGGTTCTGGCCGACCACCGCCAGCTCGATGCCGGGATAGGCTTTGAACGGCCGCACGGAGACATGCGCGTTGAGCGCGTTGAAGCCTGGCGTCGCCGTATCGAACGCACCGAACTTGTCCTGCCGTCCCGAGTGCAGCATCAGGAAGCCCAGGTCGAACGCAGTGCTGGTCCATGTCAGCCCGCCGCCATACCGGTACGGCGGAATGCGCGGCACGTTGCCGCCGTTGTCCAGCGTGGCGCGTGTGTAATCGGCGATCGCGCGGCCCTCCAGCTTGCCCGTGCCGGTGTCAAAGAAGGTGTAATTGGCCTCACCCTCCAGCCCGCGGAAATGCGCGCCCTGCTGGCGGTAGAACAGTTCCTTCAACTCACCGCCGTCGCCGAGCGTGCAGACGCCGTCATCGTCGCAGGTGCGGCCGGTCAGATCGCCGTAGATGTAGTTGTTGAACCACGTGCTGTACGCGCTGCCCTCGAAGCGGAACCGGCCGCTATTGAACCGCAGCGTGCCCTCGATCGAATCGGCACGTTCGATCTTCAGCGTGGGATCGCCCGTCTCGAACGTCTGCGGCCCGTCGTGCCCACCGCGCGCGAACAGTTCGGTGATGCCCGGCGCGCGACCGGTGCTGGAGAAGGTCAGGCCGAGTTTCACCGCGCTGCCGACATCGTACAGCGCGCCGATCGCGCCGCTGATCGGCGTATAGCCGACGCGCGTGAACTGGTCCGACAGCGGCGTGCCGGTGACGCGGACATGCTCGACCCGGCCGCTCGCCTGCACCTTCAGCCCTTTGACGAGTTGCGTCTCGGTGAACAGATAGCCGGCCTCGGACTGGGTTTCGGTGGGGAACAGGTACGAACTGTCCTCGCCGATCGCCTGGAATTTGCGGTTCTGCACCTCGACCCCAAGCGCGCTGTTGTCGATAAAGCCGAGCTTGCCGAACAACAATTCCGCGCGTCCGTCGAACTCCTTGTTGCGGAACGTGGTGACGACGGTGCCGTCCGGCTCGTCCTCGCTGTGCGTGTAGTCGGCGTAGCTCCCGTCGATGTTGAGCGTGCGCACCGCGCCCGAGCCGAGCTCGAACGAGGATTTCGTGAGCACCTTGGTCTGGCGCATGTCGATATAGGTGTCGTCGCTGGGGATGCCGTATTGCGCATTGTACTGGATGATCGCCGCGCCGACGTGGCTCGCCTTGTCGGGTCCGAAGAAATACGACGCGCCAACCGTCTCGCCATAGCCCCGGAAGAACGAGTTCTGTTGCGTGCCCAGCGGCGTGTCGTAATCGTCGGTGTGGCGGTAGAAACCGTCGACATGCACCGCGATGTCCCCGGCGCGACCGTCCATCAGCGCCGAGCCTTCGCCGGTGTTGGCGACGGTCCCGTAACTGCCGACCAGTTCACCGGTGAGCGCGCGCGACGGCAGCGAGAGCGGCACGCGATCGTTGATGGCGTTGACCACGCCGCCGATCGCCTGGCTGCCGTAACGCAGCGTCGCGGCGCCGCGCACCACCTCGATGCTGCGCGCCGACAGCGGATCGATCGGGATGCCGTGATCGGGTCCGACGTCGGACACGTCGGAACTGCTCAGTCCGTCCTCCAGGATGCGGACGCGCTGCGCGTCCATGCCACGGATGATCGGGCGGCTCGCGCCGGCCGCGAAGCCGGTCGCGGAAATGCCGGGCACGGTGGCGAGCGAATCGGCGATGCTCGACCCGCCCGATTGCAGGATCTGCTGCCGGTCGACCTTGGCGACGATGGTCGGCACGTCATCGCGCGACAGGGCGAAGGGGGAGGCGGTGACGATGATGTCGCGCGGCACCGGCGGCACGGCGGCGGCACCGGCGGCGTGCGCGGTGGTGTGATCGTGCGCGGGCGTATCGCTCTGCGCAAAGGCAGCGGCGGGCAGGAGCGCGGCGAAGGCCGCGCCCGAGAGAAGCATGTGTCGCATGGGAAAACTCCGGGAACCTTGGAGCGGCGCCGGTCTTAAAGTGCCGGCGGCCGGGTGCGCCGGGCGGAAGCCGCCCCGGCGCGTTAGGAGAGTGGGATCGAAGCGGACGGCGGCCCGCGACTGCGCCAGCCATGCGACCGCTGGCGGGGAAGCGCATCCAGCGCCGCCCTTGCCCCATACCAGGCGACGGCTCGCGCCGGCGCTGCGAAGTCGACCGGCGGCGCGGGAAGATAGGCGGCTGCGATCGAGATCTGCTGGCAGATCGGGCAGGAATCGGGGGCGAGTGGCGGGCGGCGGTCCTGCGTCGGCGCGCGGTGCAGCGTCTCGCCAGGAGTCGCCGATAACGCCGGGGGCCGATGCGCGTGGGTGCCGACCAGAAAGCTTTGCCACGACAAAGCCAGCAGCAGCACGAACAGCACGACCGCATGGACGGAGCGCCGTCGCCTGGCCGCCGTGTGCGCTATACCTCCCGCCATGTCCGTGCCGCCCGCCATGCGCGGCGACCTAGCGCATGGCAGACGATGTTACAACATATCAATCTCCGGATCGCTACCTCGCAGGCATGCCCTCGACGACGTGCAGCGGCGTCTGCTCGAACGCGACCGGCTTGCCGGCTTCACCGTACAGCGTCGCCGTGATCGGCGTGTGCAGCGTGCCCGCGCCGATCTGCACGGTCAGGCGGGTCGGCTTCACCGCGCGGTTGTGGGCGAACACCGGACCCGCCACCCAGCGCAAATCCGTCTCCGCCTGATGACCGGCGGCAAGGCGGACCGGCAACATCACTGGGCCGGGATGCATGCCGACGGGTGCGCGGCGCATGGCCGGCAGTGCGCGCCCGTGCGCATCGCGCAGGCTTATCACCGGAAGCGCCGGCAACATGCAGTCCGCGCCGAGGTTGCGGATCATGAGCGCGGTGCCGGAATGCGACATGCCGTTGAAGTCTCCGTCACGCCCGCCCACCGACACGCGCAGGTAGGACAGGCGGCAGGGCGGCAGCGCCGCCGACGCGGAGAGGGCTTGGGCGGCGATCATCAGGCTCAACAACGGCATGGTGCGGCTCCTTCTTAGCGGGCACACCGGTGCATGCCGTGGTGTGAATGCAGGATTAGCCGGCAGGATCGAATCGCTGCCTGCAATCTGACACCGGTTTCTCTGTTTTTGGGACGGGGTGCCAGAAATCGGACGATTTCACCCGAAATCCGGTCGGCTCGGGTTGGCAGTCGTGCGGCTTTGCCGCTATGCCGCCACAAAGGCCAATGCGAGGAATGCCCATGTTCGAGAAAACCTATTACGGCACGCACCCCGATATGATGGAATGCGTGAGCAACGACGAACTGCGCGACCGCTACCTGATCGAGGGTCTGTTCCGCGACGGCGAATGCGTGCTGAACTACACGCATGCCGAGCGTTTCGTGATCGGTGGCGTCGCGGTCGCGTCGGGTTCGGTCAAGCTGCCCGACCAGACCGAGCCGGCCTCCGCCGCCGGCCATCCCTTCCTAGAACGCCGCGAACTCGCGATCGTCAACGTCGGCAAGGCCAGTGGCACCGTCACCGTCGATGGCGAGACGTTCACGCTTGGCAACAAGGACTGCCTCTACGTCACGATGGGCGCAAAGGACGTGCAATTCTCTGGCGACGGCGCGCGCTTCTATCTCGCCTCGTGCCCCGCGCATAAGGGCTTCACCACGCGGAAACTGTCGATCGCGGACGCCAACAAGCTCGATCGCGGCAGCCTCGAGGAATCGAACGAGCGTTCAATCTATCAGCTCGTCATCCCCGGCGTGTGCGACAGCGCGCAGCTCGTCATGGGCCTGACCGTCTTGAAGCCCGGCTCGGTGTGGAACACGATGCCCCCGCACATCCACGAGCGCCGCAGCGAGATCTATTTCTACTTCGAGCTCGACGATCTCGACAAGGATCGCGTCATGCACTTCATGGGCGAAGGGGAGGCGACTCGCCACATCGTCATGCAGAACGAGGAAGCAGTGATCTCGCCGCCATGGTCGATCCACATGGGTTCGGGCACCAAGGCCTATGCCTTCATCTGGGCGATGGCGGGTGAGAACCAGGACTATACCGATATGAACGTCCTCGACATCTGCCAGCTCGCATGAGCGGGATGTTCGACCTTTCGGGCAAGGTCGCGGTTGTCACCGGTGCCAACACCGGCATCGGCCAGGCGATCGCGCTCGCGCTGGCCGGTGCGGGTGCGGACATCGCCGCAGTCGGCCGCTCGTCGTGCGACGAGACGGTCGCGCAGGTGCAGGCGCTGGCGCGTAAAGCGGTGTTCCTGCAGGCCGATCTGTCGACGATCGCGCCGGTTAACGGCATCGTCGAACAGGCGGTGGCACAGCTCGGCGGGCTGCACATCCTCGTCAACAACGCGGGCATCATCCGCCGCGCCGATTCGGTCAATTTCACCGAAGCGGACTGGGATGCGGTGATCGACACCAACCTGAAATCGGTGTTCTTCCTGTGCCAGGCGGCGGGCAAGCACATGATCGCGCAAGGTGGCGGCAAAATCATCAACATCGCCTCGATGCTGACTTTTCAGGGGGGCATCCGCGTGCCGAGCTATACCGCGTCCAAGTCGGGCGTGGGCGGGCTCACCAAGCTGCTCGCCAACGAATGGTCGGCCAAGGGCGTCAACGTCAACGCGATCGCGCCGGGCTATATCGAGACCAACAATACGACGGCTTTACGTGAGGATCAGGATCGCAACGCCGCGATCCTCGGCCGCATCCCGGCCGGACGCTGGGGCAAAGCATCCGATCTCGGTGGGGCGGCGGTGTTCCTGTCGTCGTCGGCGTCGGATTATGTCGATGGCCACATCCTCGCGGTCGACGGCGGCTGGCTGGCACGCTGATGGCATCCACGCCCGCGCCGAACCTCGCCTTTTTCGGCGAATTGCTCGTCCGGCTGTCGCCGCCTGACAAGATGTTGCTGCGCAGCGCGCGCAGCCTCGATCTCGCGGTCGGCGGCGCGGAGGCGAACGTGGCGATCGGCCTCGCCAGCCTTGGCCGTGCCACGCGCATGATCAGCCGACTACCCGCCAACCCGCTCGGTCAGATGGCACGATCGGTGTTGATGGGCGCAGGCGTGGATTGCGCACACGTCGCAAAGGGCGAGGGGCGAATGGGGCTGTATTTCCTCACCCCTGGCGCTGGTCTGCGCGCGTCCGAGGTGGTGTACGATCGCGCCGGCAGCGTGTTCGCGCGCGCCAGCGCCGACGATTTCGACTGGGACGCCGTGCTGGGCGGCGCGACGCACCTGTTCCTGTCGGGCATCACCCCCGCACTCGGGCCGGTATCGTCGGCGCTGGCGATCGCGGCGGCAAAGGCCGCCAAGGCGCGCGGGCTAAGCGTGATCTTCGACGGCAATTATCGCGGGCTGCTGTGGGCGGCCTGGGACAGCGACCCGCGCGCGACGCTCAGCGAACTGGTCGGGCTGGCGGATATCATGTTCGGCAACCACCGCGATATCGCGCTGCTGCTCGGCACGTCGTTCGACAATGACGGCGAGGAACGCCGCCGCGCGGCCTCGGCGGCGCTGTTCGCCGCCTTCCCCAACGTCCAGGTGCTCGCCTCGACCGCACGCCATGTCGCGGCGGCGGACCAGCACCTGCTCTCCGCCCGTGTCGAAACCCGCGATCGCGTCGCGCAGACCGACGAGATCGCCGTATCCGGCATCGTCGACCGGATCGGCGCGGGCGATGCGTTCGCGGCGGGCGTGCTGCACGGGTTGCTGCGCAGCGCGGACGATCTCGACGGCGCTGCGAAATCCGGCCTCGCGCTGACCGCGCTCAAACACTCGCTGCCCGGTGATGCCAGCCTGTTCGGGCAGGGCGATATCGATGCTTTTCTGTCCGGTGAGTTCGACGTTCGCCGCTGAAGCCATCACCTCGCCTTCCCCGTCCGCGCCGGGGAAGGCGTTACCCTGCGAGCACCACGTGCAGAAACCGTGGCCCGTGCGCGCCGCGGATATACTGCCCCTCGATATCGGTGGTGCCGCTGACGCCGGTCACCCAGTAATGCGCACGCGGCTGCTCGCCGGGCAGCGCGGCATCCTCCAGATGCGCGACCACCGCCGCCACCGGCAGCATCACGATATGATGCAGCCCTAGGAAGTTCGGCAGCATCGGCGCGCTCGCACCCGTCTCGAACACCAAGGACCCCGTCTCGGCAATGCCAAGCCGCGCCACCGCCAGCACGGTCGGCTCGTTGGGCGCGATCGCCGGGCTGAGCGTGAAGCCGGACCAATCGGCGGCAAGACGCGGATCGGGCGGCAGATAGACCGCGCGTGCCAGCCCATGCCCGTCGAGATACGCCCCCACCGCGCGCGGTAGATCGGCGAGGTCGGCAATCCGGTCGTGCGTCGCGCCGCTCGCCGGCAGTTCCAGCGCGGCGAGGAAGGTCGCGACGAGATCGCCCGCCACTAGCGGCCGTACCGGACCGGCGAGCAACGCGTCGGCCGCGCCCGGCGGTGGCGCGGTGGTGCCGAGCTTTGCGAGAATGTCACCCCGCGCGCTCATCGCTCGCCCTTGGCGTAGCGCGCCATGAAACTCTCACGGGCCGGCGCGGGCAGGTCGCGGTGCGCGGTCCAGCCGCCCGCCATCGGCAACGCCCGTATCCAGCCGCGCCCGAACCGCCGCATTCCGAAGATCGCCGCGCGCACCGCCGCCCGGTACAGCCGGGGCCGCTGCGCCACCCATGCCCAGGCGGTGATGCCCTGCCGCACGCTGACCGGCTCCAGCCCCTCGCGCCAGCTCCGCTCGCGCCAGCCGCGCAGCAGCGTCGGCAGCGGGATCTTGACCGGGCAGACCTCCTGGCATTTGCCGTTGAGCGTGCAGGCGTTGGGCAGATCGCGGTTCTTCGCCAACCCATCGAGCGCCGGCGTCAGCACCGCGCCCATCGGCCCCGGATAGGTGCCGCCATAGGCATGGCCGCCGATCTGCCGGAACACCACGCAATGGTTCATGCACGCCCCGCAACGGATACACCGCAGCATCTCCGCCAGCCCGTCGTCACGCATCGCCGAGCGACCGTTGTCGATCAGCACGATGTGCATCACGTCCGGGCCATCCGCATCGGCGGGCCGCTTGGGGCCGGTGTAGAAGGTGGTATATTGCGTCAGCGTCGCGCCGGTGGCGGAGCGCGCGAGCAGCCGCAGCAACTGTACGGCATGGCCCATCGACGGCACCAGCTTCTCGATCCCCGCCGTGACGATATGCACGCGCGGCGGCACCAGCGACAGCTCGGCATTGCCCTCGTTGGTGACGGTGCACACCGCGCCCGTATCGGCGACGAGGAAATTTGCGCCGGAGATGCCGACGTCCGCCGCCAGCATCCCGTCACGCAGGTGGCGCCGCGCGCTTTCCGCCATCGCCGGGATCGTCTCCTCGACATGGGGTTCGAGGTGATGCTGTTTGAACAGCGCGGAGACCTGCTCGCTGGTCTTGTGCATCGCCGGCCAGACGATGTGCGAGGGGCGCTCGTCGGCCAACTGGATGATATGTTCGGCCAAGTCGGTTTCGATCCGGCCGATGCCCGCTTCCGCCAGCGCGTGCGGCAGGCCGATCTCCTCGCCCATCATCGATTTGGATCGTGCCACCGTCTTCGCGCCAGCGCTCTTGCAGATGTCGACGACGATCTTGCAGGCTTCATCGGCGGTGCGCGCCCAATGCACCTGCGCACCCGCCGCCGTCGCCGCCGCCTCGAACTGTTCGAGATAGTGTCCGAGGTGCGCGACGACATGATCCTTGATCGCGGCGGCGCGGGTGCGCGCCTCCTCGAAATGCGCGAAGTTCTCCACCGCGATGGCGCGTTTCGCCACCGCGTTGCCGGCGGTACGCTCGACCGCGATCTTCAGGATCGGGTCGGCCAGCGCGGCATCGGCGCGGCGCGTGAAGGCGGTCGCGCTCATGCGTCCTCGCCGATCGCGGGGCCGTCGCCCATGCCGGCGATCACCTCGATCGCGTGGAACGCGCGCACGCCCGATCCCTCGCGGTGGAGCTTGCCCGCCATGTTCATCAGGCAGCCGAGATCGCCGGCCAGCAGCAGGTCCGCCGCGCTCGCATCGATCGCATCGGCCTTCTCGGTGACGATCGCGTTGGAGATCGCCGGATATTTCGCGCAGAATGTGCCGCCGAACCCGCAACACGTCTCCTCGCCCTTGAGCGGTTTGAGGGTGAGCCCCTCGACCCCGCGCAGCAATCGGCGCGGTTGCGCCTTGACGCCGAGTTCGCGCAGGCCCGAGCAACTGTCGTGATAGGTCGCGGTGGCGGCGAGCGTGGTGTCGGGCCGCCAGCCGCGCACCTCGTCGAGATAGGCCATGATCTCGTAGGTCTTCGCCGCGACCGCCTCGGCGCGGGGCAACCACGCGGTGTCATGCTCGAACAGTTCGGGGTAATGCACGCGGATCGTCGCCGCGCAGGAGCCGGAGGGCACGACTACCGCGTCATGCCCTTCCAGCAGCGAGATGGTGCGCTTGGCGATGGCGACAGCCTCGTCGCGCGCGCCCGAGTTGAGCGCAGGCTGGCCGCAACAGGTCTGCCCGCTCGGCACCATCACGGTGCAGCCCGCCGCCTCCAGCGTGCGCAGCGCGGCGAAGCCGACCTGAGGGCGGATCAGATCGACCAGACACGTCACGAACAGCGCGACACGTGGGGAGGGGGCAGGCGTCGTCACAGCAATCCGTGACGTTTGGCGAAGATGTTGAACAGGTCGGGCCACGGCGAGGCGGTGCCGTCGGGCAGCGTCAGGCCGAAGCCGTGCCCGCCGGTTTCGAACAGGTGCGCCTCGGTCGGGATCTTCGCGGCACGGAGCGCAGCGAGCATCATCAGGCTGTTCTCGACCGGCACCGTCTGATCGTCGATCGCCTGCGCGAGGAAGGTCGGCGGGGTGGTCGGCTCGATGCCGTTTTCCAGCGAATAGGCGCGGCGCTGTTCTACGCTGGCATCGCGCCCGAGCAGTTCGATCCGCGAGCCGCTATGCCCGAACGGCCCGGTCATGGTGATGACTGGGTAGATCAACGCGGTGGCGCGGGGTGAGAGCGGTTCGCGATCGATCGCATCGTTCACCGCCTCGGTGGCGAGCGACTGGCGCGTGCTCAGCCAGCCGGCGAGATGCCCGCCCGCCGAGAAACCCACCACGCCGATCCGGTCCGCCGAATAGCCGTATCGGCCGGCGAGTGACCGCATCATCCGCAGTGCGCGCTGCGCGTCCTGCAAAGGCGCTTCCGGCCCGGCCTTCCAGCCATCGGCGGGCATCCGGTAGGTGAGCGAAAAGCAGGTATAGCCATCCTGCGCAAACCGTGCGGCGACGTCGAACCCCTCGTGCTGGAGCGAGTCGAACCGGTAGCCGCCGCCGGGGATCAGCAGCAGCGCCGCGCCGTTTGGCTTGGCCGCGCGCTGTACGGTCAGTGTCGGATTGGTGGTATGCGCGACGTGCAGCTGCGGCACGCCTGCCTTGTTGAGCGGGTTGGTGTCCTCCTGCCTCAGGCCGGCCGGCACGCCCCCCGGCGGCCCCGCCGGCCAAAGCCTGAGCGTCTCGCCCGGAGCCGGCGTCGCGGCGCGTGCGGCACCGGCGGCAAGGCCAAGCGCTGCGCCGCCGGCGATCAACGTCCTGCGATCAATCGTCATTGGCATCCCCGGCGGCCTAGCGGCGTGGTGCGCAGCAACAGCGGGCGCTCGGCCAGCACATGCCCGGACAGCGGCAGGTTCAGCTCCTTCAACGCACCGGCGACGAGATCGGCGATACGTCGCGCGCCCAGTTCGCTGAAATGCGTGTCGTCGTCGATCCCCTTGGGGAAGCCGGGGAACGCACCGGCGGGAGCGTGGAGGTAATAGCCGCGCGATGCCGCCTCACCGGTTTGGTCCAGCCACGCGCGCGACAATCCCTCTAGGTCGATCAGCGGCGTCTGCGTGGGGGTGGAAAGCTCACGCATCACCGCCGACCAGTCGGCGAAGTTCGCCTTGGCCTTGCCGTCCGGTCCGAACATATGCTGGCCGACCGGCGTCACCAGTACGGGGATCGCGCGCGCGCCGCGCACTTGCCAGATGAAGCGCAGCAGATTGTCGCGATAGGTGGTCGCCGGATCGGCATAGCGTTCCGGTTTTGCCTTGTAGGCGTCGTTATGGCCGAACTGGATCAGTACTACGTCACCCGGCTGGACGCGCGCCATCAGCCCGTCCCAGCGGCCCTCGCCGATGAACGTCTTGGTGCTGCGTCCCGCCATGGCGAGGTCGACCACTTCGGTGCCGGCGTCGAGGCCGCAGGGCAGCATCTGCCCCCAGCCGGTCTGCGGATAGCGATCCTCGCCATAGACCGACGCGGTGGAGTCGCTCGCGATCAGGATCTTGCCGAAACCCGGTAGCACCGGCGCCGGGGCAGGGTCGGGTGCTGGCGCCGCGCCGACCAGCAACGCGGCAGCGGCGGCGAGCAGGGCGAAGCGGCGCGCGCGCATCACTGCAGGTTCACGAACAGGCCGCCATCGACCAGCAAGGCCGCGCCGGTGACATAGGCCGCCATGTCGGAGGCGAGGAACACGATCGGCCCGACCATATCCTCGGGCTGACCCAGCCGGCCGAGCGGCACGCGGCCTTCCATCGCCTCGCGCTTCTTCGTGTCGGCGAGGTCTTCCTTGTTGATTTCGGTCAGGATCGTGCCGGGCAGCAGCGAGTTGCAGCGGATCTTGTGCTTGCCGAGCGCGATCGCGGTGGACTGCATCAGCGAATGCACGCCCGCCTTGGTCGGCGTGTAATGCGTCTGGTATTCGCCGCCGACGAGTGCGGAGATCGACGACACCGCGACGATCGACCCGCCATTGCCTTGCGCGACCATCTGGTTGGCGGCGGCCTGCACCATGAAATACGCGCCGTGCATGTTGACCCGCATGGTGCGCTCGAACGTCTCGACCGGCATGTCGAGGAAGGCATGGAACGGGCAGATGCCGGCGTTGTTGACCATCACGTCGACCTTGCCGAAGCGCTCGACCGCCTTGGCAACGAACTCCTTGGCGGTTTCAGGCTCGGCCACGTCGCCCTTCACGGCGAGGCCGCGCTGGCCGGTCGCCTCGATCGCCGCCACGCACGCCTCGGCATCGTCGTCACGGCTGTGATAGTTGATGACGACATCGGCGCCATGCTGCGCCGCGCCGATCGCGGCGGCGCGGCCGATACCGGTCGATGCGCCGGTGACGAGGACGGTCTTGCCTTCGAGCAGCTTCATGGGTGCGCGTTCCTTCTCGGGTGTTTAGCGCCGCGGGAGGCGGCGGGGAGGTCGGGTGCCGGCGATCCAGCCGAGGTCGGCGCTGATCTGCTCGGCGGTTTCACGCACGTCCTGGCTGATCGCGCTCATGCGGTCGTCGTCGAGATATTGCGCCGCGCTCGACAGGCTGATCGCGGCGATGATCCGGCCCGACGCATCGCGCACCGGCGCGGCGACGCAGCGGACCAGATCCTCGTTTTCCTCAAGATCGTAAGCGTGGCCGCTGGCGACATAGCCGCGCATCCGTTCCGCCCAGACATCGTAATCGGTGACCGGCGCACCGTGCTGCCGCGAGGTTTCGAACAGTCCGCGCCACGCGCTCTCCGGCGTGTCGAGCAGCAGCGCCTTGCCAAGCCCCGT
Organism: Sphingomonas sp. BAUL-RG-20F-R05-02; assembly: GCF_022662305.1. GTDB lineage: Bacteria > Pseudomonadota > Alphaproteobacteria > Sphingomonadales > Sphingomonadaceae > Sphingomonas. Next base: position 293,207 of record NZ_JAKNQH010000003.1, read on the forward strand.
GGAGGTGAGCGGGTGGCGATCGCCGATCCGGCTGGAGATATCGACGCGGCGGCGACCCGGTATCTTGTCGAGGTACAGCGCGAGATCGACGTCGAGCCGGCCGAGATGCACGGTATCCTCGCTCCTGGCGGCAAGCTCCTCCAGCCGTGGGCGGGAGATCTGCACCACGTCGGCCTGGCTTTGCGCGAGGAAGCCGAGCTGCAACAGCTTCGGCCCGAGCTGATACCCCTCGCGCGGCAGGAAGGTGAGGAAGCCGCGATCGGTGAGCGCATTGGCGAGCCGGTGCGTGGTCGAGCGGGTCAGCCCCATCGCTGCCGACAGATCGGCAAGTTTGATCGGCCCGTCGATCACCTTGTCGAGCATGTCGAGGCCACGCAACAGCGTCTGACTGCCTTGAATCTTGGAGCGTTCCTCGCCGCCTTCGGATTCTTCGTTTGACGCGCCTTGTCTCATCACCTAATATCCTATCCCATAAAGTGAGAAAGTAAACAGTAAACCGGGGGAGCAGAGCCGCTTTTTGATCCACACGGTCCCGCAACGTCCACTTGCGGGATCAATGTATCATAATGTGAAACCGGCTGGCGATTCCTTTCACATACTGGATATGAACACATTGCCCTTGTCGGGAGATAGCTGGTGACCTTGAAGACCCTGTCGAAGATCAAGCATGTTCGCGCCTTCACGGTGCGCGGCGGCGGTGCCGATTATCACGATCAGGGCGAAGGCCACTGGATCGACAATCACATCGCCACGCCGATGAGCCGCTATCCCGAATACCGTCAGAGCCGGCAGAGCTTCGGCATCAACGTGCTCGGCACGCTGGTGGTGGAGATCGAGGCGGAGGACGGCACGGTCGGCTTCGCGGTGACGACCGGCGGCGAGCCGGCGTGCTACATCGTAGAGAAACACCTCGCGCGCTTCCTAGAAGGGCGTTCGCCGCTCGAGTACGAGAAGATCTGGGATCAGATGTACTTCTCGACGCAATATTACGGGCGCAAGGGCCTCGTCATCAACGCGATCTCGGGCGTCGATCTTGCGCTATGGGATCTGCTCGGCAAGCTGCGGCAGGAGCCGGTGTACCATATGCTTGGCGGCGCGGTGCGCGACGAGCTGCAATTCTACGCGACCGGCGCGCGTCCCGATCTCGCCAAGGAGTTCGGTTTCATCGGCGGCAAGATGGCACTGCACCACGGACCTGCGGAGGGCGTCGAGGGCCTCAAGAGGAACATCGCCGAACTCGCCGACATGCGCGAGAAGGTCGGGCCGGACTTCTGGCTGATGTGGGATTGCTGGATGGCGCTCGACGTGGAGTATGCCACCCGCCTCGCGATCGCCGCGCACGAATATGGCCTCAAGTGGATCGAGGAGGCGATCAGCCCCGACGATTACTGGGGCTATGCCGAATTGAAGCGCAACGTGCCGAAGGGCATGCTGGTGACCACCGGCGAGCATGAGGCGACCCGCTGGGGCTTCCGCATGCTGATGGAGATGGACTGCTGCGACATCATTCAGCCGGACGTGGGCTGGTGCGGCGGCATCACCGAGCTGCTAAAGATCAGCGCGCTCGCCGATGCCAAGGGCAAGATGGTCGTGCCGCACGGATCGTCGGTCTACAGCTACCACTTCGTCATCACCCGCCACAACTCGCCGTTCGCCGAGTTCCTGATGATGCACCCCGGACCGACCGAGGTGGTGCCGATGTTCGCGCCGCAGTTGCTCGGCGAACCGGTACCGCAGAACGGCCGCCTCAAGGCAAGTGCGCTCGACAAGCCGGGCTTTGGCGTCGAATGGAACGCCGAGATCGCCAAGCACCGCCCCTACACACACTGATCTACAGACAGCGAGACCTAACACATGAAACTCTGCCGCTTCGGCCCGCTGGGCCAGGAAAAGCCGGGCATCGTCGATGCCGATGGCGCCATCCGCGACCTGTCGGGCGTGATCCCCGAACTGACGATCGAGACGCTGCCGCAGGCGCTCGCCGCCGACGCCGCGTCGCTGCCGGTCGTCGAGGGGACGCCGCGCTACGGCGTGCCGATCAAGGGCATCGGCAAGATCGTCGCGATCGGCCTCAACTACCGTGACCATGCGATCGAATCGAACCTGCCGATCCCGACCGAACCGATGATGTTCATGAAGGCATTGTCGAGCCTGTCCGGCCCGAACGACGACGTGATGCTGCCCAAGGGTTCGACGCACGGTGACTGGGAAGTCGAACTCGGCGTTATCATCGGCAAGACCTGCCGCTACGTGTCGGAGGATGCGGCGCTCGATCACGTCGCCGGCTTCACGCTGGTCAACGACGTGTCGGAGCGCTTCAACCAGAAGCAGCGCGGCAGCCAATGGTCGAAAGGCAAGGGCCACGACACCTTCTGCCCGACCGGCCCGTGGCTGGTCACGCCGGACGAGGTGGGTGACCACCAGGATCTCGGCATGAGCCTCGACGTCAACGGCGAGCGCATGCAGACCGGCAACACCAAGACGATGATCTTCGACGTGAAGCAGCTCATCGCCTATGTCAGCGAATATATCACGCTGTATCCGGGCGATCTCGTCATCACCGGCACCCCGCCGGGCGTGGGCGAGGGCAAGAAGCCGGAAGCGATCTATCTCAAGGCCGGCGACGTGATGGAACTGGCGATCGACAAGCTCGGCATGCAGCGCCAGCAGGTCGTGGCGTGGAAGCAGCTCGGCGCGGAGACGCTGGCATGAACTACGCGGGACGTTTCGACGGTCGCTGCGCGATCGTCACCGGCGGCGCGTCGGGCCTCGGCAAGGCTGTCGCCAAGCGCATCGTCGCGGAGGGCGGCAAGGCCGTGTTGTGGGACGTGAACGCCGATGCGCTGGAAGCCGCCAAGGCCGAAACCGGCGCGACCGACGTGTACGCGCTCGACGTGTCGGATCAGGCGCAGGTCGAGGCAGCGGCCGCCGCCGCGAACGCCGCGCTCGGCAAGATCGACATCCTCGTCAATTCGGCCGGCATCACCGGTGCGACCGCGCCGGTCCACGAATTCCCGCTCGATAGCTGGAAGCGCGTGATCGACATCAACCTCAACGGCCTGTTCTATTGCTGCCGCGCGGTGGTGCCTTTCCTGATCGCCAACGGCTACGGCCGCATCGCCAACCTAGCCTCGGTGGCGGGCAAGGAAGGCAACCCGAACGCCTCAGCCTATTCGGCCTCCAAGGCGGGCGTGATCGGTCTCACCAAGTCGCTCGGCAAGGAACTGGCCGAAAAGGGCGTGATCGCCAACGCGCTAACGCCCGCCACGTTCGAGAGTCCGATCCTCGCGCAGCTTCCGCAAAGCCAGGTCGATTACATGCGCTCCAAGATTCCGATGGGGCGCCTCGGCGAAGTCGATGAGAGCGCGGCGATGGTGTGCTTCATGGTGAGCGAGGAGTGCAGCTTCACCACCGCCTCCACGTTCGACACGTCGGGCGGCCGCACTACCTTCTAACCGACACGGGCGCAGCCGTCCGCCAAGAGACGGCGCGCCCTAAGCTCCCCGGGAGAGCGCATTGCCTGACACACGGCCCTTCGTCGACGCGCATGTCCATCTGTGGGATTTGGCGCATCTGCGCTATGCGTGGCTGACCCCGCCGTTCAGCGACGCCGGGCCGAACGGCAGCGTCGAGCCGATCGCCAAGACGTACCGGCTCGACGACTACCTCGCCGATGCGGCAGGTTGGGACGTGCGCGGTATCGTCCATATCGATGCCGGCGCGCACCCGGACGATGCGCTGGCGGAAACCGACTGGTTGCAGGGTATCGCCGATGAACGCGGCATGCCGAACGCGATCGTCGCCTTTGCCGCGCTCGACGATCCCGATGTGGACGCGCTGCTGGCGGCGCATGCGAAGCGCCCGAACGTTCGCGGCATTCGCCACATCGTCAACTGGCACGCGGAGGCCAACCGCACGTACACGCCGCGCGACGTGACGCAGGATGAGGCGTGGGCGGCGGGCTTCGCAGCGCTCGGCAGACATGGCCTCAGCTTCGATCTGCAAGGATATGCCGGGCAGTTCGCAGGTCTCGTGCCGCTGATCGAGCGTCACCCCGAAACGCCGGTCATCATCAACCACATGGGCATGATGGTGCCGGGCGAGCAAGCCGAGTGGCGCGCCGGCATGGCCGCGCTCGCCGCGCTGCCCAGCGTTTCGGTCAAGCTCTCCGGCATCGGCTTCAGCGATCGCCGCTGGTCGGCGGACCTCGCGCGCGATCAGATCCGTACCACAATCGACCTGTTCGGCAGCAACCGCGCGATGTTCGCCAGCGACTTCCCGACCGACAAGCTGTTCGGCAGCTTCGCCCAGCACCTCGACACCTACGCCGACATCGTCGCCGACCTCACGCCGCACGAACAGCACGCGCTGTTCGCCGCCAACGCCAACCGCATCTATCGACTGGGCCTGACACTATGAACGGCACTCCGAACCCGCTGATCGGCGTGATCTACCACTGGCTCGGCGGTTTCTCGTCGGCGACCTTTTACGTGCCGTATCGCGGCGTGAAGCGCTGGTCGTGGGAGATCTACTGGCTGACCGGGGGCATCTTCTCCTGGCTGCTTGCGCCGTGGTTCTTCGCGTCCGTCCAGACGGAGGATCTGCTCGGCGTGCTGGGACGCGCGCCCACGCCGACATTGCTGTGGCCGGTGGTTTTCGGGCTGCTGTGGGGGTTCGGCGGGCTGACCTATGGGCTGACGATGCGGTATCTCGGCCTATCGCTCGGCATGGCGGTGGTGCTTGGGCTGTGCACGGTGTTCGGGACGCTGATCCCGCCGCTGGTGCAGGGCGATTTCGCCGCCAAGCTGCTCGATACGCCATCCGGGCTGATCGTGCTGCTCGGCCTCGCCATCACGCTCGCCGGGATCGGCGTGGTTGCCTTCGCCGGTGCGCGCAAGGATGCGGCGTTGAGCGATGCGGAGAAGGCCGAGACGGTCGCCGAATTCAACTTTCGCAAGGGCGTCGCGGTGGCGGTGTTCTCCGGCATCATGTCGTCTTGCTTCGCGTTCGGCCTTGCCGCGGGCGAGCCGATCAAGGCGATCTCCGCGCAGGCCGGCACCGGCCCGCTGTGGACCGGGCTGCCGATCCTGTGCCTCGTCATGTTCGGTGGGCTCGTCACCAACGGACTGTGGTGCGCGTGGCTGATCGCCAAGAACCGCAGCGCCGGGCAGTGGCTCGGGCGCGGCGCGGTCGCTGCCGGTGCGCCGCTTGCCAAGAATTACCTGCTGTCCGCGCTGGCCGGGACGATGTGGTATTTCCAATTCTTCTTCTACACGATGGGCGAGAGCCAGATGGGCCGCTTCGGCTTTTCGAGCTGGACGCTGCACATGGCGAGCATCATCATCTTCGGCACCTTGTGGGGTTTCGCGTTCAACGAGTGGAAGGCGGCGGCGCCGCGCGTGCGTGCGATGGTGTGGGGCGGCATCGGCCTGCTCGTGCTGGCGACGGTGGTGATCGGCTACGGCAACAGCCTCGCCGCATAAGGCCGACCAAACGAAGGGGATTGCGATGGAACACCGGCTCGGCGCGGATCTGACGCTACGGATGGACGGCGCGGGCGACGCTCCCGTCGCCTTCACGCTCGCCGATCCCGATGCCGCACCCACGGCGGCGGTGGTCAAGACGGTCGCGGAGCCACGCCTGTTCGGCTATCTGCCCGAACGACCCAATGGCCGTGCGATGCTGGTGCTCGGCGGGGGCGGCTACGTCGAGTTGATGGTCGGGCGCGAGGGTGTGCAGGTGGCGCGCTGGCTGAACCGGCTCGGCTATGTCGCGTACGTGCTGGTGCATCGCTTCCCGAACACAGAACACGGCCTCTCCGCGCCGCTGGAAGATGCCCGCGCGGCACTGGCGGCGATCCGCGCGAGCGGCACGGCGGCGAAGGGGCTGGGCGTGGTTGGCCTGTCCTCGGGCGGGCATCTCGCCGCATGCCTCGCGGCGGAATACCCGCCGGAGTGGGGCGGGGCACCGAGCGCGCCTCCCGACGTGCTGGTGATCGGTTACGCCCCTATCTCCACCAACGCCGCCGGGCGGCAAATCGTCGCCGACAAGCCGCCGCTGCCGCCGCTCGAGAAGCAGGCGATGTACGACCGGCTCCAGCCCGACGCGCAGTTGCTGGATAATCCGCCCCCGGCGTTTATCGTCTATGCCGGCAGCGATCCCGTCGTCCCGGTCGAGAACGCACGCCGGCTGCATGCTGCGTTCGAGGCGAAAGGCGGCTCGGCCGAACTCCACGTGTTCGGCGATGCGCCGCACGGCTTTGCGCTCGATACGCCGGGGCTGCCGGTTTCGGTATGGCCTACATTATGCGAGGCATGGCTGCGGCAGGTCGGCTTTCTGGACTAGCGCAGCAGCTTGAGGTCGATCGCGGCCACCATCGCGCGGAAGCCCGCATCGTTGGGATGAAGCGCGTCGCCGCTGTTATACGCGGGCGCGAACCTGTCGGGATCGACCGGATCGGCCACCGCGTGCGCGAAATCGACCGCGCCGTCCGCTTCGTGGTTGGTGAGGATCCAGGCGTTGACCTGCTTGCGCACCGCTTCCGCCTCGGCGCCCCAGTAGCCCGCGCCCTTGTACGGCAGGATCGTCGCGAGGATCATCTTCACATGCCGGTCGTGCGCGCGCGCGATCATCTGGCGATACGCGCCGATCAGGTCGGCGGCGGTCGGGATCGGCTTCTTGTCACGGGTTGCGCCGCCGATGTCGTTGACGCCCTCCAGCACGATGACATGGCTGACGCCGGGGGTCGCCAGCACGTCGCGATCGAACCGGGCGAGCGCGTTGGGGCCCGCGCCCTCCGCCAGCACGCGGTTGCCGCTGATGCCGAGATTGGCGACGCCGACATCCGCGCGCCCCGCCTTCTGAAGCGCGGCGGCAAGATCATCGGGCCAGCGCGTGTCGGCATCCGCTGTGGCGCGCACGCCATCGGTGATCGAATCGCCGAACGCCACCACCGTCGATCCGGGCCGCGCAGTCTCGACATCGATTCCGTCGACGACCATGCGCTGCTTGAACGGCGTCCCGTCGGTCAGCGTCGCGGCGGCGGTCTGGTCGCCGCTTGCGATCGCGGCGGTGGCGGCGGCATAGCCGTGCACGGTCGCATCCGCGGCACCGTCCGGGAAGTACAGGCTGACCGCGATATGCGCGAGCGGGGTGACGCGGAGCGCGACTGCATCGCTCACCAGCGGCGCGCGATCCGGTACCACCGGCGCGGCGACGCCGCCGAACGTGACCGCACGATCGCTGCCGGGTACGATCCCGCCGCCGGCGTCCACCAGCGCGACGTGCACGCTACCGATCTTCAGCGCGGTGGCGGACAGTTCGTTGCTCAGCCGCAGTCGGATTCGCGTGCCGCCGCTGCTGATCCGCACGACCTGCCGCAGCGTCTTGCCCTTGAGGTCCGGCAGCGGGTCGCGCGTGGAGGCGGCTTGCGGTGCCACCGCCCAGCTGCGGGACCAGAATTGCGCGGCGGCAGGCATCGGCAGCGCGCCCACGGCAACGATCAGCAATGGCCATCCGGCTTTCATGGACTTCCTCCCCAGCGTCATGCGACAGGCGCGGCGACCGAATTGCGGCCCCACAGTTGATCGTAGCGCCAGCCCGACAGATCTTCCACCACCGCCCGGTGTGCGGCATCGGTCGGCTTGGTCGCGCCGGTGCGCAGGTGCTCGATCTCCTCCATCAGGATCCTGTGCGTGACCGGCCCGAGGCGGAAGCGCAGCGACACGATCACGCCGAACGCGAGCAGTCCGATCGTGCCGATGCCGAGCAGCAGCGCGATCGTCAGGATCGCCTGCGGTGTCTGCACGCTCGCCTTGGAGACGAACCCGCCCGCTTCCATGATGAAGCCGACGCCCGCCACCGCCACCGCCTGCGTCGCCTTGCGCACGAAGGTCATCACGCCGGCGAAGCTGCCCTCGCGGCGCTGCCCGGTGACGATCTCGTCGACGTCGGCCATGTAATTGTAGGTTGCCCACGGGATGTAGTTGAGCGCGCCGCGCCCGAGCCCGGCAAGTCCGATCGGGATCCACAGCAGCCAGCTCGACGCCAGCACGCCCGCCGCCCACAGGCCGAGCAGCACTACCACGCCGACCGCGAAACACCCCGCCGCCAACCGATAAGCGATGGCGGGCGAGGTGCGCAAAGCGAGATTGATCGCGAGCAGCACCGACACGAACTGGAGGATATACATCGTCCCAAGCAGGCCCGAAGCGAGCGCGGTCGTGCCGGCGAGCGCAAAGATCACGAAGAACGTGAAGGCCGCGTTGAACACGTCCTGGCTGATGTAACCGCCCAGATACATGCCGAGGTGCAGCCGGAACGCCCGGATCCGCATGGTCGAAAACAGGTTTCGATACAAAGCATTGAACGCCGCGAACGCGCTGGTCGGTGCCGCACCCGACCGCGCCGGGGCCATGCCGCCCGGCATGTGCCGCTCCCAGCTGAACAGGTACAGGAAGGTGGCGGTCGCCATGAACAGCGCGGCAAACAGGACGCCCATGTAGAAAAACGTGTCGGCACTGTCGCGCCCGAGATAGCCGATCAGCCACAGCGGCAGGAACCCGGCGAGGATCGCGGAAGCCTGTCCGAACAAAATACGCCAGCCGGCGAACTTCGCCTTGCTGCTGTAATCGCTCGACATCTCGGCGGCGAGCGTCTCGACGGGGATGATCTCCATCGCATAGACCAGCTCGAACAGCACGTAGCTGACGAGATAATACCAGAACGTCTGTCCCGGCAGCCACATCAGCGCGAAGCTCGGCAACAGCGGAATCGCGGCGAGGATAAAGAACCGCCGCCGCCCAAACTTGCGGCCCAGCCACGTGCCGCCGAAATTGTCGGACAGGTAGCCGAGCATCGGCGAGGCGAACGCATCCAGCACGCGCGCCACCGCGAAGATCGTCGCCGCTTCACCCGCGCTAAGCCCACAGAACTGCGTGTAGAAGATCAGCACCCAGCCGGAGATGACCGCCATCGATCCCGCGCCGAGCACGTCGTTCGACCCGTAGGCGAGGTAGTTGACCAGCTTGACCGGCCGGGGGCCGGTGGCCGCTATCATACCGTGTGGCTCTGCCATCGTCCGCTCCCGCGCTTTGCGATTTCACGCAGGACCCTGCGTATGATGTACGGCTAAGCCGTCATTATGTGGCGCATACTAGCAATATGTGGAACATGTGCAAGCGGGGGGCGACGCTCCTCCTCTCGTTACTCGACGGAAGGCTCATGAAGCGGTCCGCAAACCATAATCCGTGGCAATGCGCCGATACAGGTCCAGAAATGCATTCCCCTCGAACCGGCCACCAACGCCGAAATGCTTCGGCTCCGGCTTCACCGGCTTGGGCGCGCCGCCGCCGGGTGCCTCAGCGCTGTTCATGCCTTGCGAGATCAGGTTCGGGCGCGGGCCTTCGCCAGCCGATCGACCGTCCTTGTCGAAGAGCGCCTCCTGATAGTGCACCGGCTCCCAGATGAACGTGCCCCAGCCTTGACCGTTCGGCAGATCATGGACGAGATCGTTAAGGTAGCGTTTGCGGCTCGAATATTCCGCCACCATCAGCCCGGTGCCGGGATAGCGCGTGCAGAAGTTGGTGAAGCTCGTCGCCCAATCCCCCTCCGCCGCCTGCTGATAACACGACAGCGCCACCGCATCGAACGGTACTCCGTGGGCGCGGAGCGCATCCACCCAGTCGCGCAGGATAAGCCAGTGCCGGCCGAGGTGGTTATGCACGACGATCCTCGTCGTGGGATCAGCGGCGCGGATGCCGGCGATCGCCGCCTTGAGCAGCGCGGCGAACCCCTCCATCCCGCCCACCTTGCCGGGGTCGAGATGCGTCTTGTCGGTCACCGGGTTGCCGGTGGCGCGCGACAGCGGCACGCGGCCGTCCGGCCACAGCATCCCGAACGTGGTCTCGTTGCCGACATAGACCATCGTCGGCCGCAGCCCCGCGCGCCGCACCGTGGCGAGGGTGGCGCGCGCATAATCGTGCACCGCCTGCTGGAGAGCCGCCCCGTGCAGATCGCGCCACGCCAGCGGTTTGGGCTGGCCCTGCGGATCGGCCCAGCTATCCGCGAAGTTGAGCGACAGGGTGAAGCCCATGCCGGCGCGCGTGATGCGCTTGCCGAGCGCGATCGCGTGGGCGAGGCTGGTCCACCCCGCCTTGGGCGCATCCGCCGAATAGCCGTCCGGCGCGGACGGATCGACAAACGCCCGCACCTTGATCTCGTTGAAGCCGACCGAGGCGAGCAGCGCGAGCAGATCCCAGCGCTTGCCCCCGTACCAATATTCCGCGCCCGCCGCCTCGTCCTCGGGCAGCCACGACACGTCCGCGCCGAGCAGGAAGCGCCGGCCACCGGGCGCCGCCTGCGCCGGCAGCATCGGCACCACACCCGCCGCCGCCAGCGCGAGCAGCGCCGCACGCCGGTCGATCGTCATACGCTCGCCCCGTTCGCGACCGCGCGGAAATCGTGCACGCCCTCGCGGTAAAACGCGGCCGCCCCAGCCGGCACCTTGAGGAACGACCCGTCGAAGCCGTCCACGTCGCGCAACCAGAAGCCCGCGCGCGCATCCGCCGCGCGGGTGCGCACCTCGACATGGCTCATCTCGAGATTGCGGACGTGCCGCACGAAGAAGCCGGTCGCGGGCAGCGGCCCGTAGCGATCCGGATCAGGATAGGTCGTCTTCAGCTCGGGCGGGACGAGCGCCGCCATCGCCTTGTCGCCGCCGCCCGCCTGTTCGACGAAGACGTTGGCGATCTTGACGTCCTCGATCGGATGGCCTTCCAGCCCGGTGATGAGCGCGGGGTACGCCGACGCGTTCATGCAGGTGAGATTGTCGATCAGCACCCGCCTGATCGCGCCTATCGCAGCACCTTGCGGCCCGCGCATCCGCTTGTTGAGCACCATGTAGATCGGCGCGCTCTGGCAATCGCGCATGGTGATGTTGCTGATCGCCACGTCCTCGATCACCGCGCCGTCGCAGGATTCGAGAGCGAGGCCCCAGCATTTCTCGAACACACAGTTACTGACGGTGATGTTCTTGAACCCGCCGTTGCTTTCCGTGCCGCACTTGATTCGCCCGGTCAGCCAGGTGTCGCGTGATTTGACCAGCGGGCGGTAGCTCGCATCAAGGAACGAGCCGACCTCATACGCGCCCGTCACATGGCAGTTGCTGATCGCGACATTCTCGGTGGCGCGCGCATAGCCAAGCGCGAACGAGGATTTGGGGCAGATCGCATCGTCATACGGTGTGTTGAGCCGGCAGTTCGACACGAACACGTTGCGGCAGCAATCGATGTCGAACCCGTCGCGGTTCGTGTCGACGGTCAGCCCCTCGATGGTGAGGTTATCGACGCCGGTGGCGAGCAAGGCGAAATGCCCGCCCTTCAACACCGAGAAGTCGCGCAACTGCACGTTGCGGCATGTCTTCAGCGCGATCGCCTTGTTGCCGACGCCGGGCATCTCTGCGCGGGCGACGCCGGGATCGGGGTGGCCCCGGCTCAGCCCCTTGCCCCAGATCAGCCCCTCGCCGGTAATGGCGATATCGTGCAGCCCCTCGCCATAGATCAGGCTGTTGCGCCAGTGGTTGTGGCCATAATCCTGGAACGGCTCGATGCTTGCGTCCTGCGGTTCGGCGGGATCGTAGCCGCCGGTGGTCGTGCCCTCGATCGGCACCGGCGCGGCGAGCAGCACCGCACCGCGATCGAGGTGCAGCGTGATGTTGCTCATCAGGTGGATGGTATAGCTGGCGTAGGTGCCGGGCGGGAAATACACCGTGCCGCCGCCGCGCGCCGCCGCAAACACAATCGCGCGGTCGATCGCTGGGGAATCGATCGTCACACCGTCGCCTTTGGCACCATGATCGCGCACATCGACGAAGCCGAGCGCCGCGACGAGCGGCTTGCGCTTGGCGAAGGCGGGTAAAGCGGTGGCGGCGAGCAATCCGGCGCCCCCTCCCAACAGCAGACGACGATCGATCACGGCGCTCTCTCCTCTGTGGTTGTGGCGTCGGCCCTCGTTGCGGAGCCTTTGCAAACCCTGCCCCGCGCGGCGGCGGGGCAGGGGCAGTCGGTATCAGATGTAGCTGCGCAGGAACTCGCCGAGCGCGCAGATCGCAAGGCTCTGGCCGTACGGCATCGAGGTGAGCGCGATGTCCTTGTAGAACTGCATCGTGCTGCCCATCGCGGTGCCGAAGCTGACCTGCTTCAGCTCGCCCGCGTCGTCGATATTGGCGAGCACCGCGCGCACCGCCTTGATGCCGACCTGCTCGTATTCGCGCGGCAGATAGCCCTTCCGCACGCCCTTCAGGATGCCATAGGCGAAGCCCGCCGTGGCGGAGGCTTCAAGATAGCTGGTCGGATCGACGATCAGCGTGTGCCACAGCCCGCTCTCGTCCTGATGCTTGGCGAGCGTCTTGACCTGCGCGTTCAGCGTATCGATCAGGAAGGTGCGGAACGCATCCCCCCCCGGCAGATCGAGCATTTCGAGAATCTCGGGGATTGCGATCGTCACCCAGCAGTTGCCGCGCGCCCACAGTGCACCCGCGAAATTGTGGCGCTCGGTGAAGTCCCAGCCGTGGAACCACAGCCCGGTCTTGGTGTCGTAGAGATACTTGATGTGGATGAGGAACTGGCGCTTGGCCTCCTCGATATAATGGTCGCGGCCGAGCAACTGGCCGATCTTGGCGAGCGGCAACACCGACATCATCAGCGTGTCGTCCCACAGCTCGCCGGGGTTCTCGTCGTTGAAGACGATGTGCTGGAAGCCGCCCTCCTCGGTTTTGGGCAGGCCGTCGTCGGCCATCAGCCACTCGGCCCAGGTGTCGAGATACGGCAGATAGCGCTGCTCGCCGCTCTGCTCGTACAGGTAGGCGAGCGTCAGGAAGGGCGCCATCGTGTTGATGTTCTTGGTCGGGGTGCCCGCGGCGAAGCGATCCTCGAACCAGTTGACCATCACGTCATAGGCTTCGAGATCGCCGGTCTGCTCGTAATAGCGCAGCAGGCCGAACAGGCCGACGCCGTGCGTCCACTCCCAGTCGTTCCAGCCCTTGGTGTCGATTACTCGGCCGTCTTCGAGGCGGAGCAGGAACTCGCCGGTCTCGTCCTTGATGTTGACGAGGTTGTCGATCAGCTTGGCGATCTGACGGGTAATTTCGGTACGGGGGATGTCGTGCGTGAGCGCGGCCACTATCGGGTCTCCTGGGGGTAAATCTTGAGGGTTATTTAAGGTCGGCGGGTGTCCGGGGTGCAGCGACCATCTTCACCGGCACACCGCCGCGGGCGTTGTGTAGCGTCACCAGCCTGACCGCCTCCAGCGCATCGCCAGCGGCACCGTCCGACGTTACCGCCAGCGCGATACTGTTGTGGCCGTGATGATTGAGAATGCCCTCCGGGATAGGGAACGTCCGCTGCGGGCCGATATGGGCGATGAACTGGCCCATGTTCCAGCCGTTAACGAAGATCAAGGCCCGGTAGCGCGCCACCGAACGCGGTACGCTCGCATCGCCGAAGCTGACGCCTATCGTCGCGTCCTGCCCCGTCGGCACGGCAAGGTCGAAGCCGGTGCGATACCAGGTGGTGCCGGCGCTCGCGCTGGCGGCGGGTATGGTGGCGCTCGCCCAGCGCGCATCGTCGAAGTCGGGCAGATACCAGCCGAGCCGTTCGCCGGCGAGGCCGCCGTTGTTGGGCACGCCACGCACCGGATCGGCGATATCCTCGCCGCCGCGATTGCCCTGGATCTTCCACGCGATGGGCACGCCGAACGACCGCCCGCCCGGTGCCTCGATCGAGGCGGAGATCAGCCCGCGCTGTTCCTTGTGGAAGTCGTCCGCGTCGAGATCCCAGTTATGCCCGTTCGATCGCACCGTCACCGACAGCACATGCGCGCCGGTCTGCGCGGAAGGCGGCAGATCGAACCCGGCCGCGCCGAGCGTCATCGGGCGGGGCAGACCGGTGGGGATCTCATGCTGGCCGAGGAATACCCCGTCGATCCACACCTGCATCATGCCGGCACCACCGCCGCCATAGGTGAACTTCACCGATCGCGCGTCGGTGGTGCCGGTGAAGCGCCCGCGATACCACACGTCGCCGTCGTGAAAGCCGTAGCTGTCCATGCTGAGATTGGGCTGGCCATCGGGCGCGGCGGTGGTCGAGGCGTTGGCGCGGCGGTCGATCGACTGCCAGCCGCTGTCGTCGTATCCGGGTGCCGCCTCGGGCGAGCCGGGTGCGCTTCGCCAGCCGGTCAGCGCCGGCAGCGCGACGGCGGCGGGGCCGGGCAGGGGCGTGGTCGCTTCTAGGCTGCCGGAGGCGGTGCGTGCGGTCGCCACGGCCGCGCCGTTCCACGTCACGCGCGCGAGCTTCGGCGCCCAGACTTCGAGCGGGCTGTCTCCTTCGGTATCACCGGTCAGCGCTAGCGCGCCGCCGGTGGCGACCGCATGCCGCACCAGCGTCGGTCCGCGCACCAGCACCGGCCCGGCATTGCTGTCGGTGCGCCAGAACTGCACGCCCGCCGCCTCGTCGCCGAGCAGCAGCGTCAGCGCAGGACGCCCGCCGCCGCTGATCCGCACGCGGGCGAGGCCGCTGTGCGTGTAGCCGAGCTTGAGATCGCCGTTCGCCGCATCGAACGCGCTGGTCACCTGTCCAGACAGCACGGTGACGTTCGGCGCGGTCTTGTAACGCAGCACCGTCTCGCCCGGCTCACCGGCGCGGCCGTAGAGCAGCATGACATCGCCACCATCGACAGTTAGCGCGGTCTGCAATTCCGACGTCGAGTAGACCAGCCGCTGCCCGCCGAGGTTCACCCCCGCCACCAGCCACTTGGCGTCGAAGCCGTTCAGTTGCATCGGGAAGGCATAATGCCCGTCCGGCAGATCGGCAGTTATGGTGAAGGCGTCGTTGCTCGGTCCGTTAGACGGCTTGTGCGTCACCAGCAGGAAGCGCGCATCGCTCTCGGGATTGCGGTTGTGATAGACCTGCACCGCGCCGCCGCTCACCGCGACGGGCGCCGCCGGCACGATCCCGGCGAGATCGGGCACCGCCGCGATCAGTTCGCCGAGCTGCTTCATCTCCGCCGCCTTGGGTCGCAGCACCCGCGCCTCGGAGATCGCCGCGCCGTAATCGTAGCTGGTGAACACCACTGGCGCGGGCAACCAGCCCCAGCTGGTGCCGCCATAGGTCATGTAGAAGCTCTGCATGCCGATGCCGTTGGCGAGATTGGTGCCGTAGAACACCCGCTGGAAACGCTTGCCGCGCTGCACCGCGTTGCATTCGTACCCGCCGTTCGATCCCCAGTAATCGAACCAGCCGCCGCCAAATTCGGCCAGATAGCCGGGCGTGTCTGGCGAGGCGGAGGCGCCGCCCTTCGCGCCGCCGGGGCCGTAATAGCCCCAGTCCGGCGCGGCCGATCCGCGTGTCGGCTGCCCGCCGACGGTGCAGGTGCCGCCGGGATAGCCGTCGAACGCGTACAGGTCGTTGGGGCCGGTCACCACCTTGTCGACCGTGCTACTCTGCGGCGTCCAATAGCCGTTGCGGCCTTGGTCGTTGTGGAAGATCGGCACGCTGATGCCGTCCGCTCGCGCTCCGGCATAGAGGTGGTCCATGTAGCGGCGCTGCGACGCGCCCGTCACCGACAGTTCGTTCTCGATCTGGTGGAGTATGACGGTGCCCTTGTGGCCCTTGCCGTCGCCGTTGATCTGGTGGCGCGCGATGATCGCGTCGATGCGGTGCAGCCACTCGTCGGCGGCCGCCATGTAGGTGGGATCGTCGGTGCGCGCCCGCGCCTTCTGGTTGACCAGCCAGCCGGGGAAGCCACCGCGCGTCAGCTCGCCGTTCACATACGGCCCGGCGCGGGTGATGACATACAGCCCTTCGTCCGCCGCCATGTCGAGCAGCCGGTCGATATCGCGGATGCCGCTGAAGTCGTACACGCCCTGCTTGGGGCTGTGATACCCCCAGTCGAAGTACAGCGACACTGCGTTGAAGCCGCTCGCCTTCATCTTCTGCAACACGTCGCGCCACAGGTCGGGGCTGGGCAGGCGGAACGGGTGGAACTCGCCCGCCCAGATGATCGTGCGCTTGCCGTCGATCATCAGCGAGCGGCTGTCGTACGACACGCGCCCGAACGTCTTGACCGGTGCGTGCGCGTTGAACACCGGTCGGGCGACCTGCGCGGTGGCGATGCCGGGCAGAGCGCTTGCGGCGAGCAATGCGGCGGTTAGCATGCGACGCGCGTTCATGCGTGGTGGAAGATCAGCGGGAGCGGCCATTCCTTGGGCCGGTTGTCGGGCTCGACCTCCATCAAGGGCGCCATATAGTCCCACCAGCGTTTCATCACGGGATGGTCAGGCAGCGCATCGCGATCATTGTCCTCGGCCAGTTTCAGAACTGCGAACAGGCTCAGCGTCTGTTCGTCGAGGAAGATCGAGTAATCATAGATGCCGCTTGCCGTAAGCAGGGCGGAGAGTTCGGGCCAGATCGCATCGTGGCGCGCACGATATTCGTCGAGCACGCCCGGCTTGAGCTGCATCCTGAAGGCGTGAATCGACATTGCCCCTCCTTAGTCTCCCAATAAATGGGATTATATTCTATAATTTGTAGGTCAATGGTTCGGGTGCGTCAATGTGGATTGATGAAGCTTTTGTCACGAACTGTTGCCGATCGGGCTCAACTTCCCGCCGGGCGCTGTGCGCTACGCGCTAGGCTCGGCGCGATCATCAGCGCGTCGGGTAACGGCGGGTGTGCGGGATCGAGCGGTGCGGCGATGATGTGACCGGCGAGCGACGGAAGTTGACGTTTGATGTCCGTCGCCACCGCGTTCGCCAGCAGGAACGCGCCGTAATTGTCGTGATGCGTCTTGTCCGCACCACCATCGTTGAACGCGCGTGGCGACACCGCTGGACCGAGCGCTTCGTACAGCATGCGGCTATCGGCGTTGAGGTCGATCAGCGGCACGTGCTCTTCCGCCGCCACGCGCTTCATCGCGGCGACATACTCGGTCAGTGTCGAGGTGATCTTGCCGGCCGCATCGAAGTTGCGGCGATCGGGCGGCGTCACCAGGACAGGTTGCGCCCCGCGCCGCCGCGCCTCGGCGATATAGGCACGCAGATAAGCGGGGTAGGTGAGCTTCGGATCGGCATAGGTCTGCGGCCACTGCTGCTTCTGGTCGTTGTGGCCGAACTGGATGAACAGGTAATCGCCTGCCTTCATCCGCGACAGCGCCTTGTCGAGCCGTAGTTCGGTGATGAACGACTTCAGCGTCTCCCCCGATTCCGCGTGATTGGCGACCGCGACGGATGTGTCGAACATGGCGGGCAGCATCTGCCCCCAGCTTGCCGCCGGCTCGAAACGCTGATCGGTCACCGTTGAATCACCGACCAGGTAAACCGTCGGCACGTCGACGGGCACTATTGAAATGCTCTGCACCTTGGGATTGCCGAGGAACTCAAGCGTCAGTTTCTCATCCCAATCATAGCTGCCATCCTCGCGCGCGTTGAGGCGGACGCCGGTGCCGCCCGGCGCGGTCGGCGGCGGTGGCGCGAGTTCCGGCCGGCGCACGTTGACGATGAAGCTGCGGGTCAGGATCTGGCCCGGTCGGGTAACGACGTTTCGCAGCATCAACCGCCGCGATTCCGCCTTGATCGTTGTCAGCGAGGCGTGTCGCGGATCTCCAAGTGTCACGGTAACGCGGTAGTTGCCCTCCGCGACCGGCGCCGACCACAGGAAGCCGCCCGCATCGCCGCCTGGTTCGAACCCGGCGGTACCGGCTTCGTAAGCAGGGCCGCTGATTTTTCCATCGAGCGCGAAGCTGACCGGAGGGGTGACCCCCGCCAGCATGAGCAGCACAGATGCGATTGCAGCAGGGAAGCCCATGGATTTCCTCTCGTAGCCGTCAGCTTGTTTTCACGTTTTGAACGAGTCCGCCATATTGTAGGAACACGACCTCGCAAAATGCCAGCGCTACGTCTGCGGTCCTGGCAACAGCAGTTGGTGCTCGATTGACATATTCCGCTCGGCACCTGCGCTAACTTAGGTCCCGAAGTCCTTGGCTAGGCAGTGGTCAAGCAGTGGCGGCAGTCGGGCTGGGCTGAGCACGAATCGAGCCGATCCGGCACAATTTTTCCGAGAGGCTGCCATACGTGACTATTTTGTCACGTTTAGTACCACTTTATGGTACTTGGTTGCAAAACATGATTGATCGGGATGGTTGGCTCGGCATAGTGGCGCCTGCTGTCACGAGACGTGAATGGCACGCCGGCGAAAACGCCGGGATTACATGGGGAGGATCTGCAAGTGTCGAAGCAAGTCACGTCGTCTGCCGTCTATTGCGCTGCCGTCTCCGGTTTCGCGTTGATGATCGCGCTTGCCAATCCGGCTGTCGCGCAGACCGGCCCGGCGCAGGTGCCTGCCGAACCTGCTCCGCCGACAGCGGACGGCGCACCGCCAGCATCCGATACCGCGACCCCGGACATCATCGTCACTGGCTTCCGCGCCTCGCTCAACGCCGCGCTCAACGAGAAGCGCACTGAGACGGCTGCGATCGACAGCATCGTCGCCGAGGACATCGGCAAGTTCCCCGACACTAACCTCGCCGAATCGATGCAGCGCATCCCCGGCATCGCGCTGGCCCGCGGTGACGGCGGCGAGGGCAAGAACATCTCGGTGCGCGGCCTTGGCGCCGGCTTCACCCGCATCCGCATCAACGGCATGGAAGGTACGTCGCAGACCGGATCGTCGGATATTTACGGCGGCGGCGCGGTCGGCCGCAGCTTTGATTTTAACGTCTTCCCGTCCGAGATCTTCTCGCAGCTTTCGGTGCGCAAGACGCCGTCCGCCGACGTGGAAGAGGGTTCGCTTGGCGCGACGGTCGATCTGAAGGCGCCCAAGCCGTTTGACAGCAAGCAGGACTTCGTGTTCACCGCCACCGGCAAGCGCGTCTACAACACGCTCTCCAAGCAGGTGAACCCGCGCTTTTCGGGGCTGATCTCCAAGAAGTTCGGCGATTCCGGCTTCGGCATCCTCGCTTCGGGTGCCTATCAGCAGCGTGACATCCGCGAAGTCGGATATTCGGCGGTCGATCTACTGCCCTCGACGGTTAACGGCGGCTTCTGTTCGCCGATCGGCGTGACGCCTCAGAACCCAGTGACCAGCGTGGTTAAGGGCACCGACGCGGCGAACTGCTCGACCGGCAATCCGCGCAGCGGCAGCGTCGCGGCGTACAACACGATCCGGTCCCTGACCAAGAATGGTGGCGCACCCGGCAGCGGCGCGTTCTTCCCGCGCATCCCGCGGTATCTCAACTCGCAGCAGGATCAGAAGCGCATCGGTGGCACGGTCTCGTTGCAGTTCAAGCCGGACGAAGACACCGACATCTCGCTTGACTTGCTCTATTCGCGTTTCGACGTGAAGCGCACCGACAGCTACATCGAGGCGGTGTCGTTCGGTCGCTCGGCTTCGAACAACGGCCAGCCGATGACGTCGGTGACGGACGTGCAGTTCGATAAGAACGGCTCGATCGTGTACGGCGCGTTCAAAGGTGTCGATGTCCGCGCGGAGAGCCTGTACGATCACTTCGTCTCGACCTTCAAACAGGCCAACCTCAACTTCTATCACCGCTTCACTGAGCACCTCGAGATTTCAGGTTTGTTCGGCATGAACGAGTCGCTGCTCGATGGTAAGGAGCGGCTGCAAACCTATATGGATGCGATCGACCAGCCGTTCACGCTGGATTACCGCAATGGCGGCAGCACCCCGCTGCTCGGCTTCGGTTTCGACGTCTCCAACCCGAACAACTTCAACTATGCGCCGGGTCGGAGCGATGGCACCGTCCTGGGCGGGTTCAGCTTCCAGGCGCGTCCCGCCAAGAACCGCACCACCGGCCTGACCGGCGAACTGAACGGCATCTGGACGTTCTCGCCGGTCGTGAAGCTGAAGTTCGGCGGCCAGTACCGGTCGAGCAACTATCTCGCCAGCTCGCTGGCACCATACACCGCCGATCTCGCGGTAAAGGCGCTGCCGGCCGGCACGTCGCTCGCCAGCATCACCACGCAGGTCAGCGGCGTCAACAACCTGTGGGGCAATGGCGCACCGGCAAGCTGGGCGGTGATCGACCACACCAAGTGGGAACAGGCGTTCAACTTCGCCGGCGTGCGCTACTGCGACTACCGCTGCGGCGGGGTGCGCTCACGCGTGTTCGAGAAGGAATCGAGCGCCTATGCGATGACTGAGTTCAACCTCGGCGACGTGATCGGTTGGGGCATCCGCGGCGACGCGGGCGTGCGCTACATCAAGACCGAGATGCATTCGTCCGGCTATATCAACGTGGCCAATGCGGCGTCGCCGACCGGCGTGATTGGCCAGTTCGCCTCCGCGCAGAAGGATTATCAGGACTGGCTGCCCTCTGCCAATCTGGTGATCGAGCCGATCCACAACGTGCTGTTGCGCCTGTCGGGGTCAAAGGTGCTGGCACGGCCGGAACTCGGCGTGCTCACCCCGACCAGCGGCGTCAACGGCGTGACGCGCACCGGCACGATCAACAACCCGCAGTTGAACCCGATCCGCGCCAAGACCTTCGACGCCGGCCTGGAATGGTATTACCGGCCGGGCGGCCTGCTGTCGGCGGCGTTCTTCTACAAGGACATCGGCAGCTTCGTGCAGAACGTGACGTCGCTGGTGCCGTTCACGCAGCTCGGTCTGCCGGTGGCGCTGCTCAACAACACCAACACCTCGCCGAACGAACTGTTCACGGTGACGCAGCCGTTCAACACGCCGGGCGGCAAGCTGAAGGGTGTCGAGATCAACGCGCAGGTGCCGCTCACCTTCCTGCCGGGCTTCCTGCACAACCTCGGCGTGCTGGGGAACTACACGCACGTCACCTCGAACATCAATTACATCCTGGCGAGCGTGAACGGCGTGCCGACCGTCACCACCACCGCCGATCTGGTCGGCCTGTCGCGCAATACCGCGTCCGGCACGATCTATTACGAGGACAGCAAGTTCAGCATCCGCAGCACGGCCAACTGGCGTGACCGCTTCATCCGCGGCATCCCGGCCTCGACCGGCAGCGATCTGCAAGGCAATGCGCCGACGCTTTATGTCGACGCCTCCGCCTCGTACAACCTCAACGACCATATCAAGGTGATCGTCGAGGGGCAGAACCTGACCAACGAACAGAACAACCTGTATACCGACAGCGTGCGGCAGGACACGCTGTTCCAGACCAACATCGGCCGCACGATCAGCTTCGGTGCATCGTACCGCTTCTGATCGACCGCGCTCCGCCGGCGTCGAGGGCACCGCCTGCGCGGTGGCCTCGACAGCCGGTTCCGGCATGGTCATAGCGGGGCATGGCGAGGAATCGGACGTGACGGACAGGTCGAGCGGGCGCGAACTGGGCGCGTCCGGCAGGCAGCCGGTTACGCGTATCCACACCACCATCGCCCGCGACCTCGGCGTGGCGATCGTTAGCGGTCAGCATCAGCCGGGCGATATCCTGCCCGGTGAGGTCGAGTTCAGCGCGCAACTCAAGGTATCGCGCAGCGCCTATCGCGAGGCGGTGCGGATCCTCGCCGCCAAGGGGCTGGTCGAAAGCCGCACCAAGACCGGAACGCGCGTTAGCGAACGGGCGCGCTGGAACATGCTCGATCCCGAAGTACTCGCCTGGGCGTTCGTCAACGAGCCGCCTGAGGCATTCGTGCGCAGCCTGTTCGAACTGCGGCTCATCATCGAACCGGCGGCGGCGGCACTGGCGGCGACGCGTCGCAGCGCGGCGCAGCTCGCAAAGCTTGGTCATGCGCTGGAAGAAATGGGGCGGCATGGCCTTTCCACGCCGGCGGGGCGTCAGGCCGATCATGATTTCCACAATCTGATCCTGCTCGCGGCGGACAACGAACCGCTCGCCGCACTGTCAAGTACGATCACGGCGGCGGTGCGGTGGACCACGGTGTTCAAGTATCGCAAGAACGCGATTCCGCGCAGTCCGATCGACGATCATGGCGCGGTGTTCGAAGCGATCGCGGTGGGGGACGCCGCACAAGCGCGTGAGACGATGACGACACTGGTGTCGCTCGCGCTGGACGATACGCGAACCGTCTTGGGTGCATGACCGCGCTGCTTGAAAACCAGGGCTACTCGGATTACTCAGACAAAAGAGGTGCGAAATGCGGGCGATCAAGGTCAAGAACGAGGATGACGTCGCAGTCGCGATGGAGCCGCTCGCGGCGGGCGAGGTGATCCACGTGCACGACGCCGACGTGGTGCTGACCGATGCAATTCCGGCCGGCCATAAGTTCGCCGTGACACCGGTGGCAGCTGGTCAGCCGGTGCTGCGCTATGGCTTCCCGATCGGCACCGCGCGATCCGACATCGCGCCCGGCATGCACGTTCACACGCACAACGTTGCCACCGCGCTCGCCACCAACGGCAGCTATCGCTACGATCCGGCGCCGCCTGCGCCGGTGCAGGCGCCGAGCACGGCGACCTTCCGGGGCTATGTCCGCGCCGACGGATCGGTCGGCACGCGCAACGAAATCTGGATCATCCCCTCGGTCGGCTGCGTCGGTCGCACCGCCGAACGGATCGCCGCGCGCGCGAACGAGGGACTGCCCGCCGGGGTGGATGCGGTGGTCGCTTTCCCGCATCCGTTCGGCTGCTCGCAGCTTGGCGACGATCTTGCCGGCACCACGCGGATCCTCAGCGGGCTGGCGTCGCATCCCAATGCCGGGGGTGTGCTGCTGGTCGGACTGGGATGCGAATCCAATCAGTTGACCGGCATGCTCAATCTGATCCCGGCAGAACGGCGCGACCGCATCCGCGTGGTCGGCGCACAGGCCTCGGCGGACGAGATGGCGGAGGGGCAGGCCGCGATCGCCGAACTGGTCGCGCTGGCCGCGCAGGATGTGCGCACGGAGGTGCCGCTTTCCCGGCTGACGCTGGGGGTGAAGTGCGGCGGCTCGGATGGCTTGAGCGGTCTTACCGCCAACCCGGTGATCGGCCGCATCGCCGACCGGGTGGGCGATGCGGGCGGCAGCGTCATCCTCACCGAGATCCCCGAGATCTTCGGCGCTGAACAGATGCTGATGGACCGCTGCACCAGCCGCGAGACGTTCGATGCGCTGGTCGATCTGGTCAATGATTTCAAAGCCTATTTCGTCCGCAACGGTGAGCCGGTGTCGGAGAATCCCAGCCCCGGCAACATCCGTGGCGGCATCACCACGCTGGAGGAGAAGTCGCTCGGCGCGGTGCAGAAGGGCGGCCACGTCCCCGTCACCGACGTGCTGCCCTATGCCGGGCGGGTGCGACGTGCGGGGCTGACGCTGCTGGAGGCGCCCGGCAACGATGCCGTCTCTACCACCGCGCTGGCAGCGGCTGGCGCGACGCTGACATTGTTCTCCACCGGGCGCGGCACGCCGCTCGGCAGCCCGGTGCCGATCGTCAAGATCGCCTCCAACGCCGCGCTCGCCGCCGCCAAGCCCGGCTGGATCGATTTCGATGCGGGCGCGGTGCTCGACGACGGGCTCGACGTCGCCGCAGATCGCTTGCTCGATCGGATCGTCGCAATCGCCTCCGGAGAACCGACCCGCAACGAACGGAATGAGGAACGCGGGCTGGCAATCTGGAAACGTGGCGTTACGCTGTGACGCGCGCCTGACGCCGGTGAAACGGCTATACAGCGCCGGAAAACAGCAGTATCTGGCGAACAGCCCATATATTGGAAATCACTGATGAATCGGCAGATCGAGGCGAACAGCTTTCGACACAGAACCGACCAGACACGTGGAAGGGAGATGGATGAGCAGTTCGGCCGATGAAGCATTGACACCGGTTTCCGGCAATGGTGCTGCCGCAATGGCGCCCCCGTCCAGCCGCTACCGCTGGGTAATATGCAGCCTGTTGTTCGCAGTCACCGCGATCAACTATGTCGATCGCCAGATGATCGGCGTGCTGAAGCCGGTGCTCGCCAACGATCTCCACTGGACCGAGATCGACTATGCCAACGTCGTGTTCTGGTTCCAGTGCGCCTATGCGATCGGCTATATCGGGTTCGGGCGTTTCGTCGATGTGGTCGGCGCGCGTATCGGCTATACCGTCGCCTTCACGATCTGGACGCTGGCGCACATCGCGCACGGCGCGGTCAACACCATCACGCAATTCGCGATTGCGCGCTTCGCGCTCGGCATCGGCGAATCGGGCAGCTTCCCGGTCGCGATCCGCGCCGTCACTGAATGGTTTCCCGCGCGTGAACGTGCGCTGGCGATCGGCGTGTTCAACGCCGGCTCCAACGTCGGCGCGATCGTTACGCCGCTGCTGGTGCCGTGGCTGGTGGCGATCTACGGCGGCAACTGGCGCCCGGCGTTCGTCATCACCGGCGTGGTCAGCTTCGTGTGGCTGATCGCCTGGGTCATCATGTACCGTTCGCCCGCCAAGCACAGCCGCGTCACGCCGGAAGAATTGGCGTGGATCGAGCAGGACCCGGCCGACCCGACCACGCCGATGCGCTGGCGCGACATCATGCGCTTTCGGGAAACCTGGGCGTTCGCGATTGGCAAGTTCTGCATCGATCCGGTGTGGTGGTTCTATCTGTTCTGGCTGCCGGGCTATCTCGGCGACCGCTATCATCTTGATCTAAAATCGTTCGGGCCACCGCTGGTGGTGGTGTATCTGCTGTCCGATATCGGCTCGATCGCGGGTGGCTGGCTGTCGGGACGGTTGATGAAGGCGGGGTGGAGCGTCAACTCCGCGCGGAAAACCACCATGCTGATCTGTGCGTTCGCGATCCTGCCGATCTTCGCGGTTCAGTCGGTCGACAATCTGTGGGTGGCGGTCGGCATCATCGGGCTGGCGACGGCGGGGCATCAGGCATTCTCGGCCAACCTCTACACGCTGCCCTCCGATCTGTTCCCGCGCTCGGCGGTCGGATCGGTGATCGGCATCGGCGGTGCGCTCGGCGGGGTCGGGGGTATGATCTTCTCGCTGTACATCGGGCAGGTTCTCGACAAGCTCGGCAGCTACGCGCCGATCTTCCTGGTCGCCGCCGCCGCGTACTTCGTCGCGCTGCTGGTGGTGCACGTCCTCTCGCCACGCCTCGCGCGGGTGACGATCCCCGCCTGACACCATCGCTGAAGGGGTGCCCATGTTCGCTCGCACGCTTCGCATCGCCATCCTCGCCACCGCCTGCTGGTCCGGCGCGGCGATGGCGCAATCCGCCGAAGACGGTCTGCTGTTCTCGCTGTCGGGCGAACACGGCACCACCGCCGAGACCGGGCGTGGCGGCACCGCGCCGCTGATCGTCAGGAAGGTCGGCACCACGCCCGACGGGCGCGTCGGCAAGGCGCTGCGTCCGGCGTCGGGCTTCGCGCTGGCGTGGCCGGCGCCCGGCAACATGTATGCGCAAGCTGGTACGCTGTCGTTCTTCTTCCGCGCCGGCACGCCGGTCGGCACCACCCCGTTCCCGATCTTCCGCGCGGGCAGCGCGGACGGGACGAGCTGGGATATGACGTTCCTGCGTATCGACTGGAACGGCCACGGCTTCGACGCCTTTGTCACCGACACCGGCCTCGCGCGCACCCGCGTGTCGTTCCGGGTCGCCACGCCGCCCGCGCCGGATGCGTGGACGCACATCGCCTTCGCGTGGGACGAGCAGGGCGGCGTTCGGCTGTGGATCGACGGCAAGCCGGTCGCGCGGAACGAGCGCAAGGCGGTGTATGACGCCGGGCTGTTCGGCTTCGGCCCGTTTCAGCGCGTCATCGCCCCCTATCAGGTGCAGAGCGCGTACAATTACCTGCGCACCGGTGATATCGACGAGGTGCGTGTCTACGACCATGCGCTCGACGACGCCGCCGTCGCGAAACTCGCCCAAGCCGAGACGCCCGCCGCCGCAGCGCCGCCGCGCGCGCTCGCCGATGCGGCGGTGCGGGCCGACTGGGCGCAGCGTTACGGCTGGAACCAACCGAGCGCGCCGCTGTACCTCGCCGATCCGGTCACCGCGATCCGCAAGGTCGAGTTCACCGACACGCGCGACCAGAAGGAAAAGATGTTCCGCGGCGCCGATGGCATCCGCGAGACGACATGGCCCGGCGTCTACAACCGTTCGCGTCTGCTCGGCCGGCATGACTATTTCGAACTGCCCGACTGGAACGTCTACGCGACCGGCGGCCAGCATTACACGCTGACCCTGCCCGACGAGGCGTGGAACCGCGTCGAGATCAACGGCCCCGCCTATGGCACGCTGGCGCGCGAAAGCGGCGACGGCGCCGCCACCGTGCTGACCCGCGCCGCCGGGCTGGAACGCACCTCCACCCAGCTTGGCGGCGAACGCCACGGCGGCGTGATCCGCTTCGACAACACCGCGCAGGAAACTCCGATCGAGGAGATCGGCGTCTACCACGTCGCACCCGGCCAAGTGCCCGCCGGTCTGGCCAGCTTCGACTATGTGGTCGACCCCACCGCCGACCCGTCGGCTTATCCGCCGCTCGACGATGTGCGCGCGCATATCGCCGGCCGCTTCGTCGCGGACGAGCGCCGCATCGCCGTCGCTTTGCCTGCCGGTGCGCTGCGGCGGCCTGTCGTTGCCAGCGCTAGCGACGGGATGCCGATCGTTCACATCCTCGTCCCCGGCGATTTCCGCGATACCAGCCGGATCGGGCAGGGCGGGCGGTTCTCCTACGGTGCGGTCAATCTCGGCGGTGGCCTCGACGGCGTGGCGATCGACTTGCCCGCGCTGAAGGTGACGGCGGGGGTGGACGGCCTCGTGCCGCTCAACATCCGCGTCAAGGACCCGACGTGGGATGACCGCGACCTGCTCGACATCAACGTCGCGGTGAAGCCGGGCGAGGCGCGGACGCTGTGGCTCGACACGCGCGACCGTATCCTGCCCGAAGGCGCCAGCCTGCACATCGTCATCGCCTCGGCCGCGCCCGATTTCGATGCCGCAGCACTCGCCGGCACACACGTCCGCCTCGTCTACAAACCGGCCGCCGCCGCAAAGCCGGAACACGTCGCCGACCGGCTCGAGCAGGCGCGCGACAACCTCGCCTTCCTGGTCGAGGAACAGCCCAACACCGACACCTATCCGATCTTCACCCGCTACGCGCGCGACATCGGCGACGTGCTGCGGGTCGAGCCCGACAACGCGGTGGCGCGCGCCTATTGGGTCGAGAAGAACCCCGATCAGCCCTACGCCCCGCTCGCGCTGGAGCCAGCTCCCGCCGGCGTGCCTTTATGGGCGTTCCGCCAGACCGAGGACCTAAAGCTCTACCGCAAGTTCGTCGACTGGTGGATCGACCATCGCCAGATTGCCGATGGCGAGTTCGGCGGCGGGCTGTCCGACGATACCGATCTCGTCAACCAGTGGGTGCCGCTCGCGCTGATGGGGGTCGAGCCGGAGCGGCTCGCCGCCTCGCAGCGGCGGGTGCTCGACGCAACGTTCGAGAACGGCATGTGGTCGGACGGGCTCAGCCGCATCCGCGCCGACGAACTGCACAGCTACGAGGATGGTATCAACACCGTCGCGCAGGCGATGCAGCTCGACTGGGGCGACCCGAGCGCGATCGAGCGCGGCATGGCGGTGGCGCGCAACTATCAGCGGCTGACCGAGGTCAATCCCGCCGGGCACCGCCACTTCGTCACCTCCTATTACAGCGGCACCGATATCGTCCGCGAAGGCGTGTGGGGGTGGCAGAAGCCGTACAGCCTTCTGGTGCTGCACCCCGGGCTGCTGCTGGTCGATTACAACGGCGCACCGGCAGTGAAGACCACCGTGCTGGGTGTGCTCGACGGCTGGCTCGCGCATGGCAAGCAGGACAATAAGGGCAACTGGCGCTTCCCTGCCGAGATCGAATGGAAGACCGACGCTGCCACCGGCAATGGCGTGGCGAGCGCCGCGAATGCGTTCTGGGCAGCATGGGACTGGACTGGGGACGCGCGCTATCTGCGGCCGATGGCCAGCGACATGGCGAGACATGACCTCAGTGCGGTGTCGGCGCTCAACGCCGATCTGATGGCGCGCACGCCGGACGGCCCTGCGCTCGCGGCCGCTGTGGCGGCGGGTAAGGTAGCGGGCGAGGGTGGCGCGATCGACCGCAATCTCGGCGGATCGACCGACAAGGACTTCGCACGCTTCGTGACCTGGCAGCAGCGCGGCGACACCGGCATCCTCGCCGATCTGTACGGCGCGGAAATCCTTGCCGATCGCCACCGTATGCCGGTCCTCACCGATGCGCATCTGTGGTCGGACCGCGTGGCGGTGCCGAGCGAGATCCTGCAACGCACCCGGCTTGGCGGCGTCGCGCATCGCCGCAATGCTTATTACCCGGGCAATCTGGTGCGCTGGCGCTTCGATGGCGCAGTGTCGGCGGAGCAGGTCGGCATCCTCATTCCCAATGGCGATCCCGAACGCTTCACCGTCACCACCTTCAACATGGCGGCGACCCCGGCTAGCGCGACGATGACCGGCGACCAACTCGCCGCCGGCACCTGGCGGCTGACCGAGCGCGACGGCGATGCCGCGCCGGTGGTGCGGGAGGTGACGCTCGAACACGGTCGCGGTGTGGCGCTCACACTGCCTTCGCGCCAGACCGCGACCTATGCGTTCGAACGGATTCGCGCCGGCGACGAACCCGCGACCCGCCCCGACATCGGCCTGTCGGCGGACGACCTTACGCCTGCGCGCGGCAAGCTCTCGGTCACCGTGCACAGCCTCGGTGCGAAGCCGACGCCGCCCGGCACCGCCACGCTGACCGACGCAACCGGCCGCACGATCGGCAGCGCGCGCTTTGCCGGCCTCGCCGCGCCGCTCGACCTCCTCCCCAAGACCGCGACCGTCGCGCTGCCGCTGCCACGCGGCGTCGCGGCGAACGGCCTGCGCGTGACGCTCACGCTCGACGGTACGCCGACGGAGACTAGCGCCGCCAACAACACCGCCGTCGTCGGCAGCCACATCGCCGACGCATTCGGCCTGCCGCCGCGTCAGGCGCTGAACGGCACCACCCTTTCCGCACCGCGTCCGTCCCACTAAGGATGGCGCATTCCTGCTCCTCTTCGCGAAACGGCCCGCCTGCATGACCAAACCGCTCACGCTCCACCCCGACCGGCTGTTCCCGGCCGAGCCGACCGTCCGCGACATCGCCCGGCGGCTGTATGCCGGCGTCAAGGATCTGCCGATCATCAGCCCGCACGGCCATACCGATCCGTCGTGGTTCGCCAACAACGAACCGTTCAGCGACCCCTCGTCGCTGCTGATCGTGCCCGACCATTATGTGTTCCGCATGCTGTTCAGCCAGGGCACCGCGCTGGAGCAGCTCGGCGTGCCGACCGTCGACGGCAGCCTGACGAGCACGGATTCGCGGAAAATCTGGCATCTGCTTGCTGCGAACTATCACCTGTTCCGCGGCACGCCGTCACGTATGTGGCTCGACTGGGTGTTCGCGGAGGTGTTCAAGCTCGACGTGCTGCTCGATCCCGAAACCGCCGACCACTACTACGACACGATCGACGCCGCGCTGAAGACGCCCGAGTTTGCCCCGCGCGCGCTGTTCGAACGCTTCAATATCGAGGCGATCGCCACCACCGAAAGCCCGCTCGATCCGCTCGTCCACCACGCCGCCATCCGCGCGAGCGGCTGGGGCGGGCGCGTCGTCACCGCCTATCGCCCCGATCCGGTGGTCGATCCCGAGGCCGCCAACTTCGCCGAGAATGTGCGCCGCTTCGGCGAAACCGCCGGCGAAGACGTATCGACCTGGGACGGCTATCTCGCCGCGCATCGCTTCCATCGTGCGCGCTTCCGCGAGGCGGGGGCGACCTCGACCGATCACGGCCACCCCTCGGCCCGCACCGCCGACCTGTCGCCCGAGGATGCTGCCGCTTTGTACCTGCGCGTGCTGGCCGGCGCGAGCCCGCAGGACGCCGAGCTGTTCCGTGCGCAAATGCTCACCGAAATGGCGGGGATGAGCACCGAGGACGGCATGGTGATGCAGCTTCACCCCGGCGTGCATCGCAACCACAACGCCGCCGTGCTGGCGCGCTTCGGCCGCGACAAGGGCGCCGATATCCCCACCGAGGGCGAGTTCGTCGATGCGCTCAAACCGCTGCTCGACCGCTACGGCACCGATCCGCGCTTCACCTTGATCCTGTTCACGCTGGATGAGGATACCTACAGCCGCGAACTGGCGCCGCTCGCCGGCCATTATCCCTGCCTCCGCCTCGGCCCGCCATGGTGGTTCCACGACAGCCCGGAGGGGATGCGTCGCTTCCGCGAGCGCACCACCGAGACCGCCGGTTTCTACAACACGGTCGGCTTCAACGACGATACCCGCGCCTTCCTGTCGATCCCGGCGCGGCACGATGTCGCGCGGCGGATGGACTGCGTGTGGCTCGCGCAGCTCGTCGCCGAACATCGCCTGCCCGAGGACGAGGCGCACGAAGTCGTCCACGCGCTTGCCTATGATCTCGCCAAGGCGGCGTACAAGCTGTGAGGTTGTCGAATGAAACGCTAGGGCGCGTCCCCGCCACCGTAGCCCACCCGGCCTATGACCGGGCGGGCGTAAAGCGCGGCGTGGTGCATCTCGGCATCGGCGCGTTCCACCGCGCGCACCAAGCGGCGTATTTCGAGGCGGCGCTTGCGGCGGGCGATCTGCGCTGGGGCATCACCTCGGTTTCGCTGCGCTCGGCGGGCGTGCGTGACCAGTTGGCGCCGCAGGATTGCCTGTATGCGCTGGTGGTGCGCGATGGTGATGCCCGCACCACCGCGATTGTCGGTGCGGAACAGGCGGTGCTGGTCGCGCCCGAAGATCCGCAGGCGGTGATCGACGCGCTCGCCCACCCGGACGCGCGGATCGTCACGCTGACGATCACCGAGAAAGGCTATAAGCTTGATCGCGCCACCGGCACGCTCCTGTCGGACGATCCGGATGTGGCGGCGGACTGCGCCTCGCTCGCGGCGCCGCGTACCGCGCCGGGCTTCCTTGCCGCCGGCCTCGCCGCGCGTCGGGCGGCAGGTTTGGGGCCGCTGACGGTGATTTCGTGCGACAACCTGCCGCACAACGGCAAGCTGCTGCGCGATGCGGTGCTGGCGGTGGCGCGGGCCAATGATCCCGCGCTGGCAGACTGGATCGCGAACGAAGTGGCGTTCCCCGCCTCGATGATCGATCGCATCGTGCCGGCCACCACGCCGGAGGATATTGCCGCGCTTGCCGCCGATCTCGGTGTTGAAGATCGCGCAATGGTCAAGACCGAACCTTTCACGCAGTGGGTGGTCGAAGACACTTTCGTGACCGAACGGCCCGACTTTAGTGCGCTTGGCGTGCAACTCACCAAATCGGTCGCGCCTTGGGAGGACGCCAAGCTGCGCCTGCTCAATGGCGCGCATTCCGGCATTGCCTATCTCGGCGCGCTGGCCGGCGACGATTTCGTCCACCAGTTCGTCGCCACCCCCGCCGGGCGTGGCTTCGTGGAGGCGTTGTGGGATGAGGCGCAGACGACGCTGAACTCGCCCGACGGGCTCGACATCGCTGCCTATCGCGTTGACCTGATGGGCCGGTTCGCGAACTCCGCGCTCCAGCACCGCACCCGCCAGATCGCGATGGACGGATCGCAGAAACTGCCGCAACGCCTGCTCGCGACCATCGCCGGGCGGCGCGCGGCGGGCCAGTCCGCCGATGCGCTGGCGCTGGCGGTGGCGGCGTGGATGCGCTGGCAGTCCGGGCAAACGGATGTCGGCGAGCGCTTTACAGTCGATGATCCGGCCGCCGCGCACCTTGGTGCCTTGTCGGCTGGCGCGGCCGATGCGGCTGAGCGCGTCGATGCCTTGCTGGGCTTCTTCGGCTTCGCCGCCGACGCGGACCTGCGTCAGACGATCGTCGCACACCTCGACGTGCTGGAGCAGGACGGCGCACGTGCCGCAGTCAGCCCGTATGGGTGATGCCGCACGCGCGCTTGATAGGCTGATCTACCTCGCTCGCTTTGTAGAACTTCATCCCGAAGTGTGTTGCGCATTGCCATAATATGCAACACTATCCCGAATGACACCGGGTACAGCGATGCCCGGCCAGCGGGAGAGGCATGTGACAACGGGGCACGGGTTCAGGCACGCAGTTCTGCTGGCGGCGGCCGCGCCGCTGGTTTTCCTTTCACCGGCGTTGGGCCATGCCGCCCCGGTGCAGCCGCCGGCGACGGCAACCACGTTCGATGCCAAGCACATTCCCGAGCCTGCGCGGGTGCTCGCGCTGCTCGACGCTACGGCGGCCAAGCAGATCGCCGTTCTGCGCGATCGCAAACTCGCGCTAACCGGCGATGTGGTGCAGACGCTCACCGCCAACTGGATCTCCGCCGCGTTCCTCACCGCGCTGACGCGGCTCACGCGCGTTTCGGATGCGTCGGGCGGCAACGCGATGCTGCAAGATACCGCGCAGCACTTCAACTTCGCCTTGCAAGGCAATCAGTCCGCACATTCGATGCTCGATGCGGACAACATCGCGCTCGGCGAAACCTATCAGGAACTGTACGCACGCAGCGGCTGGGAAGGCGAACTCGCGCCGCTCAAGCAGCGGCTCGACTACGTCACGCCGTATCTCCAACTCGATCCCGCGCCGAACCGGCTGGTGTGGTGGTGGTGCGACGCGCTGTTCATGGCGCCGCCGGTGTTCGCACGCATGTCGGTGCTGACCGGCGATCCGGCCTATCTCAAGGCCGCCGATACGCAGTGGTGGCGGCAGACCGAGCGGCTGTGGTCGCCCGCCGATGGCCTGTATTTCCGCGACGCGCGCTTCATCGATCGCCGCAGCAAGAACGGCAAGCGCGTGTTCTGGTCGCGCGGCAACGGCTGGGTAGTCGGCGGCATCGCGCGCGTGCTCGAATCAATGCCGGCCGATTACCCGAGCCGCCACAAGTATGTCGACACGCTGCGCGCCATGTCGGCCAGTCTTGCGAGGCTGCAACGCCCCGACGGCCTGTGGAGCGCCAATCTGCTTGATGCGCAGGATCCTCCCGGCGCGGAAACCTCTGGCTCTGCGTTTTTCGTCTATGCGATGGCCTGGGGGATCAACCACGGCCTGCTCGATCGCAAAGCCTACCTGCCGGTGGTGCTGCGCGGCTGGTCGGCGCTGGCGGGGGCGGTGCAGCCCGACGGTCTGCTCGGCTATGTGCAGTTGCCGGGCGATCAGCCGTGGCCAACCAAGGCGGACGATCACGCGATGTACGGCACCGCCGGGTTGATCCTCGCCGGGCTCGAGGTGATGAAGCTTGGTCAGCCGGTCACGGCGCTGCCGCTCGCCGAGCCGCGCCGCCAGCCCGCGCCGCCGGCATGGGCGCCGCCGCCGGTCCCCGCCGATGCCACGCCCGAACAGCGCGCCGCCTATCAACGCCGCATCGCCGAGCATCAGGCGGTCGCCGACCTTGCGTTCGAGCCGTCGCGCGACATGCCGGGCGCGCAGCCACCGCGCGCGGACGGCATCGTCAATCCGCGCATCTCGCTGCCGCTGAAGACGCCGCCCCCCGACCAGCAGGCCGCGCGCGCCACCGTGCGGTTCGCGCCGTACCGCTTCGACGATATCCTGTGGGAAAACGACCGCACCGCGCATCGCATCTACGGCCCCGCCTTGGAGGCCGAGGAGCCGCCGTCAAGCTCCGGCATTGATGCGTGGGGCAAGCTGGTGGCGTGGCCGTTCATGGAACGCCAGCTCGCCACCGGCAAACAGCATGACTTCCACGGCGAGGGAATCGACTTCTACAACGTCAACACCTTCCGTGGCGCCGGCGGCCTTGGCGTGTGGTACGATCACAAACTGTGGACCTCGCGCAATTGGGCGCACCACACGATCCTGAAGGATGGGCCAGATGTGGCGGACTTCAGCGTCGATTATGCGCCGTGGCCGGTCGATGTCGGCCGCAAGGTGTGGGAGTCGCGTCGCTTCACGCTGCCGACCGGCACCAACTTCACGCGGATGGTGTCGACCTTCCAATCCGACAGTCCCGCACCGCTGCTGGTCGGCATCGGCATCCAGAAGCGTCCCACCGCCAACGCACCGGCGCGCTACGTCGCCGACAAGGCGACCGGCCGCTTCACCTTCTGGGGGCCGACCGATCCCGACAAGGGCGCGATGGGTGTCGCGCTGATGGTCGACCCCGGCCAGATCGCCGAAGTGACCGAGGATGCCGACAACTACCTCGTCGTGGTGAAGGTCACGCCGGGCAAGCCATTCGTCTATTATATGGGTGCGACGTGGAGCAAGGGCCGCGACTTCCATGATCCGGCGTCGTGGGAAGCCTATGTGAAGGGGCAGAACCCGAGCTTCGCGGTGCCGGCGGCGGGGAAGTGAGGCACCCGCACGCTCAGCGCGCCTCAGTCCAGCGTCTCGCAAGCCTCGCCGATCGCCGCGTAGATCGCGTCGAGGTCGGCATCGTCGATGCAATAGGGGGGCATCACGTAAACGGTGTTGCCGAGCGGCCGTAACAGCAGGTCGCGGCTGCCGAAAAACGCCAGCAGACGCGGGCCCAGCGCGGACAGGTACCCGCCGCCGGCATCGGCGATCTCCAGCGCGGTGACGGTGCCGATCTGCCGCTTCGCCGAGATACGCGGATGGTCGAGCGCCGCCAGCCGCGCAGCCTGCCGCGCGCTCAGGCTGGCGATGCGGGTGGCTACCGGCTCGTCGCGCCAAACACCAAGATTGGCGAGCGCGGCGGCGCAGGCGATCGGGTTGGCGGTGTAGCTTGACGAATGGAAGAACATCGCCGCGCGGTCCTGTGAGAGATGCGCCTGGTACACCCCCTCGCTCGCAATCGTCACCGCGAGCGGGACCGCGCCGCCGGTCAGCCCCTTGGACAGGCACAGGATGTCGGGCACCACGCTCGCCTGTTCGCACGCCAGCAGCGTGCCGGTGCGGCCCCAGCCGGTCATCACCTCATCGGCGATGAACAGCACGCCGTGCGCTGTGCAGATGTCGCGCAACGCCGCCAGCACCTGCGGCGAATAGATCAGCATGCCGCCCGCGCCGAGCAGCAGCGGCTCGACGATGAAGGCGGCGGGCTGCTCGCGGCACGCCGCCTCCAGCGCGTCTAGCGTCGCCTGCTCGTGACCGGCGGCGGGGAAGGGGATCGTGCCTACCTCAAACAACAGCGGCGCATAGGCCCGGTTGAACACACCGCGCGCGCCGACCGACATCGCCCCGATCGTATCGCCGTGATAGCTGTGTTCGAGCACGAGAATGCGGCTGCGCGCTTCGCCGCGATTGGCGAAATAGCCCAGCGCCATCTTCAGCGCGACCTCGACGCTGGTCGACCCGGAATCGGAATAAAACACCCGCGTCAGCGCGTCCGGCAGCAGGTCGTTGAGGCCGCGTGCGAGCGCCTCGGCGGGTTCGTGCGTCCAGCCGGCGAAGATGATCTGATCGAGCTTCGTCGTCTGTTCGGCGATCGCCGCCATGATGCGCGGGTGGGCGTGGCCATGCGTCGTCACCCACCACGACGAGATCGCATCGACGATCCGCCGCCCGTCCGCCGTGTAGAGCGCCGCCCCCTCGGCATGCGTGACGAGCGGGATTGGCTCGCCGAGGCCATGCTGCGTGAAGGGGTGCCAGACGGGGGAGTCGGTCACGCGAAATCCTCCAGCTGGAAATGCTGTGCAAATGCTGCGCGCAGCGTAGCGGGGTCGAGCGGATCGAGACGCGGCAACCGCCCGAGCCTTTTCACCCTGCCGATCGCCGTGATCGTCGCCTCGCTATCCTCGTTGGCATCACCCGTGAACGCGATGCCGAGGATCGGCACGCGCCGAGCGCGAAGCGCCTCGATCGACAGCAGGCTGTGGTTGATCGTGCCGAGCGCGGTGCGGGCGACCAGCACGACCGGATGCCCCCAGCGCGCGAACAGATCGGCGAACAGCACCGTGCGCGTGACCGGCACCAGCACGCCACCAGCGCCTTCCACCACAAGGGGGCCGTCAACCACAGGTGGGGTGAGCCGGTCGAGATCGATCGTCACCCCGTCGATCTCGGCGGCGCGGTGCGGGGAGCATGGGGTGTTGAGCCGGTACGCCTCGGGCAGGATCTTCGTCACGCCAAGCGCGGCGGTGCGCGCAGCATCGGTGCCGTCGTCCAGCCCCGCCTGAACCGGCTTCCAGTAGGTCGCGCCGAGCGCGGCGGCGAGGCCCGCGGAGAACACGGTCTTGCCCGCATCGGTGTCGGTGCCGGTAACGACGATCGTGCTCATGCCAGTGCCTCCATGATTGCGCGCGCCAGCCCATCGATCGCCGCTTCATCCGTGTTGAGCGTCACCGAAATCCGCAGCCGCGCCGCGCCCACCGGCACCGTCGGCGGGCGGATGCCGCGCACGTCGTAGCCGGCGGCCTGCACCGCGCCCGCCACGCGCATGGTCGTCGCGTCATCGCCCAACACCAGCGGAAGGATCTGCGATCCGGTAGCCGCAACCCCGCACACCGCCAGCCTATGCTCGGCGTAAGCGACCAGCGCATGCAACCGGTCGCGCCGTTCAGGCTCGTCGACGAGGATGCGCAGCGCGCCGCGTACCGCGCTCGCCATCAGCGGCGACGGCGCGGTCGAGAAGATGAAACCGCGCCCGCGATTGACAAGGAAGTCGCGCACCGTCGCCGGCCCGCAGACCAAGGCACCCTCGCAGCCGAGCGCCTTGCCACAGGTGCGCAAGGTGACAACGTTCTCGCGCCCCTCGTACGCTGCCGCCAGCCCACGCCCGCCCGGCCCGAACACGCCGGTCGCGTGCGCCTCGTCGATCAGCAGGAATGCGTCGTGCCGGGCCGCCACGCTGGCGAGTTCGGCGAGCGGCGCGTGGTCGCCATCCATACTGTACAGGCTCTCCACCGCGATCCACGCCCGGCCAGTGCCGCCGCGCGCGCGCCACGCGGTGATCGCGTCATCGAAGCTGCCAGCATCATTATGCGCCGCCGCGACCGCCTCGCCCCGGCCAAGCCGCATCCCCTCATGCGCGCTGGCGTGGATCAGCGCGTCGTGCACCACCAGATCGCCACGCTGCGGTAAGGTGCCGAGCAGCGCGGCGTTGGCGGCATAGCCGCTCGAGAACCACAAAGTCGCCTCGCAGCCGAAGAACGCTGCCGCGTCCGCCTCCAGCGCGTCATGCTCGGGATCGTTACCGCGCAGCAAGCGCGACCCGCCCGATCCGACCGACACGCCCCGCGCCAGCGCCTCCGCAATCGCGGTGCGTAGCCGGGGTGAGTCGGCAAGGCCGAGATAATCGTTCGAGGAGAAGTCGGCACCGCGCCGGGGCATCAGAGCGCGCAGCCGGTCGCGCGCGGCGAGATTGGCAAGATCGTCAACATGGGCGGCAAGGATCGACATGGCCGCTGTTCGTTAAAGCAGTTGGGGAAATCCTCAACCCGGCCGCCTGCGCCGCGGCGCTGGACAAGCTCTGCCGACCCGCTACCCCGGGCGTGCAACCGGGAGAACTGCATGTCGTCGTCCAAACAGGGGGAATCGAACCTCGTCATCTTCGCGGCGCTGGCCGCCAACCTCGGCATCGCGGTTGCGAAGTTCATCGCGGCG
Source organism: Sphingomonas sp. BAUL-RG-20F-R05-02 (assembly GCF_022662305.1). GTDB lineage: Bacteria > Pseudomonadota > Alphaproteobacteria > Sphingomonadales > Sphingomonadaceae > Sphingomonas. The sequence goes on from NZ_JAKNQH010000003.1 coordinate 330,711, forward strand.
GCGGTCAGCGGGTCGTCGTCGATGTTGACGGAGGGGTTCCACTCGGTCGTCGACAGCCTCAATCAGGTGCTGCTGCTCTACGGCCAGCATCGCGGCAAGCGCCCGCCCGATGTCGATCATCCGTTCGGCTATGGCCGGGAGCTGTATTTCTGGAGCTTCGTCGTCGCGATCCTGATCTTCGCGGTCGGCGCCGGCGTGTCGGTGTACGAGGGCTTCGTCCACATCCAGGAGCCGGAGCCGCTGCTGGACCCGCTGGTCAACTATATCGTGCTGGGCGTGGCGTTTGCGCTGGAGGGGACATCATGGGTCCTCGCGATGCGCGAGTTCAGCGCGGACAATCGCGGGCGTGGCTGGTGGTCGGCGATCCGCCGATCAAAGGATCCGGCCGGGTTCATCGTGCTGTTCGAGGATTCCGCCGCGCTCGCCGGTCTCGTCATCGCCGCCGCGGGTGTGTGGGCGAGCCACCACTTCAACGATCCGCGCATCGACGGCGTCGCCTCGGTGCTGATCGGCGTGCTGCTCGGGCTGATCGCGATGCTGCTCGCGCGCGAGGCGAAGGGTCTGCTGATCGGAGAGGGCGCGGACCCGGCGATCGTGGCGGAGGTGCGCAAGATCGTCGACGGTTATCCCGCCATCACATCCGTCAACCATGTCCGCACCATCCACACCGCGCCCGACAGCGTGTTCGTCGCGATCAGCGCGGATTTCGAGGATCATGTCACGATGGGTGACGCCGAGACGATCATCGAGACGATCGAAACCGATCTCAAGACGCGCCTGCCGATGCTGTCGTCGATCTACATCCGGCCGGAGAAACGCGAAAACGCCGCGATGTTGCCGGTCGATGCGCCAGCAAGCGGGAACGCCTAGGCCGGCACGATCTCGATGATATCCAGCATGGATTCAAAGCGCGGCGCGGGCAGCACCAGCCGCCAGCGCCTGTCACCGATCCGCTCGATATAGCCGGCCATGTCGCGCAACCGGTCCTGTCCATAGCGGAACGGCTTGATCTCGTCGCCATACACCATCGTGCCGAGGAAGATCGCACGCGGGCCGTCGGCATAGAGCAGGCCAGCGGGGCGCTGCACGCCCCCGGTCTTGCGGAATGCGGTGAGCGCGCCGGCAGGCGCGATTTCGCAGTCGGACGGCTCGAAGGCGGTGAAATCCGCCATCGCGGTTCCCGCCGCGCCGATCTTGTACACGGTGCAGCGATAGGCACCGGCGGGCGGCAGCGGATCGGTCAAGGCACGGTCCGGATCGACCAGTTCGCCGAGCCGGTCGATATCGGCGCCGCGTCCACCCTTGCGCGCCTTCGCCACGGCGGCGAGCCAGGTGTCGCGCCAGCCGCGTACGCGATCACGATCCTCGTCGGTGGCGACGAGTTGCCAGTTCTCATCCGGCGCGACCGTCGGCGCAGTGGGCGCGGCCGACGATGCGGTTTCGACGCGCGTCTTCGCCCCGCAGCCGAGCAGCGCCGCGCAGCCGCAGAGAAGGGTGGCGAGCGTGGCTGTCTTCAAGCGACCGTCTTTCCTGTCATCACCCCAGCACCTAACCACGCACGCGGCAGCTTGCCAAGGCCGCGTGCGTGGTTCCGACTGGTGCTGCAGGGGGCGGGGAAACGATCAGGCCGCCGTCCACCCGCCATCCATCGACAGGTTCGCGCCGGTGATCGACGCCGCCTCGTCGCGGCATAGGTACAGCGCGAACGCGGCGACCTGCTCCACCGTCACGAACTGCTTGGTCGGCTGCGCGTCGAGCAGCACGTCGTTCATCACCTGCTCGCGCGTCATGTTCCGTGTCTTCATCGTATCGGGGATCTGCTTCTCGACCAGCGGCGTCCACACGTATCCCGGCGAGATGCAGTTCACCGTCACGCCGAACGTCGCCGTTTCCAGCGCGATCGTCTTGGTCAGGCCGGCGAGGCCGTGCTTGGCGGTGACGTAGGCCGACTTGCCCGGGCTAGCCACCAGCGAGTGCGCCGAGGCAGTGGAGATGATCCGCCCCCATTTCGCTGCCTTCATCAGCGGCACGGCGGCGCGCATCATGTGGAACGCGGAAGTGAGATTGATCGCGATGATCGCGTCCCACTTCTCGATCGGAAAATCCTCGATCGGCGAAACGTACTGGATGCCGGCGTTGTTGACGATGATGTCCGGCCCGCCGATCTCGTCGTGGCAGCGCTTGACCATCGCCGCGATCTCGTCCGGCTTGGTCATGTCGGCGGCGTCGTACAGCGCCTTGGCGCCGCTGGTCGCCTCCAGGGCGGCGCGCTCCTTCTCGATGTCGCCGGCATCGCCGAAACCGTTGATGACCACGCTCGCGCCTTCCGCCGCGAACGCCTTGGCATAGGCGAGGCCGATGCCCGAGGTGGAACCGGTGACGATCGCGGATTTGCCCTTGAGGAACATCAGCTTTTCTCCGTTGTCTTAAGGGAATGTTGCGGGTGGGCGGTCAGGTCGAACGCGGCGCTTTTGCCGGTCTCGATATTCTCCGCGACGAGGCGGGCGTTGGCCATCGTCTCCTGCACCGCCGCCAGCCCGGCGCGCCAATGTTCCTCCATCGTGCGCGCGGAAAACTCGAAATCGCGTGAGCCACCCTCCCACGCGTTGGCACGGTAGATCAGTTGCACGAGGTTGACCGCATCCTCCTGCGACCGTGCCGCCAGCGCGAGCACATCGGGATCGGAGGCGAGGTCCGTCGGCAGCTTGGCGAGCACCTTGCGCGCCAGTTCACGGTCCTTGCGGATGCGCAGATACTGGTCGGACACCTGCCGGGTGCGGCTGGAGAACTGGATCTCCTTCTGCCGCGCCATCACGTCCATAATGGTGCGCGGCCGCTCCGCGATCGAGGAGAACAGATCGACCTGAAACGCCAGCAGGTCAGACGTCTGGTTGTCTAGCACGTAGGACAGCGGCGTGTTGGAGACGATGCCGCCATCCCACCACAGTCGACCGTCGATCTCGACCGGCGGCAAGCCCGGCGGCAACGCGCCCGATGCCATGATGTGCCGCGCGTCGATCGTATCGGTGGCGGTGTCGAAGAAGCGGAAGTTCCCGCTCTCGACATCGACCGCGCCGACCGACAGCCGCACCGGCCCGTGGTTGAGCAGATCCCAGTCGACGAACGCATCGAGCGTATCACGCAGAGCGCCTGAGTCGTAGAAGCTCAGCGCCTCCGCCGTTCCGGCCGCGGCGAACACCGGCGATACCGCGCGCGGCGCGAAGAAGCCCGGCACGCCTGTCGCCAGCACGAACCCGGCCGACCATTCGTGCAGTGCCTCGCGGATGTGATCGTTGGGGAAGATCGGGAAACTCGGCAGGCCGCTGGTCAGCAGCGCCCAGAATGCGCGAAGCTGCTCGACGCGCTTGCCCGGCGGGTTGCCCGCGACGATCGCGGCATTGGCCGCGCCGATCGAGATGCCCGCCACCCAGTCGATCTCGATACCGCTGTCGGCCAGCCCCTCGATCACGCCGGCCTGGTAACTGCCGAGCGCGCCGCCGCCCTGCAACACCAGCGCCACCGTCTCGGGTAGCGGCAGTGCCTTGGCGTGGCGTTTCGGGCGCTGGTGGGGTTCGCGATCGGCCATGGCGGGGGCATGCGCCGGAGCGACGCGGCGATCAACGACAGTTTGATGACAACCGCGTCATTCTCACGGCACAGGCGGCAATGTCCTGATTCGCCGTTCGATCAGTAATAATCGGCAGGGTTCGGCGTCGGCGCATTGCAGGCGCGGGTCCGGCCATGCTTGCAGGCGTAGACCTGTTCCCGCCACGCGGCCATCGCATCGGCGTAAGCGCGGCGCTGATGCTGATAATGCGCCTGATCGCGCATCGCCTCTCGGTGGTTCGCGCGCACCGAGCGTTCGTACGCGGCAACGTCGCGTTGATATTGCGCCTGGTTCGCTGCGTTGATCGCGTCGGCGGCGGTCGGCATCGCCGCGTGCGCCGCAGCCTCGGCATTGGCGGACTGCGTGGTCTGCGGGCTGGACTGTGCCTGCGCGGCAGTTGCAACCAGTGGCAGCAGGACGGCGAGCGTCAGAAAGGCCTTCATTGTGAGCACTCCAAAATGGATAGGCCCGAAACGATCCAATTACGGCACCGTTCCGATGTAAAGTATGTCATCTTCCGTCGTTCATGTGATGAAAGGGCGGCGCGCGAACGGCTGGCGTGGACGCGAATTCGTCACGCCCTTGCAACGTCTTTGGCATCCGCGCATTCAGCCCGCAACGAATGTCATGCGTGAGGAGGGCCAGCGCGATGCGTCTCGACGATTTCGATCCCAACATCAACGTCGAGGATCAGCGTGGGCAGGGCGGTGGTGGCCTTGGTGGTTTCGGCGGCGGTGGCGGCGGCATGCTGTTCGGCCTGTTGCCCCTCGTGATGAGCCGGTTCGGATGTGGCGGCGTAGTGGTGCTGCTGATCGTGATGGCGGTGTTCGGCGGCCTGGGCGGCCTCGGCGGCGGTGGCGGGCACTCCAGCGCGCCGAGCGAGCAGAGTGCGAGCCACGGCACCGATACCAAATCGAGCTGCACCCTCGATGCGGGCAGCAAGGTGGCATGCAACGCCTTCAGTTCCGCCGACAAGACTTGGGCGGCGATCTTCCAGCAGTCCGGCCAGCAGTTTTCGCAACCCAAGCTGGTGTTCTATTCCGGCAACGGCCGGTCGGGCTGTGGCGCCGCGCAAAGCGCGATGGGGCCATTCTACTGCCCGGAGGATCGCGGCATATACCTCGACACCAGCTTCTTCGACGAACTTGCCAATCGCTTCGGCGCGAAGGGTGATTTCGCGCAGGATTACGTGATCGCACACGAATTCGGCCATCACATCCAGAACCTGCTCGGCACTTCCGACAAGGTTGCGCAGGCCGAGCGGCAGGGTAGCAAGACCGAGGGTAATCGGATGTCGGTACGGCTCGAATTACAGGCGGATTGCTTCGCCGGCGTATGGGCCGCGCACAACCGCGACCGGCTCGATCCGGATGACGTGCAGGAGGGCATGACCGCCGCGCAGGCGATTGGCGACGATACGTTGCAAAAGCAGTCGCAAGGCCGGGTCGTGCCGGACAGCTTCACCCACGGCACGTCGGCGCAGCGTCAGCATTGGCTCAAGACCGGTCTCGACAGCGGCGACCCCGCGCAGTGCGATACCTTCTCTGGAGATATTTGAGCAGACAAGCGTGTCCGGCCGATGGCCTACACGCTGCCGAACTTGTATCGCCGCAAAGAGTGAGCGGTGTTCGTGCCGGTTGCGGGACGAATACTGCTCACTGACCGCCGTTTTAACGTTCCGTTCGCGAACCTTAGCTGAAAATTGCTATCGCGTAGTCGTATATAGCTTGGCGTAGCCTCGCCCAAACGGCACTTTGCGAACGCTAATCGCCGTGATGTGACACGATAGCCTGCCGTAGCCGTACGATTTACATTACGTAACGTCGCCGAATTGGCACTGCCCCGTTTGCAATCTGCAACAAAAAAGCGGGCGCCGCGAACGGCACCCGCTTTCGGTAACTAGGCAATCCCCGGCGCACCAGACGCCGGGCGCTTCTCAGTACGTGCCCGAGAAGCTCTGATTCAGCCCGCGCGGACCTTGCGCCGTATCACCGCTCTGATTGCGATCTTGCGCGTTGCCCTCTCCGAAGAACGCGGTGTTGCGTTCCTCGTCGCGCCAGTGCGCCTTGGCTTCGGCCGCTGTCTTGCGGACGGTGATCTGCTTGCCGTCAACCGAGTCGATCCAGCGCGACGGGATCGAATGGTGATGGCCACCCGCTGCCGGATCATTCTTGGTCAGCAGAATGCGATCGCCGCGCACCTTGTCAACGGTGCCGATGTGTTCGCCATCGGAGCCGATGACATCCATATGCTCCTCGACCTTGGTCAGCGCGCTACGCTGCGTCTGGCGCTCGGTACGCCAGCTGCCAAACTCGTTCTCGAACTTGGAGCGGTTCTCGGTGCGATACTCGTGATAGTCGCGGTCGAGCGCGTCGATCTGGCTGCGGCGCCACTGGTGGTAGTCGTCGTCGCGTCCATGTGCCGACGCGCCATAGCGGCTATGATCGTTGCTGCTGCGGTCGTCACGGCCGTCATAGCGCGCGTCCATGTTGCGGCGACGCTCGGCTTCCTCGTCACCGAACCACGAGCGAACCTCGTCACCGGCGCGATCGAAGAAACCGCGATCCTCATAGTCATAGCCTTGCGGCTGACGACCATAGTCGCGACCAGTCGCCGGGCGATCGCGTTCCTCGACGTAGCGGTGGCCGCCGCTGCCGTAGCTGCCGCGATACTCACCGCCGCCCTGACGCTGGCCGCGCGCGTAACCGCCGTCACGGCCATAGCCCTGCTGCGGATACGAGTCGCGTCCGTAATCTCGGTTGCGATCCTGCCCGCCGCGCTGGCCATAGCCCGCACCGCGGTCGCGATCATATGCGCCGGCAGCCTGGTAGTCGCGGGCGCTGGAGTAGGAATAGTCGCGGCCTGAGCCGTAGTCGCGACCCTGGATATCGGGATCGGGGCGCGTGTAATAATCGTCGGCGTTGCTGTTGTTGGGGTAGCGTTCGTAACCCATGATGGCGTCCTCCTGAGACGGTCCTGGCGTCTGGCCCGGCATCATCGCCTGTTTGCCAGGTGCTACGAAAAGAAGGGATGAGCGCGCCGATTGTTCCAGATCAAGTGGCGAACGTCGCGCACGCCGCCGCATGAGCGATGCAGCCTGCCGCAAGGCATTTTGCGCGTGAGACTGGTTGCATCGTCCGGAAACCGCAGGTAAACGCGATCTACCGCGTCCACCGGGTGGAACGGGGCTGTAGCTCAGATGGGAGAGCGCTGCAATCGCACTGCAGAGGTCAGGGGTTCGATTCCCCTCAGCTCCACCAACCCACAAGGCGTTGGTTTATGGTGACATTTTTTCCTCCTTTACTGCCATCGTGCGCGGAGCGGTTCCGGTGTGTTTCCGGTGCAACGTGCCGGGCGCAAGGCGCTCAAGCTCGCTGATCACCTCATTCAGCGCCGTCACGACGGTGCCAAACTCGCCGATTGCGTAGACCTCGGTCTGACTGGGGCTGCGATGCCCCATGAAGCCCTGCAGATCCCAGGCGGAAGCGCCGCGATTGCGGACGATCGTCGCCAGGCTGTGCCGTAGAATGTATGAGCGCCACTCGCGGCCGGTCGGGAGATCGAGCTCGGCGAGCATCGTATCCCAAGCTCGATCGACCGACTTGATTGCGCGACCGTGGTAGTTGACCAGCCAGCCTCGGCCGACGCGCTTCTCCGGCGCGAGCGCCATGTACGTCGCGTAGTCTTCATCGAGCCAGCGGTTCAGCAGCGGCAGCACCGGGAGTGTCGGCCGAAATTTCTTCGTCTGCACACGCCCGGTGGGATTGAGATCGATCAACGGCAGGCCCGGAGCCCACTGCGATCGCTCCGGATCGACGCAGATGTCTGTCACCGAGCTGGGCCGCGCGATCGTGCAGATCGAGCCGATCAGGAATGCGTGCAGCGATTCGCGCGACTTGCCCGGCTCGGCCGCGTAGCGCAGCATCGTCGCCAGCTCAGAAAGGCCAATCCTAGATCGCCGCGTTCGCTGAACCTTCTCGCTCGCCTTCGGCTTGAAGACCGGCCGCTTGTCCGAGCGCGGCGGATCGGCGTTAGCGGCGTGGTTGAGCACCGCCGCGACCTGCGCGATTGACATCTCAGTCGATGATGCGGAACGCGGGCGCGAAACTGTGATCTCGCCCTTGCCGTTGCGCCACACGGCGGGCTGTTTCGCCGACCAGGCGCGAAACGTCTTCGCAAAGGTCGCCGTGCACGCGGCTGCACACGTCGTCGCGATGCCGAACCGCCCTTCGCCTCCGAGCGCTTCCTCAGCGTCGAGGAAGTCGAGCACGTGCTTCAGCCGGGCTTCGATCGATGTCGCGGAGGCAAGATGATCGCCGTGCTCGAGCCGGTAGTCTGCGATGGCGTCGGTCAGCAGATACGATTCGGCGCGCGCGATCGGCTGGCCGCACGCGTGGCAGAACGCGGGCGCTTCCTCAGCGTCGGCAAGGTAGCGGCGATCGAGCGCTAGGATTGCGGCACCCTCTTCCGCCGTGCGCGCAGAAGCGCTGCGGACACGTCCTGCATCGGGATCGTACCAGAAGATTGTGAGATTAGGCGACCGGAGAACTCCGTCGGCGCTCCGGTCCCAATCGAGCCAGTATTTCCCCCGCCGATAGATTGGCGCCGCGCGTGCCGGCATCGTCCCTGTTCCTTTAGATATTCGGCCTTCGCCTGTTGCAGCACCTCGAACACGCCGAGGCTCGCAAGCAAGTCGAGATCGGGCGGCTCCAGGCGCACGCCCTTTCCAATATCGACGGCGCGGCTGAGTTTCTGATCGAGCTTGACGATTGGAGCAGTCATTCTGCGATTCCCCTGGGCGTTGCGGACTGGCGTGTCGCATCGGACTGCTCGCAGTGAAGAAGTGGAAGCTGGACGCCCTCGTGCGGATAGGCGCGATCGAGCGCGCGGCATTCTTGGCAGGTGCAAGGCTGGACAGCCTCGCAAGCTTCATCGCGAGCTATCTGGGCGCGTTTGGCCATCAGTATTCCGGCCATAGTCCGCCGCGCTCGTCATCGCATGGCTCGCAGATGTCACCCTCGATGCTGAGACTTGGCTGGCCGCATATTCGGCACGGCGTTGCCGCGCTGGTATGTTCGAGCGGCCGAAAGGCGACCGTGCGGGGCCAATCGATTTCGTCGGCGAACGCAGCCGGCAGGACGCGCAAATCTCGGTCGATCGTGATGAGCTGCACGCGCTCATCGAGACATGGTGGATCGAATGCGTCGATTTCGCGGAAGCGAAGCGCATCGACATAGGTTTGCGCTGGCCAGCTGAGACCATCGGCTTCGATAGTTCCATGAAGCATCACGCCAACCCCAGCGCTTGCTTGTAGGTTTCGAGCAGCATGTCCGCCTCGTCGCGGTGGTGCTTCTCCATCTTGCGCAGGCGGACAATCGTGCGGATCGTCTTCACGTCGAAGCCGGTAGACTTGGCCTCGCCATAGACATCGGCGATGTCGTCAGCGATGCCCTTCTTCTCTTCCTCGAGACGCTCAATGCGCTCGATGAGAAGGCGCAGCTGGTCGGCGGCGATGTTCTCGCTCACAGGCCGAACAGCGCACGAAGCGCCGCCTCCAGATTGCCTTGTACCGCGACGATTGCGAAGCCGAGCGCCATGCCGCCGGCGAACAGCGCGGAGCTGCGCGTGACTTGGTTCATCGGACGCCGGCATTTGGGGCAGCGGCAGTCCTGGCGATGGATGATGTGCGCCTCGTGGCGCTCAAGCGGCATCAGGTACGGTTTCACCGGGTGAACTCCCGTAAGAGGATGATGAAAGCGGTGACCGTGATCGCGATGAGGATCGTGATGGTCACCAATGCGGAAGCGAAGTGACGGCTGAAGGCGAATGCGGCGGCGATGCCTGCGACCACGGTTGCGACATCAAGCGCGATCCAGGCGAGACGCACGAAGCGGGGGGATGCCGGCGGAAAGTCGTTCACGCGTACGCGCCCGGCGTGGCGCAGGATGAACAGAGATCTACGTTCACCCACTCGCAGACCGCCTGTCCGACCAGCGCGACGTCTTGGACACATGGATCGCGGTCGCTGCACCCGCATATTCGACAGATGCGCGGAAGTTTGAGGTCAGCGCCAAGGGCAGCCCGAACCAGGGTCGCAAGCACGTCGAAGTCGAACCAGTAGACATTACTTAACACTACGATCGTCTCGAAGCTCGCCGGTGCTGCATCGGCTTCGATCAGATCGATCAACTCAGCGCGTGCGTGCTCTGCGAGCCGTGGCGCGGTCGCAATCTTGGCTGCAACGTCTGCGACGGAGAGGCCAGCAGCGCAGCGACGCATCTTGAGATAAGCACCTGGTGTAAGCGGTGGCACGGCGGAACCTCTCAGGCAGCAGAAAGCCGCGCCCGAAATCGCGTGATTGCGACGGGCTCGGCAGAGACGATGGTGGTGTTGGTCAGGTCAGCGCCGGAGGATCAGGGCGGCAGCCTCCCGCGATGCTGGAGCGCGACCTGTACGACCTCGATTACTTGCGCCTGGGCAGCGACCGCTTCTTTCGTTTCCTTCAGCGCGGCCAGAAGGTCTTGATCGGAAGCGTCTGGTTGGCTGGCAGCGAACAGAGCCACGTGAGCTTCGCCGTCTTCCTTCAGCACGTCGCGGGTGGCGTTTCGGATCGCAGCCGCATCTTGGTAAACCTCAGCGCGAGCCTGGGCGAGTTCAGCGCCGACGGCGGCGAACAGGGGGGCCCTGCCGTCAAACCCGATGTGCTCGATGTCGAGCGCAATCATGTCGCGGACGGTGAGCATCTGAGGGCGGTCAGGGTCGCTCGCCTCGCGCAGGTACGAGGGCAAACGTCCGGTTACCTCCGCACAGCGTGCCGGCGTGAGGTCGCCAAGCACCTTCAGCAGCACATCCTCGAATTGTGGGCGCCGCTTGGTCACCGCACTGCCTCAGCGACGATGACACTCATGCGGAAAAGCGGCGCCGATGCGGAAAGACGATCGGCGCCGAGTTTCTTAGGGAGGGACAGCGTCAGCCGGTGGGGCCGACCGGCGCTGTCGATTGGTGGCGGGCAAATCAATTTGGCCGGCCGCAATGCGCTCATTCGCGCGCGCACTCGGCGGGAGTTCCAGCTGGCCCGCCGGCAGCTGAAAGAAGAAAGCGATGCCCCAATCACCGTATTGGCTCCACGCCGCTGGCGACTTGATCCTCAAAGCCTGGCGCTGGGCTGACGCCTTCTCGCGGATAGATATCGGGGCGCAGATCATGACGAGACACGCCGGTCTGAGCCTCGACCTTCAGGACGAACTCAGGAGGCAGTTCGCGCTTCAGCCATTCCCGCACAGTCGACTGCGACTTGCCCAGCAGGCGACCAAACGCGCTTTGCGAACCGGCTTTCCGGACGGCGAGTGCCAGAGGCGATTCGAGATCGTGTTCTAACGACATGCAGCCACCTAACGGCTACGCGTTAAGCGAGTCACGCCATAAACAATTATGCAGCGCTAACGTCGAACCGTTAGATAGACCACGCATGACTTTGGGCATGCGAATCGAGAAAAGACGACGCGAGGTCGGCATATCTCAGGCTGAACTCGCGCGCCGCGTTGGTGTCAGTCAGAGCACCATCAATTCGCTCATCAACAGTGACTCACGCTCAAGTAGGTCACTTCACAAGATCGCTCGCGAGTTGGAGACCACGGCGGCTTTCCTAGCCGGTGAAACTGACGACCCAAGCTGCGACGCGCCTATCACGCGCCAGCTCAGCGCTTCCGCCCGCGAGATGTTGGATTGCTTTGAAATTCTGCCGGGTGAAGAACAACGCGAGGTTCTGCAGATCACCAGAAGGCTGGCGGGTCGACGGGCTCCAAACCAACCCGTCACCCTTCCAAGCACCGCAGCTCTGACAGATGCGATGGCGGCCTTCTTTGAGGCTTCTCCTGGACTAACTGCGGACGAGCTCGCTCATGAGCTCGCCATGAGCTTACCCATAATCCTTCGCGCCGCCGCAGATGAGATAGTCGCGCCTCAGTCGGGTCGGCTCGATACTGATCTCGCGCCGCAAGCAGCGAAGCATGTCGGGCGTCGCGCAGGTCGGACAGGGCCGCGCAACTAACGCTACAAACGCCGCAGCCCTGTTCGCAGGCGGGTGTCGATCGAGATACCGCAAACACCAACCGACTCGACCTCCTGTTCTTTTTTTGTTCCTAACATAAATTTTAGGGTTCGTTGAAGAGCTTGGCGGTCATGCTTCAGAATATCACCGGCGGATGAGGGGTAACGTAGGGGTACGACCGTGAGCACGACGAGCCATAGATGGCGCGAAACCGTCCCTATCTGACGGACGCGGCGGAGCAGTTGTCCGCCGCGTGCTTCGGAAGGCGCATTACTCGTTGATCGGAGCATGGGAGAAGGTCACGCTGCGCAAACGGAAAGCAGTCGGGCCGGTACCGCCCGACTTGCGCTTTGCGGTGCGACAAAGCATTTCACGGTGATGGCATTGAACTCACAGGGCGCGGAAAGCGCGGTATCTACAAACGCTCAAAGCGAGGTTGCGAACGCGCGTGCGATTTCCAAACATCCAGCCTGGGACATCATTACAAAATTGGCCGCCCCAGTAGCTGTAGTTGTCTCTGCAGCTTCTTACCTAACAGGGTACGTCTATAAACTTGTTTTGTTCCGTTCGTTCGGATTTCGTCCAGAATTAATCGAAAGCTCTGTACAAGATACCGTATCTTTTGGTTATGCATATCTCGCTGCTACATCGACATTTATAGTTGTAGCGGTTTTTTTGTTTCTTGTTCTATTGAACTGGGTCAATAGTCGAATGACTGCGAAAAGTTTACCAGTGCATAGTGCTAAACAAAAATTTTTGCGGTTCTTGTTATATTTAAACGCGGTAAATTTCGGACTTTTTCTTATGATTTTAAGCGTTTTATCGGGTGGAATTACTGGGCTTGTAGATGCCAGAGCTTATCGTAACGATCTTAAATCGCATTGTCATAAAGATTGCTTTCATTTTGTCACCAAGCGAGGAAGCTTCAACGGGATCCTGCTTGGCCAGTCAAAAGATATTTCCGTGGCCGTAAGCAAATCGTCCGCATACATCGTGCAGACTTCAGATTTGAAAAGCATTTCGCCGGTTAACCGCCGTCGAGGCTGGCAGTCGATGTTGCTTCAAGACTGACACGTCGTATTATATTTTACCTCTGTCAAAAAAGGAGCGGAAGTGCTCGTTGTAACAGGTTCGCTGTTATGGCGTGCAACCACGCATGCCATTTGCCTTCCCGCTGGCGGGGTAGCACGGGGGTATTTTGATCTAGCTAAGATACGTAGACATCGGGAATTCGATTGCAACGCGGCCGCGCGCCGGAGGGTATCTCCGCCACGTGACCAGCCGAAAATTGTATGTTCACAAATCGGCTTGACGGCCCAACCTCCTTTTGCCGGCGGACATCCCTGAGATGTAACGACCTGCAGCATACGGCTGCTCAGCCCCAGTTCGACAAAAATATGTTGAAGTTGTCTCGTAGGCGCCCGTATGTTGCCGGTGAGGTGGTTATGCTTTTCCGACTAGAGATTGAGAACTTCTATTCAATTCGTGATCGACAGATCATTGATCTGACGGTCGCAGAAAATGTGCCTGAAACCCCCGGGCGGTTCGCGCCGGTTTGGCACGACGCACCTGAGCGTGCGCCGAAAGTAGTGGCGATTTTCGGCCCCAACGCCGCAGGTAAATCGACGGTCTTACGCGCCTTATCATTCATCGCTTGGTTCGTTCGAGATAGTTTTCAGCTTACGCCGATGGCTCGCCTACCTTATGAGCGGTTCAACAGTAATAACGGGGCGGACAGCCCGACACGGCTATCGATTACGCTCGGCGGGCTATCTGATCCCAGTGATGAAGACTCGCCGGCGTGCCGTTATGTTTATTCGCTTGAGATAGGTGGGCCACGCAACGAACCACAACGAGTTTTAGCCGAATCAGTCCATTATTGGCCAACGCCAGCTCGTCGTAAAATCAAGTTGTTCGAACGAGATAGTAGAGGGAAGGTTACTGCTTCCGGTAATTTCGGCCTGCCTGGCTTTCGACAGGCGCTTGACAAAGTTCTCCGCCCTAATGCCAGCGTAATTTCTACATTAGTGCAACTTGGGCATCCGTTCGCGATGGCGTTGTGGGAGGCCGCGAGCATCGTTTCTTCCAATATTCTGATCGAGCGAAGCGACGGGGTCGAGGAAGCGATGGTTCTTCTTTATTCTCAAAACCCGGCGCTGGTGGATGCGCTTAATCGAGAGATTGAGCGCATTGATCTCGGCATTCGCGAAATGCGTCTCGAAAGCGGTCCAACTGGGCCGATTGCGCTCTTCCAGCACGAAGGTCATGATGGTTTGATGCCACTGATTTTGGAAAGCCACGGTACTCGTACGTTTTTGCGGCTCTACCCCCACCTCCTCGGCGCACTCGAAAGGGGCGGTATCGCGATCCTCGACGAACTCGACACAGCCATCCATCCACTGATCCTGCCAGAAATTATTCGCTGGTTTCACGATCCTATTCGCAATCCGCATAACGCTCAGCTTTGGATGACCTGCCATAATGCATCGTTGCTGGAGGAGCTTGTCAAAGAAGAAGTGCTTTTTTGCGCCAAGTCATCGGACGGGAGAACCGAAGTGTATGCGCTTCAAGATATCCAAGCGGTCCGCCGGGGTGACAACTTTTACCGTAAATATCTAGGAGGCAGCTACGGCGCTGTCCCCTATATCGGATGAGCCGCCAACCGCGATCTATCGTCGCACAGCGCAAGCGCCTTTTTGTCGGTTGCGAGGGTGAGAGCGAACAGGGCTACGCTGTCCTGTTGGGCCGCATTGCGGACAGCTTGCGGATCCCTGTGCACCTTGACGCCGTGTTGCTTCAGCCCGGTGGCGGCGATCCCCTCGCGCTGGTGCAATTGGCTATTCAGCGCGCGGGCGAACGATCCGAACGCCACGGTGATTACGAACGATCTTTCATCTTATTGGACGATGACAAGCTTAATATCTCGCCGGATCGTGATGGGCAGATCGCGCCCTTGGCTGCACAGGCCGGCCTTGTGTTAATTTGGCAACACACGTGCCATGAAGCCTTGTTGCTTCGGCACCTAGAAGGTTGCGCGCAGCGACGGCCTGGGAGTACCCCACTTGCGCTCACCGCACTGATCCAAGAATGGCCGGCTTACAGAAAAGGCTTGGCAGCGATGCGGTTAGCGAAGAAGATCGATCACCATGCTCTTTCGCGCGCTGCATTGGTCGAAAATAAATTAGCTGAATTGCTCGTAGCAGCAGGACTGATCTGAGACATTCTTCGTAATTGCTTGCTCGGCCAATTGCCCTTGAGAAGCCGGCTACCGCTTATCCCCCATGTTAGACATTCGTGCAGACTGGCAAATGGAGGGGTATCACAGGGGTATGGCTTTTGCGTTGGGCGCACGACGGCGCTAATAGGCTGACGTTTAATCTGGGGGCGGCTGAGGGGTTCTCCGCCGCATTCGTGTGCATTGCAAAATAATATCAGAAATGCGCTGCTGTTCTTCCGGCGCAGGGCGCGTCCGTACGAAAAGGTTTGGGTAGCTGTCGTGAAGCATCAACCTGCCGCATGACCGCTTCAATGATCGCCCAGTATCGCCTTGGCAAAGGTTAAGGGCGCAGGATATCGGCGAATAGTTCCGCACATCTCCATGAACTCTCGATAAAGTAAGCTATTTGGGTCACCTCCTGACTGGATACATAGACTAAAAGCATTAAATTCTGCAGCTGAAAATAAGCCAAATTCGATCAACCCGTCTAGTTCAGAAGCGCTACGGGATAGAGCGCCCTCGTTGATAATTAAGTCTTTTGTTCGGTCGCCTTCCTCTCGCTCTGCAGTTCTAGAAGACAAATATACCGACTGATCAGAGGCTGGGCACCAAGCATAGCCATAGACAATATGAACAGTAAAAAACTCGAACTCTATCTTTCGAGACATAAGATGCCTCTGTACGTTAGGAGCTGCTCCTGGTGCAGATAGATAAACAGAATATATCAAGGTACAGTTTTTTGGGTTGTAAGTGCCTATAAACTCAACTCGATCGGACTTTTTTGACCTTAAAAGGTATCGCTTGTCGTTCATTCGCGGCGATCTTGAAGTAAACAGCGGCCATAGATTGTCTTCATCACGAGGTTCGTAGTACGAATGTTGTTTTAAATAGCGCCCGTCCGATGTCTTCTGATGTCTTACTATTGTGTTTCCATTGGATTTTGGGCTAACATGAGCCGTGACTCTGTACTCATGCTGGCCAACAAATTTTAACGGATAACTTTTTTCATCGGTTAGAGAGGCTCCTGACGCTAGCATTTCAGGAGCGGGCGCCGGAATAATAATTAGAATTCCGTACTTGGTTTGTAAGATCGATAGCAACTGACTAGCTTGGCCGGGGGTATCAACTCGGACTCTAACCTTCCCAACTGCCATTACTAGATCCTGTCTCGCGCGGACTATCATTCAAATTGGGTCTGATTATCACATCGAACGCCACTTTCCGAGACCACGATTGTGCACTCCTCTTGAAATTACAGCGCAACTTCCCCGCGCAAGCTCAGTGCAGACCCGCCAGGCTTCGGATGCTACGCGGATGAAGCGTGACGTGGCGGCGAACCAAGAAATTTGTTACAATCCTGCCATGCAAGGGGACGCGCCAGCACCGCTACGCAGGGTGGAAGCGCTGGCTTATATCGTTGAGCGGATCTCACGATCCGGGATCGCTCCGTCTTATGGAGAGATCGGGCGCGCAATGCGGCCGGCAGTTCACCGATCGCGCGCCGCTCAGTTTGTCGAGCAGTTGGTCCGCGAAGGCTACCTGGAGCGTTCACCCGCGTCGCGTAGAGGCATCGCCATTCGTGACGTGGTGCGTTGTCGTAGCGCCATAGAACAGGCGCTTGGTTTGCTTGGTTATAAACACGCTCCGCCACTCGGCGTTCTTCAAGTCACCCCCTCTACATTTGGCTATCTCCCGAAGATCCCACCTTTTGAGCATATCCCCGACATAGACTAGCCGGGGGTTCCATGATCGACGTTGCACGCGCGAAGGCTGCACTTGACGCCATTGAAGGCGAGAAGGTGGAGATCACGAAGGAGCAGTACGCGCAGCTGCTCACCGAGGTCGGCCGGGGCAACGCAGCGCGGATTACGCTCACCAACGCCCGCTCGATTATGAGCGCCGGCGCACTGGCGGCGGGCATCGCCTAATGAGCGGCGCCTCGCATCCCGCCGCGATCGACGTCGGCGGTCAGCCGTACCTGCGCGACGCCAAGGGCGCGCTTGTGCCGATCGCCGCCATCAAGCCGGCGGATCTGCTCATGGACGAGCTCGTCCGCCGACTACTTGGTGACGCAGTCGACCTTTCGGAGATGCTCACCACGTTCAAGCGTGAAGTGTTCGAGCAGGTCAGCGCGCATCAAGCGCTAATCGCGCAGGAGTTCGGCGCCAAGATCGGCGGCACCAAGGGCAACATCACGCTGACCACGTTCGATGGAACGCAGCGCGTGCTCGTGCAGGTCGCCGACCAGGTCGAGTTTGGCCCCGAAATCCAGGCGGCGAAGTCGCTCATCGATGAGTGCCTGAGCGAATGGGCAGCGACCGGCGGTGTCGAGCTGCGCGCGCTGGTCAACCGCGTATTCCAGGTCGACCAGCAGGGCACGATCAATCGCGCCGAAGTCTTCATGCTGCTGCGGGTAGCAATCGAGGACGAGCGTTGGCAGCGGGCAATGGAAGCGATCCGCGAAAGCATGCGGGTAATTGGTTCGAAAACCTACGTGCGGTTCCATCGCCGCGACGCCGGCGATGCCGGGTGGCGGGCAGTCACGCTCGACATGGCATCAGCGTGAACCGCTGGGTCATCCTGCGGACAAGCGGCGGTCACACGCTGGCGCTGTCGCGATCGCTTAATAGCGCCGGGCTCGAAGCCTGGACGCCGGAGCGCACGCTGCGCAAATACGTTCGGGCGAACACGCCGTCGGGAAACCGCGCGATCGAAAGCCAGATCCCGATCCTCCCAACCTTCGTGTTCGCCCAAGAGCGCTTCCTGGCGGATCTGATCAACGCCGCCAAAGCGGAGCGCTCGCCTCACCCTGCGTTTTCGGTCTTCATCGTCGACGGCCGCGTCCCGCAAATTCACGAGGCCGAGATCACCGGCTTGCGCGCGGAGGAAACCGAAGCTGCCGCAACCATCAAAGCGATGCATGACGCGGAAAGCCACGCGGCTGCCGAGAAGATCCGCATCGCCGCCATCAAGTCTGCGGCCGCACGCCGGCGTGCCGAGCAGCAGCTCGAGCGCGATCGCCGAGCATCTCTTCGACGCGCGCCGATCGAGCTGAAGGATGGCGCCGAGGTCGAGGTGAGCGACATGCCAGCGCTGGTCGGCATTCGCGGTGTGTTCGAACGGGCAAATGGGCCATACGCTCACGTCCGCTTCGGCAACCGTTCATGGAAAATTGAGGGTTGGCGCGTACTTCCAGCCTCGTTAAACGACAACACAGCTCTCCGGAGCACCGCCGCCTAAGCGGCTTTCGGGAAAGACGAACTGGGGCAACGACCCTTGCGCGCCCGCTACTAACTCCCCGCGACACCGTCGCGGAGGAAGTCGTAAGCATATCCAGCTTCGGAGGTGGCGATGGCCGCACCAACTGCCCCCTCGCAAGGCGTGCGCCTGCGCGACCTGGGCGATTACCTGTTCGTGCTCGCCGAGCGTTACGAGACCTCAGAGCGTGACCTCACGGCGCGCCGAGACGTGCATGACGATCTCGAGCGCACCGCCGGCGAGCTGCGCGCGATCGTTCGCGGCACGGCAGCCAAGGCGATCAATCCGCCGCTCGAGGTCAGCAAGGACGGACGACGCTGCGCCTGGTGACAGTCGCGCTGCCGCTGGCGGTTGCCTTGTCGCTCGCCGCATGCGCCGGGCCTGTCGATCGCTGCGCAGGCACGATCAACCCAGCCGAGTGCCGCGCCTTGCCTCGGGCAACCGCAGACCTGACCGATTACCTGCTCAGCCGCTTGGTCCCTCGATCGAGCGGCAGGTAGCGCATCGATGCCGACCCAGCCTCCTTTGCTTCGCCGTCCTGGCGCGACTGATCGCAAGGCTTGGCAGCGCGCCTCGATCTACGGCGACAAGCGCAAGCGTGGCCGCGCCGGCCAGCGCGATCGCGCCCAGGTGCTTGCCGAGGAGCCGCTTTGTCGTGCCTGCCTCGAACTCGGCCGCACGTCCGCCAGCACGCGCGTCGACCACATCAAGCCACTGAGCGAGGGCGGCAGCGACGAACGGTCCAACAAGCAAGGGCTCTGCATCCCTTGCCACGACGCGAAGAGCGCGGCCGAACGCGTGTCGAACCAGCGCGGTCGCACCGCCGACCGCTGAAACGTCTCACATCGTGGGATGTCACCCCTCAACCCCGGGGGCGGGTCAGATCTCTGGCACCCCTCGGGCCGGACACCGCACGTTAGTCAAATTCTCGCGCGGCCGAATTCAAAACCAAAATGATCCCCGGGAGAATGGCCGATGCCGAGCGGTGGATCGCGGCCAGGCGCTGGCCGAAAGCGCAAGGATCCAGCCCTAGCTTTGACCGGAACCGAGCGTGCGAAGCTGCCGGCGACGCCGGCGAGCTGCATGGTCCCGCCGTTGCACCTGTCCGATCTCGCGCAGCTGCTGTTCCGTGAAACCGCCGCCATCCTCGAGCAGCAGGGCCGCGCCGATATAGCGTTCATTCAGCTCGTCGCGATCCTCGCGCAGCGCCAGGAGCAGATCCAGCGCTGGCAGGCGGTGCTCGAGATGTCGGGCGACACTTGCGAGAGTTCGACGGTGCGAAAAGTCGATGGGCAGCAGGTCGTGACAACGATGCTGCGCGCGCGCCCGGAAGTCGCGATGCTGTCGGACGCCTTGCGGCAGACGCAGTCGCTGCTCGGCGAGCTGGGGCTGACCCCTTCGGCCTTCCTGCGGCTCACCGGCGGCAAGAAAGACGACGGCGCCGGCTCTGACGAATTTGATTTCTGAGGTGGCGGCCATGAAATCAAACCGAGGCGGCAGCAATCGCGGCACTGAGCCGCTTAACACCTAGACGCGGTGGCGAGCGCGCCGAGCGCGCCGGCGCGTGACCATGCGGCGATCGCGCGGCAGTATGCCGGCGATGTCGTTTCGGGCAAGATCCCGGCAGGCAAACAGATCCGCTTGCAGTGCGAGCGGTTCATCACCGAGCTGGTACGCAGCGCCGGCGATGACTTCCCGTTCCGCTTCGACGAGGTGCGCGCCGCGCGGCCGTGCCAGTTCATCGAGCGCTTGCCGCATACCAAGGGGCCGTGGGCGCGCCAAAAGAAGCGCCTGGTGTCCGAACCCTGGCAGATCTGGAACATCTGCGTCGTATTCGGCTGGGTCCACAAAGTCGGGACGCAGAAAGATACGCGCCGGTTTCGCCGTTGGATGCTGGTGGTGCCGCGAAAAAACGGCAAGTCGGCGATCGCCTCGGGCATCGCGCTGTACATGCTGTGCGCCGACAACGAGTTCGGCGCCGAGGTTTACTCGGGCGCGACCAACGAAAAGCAGGCCTGGGAGGTGTTCCGGCCCGCGAAACTGATGGTCCAGAAGCTGAAGCGGCTGAAGGAACGGTACAACATCGAGGTGCTGGCGAAGCAGCTGCTTCGTCCGGACGATGGCTCGCGCATGGAGACCATCATCGGCGATCCCGGCGACGGCCAGTCGCCAAGCTGCTCGATCCACGACGAATATCACGAGCACGCCGACGACGCCCAGGTCGACACGATGATCACCGGCATGGGCGCGCGCGATCAGCCGCTCCAGCTGCTCATCACCACCGCCGGCGAGAACCTGGCCGGCCCATGCTACGCGATGATCCTGGAGCAGCGCGAGCGGCTCGCCGGCATCGGCCACAACGGCGGCCCGCCGATCGACGACGACACATTCTTCGCCGAATATTCGATCGACGAAGAGGACGACTGGAAGTCGGAAGCCGCGCTCCGCAAGGCGAATCCCTGCATCGGCATATCGGTTGGTCTCGACTATTTGCTGGCGCGGCAGCGCGACGCTATTTCGACGCCGCGAAAGCGCGGCATCTTCAAGACCAAGCACCTCAACCTATGGGTCGCCGCAAAGTCGGCCTATTTCGACATCGAAGCCTGGCGCCGGTGCGCGACGGACACGATCCCGGTGCGGTTCGCCGACGCGATCGCGCAATTTCGCGGCCGGCGCGCGATCCTCAGCCTCGATCTTGCCTCCAAGGTCGATATCGCCGCGCTCGAGGTGCTGATCCTGCCGGAAGGCGACCGCCCGACCAAAGCCGACCCGTACATTCGGCTCGGCCGCTACTTTCTGCCTACCAAGGCGGTCGAGGACGTCAGCGCGTACCAGGGCTGGGATGCGCAGGGCCTGCTCGACGTCAGCGAGGGCAACATCACCGACTATGAGGAGATCGAGATCGCGATCGGCCTCATCCGCGAGATCCTCGACGTCGAGCACGTCGCCTATGATCCCGCCCAGGCGACCATGCTGGTGACCCGGCTGATGAAATCAGGCGCGCCAGTGATCGAGGTGCGGCCGACTGTCGTCAACTTCTCCGATCCCATGAAGGAGCTCGACGCCTGGACCAAGGCCGAGCTGATCCGTCACGCCGGCTGCCCGGTGATGGAATGGGAAATGAGCAACGTCGTCGCCCAGCTGGACGCCAAGGACAACGTCTACCCGCGCAAACCGCGTGTCGAGGCCAAGATCGACAATCCCGTCGCGCTGATCGCGGCGATCGGCGTGGCGCTCTCCGAGCAGCCGGCCGCGAAATCCTTCTGGGAGGATGCATGAGCAAGCTCTACAATCTGGCGCTCGAGGCGGCCGGCGTCGTCGGCGTCGGCATCGTCGTTTACGGCGTCGCCCAGCTGAGCTTCGCGGCCGCGACGATCCTGACCGGCCTCGTCATCGTCGGCGCCGTCGTGATGCTGGTGCGCCAGCGCTGATGCGCGGCTTGTTCGGCGCGCTTGCCGCCCCTTCGCGCAAAAGCGCCGATGCGCAGACGCTCGACTGGCTGCCGGGCTTCCTGCTCGATGCCGCCAGCAAGACCGGCATCAGCATCAACTGGTCGACCGCGCTTCAGGTGACGGCGATGCTGGCGTGCTGCCGGGTGGTTGGCGAGGATATCGCGGTGTCGCGGTGCAGCCTGATGCGGCCGCGCAGTGGCGGCGGCTTCGACGTTGCCAGCGATCATGATCTCCACCAGCTGCTCTACCTCGAGCCGAGCGAGGGTCTAACCGCATTCTCGCTGTGGGAGACGATCGTCTTCCACGTCATGCTCTGCGGCAACGCCTACGTGTTCATCAACCGCGTCGGCGACTCCGGCCGGATACACGAGCTGCTCGTGCTCGAGCCGGCCAAGGTTCAGGTGACGCGGCTGCCCGATCGCACGCTGCGCTACGACGTCGCCGGCGAAGATGGCGGCTTCCGCACCGTACCCAACAACCTGATCTGGCACATTCGCGGGCCGAGCTGGAACGGCTGGATGGGCATGGAGACCGTCCGCCTGGTGCGCGAGGCACTCGGCCTGAGCCTGGCGCTCGAGGGCAGCCATGCCGAGCTCCACAGCGGCGGCACCAAGCAGAGCGGCGTTTACGCGATCGACGGCGAGCTTACGGCCAAGCAGCACGAGCAGATGGTGACATGGCTGAAGCGCTACGCCGCAGCCGGCGATCTCTCCGGCGCGCCGATGGTGCTCGATCGCGGCGCCAAGTGGTTCAACCAGCAGATGTCGGGCGTCGACACCGAGCATCTGGCCACCCGCAACTACCAGGTCCAGGAAGTTTGTCGCGGCGTCCGCGTCATGCCGATCATGGTCGGCCTCGCCGACAAGGTCGCGACCTATTCCAGCTCCGAGCAGATGTTCCTGGCGCACCGGCAATACACGCTGATGCCCTGGGCCGGCCGCCTCGAACAATCCGGTGAGGTTTCGCTGCTCACCCCGGCTGACAAGCGCCAGGGCCTACAGCTTCGCTTCGATCTCGACGTCTCGATGCGCGGCGATTTCAAAAGCCGACAGGAAGGTCGTCAGATCCAGCGCCGCAACGGCGTCATCAACGCCAACGACTGGCGCGCAGGCGAGAACCTTAACCCGCGCAGCGACCCCGGCGGCGATCAGTACATCGTCGAGGCGAACATGGCGATCCAGGACGGCCGCGACCTGCCTGTGCCGGCCGCCAAGCCTACGACACCGCCCAAGGAGCAGTAAATGGACCGCCTTTCCTGCGATCTCGAGTTCAAATTTGACGATGAGACCGGCAAAATCGACGGCTATGGCTCGGTTTTCAACCTGATCGATCGCGGCGGCGACATCGTTTTGCCGGGCGCGTTCAAGGCGTCGCTGCGCGCAAAGGGCTCGGCCGGTGTGCCGATGCTGTGGAATCACGACGCTTCGGCGCCGATCGGCGTCTGGGACGAGTATTCCGAGGACGAAAAGGGCCTGAAACTGAGCGGCCAGCTCGTGCTCGAGGTGCCCCAGGCGGCAGCGGTGCGCGCGCTGATCAAGGCCAAGGCCATTCGCGGCCTCTCGATCGGCTACCGTACACAGGATTACGCGATCGACCGCGCGACGGGTGCCCGCAGCCTCAAGAAGGTCGATCTCTGGGAGGTGAGCGTCGTCACCTTCCCGATGCTTCCCGAAGCGCAGATCACCGGCGTCAAAGGCGCGTTCGATCCGCGCGAGCTCGAGCGCGTGCTGCGCTCCGAATGCAATCTTTCGAGTGCCGAAGCCGTGAAGGCCGTGGCGATCGTCAAGAAACACCTCCGTGATGGTGGTGACCCGCTCGAACAGGCCGCCCGCGACGGGACGAAAGACCTGCTCATGTCCCTGCGGAAAGCGTCGACCGCGCTTTCCTGATCAGAAAGTCACCATCATGTTCATCGGAAATATGGGCGCGCTCCTCGCCGGCGCGTCGCCGCTCCCGCTCGGCCGCGCCCCGGAGCGTAAGGAAGATGTTCCCCTCAACACCGAGGTGAAACAGGCTGTCGAGATGCTCGGCAAGACGTTCGAGGAGTTCAAGACCAAGAATGACGAGCGGCTGAAGCAGGCGGAGAAGAAGGGCGAAGACGCCGTCACCAAGGACGAGGTCGAGAAGCTCAACAAGGGTATCGACGATCTCAAGGCCGAGCTGAAGAAGCAGCTCGATGGTCTGGAAGCGAAGGCCAACCGCCTGCAGCTCGAAGGCACAGGCGATAGCGCGGCCGAGCAGAAGGCAGCCGCCGCATTCGGCGATCTCGTCGGCAAGAGCGGCTATACGGCGGCCGAGCTGAAGGACTATCGCGCCGATCTCGGCAACTATCTGCGCCGCAACGAGGTCAAGGCCACCACCATGATGGTCGGCGCCGATCCCGCCGGCGGCTTCTGGGTTTCGCCCGACAATACCGGCCGCATGGTCAAGAAGCTTTACGAGACCACGCCGATGCGCCAGCTGGCGAACGTCGTGTCGATCGGCACCGATCGCCTCGAAGGCCCGATCGACAACGGTGAAGGCGATGCCGCCTGGGTCGGCGAAACGGACGCGCGTCCGCAGACCGATATGAGCCAGCTCGGCATGTGGGCGATCGACGTCAACTAGCTTTACGCGTACCCGATGGTGACGCAGAAGCTGCTCGAAGACGCCAAGATCGACATCGAGGCGTGGATCTCGGACAAGTCGGTGATGAAGTTCGGCCGCAAGGAGAACACCGCGTTCGTCAACGGCGACGGCAACAAGAAGCCGAAGGGCTTCCTGGCGTATAGCTCCACGCTGGATGATGATGCCGCGCGCAAATGGGGCGTGTTGCAGTACATCCTCAGCGGCAAGGCGGATGGCCTGGCCACGGCGGATGCCTTCATCGACATGATCTTCTCGCTGAAGGCGGGTTACCGCCAAGGTGCGGGCTTCATGAGCGCGCGCAAGTCGCTCGGCACCGTCCGCAAGCTGAAAGACGGCCAGGGCAACTACCTGGTCGACCTCCGCCTGAGCGGCGGCGCGCTGGTCGAGTCGATCTTCGGCTATGGCGTGACCGATGGCGAAGATATGCCCCAGATCGCGGCGGGCAGCACGCCGTTCGCGTTCGGCAACTTCGCCGAGGCCTACACGATCGTCGATCGCCTCGGTGTCTCGGTGATCCGCGACAACATCACGCGCCCGGGCTTCGTGAAATACCACATGCGCAAGCGCGTCGGTGGCGGCGTGGTCAACTTCGAGGCGCTGAAGCTCCTCAAGATCGGCACCGCAGCCTAAATTACGGCCCCCGGCGGCTCCACTGGAGCCGCCGGCTCTTTCGCACGTCGACCCGGGCGCGCGTGAGAGCCGGCGTTGGCGTCGGACCCACCAGCAAAAAGGACGTCCCATGACCCCCAATCGCGACGCCGCGACCGGGCTTTTCCCGGTCGAGGCCCTCACTCCCGCCGTTCTCAGCGCGACGCAGTCGTCGGCCGTGCTCGATATGATCGATTTTCAGTCGGCGACGGTGCTGCTACACATCGGCGTTGGCGGCATCGCCTTCAGCACCGCCAACAAGATCGAAGTGTCGCTGACGGTCGGCGATCTCGCCGATGGCAGCGACGCGGTGCCGGTGACCGACCTCGATGTCGTCAAGGATGGCCTCGCGCCCTTGGCGATCACCAGTGGCATCGTCCGCTCGATCGTCGCGCCGAAGGCTGCCGCTGATATCCAGCGGATCGGCTATATCGGCGGCAAGCGCTACCTGAAGGTGACCGTGACGTTCAGCGGCGCGCACGCGACCGGCACGCCGATCGCTGCCTCGATCGCCAAGATGCGCGCGACGCTGAAGGGCGTCGCCTAAGTCATGACCGAACCCGTCTCGCTCGACGACATCAAGGTGCATCTTCGCCTCGGTGCGGGCGAGACGGGCGAGGACGACGCGGATCCGACCGCGCCGGTTGACGCGAGCGAGGATGACTACCTTCAGGCGCTGATCGTAGCCGCGCGCCGCGCCTGTGAGCTACGAATCGGCTGCGCGATCGTCACCGCAGAGGCTTCGCTGACGCTCGATCGCTTCCCGGCCAGCCCACACCGTCATGACGGTGTCGCCAGGGACGCTACCATTTTCCTGCCGGCCGGGACGGTGACAGCGGTCGAGCAGATTGCCTATCGCGCGACCGACGGCACCGAGCAGCTGCTCGATGTGGCTGAATATGTCGCGGATCTCACGCGCTCACCCGCTCGCATCGGCCCGATCGGTGCTTGGCCGACAACGGCACGTACGCCAGGCGCCGTGATCGTGCGCTACACGCTTGCGCCGCTAACGGATGACGATCTTCAGATCGTGTGCCATGCGATCCGCCTGCTCGTCGGCAACTGGTACGCCAATCGCGAAGGTGCGGTGGTCGACACGCGCGGCACGCCGGCGGAGCTGCCGCTGGCGGTGAAGTGGCTGCTTGAGCCGCTCCGCCTGGTGGCGACGCCATGAGCCTGCGCGCCGGCCGCCTACGGCACCGCATCACCATCCAGAAGCAGAACCTGGTCAGCAACGGCCGGGGCGGCTTCAAGCCGGCGGATGGTCGAGACCCCTGGCGCTCGATCGCCTTAAGCGTACCGGCCAAGGTATTGGCGCTTCGCGGCGACGAAGCAGTCAAGCACCTGGTCGAGCGTGCGGTCCAGCTCTGGCGTGTGACGATCCGGCCACGCCCCGATGTCACCCCTACGCACCGGCTGGTGTGGAAGGGCATCACCATGAACGTTAAGTCGGTCACGCTGAGCATCGCCGGCGACGAGCTGGTGATGACCTGCGCGAGCGGAGAGAATGGCCGATGAGCTCGAAGGTCAAAGGCCGCAAACAGTTCGCGCGCGTCGTCAAAGCGATGCCCGACGAGGCCCGCGCCGACCTTGTGAGTGCCTTCGGCCGCGTCGGGCGACGTGCCCAGGCGGCGATGCAGGCGCGCGCCAAGTTCAAGACTGGCGCGCTACGCCAGGGCGTGAAGTACAAGGTGCTGCCCAAGACGCTGCGCCTCCAGGTCGGCCTGCTCGGGACCAAGCGCGGCCGATCCAAGCTCTTCTATGGTTTCGTCCTCGACAAAGGCCGCAAGGCACAGACCGTGACGATCGCGCGCGGCCCGCGCCGTGGCGCGTCCATGAAGGTGCGGGCGCTCCAGGGCGATCGCTTCGTCTCCGGCGAGTACCCGGATCTGCGCGACGCCACCATGCGCGAGGTGAAGCCGCTGTTCAGCCGCATCCTGGCACGCATTGGCACTGGCGGCAGCGATGACTAGCGCGACCGAGGCTTGTGATCTGCTTGCCTATGAGCAGCTGAGCGAGAACATCACCGATGCGGCCGTCTACCAGGACGTGCCCGACACCGCGCCGCTACCGATGGTCATCATCGGCGACATGGAAAGCGTGCCCTTCGCCGGCGCCAACGATCCCGACCGCCGCATCACGCTGACGCTGGTGGTGCTGACCGAAGGCGACGAGCGCGCGCCGTGCTCGGCTTTGCAGGGGCAGATCGAGACGATCATGGCTGGCCGGTCCTACACGGTCGACAACTGGAACCTGCACGTCTCGCTCGACAGCAGCGATGCGGCCCTGTCCGAAGATGGCTCCGGCTACGTCGGCACCACAATCCTGACGATCCTCGCCTTCAGCGAGGACTGAACGTCACCCCTTCAGTCAACCTCCGCCCCGCTTCGCCAGCGGGGCTTTTTCGCATGGGAGAAGCACAATGGCGAAGAAGCTTGGTAACGATTACCTGCTGTGGATCGAAAGCGCCACGCCGGGCACCTACAACCTGGTCAAGGGGCAGCAATCGGTCTCGATCAGCCGCGACGCCGGCTCGATCGACACCACGACCAAGGACGAGGCCGGCTACGGCACCTCGGCACCGGGTTTAAAGTCGCTCAAGATCTCGCTCGACATCATCCCGAACCTGCCCGACGCGACCGGCTACACGCTGCTTGAGTCGCAGTGCAATGCAGCGCCGGCGGTCGCCTTCAACATCCAGATCCGCAAGGGCGGCGCGGCCGGCGCGACGGCCGATGCCGTGTTCCAGGGCCTGGTCTACGGAAACCTCAGCTCGACCGAGTTTGGCCAGAACGACGCGGTCAAAGCAAAGGCCGAGTTCACGGCCGCTGCCGCGCCCGTCAAGGACGTGCTGGGCTAAGTCATGGATGACGCCAACGCGCTGCGCGGTGAGGTCGTCCTAGTACTGGAGGGGCAGAGCTTCGTGCTCCGTCCCTCCTACACCGCGATCATCGCGATGGAGCAGAAGACCGGCCTGCCGCTCATCAACATCGCGCAGCTGGCTGAGCAGGCAGCGCTGACCCTCGAGGCGCAGGCGATCGTCGTCACCGAGCTGGTGCGCGCCTGGGGCCGTGAGGCGGTAGCAGACGAATATGCATCGGCGGGTGAAAAGGCGACGCTGACCGCCGCCAAGCACGCCAATGTCGACTCGATCGGCGCGCTGCTGTTCGACGTCGGCGGGATGGCGGTGCAGCCGCGCATCGCGATCGTCCTCGGCCGCGCCCTTACTGGCGGGTGCCTGCCCTCGGGGGAACCGAAGGCGACGGGGATGATGACGACCGGGATCCCCGTCGCCGACTAGCCGGCATCGCCACGGTCGCTCTCGGGTGGTCGCCGGCACATTTTTGGTCATCCACGCCGCACGAATTCTGGGCCGCTTTCGAGGTCTGGAAGGCGATGAACAAGCAACCCGACGAGGAGTAAGCGATGGCCGGGACACCCGACGTCAAGCAGCTGCTCCTCCAGGTCGATGCCTCGGTCGAGCTGCTGCGCCGCAACCTCAACGCCGGCCAGGCGCGTGTCGATCAGTTCGCGACCGACACGCAGCGCCGGCTCGACGCGACCGATCGCCGTTTCGGCGAGCTGGGGCAGCCACTCGGCAACCTCAACACGTCGATTGCGTCGGCGCGCAAAGAGATTGCCACGATCGGCACGTCGGTCAGCCAGGCCGAGGCCAATGTGCGGCGCTCGTCGGAGGGCATCAAGTCGGCGCTGCTAGCCTCGGCATCCGGCATCGCGGCCGCATTCTCCGTCGACCACATCAAGGACTATGCGGACGGCTACACGCGGTTCACCAACCAGCTAAAGGTCGCTGGCCTGGAAGGCTCGGCGCTCGGCAAGACGCAGAACCAGCTGTTCGACATCGCCCAGCGTTACGGCGTACAGCTCGAGACGGTCGGCACGCTCTACAGCCGCGCGTCTCAGGCGGGCAATACGCTCGGCGCGACGCAGTCGCAGCTCATCAAATTTACCAACGGCGTCGGCGCCGCGCTGAAGGTCCAGGGCGGCTCCGCTGAGGAAGCGCAAGGCGCGCTGCTTCAGCTCGGCCAGCTGCTCGGCTCGGGCACGGTCCACGCCGAAGAGTTCAACAGCGTCAACGAGGGCGCGCGGCCGATCCTCCAGGCGGTCGCGAACGGCATCGATAAGTACAAGGGCTCGGTTGCCGCTTTGCGCGCCGACGTCGTGAAGGGCTCGGTCACCTCCAAGGACTTTTTCGACGGCTTCCTGAAGGGTTCGGCGCAGCTCGAGCAGCAGGCCAGCAAGGCGAACCTGACGATCGGCGCATCCTTCGTCGTGCTCAATAACGCGCTCGGCAAGTATATCGGCGAGACCGATGCCAGCTTGAGCGCAACCGAGCGCGTCTCGCTCGGCATCACCACGCTCGCCAACAACCTCGGCATCGTCCTCCCGGCGCTGACGACGATCGCGGTCGGCTTCGGCACCGTGAAAGCTGCAGGGCTCGCGTTCGGCGCTGTCTCGACGATTGTCGCAACGGTTGCGGATGCCGATCGCGCGCTGGCAGCACAGGTGCTGAGCGGCAACGCCGCGTTCGTCAGCCGTACCCAGCTCGCCGCCAAGTCGGCGCAGCTGGCGGCGGCCAGCGCAGCCGAGGAGGTCGCCTCGATCGAAGCGACGATCGCCGCACGCCAGGCCGAACAGGTGGAGCTCGCCGAGCAAATCGCAGCCGAGCGCGCCCTGGTAGCGGAACGTAGAGCGGCGGCGCAGGCGGCTGCGGTCTCCCTCACGCAAGGTGGCCTCGATCAACGCAACCCCGCACTCGCTGCTCAGGTGCGCGCCAATAACGACGCGACTTTTGCGACGCAGCGTCTGACGGCCGCGCGCGAGCGCCTGGCGATCGTCGATGGCGAGCTCGCGGTCGCCGAGGGTGCGCTTGGCGGTGCCCAGGAGCGGTCGGCGTTGGCAACCGGCGTGGCGGAGGCTGCAACGGCTCGCGCGACCATCGCATCACGCGCCGGTGCCGCTGCAACGCGCCTCCTCGCCGGCGGCTTGACGTTGATCGGTGGCTCGGTCGCCGGCGGAGCGGCCGTGCTCGCGATCGGCGCGCTGGTCGGGGCCTTCCTACTCTATCGCAATGCGGCAACTGCTGCCGATGAGCGCAACAAGGCGACTGCCGCCTCCATGACGGCAACGGCTGAGGCAAGCCGCAATCTCAACACCAACCTCGCTGTGCTTGCCGCAACTGGCAAATCGGCTGCTTCTGGAATCGCGCAGGCCGGTAATTCCGCCTCGGGCGCAACCGGTCAGATGCTGTCCTTCGCCGGCGCAGTCGGTCAAGCGGCACAGAAGCTCTACGAATTAGCGAAGGCGCGCCAACACGAGCAGATCTTGCGGTTCGCAACGGAATCGGTTGACGCCGAGAAGCGCGCGAACGAGGCGCAGGCTCGGATCAACGCCCGCCGGCCAAGTATCTTCCAGGATGCCATTCGAGGTGGTGGACCGCTTTCAGCGGCTGACCAGAAAGCCAATGCCGACGACGCGCGAATCGTCGCCGAAAATCGCGCCATTCAGCAGCGGAACTACCAGGCAGCGTTCGAATCCAAGGCCAAGCCTTTAGAAGGGCGGATCACCGAGAACGACAAAACCGGTGGCTTCGACGTCAATGGTGAGCTCGCCCAGGTCACCCGCGATCTGGTCGTCGCCCGCAAGCGCGGGATCAAGTCGCAGGTCGACGAGCTCCAGGCGCAGGCGTTCGAGCTGACGCAGTATAAGAAGTACCGTGGCAAGGGCGGCCCGAACGACCTGTCGCCGACCGCCGCCAAGGCAGCGGCCGCAGCCGATGCCGCCAAGTTCCGCGACGCGGCTGCCGGCGCGCAGGGCGACCGTGACGCCAAGGCCGGCCGCACCGCCGCCAATAAGGCTTCCCGGGATGCCGCGAAGCAAGCGCGTCAGCAGGAAGCGGCGGCAAAGGATGCTGCCGCCGACGACAAGGCGTTCACCGCAGCCGAACGCCAGGCCGACAACGAGATCGCGTCGGCCAAGGCCGATCTGACCAACTCGGCGGTCGAGCGCGCCAACATCGAAAAGGCACGGATCGAGGACGAGCGGCAGAACCGCAATGCCGAGATCGCCGACCAAGCCAAGCAGGGCCGCTTTGGTGACGGCGACGTCGCCAAGAAGCGCACGGCCGAATTGCAGCGCCTCAACGACGAGCGCGCCCAGCTCGAGGCGCAGGTCGTCGACGCGCGGGAAAAGCAGCGTGCGGCGGACGAAAGCCTGCAGATCGCTTCGGCCGGCCGTTCCAACGAGGCCGAGCTGCTGTCAAAGCAAGAGGCGCTGGTCACAACCGCCGCCCAGCGTCGCGACCTCGAGCAGCGGATCCTCAACATCCAGTATGACGAGGAAAAGGCCAAGCTCGAGGGTGTGATCGCGTCGCGCGACACCAGCGAGACCGAGAAGAAGATCGCCGCGCAGCGCCTCGAGGCGCTCGGCAAGCTACGCGATGCCGACCAGGCCAACCTCGATCAGAAGAACGCCGGCCCGATCGCGCAGTATCGCCAGCATCTGAAGCAGGCGACCGACGACACCAACGAGGCACTTCAGGGCGTAGCGGTCGATGGCCTCGAGAACCTCGAAAGCGGCCTCACCGGCCTGATCAGCGGCACCGAGAGCGTGGCGTCCGCCTTTAAAAAGATGCCCTCGGCGATCATCGCCGACCTGGCGCGGATCGCGATCGAGAAGCTGATCGTCTCGGCGATCGGCGGCGGCAGCTTCCTCGGGCTGAAGCTCGCCGGCGGCGGCAAGGTCGAGGGCAAGGCCACCGGCGGCCGGATTTCTGGCCCGGGCAGCGGTACCTCGGACAGCATCCTCGCGATGGTCGACGGCAAGAAGCCGTTGATGGTGTCCAACGGCGAGTCGATCGTGACCGCCCAGGCCACGCGCGAGCATTGGCCGCTGATCGATGCCATGAACAAGGGCCGGCTGCCCAAGTTCGCGATCGGCGGCATCGTCGGCACGCCGCGCCTGTCGAGCATGGCCGCGCCGTCGATCGGCAACATCACCGGCACCAGCTCGCGCGTCCAGCGACTTGCGGTCGACCTGCACGCCAAGATCGAGGCGGCGGCGGACTTCAACGTCAGCATGCAGAGCGTTGCCGCGCGCACCGTCGGTGCCGCTGCCGGCCCGATCATCATGGGCGCGAAAGCCGAAACGGTTCGCTCGCTCAAGCGGCCGTCGCTGCCGGGGGGCTTTAGCTGATGCTGATCGCTTTTCCGGCCTCGCCGGTACCGCAGAAGATCAAGTGGGACATCGAGCAGCCCGGCCAGGCGAACCGCGGCGAATTCACTGGCAAGCGGCGGATGACGCTACTCGCCGCGGCGGCCCGCATGCATGCCACGGTGACGATGCCCCCGATCCTCGGCGAGGACCGCGCGCTCGACTGGCGCGCGTTCATCTTTGACTGCGACGGCATCGCCAATCGCTTTCCGCTGATCGCCTGCGAGCGCGACCAGTGCGGCGAGACCGGCGTCGTCGTCGACGGCGCGGCGCAGTTCGGCCACAGCATCGCCACGCGCGGCTGGAGCTCGCCCGGGCTGAAGCTGCGGCGCGGCAACTTCATCACAATCGGCGAGCAGCTGCTCAGCGTGCAGGCGGCGGTCGTTGCTGACGCGAACGGCAAGGCGACCATCAGCATCAAGCCGTACATCCGCGTGCAGCCGAACGACGGTGACCCAATCGAGGTGCGCCGGCCCTACGCCGTCATGGTGATGACCGATCCGAAAGCCGGCTGGGAAGCGGGCATCGGCCAGAACTATGCAATCAGCTTCGAGTGCGAGGAGGCGTTCTAGTGGACAGCCGTCCCGACACCAACGCCAACGCCGCGCTGGCGGCCGATGTCCGCCGCCCGGTGACCTTCTGCCTGCTCGATCTTGCCACCGGCCCGATCCGCGTGACCAACGCGCCCTACAGCTTCTCGTTTGCCGGTACCGGCGACGAGGATCTCGACGGCTTCACCTTCCAGGCGGTGGATCCGCGCGTCGTCTCGGTCGGCCCGGTCAAGGCGCAGGAAGGCGGCACCGACACGCTGGTGCTGACGCTGTCCGGTCTCGCCGGCGTCGATGACGAGCTGATGACCGAGCTCGGCGACCGCGCCAATTATTCCGGCCGCGACTGCCGCTTGTGGCGCGCCATGCTCGATCCGCAGCAGCTGACCCGCGTCGGCGCGATCTGGTCCTATTTCACCGGCTATATGTCGGTGCCGAAGATCGTCGGCGATCGCACCAGCCAGACGATCCAGCTCAGCGTCGAGACGTATCTCGCCTTCTTCGGCCAGGCGTCGAACCGCACCTATCTCGACCAGCTTAGCTACGACGCCGGCGACCGCTCGGCTGAGCTCGCGATCGCAGTCGCAAACGGCGCAAACCGCCGCACCTGAGGATCGCCCATGTACCGCAAGCCCGACTGGGATGCGCGGCTTGCCGCGTATCTCGATCCTCTTCGCGCGCGGCCCTTCGCCTGGGGCACGCACGACTGCTGCATCTTCACCGCCGGCGCGGTCGAGGCGATGACCGGCGTTGATCCGATGCCCGAGTTTCGCGGGCGCTATTCTACCGCGATCGGCTCGGTGCGCGCGCTCACCCGCTTCGGCAAGGGCACGCTCGCGGCAACGCTCGATGCGAAGTTCGAGAGCGTCTCGGCCGCGCTGGCGCATCGCGGCGATATCGTCATGTCGGATGGAGCGCTTGGGATCTGCTGCGGCTCGGCGCTGATTGCGGTCGGCCTCGAGGGCGAGCGCGAGGGCCTGGTCAAGATCGAGCGTCGGCGCTGGTGCAATGCCCGCGCCTGGCACGTCCGGTTCGGCTTCTAGGGCGTGGCCAAGGTTCTAAAGATCGCCGGCCTTGTGGTCGGCGCGGCCGTGCTCGCCGTTGCGACCGCCGGCACCGGCCTGGCGCTGGTCGCCGGCACCTCGCTCAGCACCGCGCTATCTGTCGGCGGTGCGCTGGTCGGCGCGACGTTCGGTGTCGGCGCCGGCACGTTGCTGCTCGGCGCGGCGGCGCTGTCGACGATCGGCACGGCGCTTTCCAACCCGCATGTCGCTTCCTCACAGACCGACCGCCTGGTCGCGACGATCGACCCGCGCGCGTTCCGCAAGTCCGTGCTCGGCGAGACCGCAATGGCGACCGATATCCGCTATGAGGAATGGTCGGGCAACGATCAGGAATATTGCGACTGGATCGTCGCGCTCGCCAGCCACGCGGTAGACGGCGTCGAGGAGATCTGGCTCGACCAGGAGATGGCTTGGTCACAGACCACCGGCGTCGTCGCCAAGTACAACGGCTATTTCTCGGTCCCCAACATCGTTCTCGAAGGCTCACCGGCCAACGCCTTCACCTTTGCCAGTGGCAAGTGGAACAGCTCGGCACGCCTGACCGGCTGCGCCTATCTGCGCCTGCGCTTCAAGACGACCGGCAACAGCAAGAAGGCGACGAGCCCGTTTTCGAGCTCGATCCCGACGCGGATCACCATCATCGGGCGCGGTGCCAAGCTCTATGACCCGCGCCGCGATTCGACCGTGCCGGGTGGCTCCGGCCCGATGCGCTGGGACGATCAGTCGACCTGGCGCTATACCGCAGACGACGGCGCGGTGCTCGGCGAGAACCTCGCGCTTCAGATCCTGCGTGTCGTGCTCGGCTGGCGCATCCGCAACCCGGGCACTGGCGAAATGCGGCTGGCGACCGGTTCGGGCGTGCCCGGGCGCCGGCTCGATCTGGTCGCGTTTCAGGTCGCGGCGAACCTCTGCGATGAGCAGGTCAACCGCTCCGCTGGCGGCACCGAGCCACGCTATCACGGTGCCGGCGTGATCTCCGAGGGTGACGACCCCAAGCAGATCCTCGACATGCTCTGCGCGGCTTGCGCTGGTCGCTTCCGCGACACCGGCGGCAAGCTCGCGCTCGTGATCGCGCACAACGACCTTGCGGCAGCCGCAGCCGACGATGGTCTCAACGACGACGACGTGATCGGCGGCTTCACCTGGGATCCAGATCCCGCGCTTGAGGCGACGCCCAACGTCGTGCGCGGCCGCTATGTCGATGCGACCTCGGCTTCGCTCTACCAGCTGATCGACTATCCCGAGGTGCGGATCGCGAGCCTCGATGGGCAGGACCGCATCATGTCGCTCGACCTGGGCGTGGTGGAAAGCCCGAGCCAGGCGCAGCGGATCGCCAAGCAGGCGCTCGAGCGCCGCCAGTACCAGCGCAGCTTCTCCGCCACCTTCGATATCCGCGCCTGGAAGTACACGGTCGGCGATCCGGTGCCGTTCACCTTCGCGCCGCTCGGCTTCAAGCGCGCCCTGTTCCGTGTCGCTTCCCAGGAACTCGGCCAGGGCGGCTCGTGCGACATGACACTGTCGGTCGAACATCCCGTCATCTATTCCTGGGACGCGAGCGACGCGCCCCCGGTGCTCGCGGCCGACCCGATCATCTACGACAAGGGCAACAACCCGCTGATTTCGCGATCGGCGAGGCCGCCACTACCGCGCTGTGGAGCGCGGTCGCCAACGACGACGGCAACAAGCCTGACGACAAGGCGACCTATGGCGCGCCTGGGCAAAGCCCGGTCGGCGACACCACCGCTGACGCGCTGGTCGAGGCGATGAAGGTCAATGGCCTGAACGCGCTATACGCAACCGCTTTCGGCGCAACCAAGGCGGCCGAGCTTGCCGCCTTGAAAGCGTTGCAGGACGGATCGGCGGCAACGGTCGCGATCACGAACCTGCAAACGACGATTGAGGATCCGGACTTCAACGGCAAGCAGACGGTCAACCTGATCGGCGCGGCGCAGCCTGACGGCAACGGCGGCATGATCTTCGTCATCAGCCAGAACACGGCGGTCGGGACGCCCGACAAGATCCTCGGCCAGATGATCGACACGATCGTTGGCCAGATCGCCGGGCACGAGACTTCGATCACCTCGCTCAAGGAGATCATCGCCGGGCCGGACGGGTCGACGCAGATCCGGGCGATGAACGTGCTCGACGAAGACGGCACGATCACCGGCTCGTACAACACGCTGACCAACAAGGTCGCGGATTACATGATCCTGACCGACAACTTCCGCGTCACGACGAAGGGCATGGGCGGCCGGTACTTCACACCGCTGCTGATCGAGGACGGCATCGTCAAGATTCCGGAAGCTGAGATCGCCGTGATCCGGCCGGGCACACGTGGCACCACCGGCGTTCCGACGATCATCACCAACCTCAACAGCTATCCCGGCAAGGGCGGTGGCGTTGCGGACGAGCTGCTGCGCGGCACGGTGACGCTGTACGGCCCGGGCACGATCGACGTCTCGGCCGTCTGCAACTTCAACCGCGATGGTGCGAACCCCTGGTCCGTCTGGGTTGAGATCGACGGCGTCGCCGGCCCGGCTTCGACCGGCATCGGTTCTAAGCAGGACACCGTTCCGCTCCTTTGGGCGCGCTTCATGCCGAACGCGGGCACCTACACGGTGCGCGTCGTGGCGAACATCGACTCCGACGACAGCGTCAAAGCCCGAACGATGCGTGCCTTCGCACTACATGGAGTGAGCTGATGGTTGCCGTGGTCTTCTATCAGGCTGAATCGGGCGCGATCGACGGCGTGGGCGATCTGCCCGAGCAGGAGGCGATCCGCACCGGCCGGCCGTTCCTGATCGTTGACGAGGCGGCTGTCAGCCTCGCAACGACCCACCGGGTCGAAAACGACGCCCTGGTGGCGATCGAGCAGGCAGGCGGTCAGCATGGCTGATGCACCTCCTCAGATCACGATGGACGACCTCGCCGTCGCCATCCAGAATCTGCAGAAGCTGATCGACAACTTTGGCGACATGATCACCGATTGGTGCAACGGCGTCGCCGGCGGTGGCCCTAACGGAGACGGCACCTATCCGCTTCCGACGAGCCTCGGCTCCTGCCGGCTCGCGAAGTGCGTCGACCAGCTCGCGGCCGATAGCCAGAAGATGATCGTCGCCAACGGCGGTACGATCCAGGTCGGCCAGACGCCTGGCTATAACACCGAGGGCAACTTCCAGTACACGTTCAAGCCCTCGGACAGCGGCAAGCTGTTCATCATGCTGTCGAATGCCGGCGGTTCGAATGACATCCTGTTGCTGCTACCCGACAATCTGCCAGCCGGCTGGAACGTCGCCGTCATCCAGTATGCCGACAACCGCCTGCGCTTCCGCAAGGCGAATGACCTGACCAACACGACCAACAGCAACCTGCGCAACGGGCAGAACGCCTTCGCAACCGCCAACAAAGGCGCGCTGGCGGTGGCAGTTTGCGAGAGCATCAACTCGGCGAAAGCGAACAACTTCTTCTCGATTGCGGGCGCCGTTGCCGCATGAGCGCGCTTTGGACCTTCTTCGTCGGTGCGGCGATCAAGCCGCAGGACGTCCCCGCGACATGGGTGCTCGAGCGCATCACGCCGCGCTATGTCGACGAGGGCGACCCAATCACCTTTCAGCTTCGTGGGCTCAACCTGAAGGCGGGTGCGCGGATCATCATCTGGATCACCGAGCAAATCGCCGGCGCGGGCAACTGGATCGAAAGCTGGGAGGATACCTTCCGCAAGGAGGTCGCGCGCGTCGGCGGCCTGACCGTCACCAAGCTCCAGCTGAAGGCGGGCACGCCGCAGGGTGTCGGAACACTCGACGTGATGTTCACCGCCACGGCCGACTACAAGCCAAGCCTGCAATACACCTTCACCAACTACGTGCGCCGCAACCGATCGGACAACCAGGGCGCGCTGCCAGATGGCACTAAGGGCCGCCCGTTCCAGATGCTGCTGAAGGCGATCCCGACCAACGAGGGCGGTGTGCCCAAGGACGATGGCCTCCGCTCGCAGATCGGTGGCTCCTACGTGTATGTGCGCGACAGCTCGCGCACGCCGGCCGGCATCCCGACCATCTACGTCCAGAGCCTCGGCGCCGGCGGCAGCCCGGCGGTCTCGACGGTGCAGGAGGGCGGTCAATTCCGCATCCAGGTTGTCGGCTACAACGTTGCCACGAACACCACCGTCAAGATCTACGCGGCCAACCTCGGGCAGAACGATATCACGCCAGGGCTGCGCAACATCATCCCAGGCGCCGCCCAGGCGGCCGGCCTAATCGGCACCGTGAAGCCCTGGACGCAGGCAACGGCGCTGCAATGGTTCAACGGTGGCACGATCACTTTCCCCGAAAGCTATGTCAGCGGCACGCCGATGATCATGGACTTCGAGGTCACCCGCAACAACGACGCCGAACCGCCCAAGCAGATCGATTTCCTCGCCTCGGTCATCTACGAAGGTGACATCGATGACTTTGGCGGTGTCGCCAACTATGCCGGCAACTGGGACGCCGGCACGATCTACAATCAGAAGGACTGGGTCTACTACGTCCCGACCGGCCGCAAGTTCTTCTACAAGGCAGGCCTGTCGACGAAGGGCATCTCGCCTCCGACAGACAACGGGGACACCTACGAAAATGACTATTGGCGCGAATACGTGCCGGTCACCTTCAGCGGCAACTCGACGTCGCGCACCCTGATCGACGCGCCGAGCCGCTACTGGGAGCTGCGCGCCACCACCGACGGCACGACGATCACCTACACGATCCAAGGCCCCGACAACTCGGATAGCACGGTTGCGCTCTCGTCGATCAACCCGCCGCCCGGCTTCGACGCGGCGCTCCAGCAGGCCCTGAGCGACAGCGGCTTCATGGCGCTGGTCAACGGCCGCCTGGCCACCACCAACCCGAACGTCGCGCTCGGCGCGGTGACCTTCACGGTGCCGCATGCCGGCTCAGGCAAGCACAGCCTGCGGCTCGACGATGTGCGGGGCACGGTCAACAGCTACATCGTCATCGGCGATGCCTGCGTCTACCTCACCGTGCCGATCGCCGACACGGTGCGCAACCTGTACGGCTGGAACGCCGCCGGCGGCGAGTTCAACGTCCTCTACACACCGAACTATACGGCGCAGAAGCCGGCGTCGGTGTGGGCGAACGCGCCGCAGGGCAGTTACATGGTCTATAACGGCGGCCGGTACTATTACCCGTCGAAGCCGGAAGAGGCTGATCCTGCCAACCAGCATCAGCAGATGGACTATTTCTATCGGATGGGCGGCCGCTACATGCGGTTCCCGTTCAAGTCGCAGCGCCTCCAGCACCAGGCCTTCGGGCCGCTCTATTACGGCGACGACGTTCCGTTCACGAAGTTCAGCAGCCAGGATATGCGCCGCGTCATTGAGGCGGCACGCTACTGGCTGACCGCCTATCCTGACACGCGCATCCTGTTCGACAATCATGAGTTCGGCGAGCGCAACTTCAACCTCCAGATCGCGGCGGACGGCACCGCGACCTACGATGTGGCGCGGTATCGCTTCGACAATCCCGACGCGGAGACCACGCCGGCGCAGCTCGTCGACTTCTGGGTTCGCTTCGTACAGGCGATGCTGGTCGAGCTGCCGATGGGCCGCTGGGACGTGGACTTCATGAACGAGCCAAAGGAGGTCGGCTCCGCCATCGCGCCGGCGCAGTGGGCTGCGACAATGCAGTGGCTGACCAACGCGGTGCGGTCGCGAACGGACTTCCTAGGCATCGTTCACCGGGAAATGACCGAATATTCGTCGGCGCTGAACTTCGTCAAGAACGGCAACGCCGACGCCAACCTGCTCAGCTACGATCCAGCGCGGAACATGCTGTTCCACCTCCACAGCTACAACGACAAGGATGCCTCGGGCACTTCCGGCATCTGTGTCCCTGACGCCGGCGCCGCTCGCCTCAAGGATGCGACGGACTGGGCAAACGCCCACGGCTTCACTCGCGACAACGGCTACGGGTTGTTCCTCGGCGAAACTGGCGCAGGGTCGCCATCCGTTCAAGGCCAGGAGATCTGTGGCCCG
Organism: Sphingomonas sp. BAUL-RG-20F-R05-02; assembly: GCF_022662305.1. Taxonomy (GTDB): domain Bacteria; phylum Pseudomonadota; class Alphaproteobacteria; order Sphingomonadales; family Sphingomonadaceae; genus Sphingomonas. Next base: position 370,447 of record NZ_JAKNQH010000003.1, read on the forward strand.
GTGATCGCCAACGAGCTGCAATTCCTGCTCGACAACGCGAACGTGTGGTTCGGCTACACCTGGTACGCATCAGGGTTCGGGGTCAGCTACCCATTCGCGCTGGATCCTAGCAACGGCAACTACCTCGACCCGGTCCACACGCCCAACCTGCTGCTCAACTCGGGCATCTGGAAGACCGGCAACAAAATTCCGGCCTGAGCTTCGGGCCTGGCCGGCCGCAAGGATCCTCGACATGCGCGATATTGATTACACCGGCTCGTCGGGCGGTTTGCTGGCGCTTGCCTTCGGTGCGGGCTGGGCGACCGCCACGACCATGTGGCTCGCCGTCGCCGGCATGGTCTGGCGGTTCTTCCTCGAGCCACGGATCACGCAGCTCCAGTCCGACCTGCAAGCCAACCGCGAGCAAATCATGCGCCTCGAGACCGCGCTGCTGATCCACGGCTCCGCCAGTGTGCGGAAAGCAATCCGGGCACCCGAATGCGAGCCTGCCGCCGACGAGGCGGTCACCCCCTAGGAGAAACACGATGGCGTCGAACAACACGCCGGGGATCGCACGCGCGATCGCCGGCGCCCTTAGTGCTGTCTCGGTCGCGGCGCTGGCCCTGGCAACGCCGGCGCTCGAGCAGGACGAGGGCAAGCGCAACACCGGCTACCTCGATATCGCCCGCATCCCCACCGAGTGCTTCGGTCACACCGGCCCCGAGGTCCGCGTCGGCGTCACCCGCTCCGATGCGTACTGCCAGGCCAAGCTCGCCGGCGATGCCGAGACGCATCTGCGCGGCGTGCTCGCCTGTACCCCAACACTCACCGATCGCCGCTACCAGCTCGCGGCCGCGACCCGCACCGCCTTCAACATCGGCGTCTCTGCCTTCTGCGGATCCACGATCGCGAAGCGCTTCAACGCGCGCGACTGGCGCGGCGGCTGCGACGCGATGCTCGCTTGGAACAAGGCCCGCGTGAACGGCCGCCCGGTCGTCGTCACCGGCCTCGCCAAGCGCCGGACGCGCGAGCGCGCGATGTGCCTCACCGACCTTTGACAGGAGAACACTTATGAACGTCATCACCAGCATCGCGCCGATCGTCGCCTCGGCCGCCACGCTCGCTTCCTCGCCGACGCTGATCCTCGCGCTCGGCTTGCTCCACCTCGGCGCCAAGGCGGTCGGCCGACTGATCCCGGACAGCCGCAAGGGCGTCCTGGGCGCGATCCGCAAAGCCGCCAAGGTGCTCGCGGTCGAGCCGCGTAATCGCGTTTTTGATACCACGTCGATCGTCGGCACCGCGACAATGGGCGCACCTGCCGGCGACGTCATCGCCGATGTTGCCACGAACATCACCGCCATCGCTGCCCAGACTGAAGCCGTCGCGCCCGCAGCTGCCGTCGTCGCCGACCTGAACGCAAACGCGAAGGCCGCTGTCATCGCGCAGATTGCAGCCGGCAAGCTCTCTTCCCTGCTCGGCAAGCTGAAGAGCTGATCGCGGCCGAGCAACTCCGCGCCTTCACCGCGCCCGTCTTTCCCAAGGAAAAATCATGACCTACGATGTCGCTGTCGCGAACCTGCCGCTTGCGGACACCCTCACCGGCGCCGAGCTGCTGCCGATCTATCAAGGCGGCCGCCGCGTTCTGACGACCCTTCAGGCAGCTTGTCTGACCAAGGCGCCGTTTTCCGGTGCGCCAGCGGTGGTGGGTCTGCCAGGTGCAGACGCGATCAGCGGCGCGGAGATCACCACGCTTTTCCAGAACGGCAGCCTGCGGGTGTCGACGCTGGGGGCGATTGTCTCGACGCATGGCCCGTCGTTCCGAGAGCCGCTAACTCTGTCCGTTCGCGGCGCCGACGCCCTGGTCGGAGGCGAGTACCTCCCGGTGTATCAGGGGGGGCGTCGGGTGTTGGCGACGATAAACCAGATTGCCACGTACGCCGGCACGCAGGTAGCTCCATCGGTTCTCGCAGCGGTACCGACGATTGCAGCGGTGGCTGCGAACGCAGCAGCCGGCACCTTGCTCTTCGCGCTCGGCAACGTGCCCGCTGGCGTGATCCCAACCGTCAGCCCGAATGACGGCCGCTTCGCGATCGCCGGCGATGCAACGAACGGATGGAAAGTCGTCACCGGCGCAACTGCACTATCTGCCGGCTCGGTTAACGTGACGGCCAACGCCGCCGGTGCCACTGGCGTCACCGTCCCGGTCACGATCGCGGCGGTGGCGTCGCCTACCGTCACCATTTCCGGCGCGCAGTCGAAAGCTGAGGGCAACAGCGGTGCTACCGTTTTCACATACACTGTTACCCGTTCCGCCACGTCGGGCGCGGTGTCGGTGCCGTGGACCTTCACGGCGGGCAACACCAGCGCGGACGACTTCACCGGCGGTGTCTACCCGGCCGGCGGTTCGGTCGCACTCGCCGATGGACAGGCCAGCGGCACATTCTCGATCAGTGTAAACGGTGATACCGTCGTCGAGGGCAACGAGACGTTCACCGTGCTGATCTCGACGCCGGCCGGCTACGTGGCAGGCGCAGCTACCAGCGCGACGGGCACGATCCTAAATGACGACGTCGCCGCTGGTGCGTTGCCGACGTCGGTCCTGATCGTTGCCGAGGGCGACAGCATCACGACCGGTTTGCAGGGCAGCGGCGGGATCACCTCCTACGTCGATCAGGTGATGGACGCTAACCCGTTCCAGCTGCCCGGTTACGCTGCGGGCAACACTGGCTCGACCACATACCAGTACCGTAAGGTGTCGCAGAGCGGGGAAACCGCGCTCAGCATGGCGAATGGTTACAATGGCACTGGCGGCTCTGCCATTCTCGCGCCGGGCGCAGGCCCGGCAGGCGGCGCAGGCGGTCAAGGCATTGGCGCGGGACCGTCCTATGACTCCACCAAAGCCATGAACATCGTCACGATGCACGCCGGCACGAACGACAATACGATCAGCGCGGAATATCAGATCTACCGCGCGCTCCGTTCGTATCAGCGGCAGGCTCGCGCAACTGGCTATCAGCGGAGCATCGGCAGCACGATCATCTCGCGCACGAACGTCACGTACACCTCAACGGACACGGGCGTTGACCACAACTTCGACGGCAACACCGCGCCGATCAATCTGTCGATCCGCGCCTATTGGAGCAGCGACCTAGGCTACGATTACCTGTGCGATTACGCGGCCGACCCCGCATATGACACACAGGCACACTACGCTCCGAACACCCCGGATGGCACGCACCCGAGCAACGCCGGCTATGCGCGGATGGCGGCGATCTATCAGGCCGGATTGCAGGCGGTCATCAATCAGGCCACGCGAACCCCTCGTGTTCAGGGCCTGACCTTCTCCAAGTACGACGTGGGTGGCAATGGGCAGCTGTCGTCGGATCTCAAGACCTTCTCGGTCACCACCACAGGCAACACATCTTCGATGGTGCGCGGCTTGCCGCGTATGCCGGTAGGGTCGGGCAAGTGGTATTGGGAAATCATCACGAACAGCAACGGCCCCAACCAAATCGGCCTCTGCACTGAAGCGTTCGAGCCGTACATTTACGCGAAGAATGGCAGTCTCGTTAATGCTACCGCTTCAGGCGGTCTAGCCATCGCCGCTTGGGGCGATATCGTGCAGTTCAACAACACGATCATCAACAGCGGCACTTACTATCCGCAAAATGGCGATATCGTGCAGTACTGCTTTGATGCTGACACCGGACTGCTGTGGTTCCGAACGTTCAAGGTAGCGAGCGGCACCTATACCAATTGGAACGGATCGGCGACGGCAGATCCTGCGACGCTCACTGGCGGTATCGATATCCGTACCGGCAAGCTCGGCAGCGTCTCGATCAGCCCCGCCGCCCATTGCGGCAGCGCTTCGGCGGGTGTCACCTCGCGCTTTGCCTCGGCAGAGCAAACCCTGCGCTACGCTGCGATCTCCGGTGCCAACGGCGGTCCAAACTTCCGTTCGTTCGATACCGCTACGGTGCCGGGCTGATACCCCGCACCGTAGGAATCTACATCACGTCTTGGCACGAGGCGCACCGGGTAGTGAGGTACGCCTCTTCGTCACCGCATCTGACGCAGATGCCTAAGCTCTCCCGCCGCTTTCTCTCGGCAACGCGCGCCCGGTCATCAGCCAACATCTTCCTCCACCATTTCGAAATGGCGGCCCCTGCGTGCAGCGGGAGGAAGTAAATCGCATCTCGAAATCTAGCCATTTCTAACGGTAACGTCATGAAATCGGCTGAGCAAACCCAAATTGTAGTTTGGAGGCACAGCAATGATCCGATCCGTTATAGCAGCAGCGTTAGCGCTGTTCGCGACGCCGGCGATCGCCGACACAATCCCGATCGTGGACGGCCCGCTGGTGGTTCATACCGGCGACATCCTCACCTCCGGCAAGGCGGTGCAGAACAACCCGGTCGGCGACGTGATCACGTGCGCGAAGGGCGTTTGCCCGAACCGCATGGGACGCGGATTCTTCACCATGTCAGGCGGCGCAACGAGGCTTAAGGTACTGACGAAGTCGATCGGCTACGATCCGGACGGCTACAGATACCAGGTGCTCGACGGCATTCCGGCGCTTGTCGCGCCGGTCGTCACCACGCCCGCCCCCGCAAAGCTCAACCCGTTCGGCGTCAACTTGGCGGGATGTTACCAGGCGACCAATGGCGCGCTATGCCCCAACCAGGACGATATCGACTGGTACACGGCGCCAGCGCAGGGCTTCCAACTAGTCCGCGTCGCGTTCAAGGATGTCACGCCGAAGGCCACGCTCTACAAGTCGATCGACGGCCTGCTCGCCAAGGGTGCGACCGTCGTGATGGATCGGCACCAATTCACGTGGGACACGGCGCCAAACCAGATCGCCTACTGGATCGATAAGGCGGCGCCGTACAAGACCAACACACGCGTCGTGATCGACTTCATGAACGAGCCGCGCAACTTCAACGATCCGGTCGTGACGAACGACTGGGTGCAGTGGGCGGCTGACACCAAGGCAATCATCGCCGGCCTCCGCGCTGCCGGCTTCCAGAACACCTTCGCCGTCGAGTGGCCTGGTTCCAGCGCTGCCTTTCGCTTCGACAAGCATGAGCCTTCGTACAAGGCATGCGAGAGCGCAGCGTGTGCGATGGATCGGCAGGGTGGCCTAGGCGACACCAACATCCTGCTCGAAGGCCATATGTACTGGGACAAGGGTTCCACCGGCACGCACTGGGAGTGTGATCCCGCGAGCGGCATGTGGTATGACGCGCTCCGAGCCGGCGCTGCTGCGCGCGGGCTCAAGGCGTACATGGGCGAAGGTGCTGGCGGAAACGCCGGAGGCGTGCAGAACGTCTGCGCAGGGTACCTCGCGCAAGCCGTCGCCGAAGTGAAGGCGCACCCAGAGACGTGGTTCGGCGTCACCTGGTGGGGCGCTGGTCGCGAGTGGCCGGAAGCATACCCGCTGAAGATCGAGCCAAAGAAGGGCACGCGGGCCGCCGTTCCGCATAGTGCCTACCTCGAGCAGCTGCGCGGCAAGTGAAACACCAGGCGCTACAACCTCGATGCGCAGATAGTGCGCCGGCGGCGTCAAGCGCTGATGTCGAGATCCGCACCGCTCCCCTCGGCGCCGGCCGCCTCGGCGCCACGCTGATCCCGGCCGGTTCGTATCTGGTCCGCGTTCACCCCGATAGCGGGCCGCGCTATGATCGTATGATCGTAGTGACGCCGGAAGAGGACGGCGCGGTGCTTCACCTCGCTGGCTGGATCGGCGAGCCGCTTACGCCTGGAGAATGGCAAGCAGCTCGCCAGGTGCTCTTCCCAGCCGCAACGCATGTCCGCTTCGAGCGGATGCGCGCCGATGGCAAGCTCTCGCACCGCAAGCTGACGATCGCCAGCTGAGCGGCATCGAACCTCTCGACGGCCGACCGGGACGCTGGCATAGCGCCAGCGTTCGACTGGACTAGCCGGAAGGTCGAACCCGCGCGCGCGTGCGGTCAGCCAGGTCATCACCGGTTCGCCGGGTGGCCTGCGGAATAGAAGACCCTTCGTGGGAACACGTAGGGTGCAGCTGCCTGGCTCTGCACGGCTACCGCCCGGTACCAGGCGGCGGCACGATCGAGCAGGCAGCCCGAGGTTCCCCCGAAGCCACTTCCCCCCATTCGGCGCCATTGGCGCCCCACTAGATCCCGCAGTCGTTTGGCTGCGGCCCCGTCGATCGCGCCGATCGGCGGCAATCTCGCGCGTCTAGCCGGCGCGCCTTCCCCCCACAGAAGGACTCTATGACCGGCTCCATCGCTGTAAGAACCCCTGCGCCTTATCTCGGCGGCAAGCGCAATCTCTCCCGCCACCTGGTCGGCCTAATCGGCGAGACCCCGCACCGCACCTATGTCGAGCCGTTCGTCGGCATGGGCGGCATTTTCCTCAAGCGCCACGCCGCTGCGCCGGTCGAGGTCATCAACGATTTGTCGCGCGACGTCGCGACGTTGTTCCGGATCCTCCAGCGCCACTACGAAGCGTTCATGGACACGCTGAAGTGGCAGCTCACCAGCCGAGCAGACTTCGAGCGGTTGATCGCGACCAATGCCGACACGCTGACCGACCTCGAGCGCGCTGCGCGCTTCCTGTACCTTCAGCAGCTATCGTTCGGTGGCAAGGTCACCGGCCGGAACTTCGGCGTCGACAAGAAGGCACCGGCCCGCTTCGACGTCACTAAACTACGCGAGAAGCTGCCGGAGATCCACGAGCGCCTCGCCGGCGTGACGATCGAGTGCCTGCCCTATGCAGACGTGATCCGCCGCTATGACTCGGCCGAGACGCTGTTCTATCTCGATCCGCCATATTGGAACTGCGAGAAGGACTATGGCGACGGCTTCGAGCGTGCCGACTTCGAGCGCCTGGCTGACCAGCTGGGGGGGATCGCCGGCAAGTTCATCCTGTCGATCAACGACACGCCTGGCGCCCGCGCCGTGTTCGCTCGCTTTAACCTCTCGGACATCGAGACGACCTATACGGTCGGCACAGCAAGCGCCGGCGGTGCAAAGCGAGCGGGAGAATTGATCGTGCGGAACTGATCAGCTGGGGGTATCGGCTGGGGTAAGCCCCTAGCCGATACCTCTGGAATACCGCACAAAAGCGCCATCCCTGTCATCGCGCGGCGGAGCAATCCTCCACCGCGTTTACGATAAATCCTAGGAAAAAGCAGACGGGCAGTAAGCGCCCAATAGCCGGCATCACCGGCAGAATTGTTATTCTGCTTTGCGCAGTTGCTTAATGACCTGAGCCCGGAAGGGGTAATTTCATTTCGGGTTGGCACGTAACATCAGTAAAAACGTTGGCCTGTGGATCAAACGTGACCCAGATGACGTCACAGCCTGCGTCGAACAAATTTCGGCCGGGAAATAGTCGTTGCGGCACCAGTTTTATCGTCGTCCGCCGATTATGAATTTCATAATCCAACTCTCCCGATATCAATCTTCGTCCGTTCTGGATCGTGCCCGCATAGTAACGATTATAGCGTTGCAGCGGCCCCGTTGCCCCCTCGGGCAACACAAGAAGCCTTTCTAGACGCCCTATCTGCTCCATCGTGGGCCGCGAATGCGCGGCAGGGGCGGCAGCGGTCGTAATAGGCATCAGGAATACCGCCGGGACGAGCGCGACGAACTTCGTTGCCCGAACAAATGGCAAAAGTGGCATTCGAGCATAGGTAGGAAACATAGCCAGCCTCTGGAAAAACGCCAGGGTTGACTCTCCTCCGAAACCTGCCGGACCTCAAGCCGTTCCATCGCCATTTTGCCGATCGTTCCGCCCGAAAGCCGACTAAGGGGAAGAAAAGCAGACGGACGGCAGTCGCCCAATAAACGCCGTTTAAGCGAGCCTATCAAAGGCTTGAAAGCGGACGTAGGACATACCTATGAAGATCGCTGCCCTGATGATCGGATGTGGCACGCTGCTAACGGCAGGCGCGGCCTTGGCAAACGTGCCGGTGCAGAACGCCGGATTAGTCGTGGGGAAATGGAGCCTGCGCCAATTCGAAGGTCGGTCCGTCAAGCACGCCGACCCTGAAGCTGCCACTCTCCGGTTCTTGGCCAATAACAGCATCGTTGGAACCGCCGCTTGCAACGATGTTGGTGGCGATGAATTAACATGGATTGCCGATCCTGCGGGCGCGAAAGGCGCATTTGCTCGGAATCAGGCGGGAGCGACAATCATCACGACTGTCGGTTGTGCGAACGCATCTTCGATGAAGACGGGAAGTCAGTTCTGGACGCGGATGAGTGACGCGCACGATTGGTCTTTAAGGGGCAAAACCCTCACAATCAGATTTGCTGACGGCGCAACTGCTCTACTAGCGCCAAAGACTGACCACTAACGGCTGACACGGAGCGCAAGCCGCCCTGACCCCAAGATTATGCGGCGCCACAAAGCTAATCGGCTGCTACCGGGGAGGAAAGCAGTCCTTCCGCAGTCCACCACCTCAAGCCGTTCCATCGCCATTTTGCCGATCGTTTCGCCCGAAAGCCGACCGGCGGCTAAGGGGAAGAAAAGCAGACGGACGGCAGCCGCCCACTTGCGGACATTCAGTCGCATGGCATAACCCCCATATGATCGCTTCACGCGTGCTCTTTGGTAAGCCCATAGCATGGACGCTTGCCGCCCTTGTGATCCTCGGATTTCCGGCCACAAGCTGGATTTATTGGCCTGCTGTTGGAGAGGCAGGGGTGCTTCCGCCCGAGAGCGATACGATCATCATCCCGATGATAAGCAGCATCTTCCTTGCTGTCATGCTCTCGCCAGTCGTTTGCTTAACAACGTGGCTCTGCCTTCGTGGGAACGACGCTGCTGGCAGCTTGCTGGCGTGGGACACAGCCCGCCCCGTCCGCAGCGCCTTCGTGTCGGCCTGCTTCGCATTGCCGTTCTGCTTTGCTGCTTCCTCACTGGTAGATGGGTTCACCGCGCCGCCCGGCTGGTACGGCCTTTGGTGGCTGCCTTATACGTTGGTCGCGCAATTTTGGTTGGCCTTGATGCGTGGCTCTGCACTGTCAAAGCGGAATGGCCGCTAACCACCACCTCCAGACATTCGCCGTTGGAAGTTAACAACGTCGGTGGGGTAAGCGCGGGGGTATCATCATCGTTCGCTGATCAAGTGCCGGAGCATCCACCGCCACGCGGCGGAGGCGGTCTCCGCCGCGTCCGTGTTTGGAATGGCAAGAAAAGCAGTCAGACTGGAAGCGCCCAGAGCCGGACATACAGATCGCGCTTAAGGCACCCTCCGTACTCCGTGACTATTAGCTGATGCTAGCCCGTGCTACATAGGCGGTATGGCCGATATTAAAGACGTAACTGCTGTCGTCGCCTCGGCGCTGACCGAAGTGAACCTAGGCGGTTCGCTCGACGTAATGATGGACGATGGCGAGGTGGTTGAGGCGATCGGTGAAGCTGGAGGCGACGCGGTAGAGGTGGTGGTCATTGTTCGTCGCATCGACGATCAGGCACCCACACCGCCTATTGCCGATCGCCCGTGACCAGGGCGGAGGCACCCTCCGCCCTGGTCAGGCACCGCCGCCAGCGGGATCGATCGCGATACCCCTTCCGCCCCGATGACCGCTAGCGCCCACTTGCCGCCGTACATCAGGCGATGCAGGTGTGCCGTAAGCGGGAGTAGGAACACGCAGGTATGGGCGAAGTCTCCGTCAATTTTGTAGCGTTCGACGAGGAGCGAGATGCCTGCTTGATGGTCCTCGTAGAGGGACCTTGGGCCGGAACCGTTGAGGACCATCTGCGCGAACTGCAAGCGCGCATGTTCGGATGCCTGGACGCGGCGCTCGACGGCCAACTCGCCGATCAGTTTCCCGCTGCCCACGGAAAGACCGTAATCGTTCGTGTGGATTGCTACGACGTTCCACAAACCGATGTGCAAGCATTTGTCGATCGCTTCGCCGAGGGTATTGCGGGTCTCCCCGACTACTCCACGGCTTCATCGCCCTACGTCCGACGCTTTATGTTCGAGGTGAATTTTGACGCCCTGGCGGACAATGAGCCGACGTCAGATATCCGCGATTGATCGCCGAAACCCGCCGGACCGCTGTCCACCACCTCAAGACGTTCCGGCGCTCCCGCGTCGATCGGTTCGCCCGAAAGCCGCCCGGCCGCTATCGAGACGAAAAACAGACCGACGGCAGCCGTCCAATAACGGGCGTCAGATCTTCGTGCTCAGGAGCGCTCGGTCTAGCTCTAGTGCAAGCAATCGATCATCTGGATCGTTGATGGCGAACCGCAGAGTGTCTCTTCGACGGACCATTTCTCGACGGCGTGACGATTCGGGTTTTGCCGCTATCGCTGCATACATTTGAACACACTTGACCCATAGGGAACGTAGGTTTGGCACGTCTTCAAGCGCTCTTGAAAACGGCGGAGCGAACGAAACAAAATCTCCGCCATCCTTTTTCAAAAAAGCTATGACAATCATGTCCTTTTTGAAGACAAATCTATTGCATGATCCTGCGAAAGCATCAGGGTTTGCATCCACGATGTTACGAGGGTCGCTTGGTGTTGCCAGAAGTCTTGCCTTCGGCAAATCGAGGGTAGCTTCGTCAAAACGTATGCGCTGACCGGAATAGTGGCCTTTCAGCGTTGTAAGAGGGATAAGCCGAGCCCTTCGCCCTCCAAGCCTCGCAAAAGGTTTGAATGTTGCGGGTCCGCCATCGACAATCCTCGTGATGACGATGGCGTCCGCCTGTTCGACTAACTGCAACGTGGTCGGCACGCGATACGAGGCGGCAACGCTGCATGCGTCAGCATTTGAGCAAATCGTTACCGCAGACAGCAATAGGGACCACCACGCCCAAGATGCAGTTCGCATAATCCGCCTATCCTACGAATGTCGGTGATCCCTCTGATACACAGGATGCTCGAAACCCCCTTGCGCAGCAATGTCCGCTTGCCACCACCTTCAGACATTGGCGATCGTAAATCCGCGCTGCCGTTGGGATAAGCGCAGGGGTATCATCACCGTTCGCTTATTGAGCCCGCAGCGGATCGCGCGCGCTAGTTGAAGCGCGGCGGAGGTGTCCTCCGCCGCGCGATGGAGAGATTATGCGCCGATCGGTCTACCGTCGATCTCAATCAGCTTCGCGATCGCGCCCTCTGTCTGCTGCGTGACGTGCACCATGCATGCAGCGTGAACTGCAGCTTTCATGAAATGCATTTCGCGCTGTTGCCGATCCTGCGCAGCGATCGCCTTTTCGCACTCGTACGCTTCTAAAAAGCGGAGCCGGTCAATCAGTTCTTTGTTCGGCATAATCAATTTGCGCCCCCGTCGCTCTATGCTGACATAAGTTACTGATCCACGTGCAAAGTTTACAGCAGCGTCATCAATCGCCGCGAGTCTAGTTCAAGTAATGGGCGTGACTTTACGCCATTTCAGCAATCTATTCTTTAACAGAGGTTATCATGCTCACTAACGCCGTGGTCAAGGCCGCGCGGTCGCGTTCGCGCGCCTACAAGATGTTCGACGAACGCGGCTTGCACCTGCACGTCGCCACCAGCGGCCGCGCGACGTGGCGGATCAAGTACCGGCTCGCCGGCGCCGAGCAACTGCTGACGATCGGCTGCTATCCCGAGATCTCTCTTAATTCTGCGCGCCAGCACCTCGACCAGGCGCGACAGCAGATCGCACGCGGCATCAAGCCCGCGTCGCCGGCGGCCGCCAAGGCAGTGCTGATGACCTTCGAACAGGTCGCGCGATCCTGGCACGCGCGGAAGCAGTCGGGCTGGGCCCAGGCGCACGCGGCCGACGTGCTCACCAGCCTCGAGCGCGACGTGTTCGCGCCGATCGGCGCGTTCCCCTGCGACGAGATCAGTGCGTCCAACGTGCGCGAGCTCTTGGAAGTCGTCGAGGCGCGCGGCCGGATCGAAACCGCGCGCCGGCTGCGCCAGCGCATCGAGGCGATCTTCGCCTTCGCGATCTCGCACGACCAGGCCACCGCCAATCCGGCAAAGCCGGTCGCGGCCGCGCTCGCCGCCGCGCCGCGCAAGCGGCGCCAGCCAGCGCTATTGACGATCGCCGACGCGCGCGAGCTGCTCGCCGCGTGCGATCGCGCGCCCGGCCGGCCGATCGTGCGCCTGGCATCGCGATTTCTCGCGCTGACGGCCGTCCGCCTGGACGCGCTTCGCGGCGCGCGCTGGTCAGAGATCGAGGATCTCGACGGTCCGGCGCCACTGTGGCGCGTGCCGGCGGCACGCATGAAGCTCGCCCGGGTGAAGAAGGACGACGCGGCGTTTGATCATCAGGTGCCGCTCGCGCCGGCGGCCGTGGAGATCCTGCGCGTGGCACGTGCTTTCGGGCACGGCGGCGAGCTGATCTTCCCGGGCACGCGCAGCGACTTGCCGTTCGCCGAGGGCGCAATTGGCGACCTGTATGATCGGGCCGGCTATGCCGGACGGCACGTGCCGCATGGCTGGCGCGCCACATTCTCGACGATCATGAACGAGGCGCTGCCCGCCGAACGCGGCGTGATCGATCGCATCCTTGGCCACGCGCTTAAGAGTGACGACGGCCGCGCGGCGAAAGTGGAGGCAGCCTACAATCGCAGCGAGCAGTTGGATCCGCGCCGGATCGTGCTCGAGAAGTGGGCGGCTTTATTGATCGGTGGGTGATCCCACGTGCTTTCGGGAACAACGTCGCGACGTCAAACTCGCGCCTTTCTGCGGCTTGTAATTGCCGATGACATTTGACCGGCTTTTGATCGACGGCCCGGCTGGACGCCCGGCCGAATAGGTCGACGAAATTCGTGCCTCTCCCCCTCGCCGAGCACGGGGCGGCGCAAGCCGCCACGCTCCGACCGCCGGTGCTGGGCGATCGGGTGCGTGGGGCGTATCATTTGCCGCGTGAGGGGGAGATCAAACTAACGTATTCCGCAGGAATTCCCTTCCATCCTTAACCTTCGCTCCGGGTAGTGGTTACTTTATGGACTCGGGCTGAAGGCTAGGGCGTTCCTCCGGTCGATGCCGGATTTCATGAGGGAGAGCTGCTCTGCCAGTTCCTTTCCAGCGGCCCTGGGGGCTGGCTGAGCGACGCTATTGAAGGCCCGCTTCAAGAACGCTGCCGCGCGAGCAGCGGCGCCGTGGAGGCGTTTCAGGTTGGCTACGAGCTTCTTCCAGAAGGCGGCCCAGAGATCCCTTGGCATGCGTCGCTCGCAGTCGAAGTAGTACGCGTTTGAGACCTGCTTCCGCGATGGCCCCTCGGCATCTTTCGTCTTTTCGCTGCGGCGGACATGACACAACAGTCCCCAGTATTCGGCGCATTCCACCATCGCGATCACAGTGCTACGACTCAGACCGGTGTCTTCCTTGATGCGATCATAGCTTGGGAAAAAGTCGCCGTTCTTGTAGTCGAGGTATGCAAGCATCTGCTCGTAAGCGCGCAAGAACGTATCCTGCACCTTATGTGGGCCATCGTAGCGCTTCGTCTTGTGCTCGCGGCACAGCTCTCGGAACGTGGCTACAAGCGCATTGGTAAACGCCCAGCCTTGCTGGGGCGACCCGTCGCCGATTGGTTGCCCTGGCTTGGCGCGATGATCGTCCACATCCCAGCTATATGAGCGCACCGGGTCGGTCGGGTTCTCGGCGTCGCCTTTGCGCTTCCGGCCGCCGGCGAGTTTGTGGGCGAGGGCGCCAAACGAAGTGATGCTCATAGTCCTGATCCGCCGGTCAGGATGGCAGGAGGGGACGGGTAGGAATGCGTGTCGTGAAGCGACATGAGGAGAACCCAAGGCTCGAAGTCCAGTGGACGCACGAAACCGCCGGCTGAAATGCATGATTTCGCCGTACGGACGTGTTCGGACGCGCCTCGGCTGAGGCGCGTTTCTTGGGTTGTTGGTACTTTCAGACGTTCCGGTGTCGCTCCGGTGTGCCGCGATTCGGCACACGGAAAACCGCCGGTTTCTAAATGGCCGCCGGGGTGCTAGATAGTTCGAGAGCCGCGGAAATCCGCGCTGTGTCCTACGATCGCACTGCAGAGGTCAGGGGTTCGATTCCCCTCAGCTCCACCAGCCGAACACCGCGATGGTTGGTGAAGCGGTTCAGATCCGAACTTTGATTTGCCTTCCGGGCAGTTGTGCTCCGCGAGCAGCATGTGTGGCAGCGACTGCCTGCGTGCGCCTGCGTGCGTCTGCGTGGTTGGTCACGATGCCGGCGTCAAATACAAGCAGGCCGGTATGCCAAAGGTTCGCCGGATGTGCAGGCGCTAACAGCCACGGCGAACCCTGAACGTATGGCGCCACAAGGCGGTTACGACGAAAGTGCCAGGTCCATGTCGGCCAGCGCGTTGTCGAGCAGGACGCGCATCGCATAGCCAGCGGACGCGGCGTTCTTGGCAATAATGGCATCCAGCACGGCTTCGTGATCGACGACTGGATCACGAGGCAGGCTCTGCTTGCGGTGCTTGAAGGTGGTGGTCCAGCTTACCGCTGCCCCGACCGAACTGGCGAGGCTTGCCAACGCAGCGTTATGGGTGGCGGCGAGGATTGCATTGTGAAAACGCTGGTCGGCGGCGCGCCCCGCAGCCGTCGACAGGCCATGCGCATGCATCGCCGCAAGTGCGTGTGTCAGTTCAACCGCCTGAGCGTCCGTGCGACGCACGGCGGCGCGTTCTGCGGCGGCGGGTTCGATGATACCACGCAGCTCGAACAGGTCGCGCACGAACGCGGGATCAGGCTCATCGCTGAACATCCAGGCGAGCAGTTCAGGATCTAGCAGATTCCATCGTGCACGCGGCGTCACGCGGGTTCCTGCCTTGGGGCGGCTTTCGATCAGCCCCTTGGCGGCAAGGATGCGTACCGCCTCGCGGTAGGCGGTACGCGATACGCGCAGCCGCCCCGCACTCTCGATTTCGCCCTCGAACAAGGCGCCGGGTTCGTGCCGACCAGTCAGGATCGCGATGCCGATATCGCGCGCGATCGTCTGGTGGATGCGTAAGGCCGATTTCGGCGCGCCGGGCTCGTCAGCTTTGTGTCCGTCCAAGCGCGCCTCCCGATCCCCGGCCTCAGTCGTGGAACGCCTCCGTCGCGGCGTGGCGGCCGCACAGGAATGCATCGGCGACGAGTTGCAGCGGCGCGAGATCGACGTCGATCTCGTTGCGACCCGCGATGTCGACGAAACGTCGGTACATCGCCGGATATTCTTCTTCTGCATCCGCTTGTTGTTCTTCGTCACCAAGGAACCAGCGGTTGCCGCCCTCGGCAAGCCGCAGCGTGCCCGCCTCGGTCTCAACAACGATATCCCACGTCTGCGGCCCGGTCTGGCGCCAGTCAAATACGGTGTCGATCGGCGCGCCCGATCCGGTCCGCATCGTCAGCGTGGCACCGATCGGCGCCTCGCAGTTGGACGGAACCTCGAGGTTGGCGCTGAGCAGCGATACCCGATCCGGCACGATCTCGGTTAAAATCGACAGCGCGTTGATGCCGGGATCGAACACGCCGAAGCCGCCCGCCTGCCAGATCCACGGCTGGCCGGGGTGCCAGTGACGAACGTCTTCCTTCCACGCGATATCGATGCGGCGGATCGTCGTCTGCGCGATCCAGTCGCGCGCGGCCGCGACGGCGGCGGCGTAGCGCGAATGCCAGCTCGCGAACAGGCTGACGCTCTGCTTGCGAGCAAGCGCGATCAGCGCCTCGACCTCGGATACGGTCGCGCCCGGTGGCTTTTCGAGGAAGACGTGCTTGCCCGCAGTGATCGCGGTCACCGCCGCCTCGAACCGCGCCTGCGGCGGCTGGCACAATACGATCGCATCAAGTTCGGGCGAACCCGCCAGCATCGCGCCAAGATCGGCGTAGTTGGCGACGCCTTCACCCTTGGCGTTGCGGCTGGCGACCGCGACGAGATCGATCCCGTCCGTCCTGGCGATCGCAGGGAGATGCTGGTCGCGCGCGATCTTGCCAAGTCCGACGAGGCCGAGTTTCAGCCCACTCACAGGCTGCGAACCTTGGCCATGCCGGCATCCGTCGCTTGCGCGAGCGGGTTGCGCACCGGCAGCAGGAAGGCGTCGGCCTCGACTTCAAACACATCGCCGATCTGCGTGCGCACGCCGTCCGAGAAGGACAGGGTGGCGGTGCCGAAGAAATGCACGTGCAGATCGCCGGGGCGCAGGAAGCCGTCGTATTTGAAGTGATGATGTTCGAGGTTGGCGAGGCTATGCGACATGTTCGCCTCACCCGATACGAACGGTTTCTCCCACAGCACCTCGCCGCCCCGAACGATACGGCTGGTGCCGCGAACGTCTTCAGGCAGATCGCCGAGCCGCAGTTCGGGGCCGAGAGCCGCTTGCCGCAGTTTGGAGTGGGCGAGCCACAGATAATTGCCGCGTTCGGTGACGTGATCGGAGAACTCGTTGCCGAGCGCGAAGCCGAGCCGAACCGGTGCGCCATCGGCGTCGATCAGGTAGATGCCGGCGATCTCAGGCTCCTCGCCGCCATCCTCGGCGAACTTGGGCATGGTGAGCGGTACACCCGGATCGACCAGGATCGCGCCGTCGCCCTTG
The DNA here is from genome assembly GCF_022662305.1 of Sphingomonas sp. BAUL-RG-20F-R05-02. GTDB lineage: Bacteria > Pseudomonadota > Alphaproteobacteria > Sphingomonadales > Sphingomonadaceae > Sphingomonas. The sequence continues at coordinate 386,939 of NZ_JAKNQH010000003.1, forward strand.
TAGAACCACTCCGGCTGCGCGCCGATGCCGCCATCAGCGGGCTTGCCGCCTTCGACGCCCATCAGGAACATCTTCATCGAATCGGTCTGCGCGTCGGCGGCCTTGGCGTGCATCTTGTCGCGGCCTTCCGCCGAGCCGAGATGCGTCAGGCCGGTGCCGCTGACCAGCGTGTGCGCCGGGTCGGCATGGTCGATCGGCGAGAGCAGCTTCACGCCGCCAAGATCCACCGACTCGCCCAGCGCGGCTTCGGCGGCTGCGGCGAGGCTGGTGCCTGCCGCAATCGCCCGCTGCGCCAGTTCCAGCGTGGTCGTCACGCCGGTGACGCGCCGCGCCGCGCCGCGCTCGTCGAGCGCGGCGACACCGCGCGCGCCATCGTCGAACTGGACGAGCGAGCGGATCATTTGCCCAGTTCCAGCACGCCGTTGGTGCGGCGCGCGATGCCCCACGGGTTCGCCGCCTGAAGTGCTGGCGGCAGCAGCGTGTCAGGCGTGTCCTGATAGCAGACCGGGCGTAGGAAACGCGCCATCGCCAGCGTGCCGACCGAGGTGCTGCGCCCATCCGAAGTCGCCGGGAACGGGCCGCCATGCACCATCGCATGGCTGACCTCGACGCCGGTCGGCCAGCCGTTGAACAGGATACGACCGACCTTGGACTGGAGCACCGGCAGCAGTTCGCCGGCCGCCGCCTCGTCGCCGTCACCGCTCTGGATCGTCGCGGTGAGCTGGCCTTCGAGCTTGGCGATCACCGTCTTGATCTCAGCGATGTCCTTGCACCGTACGAGGATCGAGGACGATCCGAATACTTCATGGCTCAGCGCCTCGTCGGCGGTGAACTTGGTCGCGTCCGTGGTGAACAGCGCGCCGACCGCCTGGTTGACGCCATCGCCGACGCAGCCGCGCGCTACGGTGATGACGGCGGCGTGGCTCGCCAGTTCCTCAACACCGCGCTCGAAGCTGGCGTGGATGCCGGGGGTGAGCATGACGGCGGGCTGTGCCGCAGTCAGCGCCTTCGCCGCCGAGGCGACGAACGTGTCGAGGTCAGGTCCGTCGATGGCGATGACGAGGCCGGGGTTGGTGCAGAACTGGCCTGCACCCATCGTCAGCGAACCGACGAACGCCGGACCCATCGCGTCCGCCCGCGCGGCAAGCGCGCCGGGCAGCAGCACGACCGGATTGATGCTCGACATTTCGGCATAGACCGGAATCGGCTCTGCACGCTGCGCGGCGATCTTCATCAGCGCGAGGCCACCGCCGCGCGAACCAGTGAAGCCGACCGCCTTGATGACCGGATCGGACACGAGCGCACCGCCGAGTTCGTTCGACGTGCCGGGCAGATAGGAAAACACGCCCTCGGGCAGGCCACACGAAGCAACCGCCTGCTGGATCGCACGCGCGACCAGTTCGCCGGTGCCGGGGTGCGCGGCATGGCCCTTGACCACGACCGGGCAACCCGCCGCGAACGCCGCCGCCGTGTCACCGCCCGCGACCGAGAAGGCGAGCGGGAAGTTCGACGCGCCGAACACCGCCACCGGTCCAAGTGCGACGTTGACGCGGCGCAAGTCGGCGCGCGGCAGCGGCGCACGGTCCGGCATGGCCGGATCGATCGTCGCGTCGAGCCACAGGCCGGCGCGGACTTCGGCGGCAAACATCTTCAACTGGCCGACGGTGCGACCGGTTTCGCCCTGAAGCCGCGCGAGCGGCAGCGCCGTCTCCGCGTTGGCGGTCGCGACGAGATCGTCCTTCAGCGCGAGGATGTTGTCGGCAACGGTCTCGATGAAGGTCGCGCGCGCGTCGAGCGAGGTGGTCGAGAACACCTCGAACGCTGCGGCGGCGAGCGCGGTGGCCTTGGCGACCTCGGCCGGGCCGGCGTTGCTGAACGCGACGTCGCCGGCCGCGCCGGTCGTCGGGTTTACGGCAGTGAAGGTGTCGGCGGCGCGGGTTTCGCCCGCGCCGATCAGAATTGCACCGTTGTACATAAAGTCTCCCATTTCAGGGTGGGAAGGCAGCAAATGCCGGCTTCGAGGGATGTCGCGTGTAGGACTTAGTGGCTGTCGCGCGGCAGGCCACGCGTCTGTGCGATGCGCTGGTACTTTTCCGAGCCTTCCAGAATCGCGCCGGTGTCCAACTGGCCGACCACCGCACGCTGCATCTCCTGCCAGGGCGTCTGCGAGGCCGGATAGGCATAGCCGCCCGCGTCGACCAGCGCCTGCCGGCGTTCGGCCAATTCGGCGTCGGATATGACGATGTCAGCGGTGCCCTTGCCAAGATCGATGCGAACGCGGTCACCGGTACGGATCAGGGCAAGACCGCCCATCGCCGCTGCTTCGGGCGATGCGTTGAGGATCGAAGGACTGCCGGACGTACCCGACTGCCGACCGTCACCGATGCACGGCAGCGCGTGAACACCCTCGGTGATGAGGTATGCGGGCGGTCGCATGTTGACCACTTCTGCCGCGCCGGGATAGCCGATCGGGCCGGCACCGCGCATGAACAACAAGGTTTCAGACGTGATGCCGAGCGCCGGATCGTCGATATTGTGATGATAATCCTCAGGCCCGTCGAACACCACCGCCGGACCTTCGAACGCCTCTAGATCGTTCGGGTTGGACAGGTAACGGTCGCGGAACTCGGGCGAGATCACGCTGGTCTTCATGATCGCCGAGGTGAACAGGTTGCCGCGCAGGACAATGAAGCCGGCCTCCTCGACGAGTGGTGTCTCGAACGGGCGGATCACCTTCTCGTCCTCGATAACGGCGTCGCGGCAATTATCGCCCATCGACTTGCCATTGACGGTCATCGCACCCTCGTGAATCAGCCCGTGCTTCATGAGCTGCGCGGTCACGGCGGGAACACCGCCGGCGCGATAGTAATCCTCACCGAGATATTCGCCGGCGGGCTGAAGATTGACCAGCAACGGCACCTTGTGGCCCTTCTCCTGCCAGGTATCGATCGGCAGATCGACGCCGACATGACGGGCAATCGCGGCAAGGTGGATGGGGGCATTGGTCGAGCCGCCGATCGCCGAATTCACAACGATGGCGTTCTCGAACGACTCGCGGGTGAGGATGTCGGAGGGCTTGAGGTCCTCCGCTACCATCTCAACAATGCGCTTACCGGTGATGTAGGCCACTTCCTGACGGTCGCGATACGGCGCCGGGATCGCCGCCGAACCTGGCAGCGACATGCCAAGCGCCTCGGCCAGCGAGTTCATCGTCGTCGCCGTGCCCATCGTGTTGCAATAGCCGGTCGACGGCGCGGACGATGCGACGAGGCGGATGAACTCGGCGTTGTCGATCTCGCCAGCGGCGAGCATCTGGCGCGCCTTCCAGACGATCGTGCCCGAGCCGGTGCGCTCGCCCTTGTGCCAGCCGTTGAGCATCGGCCCGACCGACAGCGCGATCGCCGGAATGTTCACGGTCGCCGCCGCCATCAGGCAGGCCGGCGTCGTCTTGTCGCAGCCGATCGTCAGCACGACACCGTCGAGCGGGTAGCCGTACAGCAGTTCGACCAGCCCGAGGTACGACAGGTTACGGTCGAGCCCGGCGGTCGGACGCTTGCCGGTCTCCTGGATCGGATGGACCGGAAATTCCATGGCGATGCCGCCCATCTCGCGAATACCCTCGCGCACGCGCTCGGCCAGCACGAGGTGATGGCGGTTGCAGGGGCTGAGGTCCGAGCCGGTCTGCGCGATACCGATGATCGGCTTGCCCGATTGCAGCTCTTCCAGACTGAGCCCGAAGTTCAGATAGCGCTCAAGGTAGAGCGCGGTCATGTCGATGTTGTCCGGGTTGTCGAACCAGGCGCGGCTGCGGAGTTTGGGTGGCGTGTTGCTCATGGCTTATCCCGTGGCGAAAGGCGCCGATCGCATTGACGGCTGTAGACGCGGGATATACTCATACAATTACAGAATCAATCAGCACGTGAGGGTGTGTGGCAGGTCCAATCATGAATTCGGGAGGGGGCGCCACGGCGACTGCCTCGGGTGGCGGCCGGTCTTACGGCCCGGCGCTGACGTTGCTCGCCACATTGTTCTTCATGTGGGGCTTCATCACCGTCATCAACAACACGCTGCTGCCGCATCTGCGCGCCGTGTTCGATCTGAGCTACCTCCAGACCACGCTGATCGAATCGGTGTGGTTCATCGCCTATTTCTTCGCATCGATCCCGTCGGCCAAGCTGATCGAGCGGATCGGCTATCAGAAGTCGCTCGTCACGGGCTTGGCCATCATGGCGGCGGGCGCGCTCGGCATGATCCTCGCCGCATCGATCCCGTCATATGGCGTGACGCTGGTCATGCTGTTCGTGATCGCCAGCGGCATCACCTTGTTGCAGGTCGCCGCCAATCCATACGTCGCGGTGATCGGCTCGCCCGAGACGGCGTCGTCGCGGCTCAATCTCGTGCAGGCGATGAACTCGGCCGGCACGATGCTGGCGCCGGCGTTTGGCGCATACCTGATCCTCGGGCGCTCGGTCAGCGGCACCGCCAAGGCGGGGCGTATCCTCACCCCGGCGGAACGGCTTGCCGATGCGCATTCGGTGGTGCTGCCATATCTGCTCGTCGCGGCCGTGCTGGTTGTGCTGGCGGTGGTGATCGCACGCTTCCCGCTGCCGGTCATCGGCCAGAACGCGACCAGCCGCGTCGCTGCGGAAGAGCGCAAGCATCTGTCGCTGTGGAAGCACCGCGCGCTGGTGCTCGGCATCCCGACGATGGTCGCCTATCTCCTCGCCGAGATCGGTGTCGCCAATCTGTTCGTGAACTTCGTCAGCCAGCCGAACATCGCCGATCTGACGCATGAGCAGGCGGGTCAGTATCTGACGCTGCTGTGGGGCGGGATGATGGTCGGCCGCTTCGCCGGCTCCGCGATCATGCAGAAGTTCCGCGCCGAAAACGTGCTGGCGGTGTTCGCCGGTTTCGCACTGCTGGTCATGCTCGTCGTGCTCGGTACAACCGGGCATGTCGCGATGTGGGCGCTGATCGCGGTTGGGCTGTTCCACTCGATCATGTTCCCGACGATCTTCACGCTGGCGATCCGTGGGCTTGGCCCTTTGACCGAAGAGGGTTCGGGCCTGATGATCATGGCGATCGCGGGTGGCGCGCTGGTGTTCGTGCAGGGCATTCTGGCCGATACCTACGGCCTGCAATCGTCGTTCATCCTGACAGCCGTGTGTGAGGTCGTGGTGCTGGCTTATGCGCTATGGGGCTGCCGCTCCGCCGTGGCGGTTGCCAAATGACGGCGGCGATCGAACCCCGGCTGGTGTGGCCGGTCGCAGCCACGCTGGGCGAAGGGCCTGCATGGATCGGGCGCGAGAACGCGCTGTGGTTCGTCGACATCAAAGGCGGCAGGGTCCACCGCTACGATCCCGCGACGGATGAACGGCAGTCGTTCGAGGTTGGCGGCATGCCCAGTTTCCTCGTTCCGGCCGAGGGCGGCAGACTGTTGGTGGGCTCGGTCGACGGACTGTATCTGCTCGAAGACGGCAAGCTGACCGGGCCGGTCGCGAAGATCGACATGCCTGCGCACAACCGCACCAACGATGCCACCGTCGATCCATCGGGCCGGCTGTGGGTCGGCACCATGGACAATGAGGAAGAAGCGCTTACCGGCGCGATCCACGTGTTCGATGCTGTCGATCTGCGGCCGGTCGGTGGCGATTGCGTCATCACCAACGGCCCGGCGATTTCCGCCGATGGCGGCACGATCTACCACGTCGATACGCTTGGCCGCACGATCTACCGCTGCGATATTTCCAGCGAGACCAGTCTGGCAAAAGGCGAGGTGTTCGTTACCATCGCCGAGAAGGACGGCCACCCGGACGGCGTGACGCTTGATTCCGAAGGGTGCCTGTGGGTCGGCCTGTGGGGTGGCTGGCAGGTGCGGCGGTACGCGCCGGACGGCACGTTGCTCGCAATTGTGGCGATGCCCTGCGCGAACTGCACAAAGGTCGCGTTCGGCGGCCCGGACCTGCGCACTGGCTACGTGACCACCGCACGCAAAGGCTTGTCGGAGGCGGAACTGAACGGCCAGCCGCTTGCCGGCGGCTTGTTCGCGTTCGACGCGCCGGCGCCCGGCGTGGCGCTGCCCGAGATGCGCTTGCCGGCGTGAGCGGGTATCGCGTTCTCGGCGACTGGGGCACGACCCGGCTGCGGCTGTTCCGGATCGAAGACGGCGCGGTGACCGACCGCGTCTACGGTGACGGGATCGGCACACCCGGGATTGTGCCCGAGGCGGTGCTACGTGCTGCGCTTGCCAGCTGGGCGGGCGAGGGTTCGCCCGAAACGATCCGACTGTGCGGCATGGTCGGCGCGCGCGACGGTTGGCGTGAGGTACCCTATGCCGATTGCCCCGCCACTCGCGACGCGTGGCTGGCTGCGGCGACCGCGCTGACGCTCGACGGTGTGCCGGTCGAGATCATGGCCGGGCTTGCCTGTGTCGATGCCGAAGGCGTGCCGGACGTGATGCGCGGCGAGGAAACGCAACTCTACGGCGCGCTGGCGCTCGCGCCCGACCTCGCGGGCGGTCGGCACATCGTCGTCCTGCCCGGCACACACAGTAAATGGGCGGTGATCGAGGATGGCGCGATCACCGGCGTCCGCACCATCCTGACCGGTGAGGTATTCGCGCTGCTGCGCCAGCATTCCACACTTGCGCGTGGCATGGCGGCTGGTGATGCCGGTGCGGAGGCGGAGGGTTTCGCCGCCGGTCTCGTCCGCGCTGAGCGCGGCGTCCTGAGTAGTCTGTTCGGTGCGCGCGCCATGCAGTTGCGGGGCGGCAAGACGCCCGACTGGGCGTTGGGCTATCTATCCGGTCTCGTCATCGGTGGCGAGATCGCGGAGATGCGCGCCACGCTGGCGAACACGAGCGATGTGACGATCATCGGCGATCCGCGTCTCGCCGACCTATATACACAGGCGTTCGCGCGGAATGGCATCGCGGTGCAGCGCCTCGACGGCGATGCCTGCGTGCTTGCCGGACTGTCATAAGGAGGTTTCATGACGCTCGACGAACTGCTCGCGGAGGGCGTGCCCCCGGTTGCCGCAATCCTGCGCGGCCTGCGCCCCGATGAGGCGCTCGATGTCGCCGCCGCGTTGATCGACAACGGGGTGCGCATTCTTGAAGTGCCGTTCAACTCGCCCGAGCCACTGATTAGCATCGCCGCCATAGCCAAGGCTTTCGGCGATCGCGCGCTGATCGGGGGCGGTACCGTGCTGAGCGTCGAAGCGGTCGAGGCGCTTACGGGCGCGGGCGGACGGCTGCTGGTGACGCCGAATACCAATCCGGCGGTGATCGCGCGCGGGGTGGCGCTCGGGCTTGAGGCGCTGCCCGGCTTCATGACGCCGAGCGAAGCGTTCCAGGCGATCGCAGCCGGTGCGCGGCGACTCAAGCTGTTCCCTGGTGCCAGCCTCGGCCCGGCATACCTGAAGGCCGTGCGCGACGTCTTGCCACGCGACGTGAAGGTGTGGGCGGTCGGCGGCACCAATGCCGAGACGTTGCAGGACTGGCTCGATGGTGGTGCGGAGGGCATCGGCGTCGGCGGCGCGCTATTCAAGCCGGGCGACAGCGCGACGGTCGTCGGCGAGCGTGCGGCGGCGCTGACGGCGGCGTGGCAGGCCACACAGGCCTAGCAGCGACTGCGAAGGCTGGCGGGAACGATCTTCCCGCGCGGTAGGAGCCGGCCCGGGCAACCACCCGGACCGTCTTGAGCCCCTTGCTAGCGCTTAGTCGTGCTCGCGGTCGCCGGCGCCCATGTAGAGCTCGCTGCCGGTTTCCTTGAACACTTGGCTCATCGCCGCCATGCCAGCCTCGGCCTCGTCGGCTGCGACGAACGTTGCGACCGGTGCGTTCTGCTTGGCGGCAAAGTCCCGGACTTCCTGCGTGATCTTCATCGAGCAGAACTTCGGTCCGCACATCGAGCAGAAATGCGCGCTCTTGGCGCCTTCCGCCGGCAAGGTCTGGTCGTGAAACTGCTCGGCCGTGTCGGGATCGAGCGAGAGGTTGAACTGGTCGCGCCAGCGGAATTCGAAGCGCGCGCGAGACAGCGCATCGTCGCGCAGCTTGGCGGCGGGGTGGCCTTTCGCCAGATCGGCCGCGTGTGCCGCCAGCTTGTATGTCACCACGCCGACCTTCACGTCGTCGCGGTCGGGGAGCCCCAGATGCTCCTTGGGCGTGACGTAGCAGAGCATCGCCGTGCCGAACCAGCCGATCATCGCGGCACCGATGCCGCTGGTGATATGGTCGTAGCCCGGCGCGATATCCGTCACCAGCGGCCCGAGCGTGTAGAACGGTGCCTCGCCGCAGGCGGCGAGTTGCTTATCCATATTCTCCTTGATCTTGTGCATCGGCACATGGCCGGGGCCTTCGATCATCACCTGCACGTCCTGCTCCCACGCGCGCTTGGTAAGCTCGCCCAACGTATAGAGTTCGGCGAACTGCGCTTCGTCGTTGGCATCGGCGTTCGAGCCCGGGCGCAGCCCGTCGCCAAGCGAATAGGCGATGTCATACGCCTTCATGATCTCGGTAATCTCGTCAAACCGCTCGTAGAGGAAGCTCTCCTTGTGGTGCGCGAGGCACCATTTCGCCATGATCGAGCCGCCGCGCGAAACGATGCCGGTGACGCGCTTGGCGGTCATCGGGATGTAGGGCAGACGAACACCGGCATGGATGGTGAAGTAATCCACGCCCTGTTCGGCCTGTTCGATCAGCGTGTCGCGGAACATCTCCCAGGTCAGATCCTCGGCAATGCCGCCGACCTTTTCCAGCGCCTGATAGATCGGCACGGTGCCGATCGGGACGGGCGAATTGCGGATGATCCATTCGCGCGTGTCGTGGATGTTGCGGCCGGTGGAGAGGTCCATCACCGTGTCCGCGCCCCAGCGGATCGACCAGACCATCTTGTCGACCTCGCTCGCCACGTTCGAGGCGACGGCCGAGTTGCCGATGTTGGCGTTGATCTTGACTAGAAAGTTGCGCCCGATCGCCATCGGCTCACTTTCGGGGTGGTTGATGTTCGACGGGATGATCGCACGACCACGGGCAACCTCGTCGCGGACGAATTCGGGCGTCACATAATCGGGGATCGAGGCACCCCAATCCTGACCGTCGCGGACGAGCTTTTCCTTTGCCTCTGCACGGCCGAGGTTCTCGCGGATCGCGACATATTCCATCTCAGGCGTGATGATGCCGCGACGCGCGTAGTGCATCTGGCTGACGTTCATGCCGGGTCGGGCGCGCAGCGGACGCTTTACGACGTTGGGGTATTGCGGCACGCCGGCCAAACGATCGGGGCCAGACAAGCCATTGTCTTCCGGCCGGATTTCGCGACCGTCGTAGCGTTCGACGTCGTCCCGCGCCTCGATCCAGCCGCGGCGCAGTTCGGCCAGACCGGTGTTGATATCGATCAGCGCGGCCGGATCGGTGTAGGCACCGGAGGTGTCGTAGACGCGCAGCGGCGGCTCGCCGCAACCGGGTTCGAGGTGGATCTCGCGCATCGCCACGCCCGCGCCGGGTATGTTCGGGGACGTGACGTGGATTTTCCTGGAACCCCGGATTGGTCCGGTGGTGACACCGATTTCGGTTCTGGTGGGCAGGTCGGCCATGCGTCGTCTCCTCAAATGAGAGAAAACGGACCTTGCCAGACCGCTCCCTCCCTACGCCGGTAAGCCCTTGCGGGGCCGGATCAGGTTCAACGGGTCGAGCGGAATTGCACCGCCCCTCTCAGCCTCAAGGCTCCCCGGGGGATGGCGTGATGATAGGTCGGTTCGGAGGAGCCGTCCAGCCCTGACGATGCCGCAGTTCGGGCGGCAAAGGCGCGCGTCCTGCGCTTTGGCGATGGGCTAACGCACGCGACGCAGGGGCTATGGCGCCTGTGCTGGCGGCTAAATCGACAGGCCGCGCGAGGTTGAGCGCCCCGCGCGCCGGCGTCAGGATCAGGCGTTGCTTGCTGCGCTGGTCTTAATGTTTCCGTTGACGCCGGCCGGATAGAACCCGCCTGACGTGACCGCGGCGCTGTTGAGGTAGAGGACGTTAAGAACCTGCCCGGCGGTGCGCGTGTAGACCCGCCCGTTGCCGTCGACCGGCGCGATGTTGGCGGCGGTGGCGGTACCGGTGATGCCCTGATCGATATCGGCCGACCCGTCGAGGCCGTCGCGCGCGTTGCTGAACTGTCCGGCGGCGCTGCCCTGGCCCATCGTGTACAGCGTCGTGCGGATCAGCGCGGCATGGTAGGATTGCGTCGCGAGCATCCCCGCCACCGCATCGAGGTACACTACGCTGGTGAGCAGCGTCGACACGCCCTTCAACGCTGTGACCACGAGATCCTTGAACACGAAGGTGGCGAGCAGGAAATTCAGGTCGCTCGCATACGGGTCGAACGTCACGCCGGCGGCGGCGTAGCCACCAAGCTGCGCGATCCGGGTGAAGGCACCGCTCGCGCTGCCGTCGATGTTGAGCGCGGGCTGTGCCACTGCCGAGGAACCCAGCGCCGAGCGCAGGAACCGCAGATGGGCGAGATCGTCTGCGGCGATCTCGCGCGCATATTGGCCGATGGTGGCGTTGGCGAAGCTGACCGCGCGACCGCCCGTGACCGACCCTTGCGTGCCGGTGCCGGTGAGCAGCGCCGCGCCGCCGCCGGGGAAGTTTCCGCTGCCGGTGGTCGTCTGAGTATCGGCGATCGCCGAGATGTTGGTGCCGGTCGTCACGAACTGGCCGAACTGCGCCTGAAGATATTGCAGGTTAAGCAGGAGGTTGAGCGCATCGGCGTCGATGATCGCGCTGGTGCTGCTCGGCGTGGGAGTCGGCGTCGGCGTTACGGTCGTATCGTCGCTGCTGCCGCCGCAGGCGCTGAGCAGCGCGAGGCCACCGGCCGCCGCACCGATCTGCGCGGTGCCGCGCAGGAAGTTGCGGCGCGCGAGGCTGCGGCGGTCGTCGGCGGTTTGAAGGATATCGGTCACGGGAAAACTCTCCGGGCGAAAATTCGGGATGGCTCGGGCGTGTCTGGCGCCGGTCAGTTCGCGCCGCTGGCGACGGTGGTGCCGTTCACGCCGGCGGGGAAGAAACCGCCGAGCGAGACCGACAGGCTGTTGAGATAGACGATGTTGAGCACCGCCGTCGTCGCGCGGGTGTAGGTCTGCCCGTTGGCGGCGGTGGGCGAGATGTTCGAGACGAGATTGCCGTTGGCATCGGTCGTCGGCGAAATGCCCTGATCGTCGTCGCTGCTGCCGCCGTCGAGCGCGTCGCGCGCGTTGGAGATCGCATCCGCATTGGCGCGTAGGGTCGAGCCGCTTACCGCGCCCTTGGCGTAGAGCAACGTACGAATGGTGCCGGCATGATAGGCGGTCGCGCCGAGCAGGCCGACGAGCGATTCGCGGTTGGTGGCGTCGCTCACGCTGGTGACGAGGCCCTTGTAGGCGGTTGCGACGACATCCTCGAGCAGGAACGCGGCGAGCAGGAAGTTGCTGTCGCTCGCGTACACGTCAAAGCCCGCGCCGGAGGCGACGAGACCGGCGGCGCGCATCGCGGTGCTGAACGCGCTGGTGGCGGTCACGTCGAGGTCGATCTTGGGCTGCGCGATTACGTCGGCGCCTGCGGTTGTGCGCAGGAAAGCGACGCGCGCGGCGGCCTCGGTGGCGAATTCGCTGGCGATCTGCGCCACGACGGGATCGGTAAAGGTCGCCTGCCGGCCGCCGGTTACCGCCCCGGCGGTTCCCGCGCCGGTCAACTGTGCGGCGGGGAGGCCAGCGCCGTTTGCCGCGAGGCCGTAGAATTGCGCGAGCAGATATTCGAAGTTCAGCGCGAAATTGACGATCGAGGAATCGGCGACGGTATCGGCGAAGGCGACCCCGCTGACGGTGAGCGCGGCGGCGCCCGTCGCGGTAATCGCAGCAGCGCCGAGCGCGGTGCGGAAGAAGGCGCGGCGCTCGTTTTGCGTCTCGTCACGGGTTTCGGGAGCATCCTCGTGCAGGGCAGTCATTCTCGTCCTTCCGGCGTGTCACCTGGAGCCAGGGTGCGCGCCATCGGCCAGGCCGGATACGACACGGCCGCCCCCGCCCACGCAGGGCAAGAACGGCCGGAGTCGCAGCGGGACGCACACATGCGCCCCGTAGAGACGGTTTAGAAGGTGTACGCAAGCCCGGCCGCGCCGATCCACTGGTTCGGGTTGCCGGCGGTGCGGACGATCGGGCTGTACGAATAGCTGTTGAGTAGCCGCGAATAGCTGCCGCCTGCGACCAATTTCACGCCGTGCAGCAGATCGCCGGTCAGCGAATAGGTGAAGAAGCCGCCGACCTGATAGTCTTTCCAGCCGGAACGGGCGTTGTACGTCGGCAGGCCGCTCAGCATGCTCTGCGTCGGCGAGATGCTGAAGTAGGTCTGGCCATAGCCGCGCTCGACATGTTCCGCGGATGCGACGAGGCCGACCGCGGCCTTGCGGCTGAGCGGGGTCAGATAGTTGATCGACGGCTGCCATATGCCGCTATCGTGCACGTTCGACACGTCGTGACGGTAGCTGACCGATACCGACAGCTTGTCATACGGGCTGGTGATGATGCCGGTCTTGCCGATGCCGACATAGCCGCCGAGTTCGATCGCGGTATCGATCTTGCCGAGCGCACGGACGCGTGGATCGTCGATGTTCTTGCGCGAGGTGCGGTTGAAGTTGATCACGCCGATCGGGCCGGCCTGGAAATCGAGGGTCTGGCCGGGGCGGTTCGGGATCAGGTCGATCGAGGCGCGGTTGCCGATCAACGAGAAGGCGAAGCCCTTGAACTGGCCGATCACTGCCGGCGCAGGCGTGAAGCGGTAGTCGTTCGAACCTTCATAATCCGGCAGGTACGCGCCAGCCACGCCGACCGTAACATTGTCGCCACCCAGCTTCGCCGCAAGATCGGCATTGGCAGCCGCGCCCTCCGTCTGCGCGGACGCCGGAGCGGCGGCAAGCAGCACGGCGACCGGAAGAGCGGCGGCAAAACCGCGGTGGAACAACTTCGACACTGGCAAATCCCCTGCATGCACTCGGTATATAATCGCCGCGTAACGCCGCGTTGCGGCAATTGGCTCCCATGTCGTTACGGGGTGATGACGATTTCGCAAAAGCGTGACAATCCGGCCACGGCAGCGGGCCGTTGCAGGGCCGGACGGTCCCGGTGCGCGTGTGTGTTGATGGCCTTTATGGTTGCTGTTGCGCGGGCCAGAGACAGCGACGTGGCTCAGGTTGACTGGATGGCTGTTGCTCGCATGCCGCACGGGATACGGCAATGCAGCCGATGTTTGACGCGGCCCCCTGGTCTGCCGGGTGCAGGCGCGGCAGCAAGGCAGGCGATCACGCAAGTCGGGCGGCGTTTCGCGTTTGACGCATCGCCGTACCTCCCGCACAACCGCAGTGATGGCACTCTCCCGCGAAACCGGCCCTCCGGTCGCCTTTGTAGGCGCTTCCAAGATTTACGCGGGCGGTGCGGTCGCGGTCGACGACGTGTCGATCGAGATCGCCGGCGGCAGTTTCGTAGCCTTGGTCGGCGCGTCGGGATCGGGCAAGTCGACGCTGTTGAAGATGGTCAACCGCCTGATCGAGCCGAGCCGCGGCGCGATCCATATCGCCGGCGCGGACGTGACCAAGGGCGCGGCGTTCGCGCTGCGGCGTCGGATCGGCTACGTGTTCCAGAACATCGGCCTGTTTCCGCACCTGAGTGTGGCGGAGAACATCGCAATCGGCTTTCGATTGACGGGTGAGAAGGATCAGCAAGGCCGTATTGCCGAGTTGCTCGATCTGGTCGACCTGCCGCCGGATTTCGCGAAGCGGATGCCCGATGCGCTATCTGGTGGTCAACGCCAGCGCGTGGGTGTGGCGCGCGCGCTCGCGCTCGAACCGGGGCTGATGCTGATGGACGAACCGTTCGGCGCGCTCGACCCCGTCACCCGCGACCAGTTGGGGGTGGCGATCCGCGCGCTGCACGACCGGCTTGGCCTCACCACCATCATGGTGACACACGATATGGCCGAGGCGCTGATCCTCGCCGACCGCGTGCTGGTGATGGCAGGCGGGCGGATCGTCGCGGACGAGGTGCCGGCAGCGTTGCTCGCCGGGAAAGGCGGCGCGGAGGCGGATGCGCTGGTCGCGGTGCCGCGCGAACAGGCACGCCGACTGCGTGAGATCGGCGGACACCTGTGAGCCGCCGCAGTATCGGATCGGCGGGGCGGGAATGAGCGGGTTTCTCGATGCGATGCAGCGCGTGCCGCCACTCCTCGCGCAACACCTGCTGCTGGCGTTTTCCGCGTTGCTGCTCGGCATCGTCATCAGCCTGCCGATGGCGATCGTGTCGGCCAGGCGGCCACACGTGGCGCGCGTGACGCTCGGGTTCGCCAGCCTGATCCAGACCATCCCGACGCTCGCGTTGCTGGCGTTGTTCTACCCCCTCCTGCTGTCGCTTTCCACGCTCGTAGGCGGCGGGATACCAGCGCTTGGCTTCGTGCCGTCGCTGCTTGCGCTCACGCTGTACGCGCTGCTGCCGATCCTGCGAAACGCCGTCACCGGGCTGACCGGGCTCGATCCTGCGATCATCGAGGCGGCGGACGGGGTGGGTATGACCGCGTGGCAGAAGCTGCGGCTGGTCGAGGCGCCGCTGGTCGCGCCGGTGGTGATGGCCGGTATCCGCACGGCCGCGGTCTGGACGATCGGCGCGGCGACCCTGTCCACCACGGTTGGCCAGCCGAGCCTTGGCGACATGATCTTCGCCGGCCTCCAGACGCAGAACTGGGCGCTGGTGCTGGCCGGATGTTTCAGCGCGGCGGCGCTCGCACTGGCGGTGGACGCTCTGCTCGGGCTGGTCGAACACGGCATCGCGGCGCGCCGGCGCGGACGCGTCTTGGGTGCGGTCGCGGTGCTGGCGGTGGGGGTGGCGCTCGCGTTCGCGCCGATGTGGATGCAGGGCGGCGGCAAGCGCGTGGTGATCGGCGCCAAGAGCTTTTCCGAGCAATATATCCTATCCCGCGTGATCGGACACCGGCTGGAGGCGGCGGGTTACCAGGTCGAGTACCGCGAGGGGCTGGGTTCGGGCGTGGCGCTTAACGCGCTGTCCAGCGGGACGATCGACGTCTATGTCGACTATACCGGCACGATCTGGGCCGACACGATGAAGCGCAGCGACGTGCCGTCGCGCGATGCCATCCTGGCCGGCGTGCGCGACTGGGCGAAGAAGACGCGTGGCGTGACCGTGCTGGGCAAGCTCGGCTTCGAAAATGCCTATGCCTTTGCGATGCGGGGCGACGATGCGGCACGGCGCGGCGTCAAGACGATCGCCGATCTGGTTCCCATCGCGCACGGGCTGCGGCTGGCGACCGATATCGAATTCCTCGACCGGCCCGAGTGGGCGGCGGTGAAGCGCGCCTATGGGCTGGAGTTCGGCTCGGCGCATCCGTACCAGCCGACCTTCATGTACCGCGCGCTCGAAAGTGGTGCCGCCGACGTGATCCCGGCCTTCTCCTCCGACGGACGGATCGCGGCGGACAGGCTGACGGTGCTGTCCGACCCGAAGGGCGCGATCCCGGGGTATGACGCGATCCTGCTACTGTCGCCGGCTCACGCGCATGATGCACGGTTCCAGGCGGCGCTGCGGCCGCTCATCGGGCGCGTCCCCGTCGCGGCGATGCGGCAGGCGAACTATCTGGTCGATCGGGATGCCGACAAGCAGTCGCCCGAGGTGGCGGCGCGGTGGCTTGAGAAGCGAGTGGGCTTGTAGGCGGGAATGTCTTGCTCTCGCTGGTGCGTGGACATTCGAGATTACGGGCGTGTCTTCTCCGGCGGACATACCGGCGGCTGAAAAGCCCACCCAGCCACACGCAATTTCGCAACTTGCGCGTAGTAAATCAAACCGCCAATAGAGCGGTATGGCACATCGATACCATATCGCACGATAGCGGTAGCGTTGCCATCATCATCATCTGGCGAGAGAGACACCTCAAGGGGACCGCTCCGTTTTTCTTCTTGTCCTAAAAAAGCTCGAATTAACTCACCTCGTCCTGACAGTACAATTGACTGGGTTCTTACTTCGACAATGCTGGCGACGCATTTGAGTGTCGGAGGAAGCGGAGATAGCATTCGACGATGTAAGCCGGGACACGCATTGGCCGCAAGTGGGCGCAATCCGTCCTCCGGTGCTATTCCTTTCCGCTTCAGCCGCGCACTGCCGTGAGGAAGTAATCGAGGTTGAGGTCGTCGCTCAGCACGAAGCCCTTGGCCGGCGAGAAGCTAAGGCCACGCCGGTCGATCACGCGCATCCCTGCGGCGGTCAGCAGTGCTTCCAGTTCGTCGGGGGTCAGGAACTTGTCCCAGTCGTGCGTGCCTTTCGGGATGCGCCCCGAGCCTTCGCCGACGGTAATCATCGCCAGCCGCGACACGGGCGTGCGGTTGGGCGTGGACATCACCAGCAGCCCGCCCTCGGCCAATGCACCGACAAGGCCACCTACGAAACCGGCGGGATCGGTCACGTGCTCGATCACCTCCATGCTGGTGACAAGATCGAACGTCTCGCCGCCAAGCCCCTCGACGCTGCCGGTGCGATAGTTGATGGCGAGGCCGGAGGCGGCGGCGTGGGCGGCGGCGGCGGCGATGTTCTCCGGCGCGGCGTCGACCCCGGTCACGCTCGCGCTCAGCCGGGCGAGCGGTTCGCACAACAGACCCGCGCCGCAGCCGACATCGAGCGCACGTTTGCCGGCGAGCGGGGTGAAGCTGGTCTGGTCGCCGCCGAAATGCGCGTCGATCTGTTCGCGCAGGTAGCGCAGCCGCGGTGGATTGAGCCGGTGCAGCATCGCGGAACTGCCCTTCGGATCCCACCATTCGGCAGCGAGCGTGCCGAAGTGGGCGGCTTCCTTCGGGTCGATCGTCGTGGCTGTCATAAACTCACCTGCGTGGGAAGGTTGCGCGTGTGCCCGTCGTTCGCTCGGGCCAGAGCAAGCGGCTTAGCTGGGCTTTGCTGGCCCTAACCTTAGCTTGGCTTGCCATCGTCTCACCCGGTTCCTATCAGGACGCCCCTTCCAACCCAAGGATTTTGCGACACCCCAATGGCCCGCATCGTGATGAAATTCGGCGGCACCTCGATGGCCGGCATGGAGCGCATCCGGAGTGTGGCGGCGCGGGTGAAACGCGAGGTCGAAGCCGGCAATCAGGTCGCGGTGGTCGTCTCGGCGATGGCGGGCGAAACCGACCGGCTGGTCGGCTTCTGCCGCGAGGCGTCGTCGCTTTACGACCCGAAGGAATATGACGTGGTTGTCTCGGCAGGCGAGCAGGTGACGAGCGGCTTGCTCGCCATCGCGCTACAGGCGGCGGGCGTACCGGCACGCAGCTGGCTCGGCTGGCAGCTCCCCATCCACACGTCGGACGCGCACGCCTCGGCACGGATCGGCACGATCGACACGGTGGCGCTCGACGCAAGTCTGGCGCGCGGCGAGGTGGCGGTGATCCCCGGCTTCCAGGGCGTGACCGACGACCAGCGCATCACCACGCTGGGTCGCGGCGGATCGGACACTTCGGCGGTGGCAGTGGCGGCGGCGATGAAGGCGGACCGCTGCGACATCTACACGGATGTGGACGGTGTCTACACGACCGACCCGCGCATCGTGCCGCGTGCGCGCAAACTGAAGCGCGTGACCTATGAGGAAATGCTCGAACTCGCCAGCGTCGGCGCCAAGGTGTTGCAGACGCGATCGGTGGGTCTTGCCATGAAGGAACAGGTTCGCGTGCAGGTGCTGTCCTCGTTCACGGGGCCGGACGCACCGATGGCCGATACACTGCCCGGCACGATGATTGTCGGCGAAGAGGAGATAGACGACGTGGAACGCCAGCTCATCACCGGCATCGCGCACGACAAGAACGAAGCCAAGATCACGCTGACCGCGGTGCCCGACACCCCCGGCGCGGTCGCGGCGATCTTCGAGCCGCTGGCGGGATCGAACATCAACGTCGACATGATCATTCAGAACATCGCGCATAACGCCGGGTCGACCGACGTGACGTTCACCGTGCCGCAGGCCGATCTCGCGCGCTCGATCGAGGCGCTCAATCAGGCGCGCGCGAAGATCGGCTTCGCCGAACTGGTGCACGATACGCGTGTTGCGAAGATTTCGGTGGTGGGCGTCGGCATGCGCAGCCATGCTGGCGTCGCCTCGACGATGTTCACGACGCTTGGCGCGCGCAGCATCAACATCCAGGCGATCTCCACCTCGGAGATCAAGGTCAGCGTGCTGATCCACGAGGATGAGACCGAGCTGGCGGTCCGCGTGCTGCATACCGCCTACGGGCTGGATGCGGAGGATGTCGCCGCCTGATCCGGGCGGTCACTTCCCTCCCCGGTAAAGGCCGGGGAAGGGCTGGGGGACGTTACGGCAGCGTCGCCAGCCACGTCACCACCGCGCTTTCCAGCCAGATGCGCGCATCGGAATAGCTGTGGTCGGTGGCATGGTGCTGCGTCGCGACGCGGGCGTTGCCGGCGGCGCGGACCTTCGCCACCAGCGCCTCGTCGGCCGGCGCAAGGCCATCGTCTGAGGTGATTACCAGCAGCGGCGTCTTGGCGAGGCCGGGCGCGGTGGTGTTCAGCCGGAACGTCGCGACATTGGCAGCGATCTCGTCGGCAAGCGCTTCGTTGCTGGACTGCAACGTTTCGTGATTGTCGGCGAGGAAGGCGATACGCTGGTCGCGCGGCAGGGTCGCCGAACTCGCCATGTCCGCCGCCGAGATCAGGATCGCCCCCTTGAGGTCGCGGCGGTGCGCGGCGACCTGCGCGGTCGTCCAGCCGCCAAGGCTGTGCCCGCCGAGCACCAGCCGGGTGGTCTCGATGCCGTATTTCGCCGCCACCGCCGGCTGTTTCAGGAAATCGAGCACCGCATCGGTATCCTCGATGCAATGCGTGAAGCTGTAGGTGCCGGGGCTGCCCCACGACCCGCGATAGTTGAAGGTGACGACGTTCCAGCCGGCGCGGCGCACCGCCTGCGCGAGATCGAGGTTCTTTTCGTTACCAGGCAGGCCGTGCAGCAGGACGAGCGTGGGGTGCATGCCCTTGCCGGCCGCGAGATAGCCGACCGCATTGATGCTCACGCCGTGCGAGGGGACGTGCAGCACCTCCATGCGGGCGGGCGCGGCGGCATCGCGCGGCGGATCGGTGAAGATCGCGGGCGGCGGCGTCTGCGCGAACGCCATTGCAGGCAGGCACAGCAGGGTGGCGCAGAGCAGCTTGGCGATCATCGATGTTCCCCCGGAAGAAGCGCGGCGATCATGACCGAACCGGCGGCAGGCCCCAAGCGGTTATTCGCCGATCAGATGCACCGCGATGCGGCGGCGGTGGGCGGCGCGGCGGTGTTCGAACAAGTAGATGCCCTGCCAGGTACCGAGCATCATGCGGCCACCCGCCACCGGGATCGACAGACTGGTCGCGGTGAGCGCGGCGCGTAGGTGGGCGGGCATGTCGTCCGGCCCTTCGTCGTCGTGTTCGTAACTACGGCTTTCCGGCGCGATCTTGGCGAAATAGCGTTCGAGGTCGCGCGCGGCGGCGGGCGCGGCGTTCTCCTGCACCAGCAGCGAAGCGGAGGTGTGACGCAGCAGCAGCGTAAGCAGCCCGGTGTCGATGCCGGTGCCCGCCACCCAGCGCGCCACCGCATCGGTGCAGCTATGCAGCCCCTGACCGGGCGTGGTGACGAGGATTTCTGCGACGGACTGGCGGAGCATTCCCTAAGATAAGCATGTGCGACGCAACGGCCATGCTTTCTTTTCGCGCACGAGACTTTATGGCCGCTGCATGACCAGCACGACCGGCGCGGCGCGCCTCACCCAACTCATGGCGCGCGGCGTCGAATTCCTCGGCAGCGAGGTGGCGATCCTGTGCGGCGCGATGTCTTGGGTGTCGGAGCGCAACCTTGTCGCGGCGATGTCGAATGCAGGCGGCTTCGGGCTGATCGCGTGCGGCGCGATGACGCCTGCGCTGCTCGATGCCGAGATCGCCGCCACCAAGGCGCTGACGGACAAGCCGTTCGGCGTCAACCTCATCACCATGCACCCGCAGCTGATGGAGCTGATCGCGGTGTGCACGCGTCATCAGGTCACGCATGTCGTGCTGGCGGGCGGGCTGCCGCCGGCGGGGAGCCTGGAGGCGATCAAGGCGGGCGGCGCCAAGCTGATCTGCTTCGCGCCGGCGCTCAGCCTCGCCAAGAAGCTGATCCGCAGCGGCGTCGATGCGCTGGTGGTGGAAGGCATGGAGGCGGGCGGGCATATCGGCCCGGTCTCGACCAGCGTGCTCGCGCAGGAGATCCTGCCCGAAGTCGCCGACAAGGTGCCGGTGTTCGTGGCGGGCGGGATCGGCCGGGGCGAGGCGATCGCCGCGTATCTCGAGATGGGCGCGGCGGGCGTCCAGCTCGGCACGCGCTTCGTCTGCGCGACCGAATCGATTGCGCACCCCAATTTCAAGAAGGCGTTCCTGCGCGCCTCCGCCCGCGATGCGGTGGCGAGCGTGCAGCTCGATCCGCGCCTGCCGGTGATCCCGGTGCGCGCGCTCAAGAACGCCGGCGGCGAACTGTTCAGCGCCAAGCAGCGCGAGGTCGCGCTTTCGCTCGACGACGGCAAGACGGCGATGGTCGAGGCGCAGTTGCAGATCGAACATTACTGGGCGGGCGCTCTCCGCCGCGCAGTGATCGACGGCGATGTCGAGCATGGCAGCGTGATGGCGGGCCAGTCGGTCGGGATGGTCACCAAGGAAGAACCGATCGCCGACATCATCGCCACGCTGGTCGGCGAAGCGGACGTCGCGCTGGCGAAGCGGGGATAGGCTCCCTTGCTGCCTTCCCCGGGCTGCGTCGGGGAGGGTGAAGTACGTGATGATATGCCGCTTCACCCAAAAACTCCGATACGACGGGGTTTGCGCGGGCGTCCCGCTTCGGTACAGCCAGTCACGATGCCAGCGCGCGACACCGATTTGCCGACCGAAGGCCGTATCGTGGGAGACGAGCACCAATTGCCGGTGCGCGTCTATTTCGAGGATACCGATCTGTCCGGCATGGTCTACCATGCCAACTATCTGAAGTTCATGGAACGCGGCCGCTCGGACATGCTGCGCGTGCTGGGGATCGACCAGCAGGCCGCGCATGCGGGTGGCGAGGGCAATTATGTCGTCACTGATCTGGCGATCCGCTACCGCGCGCCGGCGCGGCTGGGCGACGCGGTGGTGGTGACGACGCGGCTTGAGAAACTCGGCGCGGCCCGGCTGGTCATTCAGCAACGAGTCAGGCGCGGCGCGGTTGTACTCGCGGAAGGCCACGTCACGGTCGCCTTCGCAGCGCCTTCGGGCCGCGCGCGAAGGCAGCCGGCGGCGTGGATCGAGGCGTTCGGGCGTTTCCTGCCCGAACGCGCAGCGCAACCAGAAACGAACCAGGGGGAAAGACCCGCGTGAACCTGATCCTAAACACCGATGCGACCAGCCTGTCGCCGATCGCGCTGTTCCTTCAGGCCGACTGGATCGTAAAGATCGTGATGGCCGGGCTGCTGCTCGCCAGCGTCTGGACCTGGGCGATCATCATCGGTTTCCTCCTGCGGCTCGGCAAGATCCGCAAAGGCATCAAGCGGTTCGAGCGCGATTTCTGGAAGGCGGAGGATATCGACGCCTTCTACCGGACCGAAAGCGAGAGCAAGCTGCCGACCGCACGGGTGTTCGCAGCCGGCGTCAAGGAATGGCGCCGCTCGACCGTGGGCGGGACGATCGACCGGGGCGGCACGCGTGAGCGGCTGGCGACGGCGATGGACGCAGCGGCGGCGGCCGAGGTCGCTGAATTGTCGGACGGTCTGAACGTGCTGGCGACGGTCGGTTCGGTCGCGCCGTTCGTCGGGCTGTTCGGCACGGTGTGGGGCATCATGCACAGCTTTACCGAGATCGCCGCCAAGCAGAATTCGTCGCTGGCGGCGGTAGGCCCCGGCATCGCCGAGGCGCTGTTCGCTACCGCGATCGGCCTATTCGCCGCCATTCCCGCCGTCATCGCGTACAACCGCTTCAGCCACGGCATCAACAGAATCGAGGCGCGGCTCAACCGCTTCGCCGATGGTTTCCACGCCACGCTCAGCCGCCAGCTCGAAGCCGACGGGAAGCGCTGACCGGTGGCGATGAACCTCCCCTCGCAGCGCGGGCGCGGGCGGCGCGCGCCGATGGCGGACATCAACGTCACGCCGATGGTCGACGTGATGCTGGTGCTGCTCATCATCTTCATGGTGACCGCGCCGCTGATGACCGCGGGCGTGCCGGTCGATCTGCCCGATAGCCGGGCGAAGGCGCTCGAGCAGGAGCAGCAGCCGGTCGAAATATCGGTCGAGCGGGACGGGACGCTGCATGTCGACAAGGCGCTCGTCACGGACGATCTGCTGCCCGACGTGCTCGCCCAGGTCGCGCAGAAGACCGATGCCACCGGCAAGCCCCCGCAGATCTTCCTGCGCGCCGACCGCGCGCTCGATTACGGCAAGGTGATGCGCGTAATGGGCGAACTCAACCGCGCCGGGCTGAATCGCGTCGCGCTGCTGACCACGCCGCAGGACGAGCGGTGAACCAAATGGTCCGGGCGGGAGGCGTGCGCTGATGCAGCGCACCGAGAAGATTGGCCTCGGCATCGCCGTCGCCGGGCATATCCTGCTGTTCGCGTGTCTGTCGCTGGCGTTTCATCCGCCGGTCAACCCGGATCTGTACAAGCCCAAGCCGATCGACGTGTCGCTCGCCGAGGATGTCGCGATCGAGGCGCAGGCGCCCAAGTCGGTCGAGCCGCCCGCGCAGTCGAAATCGCCCGACGCCGGCCCGCCCGAGGATGCCGCGCCGCCGGAGCCGCAGCCCGAACCTGCGCCGCAGCCGGAAAAGGCACCCGCGCCGCCCAAGCCCGCGCCCGAGCCGGCGCCCGCCCCCAAACCGAAGCCGGTTGCGAAGGCGGAGCCTGCCCCCGCGCCGAGGCCCAAGCCAAAGCCGGAACCCGCGCCCGTGCCGAAGCCCGTGCCGAAACCCGAGAAGCCCAAGCCGGAGAAGAAGCCGGTCGAGGCCAAGGAGGCCAAGGCCGAGCCGAAGAAGGCGACGACCAAGGCGAACAGCAAGGCCGAGGCTAAGCACAGCGAGGCCAAGCCAAGCACCGCCAAGAGCGAGGCGAAGCATAGCGAGGCGAAGCCGACCACCGCCAAGAGCGAAGCGAAGCACGCCGCCGCCGCGCCGACCAAGGCGCAGACCCCGCCGACCAAAGCCAAGGGCACCGGCGGCGATGCCAAATCCACGCTCAAGCGCCCACGCGGATCGCTGCTCGACGATGATTTCCGCAAAGGCCTGACCCAGAGCCCGTCGGCCGCCAAACCATCCGCCGCCGCTCCCGGTGCGGTGATGAACGCGCAGGCCGCCGCCGATATCGGTTCGGCGATCCAGCGGCAGGTGCAGCCGTGCGCGGCGCAGCAGCATGTCAGCGGACCCGGCGTGTCGCGGATCCTCGTCAAGGTACGGCTGCAGATCAACCGGGACGGGTCGCTTGCCGGCACGCCGGTGATCGACAGCGATCATGGCGGCGTCGACAACGAGAACGAACGCTATGTCGAAGCGGTCGATCGCG
Source organism: Sphingomonas sp. BAUL-RG-20F-R05-02 (assembly GCF_022662305.1). Lineage (GTDB taxonomy): Bacteria > Pseudomonadota > Alphaproteobacteria > Sphingomonadales > Sphingomonadaceae > Sphingomonas. The sequence continues at coordinate 410,526 of NZ_JAKNQH010000003.1, forward strand.
CGGCGATTGCCTCGTTCAAGGGCTGCACGCCGCTGCGCGGTCTGCCGCCCGAGCTTTACGACGTGCCACGCGGGTGGAAGAGTTTCACCTTGCGCTTTCATCTGCCCGGTTGAGGATAGGACCATGCTTCACAAGACCATCCTGACGTTGGCGGCCGGCCTGATCGGTGCCGGCGCGGTTGCGCAGTCCGAGCCCGCGCCGCAGCCGCCGCAATCCCCGGCGCCCGGCCCGGTAAGCGGCCAGCCGGCGGGTCAGCCCTCGGGCGAACTGGTGGTGGACGTGACGGGCGGGCAGGCAGCGCCGCTCGGCATCGCCATCCCGGCGTTCCCGACCGCACAGGCGGTGGACACGCCGGCGGGGCGCACCGATGCGCTCGGCCAGCAATTGTCGCAGATCGTCACCAACGATCTCAAAAGCTCAGGCCTGTTCAAACCGTCCCCGGCGAGCGCGCTGAAGGGCGTGCCCTATCCCGAAGTCACCGCGCCGACGTTCGATTATTGGGGCGGGGCGGGTGCGTCCGCACTGGTGCAGGGGTTCGTGCGCGCGAACGGCGACGGCACGCTGACGGTCGGCTGCTATCTGTACGACGTGTTCGCGCGCACCGAACTGGCGCGGCAGGGCTTCGTGGTGTCGCCGGGGGAATGGCGTCGGGCTGGGCACAAGTGCGCCGACATGGTCTATTCCAAGCTGACCGGCGAAGGCCCGTATTTCGACAGCCGCGTGGTGTACGTCGCGGAGAGCGGGCCGAAGGGCAAGCGGGTCAAGCGCCTCGCCATCATGGATCAGGACGGCGCCGGCCACAGTTTCCTTACCAACGGCCAGTCGATCGTGCTGACGCCGCGTTTCACGCCCGACCAACGCTCGATCGTGTATATGAGCTACATCAACGATAAGCCGGCGATCTACGTCTACAATATCGCCAGCCATAGCCAGCGGCAGCTTGTACCGGCCGGCAATCTGACGTTCGCGCCACGGGTTTCTCCGGATGGGCGCTGGGTGTTGTTCTCCAAGGCGGTCGCCGGCAGCACCAACATCTACCGCGTGCCACTGGCGGGCGGGCAGGCGCAGCGGCTGACCGATACGCCGGGCATTGACACTGGCGGCAGCTATTCGCCGGATGGCAGCCGCATCGTGTTCGAAAGCGACCGGTCGGGCTCGCAGCAGCTTTACGTGATGAACGCGGACGGATCGCAACAGCGGCGCATCAGCTTTGGCGGAGGGCGCTATGCGACACCGGTGTGGAGCCCGCGCGGCAACCTCATCGCCTTCACGCGCATGGCCGGGAATTTCCGCATCGGCGTGATGAGCCCGGCCGGTGGCGAAGAGCGACTGCTCACCGACGACTGGCAGGACGAAGGCCCGACCTGGTCGCCCAATGGCCGTGTCCTGATGTTCTTCCGCTCCGGGCGTGGCGGTGGCGGCACCGCCGATCTGTGGTCGGTCGACCTGACCGGCGTGAACGAACGCAGGCTATCCACGCCGCTTGATGGATCCGATCCGGCTTGGGGACCGTTACGCCCCTGATGTGATATTGCCCCACCCTGTGCGGGGCTGCCCCCATGCGTTTGCGTGCACCATCCGAGAGCTGAACGATCGAAGGAGAAGCCACATGGCAAAACTGACCACGACCCTGCTCATCACCGCATCCCTCATCGCGGTGGCGGGTTGCGCCAAGAAGCCGCCCGCGCAGTTGCCGCCGCCGCCGAGCGCGACCGGCCCGGATGCATCGCAGGCTGGGGGGTACGGTAATGTCGTGCCCGGTTCGCGCGCCGATTTCGAACGCTCGGTGACGAGCAACACGATCCACTTCGATCTCGACAAGTACGACATCAACGGCGAGGCGCGCGCCACGCTCGACAGTCAGGCCGCGTGGCTGATCAAATATCCGAACGTACCGATCAGCCTGGAAGGGCATTGCGACGAGCGCGGCACGCGGGAGTACAACCTCGCGCTGGGCGACCGCCGCGCCAATTCGGCGAAGAACTATCTTGCGTCGCGCGGCGTGAACCCGTCGCGGATCTCGACGATCAGCTACGGCAAGGAACGCCCGATCGCACTCGGTTCGGACGAGGCGAGCTGGGCGCAGAACCGCCGTGCGGTGACGATCGTCCTGAACTGATCGTCTTCCCCCAGCAATCCAGGAGGCGCGGGGGCTGATCCCCGCGCCTTTTTTCATGGGTGCTTGATCCCGCTTGTCGCGCCACCCTGTATGATATAAATGTGATATCACTTAACGGGAGGGAATGATGGTCGAGTCGGGATCGCGGAATACCGCTTTGACACTGTCGAGCGAACGCGCAGCGGGTACGTTCAGCGGCTATGTCATGCTGGTGGTGCTGTTGGCCGCGGTTGGTGCGGGGTTGTGGGGCGCCTCGCTGCTGAATGACGCGCCGCGGCTGGGTGGCGGCGTGCTGACGGTGGCGATCGTCGTGTTCCTGTTCGTGTCGTGCGGCTTCTACATGCTTCAGCCCAACCAGGCGATGGCGATCACGCTGTTCGGATCGTATCAGGGCACCGACCGTAACACGGGTTTACGCTGGCTGTTGCCGTGGCTCGGGCACAAGAAGGTGTCGGTGCGCGCCAACAACATGATCTCCGAGCGGCTCAAGGTGAACGACCTGCGCGGCAACCCGATCGAGATCGCCGCGCAGGTGGTGTGGCGCGTGACCGACACCGCGCAGGCGCTGTTCGACATCGACGATTACAAGGCGTTCGTGGTGGTGCAGATCGAGGCGGCGGTGCGCACGATCGGCGCGCGCTACCCCTATGATGACTATGAGCATCAGGAGATCACCCTGCGCGGCAATCACGATCAGGTCGGCGCGGAATTGCGCGAGGAACTGCTCGCCCGGCTCAAGGTGGCGGGGATCACAGTGGACGAGTGCGGCTTTACCCATCTCGCCTACGCGCCCGAGATCGCCGGCGCGATGCTCCGGCGGCAGCAGGCACAGGCGGTGGTGGCGGCGCGGCAGACGCTGGTGGCGGGTGCGGTCGGCATGGTCGAGATGGCGCTGGCGCTGCTCAGCGAGAAAAACGTGGTGGAGCTCGATGACGAGCGGCGCGCGGCGATGGTGTCCAACCTGATGGTCGTGCTGTGTGGTGAGCGCGATACCCAGCCGGTCGTCAACACCGGTACGCTGTACCAATAGTGGCGAACGCGCCCCGCAAGGCGTTCCCGTTGCGTCTCGACCCCGCGCTCTACGCTGCGGTCGAGCGGGCGGCGGCGGCCGACCTGCGGAGCGTCAACGCCGAGTTCGAATGCCTGTTGCGCGAGGCGCTGACGCGGCGGGGGGTAAAGCTCGAGGCGCCCCAACCGGCCCGACGCGGCCGGCCACCCAAGGCGGAGGATGACGATGCTTGAGGATGTGAAGACGCATTTCCGGGCGCGGGAGGGCTATTGGTTCGTGCCCAAGGCGTTCGGCTATGGCGCGACTCCGGTGACGTGGCAGGGCTGGCTGGTGACGATCGTGTTCTCGGTCGTGACGATCGCGGCGGTTCGGCTGATGCCGACCCCGGCGGAGCGGATCGTGGTGACGGTCGCGTTGGTCGCGGCGTTCTGCGTGCTGGTGGCGCGAAAGACCGATGGCGGCTTGCGCTGGCGCTGGGGCTTTCGCGACGACCGTTGAAGCTTAGCCGAGCGCCTTGTCGAGCAGCTTCGCCAGCCGCAGGCCGCCGCGTTCCACTTCGAGGCGGGCGATCGGCACGAGCCTCTCAATGTCGTCCTCGCTCAGCGTGACGCGCGGCGGCGTGGGGGCGCAGGCGTCGCCATGCAGGGCGCTTTCATAGACCGTATCGTGCGCGACCTGCCAGCTCTCGCGGCTCCAGTCGGTCACGGTGCCGGCGGCGATCCGCGCGCGCACGGCGGCAGGGTAACGTCGCACCAGCGTAGGGCCGGTGGTGATCGCGCGCTCGGCGAGGTAACCGTCCCAGACCGAGTGGAGGTTGAGGCGCGGGCTGATGAGCGTGCCGTACGTGGCTTTCACGTCGTTGCCACCCTTGTCGCCCTTTTCACCGGCATGGAGCGGCTGGTGGAGATCGCCGGTGAAATGGATCAGGAACACCAGCGCCAGCACCTTGTCCTTCATCGGAGCGTGGCGGTCACGCAGCGTTTTCACGTCGCGTTCGATCTGCGCGGAGACGCAATTCCCGTCCTTGCAGGCCTCGGTCAGGCTGAACGGCGCGCAGACGTTCACGTCTTGGAAGTGCCATGTGTAGGCGTAGCCGAAGCGCGGTTTGCCGTCGGCACCTTTCAGCGGCTTGACGCAATCCGCCCAAGTGCTTGCGCCTTCGATGGTTGATGCCTTGCACTCGGGCGTGTCGAGCAGATCGGCATGGGCGAGCAGGCGGCGTACGCCCGCGCGCGCCTTCGGACTGGCGTTGGCGTAGCCGATCTTTGCGATCGTCTCGTGACCGAACTCCCAATAGGCACTGGCAGGGGCGGCGACGCTGACGAGCGCGGCGGCGGCGAGGAACGCGACAGGACGAATCATGGCTCGCGCCATACCCGCTGCGGTGTGCGGGTGAAAGCGCGCGGTCACTCGTCGGCGTAGATCGCGACCTCCACGGGCGTGCCGTCGCTGATGCGGCCACGGTACATCCCCTTGGTGGCGAGGCTCCAGATCGGCGCGCCAGCGCGCGGCATGACGATGATGCCGCCGGTGCCACCCATCGCGACGATCTCGGCGAGGACGCCGCGCGTTGCCGTCGCCGCATCCTCGCCGCCCAGGCGGATGCGCGCGGCGATCTCATGGCCGCAGGCGGTGCGGATGAAATACTCGCCCGAGCCGGTGGCGGAGACGGCGCAGGCGCGGTCATCGGCATAGGTGCCCGCGCCGATCAGCGGCGAATCGCCGATTCGGCCCCAGCGTTTGCCGGTGACGCCGCCGGTCGAGGTGGCGGCGGCGAGGTGGCCGTGAACGTCGCGCGCGACCGCGCCGACCGTGCCGAACTTCATCTCGACATCGAACGCGCCGCCCTTCGCCGCACGCATGATGGCGAGTTGCTCGCGGCGTTCGGGCAGGACCAACCAGTCTTGCGTCGCCGGCTCGATTCCGTGCTCCAGCGCGAACGCTTCCGCGCCGGCGCCACCGAGCAGGACATGCGGGCTGTGCTCCATTACCGTGCGCGCCAGGGTGACCGGGTGGCGGGTCGCGGTAACGCCGGCGACCGCCCCGGCCGCACGGGTCGCGCCATGCATGATCGCGGCATCGAGTTCGGCAACGCCCTCGTAGCTGAGCGCCGCGCCGCGCCCGGCATTGAAGTGCGGATCGTCCTCCAGCACCTTGACCGCCGCCTCAACCGCGTCGAGCGCCGCGCCGCCGGCGGCCAGCACGGTTTCGCCAGCCCGCAATGCCTCGGCCAAGGCGGCGCGCGCACCGGTATCGGTCGCGCGCGGGAGATGCTCGCGCGTCATGCCGCCCGCGCCGCCATGAATCGCCAGTGCCCAGCTCATATCGTCGCCCCCTTGACGCGCCGCTTCAGCCCGATCAACGGCCGCAGCCAGCCGACCTCGCGCCCGATCAGATAGAATGCCCAGCATCCAGCCACCGTGGCCGGGACCAGCACCGCGAACTCGACCAGCGGGGCGGCGTGGAGCGGCAGCAGCCAGTATTCGACCAGCACGATGATGGTCTGGTGGACGATGTAGAATGGGAACACCGCCTCGGTGAGGGTGCGGCGCCACGGCGTGTCGCTGTTCCAATAGCGGTCGGCGATGCCGATCAGCGCGATCACCGAACACCAGCCCTGCACCACCCGCGCGGTGGCGAAGGTGACACCCCACGGGTGCGCGGGCATAGTGTTGCCGGGCCAGCGCCACTCAATCGCGGCAACCACGGCATAGGCGAGCAGCGCAACCACGCCCGCCGGTTTCCACCACCGCCCGATCGTCGCCATCGCAGCTTCCGAGCGGGCGAGCGCGAAACCGAACAGGAAGCCGGGGAAGTAATGCAGGTGCGCGACGCTGTCGTGGAGCGGATCATGCGTCTCGCGCGCGCCGGGCAGCAGCATGTCGACGGCGAGCAGCCACGCGATCGGCACGATGACGATCAGCACCGTGCCGAAGACCCAGTCGAACGCCCGCTGCGCCCGCAGCCAGCCGCCAAGCGCGATCATCACCGTCAGCGCGAGCGTGTAGCACCACAGATACCCGACGAACCACAGATGCTGCCACGTCGGCAACCCGATGCCGTGCAGGCGGTGGAAGCCGAAATAGTCGTGCAGCCAGAACCAGCCGAAATCGTGTGGGTAATGGTATTTGACGGCCAATTCGATCCACGGCTGCACCGGCACCACTGCCACTACGCCGAAGATCAGCGGGATCAGCAGCCGCGTGCTGCGGGTCGCCATGAAGTGGCCGAGCTTCGTGCCTTTCGACAGCAACGCGCGGCTGGCGTAGCCGGAAATCACGAACAGCAGCATGAGCCGCCAGCTGTTCGCCGCCATCATCGGAATCGCCACCCAGGGGATCGGGTGCGCGGTCTTCACGTGGAAATCCCACGGCACGAACACCATGCCGATATGGTAGAGGATCAGCAGCGCGAAGGCGCCGATCCGCAGCCAGTCCATGCCGTGATGCCGTTCCATCGCCGCTCTCTATGGCCGCGTGGGCGTGAGCGCCACCCCCGCAAATGTAACAGAAGTGTGCTTACGCGGGCGGGCTACGCCATGCTACGGCGCGGCAAGCGCGGTGGGGCGTGCGGCAAGACGGGGCACGGATGCGGTTCAGGCAGGCTATGGCGGTGTGCGGTGCAGGGCTGCTGGTGATGTTCGGCGCCGGCGAGGCGCGCCCGCAGTTCTTCGGCGCGTTCGGCAGTTCGACCGACAGCCAGCCGCCGGCCGTACCGTTCGATCCCGCGCGCACGCCGCCAGCACCCGATTACGCGGAGCGTTCCGAATGGGTGTCGCTGCCCGACATGCACGATCCGGCCGACGATGGCCCGGCCGGCGTCCGAAAGGTCGATCAGCGCCGCGCGAAGGTGGCGGTGTTCTTCCTCTACCCGACCGTATTCACCAGCGGCGAGCAGTGGAATGCCAGCACGCACGATGCCGATCTCAACGCGCGCGTCGCCGGCACCACGATCCGTGATCAGGCGAGCGTGTTCAACGGCTGCTGCGCGATCTATGCGCCGCGCTACCGGCAGATGACGCTTGGCGGCTACGTGCGGTGGAGCGAGAGCAGCGTGCGCGCGACCGAGGTCGCCTATTCCGACGTAGCGCGCGCGTTCCGGCAGTTCCTGGTGTGGAATCGGGGACGGCCTTTCATCCTTGCCGGGCACAGCCAGGGTTCGCGGCTCGGGCGGCTGCTGATCGAGCGCGAGATCGACGGGCGGCCGGTGGCGCGGCAGATGATCGCGGCATATCTGATCGGTGCCTGGATCGAGCGCGACTGGTTTCGTGCGCTTCGCACGACCCGGCCCTGCCAGCATGCCGACGATACCGGCTGCGTGATCGCGTGGTCGAGTTATGCCGAGGGGCACAATGCCTCGCGCCAGCGCGTGTTCGTGGCCGAGCAATCCGGCTTCCCGACAGACGCGCTCAGGCGACCGCACTATTGCATCAATCCGCTCGACTGGTCGACCGGGGACGCGTGGGCGCCGGCGCGGCTCGACAGGGGCGGGTGGCTGCACGGGTCTGCGGCGCTGCCCCGCGCGGTCGAACCGGGGCTGGTCGCGGCGCGCTGCGATGACGGCGCACTGTACGTGACGGCACCGAGCCGCGCGTTCGTCGACATGATGATCCCGATCGGCAATTATCATAAGGTCGATTACAACCTTGCCTATATGAACCTGCGCGAGAATGCGGAGCTGCGCGCAAAGACGTTCCTGCGGCGGGGCGTGCGCGCTTCCTGAACCTTCAGCCTTCTAGAAAGGGGGAAGGGGAGAGGTTCACCTTCGCCGCACAAAGCGCTATATGCGCCGGCGAACCCACAAGGAATCTCCCCATGTCCCTTCGTCCGTGGCGCGATATCGTCCGTCGTCAGAGCCGCCAGATCATGGTCGGCAACGTTCCCGTCGGCGGCGATGCGCCGGTGACGGTGCAGACGATGACCAACACGCCGACCGAAGATATCAAGGCGACGGTCGACCAGATCCGCCGCTGCGAGGAGGCCGGGGTCGACATCATCCGCGTGTCCTGCCCCGACGTGGAGAGCACGACCGCGCTGAAACAGATCGTGCGCGCTGCCCACGTGCCGATCGTCGCGGACATCCACTTTCACTACAAGCGCGCGCTGGAAGCGGCCGACGCGGGGGCGGCCTGCCTGCGCATCAACCCCGGCAACATCGGCTCGGCGGAACGTGTCAAGGAAGTCGTCAACGCCGCCAAGGCGAACGGCTGCGCGATCCGCATCGGCGTGAACGGCGGTAGTCTTGAAAAGCATCTGCTCGAGAAATACGGCGAGCCTTGCCCGGACGCTTTGGTCGAATCCGCGCTCGACCATATCAAGCTGCTCCAGGATCACGATTTCCACGAATATAAAGTGGCGGTGAAGGCGTCCGACCTGTTCCTCGCGGTCGCCGCCTATCAGCAGCTCGCCGAGGCGGTGGATTGCCCATTGCACCTCGGCATCACCGAGGCGGGCGGGTTCGTCGGCGGGACGGTGAAGTCTGCGATCGGGATCGGTTCGCTGCTGTGGTACGGCATCGGCGACACGCTGCGCGTTTCGCTGTCGGCGGAGCCCGAGGAGGAAGTCCGCGTCGGGTTCGAGATCCTGAAAGCACTCGGCATTCGCAACCGCGGCGTGCGCGTGGTGTCGTGCCCGTCGTGCGCGCGGCAGGGCTTCGACGTGATCCGTACCGTCGAGGCGCTCGAATCGCGGCTCCAGCATATCCGCACGCCGCTTTCGCTGTCGGTGCTCGGCTGCGTGGTCAACGGCCCCGGCGAAGCACGCGAAACCGATATCGGCCTGACCGGCGGCGGCAACGGCAAGCACATGGTGTATCTGTCGGGCGTCACCGCGCACACGATCGGCGACGACGAGATGCTCGACCATATCGTCAAGCTGGTCGAAGCCAAGGCGGCGGAGATGGAAGCGGCGGCGGTGCCGGAGGCGGTGGCGGCGGAATAAGCGCGCTCCTGCATTAACTATCCCCGTCAACGCGCCCGCAAGCGCCACACATTAGCGTCGCGCATATGAAGCTCGCGTTCGCCATCGTCACCGTCGCGGGCATCGCGATCGGGCTTGCCCTGCCGGCCGCGAAGCGTGCCCCGGCGGTGGCGGCAACCGCTCCCGCTGCGCCGGCCGAGGCCACGCCCGTGCCGACCGTGATCGATCGCGCGCCGAGCGGGCATTTCCTGACGGTCGCCAACGTCAACGACGAACCGATCCGCTTCGTTGTCGATACGGGTGCCGACACCGTGGCGTTGACGCAGGACGATGCTCGGCGGGCGCACATCGCCTTCGACCCGGCGCACTTCGAGGTGATCGGTCGCGGTGCGTCCGGCCCGGTGCGCGGGCAGGCGGTGCGGATCGCCGGCATCGATCTCGACGGCAAACGCGCGAGCGACATCAGCGGCGTGGTGTTGGCGGAAAGCGACGTCTCGTTGCTCGGGCAGAGCTATCTGCGGCATATGAGCACCGTCAGCATCAGCGGCGATACGATGCGGATCGACTGATCCACTGGTCTTATCCGCCGGACGCACCATTGCCGGGCGTCTTTGTCGCAGACGGAACGCCGCCCGCACGCTAGAGCGTGCGCGTAATGCGCCCCGCTTCGCCTGTCATGCCTTTTGCCGTTGCGACCGTCGGTATCGCTGTGTTCTCGACGATGGACGCGGTGATGAAGGGGCTTTCGCTTGCGATCGGCGCCTATGATGCGATCCTGTGGCGCAGCGTGGCGGGAACGGTCATCACCGGGACGATCTTCATCGCGACGCGCACCCGCTGGCCGGCACCCGCGGTGTTGCGGGTCCATCTGCTGCGCGGCTGCATCTCGGGTACGATGACGATCCTGTTCTTCTGGGGTCTGGCGCGCGTGCCGATGGCGCAGGCGGTGTCGCTGACGTTCGTCGCACCGCTGGCCGCGATGCTGCTCGCGGCGATCGTGCTGAAGGAGCGGATCGGGCGGGGCGCGCTGATCGGCTCGGGCATCGCCGTCGCCGGCGTCGGCGTGATCTTCGCCGGACAGGCGCGCGCGGACTTGGGGGCGGAGGCGGCGCTCGGCTCGCTGGCGGTGCTGGGTTCAGCATTGTGCTATGCGTGGAACATCGTCCTGATGCGGCAGCAGGCGCAGGTCGCCCGCCCGGTCGAAATCGCGTTCTTCCAGACCGCCATCGTCGCCGCGATCATGCTGGCCGTGGCGCCGGTCTTCGCCACGCTACCGGCGCCTGCGCACTGGCTGGCGCTGGTCGGTGCGGCGATGCTGGCGACGACATCGCTGATGTTGCTGTCCTGGGCCTATGCGCGTGGCCGGGCGAGCGAGCTTGCGCCGAGTGAATATACCGCGTTCATCTGGGCGTCGCTGCTTGGCTGGCTGGTGTTTTCGGAAACGCTGTCGCCGTTTACGCTGGCCGGCGCGGCGCTCATCATCTGCGGGTGTCTGGCCGGGTTGCGCGTCCGTGCGCCGGTGGCCGTGCTGGAGACTGCCTTGTGACCTTGACGATCCGCTTCGCACGCGCTGACGACGTGCCGACCATCATGAGCTTCGTCCACGAACTGGCGGCGTTCGAGAGGGCGCCCGACGCCGTGGTGTCGACCGAGGCGCTGATGCACGCGGCGCTGTTCGGCGCGCAGCCGGCGGCCGAGGCGTTGATCGCGGAGGTCGACGGCGTTCGCGTCGGCATGGCGGTGTTCTACCACACCTTCTCGACGTGGACCGGGCGGCGCGGCATCTGGCTCGACGATCTCTACATCACGCCGGCCGCACGCGGCGCCGGGGCGGGATCGGCGTTGCTGCGGCATCTCGCCGGCGTGGCGGTGGAGCGTGGCTGCGCACGGTTTGAATGGTGGGTGCTCGACTGGAACACGCCCGCTGTCGAACTATACCGCCGGATCGGTGCGGAGGCGATGGATGCGTGGACCGTCCAGCGGCTGTCCGGAACTGCGCTGACGGGGCTGGCGGAACGCTGATAGCGGTCGGCGAGTGGTTGGCGGAGGTATGCGCGCCGCGATCGGTCGCTGGGCGGCGCTGCGATGTAATCGCGATGCGGTAGCGTTGGCGATCCTTGCCGACGATGCCTGAGGGTTAAAGGCGTGTCCCACGGCACGTGGAACACGCCCTCACGTCATCAAACCGCGTGCGGTTCCTTGCCCGACTGCTTGTAACGTTCGATCGATTCCATCACGATGCGCTTGGCATCGTCGGCGCCGAGCCACTTGCCGACGCGGACCCACTTCTTCTTCTCCAAATCCTTGTAGTGGGTGAAGAAGTGTTCGATCTGCTGCATGACGATCTCGGGGAGGTCGCTTCCCTCGCCGATGTTGCTGTAATAGGGGAAGGTCGTGTCGACCGGCACGGTCAGCAGCTTCTCGTCGCCGCCGGCTTCGTCTTCCAGGTTCAGCACCGCGATCGGGCGCACGCGCACCACGCAGCCCGGGATGAACGGCGAACGTGCCACCACCAACGCGTCGAGCGGGTCGCCATCGGGCGACAGCGTGTGCGGGATGAAGCCGTAGTTCGCCGGGTAGCGCATCGGCGTGTGCAGGATGCGATCGACGAACAGTGCGCCGCTCGCCTTGTCGAACTCATACTTCACCGGCTCACCGCCGACGGGAACCTCGATAATGACGTTGAGGTCTTCCGGCGGGTTCTTGCCGGTGGGAATCATGTCGATCCGCATTCTGCTATCCTGTCCTGAGGTGTCTGTGGCAGCCCGTTAGCGCGGTTGCAGTAAGTGATCCAGACCACCCTCTGCGGTGCCGATCTTTTCGAGATGCGGGTAGCGCAGGCCGCCGTGATAATCGATCGCGACGGTTTCGATCCCGTCGTCATGCTTGACCAGCAGCGTGATCGGGGTGGTGCCGGTCTTGGCGGCGGTGATCGCGGCTTTCAGCACGTCGTCGCTATAGGCGGTGCCGTTGACCGCGACGATCGTGTCGCCGGGGGTGAGTGCCGCCTTGAACGCCGGCGTGTCCCAGCCGACCGCGGTGATTTCCGCCTCTTTGCCGACGGTTACACCAAGCGAGTAGCTGTAATCGTTGATCTTGCGCGTCTTCTCGGCTTGTTTCGCATAAGGCGACGGCGTGTCGGTATAGATGAGCTTGTAGCCGTTGGCAGCGAAGCCGGTGATCGGCGCGGGCTGGCCGACCTCGGTCAGCCGCTTCGACAGCAACCCGGCCCAATCGTACGGCTGGATCTGGTTGAGCGTGTTCACCACGTCACTGAACTTGAACGTGACTTCGCCAAAGTCGCCATCGGTCAGACCGAAGAAGGCGCGGGCGAAATCATCGATCGACTTCTTGCCATGCGATTCGCGGCGCAGGATCGAATCGACCTCCATCCACACCAGCAGGCCCTCGTTGTAGTAATCCTCGGAGCGCTGGTAGCTGACCCAGCCGCGCGGGCGGCGCTGCGACATGGTCGGATCGTTGGTGGTATCGATCAGCGGCTTCCAGTTGCGGCCCGGCCGGTTATCGAGCTGCGCGAGGATCCCGGCATACATGTCGAGCGTGTCCTGCTTCGACACGATGCCCGAACGCGCTTGCAGCACATATCCCCAGAACTGCGTCTGGCCTTCGTAGACCCACAGCGAATTGTCGATCATCGGCGTGCGGTAATCGGGCGTCCACAGCTCGGCGCCACGGCGGAACTTGCCGTCCCAGCTATGCGTGTATTCGTGCGGCAGCAGGTTGCGCGGGCCCGGGCCGTCCTTCCAGTTGAGGAAGTAGCCGAGCTTCACGCCGTCCTCCGACGAGCGGTGGTGTTCGAGGCCGATGCCGCCGATCTGGTCGGAGATCGCCAGCAGGAACTCATAGGTGTCGTAATGCTGCGCGCCGAACAGCTTGACCGCCTGGGTGACGAGGCGCTTGTGCGCATCGATCTGTTCGGGCGTGGCGGCGAGTTCGGCGGCATTGTCGGCGAACACGTTGAGGTTCACGCGCGGCGACAGTGCCCACTTCTTGTAATAGCGCCCGGCCAGCACCGGCGAATCGACCAGCGTCTCGTAGTTGGTCACTTGGTAGCGATAGACCGAGCCGTTCGCCGTCGCTGGCAGGCCGGAGGCGGCGGCCCAGCCGGTCGGGTAGGTCACGGTCGCCTGCACCGGGATGTCACGGGTGAAGTAACCGGCCGGATACAGGCTCATCGAGTTCCACTGGAGGCGCAGCAGGTTCTGCGACATCACGATCGAACCCTGATCGCTCTTGGTGGCGGACAGGAATTGCAGCTTGATGTCGAGCGCGTTCGCGCCCTGCGGTACGTCAAGATGGAACGCGGTGACGTCGACCGGGTCACGCGTCCACGGGATTTCCTTACCGCCAGCCATGATGTGCAGCCCGGCGAGCTTGTCGATCTGACCCGTAGGCGAATGGTTGCCCGGCAGCCACTTCGGGAACAGCAGCACCATATGCCCTGCGCTCACGCCGGTGATCGTCTCCTGCGTGGTGAAAATGCCGCGCTTGGTATCGGTCGCGTCGATGTTGAGCGTGACCGTACCGGAAAACGCCACGTCGCGCGGGGCCGGGATCGTATCGACGAACGGCACCGGCTGCGGTTTGGAGTTTTCGGCCCTTGCGGGGGAAATTGCGGCGGGGGAAACGGCGGCAAGGGCGACGAGCGCGAGAGCAAGTGTGCGGTGCATGAAAATCCAGCGAAAGCAGGGATGATGCACCCAGCCTAGACCGGCTGTCGCGCCTCCGTCCAGTCCGTTCGGGCAGTCAGTTCCCGCCGCTGCCGAGCGTGTTGATCGTGAAGGCCAGCACGCCGAGGTTGAACACGAACGCCGCGAGACACTGGCCGAGCACGACGCGGCGCATCCGACGCGAGGTGATCTCCACGTCCGATGTCTGGAACGTCATGCCGAGCGTGAAGCTGAAATACAGAAAATCCCAGTAATCCGGTTCCTGGCATTTCGGGATGTTGAGGCCGCCGGCGTCCTTACCCGAATCCTCGTCCTCGCCGTAGTACAGGTGCGCATAGTGCAGCGCATAAATGGTGTTCGAGAACAGCCACGCCAGCACCAGCGTCGCGACCACCAGCGCGATCACCCACGGGTCGCTTTTGCCCTGCATCTCCTTGCCGACGGCGACGAGAATGATGAGCATCGTGACCCCGGTGAGGACGAGCAGACCGACCCGGTTGGCATCGTTGGTGCGCGTGTTGCGCCGCATCTGGTCGGCCTCGTCATGGCGGAGCAGCGTGGTGACGAGCAGCAGGAAGACGAGGGCGGCGGCATCGAACGCGGCCATCGCGCCCCGGCTCCAGCCGAGCGGCGGGATCGCCGCGATCAGGCCGATGACGAAGATGATGCCAAATGCGATGAAGCGCGGCGGCGCGACTTTCTGGCCAAGGTGGAGGCGTTGCATGGGCTGAGCGCTTGCGCTTTGCGGAGCCGCTTTTCAAGCACGCTGACAGCGCCTACAGGACGCGGCTTTATGGCACGCATCGAAACCCCAAAACGCATCCGCGGCACGCAGGATATTTTCGGCGAGGAACAGCGCCGTTTCGCAACGGTGGTCGACACGTTCGACCGGGTGCGGCGGCTGTATTGTTTTCAGCGGCTCGAGATCCCGGTGTTCGAATCCACCGCCGTGTTCGCGCGCTCGCTCGGCGAGACGACGGACGTGGTGTCGAAGGAGATGTACACGTTCGAGGATCGCGGTGGCGATTCGCTGACGCTGCGCCCGGAGTTCACCGCCGGCATCGCGCGCGCGTATCTGACCGAGGGGTGGCAGCAGTACGCGCCGCTGAAGCTCGCCACGCATGGCCCGGTGTTCCGCTACGAACGCCCGCAGAAGGGCCGCTTCCGCCAGTTCCACCAGATCGACGCCGAGGTGATCGGCGCGGCCGAGCCTGCCGCCGACGTCGAGTTGCTGGTGCTGGCCGATCAGTTGCTGCACGAACTTGGCATTGCCGAGGGCGTGACGTTGCAGCTCAACACGCTGGGCGATGCCGAAACGCGCGATGCGTGGCGCGCCGCGCTGGTGGCGCATTTCGAGGCGCATCGCGGCGATCTGAGCGAGGATAGCCTCGCCCGGCTCGACAAGAATCCCTTACGCATCCTCGATTCCAAAGACCCGCGCGACCGGCCGATTGCCGATGTCGCGCCGGGAATCGACGATTACCTGACCAGCGAGGCCGGCGCGTTCTTCGAAAGCGTGACCAAGGGGCTGGATGCGGCCGGCGTGGCGTGGACGCGCAACGGGCGGCTGGTACGCGGGCTGGATTATTACCGCCATACCGCGTTCGAGTTCGTCACCGACCGGCTCGGCGCGCAGGGGACGGTGCTTGCCGGTGGTCGCTATGACGGGTTGATCGAGAGCCTCGGCGGACCGGCGACGCCGGGTGTCGGCTGGGCGGCGGGAATCGAGCGGCTGGCGATGCTGCTGGCGGAGCCGGCTGTGGAAGCGCTCGATGTGGCAGTCGTGGTCGAGAACCGGGCGTTTGAGATCAGCTCTTTCGCGATGGTGTCGGCGCTGCGGCGAGCCGGATTCAGCGCCGAGTTGTTCGCGTCGGGCAGTCCCAAGAAGCGCTATGATAAGGCGCTGAAGCTGAACCCCGCGATTGCGGTCTCGCTCGATCTTCGCGACGGCGAGGCTCACGTCGGACATCGCATCCTGCGACCGGAGGACGTTGACGCAGCGAAAGTAGAAGCAGTGATTGGCGGCACATCTCAGACATGAGCGGCGGTATCTCCCCCGAACGGATCGCGCAGATCGAGGCGCGGCGCGACGAGTTGCAGGCGCAGATGGCGACCGGCGATTTGCCGTCGGATCGCTTCGTCGCGGTGTCGAAGGAATATGCCGAGTTGGAGCCGGTCGCCCGCGCGGCTGGCGAGGTGCGGCGGCTGCGCGCCGAACTCGACGTGCTGTCCGAGATGGAGGAGGATGGCGATCCCGAGCTGAAGGCGATGGCGCGCGAGGAGATCGACACGATCCGCGCCGCGTTGTCGCGGGCCGAGCGCGCGCTGGCGCTGTCGCTGCTGCCACGCGACGCGGCGGACGAACGCGCGGCGATGCTCGAAATCCGCGCTGGCACCGGCGGGGATGAGGCGGCACTGTTCGCGGGCGACCTGTTCCGCATGTACCAGCGCTATGCCGAGGGGCAGGGCTGGCGGGTCGAGCTGATCTCGGCATCATCGTCGGAAAGCGGCGGCTTCAAGGAGGCGATCGCCTCGGTCGAGGGCAAGGGCGTGTTCGCGCGGCTGAAGTTCGAAAGCGGCGTGCACCGGGTCCAGCGCGTGCCGACCACCGAGGCGGGCGGGCGCATCCACACCTCGGCGGCGACGGTGGCGGTGTTGCCCGAGGCGGAAGACGTCGACATCAAGATCGACGACAAGGATCTGCGCATCGACGTGTACCGGTCGTCCGGGCCGGGCGGGCAATCGGTCAACACCACCGATTCGGCGGTGCGGATCGTCCACATCCCGACCGGCCTGACGGTGATCCAGCAGGACGAGAAATCGCAGCACAAGAACAAGGCCAAGGCGCTCAAGGTGTTGCGCACGCGGCTGTACGAGCAGGAGCGCGAGCGGCTCCATTCCGAACGGGCCGGCGCGCGCAAGTCGATGGTCGGCTCGGGTGATCGATCTGAGCGGATCCGCACCTACAATTTCCCGCAAGGGCGGGTGACCGACCACCGCATCAACCTGACGCTGCACCGCTTGCCGGAAATTCTGGCGGGTGAGATGGACGATCTGATCGGCGCGCTGATCGCCGAGGACGAGGCGGACCGGCTGGCGAGCCTTGATTCGTAACGCAGGGCAGTCTGCCGCATGCTGCGGCAGACCACACCGAAGCGCGGCCGGCGGCGCTTGCGCCGTCCGACGGCGCGGCTTTGCCGCGACGCGCCCCTAATGACCGCCCGCCACGCCATCGCCGCTGCCGCGCGTGATCTCGCGGAGACGTCGCCGACACCGCGTCTCGACGCGGAATTGCTGATGGCGCATGCCATGCGAACGAGCCGCGAAGCCTTGTTGCTAGCCCGGCTCGACGATCCTGCGCCGACCGCGTTCGCCGCGCTGGTCGCACGCCGGCTCGCGCACGAACCGATCGCGTATATCACCGGCTCCCGTGCGTTCTGGACGATCGACCTGGCGGTCGGCCCGGGCGTGCTGGTGCCGCGTGCCGACAGCGAGACGCTGATCGAGGCGGCGATCGACCATTTCGGTGCGGCGCCCCCGAAGACGATACTTGATCTCGGTACCGGACCGGGCACGTTGCTGCTCGCGACGCTGGATCATTGGCGGGACGCGACGGGGCTGGGCGTGGACGCCTCACCAGCGGCGCTCGATTATGCGCGCCGCAACGCCGGCAACCTCGGCATGGCGGCGCGCGCGACGTTCCGGCTGGGCGATTGGGCGGCGGACGTGACCGGACACTTCGACCTGATCCTCGCCAATCCGCCCTATATCGGCACGGACGAGCGGTTGCCGCGCGAGGTGCGCGACCATGAACCGGGTGCGGCGCTGTTCGCGGGCGCGGATGGACTCTACGACTATCGCCGCATCGTTCCACAACTGCGCGCGCTGCTTGCGCCAGGAGGTGCCGCGATCCTGGAGATCGGGGCTACGCAGGCCGACGCCGTTTCCGAACTGCTCGACGCTGCCGGATTTACCGTCGCGTTGCGCCGTGACCTCGCCGGGCACGCGCGGGCGGTGATCGCCACTTGATCTGTCGCAGCGCGAAAACAATATTGTGCTTGGAGAATGCTGCGTCACCCGCTATCGAAGGGGTGTTGGGGCACGCGATACCACCTTCACGGGTTGAGATCGGCCGGTTGCCCGCCCCCTTCGTCATGCAATCGCTGTGGTCCGGCGATCGTGGCAGGCTTTCGGCGCCCTGATGTGGCGTCAGAATGGCCGAGGGGCTTGCATTCACAGGTTCGTGGAGCACACGCCGGTTTGGTTTCGTAGGACAGGACGAAAAGCAGTTGATCAACAATCGTCAAGCCGGCCGTCGTCGCGGTCGTGGCGGGCAGCAGCAGCGCCCGCAGGGTGGTAATTCGGGGCGTGGCCAGGACACTGGCAATCGTATCGACAACCGGGCGCGTGGCAACGCGGCGCAGCTGCTTGAGAAATACAAGGCGCTGGCGCGCGATGCGCAGATGCAGGGCGACCGCGTCAACATCGAATATTACCTCCAGTTCGCGGACCATTATTTCCGCGTGCTGGCCGAGACGCGCTCACGCTTCGAGGAGAACAACCAGGCGCAGCAGCAGGGCCGTCGGCCCGGTGGCGCCAACACGTTCGACCAGGACGAGCAGGATTACGAGGACGAGGGTGAGCCCGCCGGCAACGAGCAACAGCCGCGCCAGCAGAACGGCAACGGCCACGTTCAAAACGGCGGCCATAATGGTCAGGGCCAGCAGGGTAACCAGACCGGTCAGGACGGCTCGCAGCGTGGTGAGGGACGGGGTCAGTATGGCGATGCCCAGCGCGGCCGCGGCAACGACGAGGAACGCCCGCGCCGCGTGAACGCCGAGGGTGGCGAGCGCCCGCAGCGGCAGGATCGCCAGGACTATCGTCAGGAACGCGGCACCGAGGATTGTCGCCCGCAGCGCGATGGCAACCGACAGGAAGCGCGTCAGGACGCTCGGCAGGAAGGGCGTCAGGACAATCGCCCGGATACGCGCGGTGAGGCACGTGCCGAAGAAGGCCGCGCCGAGCAGCAGCCTGCGGTAGAGCCGGAAACCGCCGGCGTAGTTGCCGAAGTGTCGACGGTCGAGGCACCGCAGGCCGAGGCGCCGGCCGCCGAGCCGCGCCGTCGTGGCCGTCCGCGTCGGGTCTTGCCGGCTGAGGGTGAGGCCGCGCCGACGTTCGACGCCGGGTTGCTGCCGCCGTCGCTCACCGCCGCACCGGTGCCCGCGCCGAGTGAGGCGAGCGAGGTTGCCCCTGCTGCGACGGACGGCGAGGCGGAGAAACCGCGCCGCCGCCGTGGTCGTCCGCCCGCGACCGCGCCCGTCGAAGCGTAGATCTTCCCCAATCGGCGATTTCTCGAGCCGCATTGTCATCCCCGCGTAGCAGCCGTAGCGCAACGCTAACGGCCAGAACGGGGGAGATGGCGATGCGGCTTTCGATTTGTGGCGGGGTGCTTGCGTTGATCGCCGGACCCGCCTTTGCGCAGTCCGCGCCCGCTGGCCCGAGCCGGCAGGGCGATGTCGCGGTCACCATCTACAACAACGATCTCGCGCTGGTGCAGGACACGCGGCAGATGACGCTACCGCGCGGTATCAGCCGCGAGGAATTTCCCGACGTGTCCGCGCAAATTCGGCCAGAGACCGTCACCCTCGCCGCGCCCGACGCGGGCATCGTCGAACAGAATTTCGACTACGACCTGCTTTCCCCCAACGCGCTGATGAACAAGGCGGTCGGCCAGACCGTGACGGTGGTGCGGACCAATCCCGCCACCGGCACCGAAACGCGCGAGAGTGCGCGCGTACTGGCCAACAACGGCGGCACGATCGTCCAGATCGGCGATCGCATTGAGGTTCTGCGTGACAATGCGCATGTCGTGTTCCCGGCGCTGCCGCCGGGACTGCGGGCGCGACCGACGCTGTCGATCACGCTCGACGCGGCGATCGCCGGAACGCGGCCGGTGACGCTCAGCTATCTGTCGCGCGGGCTCGCGTGGAAGGCGGATTACGTCGCCTTGTTCGACGCACGCGCCGGTAAGCTCGACGTGCAGGGCTGGATCACGCTGTCGAACACCAGCGGTACGACGTTCGCGAACGCCAAGACGCTGCTGGTGGCGGGTACGGTCGGTGGCGACGACAACGACACCTACCGGCCCAACCGGTTCGGCAACACCGGTCCGCGCGGCAATAAGTCAGGCACGGAAACGTCGTCGCGTGAACAGCTCGGCGATTTCTACGTCTATCCGCTGCGTGACCGCACCACGATCGCAAACGCGCAGACCAAGCAGGTCAGTTTCCTCAACGCGACCGGCGTGCCCGCCAGCAAGGCGTATTCCTACCGCAACAGCTGGCTCGGCAAGCTCAGCGAGGCGCAGAGCGTTGACACCGTGCTGCAATTCTCCGCCGCGAAGGAGGGTGGGCTGGGGGATGCGCTGCCGGCCGGCACGGTGCGGGTGTATATGCGCGACGTGCGGGGCAGCCCGCAGTTCATCGGCGAAAGCGCGATCCCGCATACGCCGATGGGATCCGCGCTCGCGCTGAAGACGGGCGAGGCGTTCGACGTGAAGATCCTGCCCACCGTCGAGAAGCGCGAGCGGGTCGGCGACGAACGGTGGCGCACGACGATGCGCTACCAGTTCACCAACGCGCGTAGCGACGCCGCCATGGTGGAACTCGCGCAGGCTGGACTCGACGGCGGGGGGCACGACACGCGCATTGTCGAGGAGAGCCAGAAGAGCGAGCGGCCGGGTGCGGACGAGGCGGTGTGGCGGGTGACTGTCCCCGCCAACGGCTCGGCGACGCTGACCGCGACCTTCGACACCCGCTATTGATGCCGCGCGTGCGGAGGGCCCTTGCCCTGCTGGCGGTTCTCGCCGCGCCGGCGGCTGGGCAGGAGCCGCCGGCGATCGACTCTCCGGCACCCGCCGGGCTGGCGGTGACGATCTACCGCGCGCCCGACCGTGCGGCGAAGACGGCGATCGATCGCAATTGGGCACGCGGCTATGCGCTGATTACCGAACGGCGCACGCTGACGCTGCCGGCGGGGCCAGCGGTGGTGCGCTTTCAGGGCGTGGCGGCGGGGATCCTGCCGGAAAGTGCGATCGTCAGCGGCTTGCCCGACGGCGTACGCGAAAAGAACCTGGACGCCGATCTTTTGTCGCCGCGCACGCTGTATGCGGCGAGCTTCGGCCGCCCGGTGACGATCCGCCGTCATATCGGCAAGCAGGTGCGCGAGGAGGAAGGTATCCTCCGCTCCGGCCCGGATGGCGCGGCGATCGTTCAGACCGCGCAGGGGTTCGAGGCGGTCGACTGTCACGGCGGGCAGGGGGCGATCGGGTATCACGGCGTGCCGCCCGCGCTGCCCGCCAAGCCGACGCTGTCGATCCTGCTCGACTCGCCAGTCGCGCGCACGGTGACGGTCACGCTGTCCTACCTCGCCTGGGGGTTCGACTGGCAGGCCAATTACGTCGCGACACTCAGCCCGGATGGCGCGCATGCCGATCTGGTCGCCTGGCTGACGCTGGCGAGCAGCGATGTCACGGGCTTTCCAGATGCCGAGACGATGGTGGTTGCGGGCACGGTGAAGCGTGAGGGGCGCGCGCCGTATGCGTGGGAGCGTAGCGGTATTCGGTCGATCGCGTTGCAATGTCTGTCTGCGCCGGAGGTAAAGGAGGAAACGATGCATTTACTTGCCCTACCACCGCCGCCACCGCCGCCGATGGCGGCGATGGATATCGTCGTGACGGGTGCGCGAATGGCGGTTCAGGAGGATCTGGGCGATCTCAAGCTGTACCGTGTTCCTGACCGTACGACCGTCGCGGCGCGGGCGCAGAAGCAGGTCGCGTTGCTCCATCGCGGCGCCGTGCCGGTCGAGGTGTTCTACCGGGTGCGCTTGCGCGAGGGCAATCCCGGCCCGGTCCGCACCGTGCTGCGTGCGCGCAACCGCAAGGATGCCGGCCTTGGACTACCGCTGCCGGCAGGTCCGGTCGCGGTCTTCGCACCGCGCGCCGGCGTGCCGCTGCTGGTAGGCGAGGGGGGCATCGCCGACAAGGCGATCGGCGAGGATGTCGAGATCGACGTCGCCAACGCGACGCAAGTGACCGTCGAGGCGGTCCACGCGGCCAGCGGCAAGCATTGGAAGGAATACGGGCTGATCGTCCGCAATGCGAACCCTCGGCCGATCCGGTTCGAGGCGGAAATCCTCGCCGTACCGGGTCGCGTCCGTAAAGCTTCGGTCACTCCCGTGCGCCGCGACGGAGCCCTGCGTTTGCCGGTGACGGTACCGGCAAACGGACGTGTCACGTTGCGATACCGGCAGATCGACGATGATTGATCGTCAGCCGTCGAACCTTTCAACGGCTTCGTCATGGCCGGTACCCGAGCTGAAAAAGCTTAACCCCATCAGCACAGCACCCAGCATGATCGACCCGCCACCACCGCCGATCACCGCCAGGATCGCTACCCACGACAGTGGTCCGTAAGCCATCTCCAGCGCCCAAATCGCTAGGGCGATGAAGATCGCGGTGCCGACCGCCATCCAGCCAAGGATGCGCCGGAAGCGCGCCCAAGCGAACGCGGCCGCATCGGGTTTGTCGAGGGCTGATGGTTGCACGTCCACGCTTGCGCTTTGATCCCGAAAGGAGGAGTCTTTCAAGCCCGGCGAGACTCGAAATGAGCCGCTGACGCACATGGGCCAAGGAGAGGATGCCATGACTATCAAAGCGATTCTGCAAGCAAAGGGCGATGCCGTAACCGCGATCGCCCGAACCGCCACCGTTGCCGAAGCGGTGGCGTTGCTCGCGCAGCATCGTATCGGCGCGGTACCGGTGCTGGATGGTGAGGATGTCGTCGGCATCTTTTCCGAGCGGGACGTGATCCATGCGCTGGCGGAACACGGCGCGTCAGCGCTGGAGCGGGCAGTGGGTGACGTGATGACGGCCCCGGCAATCACGGTGACGCGCGATGAGGCGGCGCTTGGCGCGCTGTCGCTGATGACGCGTCGACGCATCCGCCACTTACCGGTCGTGGAGGAAGGGCGGATGATCGGCCTCATCTCAATCGGGGATCTCGTAAAATATCGGATCGACCGGATCGAAGCGGATGCCGAGGCAATGCGGACCTACATTCAGGCATCC
>NZ_JAKNQH010000030.1 GCF_022662305.1 Sphingomonas sp. BAUL-RG-20F-R05-02
TGCTAGCGGCGTTCACAAACCATGTACACGTTGTTAACTATCTTTAGGTACCCGGAACGGGTCCAAGCAAAGTTTTGTCAACGAAAAAGGTCCTTTAAGAACCTTACGTCAGCTAGGACGAACCGCTTAACTACGGTTGCTAGGCCGAGGCATTCCCTGCCTCGGCCTAGATTCTTCATGATCGAAGCTGGCAGATTTTTGAAAGCCGGAGAGATGTAGTTTCAGAAAGCTGACGAGCATTGGCTTCGTTTCGTAGTAGCGGTTGACGTGCCCGTTTTTTCTCCAGTTGAAGCTGGAATCCGGCCTGGGAAGGGATGGATAGATGAAGCGGAAGCAGTTTTCGGAAGAGCAGATCATCGGCATCCTGAAGGAGGCAGAAGCTGGCGTGGCTGTGACGGATCTGTGCCGACGGCACGGGATGTCGAGCGCGATCAATTATGCGTGGTAGGCCGAGTTTGGCCGATGCGAAGCGGCTGCGGGCGCTCGAGGAAGAGAACGGCCGGCTCAAGCGGCTGCTGGCGGACACAATGCTCGACAACGCAGGTCTGAAAGACCTGCTTTAAAAAAATGGTGACGCCCGCCGCAAAGCGGGAGGTGGTCGCGCATCTCCAGACGGCGCTGGGGATGAGTGCGCCGGCGGGCGGAGCAGCCCAAGGTTCCTGCGATGCGAAGCATCGTTAGAATAGCTGCGGATGGGTGTGCTGTCGTCGGGGCAGATTGCACGAGCATGCGGTATCGCTCGTGCCGGGCAGATGATGGCGACCTGCGGTGGCGTTTTGCGCGAGCTGGCGCAGCAGCGCCGGCGGTTCGGCTATCCGCGCCTGCACATCCTGTTGCGCCCGCCCGGCATCACGATCAACCGCAAGAAGACCCAGCGGCTCTACCGCGAAGAGGGTTTGACGGTGCGTTGTCGCAAGGGACGCAAGCGCGCTATCGGCGCGTGGGCGCCGGCCCCCGCGCTAGCGTTGCCCAACCAGCGCTGGAGCCTGGACTTCTTGCATAACCAGATGGCCATAAGGCGGCGGTTCCGCATCCTCAACATCGTCGACGGCGTGACGCGGGAGTGCTTGCGGGCGATGCTCGACACCTCGATCTCGGGTAAGCGCGTTGTACGCGAACTCGCTGATCTGATCGCCGAGCGCGGCGCGCCCAAAATGATCGTTAGCGACAACGGCACCGAGCTGACCTCGAACGCGGGGCTCGCGTAGTCTGACGAGACGCGCGTCGTGCGGCACTATATCGGGAAAGCCGACGCAGAATGGTTGGTCGTGAGCTTCAACGGTCGCATGCGCGGCGAGTTGCTTAACGAAACGCTGTTCTTCACCGTTCGCCAAGCGCGGTCGATTCTCGCGCGCGGGTCGATCACTACAAGACCGAGCGGCCGCACTCGTCGCTCCGCTACGCCAAATCGACAGCATTCGCCGCCAAATTTCGAAAAGCAACGGGCGGGTTTTAACCCGCCCGTTGCTTCGCCGGCGCTCCTGCACGACAACAACGCTCGTATCTGGTTGCCGCTTAATTAAAGACGGGGCCTACGTCGCGGTCTATACAAGTAAAATACCTTATGAATGCAGCCGTACATTGTCTCAAAAGTTTACAAGATCGTCGACGATGCCAAACTTTCTATCATTTTACCTTTTCAGCTGATATCTTATCTATGTATATATTTTGTAAACTATTGATGGGAACAATACTTGTCATTGTGGATTAGAACAGAGCCGGATCGGCAGCACTTTAAAAAGTCTGCTGAGAATCTGTTAGGAATAGGTATCATGCTCGTATCCGGTCTCGACCACATCATCGACGCGTTCGAAGCAGGCTGGAATTCTTATGAATCGCAGCGGGAAGTCGGCCCGCTTGGCGAAACTATATCCGGAGCATTAACGGAATTTTGGCACGACGGTCGTTATTTCGCCCAACGCAACTTAGAGGTGGCAAAAAGATCAACACAACGAGCGTTGGATTATCGCCATGAGCAAGTCTTAGAACGTATTGTCAAATTTGCAGGCTGACGATGCTGCGATGGTCGAGATGGCTCCACGACAGACGGGCAAAATAGATTTGTGACTGCCCTTCATTCCTGCATGTTCTGCATCAAGGCTGTTGATGCTGCCCATCACTTCCCCGCAGCTGATCAAGATAACGGCTGTGCGATATATTAGCTCGAGTGCCCTTAGCTGGCTCGACTTTAAAAATATAAGTTTCCTTCCACTCGCGGCCGCCACCCCACCAAGTCACACCAAACCACGTTTCTGGGTGCTCCTTGATTTCTGTAATGGCGCGATCCAGTAGCGGACCGCAACTATCGCGAACCTTCAAATAGCTACCGAACGCAGCCTCGCCAAGGAACAGCTTCTAGCCGCGTTTTGCAGCTGCCCTTCGCGTCATATCAAGGAAGAAAAAAGGATCGCAGTTTGGGTTTGTGCCGCTCGAGCCGTGATCCCAATAGGCATGCGGTGAGAACAGAACATTGCTGGCTCCAAGGCCTTCTTGACGATCAACTGCACATCCCGCGCTTTCACAAGCTTTGTACGACGGTTCCCCCTTGTCGATCCTGAACGCCGCGCTAGACCCCGGCCACTCTACGGCAACTGTATTTTGTACGCCATTCTTTCTTAAGTCAGCGATGATTGCTTTCGTGTCGGCTGCCCACTGAGACCATACGTTCGCATTAGGGTCAGGACCCGTTGATGTGAGCGTCACGATCTGACTCAGGCTCCGCAAGGAGATCGGAATGGGCGACCTGTTTTGGCTGACTGATGAGCAGATGGCGCGGTTGCGGCCGTTCTCCCACAGGAGCCACGGCAAGCCGCGTGTGGATGACCGGCGGGTGCTGAGTGGCATCGTGTTCGTCAACAAGAACGGTATGCGCTGGCGAGATGCACCCACCGCCTATGGTTCGCACAAGACGCTCCACAATCGGTGGAAGCGCTGGGGTGAGGCAGGCGTGTTCACGCGCATGATGGAGGGGCTGGCGGCGAAAGGTGCCGAGCCGAAGACGGTCATGATCGACGCGACTTACCTGAAGGCGCACCACACGGCCTGGAGCCTGCGGGTAAAACAAGGGGTCCGGCCGCCTGATCGGGCGCACCAAGGGCGGCATGAACACCAAGCTCCACGCCGTCGCCGACGCGAACGACCGGCCCTTGAGTTTCTTCATGAGCGCTGGCCAGGTTAGTGACTACACCGGAGCGGCAGCGCTGCTCGACGACATGCCCAAGGCGCAGTGGCTGCTTGGCGATCGCGGCTATGACGCCGAATGGTATAGGGACGCTCTCCAGGCAAAGGGCAACCAGCCATGCATCCCGGGTCGGCGATCACGCAACGAGCCGATCAGGTATGACAAGCGCCGCTACCGACGCCGCAGCCGCATCGAGATCATGTTCGGCCGCCTCAAGGATTGGCTACGCGTCGCCACCCGCTACGATCGCTGCCCCACAGCTTTCTTTTCCGCCGTCGCCCTCGCTGCCACGGTCATCTTCTGGCTGTGATCAACGAGTCCACTCTAAGCGCCTGACGAGCATCATTGCAGAGGCAGCATAGAGGAAGCCGGTTGCCGATCGGATGGTCTGCTCAAAGTCTTCGGCGAGACGGCGATTGCGGTTGAGCCAGGCGAAGGATCGCTCGACGACCCACCGACGGGTGAACGACAAAGCCGATCTAATCAGCGAATTTGCGGACGATCTTGATGCCGATCGATGTCGCCATTGCAACGCGGGAGCTGGCATAAGCGTTGTCACATCGAGGCTCGACCGTCCACCATTACGCTGCCTTTCTGACACAGCCTCTAAGCCTGGTGTTTGAAGGGCTGAGTTGCCGACCACCGGCTAGCATAGGCGTTCAGCATAGATGCGACCGTGCCTCAGAATGAAGGACCGAAGGTGCTGTCGCGCTTTCCTCAACTTGTCGTTTCCGCCTCGCGCGCTCGCACCAGATAGCCGATTGAATCGTGTGTCTGATCTAGCACCTATATCGAGTCAGCTCGGTGGGGGCGTGCTGGGCTCGCAGCGTCGCTACGGTTGGTCTTAATTTGGTCGCCCAGACGCGTGGGAATGAGCACGGCGCCACCACGTCGCAATGGTAGCTGAGCTGAGCTGGGGTGGGCCATACTGGCAGCCTGAATATACATTATATTAAGAGCGGCAGAAGCTTAGCTGCCGCGCCTTCAAGTTGAGTGTCGCGTCACTCCTGAGATGCAAACGGTGCGTAACTAGCCAATTTGATTTCAGCGGAGTGCCCGTACCTGATGGTGAGCGCGGTTTGACCGCCTTGTCTTCCAGCCTCTAAGAGCCCGATCCGAAAGTTGTTGAGCAATACCAGTATGTTGTGATTCAGGCCGTCGTTGCGAAGAGATGGAGTGAACCATGCCATGGTCTGGTATTGCCCGGCGCGGGCATAGCCGGGAAGGATTACGCTATCCAAGCGATATGACGGATCGGGAATGGATTGTGACAGCGCCGTTCATCCCGTCCCCAAAGCGAGGCGGCCGGCGTCGTACAACCGACATGCGCGAAGCTGTGAACGCCATGCTCTACATCGCAGCGAGCGGGTTCGCCTGGCGGCTGTTGCCAAAATGCTTTCCGCTGGTCTCGACGGTGCGGCGCTATTTCTACGCTTGGCGCGACGCCGGCCTGTTCGATGCGATCAACATGCCGTTGGTGATGAGCCTGCGCGAAATTGAGGGACGCGAAGCTTCGCCCAGCGCCGGTGTCATCGATAGCCAGTCGGTGAAAGCCACGGAAAGCGGCAGTGTTCGCGGCTATGACGCTAGCAAAAAGATCAAAGGTCGCAAGCGTCACATCCTCACTGACACCTGCGGCTTCCTGATCTTCATCCTGGTTCACGCAGCCGACATTCAGGACTGGGACGGCGCTGCGGATGTGCTCAAGGCAATCCGCTGGCGTTTCCCGTGGTTACGCCATGTCTTCGCCGATGGTGGCTATGCCGGGCAAAACTGCGCGACGCGACCGCCTGCCATGGCGACTGGACCATCGAGATCATCAAACGATCTGATGCCGCCAAAGGCTTCGAAATCCTGCCTCGGCGATGGGTCGTCGAGCGCACCTTCGCATGGCTTGGGCGATGCCGCCGCCTGGCGAAAGACTGGGAAACGTCCGTCTCTTCCTTAACCGCATGGACGTTGGTCGCGTCCATCCGCATGCTCACCAGAAGAACCGCAAGGTACTGCTATGCTTGAGAAACTTATGAATCGGGCTCTAAGATTGGCCGATCATCCTTCCGTGGAGACCTTCCTCCTCGCGTGGCGAGAAAAAGTACGCATAAAGGGAGCGTGTTGAAGCGCTATCACCCCGGCCGGCATGCTGAGCGATCTGTTCTCGAATATGCGCAACGCTCAGCCACATTAACTGCGCCGGGGCGGCTACCGAGGTATTGTTCTTGAGGGTACCAATACGCTTGAAACCGAGCATGCATTCGTAAAAGCGGACATGTCTTGGATTAACTTCAATAAAAAGGTCCGTGCAGCCGTATGCATGCTGTCCATAGATAAAGATGAGATGGAACAGAGACGCGAGCATCGGCTTAGACGGTTTGGCCGTATTAAAGGCAAACTTCGTCAACTCACAAACGCTAGCACCTGGACATGCGCGAAATTCATCAATCACGTCTTTGAAGAGATGATCCGCGGCTAAACCGCTTGCCGAATCAACCGCCAGCGTGATGGTTCCTATAATTTCTCCGTTCGATGACGCCGTGAAAGTCGCGTGATTAGGCGATTTAGCGATTTTATGGTTATCACCATACCCTCGCCATGAGTACATCCTGTTTAGTAGGAGATTTGCAGTATTACGTTCATGGTTCTTATCTGCTAGCCTTATCGTGATAGGCTGATCCATTACTGTATCGTAAAAGCTTACAAGCTCCGCTTTGCGACCGGTAACGTGATTTTCTTCATTACTTTGAATCTTGGCAGCATCATCAGATACGATACGACTCAAGTACATGATGCCCCCAATCCAGCGCCATCTGGATTTCACATAATTGCTAATGTGTTTGTAATGGGGCCGAAATGTTCATTTGCCGTTCAGAGATAAGGTAGACATAATCAAAATTATATTGGCTTATTCCAAGTTAACTTATGTATATCAATCTGCAATCTCGACGTGGACAATGAACTTTTCCGCGCAGGGCTCGATTGAGAAGCTTTTGGACAATGCTACGATTTTGCGACTCGGGCCAATCTCGCGAAGATACCGCATGAATTATAACTTGATCAGCGCGACCTAATGTGGTCACAGCGGGATCAAGTTGGTGGGTATCGCTTGGCGTGCATTCCACAATCTTTGCCGATGCGTTCCGCTCGGATTGAGCGAAGTACCGTCCGTCCCACCAGTATTCAGCTGATCCTCCGGACATTTCAAATCCGTCCAAGAGACTGGTCTCTAGCGCAATTTCAGCCGCCTCCCAGCCCGCTTCGAAATCGTCGATAACTTGGTCAAGACCTGATACGACCATGA
Source organism: Sphingomonas sp. BAUL-RG-20F-R05-02 (assembly GCF_022662305.1). Classification (GTDB taxonomy): domain Bacteria; phylum Pseudomonadota; class Alphaproteobacteria; order Sphingomonadales; family Sphingomonadaceae; genus Sphingomonas. The sequence goes on from NZ_JAKNQH010000030.1 coordinate 6,477, forward strand.
ACCTTCTCCTCAGGAAGCTCCGGCAGCCATTCATAAGAAGCGTTTAAACTTCCAGCTGACGCCTAGGATCTATCCTTTCACTACTTATAGTCGGCATTATGCCATTTGTGGTTTTTACTTATGTATTCTCCCGGAATATATTTGTCTAAGAAAATTTGCATCAAATTGGTCTGAAAATTGGTTAATAAATATTAACAGATATTAATGGTTGTTAATCTGATACGTAATAACTCGATAGAATTGATAATTGTTATGGATCAATATCATTTCAAACCTATTTGCGGTACGTTGAACAAAATTTGCTTGATATTCACCGCCGCATGGGCGCAGGAGCCTCCTGATTATACGTTATCCATTTCTCCAAAATTGCATTACTCAGAGACAAGTATTCAAATGCGAAGCTCGTCAGCACTTGATAGATCTGCGCCTACAGGATGAATAATCTTCTTTGAGGCTTTACGAGGCCAACCGTGTTGCAGATTTCCTGATTTTTCGCCAATATCACCGCTTTCCTGGCAACCATATTTCTAAATGTGGTGATTAGGCAACGAGCATAGTTCGGTAGGGGGAAGCCAGGTTACCGGCGTCTCCTCCCCCATAGCTGTCTGCACGGGGCGCGATAGTCACGCCGGCATATCGGTTTATTTGCGTGCCTCGGTGACGTCAAAGGCAAGGCCGCTCCCTGCTACTGCAAGGCTGCGCATCGCTGGATTGCCCTTGCGGGTCACGATTCCCGGCATCTCCGACCCCGCGCTGAGCGGAAACGCTGGCAGACGAACGGTCCATCGGGAGCTGACAGATGGCGCGTGCGACCTCCTCGACGTTCTTACTACTATTATAAGAGGAATAAGTAATATCGCGTTTTCATTGGGTTAGTTTAGGCGTGCGTTGCTGATCGCCATGCTTTCGCCTGACAGGAAGGCGGCATCGGCGGCTTCGAAATCGGCGGGGACCGAGGCGATCGCCTTGACGCGCACCATCTGGCTCTGGCGCTGCGCCGGGCTCGGCAGCAGCGAGCGGCTGCGGTCGGCCGGGCGGCTGCGCAGGTGAGCACCGTCCTCGGCGAGTTCGCTGATGATCTTGCTGGCACGGCGCGTGATCTGGCGTAGCCGCTCGCGGGTCAGGTCGCTTGGCAGTTCGGCGGATTCGTCGGCGTTGAACAGGTGATGCTCGACGATCTCGCGATCACGCTGGATGCGCTCCTCCAGCTTCGCGGACTCGCCTGCAGCGAGCGTCTTGGCGCGGGTGCCGGTCTTGGCGCGGGCGCGCAGCAGGTGGCTGGTGCCGACCTCGCGAAGATGGTCGACATAGGCATCGAGCAGCGCCTGCGCGGTTCCCTCGGCCATGAACGACGATGCGGCGGCTTCGGTGGAGGGTAGCGCGCTCTCGTCCTCGATCAGGAATTCGTGCACGCCGTCCTCACCGTCCATGCCCATCGCCAGAGCGTCGAGCGAAACAGTGGCAGCGGAGACTTTCTTCGCAGACGGACGCTGATCGGCCATCAGACGGAAGCGCAGGCCCTGCAATTCGCCGCGGATCTGCCAGTTGACGAAGGTTGTGAACTTGGCCTTCTCCGGATCGTATGCGGCGATGGCGCGGTGCACGGCAATCGCGCAGACCTGCTCGGCATCGTCCCAATGCGCGACCAGGCCGTACTGGCGGATGAAGTGGCGGATGCGGGGCGCGATCAGCGTGAGGATGCGGGCGAACGCCTTGTCGACATTGGCGCGCTGGCGGTTGGTCTGACGGACCTCGCCGGCTGGCGTGTTCTCGATGACGACGGCAACGGCCACTTCCAGCAGATCGGTGGTCCTCGACATGATCTTCCCTTTGCGTACCAATGCATCATCGCATCGCTCGAGAACGTTAATGCATTCCAAAAACTTAAGGGATCACTACATATCCTATAAGTACTTCCCCGAATTCCTATACATGTAATGCAACGCCCCAGGGGAGGTGCAGAAGGCTGGTATGGCAGTTGCCCCCCGTTGCCGCACACTCATAGGTATTAATGCTTGGCAGCCCGGCGCTTACAATCGATCGCACTTTTATTATAATAGACAACTCAGCCTAATCGGAAACTTTGCTGATGAAAAAAGGGCAGATAGACGCATCTTTTCATCACTATAGCGTTACATACCTTGGTATGCTTAACGATTTTCGGAACTGAGCTTTAAGCGTGAAGCAAGCTCATGCGCACCCCCGGTTACACGGGGCTTCTGACGGCGGCGAATTGCGAAACCGATGGCGCTCATCCCGAGGATCATAGTAATCCAAGTGCCGTCCCTGGTACTGCAGTTACAGAAGATAGGCCAAACTGCTGATCCATATCGCGGTAGCCAGCAAGTTGAACTGCTGCTGTCGGATGAACGCCATCAAAGGAGAAAATGCCTGTGCAACCTGCGGATTGTGCGTCCTCAGTAATGCAGTTTGTGTCAATTCGTTGTGGGGGCAATCCGAGGGAGGCTAGATTTTGCACCACGCGCTGATTAAGCGGGAGATTGCACATGCCAAAATGGTACTGGAGGCTGTACGACTTCCTTGTTGAAGTTGCCCTGGTATTATTCGCCTCGGCTAACCGATCGGGCATGTCACGCTGGAGCAGGCGCTTGGGAAACGCCGCCGGGGTCAGCGAACTTGTGCCATGCTCATGCCTCGATGTCACCGCTGATGACGGACAGGCTGCCCTGTCGGCCGGCCTCACCGGCATTCGCTCATACCATACTGCCGCCAAATTGATCCCAATGCACCGCAGCACGAGCCGCGATGGCATCACAGTACAATGATCGTCCGTCGGGCAGGCTGCGGCGGGCAACCGCGCGCTGGTAGCTCCTACCCCTCGGCAGGCGGGACAGCCGCTTGCCGAGAGCGAGGCGTGAGACAACCTGCTGAGACCGAGTCCCGGCTCGACGTCACAAGTATAGTTGGCCGGGCGATCGTCTGGACGGCGGCACGCTGATCAGAGCGCAGGAAATACATCGCGCAGCCGAACCACCACATGGCCGGCATGATCGAGGTTTCCTTGCCTCCAAGCTCTCGTGGCTGCGTTGCTAAGCAGAGCCATCAGTGACGCTGTTCCCTTGGAGGTTTCGCGATCTATCAACGCAATAATCTCGTCGTGCATTACGCTCTCGCTGAGCCTAACCTTCACCTCCTGATGCTCCCGGAAAAAAGCCTTCAGCGCAACACCCGCCGCCACCATCTGGCCTTCGCAAACACGGATCAGAGTCTGTTCGATCATAGTCGGGAGCTCCGTTGACTTCTCATCAACCATGACGTGCACAACTTTTGAAATGGTTAACGCCGGTAAAGCATTGCTCGTGTTCGTGAGCGTCGTGCCCACAGTGGCGATTGTTGCGAGCGGCTTCAACACGCTCCTCAGCTGATAATGCGCTACTCTTCAGAGCGGCCAAGGCCGAAAAGATCCATGCCGACACGCCGGTGCCGGTGCTCGACCTCGGCCGGGGCAAGACCGCAGCCGGGCGGCTGTGGGTTTACGCCGTCGACGACCGGCATCTGGCGGCACGGCGCCGCTTGCGACCAGGTACCGCTTCACGCCGGATCGCACCGCCGCGCATCCAATGGCCCATCTCGCCGGCTTTCGCAGCTTCCTCCAGGCCGATGCCTACGCGGGCTATGACGGGCTGTACCGCAGCGGCGTCACCGAGGTCGCCTGCTGGGTGCATTTCCAACGCTAGGTTTTTGACCCCACGAGCGGTCGCCCACGCCGTCGACCATCGACATCCTCGAGCGGATCGGCACCCTTTACGCTGTCGAGGCCTAGGTCCGCGGCCAACCGCCTGATGTGCGATGCCGAACCCGGCAGGAGAAAAGCCGGCCGAGGGTCTATGCCTTGCGCGAGGTGCTCGACGCTGCCCTTCGCCATTTGTCGCCCAATTCCGACATGGCCAAGGCCATCGCCTATGACACGAAGCGCTGGCCCGCACTGTCGCGCTTCCTCGACGATGGCCGTCTGGAGATCGACAACAAAATCGCCGAGCGTGCGCTACGCGGTATTGCCGTCGGACGCCGCAACTGGCTCTTCGCCGGCTCTCGCGCGGGCGGCGAACGTGCCGCTGCCATCTACACCGTCATCCAGACCTACAAGGCTAACGGCATCGACCCCCAAGCTTATATCGCCAAAGTCTTTGCCAAAGTTGCCGGCGACTGGCCTGCCTGCCGATGGGGCGAACTCGTGCCTGGAACTGGATGCCGCCGTAGATCGGCCGACCGCACAAGCTGCGTAATCCGCGGCCTCCACGCCACGCTTACGTTCCTCCACTATTTTGCCGCTATTCAACCGCGTAAGCAACCCTTGGATAACGGCACGGCCTTCCTGAACTCGGTTCATTCAGAGCCCCCCTCACAGCACTGAACGGTTTGTCTCGTTAATGTGTAGTTCGTCGCATTAAGCATTCTTGATAGACAGTCGTTAGGATTACCGGCCGAGAAACCTTCGCATGGCGTACCTAACAACTGTCCAGTCTCTGAAAGAGATGAGAGCCGCGCACATCACGCTTGCGATGGCAGCAAGGGATGTGGACATTGTAGCGATGTATATCGATCTTGCCGAACTGATGAGCCACCAGCTCCGCGTACTCCTGGAAATGTCGCCTAACGCCGCCAACGATCCAGCTTGCATTTGCATGCTTTCATGTGAGCTACTCGCCGCATAACCAGAAGCGCCGTACCATCGCCAGCCGTGAAACCGTGTTGGCTCGGCGCATGGATACGTCGCACCTTCAGACGGCCTCAAGTAGCTTTGCGTGGAGAGAAGATCTTGCCTCTATTTCGCCTGACAGCCTCAAGCGGTTGTTGATCCCATCGCGCGATGCTCGCGCGGCGACCGCATTTTGAGACCCGAGTGTGGTTGGTGTTCGTTGTAGTCCTCGATTAAGCCAGTGAGTAATATCAACGCGGTATGTGCGTCAGGCAATGGTGAGACGCTGACCGAATCTCGTTTGATGGTGTGCACGAATGCTTCGGAGATGCCGTTCGCCTGTAGGTTCCGGATGGGCTTGAAGCACGGCTTCAGGCCCAGCTGGCGTGCAAAGATCCGTGTCTCGCGGGCGGTATAAGCCGAGCCGTTGTCTGTCAGCATCCCAACCATCGACGTTGCGCGCGGTTCACCGAAGCGGGTCTCTACGGCTCCAGCATGATGTCGCACACGTCGAAACCGCTGATGCCGGCGTTCCCGTGTTGCTTCATCTGCTTGAGCAGCCCGGCTGCCACTGCAATCAGATTGTCGCGCCACTGATCCTTGATCAGGCCATCGAACCGAGTGAGCACCGTCGCGATCTCCATCGCGCCAGCGCTACCCATCTGATCGAGTGGCGGCATGCCGGCCAGACCGTTCGCGCGATCGTGGATCTCGGTGTGGACTGGGAAGATTGCGCGCTGCTCGTCAGTGACGTTGCCCCGCCCATAGAAATGTTGCGGTGCGGCATCGTTGCGATCACTCATCTCAGCGTCCCCTGATGACGCGGTTAGAAGGGGAATCCGATCCGGGCGAGGACGAAGGCGCGCCCGCGCATCATTGCCGGCATCATGTAAGGGCGCGACAGAATTCGGCTGTTGCCGAGCTCGATCCACGCATGGTCGCTTATCAGCGATGACCGGTCTGGATGCGCTCCGATGTCTCGATTAGCTCGCCTACATAATGCTCCGGTCGAGGTCGTGCGTGTCCGCATGCGGCGGCTGGCCGGGCAGAGAGGTGACGTGGCCTGAACCGGAATGCTTCCTGCGCGGTTGCTTTCCGCAGCGTCCTCTCGATAGCTTCAGCGCTGCCAATCAACGCTTGGCCGAGTGTATCAACAAGCGTCGGGGCTGACGAGCTTGTCCAGGCGGGAAGAATGGCAGTTGTCGATGACACGCATCATCGCGGCCCTGCGCTCGATACTCCGACAGCAAGCGCGATCAACTTCTTCATGGCGATACCCGCTGATGTGCCGGTCCTCACCAGCTCGCATCCCTCATCGTCGCAGACGGCTAGGAGACAACCGGAAAATCCCGCCGATGGCTTGGTCCGGATGGCTTTTCATTAGCGGCAGCAGCAAGAGGGCGAGCCGGGGAGATACCGAATTGCACTCGCCCGGCTCTACCAACTGCGTTGTTGGGGGGCGCAGGTGGTACTGACATTATAGAGAAGAAAGATCACCGAGATTGATCGGTAAACTTTTTTTGATCCGCAACGACCTCGGTCCTGCGGTGCTGCTAATCCGCATTTCTGGGTAAACCAGACTTCGAGGCTGTTCTGGGGCCGCCATATGGCAAGTACTCCAATAATCAGCGGATCGTCAGATCCTTGAAGATCAGCTGCTTGATGCGACCCCGACTAGCGAGTGAGCTAGCCTACGTATAAACACGTAACGTTAACTATTAGCACGTACGCATGATATGCGCGCCGGACTTACCCCCCAAGATGGTGCGCTGTTCAGTAGATCTCTCCTGGAGCGGTTCCGTCTATAATGGGCTGCTTCAGGATCGATCCTACTTAGCGTTGGCTGTCTCCAGCCGGGGCATTTGATTGATCGGAGCGACATGCTTCTTAAGAACTCCGGTCTAGACCGCCGCCTGATCCAAGCTCTCGCAGATGCCGGCATCACCGACACGAGACAACTGCGGGCAATGTCAGATCGTGAGCTGCTTAGACTGCCGGGAGTTGCTGATCGCTCGGTCGAGGCCATTCGGGCGCACTTTCAATGGACCCGCTAAACCGCTGGACGCCCAGACGATAACTTTGCCACAGTAGAGCCGACGCAACCGCCGAACCCGCATGAAGGGGAGGCCGGATCAATCGCGCGCATCTCTGCCGTTGACCGAACTTCGCGCCTAGCTTGGATCCCGTGATGCTGATCAATTTACGGCATGTTGGTTACGGACAAAGCCTCGGCGCAATTCGATCAACAGTTGCTCGCCTGCTTCGCGCATTTACCGCTTCACGATCGAGCAGCACCGCCGCATCACCCAGCCCGCGCGCGCCGGCGATCGGCAGCGCGACCGGCTCGTCGGGATGATCCTTCAGGCCGATGGCGAGGTCGGTCGAGTGCGTCGCGCCGCTGGCGAAACGCCGCACCGCGTCGGACACTACGCCCTTGTCCTCGCGCACGACGAGATCGCCCGGATAGATCGGCGGTGCGATCGACCGCGGCCGCACGCGCACACGCAGTGGACGTGGGAAGCGTTCGCCTCACGTGCCATCGACGTGCTAGAGGTCATGCGCGAGCCGACAGAAACAATGATTGAGGAGGGCTGGGAGCACAGCGAAACGATCGGCGGTGCCTATACTGCTATGATCGAGACGGCGATGATCGAGGGAAGCTTTCAGAAACGCTGACGACCATGCGCTACGTGCGCGGTGGTAAAGCAGTGCCGACGCCGATCCTTCGATTCTCCCCGCCGACAGCAGGATCCATGCTAGCCGCGCAAGATCATCGAGCGGAACTTCGGCAATGTCCTTTACGCCACGAAAGCTCTGCACGAACTCCAACTCGTCGTCGGTAAGGTTGGCGAAATCCCACGGCCCTTGCTGGGCACGACGGCTTTCGAAAGCAGCCAGCCGGCATTCAACATCACGCATGGGCTTGCTTCGAAAGTCGGCGGAAACGATCTGGATTACAAGATCGGATCGGCCGGCAGTTGATCGTCAGGCTCGATGATGGCGATGCGCTGCGGACGGAATAGCTGTCGCTGCTTGAGCGCGGCAACACGGCGACTCACTCCACACATAGATGAATCCTTCAGGATGCGGTGACGCAAGCCGGTAGATCGGGCCGACGATGTCCGGCCGGGGCTCGTTGTCACGGAAAAGGCTTAGATCGCCTCACGGCCGGTAGTGCGGCGCGACTGGCGGCGTTCCAGCTCTTTCAGGCCGCGGTCGAGATCACGCATGGGTCTGGCTCTCCAGTTGGTCGCGTCCGTTGCGCAGCAGGACGAGGATGCAGATGTTGTCTCACCCAGGCGGCGCGGGGCACGTGGTAGGGATCACCTGCGGCGACGGCCTTATTGATGCTCACGCCACAGGACGGTGTACCGGGCCAGGTTGCTGCGCCGTCCCTTCTCCAGCCCTGCATCCCTGGACGGCTATCACGCAACGAGCCGGTCAAATACGACAAGCGCTAGTACAGGCGCCATAGCCGCGTCGAGTTCATGTTCGGCGCCTCAAGGACTGGCGGCGTGTCGCCACCCGCAACGATCGTTGCCACACGGCCTTCTTCTCCGCCGTTGCTCTCACTGCAACCGTCATCTTTTGGCTGTGATCAACGAGTCCTGGCCCTAGCTGCCGAAGGTGGCTGATCCGCGTGTCTGTCATGCGAACGCTGCTGAGGGATTGTCCGCCGCGTTGAAGATGGCATTATGAGCTGGCCGGATGGTCGACAGTCAGGGCCGATGCGACAGCAATGATCCGACAACGCACCAGCCAAATCAAGAAATCTGAACTTAGAGGATCGTTTACTTGAATTATGTCATCGTCCGCCACGAAGGCGAATTTGCTGTATGGGGAAACACAGTTGATGCTCCCCTAACGTTTGGAATGAGTGAGGCGGATATAGAGCGGTTCGTGCGACACGTTGGAGGTGAAGAAGCAGTCGCGAAGCTACCTGAGAAATTCGAGAACGCCCGCGTGCCGGGCAGCGCCGAATTTAAGACGCTTGTCGACTCGAACCGCGCTGGTGAGGATGGGAGGCGACTGTCGAAAGATGAACTGGTCAGGTATATTTTCATTGAAAAGATATCTCCTCCGCCGGACGCCGGAATCACTCGCTGAGTTTTGGGTAGCTGTGGGTATCAATCCTTCTAAGGGTCTGACGTCTTGCGCCAACCCATAGATTTCGCGAGGCGGTGAGGCTCTTCCCAACGCGCGTCTGCGCAATTGTTCGCCGCATGCTCCGGGAGCGGCATTGCTACTTGACCGGAGTAGGCGCACGCAGATCCAAAAGGTAGACGTGCCGCAGCTGCCCAAATCCGTATTTTTTAGCGGTTTGACAGCTTGCTTGATAGCGGACGCTGGTACAGGCTTATCTCCGGCAATCGGGGTAACATTGGGGAGTGCTGCGATCGTCCGCAGCAAACGGCGGCCGGAAATCCGCAGTTTTGTATACGCGCGGCGGAGCGGTTCTCCGCCGCGCGGCTGCGCAGTTGTCCTCTGCAGAAGAACGTGCACAAAATCGGAGCAGCGCGTGTTTCGCCGCCAAAAAAACAGAGCGGGTATTGAGAATTTGGCAGGGTTGATGGCCCTGTCCGAGCGCGAGCTTTATATGTTGCCGGGCATCGGCAAGTTGTACTTACAAGCAATAGAGGATCCACGAGTTCTTTGTCTACTGCCTGAGACATATAGCAATGCCTAAAAGGGCAATGCATAGTGCGTCCAAGGTGATCGTGATCATGCAAATTGATCCGCATACTTAGAAGCGAGGGGCAGCAGACTTCGAGGCGCTATGTACTCGCTGGCAGTTTGTCGGGGCCACATGAACGGCGGAGAAGAAGTCTTTTACTACTCGTTAGCTTTCGCGGTGCTTATTACTTTTTCGGCAGCGACAATTTTTGATTTCGGGACTTTTAAGAAGCTAAAGCCATTGCCAATCCCAGTAGACCTTTAACAGCGAGGTAGGCAGGGACCGATCCTGGCGCCTGTAATACGAACGCGGCGGAGCGAGTCTTCGCCGCTTCGATAAGCAGGCAGGCAGCAAGAGGGTTAATAAAGCTTTGCTTTGGGAACGATCTTTTCAGTCGACTGTTCAATTTCCATAATTCTAACTTTTGCCCGACAGGAGCAGGAGGTATTATGCAGAGGAATATCTTGTCATATTACGCGCATCGTGCGCGGTTAGAGCAACGCCAAGCAGAGAAAGCCCTGAACGATAACGTGAGACATGTTCACGCTGAACTGTCGCACAATTACTGTCTTTTGGCAATGAAGTTCGTCTTGGACGAGGTTCGTGCGCACACGCCAGCTAAAGATTAGTGTCGCTCGACCGACTCTTCCAGCAGGCGTCACCGCAACGCTCACATCCATCAAGGAGCGGTAAAGGGTAGCTCCGCCCCGTCGGCATCCAGCCGATCTAGGTGCGAGCCGGGCGGTTAACGACTCCGCTCGACTCTGACTGCCGACCTTTAGGGGGATCGGCAGCTGCCTGTTGGTAGCCGATCTTCGTGCTTTCAGTTACCGGCGTTAGACGTAGAGGCTGCCTTCCTACTGTTCTTGGTCTATTCGAAATCCGCCCGATGGGCATGAACCAGCGATTCAAAACGCTTTTGTACGTCACTAGGCGCAACGCTAACTTGTATGTTCAGTGCTCCTTTCACTGCGCCAACGAGAGCATCGTCGATGCAAAGCGCATGGAGCGCTGGTACCGCACTTGCCTCTCTAGTCTCCTCGGTTGCCGCTGTGAGTTTTGTCACAGCGATCGACAAGCCACGTGCAAGCCTCTCACCCGATCGCATCAGTTCGACGCCACGCTATTTCTTCTCGACGAGAGACGCGCCCGCAATCCGTTCGGTGTCCCTGACCGCTCAATGTGCGAGGGTGGCGCTTTGAAAAACCGCCGCTCTCCGCCAGCGCGGTTAAGCTGCGAACATGCGCCATGGTGAGGTAGCTTACGAGCGGGACTCCCGTCGGGATCTTGCCCAAGTCGCGGCATGCCCGCGCAAGATGGTTTAACGCACGCCGTACGCGGAGGATGATCCGCTCGCCGTCTGCCGTAGCGACCACACCGGCTGCGATGAAACAGGATTGCCCCGAAGGCTCATCAAGCCCGGCGAGAGCTTGCGTAAGCGCCGGTTGAGAGATTGACGCGGCTCGTGCCACAGCGCTCACATTGCTGCTTTCATCGATGGCGATAAGAAGGCGCAGGTGCCTGAGATTAAGATCGCATGCATTTACTATATCACGGTTTTAGCCTGACCTTTGTTTATCCAATAATTATATTTGTTGATCCGCGCCACGGCGACAAGGAACGGGGAAGCAATATCCTCCGGGCAGGCCAGATCATGTTCAGTCAGGCTACCATTGAGCGCGACAATGACGCGGAGACGGCGTTGACGCGCCATAAGAGCCTACTGGCTTGGGGCGATGCCATCGTCGCTAAAGCCAAACCCGACGCGATTCAT
>NZ_JAKNQH010000031.1 GCF_022662305.1 Sphingomonas sp. BAUL-RG-20F-R05-02
CGCGTTTAGATAATCGAGGCACGCCTTAAGCCCCGGCCGATCGTCGCGCGCCCCTGATGCTTTGTCGGTATGGAGATGCCGATGATCGACGCCCGCCGCGACCAGCGCGTCGCGCTGGAGATCAACCGTCTGACGATCGTCGGCCGACGACACCCGCATGTATCCGACCAGCATGTACGACAAACCCTAGAAAGCATGTTTCCACACATTTTATCAAAGCGACAGGGTTTGTCGATGATTTTGGACGTAGGCAGGCATGGTTCGGCAAAAGTGCAGGTCAGGGGTGTCGACAAACATGTGTTTTGCGACAGGTTGCGACAAGCAGCCAAAGCTTGAAAGCGGCAGGGCAGGTGTTCACCCATACCTTGCGGTTCAAACGGTTAGCGTTTCTTCGCAAAGCGGACCGCACGTTAAGGTTTGATGATCGGCCAGCACGCTGCTGGTCAACTTCGCTCGACGTGGTGAGGGCGGAATGTCGACTGTTGCCGGCTTCAGTCGTCAGGCATTCGGAAGTTTCGCCACTGTTCCTCGGATAGCATTCCGCACGGCTCGCAGTTGCTCACGATTATCTGCTTCCGACATAACATCGAGTAGTGGATTATAGTCCCGCGCACGGGTCCCCTGCCCCGTCAGTACCGCGAACCAGCTGGCATCCCGAAACAATTCGTCGATGCCGAGCATGATCCGGCCCGAGGTGCGGAACTGTTCGATCTTGTAAGCAAGTGTCTCCGGGATCGGCATGGTCTGGCAATGCCGCCACAGCGGCTCGGCGCGCCCCTGGGTGCGGTGGTAATGCAGGATAACGAAATCGCGGACCTCCTCGATCTCGCGCGCGGACAGGCGGTTATATTGCTCCGCTAGCAACGGGTTCATGTCGGCGCGCGGGAACAGCGAAAGCAGCTTACCGATGCCGCTCTGGATCAAGTGGATGCTGGTTGATTCGAGCGGTTCGAGGAAACCGCTCGCAAGCCCGACCGCGACAACGTTGCCGACCCAGGCGCGCTTGCGACGGCCGGGCGTGAAGCGGATCAGGCGCGGGTCGGCGATCGGCGGTGATTCCATTGCGTCCACCAGCAGCGCACGCGCGGCGTCGGGTTCCTGAAAGCGGGTGGAAAAGACATATCCATTGCCGACGCGGTGTTGCAGCGGGATGCGCCAGCGCCAGCCGGCCTCTTGCGCGGTTGCCTGCGTATAGGGCGTGACCTGCGCCTCCGCCGCAGAAGGGGCGGCCCAAGCGGCGTCGCACGGCAACCAGTGCGACCAATCCTCATACCCGGCGTGCATCACCTGTTCGATCAGCAGCCCGCGAAACCCCGAGCAGTCGACGAACAGATCTCCAGCAATGCGCTCGCCGTTGTCCAGCACAAGCGCACGGACATGGCCGCTCTCCGCATCCTGATCGACGTGCGCGACCTTGCCTTCGTGGCGGGTCACGCCGCGTGCTTGCGCCAGCATCCGCAGGTGGGCGGCATACCGCGCGGCATCGAAGTGAAATGCGTAACCGAGCGTCGACAACAGCGAGCGTGGATCGCCGACCGGTTTGGCGAAGCGCCGCGCACGCGCCATTTGCGTCGTTAGCGAGAACGCCTCGATCGGCGCATCCTCACCGCCGAGCCACGCGCGCGCGAGGCGGTGTGGGAACATCGCGCCATCGCCCGGGCTGCCATAGGTGCCGAACGGGTGGAAATAGGCGCTGTCGCCGCCCTGCCAGCCGCGAAACTCGATGCCGAGTTTCCACGTCGCGCCGGTATCCGCCATGAAGCGCGCTTCGTCGAGGCCGACCAAACTGTTGAACCAGTGGATCGTCGGGATCGTCGCCTCACCAACGCCAACCGTGCCGATCTCTTCCGATTCGACGAGCGTGATGGCGGTGCCGCTCCGCTCCAGCGCCTTGGATAGCGCCGCCGCCGTCATCCACCCAGCCGTGCCGCCGCCGAGAATGACGACGTTGCGGATCGGCTCGGCCATGCTCAGCGGTTTCCGCAGCCGGTGGCGGCGGGCCGTTTCACCGCAAGATACACCGTACTCCACAATTGCGCGGCGTTGGATTCATCCGCGTCCGCGCCGCTTTCGCCGAAAGCGGCGATGCGGTAGCGACCGTCCTGATAGCGCCACGACCATAGCTCCGAACTCTGCACGCTGCGGCTGGCATCGATCGCCCGCCACAAGCTCGCCTGCGTGGCGCGTAGGCTGGCGCAGGTGGCGGCAGGCAGATCGCTGCGGGCAAGCTGGCGGGCAAGGCCGGCAGCGACGAGCGCCTGTTGCCACGACCAGATCACCGTGCCGTGATAGGCGTTCGGCCCGAACCGGGTCTGAAGCGCGGGGCTTGCGAACACCGGATTGGCGACGAGCATGCCAACGCCGGTCATCAGTCCGGCCGGGAACGGCCGCGCGATCGTATCGCCGGCAATGTCGAGCGCGGCGGCCGCAGGATGGCCGAACAGCATCGCGAAACCATCGTCGGAATTCTCGATGGGTACGGGCTTGCCGGCCGCGTCGAGCGCGATGGCGGTGTAGCGTGTGGGGGCATTCCCCGCCGCTGCCAGCGCGGGTGCCGCTGATACGCCGACCTGGGTCGCGTACCGCCGAATTGCGTCGCGGGCGGCATCGGCCGGCACGGTTTGCGCGAACAGGACTGGTGCATGCGCGCTCCAGGTCGTGGCCATCGTGGTCAGATCCGCGAACGATGCCGTGTCTGCCGGCTTGAGGTATGGAGCGAGCAACCCCGCACGCGCCATCGCGTCGATTGATTGCAGCGCGGCCGGGACCAGCACGGCGTTGATGTCGTAAGGGTAGCGGCCACCACCAAGCCCGTCGTTGCTGTCGCGCCATTCGCCGGCATCCATGCCCTTGGCGAGCGAGACGAGGTTCAGCCAGCGCGGGTCGCGCGCGAATGGCCGCGCGCGCGCGATGACGAAGCGGGCGTTGCTGACCAGCGCATCGCCCAGCCGCTGCTCGCCGACGCGCTGCGCGAGGAACGCCTGCGCACGCGCCCGACCACGCGCATCGTCGACCAGCCACGCCGCCGCGACAGGGGCGAGGAGGAACGGGCTGTCGACCATCTTGTAATCGTACGTGGGCGCGGAGGACGTGGCATCGCCGGCGCGGCGATGGTCAAGGACGGCGAACTCACCGATATCCTCCTCGTGCGCGACCTTGCCCTCCCCCGACAGCCGTTCGAGCACCGAGCGAAGTCCAGTCTCGACCGCTTCCGGCTGCAAAGCTGGCATCAGCAGCCGCACTGACATCAAGGTGTCGCGCCCGAAATAGGTCAGAAAACGCCACGATCCGGCCAGAAACTTCTCATGGTAGCTAAGGAATTGCAGCGCGGCACGCGCCTGCGGATCGGCTGCGGCCGACGCATCGAGCAGTGTGCCGGGTGCGAACGGGGTGAGCGGGGTCTCGCCGGTAAACGCGGTGACGGTCACCGTGATATTGCCGTCTGGCGCCGCGTTCAGCGTCGTGCCGCTAAGCGTACCGCGATCGAGGTGCACGGTGAGCCGGTAGCCGGGCGCACCGTCGAGCCGGTCACGCGCCCAGACCAGATCGACCCTGTGCGCCTGCACCGGCGTATCCAGTTCGGCCGGCGCGGTGCCGAGCGCCTGATAATCCCGCAGCACGCGTACGCTGGTGAGCAACGCGCGCTTGATCGCGAGGTGCGGCGTCCGGATCGATGCGGTGAAGCTGACGCCGTGCAGCGGACGACCGCGAGCGTCTGTGGTGGTGAGCGCGCGCGCGGGCGTGGTCATGCGCCAGTCCGCTGGCGTGGCGAGGCGATCGAACCACAGGCCGACCCCGCTATTACCGGCCGGAAACGCGACCAGCACGCGCGGATTCTGCCCGGAGCGCAGCAGGACGTGCGCGGCGACTGGGCCGGCTTGCGTGAAGCTGTTGAGGTTCAGCCCCTCACGCTGCGCGACATCGGCATGGGACGGTGCCGCCAAGCCAAGCAACGGCGCGAGCAGCGCGGCGGAACGAAGTGCGGTGCGGGGCATGATCGCCTGCTCCTGAATACGGCGTGGCCGGATGCGCGCACCCGGCCACCACCTGTTGACGGGCCTGCTTGCAGTCTGCCCGCTTACAACTTGATCGTCGCACTAACGATCGCGTTACGGCCATAGATCGCACGGCCGTAGAAATAGCCGTTGACGATTGTCTGCGTCTGCCCCTGCCGCGGATTTCCCTCGGTAAAGCCCTTGGTATCGGTCAGGTTGTCGACGCTGACGTTGATGTTGAAGCGTTCGGTCATGTTCACGCTCGCACCGACCGAGAACACGCTGTAATCCGGCAGCGACACGCCGTTGCCGGCATCGGCGAAGATCTTGCCGACATACTTCCAGCGACCGTAGATCTCACCCAGACCACCCGGCAGCACGAACGACGGCGTGACGGTGAGCAGCTTCTTGGGCGTGCGTTCCGGCGTGTTGCCATCGTAATTGCCTGCGATCGGCGAACTGAACGTCAGGTTGGTAAGCTTCGGATCCTGATACACACCACTCACGCCGAGGCTGAAGAAGCTGATCGGGTGGATGTCGGCATCGACCTGAACGCCGTTGGTGCGGCTGTCCGCCAGCGCGTTGGTCTGGAGCGCGGGATTGTAGGCGTTGATGATTTGGTACGACAGATCGTTGATCTCGGTCCGGAAGCCGATGACCGAGGCATTGAAGCCCGGCCACTTAAACCGCGCCCCGCCTTCGTACAGGGTCAAGCCGGTCGGCTTGTGCGTGCCGCCGGTATCGCCGCCATTGGTCTGGAAGCCATAGGCGCCGCGGGCGTAGAGCGAGACATGATCGGTCAGCTCGTAGTTGATGCCGCCGGTGTAAGACGCCTTGTCGAACGACGCGGAGGTGCGCGTGTAGGTGCCATCAAATGTGCTGCCGACATCGCGCACGATCCCGGGTGTGCCGACCGGCACCGCTGCATTTACTAGCGCGGTGTTGCCGATCGCGACGCCGACATGCTGATGCTCGAAACGCGCGCCGAAATCGATGTGGAGCTTATCGCCAATCTTCAGCTCGTCGTTGAAATAGCCGTTGATCGAGTTGACTTGATCCTGGAAGATCCCCTGCCCCCAGTTGCCGTAATTGACCATGCCGTTGTTAGTGAGCGAACCGAGCACATCGCCGCCCGCGCCGAGCGCGACGAGATCGTAGACGTGTGAATTATTGGTCACGTCGTTGATGACGGTAGCGACCGCCGACTGGTCGTTCCGGCGGCGCACGTTGTAGAACATGCCTCCAACCGTCAGCGAGTTATCGATCGCACCGCTGGTTGCATCCCACTTCACGCCGAAGTTGCTGCCGAAATCCTTGGTCGACAGCGTCTGATGGTTGAGCACGGTCTGCTGGAGCAGGCCGTTGCCATTGAGTGCGGCGAGCGCGGCGGTATTACTTGCCGGGATGACCGCGCCGGTCTGGATATCACGCAGCCCGTATTGCGCGGTGCCGGGGAAAGCCGCGGCCGCCGCTGTGAAATACGGCACGCCGCCCACTGACACCCCGTTCAACGGCGATACCGTCGGGTTAAGATAGTTCTGCGCCGCGGTCAGCCCCGCCGTGCCCGCGCCCGAGCCGGGGAAGATCCCGTTGAAATCATAGAAGCCGTCGAGATAGCGCACATGCGCGAACACGCTGACATGCTCCGAGATCGGCTTGTCGATGTCGATCCGGTACGTGTCCGCCTTCACGCGGATGCCGGTGGTGGCACGGAACGAGCGCAGGCTGTTGCCGGTAGCAGGGCTGTCAGGCACGGCGAAATTGGTGAAGTAGCGTCCGCCGAGATCGGCGGTCTTTAGGTCGAGACCCTGGATGCTGCTGATATTGCCGCCGCTGCTCACGTTGAACGGCATGTCGGCATAATAGGGATTGTGCTGGTCGATGCGCTTGTAGGTGAGACGGATGGTGCCGCCATCGTCGAAGCGCTTCTCCAGCATCGCCTTGACGTTATATCCCTCGAAGCTGAACGGCGTCTCACGCACGCCCTTCTGCGATTGCACGTAACCGCCGACGCTGAACGCGAGATCATGCGCGATCGGGGTGGAGAAATAGGCATCGGTGCGCAGATCGCCGTAGCTTGCGCCGGTGAAACGCGCCGAGGCGACCGTCTTGTCGTAGCTAGGCTTGAGCGAGATGAAGTTGATCGTCGCGCCAGCGCCGTTCGGCGCGAGCACGCCCGACGTACCGCCTTCAACCGCTTCGAGGCGGGCAGTGGTGATATCCTGCTGGAAATAAAAATCCGCGCCGCCACCGCCGTAGAGGATCGGCATGCCGTCTTCCTCAAGCGTGATGAACGCTTGCGATCCGCCACGCAGGCCGCGCACGGAGTAGTTGTTCGAGATCGGACCGGCAGTGCCCTCGACAAAGATGCCGGGGACCAATTCGAGCGTTTCCGCAACTGAACGCGGCGCCTTGCGCGCGATGTCGGCGGCGCTGGCGAGCGTCACGTTCGATGAACTGTCGAACAAGGTGCGCTTGCCCGAAGTGTTGCCGGTGACGATGATGTCAGCCATCTGCGCGCCGTCATCGGCAGGCGGCTGCGCGCCTGGCGGGGTACGCGGCTCGGCCGCGTTCTGCGCAGCTTCGGCGGTCTGGTTCGCGGGCGCGGTGTTGGCAGGGGTGGCAACGGTGGGATCGCTGCTCATCTGCTGTGCGAAGGCGGGATCGCACACGAGCGTCGCACCCCCGGCGAGCAGCGTCGCGCGGATGATAAGGGAAAGCTTTGACATGAGGTTCCTCCTGCAGGCCGATCTGATCGTCGGGCTCCGAGGCGGCTGCCGATACGCCCATTTCGTGCACGCTTCAATTTGCTGTCACAAACAAGAATGACGTGTTGCAGATACAGCACGGCTTGAAGACCCATCATCGAAAGCACTTACCGATCCGGCTTGAAAAGCGACGGGCAATACGGAAACCGCCGGCCGAGAACGCATCATGCGCAGTGTCGCCGATCACCTCGAACTCGCTCAAAGCAGCGTGAACCTTACGACTTCCCCGCACGCTGCGACGCGCCTTGCCGAGCTCGTTGATCATCTCGGCAAGGCCTGCGTCAGCGACTGCCCAATGTGTCTCGTCCGAGAGATTGGTCGGTCATATCGCTGAGCCCATTACCAATTTCGTTCTTGGCAGGCTCGTGCCCCCACCCCGTCGTTTGAATTATCGTACGCTTTTGTAAATGGCCGGCCTGAAACGCCGGCGCAACTATCCCACCACGTTCAGCAGTCAGTCGCGCAGGAAACCCTGCTCCAAACACGGCTGCGCGATAAGCACGTGTTTCGCGGGCATCACCGAAAAGCATTTAGCGCTGGCAAGCCGCGCAATTAGCATCGACGCGTTACAACGCGATTGGTCATGCTACTGTCGCAAAAATTAGGAGTTCAGCGATAAATGACATGCGGCGATTGGTGTTCAACTGCGTATGCGGATAATTAAGGCTTGCTGGCTATCAGATGTCTCGATCGTCGAGCAGACCGGGCAGGCGGAAGTGGAGATGCGCTCGCATAGGATCATGGCGCGTGAAAACAATTTCCGCGGGCAATTCCGTTCGTTGGACGTAACGTAGTAACCTCACCACAACATCAAACTGAAAAGAAAGACCGGCCTTTGGCGCGGATTATCATAGCGGAAGATGACGAGATCGTCGGCGAGGTAGTTCGGGACGCTTTGATCGCCGATGGTCACGGTGTTGGGCTGCTTACAAACGGCAAGGACGCGCTCAACGTTGTAAAAAAACGCATGCCTGACCTTGTCATTTTAGACTGCAACATGCCCGATCTGAATGGCCTGCTCGTTCTCCGCGAGATGAGGAACTCACCAGCACTGTGCGATATTCCGGTACTGATGCTAACCGGCCGCCGCGGCGCGAGCGATGTAGACATCGCCTATTATGAAGGTGCGAACGACTATATGAAAAAGCCGTTTGACCCCGACGAACTCGTCTTCCGTGTTCAGGAATTGCTAGAGAAACACCGGAGTGATAAGCTTGCCCCAAGGCGATAAGCCAGGTACCGTCGCGGCGTGCTGAAGTCCAATACATACCTTGGCTATCTCAAGGCTGCTTGCGATCGGAAGCGTAGATATAGCCATTAACGCACATCTTCGGGGCATTCGTTCGTTGCTCGAAGTGGTGGCGCATGACTTCGACCGTTTCGTCACCGACCACCCAATCCGCGGCCGCTATGTCTAGGGGGAGAGACACGCAACCCCGTCAGTTCAGATTATGCTCGCAGATGCAGAGCCTCCAAAGCAGACGGCCCGCGCTTCATTCTGTCCGCCCAGCGCCCACCACCTAAAACCTAAAACCCATAGCTACCGCCCGACGCTTGCGGCGTGCAAAACTCCTCACGGAAGTCGACGGCCTGATCTGTGGCAGCAAAGGTGAATAACTAGCGCTCGCGAGCGCTTTACCGATCGCAAGCGTCGCGATCTAATCAGCTCTCTGCTTAGTATCGCAAAGAGGGTGTGGCTACGCGGGAAGCACTGCGTAGGACGGTGACATTGTTTAACATGGTTTCGACGCGCGTGACAAGATCTTCAGGATCGAACGGCTTGGTAAGATATTCATCAATGCCGTCGTGTTCCGCACGGACGGAAAGGAGCCGGCCGCGCTTTCCAGTCAACATCATGATCGGCAAATCGACAAAGGCAGGCATCTCGCGCAACGTTCGAAGGATGTCCAGCCCCGAACGATCGGGGAGTTCATAGTCCAGAATGAGTAGGTCAGGAGCGCTGGTGATGGCCGCACTCACCGCTTCGCTTCCCTTGTGAATAGAGCTGACCATGTGCCCGTTCTGTGAAAGCAACTCTACAACGATTTCAGCCATGACTTCATCATCATCGACGATCAGGATTCGAGACATGAGGACGTTTCCAAGCTACATGGGCGCAACTCGCATCGATTGTCGCCCTACTTAGATATGGGGTCTTCGTTAAAATGGCCTTGCGATTGGTGCGCTCTTTCTCTCACTGATAGCGGCCGTCGCAACAGGGAGCACATTCGCGATCCGGAGATCCGGCTGTGTCGTCACCATCAGCTAACGACGAGAACTGTCCAGATCACGAATAAGCCCAGCCTCCCGGAGCCGTTCGGCAGCCGCAGGCACGCGGGTTGCACGTTCGATGATGGGCCAGGCAAGTAGCCCTTCCTCAAATTCGCTGGCCCGGTCGCCCAGAGCTATCTCACCGAACATGCCTGCGGTGCCGGCCAGTTTGTGGAGCAGATTGGCCGCTGTCTGTAGCTCCTCATCGGCAAAGGTGCCGCGCTGAATCAGCTTATCGATATGCTCCAGCGTGCTAGCACGGTGCGCTGCGTATTTAGCTTGAGCTGCGACACTCGGCTGAAAGCTGGCTTTAGATTTGGCTGGAGAGGATCTGGCGGCGGTCCCGACGACCGAGACGACGTCACCGATCACCTGAACATCGGTTTTTTGCGACCAGCGCTCGACGGCAAGCAGCAACGACTCCATAGACATTGGTTTAGCGACATGATCGTCCATCCCTGCCGCGCGACAGGCCTCCAGGTCGGAAGCGAACGCATTGGCGGTAAGCGCCACGATCGGCAACCTACGGTTACCGGACAGCTCGGCCTCGCGAATGGTTTGCGTCGCAGCCAGCCCGTCCATTACCGGCATCTGCATGTCCATAAAAACCAGATCAAAGGGTGTGTCGTTTGCAACGCTCCGGCACACCTCTTCCACTGCTTGCTGCCCATCAGCAACGACGATTACGTCATGCCCTCCCTGGGCCAGCATCGCTTGCACCAGCAGCTGATTGACTTCATGATCCTCGGCCAGAAGCACACGGGCGGGTCGTTGCGCCAAGCGCGTCGTTCCCGCAACTGGCCGCTTTAAGGTTTCTACAACCGCCTCCCCCGCCACGGCGGGGAGTTGAAGGGTAACCGTCGTTCCCTGTCCCGGCTGGCTCTCGAGATCGATGCGACCGCCCATCAGTCGTGCCAGCCGATTGCTGATGGCAAGACCCAGCCCCGAACCACCATATCGACGTGTGATCGAATGGTCAGCCTGGACGAATTCCTCGAAAATAGACAGCTGACGCTCTGGCGCAATGCCGATACCGGTATCGATGACCGTAATCACCAGCCGTCGATCGCCATCAATGTCGGCCACACGGGCGGCAAGCGCTATCTCACCATGCTCGGTGAACTTTATGGCGTTTCCGAGCAGGTTGAGGACAATCTGCCGCATGCGCAAGGCATCTCCTATCAAGACGCGCGGCACAGTGTTTTCAACCGTGACCGTAAGACCAAGCCGCTTCTGCGCGGCACTTGGCTGCAGCAGCTTGCCACAGGCACGCAGAGCATGCGGTAGATCGAAGGGCTCCGCGATCACGTCGAGCTGCCCGGCTTCAATCTTGGACAGATCGAGGATGTCATTCAGCAGCTTCATCATAACGCGGCCGGATTCGGCGATCAGCCCCGCATCCCGGCGTTGTTGAGCGGTCAGTTCACTGGTCAGCAGCAGTTCGGCAAAGCCGATCACGCCGTTCATGGGCGTACGGATCTCATGGCTCATATTAGCCAGGAAGCCAGCCTTCGCGACAGACGCCGCCTCCGCTTGCGCCTTCGCCGACGTGAGTTCGGCTTCGATAATCACCTGACGCGAGACATCCCGCCACACTGTGACAATGCATTGGGTGTGACCCAGTTCGGCCAGCCGCGAACTCGCTTCCAGCCAAACATAGTTGCCATCGGCGCGGCTCATACGGAAGCGCAGCGACGAACCGGCACTTTCTCCGGTGCGTAGGCCCGCACGGTAGCGTTCGATGCCTGCGTGATCATCCTCGTGGGCCCGGTCGATCGGTCGGGTGCCAACCATCGCCTCGGGTGACAGTCCCAGAATGATTTGCGAGGCAGGCGACATAAACAGGCAGGTGCCGTCGAGCGCGATCAGCGCGATCATGTCGCTGGCCTGCTCGGTAATGAGTCGAAAGCGGGCCTCGCTGTCGCGAAGTGTTTTCGCAGCCTGCTCGCGTTCGGTCACGTCCTGAAAAACGCCGAACATGGCGAGCGCGGTGCCGGCGTCGTCTAGCTCGATCTGACCTTGCGCAACGACGTCGCGGATCGAACCATCGGCCCGGATCAGGCGCGCGCCATATGTAAAATCGCTTCTGTTCGTGATAGCGCCATCAACGATGGCTGCCACCCTCTCCCGGTCATCGGGGTGATAGTAGCCTATCGCGTCAGTCAGGGACGGCGGCGTGCCAGCTTCCACTCCATGGATCTGGAACACTTCGTCCGACCAAAACACGTCGCCAGCAGTGAGATCGATCCGCCAATGGCCGATCAATGCCAGACTCCCGGCCATTCTGAATAGTCTATTATTTTCGTGCACCATCAGCATCAGCTGCTCGCGTTGAGCGAGCGCGCCGGCGATCGGCAGAGACATCAGGAACGTGGCGGCGAGATAGGCCTGAAAGAATTGAAGCTGTCCCACGCGCGACAGACTGGTCATCATCACCGGACCATGACCACTGGCTGTAGCGATGCCCCCGATCACTGCCACCAGCAGGATCGACAGAGCGGCGCCAGGCCTGCCCAGCTTGAAGGTCGTGAGGAGGATGGGGAGCGCTGGCAAGAAGAGCAGCGGCAATCGCTCCTGCCAGAACACACCCACCGTGGTAATTGCGACAGCAGCAAGAAGCGCTCCGCCTTCGCCACAAAGCTGTGGTAGCAAACGCTGTGCCCCCACCCGGCGTTCGGCGGTAATCAGCAATACCACGATAGGACTGGCGGTTAGCGTTCCGAGACCACGACCCACCACCCAATCAGTAAAGGTTCCTAGCCATGGCTTGTGCAAGGCGACCAACGCTGTCGTGGCGCCGATCAGCGCACCGGTAGCTGGTCCCACGAGACCAGCTACCGCAATGAATATGACAACTGCCCGAGTTGACCCGAAAGGGTCGCGATCGCCCAGCCAGCGCCGCAACAAAAAGGCCGCGATCACCGACTCAATGATACTCGCCATGCCGAAAACAGGCGCCGCCCAAGCAACTGGGCCGAAAAGCGTACTGGCCGCGATCGAGGCAGGTGTTGTCCATGCTAGTGCGGACAACCATTGTGCAAAGGTACGCTGCCTGCACAGAAACATGATGAGCGGGGCATTCGCGACCCAGAGCAGAGCAATGCCGCCGTTGAACCTTGTTAGCAGGATCGCCGCAGAAGCGAGCAGAAAGAAGCTCGCGGCGAGCTTAGCCTCTTTGGCTTGCGAAAATATGCTTGCTGAAGCGGTGGCCATGGTATGTTATAGCCGCAGGATGATTAAAGCTTGCTTAGGGTGGGGTTACGCTTCGACACCGAGCCACAGCTAAGTTGTTGCCAAAGCAGCGATGTTCGCGATGGCCGAAACTTAGGATATCAGCGACACCAAAGCTTTCGATAACTCCGTCACCATGCGTCAGTTTCGGAAAATTCAATCGGGAACAGGTTTTGAGAATTACCCATGTTGGTGAGGCATGGCGAACCGTTGGCCTTGCCGACATCTCCAAATCAGCTGGGGGCGTTCTCATCTTCGCGCGCAAGCCAATTCAAGCCAGCGGCAACGGCGAGAAGGGTCAGCCCCTGCGTCACTTTACCGCGGCGACGCATGAAGCCGAGCCCTAGCACGGCTATACTCGAAGAGAGCATTCCAGCTCGCCTCGCCCCCACCGCCACCCCAAGGCGCGATCCGGTCCGCGCAGTGATGTACTCTGTCACGAACGACGGCTGAGACGTTAGCTGATCTCGTTCAGCATCTATCGACTGCACCGCAGCGTCGACAGATTCATCCTTCTGCGCTTTGGTCGGCGCGACATGATCGGCGGCCCAGGCGCCGCGATCACCCATTGGTTTACTGGCTCCGCCAGTCGTGTCCTCGGCGGTCTGGTGTTCAAGCTCGGAATTAAGCTCAGCCCCAAACAGCAGAATGTAGCTCGATAGGTAGAGCCAAGTCAGCAGCACCACGACCGCGCCCAGCGAACCATAGGTCGCATTGTAGTTGCCGAAGTTAGCGACGTAGATGCCGAAACCGAGTGTGAGCGCGAGCCAGAGCAGTGCTGCCAGGATCGACCCAGGCGTAAGCCACACCCAGCGAGGCTTGGTTCGCGATGGACCGTAACGGTAGAGCGTTGCTGCCCCGGCCGCGCCTGCGAGCGCCAGTGCAACGTAGGACAGCAGCTTGCCAAGAATGACTAAGAACCCCGGCGCGGTCGGAAGCAACGATTCCAGATGCCCTAGAGCAGCTATGGCAACGACTGCCAGAACGGCGACTACTACGCCAGCAGCGGTGATGCCGAGAGCTAGGAGGTTGACGACAATGAAGCTGCGCTTCTCTTTCTCCTCATAAGCAATATTGAGCGCAGTCACGATCGAACCGGCAGCGCTGCGTGCGCCGAACACTGCCAACGCGAGCGCGAGGAGGAGTCCGAGCCCCTTCTTGCTGCCCGATGTCTTCACGACGTTCATCAGCTGCTCGCCAACCAGCTTGGCCGCATCACCGGGCATGACCGACGTCAGGCCCTGCATATTGTGAACGACTGTCTGCGGGTCAGCTACCAGCCCGTAGCTTAGCACGATCGCGCCAAGCAGCGGAACGAGTGCCAGGAACCCATAAAAGGCGACACCGGCGGCAACGAGGCCGACATTGTCATCCCCTGCCTCGCTCCAGGTGCGAACGAACACCTCCTTCCAACCAGTCAGCGGCATTGCCAGAGGGCTGGAAGCCGTGCGGCCGCGATCGTTGTCAGAAGGCATCTGGTATGTCCTGCCTGTTCAGATCGGCAGGGACTTTGCCGAGGAGGCCGCTCGCGACGCCCTGCTCGATCATCTTCATCTGTGGCATGGTATCTCCTGCCACCGGCTCAACCGGCAGTAACTTTTTGCGCAAGTCGAGCAAGGCGCCGCTCAGGCGGTGTAGCGGTGGATCAGCGCACGTCGAAGCATGCGATCCTCGAGCGAATAATAGAGCGCGATGTGTTCGCCTTCCGAGACGGTCGATGCCGCAAACGCAATGTCAGTGGAGTCGCGATGGGTTGGCGGCGGCGGTAGGAGCAGCGGCTCGAGCCCTCGTCCAGTCACGCGTGTGAAGTTGGCGTCGAAGCTGATCCAGCCAATCCGCCAGCGTGCATCGTGGGTGGCACCGTTGTAGAACATGACCGGATCTTGCCCGGCGACCTGGAAGATCGGTCCAGTTGACAGGTGCCAATTATCCCAGCTCTCTTCGCGGATGCCGAACGGGTCTGGTAGGACCGTCCACGGCCCCGCCGGCGATGGGCCGCCTGCCATGCCGATGCGAGACGCCTCGTTGGCGGCATATTCATAGAATAGCCGCCACTCGCCGGTCGACGTCTCGGCTAGCGTTGCCTCCTTGATGTTGCCCTCGCCCGGCGGCGCCTTCAACACCAGCTCGGTTTTGGTCAGCTCATGCAGACTGGGTCCCTCGGCGAGGATCATCGATCCCTGCAGCCGCTTAGCATCCACGCCGGTATAGTAGACCATGATACGACCGTCCGGGAGCATCAGCACGGTCGGGTCTTCACAGCCGCCTAGATCGAACGGATCCGGGCCAGGAATGATGGCAAGCGCATCATCCATGACAAAGGTCAGCCCGTCGTCGCTGCTGCCGCCGCCGATCAAACCGGTCGGATCGGTTGGTCCCAGTGGCCACGGTACCCCGCGCACCATGATCCGATATTTGTTTTCGTCCTTCCAGACGAATGGGCTCATTAGATCGAGCTTCCGGTCAAGCGGCCCGCCTGTTAGCGTGACGTCGTCAAGCTGCTCTACGACATATGCGACCATCGCTCAGGCCCCCTGCGCAACGGTCAGTGAGAGAGCACCATCAATCGTGACGGTTGTGCCGGTGATGTAGTCAGACGCCGGCGAAAGCAGGAAATTGACGAGCGAGGCTACTTCGTCCGGCCGACCGGCTCGGCCCCACGGAATGGCTGCCTCCTTGGTCTTCAGCTCCTGCGGGTTATCGAGCGCCGACTGGTTCATCGGCGTCAGGATCATGCCGGGCGCGACACCATTGACCGCAATGCCTTTAGGCGCGAGTTCCAGCGCCAACGTGGCAGTGAGCTGGGATAGACCGCCCTTTGCTGAGTCATAGTCGACTCCGCCGGGACGAGGTGCCTTCTCGTGGATCGACGAGATGTTGACGATGCGGCCCTTCATGCCCTTGCCCTCGAGCGCGCGCACCAGCCGGCGGCAGGTCAGGAACGGACCGTAGAGATCGGAGCGGATGACCCGGTCGAACAAAGCCAGCTCCATGTCGACAAGGTTCACGCCGGTCATGTTGAGCCCGGCCGAATTGACCAGCAGGCTCGCCGTTCCGAACGCCTTTTCAGCAGCCACGAACAGTGCCTCTACCTCACCCTCATCGCCCACGTTGGTCTGAACGGCGATTGCCCGATCCTCCCCGCCAATCGAGGCGCAGACCGCCTTGGCGGCAGCCTCATCGCGGAAGTACGTGATGACGACGCGGGCACCCGCGTCCCCAAGCGCTTTGGCACATGCTGCACCGATGCCGGACTCGCCGCCAGTCACGATTGCTATCTGATTATCGAACATAGTCTTCCTTATTGACATCGGATCGTGGATTGGGCGGGTTTGCTAAGATGGACTGTTCTTCCTCAGCGACCGTGTGGAAGTGGTGAGCAGCGCTTTGAGCGCAGCTATCTGCTCGGACGTCCCCAACCCTGTTTCAGGGGGCAGAGTTTCAAACAAGCGATCGGTCCGGTAGCGGACAAAGTGATTGTACGACCGGCGCAATAGGCCGGGATCGTTGTTGCAAGGATCATAACGCTTAACAATGCGAGCAACGGCCTCAGATCCGTAATTCCAGAACCCAAGGAGATCCTGTGCAGGATCGCCAAGCGCCACGTCCCCGAAGTCGATGATCCCCGCCAGTGATGATCTTGCGGAATCGATCAGCAAATGTTCGCAAACCAGATCGCCGTGGACGATCGCAAGATGTGGCGGGCAATCGAGCCGGTAGCTCTTATAGAATGCCTCAAGAGGGGCAGCGAGCTGCGGTGCGTAGGCGACCATGATCGGCAGGCGCTCTACAAGAAAACGGGCTGCGAACTGCGCTGCCGTCCATGTTCTTGGCCAATCGCCGGACCATGCGACCTCCGCTTGGGGAAGGTCATGCAATGCGATTAGAAACTGTGCCGCTTCAGCCAGGACGTTCGCCCGCCCCGCTACGCCGAGTGCTTCGAACCGCTCGGGCGTCAGCGCCACACCATCAATGAAGCGATAGCCACCAAAGCGGCCATCAGGATCAACATGATCATAGTTTGGTAATCGCAGTAAAGATCTGTGGCGAAGCTGCCGCAGCACTTCGGTCTCGAGGCGCACGTCGTGCATCCCCGCCCGCGGAAAGCGGAAGGCAAGCTCGTCGTTGACGATGAGCAGTAAATGGTCTCCGCCAGATTGGTCGAGCCGCAAGGTTTGGATAGCGAGCGTGGGAAAGGTTTCTCGGACGAGGTCGAGCAAATGACAATCTCCCGCCGCAGTAGTGGATGCGCCTGCACCATCGGTGTCCTGCGCGGTCCTCAACTCCAGCAACATCGTGATCGATCCCCGCGCATGGCCATGGAGCTAGAAGGTCTATTGTTGCCGACTGGCGCGCGGGGCATCCGCACGCCAGTCAGCGATCAGGCGGGTATTAGCGACGTGCTACCGGGTCGATGTTCGACCCGTTGTCCTCGTCGATCTCGACTTCGGTACGGCGAACCGTGTCGTCGATCTGCTCAACGTGCTCGCCTGCCGTCTTGGACACTACGACCTCTTCGACAACGCGAGCGGTCTTACCGACCACTGCTTCCTCGCCGGTGGCAGTCACCTCGATCGTGCGCCCACGAAAGGCATCGTCAGCGTCGGTGAGCGGACGATCTACCGCGCGGCGCTGCACGTTGATCTTT
>NZ_JAKNQH010000032.1 GCF_022662305.1 Sphingomonas sp. BAUL-RG-20F-R05-02
ACTGCCGCGTCGATCAGGGCCCCGTGGTGCGCAGGTTGAGCGCGATGGATCGGAACAGCGCGGCATCGGGACAGGCGCTTGCGAAGGCGATGCGGATGCGACTGGCGGTTTCGACGACGCGCGCGGCGACCTTGAGCAAGCGCAGGCGGATCGTCGCGAACTCGGCAGTGCGGAGCGCGGCGGTTCCGGACATAGCGTGCCGCACGGCCCACATCAGCCAGTAAGCAGTGGCCTCATCCCTCTTTGGACGAACGCAGACCGGACGAGGCGTATGGGCAAACGAGGCCGACCATCCCACTGGCGGCGTAACGGAGGACGAAGATAGCTTAACCCGGCCGTCCAACTGTCCAGCCGAGCGGGACGACTTCAGAATTACGGCAAGCTTACGCGCCGTTTGCATTCGGTAAGCACCCCGAGGTTGGCGCAGATGATGCTACGAGCCGTCTAGCTTGATTTCGTGGATAATGTATCGGAGGTTCTCGAGACCTTCATCGGTGAAGGCGGAAGCCAGCGCCCGATCCTCATCGCCGAAATTGTCGTCGATGGTCTGGATGGCGCCGTCCTCGGAAAACATGCTGTTGGCCGCGTCGGAGCTGGTGTGTAGATTCCAAGGGGCGGCGAACCGTTCAATTTACCCATCCGCCATCGATGACGTGAACCGCGCCGGTCGTAAAGGCCGCATCGTCGCTCGCCAGATACAGCGCGAGTTTCGCGATCTCTTCCGCGCGGCCAAGCCGCCCCATCGGCTGGCGCGCGATGTAGGCGGCCTGCGCGGCGGCATAGTCGCCGGTGTCGTGCAGCCGCTGTTGCAGCGATGGCGTGTCGATCGTGCCCGGGCAGATCGCGTTGCAGCGTACGCCCTGCCCGACGAAATCGGCCGCCACTGCCTTGGTCAGCCCGATCACCCCCGCCTTGGTCGCGCCGTAGGCAAAGCGGTTGGGAATACCCTTCACCGAACTGGCGATCGACGACACGTTGACGATCGCGCCGCCGCCGCGCGCCAGCATGCCGGGCAGGAACGCGCGGATCGTCCGGAACATCGCGGTCATGTTGATCGACACCGCCTGCGCCCACTCCTCCTCGGTACAGTCGAGGATCGTGCCGGCGTGGACGATGCCGGCGATGTTGGCGAGCACGTCGACCCCGCCGATCTCCGCCGCGAAGGCGGACACGGCGGCGGCGTCGGTCACGTCGAGCGCGCGCGTCTCGCACCCGTCCAGCCCGGCGAGCGCGTCTAGGTCGCGATCGGTGGCGATCACACACGCGCCTTCCGCCGCGTAGAGTTGCGCGGTCGCGCGGCCGATGCCGCGTGCCGCCGCGGTGATGACCGCTACCTTGCCCTCGAGCCGTCCCGTCATGCTGTCGTCCTCATTCTTGCCGGCAGGCACGCCGGGCCGATCGGCTCGAAAGCCTTGTAGGTCAGGATGAATTCGCGGTGGCCGAGCGTTTCGGACACGCTGCGTTCGCCGCCCGCCACCGCCAGCACCGCCGCGACGATCTCCTCGCCGACGATGTCCAGCGTCGCCTCGCCTTCGAGGATGCGGCCGGCGTTGATGTCCATATCCGCCGCCAGTCGCCGTGCCGTCTCGGGGTTGGCGCACACCTTGATGACCGGCGAGATCGCCGAGCCGACCACCGATCCGCGCCCGGTGGTGAAGATCGTGAGGTGGCAACCGCACGCGATCATCTCGACGATCTCGGCATTGTCGGAAATGTTGGGAAAGCCGAAGCGCGGCTCGCCGTCGGGCACCACGTCGAGCAGGTACAGCCCGCCCGTTGGCGGCACGTCGCCGGGCTTGATGAGGCCGCTGATCGGCGAGGAACCCGATTTGGAATAGGCCCCCATCGACTTTTCTTCCTGCGTCGTCAGCCCACCTTCGGCATTGCCGGGCGCGAAGCTGCCGAAGCCCATCACCGTGTAATATCGCTCGGCCTTCTCAACGCAGGCGACGATCGCCTCGCCCAGTTCGGGCGTGATCGCGCGCGTCTCCATGATCGCTTCGCAGCCGACCAGTTCGCCGGTCTCCTCGAAGATGCAGGTCGCGCCGTCCGCGACCAGCCGGTCGAACGCACGGCCGACGGCGGGGTTGGCGGTGATGCCGCTGGT
Organism: Sphingomonas sp. BAUL-RG-20F-R05-02; assembly: GCF_022662305.1. GTDB lineage: Bacteria > Pseudomonadota > Alphaproteobacteria > Sphingomonadales > Sphingomonadaceae > Sphingomonas. Next base: position 2,108 of record NZ_JAKNQH010000032.1, read on the forward strand.
CCCGTCCGAACCGCCGCAGATCGTGCCGATCACCAGTTCGTCGACGCGCATCGGCACGCGTGGGCAATCGGTGATGGCGGCCTGCACCCGCGCCACCGCAGCGAGGCCCGCCGCGATGGTGGCGGCGGTGCCGCCGGTCTGCTGGATCACGAACAGTTCGACCGGGCGCCCGCTCGCCGCGATATGCGCCTGCAAACGCTCGCGGTCGAAACTCTCGCAGCCGAGCGACACCAGCACGACGCCGCCGACATTGGGGTGCGTGGTCACCGCCTCCATGATCTTGGCGGCATAGGCGTTGGGATAGCAGCCGGGGAAACCGATCAGGTGGACATCGGCATCGTCCACCTTGTCGACGATGCGCCGCGCGACATGGTGCGCGCATTCGACGAGGTACACGACCGCGACGGTGTTGCGGATGCCCTTGCGGCCATCGGCGCGCGCATAGCCCAGCATCATCGCCGCGTGTCCGTCACGGTCGAGCGGCTGTGCGCGGCGATATAGTCGCTCTTCATATTGTGCATGTGGACCCATTCCCCCGGAGTGGCCGACGCCGTCATCGATCCGATCGGCGCACCGTATTTGATGACCTTTTCGCCTGCCGCCAGCGCTTGCCGCGCGACCTTGTGCCCGACCGTGATGCCCTCGCGCGCGGGGATCGTCCCGCCCGAGGTGGGCAGGATATCCCCCGCCGCGATCGGCGCGACGCAGATCAGCACGTTGTCTTGCGGATGCAGCAGGATAAGCTGGTCGGCGGGCGAAATCCGCGCGGGCGGGTCGGCCACGACCCTGTCCAGCGCGGCCCAGACGGTCACCGGCACCTCCGAGCCGATCCGCGCAACCATCGCGTCGACCTGATCGACACCGACCAGCCCCGCCACCACGCACGCGACGGCCGGATGGCGCAGCGGATGCTGCAACGCCGCCGCCGGCAGCGAAACGCCGGCATCCGCCGCCACCGCCGCCAGCGCGCGCGCCCGCGCGACGATCTCGGCCGGGGGCGGCGCATAGTCGTAATGCAAGCCACCCGTATCGGCAGCGATCGTATCGTGCGCGAGGATGCCGCTGTTGTACGGCCCGCCCGCGATCACGCGCACGCCGAGCGCGGCGCAGCGATCCAGCAGCGCCGTCGCGCGCCGATCGAGCAACGTGTAGCGCCCGGCCAGCAGAATCACGTCGAGCGGCACCGCATCGAGCAGTTCCTCGCACACCGCGATCTCGTTTACGCCGATACCGATCGCGCCGATCGCGCCCGCATCGCGCAGATCGCACAGCGCGCCGTAGCCGCCGTTCAGGAAGGCGTTGCGGTGACGCGCATGCTCGTCCCCATGCGTCGCCGTGCCGAGGTCGTGCGCGAGAACGATGTCGATGCGCCGGCCCTCCAAGCGGGACGCGCTCGCCTCGAACGAGCGCAGCACGCCGTCCGCCGAATAATCGTACACCTCGTCGAACGGATCGGCATCGACGAACCCGTGGCGGGTACCGGTCTGCGTGGTCGGCACCAGCACACGCCCGACCTTGGTGGAGACGATCGCCCTCTGCGCCGGGTCATGCGCGGCCAGCGCCGCGCCCAGCCGTCGTTCGGCCAGGCCAAAGCCGTAATGCGGCGCGGTGTCGAAATAGCCGATGCCCGCCGCCAGCGCCGCCGCCACCGTGGCCATCGCCTCCTCGTCGCTGACCGCGCGGTACAGGTTGCCGATCGCAGCGGCGCCCATGCCGAAGCGGGGAAGAACGGGCATGGTCATGAGTTTGCTCCCTGCGCCAGACCGTAGATGCGGCTGGCATTGCCGCCGAACACGCCCGCACGCTCCGCCGCCGGGACGCCGCGCTCCGCCAGATCGTGCCACGCCCGGTAGCTTTGCCGCAACGTCACTACCGGCCAGTCGCTTCCCCAGATCAGCCGGTCCGGCCCGAACAACGTGCGCAGCGTGTCGATACAGGGCAGCGTCGTCGTCATCTCACCTTCGGCAGCCTCGGTAACCAGACCGGACAGTTTGCACGCCACTTGCGGTAATGCCGCAAGCCTCGTCATGGCGTTCTGCCACGCGTCGTCCGTCCTGCCGATCACCGGCTTGGCGGCGTGATCGATCACGATGCGCAGATCCGGGTGGCGCGATGCGGAGCGTTCCAGTGCGGCGAGATGGCGCGGCCGCACCAGCGCCTCCAGCACCAGACCCGCTTGCGCCAGATGGGCCAGCCCGGCGTCGAGCGCGGGATCGTCATACCAGTCGTCCGCACGGTCCTGCACCATCGGCCGAAGCCCGAGCAACCTGCCCTGTTCCGCCAGCCGGTCGATCCGCCCGCATGCGTCGGCAGCGGTGAGATCGACCCAGCCGATCACCCCGGCGATGCGTTCGTCGGCGCGCGCGAGATCGAGCAGCCAGCGTGTGTCCGCCTCGCTCTCCTGGCTTTGCACCAGGATGACGCGCGACACGCCGGTCCCGGCGATCTCGCCCCACAGTTCGTCCGGCAGCACGTCGCGGTGCAGCGTCGGCAAGTCTGGACCCGGCCACGTGCAGTCGTTCAGGCCCGGACGCCAGAGATGGACGTGCGCGTCGATCATCGCGCCACCTCGCCACGGTGCGACCGCGCGAACAGCGCCACCACCACGAAACATACCGCCGGCACCAGCATCGCCAGCGTGATCGCGCCGGTCGCATCGGAAATGAAGCCCATCACCGCCGTCAGCACCGCACCACCGATGATCGCCATGACGATCATCGACGCGCCCGGCTTGGTCAGCGGGCCCAGCCCCCGCAAGGACAGCACGAAGATGGTCGGATACATGATCGACATGAAGAAGCTGCTCGCCACCAGCGCGGCCACGCCGACGCCCCCGCCGACCAGCGCCGCGACGAGCGCGAGAGCGACGTTGATCGCACCGAACACCGTCATCAGCCGCGCGCCTTCGATCCTGGACAGCAACGCCGCGCCGACGAAGCGACCTGCCATGAACAGCAGCAAGGACGCGGTGAGCAGCCACGCCGCACGCTGCGTGCCGAACTGCGGCAGCTCCGCGGCGACATAGCGGATCAGGTAGCTCCAGATGCCGACCTGCGCGCCGACGTAGAAGAACTGCGCACCGACGCCGGCGAGATAACGCGGCCGCCGCAGCAGCGCGCCGACGCCGGACAGGATGCCGCCGTCGCCCTCCACCCCTTCCCGCCGCGTCGCGGCCTGCGGGAGCGGTGTGACGATCAGCAGCGCGGCCCAGACCAGTACGACGCTGGCGATGGCGAGGTACGGCAGGCGCACGTCGGAGGCATCGGGGACAGCGGTGGCGGGCACGTCCGACAGCAGCAGCGCGGCGCCCAGCGCCACGCCGGTGACCGAGCCGAGCGGGTTGAACGCCTGTGCGAGGTTGAGGCGACGGTCGGCGCTTTCGGCAGGTCCCAGCACCATCACCAGCGGGTTCGCCGCCGTTTCCAGAAAGGCGAGACCGCTGGCGATCACGAACAGCGCGACCAGAAAGAACGGATAGCTGGGCTGCAACGACGCCGGCCAGAACAGCAATGCGCCGGCCGCGAACAGCAACAGCCCGGCTACGACTGCCGCCTTGTAGCCGAACCGCTCCGCCGCATAGGCGGCGGGCAACGCGAAACAGAAATATCCGAGATAGAACGCCGATTGCACCAGACCGGATTGCAGATCGGACAGTTGGAAGACGTGCCGGAAGTGCGCGATCAGCACGTCGTTGAGGTTGTTGGCCAACCCCCACAAAAAGAACAGCCCGACGATCAGGATCATGCCGGCCCGGCCGGCGATACGCGGTGCCCGTCCGTTCGGCGTGCCATCGGTCATCGTCACATCCTCCGTTTGCGTAGGGCCGGCATCACGGCCGTGTTCCGTCAAAAAATCGGCCAGAGCCCGAAGACTCTGGCCGAAGGGGAGGAAGCGTGTCGAGGATCAAGTCGCCTCAGAAGGTAACGCGCGCGACGATGGTGACTTTGCGATCGTTGATCATCACGTCGCGCGGGCGCGTCTCGATGCCGTAGAAGGTCGACGTCACGGTGTTGAGCAGGTTCACGCCGTTTGCCGTGAGCGAGAAGTGCGGGTTAACGTTGACCGATACGGAAGCGTCGAGCTGGCCAAACGGCTTTTCGAACACCGGCAAATTGCCCGTGCCATTACCCGAGGTCGTCATCAGGAACTGACTGCGCCAATTATAAGCGACGCGTGCCGAGAGCAGCCCGTGTTCGTACAGGCCGACGATGTTGTAATTGTACTTCGACAGTCCCTCGAGCGAGACGTTGTGCACCGGGCCGGCGGTCGCTGGGCTCGGCGCGTTGGAGTCGACGTACGTGAAGTTGCCCTGGACGCCGAAACCCTTCAACGCACCCGGCAGGAAGTCGAAGAACTGCTGGTATGCGACCTCGACCCCCTTCACCTTGGCATTGGCGACGTTGCTGTACGAAGTGACATTGTACGTCGCCGTCACATTATCGGCGAAAGTAACGTTACGCGCCGAAATCCCGGTCTGAATGTAGTCCGAAATATCCTTGTAGAACCCCGCTGCGGTGAGCGAGCCGGAGTGCGTGAAGTACCATTCAAGCGACACGTCGAAATTGTTTGATTTCATGGGCTTCAAGTACGGGTTGCCGCCGGTGGTGTCATGCTCCTGCGTGAGCTGGGCGGCACCGGGCTCGGTGATGTTGAGGCTTGGGTTGAGCTGATCGAAGTTCGGCCGGGAGATGTTCTTTGACGCGGCAAAACGCAGCTGAAGCTTGTCGGTCAGATGCGCGCGCAGGTTTAGGCTCGGCAAGACTGAGGTATAGTCGGTCGTATTGGTGATCGGGTTGACAGTCGGATTGGAGACGGTGCTCTGCGTGCCGTCGGCATTGGTGACCAGCCCGTATTGCTGATAGTATCCCGACACGGCGACGTTGGTGCGGATCACGCGCACGCCGATGTTGCCGTCGATCGGCACCGCCAGCTGATCCGCCTTAAAGAATGCCGCGGCATATCCGGTATAGGTCTTTTGCGATTCCGTGTTGGTACCGCTCGCCAGATAAGGCACCGCACCACCCGTGATGCCAAGCGCCGCGCGCGTCGCGTCGTAGTTCAGCGCGGTTGTGCGGTTGAATAGCACGGCGTTGCCGAACAGATCAGCGTCACCGCGGAAGAAGTCTCCAAAGTCAACATATTCAAGGTCGGACGGTACACCCGACAGGCCGATGTAGCGGTAGCCGGTGTCACTGAAGCGGTTGCTCCGGTCAGCATAGCGCAAACCGGCCTTGATCGAACGCAGGAACCCGCCGTCGAACCGGTACTCGGCGTCCAGGCGGCCGGTCTTGTCCTTGCCGCGTGCGTTGTTCAGATCGTCGAGATAAAACGCATTGCTGTAGGTTGCAGCGTTGGTCAGGCCGGGCGCCGAGGTGATTTGAAACGAGGGGACCGCGCCCGAAATATCCTGCGTCAACGTGGTGGCGGTGCCGTTCAGGCCGACGATCGAACGCAAATCCGTGGTCTTAGAGTCGACATATTGCGCGTCGGCCGTAATCGTCAGGTTGGCTGTCGGTTTCCACTTCGCATTCAGCGAATAGTCCGTGGTGACCGAATGACGCGTGTCAAGGCTAGTGTTGGCGCCGATCGGCAGGTTGGTGAACGTGCCGCTCTGGAAATCGCCGTTAGGCGCATAGGCGAAGGTCGCGCCCGGTTGTGGCGTGATTGAGGCGCCGCTCGAATAGGCAAAATAGCTATAGTCGTCGAACCGGAACTTGTAATCGTTTCGAAACACCTCGCCCGTCAACTCGAGCGTATCGGTCGGTCGCCACTGAAGTGACGCGTCGATGCCGAAGCGGCGGCGATCGCCGTACACCTCGCCGATGCCGGTACCGTGCGGCAGCGTCGTCACCTGCCCGGTTCGGCCGAGCGATGCCAGCGTTGCAGCGTCCGTCGCGTTGGTCGGGTCGAGCGTGTAGAACGGCTCGGTCGAGATCGTATCCTGACGGAATGACGATTTTTGGTATGACGCACTGACGAGCACGCCAATCTCGCCGATGCCGGTGTGCCAGCGATCGCTGACGAGCAGCGACGCCGCCGGCTGACTTTCCCGGACCAGATCGTTGTACGTGTTCGAAACCGAACCGGAAATTTTAAAACCGTCGAAGTCGAAGGGCTTCCGCGTGCGGAAGTTGATCGTGCCGCTAAGCTGATCCTCGATAAGATCCGCCGAGGGGTTCTTGTAGACGTCGATGCCGGCGAGCAATTCCGACGGCACATCCTCCAGGCTCAGCGCGTTGCTCGAGCCGCTGGCAGTAAAGATGTCGCGCCCGTTCAGTTCGGTACGGACCTGGGTGAGGCCGCGGATCGCGACCGAGCTGCCCTCGCCATAGTTGCGCTGGATCTGGATGCCGGAAATCCGCTGCAGTGCCTCCGCGATGTTGCGATCTGGAAGCTTGCCGATGTCTTCCGCGACAATCGAATCGACAACTTGATCCGCATTGCGCTTGATGTTCTGCGCGCTCTGAAGGCTTGCGCGCACGCCGGTGACGACGACGTCATCTGCGGCAGCGTTCAAGGCAGCAGGCGTGTCGGCGACGTTCTGGTCGCCGCTGGGGGCGGTGGTGCCGCTCTGCGTCGCGGCCTGCTGCACAGCAGGATCGGGCAGCGCCGTGGCCGTTTGCGCGAAGGCAGGTGAAGCGGCCCCGCACACCAGCGCGGCGACGGACGCCCCGATCAACATTGTGACCTTGCGAGTGCTCTGCGTAGCGATCTGAAATGCCATAATCTGTCCCCTCTCCTCCATAACGGCCCCCGGCAGGGCTCTGGACATGCCCTTTACGGCCGGTTCCGCAATTATGAAATATAAAAATTGCTTTCACGAATGATTTTTCGCTACCGCATGGCGATGCATGGCGGAGCGCCGTACAAGCATCCGCCAGCACCGAGGGAGAGGCATGGCAACGAAGTCGAGATATCAGGCGCCGGCCTTGACGAAGGGGCTCGAGATTCTCGAACTCCTCGCCTCCGCCACTGCGCCGCTCACAATGTCGGATATTTCCATCGCGCTGGAACGCTCGATCAGCGAGATCTTCCGCATGTTGCAGGTGCTGGAAGAGCATCGCTATATCGTTCGCAGCGAGGAAGGCTATCGCCTCACCAATCGCCTGTTCGCGCTGAGCATGGGCCAGCCACCGGTGCGCGACCTTGTCTCCACCGCGGTTCCGGTAATGCGGGGCTTGGCGCGCAGGATTGGCCAGAGCTGCCATCTCGCGGTCGTGTCCGGCGCCGAGATGGTAGTGATCGCCGGCGTCGATTCGCCCGGCCTGTCGGGATTCGCCGTGCGCGTCGGCTATCGTCGGCCCCTGCATCGTTCAGCCTCGGGGCGCATCCTGCTCGCGTTCCAGTCATCCGAGACGCGCGCCGCCATGCTGGAGGATGTGCGCGCGACCGGCGACGAGGTCGGTCTGCGGGCGCTGACCACGCAGCTCGACGCGATTACTGCTGGTGGCGGCGGCACGTCGCCCAGCCCGGTGCTGACCGGGATCATCGATCTTTCCGTCCCGGTGCTGTCGCTGAACGTGGCGCGTGCGGCACTGACCATTCCGTTCGTCGACGGACCGGGTTCGCATGTCGGGCTCGACGAATCTCAGGGTGCCCTGCGCGAGGCGGCGAACACGATCGCCGATCAGCTCACCCCCGTGATCCGCGTTGCCACAACACGCCCGAACGAGGATGAAGACAAGGAAATGGTCCCATGAACGAGCGCAACCCCGACGAACTGCGCGCGCTGAATACATGGTTAGGCGCGTTCTGCGCCCAGCGCATTATGCTTATGCCGATTACTACGCGGCGCTGGTCGATCAAAAGGGCTTGATGACCGCCGCCTACACCACCGACGGCGTCCACCCGCTCGACGCCGGCTATGCCCGCATGGCGCCGATCGCCGCGCGCGCGATCGCGACCGCTCTCGCCACCCACCCCAGGAGCAAATGATGCGCTTCCTCCCCCTGCTTGCCGTTCTGTGTGCCTCCGCCGCATCCGCGCAGACGAGCGTTCCCGGCGACCCCTACGCCGCCGATCCGGTCGGCATCGTCGCGGACCCCTGCCCCGCCCATCCCAAGCCCGCCGACAAGGCCGGCTGGCAGATGTGGAACCTGCACATGATGACGCGCGATTACGGGCAGCTCTGCCGCTACGCCGCGCAGAATGCCGCGTTGAAGGAACCGGTGCGCGTGGTGTTCATGGGCGATTCGATCACCGATAACTGGATCGGCGCGGATGCGACGCTGTTCACGGGCGGTCTGGTCGATCGCGGGATCAGCGGGCAGACCACGCCGCAGATGCTGGTGCGGTTTCGCCGCGACGTGATCGACCTGCACCCGCAGGCCGTGCACATCATGGCCGGCACCAACGATATCGCCGGCAACACCGGCGCGGCGACGATGGAAACTGTGCAGGGCAATATCGCCAGCATGGCGGAATTGGCCCGCGCGCACGGCATCAAGGTGATCCTCGCCTCGATCCCGCCCGCCGCCGCCTTCCCGTGGAGCCCGGACAAGCGGCCGGTGCCGCAGATCGCCGCGATGAACGCGTGGCTGCGCGGTTATGCCAAGGCGAACGGTTTCACCTATGTCGATTATCACGCCGCGCTGACCACGCCGGAGGGCGGGATGAAGCCCGGCCTTGCCAGCGACGGCGTGCATCCCACACCGGCGGGTTATGCGGTGATGCGACCGCTCGCGCTCGCCGCCGTCGCCACCGCGCTCGGCCAGCGCAAGTGAGCGTCGATCGCCGCCGCTTCCTTGCCGGCAGTGCCGCGCTCGGCATCGCGCAGGCGGCGCGCGCGGCCAGCCCGATGGGGGCGGCGCGCGGGCCGGTGCAGGCGAACTGGCCGTCGCTGGTCGACCATTATCGCTACCCGGACTGGTTCCGTGACGCGAAGCTCGGGCTGTGGGCGCATTGGGGGCCGCAATCGGTGCCCGAGCAGGGCGACTGGTACGGTCGCTTCATGTATATGCAGGGCCACCCGATGTACGAACATCACCTCAAGACCTACGGCCATCCGTCGGTGTCGGGGATGAAGGATATCCAGCATCTGTGGTCCGCGGCGAAGTGGGACCCGGATGCGCTGATGCAGCGCTACGTGAAGGCCGGCGCCAAATATTTCGTCGCGCTCGCCTGCCATCACGACAATCTGGATTGCTACGACAGCCGTTACCAGCCGTGGAACAGCCTGCGCGTCGGGCCGAAGCGCGATGTGGTCGGCGAATGGGAGAAGGTCGCGCGGCGCGCCGGGCTGAAGTTCGGCGTGTCCAACCATGCCGCGCATTCGTGGCACTGGTATCAGCCCGCATACGGCTATGATCCGGTCGGCGCGAAGAAGGGTGCGCGCTACGACGCCTACACCCTGCGCAAGGAAGACGGGCGCGGTACGTGGTGGGAAGGACTCGACCCGCGCGACCTCTATACCGGCCGCCATGCGGTGCTGCCCGATGGCATCGACAGCATCGCCGCGATGAACGCGTGGCATGACAAGCACGACGGCCAATGGGTCGAGACGCCGCCGCCGGACGATCCCGCCTACGTGACGAAATGGCTGCTGCGGCAGACCGACCTGATCGACAAGTACAAGCCCGATCTCGTCTATTTCGACGATTACGAACTGCCGTTCGGCCCCGTCGGGCTGGAGGCGGCGGCGGATTACTACAACCGTTCGATCGCGTGGCATGGCAAGATCGACGTGGTGCTGACCGGCAAGCAGTTGAAGCCCAACCAGCGCTTCGGCATCTTGCAGGACGTCGAACGTGGTTATACCGATCACCTGTGGGACGAGCCGTGGCAGACCGATACCTGCATCGGCGACTGGTTCTACAACGTCGCGCGGCTGAACGACCGCAGTTACAAGACGGCGGAGGACGTGATGCAGCGGCTCGCCGACGTCGTATCCAAGAATGGCAACCTGCTGCTGTCGATCCCGCAGCCGGGCGACGGCGCGATCGATGCCGAGGAGGAGAAGATCCTCGACGGCATGGCCGGCTGGATCGCGATCAACGGCGCGGCGATCTTCGGATCGCGGCCGTGGCGGCGTTATGGCGAAGGGCCGACCCAGCTTGCGGTGGGGATGCAGAACGAAGGCTCCGCCAAGCCGTTTACGTACGCGGATATCCGCTTCACCACCAACACGGGCGCGCTGTACGCGCTGTTTCTGGCGCCCCCCAAGGGACGTGCGACGATCCGATCGCTCGCGACCGGGCGCGAGGGTGTGGTCGAGCGGGTGACGTTGCTGGGTGGCGGGACGGTGCCGCACCGCCGCGATGCGACCGGGCTGCATTTCGATATGCCGCCGGGTGCGAGCGGCTTCGTACCGGTGGTGCGGATCGACGGGCGCGGGCTGGTCTGAGCCCGCGCCGCTTCCCTCAGCGGAAGTGCCCCATCGTCACGCGCAGCAGCACCGGCCGGTCGATGATGTTGAGGCCGTAATCGGTCTGGTCGCCGTTCCAGACGCGTGACGTGACCCATGTGCCGTTCTTGAGCGTGCCTTCCTCGACGCGGACGATCATGCCGTTCGCCGGACCACCGGTGCGTCCGGCGAAGTCGAAGCGGACATGGTCGCCCATCACGAGGAAGCTGTCCGCCGACAGTTGCGCGACCACGCCGCCGCCGACCGGGCGGTTCGCCCATTCGGGTGGCTCCGATTTGATCCAGCTCCAGCTTTTCTGCCCGAACTGCCATTCGCCGAACCCGGCGGTGATCGTCCAGTCGCCCATCGTGGTGGATTGCGCGGTGCCGTCCTCACCCTTGGCGACGCCCCAGGTCGGATGCGTCGCGGCGATCGTTGCCCAGTCGCTGGCGATGGGGGCGAGCAGCGCGTATTTGTCGGCGATCGCATCGAGCGTCGGCGCATCGAGCGCCTTGGCGCCGAGCGGGTAGTTGTAATAGCCGGTCTCATCCATGCCGAACGGTGCATAGCCGATCGCGCCGCGCCCCAGCGCCGCCCAGAAGAACCGCGCGAACGCCTCGGCGTTGCCGATTTCCGGCACCATCAGCGCATTATCAGGCCGGGCATAGGCGTCGAGATAGGCGAGCACGTCGGGTGCCTTGCCGTCGTAGATGTCGGGTGCCTCGAAATCGATCGCGGGTGCCGCCGCCTTCCAGATCGGCAGCACGTCCTGCTGCGGGCCGCCGCTCGCCACGCCGTCCGGGTCGGGGACGTTGGACGGCCCGGCGAGTGCCGCGTTGACGTACATCGGCAGCGGCTTGACCGCCTTGCCTGCCGCCGCGATCTCGTTGACATACGCTGCGGTGTGCCAGGTGTTGAAAGCGCGGTCGGCCTGCGCGCCGAACAGCGCGGTCCATGTGCCGACGGGTTTGCCGAGCGCCTTTGCCAGCGCGGCCGGCACCGGCTTTGCGAATAGCGCGTTCGCCACCGCGCCGTAATCGCGCGGGTTGCGGTAGCTGCCGGTCTCGTTCTCGGGCTGGACCAGGATCACGGTGTTCTGCGGGTCGTGATCCTTGAGGTAGCGCATCAGCGCGACGAACGCGCGCTTGTCCGCCTCCAACGTGGTGCGGAACATCGCCGACAGCGTGCCGTGGTCCGCGCCGGTGCGCGTCTTCATGCGCGGGAAGCGGCGGTTGTCGAGCTTGACCCAGTCCGGCGTGTAGCTGGGCGAGGTGTTCTTCCACGTGCCGAACCACAGCAGCACGACCCGCTTGTCATGCGCGCGCGCCTGATCGAGCAGCGTCTGGACGAAACTGAAATCGAACTGCCCCTCGACCGGTTCGATCTGCTGCCACGCGACCGGCACCTCGACCGTGTTGGCGTGGAGCCGGTCGAGCAGCGGCCACACGGCCGGCAGCGCGGCGGGATAGTTGCTCGAATTGTTGACCTGCGCGCCGAGCATCAGGAACGGTTTGCCGTCGACGATCAGGGTATGACGCGCGCCGTGCGCCTCGAGGTGGGGCAGCGTCGTTTCCTGCGCCAGGGCCGGCGTGGCTGCCGCTGTGGCGAGCAGCGCGAGCGTGATCGCGATCTTCATAACCCCTCCATTGGTCTAGCTATGCGTCAAATGCAGCGTACGATGTAACGGTGATCTTCAACGAACACGTCACGCCACTTGCGCTGGTGAATGAAGATATCATAAGTGAGAATTACAGACGAACAAGCTAGGCTCGGGAGAGAAACGATGACGACGGTGCTGCAAACCCGAGCGGCGGCGCGTGCCGTTCTCACCGCTGGAGCCTCGCTGCTGGCGCTGATCGCCCTGCCCGCCCTCGCTGCCCCGCTCGCCTCGCTTGATCGTAACGGCGCACGCGTATCGGTGGAGCCGTACGCACCCAACATCGTGCGCGTCACCATCGCGATGGACCCCGCGCTCGCCGACGCCCCGCCCGGCGACGGCCCGAACGCAAAGCCGGATGCGACCGGCTGGACGCACACCACCAGCACCGCCGGCGACGTGTTCACGTCCGCAGCCGTCTCGCTCACCGTCAATGCAGAGCCGTGGCCAACCGCA
>NZ_JAKNQH010000033.1 GCF_022662305.1 Sphingomonas sp. BAUL-RG-20F-R05-02
AACGGTTCGTAAGAAGGTCTCGTGCCGCGACTGCGAAACCATTAGCCAGCCGCCCGGGCCCTTCCTTGTCGTGCCGCGTGGGTGGGCATATCTGAGCTTCCTTGCCATGCTGCTGTTCGAGAAGTATGGCCAACTCCGAGCTCTCAACGCTAATGCGAGTACCCTGGTAGCGCGCTACAATCGGTCAGCATCTCCCGCAACTCCGCCAGTGTTGGATTGGGCTGCTGCTTTCAGGATGAAGGCGGCATGGTCCTCGATCTTCGCTGTGCGCCTATTACCGCGCCTGATCGTCGCCGCCGGAGCGTCCTGAAAGAAAAAGAGAGCGAAATGGGTTCTTGCGGGGATTAAAACCTAGTAATCCATCAAGTCCTGCCTTTTGTGTAACAAAATAGGCAAGTAGGCTGGCGTATACTCCAAACAGCGTTCCAACGATAAGCTCTTCCGTCACCGAGCAGATATGTAGCGCGTTTGCCAGCCTAGGAACTGTTGCAAGAGCGAACGAGTGCATTAAATAGATCGGCAAAGAGGCTTTTCCTAAAGCCGATATATGCTTCCCAACCGTATTCGTTCGCACAATCAAACTCGCGAACGACGTAAGCATGGCCACTCCAATCAGCGACAACGGAGTAAAGAAGATTGGCGATGGATCGGCAAAACCCGAGCGGATCGCGAGCGCACAGCCGACACTCCAAAAGGCAGCGAGCAGCAAAGAATTTAGCTTCTTACGGCGGATGATTGGCAGCACTGGAAGCCCCCTTGACGCAATGGCAAAGCCAATAGCGAAGTAGGGCATCTGAAAAGCGGTTTTCCCTGCGATGCTAAGGCGGATAAAGTCCGACGCTATTGTCGCGAAGCCGGCAGCGCAAAGAGCAATAGCTATAAAGCTAACCGGCCGGCGCTTCAGCGCGACAGATACAAGTTGCATGACTAACAAAGCATACAAGAACCAAAGTATGTTTATGGGCCTCCACCAAACATTAATTAGATCGTTTAACGTGACATGATGATTAATCTTTGTTAACCTTGCCATGAAATGATGAATTATAAAAGTAACACACGACCATATAATATAGGGATATATAATATTATACCATCGCTCTACAATATACGAGAATGGCGCTCGTCTCTGAAGGGATGTAAAGGTGAAGTATCCTGCAACGTAAAAGAAGGCAGGCATGTGTATGGAGTACAAGCAAAAATCTAATGCGCTTAAACTTTGCTGCCACAGCTCTGCACGGCCATCTAATATGCCACGATTAACGTGGCCAAGCACGACTAGAACGATCGCAATGCCGCGAAGTACGTCGGCGGCCGGATCCCGAACAATCTCAGATTTCATGTCGATATTCCGATCAGATCCGTACATCACAGGGCGCTTATGGCAGTCTGTACGACCTGTCATATCGTCCGGAAGAAAGCATTAAATTCTAATTATTTAGCAATCTATTAATGAAAGGTAAGGCATGGTTGGCGATATCATTGCAATTCCCTTTGCGCTTCTCGCCACGCAAGTTATAGCCGACACGATCCCTCTCGTGAATGGCCCGCTGTCAGCTCGGCAAGCTGACATTCTCGGCACTAGCAAGGCGCTGGTGCAGGCGACCGCTGTTGATGCGCTGACGTGCTTCGACAGCGTGTGCCGCATGACCGGTCACCAGACGACCCTCTCGGCGGGTGCCGCGAAGTTACAAGCGTTCGGCCCAATTAAGGGTGTCTACGCTCTGAACGCCTATAGCTATCAGATGATGGACGACTTGCCTGGTGTAACGGCCCCACCCGCGCAAGCCGCGCAGACTATCATCCCGCCTGTCACGACCTCCGCTCCGCTTTATGGCATTAATGTGTCGGGGGGCGAGTTCGCCAATATGGACAAAGGCCAGTTCCTGCCTAAGCCGACGGACCTCGAAGCCTATTATGCGGTGGGTTATCGCATGTTTCGCATTCCGCTGAAGTTCGTCCAATTCGATAACTCCGCGGCGAAGCTGATCGCGCTGGCAAACAAATGCATCAAGCTCGCAACGCCGTGCGTGTTCGAGAACCACTCCTACGCGTGGCCTACGCCGACTGTGCAGATCGCCCAGGTAAGTAAAGCGGATAGCGTCCTGCCGAAGTCGCCGCTCATCCAATATGGCTTGCAGAACGAGCCGAACTTCAAGGATTGGGACCAGTGGGCGAAGGATGCACAGGCAATCGTCACAGGCGTTCGTGCTGTCGGCGTCACCCGCTTCCTATGGCTTGACTATCCCGGTTCTAGCGGCGCGCAGCGCTTCGACAAGGGCGACCGCGCTCCAAAGGCTTGCGCCTCGGCCGCATGCGCGATGGCGAAGCTGTCGGGCGGGACGATCGTCGATCCGCTGCACCGCACCGGTCTCGACATTCACCGTTATTTTGACAGCAACGGCTCCGGTTCGAGCATGAACTGCGACAAGTATGTAATGCTCGCTTCAGCCGCGCGCGCCGCCGTTCCATTCGGCATGCCGGTGATGTACGGAGAATATGCCTTCGCCAACGATACAAACATTAAAAATACATGCGCCGCACTCGCACCTTCGATAATGCAGGAGATCAGGGACTCGCCCAACCTTTACGGCGTGACGCTTTGGGGCGGCGGCTCTCGCTGGGGCAGCTATATGTTTCGGGCGTTGCCAAAGGCGAACTCCCCGTACATCGAAATGACAACAGGACGTTGACCTGCGGCCGGTCCGCTGAGTTACAATGCGCGATTGCTTTTCGACTTCACGACCCACAACGACGGTCCAGGAAACCTATGTGCGGGTGGCTGTAAGCATTGCAACTGATCGAACTTTAGGGACTGCCGCACCCAGCGCCTCGTCAGCAACGGTTCGGGCGGATCGCAGCGGATGGTCCGTCCGCACCCCTGCCTCCAGATTGATGTACGAGACAGCTTTCCTGAACGCCGGTCTGTTTCCCGCATCCTGCAACCTCAGATCACATCCCTCCCTGAGCGCATGGCGTCTACGCACGCTACGCCACCGACTTCTTCGATAACCCGCTAGGGTGTGTTGACATAGTGGATTCCCAATCGGGCTGAAATCTGATTCAACGCTGCCTTTTTGAGGCGGCATTGGAGCGGGGAGATCTGTCAGACGAGGAGTCGGCAATCATCGGATCGCTGCTGCCCTCGGAGCGCGGTCGCAAAGCCCGCCCATCGCACGACAACCGCCGGTTCTTGAACGGCATGCTGCACGTGTTGCGCGTCGGCTGCCCCTGGCGCGACATGCATGAGCGCTACGGGAAGTGGAACTCGGTCTACGTCCGCTTTCGGCGTTGGGCCGAGCAGGGTGTATGGAACGCGATGCTCGCCACGCTGGTCGATCTCGGGCTGACCGACGACTGGCAGCACATGATCGACAGCACGATCGTCCGTGGCCATTCTCAGGCAGCGGGCGCTAAAGGCGGACCTGTAAGGAAGGCTTTGGTCGAAGCCGCGGCGGCTTTACGAGCAAAATCCACGCCCGCTGTGACGGTCAGGGACGCCCTCTTGGCTTCGTCGTGACAGGCGGCGAGGTGTCGGATTACCGGGCCGTGCCCGCGCTGCTCAACATGCCTGTGGCCAAGCCCAAAGCCCTGCTCGCCGACAAAGGATACGACGGTGATGCCGTGCGCGAAGACCTGCTCTTGCGCGGCATCCTGCCAATCATCCCGCCCAAGGCGAACCGCCGCGACCCCGCCGCCTACAACTTCTGGCGCTACCGCGATCGCAACCAGGTTGAGCGTCTCTTCAACCGACTGAAGCAATCCCGGCGTATCGCCACCCGCTACGATAAAACCGCCTCATCCTTCCTCGGCTTCCTGTCGCTCGCGGCCGCCAGGCTCTGGCTAGTCGCCTATGTCAACAGCTCCTAGCGTTTCAATCTATAGCGTGGATTATAAAGTGCAGTCTCCGGAAACCGCGGCGGCTATTTAAGTCAACTTGGCCGAGGTTCGCGCTACGGCCGCTTGACCATCTTTTTAATGCGATCCCGAAGCTTCGGAGAGAGCGCCTTTCGAAAGGCCGCCCGCGCGATCATCGTCCGTCGTTGTTCGCGCGGGACAAGTCTAAAAGCTAGCCTAAATTTGCCTTCCACGGCCAACCGAATGCCGGCCGACAGGATGCCGTCAGCATAGATATTATAGAATTCGCGATCTGGAAGAATTGGGTCTTTAACTAACGCTTCCAGTATGTAGTCGATATCTGAAGCGGTCGGCTCAAATGGTCTATAATAACATGTCTCAATGAGCTTTGCGGCAAGAGAAGAGTAAAACCACCTTTTCTCTGCCTCTCCGCGCAAAAGCGGTTCGCATACTTTATAAAGGTCAATCAACTCGTCTTGTGTGTCGATCAACCTTTGCAGATCGGCAGTGAAATCGATATCTGGCTGCCACCGTCGCCGTCGCTGCGCAGACAGCGCAGAAATTTGCGTCCAAGCCGACATCCGCCTACCCGAAACGATAGATTTAGATGAGATCGAATCTCCGTGTATCCTGTAGTCGCCAAGCACTTCTTGCATAATGTGCAGAGTACCTATTTTGCGAAGGCGCCAGTAAAGGTCAGTATCTTCCGCGACCGAGAGCAGGCGGTAACCGCCTGCAGCTATGTACGCTTCCCTTCTCATCATAAGAAGCGGCTGCATGATATAGGGCTCGTTTGCTGGCAACGACTCATCGTTCACCAACGCCATGTTCTTAGCACGCGTCACGGTGCCAATCGGACTATCATCTTCGCGAATATGGCGAGCTAGGGCGCTGACCGCTACGCAATCCTCGTTTGCTGCTAAATAAGCCAGTTCTTTTTCGAAGCGATCTGGATACGAGATGTCATCTCCGTCATGGCGTGCCACAAATGGTGCATCGCAAAGGCTCATACCGGCGTTAACCGCTGCTACGATCCCTGCATTTTTTTGATACTTGTACACAATGCGAGGATCGAGTTTTTGCGCCGTAAGCACAATGTCCCTTGTATTATCGGTAGATCCATCATCAACTATAATAATACGTATATCATCGAAGGTCTGATTTTGAATGCTTGCTAGAGTCGCTGGAAGATACTTGCCCGTGTTATAGACGGACATCACGACATCAATTTTTGGCACAGCCAGTCCCTAGATCTATAAGCCGGCAAGCCGACTGCGAGGTGCTGTATAACACGTGGCTGACGCTGCAACCACAATTGTGGCGGTCCGATCGTCATATCGTATTTCGAGCCTGCTCGCTGGTCCGGGTATCGCCGCGCCGAAGGTCGGACACATTTGGGCAGTCACATCGACGTGTCGGCTGGAGGATTGACGTCCTCCCTGTTTTCCATCCAGTTTAAGTGAGAGTTTCCGGCTTTGAGAAGCCTGCGGGCAAGGAGCTGGGCCATAAAGAAGTCGAAGTACACAGACGAGCAGATCGCGTTCGCGTTGAAGCAGGCGGAGACGGGCACACCGTTGGCGGAGGTGATCCGCCGGATGGTCATCTCGGAGCAGACCTTCTACCGCTAGAAGAAGGTGTACGGCGGGTCGGCGTTGGAGAGCTGCGGCATCTGAAGTTGCTAGAGGAGGAGAAGCTCAAGCAGCTGGTTGCGGACCTGAGCCTGGGCAAGCACATCCTGCAGGATGTTCTGGCAAAAAGCTCTGACGTCTGGGCGTCGGCGCGAGCTGGTCGCGCACGTCCAGGCGTCCCATCAGGTAAGCGAACGGCGTAGTTACGTCGTTCTCGGCGTCGATCGGTCGTCGGTCGAATACTTGTCGCGTTGGCCAGATCAGGTGCCACCGATGCTGCGCATCCGTGATCTTGTGGCGACGCGGACGCGATACGACTACTTTAAAGCGGTTTTCGAGCGAGCTGAGTCGGCTGGGATCCACATGTACGCGGTTTTCTGATTCACGATCCGTGCCGGCGAAGGAGGCCGGTATGGATGGGTCGAGCCCTTTCGCGCGATCTTCGCGACCGTGTGGTCACTGCTGTTGAGGGCGGTGTCTTGCCGACGGGCTGCCGAGCGGTTTGGGGTCAGCGCCCCGAGCGCGATCAACTGGCGCAGCTGGCTCTTCGCAACGGCATGATCGCACCCTGTGTGCTCGACGGGCCGATGAACCCCGATGCCTACCTCACCTGTGTACTGTTGCCCGAGCTCGCCTGCGGCGACATCGTCATCATGGACAACCTGTCGAGCCACAAGACATCGGCTGTGCGCGCTGCCATCGAGAGCGTCGGCGCCAGGCTCCTCTTCCTTCCGCCCTACAGCCCCGACTTCAACCCCATCGAGCAGGCCTTCTCCAAGCTGAAGGCGCACCTGCGTAAAGCCGCCGAGCGCACCATCCACAGCCAGTGGAATGCCATCGGTTGCATGCTCGACCTCTACTCGCCCCATGAATGCACCAACTACTTTGCGGCCTGCGGCTACGATGCAGGCTGATCGAAAACCGCTCTAGGATTACATCCTGCTGCGCAGAGAGGAATGGTTCGTGAACCACAAGCGGGTGTGCTGTTCGACGGTCGGCGGCTGCGGGCGCTGACGGTCGTCGATGCGTTCACCCGCGAGGCGCTGGCGATCAAGGCCGACGAGGGTATCAAGAGCGAGCAGGTGGTCGACGCGATGACGCCGATCGCGCTGTCACGTGACGCACCGCAGACCATCCGGGTGGACAATGGCCGGAGTTCATCTCGAAAGCGCTTGACCGTTGGGCGTACGAGAACGGCGTGACACCGAACTTCAGCCGGCCTGGCAAGCCGACGGACAATGCGTTCGTGGGATCGTTCAACGGCCGCCCATAGGACGAATGCCTGAGCACGCATTGATTCCTGTCGCTCGAGGACGTCCAAGCCAAGATCGAGGCTTGGCGGCGGGACTATAGCGAGAGCCGTCCTCACACATCGCTGAGTTGGCTGATGACGATCGAGTATGCTGCCGACGCGGCCAAGATCACCGCCGAATGAACGCCGGTTACTCACCCTCGGATTGGATGAAAACCGAAGAACCTCGTTCCGTGGTCCGACTCTAGCTCCAACTGGAGGGAAAAAACGGGGTCACGCCACAACGCGAACCTCGTCGAACTCTTAAAAGCCACAAACTTATGGTCCACCAGAAGCCAGCCAGCGTTCCTTGGGGTTGATTTCATTGCAAAAAGGCTAACATTGCAGCTGCAACAGCCGGCGGTCCGAAATGCTGTTCTTGGAAAGTTCGCGCTTCATCCGCGATCGACCGCGCGAGTGTCCGATCTTGACGAATTCGCTTGAGAGCGGCCGGAAAGTCGTCGATCGATTCAACCAGTAGAATCTGGCGCCCGTTTTCCAGATCGAGTCCCTCTGCACCCAAATTGGTAGAGAGAACTGGACGTCCATATGCCATCGCTTCTACAATCTTAACACGCGTTCCGCTGCCATAGAGTATCGGCACAATGACAAGATCGCAGTTCTGATAAAACCCCTTCAAGCTAGGCACGTTAGCATGTACGGTGACACCTTCCTTATCTCCAAGGGCGGTTACTTCCGCCGATGGATTGAAGCCTACGATATCGAACTCCAATTCAGGCATGGCGCGCTTCGATTCTGTCCAAGCATATTTCATAAACTCCATTAAACCATGCACGTTGGGTGGGAAACCAAGGTTGCCGACGAACAAGCATCTAAATTTCGAGTCCGCGAATCGCACTGGCAATGCGTCGCGAGAAACAACGTTCGGCACCTTGACGACATGAAGACCTTTAAATTGGCATGCAAGCGCCGAAACGTCTTCATCGGAACAGACGCTCACGCCATTCCAGCCTTGTGCGATGTTGCTCTCTTCACGAGAAATGAGGTAAGTGTCTAATTTTCCAAGAAGACGACCTTGGAAACCTTGAACAGAGCCGGTCTTTTCGTTTTCGCGCTTGCGAAACTTAGATAATACGTCATCAAAATCAACGACTTTTCGCTTTGCAGTAATAAGCTTTTGGTTGATCAACGACTGAACAATTGCCGCGCTTGTAATGCGACCAGCGAAAACAAGATCTACATCGCGCACTTTTAGCTGGCACGCTATGTTCTTTAGTATGCGATTTGAAAAATGTGGAGCCGAAAAGCTCCCAAATTTCGCAAAGTCAGCAATCTTCGGATGGAAAACCTTTAGGAGCTTTCTTTTGCGCCCGTGCCACTCATCGATCTTGATGCGAGTAATAGAGGCTACAAACGGGGATAGAGGTTCAAGCGGCGTCTGTATCGCAACGCTTGCTTCGGCATCGTGAATTAGAACGAAGTGTATGTCGCCGTAAGGCTGCAACGCCTCAACCAGCCTCCAAGCTCGCTGTGATCCGCCATGGCCTTCCGGGTTTGGTGGTAAAACCATCACGCACAGGATTTGTGGTCGTGCAACTGGTTTGATTAGTTGAGGCATGGTGTGCATTTGGTCAGCCTAAGCCGATTGGCTATCTAGAGGCAACAATCACGGTAACCGCGCTCCTATCAACAGGTAGATGTCACGCCTACCAGGCAGCCCTGCCGACTAAATTGGCTGATTATACAACTTTTCGCCGCTTGCGGAAACGCTCAGTCATGCCTGAAAATCTACTCGCAATCTCAACAAGCATATCCCGACGAAGTAGCGCGACAAGGGCAACATAGACCAGGCCCATCACAGTCGCAATAACCACGCACTGCAGGATCTCGCTTGATACGGCACCCGCAATCTTCGACGACATTATACCTGCTGAAGCTGCCACCGCAGAAAATATAGCAGGAACAAGATAGAACTCAGTAACGGTCTTCCAGGAAACTCGACTCTTCATGAGTATTATGTACGTCATTACCTGTGGCCATGTGAAATAGTACAATGCGACCGCCAAAGCGACCCCCATAGTTCCGTTTATCCAAGCGCCAAAGATAACGAAGGTGTAAAATATTGGCGCGGCGGCAAGGTGATACAAAAATCCTGCGCGGAACTCGCGCCTCGCGCTAAGGAGCGATCCACTTACCCAACTCATCGCGTCAAAAGGCAGCCCGACACTCAAAATTGCAACATATGGGACGGAGTTCATCCAGCGCTCGCCGAAAAGGAAGTGGAGCGCTGGACGCGCCAAGGCGGCCTGCAAAAAGCAGAATGGCATCACAAGGTAAGCCAGCAACCTGCAAGCGCGCACTACTGCAGCTATCTGCTTTTCGGGCTCGTTGCGGAACTGAGCAAGAGCAGGAAAAACGACGCTCGTGACATTTCCCGCCAGCATTCTTACCGGCTGAGCCGCAAATCTAAAGGCGAAGAAGTAAAATCCAACTTCGACCTTGGAAGCGATTAATCCTAATACAATATAATCTCCCTGCCCGACTAGTTCATTTAGAGTACGAGTGAGAAGAACAAAACTGCTGTTTCCAAATAGATAACGAAGTTGGTGAGCACGAAAGCGCCTATTGAGACGCGGAGCTGATCTTCTCCAGAACCAGACAGCCCTTAAAAAAGCGACGATTGGATATGGTAGCGCGAAAGCAAATGCTCCTAGGTGGAAGTACGCGAATATCACCGTCAGTATTTGAAGAGCAAATATATCGAACGTGTTGTAAACAGCTAAGAACCGGAAATCCATTTCTGCCCGGATGCGTGCGGTAGGTACCGTAGCTAGCGATCTCAGCGGGGTAGCAATCGCTATTGCCACAATAAGGCCTGTCAGACCGGGCGAATGGTACCAGCTCGCAGCAAACGGAGCTATGGCGAACATACCTAGCATTCCCGCGAAACTTATTCCCAGGCTAAGCCAAAAAGCAGGCGTTTCCCAGTAGGAGATCGCCTTCTGCCTCTGAAGGAGAACTTCATCGATACCGAAGCCTATAAGCGAATTTGCTATCGTCGTAACAGTCAGAGCGAGGCCAATGACGCCGAAGTCTTCCGGCAGCAGCAGCTTCGCAAGGATGAGTTGGGTGACAAAGCCGATCCCACGCGACGCAAGACTTTGCACAACGAGCCACAGGAATCCACTGGTAGCCGCTCGTCCCACTCCGGATGCCTTCGCCGTCGTCACGCGACATGTCTCGACACAAAAATTTCGCTCGCCGTTGGCATCATGCAAACCCCTTTGTGGGTTCTTTAGTTAGGGTAGTGCGCTACGTCGAGGCACCAGGTTGCTGGTTGTGCGCAGCCCCCTCCCGGGTGATCCGGTTTGTTAATTAGTGCGTTGGGGGCTTCCGAGCGATGAACAGCTCGACAAGGGCCGCCAACACGTCTTCGCGTTTCAGCTGACG
This sequence comes from Sphingomonas sp. BAUL-RG-20F-R05-02, assembly GCF_022662305.1. GTDB lineage: Bacteria > Pseudomonadota > Alphaproteobacteria > Sphingomonadales > Sphingomonadaceae > Sphingomonas. The sequence continues at coordinate 10,186 of NZ_JAKNQH010000033.1, forward strand.
TGCGACGGTCAGCGTTAGTTTCTGGACTGAAGCAAGCTGCATTTCATTTTGTGTTCGCTGATGAGGAGTACAGCATGGCGAACGCGCGAGTTCGGCGGACGGCACCTTTTGTCCTTGATGCCGACGAACGGGAAATCTCGATTGGCAGGACTGCCGGGCGGCGCATAACGCTCGATGTCGGAGAGGTGCCGCATCATTCTGCGCTACGCCGAGGGCATCCTTAGCTCGACTTCGTACGTTTACTGTAAGGTGTAAGTATAGAAGATGCTGTTGTTAGCGATGTCGAGGGCTTGATTGAGGAGCAAGACGCATCCTCCCATGTCGTCGATATCTTCCCATCTTCGCTGATGTGACCAGTAACCGAGCACTCGTACCGGCGGGTTTGAGCCGAGCTATCGGCGTCTCGATTGTCAGCAGGTAGGCGACCTGCCGACGATTGCTGAAGCTGCGGAAGAACGCCTCGGTATGCAGCACGCCGGCAAACTCGGGACCAGTGCCGCGCAGCTGGAGCAGCCAGGCGCTCGCTGGCTCAGGCGCATCATCCGTCGTCGCCTCTTCTCCAGCGTGACGCTGTGGGGCGGTGGGTTTCGCTGGGGGCACCTCCATATTCCGTACGCTGCCGACAGCAGATGGCGTGGTGGCTCCCGCTCACGGCATCAAAGTGCCAAGGTGTGAAGGCTGTCAGGCATTTACGAGGATATGGGAGAAACGGAGATAGAGATTAGCACGATCGGCTTCAATCTGGCCAAGAGCGTTTTTCAAGTTCACGCCGTCGATATCGAGGGCAAGGTGACGGTTCGCAGGTCGCTGCGGCGGGCGAGGTTCTGCCGTTCTCCGCCAAGCTGCCGCAGTGCCTGATCGGCATGGAAGCGTGCGGGACGTCGCACCACTAGGCGCGCGAACTGATCAAGCTCGGTCATGACGTTCGTCTCATGCCGCCCGCTTACGTGAAGCGCAGGAAAACCGACGCCAACGACGCCGAGGCGATCTGCGATGCGGTCGCGCGACCGACAATGCGATTCGTGCCGGTCAAGTCGCCCGAGCAGCAAGCAGCGCTATCGATGCATCGGACGCGCGACCTGCTGGTCAAGCAGCGGACACAGCTGGTCAACATGATGCGTGGTCTCTTGGCCGAGCTCGGGATCGACATTCGGTGCGGCTTCGAGCGTGAGCTGACCTTGGCGCGCGAGATTGCCGAAGGTCGCCTGCCCGACGTGTCGGCGGAGGCCGGCAAGATCCTCGCAGCCCAGTCGCAGCAGGCACTCGACCTCTACGTTCGGCTCCGCCAGATCGGCCGCGATCTGCTTGTTTGGTAACGGGGCAACGACGTCGCCAAGCTCCTCATGACTATTCCCAGCATCGGTCCGGTCGGCGCCGCGGCGCTAGCTGTCTCGGTAACCGGCCCGCAGCAGTTTCGCTCGGGGCGCGAGTTCGCCGCCTAGCTCGCACTGACGCTGCGGCAGGTCGCGACGGTTAGCGTGAAGGCGAGGCGAACTCGGGCCAGCCCTCGGAACCGGGCCTTGCCTCGCCCGGCTGCGGACTTCACCCAACCGAAAACCTTCTCAATCCGCTTGCGGATGCGGATACTCGCACGATAAACGGAGTACCGTGTCGTGCGACCGTCGATGGCGGAGCGCCGGCCGCTCAAATTCTGAGCGACGTGTGGAGTGACGCACCGCTCCGCAGATCAGCGACGAAGTCGCGGGTGTCGTATGCCCGGTCCGCCGCCAGCGTAATCCAGCGCGCTTCCGGACGCTCGACATCGTCGAGCCTCGCGACCGCGGTCAGGCCGACGAACCAGCGCAACGACAAGTTGCAGTCTAGCCGCTCCTTAATTTGCCGCTTCGAGCGGATGCCGTGGAACAGCTGCAAAAACAGGGCTCGCAACAGCTTCTCCGGCGCAATCGAGGGCCGACCGATCCGTGACGATACCGCCTCCGGTCCCGAACCGATGTAGGCCAGCGCCTCGTTCACCAGCCCACTGATCGCTCGAAACGGATGCCGCGCCGGCACCCGCTGCTCCAAATTGACGTAGAAAACAGCTTGCCTAGCCGCTTGTCCGTACGCACGGTATCGACCCCGTATATCGCGTGCTGACACGATTAATCATCTCATGCCGCCATAGCCAAGCCCTCTCTCAGCAGCCTTTAACAGTATACAGGCACGGCCAAATTCGCCACATACAAATAATGTATGGTGGCATTGTCTTCGCCTTCCAGCTCTCGAACCTAGAAATATCCATGTTCAGTCTTTAATAAATTTTCCTACGATACTATTTCGCTTTACTAGCCTTGTCTTTATCAAAAGTGGCATTAAGTATCTATTTGAATGAGTCAGCTTTATGACCGGCGGTGTGATAGTGGGTGCGCTCATCCGACAGAGCAACGTTGCTATCTTAACGCGGTCCCACTTCGAAATTTGCTGATAGAAAAATGGTGCCGCCTCAGCCTTACGCAAGTAAAGAGATGGATTTAGATTACGCGTTACGAGTTGCTGAGCAAGGTACACTATCAGATATTCCGGCCGATTTATGCCTTGCTTTAGGTCAGGATAAACTTCCATAGCAGACAAATTTTTAAAATAGCCGGCGCTGCCATTGTTAAGCACCTTCTTAAACTCATCTCGCCAAGCCACGATATACTTGTTCTTCGGAGCGCATGCGAGAAACCAACTCTCAATTATTGGATAACGATGATCCGTTGTCTCTGCATCTCTGTAAAAAGCAATCAAGTCTGACGCGTGTTGGTCAAAGGCCTTGTAGACCCAAGAGAAGCTCTCATTAAATATGCATGTCGCATCAAGCCATATGCCGCCATATGCGCTTAATAGTTCTAAACGTACAATGTCGCTTTTGTGGGATAGCGTAATGTCGTCACGTTCAAGAAAATCAGCGTTGATATACTGTCCGACATTTTTCTGATCTAGTAATCTGACCTCGACGTCAGGATTAAGGCGTTTGACACGGTTAATCGTTGCCTTGACTAGCGCAGGCTTGTCTTCGCTGTTCCAAAACAGCCAAGCTATCCTGGGTATCGAAAGCCCGCTCTGGACTGTTTCGCCGAGCACGATCGTATCAACCCAACCTTCGAAGGGCGGAAGATCTCGCGCCTTCGCCCCAAACCAAACGCACTTTACGGCATCTTTCCAGAGCCTGAGATCAGCTTTAAGGGACAATTTAACCTCCAGTGCGTTCGAAAGATAGTCGTGCCGGCAGCACCGAATCTAGGCCTATTTTCGGTCGCGCATGGCGTACTCAGCTTAGCGCTTGAATGGAAAATTAATTTGGGCCCTTCGTTCGCACGTTGATCCAACCGTCATTAACGGCGGGCTTCACACACAGCTTATAGTCGGGGAGCAACCCAGCCTACTAGCAGTGCCGAGGTTCACGCCAAGAACGACTCACCGCCGGATTTTCTAGGCCGATACATCTGCAATGGGCAGCGAGCCGGGTAAACGGATGAGCGGGTTAGAAAAACATAAGTAATCTGCCGAGCCTCGTCGACTGTTGGTATCTGCCTGATATTACAGTGCATTTCTCTGCTCCAAAGGCTGTCGTCGACGATGTCGCCGTATATGATAGTCGGAGAAAGCAACAGCGCGAATACCGCAACCCTCAGCCGCGATTTAGGACAGATCACCCAAATTGAGACCTGTGCGCGGGTAGTTGTAGACACAGTGTTTGATCGCTGATTCATCCGTTTCCTCCAGAGGAGAGCAGGCAGTAATGCATCGTTCGATAGGCCGGAAGCGGTTTGGTTTTTGCTGAGTGCGGGCGCTCGGCGTCTTCGCGCGACATACTTGCCTAACTGATAGATTGGCGATCGGTCGGTGCGCTTCTTGATCCGCTTTATCCAGCGTCCAAAGGTGAACCCGCTTGGCCGCCGCTGGCTATGTTTAGGGCGCTTCTTATCGGCTTGGTACAATCTGTCGGACGTGAAGCTGGCTGAAGCGCTAGACCATTTATCACGCGCCGGGCGCGGAGGCAGCTGAGGGTGTTCGAGGCGGGCCTCTAGGCCACACCCTATCCCGCAATCGGCCAGAGC
>NZ_JAKNQH010000034.1 GCF_022662305.1 Sphingomonas sp. BAUL-RG-20F-R05-02
CTGTCAGAAGGATCTCACAACGTCAGGCTACTTGGGCCTACGAGCATCGCGCTCTCACTTCGCCCAGAAACGTTTCATCGCCGCCCAGAATTCGGTCTCACGAGTCTTCCGCCAAGCGTCCTTCGCATACTCCACTTTGAAAGGGTAGGCATCGTTCCAAGCCGCCCCGCCGCCCCAAGCGATCGTGCCGACGAGAGTGCCCTTGTACTTGTCAGTGAGGGCCGAGTAGGCGGCCAGCCATGCCTTGCCATCGAACGCCGGCTTACCCGATCCGTTCGCGAGCCAGCCGTGCGCGCCGCCGCCCATACCTATCTCGGTCACTGCGCATGCAAGGTGGCGGATCTTACAGGCGTCAAAGAAGGTCGCAAAACTGGAGGAGACGGTCGAGCCTTGGATTTGCGGGGCCTTTCGGCCCGCCTTCGCCTGATCGTTACCCGTCGTGGTTTGATAAAAGTGGCCGGTCCAGATGACCCGGTTGAGCGAGTCGATCGACTGCGGCCCGCCGATGGCGTCGAGATCAGTAAAGGCGCGGGTAGCGCTCCCCACGTTATTCCAGTCAGCCCAGCCGATCGCCAACTTATAGGTGATGCCCGTCGCGCGGAGCTTGGTGACGAGATCCTTCACTGAGCGAGCATAGTTCGGATCCCATTCCGAGCCGCCGCTCTCGTTTTGCAATTCCAGCACGATGTTAGCATTGTAGCCGTACGTGGCCATCAGCCACTTGCCGACCGGCAGCCAGAAGTCGCCGACTTCCTTGTCTGAGTACCAGCGATACTCGTGATCATCGAGGTAAACGGTCACGTTATGGGAAAGCGCGAGATCGATGACGGCCTTGAGCGCTGCCTTTTCCTTGGTCGGGTAGCCGTTGAGCTGGATAGTGTCGGCAACCGCGCCGTTGACGACGAGGTACTTCGATTTCAGCGGGACACGTAGGGAGCGAATACCACCATCTACGATATACGGCGCGACAAACCTTGAGCTGTCTTCGATGTAGCCGTTCTGGCTGTTCGACAGCGCCACTCCATTGCGGAACAGGCGCGCAGGAGTCGTATCTGCTGCGGCGGAGGTAGCGAGCAGGGCTAGGGCTGCGGCTAGTCTGTATCGGATCATTTATTTAGTCTTAATGAAGCAAGAAAGCTTTTCAAAGCCGATGCTGCGAGCTGCCGAGTAGCGCCCGTCCGAACGATCGTACCTTTATTGGTTCCTGTACGCTGGCGACGGCTTAATATGCCGAGTTGATGATGCCCTGCGTGCGCTTGGCGACCGCCGCACCGAAGGCACCAAACTTGGACGAGGTGGGATGCAGACCGTACCGCGGTCGACGCGCACCTTTCGGGGGCGGCAATTCGAAAGCAGATTAAGGAGATGCTCACAGCGGCACGGTAGACGGTGGCATAACCGCGTCGTTTGCCGGCTGAAACGGCTAGCACAAGCGGTATATCCGTTGCTTGAGCGCTCCCACGAAAGAGATTATGAACGGTGCACGAATAATTGCCGTAGGGCCTCCTCACTGAACATAATCTCAATCGGCTTGGGTCAGCTTTTAACCGCGCGATTTCTGTCCAAAATGACGGTATGTTCAACGATCTGCTCGCGCAGTTAAACGAGATACATATTGAGCCTTTGGGCGCGGGCGGATTGGTCGGAGCCAGGACGGCGAGGATCGCCCGTAGATGCCGAACGGCATCACCTGATACGTCGCGGCTGCACACCCTCCGCACTTCGTTTAGCGAGGTTGCTGTGGTCTTGATTGGTTGCGCAGGGACGCAGCGGTAGCGCCCGCTTGCGGAATAGATTTTAGCCGCACTTGCCCATTTTTGCGGATCGCATGATGATCATGGCCTCTCGAATCGAAAGACCCGCCATGCTCCGCCTCACGCTCGCCGTTGCCGCCGCCACACTTGTATCCGCGCCCAGCTATGCCGCGCCTTGCAAGGACGCCAAGGGCAGGTTCATGAAGTGCGCAGACAAGGCTGCGGCGACCAGTAGTGTGACCAAGGATGCGAAGGGCAAGTGCCATATTGCATCGGGGCCTAAGAAAGGGCAATTTACGAAGTGCTGAGAAGAGGGTCTCCGACGCGACTAAACCCCATCTCACATCCGCTCTCATTGGCTAACGAAGAACGCTGGGCTAAGGCGCTGGCGATTGAGCGCATCCACGGTGACAGGCGCGCGACTGGGTGATCGATCGCATCAAGCAGCTGGGTGCCGCCGGCCATGAAGCGGGCGTGGCGCGGTTCATGGAGATCATCGATCGCCTCGAGCGGATGCGCGATCCTGGAGAGCGCCACTGACCTTCGCTGCTGATTAGAAGGCTCTCCGCATGTGCAACCTCTATACGCTTAGGCTGTCTGCGGCCGAACTCGCTGAGCATTTCGGCACGGCCGCGTCGAAGGCGGGCGAGAAAGTCTACCCCGGCGCGCCCGGTTTGGTGTTCTGGGAAGACGGCGGTAGGCGCGTCATGCTGTCGATGATATGGGCTTTCCGCTGCGGCTCAATACTATGAGCCGCACCGCCAAGCCGAAGCCCCGTCAACAACATCGCCGATCTCGCCAAGCCGATGTGGAAGGAGCGAGCATCAAAGCCGCAATGGCGCGGCCTGATCCCGTTGACCGCCTTTGTTGAAGCGGAGGGACGGATAGGCAGCAAAACGCGGACCTGGTTCTCGGTTGTCGGCCAATTTTCTGTTTGCCTGAGCGGGGTTATGGCACGGCAGTGCAGAAGAGGGCCTGGTCTATTCCGGCGCGATGACCCACTGCAACGAGACGATCAGTCCGGTGCACGATCGTATGTCGGTCCTGCTGCACGCGGACGAATGGGACCAATGACTGCACAGCAGCTTCGACGATGCGCTGGCGTTCAAGCGTGGAGCTTCCCGGATCACCTGATTGTGATGGAGTGGAGGAGCAAACCTTGGTTGAAGCGGAAGGCCTCTATCGAGGTGTCGACGCTGATCTAAATATCGCTAGGTGTTGGGAAGTTGTCCGGCATCGTGCACTGCACACCCTGAATCAGATGCACAGGTTATAAGCTGTAACCTATAATTTTAGAACATAGGACGACAAGTCCTATCAAATTACTTTTAAACTATGGTGAAGAAGATCGCTAACAATGCCAGCACCGCTGCGCTGCTAGCTCCACACAATAAACTGAGTGGGCATCTTTACAACTCCGGATGTACTGAAAGCATGGAAGCACCTTATCATTAATCTGTCGACATGTCCTTACTCTTGGTGGCCTCGTGAGAGCGGCGACGAGATGTCTCTGTCGAAGGAGACTACCTCCTGCTTCGCAAGCCGTTCCGTGCGGCGACGCGGCCGGTCGATACTTTCGGTGACGAAGACGCCGGCGGCGGTCATTACGGCAAGTGCCAGGAGAAAAGCGTTGATAACCATGCCAAAAACTCTTTCCCTCACCGCGACCCTTACGGCGAGCGCAGGTGGATGCGGGTTGATGTGAAAACGGGGAGGCGTGCCGCTGAGCGGCGTGGATGTCGCTCCTTACTAAGGGACTTGAAACGCTTCGAAACGAACCCTTGCGACGCTCATCCGACACCCTCCAAGTTGTGGAGGCGAATAGCAGCCATTCGGAAAAATGGCCTAAATGACCATCGTTAAAGGGGTTTGAACCGCAATTGAGGAGCGGATATAGAGAAGGGCCATTTGCGCGGGGCAGTTTTTCGACAGCGTACCGGACCTCTCGAGGTTTATCGCAATGCCATGCGCCTAGCGAAATGTACCTCCACCGCGCGCGTGACGCTCTCGGCGATCCGCTCGCGCCCATCTGTACTATCGAGGAATTTGGCATCCTCGGGATTGGAGATGTAGCCAGTCTCGAACAAGATGCTCGGAACGTCCGGCGCCTTCAGCACCATTAGCGATGCCATGCGATGGAAGTTGGGCTTGAGCGGCATCAGCGGCGCCGCCTCGCGTCCTAGCAGCCGCGCAAAGCTCGCTGATGAGTTCATCGTCTCGCGTTGGGTCAGGGCGATTAGGATCGACGACACGTCGGTGTCTTGGTCGCCGAGATCGACGCCGGCGATCACGTCCGCCTTGTTCTCCCGTGTCGCCAGCCGCGCCGCTTCCTTGTCGGACGCAACTTCGGACAACGTGTACGCCGAGGCACCCCTCGCGTCGCCCGAGCTCACGCTGTCGCAATGAATAGAGATGAACAGATTTGCGTGAAGGTGGCGCGCAACCTCGAACCGCTTGCGCAGTGTCAGGTAGCGGTCGTCGTCGCGGGTCAGTGCCACGCGCACTCGGCCGGACGCCAGCAGCTCGTCGCGGATCGCCTTGGCAATCCTTAGCGTGACGTCCTTTTCACGTAGACCTGTGTCCGGTGCGATCGCCCCGGGGTCGAAGCCGCCATGGCCGGCGTCGATCACCACCAGCGGCCGATTGACAAGGGCGCGCATAGCCGAAAGTTTCAGAGCCGTGGTGGGTCGCGATGCAGGCTGGGATGGACGAGGGCCGCGCGCAGGGCCGGTGCGCTCGCCGAAGTGAATCGCGGAGAAGTCAAGCGGTACGGATTGTGTGGCACCCCCGGAAGCGGCATGGCGCGCTTGAACGCGACTGCTCGCGCCCGCAACGGGGCCATCGAAGCGCGCGACGAGACGGTCAGCGGCGATCTCTACCCCAGTAACCGTTGCAGCAGCGGCTGGCAGGGCTGTACTCATTGCCACAAAGCCCAGAACTATCCCAAACACCGGGCGCGCTTGGAGCCTCGTCACCATTTCCGTTCGATTCGAATCCACAATAGCGCAACACCCTCGCCGGCCGTAATTGATAACGAAGTGTCCATTCGTTCACTTTGCCGAACCGAGGTTAACACTTTGGTTACGGTACTGAGCCGATCTCCAACAGCCGTGTCGATGACGGGATGGTCGATTGTGGAAGAGCCACTGCTTTCCTTAAAAAGTCACGACCGAAACCGGCTTACCGAACGCTTCCACTCGCGATTGGAAGAGCGCACGCGATAATCGTTCAGGAAATGGCACTACGCTCACGTCCAACTACAATGCGCGCCCCATAACCAGCAGTTAACAAATCCTGCGGCAAGGCTCAGGCGAAGGAGCGCCGCATGCGGAACTGGATCTGGTAATTCTACGATGCCGCAGTTGCCACGGTGGTGGCGCTGTTTGGCGTCGGTATTGTGTTCACGCTGACCGCTGCGGTTGTACATCGGTGATGTTCTACGAGTTCCGGCATGGCAGCGTGTGAAAGGCTGCGGAATCCCGTTGACCTTAGGCTAGTCGAACTACGTACAGTTTCGTATCCGTTCAGGTTGAGACTTGTAATCGGAGTGGCGAAGGCTTTCTCCCTTCACCACCTCGGGCGTTCTGGCTTCGGCTTGGACGCCCTTTTTCGAAAGCTGCCTACTGGTTTGATGTCGGCGCTATAATGCAATTAGCCGCCATCGCCCCTGCAAAGGTTGGTGCGCGAGGGCGTCACCCGTTGTACCGATGGTCGCGTCGATACGATGCACGTTCGCTTAGCGCCCTATTGCCGCACTGCCCCAAGCGCTGGCCGTGCGCGCTATACTGGGATACCGCTACTCAAGACAACGTGATCGGCAGGGGTAGGGCGTGACGACTGCATTTAACGGGATTGTGCGCCAGCTGCGGCGCGCAGGCTGTTATGAAGAGGTATCGCCACCTTGAGGCATTAGCTGCCGGTTTAGCATGCGATCAAAACAAGCGGTCTGACGAGGAGATCGCTGCGACTTAAGACACGGAACAGGAGCGTGTGGTGATCCGACACACAAATGGTATCACCGCAGAACAAGCATAACGATGGTATACAGTATAACCAATGCAATCACTGCTAATCCGGCGCCCACAAGTAAGTCGTAAAGCCGCAATACCATTTTGGCATGCGCAATCTCCGTCGACCTGCGCTCATGGTTAGCTTAGCTTTCTTCGCGAGACTTACCTTCTACGCATTCGCGCAATTCCTTCTACACGCTGAAATTGCGAAGCCGATCGGAAATCGGATCTCGCAAAAGGACCCACAAACAAGGGCTTAAAGGCCAGGCAAAATAAATTTCGTTAGAGTAATTCGCAGATGCACAATTTCGTGAGTCGCTAATCAGTTGCCAACGAGCGCATAGACGCGTCGTTTAGCAACTAGCTCGCTACCAGATGCCGTTATCAGCTGATCAGATATACCGCGGTGCAGCACAAATCTTCCTTTTTTGCTGCAGTTGCTCCTGTTGAACTTTGCTGAGCAGCCAGACATTTAGAAGTGGTTAATGTGTTCCGTAACAGGTCAATCGATGAAATCGTCGTTTCGAGTAAGCCGGGCCAATCGGCCCTCACCTGCCACTATGAGCCAACAAGAAGCTGCGCGTAGCGTGCTGCCCAAAAATCGGGGTAGAGCATCTCTAGCGCCTGTCGGTAATCGTGGGGCGCCACAACATGAGGCGGAAGTTATGCGAGCCCTGACGCTTGCCTTGCCGGTTTCCCTGTTGTTGTGGGTGCCCTTCATCGCAGGTGCTGTTTATCTACTTTGACGGACGCGGGGCCGTAATGACAAGGCTTTCCACACAGGTACTTTAAGCACCCCACTCCGGCCCATCTTCGTCTGGCTGGAAGCTGTGAGGATCATACGGCTCGGACCTGCGCACCTGCCGAGGCGGGCGCGGCGTCACTTGCGACCTGTCTGTAACCGACGGCAGTGTAGGCGCGCCACCGCCGAACCGAACCCGAATGAACGCTGAACCACCGTCGATGCCTTGGAAGATCGCGACCACATCCTCGCCCCGAACGATCCGCAAGCCGACGTACAGTGCACGCTCAGCATTGACGTAGCCGATCTGCACGCCGTTTGGGCTGATCACCGCGATAGCGTTCGGATCATGCTTGTTCTTCGGCTCGGGCACCAACTCAATTGATGCGCCGAGTGGCGTCATCATTGCTTCAGACCGGCGGTTGCTGCCGTTTTCGTTGGGGAAGTCGATGCCGACGACAGCTAGGGTCAGTTCCTGCATGGGCGCGATATATGCCTGGTGGCGATTTGCGCCAAGCTGGCACCGGGCGATGTGGCCGCTTCATCTCTTCGACAAATGCAAGCTTGGCGCACGCGCGGCATTCACTCGCTTTAATCTCTCGGAAGTGAAAGTAACCTATAACGTTGGCTCCATCGATCCAAAGCGCGTCGGTGACTTAATCGTCCGGAACTAAGGACGCTTAAGGGTCTGAGCAGGGGTATTGGCAGAGGTACGCGACCACGCCGGTACCCCTGCGAAGCCTCCCGCTCGGCCGTCAATGCTTTGGTTCGACTGGGGGGTAATTGAACCGCTGCGCTCAGTTGAGAAGGTTCAGCAGCGACAGCGCGCAAGTGACCGCGGCGCCAATCAGCACTCCGAATGTCCAGCTGATCGGAGTGCGCTCAATCAGGGTGTCTAGCTTTTGCCACATACCAGCGCCCTAATCGGCGCTGACGATAGCTTCGTCGATCAAAACAGCATCGATCATTCGCAACCAATGCTCCATCGTACACCCGCCTGCGCTCAACACGGCTTTGTTCGGCTCGCGCATAGCGGCAATGCCCTTGCGAGCTCTGTCTACGTAGCTCGCCCACATCGGCATACCCTCATATCTGAGATCCTCAGGATAGCCGTCACAGCGGCAAAGCTCGCGCGCGACGCGCTCGATCATGGAATTACTATGCATAAGCTCCCGGCAGCCGATTCGCGCTGACAAACGCCCCTGTGCAAGTCGCGTGCGCGAAGTCGCGGGCATATAAGTTGTTCGACGCACGCGTCCCGCACATGTACGTTGTCACCGGTGGCCGCGCGGCATGGCAAATCAAGCAGTATCGTGGACACCCGGAAATAGCGCGCGGCCACGTTCTTCGGAGAACCGTCTGCCATGCGCGATCATTGCTCGAGCGAGCCTATGATGATGTTGATGCATTTGAAAAACGTGAGAGACTGTGGAACGGCTTGGGCTCAGCCCAAACTTCTGCTGACCTTGGGAAGCAGGATTCGAGACGTTCGATGAGTTGTGTCGCATGTCGCCGCGTCAGCTGTCTCAGTTGGCAGGCATCGGTCCTGTTGCTTTGGCATCTCTCCGATCCGCCTTAAACCCGTACGATGTTGATCGCGTCCATCGCGCACGCTCCTCGTTCTCACGCTCTTGTATCGCAGGCGTCTGTATGCGCAGCCAGACATTCATCGCGAGCGATGCTGCTGAGCGCTATTTAAACGAGGATCAAAAGCAACTAATCGATTGCTTAGCGGTAAACACTGTAAGCCAACGAGATTGAGGTAGAATTATCCGATCTACCGATCATGAGCATGTCTCTCGCTCCCGAAGAGCTCTCGATCATCCGAACTGCTCCGTCTGGTGTGTCTTGAGCCATCGCTGTCTTCATTCCCGTGGCGGCGATTTTTTCGTTGTAGTAAGCCACCACGGTTTTGACGTCGGCGTTCGTCGTGAGGACCACCGACTTGATCGCTGATCCCCTTTCTCCCTGCGTTATCACCTGAGCGGCTTTAGATCCGGGGAAAGCTGGGGCCCAAGCCGGTAAATCAGACGGCATTTGGATCACGCTCGTGTCTGAAGAGGGGAATATAGATGTTCTTCCATGCGAACTAAATCGTGTATCAAGTGTGCCATCAGCGCCATCCAGCGTTGCAGAATCTTGTGATCCGCAGCCAGACAGCGCAACGCATGAAAGGATTACCAGTAAAACCTTCATTTTAAGTGCCAAGCTTGATACGATTGCTGCTAGCCCCCGTTAATAGAAGGAATATTTTGGGACTACAGCCCTCTGCACAGTCATAGGTTGAGAGGATCGCGGACACTTTACTAGACTTATTGCTTATCTGATAAAGCTTCAAGGCCGTTCTGAGGTGAAAACCTCTTACCACGTCTACGCAGAGTTAGACCTATGGCAGTAAACCCAGCAAGCATCATTGCCCATGTTGCCGGCTCAGGAACAGCCGCTACCATCACATTGGTGGCATTGAAGTCAATGTTGCTATTGCCGGCTACAAGATAACTATACTGCGTCGAGGCTCCGCCTGTGTCGCCCTTACCCGTGCTTCTAAACAGTGTCTGGAGGTTCGCGGGCGCCGCACTATCTGGAACGATGTATGTTTGCAGGCTGTTTCCAAGAACATCGTATCCGTATGCGCTGATGAAATCTGGGCTTGTATATACATCCCCATAGTAGGACGGAGAGAAGGTAAAGCTGGCAGAACCGATCGTGAACATCGCGGAGGAAAGCACCGGCGCCGTTCCGAAAGCATCGCCACCCGACACTTCGTCAGACGTCCTGCTCGACGTGCGAGTTCCTGGAACTGACGTTGTATATGTCAGGTCGGCTCGAAGCCCTAACCCTTCCAAGTTTTGCCCGAAAAGCCCAAAAGTATTACCAGCATCAGACCCGTCGGTGATTTTACCGCTGTAGGTCACGCGATATTCGGCCGCCCTCACCATTTGCGGAATTGTCGCGAACATACCGACTACGGCGATAGCGCATTTTATCCGAACACTCATGATAATCCTCCTTCATCCAGAGCACGGTGCTTTGCCCTGCCTCGCGGTCTATGGATTGCTCGCGGTCTGCGGATCACCCGCTGCAGCAACGTCTTGCATGCCGAACAGTGCACGAACCCTCGGAGTCCCGTTACCAACCAGATAGGTGTATCCGCCGGCGGGAGCGGCGCCCGTCCACTTACCGTCGAACCCTGGAATGGAACGGTTGAAGACAGTTGCCCCGCCCGCGCTTTGCTGAGCTCCGGCCGCGTATAGGTAAGGATTTAGGTTCCCTACACGGCGTCCCGTCTTTTGTATGTAAAGGGCGGCAGCGCTCACAAATTGTGGAGAGGACACCGACGTGCCAATTACGCCGGCAAGCTGTCCGCCAATCGCTATGATTACATAGCTGCGGTTTGGGCCGCATGGGGTGAGGGAAATGCCGCCGGGGCATCCGCCCACGAGCATGCCGACGTCGGGAGTGGTGCGGAACGTTGAGGAACCAGTGTTTACCAAGGTTTGATAATCAGGTTTAGGAAAATAGACCGAGATTCCACCGCCCGCACCCCAAAACCCACCTGCTACGTTCGAACCGACGCCGTAAGGATCGTAGGCGATCTCCGGATCGCCTAATGCATTTTCCGACACATAAGCTGATTTCAGAGTAGGCGGCGTTCGAAAGCTAGTCAGCAGATTCCCACCGCCAACACCGGTCACATTCGGGCTATCGGAAGGAAATTGGATACTTGGGACGAAACGCGACGGACCTGTTCCGGCAAAGTAGTTTGTGTCTGGACAAGAGAGCCCCCCCTCATCTCCCGAGCTTGCGACGAACGTAATGCCTTGAGCATTACCCTGCTTGAAGAGGTCATCATATACTTGAAGCAGGGGTGTATAATCCTGACCCCCATTATATGCTGCCGTATAGAATAGCTCACAACCACCAAAAGAAGAGTTTACAATATCATATTGATTGCTCTCAATAATATGTATATACCCATCTATAATACTTTTATCAGAAAGATCTGGTGTGTTGACCAATGTGACCGAAGAACCGGGTGCGCCACCAAGCACCATCTGAACATCGAGTGAAGACTCAAAGGAAGCATTGGTGTCAAAAGGCGCTCCTCCATCTATAGGAACTCTTCTAATAATCGGAACCGGCTTACCAGTTATGGCAGTAAACTTTTCGTGATTGAAAACGGTCGCGATGTCGGAGTCTAAAACGTCATTAGACATCAAGACTGCTACACTCACACCCGTACCGTCCAAGGGCTTTCCATTCGCAGTCGCCTGGTACGATGGATAGTCGTAAGCCTGCTTTAAATCTGTGAACCAATAACCACCAGATGCGGAATTTCGGTTGTTTGGATCAGCGTTTGCCGCATACCGGGCGTTGGAATGCATGGGAGGGCGGCCAGAAAACATAACGACAGTAGCCCCCTGCGCCTGCAACTTGGCTGGTAGCGTTGGGCTGGTGTCTGGAACGATTCGGGTGGAACCGTTGCTGAATGTTGCGCGTGACAACGTTGAGCCAAAAGAACGTTTGATCGCTGACGCGCTTGCTGCGACCTGAAAAGAACGCGTATGCTGGGCAACAATAGTAAAGCCCTGCGATGTAAGCGCCGCCTCAGCCGTTGCCATGTCCTGCGCTGAAGGGCCGAATCGCTGATAAAATTGATTTGGGGTGAGCCAACGATGGTAGTCTGAAGTTCCCGATTTTTGTTGATCGCTTAGGAGTTTATCCAATTCGGCTCGATTTCTAAGCGGCAGGAACACTTCGAATGATACTTGTTGCTCGGCCGCAAGCGGCGTCATCGACATACGTTGTACTGTTGGAAGCGGTGCGGCTGATGCGCCCGAATTTCCGACGGCAGCCGCACACACAGCGAAAACGACGGAAAAGCCTCTTTTCATGGCATGGTCCCCATTTTTACAAGAACCATGCTAGTGTTAACTGTAAGTTAAGCAAGTGGTTAAATGGCAACAACATATCCCAGGATGCCACGAATCTTCGAGCCTAAGGCAACGGTACAACCTTTACGTCGACCCACTTGCCGCCTTTCGCGGCAGGTTTTCGGCTTCTCGCTTCCGTTCACCGCTTAGCTTGCTAGAACGTCCGGCCAGGCGTTCAAGAACGACCCGGAATGGCTTGAGGTGGTGGTTAGGCAACGGTCTGCTTCGTGGACGCAGGCGCAACTTGAGATGCTGTTGGTCTCGGCGCCTGTTTCCAGCCCTACCCTCCTGAAGGCGTGTTTATCCAAAAATTGCCAAGGCCAGCAGTGCCACCGCGTTAACGCTCGCACCCAAGATGATCCAGAATATGGCGACATCCTCGTTTCTAAATGCTTGAGAGTAGTCGCTGTTTCTGATGACTCGGGCGCTGCGGAGACAACACAGGAGAGTTAGTACGATTACAAGCGATATGAAGGCTTTGCTCATGGCGCCTCAACTTCGATAGCCAATAGCAACTGACAAAGATTGGCCGCAGTGAAGCCACTGCGATCGGTCGCGATCATCTAACTGCCTACATGGTCGCCGACGACTCGGATTCCTTACAAAAACTTGGACCGCTATCTTTGGAGCTTTAATGGCGCTGCTATACGAAAGCGCCGTAGTGAGGTATCCCATCATGGACGTCTGCCCCCACTTCGAAGTAGGTTCCGGACGCAATGGTCCCTAGCGGCAGCCTCACCCCCAGCATCGATCCGGCCGGCTTCTGCCTGCCGGCGGGTACCGCGTTGCGCTACGAACGATCCGCTGATGCCCTCCGCTCACTCGTGCCGAGCTACGCCGTCCTTGATTCCGACCCGACGATATTCAAAGGTCCTCACAGTTGGGTATTGCCCGGCTGGCCTCAATTATGGATTGGCCTGACGACCGGCAAGGTCACGGTGCAAACGCGCAAACGCCAGCCGAACGTTCTTGGTACGGCGATGCTGTTCGGCGGTACGAGTTGCGCCATGCCCACCACCTCGCAAGGTGGGGTGACAGTTGTGATTGATTTGACACCCGCCGGCTGGGCGCGATGGTTCAACAGGCCCGCTGACGGTCTGCGCGATCAAATTGTGCCACTTGAACAGCTCTGGTCGATGGAACGCACGGGTGATTTAGTCGCTCGTCTACACGCATCCGATCAAGGCGAGGCCGTGAAGTCGGTTCTCGACGAGTTCCTGCTCTCGACGCTGCCGCCCCCACATCACGGAGAAGCGTTCCTGACTGAAATCGTCATGAAAGTAGGAGAGAGTGGGTCAGCAACAGCCGCAGAGACAGCTGTAGCCCTCGGCGTATCTTCAGACACCCTTCTTCGGGTAACGAAACGGTATTTCGGTTACCCTATGAAGGTGCTTACGCGACGAACGCGCTTCCTGCGGGTCATCAGTGAGATGTTGATGACGGTCGAGCCTGTAGATCACGGTGTCACCCCTCCAGGCTATCATAACGTCTCTCACTTCCTACGCGACGCCGGAGAGTTTCTAGGAATGACGCCGCGTCGATTTCTCGCGTTGCAGATGCCCTATCTTCGTGCGGTGCTGCGGGCGAGGACGATGGTCATCGGGGCACCACTACCTCTGCTCGATTCAGTAGCAAAGCCTTAAACCGTAGGGAACGTTTCGATGAGGATAGTGATGCGGGCATGACGACGATGTGGTGACGCGCAGCATCATCAAATCTCGTTGGTGAGATCGTCAAGGTTGGTATAGCCGGTGGTGGGGGTAACGAACGCCGGCGTGCCGGAGGTTGCACGCGCGGAAATCCCGACTTGCCCTCCGCCCCCCCCCTGACGAACCTGCTAGTTACGCATGAGCTTCGAGACAGCCTCTTAGCGCGTCCCTAATCTGCTAGAGCACCCATACTTCCATAAGGAGGGCAAGTGCTGGAAAGACGAACGACAGCTATCAAGCAAAGGGCGCGGCGTATGGCTGCCACACCTACGCTTTTGACTTTACTTAGCGGGCCCAGAGTAGAGATGGTCGCGCTGCTCTAGGTAAACCACTTCAACAGTGCGTCCTTGGGAGGTGAAGAGCAGCGCAATTTCTTTTTAATGTAGTGATCTGCCCCCCGCTGAGTGGCCCAGAGACTATGATAGTCTGGAC
>NZ_JAKNQH010000035.1 GCF_022662305.1 Sphingomonas sp. BAUL-RG-20F-R05-02
CCAGACGACTGCAAGCCTTAAAAAAAGGGCCTGTTCCCAAAGGTATTGGGTGCACCAACGGAGGCCTGAACTCAAAGCTACATGCCGTCTGCGATGGCAAGGGTAGACCGTTCGTCATGCTGCTGAGAAGGCCAGATGAGCAACTACAAGGGTGCCGCCCTCATGCTAGACGCCTTGCCCAGGGCCAAGGCACTGCTCGGGGACGAAGGCTATGACGCCGACTGGCTTCGCGCCGCGCTGGCAGAGCGCAAGATCACCGCTTGCATCCCGTCTAGGCTTCTACAAATAGATCGACGCCCCCGGGAATAGCTCGATCGTGTCGCGACGCGAGAAATTACAGAACAGGACCTGAGCAACCAGCAAGCTGTGGGCATTTTCAAGACACGCTTTGCGTGATCCCAAGTCGCGATCGAGCTAACGGTCGGGCGGCGCAGGCCAGACTCGTTTTCGCGCCAGCATCTGTGCCACTGCCGCATGGGATATTTTACGACTACTAACTTTTCTAAGGTTATGCCTCTCTTTGGTTAACACGCCGCTGACGGAGCGGAGATCATAATAATTTACCAAATTAATGCTCAGATTCTTGGTATAGACCTAAGTATTTCTGAAAGCTCCTTGTCGAGAATCCTATTATTATAGGTACTTTCAACCTTTTTGCGCGCAGCTTTCGTTAGTTTTACCATGTCTATTTTTCCAGATGCGATGTTTTTAAGGGCTTCTGATATTTGGTCAGAGTTGCGTTCGTCGACAAGAATGCCGTTGATGCCGTCTTCAACTAACTCAGGTATTCCACTATGGCGGGTAGCAAGCACTATAACATTAGCGGCCATCGCTTCCATAATAGACACTGGTATTCCCTCCATATCACCGTTTGTCGCCGTTACAGAAGGAAGCAGGAATACATTACTTTTGGAAAGTAGCCTAAAAACACCTGCATGATCGACCTTGCCTGCAAAATGGATGTTATCGTCTCCGGCGGCAACTTTCCTAAGTTGTTCTTCTAAAGGCCCATAACCAACAATTGTGTACTTGCACCTAACACCAGACTTTAAAACTCCAGAAATTGCATACTCCAAGCCCTTTTTTTCGACAAACCGACCAACGCTTAGTATCTCTAGGTAGTCCGCACGGTCAGGGGCTAAAGCCACCTCGAAATGATCAGTGTCGATATCTACACCCATCCTATGGACTTTTATTTTACTTGGCGAAGCACCCCATTCAACAAGCTTGGACTTCCACAGATCGCTAATGGGCAAAAGCATTTCGGTTCGTTTAAACAAGTCACTATATAGACACTTGTATTTTTTCAAAATAACTTGATCTGTCATATCCATACCGTGAAAGACGGTAGCGATAGGTCCGGAGAGTAATCCAGCGTCACGTAGCAGCATAGCTCGAACGCCCGCTGGACCAAAATGCGCTATAACAGCATCGTAATCGCCGAAGTTACGATGTCTTGAGTGGTATATATCTAGTAATGTTCCAAATATTTTGTTTTTTGCAGCATTTACAGCAGCACGAAGGATTTTTTTGTGAAAACGGATTTTGCTAGTAAATATTAATCCGGACAAGATATTGATGTGATCTCGAGCGCCTAGCGCTGTTCGGATAGGCAGAACCCTAACCTTACCGCAAAGGGGATCTTTATCTTTATTTACATAGCCCGCGATAACAGTCACGTCGTGGCCAAGATCTACCATACCGGCGATTTGCCTAACAATGAATGTCTCTGATGTTACTGGGTAATCAGACACAAAGAATGCTAGCTTCATTAAACAATTCCCCGTTGTTGATTTTGGCGCAAGCCAAGTCGAAGATTCATTGCCATAAAATTCCTAGCTTCAATATCGATATTTATGGCTTTAATATAGTAGATAAAATTATAGTTATTTTGTATATACCACAAAACTCCGCGGTCATTATGCCGCAAGTCACACCACACTCCATGTCTCACCAACAAACAGTTGTGGCGATTACACGATTTCCCTTTCTAAAGCCGTTAAACGTCAACACCGATTGATTTAAGCACAAATCAACGTGTTCATGCCGGCGACGATTTGGCATCTTGCGATGGCTTTGCGAGCAGCGAATCCGCAGCCGCTCGCTTAGACCTCTTCGCGAATCGTGCTGCACCTTCCTTCTTGCCCAAACTGCATAGCATTTAGACACAATGTCTCGACCGATTTTATTCGACAAGCGTGAGGCTGATAACCATGGAACAAGAGGCACGGGTAACCAGGGGAAGCTTAATGATCGACGGCGCGGTTCTGGTGACGGGCGGAGCGGGCTATATCGGCAGCCATGCGGTGCTGGCGCTGCTTGACGCGGGCCACCGGGTGGTGGTGGTCGACAATCTCGTCACCGGCTTCGCCTGGGCGGTGGATGCCCGTGCGACCCTGGTCGAGGCGAACATCGAGGATGACGACGCGGTGCGATCCGCGATCCGCGATCATGACGTCAAGGCGATCATGCATTTCGCGGGATCGGTGGTGGTGCCGGAATCGGTGAGCGATCCGCTGAAATACTATCGCAACAACACCGTCGCGACACGCGCGCTACTGGAAAGCGCGGTGGTGTGCGGGGTGCCGCACTTCATCTTCTCCTCGACCGCCGCGACCTATGGCACGCCCGCGCGCATCCCGGTGCTGGAGAGCGACCCGACCGTGCCGATCAACCCTTATGGCATGTCCAAGCTGATGACCGAGGCGATGCTGCGCGACGTGGCGGCGGCGCACCCGATTAATTATTGCGCGCTGCGCTATTTCAACGTGGCCGGCGCGGATCCGCAGGGCCGTTCGGGCCAGTCGACGGCGGGCGCGACGCATCTCATCAAGGTCGCGGTCGAGGCGGCGACCGGCAAGCGTGCGAGCGTGGGCGTGTTCGGCACCGACTTCGATACGCCCGACGGGACCGGGGTGCGCGACTATATCCACGTCAGCGACCTGGCGGCGGCGCATGTCGCCGCACTCGACCTGCTCACCGCCGATCCCGCTAAGAGCCATACGCTCAACGCAGGCTACGGGCGCGGCTTCTCGGTGCTGGAGGTGCTCGACGCGGTTGATCGCGTCACCAACGTCACGATCGCACGCAAGATCGAGGCGCGGCGCGCGGGCGATCCGGCGGCGTTGATTTCCGAGAACGGCGCGATCCTGAAGGCGCTCGACTGGACGCCGCAGCGTGACGACCTCGATCTGATCGTGCGCGATGCGCTGGCTTGGGAACGCACGCTGGCCGAGCGGGCACCTGACACCCTCAACCTTACGTCTTAAATATACCAGGAAGCTTTACCACGCCGTGTTGTGGCGCTTTGTCAGACCCACACTCCGTAAGGCGGCGCTCGCCGGACGGATTCAAGCATTCTTGCGATGTGCATCATCAGAATGGTACGCGGAGGGCTGAACTGTCTCCGTTCCGTCCGGACAGATTTGAGCCTAACTCGGAGGCTCAGGGTAGTCCCTGATCATAGACTTATGGCTTTGTCTGAGATCATCACTGATGGCGGTCGGCGTGCTAACGGGCATACGGTTCAATGCAACGCATCTACGCAAGCAATTTAGCGACCAGTCCTGTTATGCCAAAGATAATTCATACTACTTTTGACTTTGGATAATTATCGGAGTTCAATATGCCATCCGCCACCTCTCTCCACGTTGGAAATTGTCTTGGAGTAACGGCGCCGGTCATCGACAATGCGCGCAACGTTGCCGCGTGCATGGATCCAGCGTCCCCCGGCGTGTAGCCAGAACGGCTAGATACATTTCCAACAGCGAAGTCTGGGCAGATAGCCGGCAAACCGAATAACTCGTATTGTGCTAATTTTAGGCTAGAATCAGCAAGATATTCAACGCCGGGCGCAGCGCGATAAGGGGCCACGCCCACTGTCGCGTGCTTCACGTACGGAAGCGTTTCCTTGAACGGCATTTCGTCGTAGATGTAGAGGTTACCTGCTGTGGAAATTTGTTCGCCACAGCCGATAACATGAAAGTCAATATCTGGAAAAAGCGCCGGCATCTTTTCAAAAAATTGCCGGTCAAAAAGCATGGAGCCAACTGAAACTACGGTTGGGCGACTTGAGTAAGGGCTAGGACCGATCCCTTCAAAGTCCTGCGGGTGAATACCGAACTCCGCTAGGTATAATCGATCTGCTGCCCATTGGAAATCAGATGCCATTTTAGCTGACCGCAACGACACATGATGAAGCAGTGCGGCGTTAGAGATAAGTTGGCGCTGCACTGTAGGATGAGTGCCTACCGTATCCAGGCGATCGGTTGCATAATAGATTATCTTCGCATTCGGAGAAAGCTTGCGAATCCTTGGAATAAATATAGCAGCAACACTTGACTCTACAACTACATACTCAGCTTTAGTAATAATACTATCAAATGTACTGTTTGGGATGGATGCATAGGGAGCAAACATCCAGGCCATTATGGCGTTTAGAATGCGATTTCTACTTGCAAATGGATGCAATACCGTTTTCCAAAGAAAACATTTAATACCATTTACCTCTTCTACTACATTTGATTTTTCATCTAAAAACAGGCGAGAGTCACCAGTCCGCCTTGAAAGCATGCTATATCTTGTTGATATAAACCAAACATCGTAACCAAGGTCGCGCGCGCCGTCTGCCACTTGCTGTACGCTGGCGCGTTTTTTGGTACGGTAATCTTGAAAAGCCGAGAGGAACACAACCCGACCGCGAGCAGATCTCATTATGTTAGTACCTCATAGTCAACTGCGGATGTGCTAGATGATTAGCCTAGCCTGCGGAGCGATGGTTAGCGTGCTTTCTTTAACGTCTCTATGCAGCGTCGCATAGCATTGACACTGTTGAGATCAATCCGAGCTTTTCTGTGGGAAGGGCGGATACCGTATTAACCCGATTGCGCGAGATGTCTCAAATCCGTACCGGAAGCAAACCGATTGGAGTTCGCCCGATGATCACGCTGGAGAGGGTGCTACCTAGGCCTTCACGCAAGGCAATGCGGCTTGTGGGGGATGATCTGGCTTATGTTGCTAGTTTTTGAAATGCCGTTGAGCAACAGGCATGCCGACTATCCGGACGATTTTTATTTTCTCCAGTATGAGGACTACACCGGCAGGCTCCTCAAAGCCGACCATTATCAGCGGATTGGGTAAGGTTATTATGCACGTTCGGCATGTCGTTCGCCAGTTTGCGCCAATGGTTGGGGGGTTAGAGGATGCGGTCGCCCAGCTTGCTTTTCATCTTCAGCGCGATCATGGCATTTACGGTTCGGTGGTGACGCTAGACCGATCCTTCAGTAACCTTGACCATCGTTTGTCGTCTTCAGGAGAAAGTTTGGGCATCCCAATCCGCCGAATCCCATTTCGCGGTTCTACCCGATATCCAATTGCGCCGCGAGTGATTAAAGAATTGGATGGAGCCGATATCGTGCATGTTCACGGCATCGATTTCTTCTTCGACTTCCTATCCGCTACCCGGTTGCTCCATCGTCGCCCGCTCGTCGCCTCCACTCATGGCGGTTTCTTTCACACTAACTTCGCTTCGGCAGCGAAACGGGCTTGGTTCGCCAGCATAACACGCGTGTCCGCTAGCGGCTTTGCGCGCATCTTCGGCTCGAGCGAAAACGATGCAGTCACATTTCGTCGCATCGCGCCACTACAGACTCTGACAATCGAAAACGGCGTCAACATCGACAAATGGCGCGATGCTGGATCGCAAGAACTATGTCCGACAATGATTTTCATTGGTCGCTTTTCGGTGAACAAAGACGTACCTGCGTTGATCCGACTGACAAAAGCACTTGGTACGCCTTGGCATCTGATAGTCGCAGGACAGCCATCCGACCTTTCCGCGAAGGATCTGCATGCAGCTGCTGAAGCAAGTGGGATATCTGATCGAGTGGAAATCCACGTCGGCGCAGATGATGCTGCCCTACGAACGTTAATCGGGCGAGCAAGTTATATAGCATCTGCCTCGCGGTACGAAGGTTTCGGACTTAGCGTGGTCGAAGGGATGTCGGCGGGTCTAGTGCCGCTCCTACGCCCTATTCCACCCTTCCAGCGGTTAGTCACGCGCGCGAACCTGGGCTTGCTCGTCGACATGGACGACGCAGATAAAGCCGCTAGAGAGGTCCAGGCGTTCCATGGGAATGTAACATCCCAAACGCGAGCGGCAACGATCCGTGCGGCAAATCGATTTGGATGGACCAACGCAGCAAGCTACTTTGCTCGCGAATACCAATCCGTGCTAAACACGCTCCCACAATGAACGAGCAAGATATATGGCTGCCGATGGCATATCTTCACTAAACAAGCAGGACAACATGGGTACGCCCATCATGGTGCCAAAACCCCGTCGCCGTCCGTTAATATCGCCCGAACTGGTTCAACAGCTCGGCTTCATATTACCTCTAAGTGCAACCTGTTATTCAGCTCTTTTGGCCGCGTTGATCGCGCGCGGATTTCCGGGATCTACGGCTCTTATCGTAATGATTGAACTCGCGCTACTCGGCGGGTGCGCAATCGTTTGTTTTGCCAGTGGCTTAGTTCAGCAGGACTGGCCGGCGATTTTGCTTGGCTACGGCTTCGTTGTGGCCGCGATAGTTGTCTCCATCATCGTTGGCCGGCCGATGATAGAAACGTTGCGCGCTGCTGCGATAATCGCTCTATTTTTTATGCTAGGACAGCGGATTAGCTACCAAACACTTGATCGGCTGTTTTTCTGGACAAGTGTAATCGTTTTGTTTTTCCTTGTCATTGAAATAGCTTCCTTGCAAACGTATGCAACAATATTTCAACCGGCAAATTTTTTTGCAGCAACTCGTGGCATGGAGGTATCTGAGTACAATACTACCGGGCTAAGTAATAGTGCGGCTGGCTTTGCGAGCAGATTCAGCTTCGGGCTTTTTTCTGGCCCCCGCACCTCCTCAATATTTTTAGAACAGGTTTCTAACGCCAACTTCGCTTGTGTTGAGACGCTTTATCTCGCGGTCCGCGGTCGCGAACTAAAAAGATCGGCGTTATTTATCCAAATCCTGACAATATTATTAATTTTGGTAACAGCAAATTCACGTTTTGGTTCGATGCTGATATTAGTAATATTGGCTGGGTACGTTTTATTTCCAAAGCTACCGCGCGTAATGTTGCCATTAGCTAGTGTTGCCATAGCCGCTGGGGCGCTAATCGTAATATTTCATAATATCGATGCTGTGGGCGACGACATTCAAGGTCGATTGTCTTACGTAGGTAGGCACTTCCGCGATGCAGACTTAGGTTATTTCCTTGGTACGCATGCGGTTCAAGCGCTAGCTGACGCAGACTCGGGTTATACCTATTTTGTTGGCACCACAACAATCTTCGGTATTATAATGCTATGGCTGTTTGTAAATGTAACCCCTAGAATGAATGATGCGCCATCGCGTCGATTAGGATGGGGTCTCATTTTCTATTTTTTTGGTCAGTTGCTTGTTAGTTCTACTAGCCTACTCTCAATTAAAACGGCAGCATTGCTTTGGGTGCTTGTTGGCTGCGTACGTCTTTACGGCAATGGTACAACGTCCGGAAAAGGGAGTGTGTTTCGAGCACGGTAAGTTGATCGTTGTGGGCTCATGCTGCAGGTATCTAGGCTGTGAAATCTTTCGCACCAGTGCGAGATTGGTCTAAGGTAACCATCTACTGATATTGTGCGGTGCAAAACATTGCCCTACAGCGATCCGCGAAGCGGAGGCGCATGACAAGGCTGGATATCAAGAACTGGGTTGAGAAGGCAGTGCACTGGTTCGAGGGCGGTCGCGCTCCACGAAAGTTAGATGCATTGCTCCTTGATCGGCCCGTGCCTTCCGGAGACCGGTTCGCGTTGGCAAGTCACCGAGAAGCGCTGGACGGCTTAGGTGCAAAAGAGCCAATAGCTGAGCAAACTGCCGGGCTTGGCGATACGGGCTTTCGCCTTGATCGGGTAAAGGTCGCTCAAACCTTCGACTCCGCCCATCCGGTACGAAGCCGAAGTGAGTTGTTTGGGCGCGCTCTGGAACTCGATGCTATGTTGTCGGCGACTGTCGACTTCGGACAGCACGTGATTATCCACGGTGCTCGTGGTTCGGGCAAAACGTCGCTCGTGCGAGTGTTCGGCGATCATGCAGACGGGCAGGGCGCAGTTGTGATTTACATGGCGTGCGAGCCGGACGTGAGCTTTGCTGCATTAGCTCGCCCGTACTTGCAGGCGCTGCCTACTACCGCTTTGGTGCCCCAGGAGCGCGCGCACTTTCAAAGCGCTTTGGCGGCGCTGCCGGAAACGTTCGGCCCCCGAGCCTTTGTAGAGCTAGTCGCTGAAAGGGTTTCCGGGCCGGTGATTCTGATTTTCGACGAATTTGACCGCATAACTGATACGCGTGTTAAAGCCGAAATGGCTGTCGCGATGAAGCTGTTGTCCGACGCGCTGGCGAATGTACTTTTTGTGCTAGTAGGAATTGCTCACAGCGTTTCAGATGTGATCGACTGTCACCCATCGCTTCGCCGTCACATGCGCGTGGTGTCGTTGGGCCGAATCGAAGCCGATAGTGTGAAGGAACTGATCGACGCCGGCGAAGCCACTACTGGACTAGTATTCAAAGAAGAAGCTCGGGTCATTATAGGTCGAGCGTCCTGCGGTTCACCTTTCCACGTTCGCATGTTCTGTCATCACGCTGCTATTGCTGCTTTAATGCGTGGTTCCTCAAGTGTGTCCGGCAGCGACGCGCGACGGGGGCTTCGATCTGCAATTGAGCAATGGGCCGCGATGAACAGGGAAGATGCTCAATACTTTCTGCGATTGGTCGAGAGTGGCGTCAGGCTTCCTGAGATTGAAGAGGTCGCTCATGCGGCCGCGCTTGTAGATAAAATTCCTGACGAAAATGAAAGCGCTCGCGCTTTGCTCGGTGACACGATTGTAGTCGAGGAGAACGGCGCGCAAACTTTTGTTTTCCGCGATAGTGTCGCGCCTCAATTCTTAATTGCCTACGTGATCTTGGCGGAGGCCGCCGTTGGCCTGGACTGAGCCATCGCATTGGAGGGCCAATCAATGATGCCATTGTCTGATCTTATCGCTGCGTTGAAGATGCGCTGGCGGCTTGAGCTTTTTATCATAGTGGCGGTGCTGGCGCTGGTCGCCTTATGGACTTCAATGTCACCAAAAACCTATGTCGCCACTGCGACGCTTTTGTTTGACGAACCAACGGTAGATCCGGTGCAAGGGACGCAAACCACTGCTCAGGATAGCATCGTCGGATTGCTGAGCACGCAGTCAGACGTTATTGGGAGCGTTGCAGTTGCTAGTACGGTAGTTCGTAGTCTTCAACTTGCATCGCCAGACATTGTTGCCCGGTGGCAGGCTGCAACTGGAGGTACGGGCGATATCAACGCGTGGTACGGGCGGCAACTCTTAAGCAACCTAGAGATTGTTCCTGATAAAGGTTCGCGCGTGCTGACGCTCCAGTACTCATCTACTAACCCGCAATTCGCGTCGGTACTGGCCAACGCATTTGCTGTGTCGTACCTAGACACAAGGCTGAAGCTACGGACTGATCCTGCGCGGACATATTCGCGCTGGTTTCAGGATCGAACTCGCGAGGTCCGGGAAAATCTTCAGCAGGCTCAGGCGCGTTTGACTGAGTTCAAACGCAAAACTGGCATCGTCGACACCGGCACCAGCAATGCCGAGGTTGCGCGATTGAGTGAGTTGTCAAACCAACTTACGTCGGCTGAAGCATCAGCCGCGTCACTAAACGCTCGTGCTGGCAGCAACGCCGCTGAGTCGCCTGACGTTCAATCCTCAGGTGTGGTGCAGGGGCTGCGTGCACAAATTGCAGGAAAAGCAGCTCAGATTAGTCAGATGAGCACCAGTCTAGGTCCTAATCACCCTGACCTTATTGCAGCTAAGGCCGAGCTGTCGGAATTACGCTCTAAGCTCGCCAGTGAAATTGGCACGAGCACCCGATCGGTACACGTAGCTAGCAATGCTGCCACCAACACGGAGGCGGATCTGCGTAATAAGCTTAATGCACAGCGCGGACGAATGTTAAGCCTGTCGACCGACAATGCACAGCTCGACGTGTTACAACGGGACGTCGATACTGCGAAGGCCGCGTACGATGCGGTTGCCGCGCGATTACAAACTATGCGCCTTCAGAGCGTCGCGCCGGAAACCAATGTGCGGCAGCTTGACACAGCGACTCCGCCGCTTCTTCCCGCCAAACCAAACGTACCGCTTCGACTGTTGTTGGCCGCTGTGTTGGGGGGGATGCTGGCGGTTGGTGCGGGGCTAGCGCTTGAGGTCTGGAGACCGCGCGTGCGAACCGCCGACGGTATTTCCGAAATCAGTGGGGTGCCTGTGTTGGCAATATTAGATCTTTCTAGTTCACGAGCGGGCACGCTGCTAACTGGAACGGCACTGTGAGAATCCGGTCGAGCTTAGCTTCGCAAGCTGGCGTCTCTGCAAAGCGTAGGATTGATGAGCGGCGCGCGCTTGGAGCAGTGTTGGCCCTTGATCCTTCACAGCAAGAAGCAGTCATGCAGAGGCAGGTCGAGACGGGTCATTTGTTTGGCGAAGTAGCCGTGGAGCTTGGCTTTGTAACAGTTGATCAGGTCCACCGCGCTATCAAACAGCAGCAGGGCTTCTCTGTTTTAGAAGACGGCGACCAGCGGCTAGATCCTCTTGTAGTAACCGCCTTTGATCCTCGAGATCCGCTGACTAGCATTGCTCGTAATCTGCGGGCTACTCTGACGGCAGCGCTTCGTCCTGATGGCAGGCCCGTTCGTAGCGTGGCGTTCATCGGTAGCGACACAGATGCCGAGCTCCCGGTGATGGTGGCTAATTTGGCGGTTGCGTGTGCTCAAACGGGCGCGCCAACACTGTTGGTCGATGCGGATCTTGATCATCCACACCAGCATGCGCTTTTCCGTGTGCGTAATCGTGCAGGCGTGACGACAATGTTGGCCGGTAAGGCTCAGGATGAGCTGCTACAGTCAACCGCAATTGGAGGGCTTTCGCTGCTCACCGCCGGTCCCGCCGTGCCCAACGCATCGGAGTTGTTCGACCGGCAAAGACTTGCGAATGAGCTCGAGGTACTCAGTGAGAATTTTGATTTAGTTTTGATTGACGCTGGCTGCGAGGCAACCGCAGTCGCTGCAGCAAAGGGACTTGATGCTGCTATCATCGTCCTGCGTCGAAACGTCAGCTATATGCGGAATACGCGTTTGTTAGTAGAAAAGCTCGAATCTAACGGCCAGGCTGTTCTGGGCACCGTGCTTGTTGATTGATATCGCCAACTCACGTTGGCGAACGCCATGTAATGGTATGCGGTCCCGAACACGTTGTTTTTTGACCCTATCGTCAGCCGCATCCGCGGCGAAGTTCGGAGGGCTGACAAGATACACGCCGACGACACACCGGTGCCGGTGCTGACCCTGGTCGCGGTAAGACCGCAACCGGTCGGCTGTAGGTTTACGCCGCCAACGACCAAGCGTCCAGCATCTCCGCACCGCGCGCGACCTGGTACCGCTTCACGCCCGACCGCACCTCTGCACACCGCTTGTCCCATCCCACAGGCTTTCGCGGTTTCCTTCAAGCCGACACCTATGGTGGCTCCGGAGAATTGTGCCACAGTGGCGTTACCGAGGTCGCCTGCTCGGCGCATTTTTAGCGCAAGGTCTTCGACCTTAATGAACGATCGCCTACGCCGCTGACCACTGAAATCCTCGAGCGAATCAGCGCGTTCAATGCCGTCAAGCTGCGCGGCTAACGGCCCGATGTGCGATGCCGCCCCCTCTAGGGAGAAAAGTAACCATCCGGCGGGTGCCGCCTTGCGGGGGAGGGTTGGGACAGGGATAGAGGACGTCCTTAGAGCCGCACGTAAGGACGTCCGTACCGACTATGGCGCAGTTGACGATATCGTCGAGCCGGAGCGCCGGCGTCGCTGGAGCGATGAGCAGCGCGAGCGGATTTTGACGTAGGCTGCTTACCCTGGCGCGAAGGTTTGTGATGGGCGCGGCGCCACGATGTGGCCCGCAGCCTGATCTACCCGTGGCATCGCGCTGGGCTCCAGCAAACCGAGCCGATATTCGCACTGGCGGTGGTCGTAAGCGAGCCGGCCGAGCATACCTCCGCCTTTGTTGTAGCGGCCCAGCAGTGGCTCGGGACCCAGCGCCTTGCCATCGATGAGGGCATCCGGACCGAGCTCGTTGAACCGCAGCACCCAGTCACGCACGATCTGCAGGCTACTCCCGCCAAGGCGGGCTGCTTCGCTCCCGCTCTCGCCGTGATAGATCGCGGCCAACGCCAGGAGCCGCCGGACCTGCCGACCATCCTTGCTCGCCCGCGCAATGCGCCGAAGCTCATCTCCGTCGAGATCCGAACGCAATCCGATTGCCACAACTATCGCAACCCTCCTCCAGCTCACGACACTGAATCAGATTGCACTCACTTTGTGTATCCCCGACGTGAGTCAGGCTTCGCAGGATCGGGTTATGAGATATTTGCCCCCGGCGTAACCCGAACTGGCGGCTGCGATGATCCCACCGGGCGAGCGGGTGTAAATCGCGATGGGGTCACACCGACAAGAGAAAGGGCATGCAAGGTCTGGCAGTCATGGTGCAACTGCAGCTCGACCGGGATACTCACGGCGGCGACCTGCTTGTATTCCGGGGTCGAATCGGCTCGCTGGTGAAGATCATCTGGCACGACGGCCTGGGCGGAGGAGGCAAGGTTCCAACGATGGCCAGCATCGGTGAAAGGCGCCGGGGGGGATGTCGCTTTAAGCAAACGGCTTGAGAAGGGCCGTTTCGTCTGGCCTTCGGCGAAGGAAAGTGTGGTGTCGCTCACCACCTTGCAGCTGGCCTGTCTGCTCAAGGACATCGATTGTCGCAACCCGCAGCATAGCTAGCGTCCAACGAGCGCCACATAGCCCGGTCGGAGCGCTCAAGGCGCTGCTCACCACTGCCCTTGCGCGCGCCGACGAGGCGGACGCCCGCGCTGCTAATGCGATTGCTCGCGAGGCGGCATCGAGGCGGTCACCGCGCACCTGAAGCTGCAGATCGCCAAGCTCCGGCGGGAGCAGTATGGCCCAAGCGCCAAGTGCAGCCGTCGCCTGTTCGAGAAGATGGAGCTCCAGCTCGAGGATCTCGAGGCCGACGTCAGCTAGGACGCGGTCGCCGCCCAGGCGACCAGCGTCGCACCGTTCGAGCGCAGACGACCGGTCAGATAGCCCTTTCCCGAGCACCTATCCCGCGAGCGGTTATCATCCCGGCGCCACGTGCGTACCCCGCCTGCGGCGGCTCGCGCCTGTCGAAGCTCGGCGAAGACGTGACCGAGACCCTCACGGTGGTCCCGCGGTCGTGGAAGGTCATT
>NZ_JAKNQH010000036.1 GCF_022662305.1 Sphingomonas sp. BAUL-RG-20F-R05-02
CGAACTTCGACGTCGCCGTGGCAGGCGGCAGCCTTGATAAGGCTTGAATGTGTCGACGAGGCTGCGCTTACTAAATAGGCAGAATGCTACGCCGAGGAGTAGCGAGCCGAACATGAGCTTGACAGAGGTGCAGGGAAAGGTTGAGTATCTGACCAGTAGACGGTCTTATGAGCATGCTGCAGGAAAATGGCGGCACTTATAAGGCCAGAAGCGCCTTTTGCCGCTACTGCGATTGGTCGCGGCTAGACGCCGTCTTGCGGTGCATGTTCCTGCGAATTGGCAGAGGGTTCGCCAGGAGCTCGTTCTCCACGGACTTAAGCCATGGTTGAAGATCTCACTGGTTGGGCAGCGGGAACTTAGGACCG
Organism: Sphingomonas sp. BAUL-RG-20F-R05-02; assembly: GCF_022662305.1. Classification (GTDB taxonomy): domain Bacteria; phylum Pseudomonadota; class Alphaproteobacteria; order Sphingomonadales; family Sphingomonadaceae; genus Sphingomonas. Next base: position 366 of record NZ_JAKNQH010000036.1, read on the forward strand.
CTACCAACGCTTCTTCAACTCCCTCGCTTAGCAGGAATTTCGAATGAATAGGGTACTGCTATTGCTGTTCAGTATGACAGGCGGCGGGCTGGCGGCGACCCCGGCGGTCGCACAGCAGTCAGATAAAGCTGTCAGTGTAGCTTCTATTGGCGGCTATGATAATGACGGCCTGACCTCTCCCTCAAGTGCCACATCAAGTGTTTCACCAAGTAGCGTACCTCAAGCCGTAACCCGCCTCAATGGGGAGGAGAATACTGCAGAGTTATCGCTTGGAACAAGTTTCGCGGCAGGTGATTTTGGTTCTAAATCCGACACAACAATTTTAACCTCAGCGCTTGGGGCAAGACTAAGACTTGGCAACTGGGGCCTAACAGCATCTCTGCCGTGGATGCGCATTCAAAGCCGCTCGACTGTTTTTACTGGAATAGATGCAACACCAGTACTGGTAGCGCCAAATACGGCATCGAGGCGAAAGGTATATAGTGGTTTAGGCGACCTCACTCTTGGTGGATCCTTCACATTTATCCCGAAAGATTCAAATGTGGAGTTGCAGTTTTCAGGGCGCGCCAAGCTCAGCACGGCTAGCAAAATTAGCGGCTTATCCAGCGGAGAGAATGATTACTCCTTAGGTGCTGATATATCAGTGCCTGTAGGCAAAGTAACGCCGTTTGCATCCTTTAGTTACCGTTTTTTAGGGGACACAACAACATACGTGCTCCGGAATGGACCAGCAGCTTCGGCTGGAGCTTCCTATGCATTAAGCAATAAAAGTTTTCTACTCCTCTCTTATCATTACTCCTTGTCAGCCACTAGACTAGTAAGCAACTCCCATGAAGTGTTTGTTGGAGCCTCAACCAAGGTGCGTGGATCTCCGCTGCGACTGACGGGATACGCGACTGCCGGCCTGTCAAGCGGCGCTGCCGCGGCATCTGGAGGACTCGCCCTTTCAATCGACCTTCAAGACGGATTTGGTAAGCGATGACGTTGTTAAGCGTCGAAAGCAGGTTAGGGAAGCCGCACCATTACTCGTCCCTTAATCCTGCACAACGCGTCTTTGCAATTGGCGATGTTCATGGACGCTTTGATCTATTTCGACGTCTCATAAACATCGTTGCACGCGATAGTCAGGCCCGCCGAATTGTCAGCACACGAGTCGTTTTGCTCGGTAATATCATCGACTACGGTCCCGATGCCGCGCGAATGATACGCGGATGTATGCAGTTGACCACGTCTACCTCGGATTTTGTGGTGCTAAGGGGTAATCATGAGGACATGATGGCGGAAGCCTTAGGTGGGAACTTAACCGTATACGGCCATTGGCTTGATTTCTTCGGCGGCCGAGAAACTCTACTTAGTTGGGGTATAGAATCAAAAGTTGCGAACGGCCCTGCGACGATGGGAAACTTAGCTGCGGCTGCGAAGGCAGTTGGTGAGGACGTAATCGGCTGGCTAGCAAACTTGCCACTGTATTATCAGCACGAACGTTATCTTCTCGTGCACGCGGGGATCCGGCCTGGTATAGAGATCAACGATCAAGACCCAGACGATCTTATGTGGATTAAAAATGATTTCCTAAACTCATCCGTGCTTCATGAGCACATTGTTGTTCATGGGCATGCCGCCGTGGAAAACGGACCGGTATTCCGCTCTAACCGGATCGGGATCGATACTGCTGCCTACCGAACCGGCAGGCTAACGGCGTTGGGTATCGAGAATAAGGAAACATGGGTGTTGTGCACCGCTGAAGAAGATTTGCGGAGCAAGCCACCGCAATGATCAAGGTGCACTCGACCATTGTCGAGTCTGCCGCTGCCAGAAAGCTATCACTTGGAAAGACCAATGCTAAAACCTATCGCTTTTGGCGACGAACAGTTGGATGCAGATCTGCGGGAGATCCTCGGCCCTTGGAAACGCTACTCAATCCAAACTGCCAGTATTGGGACGCACATCAATCATGCGCTAGAAGATGCTTCGAACGGATCTATCAGCTTTTCTGAGGGCACCGTGGTCCTTGACGGTCGACCATTCAGGATCATCGGAGCAATCCCCATAATTGAGGTTCTTGCTGCATGCAAGAAAGCCTCACTGACAATCCCGGTCGCAGTAGTTGTGGCAATCCTCGGGCTAGGGCTGGGTAACGTCACAAAGCGCTCCTTAGAGGATAGTTCTCTCGAGCGAAGTAACGGCAATCTTATCGTTGAAAGTAGGCAGAGCATCCCAGCTAAAACGATTCGCAGCATCACGTTGGAGCCTCCTGTTTTCAGTTCGAAAGCCGCCCCTAATTGGCAAAATAGAGATCCGCAGGTCGGCTTGGCTAAACAACATCCTACTCAGAATCTGGTCAACAAACCCAAAACTGATTTCTTTAGCACCAAGGTGACTCGGGTGACTGTGCTGGCGCGCGCGCCGTTGAGGGAAGATATTGCAGATGATGTAAAAGATACTCCGCTTGTAAATACAACACGGGACCTAGAAACATCCAGCTCGCAATCTGCACAATTAGCAAACGATGGTTTAAAGAGTGCTCAAGCAGAGGGTTCATTAGATGCTACTGCAAGTAACATCGCTCGCGCTCGTAATCGCCGCGATAGCGTAGAGGCTCTTCGTTTTCTACGTAGGCAATAGCTGCGTGGCCTGTAGGCGGATGACTTTCGTATCGGGCTTATTTTTTGGCGCCACCACTACTTCGAGCCGCCTGCCTAGTGGCATTGTCATTGCCTTTGGATCGTCGGTTGGTGCCGTCAGCGCTAGGAAATCCGGCACAACAATGGCGCAGTAAATTTCTCCATAAACAATATCTATGCTGGTTCGTCGGGGGCGCTAAGCGCTTGCAGGCAGTGCTGGCCGCTTGAAAAGCGAATATTTAAGCTGACTGATTTCAACGCTAACCTGGTTTATGAAGTAATCCGGTTTTGTAAACTCGGTTTTTACAAGTTGCCGGTTAACCCCTTTTAAAGCCAGTGCGCTTCAATCTTCGGCAGGTCGCCACCTTGGTACTGCCAGATGCGACGATCGGACGGGTGTTACGTACCTTGCAATCGGATGATGTGCCGGCGGGGCAACGGAAGGTACCGGCGCGCACTTAGCTGGCGTCCGCTCGGCTTTGAGCAGCCGGCGATCGCGAGCGATCCCTGCCAGTAAGGTCCGACTGCATCCGGTGGCATCCATGATCTCCCGCCAGCTGCGGCCATTGCTCAGTAGGGACGAGATTGCGGCGTTGCAGGCCTTGTTCGCCGGCCAGTCTCTATCGCTTTGGCAGTGCCCTCGGCCTGCAGCCGGGGCACCTGATGCGATGCGTTGCCTTCACGACAACGATGTAGGGACGTTGTTGCGGGCCGCTGCCTGATAGCCTCACGGTCCTGAGGCCACTTTAGGGGCGCTGAGAGTCCGCTGGAGCGCGTCAGGCGTTCTCGATGCCCTCGCATCCCTTTGCTGTTTGTGGCGCCCCTTGGTCTCTCGGGCCTTCGTACCGGCTCTTGCTTGGCTACAGATTGACAGCGGAGGTCTACTCGCTCCACGCAGCTCTGAGAGTCCGGCCGGAAGTTAGAGAGTTAGATGCGGTTGTTCACACCATTGGCGCTCTTGAGTTGCCTTACAGGGTGTACGAGCCAGTACTATCCCGACATATGCGCAGCGGGTGGTCCTGAGACTTCTCACCTGACCCGCGAGGCCAAAGCGTGCGTGCAGAAGCAGGCAAGGGTCTCGGCAAGTTTACAGGACGAAGCACGGGACGTGGCTGACGTGGTTCTGGCCGAGTGCAGCGGCGTCCTTTTAAACGATCTCGCCGCAGCAAGCGATACCAAGGCTGCGACCACAGTAAGCGACGGCTCAAACACTCAGTGGGCAGAGGCGCGAGAATTAGCCTTGTTCCAAGTTGTTGAGGAACGCGCGGAACATTGCAGCCTGAAGAATTAGCTGCGAAGAAGCGAATTAACCGATCGCAACCTCATGCACGGATTGACTACTAAAGTGAGACAACATTGAACGCTCTTGCATAGTAGCGTAGCGAGCGGCCATATTGATGTGCCAAATCCTTATCGGGATACTAAAAGATGAAGCTGCTAATCAAAGCTTTTGCAGTGATCGCCTCGAATAAAAGCGCAAGTCTTCTCCATTTCCATTTAGTCTGTCCCCCTCAATAGCTTTGTCACGTATACCGTGCTCACTCTACATAACATCGGATGTAAGTCTTAATAAAGAGCTAAGCATTTTCCTAAGCTGAAGAGTCCCTGGCGCGTGAGGTCACACTGGCTGCGTAAGCTATCAGATCGCCACAAGGCGTAACGGTTGCTGTAGGGGCGCTAGGAGTTTGCTGGAGCGTGTCGAGCGCTCTGGCGCCCAGCTGGTGTCTGCGCCTCCTGTGGCTGCTCCAAAGCGGGTAGCGATCGTTTCGCTAATCGTTGCAGCCTTTCCAAAATCGTTTCAAATTGCGGGTTAGGACGGGATGACTAAGCGCCCAGGGAGGCGAGCCAAAGGGCCCAGCGATGATCTTGCGGCTGATCTTTCTCTTGTTCGCGCTGATCAGCCTCATGCCCGTTTCTGTGTCGTTGCAGGCTTTAGGTTATCCCAAAGGATCGCGGCGGTTTGCAGTGCGGGGACTAAATATACGTAACCGAAATGGTCTTTCGTATTACGCCCGCTGCAGTCTCTTCGGGTTAGGAATTTTCACATTCATGGCCCTTTCAACAGCGATGTTGGCTGTTGCCGTAACATGCGTATGCGCCATTACTGACCCCCTATGATGTGGATTACCAACAAGGCGGATAGCAAAAGACTAGACCGAGAAAGCGTGCCCGCCCAGCCTAGCCCGACCACCGCAAACGAGACCGCCTCGGATGGCTGCCCCCCCCAAAGAGATGCGGGCAGGGAGCTGGTAGCTGGAACTTGTTGCCGTCGAGTATCTGCGAGGCTCCGTAGAAGCCACAGGTGTCAAACGAGTCCGCGGCAGGCCGTAGCAGGGCCCGGTGTTAGCGAAGTCGTTGCCACCGCTCGGCGGCGCTGCCATAGCGTCGGATTGCCTCCTTTGCTTGGCCGTTTAGCTGAATTGCATAGTCAATCATCGTGGCGGCGACGTCTTCAGAGGACTCAACGGCGATATGTATACATTGACTTACTCCCTTTCAAAGTAAGTCGATGTTCTCTCTAGCAGCATCTTTGATCCGGCGCACCGCCGCATCATCGAGACCTTGCATCCACTCGTCATTTGCGGACGCATGCCTAATCGGGATCGCGTTCGACTTCTGCATATAGCCACCTCATCTGCGAGAGAAAGGCGCCCCCCGCAGTTAAAAAAGGTAAATATTAACGGATGGTAAGACGGGGCGGTGTACGAAGGCGGTAAACCGAGTCTTAAGATGCTACTCCTTGTTCCTAGAGTTCCTTTATTGTTCCACTCTGCTCCGCATCGACGCCTACAATCGCTTTCGGTCCCTCTTAGAATACGTACGCCACAGGCTCGCACCAATCTTGCTGATAGCAGTGGCGGCTTTGTGCTTTATCTGATAAAAGCCATGGTTAGCCTTGGATCATTGAAGCAGGCCTTCACATATCGCCCCCCCCTTTAGGTGAAGCCGCAGCAAGCCAAACGAACCGCTGAAGTTGGGCGGCGGGGAAGGCGCCGGGACGACTGTTTTTGGGTATTCGCCACGAGAGCAGCAAGGCCCCAACACCACTACGCCATAGACGGAAGATCTCGTCTTTGGCACACTCCGCAGCCGGTCCTTCGTACTCCGGTGCTAGCCGGTTTAGCCATACAGCCGTTCATCCCACCACACGGGCTCGGGCAGCTCATAGGTGATCTGCGCAGCGTCAGGGTGACGAGGATTGATCAGGACGTTCCGCTCGACCCTGGCAGGGATGGAAGGCACGAGGAGGATGGCGCTCCGCTGCTCCTCGTACCATTCCATTCCAAACACCTTGCAAAGGCTTTCGTTTTTTCCATCCCATCCAGGATGCGCTGCGGGCTGAAAAACCTCGTAGCTGGTTCCGTTTGGGATCGTGATGCGGATGTAATGCTGATTGGGCGGCAGCACGCTGTTAGCGTGTACTAGCTTCTCCAGCATGGCCGTCGAGTAATGCTCGGATGCGTAGATGATGGGGCTGGCCGATGTGTTCCAGCGGCCAGGGTAAAGCCTAGCACCCTCACTGTCATATATCGGGTGAACGCCATCTGGGTCTCCTATGCGGAATGCGGTAAAGACACGATCCGTCCGGTTCCCTATCACGCACCCCCACCATAGGCCGCCCGCCCGAGGAGATTGATAACCACGTCGGCACCTGGACCCGTGGCGAGCGCCACGTCCAGCGGCGGCTTGCCGTCGAGCATGGCATGCGGGCGATTGAGGAACTCGCGTGCTTTCTCGGGTGTCTGGTAGATCTCAAGCGCGAAGCTGAACACCTTTGCGAGCCGAGCCAACCGATCCCCTTCCTCGCTGGTCAACCGCTGTGCAGGTGTCTTCCGGCGCCGTTCCAACGTTGCCTTTGGGATCAAACGAAATTTGAACCTGGCATCGTCAGGTGCCACGGTGTCGGCTAGGCGGTCTAGCGCTGCTACCGGCAAGCCACTTTCGATTGAATTAGATAAGGCGAGGCGTGAAAATTGCCGCCCAGCATTCACGCCAAGGAGCGCCTCAATCGATGCAGGCTGTGATGCCATGATAACTCCACTTCTTTTGATACCAATGTAAGCCTCATATGAGGCTATGGCAAGGCTGTAGCGGCTATGCCGCTGAAGCGATCATCCGCTGAATAGAATTCCGCTTGCCCCCCGAAGCAGGCTGTTTGTCGAACTGCGCGGATCAGTCGGACGCCTCAAAAGCCAAGATGAATGAATGGAGTGGATGGCCCCCGCTCACGGCATCTAGCCGCCCTGCACATAGCCGGTGATGCCGCCGCCGAAATTGTGATCGAACCGCCCGAAGAACTGCATTGTACGCAGCGACGGCAGCAGGTTGGACGGTCGGCGATACGTACCGTCACCGCCGACCGATATGCCGGAACTTTGCGTGACGGCGCCCTTGTTGAACGGCGCGAGCGTGCCATCGCCGACGAACTGCTGCCCCGCGAACGGCCCGTTGGTGACAAAGCCGCCGAACGCGGAGCTGTTGAGCCGCGTGTCGGCAAGCTGCGCGAGCGGGCTGGCCTGAGTGCCGCTGCCGACGATCAACACCGCCGAGTTTCCATAGGCGCGCGGCGTGGCGATGATGGGGTCGCGCCGGTAATATTCCGCGCTCCATTCGAAATGCGAGCGTTCGCCGATGTCGAACCCGTTGGCGAAGCCGAGCCGCACCGACCCACCATCGCCATAGGTCGATACGCCGCCCTGCGCGACCGCCTTCACGCCGACGAACCTGTGATCGAGGATGACGTTGGCGACGCCCGCCACCGCGTCCGATCCATAGACCGCCGATGCGCCGCCGGTGACGACCTCGACACGGCGCACCAGCAATTGCGGCAGCGTGTTGATGTCCACCGTGCCGTCATAATAGGTCGGGCCGCCGCGGTGCCCGTTGAGCAGCACCAGCGTGCGAATCGGGCCGAGACCCCATAGGTCGAGATAGTTGCCGGTCGGCTGATAGCCGCCATCCGACGCGCTGCCGCTGCTCTTGACCGGCTGGAAGATCGGCAGCTTGGCGAGGCCAGCGGGGACGCTCTGCGGGCTCAGGGTGGTCAGTTGGCTGTTGCTGATGGATGTTACCGGGTTCGGCCCCATGGCTCCGCGAATGCGCGAGCTGGTGACAACGATTTCGGTCTCCGGGGCCGCATCGCCACCGGAGGGTGGCAGCGAGGCCGCCGCAGGCAAAAACGCGTCCTTGACCGTTTCGGCCACCTGCGCATGCGCGACAGCCGCAGTAAGCGGTGTCAGAGCTAATGCCACCAACGAGGTCGACACGGCTAGGACACGCCTGCTCGGCTCTGCTCGTGTCCTGTCTTTTTGCTCAAGCAGCCGTGCGCCACAGCCTCTCATCGTCATCCGCATTAACCCACTTTGATGCCAGCGGTTTTTGCCTATTGGTTCAGTACTTCAATGTGCCTCTGCCTTCTACCCGGTGAAGCTCAACTTCGTCCGAAACATCGTTATCAATCTAGAGATCAGCACCCCGATGCTGTCGCTCACGCGAGGTGAACGAACGGCCGAAGTTGGGGATAAAAGAGGTGGTGGCGAATGACCACAAGTGGGTCTCACCTGCAATGCGATACAGCTAATCGTACTAAGGCCTCTCACGTGCGAGCAGGATACCGTGTGGTGGCGCACGTCATGTATTCACGGCTTTGTCATAGAAGGCGGTTAACGAGATTTAACTTTTTACCGGAGGAATAGACATGAAGAAGCAAACGGCTTCAGCGGCAGCCTTCGCGCTCGCCCTCTTTGCCTCTACTGCGGCCAACGCTTCGTTCGTCTACCTCGCCAACGGAACTCTGAACGGTAGTTCGGCAGGCGCTGGCATTGATTTGTCTGGCCTTACCGATCCGCTTGAAAATGGGCAGCCTGGCAACATACTTGGCGGCCTTGGTTCCGGTCTCGCATGGGCAGGCGGAAACACATTCATCGCTGTTCCAGATCGTGGTCCGAACGCAGTTTCCTATGCGTCCTCGATCGATGATACGACATCATTCATTTCGCGCTTTCAAACCGTCACGATGAACTTGACCCCTAGCAGCAACGGCGCACTGCCCCTCTCGTTGACTCCGCAACTCACCGCAACGACGCTGCTCTACAGCCCCAACGCACTTACCTACGGAACCGGCGCAGGCCTGACTACAAATAGCGGTGCTACGCTCGGATCCGGCACGCCTTCAATCAACACTGCTTCTACAAATTACTTCACTGGCCGCTCGGACGGCTTCGCTCCTGGGGCATCGGGCGGTCAGGCGAATGCTCGCTTTGATCCTGAATCGGTCCGTGTCTCCAATGATGGGCGAAGTGTCTTCATATCCGACGAGTACGGGCCGTACATTCGCCAGTTTGATCGATCGACGGGTGGGCTCGTCAAGACATTCAATTTACCAGCCAATCTCGCCGTAAGCTTTCAGTCGCCGCACGGCGATGACGAGATCAACATCAAGAATAACCCTACTGGTCGTATCGCTAACAAAGGCATGGAAGGCCTTGCGATCACGCCTGACGGCAAGACGCTGGTTGGGATCATGCAGGCAAATCTTGAGCAAGATCCAACCGGCCTACTGCGCATTGTGACCGTTGATATCGCGAGCGGCAAGACGCAGGAGTTTGGTTACAAGCTCACAGCTGGCTCGGGCGTCAGCGACATCGTGGCGATCAACGATCACCAGTTCCTGGTCGACGAACGCGACGGCAAGGGTCTCGGCGACGGATCAAAAGCCTCAGTGAAACAGCTGTTTGTAATCGATACCAACGGCGCTGCGGATATTACGAGCCTATCGGGGACCAACGCTGCAGCTGCGACCGGCGTCACAAAATCATCGAAACCGTTCTTTGATCTGGTCAGCGCGCTAACAGCAGCGGGTCTTTCGAAAAGCGAGATTCCTGCGAAGATCGAAGGCATCTCCTTTGGACAGGATGTAACGTTGAACAGTGATACTTATCACACGCTTTTCATCGGAAACGACAATGATTTCGTGCCCGGTATCGCTGGCCCAAACCAATTTTACGTTTTCGGTTTCAAGGACTCTGACCTGCCTGGCCTTGTCGCTCAGCAATTTACATCAGCGGTTCCTGAGCCCGCCACTTGGGCTATGTTGATCCTCGGTATGGGCTTCATTGGCAGCGTGATGCGCCGACGCGCCAGACAGCCAAGTTCACTTTTGACTTCGGTTTAGTTGTAGGCTCTGTTGCCGTTCAGAGGGCGCTGACTACCATCGCCAGCTTGGAGAGTACTCGAACGACAGTCCAAGGCGATGGAGGTCAGTGTGACAGCTATTTGCCTGTTTGATGAGCGGCGGCTCGACGTGATGCTAGCCGGCGTGAAGCGCTGGAATGCACAGCCTCCAACAGGTGCATCCACCTTTGTATCGCCTTCGCAGCAGGCGCGGTTCGACGCCTGTCGAGCAAATTTACTCCATGCGGGTGAGCCTCAGGTCTGAGGTCGGCTACCGGTTTTTATCGAGCTAAAGATCGGGCCAAAACTCGACTGGATCATTGCTACGCCAAGCGAAGCGGCACGTGTGGCTGGCTGGTGGGTCGCGAGGATCGTCGTGTCAGCCAAACCAAGCGTAGAACCAATCGGCTTTGCGACAGCATTTCTCATATCGCCGTCAATTCTGCTTACCAACTGGCACGTGTTTCTGGATCTTGCTCCGGCGCGGGGTGCTGGCGCAAATTTCCTTCATGAGGAAGGGGACCGAGGTCTTGCGAGAGGAGTTACCTTCGAGCTCGACCCGGAAGCTTTGTTCTATTCCGATGAAGCGCTCGATATAGCGGTATTTGCTGTGAAGCCGACGGCGATTAGCGGCGAACTCCTCTCGTCCTTGAGCTTCTGGCGGTGAACGGATCACCTGCGAAGATCCTGCCAGGCATGCCGATCAAGATCATCGAATATCCTGACGGCGAGGCTAAGCGCTATGCCACCACGAATTGTCGAATGCTTGAGCTGCGGGACGATGGTTTCCGCCGCTATGAAACCGCCGGGTCGGGAAAATCCATAATGACCCAGGCACCTCGAGTGCGTCTTTGTGATCGGGACCCGAACCAGGCGAATAGCATTACGGCCAGTGGCGCTATGTGCCGCACCAACAGGTCGGACACATGGCCGCGCCAACCAGCGACGCAAAGCGCATGTTCGATCTTGTCAACGGAGGGCTGTCACACATGGGTACATTGCGCCGAGGGGCAGGGAAGGGCAGCTATCCCGCGGTCGCCGACCAATACCGGACCTTCTGCGGTCGGCCACTTGCCGCAGAAGGGCATCGGGTGCGATGATCCCAAAAATGCGACGATCGTTCACAATGATTGCAGGGGTGGCGGCGTTAGCGGGTGCAGGCGGTTGCCATCGCAACGAAGCGGCCGTTTGCAGGACATCGCCACCGGAGCGCTCGGAAGACTATCAGCGCTGGGCTGATGCCGTCTCCGCTGCGCGATGCAAATTTATGCGTCTTGGCCCACTCCCGGCAGAGCGCCAAGGACCGCTTCGGACGTCAGCTAATCGCCACGCCGGCTGAGTAGCCACTGTCCAGCTCCCAGCATTTTAAGCCGTTCCGCAATCGCTTTCAAGCGCCTTATACGGGACGTTCAAGCGACATGAACAGGCGACTAGAGTTGGAAAGCCGAAAACACGTCGCGAACGGCCGGGACTGGGTCAGCCTGCCAGCAGCCTCATAGCAGGCCGACCCGTGGCTTGGTCATGCAGGAAAGTGAATGCCGCAGAGCTTATTGCCATCCGGGTCACGAACATAAGCGAGCTCGATGGTACCCATGGAGGCTGTATGGCGGGGGCCGGGGGGCGCCTCGATTGACGTACCGCCAGCCGCGACCGCCACATCATGGAACTGCTTTACCTGCTCTGGCGAGTTGCACTGGAATGCAACCGTGCTGCCGTTGGAGACGGTTGCTGGTTCATCATTGATAGGCTGACTGACGATGAAAGCGGTTCCATCCTCACCTCGGTAGATCAAGCGGGTATGGCCACTATCAGCTACGTTTAGCGACGCTTCCCCAACGCCGAGAGCACCCAAGACGGTATCGTAAAAGCGCTTGGATCGGTCGATGTCGTTCGAACCAACCATCGTGTGAAACAGCATAAATCTTTTCCTAATGAGGGTGTTTAGCGACTGAGCTTGCTTGCTGCGATACCGAAAGGCAGCGGCGAGTGGCATCTCAGTTACGCTCCTTTTCTTTGCAATTGTCGCTATCGTGATTGCCTAGCTATCCTGAAGGGCAGTCAGACCTATAGCGGTGCCGACTAGGGCAAGCCTTCAGCCGTTACCGTTGGAATACCACACAAAGCGCCATTTTCCGTTGCCCTGCGGCGAGGCGCTGCTCCGCCGCAGGACATCCTTCGCGTTTTAAAATAATGGCTTTACGAGCGCTCGCGCTCCGCAGTGTCAGGAGCTGCAATCGCCTTACCTCAGTGGTAGGGCTCTATCGCAATCCCAGCATCCCGCACCCGCATCATCTTCGGGTAAAGGCGTAGCGGAGCATTCGTCCGCTGGATCCGAGGGCTTCGCCTTGGCACGGCACGAACAGCTTACAGTGCGGTACGCCAAAGCAGACGCAAACCGTGCTAGTACTCAGTGTTCCGCTGCCAGCGCCGCCCGGGCTGCGCGATCCTGTGCATTAGCTGCAGCTTCCTCTTCACGGTTTTTCGTCTCTTGAGCATGAAGCGCCGCGACCTTAGCCTTGTCATGCGATGCAAAGGCGATGCGACGCGCATCCCGGTCTTGCGCCGCAACCTCTTGATTGTGCGCTCTCATGGCAGCTTCCTTGGCGTGCAGATCGTCCCATGCTCTGAGGCGCTTCTCACGCGCCGGGTTTCCAACACCATGATTAGCCGTGGGTGTGCTCAGCGCCGGAACGGATAACATCGTCAAACCAGCAAACATAGCGGCGACAATCAGCGAACTATGACTCAATTTCATGCGGAGCTTCCCTTGCTTGATGAATGTTTCCCGGAAGTCCGATTTATGTGTGCCTTGCTGTCGGCATTATGAACAAACGCGGCAAAGCAATCCTCCGTCGCGCGAGGCTAGTAAAACCTGAACCGCTCGACTTTGTCGGAGGCTCCAACTCCTGAGAAGCGGAGCCGGTATGGGCAAGACGACGAACAAGTTTGCGCCGGAGTCCGCAAGCGGGCGGTACGGATGGCGCTGGATCACGAGTGCGATCACCCGTCGCTATGAGCGGCGGTGTTTCCACTGCGAAGAAGATTGGCTGTGTGCCAC
>NZ_JAKNQH010000037.1 GCF_022662305.1 Sphingomonas sp. BAUL-RG-20F-R05-02
GATGCGGTCGGCTTCGCGTCGGCAGCTAGACCCAAATAAGGCCATCCGCGACAGCGTAACAGCTTCGGTAAAGCAGGCAACCATTCACCTGAGCTAAACGCGAAAGGCGATGATGATGCTTTATTCACTTACCGCCTGACGCGATCCCGCTCGCTTCGGGAGATTGTTGATCCTCGCGCAATCTTGCCCGGACGAAACGTCGAGCAACGCCACGCGTTCTCTATGGATGATCACGTTGAAGCTGCTCATGACCATGTCGCTGATGGCCGCAAGCCCCGCAAGCCTCTCTTCGATGAAGTGGGAAAAGCGTGTGCTGCTGGTCAGCGCGCCTGATGCAAACGATCCCTCGCTCAACGAACAACGCCGGATCATCGCTCGTTGGAGGGCGGGCGCGGAAGAGCGCGATATTAAGATCGTCGAAGTCATAGGGCACGACGTAGTGGGAGCAAGCGATCCGGCGGCTACGCTACGGCAGCGCTACAGATTACCGATCGCCGGTTTTGCGGTTACCCTGATCGGTAAGGATGGTGGCAGCAAGCTACGCGGGACACGACCCATCTCTGCCGCCACGCTTGAAGAAGTGATCGACGCGATGCCGATGCGTCGCGGCGGCAAGCGTTAGCACCGTTCAGTTCGAGTATGAGAGCAAGTCACTTTCCCTCAAAACGGCCGGGTGATCGGTACCCAAACGCGAAGACCCACATCCGGTCATTCAGCTGTCTTCAACCTCCGCCAAATATCGGACGTCCGTTCATGTTATTCTTCAGCATTCCGTCTTCCGGTTCGGCGTATTCAATAGCGGATTACTGTCAAATCTGGGGAGTTCGGCAACGGGAAAGTTGTAGAGAAGTTTAGGTGCGGCTAAGCTGGTCCTATCATCTAAAAGGACGGCGGACATGTTCAGATGAACCGTAGCCGCCGGAGGAGGGCACATCGATACAGGTGCACGGGACTGGCTGCTGATCGATTGCTCGCGCAAAGGCGAAATCATCCTTGCCCATTCAAAGCCAAGCGCATCTCCTCAGATTGGGAGGCTACATCGATACGAAACTACCATACCGACCTTCACTGATGTGCTGCTTCGGTTTTCTCGGGACAGCGGGCACCAGCTAGCAGATCTGCAGCCTGCAATCGCTATAGCGGGAGTTGCCAGCGGTCCTTCGATGATCATCGAACGATCACGATGGGTGATCTCGTATGATGGATTGACCTCTCTGTTTGCGCGAGCACCGGTGATCATAAACGAGGTGGCTGCGCAGGCTTGGGCACTGCGGGCGTCGTTGCAAGGCGTAACTCTGGTACATGGCACACGTCTGCCGGACATGACCAAGAAGGGCCGGTATGCGTTCCTGACCTACAATGAAGGTGTCGGAACCGCAGTTCTAGACCTTGACGAACACGGGCGGTATTCCGTGTTAGACGCCGAAGGTGGTCAGCTAGATTTCGCCGGCATTTCAGATGCTGAACGGGATCTTGCCCGTTCGATCGTTACCGTAGCAGGGGCCGCAATCTCGTGGGAAAACATCCTGATGTTGCGACAACATGTTGCGACGACAGCGATCGAAGAAAAAGATCTTCTATTCGCACGCCTTCTCGGCCGCTTCGTTTCCAATCTGATGTACACGAACGGGGCTTGGAACGGCGCCTTTATGACCGGTCCCCTCGTCCCTTCACCTAAACTTGACGCCGAGTTTTCGTCGGCATTTACAACCCGCCGACCTTATCCGCGGCTGCTTGCTAAAGCCGCTGTGTGCAGGGTCGCGCAAGCAAACTCCGTCCTGCGCGGGTGCGCGGTGATGTTGGCGTCGCGCTTCGGACTTCTGTGACCAAGAGATCGCCGTCCAAGCTTACTCTTAGGTTCTCCGGAACCAGTCGTTTAGATAGGCCGTCCAATCATTTCAGAGCACACGTCTGATACGCTTGAACAACGTACTGCCGAGTCAATCAATGCTGTTGGCCAAGTCCAGTGGCGGTCCAATAGATCCCGCCCAGCAGGTGCTGTAAATATCGTTCGTCCCGGTACATCTCGACGTTGTGCCCGAGCAAAGTGACAAACACGCGCCCTTTCTCGTAATGCTGGAACCATGCTTCCGGATGATCCCCGCCCATCCGCTTACCGACTTGGCCGGGCCAGATCTTGGTCGGATCGTAGCTGGCCTCGTCGACTTTCAAGACAGGAGCGATCGTGACGTGATATGGATTGGCGGTGACATAGAACTCGTCGCTCCAAATCCATCGATCGGGCAAGCCAAACGCAGCGGGAAACCCTTTGTCCGCGACGGTGACTACCGCGGTCTGGATCATCGGATGATTGATGAAAGAGCGGCCGACCAGCTTCTCAAACCAAGGCCATGAATTCGGTGGCACGATCGCGGCCCGGTGCACCACCATGGCGTTGCCACCGGAGCGCATATATTGCTCGAAGTGACTGCGTTGCGCCTCACTCAACTGCTCCGCCGGCGAATTCAGAAACAGAACCGCTGCATACTGATGCAGGTCGCCGTCGAACGCCGCAGGATCGCTCGTCCAGGTTATCCCGAACGAGTGAAGCCTAGCTAGGCGCTCAAGGCTCTCCCGTGCGATGGGGATATATTCATAGTGGTATTTGCTGGGCGTTGCGATCACCAGTACCTTGAACTGGTCCTCGGCCCAGCTGACTGAGGGCATGACGATCCAGATCAGGGTGGCAAGCACCCGAACAATGGCCTTCATCGCGCACGCTCCTCGTTAACTCACGCGCTTGTACCGCAGGTGTCTGTATGCGCCAGCCAGACATTCATCGCGAGCGATGCTGCTAAGCGCTTCTCTGCCGATGACAACTCGGAAGTCGACAGCCGCGCAACGCCATGCGTCTGACGCATGGCATTGGGAAGTCTGCGACCGCGCAGAGCCAATCCCGGTCGTTCGCGACGTGTTTTTGACTTCCCAACTCCGGTCGCCCGTTCATGTGGCTTGAAGGGTTGCTGCTACCGCTCAGCCAGCTCACTCTCCAGTTTGGCAATGGCAACGCCAATCGCGTCGAATTGCGCGCAGGAAGGCTCCTGCCGCGCCCGTCAAGCCTCCTGTACCAAGTCCGACCAATAGGTGATGGTATCCTTGTAAACCGGGTGACCACGCAGCCTGCGGGCGCTTGCAATGGCATTCTCAAGGTTCTCTAAGACTGATCCATGGAGCTACATGAGACCAGATAGGCCGGCAATCCATAAAGAAGAAGGTTGATCTCGGAGTGTCGTGCGAAAGCACGGGGCGGGCAACCGCCCCGTGCCTCGTCGTGAGTCAGCCTTCGATAAAGGCCAGCAGGTCAGCGTTGATCCGATCGGCATTGGTGGCCGGCATGCCGTGGGGGAAGCCGGGATAGGAGATGAGCTTGGCACCGTTCACGATCTCCGCTGACATCTTGCCAGTGGTGGCGAACGGCACGACTTGGTCATCCTCGCCGTGCAGCACCAGCGTCGGCACGGCGATCGCTTTGAGGTCATCCGTAAAATCGGTCTCGGAAAAGGCTTTGATGCCCAGCGTATGAGCGAGCGCCGAGCCCATCATGCCCTGCCGCCACCAGTTGAGCCGCACCGCTTCCTTCACCTCAGCACCCTCGCGGTTGTAGCCGAAGAAAGGGAGGGTGAAGTCGTAGTAGAATTGGGAGCGGTTGGTGGCGGTCTGCTCGCGCACCATGTCGAACACGTCCATCGGCACGCCATCCGGGTTGCTGTCGGTCCTGACCATGATCGGCGCGACTGCGCTCACCAGCGCCACCCTCTTTACTCGGCCGGGCTTGGCACGCGCGACGTAGCGGGCCACCTCGCCACCGCCGGTCGAGTGCCCGACGTGGACTGCGTCGTGCAGGTCGAGCGCGTCGGTCAGCGCGATGACGTCGGCGACATAGGTGTCCATGTCGTGGCCGCCAGCAGACTGGGTAGAGCGGCCATGGCCGCGGCGATCATGGGCGATGACCCGGTAACCCTTCTGGACGAAGAACATCATCTGGGCATCCCAGTCGTCCGAGCTGAGCGGCCAACCATGATGGAACATGACGACGGGCGCGTCCTTGTTGCCCCAGTCCTTGTAGAAGATTTCGGTCGCGTCGGCGGTGGTGATAAACGGCATGGCAGGTCTCCTTGGAGTTACGAAGGGTACGCGGTACGAAAGGGTGGATCAGGCGGCGTCGACGAGAACGATCTCGGCATCCTCGATCGCGGTGACGCGGAGAACGGCCTCCTCGGCGATGGCGGCACCGTCGCGGGCCTCCAGGCGAGCGCCGTTGACCTCGATTGTGCCAATAGCGGGGACGAGGTAGCCGTGGCGATCGGCGCCGAGCGGGTACTCGGCGGTCTCGCCCGCCTTCAGCGTGGCAGCGACGATCCGGGCGTCGGTGCGGATCGGCAGCGCGTCGTCATCGTTGGCGAAGCCGCTGGCCAGCGTCACGAACTGCCCTGAGCGCTCGCCCTTGGGGAAGGGCTTGGCACCCCACGACGGAGCCTCGCCACGCGTCTTGGGCTCAATCCAGATCTGGAAGATGCGGGTGATACCCGGCTCCTTGTTATACTCCGAGTGGCGGACCCCCGAGCCCGCGCTCATCACCTGCACGTCCCCGGCCTCTGTGCGGCCGGTGTTGCCGAGCGAGTCCTGGTGGGTGATCGCACCCTCACGGACGTAGGTGATGATCTCCATGTCGTTATGCGGATGCGGCGGGAAGCCGGTGCCGGGGGCGATGGTGTCATCGTTCCAGACGCGGATGTCACCCCAGCCCATCCGGGCCGGGTCATAGTAGCTCGCAAACGAGAAGTGATGCTTGGCGTCGAGCCAGCCATGGTTGGCGCCACCGAGGCTGCTCAAGGGACGACGGTCAATCATGGTTCGGTCTCCTGGGGGAGCGTTGCTGCTCCGATGACCTGAAGATGCGCCACGATCGGACTTGACGAAACGGCAAGGTTGGCATCTCATCCTTGCCGGAAATGGTGAAGCGTCTTCCTGATCTCGAAGCCTGGGCGATCTTCGCCAAGGTTGCCGAACACGGCTCTTTCTCGCGGGCGGCACGCGAGATGGGCATGTCCGATCCCACCGTTTCGAAGGCGATCGGGCGACTAGAGGCGCGCCTAGGCCTAACCCTAATCGCGCGTACCTCGCGACGTATTGCGCTGACTGATGCCGGACGAGCCGCGTTGGAGCGCGCAAGCCGCATCCTCAGCGAGGGCGTGGCGGTTGAGGACGAAGCCGGCGAACAATCCAATGTGCCCCGCGGCCGCGTACGGATCAGCGCTCCTCTGTCGTTCGGCATCGCCTATCTCGGCGCGACGCTGCCGGCGTTCCTTCAAGCCTATCCCGAGATCACCGTCGATTTCGCGCTGAGCGACCGCAAGGTCGACCTGGTGGCGGAAGGGTTCGATCTGGCGCTCAGAATCGCCAGCCTGAACGACTCATCGCTCCTATCGCGCCGGCTCTGCACAGTTCGGCTGTTGCTGGTGGGCTCGCCCGACTATCTCGGGCGCCACGGCATGCCCACTCATCCAGCGGAACTGAGCCGGCATCGCGCGCTGGCTTATACGGGTGGTGCCTCCAGGATGTGGCGCTTCACACACTCAACATTTGGGGAAGAGGCGGTCGAACCGTCGGTGCGGGTGTGGACAGACAATGCCGATCTGCTGAACCCGGCGCTTGTCGCCGGGCAGGGTCTCGCAATTCAGCCCGAGTTCCTGATCTGGCGCGAATTGCGCGACGGCAAGCTGGCAGTCGCGATGCCGGAATGGGCCGTGACGCCGTTGGGGCTTCACCTCGTCATGCCGCCTAGTCCCTTACGGCCGCTCCGTGTTCAGGTTCTCATCGACTACCTTGCCCGTGAGCTGGCGAACGCACCGTGGGGCTGCGAGTAGGTACGTCGCTGATGCCCTAAGTTTCGAGCGCCTCGTAAGTCCCACCTTTTGCGACATGGAGATGTCGTGTTTTGGTGGTTAGCTGCCGTTCCGCTTCACCCGTTTAAAGGTGAAGATCGCGGTATCGCTGGGAAGCTCAATGGCCTCAGGGCGCTTTGTGTCGGCAAGCCTCAAAAAAGACGGGCTAATCGATCTTTCGATTTGGACGGCCTTGCCGCCTGATATTCCCACATAGGCGCTCGGCAGAACATATGGGCTGACCTTGTCGTATTCGACAACGTAGCTAATCGTCTGACTATGGCCGAAACTCATCTGTCCATTTTGAAGTTTGATCGGCTCGCAACACGAATTGACGTAAGTGCCATCGGCAGCCCCGATTGGTAGGCGTGGTGGAAACACCCACCAATACATGGGTACCACGATGAAGACAGCGATAATACCGATCATAAAATATGGTGGAGATAGTGGAGTCCGATGCATTGACCTATCATGAGTTCGCCATCCGTGGCGTCAATGTCTAGTTTTGGGCGGGAACCGTCAGACTGCTTTTCCTCCTGCTAGCGGCTGTTCGGCTTTTGGGCGATTCGAAGGCGCCAGCGCATTGGAACGTCTTGGTCTGGTGGTGAGCGGCCCGGCAGGTTTTGAACGGCCCGGGGGGTGGAAAGCGGACTTTAGTAGTGGCAGCATCGCCGCCTGTTAGAGCGAGGGTTAGCCGGATGAAGGGAAAGTTGTGGAGCCCTGTCGTGCTGGCGGTGGTTGCGTCGGGTGCCACGGCGTCAGCATCAGACGAAAGGCCTCTGCCGTGTCTTGCAGGTATGCGAACGGCTCTCGTTCAAGGGCACTTCACCGGACCGATCGTTTGTTCAAGAAAAGACGCTTCGTTCGTTCTGGTAGGCCGCACGGCTGGAAACAAGTTCTCAGTCTATGACTACCGCTACAGATTCCTTCCGGCACGAGGCGATGTGATGCACGGCGGCCAGAAGATGGTTGTATTTCGCGACAACGTCTATGTCGGACAATACTCGCTTTCACCGCCGCCCTACGTAACCTTGACCGTCAACGGCACACATGTCTTGCTCGAGACTGCTGGCACACCCAAGGTTGAACTCGACCTCACGCGCGCGCCACCCAGCCACATTCTTTTCGGTGGCGAGGTAGAAACCTTCAGCCGTTAGTAGAGCCTCGTCTGAACGAACGGCGGCAATTTGGAACAGCGACAGCAGCCCGGAATGGCTGCTGATGGGCGCTTTCAGATCGTCCGCTTTTCTTTTCGATAGCGGCCAGTCGGCTTTTGGGAGATTTGATCGGAAGCGGAGCCCCGGAACGTCTTGAGGTGGTGGATTGCGGAAGGTCGGCCAATGGCATTGATCGTGCGAAGGCAGCCCTAATCTGAAGCTGATATGCAGCCCAGTTTACGATCTAAGGCGGTTCTCTGATGCGAAAGCCTGCCTCCGTCGGCCGGAGTTTTCAGCACGGGCGTAGCCGTACGGGGGCCATTCAAGAAAGATGGCAGCGGCCGTCTGCAAGTCGTCGTTACATCGCACTGACCTGCGAAGTATAGCGCCTCACGCGAAGCCCGGCATAAGCTCCTTGCTTCTTCCGCTTCCCTCGAGGCTAACCGAGCTCGGACGAGTCGGGGCTCCGTCCGGCGTGAGTGCCGTACGCTATGCTGCGCTGCGCCCAGGCAAGCGCTTGACTTAAACCGCCAAGTCAGGCTGTGTTCTTGATACCTGCTTTCATCCTTGTCCGGCCTCAACCGGAGGAGTACCGCCATGTCCGTCGAGTTTGATGCCTATGCGTTGGACGGCGTGTACCTCCATCAGGGGCCTGACTATACGATCTACACTGCGACGTTTGACTCCAGATATGCCTCCGGAGGCGGCTCGGACACTGTCTTCCATGCCACAGTCACCGTGGGTCCTCAGGCAGTGTCTGGCCCGTTTGGCACTGCTCACATTAGCGGTCCTAATTCGTTTGTGGTTGACCACGTCGATAGCGTGACAGGCGCAATCTCCAAATATACCTACCACATTGTCGGTACCGATCAATTCGGTCATAATCTGGTATTTGAATCCGTGGATGAGCAAACGCCCCGTGGGGTTTTCGTTCTCAGTGATTCTGGAAGCGATCAGGCTGGCGGGTCGCCGCCCTCGTTAGGTCAGATCATCGAAGTGTCGACTGAAAACCCATACATCCCGCCACAGTTTCGCTGTTTTGTTGAAGGTACTCTACTCTTAACCGAGCGCGGCTATCGCGCGGTCGAAGTGCTGGAACTGGGAGACCGAATTAGGACCAGCAAGGGCGATGATCGGCCTGTTAGATGGATCGGGCATCAGCGTATCCAACTCCCCGCCAGCGGCCGAAGCGAAGCGTCTCCCGTTCGAGTGCTGCGTAATAGCTTCGCCGAGAATGTGCCGATGCGTGACGTATGGCTTTCGCCGGGTCATGCGGTTTGCATCGACGTTGTTGGCGAGGTCTTGATCCCAGTTGGGAAGCTCGTGAACGGCGCCACTATCGCTCGGGTTGAAGTCGCAGAAGTCAATTACTGGCACATCGGATTAGACGATCACGAATTGCTCGTCGCTAGCGGCTTGACAGCCGAGAGCTATCTCGATCACGGCGAAAGCAATTGGTCGGGCGAATCAGGGGCGCCTAGTACGTTGACCGCTGGCGAGCGCTGTCGTCCGTTCTACGAAGACGGTCCTATCGTCGTGGCCGTACGAGAAAGATTAGCGGATCGCGCCCGCTCACTTGGATGGGCCAGCAGCGCTGACATGGACATGCATCTTACTGTAGATGGTGAACGCATCGATGGCGAAGTCACCGCCGGCAAGGCAACTTTCCACATCAAGGCGGGCGCTAAGGATGTGCGGGTTGTGTCTAAGACGTTCGTTCCGGCGCTGTGGGGCATTCGCGGCGACGAGCGTCTGCTTGGCTTGTTTATCCGGCGTTTTCACGTCGCGGATGAGAAGCACTGCGATCACGTGATCGACATCGCTGATCCTCGCCTGACAGACGGTTTCTACGCGCCCGAAATGCAAAAGGGAGTACCGTGGCGTTGGACCAACGGCGAGGCGCGCTTGCCGCCTGATCTTTGGGCAGACGCGCAGTCAGATGTGATGTTAAGCATCGATTGGCACGCGACCGCCAGCCGAGCGTGGGTAGCGCCGTATGAGGCTGATGCGAGTGCAGGTGTGGAATCAAACGTCGTGCTGCTCAAGGCAGGCTGATCAAGAACTGCACGAGGTTGGCATTGCGGCGCTCCCCCGACGTGGGCGAACGTAGCGGCCGGTCAGTCAGCTATGACGGATCGCGCAGGCTTAGAGCGTCGGAACGGCTTTAGGTGGTGGTGAACGGTCCGTCTGCTTAGCGGCGGAATCGGCGGGTAGCTGCCATCAGACGCATGCCCGATCATCTAACGTCAGGGCGAGACCTTGCTCTGTGGCTTTAACCGTGTCGCCGACCCGGCACTTCAACATAGCGAGCGGAACGCTTTTCTCGGTCATTAGGCCATCCCAGCTCCGTGCCGTGATCTGCACCTTGTCCGTGTCCCATTTGGGCCGGAGGCCATGCGCTATATCAACCACCATCGCTGAAGTCCGACGGGAAGGCTGCTCGTCACAGCCGGCCAATGCTAACATTGTCACCAAAAGAATGAAGCTGCCCACTCTCATTGAATGAACTTACCTGGTTCGTGCTACGTCCGCTATCAGGAAAGAGTTTTGGCGCTTGGACGGCGCGAATTGGGCGCTTTCAGATCGTCCGCTTTTCTTTCCGATAGCGGCCAGTCGGCTTTTGGGAGATTTGATCGGAAGCGGAGCCCCGGAACGTCTTGAGGTGGTGGGACGCGGACACTCGACCTTTGGCGATTGGCGTGCCATCCACTGGTGCGGGCTATGCCGATGCCCGCAAGGAGGCAGTATGGACAAATTTAAGTCGCTTGCATTACTTGGTGGCATAGTTGGCTCGGCCACTATTCTTGCGGTCTTTCGCGGTGACACGATATTCGCGGCGCCCATGTTTTTCATAGTAGTCGTTTTTGCCCTCCGCGCATACCGTGAATGGAAGCGTGAGGAAGCTTAGGTTTTGCTAACGACCTTCAACGGAGCCCGCCGCAGGTCGTGACCAAATGTCTGCGACTGGACGTTACCGGAGAGTCCGCTTTTTGTGACGCCGGTGGTGGACGATCGCTACCCAACCGCTCACAAAGATCACCTGCAATCCAATTCCTATCGGCAGCGAATGCATCGCTGAAGCAAAGCTGTCGTTGTGCCAGTCTGACAAGAAGACCCCGAGCAGAACCGGTATCGCGATTTTTATCGGTTGATGCCAAGCGGGCTGCTGCATCAGCAGATCATACACAAGGGCTCAACGTCGGCTAGTGGGCGCTTTGAGGCCGTCCGCTTTTCCGCCCGATAGCTGCCGGTCCGCTTTCAGGAGATACGATCGGCACTGGAGCGCCGGAACGGCTTGGGTTGGTGGAAACCGGACGTTGGCGGACTATCGTGAAGATAGCTGCCGCCGATACCATTTCAGGACTCGGGTTGCCCCAAGATAGATGCCACACCCGATCACGTAATGGACAATACCGATAACCGCGATTTCGCGCAGATCGCCGGTCGCCTGCGCCTTTGGAACGGCAAAGTTGCTCGCCCCGATTAGCGCCGCCGCAAGAGCGAATATCACGCCAAAACGCGAAAATACCAAATTAACGCCAGATAGTAGCGTTGCTTCCCAGAAAGCTTGCCGGTCGCCATCACTAGCAGGATACGATCCGCCCCGAATGGCCGCAAGTGGGCGACTGCGGAGGGGCTGCTTTCCTCCCCGATAGCCGGCGGTCGGCTTTTGGCCGATCCGATCGGCGTGGGAGCGTCGGAATGGCGTGAGGTGGTGGTTAGGCGAAGGGCGGGTTTTCCGGCTATCGAGCGCATACCTGCCGTTCATAGATTTGGCACGACAAAGCAGGGTCAAACGCGATCAGCATGTCCGCCAGCTAAGCCGTTAAGCATCTTCAAGAACGAAGCTTTAACTTTAAATTGCTGGCGATGGCAGACTTTGAGAACAGCGAATATGAAGCGTCAGCGGCTGTCCGGCTTCATCCGAGTGCAGAGTTGCTACAAAATCTGTGTTTAAATCGTCATTCAGCCCTTGACGATAGAAAACGGACCACTCTCCTTCGGTAGGAACAATGACAGACTCAGATCGTTCTATCCTAGTTGGGCGCATGATCGATGATAGCTTATTTTTATCATATTTGCAGGCGACTTTTTCCATTGAAGAAAATGTAATCGCCGATGGCGGTAGTCTCTCAATCGCAATTTTGAGTTTATCCGCACGTCTTATACTGGCTAAATAGCTTGATATATCAACCGCTTCATTCCAAAGAACGCTGTCGTTCGAAAAGGACTGACACTTTTGCAGCGCAGCCTGCCGTGAGTGATTTACAGATGGCAGAGAAAAATATCTATTTTTCCAGTAAAAGCTTGAAAGAGAGTGGCCAACAACCGTTCCATTCTACACTTTGACGTGCACATCTTTCTTGTGGGATTGTTGATCGTCTGGTGAGAAATGCAGAATCGCGTGACGTTCTTCGCAAACAGTGTTTTCGTCGTTAGTGGTAACGGTGAACGTCATGTCGATCGTAAAACCGTTATAAGTTGGTGTGGGAAGGAGAACATCCTCGGAAACCGTAGCTCGGGTGATGTCCTTCATTATGACCGGCATTACCTCCTTCGCTAAGTGGCGAGCGCTGTTGCCGGTAAATTCGTAGCTTTTCGCAGGGTAGGTGCCGTTGAACACAAGTGTTTCAAGCTGCGAAGATTGCGGCGACATCGCCGGTATGGAACTAACGGCTGCCGAATAGGAGGGCGTGATGGCACCGAGCAAGCAGAGGGCGAACTGGCAGATTACATTTTGCACCACTTTTGCTCCCTGCGACGATCGTGTCTCGTGCATTCACGAGGAACGGGTGACCGCTTTTGGGGAAGTGCTAGAAATCTCGGATCGGCACAAATTGGGCGTTACCCGTCTTCCAACCCGAGTAGCCTACGAGCTTCCCGGTCTGCATCTTCTATGGTGCCGTAAAGTCCTGAAAGCGGTTCTACCCCTTCATACATCTCAGGCGTCCTATCGACGGTCCAACGTCGATCTTCGACAGGTTCGACATGGAAGGCGACTTGCGTCTCTGGTGGCCAATGCCAGTGCTGATAGAGACAAAATAGACCATCTGACCTCCGGACGATTGTCACCCGACCATACTCGTTCGGTGAAAGCAGCACCTTCTCTTCGTGAATGTCCATGGCTCCATAATGCCGTACCAACCCAGCGGTCGCAAATGGGC
>NZ_JAKNQH010000038.1 GCF_022662305.1 Sphingomonas sp. BAUL-RG-20F-R05-02
AGCAGTGTCGCGCCGGTCGCAACAAAGTCAGCGATGTTGCGGGTGACGATCACCATGTCGTGGACCAGTCACGTGGCAGCGATCCACACATCGCGTTCGCTCTTAGTGTTGGGTACGTGCAGCCGCGCGCAGCGTAGCGCGATGGCGGTATCGATCAGCAAGACGCGAGCGGTGAACGCCGGCAGAACCTTATTATGGAGCCACAGCCGCAGCATCGCGGCTTGGCGCGGATTACGGGTTTCAAGCTGGGCGATACCAAGTTCTACCTCCATGAGGCGTTCTGGCTTCGGCTCGGGCGCTTTTTGTCCGTCAGCTTCACGGATTGACAACGGATAGCGCATTATATCAGCGCTGTTGCGGCGGGGCCGTTGATCCACCCGCTCGCGGTTGCTCGCTTCCGCGAGGATCAGGCTTTGCCGCAACACATCGCTACCGCATCGCAAGTTTTGCTCTCCATTATATTCCACATTGCGTCGGTATGCTGAGCCCAGCTTGACAGATTAGCGGCGGCCGGGGATGGACAACCTCATACGCCTCTGGCCATTTCCTCATTGTCAGCGGCAGCTCTGCCGATGCATCTGTGACTGGTGCATGTCGAGGCGCCAGGCGGCAAACAGCCAGAGGCTGATGTTTTGGTCTGGCGCTTTTGTTAACCCGAAGCCGCACGCGTCGCACGGGAAGTGCTATTCTGCTCAATCTCGGATATGCGCTTGGAGTAACCCTCAGCAATAGCCAGATGCCATCGCCGCCGCGCGGTTGAGACTGAGCGGTAAGCCGCTTCGAGTTCTTGCTCCTCACGCTCTCTCAAGAATTGCAGTCGACACTCTTCAATCATCGAACCCTCCTTACGGAATGAGCGACCCCTGAAGCTTTCGTCTCGGAGACACGTTAGTGATGTCATGACATCTACGTCAAACTACCTAAATATCATTTAATACCAAAAGCTAACCTTTAAAGTAAAGTTCGCAGAATTACACCTCTGCTTGTTGTGACCACGGTGTGGGTTGCCGTGGTAGACAACAGCCTCCGGTCGTTACGGATGTGATCGGCGGAGTTCCCTTTGCGCGACGTCTCATAATATATAGCAATGCCGAGCCCGTTGATATCGCGACTACCTGATTAAGCGGAACCTCAGCACAAACAGCAGCATGTGCCTTCCAGCAAGGAAGTCTTCAGTCGCTAGTGCTTGAGCTGCAGCGTTGGTCGTGACGAACCGTGTCGGCTTGCTTATTTTATGCTGGTACGCCGTTTGGAAGGAGTGTCGCTCCTTCGCACAAGCGGTCATGCCTTCCGTTACCAGGGCAGCAGGTTCCTTGCTGCTCATCATCTGAACTTGCGCGTAGGATTCAAGGCACGTGTACCATGCGGCACGCTCACTGATTGGAAGCGTGGATCCGCTCGCAAGAAACAATACTACTGACGAGAACATGTGCCTAAATCGCCGGACAGTGGATCAGCGTCAAGCTCCCACCATAGCGAAGTTCGCCGTCTGCCCTTCTGATCTACGCACTTTGCGCGATCAGCTTCGAAACCGTGCTGCGCATGGTCCGAAATTGCAGTGATAGTGCTGCTGCAGCTCTTTGTGTTGAATTCGATCAGCCACCGTCAATTGCCCCCTCCTAAGGGCGGTAATTTGGCCGGGCGGAGCGCAAGCCATCCGCTCGTACTTAATGCCGCGCGCCAAGTTCGCGGAGTTGATCGAGCCGGTTGGTGATGTCTGGGGATCGCGCAACACATCTCTGTCGTAGTCTGCGAGAAGCTCCGTGTTCGGCTAACTATCCAATCGACGGAGCTACCACCATGGATGCGCTTGATCGCTAAAGCAGTCCATCGTTCTTCGTCAGACGTCATTCCCTTATTACACCGCCCGTACCCACGACGTTTCGCGGCACTTCGGTCCCTAGAGCGCAGCCGCTCGTCACCTATGGATGGATCAGTTTTGAGCGGCTGCAAATGCCATCCCCCGTTGAAGCATTCTTCTACGCTCTCAAATCAAACGGCTGGTGTTCAATAATGTCGGGGATGACATTTGATTAAAATTAATTGCCGGCTTATGAGACAAACCCGTCGTTAAAACTAATTTCGAATTGTTTCTAGTTGTTCACGCCGGGCGTTTCGACGATCAATGGGTACTCGCCACCTCATCCGCCTCGGCGATCGTAGCCTCCGGCGACCGCCGAAGGTGCACATTCCAACTTGCGCCTTGAATAATCGTCGCGCATCATTGCGAAGTTGACGCTTGGGGGAGGGCGGCATGGATGAGACTTACATTCCTTGGGGAACATACGAGTTGCACGTCGGCTGCAACCGGTACGATGTCGACGTTGCTGTCGAAGCTGCGGAACATCACAGCGGTATAAAAGGCATGATCCGCTCTGGTCTTTACGAGTGGATCGACGACAACCGAGACTGGCTCGATGACGTCGCAACGCGAAAGATAGCGGAGCAGGACCTGTTAGGTCACCGGACCGTCCGGATCTTTCAGGCAGATGTTCGTTTGATCCCGGGTCGTGGTAGGCAATTGGTCCGGTGACATAGGAACCCGACCCATAATGGCGTTTGGCAATTCGGGGCTTCATTCGCCTGATGGGCGAAGGAACCTCAAGACTTTGGACGATGCGATGAAGTCTTCCCGATTCTTTGCAAGGCGCTGACACCGACGAGCTATGCAAAATCGCGTTCAACGCCCGAGCGCCGTGGTAGAACAATCAAGCCGTCTCCTCGGCGCGCCTGATGATCGATAAATCAGCTCATCCTGCGTAAAGCTAACGACGCAAGCACTACCACGGTAGCAGCGATACATTGTTCAGAGCTATTGCGGCATTTATCACCTGTCCTGCACGGCTCCGTACTGATACTGCAGCTAATAACGCCGGCTCTGATCCCGTCAAACGTTAGCATTATTTATTAAAAGCTGATCCTCAACAGCGGATCCATAAGCCGCTTACGTCAGATTACCTATCATTAGTCCATTCTAGCGTGCGCGTTTGCTGCGCATCGCCCCGCTTCCCACGGCGCACAGCTTGCAGTTTGATTAGACGGTCTTTCGGTGCCAAATCGATCCAGGGGCGCTTCACCTTGGCCTAAGCGGTCGCCGCTGAGGCTTTCTGTTGATCGGGACGCTTTTAAAGAACACGGGTCCAAACCTACGTCTGATCCAGGCCTTGGCTAAAGCCGGCATTAGCAATACAAATAGTTGCAAGCGATGTCAGATGGAGAGTTGGTCAGGCTCCAGAGGTTGCCGCTTGTTCCGTTGAAAACACCTGAGTCTACCTCCAAGGCGCAGAAGGTCGCTGCTTTTAAACGACGACACGGATCTCGCCGGTAATCGAGCAGGTGGCGAACTGGCGTGAGTAGCAAGACAGAGTTGCCGGTCCTCGCCTCCGCCAGCGCGCCGAACCTCGCGCCTGGATCAAAACTAATGCTCGCCAACCCTGTACGGCATCGGGGTTGCGAACGTAGCCGTAATCATTTCAATCAGATGCTGCTCGCCTGTTCTGCATCTACCCCTTGATCCCGGTTTGCCTCGATCGCGTGATGCTCCTTGAACGCCTCCCAGTAGAGCGGCACGAACATGTCCGGACAATGCAGTGGAATAAAATTCAAAGGATCGAGCAGCCTTGCTACAAGGCCACGGAGGAGGCTGAGTTATGCGGCAAAAGATTCTAGCCAATTGCAGGCCTCAGACGCGATCCCTCAAAAATTCCAGGAAATCGAATGAACGTTTAAGAGCTCTCACCATCGGCCAGCCTTTGCCAAAACTGAACAGCACTCTCATACCGCTCAGCGACGTCAGCTGCTTTTGCGTTCGTGTTAATTGCTTGATCAATCATACAGGCTGCAAGTTCTTCGGATGCGGTTACCGCTATCGTGACACAAGCGATAGACTCGGTTTGCAAAAGGTTTAATCGTTCGGTGGCGGCCATTCTAATCTTCTGCGCGGCATCTAAACAGACCGCTCTGTTAAGGCCGCTTGGATCCGATGTGCGCCTGAATGAAACAACGTTTGAGATTGCCATTGCGCTCTATCTCTTAAATCACATGCAGTTTGGCATCCGAGCATTTCTGAATAAGCCGAAACAGCGACTACTTCTACAACAATGCAAAGTTTAACCGTATCGCACATGTTTCAAAATTGGTCATATTTCAATGAGGCTCGTTCTTGTTGATCATCGTTAAATCAAGACCCTGCTGCGCGCACATTGCGAGCACTGAATTACCATATGCAATATAAATCCCATTGCTCAACATATTAAATTTTAATGTATTAATATTAAACAGGTCTTTTGAAATATAGATTATTTGCAAATGTTTATATAAATATAAACCCCTAAAGCATCCTTGAGTTTCTGTATAGAGATAATATTATTTATTCTATTATCTTTTTAAGTATGTTCTATGTCAAAAGATATACCTGAAACCTATTATGTTAGTTTATTTTCTGATACTTCTACTAGCACATATTTTTTATAATCTTATTCGGGATAGCTGGGAGGATTTAGTAAAGCGGTCACAGAAGCCTAATAACTTTCGAAGTATACAGCTTACATTAGCTCTAATTTAGCGCCGGTACTACATCGCTGTCGGTAGAAACGGTGCTATTAAAACAGTATTTATTACAGCGTTCCTTTTACCGATATTCGAACTCGATGTTCGTCACTAGTGTCGACCGTGTCGACAGACCGATTGGTAAGAGCATCACGTTCAGGCCTTCCATTCTAGACTACAATATGGAGCATGATGAACCTAGCGTCATCGGTATGGGCACTGTGATGCATTGCCGTCAAAGCTTTTGTGTTGTTAGCAAGCTAGTTGTTCAATTACCGCGCGGCCTTACTCGATTTTCGAGCCGGCGGTAGGGCCGTAACCCTCTGGCGTTTGTAAACACGCCTCCATCATGACGCACGCACGTCTGGTAAGACTAACAAGGATTCTTCTTCTGTCGAACACATCTTTCTCATTTTTTACCAATCCAATCCGGTCTAGTTCCTTTAAGATCCTGTACCCGGTCGTTTCTGCGGTTTCCCCTGCAAGTGCAGCGCTCGACTTGGAAACCTTATCTCCGGTTTTGTAAGCAATGAAGAGAATCAACATAATATCCCAAGCAGGATCGCCAAAGATGTACGCTTCCGATCCAAGTTTTCGCGTGCGAACACGTCGTAAGCGATAAAGCTCCTTTGCTGTACATAAGCTGCTAGATTGCGTTGCTCCCGAAAAGGCATTTGATGTTATATCAATAGAATAGGATTCTGCATCAATACTAAGCTTTTGCTCGCTCATATCTTCCTAACTTGCTTTTGCTAAATTGCACGTGATATCATGCGGTCTATAGACTATATTTAGCATTATAGACTATTGGTATTTGTCTCTATATATATTCTACTTAATTATAGACTTGTTAATTTACAGAGTACGGCCCAGTCGTTTCTTACAAATCGGACAACGGTATATGTTAGGACTACCGTGCAGGCATCTAATCTATTAGAATATCCGTGTGTTCCACATTTGTCGACTTCGGTCCTTCTACAACAACCTGTTCGCGACACTAACATCGTAGATGCTAAAACTGCATGACGCCCACAGCATTTTACCGCTAGTCAACTACAATTACAATATTGGCCCACTGTGGTCATCTTAGATGACCAGACCTACAACGGCTCAAATAACACAGAGCTATACTGCAGAGATCAATAAAGTGTGTATAGCAAGACGTCATCGTTGCTCAGGTGGAATCCTTTTGCTCAGGGATAGAGGGCTTAGGCAAACTAATCTAATATTTGGCAGGCGCTTCATGCGTCATGTTTATGACGATTTTCACCGATTCGTCGTGCCGCGTGGCGACAATGCAGATGTAGGCGACCTTCACTAAGGCGTTCACAGCCCCTTACGTAGGCCGCATGCTATTGGAGCGACGGCGCACTACGACTGGACGGCTGTCAGCGCGATCAGAATTTTTCCGACTTGTAGAGTAGCAGAGTGACCGCCTCGAAGGCTTTCTTCCGATAAGCGTTATTCCCGGAAGAAACCTTTGGCAAACAAGCAGACGGTGTTAAAGCCTAAGTGATGGACCGTTTTGAAAATTCCGAAACCAACGCGTCGGCTGCCAACCTGCCAATGGTCGCACTTGATACTCCGTTAATGCCCGCATTGCTGAAGGCAGACGTCGCGGTAGCGCAGGACTATGCTCGAGCGTCGCGTTCGGAAGCAACACGCCGCGCATATCAATCTGACTGGGCAATTTTTTCAGCCTGGTGTGACGCACGCAAGCTTGACGCGCTACCCACTACGCCTGCGGCTGTTGCGACTTTCCTTGCTTATGAGGCTCAGGCCGGTGTTAAGAGCTCAACAATCGGGCGTCGCCTTGCTGCGATCGGATACCAGCATCGCCTTGCCGGTTTTGTTGCTCCGCAGCAGGATATCGGCGCGCAGGTCATCCGCGACGTCGTCGCTGGAATTCGCCGCACCAACGGTGTCCGTAAGAATCGAAAACGAGCTGCCGATGGCGATATGATGCGTGATATGCTGCAAAGCATTGTCGGTAACGAGCCGCGGGCTATTCGTGATCGTGCGTTGTTAGCGATTGGAATGGCTGGCGCTTTTCGTCGCTCGGAATTGGTGGCGCTTTGTCTTAGCGATCTCGAGATGGTTCCCGATGGTATTCGCATTACAATTGGGAAGTCAAAAACTGATCAGGAAGGGCGCGGCGTTGAAATTGCCATACCTGAAGGTAAAAGAATTAAGCCTAAGCAATTGCTAGTCGATTGGATTAATGAAGCTAGGTTTACTGACGGCCCGGTCTTTCGCAAATTAACGCCGCAGGGTCGGATCACCAAACGACCGATGAGCGACCGCGGGGTTGCTATTGTCGTCAAAGCCCGTGCCGAAGCAGCCGGATATGATCCCGCGCAATTTGCTGGCCATTCTCTTCGTGCGGGGTTTCTAACAGAGGCGGCTCGTCGAGGCGCGAACATCTTTAAAATGCGCGAGCAGAGCCGACACAGATCTTTAGACGTTCTTTCTGATTATGTTCGGCATAGAGACCTGTTTGATGATCATGCAGGGGGTGGATTTCTTTGAGCATATTGAGCGTCAGGGCTTTGATGGAAGCAGTTTTATATGTTTCATAGCTTTGGCATGTGCCACTATGAAGAGTCGCTGTTTCGATCGATAGACGCTGTTGTAAATCGCCGACTATGCTTGGTCGGTATTTGACTAATTTGCATTCAGTTGTGATAGGGTCAGCGTTTATAAAGTATTCTATACAATATATTTTATAAGGCTACGGCCTTGTCTTATAATTACTGCTTATCTTCGAGCTAACGTGTGGCATTTGGCTTAG
This sequence comes from Sphingomonas sp. BAUL-RG-20F-R05-02, assembly GCF_022662305.1. Taxonomy (GTDB): domain Bacteria; phylum Pseudomonadota; class Alphaproteobacteria; order Sphingomonadales; family Sphingomonadaceae; genus Sphingomonas. The sequence continues at coordinate 7,340 of NZ_JAKNQH010000038.1, forward strand.
CCTTCCGAGCAGCCTAATTTATGGGCACTGATGTTGCTCGCATTTTAAAATAGCCGAGCAAATGATAAAGTTTGCTATCGATGCAGCCTCGGCGTGCTCAACCTCTATAATAAAGGCATTGGGTGACAGGCTCCCAAGCTTGCCAGTCGTATGTGGCAGGTGACTTGTCCTACTTGCTCCACTGGTTGTGCCGAACGGTCTTCATCAAGCAACCTTTTCAGGAGTTAACGCCGCGTCCTATGTTACCCACCTAGTAGGCCATATCGGTTAAAGTAGGAAACAATACGGCTGGCCGGGGTGGAACTGCCCCGGCCAGATAAAGAGCAGTGACGCTAGGTTAAACCTATCTTTACTATGTTTGCATATGGAACCGCCATTGCGTATGGCGAGATAAAAATATGTGTAAGACACTCTATAATATACTTTTATTCAGTGCGATGTTTTTTGTATGGAGCATGCCCGCGCAAGCAGAGATTATCAGCTTTGAGAATCTTGGACCGGGGGCGCAATTCATCTTATCTACCGAAAATGGGTTTGACTTCGGCACCAACAACATTTTTGATACCGCTTGGTTTTACAGCGACCAAGCAAATGGTGCTTACCAGCCTCATTCAGGATCGACATTTCTTGCTACTGACGCCTCATCTTATAGCGGTCAGAGCTATGAAGCTGCTCAAGCCATTACCCGATCCACGCCTTTTATATTTGATGGAGCATACTTTTCTGGCGCGACCGACATCGGCTATGAGTTATACCTGGGTTCAAAGCTCGTTTTTACTTCAAGAACAGCGAGTAAGGTTTCGTCTTCGGCAACGTTTATCGCTAGCGGTTACAGTGGTGCCGCAGACTCTGTGGTGATAATGGGCAAACAAGGTTTTTTTGCCCTTGACGACTTCACTTATCATGACGTTGTAACACCCCTTCCTGAGCCAACGTCCTGGTTGCTTTTGATAATGGGCTTTGGAGCGATAGGTGCAATGCTGAGACGACGACCGCAACTGGGACTAAAATTGTCGTCTAGTAATCGTCAAAAAATTAGCCTGTCTTAACGCCACGAACGGTCCAACATCCCGCTCTGGCAAGGAGTGCCAGCAATTTATGAGCCTCTCCGACGGAGCAGCTGCAGCTTAGACGAAAATAGAACGCCAGATATCTGGCGTTCTCTCCGCTGTATTCGCTCAGTCGATGACGAGCTAGTTCATCAAGAAGCCGTTTTAAGGATGGTCTTGGCCCAGGAGCGCAGGTCATCTCCCATACCGGCGTCACGGCAGGCGAGCGCGAAATTAGCCTGTGCGAAGCCGAGCTTTGATCCGCAATCATAGCGTTCGCCCGCGAAGGTGACGCCGTGGAACGGCTGCTGGCCGATCAGCTTTGCCATCGAATCGGTCAACTGCACCTCGCCACCGGCGCCGGCCTCTTGCGTGGCGAGATATTCCATGATCTCGGGCTGGAGGATGTAGCGACCGGCCACGATCAGGTTGGACGGCGCAGTGCCCGCCTTCGGTTTCTCGACAAGCCCGCGCACCTCGGTGAGCGCGCCGTCACGCAGCCCCGGATCGAGCACGCCGTAGCTCGGCGTCTCCGCCATCGGCACTTCCAGCGCGCAGATCAGATTGCCGCCGACCTGTTCGTAGGCGTCGACCATTTGCTTGAGGCAACCGGGGCTGCCGACCATGAATTCATCCGGAAGGATGATCGCGAACGGCTCGTCACCGATGACGTGACGCGCGCACCAGATCGCGTGGCCGAGTCCGCGCGGCTCCTGCTGACGGACGAACACCGCATCCCCCGGCGTAAGCCGCGAGCCGGCCAACGCAGCCACCGACTTGCCGCGATCGGCCTGGGTGCGTTCGAGCTCATAAGCCATGTCGAAATGGTCCTCGATCGCCGCCTTGCCGCGACCGTTGACGAACACCATCGTCTCGATCCCCGCCTCGATCGCCTCATCGACGGCATATTGGATTAGCGGCCGGTCGACCACCGGCAGCATCTCCTTGGGCACCGCCTTGGTGGCGGGCAAAAAGCGAGTGCCAAGGCCGGCGACCGGGAAAACGGCTTTGCGGATCTTCATCACAGTATTCCCCTGTCTCAAGCTAGTTAGGCAAGTATAAAGATTTTAAGCGACAATGATGCGTTACGCAGAGTGGTATCTAATATAATCCAAGATGGAAGTGCACAGCTTACCGCTGACAGCTTAAGCTCAATGCATCTATCACTTTCTGACCTTGTCAGAATCACACCGATGCGTAATCTCCGAAACGGCCTAAAGTTACCGTAAACCAGATTACCTCATGGGATG
>NZ_JAKNQH010000039.1 GCF_022662305.1 Sphingomonas sp. BAUL-RG-20F-R05-02
CACGAATGCGCCAACTACTTCGGCTCCTGCGGCTATGACCCAGACTGAAAAGAAACCGCTCTAAAGGACATGCTGCAGTCGTCGCAGGACGGGATTGCCAAGCACACGGACGTGCTGAAGGCGCTGATCGAGGGCCAGGACGAGAAGCTCAAGAAAGAGCATTGCAAAGGCATGGAAGGCCTTGTCACCGAGGCGCTGAAGCATACCGTTGAAGAGGCACCCAAGTCAGGTCCGGTGCTCGATGCAGCAATCATCGCCCAGTACCAGCGCATGACACACTATGGCATCACCGGCTTTGGCACGGTTGCCGCATTCGCCAAGGCGCTTAAGCTCGATGATGATGCCACCAAACTCGAAGCCGCGGTGAAGGACATGCACCAGGGTGATGACCTCATGAGCGAACTGGCTGAGTCAGCCGTCAACGTTGAGGCAGTTGGGGACTAAATTGCTGGGCCGGGCTGTAAGCCTGGCCCAGCCGCCTTATCTTAGATGTAGGTTCGGCAGCATTGGGCGTGTCGGCAAATTGGAGATACGCCATGGGTGAGTTCACCGACAAGCTCGACGCTGCTGGCAACAAGATCGCAGGCAACGTGAAGGAAGCCGTTGGCAAGGCGACTAACAACGATAAGCTGACTGCAGAGGGCGAGGCCCAGCAGGTCAAGGGCACGGGTCAGGACGTCAAGGGCAGCGTCAAGGGCGCGCTTGGCGACGAGATTTAACCGGCGCGTTGGGGCTGTTTATACAGCCCCAACGCGCCGGTATTGTTAAACTTTCAACAGCGGTACAGACTCTTTGGACTTGGACGATTGGTCATCGATGTCACCGACAATGATGCCAACGTGAAGATCATCGCCTCTTGCCGTGCCGAGCGACTTCGTCGCTTCCTGCCCATCCATCGACACTTCAAGTTGTCCCGTGACACCAATTTCCTCGAGTGCTGACTGGATAACAGTCGCTACGTCTTTGGCATTAGCCATAATGTCGTCTTTTGTGACTAGCGGAACTGAGGGCCACTCCGCCGTGTGCGTCGGACATAGCAGGTATCGAACTGAATAGCGAATGATGTGACGTGAGGGATCTGTTCACACCAATGGTACGGTCCGGTAAGACCGGAAGATCAACTTTCAATCTGGCAGAGCAGACCGACCGCACTTAGGGCATAGTTGGGTGGAAACCGGCCCGGCCGCTTTGGAGAAGCTATGTAGGTAGCCCTGCCGTTCGTTCACTTTCGGCGAATCCAAGCACTCACTAGACCTTTCGGTGAAACCCTTTTTCATCTACCCTCAGGTTGGAGAACGAACTGTTCAACTGACTACCCCTAGAGGCGCAAGCCACGAGGGGCCGGCTAGTCCTCCGGTTTGCTAAGCGCGTCCTTATCCGGCTCACGCTTTACCATACGCATCAGCTCTGCCTTGTTGATACTCAGCTCTATTGGCTTGATCGCCTCGTCGGCCATGTCGAGAAGGACAAGGCGGTCGTCCTTGCGCCAATGATTCCAGTAGACGCGCGCCATATAGTGTGAAGCTAACGTGATCCTGAGGAAAGTGGCGCGGGGCAGCGTCTTGATTGCGTCTCTGAGAGGTGATTTACCGCGCGTAACGTCAATGTCGGCGAGCCAGGTGCCGTGAACGATTCTCTCCATCGGCCCCTCCGGTACCGTGCCCGCGACGCTGGTAGCGAGCACCCGCTGTCTGGCCTGCTCGCACATGAAGTTCATCACCCGTCGGACCGGGTCTGCCATGGCGCTGTATTCGATGATGTCCATGATCGCTTCGATGAAGCGCTTCTTCTCCTCAGGATCGTTGGGGCCGGGCAAGTTCGCCAGCGCAGCATCCGTGGTCAGCTCGCATCGGAGGGCCTCAAAGTCGATTTCCATCTGGGCGCGGCTCCATTCGTCGATTAGCCTCGACGCCCCCGTTACGATTGCTTTGGCAAGCCTGCGCTTGACGGTGGCGTCTAAGTGCTCGGCGCCAGAGCCGAGGAGGACGGTGGCCGCGACCCAGTGCCGGGACATATCCGACAAGGGCTTCAGCGAATCTTCGGGCGGTTGCTCACTCTGGTCGTGGCCGCGGATTTTCTTCCGCTTGCGGCCGGACGCCTCACGGATTCGTTCGCTCAGATCAAGGAGGTCCTGCTTATCTTTCGAGGCGTCGATTCCGCTCCTGACGGCCTCGCCCGCATTTTTTAGCCGTGCTCGTAGCGCCTTTGTGCGACCCGGCTGTCGGATGTTGGGGGGTGAGATCTCCTCACCGAGAAGAATGTGCTCGTCGTCCTTTTTTAGCTCGAGCGCGGCGGTCGATGCGTCCAGCTTCGCAAACACGCTTTCAACGAATGTGACTGAGGCGCCGATCTCAGCGTAGAGGTCGAAGGTTGGGATATCAAAGTGCAGGTCGTCAAGATCGAAATAAACTGCGGCACTTGTTGGGTCAGCGGACAGTTCGGCTGCGAGCAGGTAGGACTCGATGAAGGGCAGTGAGATGTGCACGCGGTTCGACTCGAAGTGCATTATGCCTTGATCAAGAAAGCCTTGCACGAATGCCATCGGGTCGATGTCGAAGTCGTGCTTGGCCGCGAAGTCCTTGACCTGCTGTATGAGACCTGCCTGATCGAAAGTCTTCTTCTGGACGTTCATTTCAATGACCAGCCTTCGAAGGAAGCGTTCCCGCGTCGAGCGGCTGAGCGCAACGTCCGCCTTGTCTCCCGCAACGATGAAGGTGAGGAAGCCGGTGACAGCGAGTTGGATCAGTTCCGACCGCCGGTTAGCCTGCAGGAGCGCGGCCAGTGTTTCCTTCGGGATGCCTGCAAAATACGTAGGGTGCGCGTCAAGCTCAAAGCGGTTAAACGTGTCCCTCAGTCGGAGCGCGATGACTTCAGCCTCCGACCCGGTCATTTCAAAGTTCTTCTGCACGAAGTGCGAGATCTCACTGAAGGCTATTGAGCAGAGCTCATAGGGCACTGCACCGGTTTTGGTAGCGAACTCTGTCTCGATGACGAGGTTGGCGTCGCCTCGGGCGAGGAACACGAACTTCGCGTCGTCGTAATGGCCGACCTGTCTCACGACCGCATCAAGACGGTGCCCGGAGCCGAAGGGGATGTTTTCGACAATGAAAACCAATTTCGCGCCCTTGTGTGTAAGTAGCGGCTCGTAATCAATTCCCGCGGCGCCCTCGAAGGTAGATCGCTTACTGCGCATCCCCTCGGCGTCTATGACGATCGGCACGGCCTGCTTGCCTTCGAACTCGGCTGATAAGAGATCGTGGGCGACGACCCAGCCGAGACTCTGGTCCGGATAGGTGCGCGGCAGGTTTATTAGGATCCTGTCGTGCCGTTCGATAGCGGTCCGCACATCGGTCGGATCTACCGGCTTTGATCCGTCCAGATCGTCTTCCTTGTGTTCGGGACGGACGCGGGGCGTCGGCAGATGGTAGCCTCTGGGCTGAAGCTTGTATTCTGGGGAGAGCTTGCGAAGCGCATCGTCAATTTCGCCATCGATCTGCAGCAGGGCGTCGCCGAGAGCGTCTACCTCACTCTTCGGATTGACGAGGGTTAATTCGGTCTGTCGCCCGTGGCGACGCGTGAAAAGGGCAGCAGTGAAGCGCGGATTCCCCATCTGTAGCCTCAGGAATGACGCGGCGTTTTCCGCCGCCAAGGATCGAACACCGCCCTTGCTCGCCTGCTCAAGCTTCTTCTTGTCCTTGTCAGCGAAATCGGAAATGCCTCGGATTGCCAGCGCCGGCACACCGTGTGCCTTCGCCTGCGCAAATACGCCGCCGGACTCTGTCTCAATCGCGAGGAGGGAGCGCTCGAGGGTGCGCAGCTTCGCGTTGTAGATCTTGCTCTTGCTGACCGCGCCGCAGACTAGATAGCCCGGTTTCGAAGTTGGGGCGCCAATCCTGATGCGCGTTCCCCCAGGGCCTGGTACCTCTGCAGCAACGCGGTCCAGTGCGACTGTCTCACGAATTTTCTGCCATGCAAGGTATTCGGGACGGAGTGCGGGTTGGGTCCTTATGAAGCTGATTGCGTTCGTGAAGTCGATCGGCGTCTCGTAGTGTGTCGGCGAGAATTCGGTATCACTAGTGTCCGCGTGCCCATCCTCGTCCTCGACATCGACAACTTTGGTGTTGTCGAGCACGTCGATGACGTTTCCGGTGTAGCACACGTCCGCCAGGCCCATGTCGTCGGACATGCTACCAGCGATGCCGAGGCAGACGATCAGGCCGACGTCGTACGTTGAGAGAAGCATGCCCGCAGCCATGAACGCGGAGGTGCGCCCCATCTCCTGCTGCTGCATGACAACCATGGAAATATCGGGCGCGCCGCTGTCCACCAAATGGCAGAACGAAGTGGCAGTGCTTCGGTCCTCTAAGGAGGTGAACACCTCCATGAATGGTATAATCTCGTCCTCCAGCGGGACAACGACCGCGATGTCAACGTAAGGTCGTTCCGTCTTCTGCATATCGTCTCCGTTCGTGGGATGTTCTGGGGCAGGATAGGCTTGGAGTAAACCATTGACAGCAACCTCACCTCGAGATGGCCACCCCAGATCGGAACGCCGCATGTTTCACCGCAACGCAAGCTGAGAACGTGATCGACCTAGGGAGGCTGTAAGGCTGTTTACCGATCGTCATGCTGCAAGGCATTCAGCGTCGTTGATGTGAGTGTCGACTTTTGCCCAACCCGCCATTCGGGTTTGCGCGAACGACCGGTCGCGTTCAGGTCCAGATCGCGACGTTGCGGAAGTTGGCGACCGACGGCAGTGCACTTTGGTCAATCCGTCCAGCCAGTTCGTTGGAGCGCGGAGCCCAGAGGTTTCCATGGAGCCGCATGGGCAGATGCGGGATGGGCGTCGGTTCCCATCCACCGCGTTCGTGGAGGACCACTTTGTCGACCGACCAACTGACGCAGCCCGGCCGCCATTCAATCGTGTAGAGGTGAAAGTCTTCGGAGGCGTCGAACCCGAGGTTGATGCGGCACGGCGACCCGCGGTAGCCATAGCTCATAGCGGTGCCCTCATCACCGGGATTGAAGTAGACGTTCGCAAGCATCCGAAATGGATCGTCGCCGGTCAGCTCTATGTCGATCTCCTGCCGTGGGCCGTGACGATGTAGGAAGAATCCCGTCACGAGACCGGCGCCGCGGGCCGCGCGGATCTCGGCTTCGAACCGTCCATGCATGAAGGACCGCGCGCTGGCGAACGCTCCGGAGCGATAAGGCCTGCCACCTTCATTTGAGCCGCTCAGCACAAGCTCGGCACCGTTCGGCCCGTGGATGAGCCGGTCCCGTGTGAAAGCCGCCAAGTTGCCAGGAAAGGTTCCAACCTCGACCTCCATGAGCGGCGTCGCGACCGACATGGACGCCATAACGAGCGGCACGCCCGCGGGTGGTGTGTCGCATCTTTGATTTGCCGGAGCTGTCCACTCGCCTGGCGGCGGAAGAACCCAGGGAGAGTTATCGATGGGGCCGCCCGCCTCCCTGATGTCCTCGACGCCGTGCTCGCACGCGGCCCGCATGTTGCAGAAGGTGCGCCATTCGCGCAGCGGTCCGCGTGGGAAGGCCTCAACGGGTACGCTCAAGCCGAGCAAGTCGCAGAGCGGTCGCCAGCTGGCTCCATCCCATCCGGAGCCGGTTAGGACATTCGCACGGGAGGCCGACAGCTTGGAAAGGCACGGTCCGATTTCGTCGGGAGCCTGCGGTTCGAATAGGAGATTGACGCGGTTTGTCGCGTGGACCCAGTCAAAGGCGGCTTCCGACAGAGGGGGATCGACGAGAGCGTCCCAGGTCTTGAGCAGGGCTTGCAGTGCTTCGGAATCCACTGGCGGTTCGTCACCGCCAAAGCTGCGCACCCGCAATCCGAGGATCGATAGGGCCATCGCCAGACTGTCGCGTTTCCCTCCGGCGGTCCAGGCGAGCAATCCATCGGCGACGGCGCGACGGGGCGCCCCTACTGCGTTCGCATCGACAACCCCAGCCCTCGCTAGGTACGGCAGCACCGAGTAGCTGTTGTCCGACCCCCCGTCAGCGCGCTGCCGAATGACAGGGGACGAAAGCGCCAGGGCGCCAAGCTCGCCGAAGCGATAGTTCATCCACATGTCCACTGGACCAGTGACGGGCATTGCACGCAGGAGCATCTGCGCTCCCGGGCGTGACAGGACGTAGCCGGAAAGAAACCACAGGCCCCGCGCTGGACGGAACAGCGCGTCGCAGACGTCCATCCGAGTGGCTGTGCCGCCCGCATCGCTGTAAGAGAGATACAGGAGGTGCGGCCCACCCAAATCGCTGCAGCGTTGGAGTGCGGCACGCCAGCCGGCGTCAATCGCCCGTGCCGCCCCCGGTGCAAACCAGACGTCGTCTTCGACGACGAGTACGTGCTCGTCGTGTCCTAGCGCGATGGCCTTCCAAACTTCGATGTGGGATCTAGCGACTGCGACTTCCTGGCGTGTCATGACTACCGGCTCGTCCGGCCCAAAGCATTCCGCAAGGGTCGCATCGGGCTGGACGAACATCTGGCCGCCGAGCCGATAGTGAGGATCCACGTCCGCCGTCGCGGCGACCTCACGTCCATTGCGCGCGTCTATTGCGGCAAGGCGGCGGACCAAAGACGAGAGCGGCTTGCCGTCGTGCGTGCGGAAACGCGCAAACTCTCGCAAGGTCCTGCGGAGACGCCGGGGTTGCCGATCGAGGTTCACTACCAAGATGGCCCCGATACTTCCGGCCCCATCACCGAACGCGTGGATCCTTCCGCCGGGAACGAAGCTGATTGCGGCGCGCGCGGCGCGGAATATCAGCGAGTGGAGCAGCCCGGTCGCCTCTTCCAGGTTCACGAGTTTGAGCCGTTAGACATTGCGTGCTCAGCAGCCGTACACGTTGCGCCAGTTGCGCGCATCGTCGCGATAGGACAGCGCCCATCGCATCTCGGCGATCGCGTCCCAGTCGCGCAGCAGCCGGAAGTCGTGGGGAGCGCCGGCAAGATGCAACTCTCGGGCATGCACGGCCAGGGCGGACGTCAGATTGCCGGGGCCAGTCGTCGACTGGATCTCAGGGGCCGGATCGCCCCGCAGCAACTTGTCAGTCGCGCGGTCGAGCGCACGCTTGATCACCGGGTGGCCCGGCGGAGCCACCAGCGGGTCGTTGTTCACGTAGAAGATGCGGCCTTCGCTCGGAAGTTCTGTCCGCCAGATCTCCACTGCCGGCAGCATGCCCCCGGCCGGAATATCGTAGCACAGGGGCTGTAGCTTCAGGGTGTCGTCGATGAAAAGGTCGCGCCAGCCGTCACCGAGCAGCACGTCGTCGGCGTCGACGTAGAAGCCGCCCTCCTCAAGGATGAAGCACAGCCGAAGATAGTCGCAACGCATCGCGGGATGGCCGCACCGTGCGAATGCCGCGCTCTCTCTCTCCCCATAGACGTCTGCTACGTACGCAGCGGCGCTTGCATCACTGAACAACTGAAACTCGAAACCGTGATCGGTCAGCCGGTCCCAGCTCGAAAGGCATTCCTTCACGTCGTCCGGAAGGGCTGCGTGGTCGTGCCAGTACCGCACCAGCGTCCTTGGGATCGTGCACGGCGTGATCGGGGACGCGGCTGTCGATTTCGACTCGATTTCCATCTGTTGCAAAGTAAGCAGACGGATAAACTCCGAGCGCATCTCCTCGCACTCTTCAAATCCCAGTGGGTAGGTGTCCATTGGCGAAAGCGCCTTCTGTAACGAGTCTGAGAATATGCCGCTTGCGTCGGCAGTGATGGGCGACGCCCGCACTGGTGTCACCGGCTGCCCGCCAGATAGGCCTGATACTGCGGGGAGTTGCGCGCGAGGTGGGCGCGTCCCTCGACGACGAAGCCATCGAGCGCATGCTCCCTAACATATGCGGAAAGGTCGGCGATGTTGTTGATGAATCCCTTGGTCTTGAAATTGAGCGAAGTGTTGCAAAGGACGCCGAACCCGGTCCGCGCTTTGAAGGCGGTGAGGAGCGCATGGAGGTCGGGGTTGGTGCGCGGGGTTACCGTCTGCAGCCGGGCGGTGCCGTTGACGTGGGTGACCGCCCGGAGCGCCTCCGTAGTTGCGCGGTAGGTGAACAGCATGTGCGGGCTCTCCTTTTCGCATTGAAACCACGTCGCGGCGTCTTCAGCTAGACAGACCGGCGCAATGGGCCGGAACTGCTCACGCTGCTTGATCTCGTTCAACCGGACACGCGTCTCGTCGCGGAACGGAGCCGCGAGAATGGACCGGTTCCCGAGGGCTCGGGGGCCGATCTCATAGCGTCCATGAGCCCAGCCTAGAATCAGGTCGCTGGCAAGCATGTCAGCAATCCGGTCGTCGTCCCTCTCGTAGACATCGTAGCCATCCATACCGGTGGCGCCCGTCGTCCGGAACGGCAGGCCCGAATAGACGTCCCACTCTACCTTCGGGTTTCCGGTGTAGCGAAACTGGGCGTCGATGGCGGTGCCGATCGCCGATCCGGAATCGTTTGCGACAGGAGGCACAAACACCTCCGAGAACAGACCCGTCTCCCGCCACTTGGTGTTCCAGTCACAGTTCAGGCCGCAGCCCCCGGCGATCACCAGGGGCCGGCCCTGCTCGAGGTGTCCCCTTGCGAAGGCGTGAAAGCGCTCGAAAATCGCGTCGCTGTAAATGCCCGCGAAATTGCGAAATTCGGCATCGTCCAGTCCGGCGTTCAGGTGGGGTGCCCGGTCCAGCCGGTCGTATTCGCTCAGCTTCCGGTAGGGTCCGTCGAGAAGGAAAGTTAGCAGATCCTGCTCGTCGACCGTGGGCAAGGTGCGGGTTGAGAATGATGCGAGCGCCATCAGCTTGCCCGCGTCCGACGAGCGCGGATACGGTCCGTCCTTCGGAAACGTGGGGTCGGCCAAGCCGTAGAGAAGGCCATACCTGTTTCCCGGCTGCGTCAGAACGTCGGAGACCAGTGTGATGTTGAGATCCCCGTCGATCTCGTAGAAGCCGCCCATCTCTCCTTCCCAGATCAGAGCGTAGCACGCCGTTCCCTTCGGTAGGGGCGACATCCCGAAAGCGCAGAGGATGTGGGAGCGTTCGTGGGTGGACGAGAAGTAGTCCGACCTACCTTTCAGCATCCGCCCCTTGTCGATGATCGCGGCCTCCGGCGAGACGCCGCGGTAGCCGCCATTCCGGTCCGAGCCGTGCAGGAACTCGTGATGGTCGAGTGGCCACCAGCCACTCATGCAGATGACGTCGGGAATCGCGTCTAGCTCGCCAACGGCGTCCAGAACTTCTGCGATGGTGATGGCGGAATACCGGTAGTTAGAGTCCTTTTCGGCCTCGAAAGAAAAGCGGAGTCGGAAGTCCTCGATGAAGGCAACGGCGCCGTCATGACCTGGATTGTAAGAAAGAATCTTCACGTCTGGTCCCCCGCCACTTTGCAGAATACTAATGGAAGGTAGCGGGTTGTCGAGCACGCGGCTTCGGTGTGCGCATGGCATCGAGCCAGAGTGAGTCAACGCAGCCATCGAAAGGATTGCCGCTTTTCAGCAAATCGCGATTAAAAGCGATTTTCGACTACCGGCCCAGCTTCGGTCGTAACGCGACGCTTTCTGGACAAACGCTGAACATCAGCTTCTCACGAGAGCAGACGTTAAACCGGTGGCAG
>NZ_JAKNQH010000004.1 GCF_022662305.1 Sphingomonas sp. BAUL-RG-20F-R05-02
CCGCCGCACCTTCTTGACGCGCCTGCCATTCGAGACACGAACACTGCAGTTCTACTTTCCTGAAGAGTTTCGATGTCGGCAGGCGTACGAAAGTCTTGGAGGCCCAAACCCGTGGGCCACAGGCGATGCGCTATGAGGTTTTCAGTTTCCGACCTGCTGCGGTGACCAGCGACATCGCGGATGCGGGCACGGACTTGGATGCGGGCCGTCCGGATTCGGATTGGCACGTTGGTTTCGCCGGTGAAGATAGCCCGCCCTACTAGATATGGTTGGCGTCGGACAGCGATCGGCGCATGTGGCATCGGCTCCGCAAGTATCGGTGCTGCGAGACATGGCGGGGCCGTGCCGCGCCGTGCCGGGTCACGACGCCTGCGTCCCGGATAGTAGTGTACGCGCCGGTGGTACGCGGGGCTGGCGCTGACGTTCGAAGGTCTCCACGACGACCATGCGCCCTCCACAGCATGGGCATGGTGGCCGGATCTCGTCCGGTTCGGTTGGCATATCGGCCGCGGCCGGCGGCGCCACCCCGAGTAGCTGGCGGACGTAGTCGAGATGGACCTTACGAGCTGCACCGGCGAGCAGGCCGTAGGGACGAATGCGGTGGAAGCCCTGTGGGAGAACGTGGAGAAGGAAGCTGCGGATGTGCGGCCCGACCCGCTTGCCAATGCCCGCCGCCACGCTCGCATCGACGACGATGCGGTGTAGCTGCCGCGTGCTGAGCGGCTTGAGATAGTGCTGGCCGGGGAACAGCCAGCCGTCGACGTGCAGCACGCCCTCTTGCTGTCCAACCTTCCACCACTCGCGCAGCAGCGCCGATGGGAGCATGGCGTTGCGATAGCGGCCGCCTTTGCCGCGCTCGACCCTGAGCAGCATGCGCTCGCTGTCCACGTCATGCACCTTAAGAAGTGAAAGTGCTCATGGCAGGACTCCTTCTCATGAACCCCCGATGCTCTGCCCGCCTCCCGCAGCGCTCAAATCAAGCGCGACGCTCGCCCGTTCACCTCAACAGTGCTGCGAGCACCCCTCCCGCGCAGCGGGTTCGTGCTTCCACCACCTTAAGCCATTCCGGGATGGCTCTTAAACCCATAAAGCCGGAGGTTTTTAGCAACATGAACGGGCAACCGGAGTTGGAAGCCGAAAACGCGTTGCGGACGGCCGGGATCAAGTCTTTTGGCCAGCAACAGTCGTTCCCAATAGTTCACAAGACCGGTCGCGACCCAACTATCGTCAAAGCGCGATGGCCGCTGCTGGTGCAGCGTGGAGCCGTTCGATGTCGGTACGTGGAGGCGCCCCAAACAATCGCCTGTATTCGCGGCTGAATTGCGATGTGCTCTCATACCCGACGGCGAACCCTGCCGTGGTCGCCGTGGCACCGCCCACAAGCATCAGGCGTCTGGCCTCCTGCAACCGCAGCTGTTTCTGATATTCCAGCGGCGTCATGCGGGTGATCGCCTTGAAGTGCGCGTGGAGCGAGGAGGGGCTCATGCCAGCCTCAGCTGCGACTTCGTCGATGCGGATCGGCGCATCGAAACGCCGGCGGATAGCAGCGATCGCGCGGCTGACCTGATTGAGGTGACTGCCAGCGGTCGCGACGTGACGAAGCATCGGACCATGCGGGCCGATGAGCAGACGGTAGAGGATCTCGCGCTCGATAAGCGGTGCCAGCGCGCCGATCGTGTCGGGGCGGTCGAGCAGCTTGAGCAGCCGGCATGCCGCGTCGATAAGGTCGGGATCGCCGGGGTAGACGCCGAGCACCGGCAGATCTGTACGGGCCACCCCGCCGCCCTCGCTCGCGATCAGATCGGCCAGCATCGCGGAATCGAGATCGATCTTGCAGCAGAGATAGGGTCGCTCAGCGCTCGCATCGAGCACATGACCGACCAGCGGTAGGTCAACCGAGACCAGGAGGTAACGGGCGGCATCATAGACGACGCTGTGCTCGCCGATAGACACGCGCTTCGACCCTTGGGCGATCAGGCATAGCGAGGCCTCGTAGACGGCAGGCGTGGGGGTGCTCGGCGCGTCGGCCCGGATCAGCGACACATGCGGCATCGCCGTGCTGCAAACGCCTGTGTTCGCGACGTGCCGATCAATGACAGCGGCGAGTTCGGCGATCCGGTCCATGCCGACGATCCTTCCCCACTTTCGCGTCGCGGGCAAGCACCCGGCCTCGATTCTGGAGGATCGTGCAAGCTATTAGGATGATCGCTCTACCGCCCGACACAGGCCATGGCCCATCTGCGTCCCGTCACTGCAACGGAAGGACTGCATCATGGCAGGAAGTATCGACAAGGTTGTCCTCATTACTGGCGCGTCGAGCGGGATCGGCGAGGCAACTGCGCGTGAACTGGCCGAGGCTGGTGCCCGGCTGTTCATCGGCGCGCGTCGCGGCGATCGCCTGAAGGCACTCGCCGATGAGCTGGGCGAAAGCGTCGCCTGGCAACCACTCGACGTCATCAACAGCGCCGTTTTCGACGCGTTCGTGGCGGCCGCCGAAGCGCGCTTCGGGCGTATCGATGTGCTGGTCAACAATGCGGGCGTGATGCCGCTGTCCCCGCTCGCTCAGCTGAAGCGCGACGAGTGGAAGCGGATGGTCGACGTCAACATCCACGGCGTCCTTAACGGCATCGCCGCGGTCCTGCCGCGGTTCGTGGCGCAGCGAAGCGGCCATGTCGTTAACGTCGCCTCGGTCGCCGCGCACATGGTGATGCCGACCGCAACGGTTTATTGCGCCACCAAACATGCCGTGCGCGCCATCACCGAGGGGTTGCGGCAGGAGCATGACGAGGTCCGCTCGACGTTGATCTCTCCGGGCGTGGTCGCCACCGAGTTGGGCCATGACATCACCGATCCTGAGATTGCGGCGGCACTGACCGGATGGCGGAAGAAGGCGCTGACGCCGGACGCGATCGCGCGAGCCGTTCGCTACGCCATTGAGCAGCCGGAGGGAGTCGACATCAACGAGGTGATCGTACGCCCGACCGCAGCGGACATGTGAGTGCGTGGCGTGCCGGTGTCGTACCCCGGCACGCCCAAACGATCGGTTCGTCCACATCAACGCGCGGCAAGTATCAGGTAGCTAGAAGGGCTCGGGAACGGCCGGATGTGGGTCACCGCAATCGTTGTGCGTTGACATGCCGTCGACAGTCGAGGCGACGTGACGCGTCGGTTGCAAGCAAATACCCGCACATGCTGAACGTCAGCATTCGCAACGATGCTCTAAGGCATGTATTCACGCCGCCGAACATCCCTCTTCGATGGCGAGATCTCGCAGGATCGCGTGCAACCGATCGCCGCTGAAGCGGGAGGGGTCGAACTCACTTGCCCTGCTGATGTCGGCAAAGCGCGAAGCGTCAGCATCCGAGAGGCCGACAAAGCCCATCGCCCAGTTCGGAAAGGTTCTTCCTGCGATCGGCTCCCGTGCGAGCAGAGATACCTCGCCGTAGCGTTCATCCTGCTGGATGCGCTCGACCGCGGCTTCTACGCTGTCGAGCGGACCTTCCAAGACCTGAGCAAAGCAACCGGCATTGAACATCAAGGCGCCGGTGATATCATCGCGAGCATTGTTGCTGCGGCTAATCGCTAAAATGGCATGTAGCTCGGCAGCGAGCGTGTCTGGAACTCGATGCGCATCAACGCACTGGCGGACACAGCATTCAGATTCCGAATAACAACTCGTCTGCCCTGCACGCTCTTTCTCTTGAACTCGTGGGTTTGGCGGTTTGAAATACGGAGCAGGAATCGAGCGCGAATCACCGGGTATGCTCCGCCTCGCCGTTGCGCGGCAGCAACCCGATCCGGGCCGGGTGCTTCTGCGTCCATCGACAAGGAGAGCCGTGCCCCGCTAGGACGGTTAATGTCCAAAAGGGGGCGCGACCAAGGTGAACTAAACGGCCGGATGTGGGTCGTAGCCTCGCAGACTTTCTCGCCTAATGTACGACAGCCAGGGCTTTGGCGTGGTGTAGGCGAGCAAGCTGGGGCGTTTCCGTCTCAGTCTGCGAAGCGTCAGCAGGTAAGGGGGGCACAGGACGCCCGTACAGGAAGCCTTGACCAAGCTGGCACCCCAGCTGTCTCAGCTGCACCGCCTGAGTTTCGGTTTCGATACCTTCCGCCACGACAACTTTTCCCAAGCCGCGCCCCAGGCCGAGGATGGCGCGCACGATGGGCAGCGTTCCCCCATCTGATTGGCCGATACCGGCGACGAAAGAGCAATCGATCTTGATCCGGTCAATCGGCAACTTGCGTAGATGGACAAGCGAGGCATACCCCGTCCCGAAATCATCAAGCGCGATACACACGCCGGCGTCATGCAACATGCGCAGGTTGGCGAGGATGCTGTCCGCCGCCCGGTCGAGCATCACGCCCTCCGTCACTTCGACGCACAGGCAGGATGGCGCGATGCCATGATAGGCGAGCCGATTGAGCACGCTCTTGGCAGCCTGCGGCCCGGATAGCTGCGCGGAGGTGAAATTCACGCTTAATACGCCAAGCCGCGCACCATGTTCGCGCAATTGGGCAAGCGCGAGTTCGAAGACATGCTCCTGGACGAGCAGACCGATCCTTTCTGCCACCAGCACATCGGCGAAACGATCCGGCGTCAGCAGACCATGGCGTGGGTGGTTCCACCGCAGCAACGCCTCGTAGCCGCAGACTGTTTCGGTGGCGAGCGACACGATCGGCTGCATGTACAGCTCGAACTCCTCCCGTTTCAGCGCCGCTTCGGCGTCGCCGATCAACTCGACCTCTAAGTCGCGCAAGCTGCGCTGCAGGAGATCGTAGCGGGAGTAGCGCGCCCGGCCGAGCCGCTTTGCAGTGTAGAGTGCGAGATCGGCATTCTGATACAGCAGGTCCAGCGCCTGAGCGTCATCGGGATAGCGCGCCGATCCGACGCTGAGCGATAACGTGCGCTGCTGCTCCGTCTCGCACCAGGCGTCTCCCTGCAGCCTGCTTATCGCGTCGGCGAGTGCGACCTCCGCCAGCGGGGCGCCTTGACACAGGATCGCGAACTCGTCGCCGCCGATGCGCGCGATATCAGTGTCCGGCAGGAACCCCGTGGCGGCCGAAAGAGCCGATGCAACATACCGCAGCAGCACGTCGCCAGCGGCGTGGCCCAACCTGTCGTTGACGTCCTTCAGATAATCCACGTCCATCAAGAACAGGCTGAAGGGCGTGCCGGCGGCGATGAGCGTGTGTCCTCTCTCCTGGAACGCAGCGCGATTGCCAAGCCCTGTGAGGAAGTCGGTGTGCGCCGCCAGACGAAGCGTCTTTGCTTCGGCAAGATCGATTTCGCGTCGCTGGCGCGCCCGTTCAAGTTCCTGCCGGATTAACCGGAACCGATCGGCAATTGCTAGCGACAGCACAAGCGCCTCAAACGCGAGCGCCGCAAACGTTGCCATGTCGACGCCGTCGTTCTGCGGTGCAAGCCCGAGGTTGCGGGCCAGCCGCGCCAGAAAGACGCAAATCACCGGTCCCCAGCCGATCATGTAGAACCAGATCACGCGGCTGCCCCGACGCACCGCGATGCAACATGACGCCGCAACCACTGTGGCCGTGCCCGCGATCGCATAGTTCAGCAGCCGATCGGTGGCGGTCGCCGGCAGCCACATGTCGGCTGCCGCCATGAGGCCCAGCACGGCTCCAGCAGCCGCCAGCAAACGACCCGCCACGGCCAAACCGCCCGGCAGGATACCCTCCTCGACGACCGCAAAGAAGAACATGTTCCCCGCCGCCACCATCAGCCCGACGAGCACGAAGTCGATCCGGACCGCAACTGGTCCGACGAGGCTGGGCAACAGGAAGGTGGCCATGTTTGTCCAGACCAGACCATAGCAGAGCGCGACGGTGACCCACAGCAGGTACCAGCGCTGGAACGCGTACCGCTGGCCTGTGTGGATCACTAGATTGTAGAGCAACGCCGACAGCAAGGTCCCGACAAAGAGCCCCATCAACAGCAACCACCTTGTGTCGCCTGCCGTCATTTCAGAGCTGGAGATCGCGACGATCTTCCGCATAAGAGTCAGATCATCGATGTGCCGGAACCCGAGGTAAAGGCTTTGGACCTCCCGGCCGGGCGGCGCGATGGTGAACTTCAACAAGCCGCCAGGCGCCGCGTGGTCGTCGAGGTGAGAGTAGGCATCGGCGTGACGGATCATGCGGTCGCGACCGGCCACAAGCACCGCGATCCGGTCAAATCGCGTTTGGTCGACGAGGAGGTGCCACTGAGGCGGCAGATCGCGCAGGCGAGATGTGTCGAGACGCAGCCAAAGCCAAGTCTTGCTGCTGGTCGGCGCTCCGGTGCCGCAGCGGTAATGGGCTGCGGCTACCGCTGCGTTCGTCGCGGTGTCGGGGAGCGTGATGGTACAAGCCGTCCGGCGCAGATCGACGCTCCTGGCCGACGCAGCGTGCGGCGTCATGCTCAGAGCAAGCAACAGCAATGTGAGCCAGAGCTCTTTATATCTCGATATCACTATTGCGGCCCCCACCGCGGATCGTCTCGCCTCCCGCTACGGTAGATTTCCTAACAAAGAGGCAACCATCCGCCGGGTCGGCGGCAGCAGGCAGCAGATGTTCTCGCAGCGCTCCCCGGGAGCACCCGCGCCAGTTAGTTGGCCTGCTGCAAACTCCAGTAAGGCTCGACCGAAGGGAGGTATACTACTGGAACCTCACCGACGAACGTCTGGATCCAGTCGGCGCAGTACAGCATGCCGCCATCGACCGACTTCGCCTCGCCGAGCAGGATCAGCCCCTTCTTTGCTCCGCTCGCGACCATGTCCTGGGCGTACTCGACCGCCTCCCATTCATGGCTGTAGCCACACACGACAACGTCGGCCGGCCCGTTGAGCAGCGCGATCGTCGGTAGCTGGCGGGCGTTCCCCCAGCTTGCCGCGACACGGGTGACCGGCAGCGCGGGATCACCGACGACACGCAACGTGCGATCGTCGAGCACGGCGTGAAGCGATTGTGCCAGCGCGAGCAGCGTCGTCCGCGGTAAGGCGTACAGCGGCACGCCAGGCGTCTGCCGATGCGCTTCCCATCCAAGCGTCCGCGCCATGCCTGTGTCGATGCCGTTCTGCCATCGGTCGTGCAGGTCGAGGACGACTAGGCCGTGCGCACGGATGAACTCACGCTTCGCGGCGAACAGGCGGTTGCCGGCGACGTGATTGAGTTGGTCGCCTTCGGACCAGAATGTTGGATCATAGCTGACGATGAGGTTGCAGCCTTTGGTGGTCGCCACCTGCAACGCGTCGATCGACGCCATCGCGACCGTCGCTATGCCGGTCACCACGGTCGTTGGGTCGCCCGCGACGATGCGGTCAACTGCGGACATTACCGCGCCATCCGTCGCCGCGGCGGCAAGGATGCGGTCGGCGAGCTGGAGCGCGGTGACGGGCTCACGCGGCGGCGGTGCGGGTTTGGTCACGCCGACCATCCCTTCGTGTCGATCTCAAGCGTGGGGTGATCGAGGTTCCAATAGGGCTCGACGATCGGCACGTATCGCACCGGCACCTCGGGCACGAAGCCTTTCAGCCAGTCGGCGCAGTAGCGCATCCCCCATTGCTCCGACTTGACGTGGCCGAGGATGATCAGCGCCTTCTTCCCACCCATCGCGACCAAGTCCTGCACATAGGCGATCAGGTCCCAGTCCTGCGCCTCGCCAATCACGAGCACATCGGCATGATCGAGCAAGGTGATGCCGGGGAACGCGCTGCAATAGCCCCAGCTTTCGTAGACGGTCCGGACGGGCAGCGCGGGATCGCCGACGACGCGCATCGTCCGCGCGTGCATCTTCCGGCCGAAATCCGCGGCGAGCGCGCCCAGGGTCGTCGGCGGCAGCGTGAACAGCCGCTGGTCCTCCGGGTGCATGTACGCCGTCCACCCCATCAGCTGCTGCGTGCCGTGATTGATGCCGTCGACGGGCTTGAGCGCATGCCAATTGTCGTGGAAGTGGAACGAGACCATGTTGTGCGCACGCAGGAAGGCGAGCTTCTTCCGGTAAAGCGGATCGTCCTGCAACTGCGTCAGCGTGTCGGGGTGCGACCAATAGGTCGGCTCGTGCGTGACAACCATGTTGAGGCCCTGTCGCGCCGCGGATTTCAGGGCATCGAACGTCGCCATCATGGTGGTGCCGATGCCGCGCACAGCCGTCTCGGGTGCGCCCGCCTTGAAACCGTCCACGCCCTGCGCCTTCCAGGTTGCGCCGATGTGCTGCTGCATCCGTGCGATCACCTCGCCTGCGGTCAACGGCTTTGCCGCCAGCGCCGGCGAGCCCAGACCTGCCCCGACGGCAGCCGCTGCGATCCCGCCAGCGATCACGTCACGGCGCAACGGCGCATTCCGGTCCATCCACCTCTCCTTTGACTACCCGGCATCCTACAACTGCCATTCCCGACTGCAAGGCCACGGGCCGACGCGCCGCGTGCAACGCATCGCGCTGCATGATAGCTGGAGTGCAGGAGAAGGTTCAGCATGCGCATTGTCGCCCTCATGATCGCGTCATTCCTGTCGCTCGGCGTGGCCGCTGCAGAACCGCCGCGCTCCCCGGACTACGCCGCCGTGCAGGCGCGTCTCCAGCGCGGGTGGAACAGCTGGGACACCAATACGGTCACCGGGCAGGTGCTGCTTCCCTACGGCCTGCAGATCCGGCTCGGCTTGAAAAAGGATAGCGCAGAGAACACGAACGCGTTCCTGCCAACGGCGCTGATCGGCCGGAAGGCGGCGGGCGAGGAGACGGTGTTCCCGGGTCCGCACGCTTACGATGGCTCTTACACCGAACTCCGTGTCAAATGGCGCGGGATAGAAGTACGGTTGGAAACCGCGCATGTCGGAGACGATCTCGTCATGCTGGTGACGCCGCTCTCGGCGTCCGCACGGTCGCCGGATACGCTGGGAAACGCCGCGACCCGCGCGAACACGACGTTCCGGTCGGATGCGGAAGCGACCAGCCAGCCGCCGGTCGCGATCCTGTCGGCCGCGATGATCTGGAACCGGCCCGGCAACGTCGCGCGCGAGGGCGCCAACATCGTGGCGCGACTGCCCGGCGCCGTCGTCACGATCCATGCCGCCGGACCGGAGATCGACGAGGTTCAGGTGCCCGTGACCGGCCCGTACTTCGCCTTTCGCCTGGATCGCCCGGCCGCGGTCAGCACCGGCAAGCCGAGGAACCTGGGCGAGATCACCACGCTGGTCGCGACAGCCCGCGCCGCGTTCGCTGCCCGCACCTCGGCGGCCGGCGCGTCCGCCGAGGTGCGCGGCGCGATCGAGACCGTACTCGGCTGGGACACGATCTACGATCCGGCTGGCGGCCGCGTCATGTCACCCGTCAGCCGGATATGGAATCAGAACTGGGGCGGATACGTCCTGTTCGATTGGGACACGTTTTTTGCCGCTACCATGGCCTCGCTCGGAAACCGTGATCTCGCCTACGCCAATGCGCTGGAGGTGCTGAACGAGGTATCCCCTGCCGGTTTCGTACCCAATTTCGCGCGCGGCGGCGGCTGGAAAAGCTGGGACCGATCCGAGCCGCCCGTCGGCGCCATCACCATATTGGGTCTCTATCGCCGCTTCCACGATCGGTGGTTGCTTGAGGACAGTTACGACAGGCTGCTGAAATGGAATTCGTGGTGGCCCGACAACCGGGGCGCCGGCGAATATCTGACCTGGGGTAGCGATGCGACCCGGCCGCCGATCAACCCCGACGATCCCAGCGCCGGCACTCTGCAAGGGGCGAGATACGAGTCCGGGCTCGACAATAGCCCGATGTACGATGGGGTCGGCTTCGACGGCCGCCAAATGCAGCTCGCCGATGTCGGATTGATGAGCCTTTACATCGCAGACTGCGACGCGCTCGCCACCATCGCCGGCGAGCTTGGCCGAACCCGCGATGCTGTCGATCTTCGCGCCCGATCCGATCGCTATCGCCGCAGCCTTGCGACGCTGTGGGATCCCGTCGATCATATCTACCGCAACAAGGACTTGCGGACGGGCAGGTTGAGCGAGCACCTGTCGCCAACCAATTTCTACCCTCTGCTCGCCAACGTCCCGTCGCCGCGCGCGGCGGATCAGATGATCCGCGGGCATCTGCTCAACCCGGCCGAGTTCTGGGGCGATCGCGTCATTCCGTCGATCGCGCGCAGCAACCCGGCGTTCAAAGATCAGGATTACTGGCGAGGTCGCATTTGGGGGCCGATGAATTATCTCGTTTGGAAAGGGCTCGGCAACTACCACACCGATCTGGCGCTCGCTGCCCGCCGGCAGCTGGCCGACCGATCGCTGGCGCTTTTCATGGGGGAGTGGCGCTCAAAGGGGCATGTCCACGAGAACTATAGCGCGGTGTCAGCCGACAGCGACACAGTCGCGACGACGGACTGGTTCTACCACTGGGGTGCGCTCCTCGGCTTCATCGGATCAGGCGTCGAGCAGGGGAACCCGATCGCACCTAAGCAGCCGTCGCATCGATAGGCCGCCACCGTGGCCGATCAGTCGCGTCGAAACTGACTAGCCCGTCACGGCGGCGCTCGCCCGTCCTTCCCGCCTTGTGATGCGCAGATAGCGTGCGATCTTGGTAGGGTTGCTGATCGTATTTCGCGATCGTCGGAGAGTATTACCGCCGGACGTCCGGTGGCGCTTGTCACCTTTGCTACCAGTGAGATCGGCTCCAGCCCTACGGTGCGGCAGGAGCATGCACAGAAATTACGGTGAGGTTGCAGCCTCAGAAGCAGGTGAACAGATGGCCGCTTTCGAGGGCTGACCAAGCCGCACTCAAAGAGGCAAGCTCAAGCAATGGCGAGGATACTGCGTGACCAGAGGCATCCGAGCCTGAGCCGAACCTCTCATGCCTTATTCGCCTCAGCCCGATCAACTAATGCCGCGGTATCACCGAACTGAAGTGTAAACCTTCAACCCGCGATGGTGAAGACAGACCCGGAGTCCACCCGGATGCCGGCGCCGTTGATGAAGCTCGCACGTTCCGAGCACAGGAACGCGACCGCTGCGGCGACTTCCTCGGCCCGGCCACGGCGCTTCAATACCATGCCCGGCCGTTCCTCCTCGAGGAAACTGTCGATCGCCGCATCGAAACTTTCGCCGCGTTCGTCAGCGCGCTTGCGCATCATCTTGTCGGTCATCGGCGTCGCGATGAACGCGGGCGAGACGGTGTTGACCAGCACGTTGTCGCCGCCATAGGCCTTGGATAGTCCCTTCGCGAGGGCCAGGATACCCGCCTTCGACGCGCAATAGGCCAGCTCATCGACATAGGGCTGAACCGCATCTTCGGAGGCGAACAATACGATCCTGCCCCAGCCGCTCGCGCGCATTGCCGGGATCGCTTCACGGCACATCCGCACCGCGCCAAACAAATTGATATCGAGCGTCTGTTGCCAGCCGGCATCGTCGACTTCGAGAAAATCGCCGGTCGCACCCGTCACGCCCGCGGCGTTGACGTAGATATCGGGATTGCCAAGCCGGTCGCGAACCTCTGCCCAGATCGAACGAACGTCGTCGGGCTTGGTGACGTCACCGGCTACCGCGACAACGTCGCCAAGCGGCGCGAGCTCCGCGATCGCCTCGTTCAGCGTCCCGCCGGGCTGATCGGTGATCGCGACGCGCACACCCGCCTCGAGCAACAACCGTGCGGTCTCCTTGCCCATGCCGGAATCCGCCCCGCTGATCAGCGCGATACGGTTCTTGATGCCCAGATCCATGATGAACTCCTCAGTGCCTTGATGCGAGAAAACGGTCGGCAGTGCGCAGCGACAGTGCCATGATCGTCAGCGCGGGGTTGGCCGCGAGCGCGCTGGGAAAGACAGAATTGTCGCAGATCAGCAGGTTCGGGACGTCGAAGCTGCGACCGTCGGGGTCGACCACTGCGGCGTTACCAGCCGTTCCCATACGGCACGTGCCGACCGTATGGGCGGAGCGGTCGACCGCGACGATGTCGCTCGCGCCGGCCGCCGTCCAGATGTCGGTGAGCGTGCGTCGGGCGTGACGGTCGATCGCCTGTTCGTTGGCATGATAGCTGAAGTCGATCCGCGCCTTACGGTGACCGAACCGATCGGTTTCGTCGGCGAGCGTCAGGCGATTTTCGGCATGTGGCAGGCATTCGCCGTTGATCCCGATCCCAGCCAAGCGGTTGTAGCTCCTCAGGAAGGTCTCAAGTCGTTCGCCCCACATGCCAGCCCCTCGTGTGAGCCCGTTGGCGAGATTGACAGGAAGTACGCCGAGACTCTGAATTAGATAACCACCCGCACAGTCCGCGTCGCCGGGCCGCAGCATGTCCTCGCTGATCAGCGAGGAGGGGTAACCCCTGTTCATCCGCATGTCAGCGTCAAACCGGCCCCAAATCTGCGTCGCGACATGCGCCATGAAGTTACGGCCGACCTGCCCGCTTGAGTTGGCGATGCCGAGGTTGAGCAGCAGGCGTGGCGTCTCCACGCCGCCCGCGCACAGGAAAACGGCCGAGCATCGTTGCCGATGCTCCGCGTCGTCCTGCCGATACACGACCGCGCTGATCCGGCCGCTGCGATTGAACTCGAACGACACCACGCGCGCTTCGGCGCGGATCTCGGCGCCATGCGCGTGCGCAAGCGGCAGGTAGGTCGTATCCATGCTGGTCTTTGCAGCGGTGCGACAGCCCTGATGGCAAGTGCCACAATTGACGCAGGCCTGACGCTGCCCCCAATGCGGCTGTTCGCGATCGCGCGAGACCAAGGCTGCCGGCGCGTCGGTGGCGACGATGCCGATCGCCGCACAGCCACGCGCCATAGCGTCGGCTGCGGCATTGCGCGCGACGGGCGGATAGGCATAGCGGCGGGACGTGTCCCAAGGATACTCAGTTGGCCCTGATATGCCGGTAAACTGCTCCACTTCCACGATGTAGCGGATCAGCTCTGCATGATCGATTGGCCAGTCGGCGCCCTTGCCGCTGAGCGTCTTCAGTTTCAGGTCGCGAGGATCCGGTCGTGGGCAGAAAGCGCCCCAGTGCAGTGTCGATCCGCCGACGCCCATGCCGGAGTTGTTCGAGCCGAACGCGGTGGGCGTCGTCCCGCCGCTCAGCCGTTCCTCCATCCAGTAGATGTCGGCCGCAAGCTCGTCGGCAACGTGGTCGTCTGGGCGGAACATTCGGCCCGCCTCCAGCGCAACCACCGACAGGCCCGCCTGCGCAAGCCGTGCGGCAAGGGGAGCGCCGCCCGCGCCGGTACCGATCACCACCGCGTCAACGACATCGGCCGGGGCGTAACGCTTCGCGCTCACGACATCCGCTCCGGTGACGGCTGCCACGTCTCCAGATCGTCGGCGGCGGTACGGGTATAGCCCTGTTTGCGGCGGCCATCGCCGCCGACTGCAAAGCCGTCATAGCCGATTGCCACCATCGTCGCTGGCAGCGACATCCAGACGCGAACGGTTTCGGCGCGAACGTCCTCGAACCACAAGGCCATCTGTTCGGGTGAAAGCTGCGCCGCGTCCTCGCTGCTGCCGATCGCGCCATCGGCAACACGTTCCAGCAAGCGGGTTTGCGCATCCCCTCCCAGCGTGGCGAAACCCCCCGTCGCCAGCGTCGCGAGCCCGCGCTGCCACGCTTCACGATCAGGCGGTAGCGCCGCGAACCGCCAGCCGTCGCCCGCACCGTCAGCGATGCTGGCGAGGATGCGGTCCGCCAAGACGGCAATTTCGCCGGCATCGGGCAGGATCTGCGCGACAGTAGCCGTGGCCGTCGCGCGGTCTTCAGCCGTCCAGAGTGATGTTTCAGGCGGCGGGCGCATACGATCCATAAGCGCGACGCGCGTCCTACGACTGACGCGATCAGAGGCAAGCAATCTTGCGAAGGCCGGGGGTAGTTCGGCCTGAGCGACGCGTGCGACATGGCCTTCGAGCAGCGACGCGAGCACCTCAGGCTGTTCGTACGGAATGAGATGTGCCGCCCCCTGAACAACCTGAACATCGGCAGTGATGTAATGCGGTAGGTTGAGCCGACGCTGGGCATCTTCGCCAAGATCGCCATCGTCCGCGCCAGCGATAATCCGCGCCGGGATCGTGATACGCCCGGCAGCAGCGCTCCAGTCTTCACGACTTCCGCGTTCCAGCCACCCAAGCCAGGCTTCCCGGCTGGAGCGCTGAACGTCTTCGATTGCAGCGGTTCGCAGCGCGTCCGCCAATCGGGTTGCGGTATTCGCGTCGACGAACGTCGCGGCTTCGTCCCACGACGCCTGATTGTCCGCAAACCACCCGATCATTTCAGCGCGGCGATCCTCATCCATCGGTTCGGGCGAGGGGGGAGATGCCGCGACCAGTACGACGCCGAGCACACCTGACAGGCCGATTTCGCCGCGTGCCGCGCGGGCGGCAACGAGCGTGACGATCTTGCCCCCCATGCTGTGTCCGACGAGCACGCAGGAGACCAGCGCGCGCGAGCGAATCTCGTCCGCGAGCCAGTCTGCCATCGCCCCGACATCGAGGTAACCGCGTCGTGCCGCCGCACCGTAGCCAGGCAGATCAAGCGCCACGCAATCGCGCGTCGGCAGATGATCAAGGACAAGCTTCCACTGTTCCGCGCTGGCGCCAAGTGCGTGCAGAAACACCAACGTCGGTCCGGTCATGCAGCCTCGCAAATTCAACTTGATGCCTGACGTTGCAGCTAAGCGTCAGTTCCGGTTGGACGTGCCGATCGCATAAATATCCTTGAAAACATCGCCGAGCGATCACCCCCGTTGCGCCGTTTTTGCCGTCAGAGATCTCTGGCCATCCCGCATGCACGGAAGCGTGTGCCGCCTGTCGCTACACCGGATCGCATCGAAATTCGCGTTTTTATCGGACCTGACGCGGACCTTTAGAGCCATGTTCCCTGTTGTATGCCCGCACGATCCCCAACACCGAGATGGAGTTGAAGCTCATGGCGAAGAAGCCTGACAAACAGACCGCCCCTTCCACTGACGAAGCGCAGCCGCGCTATGCCGTCGAATATCGCGAAATCCAGCCGTACGGAACGTTGAAGAATCTACCGATCGCGCTTGAGGATAACGCCCGTGCGCAAAGCGTGGAGATCCTCAATCAGGTTCTGGTCGATACGATGACCCTGCGCGACATGTACAAGAAGCATCATTGGCAGATGTCTGGTGCGACCTTCTATCAGCTTCACCTGCTGCTCGATAAGCACTTCGAGGAGCAGTCGGCATTGGTCGACATGATTGCTGAACGTATCATGGCGCTTGGCGGCATCAGCATCGCCATGGCGCCTGATGTCGCGGAAATGACCCGCATCCCCCGTCCGCCCAGAGGTCGGGAGGACGTTCCGTCGCAGCTTGCACGCCTGCTTGAAGCCCATGAGATCATCCTGCGTCAGGCCCATGAGGGCGCGGAAGCCGCGGACGAGTCCGGGGATGACGGCACCAACGATCTGCTGGTCAGCAACATCATCCGTACCGGTGAGCCGCAGGTATGGTTCTTGGCCGAACATCTCGCGGCAACCGAACTGGTTCGCCCGGACGCGTAAACAGACGGATGACGCACACGACTTGGTTGTGTGCGTCACTTCCGACGCCCATCGCGCTGGCAGCGCGCTGGGCGGATACGGCTTGTGCCGTCTAGCAAGCCGGGCAGCTCTTCGTTTCGGACTGCAGTTATAACTCCGGACAAACTCAGCCGGCATAGGCTGATCACGATTATGGACGGTTCTGGACGAGTTCGGATTGCGTTGCGGCAGATCAATCATCGAGCCAGATACAACGCGCGGGCTACTGTTCCGAACGCTCAGGCCGCGAAGCTGGTCGACCGGGAGAGCGTATCCCAGGCATCGCGTTCCGTCTTCATCGCATCCAGCTTCTGATCGACTAAGCCCAGTGCATCGGCGCCAAGAAAAAGCCGGGTAGGCGGGCTTTCGGCTTCGAACAAGGCGAGCAGCGCCTGGGCGGCCTTGGCCGGATCGCCCGGCTGGTTGCCGCTCTTGGCTTGGCGCGCCTCTCGCAACGGATCCATCACCGCGTCATAGTCTGCAATGCTGCGCGGCGTACGGTCCATCGAGCGCCCCGCCCAGTCAGTGCGGAACTGGCCGGGCGCAAGCGCCGTCACCCGGATGCCAAAGGCCGCCACCTCCTTGCCGAGGCTTTCGGAGATACCCTCGAGAGCGAACTTGCTACCGCAGTAGAAGCTGATCCCTGGCATGGTGATGAACCCACCCATCGAGGTCACGTTGACAATGTGGCCGGCCCGGCGCTCCCGCATGCCAGGCAGCACCGCCTTTATCATCGCCACGGGTCCGAAAACGTTGGCGGCGAACTGCCGCTGGAGATCGTTGATCGAAGATTCTTCCAGCACGCCCTCATGGCCGTAGCCGGCGTTGTTCACCAGCACGTCGATTGGCCCGATCTCCTGCTCCGCTTTGTCGACTGCCAAAGGGATGGCGGTATAGTTTGTGACATCGAGCACGAGCGGATGCGCACGGCCGGGCGCGAGGGCAGCGAACGCACCGGCGTCGCCGTCCCGCCGCACGGTACCGATTACCTTGTGTCCGGCTTTCAGCGCGCCTTCGGCAAAGGCGCGTCCCAACCCCGAGCTGACGCCAGTGATCAGGAAGGTTTTGGGCAGAGTGATGGTCATGCGATACCTCCGGGGAAAACCACGTACATATATCATGATATAGGAAGCGTATGCCGGGCAGCAAGACAAGGGTTTCGACTTTCGAGAAAGGCGAGCCCGTTCGCCAGCGGATCCTCGATGCGGCGGAACGGCTGCTCCGCAGCGGCGAGGCCGAGTTCTCGATGCGCGACCTTGCCGCCGAAGCAGGGGTCAGCTTCGCTACGCCCTTCAACCAGTTCGGAAGCAAGGCGGGGATCATGCACGCTCTGTCCGCTCGGCGGATCGAGACCATGGCGGAGCGCTATGCTGCCGTGACGCCTCCAGTAGACGCAACAGGTCGCGTTCGGCTGGCGATTGAGGTGGCAGTTGCCGTCATGCTGGACGAGCCCGACGTGAACCGTGCGGTGATGGGGTCGATCGCCACCGCGGGGCCAGCAAGAGCCGATGCCTTGACCCGCTCCACAGCCTTCTGGACGCTGGCGGTGGGCGCCTCCGAAGGTGAGGCCGCGCCGAACCGGCAACGTTGGCGCGATCTGCCTATCCAACTCGCCTTAGCCTTTCGCGGGGCCTTGTCGTTTTGGTCGGCTGGTGAGCTACCCGATGCAGAGCTTGCTCCGGCGGCCCTCGCAACTGCGAACACCCTGATGCTCGGCTTTGCCAAGCAATAGCAGCCTTTTAGGGTCTGCAAGCGCCAGTCGGGCGGTTATCGTGCTCGAAAGGGCAGCACGGCAACGTGTCGGCTACCCAGGTTGACCTTCAGATTGCTTTACGGCTTTCCCTGATCCCAATCGCATGCTCACCTCTGCCTAGGCTGTCTGCAACCAAGTGATCGCGTCCGCCCCGGCCGGCAGATACGCCGGTGCGCTCATGTCAGTCACTGCGCGCCAGACCGCCGCGGCAACGTCCTCGGACGAGGTGTTCGGGCCAGTGTCCTGCTGCCAGCCCGCCATCACCTGCTCAACCAACGGCATATAGGACTTCGGGACGCCGCCGGTTATCACCGCGTCGGCGTTGTCCCCCTAAGCGCGTCGTCGGCGCGCGGCCCGGTAGCACAACCCGGTCGCGCGCGTTGAACGGCGCGAGTTCGAGATCCACACTGTCTGAAAAGGCATTCACGGCCGCCTTGATGGCTGTGTAAACCGACAGCAGCGGCAGCGGCCGGTAGGTCCGAGGAGGTGACGTTGACGACGACGCCGTTGCGCCGCTCGCGCATCTGCGGCAGCACCGCCTGCATCATCGCGATCGTGCCGAGCGTTTTGGTCTCAAGGATGTGCCGCGCCGCCTCGATCGGCGTGCCCTCTAGTGCGTTGGGGAAGCCGACACCGGCATTGTTCACTAGAGCGTCGATCGGACTCGCATACGCCTGCGGCCACGTGCCAGCAGCTCCTGCAAGATTGCTGGGACGCAGACGGAACCGTTGGAACGTCCGAGATCGATGGAGCTTAGTACTTCCGACAGCCCACCAAGTTGGTGGGCGATCATCGACATCTGTCGATCTTTATCAGGTTCTGTTTAGCCGGTTCGCAGCTGGCGGGCGGCCGTTCGTAAAGCTGCGTGGCGCATGATGGTAGGGCCACATAGCGAGGTTTCACTCTGCCACTCCTGACGCTGACCAAGCGGCTTAAAAAGCAAGGGAGCCATTAGATCAGCAGTTTGTTCATCTCAGACGCCGCCGGATGATCGAGCGGTCCTTAGGAAACAGATGCCGATCAAGCTGAAGCCACTCACCGAGCAGGTCATCGTCGTCACCGGAGCCACGAGCGGCAACGGGCTTGCCATAGTGGAGCAGGCAGTGAAGGCCGGATCTGCTGTCGTGGCTGTCGCGCGAAACGCACACGCGCTTGACGCTTTGCAGGCGCGGCTGCGGGCCAACGGCGCCCGGATCGCCACCTGCATTGCCGATGTCAGTGATATGGCCGCAGTCGAGCGGGTAGCCGTCATTGCCATAGACGCGTTCGGCGGGTTCGACAGCTGGGTGAACAACGCAGGAGTCGGCACATACGGCACGCTGGAACAAGTGCCGGTTGAAGATCATCGGCGCGTGTTCGACGTGAACTATTTTGGTACTCTCAACGGCTCGCTGGTCGCGGCACGGCATCTCCGTGGACGAGGCGGTGCGATCGTCAACGTCGGCTCGATCCTTGGTGACCGCGCGATTGTCCAGCAGGGCGCATATTGCGCAACCAAGCATGCTGTGCAGGCGCTGACCGATACGCTGCGTATGGAGCTTGAGCGTGAAGATGCTGGCATTTCCGTCACGCTGGTGAAGCCCGGTGCGATTGATACGCCCTTTCCTGAGCATGCTCGCAACTTCATGGACAAACCGCCCCGACTGCCACCGCCGCTCTACGCGCCCGAAGTGGTTGCTGACGCCGTGCTGTTCGCCTGCGCTCATGCCAAGCGCACGCTCTATGCGGGCGGCGGCGGACTGCTCTCGTCTGCACTCTCCCAAGCAGCTCCGCGCCTGGCCGACCTGGCGATGGAAGTCGTCAGTACGACTGCCCAGCAGAAACCCGGCGACCCAGGTGATCCGAAGCGCCGGGACAATCTTTATGAGGCGCGTACTGACGCGCTACGCGGCAGCCAGCATGTTCATGCCCGCCGGTCCAGTCTCGCCCTGCAGCTTCAGAAGCTGCCGTTTTCCTCTGTTGCACTCGCGGCCATCGGTGCTTCAGCCGTCGCGCTTACGGCGCGCGCTGTCGCGCGACGGCGTTGATATCTACAAACGCCGCATCAGGTGTTTAGCCGCGGCATCTGGTCGATCAACGTTGTATTGAAGTTGCTCAACGACACGGATCGCTGCTCGCGCCTCTTTGTACAGGGAGAAGTGCAACAGCGATCGTGAAGATCGTACATCCCTAAACCGGAAGCGAGGTCGGCAAAACCTTCACGGTCGGCGGGTCCGATGTTGGCTTCTGCCCTGCTAGCACCTGCCTAATGTAAAACGTCTACACTCATGAAAAAATTAGCGCTCTGCGAAATGTCTTTGGTGTACCAGCCGCCGACAAAAACGGGCGATCGGCACTGCGACGGCACGAACGTCCTGCCAACGTCACACATCGGGGAAAACTACATGCGAATGCGCACGATCATCTGGACAAGTGTTGCGCTGTTCATCGCGGGGCCGGCGATGGCGGACGAAGAACCGCGCTTTTGCCCGACACGCCCGAGCATCGGTGGGTCGAGCTGCACCACCGAGCCGGGGCAGGTGCACGTGGAATATTCGTTCCTCGACTGGCAGCGGGACGATCAGGCCGATCAGCGTAACGACCGGATCGTAACGGCGGATCTTCTGACCCGCGTCGGCATCGGCAAGAACACCGAGCTGCAACTGGGTTGGACCGGGTTCGGGCATGACCGTACGCGCGACAAGACGTCCGGCGCCATCGACACGGTCAATGGCACGGGCGACGTTACGTTCGCGGTCCGCCAGCATCTTGCGGGCGAGGAAGGGAAGCCGTTCTCCACGGGGATTCAGGCGTTTGTCACGGCGCCGACCGGTCGCAATCCGGTCGGTGCGGGAACATGGACGACGGGGGTGATCATTCCCGTTCAATACGATCTTACCGAAAAGGTCGCGGTTTCGTTCACCGGGGAGGCGGACGCCGCCGCAAACGAGTCAGGCGATGGGCGGCACCTTGCCTACAGCGGCATCGCGGGCCTGCGTTATAAATTGACCGACAACATCTCAACCTTCGCGGAGCTGTCGCTCGAGCGTGACGATGATCCGGAAAAGCACGAGACGTTTGCACTCGCGGCGATTTCAACAGCCTGGCGACCGATCAAGACGCTGCAGTTCGACGTGTCGGCGGTGGCAGGGCTCAACCGCGCGTCGCCGGACATCCGGCTCGTCACTGGCGGGGCGGTGCTGTTCTAGCACTGCGCGCGCGAGGCAATGCCCTAGCCGGAGCAGGACCGAGGCATCTCAGTGCACGCCACAGAGTGGCTGGGGCTTCGCGCTTGCCACAGGGCCACCGGACGTGACAGCATGTCCTCCAACGACGATCCGACTGAGGACGTTGGGGGAGGATGATGAATGACGGTACGCCGATTTTTGCTTCTGCTCGGCATGATCGGCACGTCGGCAACGGCGGCGCCGGTGGTGAAGATCGCGCAAGGCAGCTTGAACGGTGGCGAAGCCGCCGGTGTCGCGGTGTTCAAGGGCATCCCCTACGCGGCGCCCCCGGTCGGCACCTTACGCTGGCGGGCGCCCGCAGCGGCCCCGACATGGTCGGGGGTGCGGCAAGCCGCGGCATACGGACCGGTTTGCCCCCAGGCGCACGTCACCTGGGCCGGGCACGACCTCGATCGCACCAGCGAGGATTGTCTCACGCTTAACGTGTGGACGCCGCACGCGGCGGTCGGTGCGCGCCTGCCGGTGCTGGTCTGGTTCCACGGCGGCGGGTACACGGCCGGCGCAGGCTCGCAGCGCACCTATGAGGGCAGCACGCTCGCGCGCCGGGGCGTGGTGATCGTGACGGTGAACTACCGCCTTGGCGTGCTCGGCTACCTCGCCCATCCGGCGCTGAGCAAGGAGGCGAAGGACGGCACCTCCGGCAATTACGGCCTGCTCGATCAGATCGCCGCGCTCCACTGGGTTCAGGCGAATATCGCGCGCTTCGGTGGCGACCCCAAGAATGTCACGGTCGCAGGGCAGTCGGCGGGCGGTGGATCGGCCATGTTGGTGTCGATCGCGCCGCGTGCCCGGGGCCTCTTCCAGAAGGCGATTTTTGAGAGCGGCGCGGCGCTCGGTCTGCCTGGCGCGGGCGAGACTGGGCTTGGTCCGGCAGAGGCGACCGGCGCGGCGTTCGCGAGAACGCTGAAGGTGCAGACCCTTGCTCAGCTTCGCGCGCTGCCGGTGGCGACGCTGTTGGGAGCGGTCACGCCGCGTGTGAGCACCGGCCCGATCCTCGACGGCAAGGTGGTGCCGATGGATATCACCGCCGCCTATCGCAGCGGTCGGGACGCGGGCGTGCCGATCCTGCTCGGCTGGAACAGCAACGAGGCGGCGCGTTTCATCGATCATGCGACGCTGGCGGGGTACGCCGCATCCGCCCGGCAGAGCTATGGGCCGCTCGCGCCCGGCTTGCTCCGCCTGTACCCCGCGACGACCGAGGCTGCCGCCACGCGCGCCGCACAGGATCTGATGAGCGACGCCGGCTTCGGCTGGCGAAGCTGGAGTATCGCCGAGGCGCGAAACAGGGCAGGCGCGGCTCCGGTGTTCCTCTACCAGTTCGACGATCCTCCGCCGGGGCCGGACGGATCGCGAACGAACGGCGCGGTTCACTCCGATGAGCTTGGCTTCGTGTGGGGAAACGACGATCCGCACGGGCGCTGGTCGGCCGCCGATCGCGCGCTGTCCGACGATATGCAGGCTTACTGGGTCGATTTCATGCGCAAGGGCGATCCCAACGGCTCCGGCCTGCCGCGATGGGATGCATATCGCGGCAGAGGGACTGCGGTGTGGCTGCGTCGCGACGGCATAACGGTGGCGCGCCCGCTCCGCGTGGAGAAACTGCGTGACGTGGACGCGTTGCTACCGCGGTAAGGACACGCCGCTCCGGAGATCTTCGCGAGCCTGTTCATACGGCGCGGCGGGTGTAGGTTGCAGCCAATCGCCACAGGCATCTGGAGGGGGCGGCATGCCCGCACGACCACCTAACGCGCGTTGCTATCCACTCGGTCAAACCCGCGACCGGACGATCCAGACCCCGGTTCTCGCGGGCGCGCGCGCGTGATCCCCGCCGTATTGGCTGCGTGTCTGAGTGTTGCGCCGGTTTCGGCCCATCCTCCTCCCGCCGGTGCGGCAGGCGCGCCTGAGCCGTCGTCGCTGGCGCCGTTGCCGCTTGCGACCCTGGACGAGACGCTGGATATCGCGGGCGATCCGCTCAATGCAGCGGAGGTCCGGACCCGCCTGACTTTGCCGGTCGCGGTGAACGGCGTCGGTCCGTTTCGCTTCGTGGTGGATAGCGGAGCGGACCGGTCGGTGGTCGGGTTGCGCCTGGCCGCCCGGCTGCGGCTGCGTCCGGAGGGTTGCCTGCGCCTGCACGGCATGGCCGCGACCACACTGGTACCCGCCGTGCACCTCGACAGCCTCGACTGGGGCGGCGGGCAAATCGAGAACGTGTCGACGCCTGCGCTTCCCGACGAGGCGATCGGAGCGGACGGACTGCTCGGCATAGACGCTCTGGCCGGGCGGCGACTGAAGCTGGATTTCGAAGCGCGAGCGATCACCGTGGAGGATCCGCAGCGGCGTGAGACGACACCGGCAGGGGAGCCGGGCGATATCGTCGTGACGGCGCGGCGGCAGCACGGGCAATTGATCCTCACGGCGGCGACGTCCTCCGGCGTCAAGATGCTCGCTGTCATTGACACGGGGGCGGAGGTCACAGTCGGCAACAGCGCGCTGCGCGCACGTGTGCTGGCGCGCAAACAACCGCTTGAGCCGCATCCGGTCGATCTGATCAGTGTGACCGGGGATCGATTGATCGCCGATCTGGTGACCATACCGGATCTCTCCATCGGGGGCCTGCGGATCAGGGATCTGCCGGTGGCGTTTGTCGACGCGCCGCCGTTCGCGCTCTTCGGGCTGTCCGACAAACCCGCCGTGTTGCTCGGCACCGACGTGCTGCAGGCGTTCAGACGCGTCAGCCTGGACTTTCGCCGCCGCAAGGTGCGCTTTTCGTTACGCGCACCGCGATAGCGCCGATCGCAGCACCCGCAATCCGATCCTTGTCGACGGGCGGGGGCGCGGCTAGCGCTGCGTCACCAATCGTTGGGGGGAAGATGTCGGATGCTTACCAAACGCGCGTTTGTCGGGATGCTGATGGCGGGTACGACCCTGCCGCTGATCGAGCCTGTCATGGCCTGCGCCGCCACCGGCACCGGCGCCGAAGACGCCCGGCTGCTGCACTTCCTCGATGCGGCGTTCGATGCGAGTGTCGCGCTCAGCCCGGAGACGCAGACCAGCCTCGGCCTCAAGACGAACTACGACCGGCTCGACGATTACACCGACGCGGCCGCACAGCGCGCGCAGGCGCTTGAGGATGCGCAACTCGCCGACATGCGGCGCAGTTTCGCGCTCGACCGGCTTGGGCCGGATGCGCAGCTCAGCTACCGTCTGTTCGAGGCGCAGGTCGCCACCGACAAGCGCCAGTCCGCGTTCCGCGATTATGCGTTCCCGGTTTCCACCAACGGCAGCCCGGCCGGCAACATCCCGGTGTTCCTCATCAACCAGCACCGCATCGATACGGTGGCGGATGCGCACGCCTATGTCGCCCGGATACGCGATTCGCTGCGGGTGATGCGGGAGGTCGCCGCGACCATCCGGAAACAGGCGGCGAAGGGTATCGTGCCGCCGAAGATGGTCTTCGCTCCCGCGCGCGGGGACGCTCGCCAGGTCATCACCGGCGCTCCGTTCGATCACGGCGCGGACAGCAGTCTGCTCGCCGACTTCAAGACCAAGGTCGGCAAGCTTTCCGCCCCCGATGCAACCAAGACGGCGCTGATCGCGGAGGCGGTGGCGGCGCTGACGGGGCCGTTCCGGCAGGGCTTCGACGTTCTGTTCGCCGCGCTCGACGAGATCGAGCCGCTTGCCAAGGGCAACGACGGCGCATGGAGCCTGCCGGGTGGCGACGCTTATTACCAGGCGCGGCTCGCCTATTATACCACGACCGACATGACGGCGGAGCAGATCCACCAGCTCGGGCTCAATCAGGTGCAATCGATCCATGCCGAGATGACCGCGGTGATGACGCGTGCGGGGTTTGCCGGATCGTTGCAGGATCTGTTCGCGGCGCTGCGTACCGATCCGAAGTTCAAATATCCCAACACCGACGCGGGCCGCCAGCTTTACCTTGGCGATGCGCGCGCGGCGATCGCGCAGACCATGGCGGCCGCGCCGCGCTTCTTCCGTCGCCTGCCCAAGGCTCCTCTGGAAGTGCGCGCGGTCGAGACATGGCGGCAGGAGACCGCGCCGGTGGCCTTTTACGATCAGCCTGCGCCCGATGGATCGCGGCCGGGCATTTTCTACGTCAACCTGGCCGACATGACGCAGGTGCAGAAGACGCAGGTGGAGGGCATCGCCCACCACGAAGGCGCGCCCGGACACCATTTCCAGATCGCCCGCGCGCAGGAACTGACCGGCGTGCCCAAGTTCCGCCGCTTCGGCTATTACGGCGCGTATACCGAAGGATGGGGGCTCTATTCCGAGCGGCTCGCCAAGGAGATGGGCGCTTACCGCGATCCTTATTCGGAACTGGGAATGCTCGCCCTGCAGGTCTGGCGCGCTTGTCGGCTGGTGCTCGACACGGGCATGCACGCCAAACGCTGGAGCCGTGACCAAGCGATCGCCTATTTCACCCAGAACGCGCCGCTGTCGGCGCGTGACGTGGTTAAGGAGGTCGACCGCTACATCAACAATCCCGGTCAGGCGACGAGCTATATGGTCGGGCAGCAGCGGATCTCCGCCTTGCGGCACAAGGCGGAAGCGGCGCTGGGCGCGCGGTTCGACATTCGCGATTTCCACGAGGTGGTGCTGGCGCATGGCGCGTTGCCGCTCGACGTGCTGACGCAACAGGTCGATGCCTGGATCGCCGCCGGCTGACGATCTGGCGTCGGCTGCGAACTGCCTTCGTTTCGATGGAGGTCATGTTGACTGCCGCCGCGCGCGCCGCGATGGTGGCGTTCTGATGAAGAGGTAGCCGATGTTCATGAACCGCCGCGCCGTCCTCGCCGGAGGGGTGGCGTTGATTGCCAGCCGCCTCGCTGCGCAAGCGCCCACGCCCGCTGTCCCCCGTGTCCGCCGGCTGTCTCCCGCGTTGGATCAAATGGTGCTGCCGGGGGCGCAGCCGGAGGTGATCGCCACCGGCATTCGCTGGGCAGAGGGTCCGTTATGGGTCGAGAAGGGCAAGTATCTGCTCTTCGCGGACCCGCCGGCCAATATCGTCCGACGCTGGCAGCGGGGCCGCCCGGTTGCGGTGTTCCTCGATCCTTCGGGTGCGGCCGGTACTGATTCGAAACTGGTTCGCGAGCCAGGTGCCAACGGGCTGGCGCTGGATGCACATGGCAGGTTGCTGATCGCCAACAGCGGCGGGCGGAGCATCGACCGTGTCGATCTGGCGACCGGGAAACGGGTGGCGCTGGTCGATCGTTACGCCGGCAAGCGTTTCAACAGCCCCAACGACATGCATGTCGCGCGCGACGGCTCGATCTATTTCACCGATCCGCCATATGGGCTGGAGGGGGGCGATGCCTCGACGTTGAAGGAACAGGCGGTCAACGGCGTCTACCGTCTGCGGCCGAACGGCGCCATCGAACTGCTCGACGGCAGCCTGCCGCGGCCTAACGGCATCGCGATGTCGCCGGACGAACGCCGGCTGTACGTGTCGGTGTCCGACGAAAAGGCGCCCCGGATCATGGTGTACGACCTTGACGCCCGGGGCATGCCCCGCAACGCGCGTGTTCTGCTCGACGCGCGGACCTTGCTGGCGGGGGGTGGTCCGGGTCTGCCCGACGGGATGAAGGTCGCGCGCGACGGGACGTTGGTCTGTTCGGTGCCTGGCGGCATGATGTTCATGACGCCGGAAGCGGAGCCGCTTGGCCTCATCGAAGATGGCTCGCCGATCGCGAACTGCGCATTCGGCGAGCGGGGTGCCGCGCTGTTCATGACGTCTGGCACCCGCGTGCTGCGGCTGGCGCTCAAACCTGGCTGGCAGGCGGGCTGATCCCCGCGCGCCTGCGCAGCTCAATTGCGGAGGCTGCCCGTTGAAGGCCATCAGTCCGCCGTCTACCGGCAGGCTCACCCCCGTACACCATACTTGCATCGTCGCCCGGCAGGAACGCCATCATCGCCACGATGTCTTTGGAGGCGAGCCGGTGTTCCGAGCGACATCCGTTCCCTGAACTTGGCCATCAACTCCGGCTCTGCCTGCATGCCTGTCCGTCAGGCTCGGGTTCACCGCCTTGACGCGACGCTGCCCTTGGCCGCACTATGTTGGCCACCACGCCTTTCGACGGGTTGTAGGCGAACATGTCCCATCCGCCCGAGCATGGCTCAGGCGAAGATGTCGGCCAGCCTGTCGGCGTCGGGACCATCCTTCCAGTTGCGCAACTCAATGAACAAAGACGCGCCGACGATCGTGAACCACGTCAGCACGACCGTCGTGACGATCGATCGCAGCAGCGCGACGGCCACCGACGGCGGCATCGGCGCACTGATATGGCCACCGCGGGTGAACGCGCCGAAGGTGCCATAGCCCGCCACGCTCGCTAGGCCGACAGCGATCAGGACGAGCATATAGATGACGAAGGCGAGCAGCATGATGCCGAACACCGGCCAGCGCGCGCCCTTCGTCAGCGCTCGGCTGCGGCCGAATGCGCCGAACACCCCCGTCCGTTCCGCCACGACGGCGGGAAGGCACACCGACCACATGACGGCGAGGAGGATCCCGGGCACCAGCAAGAAGATACTGCCGATCCACACGCCCAGCACGAACAGGAGATAGACCGCGAATAACGGCAGGGCGCGCTGTGCACCGACCTGGAGCATCTCGCGCAGATCGGCCGACCGCCCTTGATCGTGCGCGACGGTCGCCTGAACGAGGGCACCGCTGGCGACGAGCCACAATATCGCGACGACGAGCCCATAGAGGCCGAACGCGGCATAGCCGCCCCCGGTCAGGCTCCGGTTCGGCAGCGCCCATCCGCCGACTTGCCCGATCAGCAGTTGCGGCAGCGCGATCAGCACATAGGTGACGCCCAGCGTAGCGAGCGGATTGGCCTTGATGACATTTACGCTGCGGCCGAACACGCTACCGACGGACAATCCGTGGCGTTGTTCGACGAACGACTGACTTGCCATGCTGCTTCATCCCCCCAAGACCGCCCTTTCGCCGATGGTGACGAAGCGACGTGACGCTGTCCAGCGGGATCGCTCCGGAACATGGCGATAGCGGATTGCGCCGCGCGCGGATCCGGCTAAGTTCTCAGGCGGGGCAGCGCGTCGTCGCTGGGAGGGCACCATCGGCGCATCAGCACAGGTTTCGGCGGCGGATCGACTGGCCGGGGCACATGCCGCGCTGCGTGCCGATCCGTCGGTGCAGTTCACGCTGACGCGCGTACCGGCGCCGCCGCAACTGCCCGAATGGCTCCGCACGCTGGAACACTGGATCGCGAACCCGTTTCGGCCGGTCGGGCGCTTGCTGCGCGGGCTGTCCAGCCTGATGCCGGACGCGCCCTATGCCCGCATCCTGTTGTGGACGCTGCTCGCCGCGATCGCGGCGGCGGTGATCTGGATGATCGTCGATCGCATCCGCTCGGGCGAATGGCGGCTGCCCACGTGGCGGCGCGGCAGCAAGGCGACACCGGAAGCGGACGAGGACGACTGGTCGCCGGGTGCGGAGCCGGCCCGGACATGGTTGCGCGAAGCGGACCTGCTCGCCGCAGAAGGGCGCTTTGCCGAAGCGATCCACTATCTCCTGTTTCATTCGATCGACGATATTGCCCGTCGTCGCCCGGCCTTGAAGCGGCCGTCGCTGACCAGCCGAGAGCTGGCCTCCGCGACACTGCTGCCTGCCGCCGTTCGCCCGCTGTTCGCCCGCATCGCCGGGCTGGTCGAACGCAGCCTGTTCGGCGGGCGGCCGGTCGTGGATGAGGACTGGCAGGCTGCGCGGGCCGCTTATGCCGACCTCGCGCTGCCGCAGCGGTGGCGCGTGTGAGTGAGGTCGCGATCACAGCCGCCGGGGCAGGTGACGGCAAGAACGCCGACAGCATCTTCTCGCCGCTGGCGGTGGCGCTGATGCTGGTGATCGGCATTCTGGGTTTTGCCGGATCGTTGCTGCTCGGTGCGTATGCGCCCGACCTGCGATCGGGCCATAATGCGGGGGCACACGCGCTATCCACCGCCGCGACCGGCTACGCGGGCATCGTCGAACTGGCGCGCGCCACCGGGCGCAATCCGCACATCATCCGTGCGGAAGCAGGGTGGGATGACGAAGATCTGGTCGTCGCCACGCCCGAACACGGCACCGTGAACATGAGCAAGTTCCTGAAGGCACGCCGTGGCCGCCCCACGCTGATCGTCCTGCCGAAATGGGACGCGGTGGCGGACGGCCGGACGAGCGGCTGGGTAAACGTCGCCGGCCTGCTGCCGGCGTTCGACCCTGCCGGCGTCCTCGCACCCGGCGTTGTGATGACAGTCACCCGCCACCGCAGCGGCGCGCGGATGCTGCGCGTGGTCGGCCCGGGAACACCGTCGCTGGTGACATCCGCACCACAGCCGTTGCAGACGGTAACGTCGCCCGCGCTGTTACCGGTGCTGACCGACGATGCCGGTCGGATCGTGCTGGGCTGGGTCAATGGTTCCAGCGTCTACGTCCTCGCCGATCCCGATCTGCTGAACAACCACGGCATCCGCCGGCTCGACCGCGCGCGCGCCGCGCTCGACCTGCTCGATTACGTCAACGCGAACGGTGCGCGGGGTATCGACTTCGACGTGACGCTGAACGGCCTCGGCCGGGGTCGCAGCCCGCTGAAGCTT
Source organism: Sphingomonas sp. BAUL-RG-20F-R05-02 (assembly GCF_022662305.1). Lineage (GTDB taxonomy): Bacteria > Pseudomonadota > Alphaproteobacteria > Sphingomonadales > Sphingomonadaceae > Sphingomonas. The sequence goes on from NZ_JAKNQH010000004.1 coordinate 29,105, forward strand.
GCGTTCGAACCGCCGTTTCTCGCGATGACGCTGGCGATCGTCGTCGCGCTCGCGCTGGTCGGGTGGCAGGCGCTGGTCCGCTTCGGGCCGGCGCAACCGCCCACGCGCGCGATTGCCTTCGGCAAGGCCGCGCTGATCGACAACAGCGCGATGATCGTCCGCAAGGCCGGCCGGGAAGGCGGGCTGGGCACACGCTACGCTGCGCTGATCCGCGACCGGGCACGCGCGATGTTCGGTGTGCCGGCGCATCTGCCGGACGATGCGGTCGATCGCTATCTGGATCGTCTGCAAGGGGCGACGACGTTCACCGCGCTTGTTGCCGACGCTGGCAGCGCGAAACATCCCGCCGACATGCTCGCAGCGGCACAGGCGCTGCACCAATGGCAACAGGAGAAGACACGGTGACGGTCAACGAGGTTCAGGCGCTGGGGGCGGCGATCCGTGCCGAAATCAGCAAGGCGGTGGTCGGCCACGACGCCACGGTCGACCTGCTGTTGGTTGCGCTGTTCGCGGGCGGGCATATCCTGCTGGAAGGGCCGCCGGGTACCGCCAAGACATTGCTCGCGCACAGCTTCGCGCAGACGGTCGGGCTGAAGTTCGGGCGGATTCAGTTCACGCCCGATCTGATGCCGGGCGATATCATCGGTGCAAACCTGTTCAACTTCCAGACGTCGGCCTTCACGCTGACGCGCGGGCCGATCTTTACCGAACTGCTGCTCGCGGACGAGATCAATCGCACGTCGCCCAAGACGCAGGCGGCGTTGCTGGAGGCGATGCAGGAACGCACCGTCACCATCGACGGCGAAAGCCTTGCGCTCAGCACGCGCTTCACCGTCGTCGCGACCCAGAACCCGATCGAACAGCAGGGCGTCTACCCGTTGCCCGAGGCGCAGCTCGACCGGTTCCTGTTCAAGCAGACGGTATCCTACCCCACTGCCGAGGAAGAACGCCGGATCGTCGCCGGCCACGGCGCGCGGCAGGCGGCGATGTCGCCCGCCGACTGGGGCGTGGAAACTCGTGCGGATGCCGCGACGATCGATGCGGCGGTGGCTACGGTCGCAGGCGTGCGGCTGGTCGATGCGGTGATCGACTATATCGTCGCGTTGATCCGGGGCACGCGCGGTGTCGCCGATCTCGAAAGCGGCGCCTCGCCGCGCGCCGGTGCGATGCTGGCGGGCGCGGCGCGCGCGCGGGCGGCGCTCGACGGGCGCGACTTCGTCATTCCCGATGACGTGAAGACGCTGGCACCGGCGTTGCTGCGCCACCGGCTGATCCTGTCTCCCGCCGCCGAGATCGGCGGGCGCACGGTCGAGGACGTGGTGGCGCAGATCATCGACGCGATCGAGGCGCCGCGTTGATCTATCCGACCCGCATGGCGGTGCTGGCGGCGGTGATCGGTGCGCCGGTCACGTTGCTGGTCGCCGTGCTGTTTCCGGCCGTCTGGTATGCGGGGCTGGGCTGGCCGCTGGCGGTGCTGATCCTGGTGGTTGTCGATGCGCTGCTGGGGCACGCGCGTGCCGGCGCGACGCTCGCGCTGCCGCAGTCGGCGTCGGTGGGTGTGTCGCTGACGGTGCCGGTCGCGGTAACCATCACCGGCCAGTACGTCCGGGGCGTTGCGCAGGTGGCGATGGCCCGCGATCCGCTGGTCGCGGTCGCCAACGATGGGCGGGTCGACGTGATGCTCGACGACGGTCGCGGCACCGCTGCGCTGCTCCTGACCCCGCTGCGTCGTGGCACCGCGCGTTTCGCGGCGATTTGGGTGCGCTGGGCGGGACCGCTTGGGCTGGTCTGGCAGCAGGCGCGGATCGACGATGCGCATACGCTGCCGATCCTGCCCGATGTCGAGGCGGTTCGTCGCGACGGCGCGCAGGTGTTCCAACGCCACGCCGTGCAGGGTCTGCTCGCGCAAAGCGACCGCGGCGACGGCAATGATTTCGATGCCTTGGTCGAGTTCCGCTCGGGTATGGACCGGCGCGCGATCGACTGGAAGCAGACGGCGCGCCACCGCAGGCTCTACGCCAAGGAATATCGCACCGAACGCAACAGCCAGATCGTTTTCGCGATCGATGCCGGGCGGCAGATGTCGGATCCGATCGGCGGCATCCCGCGTGTCGATCGTGCGGTCTCGGCGGCGTTGCTGACAGGCTGGCTGGCGTTGAAGCTGGGGGATCGCGTCGCGCTCTACGCCTTCGATTCACGCCCGCGCGTCGCCAGTGGCTTCATCAGCGGTGCACCGGCTTTTCCGGAGCTCCAGCAACTCGCGGCGGCGGTGGATTACAGCGGTGACGAGACCAATTACACCTTCGCGCTGACCACGCTCGCCGCGCGGCTGACGCGACGGTCGATGATCGTGCTGTTCACCGAATTCACCGATCCGATTTCGGCGGATTTCCTGGTGCGGGCGGTCGCGCGACTGCTCAAGACCCATCTCGTGCTGATCGTGGTGCTGCGCGACGACGAACTCGAAACCATCGTCGATGCGGCGCCTGTTCAGCCCGCCGACGTGACCCGCGCGGTGACCGCCGCGGCGCTGCTGCGTGACCGCAGGCTGGTGCTGCTGCGGCTGCGTCATCTCGGCGTCCACGTCATCGAAAGCGCCTACGATCAGGTCGCCGAGCGGCTGGTCGAAGGTTATGTCGACCTCAAGCGCAGGAGCCGGTTGTGAGCGCTTTCGTCGATGCCGCCGCGCCGCTGCTCAACGCCAGCCGGTTCCGCGCCGCGCATGAGGCGGAATGGACGCGGCTCGAGGCGCTGCTGAAGCGGATCGAAAAAAAACGCTCGGTCCGCGTGCTGTCCGATGACGATCTGCTGGCGCTGCCGTTGCTGTACCGCGCCACGCTGTCGTCGCTGTCGGTCGCGCGCGAGACCTCGCTCGACCGCGCGCTGATCGCCTATCTGGAGCAATTGTGCGCGCGGGCGTACTTCCAGTTGTACGGCGTATCGGATTCGGCATGGCGCGACCTCGGGCGGTTCTTCACGCAAGGGTGGCCGGGGGCGGTCGCGTCACTCTGGCGCGAGACTTTGGTGATGACCTTCCTCACCCTGGTGGGCGCGGTTGCCGCCTATCTGCTGGTCCGTGCAGACACCTCCTGGTATTTCGGCATCATCCCCGAAGGGCTGGCGGGCGGGCGTGATCCCAGCGCATCGGCGGCGGCACTGCGCGCCACGCTCTACCACAGCAGGGACAGTGGCCTCGGCGTGTTCGCCAGTTTCCTGTTCAACCACAATGCGCAGATCGCGATCTTCGCCTTCGCACTGGGGTTCGCGTTCGTCGTGCCGACCGCGCTGCTGATCCTCTACAACGGGCTGATGCTCGGCGCGATGATCGCGGTGTTCGCGGGCAAGGGGCTGGGGCTGAACTTCGTCGCGTGGCTGGCGATCCACGGCACTACCGAGATGTTCGCGATCATCATCGCAGGCGCGGCGGGCATGCGGATCGGTACCGCCATCGCGTTTCCCGGGCGGGAGGAGCGGATGGTGGCAGTGGTCGCCGCCGGGCGCACCGCCGCGATCTCCATGGCGGGCGTGGTGCTGATGCTGGCGGTGGCGGCGATGCTCGAGGGGGTCGGGCGGCAGGTGGTGACCGGCGACGCGTTACGCGCTGGCATCGGCCTCGCCATGCTGGCGGCGTGGCTGGTCTATTATTACGGCATCGGGAGGCGTTATGCGCAGAACCGGCGCGGCTAAGCCGCCTACCACCCTCCGCCGTCGCTTCGTCACGCCCGAAGGCGTCGATCTCCAGCTCGAACTCGGCGGAGCGGGCACCCGCGCGGCGGCGTTCCTGATCGACGTGGTGTTGATGGTGATCCTGCTCGTCGTGGCGTCGCTTGGCCTGTTCGCGATCGGCACCGCGACGCGGGCGGACCTTGCCAAGATCCTCTGGCTGATCGGTGCATTCTGCCTGCGCAACGGCTGGTTCGTCCTGTTCGAGATGGGCGGACGCGGCGCCACGCCCGGCAAGCGGCTGATGGGGCTGCGGGTCATCGCCCGCGATGGTGCGCGGCTGACCGCTGGCGCGGTGCTGGCGCGCAATGCGATGCGCGAGATCGAGGTGTTCCTGCCGCTTTCCTTCCTTGCCGCGCAGGCGGCGACCGGCACGGCGGATGCTTTCCTGAGCATCTTCGCCTTGTTGTGGAGCGGCATCTTCCTGTTCTTTCCGCTGTTCAACCGCGATCGGTTGCGGATCGGCGATCTCGTCGCGGGCACTTGGGTTGTGCAAACCTCCGCACAGCGTCTCGCCGCGGACCTGTCGACGACGCGCGATCAGCCGCGCCGGGTGTTCAGCGATGCGGCGCTCGCGCTTTATGGTGTGTATGAATTGCAGGCGCTGGAGGAGGTGATCCGCAGTGGGGATGCACCGGCGCGGACCACCGTCGCGGCGACGATCCGGACCAAGGCGGGGCTGCCCGACGATGGCGACGACGACGGCTTTCTGGCCGATTATTACACCGCGCTTTGCGCAAGGCTGGAGCGGGGGCTCCTTGTCGGGCGGCGCCGGCTCGACAAATTCGGCGCGTAAAGGGGAGGCGCTGATGTCGTAGTTGCTTGCTACCATTGCCGCTTGTCGCCATCGGCCGGCGATCACAGTGCCCCCTCCCGGTGTGTGCGGGAAGGGGCGTAGCCTTCACCAGACATGCACCCGCTTGTCGGGTGCCAGGTACAGCTTCTGACCCGGCTGAACCTTGAACGCGGGATACCACGCATCGAGGTTGCGCACGGTCTGCGCGCGAAACCGATCGGGCGCGTGGCCGTCGGTGGCGATCCCCGAGCGTAGCGCCGCGTCGCGCTCCTTCGCACGCCAGTTCTGCGCATAGGCGAGGAACAGGCGCTGGTCGCCGGTCATGCCGTCGATCACAGGTGCGGGCTTGCCGCCAAGCGAGGCGTGATAGGCTTCGTATGCTGCGGTCAGCCCGGCGACATCGGCGATATTCTCGCCCAGCGTCTGGCGACCGTTGACGTGCAACCCCGGCAGCGCCTCGTACGCGTCGTACTGCGCGACCAGCGCCGCACCCTGCTGCTTGAAGTGCGCGAAGTCAGCGGGCGTCCACCAGTTGCGCAGCTTGCCGGTTGCGTCGAACAGCGCGCCGGTATTGTCGAAACTGTGGCTGATCTCGTGGCCGATCACCGCGCCGATCGCACCGTAATTGGCGGCGGCATAGCGATGCGGATCGTAGAACGGCGCCTCCAGGATCGCCGCCGGGAAATTGAGCGCGTTCTGGAGCGGCAGGTTCACCGCGTTGACGGTTTGCGGCGTCATCCACCATTCGCCCTTGTCGGGCGCCTTGCCGAGCTTGCCGAGCTGATGGTGATATTCGGCCAACCGCGCGCGCTGGATATTGCCGACCGGATCGTCCGCCTTGATCTCCAGCGCGCTGTAGTCGCGCCACGTCTCGGGATAGCCGACGCCGACGCGCATCGTCGCGATCTTGCGCCGCGCCTCGGCCTTGGTGGCGGGGGCCATCCAGTCGAGTGCTGCGACGCGCGTGTCGAACGCGGCGAGGATGTTCTTCACCATCCCCTGAATATCCGCCTTGGACGAGGCAGGGAAGAACCGCTTCGCATAGATCTGCCCGACCGCGTCGCCGAGATACGCGTTGACTGCGGCGATGCCGCGTTTGTCGCGCGGGCGCTGCGCCGGCGTGCCCGACAGCGTATGGCCGTTAAACTCGAACGACGCCTGATCGAATGCCTTGGGCAGCACGGACGTGACGGCGTTAATATGGTGGAACGTCAGCCAGTCCTGCCATGCCGCCAGCGGCTCGCTTGCTACCAGCTTTGACAGGCCGGCGGTTGCCGCCGGTTGCCAGACGATGAAGGTCTGCTGCCCACCGAGCCCGGCCGCGCCGAAGAACGCCGCCCAGTCCAGCCCCGGCGCCTTCTTCGCGAAATCCGCTCTGGCCCACGGGTTGTTAGCCTTCTCTGGGTCCTGGCTCGATACGTTGTCGAGGTGCGCGGTGGCGATTTTCGTTTCCAGTGCCATCACCCGCTGCGCGCGGTTCGCAGGGTCGCTCATGCCCGCAAGCGTGAAGATCCGTGTCAGATAGGCGACGTAGGCGGTGCGGATCTTCGCCATCTCGGGCTTGGCTGACAGATAATAGTCCCGCTCGGGCATGCCGAGGCCACCCTGTAGCAGGTACGGCACTTCCATATTGGGGTGGGTGAAATCCTGCGTCACGAACAGGCCGAACAGATGCTCGGTGTGGAAGTTGGAGGCGTTGAGCGGATCGACATCGGCGCGCAGATCGCTGCCGAGCATCTTGGCGAGCGCGGTCTTGTCGCTGATCGCCGCGATCGCGGCGAGTTCGGGCTTGATCGGCGCGAGACCACGCTGCTCGATCGCGTTGGTATCGAGGAACGCGTTGTAGAAGTCGGCGATGCGGCGCTGGTCGCTGCCGGCTGCGGCGTTGGCCTTCGCGGCATCGCCGATCACCTGCGCGTTGCGCCGTTCGGCGATGTTGAACACGTCGAGAAACACGCCGGTCGAGGCGCGGTCGGCCGGGATCGTCGTCTTCGCGCGCCAGGCGCCGTTGGCATATTGATCAAAGTCGTCGCCAGGCTTCACCGACGTGTCGATGCCCGCCGTATCGATGCCGGATGCGGTCGCCTTCGCCTGGGTCGTCGTGTCGGTCCCGGCAGGTTTGGAGCAGGCGGTGGTGGCGAGCAGCAGAGCGATGAACAGGGCGGAACGCTTCATGGGGCAACCTCTTGCGATCGGTATTGGCACGCGCGTACACCGTGCTCTCATCCAGTGCCAGATCGTGAGTGCCCCCGGCCGTCTGCGAAGGCGAGGCATGCGTTGGTCTGATCTTCCGACAGGCCAGTTTGTTCGGACAATGGTTGTACCGAACCCGGAATGCATACCGCTTTGGCGTGCCATGACAGGTCCGATCTGCTGTATTGGCACATCACAACGTGGTGGTGCGGAACCACAGACATAGTCGCTGCTTTACAGGTTGATGTTAGCTGCCTCCCCCATCGGCCCTGCTTCCGGTGGTAAAAGCCTCGATCGCGCTGGGATTCGTCTAAGCTATTGGTGGCGACACGGGCGCCTGCCAAATCTGGACGACCCGCGCCTGTTCACCGAATGGATACAGTACCGCAAGCTTCACGACCGTGATCCGCGTATGCCGATCCTCGCGGACAAGGTGGCGGTGAAGGCGTGGGTGGCGGCCCGGCTCGGCGCGGATTGGGTTATCCCGACGCTCTGGCATGGAGCTATGCTGCCGTCCGCTGCGGTGTGGCCGACGCCCTTCGTGGTCAAGGCGCGGCACGGCTGCAACCAGTCTCGTTTCGTGTTCGACGATGCCGCCGCGTGGCTGGCCGTCCGGCGCGATGCCGCGCGGTGGATGAGGAAGCGGTACGGCGGCTGGCTAAGCGAGTGGTTGTACCACGATATCCCGCGCGGGCTGCTGGTTGAGCCGTTCGTGGGTGTCGATGCAACGCTGCCCGTCGACTACAAGTTCTTCGTTTTCGCCGGGCGGGTCGAATACGTGCAGGTCCATCTCGGGCGTGGGGCGCGACACCGCTGGATCGTTTTTGATCGTGAATGGCGGCGGCTGTCCCGGCGGACCGAAGACCCTGATCCTGCACGTCCGAATGCTCTTGTGCGGATGATGGCGGCTGCCGAAACCCTCGGACAGGGCTTCACCTTTGTGCGGGTGGATCTGTACGATGGTGCTAACGGACCGCTGTTCGGGGAGATGACCTTCTATCCGGGATCGGGGCTGGATCGCTGCGATCCGGTTTCGCTCGACACGCGGATGGGCCGTGACTGGCAGTTGGCATTAGAACATCCCGCAGCGAGGGCGGCCGCATAGGGTTTGCCGGCGTGACCCGCTGGTAGAGCTTTCCCTGTATCATCAGGAGGGCGCATTTTCCCGCCAGCCGCCGCCCACCGCCCGGATCAGCCGAACGCTCGCCTGGAGCCGGCGGGTCTCGAGATCCAGCGCGGCGCGGCGTGCACGCAGCGCCGTCGTCTGGGCGGTAAAGACCTCCAGATACGTGACGGCACCCTTGGTGTAGCGGTGGAGCGTCAGCCTTTCGGTGATCGCCGCCTGCCGTACCGCTTCATTCTCGGCCGCAGCCTCGTCGCCAAGGTGGCGGAGCTGCGCCAAATTGTCCTCCACTTGCTGGAACGCGGTCAGCACCGTCGCGCGATAGTCCGCGCTCGCGCTCGCCCATCGGGCGCGGGCGGCGGCGAGTTCTGCACGGCGGCGCCCGCCGTCGAACAGGTTGAGAACCGCGCTCGGTCCGATCGACCAGATCTCGTTGGGGGCGGAGATCAGGCCGGGCAGACCGGTGTTCTGAAAGCCACCGCTCGCACCGAGCCGGATCGCCGGGAAGAACGCGGCCTTGGCCACGCCGATCCCGGCGTTGGCGGCGGCGACGCGGCGTTCGGCGGCAGCGATATCGGGGCGGCGCTCGATCAGCGTGGAGGGCAGGCCGATCGGTACCGCAGGGACCGCGACGTCAGGAGCGTTCGGCGCGATCGAGAAGTTCGACGCGGGCGTCCCGGTCAGACTGGCGATGGCGTGTTCGGTGACGGCACGCGCGGCGGCGACATCAGCAAGTTGCGCGCGGGCCTCCGCGAGTTGCGCGCCAGACCTGCTCGTCTCGATGCCGCTGGCGATGCCGGCCTGAAAACGCCGCGCGATCAGGTGATCGGCCCTGGCGAAGGCAGCGACCGTCTGGGTGAGCAGCTCGGCCTGCCGGTCATATCCGCGAAGCGCCATATAGTCGCTCGCAAGGTCGGCCTGCAGGCTCAGTCGGATCGCCGCGAGATCGTCGCCGCTCGCCTGCACCGAAGCGTTCCCCGCCGCCACACTGTTGCGCACCCGGCCCCACAGGTCGATCTCGTAGCCGAAGCTCGCCTCGACCGTGTCCGCGCTGTAAACGTCCGGCTGGTTGGCGCCGCGTAGCGGGCGGTTATCGGACTGCCGATTGCGGGTGAGGCTGGTGTCCACGCCAAGCGTCGGCAGCAGCCCAGCTCTGGTTTGGCCAAGTGCCGCGCGCGCACCGTCGTAGCGGGCGAGTGCACCGGCAAGGGTCGGATTGTCGCTGGCGATCTTGGCCTCTAGGTGGTCGAGCGTCGCGTCGTCGAACACCGTCCACCAGTCGCCGGGCAAAGCCGCCGTCGTGGCGGCGGGCTGCCACGGGCCGGCTTCCTTGTAGGCCACGACCGGTGTGGTGACCGGCGGGTGATAGGGCGGCGCGAATGAACAGCCGGCGGTGCCCGCCGCCAGCACCAGCGCAAACAGCGTGCGCTTAGCCATGCGTACCACCTTCGACGCGTACCAATTGCCCCTCCGCGATCGAGTCCGGCGGGTTGTCGACGATCTTTTGCGTGGCAGGCAAGCCGGACGTCACCTCCACCGTCTGGCCGAGGTCGCGGCCGATCGTGATCGGGCGCAGGTGAATGTGATGATGCGCGCCGACGGTCGCGATCTGGGTACCCTGCGCACGAAACAGCAGGGTGCTCGACGGGATCTGCACCGTCCCAGACTGCCCGCGTACATCAAAGCTGACCTGGGCATAGCCACCCGGCCGCAAGGCGCCGTCCCGGTTGTCGGCGATCAATTGGACCTGAAACGTGCCGCTCTGCGTGTTGATCGCGCCCGAACTGCCGACCACGTGCGCGGCGAAGGTGCGGCCCGGATAGTCCGGTACGGTGAGTGTTGCGCTCAGGCCCGGCGTGATTGCAGCCGAGTAGCTTTGCGGCACGTTGACATAGATGCGGATGCGTCCGGTATCCGCGACGGCGAACATCGGTGTCTGCACGCTGGCGCCCGGGCCGACGAGATCGCCGATATCGGCGGATCGCACCGTCACGGTGCCGGCGAACGGCGCGCGCACGGTGGAAAACGCCTTCTGCGCGATCAGCCGGCCGAGATCGGCGCGCGCCGCCATCACGGCCGCGTTGCGTACCGCGAGATCCCCGTTCTTCTCGTCCACCTCCTGCTTGGACACGGAATTGTCGGTCAGCAGGTCGTTCCAGCGCGCCGCCGTCGAGCGCGCCAGGCCGGCGTGCGCCTGCGCGCTGACCAGTGCCGCGCGCGCGGAGACGATCTGCTGATCGAGTTCGGGCGTATCGATCTTGCCGAGCGGCGTGCCCGCGCCGACCTGCGCGCCGATGTCCTTGTACCACGCGCTGACATAGCCGCCGACGCGGGCGTAGAGCTTGGCGGCATTCCAGGCCTGCATCGTGCCGGGCAGGGTTAGCGCGTCGCTTGCCGACGATGCCTTGACCGGCACGAGATGCACCGTCGGCACCGCACGCGCGTCCGACCAGCTTTGCGCGCTGTCGGTATCGTGCGCCCGCACCATGGTACCGGCCGCGATCACGCCGGCGGCGACCAGAGCGGCGACGATGCCGGCGGTCTTTAGACCGTGCGGTGCCTTGGCGGGCGCTTCGGCGGGGGTGGCTTCATCCGGCATGAGCGAGGGATTCCGTGGTCGAAGTTGCAGGGGCAGGGGCTGGGGCAGGGGCGGTGCCACGTGCGCGGCGGTGCGCGATCGAAAAGACCACGGGTACGAAGACGAGCGTGGCAAGCGTCGCGCAGATCAGCCCGCCGATCACGGCGCGGCCCAGCGGCGCGTTCTGCTCGCCGCCTTCGCCCAGGCCGAGCGCCATCGGCGCCATGCCGATGATCATCGCGAGCGCCGTCATCAGCACCGGGCGGAAGCGGGTTGCGCCGGCTTCGGCGGCGGCGCGAAAGGCGTCGCCCGTTTCGGCAAGGCGTTCACGCGCGAAGCTGACCACCAGCACCGAGTTCGCGGTGGCGACGCCCATGCACATGATCGCGCCCGTCAAGGCCGGCACCGAAAGCGGCGTATGCGTGGCGAACAGCATCCACACGATCCCGGCGAGCGCCGCCGGTAGTGCCGACACGATGACGGCCGGGTCGATCCAGCTCTGGAAATTGACGACGAGCAGCAGATAGATCAGCACGATCGCGCCGATCAGGCCGAAGATCAGGCCGGAGAACGCGGTGTTCATCGTCTCGACCTGGCCGCGCAGCTTCACGCTCGCGCCTTTGGGCAATGCCGCCTTGTTGGCGTCCAGCACCCGCTGGATATCGCCCGCCACCGCGCCGAGATCGCGACCCTGCGTGGTTGCGTAGACATCGTAGGATGGCTGTACGGCATAATGTGTCACCACCGCCGGCGATGGCTCACGGTGCAGCGTGCCGAGCCCGCCAAGGATCTGGTAGCTGCCGCCAGCCCCGGTGATCGGCAGGTTCTGGAGCGCGGACAGGGAATCTGTACGGTATTGCGGCGTCTGCACCACGATCGGATAGGACACGCCGTTCTTCGGGTTCAGCCAGAACGCCGGCGCGACTTGGAAGCTGCCGGCGAGGTTCACCGCCATGCTGCGCGTCACGTCGTTTTCGGTGATGCCGACCCGGTTCGCCCGCGCGCGGTTCACGTCGAAGTCGAGTTCTGGATAGGCCTCGGTCTGCTGCACCCGTACATCGGCGATGCCGGGTATGTGGCGCAGTTGCGCCGCCAGTGCATGCGCATAGGCCTTGCTGCCTTTTGTATCGCGGCCCGTCACCATCACGTCGATCGGCGCGGGGGCGCCGAAGTTGAGGATCTGGCTGATGATGTCGGCAGGCAGGAACGAGAAGACGGAGCCAGGGAAACTGTCGGGCAGCGCCTTGCGCAGCGCCCGCACGTAGCCGGCGGTCGGCGCGTGCCCCTCGTTCAGCGTGACGAGGATGTCGCCGTCCTGCGGTCCGACGCCGCCGGTGTTCGAATAGGCGCGGTTGATGCCCGACACCGGCATGCCGATGTTGTCGACGATGGAGCCAAGATCCGCGGGCGGGATGACGCTGCGGATGCGATCCTCGACATGGTCGAACATCGCTGCGGTTTCCTCGATACGCGTGCCGATCGGCGCGCGGACGTGCAGGTTGATCTGGCCCGCGTCGATGGTCGGGAAGAAGTTGCGGCCGAGCATCGGGATCAGCGCGAACGAGAGCAGCACCACCAGCAGGAAGGCGGGCACGAACACCCGCCGCCGCGCCAGCGCGAAGTCTAGGATGGCGACGTAATAGCCGCGCACCCGCTCGAAGCGATGCTCGAACCCGCTCTGGAACCGGCGCAGCACGTTGCGGCTGTTCGGGCGGCCGGCCCTGGCGTCATGGCTGACCATCACCTCGGCGGTGTGTTCGCCGGCATGTTCGCGCAGCAGGTAATTGCTCATCGTCGGGACGAGCGTGCGCGACAGCACGAACGAAGCGATCATCGCGAACACGACCGCCATCGCCATCGGCGCGAACAGGAAACCGGCGACGCCGGGCAGGAAGAACATCGGCAGGAAGGCGATACAGATGCACATCAGCGACACGAACGCCGGTCCGACGATCTGCCGCGCGCCGTCGAGGATCGCGGCGCGTACCGGCTTGCCCTGTTCTAGGTGCCAGTTGATGTTCTCGATCGTGACGGTCGCATCGTCGACCAGAATGCCCACCGCGAGCGCGAGGCCGCCCAATGTCATGATGTTGAGCGTCTGTCCCGCCGCCGCGAGCCCTGCCACGGCGGCGAGGATGGCGAGCGGGATCGAGGCGGCGATGATGACCGTCGAGCGCCAGGAGCCGAGGAACAGCAGGATCATCAACGAGGTGAGCGCGGCGGCGATCACGCCTTCCTTGATGACGCCCGATACGGCGGCTTTCACGAACAGCGACTGGTCCGACAGCGGCTGCACCTTCAGCGACGGCGGCAGCGTTTCGCGGATCTTGGGCAGCAGCGCCTTGGCCTGATCGACGATCGCGACGGTCGAGGTCGCACCCGATTTCAGGATCGTCATCAGCACCGCGCGTCCACCGTTGACGCGGACGATGTTGCGCTGCGGCGGCGATCCGTCGCGGACATGCGCCACGTCGCGCATCGTGACGGTCGCGCCGTCGACCGTCTTGATCGGCAGATCGTTGAGTTGGTCGATCACCTCGGGCGAGTTGTTGAGGCGGACGTTGTATTCGTACTGGCCGATCTTGGCGGTGCCGGCGGGCACGATCTGGTTCTGCGCCGCCAGCGCCGCGCCGACGTCGCTCGCGGACAGATGTCGGGCCTGCAAAGCGGCTGGATCAAGGTCGATCTGGATCTGGCGTTCCTTGCCGCCATAGGGCGAAGGGATCGCCGCGCCCTGTACGGAGGCGAGGGCAGGGCGGATGAAGTTCTGTCCCAGATCAAAGATCTTCTGTTCGGAAAGGTCCGTCGCCGACAGCGCGAGCTGCAGGATCGGCACCGTCGAGGCGTTATAGTTCAGGATCTGCGGTGGGGTGATGCCCGGCGGCATCTGCTTCAGCACGGTCTGCGAGGCGGCGGTCACCTGCGCTGACGCTGTGCGGATGTCGACGCCCGGCTGGAAGAAGATCTTCACCACGCCGATGCCGTTCAGAGACTGGCTTTCGATATGGTCGATGTCGTTGACCGAGTTGGTCAGCTGGCGCTCGTAATAATAGACGACACGGCCGGCCATGTCCTCCGGCGGCAGACCACGATAGGTCCATACCACAGCGATCACCGGGATCTTGATGTCCGGGAAGATATCGGTCGGCGTGCGCACCCATGCGATCGAGCCGCCCAGCACGATCAGGATGGCGAGGACGACGAACGTGTACGGCCTGCTGAGCGCAAGTTTGACGAGATGCAGCACGATAAACCCGATCTTCCGCGTGGGATGACGGGGCTCCCTCTATGCGCGTTGCAGCGCCGCGCACCTTAAATGAAATTCACCTTGCGATGAGGATCCGGACGACGAGCCCCGGCGCGGCGTCGCCGAGGTCGAGCGTGAACCCGTGCAGGTGGACAATTGCGGCAACCACGCTGAGGCCAAGGCCGCTGCCCGGAATCGCCGCCGCATCCACGCCGCGATAGAACCGGCGCAGCGCCGCTTCGCGCTCGCCCGCGGGAAGCCCGGGGCCATCGTCGCGCACGGCGATCTCGACCGTCTCCGCTTCTACCGCCAGCGATAGGACGACGTGGCCGCCCGCACGGGTAAACTTGATGGCATTGTCGGTCAGGTTGCTTACCGCCTCGAACAACAATTGCGGGTCGGCTTTGATCGCCACATCCGCGTCGCCTGCCAGCGTCAGGGTGACGCCGGCATCTTCGGCAAGCGGCTCGTACAGATCGCGCACATCGGCGAGCAGTGGCGCGAGCGACACGGATGCGAAGCCGGCACGGCGGCCACGCGCCTCCAGTTCCGAGATCCGCAACAGCGCTGCGAAGCGTTCCAGGACCAGATCGAGATCGCCGATCGCGGAACGGGCGAGCCCCGCCAGCGTCGAGTCGGCCACGCTGTGTTCGACGACCCGTTGCAACTTGCCGCGCACATGCGCGAGTGGGGTGCGCAGATCGTGCGCGACCGCGTCCGTCACGTCCTTCACCTGCGCGACGACGCGTTCGACCTCCTCGATCATCGTGTTGACGGTCCCGGCGAACAGATCGAGCTCGTCGCCGCGTCGCCCGACCGGCATCCGCAGATCAAGCCGCCCGGCAGCGATACGCCGGCTGGTCTCCTGTAGATCGCGCACGCGCCGAAGCGGGGCGAGGCTGAGCAGGAACCCGGCGCCGAGCACCAATGCGACGATGGCAAGCCCGCTGGCGACGAGGATGATGAGGATGCGGTGGCGCAGATCGACGATCGGCCGGATATCGCGCGCGATCAGGATCCGCTCGCCGGTCGGTGCCTCGATCGCCAGCACGCGCAACGGTCCGTGTTCGCCCGCGCGCGCCGCTATGTTGGCTGGATGATCGAAGCGGAACGTGCCGGCGACGCGCAGGTTGCCCGCGATCAGCTCGCCGCTACGCGCTTGCAGACCGAAATAGGTGAGGCCGCTCGCATTATGGCGGATTTCGCTCGCGATTTGCTCGGGCAGCGACTCGGCCGCAACCTCGCGCAACCGTTCTGCTTCGTGCGAGAGGATATGGTCGGTGCGGACGGTCAGCTCGCGCGCTGACAAGGCGTAGATCAGCCCGAGCAGCGCCACCATGCCGAGCGCGAACACCAGGCCGAGTAGAACGGTCAGCCGGAACGTGCTGGTCTTGCGAATCTCACGCAGATGCAACCGTTCAACCGGCATCGAGACGATATCCCTCGCCCTTGACGGTCACGATCGCGGAGGAGTGGCCGGGCCGATCGAGCTTTTTGCGCAGCCGCGCGATATGGACGTTGATGAGGTTCGCGCCGGGATCGAAGTAATAGCCCCAGACCTGTTCGAAGATGATCCGCCGGCTGAGCGTATCCCCGGCGTGGCGTGCGAGCATCTCCAGCAGGCGAAACTCCATGTGCAGCAGCTTCACCGGTTCGCCCGCAACCGTGACCGTACGACGGATCAGGTCGATGGCGATCGCCCCGACGCTCAGCACCGCCGCCTCCGGCGGTTCCTGTCGACGGCGCAGCAGCACCTCGACGCGCATCGCCATCTCCTCGGGTGCGAACGGCTTGACGAGATAATCGTCACCGCCCGCACGCAGGCCGGCAATCCGCGCGTCAACGTCGCTCAGCGCGCTGATCATCAGCACGGGCAGCCTGATCCGCCGCTCGCGCAGCGCCGCCACCACCGCCAGCCCGTCAAGGCCCGGTAACATACGGTCGAGCGTCGCAATGTCGAACGGCTCGCGCGTCGCCCGTTCCAGCGCGACATGGCCGTCCGCCACGTGCACGACGTCATGGCCATGCGCGACAAGCCCGGTCGTTATCTGGAGTGCGGTGTCGGGATCGTCCTCGATGACCAGGATTCGCGCCATGACGGGTCCCTTGATGTTCGGCCGGCCTCTACCCGATGTTCGTCCGCATCGCGAGGGGCGCCAACACCGGCGAGTTCAACCTCCGGGTCCGAGCGCTGCCACACCCGTCCAAACCGCCATCGCAAGCATCAGCACGTTCTCGGTCAACGACAGGAAGCCGAGCGGCACGTTGCTGGATCCACCCACGCACGCACATTTCAACGCGCGCTTGTCGACATAGACCGCCTTGACGACGGAGATGGCTCCGATACCGCCGATCAGCAATGCCACCGGCGCCGACAACCACGCCAGCACGCCCGCGATCATCAGCACCCCCGCAAACGCCTCCGCGAATGGATAGATATAGGCGTAGCGCACCCATCGTCTCGCCAGCAGATCGTAGTTGAGGAACATCGTGGCGAAACTTTCAATGTTCTGGAGCTTGAGCAGCGCCAGCACCACCATGCTGAAGCTGATGAACCACGCGGCGGCACGCGGCGTGAACGCCGTTGCATAGACGCCATAGCTGACGGCGAGTGCCATCAGCGCGGTCACGGCGAACAGCGCGGCGACCGGCGTGTATGTCGTCGCCTTCGGGTCCGCGACGGTCTTGCCGAGGTGGCGACGAAGGTCGTCGTAACCGCCGATCCGAACCCCTGCGATAAATACTTGCGGCGTCGTCTTCACCCCGTTCTCCAGCTTGAACGCGTCGGTTGCCTCGCGTGAGGTCAGCCACCTGTCATCGACGGTGTAACCCTGGCGCCGCAGCAGGTCCTTTGCCTTCAACCCGTACGGGCAGACGTGCTTGTCCATCACCATGCGGTACAAGGTGGCGGTACGAGGTTCGGCGGTTACAGGCATGAGCGGCTTTCGACGTATATGGATGACCTGTAACCAACATAGGGTCTGTACCATGGTACAGAGTCAAGGCCTGCGACGATCAGCCGGAATCGTCTGCGCTGCCCGCCAAAGCACTGACGATGCCGTTTCCAAGCAAAAGCGGACGTGCCATCAAGGCTTACGAAATAACGATCGGGAGAGTGCGCATGAGGTCCAACGTCTTACGCGTGGCGACACTGGCAGGCCTGTTGATTACTTGAACAGCGGCAGCGCAGAGCAATCCCGTCGTACGCACCACCAATGGTGCCGTACGTGGAATGCGTGAGGGCGGTGTGGTTTCGTTCAAGGGAATACCCTTCGCCGCCCCGCCGGTCGGTCCGTTGCGTTGGCGCGCGCCGCAGCCGGTGAAGCCCTGGGGCGCGGTGCGGGATGCGACGGCGTACGCCGCAGACTGCATGCAACTGCCGTTTCCAAGCGATGCGGCGCCGCTCGGAACTGCGCCGGCGGAGGATTGCCTGTACGCCAATGTCTGGCGACCGGCGGGCGCGGCGAAAAACCTGCCGGTGATGGTGTGGATCTACGGCGGCGGTTTCGTCAACGGCGGATCTTCGCCGCCCACGTACAGCGGCGCGGCGCTGGCCCGTGACGGCATCATGGTGATGAGCTTCAACTACCGGCTGGGCCGGTTCGGCAGCTTCGCGCATCCAGGCCTCAAGCCGGCAGATGCCGATTACGGGCTGCTGGACCAACTCGCCGCCTTGCGGTGGGTGAAGAGCAACATCGCGCGCTTCGGTGGCGATCCTGCCAATGTTACGATCGTCGGGGAGAGTGCGGGCGGCATGTCCGTCCACGCGCTGCTGACGTCGCCGGCAGCGACCGGACTGTTCAGCCGCGCTGTGGTACAGTCGGGTGGCACGGGATCGTCGAACGGCCTGTCGCTGGCGACTGCCGAGGCGGCGGGCATTGCCTTCGCCGCGAGCAAGGGCATCGCCGCCGACGACCCGCGGGCTGCCGCGAAGCTACGCGCGCTGCCCGCTGAACAGGTGGTCGACGGCCTCAACCTCGCCGCGATGAACCGAGGCGGCTATAGCGGCCCTGTCCCCGACGGCCGCACCTTTGTGGATAGCCTCACGGCTTACCGCGCGGGGCGCTTCGCGCACGTGCCGGTGATGATCGGCGCGACCAGTGACGACATCGGTGGCGCGGACGGCGCGATGATTACCGGCGCGCGCGATCTTGCCGGGTTGCTCGCAGGGCAAAAGGTGCCGGTCTATTATTACCGCTTCGATTATGTCGCGACCTCGGCACGGACGCCCCGCACCAAAGGCGCGAGCCATGCCACCGACATCCCGTTCTTCTTCGACACCGCCGATATCAAATATGGTTCTGCGACCAGCGAAGCCGACCATAAGGCGGCGCACGTCATGTCCGGGTACCTGGTCAACTTCGTGAAGACCGGCGATCCCAACGGCGGTGGGGCCCCGACGTGGCGGAGATATGATGCGGCCGATCCGGTGATGCTGACGCTCACGCGCAGCGGCAGCGCCAGCGTCGCCGCGGAATAGTGGCGGTCCTTTGAACCGAAGCCGAATCGATGTCGTCGGTATGAAGCTAGCCGCGATGAGCGGCGCTGCCGACACTGCTCAGCTCAAGACGCGAGAGGATTTCGATGTAATCAGATTGACGTTTCGCCAGATTAATCATCCTTCAACCCGTTTCGGGCACGATCCGACCAGATCCGGGTTGCCAAGCTACATTCCTGAAGCTTGGTCTGGACGACCCAATCCTTGAGAGGTGCGTAATGCGTTTGATTTCATCCAAAGCGTCCGTGGCGGCAGCCATCCTGATCGGTTCGGTCGCCCTCGGCGGCTGCGCTACCAAGGGGTATGTGAACGATCAGATCGCAACCGTGAACTCGCGGATCGACGGCATCGACGGACGGCTCCGCACGACGGAAGGTACGGCAGGTCAGGCGCTCAGCCAGGCGCAGGCGGCAGCCGGCCAGGCACAGCAGAACGGCCAGCGGATCGATCAGCTCAGCGGCCGTGTCGACGGGATGGACCAGCAGGTCCAGCAGCTTCAGCAGCGTGCCCAGCGCCGGCCACGCGGCTGATTGCGACAGCACGTCGCTATTGCATTGGCGGGGCAGCTTTGCTGAACACTATCGTCGTGTCGATGAAGCTGCTCCGTCCTGACCGCCACGCCGCCGTTATCGCGGCGGCGTGGCTTGTGCTAGCGCCGTCGCCCGCCATCCCGGCGACGGTGGCGGTGCCGGCTACCCATGCCAAAGCCAAGCCGAAGGCCGCGCCGCCGGCAGCGCGCCGGGCCGCGACCAAACGCAAGGCCGTCGCCAAACCCACCGCGTCCGTCGCTGTGCCGGAGGTGGTGCCATCCGAAGCCGCCGCGCGCGTGCTGGCTTGGGTGGCGGCGGAACACGACAACGGTTCGTTGCCGTATATCGTCATCGACAAGCAGGCCGCCACCATGTTCCTGTACCGTGCGGACGGGGAGCTTGTCGGCACGGCGCCGGTGCTGCTCGGCATTGGCGTAGGCGACGATTCCTCGCCCGGTGTCGGCGCCAAGAGCCTTGCGGAGATCGGTCCTGCCGAACGGACTACGCCGGCCGGCCGGTTCGTCGCCAGGTTCGGCAAGGCATTCGGTGGCACGCGCGTGCTGTGGGTCGATTATGCCGACTCGGTCGCGTTGCATGCGGTGATTACCACCCACAAAAAGGAACGCCGCGTCGAGCGGCTGCTTTCGCCGACGCCCGACGACAACCGCATCAGCTTCGGCTGCATCAACGTCGGCACCAGCTTCTATACCAAACAATTGCGCCCGCTGTTTCAGAAGAAAGGCGGGATGGTCTACATTCTGCCCGACACCAAACCGCTCGACGACGTGTTCCCGCGCCTGCGCCTGCTGCCTTATATCGCCACCGACCCGCGGCCCGCCGCCACTGGTGCATAGTCCTGCGATCGCTTAACGCTGGACGCGACCGGTCAGCGCAGCGCGCCGCCCCTAGACGATCCTCTCGGGGGAAATGATGTGACCTTGGATACTCGCGCATTCTGGCGCCGCGCCCGCGCAACGCAGATGAGCGTGATCGTCGATGCGGACGATTATTTCCGCAACGCACGAGCGGCGATGCTCAAGGCGCAGCGTCGTATCATGCTGATCGGCTGGGACTTCGATGCGCGCATCGAGCTGACGGATCAGGCGCGCGAAGACGGCGAGCCACGTCGCGTCGGCGATTTCATCTACTGGCTGATCGAGCGCAATCCGCAGTTGGAAGTGTATCTGCTGCGCTGGGACGTCGGCGCGCTGAAGACGCTGATGCGGGGCTCGAACATCGCGATGATCCTGCGCTGGATGCGGCATCCCCGCATCCACACCAGGCTGGACGGCTTCCACCCGCCTGCCGCCTCGCATCACCAGAAGATCGTCGTGATCGACGATTGTCTGGCGTTCTGCGGCGGTATCGACATGACCAGCGAACGCTGGGACACGCGCGCGCATCGCGATGACGAGCCCGGCCGGGTCACGCCGCGCGGCAAGCCCTACAAACCATGGCACGATGCAACGACCGCGCTGCAGGGACCGATCGCGGCCACGCTCGGCGAACTCGCGCGCGATCGCTGGTCGCGCGCCGGTGGCGGCGAAATCGCCCCGATCACGACGCAGGCCGATTGCTGGCCGGACCTGCTGACCCCCGACTTCCGCGATGTCGAGGTAGGCATCGCGCGTACCCGGCCCGACATGCCGGACTGTCCGGAAATCCGGGAGATCGAGGGGTTATTCGTCGCGCAGATCGCGGGCGCGCGCACCAGCATCTACGCGGAGAGCCAGTATTTCGCGGCGCGCCGCATCGCCGAGGCGATCGGCGCCCGGCTGGCCGAGCCCGACTGCCCGGAAATCGTCATCATCAACCCGCGAAGCGCGCAGGGCTGGCTTGAGCCGGTGGCGATGGACACCGCCCGCGCGCGGTTATTCGCTGCGCTCAAGCAACGTGACCGGAACGATCGCCTGCGGCTGTACCACCCCTATACGGCGGGTGGGGAGGCGATCTACGTTCATGCGAAGGTGATGATCGTGGACGGGCAGACGCTTCGGATCGGCTCGGCCAACATGAACAACCGTTCGATGGGCCTCGATACCGAATGCGACGTCATGATCGACGCGGGGGACGAGGGCGCGCAGGCGATCTGCGCCATTCGCGACGGCCTGATTTCCGAACATCTCGGCGTGCCGACCGACCGGATAACCACCGAGATCGCCGCACGCGGCTCGATCATCGCGACGATCGAGGCTCTGCGCGGCGATGGGCGATCACTGCGTCCCTATGAGGTGCCGGATCTCAACGTAGTCGAGACGTGGCTCGCCGATAACGAGGTGCTCGATCCCGAAAGTCCGTCCGAAATGTTCGAGGCGACCAGCAAGCGCGGTCTGTTCCGGCGCCTGCGACATCCGTTCGGCTGACCTCAGCGAGCGTTTGCAGCTTACTTGTCGCTGCCGTGGCCTGTTCGGCCACGGCCACGCAGGTGCGGCTACATTAGCAGTGTTGCGGCCGCGCCACCGGTCGCGATCCGCCGAGGCTTACGCGCTCAGCGCGACGGTTCCGTCGCGAACAGGCGCGATCGGCGGCAGCGCACGAAA
This sequence comes from Sphingomonas sp. BAUL-RG-20F-R05-02, assembly GCF_022662305.1. Lineage (GTDB taxonomy): Bacteria > Pseudomonadota > Alphaproteobacteria > Sphingomonadales > Sphingomonadaceae > Sphingomonas. Next base: position 50,333 of record NZ_JAKNQH010000004.1, read on the forward strand.
GCCGGGCTTTGCGAAAATATAGCCTTGGACATAGCGGACGCCGATCGCTTCCAACGCGCGAAGTTCCGCGACCGTCTCGATGCCCTCGGCAATAACGGTAATCTCCAGCTTCTCGCACAGACGCACCACGCTTTCGACGATCATGCGGCGAGGCAGGCTGGAATCGAGCCCGCGCACCAGATCCATATCAAGTTTGATGACGTCCGGCTGGAACCGTGCGAGCAGGTTCAGCCCGGCATGTCCGGCGCCGAAATCATCGAGTGCGGTGCCGAACCCCATTCGCTGATACGTGGCGACGATATTCGTCACGTGCGCGGGATCGACCATTTCCTCGTTTTCGGTGAACTCGAAGATCAGCCGGTCGATCGGCAGGCCGACCTGCGCTGCTGTCTTCAGCGTTAACTGGATGCAGGCGGCCGGCGAATAGACCGCGTTGGGCAGGAAGTTGATCGACAGCTTGGCGTCGGTGTTGAGGATACCCGCAGCGACAGCGCCCTCGATCGCGGCCACCCGGCAACGCTGATCGAAGGCATAGCGGTTCTCCGGCGTGACACGCGCGAGCACGCTCGCCGCGCTCTCGCCGTCAGCCCCGCGCACCAGCGCCTCGTATGCGAACGGCTTGTCGGTGCGGATGTCGACGATCGGCTGGAATGCCATGGCGATGTCGAAGTCGATCGCGGCTCCATCCCGACAGCCAGTACACGGCGTCAACTTCGTCGTCACATCACGCATCGTTCGCTCCTCGCGCCCGACCGATACCGCGCGAGGTATAAACGATCACTTACCAAACATTGGCTAAGTGACTGGGCTGGGCTTTAAAACGTGATGAAAGGGTGTTTGGGGCAGGCTTGATATCTTCTGAGAAAAGCACGCTGCGCGACCTGCAAGGCACCGTGCTGCGGCAAGCCGGCTATACGCCAATGCTATGCGATAGCATGCAATCGATCTCGAATTGCTACGCACGACACGCCTAATCGGATGCCATCACGAACGGCACCGCACTCCCGCGCCGCCGTCTGGGGCACAACGATGACCAGCAGGAACCCGATCGGCACGCCGCCGAACATCACCGCCGACAGCTCGGCGTACGCGCGCCGGTCGCTCATGCCGAACACGCGCGTTTAAGGATCAGCCGATGCAAGATGTGCTCTGTGTCGCGGGCCTCCTCGGCCTCGTGCTGGCGACGCTCGCCTACATCGGACTTTGCGACAACGCCTGAGGAGGCTTTTTCGATGACGCTCGACCTATGGCTCGCCGCGATCGCCGCCGCGGGCCTGCTCATCTATCTGGTGGCGGTGCTCATCCGCCCCGAACGCTTCTGAAGGGGGAGGCGCCATGACCATCCAGGGCTGGATCCTGATTATCGTCTTCGTGGGCGTGCTGCTCGCGCTGACCAAGCCGGTCGGCACGTGGCTGTTTGCACTGTACGAAGGCCGCCGCACGCCGTTCCACACTGTCCTCGGGCCGGTGGAGCGCGGCTTCTATCGTCTGTCGGGCGTGAACCCGGCGGAGGAGCAGGGCTGGCGGCGTTACGCCGTGCACATGCTGTTGTTCAACGCCGCGCTGATGCTGTTCAGCTACGTGGTGTTGCGTGCGCAAGCGTTCCTGCCGTTCAACCCGCAGGGTCTCGCGGCACCGGTCGGGCACCTGTCGTTCAACACCGCGATCAGCTTCACCACCAACACCAACTGGCAGAGCTACGGCGGCGAATCGACCATGTCGAACCTCAGCCAGATGCTCGCGCTGACCATCCACAACTTCCTGTCGGCGGCGACCGGTATCGCGCTCGCCTTTGCGCTGTTCCGCGGCTTCGCGCGGCGTGAGAGCAAGAGCGTCGGCAACTTCTGGGCGGATGTCACTCGCATCACGCTGTATCTGCTGCTGCCGGTCTGCCTGATTTATGCGGGTGTGCTGATCGCCAACGGCGTGCCGCAGACGCTCGCCGGAACGGTCGACGTCTCGACCCTCGAAGGCGTGAAGCAGACGCTCGCGATCGGCCCGGTGGCGAGCCAGGAAGCGATCAAGATGCTCGGCACCAACGGTGGCGGCTTCTTCAACGCCAACTCGGCGCACCCGTTCGAGAACCCCAACGCCTTGACCGATCTGCTGCAGATGCTGTCGATCTTCGTGATCGGCTTCGGGCTGACCTGGACGTTCGGCAAGGCGGTCGGCGATACGCGGCAGGGCTGGGCGATCCTGTCCGCCATGCTCATCATGTTCCTGATCGGCACCGTCGTCAGCTATTCGGCGGAAAGCGCGGGCAACCCCGTGCTGCATCACCTCGGCGTCGCCGGCGCTAACATGGAGGGCAAGGAGGTGCGCTTTGGCATCGCCGCGTCCTCGCTGTTCTCGGTGGTGACGACGGCGGCGTCGTGCGGCGCGGTCAACGCGATGCACGACAGCTTCACCGCGCTGGGCGGTCTCGTGCCGCTGTTCAACATCCAGCTTGGCGAAGTCGTCGTCGGCGGCGTCGGTGCGGGCATCTACGGTTTCCTGCTATTCGCCATCCTCGCCGTATTCGTCGCGGGGCTGATGGTCGGCCGCACGCCCGAATATGTCGGCAAGAAGATCGAAGCCCGAGAAGTGAAACTGGCGGTGCTGGCGATCGCGGTGCTGCCGCTCGTCATCCTCGGCTTCACCGCCATCTCGTCGGTGCTGCAAGCAGGGCTGGCAGGGCCGCTCAACAAGGGGCCGCATGGCTTCTCGGAGATCCTCTACGCCTTCACCAGCGCGGTCGGCAACAACGGTTCCGCCTTTGCGGGCCTCACCGCCAACACGCCGTATTACGACGGTATGCTCGGCGTGGCGATGTGGATCGGGCGGTTCTTCATCATCGTGCCGATGCTGGCGATCGCCGGCAGCCTTGCCGCCAAGAAGCACACGCCGGCGGGTGCTGGATCATTCCCGACGACCGGCGGCCTGTGGGTCGGGCTGCTGGTCGGCACGGTGCTGATCCTGGGCGGGCTCACCTTCCTGCCGAGCCTCGCGCTCGGTCCGATCGCCGATCATCTCGCGATGATCCGCGCACAACTCTTCTAAGCGGGGACGCCCAAGATGGCACGCGCACAATCAAACACGCTGTTCACGGCGGAGCTGATCCTCCCCGCGATCGGTGACTCCTTCCGGAAACTCTCGCCACGCGAGCTGATCCGCAACCCGGTGATGTTCACCACCGCCGTGGTGGCGACGCTGCTGACGGTCCTGCTGGTCGTCGGGCATGACAGCCTCACCACCGGCTTCAAGCTGCAACTCGTCGTGTGGCTGTGGCTGACGGTGCTGTTCGGCACCTTCGCCGAAGCCTTGGCCGAGGGGCGCGGCAAGGCGCAGGCGGCGAGCCTGCGTGACACCAAGGCGGAACTGCGCGCCAAGCGCCTGATTGGCGTCGAGGGCGCGTGGGAAGCGGTGCCCGCCACGCAACTCTCGGTCGGCGACGTGGTGCTGGTCGAGACGAACGACCTGATCCCGTCCGACGGCGAGGTGATCGAGGGCGTCGCCTCGGTCAACGAAGCCGCCATCACCGGCGAAAGTGCGCCGGTGATCCGCGAGGGCGGCGGCGATCGTTCGGCGGTGACCGCGGGTACGCGCGTCATCTCCGACCAGATCAAGGTGCGCGTCACCGTCGAACCCGGCCAGGGCTTCCTGGATCGCATGATCGCGCTGGTCGAGGGTGCCGAACGCCAGAAGACCCCCAACGAGATCGCACTGACGATCCTGCTGGTCGGCCTGACCATCATCTTCCTGATCGCGGTCGGCACGATCCCAGCGTTCGCACGCTACGCTGGCGGGAGCATCCCGATCGCGATTCTCGCGGCGCTGCTCATCACGCTGATCCCGACCACGATCGCGGCGCTGCTGTCGGCGATCGGCATCGCCGGCATGGACCGTCTGGTCCGCTTCAACGTGCTCGCCAAGTCGGGCCGTGCGGTCGAGGCGGCGGGCGATATCGACGTGCTGCTGCTCGACAAGACCGGCACCATCACCATCGGTGACCGTCAGGCGAGCGAGTTCCGTCCGGTCGGCGGCGCATCGCCCACCGATCTCGCCGAAGCGGCGCTGCTCGCCAGCCTGGCCGACGAAACCCCGGAAGGCCGCTCGATCGTCACGCTGGCGCGCGAACAGTTCGGCATCCGTACTGCGGTGCTGCCCAACGGGGCCGAGGTGATCCCCTTCACCGCGCAGACCCGCATCTCGGGCGTGCAGATCGGCGCCAACCTGATCCAGAAGGGCGCGGTCGAATCGATCCTGCGCGCCAATCCGGGTGTCGGCGAAACTGCGACGGCCACCGAACTGCGCCGCATCACCGATGAGATCGCCCGCGCCGGCGGCACGCCGCTGGCGGTTGCGGTCGACGGCAAGCTGGTCGGCGCGATCTTCCTCAAGGATGTGGTCAAGGCCGGCATCCGCGAACGCTTCGGCGAACTGCGCGCGATGGGCATCCGCACGGTGATGATCACCGGCGACAACCCGCTCACCGCCGCCGCCATCGCCGCCGAGGCGGGCGTGGACGACTTCCTCGCGCAGGCCACGCCCGAGGACAAGCTCGCGCTGATCCGCAAGGAACAGGGGGGTGGCCGCCTCGTCGCGATGTGTGGCGACGGTACCAACGACGCGCCCGCGCTCGCGCAGGCCGACGTGGGTGTCGCGATGAACACCGGCACGCAGGCTGCGCGCGAAGCCGGCAACATGGTCGATCTCGACAGCGATCCGACCAAGCTGATCGAGGTCGTGGGCTTGGGCAAGCAATTGCTGATGACCCGCGGTGCGCTCACCACCTTCTCGGTCGCGAACGACGTGGCGAAGTATTTCGCGATCATTCCGGCGATGTTCGTCGCGCTCTATCCCGGCCTGGGCGTGCTCAACGTGATGGGGCTCAGCACCCCGCAATCCGCGATCCTCAGCGCGATCATCTTCAACGCGCTCATCATCCCGCTGCTCGTGCCGCTCGCGCTAAAGGGCGTGACGTACAAGCCGATGGGGGCCGGGCCGCTGCTCGCGCGCAACCTCGCCGTGTACGGACTGGGCGGCCTGATCGCCCCGTTCATCGGCATCAAGCTGATCGACCTCGCCGTCGGTGGCCTCGGCCTCGCTTAAGGAACCTGGACAATGAACAACGATATCACCTCGGCGATCCGCCCGGCCATCGTAATGACCATCCTGTTCGCACTGCTGCTGGGGCTGGCCTATCCGCTCGCGATGGTCGGCTTCGGGCAGGCGATCTTCCCCGCGCAGGCGAACGGCAGCCTCGTCACCGATGGTGGCAAGGTGATCGGCTCGACCGTGGTCGGGCAGGCCTTCACCGCCCCGCGCTATTTCAACACCCGTCCGTCGGCGGCGGGCAAGGGCTATGACGGCCTTGCCTCCTCCGGCTCGAATTACGGCCCGACGTCGCAGGCTCTCGCAGACCGCGTGAAGACCGACGTCGCCGCCGCCAAGCGTTCCGCACCAGGGATTTCCATCCCCGCCGATCTGGTGACGGCCTCCGCCTCGGGACTGGATCCCGATCTCAGCCCCGAGGCGGCTTTTTTCCAGGTTCCCCGCATCGCACGCGTGCGCGGGTTGTCGGAAGATCGTATCAAGACGCTGGTGACCCAACATATCGACCATCCCATCCTCGGCTTCCTGGGTGAACCGCACGTCAACGTGCTGTCGCTCAACCGCGCGCTTGACGGCTTGCGTTGAGCGAACCCGGCCGACCTTCCCCCGACGCCCTGCTGCGCCACGCGGCGCAGGAGGGCAGGGGTACGCTCAAGATTTTCCTCGGCGCCGCCCCCGGCGTCGGCAAGACCTACGAGATGCTCTCCGACGGCGCGGGCCGGTTGCGCGAGGGTGTCGATACGGTGATCGGCGTGGTCGAGACGCACGGCCGCGCCGAGACCGAGGCGATGACGCGCGGCTACGAAACCGTCGCCCGCCGCAGCGTCCCCTATGAGGGACGCACCCTGCACGAGATGGACATCGACGCGATTCTGGAGCGCGCGCCCCGGCTCGTACTGGTCGACGAACTCGCCCACACCAACGCGCCCGGCAGCCGCCATCCCAAACGCTATCAGGATGTCGAGGAACTGCTCGCCGCCGGGATCGACGTGTATTCCACGCTCAACATCCAGCATATCGAGAGCCTGAACGACGTCGTCGCGAGCTTCACCCGCGTGCGGGTGCGCGAGACGGTGCCGGACAGCATCCTCGAAACCGCCGAGATCGAGGTGGTGGACATCCCACCCGACGAACTGATCGAGCGGCTGAAGGCGGGCAAGGTGTATCTGCCGCAGGAGGCGACGCGCGCGCTGTCGCACTTCTTCTCCAAATCCAATCTGTCCGCCTTGCGCGAACTGGCGCTGCGCCGCGCCGCGCAGGCGGTCGATGCGCAGATGCTCGATCACGTCCGCGCGATGGGGCTGGGCGGCACCTGGGCGGGCAGCGAGCGCGTGGTGGTGGCGATCAGCGAGATGCTCGGCGCCGACAACCTCGTCCGCGCCGCCAAGCGCCTCGCCGATGCGCTGCATGCACCGTGGACGGCGGTGTTCATCGAAACCCCGCGCACGCAAGGCTTCGGCAAGGAGCAGCACCGGCGCCTCGCGGTGGCGATCAATCTCGCCACGCAGCTCGGCGGGCAGATCGCGACGGTGCCCGCCACCAACGTCACCGAGGGGCTGAAGACCTTCCTCGCGGAGTTTCGCGGCACCCACCTGATCGTCGGCAAGTCGCACCGCTCGCGCTGGTTCGAACTGCGCCACGGATCGGTGGTCGACCGGCTGGTGCGCGAGACGCCGGCGGTGGCGGTGCACGTCCTGCCGCTCGATACGGAGCCGTCGCCGCGCCCTGGCCGTGTCACGCGTGCGAGTGCGCGATGGGGCAAGCCGTCCGGCTATGTGTGGGCGAGCCTGATGGTAACGGCGGTAACCGGGGCGGGCATCGCGCTTTTCCACATCCTCAACCTCGGCAACGTGGCGCTGTTGTACCTGCTGCCGGTGATGGTCGCCGCCAGCCTGTTCGGCGTGCGTACCGGACTGTTCGCGGGGCTTGCCTCCAGCCTCGCCTATAATTTCTTCTTCCTGCCGCCGACCGGCACGCTGACGATCAGCAACCCGGAAAACGTCGTCTCGGTGTTCGTGCTGCTCGGCGTGGCGGTCGCCACCAGCCAGTTGACGTCGCGGGTGCGCGCGCAGGCCGATCTCGCCGCCTCCAGCGCGCGGGTGAATGCTGCGCTGGCCGGCTTCCTGCGCCAGTTGACGGTGCTGAGCGACCGTGAGGACGTGCAGCGTGCGATCTGTATCGAGATCGCGCGGCTGTTCGGCCGCAGCGTGGTGTTCCTCGCCCCCGCCGGGGGCCATGGGTTGAGCGTCGAGGCGGCGAGCGACCCGACCTACCGGCTCGATACGATGGATCTGGCGGCGGCGGGCTGGTCGTTCGACACGCGCGCGGCGACGGGCAAGGGATCGGACACGCTTGCCGCCTCCGAATGGCTGTTCCAGCCATTGGTGGCGGGCGACCATGCGCTCGGCGTGCTCGGCCTGTCCGATACCGGCGCGGGCGACCCGGTTCGGCCCGACCAGTTGCCGCTGCTCGCCAACCTGGTCGATCAGGCGGCGCTGGTGCTGGAACGCTTCCGGCTGGAAAGCGAGATGCGCGACGTCGACGTGATCCGCACCCGCGACAAATTGCGTGGCGCGCTCCTCTCATCGGTCAGCCACGATCTGCGTACGCCGCTCACCTCGGTGATGGCCGCCGCCGCCGCGCTTGACCACGGCGCCACGCCCGAGCTGATCGCCACCATCAAGAGCGAAGCGGCGCGGCTCAACCGCTTCGTGTCCAACCTGCTCGACATGGCGCGGGTGGAGGCGGGCGCGCTCAACCTCAAGATCGAGGCGATCGACCTGTCCGATGCGGTGACCGGCGCCGCGCACGACGCGCGCGGCGCGCTACAGGGGCACGACCTTCGCTTGCAGGTTCCCCCGGACCTGCCGTTGGTGCGCGCCGACCCGCAGTTGCTGCACCATTGCCTGCTCAATCTGCTCGATAATGCCGGCCGCTATGGTGATCCCGGTACCCCGATCGTGATCGAGGGCACACACCGGTTCGGTACGATCCGCCTCGCCGTGCTGGACGAAGGGCCGGGGCTCCCGCCCGGCCGCGAGCAGGAGGTGTTCGAAACCTTCCGCCGCTTCGAGGGGTCTGACCGGGTGGTCGGCGGCACCGGTCTCGGGCTTGCCATCGTCAAGGCATTCGCTGAGGCAATGAGCATCGCCGTCGAAGCGTCGAACCGCGAGGAAGGGGGCGCTCGCTTCGGGTTGACGTTCCCCTCGAACCTCGTGGTACGGGCCACCGCACCGGAGAGTATTTGACGATGTCCGCCACCATCCTCGTCATCGACGACGAACAGCCGATCCGCCGCCTGCTCCGCAACACGTTGGAACGCGCCGGGTACCGCGTGGTCGAGGCGATGAACGCGGGCGACGCGCTGCAGGTGTTCCGCGCCGAACGCCCGAGCGCGGTGCTGCTCGATCTCGGCCTGCCTGACCGTGACGGGCTGGAACTGGTGCCGCTGTTGCGCAAGGCAGGGGAGGCCGTCATTCTCGTGATTTCGGCGCGCGACGAAACCGACCAGAAGGTCGCCGCGCTCGATCTCGGCGCGGACGATTATGTCACCAAGCCGTTCGATACAGAGGAACTGCTCGCCCGGCTGCGGGTCGCGTTGCGGCACCGCAGCCTGTCGAGCGTAGCGCCGAAGATCGTCCGTCGCGGCGATCTGGAGATCGACTTCGACGAGCGTACCGTGCGGCGTCGCGGCGAGGATCTTCACCTCACCCGCAAGGAACACGACGTGCTGACGGTGCTGGCCCGCAACATCGGTCGGGTGGTGACACACGACCGCATCCTCGCCGCCGCGTGGAGCCGCGAGGAAGATCCACGCATCGAATACCTGCGCATCGTCGTGCGCAACCTGCGCGGCAAGCTGGAGGCGCCGGAGCCGGTCGGCTCCGTCATCGCCAACGAACTCGGCGTAGGATACCGGCTGCTCGCCGACGGCTGACGGTTAGCGATACGCGTCAGTCGCCAGTGCGCCGGGCCGGCCGGTGGTGGCCAAGACCTGATCGACCCTTTGCAGGCTGGCGTGGCCGTCGAAGCGGTAGCGTTCGATCCGTCGGTCGTCGGCGCATTGCAGGATGATCTGGTGTTCATCGTCGCTCCATGCCGCGCCTTGGCAGAGCCGGCCGGTTCGCGCCTGCGCGACCAGCTGCAGCGTGTCACCGGCGACCGCAAGCACCACGATCGTGCCGGCGTCGTGATGCTGCGGATCGGCGGGCGGCAGGTTGGTTCCGTCGAGCAGCGTCACCTCCAGGAACCGTCCCGATCGCGATAGGGCCAGTCCTTCGGCGGCTGGCGGCAGCGCCGGTCCCGGTGTGACGTGGAGCGTTGCGGTATCGACTGCGGCAACGAAGGTCTCGCTGCCACCGGAGGCGATGCGCGACGCTGCGACATAGGCGGTGCGGCCATCCGGACTGAGCGCGATCCCCGAGGCGCCGCTGCCGACCTCGGCTGTGTCGGGCACGACGACCATCCCGCCCCCACCGATGGCGAGGCGGAAAATCCGGCCGCCGCCACCGACCACCAGCGCACTGGCGCTGTCGGGAAGGAAGCGCGCGGAGACCGGCCGCGACCCTGCCGGGAAGCCGACGGACCCCTGCGCAACGAGGTGACCACCAATGATGGCAAACGCCGACACGCTGTTGGCGCGCGCATTCGCGACCAGCACCCGTTTTCCGTCTGGTGCGACCGCGACGCCGCTCGCGCCCGCGCCGGCATGAACGGTTTCGATCAGTCTGGGCCGTGCTGGTATCGTCAGGTCGACCAGCGACACCGCGTCGCCTGCGGACAGCGGCGGGGCGCCGTCAGGATCGAACGCCTGCGACGCGCTGACGATCGCATAATGTCCGTCCGGCGTCAGCTTCACGCTTTCGGGCGGGCCGGTCATGCTGGCCGGCACCGCGATCGTGGCAAGCGTCCGCAGGCCGCTGGAATCGAGCGCGAGGATACGCAGCAGGTCCGGCGTCACCCCGGCGGATGTGTCGCCCGGCCGTACCGGCTTGCCGTCTTCGGCCGAAACCAGGATTTGCCGCGCGGTGACGGGCATGGTCCCGCACGTCGCGATGAGCAGACCGATGCCGACGACGCTCCTGATCCATCTGCGCTGTGCCATCGCCTGCTCCTTTGGTACGCAGCCTTAGCCGGGTTCCAGCGTTGGCGACAATCACAGGTCGTGACGCCGCGCGCGGGCGAGGCGCGGGCGGGAGAAATGGCCGGCTCGGGTGTTGCACATCGCGCGCAACCCGGCGATGAAGCCTGATTGCCGCGGAACGTCGCGCCTTGCATGGCTGCGGCTTGACGCGGTGCTTCGCTGTCGCTTCGGCGCGCGGGGCCGATTGTAATGGAGTATATAAAATGGCCAAACCGGTGAACGATATCGAGGCCGCCGCCGCCGAAATCGTAGAGTTGCGCACGATGTCGAGCGCACCGACCACTGAGGCGCGGACGCTGGAACGTGCGCTGGGCGCGCAGATCCGGCTGCTCAGGCGGCGGCAGGACCTCTCGGTGTCCGATCTCGCCACGGCGGCGAGCATTTCGCTGGGGATGCTTTCCAAGATCGAGAACGGGCAGATCTCGCCTTCGCTGACGACGGTGCAGTCGCTCGCGCATGCGCTGTCGGTGCCGATTTCCTCGCTGTTCGAGAGTGTCGAGGAACGGCAGGATTGTTCGTTCGTGCCGGCCGGGCGCGGGGTCAGCATCGAACGGCGCGGCACTAAGGCGGGTCACAAGTACCAGTTGCTCGGCCATCTTTCGCGCGGCGACGTGGTGGTCGAGCCGTATCTCATCACGCTGAACGAGGAAGCGACGCCGCACACCAGCTTCAGCCACGCCGGTGTCGAGTTGATCCACATGATCAAGGGAGAGATCAAATATCGCCACGGCAGCGAAACCTACCATTTGCGCCCCGGCGACACGATGATGTTCGACTCGGGCGCGCTGCACGGGCCAGAGGCGTTCATGGGGCTGCCGCTGCAATACCTCTCCATCATCGTCTATCCGCGCAACCACGGCTGAACGCCTAGACTCCGTGGTGCGCGGCACCTATATACCGACCGGTATGGAACACGTTGACACCCTTGCGCCCCCGAAAGGGCGACCGCGCGAATTCGATCTTGATACCGCGCTGGCTGCCGCGCTGCGGGTGTTCTGGCAGAACGGCTACGAAAGCGCGTCGATGGCGGAATTGACCGCCGCGATGGGTATAACAAAGCCGAGCCTGTACGCCGCGTTCGGCAACAAGGAACAGCTGTTCCACAAGGCGCTCGATCTCTACGAACGCGACAAGCTGGCCTATACCGAAAAGGCGCTTGCTGCGCCCACCGCACGCGGCGTGGCCGAGCGTTTCCTGCGTGGCGCGCTCGAAATGCAGACGAGTTCGTGCGATCCGAAGGGTTGCATGGCGATCATGAGCGTCATCTCCTGCGGTGCCGAAGCCGAGTCGATCCGTGCGGATGTGATCGCGCGGCGTGCCTCGTCGGAAGTGGCCTTGGTCGAGCGGTTCCAGCGCGCCAAGGACGAGGGTGAGTTTCCCGAAGGGCTTGAGCCCAAGGCGCTGGCTCGGTTTCTTTATGCGATCATGCAGGGCTTATCGGTTCAGGCGAGCACGGGCACCTGCTGCATGGACCTGACCCAGCTTGTCGAAACGAGCCTGTCGGTGTGGCCGACCAAATAGGACGCCCGCTGGCTCTAAAACTAATTTACCTACCGGTACAGAATGCGGTTGACGCGGTACAGGCACTGATTATATACCGCTTGGTATCGAAGCCGGGAGCGACAAACAGCCCGGTGTAGCGGCGGAAGGGAAACGCCCATGAGAAAACCTACCGGCTGATTTTCAGCGGCCGCATGTACGCGTGCCGCTTTAGCGTTCCACATCATCTGCATCAAAAACACGGCGGAGCGTGACTCCACGGTCGCCGATGTTTGCTCAATTCACCCAAGCCGCCGGTCCTCGCGACGCATCAGCGTCGCGTAACGGTGCCACGCGGCTGCTCAAGGGGACTGACCATGGCCTATCTCGATCTCGAACATCCCTTCGCCGCCCCGGCGACCAGCCGCCAGAGCGCCGATGCGCCGGCTGCCCCCGCTTTCTCTGCGCTCGAATGGAGCGTCATCGCGGTCGCCCGCCGCGACAAGATCAGCAGCCTGAGCGAGCCCGGTCCGGTGTCGCGTGCGTTCGGCGGGCTGTTCGGTCTCGGCAGGACGTCGCGTTTGGCCGAACCAAAGCTGGAAACGCTGCGCCGGCTGGCAGTGCACGCATGGCGGCGTGGTTACGCGCTGCCTGCCTCCGAGGTCGCCGCGTTCCTGACGGCCGGCTTCAGCATGGCGCAGGCGGAGCTGCTGGTGGCGAGCGTCACTGGTGGCACGGTCGGGTCGCTGGCGTGGAAGATAGCGGCATGAACATGGAAACCCACATCGAGACCGCCGAAGCGAGACCGATCTCGCGCGGCTGGTCGAGGATGCCGGGTTGGAAGCGCTCGCCACGATCTTGCTGGCGGTGATCGGCTATGCCGGTGCTAAGCTGGTTGCGCCTGCGCCACGGTGGCGAGCCCGCTGGTGTGCGACGTCAACAAATGGCACGATTACGTCGGCCGCTTCTCGCCTAGCCGCTCGGTAAAGAAACGCCCGCGCGCCGATGGCGAAGTGGCCAGCGGCAACCGCGACGGCGATGTTGCGCGGAAAGGCCAGTTGCTGTTTACCACCAACGCGCGCCCGTATGCGTCACAATTCGGCGAAGCCAGAGCCAATGTCGGCAGCGCGGCCAGTGCGCTGACGCTGTCCAAATCCGTTCTCAGCCACACTATCGGGCTAGCGCGCCAGCGCGAAGGCACGATCGACTTCCTGACGGTATTGGATGCGCAGCGGACCTTCGCCGACGCGGATGCGGACCTTGCGACGGCGGACGTCCGCATCGCGGATGCACAGGTCGATCTGTTCCGGTCCTTGGGAGGCGGGTGGTCGGCGCCGTCGGTCGCGACGACCGGCGCGGGCGATCACGCGGGGCGCTAGCCGCGGACGATGCTGAGGTGGAGCCGGTCAGAACCAGAGGCGGGCGAGGCAGTACAGTCCCACCCACAATGCGAGACTGATCGGCAGCGCCGCCACTATGCCGGCGATCGGCCCGCGCCTGACACTGTTGTCGGCTAGCGTGTCCTGCGTCGCTTGCAGCTCGTAAGCGGCGACGATCGGTCCTTCATACATCTGGCATCTCCTTGATCATAATATAGGAGGCCGGTTAAGAAATCGAAAAGCCGGGGGCTGCCCGTAGCGAATTTGTACGTAAGCCGGCGCTAACCGGATGCAACGCTTGCGACGAACAGCCAGCTACGGATCGCGCTGGCGAGATTTGGTGGGTCGGCGGCGGTGATCCGCACGGCATCGATTTCGGCGATCAGCGCGCTGAGCGGTAGTGCATGGTCGCGCGCCGCAGCTTCGAGCGCCTGCCAGAACACCGGTTCGAGGCTGATCGACGTCGGGTGTCCGGCGATCGTCACCGAACGTTTGACCGGGCCGGTGAACCCGGCCTGCGGCGCGACGATCCGCGTCAATGGACTGAACAGCCGTCGGTGCGGTTCGCCCCGCTGAACCCGACGGGCAGCGGCACGCCGAGCAGGTCGCGCAACGCGAGATCCGCGTTGCAATAGCGCCGTTCGCTGTGCAGCGTTGCGAGTCTGCGGAACTGCAGCGGCGGGCCGATCCCATCACCAGTCTTTACCAGTCTATCGACGCGCACCGACGCGCGTTCATGGTCCGCCAGCGGCCGTCCGGGCGTGGTATCGAGCCGCGCGCTCAGCACCAGGCTGGCTGGCGCTCCGCCGATGGTCGCGCGCGCAAACCGGACGGTGCCGAGGACACGCTCTCCATCGAACGGCGCATCGCGGATGATCTCGCCACCGTCCGCTGTGCTGGCCACGCCGACGGGATTGCCCTCGCTCCGTCCGGTCAACACCATCCAGACGTGATAGCCATGCGCGTTCCCATTGCCGCGCCATGCTTCGATGATCGTTGCAGCACCGCCGCCGGGCAGGAAGCCGGGCACGCGATTGCTGCCGGGACGAAGCGCGATCGGCGCAAGGTGGTCGATCTTCGGTGCAGGTGCAGCCGCCACCGCAAGCAGCGCAAGCGGGAGCAGCGCCCGCATCACGGCGTATCGAACAGCGCCGCAAGCTGTTCGATGATCGTCCCGCCAAGCTGTTCGGCATCCATGATCGTGACGGCGCGCGCATAATAGCGCGTCACGTCGTGCCCGATGCCGATCGCCACCAGTTCGACCGGCGAGCGGGCCTCGATCCAGCCGATCACCTGGCGCAGATGCCGTTCGAGGAAGCTGCCCGAATTGACGCTCAAGGTGGAATCATCGACCGGCGCGCCGTCCGAGATCACCATCAGGATCTTGCGTTCCTCACGCCGCGCGATCAGCCGCGAGTGCGCCCACAGCAACGCTTCGCCGTCGATATTTTCCTTGAGCAGCCCCTCGCGCATCATCAGCCCGAGGTTGGGCTTGGCGCGCCGCCACGGCTCGTCCGCCTGTTTGTAGACGATGTGGCGAATGTCGTTGAGGCGGCCGGGCTGGGCAGGGCGGCCGGCAGCGAGCCACGCCTCCCGGCTTTGCCCGCCCTTCCACGCGCGGGTGGTGAAGCCGAGGATCTCGGTCTTGACGCCGCAGCGTTCCAGCGTGCGGGCGAGGATGTCCGCGCTGATCGCCGCGATCGAGATCGGCCGACCGCGCATCGAACCGCTATTGTCGATCAGCAGCGTGACGACCGTGTCGCGGAACTCGGTCTCGCGCTCGATCTTGTAGCTCAGCGACAGCATCGGGTTGACGACGATCCGCGCCAGCCTCGCTGCGTCGAGGATCCCTTCCTCCTGGTCGAAATCCCAACTGCGGCTCTGCTGCGCCATCAGCCGGCGTTGCAGCCGGTTGGCGAGTTTCGTGACCGCGCCCTGCAAGTGGACGAGTTGCTGGTCGAGATAGGCGCGCAGACGGATCAGCTCGTCGGCGTCGCACAGATCGGTTGCCGCGACCACCTCGTCGAACTTGGTGGTCCACGCCTTGTATTCGAACTGCGGCGGGAAATCGGACGTCGGGCGGTTGGGGCGGGTCGGCAGCATGCCGTCCTCGCCGTCGTCGCCGGGTTCGCCCTCGCCATCGTCAAACTGCTGGTCGTCGCGGTCTTCACCTTCGCCGTCCTGCTCTTCGCTGTCGCTGTCGGAGCCGCGCGCCTCGATCTCGCCTTCGCCCTGCTCGCTTTCGGAATCGCCCTCGTCAGTATCGTCGGTCTGTTCCTGCTCATCAGTGCCTTCCTCCTCCGACCCGCCCTCATCGGTTTCCTCGGGCACCAGTTCGCCCTCGACGAGATCGAGATCCTGAAGCAGCCGCGTGGTGAGGCCAGCGAACGCGCGCTGGTCGTCGATCGCCAGTGCCAGCGCGTCGAGGTTGCCGCCGGCGTTGCGCTCGATCCAGTCGCGCACCAACGCAAGGCCGGGCGCGGCCGCAGCGGGGGACTGCTTCCCGCTCAGCCGCTCGCGTACGATCAGCCCGAGCGCGGTCGACAGCGGCACCTCGTCGCGGTTGCGCGCGCGGGTGATTGGATCGGTGCGCAGCTTGGCGTCGAGCGCTGTCGCGAGATTGTCGGAGATGCCGGCAAACCCGCGTGCACCGATCGCCTCGACCCGCGCGTCCTCGACCGCATCGAATACCGCGCGCGCCACGGCTTCGGCCGGCGCACCCCGGTCGTGCAATTTGGCATCGTGATGCCGCAGACGCAGCGCGAAGCCGTCGGCGAACCCGCGTGCCTCCGCTACCTGCGCGGCGGGCAGGTTGCGCGCCGGCATCGGCACCTTGATGTGCTTGCCGGACTGCACGGGCGCATCGGCGGTGAAGCCAAGCTCCACCTCCGGCTCACGCGACAGCGCGCGCGTCGTGCCGCCGAGCACGGTCTTGAAGCGGTCTAGCGGGGTCTCGGTGGCCATCGGCTGTCCGGTTACGCCTTCGCGACCACGCTCTCGGGCAAGTCCTTGCCGAACACGCGCTGATAATATTCCGCCACCAGCGGCCGCTCGGCCTCGTCGCACTTGTTGAGGAACGACAGGCGGAACGCGAAACCGATATCACCGAAGATCAGCGTGTTCTGCGCCCAGGTGATGACGGTGCGCGGGCTCATCACGGTCGAGATATCGCCGTTCATGAAGCCACGCCGGGTGAGGTCCGCAACCTTGACCATCTGCTCGACGGTCTGCTTGCCCTCCGGCTTGTCGTATTCGCCCGACTTGGCCAGCACGATCTGCGCCTCAACCTTGGCGGGCAGATAGTTGAGCGTGACGACGATGTTCCAGCGGTCCATCTGACCCTGGTTGATCTGCTGCGTGCCATGATACAGCCCGCTGGTATCGCCGAGGCCAATCGTGTTGGCGGTGGCGAACAGACGGAACCACGGGGAGGGGCGGATCACGCGGTTCTGGTCGAGCAGGGTCAGCTTGCCCTCGGTCTCCAGCACGCGCTGGATCACGAACATTACGTCCGGGCGCCCGGCGTCATATTCGTCGAACACCAGCGCGGTCGGCGTCTGGAGCGCCCAGGGCAGCAGCCCCTCGCGGAATTCGGTGACCTGCTGGCCGTCCTTCAGCACGATCGCGTCGCGGCCGACCAGATCGATGCGGCTGATATGCGCGTCGAGGTTGATACGGATGCACGGCCAGTTGAGGCGCGCGGCGACCTGCTCGATATGGCTCGATTTGCCGGTGCCGTGATAGCCCTGCACCATCACGCGGCGGTTGTGCGCGAAACCGGCGCAGATCGCCAGCGTGGTATCCTTGTCGAACACATAGGCCGGGTCGAGATCGGGCACGCGTTCATCCGCTTCGCTGAAGGCGGGGACCTCCATGTCCGAATCGATGCCGAACAGGTCACGGACCTTGGCCATGCGGTCGGGCGCGTCGAGGATCGTCGTCTCGCGGCTGTCGGGCTGGGTGTTGGGAATGTCGGTCATGTCGTCTGCGTACCGTGATAAGAGCTGTCGCGAAGCCCCCTAACGCATCGCGCGCGCAAACGGCACTCCGCTTTGTTCACTGCGAACGATATTGCCTTGCGTCAAGCCGTCGTCGCCAAGCGTAGCGGCGGCATCGTGCGTTACGTTCGATACTCCTGCGTCGCATTCGTCATGCAAGATGAGCCAGGAGACGTTGGCGACGAGCCAGCGGATCTTCTTGAACTTGCCGGTCGACGACGTGACGAATCGATCGCCGCAGGCGGAGGCGCGGGGCTGAACCCGACCGCGCCGCCCGGCGGCGGGCGGGCGCGAACCGGGATCACGCGAAGGCGCGTGCGCTCTTGAGGTGCGTGTAAGCCGCGATGACGTCCTGTAGCTTCTTCTCAAAGCTGCGATCGCCGCCGTTGCGGTCCGGATGATATTTGCGGACGAGCTCGGCATAGCGCTGGCGCAGGCCACGCCGATCGACATCGGTCGACAGCTCCAGCACCTTCAGCGCGCGCCGATCAACGTCGGACAGCGGCTTGCCGTCCTGCCGTGACGCGGCCGCCTGGGTACGCTCGCGGAAACGCGCGCCGATCGCGTCGAGCGGATCGGCGAAGTCGGCCCATTTCGGTGGTCGGTCGGCGCCGCCGTTGCCTGTGAAAGCGCGCGTCTCGCGTTCCCAGCCGGCATAAGGCCGCTGCGCGTCGTGGATCTCGTCCACGCTCATACCCGCGAAAAAGTTGTAGCGGGCGTTGAACGCGCGAACATGGTCGAGGCAGAACCAGCGGTACGGGCGCGGCCCCTCAAAGTCGTTCCTAGGCCCTTCCGCCGGTGCGCGGAACTCGCCGGGCAGGTCGCAGCCGGGTTCGTCGCACACGCGCGCGCTCCCTTCCACCCGCCCATGGAAGCGGACGTTCGGTCGGTCTTTCTTTTCGGTCTGGCGTGCCACGCCGGCTCCCTGAAATGCTGAAACGGACTATATAGGCGCGATGAACACGCTCGCCACCGGCTCCGTCGCGGATCAGATCGCCGCCCGTCTCACCACCGCGCTCGCGCCCTCGCTGCTGGAGGTGGTCAACGACAGCCACCACCACGCCGGCCACATGGGCGACGACAAATCGGGGGAATCGCATTTCACCGTCATCATCGAAAGCGCGGCCTTTGTCGGCATCTCGCGCGTTCAACGGCAGCGGCTCGTCAACCAGGCGCTGGCGGAGCTGCTCGCCGAGCGCATCCACGCGCTGGCGATCAAGGCACGCGCGCCGGGAGAATGAGATGAGCTATTCCTTATGGTACTGGCCCGACCTGCAAGGGCGCGGCGAGTTCGTACGCCTCGCGATGGAGGCGGGCGACATCGCTTACGTTGACCGCGCGCGCGCCGCTGGCGCCGAGGCGTTGCTGGCGGATCTTGAGGGGCTCACCGGGCGCGGGGCGTTTGCGCCGCCGTATCTCGAAACAGAGGACGGCGTGGTGTCGCAGGTCGCCAACATTCTCGCGTACCTTGGTGAAAAGCACGCCATCGCGCCGTCCGGCCGCGCCGATCGCCAGTGGCTGAACGCCGTGCAACTCACCATCGCGGATCTCGTCGCGGAGGTGCACAACGTTCACCATCCCGTCGCGTTGATGGCGTACTACGACGATCAGAGGCCCGAGGCCGCCCGCGCCGCCGCGCAATTCCGCGAGGAACGCCTGCCCAAATTCCTCGGCTATTTCGAGAAAGCGCTGGCCGCCAATCCGGGCGACTGGCTGATGGGGGAGACGTGGAGCTACGGCGACACCTCGTTGTACCAGGTCGTCGCGGGGCTGCGGTATATGTTCCCCAGGCGGATGGCGGCGATTGAAGGCGATTACCCGGCGCTGATCGCGCTGTACGACCGTGTTGCCGCACTTGATGGTATCGCAGCGTATCTCGCCAGCGATCGTCGCATCGGGTTCAACACGGACGGCATCTTTCGCCATTATCCCGAACTCGACGCCGTATGAGCGAACGCAAACAGCGCCCGGCCGCACGCATCCTGCTGCTGGACGGGGAGGGTAAAATCCTGCTGTTCCGCTTCACGCCGCATGATCGGCCGCCGTTCTGGTGCACGCCGGGCGGCGCGGTCGATCCGGGCGAAAGCTACGAAGCGGCGGCGCGGCGCGAACTGTTCGAGGAGACCGGCATCGTCGCGGAACCCGGACCGGAGGTCGCGCGCCGGATCGCCGACTTCATCACGCTGGACGGTGTAGCCGTCACCGGCGACGAACGCTATTTCCTGATCCGCGCCGACACGGTCGAGGTCGATACCAGCGGCCACACCCCGCTCGAACAGCGGGTGATGCAGGAATGGCGTTGGTTCGCCCGCGACGAGATCGCCGGCTTTCCCGAACCGATCTTCCCGGTCGACCTGCTCGACATGCTCGCTACGCTGGAAACGCCATGACAGACGACCTCATCCTCCAGACTTTGCTGCCCGTCACGCACGATCTCGGCGGCTTCAAGGTGCACCGTACCTTGCCGGCGAAACCGCGGACGATGGTGGGGCCATTCATCTTCTTCGACCAGATGGGACCGGCTCATCTCCAAGCGGGTAACGGTATCGACGTGCGCCCGCACCCGCACATCAATCTCGCCACCGTCACCTATCTGTTCGGTGGCGCGATCGGGCATCGCGATTCGATCGGCAGCGACGTGCGGATCGAACCGGGCGCGGTCAATTTGATGACGGCGGGTCACGGCATCGTCCATTCCGAACGCTCGCCCGAGGACGAACGCGGGCGCGGCCCGGAATTGTCCGGTATCCAGACCTGGCTCGCGATGCCCGAGAAGGACGAGGAAATGGACCCGGCGTTCGAGCATCAGTCCGCCGCCGACCTGCCGATGCTGCGCGACGGCGGCGTAGAGGCGCGCGTCATCATGGGCGACCTTTGGGGGCTGAGCGCGCCGACCACCAGCTACGCGCAGACGATCTATGCCGACATCGTGCTCGCCCCCGGCGGCAGCGCTCCGATCGACGCATCCGCCGATGAACGTGCGCTCTACGTCGCCTTGGGCGAGGCGACGCTGGACGGCATGACGCTGGAGCCGATGACGCTGTACGTGCTGCGCCCCGGCACTACGCCGACGCTGCGTTCTGGTGCGGGCGGGCGGGTGATGCTGGCCGGCGGCGAGGCGTTCGCGACACCGCGGCATGTATTCTGGAATTTCGTCTCCTCCAGCCGCGAGCGGATCAACGAGGCCAAGCGCGCATGGAAGGCCGGCGCGTTCCCCAAGGTGCCGGGCGACGACAAGGAGTGGATTCCGCTTCCGGAGGTACCGCTCACGGTCAGCTACCCGTGATCCGCGTTTCGCTCGCCACGGGCGTCGCTCTCGACGTCGCGGTGGCGGGTGATCGGGCGCATCCGGCGATCATCCTGCTGCACGGTTTCCCCGAATCGCACCGGGCGTGGCGGCACCAGATCCCGGAACTGGCGAAAACGCATTTCGTGATCGCGCCCGATCAGCGCGGCTATGCGCGCTCGTCCAAGCCGGCGCCGCTGGAGGCGTATGCACCGGACAGGATCATGGCCGACGTGTTCGCGCTCGCCGACCATTTCGAACGGGACACGTTCACGCTCGTCGGGCATGATTGGGGCGGGGCGATCGCTTGGGGTGCGGCGATGAGCCGGCCCGATCGGGTGATGCGCCTTGCGATCCTCAACGCACCGCACCCGGCGCTGTTCGCGAAAACGCTGGCCGATCCGGCGCAGGCAAAAGCGAGCGGCTATATCGGCGTCATCCGACGTACCCGGCTTGACCGGTCGCGCGCGCTGGCGCGGGTGTTCGGCAGCCGTGTCGTGCAGTGGCTGGCGGCGCTGGCGGTGGGGCGGGAGCGAGCCGCGCATCTTGAGGAATGGAGTCAGCCGGGCGCGATGACCGGCATGCTGAACTGGTACCGCGCAGCGGCGGAGCAGCACGAAAACGCCCGACCGGAGCGGCCGGGGAACAGCTCGGGAGGTCTCGACGATCGTGTCGTCACGCAGCCGACGCTGGTGATCTGGGGGATGCGTGACCGTTATCTGCTGCCGGTCCAGCTTGACGGGCTTGCGTCGCTCGTGCCTGACCTGACGTTGGTGAAGCTCGACGCCGGGCATTTCATCCCTTGGGCGGCGGCCGATGCGGTCAACGCCGCGCTGCGCGGCTGGCTTGATCGCAGCTGACGTGCCCGGCGGCGCGGGTCACTTCCGCCCGATCTCCCGCGTGAGCATCGCCTCCAGCCGCGTCGGGTCGATCGCGCGGATGACCTCCGCCGGTTGCTCGCCAAGCCCCGGCTGATCGCCCGCGCGCCACGACAGCATGTCGCCATAACCCGCCGAAAACACCGTATTATAATCGATGAACAGCGTCTCGCGCTGCGTGACGATCGACGGGTCGAGCCACACCGCTGCGGCGATCTCATCCCACAGCGGCCAGTCGGTGGGCAGTGTGGTGATGAACTTCGCGACCTCGGGCGTGGCGCTTGCAGCGAGCCGCGCCTGCAAGGTAGCGGAAAGCTGCGTCGCGGCGGAAGGATCGACCGGCACCGCTACGATCCTCCGCCACGGCGCGCGCGAGACGATGCTCGCCGCTTCCGGATCAAACCGGGCGTTGAACTCGCGGCGTGGCGTGTTGGTGTAGTCGCGCGCGAACTCGGCCGCGACCGTACCGCGCAGCATCTGCTGCGGGTTTAGGCTGCCAGCCATGTAGACCAATTCCTTTGCCAGCCCTGCAAAAGCCGGGTCGAGCCGCTGCGCCAGCGCGAGATTAGTCAAAGGCCCGGTGGCGAGGATCGTCACTTCGCCCGGATATTTATGCACTATGCGGATCAGGAAATTGGCGGCGATCTCATCCGCCGGCTTCGTGGTCGGGTTGCCGCCGGGCAGATCGACCGGGCTGCTCGGGCCGGGTACGTCGCGTGCTGCCTGCCCGGCGGCCGGCTTGGTCCAAGCGCCGCGCCACGAGAGCTTGCCGTACAGCGCCTCCCACCGGTCGGTCTGCGCTTCGGTGTTGAGGATCGGGTAGGTTGCGCCCTGAACCACCGGCACGTCGCTGCGATGCGCAAGCTCCAGTCCCTTCAGCGCCATCGCCGTCGCACGGTTCGCCCACACGTTGCCGGATACGGTGGTGAGGCCCAGCACCTCCACATCCGGATCGCCCAGAAGCATCAGGTGCATCAGCTGAAAGCCTTCATCGTCGATGATGACCTTCCGCTTTGGTGCCGCGTTGGCCACGCTGATGCTGAGCAGGACCGCGAGGATCAGCGCGGCGAGCCGCATCACCGCGCCGCCATGAAGGCATCGATCTCGGCGAGATGGGCCGCCACCGCCTCGGGGGCGAGAAACGACCCGGTAAAGCTGTTGCGCGCCAGCGTCGCCAGCGCCGCCCGGTCGAGCACGCCTGCGACTGCGCGGTAATTGTCGCCGACATAGCCGCCGAAATAGGCGGGATCGTCCGAATTGACGGTGGCTTTCAGGCCGAGGTCCAGCATCCGGCCGATCGGATGCGCGGCGATGTCGTCGACCACGCACAACTTGAGGTTGGAGAGTGGGCAGACCGTCAGCGTCATCCCCTCCGCCGCCAGCCGGCTGACCAGTGCGTCGTCCTCGAGCGCACGGTTGCCGTGGTCGATGCGGTCGACGTGCAATACATCGAGCGCCTCCCAGACGTAGGCGGCAGGGCCTTCCTCGCCAGCATGGGCGACGAGCTTCAGCCCCTTTTCGCGCGCGGCGGCGAACACACGGGCGAACTTCTCGGGCGGGTGGCCTACCTCCGACGAATCCAGCCCGACGGCGGCGATCCGGTCGAGCCACGGCTCCGCCGCAGCAAGCGTCGCGATGGCGGCATCTTCGCTAAGGTGGCGCAGGAAACTCATGATGAGGCTACTGGAGATGCCGTGCTGCGTCTCCGCCTCGGCCATGCCTGAAAGCAGCCCCTCGATCACCGTCCCGAACGCGACACCGCGATCGGTATGCGTCTGCGGATCGAACATGATCTCGGCATGCCGCACGCCGTCGGCGGCAGCACGATTGAAATAGGCGGCAGCAAGATCGTGGAAGTCTGCCTGCGTGCGCAAGACGTCCGCACCCGCATAATAGATGTCTAGGAAGTCCTGGAGGTTGCCGAACGCATAGGCTGCGCGAACATCCTCCACGCTGGCATAGGGGATCGCCACACCGTTGCGCTGCGCGAGCGCGAACATCAGTTCGGGTTCAAGGCTTCCTTCGATGTGGAGGTGCAGTTCGGCCTTCGGCAGGCCGGTGATGAAGCTGTCGAGATCGGTCATGCGGTAGCTTATCCGCGCGGCTCCACGTCATCAAATGCAATGATGGTGTTGCGGTTTGCGCAGAACGCGCTTGATCGCGCGAATGTTCAGCCGAGGCGGTTCGGTGTCCAGGTGACCAGTACCGACACCGCCATGATGCCGAGGTCAAACGCGGCTTGAACCTGGTGAGGAGCGAAATCGCGCGGATCATTCAACCGGATACGCAGATCCGCCGATGGATGCCGCGCGGCGAGTGTCGCGACCAGTACCAGCGCCAGAACCATAGCCGCCCGTCGATTGCGCATGATTGATCTCCCCGCGTTCATCATACGGGAGGCCGGCGATGGCGGCAAGCGCTGCTCAGGCGGCAAAGCGCTGTAGCGCAGGTGAGCCGCGCGTGCGGTCGCGCCCGGCCGCTTTCGCCTCGTAAAGAGCGGCGTCGGCGGAACGGTACAGCGCCTTCCAGTCGACTTCGCGCATCAGCGGGCCGGTGCAGGTGCCGATGCTGGCCGTAACCTGAATGTCGAATGGCATACGCGCGTTGCGGAGCCGGTCGAGGATTTGGTCGGCCAGCGCACCGGCGTTGGCGCCGGTGACCACCGCAAACTCCTCACCGCCAAGACGCGCGACCAGCGCATCCGCAGGCAGCGACTGGCGTAGTGTCCGTGCAAAGATGCGCAGCACCTCGTCGCCGCCATCATGGCCGATCGTCTCGTTTACGCGCTTGAAGTGGTCGAGATCGATGACCAGCAGCGTGAAATCGCCCTCGCACCCGATCGCGCTGCGCAGGAACGCACGACGGTTGAGCAATCCGGTAAGCGGATCGGTATCGGCCAGCAATCGCGCCGCAATCTCCTGCTCGCGTGCCTCATCCCGCTCGCGCGCGAGCAACAGCACGCGGTGGCCGATCGCGAGGCTCGACAGCAGAGCCTCCAACGTCATCGACAGCACCGAAGAATTGTCGAGCCAGAAACTGTACGGGCCGCCAAACATGCCCCACAGGACCCGCACCACCGCAAGCACGAGCGGTACTGCCCAGGCAAGCGTGAAGAACGGCAGAAACGCGCTGTGCTGCCGCCACGCATTGAAGAGGATCGGTACGACCGAACCCAGCAACAGCAGAAACCCGAGTGCGTAGGCGGTGTCGAGCACGTGCACTTCGATTGGGGCAATCGCCACGATACCAAGCGTCGGCACGCCGACCGCGACACTGGAGATAATGCTGAGCCGCCGTAGCCGCGCGGTCATCACGCCTTGCTCGAAGAAATCGCCCAGAAAGGCGAGGGCGGAAATCCCGGTCAGCGCCAGCAGCGCATAGTTGATCTTCATGCGTGCGGTGTTGGCGAGATCAGGCGTCAACCAGGCCAGCGCGCCGGAGGAACTGATCACATAGGCGATCAGCGAGAGCATCATCACGCAATAAAACCGCAAATAGCGGTGGCGTAACGCATAGGCGAGGCCAAGGTTGAACAGCAGCAGCGCCGTGCACGCGCCAGCGATAGCCGCGTACAGCGCCGCGAGATAAATGTCTGACCGACCGACTTCTCCGCCTGTCGCCACCGTAGGCGCGAGGAGTAGCCCGCGGATGTTCGATACCCCCTCGATGTGCCAGAGCAGCCGCACCAACGGCGCTTGGCGCCGCGGTAACCAACGCTGCGAAATCGCGCCGAGCCGGAGATCGCGCGAAACAGCACGGTCGTCGGAACGGATCGAGACGATCGTGCCATCCGCAAACAGTGCATGTACCGTCGACGCGCGCTGCCAGACCGTGGACGAACGCACCGCAAGGCGGTCGACGCCGGCGGTGACATCGAGCGGCTGGCTCATCAGCCAGAAATCACCGTCACCGAAGCGGACTTGGGGCGTTTTGCAATCGAAGCCGTGCGGATGGCGGAACAGCTTGGCGGCAGTCGTTCCCGGCGCATCGCGTAGTACGCACGTCTTGAGCGGCAGCCCGACCGGGCCAACTTTCGCGACGGCAGACGCAGGCAGCAGGCACACGCCGCAGATGATCGCGAGAAAGGTCGCGAGGCGGCAAACAAGGCTGCGAAGGAGTTCGTGCCGCGACATCGGACGTGTTGCTAAATCGATATGAACAATAATCGGTAAATGCGGATGGCGCAGCGGCATCAGGGCAGTAGGCACGCCTGACACCGCAGCGGCAGAGGCTATCTGAGACCCGCGCAGGTGCCTTTTCCGACCAGTCGGGAGCCGGCTTCGGCGGGCTCCGCTGCAGCCACGACCTTCTTCGGCATCTCAGAAAAGATTTGGTCGCGTGCCGCTGGAGCGGGTCGTTTCCGAAAGGCGCCGCCCCGCCACCGCTGGACGGGAGTGGCCGGCGGGTTGTGGATCACCTCAACCCGCCGGCATTCTCCTTACTTGGCCGGCGTTTCGGCCTTGTCGAGCTTGGTCTTCTTGGGCTTCTTTGGTGCCGCCGGCGTAATTTCGAAGGCGAGGGCATTGTCCTTCATCTTCACCGTCACTTCGCCGCCGTGCACCAGCTTGCCGAACAACAGTTCCTCGGCGAGCGGCTGCTTGATCTTCTCCTGGATCAAACGACCCATCGGACGTGCGCCGTACAGCTTGTCATAGCCCTTGGTGGTGAGCCATGCCTTCGATTCATCGTCCAGGTTGATGTGGACGTTGCGATCAGCAAGCTGAAGCTCGAGCTGGAGGATGAACTTGTCCACCACCCGCGCGACCACTTCGGTCGGCAAGTAGCCGAACGGCACGATCGCATCGAGCCGGTTGCGGAACTCCGGCGTGAACATCTTCTGCACCGCCTGCTCGTCCTCGCCCTCGCGGGTGAGCGTACCGAAGCCGAGCGTCTCCCGCGCCATGTCGGACGCGCCGGCATTGGTCGTCATGATGAGGATGACGTTGCGGAAATCGACCGTCTTGCCGTGCTGATCGGTGAGGCGGCCATTGTCCATCACCTGCAACAGGATGTTGAACAGGTCCGGGTGCGCCTTTTCGATCTCGTCGAGCAACAGCACGCAATGTGGCTGCTGGTCGATCGCATCGGTGAGCAGACCGCCCTGATCGAACCCGACATAGCCCGGAGGCGCACCGATCAGCCGGCTGACCGAGTGCCGCTCCATATATTCCGACATATCGAAGCGCTGGAGCGGGATGCCCATGATCGTGGCAAGTTGCTTGGCGACCTCGGTCTTGCCGACGCCGGTCGGGCCGGTGAACAGATAGTTGCCGATCGGCTTCTCCGGATCGCGCAAGCCCGCACGGCTGAGCTTGATCGCCGAGGCAAGCTTCTCGATCGCGGCGTTCTGGCCGAACACCACGCGCTTGAGATCGGTCTCGAGCGATTCGAGCGCCTTGGTATCGTCGGTCGAAACCGATTTTGGCGGGATGCGCGCCATCGTCGCGATCACCGCTTCGATCTCGCGCGTGGTGATGGTCTTCTTGCGCTTGGGCGCCGGCACAAGCATCTGCATCGCGCCGACCTCGTCGATCACGTCGATCGCCTTGTCAGGCAGCTTGCGGTCGTTGATGTAACGCGCCGACAGTTCGACCGCCGCCTTGATCGCGTCGGGCGTGTATTTCACCGAATGGTGCGTCTCGAACGCGGAGCGCAGGCCCGACAGGATCTTGATCGTGTCCTCGATGGTCGGTTCGTTGACGTCGATCTTCTGGAACCGGCGCAGCAGCGCTCGATCCTTTTCGAAGTGGTTGCGGAACTCCTTGTAGGTGGTCGAACCGATGCAGCGGATCGTGCCACCCGACAGTGCGGGCTTGAGCAGGTTTGAGGCGTCCATCGCCCCGCCGCTGGTCGCGCCGGCGCCGATCACGGTGTGGATTTCATCGATGAACAGCACGGCATGCGGCAGCTTTTCGAGCTCGTTGACGACCGCCTTCAGCCGCTCCTCGAAATCACCGCGATAGCGGGTGCCGGCGAGCAGCGCGCCCATGTCGAGCGAATAGATCACCGCCGGCAGCAGCACCTCCGGCACGTCGCCCTCGACGATTTTCCGCGCGAGACCTTCGGCGATCGCGGTCTTGCCGACGCCGGGGTCACCCACATACAGCGGGTTGTTCTTGGACCGGCGGCACAGGATCTGCACGGTGCGATCGACCTCGGGGCCGCGCCCGATCAGCGGATCGACCTTGCCGTTCTTGGCCTTCTCGTTAAGATCGACGGTGAACTGTTTCAGCGCGCTCTCCGCCTTGCCCTTGGACTCCGCCTTGGGCTTTTCTTCCTCTGCGCCCTTCACGTCGCGCTGCTCCGGGGTGGCGCCACCCTTGCCGACGCCATGCGAGATGAAGCTGACGGCATCGAGACGGCTCATGTCCTGCTGCTGGAGGAAATAGACGGCGTAGCTTTCGCGTTCCGAGAACAAGGCGACGAGCACGTTGGCGCCGGTCACCTCGTCACGACCGGACGACTGGACGTGCAGGATGGCGCGCTGCACCACGCGCTGGAAGCCGCTGGTCGGCGACGGATCGGTCGCGACATCGACCTTCAGCGCTTCGAGTTCGGTATCGAGGTAATGCGCGACCGTGGTCTTCAACTCAGGCAGATCGACCCCGCACGACGCCATCACCTTCGAGGCATGCTCGTCATCGACCAGCGCAAGCAGCAGATGCTCAAGCGTGGCATATTCGTGGCGCCGCGACGACGCGGCTTCGAGCGCCTTGTGGAGGGTGGTTTCCAGCGCTGAGGCGAAAGAGGGCATCAGGTTACTCCATGCGGGCCGCAAGCGAACGCGCGGCCCTTTCCGACTATGTTGGATGGCGGGGGGGTCGCATCAAGCACTTGAAATGCGCCTGCCCGCTTACTGTTGCGTTCGCCGCCCAGGGTGGCGGGTGCGGTCACGCCTTGAACAGGCCGTCCGCGAGATTGCGGTGCTTGGTGGCACGGTCGATCTGTTGCCGGCTGCGCGCCGCCTCCGCCTCAAGCAGCGCGATCCGCGCGGTCAATTCGTCCAGTGAGAGGCGTTCGAGATCCTGCCGCGCCAGTAGCGCCAGCGGATCTTGCGGGTTTTTCGCGAGAATCTCGTCGAAGTCCATGTCCTGATCGTTGACCCGTGGGGCGACGATGTCAATAAGGCCGAATACGGGTCGAAGCCGGCAAAAAACAGGGCGGCGCATACATGGAAATACCGAAGACGATGCGGGCGATCGATCCCGAGGCGCCCGGCGGACCGGAGGTGCTGCAAGTCGTGGAACGCCCGGTGCCCGAACTTCGCGACGGCGAGGTGCTGGTCCGCGTGGCAGCGGCTGGCGTCAATCGGCCAGACGTGCTGCAACGCCAAGGCGGCTATCCGCCGCCGCCCGGTGCATCCTCAATTCCGGGGCTCGAGATCGCAGGCGAGATCGTCGCGGTCGGCGAGGGGGTCGGCGCGGAGATGATCGGCCAGCCGGTCTGCGCGCTGCTCGCCGGTGGCGGTTATGCCGAATATGCGAGCGTGCCCGCCGGGCAGTGTCTGCCGGTGCCTGACGGTCTGTCGATGGCGGAGGCCGCGGCGCTGCCCGAGACGCTGTTCACGGTGTGGACCAACCTGTTCGAGCGCGCCTATGCGATCGAGGGCGATACCGTGCTGGTCCACGGCGGCACCAGCGGCATCGGCACGATGGCGATCAGCCTCGCCCGGATCTTCGGGCTGACCATCATCGTCACCGCCGGATCGGACGCGAAGTGCGCGGCGGCGCTCGGCCTCGGCGCCGACCATGCGATCAATTACGCGAACGAGGATTTCGTCGAGCGCGTCCACGCCATCACCGGCGGGGCGGGCGTGGCGGCGGTGCTCGACATGGTCGGCGGGGATTACCTGCCGCGCAACCTCAAGTGCCTGGCGGACGATGGCCGCCACGTCTCGATCGCGGTCCAGCGCGGCGCGAAGGCGGAGATCCCGATCTTCGAGATCATGCGCCGCCGCCTCACGCTGACCGGATCGACGCTGCGCTCGCGAGACGGCGCGTTCAAGGCGCTGGTCGCGGACGAGCTCCACCGCACCGTCTGGCCGCATGTCGAGGCGGGGCGGTTGCGCCCGGTGATGGACCGCAGCTTTCCACTCGCGCAGGCGCCCGACGCGCACCGCCGCATGGAGGAGGGAAGCCACATCGGCAAGATCGTGCTGACGCTGGAGGATTGAGGGCATGGCCGACGATACCATCGTGATGCGCGATCGGTATCGGCGATGGGGCATCGTCGGCGTGATTCTGCTTTACATGCTGGTCGTGCTGGCGTTGACCGATCGCAGCCTGCCGTTAGGCCGCCGCGCGCTGATCCTGCCGGGAGCAAGCATCGCCACCGCAGCCGCGCCGGCCGGCTATGCCGACGCGCTTGACCAGTACGGCGTGCATCTGTCCAAGCGCGGCGGTGCGGGTCCCGCGCAATCCGCTCCGCTCGCGCCGCCCGATCGGTTGCATTTCGGCTATTCGGTGATGGAGACGAGCATCCTCGGCGCACCCTACTGGGTCGGCAGGGACGATGGCGATGTCGTCTATTACGAAACGCTGCGCGAATTCGTCTACGCGCCCGTGAGCGACGATTACATGCGCAAGGTGCATCTGCCGGGGCCGGTGCCGCTGGCGTCGCAGCACTTCGCATGGTGGGGCCATGTTTGGGGCTGGGTATTGCCGATCGCGCTTGGCGGCTGGGGGTGGTTCGAAATGGGCGCGGCGCGGCGGAAGCGTGACATCGAGGGGGTGATATGATGACCGACCTGATCCTGCACGAATATGCCAATTCGGGGAACTGCTACAAGATCCGCCTCACCGCCGCGCATGTCGGCGCGACGCTCAAGCGGCGTGAGTATGATATCCTGAAGGGCGAAACGCGCACGCCCGGCTTCCTCGCCGGCGTCAACGCCAATGGCCGCATTCCCGTCCTCCAGATCGGCGACACGTTCCTGCCGGAGAGCAACGCCGCCTGCGTCTGGCTCGCGCATGGTTCGGCGTTGATCCCGCAGGATCGCTTCGACCATGCCGACATGCTGCGCTGGATGTTCTGGGAACAGTATAACCACGAACCCAACGTCGCCACGCTGCGCTTCTGGCGCGCTATGGTGGGCGAGGCCAACCTCACCGCCCAGCAGCGTGAGCAGATCCCCGCGCGCGAAACCGCCGCCGCCGCCGCGCTCGCGTTGATGGAGGAGCATTTGGCCGCGCGCGACTGGTTCGCCGCCGGCCGCTTTACGCTCGCCGATATCGCGCTCTATGCCTACACGCACGTCGCGGGCGAGGGCGGGATGGACCTTGCGCGTTATCCGGCGATCACGGCGTGGCTGGCGCGGGTGGCGGCGCAGCCGGGGCATATCGCCATCACCGCGTAACGCAGATGTCATGCCAGCGGACACAAGCTGTAACATTGCACGGGCATAGCCCGGACCAGCCCAGACTGGACCCGGGAGAGACCGTATGGACGCCGTCACCAGAATCGCGATGACCCTGCTGCCCGGCGACGGCGCCGTCACGGACCTTGCCGATTTCGCCAATTCCACGCCATCGATCCCTGAACACACGCGGGCCGAGCGGCAGCGCTTCCGCACGATCTGGATCAGCGATATCCACCTCGGCACGCGCGGCTGCAATGCCGAGATGCTGATCGACTTCCTCGATCACGTCGATAGCGACACGCTATATCTGGTCGGCGACATCATCGACGGCTGGCGGCTGAAGAAGAAGTTCTACTGGCCGGACGCGCACAATGACGTGGTGTGGCGCCTGCTCAAGCGCGCCAAGCGCGGCACCGAGGTGGTCTACATCCCCGGCAACCATGACGAGGTGATGCGCCAATTTTCGGGTCTCAGTTTCGGCGGCATCTCGATCCGGCGGAAAGCGATCCACACCACCGCCGATTGCCGCCGCCTGCTGGTGCTGCACGGCGATGAGTTCGACGCGATCACGCTCGCGCACAGATGGCTGGCGCATGTCGGCGACGTCGCCTATGAAACGCTGATGGCCCTGAACCGGGTGGTGAATGCCTATCGCCGCCGGTTCAACATGCCATATTGGTCGCTGTCCAAACATGCGAAGGCGAAGGTGAAGAACGCGGTCGAATTCATCTCGAACTACGAGCAGGTAATCGCCGAGGCGGCCGGTGCGCGCGGCGTCGACGGCGTGGTGTGCGGCCATATCCACACCGCCGAGATGCGCGACATCAACGGCGTACAATATTATAACGACGGCGACTGGGTGGAGGGCTGCACCGCGCTGGTCGAGCATTTCGACGGCCGCATGGAAGTGCTGCACTGGGCCGACGAGATCGCCGCCCGGACTGCCCGCGAGGCGGAAGCGGCGGCACCCGCGAAGATCGAGATGATGGCGGCCTGACGCAGGTGCGGATCGCGATCGCTACTGATGCGTGGAGCCCGCAGGTCAACGGGGTCGTGCGCACGCTGCAATCGGTCCGCGCCGAGCTGGAACGCCAGGGGCATGAGGTGCTCGTGGTCTCGCCCGATCAATTCTACTCATTGCCGTGCCCGACCTACCCGGAAATCCGCCTCGCGCTCGCCAGCACGTCGGGCGTCGGCAAGATGCTGGCCGACTTCAACCCGCACGCCATCCACCTCGCCACCGAAGGGCCGGTGTGTCTTGCCGCGCGGCGCTGGTGCCTGTCCCAAAAGTTCCCGTTCACCACCGCCTATCACACGCAATTCCCAGATTACGTTTCGGCACGCACCGGCGTGAACCCGGAATGGGTCTGGCGCTACATCCGCTGGTTCCACGCGCCCGCGCAGGCGATCCTCGCCTCGACACCCTCGATCGAGGCGACGCTCAAGAGCCACGATCTCAACAACGTCCGCGAATGGGGGCGCGGTGTCGACCTGTCGCTGTTCTCGCCTGCGACCGCGGCCGATCAGACCATCCGCGCGCTGCCCGGTCCGATCCTGCTCTACGTCGGCCGTGTCGCGGTGGAGAAGAACGTGGAGGCGTTTCTCACCGCCGAGCATCCCGGCACCAAGGTCGTCGTCGGCGACGGTCCGGCGCGGGGCACGCTGGAAGCACGCTTTCCGGAGGCGCATTTCCTCGGCGCCCGCTTCGGCGCGGACCTTGCTGCGGCTTATGCGGCGGCGGACGTGTTCGTCTTCCCCAGCCGCACCGACACATTCGGGCTGGTGATGATCGAGGCGATGGCGTGCGGCACCCCGGTAGCGGCGTACCCCGTCACCGGGCCGCTCGACGTGCTGAGGCCAGGCGTCGGCGTGATGGACGACGACCTGGACGCCGCGATCGCGCAGGCGCTGACGCTCGATCGCGCGGCTTGCGCGGCGTATGGAGGCAGCTTCACCTGGGAGGCAAGCGCGCGCCAATTCTTGAAGGCGCTGGCGCCCGTGGGGCTCGACGACGCAGCCATCGCCGCGTAAGCGCGAGCGATTTTTCGGCCGGCGCTTGCTCCGGCGCGCCAATAGGATTAAGCCATCCTCATTATTGCGGCCGCTCCGAAAGGGGCGGCCCTTTCCGTTTTAAGGAGTGACCCGTGGCCCAGCCGCTCATGCCGCACGCGACCGCGTCCTGGCTCGTCGACAACACCGCGCTTTCGTTCGAGCAGATCGCCGAATTTTGCGGCCTGCACATCCTGGAAATCCAGGCGATCGCCGACGATACCGCCGCGACCAAGCTGACCGGCCGCGATCCGGTGCGCGCGCATGAAGTGACGCAGGACGAGATCGACAAGGGGCAGGCCGATCCCGAGTATCGCCTCGTCATGCTGAAGGGGCCGGAGCAGGTCCGCCGCACCAAGGGGCCGCGCTACACGCCGGTGTCGAAGCGGTCGGACAAGCCCGATGGCATCGCCTGGATCATCCGTAACCACCCGGAAATCTCGGACGGCGCGATCAGCCTGCTGATCGGTACCACCCGCACCACCATCGCCGCGATCCGTGACCGCAGCCACTGGAATATCGCTAACATCACGCCGAAGGACCCGGTGACGCTCGGCCTCACCACGCAGCGCGAGCTGGATGCGGCGGTGGCTAAGGCAGCGAAGGCGGCCGGGATCGAAGCGCCGGTCGACACGCGTCTGGAGGGCGATCGCGAGGCGCTTATCACCGAACTACGCGCTCAGCGCGAGCAGGCCGCGCGCGTTGAGAGCGGCGAGGGCGCCAGCACCACGCCGGCTGAACCGACTGCCGAGACGCTGTTCCGTCGATAAACCACTAGAAATCCGTCGCTGACACCTCCCCCGGCCTGCGCCGGAGGAAGGTGTCAGGACGGCGGCCACGCTTCCGACTGTCGGAGCGCAAAACGACCACTCGACGCACCGCCAGAGCGCTACAGCGATTTTGTACCGCTCGGTCTGGTAAGCCGCCGCCCGTGTGCCTACATCGGGTGCATGACAGCTTATTCCCTTCTCGATCTCGTCCCCGTCGTCGCCGGCGGCACGGTGGCGCAGAGCCTCGCCAACGCCGCCGATCTCGCTCAGGCGGCCGAGCGGCTCGGTTTCACCCGCTACTGGACCGCCGAGCATCACGGCATGCCCGGCATCGCCAGCGCGGCGACGTCGGTCGTGCTCGGCCACGTTGCCGCCGCTACCAAGACGATCCGTATTGGCGCAGGCGGCATCATGCTGCCGAACCACGCGCCGCTTGCCATTGCCGAGCAGTTCGGAACGCTCGATGCGCTGTTCCCCGGGCGTATCGACCTTGGTCTGGGCCGCGCGCCGGGTTCTGACCAGCGCGTCGCCCGTGCGATGCGCCGCACGCTCACCAGCGACGCCAACGCCTTCCCGCGCGACGTGCTCGAACTACAAAGCTATTTTGCGGACGACGGCCAGACCGGCATCACTGCGACACCGGGTGCTGGCGCGGACGTTTCGCTATGGATCCTCGGTTCCAGTACGTTCGGCGCGCAACTCGCCGCCATGCTTGGACTTCCCTACGCGTTCGCTTCGCATTTTGCGCCCGACGCGTTGATGGAGGCAATCGCGATCTATCGCCGTGATTTCAAACCATCCGCCGTGCTCGCCAAACCGCATCTGGTGGCCGGATTCAACGTGATCGCCGCCGACACCGATGCCGAGGCCGAGTATCTCGCCTCCTCGCAGCAGCAGGCGTTCATCGCGTTGCGCACGGGCACACCGGGCCTGTTGCCACGCCCGGTCGAGGGCTATCGCGCTGGTCTCGGCGCGCAGGGCAACGCGATGCTCGACCATGTGCTGCAATGCTCGGCAATCGGCAACGAAGCGACTGTTGCGCGTGGCATCGCGGCGTTTATCGCCCGGACCGGCGTCGACGAGATCATGCTCACCAGCATGATGCACGACCACGGAGCCCGCAAACATAGCCTCGAGATCGCTGCAAGCGCGATGCAGTCGCTCACGCCGGAACGCGTCGCCGCCTGATCCGAGGCTGTCGAAGCGCAAGCCTTTGTGCCAAGCGAAGCGAGGGGGCGGCACCCTGCACTAAGGACTTGCCGCCTCGCCGCCGTTTGGGATGAGTGGCGTTACAGTCAGCCGATCTGGATGCGTATGCCTTCGGCTTCCACCACCGGCGTCAGGGCGGCATAATTCGGCACCGTTACGCAGTCCGTCTGCAGCGGGGTGCCGTGTGTCGCGGTCAACACCAGCACGTGAGCGCCAGCGGCTTGGCCAGCGGCGATCCCTGCGGGTGCGTCCTCCAGCACCAGACATGCCGCTGGATTGACGCCGAGCCGCTCCGCCGCAAGCAGATATCCGTCCGGCGCTGGCTTGCCGTGGGTGATATCCTCCGCCGTTATGAATATGGCGGGCGGCGTCAGTCCGGCGGCGGCGAGCCGGCGTTCGGCAAGCTCACGCGGTGCGGAGGTGACGATCGCCCAGCGGT
Organism: Sphingomonas sp. BAUL-RG-20F-R05-02; assembly: GCF_022662305.1. Lineage (GTDB taxonomy): Bacteria > Pseudomonadota > Alphaproteobacteria > Sphingomonadales > Sphingomonadaceae > Sphingomonas. The sequence continues at coordinate 85,415 of NZ_JAKNQH010000004.1, forward strand.
TCGCCGGCAACGCGGTGGTGAACGCCACCGCACCGGGCAGCGCGACGATGCCGTCGACATCCTCCTTTTCGATCGCGGTCAACCGCGCTGCCTCGCCTTCGGGATCGGCGACGCCCAGCCGCCGCATCGTGTCGACCGCACGGACACCATGCATGATCGCCAGCACGTCCGTCGGGTCTAGTCCGATGTCCCGTGCCCAGCGGCTCCAGCATCGTTCGGCGGAGGCGACGCTGCTCAATAATGTCCCGTCCATGTCGAACAATAGCCCCGCGAACGCGCGGCCGTAGATAACACTCACACCATTCCCCTAGTTCGCTGCCGGCAACCGCAGCCGCACCAGCAGCCCGCCGAGGTCATCGCTTTCCTCCAGCGCGACGGTGCCGCCGTAAATTTCCGCCACATCGCGGACGATCGCCATGCCGAGACCCGTCCCGGGCTTGCCGCTGTCGAGCCGCACGCCGCGATCGAAGATGCGCGCGCGCTGTTCCTCGGGGATGCCCATGCCGTCGTCCTCGATCAGGAATTCGACGAAGCCGGCCTGCGCCTTCACCGTCACGAACACGCTGCCGCCGCCGTACTTCGCGGCGTTCTCGACCAGATTGCCGAGCATCTCGTCGAGGTCCTGCCGTTCGACATGAACCTGCAAATCCTTCGGCCCGTCGGTGTCGATCCGCACATGGCGGTACAGCCGCGCCACTGCACGTTCGACCGATTCGAGGCTGGGCCACACATCCGCGCGGCTGTGCGCAGAGCCGCGCCGGCCAACCGCCCGTGCGCGTGCGAGGTGATGGTCGACCTGCCGCCGCATCGTCCGCGCCTCACGCACTACCGTCTCGCCGAGGTCGTCGGCCTGCGCGGTGGCGGCGTTCATGATGACGGTGAGCGGGGTCTTCAACGCGTGCGCGAGGTTGCCGGCATGACGGCGCGCTTCCTCGGCCTGTTTCTCGTTATGCTCGATCAGCGCGTTCAGCTCCTCGACCATCGGCGCGACCTCGATCGGCATCGCGCGCTCGATCTGACGCGCTTTGCCCGCGCGCATCCGGGCGATCTCCTCGCGTACTTTCCGAAGCGGCCACAGCCCGTAGAAGGTCTGGAGCGCCGCCATAACGATCAACCCGAAGCCGAGCAGTGCGAAGCTCTTGAGCAACGTCGAGCGCAACACCTTGATCTGCGCGTTCAGCCCGGCGCGGCTTTGCGCGACCTGGAAGCGCCATTTTACCGGCGATCCGGGTATCTGCACATCGCGTTCGACAATGCGAAGCTTTTCGTCTGGAAATTGGGCGCTGTCATAGACGTGAACGCTAAGATCTTCGTGCGTACCGCCATAAGCCAGACGTCGGTCCCACAAGGAACGCGAACCGAACGGCTCGTGCCCTTTTGCGCTGACCTGCCAGTACAGACCCGAATAGGGTTCGAGAAAACGCTGGTCGGCGGCCGCCCGATTGAAGATCACCTCGCCATCGGCGATCTCCGACGACACGATCTGCGCGTTGAGCACATATTCGAGCTGATCGTCGAAGTTTTTGGTGACGGCACCGGTCAGCACCCGGTCGAGCGCATAGCCGCCGCCGCACAGCAGCAGCAGGATCCACGCCGCCGCCACGCCGATCATGCGCCGGCTCAGCGAGCCGGTGGTGCGCACGCGCGGGTTGGGCGGCGAGATATCCTGCGGGGCGGCGTTATCGCTCATGCGGCCGGCGCCGCACACGGCAAACGCCGAGGCTGATAAAAGAGAGGACGCCCGACCATGACCCCGGCGTCGCCTTACGCTTTTGGCTCTTCGAGGCTGTAGCCGAGGCCCCGTATCGTGGTGATGACATCCTGTCCGAGTTTCTTGCGGATGCGCGTCACGAAAACTTCGATCGTGTTGGAATCGCGATCGAAGTCCTGATCGTAGATATGCTCGATCAACTCGGTGCGGCTCACCACCTTGCCCTTGTGGTGGAGCAGGTAGCTGAGCAGCTTGTATTCCTGCGCGGTCAGCTTCACCGGTTCACCCGCCAGCGTCACCTTGCCGCTGCGCGTATCGAGTCGCACGTCGCCCGCAATCAGTTCGGACGAGGCGTTGCCCGATGCGCGGCGTATCAGCGCGCGCAACCGTGCGATCAGCTCTTCCGACTGGAACGGCTTGGCGACGTAATCGTCGGCACCCGCGTCCAGCCCGGCCACCTTGTCCGACCAGCTGTCGCGCGCGGTCAGCACCAGCACGGGCATCACCTTGCCCTCCTTGCGCCAGCGGTCGAGCACGGTCAGTCCGTCGATCTCGGGCAGGCCGAGGTCGAGCACCACCGCGTCGTAATTCTCGGTCTGGCCGAGAAACAGCCCTTCCTCGCCGTCTGTGGCGAGGTCGATCGCATAGCCTGCGCCCTCGAGCGTATTCTTGAGCTGCTGGCCGAGATTGGGTTCGTCCTCGACGATCAGAACGCGCATTGCTGTCCCCTTTGGAATGTCAGCGGGTTGAGGCTCAATGGCCGGTGCGGCCGATGATCTGGCCGGAGCGGCCATCCACATCGACCCAGATGACGACGCCATCGCGCAGGAACTTCAGCGTGTAAACGCCGCTTTCCCCTTCGAAATCGAAACCGAGATACTGGCTGCCCCGCATCGTCGGTAGCACGCGCGCCTCAATTTCGCGCAACGGTAGGATGCGGCCCTGCTGGCGCTGCCGCCACGCCTGCTGCTGGTCACGCTGCTGCGCCGGCGCGGCAGACGCGAGCGGCGCTGCAAGCAGCAGCGGTAGTAGCAAGGCGGACAGCATCTTCATGGCGTGTCGCATAGGGGGCTCGCGTTGAACAGCCTGTGAATAGCCGGCGGCGCACGCGAACAGCAAAGCTGCTCGCGAGACGCCGCCAGGCCGGCCGGCGGGTCGGCGTCAGCCGAACCCGTCCGACGACGCGGGATTTACTCCCGCGTCGGCCTTGGTGAGGTGATGCCCAAGCCACAAGCCCCCCCCCCAACCGTTCGTGCCGAGCGAAGTCGAGGCACCTGCGCTCCAGGCGGTCCCTCGACTTCGCTCGGGACGAACGGAGGGACCAGCCACGCCGTGGCAAAGCCGCGTCGTCGGTCGGCGCTGTAGCGCCGCCGGCCGGGCGTGCGCTAAACCCTCGCTTTAGCTGCGCTAAAGCGTTAGGGGCGCACGCCTATGCCCGCACCCATCCTCGCATATGAAAATCTCGGCGTAATCCAAGGCTCCGGCTGGTTGTTCCGGGGGCTCGACATCAACGTCGGTCCGCGTGACCGGCTGGCGCTGATCGGCCGCAACGGCGCCGGCAAGACCACACTCCTCAAACTGCTCGCCGGCGTGATCGACAGCGACGAGGGGCGGCGCACGATCGTGCCCGGCACCCGCGTTGTCCTGCTCGAACAGGAACCGGACCTGCGCACCTTCCCAATGCTTGGCGATTACGTGATGGGCGGCGACAACCCGCCCTTGCAGTACGAAGCGGATGCGATCGCCGATCAGCTCGGTATCGACCTCACGCGCGAATCCGCCTCCGCCTCGGGCGGCGAGCGCCGCCGCGCCGCGATCGTGCGCGCGCTCGCGCTCGACCCGGACGTGCTGCTGCTCGACGAGCCGACCAACCACCTCGACATCGCCGCGATCGACTGGCTGGAGGAATGGCTCAACCGCTTCCGGGGCGCGTTCGTGGTCATCAGCCACGATCGTACCTTCCTCACCCGCCTGACCAAGCAGACGCTGTGGCTCGACCGCGGGGCGATGCGGCGTGCCGAGATCGGCTTCGGCGGGTTCGAGGCGTGGACCGAACAGGTCTATGCCGATGAGGAACGCAACGCCCAGCGGCTCGACGCCCGCCTTAAGCTTGAGGAGCACTGGCTGCTGCGCGGCGTCACCGGTCGCCGCAAGCGCAACCAGGGCCGCCTCACCAAGCTGATCGAGATGCGCGCCGAACGCGCCGCGATGGTCGGCCCGCAAGGCTCCGCCAACCTGACGATCGGCACCGATGATGCGCGCAGCAAGGTGGTGATCGACGCCAAGCACATCTCCAAGAGCTTCGGGACGCGCACCATCATCGACGACCTGACCCTGCGCATTACCCGCAAAGACCGGATCGGCATCGTCGGCGCGAACGGGGCGGGCAAGTCGACGCTCATCAAGCTGCTTACCGGCACGCTGGAGCCGGACAGCGGCACCATCAAGTTCGCGCAGACGATCGAGGCGATCGTGATCGATCAGCAGCGCATCAAGATGGAACCGCAGAAGACGGTACGCGATGTGCTGGCCGATGGCGGCGACTGGGTGGAAGTGCAGAGGGTGCGCAAGCACGTCATCGGCTATCTCAAGGACTTCCTGTTCGACGGCCATATGATCGACGCCAAGATCGGCACGCTGTCGGGTGGTGAACGCTCGCGGCTATTGCTGGCGCGCGAGTTCGCGCGGCCGTCCAACCTGCTGGTGCTGGACGAGCCGACCAACGATCTCGACCTCGAAACGCTCGATCTGTTGCAGGACGTGATCGGCGATTTCGACGGCACCGTGCTGATCGTCAGCCACGATCGCGACTTCCTCGACCGTACCGTCACGGTGACTCTCGGGCTGGACGGCTCCGGCACGGTCGACGTGGTGGCGGGCGGTTATGAGGATTGGGAACGCCAGCGCCGCGAGAAGGCGCGCGGCGGCAAGCGCGAGAACCCCCGGAAAGTCCAGCCTACCGCACCGCCGCCGCCTACGCCGAAGGTCAAGCTCACCTACAAGGACCAGCGCGACTACGAACTGCTGCCCAAGCGGATCGAGGAACTCGACACGGCGATTGCCCGCGACGAGGCGCTGCTGGCGGACCCGGCGCTGTACTCGAAGGACTTCGCGAAATTCGAGATGCTGACTAAGGCGGTCGCCAAGGCCCGCGCGGACAAGGATGCAGCGGAAATGCGCTGGTTGGAACTGGCGGAGATGGTCGGAGGGTGAACAGCCGATAAGGCTGGCCGCGCCATGCCGCTCCAACGTTGGCAGAGGCTGCGCTATTTACGGTCGGCGGGCGTGATCGCGGCGCCTTGGACTTTCCACAGCCGGTGATCGGGCGTCGTCACGAAGATCGGCATGTGCATGCTGTACGAAGCGAAGACGTGTATTTCGGTAGGGACAGGATCAAGCAGGTCGTTGACCACGAAGCCGACCGGCTTTGCGCCGGCGGGTAACTTGGGCGCGGTCATGTTGATGCACCCGACGCTATAGGGGCGCGAGGCGAGAACCTGTCCGTCGGGTCCGATGATGACGCGAAAGTTGCCGCCGAGGGGATAGGTGCCCGCGTCCTGCTGCGCCGACAGAAGGTAGACCGCGATCGGCCCGCCTGAACGAGACGGCAGGACGACCGTGTTGAACGGTGATGGCGTACAGGGCTTGTACGCGCGCTCCTTTGCCCGTTGTGCAGCGATATCGCGCGCTTTCGCCAGCGTGAGCTGCCGAGGTGTGAGCGCGACCGGCTGGTCCAGCAGCGTCTTCTGCTCGACCTTGCCGTTTCGGACGTCGGCGACGAAGAATGCCTGCGCGTGCGCCGTGTCGCCGTGATAATAGGTGACGTGCAATGTCTGCGCGTCGATCGGTTCGACGATATAGCCGCCGCTACCCGTCAGCTGCTGCTTCGGGGCGGTCGCTCGCAGCGCGTCGGTGCTCACCCATGCGGCACGGTCGAACGCATAAAGAATTTGGCCGACACTGGAGGATTGTGCGATCCGCTGTTCGTCGGACGGTGCGGCGGGGGATGGTTCGACGGTCGGCGCAGGAGCAGGAGGACTGGCGAGAGCCTGAGCGGCGATCGCAGCCAGCATGATCGTCATCAGCACGCTAATCTCTCCTTAGCCGAACGCGTAACCCCGAAATCCCTGCCTCTAGAACACCGCTGCCACCAACTGCCGGAACGCATCCGCGCGGTGGCTGATCGCCGCCTTCTCCTCCGCCGGCAGCTCAGCGAACGTCTCCTCGCGCCCGAACGGCACAAACACCGGGTCGTAGCCGAACCCGATGCGCCCGCGCGGTGGCCAGGTCAGATGCCCCTCGGCGCGCCCCTCGAACCATTGGACGTGACCGTCGGGCCACGCCAGCGCCAGCGTGCAGACGAAATGCGCATCGCGTGAGGCGTCCGGCCCCTTGGCGGCCAGCGCATCCTCAACCTTTTGCATCGCCAGCGCCCAGTCGCGACCGGTCGGGGTTTCCGCCCAGTTGGCGGTGTAGACGCCGGGGTCGCCACCCAGCGCATCGACGCACAGCCCGCTGTCGTCGGCAAGCGCGGGCAGGCCAGACAGATCGGCGGCGGCGAGCGCCTTCAGTTCGGCATTGGCGACGAAGGTGGTGCCGGTCTCCTCCGGCTCGGGCAGGTCGAGTTCCTTCGCCGACACCGCGTCGATGCCATACGGCGCGAGCAGCGCGCGGATCTCGCGCACCTTGCCCTCGTTATGGCTGGCGATGACGAGCTTGCCGGGGGCGAGCTTGCGGATCGCCTGTGGCGGCACCTCCTCCGTCACTTCGCCACGGCCTTCGCCTGCGCCGCGAAGATGTCCGCGCAGCCCATGCGTGCCAGCCGCAACAGGCGGAGCAGCGCCTCTTCGTCATAGGTCGCGCCCTCGGCGGTGGCCTGCACCTCGGCGATGTTGCCACCTTCGAGCAGCACGAAATTGGCGTCCGCGTCGGCGTTCGAATCCTCGTCGTAATCGAGATCGAGCACCGGCGTGCCGTTGTAGATCCCGCACGAAATCGCCGCGACCTTCTGGGTCAGCGGATCGGCGGTGAGTTTCCCTTGCGCCAGCAACCCGTCGATCGCGAGGCGCAGCGCCACCCACGCCCCCGAGATCGAGGCGGTACGCGTGCCGCCATCGGCCTGGATCACGTCGCAATCGAGCACGATCTGCCGTTCGCCGAGCAGCTTGAGATCGGTGACGGCGCGCAAGGATCGCCCGATCAGCCGCTGAATCTCTTGCGTGCGCCCGGACTGCTTGCCCTTCGCCGCTTCGCGGCTGCCGCGGGTGTGCGTGGCGCGCGGCAACATGCCGTATTCCGCCGTCACCCAGCCTTCGCCGCGCCCGCGCAGGAACGGCGGCACCTTCTCCTCGACCGAAGCCGTCACCAGCACCTTGGTCTCGCCGAAGCCGATCAGCACCGATCCCTCGGCGTGTTTGGTGAAGCGCGGCTCGATCGTGATCGCGCGCATCTGGTCTGGGGTGCGGCCGGATGGGCGCATGAATGTTCTCCGTCAAAAAGCTCGGGCAAGCCGTATCGCTGCGCCGGGAGCGTGTCACCCCTTCTTACGCCACGCTTCGTCCGGATGACTTTGCCGGTTGAGCCCCGCACGATCCTGCCCCACATAGCCGTCATGCCCGCAGCCCCGCTTACCGACCTGAACGATCGCGCCCGCGACGTCTTCCGCGTGGTGGTGGAAAGCTATCTCAGCACCGGCGCGCCGATCGGCTCGCGCACCATCGCGCACCTGTCCGGTCTCAACCTGTCGCCCGCCTCGATCCGCAATGTGATGCAGGATCTGGAGGAGGCCGGCCTGCTCGCCGCGCCGCACACCAGCGCCGGTCGGATGCCGACCGAGACGGGCTTGCGCCTGTTCGTCGATGGCATGATGCACGCGATGGAACCCTCTGCCGAGGAACGCGCCGCGATCGAATCGCGCATCCAGCAGGCCGGCCCGGTCGAGGAGGCGCTCGCCGCCACCACCGCCGCGCTGTCCGGCCTGTCGGCATGCGCGGGGCTGGTGCTGGTGCCCAAGCGCGAGCTGGTGCTGCGCCAGATGAGTTTTGTGCCGCTGTCGGCTGAAAAGGCTCTCGCAGTGCTGGTCGGCGCGGACGGATCGGTGGAGAACCGCGTCGTCGAACTGCCGCCGGGCGTGTCGATCCCGGCGCTGATCGAGGCGGGCAATTACATGACCGCGATGCTCGGCGGCCTTACCCTCGGCGAGGCTCGCCAGCGCATCGAGCGCGAGATGGCGGAGGAACGCGCGCTGGTCGACGGTGCCGCGCGTGCGCTGATCGAACAGGGGCTGGCGGTGTGGAGCGAAGATGGCGACCGCCGCCCTGTGCTGATCGTGCGCGGGCAGGGGCGGCTGATCGATGCCGCCGCCGCTGCCGATCTCGAACGGATCAGCGATCTGCTCGATGATCTGGAGGGCAAGCAGGAGATCGCGCGGTTGCTCGACAGCGCGAGCGCGGGCGATGCGACGCGCATCTTCATCGGTGCGGAGAACAAGCTGTTCTCGCTGTCCGGCTCGTCGGTGATCGCCAAGCCATTTCGGGGATTGGATGGCCGCATGGTCGGGGTCGTGGGCGTGATCGGCCCGACTCGGTTGAACTATGCGCGCGTTGTCCCCATGGTTGATTTCACTGCCGCGACACTCGCGCGGCTCATGGGTTAAAGTAACCGGGACTGTATGATGATCGAAGAAAACGCCACCGAAGCCGCTGATCTGCGCGAGGAAACCGCCGAGGCGTCGCCCGAACTCGCCGAGCATGACCGCACCAACGCGCTCGAAGCCGAACTCGCCGAGGCGAAAAAGGCGGCGCTCTACGCCCATGCCGAGGCGCAGAACGTCCGCCGCCGCGCCGAGAAGGAAGCCGCCGACGCGCGTGCCTATGCCGCCACGTCGTTTGCGCGCGATCTGCTGTCGGTTGCCGACAATCTCGAACGTGGATTGGCGACGATCCCCGCCGAACTGCGCGCCGACGACAAGTTCAAGGCGCTGGTGACCGGCCTGGAGGCGACCGGCCGCGAGCTGGAATCGGTGTTCCAGCGCCACGGCATCAAGAAGATCGTCGCGATGGGCGAGAAGCTCGACCCGAACTTCCACCAGGCGATGCTCGAGATGCCGAGCGACAAGGAGCCGGGCACCGTCGTGCAGGAAATGCAGGCGGGTTACGTCATCAAGGACCGTCTGCTCCGCCCGGCGCTGGTCGCGGTGGCGAAGGCGGGTTAACCTCTATCCAGATCGGCGACCAGTGAACCCCAATACAAATCTGGTCGCCGAGCGGCCGTGCTTCGTCACCCATCTCGAATGTTCGATGACGGGCGAGCGCTACGAGGCGGACCAGCTTCACGGCCTGTCCCGCGCGGGCAAGCCGCTGCTGGTGCGCTATGACCTCGACGCGATCCGCGCCGCCGCGCCGCGCGCGATGGTGGAGGCGCGAGCGACCGATCTGTGGCGCTGGCGCGAACTGCTGCCGGTGCGCCACACGCGCGATATCGTCAGCCTGGGCGAGATTGAAACCCCGCTGATCCCGCTCACCAAAGCGGGCGGGCCGAACGTGCTGGTCAAGGACGAGGGGCGGCTGCCGACCGGATCGTTCAAGGCGCGCGGCCTAGTCATGGCGGTGTCGATGGCGAAGGCGCTCGGCGTGACGAAGATTGCGATGCCGACCAACGGCAACGCCGGTGCTGCGCTCGCCGCCTACGCCACGCGCTGCGGGATCGAGACGATCGTGCTGTGCCCCGACGATACGCCCGAGATCAACGTGCGCGAAATCGCGATGCAGGGCGCGCGCGTCTACCGCGTCAACGGCCTGATCGACGATTGCGGCGCGATCGTCGCGCGTGGCGCGGCGGAGGGGCGGTGGTTCGACTTCTCGACCCTCAAGGAGCCGTATCGCATCGAAGGCAAGAAGACGATGGGCCTCGAACTCGCCGCGCAACTGCGCTGGGAGCTGCCAGATGCGATCTTCTACCCGACCGGCGGCGGCACCGGTCTGATCGGCATGTGGAAGGCGTTCGCTGAGCTGGAAGCGCTCGGCTGGATCGGCCCCAAGCGCCCCAAGATGTTCGCGATCCAGGCGAGCGGCTGCGCACCGATCGTCCGCGCGTTCGAGGCGGGCGTGGAACATGCCGAGCGTTGGGAGGATGCCTCCACCGTGGCGGCCGGCATCCGCGTACCGCGCGCGGTCGGCGATTTCCTCATCTTGCGTGCGGTGCGCGAAAGCGGCGGCCAGGCGATGGCGGTCGGCGACCCCGCGATCCTCCGCGCGGTCGATGACGCGGCGCGGAAAGATGGCCTGCTGCTCTGCCCCGAAGGCGGTGCCACGCTCGCCGCCTATCGCGAGGCGCTGCGATTGGGGCTGATCGACGAGGAGGAAAGCGCGGTACTGTTCAACTGCGCGACCGGCCTCAAATATCCTATGCCGGATGCGAGCAAGACGCTCGACCGGCACCAGCCGATCGATCTCGCCACGCTATAGCCTGCGGTGGCGGTGCGTAGCCTCGCGCTTGGTAGGTGTTGCCGGCGCGTAGGCCGCGTGTTTTGCCGCGTAGCCTGCCGTAGCCTGGCAATTTGCGCCGCTACCAGTCGCCGCGCGCCGCCATCCACAGGCTCACCGCCGCCGCCGCCGCAGTATCGGCACGCAGGATGCGCGGGCCAAGCGTTACCCCCACCGCACCCGGCAACGCGCGGATCGCGTCGCGCTCGGCATCGTCGAAACCACCCTCCGGCCCGATCAGGATCGCCGCCGCCGCCGGCCCCTCGCGCATCGCCGCCAGCGCGGGCACGCCGCCCGCCTCGTCCGCGAAATACAGCGTCCGCCCCGCCGGCCAGTCGCGCAGCAGCGCCGCCAGCTTCACCGGCTCGGCCAGTTCCGGCACGGCGGTGCGCCCGCATTGCTCCGCCGCCTCGATCATATGCGCCTGCAACCGCTCCAGATTCAGCCGGTCTACCACCGTGCGCCGGGTGAGCGTGGGCACCAGCCGCGCGACGCCAAGTTCGCACGCCTTTTCCACCAGCCAGTCGACGCGCCCCTTTTTCAGCGGGGCGGCGCATAGCCACAGATCGGGCACATGTTCGCGCGCGCGCAACTGCTCGGTCACGTCGAGGATCAGGTCACGCTTGCCGACGGTGTTGGCCACCCCCAGCCACTCGCCCGACACGCCGTCGAACAGCTTGACCGGATCACCCACCTTGGTGCGCATCACCGAGACGAGATAATGCGCTTGCGGCCCCTCGATCCGCACCTGTCCCGGCCCAAGCGGCGCGGCGACGAACAGCCGCGGCGTCGATTGCGGCGGCCACGCGGGCGTGGCGACCATCAGCGCTTCTTGCCCTGATGGCGGATGTTCGCCGGTCGCCCGCGCTTCTTGATGACGCGGGTTTGGCGCGGCTCGGGCGCGGGGCGGCCGCCGCCCTCGACCATCTCGAAACGCAACGCGCCCGACACTGGGTTCGATTCCGCCAGCCGGAGTTGTAGCCGCATACCACTGGCATATTCGGTGCCGGTCTCCTCGCCGACCAGCCGCCGCCCCGCCTCGTCATAGCGGAAATATTCGCGGCCGATATCGCGCACCGGCATCAGCCCATCGCCGCCGATTCCCTCCACGGTCGCGAAGAAGCCGAAGCTTGCCACCCCGGTGATGCGCACGTCGACCACCTCGCCGATGCGGGTGGCGAGGAACGCGGCGACATAGCGGTCGATCGTGTCGCGCTCGGCCTCCATCGCGCGGCGTTCCAGCGTCGAGATCGACTGTCCGATCTTCTCCATCGCCGCCGCTTCGCCCGCAGTCAGCCCGCCATCGCCGAGCTTGTACGCATCGACCAGTGACCGGTGCACGAGCAGATCGGCATAGCGGCGGATCGGCGAGGTAAAGTGCGCATAACTGCCGAGCGCCAACCCGAAATGCCCGTGATTGTCGGGTGCATAATAGGCCTGCGTCTGCGTACGCAGCACCTGCTCCATGATCTGCGGGCGGAAATCGACCTCGCCGATCTTCTCGAGGATATGGTTGAACGTGCCCGGCCGGATCACCTGCCCGAGCGCGAACTCGACGCCGAAGGTCTTGAGGTAATCTTTCAGCGCGACCAGCTTCTCGCGGCTGGGCGGCTCATGGACGCGGTACATGACCGGTGCCTTTTTCGTCTCCAGCGCCTTGGCGGCGGCGACGTTGGCGGCGATCATGTAATCCTCGATCAGCATATGCGCGTCGAGGCGCTCGCGTGGCGCCACCGAGAGGATGCGGCCCTTCTCGTCGAGCATCACGCGCCGTTCGGGCAGGTCGAGATCGAGCGGCGCCCGCGCCGCCCGCGCCTTCGACAGCGCCTTCCAGCAGCCCCACAGCGGCGTCAGGATCGGCAGCAACGCATCATCTTCGCGCGCCGCGTCGATGCTCGCCTGTGCATCCTCATAGGCGATATTGGCGACCACCCGGATCACCGCGCGCGTGAAACGCCAGCTCGACAGCGTGCCGTTCGCGGCGATGCGCAGGTCGCAGACCAACGCCGCGCGATCGACACCCTCCTTCAGCGAACAGATGTCGGCGGACAGTTCCTCCGGCAGCATCGGCACGACGCGATCGGGGAAATACACGCTGTTGCCTCGGCGGCGCGCTTCCTTGTCGATCGCGTTGCCCGGCCGCACGTAGAAGCTGACGTCGGCGATCGCGACGATCGCCTGCCAGCCGCCGGGGTTGGCGGGATCGTCATCCGGCGCGGCCCACACTGCATCGTCATGGTCGCGTGCGTCGGCGGGGTCGATCGCGACGATCGGCAGGTGGCGGAGGTCTTCGCGGCCCCCGTCACCGATGGCGCCCAGCGGCTGCGCGGCGACGCGGTGCGCCTCCTCGATCGCCTCGGGCGCGAACGCAGTGGGGATGCCGAGCTTGTGGATCGCGATCATCGAGAAACTGCGCGGCGCAAACGGATCGCCGAGCACCTCGGTCACGCGCGCGGTGATGCGTGGCGGGCGCCCGGCCTTCTCCGCCAGCACGAGATCGCCGGGCTTGGCCCCGCCCGCGTCCGAGACCTGGAACTCGCGCCGCTCCTTCTTCTCGACGCCTTGCAACCAGAGCTTGCCATTCTCCTCATGCAGCACGCCGAGGATCAGTTCCTCACCGCGCGCCAAGCTTTTCATCGGGTGTGCGATCCAGCCGTTGCCGGCTTCCTCGGTCCGCGCCAGCACGCGGTCGCCGACCGCGAGCGCACCGTTCTTGCGTTCGCGCACGCGCAGCCGGGGGGCGGGCGTCTCCGCATCCCACTTCTCCGGCACCGCCCACACGTTGCCGCCGTCATCGACATCGGCGATGCGCAACACCGTCACCTTGGGCAAGCCACCGAGTTTGTGGAAGGCGCGACCCGGTGCGCTGTCGATCAGCCCTTCGTCGGCCATGTCCTTGAGCAGCGCTTTCAGCGCGATCTTGTCCTGCGCCGACAGGCCGAAGGCGCGCGCGATCTCGCGCTTGCCGGCGGGCGTGGGCGAGGTGGTGATGAAGTCGAGGATCTGCTCGCGCGTGGGCAGGCCGGGGGTAGGGCGTTTGGGCATCCAGCGGAGATAGGGTGCTTAGGCGCCCGCGTCACCTTTTCCGTCCGACCCATCCGAGTGCGCGAGATGCAGCGCCACCAGCCGCGCCAGCAACGTCGCGGGGAACAGGTGGCCGAACACCGACTCCAGATTGGCGAGGCTGCGCGCCAGCGGGTGCACCGGCACGATATCGCCATAGCCGCTGGTGGTGATCGTGGTGAGGCTGAAATACGTCAGCGCGGCGGTGCGCTCGCCCGGTCCCGCCGCGAAGACGTGTCCGTCCGCCATGACGATGCCGCCCGGCGCATGCGCGTCGATCAACGCATAGGCGATCGCGAACAGCGACGCGACGTTGAGGTACACCAGCACCGCGCCGCGCAGCCGGTGCGCCGTCACCCGGCCGGGGCCGAACGCGTGCCGCGCGATCAGCGCCGTCACCATCGCGTTGAACACGAATGCGGTCAGCGCGATGACGGCGTGCATCGGCGTCGCGCCGATCCCCATCGCGTGCTCGCCGACGATCGGCCCGACCGCGAGCAGCGCGAGTGCCGCCAGCAATATGCCTTGCGTCATCCGGTTGTGCGCCAGCACCGCGACCGAGACGGCTGCGAAGACCAGATGCCCGGCGTCCAGCACGACATGCAGGGCTGGGTGCTGGCCCGACAACGGGATTGCGATGAACAAGGTCACCACTTGCACGATGAGCAGCGCGGTCATCGCACGATCAGCATGGGGACGCGGAGCGGTGGCGTCTGGTGAGATTGGCGCGAGAGCGGGCAAGCGGGGTTCCTCGGGCAGTGGCGCGCTGGCGCTATCCGCCAGGCGTGGCGAACCGCAGATGAACGATGTGGCGCGCGCACAACAGAAAGGGCGCCCGAATTGCTCCGAACGCCCTTTCTGTCGTAGGCCCGACGTGGGCAAAGCTCGCGTCGTCGCTCGTCGCTACGCGAGCCTGGCCGAGCGAACGCGTCCGCTTTGCGGATCGGCGCGGATCGCTCCGCGCCTCACGTTCACCTCAGGCGCTGTAGTACATATCGAACTCGACCGGGCTCGGCTGCATTTCCCAGCGATACACCTCTGCCCACTTCAGCTCCATGTACGCGTCGATCTGGTCCTGCGTGAACACGCCGCCCTTGAGAAGGAACTCATGGTCGGCAGCGAGGCTCTCGAGTGCTTCGCGCAGCGAGCCGCACACGGTCGGCACCAGCGACAGTTCGGCCGGTGGCAAATCGTACAGGTTCTTGTCCATCGCCTCACCGGGATGGATCTTGTTCTGGATGCCGTCGAGACCCGCCATCAGCAGCGCCGAGGTGCCGAGATAGGCGTTGGCGAGCGGATCGGGGAAGCGGAACTCGACACGCTTCGACTTGGTGCCGGCACCGTAGGGAATGCGGCACGATGCCGAGCGGTTGCGCGCCGAATAGGCGAGCAGCACCGGTGCCTCGAAGCCCGGCACCAGTCGCTTGTAGCTGTTGGTGGTCGGGTTGGTGAAGGCGTTGATCGCCTTGGCATGCTTGATGACGCCGCCGATGAAGTACAGGCAGGTGTCCGACAGCCCGGCATAGCCGTTGCCGGCGAAGGTGTTCTCGCCCTTGTTCCAGATCGACATATGGACATGCATGCCGCTGCCATTGTCCATCTTGATCGGCTTGGGCATGAACGTCGCGGTCTTGCCATAGGCCTGCGCCACCATCTTCACGACATACTTGTAGATCTGGATGCGGTCGCACGTCTCGACCAGCTTGCCGAAGGTGAGGCCCAGCTCATGCTGACCACCGGCGACCTCGTGATGGTGCTTGTCCATCGGCAGGCCCATTTCGATCAGCGTCGAAACCATTTCCGCACGGATGTCGGTGGTGACGTCCACCGGGCCGACCGGGAAATAGCCGCCCTTGGCGCGCGGGCGGTGGCCGAGGTTGCCGCTCTCGTAGCTGGTGCCGGTGTTGGTCGGCAGTTCGGTGTCGTCGACCTTGTAGAAGCTGCCGGCATAGGTCGTGTCGAACTGCACGCTGTCGAACATGAAGAACTCGGGCTCAGGGCCGACATAGATCGTGTCGCCGAGGCCGGTTTCCTTGACATACGCCTCGGCGCGCTTCGCGGTCGAACGCGGATCGCGCGTGTAGAGCGAACCATCCGACGGCTCGACGATGTCGCACACCACGATCAGCATCGGCGTCGCCGAGAACGGATCGACGTAAACCGCGTCGAGATCCGGCTTCAGGATCATGTCCGATTCGTTGATCTCCTTCCAGCCCTCGATCGAGGAGCCGTCGAACATGAGGCCGTCGGTCAGCTCGTTCTCGCCGATGACGCTCGCGCACATCGTCAGGTGGTGCCAGGCACCTTTAGGGTCGGTGAAACGGACATCGACCCACTCGATCTCCTGGTCCTTGATCATCTTCAGGACGTCGTTTGCGGAATTCGCCATATGCCCCAACCTTTCTGGTTCGCTTAAAGATCCGGCTGGTGCCGGAGAATCAATGTTGCTCCCGGAGGAGCGTTGCCTGTCACACTATGCTGCGATGCGTCAAACGCAGATCGTCAGATCGCGTCCTCGTTGCGCTCGCCGGTGCGGATGCGCAGCACCGTCTCTACGGGTATGACGAAGATCTTGCCGTCGCCGATGCGACCGGTCTGCGCGGCGGCGGCGATCGCCTCGACCACGCGGTCGGCGATGCCGTCCTCGACCACGACCTCCAGCTTCACCTTGGGCAGAAAATCGACGACGTATTCGGCGCCACGGTACAGTTCGGTATGGCCTTTCTGCCGGCCGAAGCCCTTCGCCTCGGTCACGGTGATGCCCGATACGCCGACTTCGTGCAGCGCCTCCTTAACCTCGTCCAGCTTGAACGGCTTGATGATCGCTTCGATCTTCTTCACGCAAACGCCCCCGGTCTCTCGTACGCACGACACTCGCGCCGTGCCTTACAACAAACGTGCCACTCGGCGCCGCGCCGGGGAAGGCCGAAAATACGCCAGCGATGACATTACCAAATGCCTAACGCGCACGCAGCCGGTGCGCCGCTGCCGCATTTTACGGCAGCGGGCGAGGGGCCATCAGTACGGCGGGCGATCGAACCCGCCGGGGCTGCCGGTGAAGATCTCGCAACCATCCTCTGTAATGCCGATCGAATGTTCGAACTGCGCGGACAGCGAGCGGTCGCGCGTCACCGCCGTCCAGCCGTCGTCGAGCAGCTTCACGTCCGGGCGACCGATGTTGATCATCGGTTCGATCGTGAAGATCATCCCTGGCTTCAGCTCGGGCCCCGTACCCGGCCGCCCGACATGCACCACCTCCGGCGCATCGTGGAACATGCGTCCGACACCATGCCCGCAGAAATCGCGTACCACGCCGTAGCGATGGCTCTCGGCATGGCGCTGGATGACATGGCCGACATCGCCCAAGAAGTTGCCGGGCTTGGCCTGTTCAATCCCGAGCATCAGGCATTCGTAGGTCACGTCAACCAGTCGCTTCGCCTTGATCGGCACATCGCCGATCAGATACATCCGGCTGCTGTCGCCATGCCAGCCGTCGAGCAGCGGCGTCACGTCCACGTTGACGATATCGCCCGATTTCAGGGTCTTCTCGCTGGGGATGCCGTGGCA
The DNA here is from genome assembly GCF_022662305.1 of Sphingomonas sp. BAUL-RG-20F-R05-02. Taxonomy (GTDB): domain Bacteria; phylum Pseudomonadota; class Alphaproteobacteria; order Sphingomonadales; family Sphingomonadaceae; genus Sphingomonas. The sequence goes on from NZ_JAKNQH010000004.1 coordinate 102,239, forward strand.
GACCACGTGGTTGATCGAGATGCAGCTCGAATGCGTATAGCCGCGATAGCCGAGCGTTGCCGGCACCGCGCCATGATCGAGCGTGAAGGTGCGGACCAGATCGTCGATCTCGGCGGTGGTGACGCCCGGCACCATGTGCGGCACGATCATGTCGAGCATGGCGGCGGCGAGTTGCCCGGCGCGGCGCATGCCCACGAAAGCCTCGGGGCCATGCAGCTTGATGGCGCCGGTGCGGCCGGTGTCGGTTTCGGGCGTAACGGTGATATAGTCGGTCATCGGAACGATATAGCAATGCATCGCAGGCTTTGCGAGATCGCAGCGGGCGGCTATGCCGGTCGCCATGAACGAGCGTATCTGGACGGCCGCACTGGCGGTGATCGGCGATGAAATCCTGTCCGGCCGCACGCAGGACAAGAACATTGCGCAACTGGCGAGTTGGCTGAACGTGCAGGGCATCCGCCTCGCCGAAGTGCGCGTCGTGCCCGACAAGACCGACGCGATCGTCGAGGCGGTCAATGCGCTACGCGCCCGCAACGATTACCTGTTCACCACCGGCGGCATCGGCCCGACACACGACGACATCACCGTCGATGCGATCGCAGCGGCTTTGGGTGTGGACGTGGTGTATCATCCGGATGCGGTGGCGACGCTGGACGCATACTACGAAACGCGCGGCGGCCTGACCGACACGCGCAAGCGGATGGCACGCGTGCCGCAAGGGGCGGGGCTGATCGAGAACCGCATGTCGGGCGCGCCCGGCATCCATATCGAGAATATCTATGTGATGGCGGGGGTGCCGCACATCACCGCCGGCATGCTCGACGCGCTGACCGGCACGCTGGAGGGTGGCCGCCCCGTCATCTCCGGCACGATCGGAGCGTGGGTCGCGGAAAGCGAAATCGCCGACCTGCTGGCGAAGACCGAACGCGCATTCGCGGGCGTGTCGATCGGCAGCTACCCGTTCTTCCGCGACGGCCGCACCGGCGCGAACTTCGTGGCGCGCGCGACCGATCAGGCGGTGGTGGATGCGTGTCTGGCCGAGTTGACGGCGCAACTGGAGACGCTGGGCGTGGCGGTGGTAGCCGGCGGAATTTAGCGGTCGTACGCTGCGGGCGGCACGTCCGCGTTCGTCCAACTCCGGACACAATCGAGCGGCATTGCCGTTCCACGTTGCAGCCACGATCGTGTCGATGCATCGTGTGGCATCTGGGTATGTCAGGATGTGCAGGCATGATGCGCGGTTTGATGCTGGCGGTGGTTTGCCTGTTGATCGGCGCTGCGCCAGCAGAGGTGCCACTCGGCAAATTTCAGACCTGGTTCGGGTCGAGCCGAATAGCCACCGACTTTGTTTCAGACGGGGTGAAGGTGCATGTAGAGGCTTTGCCGTGTCCTGCCCAACCGATCGGGGAGAGTACCTGTGGCTTCGAGGGGTTCAATAACCAAGCTGCGATAACCGTGACTAATCCGCGCTCGGCATCGTTGACGGTGACTACGGACCCGCAAGGTTCCTACGCCCGCATCGCAGTGGTGCGGTTCAGCCGCAACGATGCTCGTCCGGGCGTCATCATAGAAAGCCAGTCCGGCGGCTCAGGTGGTAACCTGACGGCACAAGTGCTGATCCCCGAGGAGGATGGCTACCGTGCTGTCGACGTGGGTCAACAACACGGATCGGTTCTTGAGGGGGAGTTGGCGGATTTCCCAACGGACGTGTCCGGGGATGGCATCATCGACCTTAAACTCGAGGATGGAGCGTTCGACTCGGCTTTCGGCTGCAACGCCTGTACACCTCGTCCACCTAGATTGTTTGCGGTAAAAGATGGCGAAGTCGTCGACGAAAGTCGCGATCTTGCGCTGCGTCCGGTGTTTGCCAAGGAGATGGCGAGGCTCGCGCCGATATGCCTTTCGAAGGTTTCAGATAGAAACGGTGCCTGCGCCGCTTATGTGGCGGATGCCGCGCGAGCCGGGCGCTTCAACGAAGCCTGGACTGCGATGCTGAAGCACTACCAGCGCGATCAGCAGTGGGGGCAGCCCTGTAGTGTTCCGGTTGCCGCACAAGTAAATGGCCGCTGCCCACGGGGCGGCCGTGAAACCTTCCCCGATGCTCTCCGTGCCTTTCTCATCAGGACGGGTTACCTCCCTCAGCCGACATCAGCTTCGGACCGTGCGTCTTCGAAAAGCTGAAACGCGGCTGATTCCCGAAATCCGCCACCGGCGTGCGTGCTGCTACAACAACTTATCGAGCGTGATCGGCAAATCACGCACCCGCTTGCCAGTCGCATTGTAGATCGCGTTCGCTATCGCCGCCGCCGTGCCGGTGATGCCGATCTCACCGATGCCGTGCGCCCCCATCGGCGTATGCGGGTCGGCGATGTCGGTCCAGATCACGTCGATCTCCGGCACGTCCATCTGCACCGGCACATGATATTCGGCAAGACTGGGGTTCATCACCCGTCCGTTGCGTTCGTCGAACTGGGTTTCCTCCATCAGCGCGAGGCCGAGCCCCATGATGATGCCGCCACGAAACTGGCTGCGCGCGGTCTTGGGGTTGAGGATGCGCCCGCAGTCGAACGATCCGAGGATGCGGGTAACGCGTGGCTCGCCCGTTACGGTGTTGACGCGCACTTCGCAGAACACAGCGCTGTGCGAGTGCATCGACCAGTGCTGCGTCTCCAGCGGCATCGGTGGCTCGGCGATGACCGAGATCGTGTCGCGGGCGGCACGTGCCAGGATCGAGGCGTAGCTTTCGTGGCGTTCCGGCTCGTCCGCCTTGCACAGTCCGCCGTCACGGCTGGCGATCTCGTCCGGCTTCAGCCCGGCAAGCGGTGAGTCATTGCCTGCCGCCTTGAGCAGTTCGGCCACCAGCGCATTGTACGCGGCGATCACCGATGCGCCGATCGCGGCGGTCTGCTGCGATCCGCCCGCCAGCACCACGCCGGGCAGCGTCGAATCGCCGTAGTTGAAGGTGATGTCCGCCATGCCCAGCCCGAGCCGCTCCGCCGCGACCTGCGTCTGCGCGGTGGCGGTGCCCATGCCCATTTCATGCGCGGCGATATCGATGGTGGCGTGGCCGTCGCGGTTCAGCGTGATCCGCGCGGCACCACCCGGCATCCGGTAATAGGGGTAGGTTCCGGTCGCGCAGCCCATGCCGACCAGCCATTCGCCGTCGCGCGTCGCGCCCGGCGTGGCGTTACGTCGGCTCCAGCCGAACCGTTCCATGCCGTCGCGCCACATCTTCTCGACGTGGCGGGCTGAGAAGGGCAGGCCGGTCGTCGGATCCTTCTCCGGCTCATTGCGCAGGCGCAACGCGATTGGGTCGATCCCCGTCGCCTCGGCGAGTTCGTCCATCGCCACCTCCAGTGCGAACGTACCGACCGCCTCGCCCGGCGCGCGCATGAAGGTGTTGCTGAGCATGTCGATCTCCACCGTGTCGACGTGCAGCAGCACGGACTCGGCGGCATAGACGCTGCGGGCAGGCAGGATGAACGGCTCCGGCATGGCGTTGGCGGCGGTCTTTGCGGTTACGCCACTATGGATCAGCGCGGTCAGCTTGCCGTCCGCGTCTGCGCCGAGCGCCACCCGTTGCTCGGTGAGCGATCGCCCGCCAACGATACGGTATACGCCCTCGCGCGACAGCACGAGCCGCACCGGTCGGCCGGCGAACTTCGCCGCCGCCGCCGCGATCGCCTGATGCTGCCACAGGCACTTGCCGCCAAATCCGCCGCCGACGAACGGGGAGGTGACGACGACCTGCTCCTCGGCGATGCCGAACATCTGCGCGATCGACCATGCGGTATGCGCGACCAGTTGCGAGGCGTCGTGGATGCGGAGGGTCTCGCCCTCCCACGCGCAGGTGACGCCGTGCAGCTCGATTGCATTGTGGTTGTGGCGCGGCGTGCGGTAGGTCGCATCGACCTTCACCGCCGCTTCGGCCAGTGCCGCCTCGGCATCACCGACCGCATTGTGGAGCGGCTCGCCCATGAACTGCGCGACCTGCGTACCGCGTGCGACCGCCTCGGCGAAGTCGGTCTGTGCGGGTTCCTCGGCATAAGCCGCCTGGATCAGCGCCTTGGCATGGTCCGCCTGTTCCTGCGTTTCGGCGAGGACGAGTGCGATCGGCTGGCCGTTCCAGTGGATGTGGTCATCCTGCATCACTGGCAGCGTGTCGCCACCGGCGGCTTTCTGGCTCGACATGAACGCAGGCGGGGGCTGGAGACGCGGGGCGTTGCGGTACGTCATGACCGCGATCACGCCGGCTGCGGCTTCCGCCGCTGCGGTATCGATCGCAACGATACGACCCTTGGCGATCGTGCTGTAGGCGAGCGCCGCATAGGCGAGCCCCTCCAGCGGGACCTCCGCCGCGAACCGCGCCGCACCCGCCACCTTGAGCGGCCCGTCGATGCGCGAAACGGGTTTGCCGACATGGCCGTGTTGATGCGCGATCAGCGGATCGGGCTTGCCGCCTGGCATCCAGCTATCGGGAGCAAGCGCGACCGCTTTGGCCATGCCCTTCTGCACGAGCCCTTGCGCAACCGCTTTGGTGTCGTCGAGGATGCTCATGCGCGGTCTCCTGCCAGTCCGGTCAGCGTCGCTATCGTCACGCGGCGTGCAAGCTCGATCTTGAAACCATTGTCCTTTAGCGGGCGTGCCCCGGCGAGTTCCGCGTCGATAGCCGCCGCGAAGCTCGCCGCGGTCGCAGGCTTGCCCCGCAACTCTGCTTCCGCCGCGAAGGCTCGCCACGGTTTGTGCGCTACCCCGCCAAGGGCGAGTCGCACGTTCTTGACCAGCCCGTCCTCCACCGCGATCGCCGCCGCCACCGAAACGAGCGCGAAGGCGTAACTCGCCCGGTCGCGCACCTTGCGGTAGGTTGAATGTGCCTCGAACGGCAGGGGTGGTAATTCGATCGCGGTGACAAGCTCGCTGGGCGCGAGCACCGTCTCCACATCCGGCCGGTCACCTGGCAGCCGGTGGAACTCGGCCAACGGCACGCTGCGTTCGCCCGCGTCGCTGCGTAGATGCACCACCGCGTCGAGGGCCGTCAGCGCCACCGCCATATCCGACGGATGCGTCGCCACGCACGCCTCCGACGCGCCGAGGATGGCATGGATGCGGTTGAATCCTTCTCGCGCGTCGCAGCCTTGCCCCGGCACCCGCTTGTTACAGCGCGATCCCTCGGTATCGTAGAAATAGGTGCAGCGCGTGCGCTGGAGCAGATTGCCCGCGACCGTCGCCATATTGCGGATCTGCGCGCTCGCTCCGGCAACGATCGCACGCGTTAATACCGGGTAGCGATCCCGCACCAGCCGATGCTCTGCCACCGCCGTGTTACGCGCGGCGGCGCCGATCCTCAGCCCGCCGCCTTCCGTCTCGACGATCGCGTGGTCGAGCGCAGTCACGTCGACCAAGACCTCCGGGCGTTCGATCGTCTCGCGCATCAGATCGACGAGGTTGGTGCCGCCGCCAAGGCACTTGGCGGACGGCGCGGCGATGGCGCGGACAGCCTCGGCGACGTCACCGGCACGCTCGAAGCGGAACGGGGTCATGCCGCAACCTCCGCGAAGGCATGCTCGATGGCATCGACGATGCCGTTGTGCGCGCCGCAGCGGCAAAGGTTGCCGCTCATCCGTTCGCGCAATTCGTCGCGGCTGAGCGCGATCGTCTCCGCGCCGAGATCCCTGGTGACATGACTGGGCACGCCGCGCCGCACCTCCTCCACCATCGCGATTGCCGAGCAGATCTGCCCCGGCGTGCAATAGCCGCACTGAAAGCCGTCATGCTCGACGAACGCCTGTTGCAGCGGATGCAGCGCGCCCGGCGTGCCGATCCCCTCGATCGTTGTCACCGATCGCCCCTCGAACTGCACCGCCAGGGCAAGACACGAAAGGATGCGCTCACCATCGACCAGCACCGTGCACGCGCCGCAAGCACCCTGGTTGCAGCCCTTCTTGGTACCCGGCAGGTGCAAATCCTCCCGCAACAAATCGAGCAGCGAGACGCGCGGATCGGCTGGTGCCGCCACCTCGCGGCCATTAACGGTGATGGACACGGACGCCTCCCAACGTGCGAACGCACCGAAGCGGAGCGATCGTTACGGCTGCAACGTCCAGCGCTGGATTTGGTGCCGAGGCGCATTGACGGCAGCGCACGAGCCGGGCAAACGGGCGGTATTGCGGGTGTAGCTCAATGGCAGAGCAGAAGCTTCCCAAGCTTACGACGAGGGTTCGATTCCCTTCACCCGCTCCATAACAAACAGCCGTTCCTCCAGAGCCGACTTCCCGCTGGCAAGATCGATAATCGCGGTCAACCGTCCCTCGACCTCCAGCAGCACACCGCGCCCCTCCAGATTGGGTGTCAGGACGATGCAGTCGATCAGTTCGCGCAGCGCGGGGATCGCCTCTAGCCGGGCCTCGGGATCGGCGAGCGCCTGGTTCAGCGTTCGACCTGCGCGCGATAATCGGCGGCGACCGTGGGATGCAGCGCGACGACCGGAAACGCCTCGATCTTGGCGAGGGCAAGTTCGGCGGCGTCCTGCTCGGCCCGGGCTTCGGCGAGAGCCTCGCGGATGTCGGCGAACTCCTGACCGCCAGCGGGCAATGGCCGCGACCAGGCGCTTCACCTGCGCCTGTACGGTCGTCAGGCGCTTCTGGAGGCGCGCTTCGTCCCGGCGGCTGTCGGCGGCGCGGCGGGCATATTTGGCGTGGTACTCGCGGACGAAGACCTCGACCAGCGCGGAGGCCAGCATCCGCTGGCGCAGGGCAGCCAGCATCCAACGTTCGTAATGCTCAGTCGTGATCTGCCGGTTGTTCGTGCAACTGCCGTCTGACTCGTGCTTGGTGCAACCCCACCGCTCGGTCCCAATGACGATCCAGCCTTCGCCGCACAGCCCGCAGACGCCGAGACCCGACAGCATCCGACGCGGACGTACGGTTCGGTGCAGCTTGACGCCGTGATAGGACCGTCGCCGCGCCTGAACCGCCTCCCAGGTCTCGTCGTCGACGATGCGCAGGTGGGGGGACCGACTGACGACCCCGTCCTCGACGATGTTGACGCGGATGCGGACTGCGCGGGAGACTGGCTCGGGCACCTTGCTGGTGCGATTATGCACCAGTCGACCTATGTAGAGCTCGTTGCGCAGGATGCCATTGCCGGCCGGCCATCGCCATTGATTGTCGAAGCCCGCGAATTCGATTCACGCGGCGCCTTAGTGCCGTCGGCGTTGAGCATGGCGGCGATTGTCCGTGCAGCCAGGGCGCGGGCGAACTCGCGGAAGATGCGGCGGACGACCTCGGCCTGCTCCTCGTCGATCTCGCGCAGGCCCCGGATCGGACGGCCACGGGCGTCCATCTGGTTGGCGTCCGATAGCCATAGGAGCGGCCGGCCGGCGAGCGGCCGCTGGATTCGGAGCCGCGCTGGGCTCCCTTGCATCAGACATTTATTCATCTGTCCGCCAGCGTGTTAATGCGAGCGTTCGCGTTCCGACGGATGCACCTTTCGCAGGTGTCATTCGGGAGATTTCGTCTCACGTTGACGACTCAGCGGCATACGCGCGGCCGCAGCGGCATGGACTGCGCCTTCTGCCGCGAAAAAAGACGTTAGCTTTTCATCGCCAGCAACCGATCAAGCCCAGTCCTCCCCTTCGCGACCTTCTCGAGATGCGCGTAGCGCAGGCCGCCATAATAGGGGATCGAGACCGTCCGGTATTCATCCTGCTGCTTGACGATCAGCCGGATCGGCTGGTGCGTGGTCGCCGCATGCGTCACGGCGCGGCGGAGCCCGTCATTGTCGTAGTCTCGGCCGTTCACCGCGACGATTGTGGCGCCTGAGGTCAGCCCGGCCGCGAAGGCAGGTCCGTTCCATTGCACCGACGAGACCGCGCCGTCGCGACCGATGGCGAGGCCGAGAGAGTAGCTGAGGTTCACGCCCTTGGACGCCGTCTCGCCTTCCTTGACGTAGCCGTTCGGCTCCGCCGTATACGTAAGGCGGTAGCCGCCGCGCTCGATCCAGTCGAGTGGGGCCTTGGGCTGGACCGCGTAGAGCCGCTCACGGAGGAACGCGGCCCAGTTAAACGGCAGCACCAGGTTCAGCGCCGCCACAACATCATCAAAGTTGTAGGTCTTCACGCCCCAGTCGCGGTCGCGGCCGCCGAAGAACGCCCGAGCGAAATCGTCCAGCGAGCGGCGGCCGTTGGTCTTCTCGCGGATCAGTTGGTCAGCATCCAGCCAAGTCAGCTGACCCTCGGAGTAATAGTCCTCCGCGCGCTGCCAGCTGCGCCAGCCTTCCGCGCGACGCTGCGACATGGTGGGGTCGTTGGTGGTGTCCTCGGTCGAGCGCCAGCTCTTGCCCGGCTGGTTCTGATAGGACGCCGCGACCTCGGCGAGGGCGTCGAGCGTCTCCTTCTCCGACGCCAAGCCAGATCGTGCTTGGAGAACGTAGCCCCAATACTGCGTCTGCCCCTCATAGACCCAAAGTAGCGAGTCGCCCATCGGCTGCCGGTAGTCCGGCGTCCACAGGTCCGCGGGCCGCCGATACTTACCGTCCCAGCTGTGCGTGTACTCATGTGGCAGCAGGTTGCGTGCGTCGGGCGTCGCGTCCCAGTTGGTGAAATAGTCCGCGTCCGTCCCGTCCTCGGACGAGCGATGATGCTCCAGCCCTTCGCCACCCAGCGTGTCTGACAGGGTCAGCAGGAAATCATAATGGTCGTAGTGCCGGGCGCCGAACACGCGTTCGGCCTGGTCGACGAGCCGGCGATGTGCCGCGATCTGCTCCGGCTTGGCATCAAGATCGCGTGGCTCGTCGGCTGCCACATCGAGGTTGAAGTCCGCCGCCAAGGCCCAGCTCTTCATGTACAGACCAGCGATCGCAGGCGAGTCCACCAGCGTCTCGTAATCCGTCGTCGAATACGTCACCCGGTCGCCCGACAGGCCGGGCGCGAGTGCGGTCGCCGACTTCCAGCCGGCCGGATAGACGACGCTCACCGCGTAGGGCAGCCGCCGCACGTAATAGCCGGCCGGGTAGAGTGAAACCTTGTCCCATTGGAGGCTCAGCATCTCGGGCGTCGCCTGAATCCGGCCTTGGTTCGCGCGTGTCGGTGACAGGTACTGAAACTTGGCCGTGATCGCGTGAGCCCCCGCCGGCACGTCGATGTGGAAAGCGAAAACATCGACCTGGTCGCGCCTCCAGGGCGCAGCTTGGCCATCAACGCTGATCGTTAGTCCGGCGAGCTTGTCGATCGGCCCGGTCGGGCTGTGATCACCGGGTATCCATTTCGGGTAGAGCAGCGTGACCTGTCCGGTCTGCGTGACCGGGATAGTCTCCGTCACCTGCACGATCCCATGCGCGACGTCGCTCGCGTCAACCTGCAACTGGATCACGCCGGGGAACGCCACGTCCCGCGCGGCCGGGATCTGCTCGCCGATTGGAGGCTGCGCCTGCGGCAGGCTGTTCGTTAATGGTTGCAGCTGAGCAAGCGCGACGGCTGGGATCAGCGGGGTCACTAAAACGAACGATGCGAGATAACGAGTCAACCTGCAGCCCCTTAGAAGAGATTTTGCCCTGTTAGCGCCTCGACGAGCGAGGTCCAGCATGGCAGCAAAAGCATTCCCACTTAGTCGGGATCATCGTGGATAATCTCTGTCAAATCTTAGCTGCAGCCAGCGTTGCACTAACGAAGGCAGTTGCGGCCTCACTCACAAATACGTCACTTAGACTGTCTGCGTCGATCTCACCGACGACCCAATGGCCGTCGTTCAGCCTCACTACTTCGCCATCAGGAATCAGACATTCGTTCAGCAGCCGGCGAAGCTAAAGCATAGCAAGCGGCACGGGACCGCTCGGCAGTGGAAACATGGTGTCGAGTCGAGCCACAGTCTCGGGCGACAGCGCGAGGTCGGCAGCAGTGCGATTCTCCCGTACATGCTGGACAGTACTGGCTTTGGGGATTGCGATCATGCCTTCGCGCGCCAGCAGCCAGGCGAGCGCGACCTGCGCCGGCATAACGCCAAGCTCGCCCGCCAGTGCGCGCAGCCCTTTATCCGCGACGAGCCGGCCCTGTTCGACCGGGCTATACGCCATCACCGGCATCCCCCACGCTGCCAGCCAGGGTAGCAGATCGTGCTCGGGGCCGCGGCGAGTCAGGTTGTAGAGGATTTGGTCGGTCGCGCATGCCTGCCCGCCCGCCGCTACGAGTTCTTCCATGTCGTCGGTGTCGAGATTGCTGACGCCCCACCGCAGGATCTTGCCGGCGTTCACCAGCCGCTCCATCACCTCCACCGTCTCGCCAAGCGGAACCGTACCGCGCCAGTGAAGGAGATACAGGTCGAGCCGATCGGTACCGAGCCGTTCCAGGCTCGCCTCGCACGCACGCGGCAGTCTGCTGCGGGAGGCGTTCTGTGGATAGGCCTTGCTGACCAGGAAGACGTCGTCGCGACGGCCAGCGACTGCCTCGCCGACCAGCCGTTCGGACTCGCCGTCCGCATACATCTCTGCGGTGTCGATCAGCGTCATTCCGAGGTCGATGCCGGCACGTAGCGCCGCGATCTCGTCGCGTCGGCGCTGCGGGTTCTCGGCCATCATCCAGGTGCCCTGACCGAGGGCGGGCAAATTGGTGCCATCAGGCAAGCGAACGGTTTTCATCGAAGGCTAACGCGCGATGTGCGGATCCGGTGCCTCGCCAGGCATTATGCCCCAACCCCGGCCCCTGTCGGCGGCACGGGAGAACGATCATGGGCTCGACGCTGACCGCCACCTTCGAGGCGCCCCTGTGAGCGGGCCCGACAGCATTGACGTCAACGTCACCACTGCGGAGGGGATCGACGCGCTTCCCGCGCTAAAACAGCACGGGTTCGAGATCGTCCATCACCGCGAGGAGCGTGGCCGCTTCGACGCGCGGCGACAACGGGAGGAGGTGCCCGCCCTCGCGGGCAAGGTTGCAGGACTAGATGGGATGGTGCGCTTCGGCTGACATCGAGCCCACCCGGTGACCGCAACTCGTTGTTGCGACCCATTTCCGGTCGTTCGCGACCATTTTCCCGATGTGCCTTTCGGCCGTCCGTTTATGTCGATGCTCTTGCCGCCGATTGGCTTAGCGCGCATCGTGTCGCCACCCGCTCGGGAAGGACCGCATGAACCCGACAATCACCGCATTTGCGCAATCACCCGATCGCGGCCGAGGACTGGCGCGGGACATGGCTGTGCGGTGGGCGTTTGAAGAAGTGGGCCAGCCCTATCACGTACGTCTCCTCTCTTTTGCAGCGATGAAGGAGCCGGTACACCGTGCGCTGCAGCCGTTCGGGCAAATCCCGACGTACGAGGACGACTCGCTTGCGTTGTTTGAGTCGGCTGCCATCGTGTTCCATATCGCCGAACGCCATCGGGCACTCATGCCTCAGGATGCGGAAGCCAGAGCACGGGCGATCGCATGGATGTTCGCTGCCAAGAGCACGGTGGAGCCAACGATCGTCGAACGCAGCATGGCGTTGCTGCTCGAGGCAGATCGGCCTTGGCATACTGAGCGCATCGCAATGCTAGATGAGCGAGTGAGGACAAGGCTAAGCGATCTCTCCCGCTGGTTTTCTAACCATAACTGGCTGGAGGATGAGTTCAGCGCAGCCGACATCGTGATGGTGACGGTTCTGCGCCGGCTAGTCGGATCGGAACTACTGGAGGATCAGCCGGCCGTCGCTTCCTATGTCGCAAGAGGTGAGGCGCGGCCTGCTTTCGGGCGGGCGTTCAAGGCCCAGCACGCGGTATTTACTGCGGCCTCCGCGTAGTCGACCCAATATCAGACGTTCAGAGCTTTCGCCCTGCCGCCCGCAAGCCGCCGTACGTTCATCGGTGTTGCCCACGCAACGTATCGGGGCGCGGTGGGTTTGAAAGCAGATTGTAATTTCCTCGGTTTGGAAGGCGATGTCGTGCCCAGCGTGTCAACACTCGAACAGTTGATGGTTACCTGCCTCCAAGACCTTCGAAAGGGTGAAGGCCTTACCCTCGATCGCTTTCCGGCGATCGCCGATGCGGTCACCGACACTGTGACGGGCGGTTTGTTGCGGCAGCGGTTGAACGACGCACGCAAGCGTGCCGATGGCCTCGACGCGCTCGGCAAGCGCCTTGGGGTGAAACCTTGTGGTGACGAGAACCTGTGGATGATGGGCATGCTCGACGATGCCGAAGGCGACATGAAGACTGAAGAAGCTGGCCCGCTTCTTGACCTCGCTCTTATAGGTGCCGTGCGCAAGATGGTGAACGCGTCGCTCGTCTCCTACGAGACGGCGGTTGCAGTGGCCGCGCGGTTGAATGACGAAAGAGCGCGAGATCTGTTCGCCGATGCTCGCGATCGCGAGGCGGAAGCGGAGACGGGGCTGCGCGCCTCGCTATTCCGCATCGCCGCGGGGAGCTAACTGAACGCCGGCGGCAGAAAGCGTGGGTTCCCCAGGGCGCGGTCTAGGGCGCAGGCGGCGCGGAACAGCAGCGCCTCGTTTTTCATCGAGGCGAATTGTACGCCGATCGGCAAGCGGTCGTGAAGCCCTGCGGGCATGACAACTGCCGCGGCTCCGGTGACGCAAAACGGTATGGTGATTGACGGTTTCTCAAAAGGTAGCGCGCCGCCCAATTCAGCCAGTGGCTGAGCGACGCTGTCCTGCGCAGGCGTCAGCAACACGTCGATGTCCTCACACGCCTGTTCCACTATCCTGGTCAGCGCGCGAGCGTGCCGAAGCGCCGCGATATAGCGGAACGCCGGGATCACGTCTGCTGCGGCGAGGCCTCGTCGCAGCATCGGGCCGATGCCGTCCGCTCCATGAGCCCAGGCCTCGGCATGCGTCTCACGGAGTTCTGCCATGGCAATTGTCCAGCCCGTCGAGGCGAAGTCGCGGAGCGGTGGCAGATCGATTGTGACGATTTCGGCCCCGCTCTCCCGCAACGCCGCCACGGCGGTGTCGAAGACTGCGCCGACGCCGTCGTCAACTTTGATGTCCTCGCTCCAGCGCGGCACCACGCCGATGCGCAAGCCGCGCGCGGGAGCGGTGAGTGGGCCAGCGTCTGCCCGTTCGCCACGCATAGCGGCAGCCATGATCAGCGCGTCCTCTGGATTCTTGGCCATCGGCCCTATCGTGTCAAGCGACGGCGCGAACGGGAACATCCCGGTTGTTGGGATGGTGCGGTAGCGAGGCTTGTAGCCAGTCACTCCGCACAGCGCCGCCGGATCGCGCAACGACCCGCCGGTGTCCGATCCCGTCGCGGCAAGAACCAGGCCGGCCGCGATTGCGACCGCGCTACCACTGCTCGACCCCGCGGTCGACCGTCCTAAGTCCCACGGGTTGCGCGGGACGGGCCATGACAAGTCGAAATCGGGACCGCCGAACGCTGCTTCGTAGCAGCCGACCTTCCCGAGCATCACGGCCCCCGATCGAGCGAGAGCAGCAACGACCGCAGCATCGCGCGCCGGCACCCGGTTGCGGAATAGACCGCAATTGGCGGTTGTCGCCACGCCCGCGGTATCAATGTTGTCTTTATGAGCGATCGGAACACCGTCGAGCGGCCCCAACCTTGATCCACTCATCAAACGCTGCTCGGACAATCGAGCCCAAATTCGAGCCTGGTCTATGGTTCGCTCGACAAAAGCATGTAAAATGCCATCCGTCCGATCGATGCGATCAACGAGATGAGCCACATACTCGACAGGTGACAAGGCGCGCGCGTCATACGCTTGCGAAAGTTCGGCAACGGTCTGAGGCAATTGGTCAGCACTCACCGCCGCGGCGCCGCAGGCTCGTCGTCGCTCCACGGTCGTCGCAGCGGCACATCGGAGGCAAGCGCCTGCAGGGCGCTTCTCGATTCGCTCGTTCGCAGGACCTCTGGCTTGGTGTTAACGACTGCAGCTTTTAAGTCGTCCACGAGAGCGGTGAGCCGCGCCGAAACTTGGCCTGACATTGAAAGAATTTCCTGGTCGGAGACAGTCAGATCAGAACGCTCGACGCGACTCCCCGTTTCCTAATTTTCACTTCATGCGATGAGCGTGCCCGCCGCTCGAGTTCTGCCGCGGCACCAAGCCAATCCGCGCAGCCAGATTGCGGCCCGAGCGGAAGATCGCGGGGTCAGGAACAGTGGCGACGATGGCGCTAGCGAGCAGCGGACCCACGCCGGGTATCACCATCAGGCGGCGGCCAAGCTCGGTCTCGCGTGCGCTCGCCAGGATGCGACGATCGTTTTCGAGGATCTGCTCCTTCACGATGCGCAGCTGGACTGCCAGCATCTCCAGGCAGAACCGCGCATCGGCCGGTACTCGCTTATTGGCAGGATCAGCGATCACGTCGAGGACCTGCTCGATGCCGTTCTGCCAATCGGCGCCACGATCCCAAACTCGGCCAGGTGCGCCCGCATCGCGTTCGACAGCTGCGTACGCTGGCGGTTGAGGATCAGGCGAACACGGTGCAGCATCATCGCGCTCTGCTGCTCAGGCGACTTGATCCCGACGAAGCACATGGTCGGCCGGGTCACTGCCTCGCAGATCGCCTCGGCATCAGCCGCGTCGTTCTTGCCTCGCTTGACGTACGGCTTCACGTACTGCGCCGGCATCAGCCTAACATCATGTCCGAGCACCTGTCCTTACTCCTGGCGCTGATCGAGCGCGAACCCGGCCTGACGCTGCGCGCGCCGCGGGATGCAGGCAGAGCATCGGGGTTCCGCCAGAGGAGCCTACCCGTCTTGATCCTTGTCGCCTTAGCCGTTCTTCATGAGCGTTTGTGGCCAGGCCCTTTGCGCGCCCGGGCGTCAGTCGCGGCATAGGCCTGCACCCTGACGCCGGGGCGTATGGTGAGCGGCTACCCCCGTCGCGCGCTCTGCTTGGCCTGAAGCGCCTGCGCGGTTTTGAGGTGCTTTTGCAGTACGGGCAGCGTGCGCTGCGCAATCGCGCGGACCTCAGCCGGATCTCCACTCTTCAGTTCGCCGCGGAAGTCGGAAATATCGTCCGTATGGTCCTGGATCATGTAGCGGACGAATTCGTGATCGAACGCCGCGCCATGTAGTCGGCCGAGCTTGTATCGCTCGGCATCGGCGGCAGGTGCGAGGGCCGTTGTGGACGGAAGGCGATAACGTTTTACCATCGGCAAAATCTCGCGACGGCCCTTGGCATGATCGGTCGCGAGCATCGCGCCATATTGCCGGACGCCCGGATTGGCCGCTCGGCTTGCGGCCAGTTTGCCCAGCGCCGTCTCGGAATTGTCGCCCATCATCGCCTTGTTCAGGAAATCCTGCGGGTTGGCGAGCGCCGGCGACGCAATCGCCAGCAGAGGAGCGACCATCAACAGTATTTTGCGCATTTTACCGTCTCCTATAGTTACGCTTCGAAACCGCTCGTTTGAAGAAAGTCGTGTCCCGAGGAACGGCTAGGGCCGCCCTAACAAAGCTCTAGCGCGTTCGTCGTGTTGGCAGCATCCGCGCCATAATGACGTCCCGGTCGACGAACTGATGCTTGAGTGCGCCGCCGACGTGGAGGACGATCAACAAATACGCGAACCACGCGAGGATGCCGTGTGCTTCTCCGACAGTGTGCCAGATCGCACCCGCCGTTCCCTGTGCTGTGTGTACAAAGCTCAGCAATGGCCACGGTAATAATCCGTACAGTGTCAACGGCCCATGCGCGCGCGGGCCCGAGGTCATGACCCAGCCAGTCAACGGCATCGCGATCATAAAAAGATAGAATCCCCATTGCGTCACATGCGCAAGCCCTCGCTCCCATGCTGGCAAGCCTGCGGGATAAGGCGGCGCCGGATGCGCCAAACGCCAGCCTAGCCGAACGAGGCTCAGCAACAGGATCAGGATCCCGGTGGATTTGTGAAAATCCATAACCACGCCAGACTGCTCGCGGGTGATGAAGCCACGCGACCAAGCAAGCGCGATGTTAATCACCAGCAGCGCAGCGATCAGCCAATGCAGCACGACCGCCACCGTCGCATAGCGCGTGATGACTTGTTTGCCGTCGCCGGTACGGAGGTCGCGAGCCGGCTCTGAACGCGTCTCAACCACTGGTTTTCCCCTTTGCTGGCGCGGCAACGCGCCCTTCCGCTAGATTTTTGGGATCATGATCGCGACTGGAGGGCGCGTCATCGGCTTTGGCGACGTCGCGCACCAACCAGCGATAGAGGCTCGGCAACAGCAGCAAGGTCAGGATCGTCGAGGTGACGATTCCACCGATTACCACAGTCGCCAGTGGCCGCTGAACTTCGGCGCCAGCCCCACTCGCAATCGCCATCGGGACGAAACCAATCGACGCGACGAGAGCGGTCGACAGCACCGGACGCAGCCGGTCGCGCGCGCCTTGCCGCACCGCCTCATCAACTGGCAGCGGATCGCCATCGCGCCCGTCACGCAGCGAGTTGATATGATCGATCAGCACCAGCCCATTGAGCATCGCAATCCCGGAGAGTGCGATGAATCCGATCGCCGCCGTTATCGAGAACGGCATCCCCCGCAGCCACAAGGCCAGGACGCCGCCGGTCACCGCGAACGGGATGCCGGTGTACACGATCGTCGCTTCTTTCGCGCTGCCAAGGGCGGTGAAGACGAGCAGGAAGATCAACACAAGTGCCGTCGGCACGACGATCGACAGCCGCTTCTGCGCCGCTTCGAGCTGGTGAAATTGGCCGCCGAACTCGATTCGGTAGCCGGGGGGCATCTTGACCTGACTGTTCACCGCCTCGCGCGCCTTCTGCACATAGCCGGCAAGGTCGCCGGTCTTGAGCGTAACCATCAGCGCCGCACGACGCTTGCCGCCGTCGTGCAGGATCGGTTCGACCTCAGGCATTTCTCGCAGGCGGGCGACGCGTGACAGCGGGACCATGCCATAGTCACCGACGCGCAACGGCAATGCAAGAATTGCGGCGGGATTGGCGCGCAGACTCTCGGGCATGCGCACCACAATCATATGACGCGCTTCGCCCTCCGGGATGAAGCCGACCTCAGCGCCGGCCACCGCGTCGGTAATCGCCGCATTGACTTCCGCCGTGCCCAGCCCAAGCCGCAGCATCGCGCCTTGATCGAGCTCGACGACGATGCTCTTCGGACGACCCGCAGTCTCGAACTCGACACTGGCGGTTCCGGGCTGCTTTTCAAGAACGACCTTTGCCTGTTTTGCGGCACGTTCCAATACTTCGTAATCCTGGCCGAACACCTTGACGGACACGTCGGCGCGGACGCCTTCCAGCATCTCGTTGAAGCGCATCTCGATGGGCTGGGCGAACTCGAAGGTCTGGCCGGGATAGACCTGCCGGCCGATCTTCTCGATCCCTGCGACCAACTCGTCCTTGGTCCTAGGTTTGCCGTCGCCGTGCGGCCAATCTTTTTCGGGGGCGTAGAAGATGTAGAGATCGTTCTCGTTGGGCGGCATCGGGTCAGTCGCGACCTCGCTCGTGCCGATACGCGAAAAGGTGTGCGTCACTTGCGGGAACTGCCGGCGGATCTGGCGCTCAGTCTCCTGCTCGATTGCAAGGCTGCGTTCGAGCGACATGCCCACCGGGCGGTAAACCATCGCGGTGATCGAGCCCTCGTCGAGCTTCGGTGTGAACTGCGAGCCAAGGGTTTTGAAGACCCCGAAGGTGACCGCAAGCAGGATGATCGCGCCGATCACCAGCAACACCGGGTGCGCCAGCGCGCGCTCTAGCGTCGGCGCGTAACCGCGCTCCGCAAAGCCTATCAGCCCCTTGTGCCGGCTGTCGTCCTGCTCTCGTGCCGGCTCACGCAGCAGCCACGCTGCAAGCGCGGGCACGACGGTGAAGGTCCACATTAGCCCGGCGAAGATCGCCAGCATCACCGCCTGCGCCATAGGCTGGAAAAGTTTGCCTTCAACGCCGCCGAGGCTGAGCACGGGGACATAGACGAGCGCAATAATGGCGATGCCGAACATTGTCGGGCGCGCGACCATCCGCGCCGCGTCGGCGACGGTCGCGCGGCATTCCTCGTCGGTCAGCACCTCGCCCGTGTCGCGCCGCCGCTCGGCGAGCAGCCGCAAACTGTTCTCAACCACCACGATCGACCCGTCGACGATCAGCCCGAAATCCAGCGCGCCCAGGCTCATCAGATTGCCCGACACCCCGATCAGGTGCATCCCCGTGACCGTCACTAGGAACGCCAGCGGGATCACGATCGTCACGATCAGCGCGGCGCGCCAATTGCCCATTACCAGCAGCAGTACAAGCGCAACGAGCAGCGCGCCTTCGCCTAGGTTGTGTTCGACAGTCGAAATGGTGCGGTTGACCAGGTCGGCGCGGCTATATTGCTCGTGAATCACCATGCCCTTGGGCAGCGCCGATCGGATATCCGGCAAGGCATCATGCACGCGGAGCGCGACTTCACGGCTGTTTTGCCCGACCAGCATCATCACCGTGCCGAGCACCGTCTCGGCGCCATTCTGCGTCGCCGCGCCTTGGCGTGGTGCCGATCCGATCGCGACATTGGCCAGGTCGCGGACTTGGATCGGCAGCATCGCGCCGCCGAACTTTACCGGGATCGCGGCTATCTGCGCCGCATTCATGACCCGTGCGTTGGTTAGTACGGTAAAACGCTCGGCCCCGCGCGCGATGATCCCGCCGCCGGCATTCTGGACGTTTTTGCCGACCGCTGCGCTCAGTTCGGCCGCGGTGACGCCGTGCAGCATCAGCCGCACCGGATCGGGCTCGACGACGAATTGCTGCTCGAGCCCGCCATTAGTGTTGACGTCTGCAACCCCAGTGACAGCACGCATCATCGGGCGAACGGTATATTCCTGCGCCTCGTAGAGTTCCATCAGCTGCTGTTGCGCGGTCATGCCGCGCGGCGACTGCTTCCACTCAAGCGTGTAATAATAGATTTCGCCAAGGCCCGTGGTGATCGGCGCAAGCTGGGGCGAGGCACCCGGTGGCAATTGCTCGCGTACCGCGTTCAGCCGCTCGGTGACGAGCTGGCGTGCGCGCATCTGGTCGGTGCCGTCCTTGTACAGCAGGGTGACCTGGCTGAGTCCAGTCTTGGTCAGCGAGCGGGTCTCCTCGAGCCCCGGCTGCCCTGCCATCGCCCGCTCGATCGGCAACGTCGCCAACCGCTCGATTTCCTCGGGTGCCAATGACGGCACCATCGTATTGACCTGTACCTGAACGCCCGTGATGTCAGGGATGGCATCGATCTGTAGACTGAGGAAAGACCAAAGGCCAACCGCCGCGATCAGCGCGGTCACTGCGGCGATCGCCAAACGGCGCCGCGTGACGAAATCGAGCAACCCAGGCATCATTGGGTGAACGCGTCCCCGCCGTTGAGCGCGCGCAGCTGAAGCAGTGCGTCGAGCGCCTCGCGCCGCGTGTCGAGCACCGCGTTAGTCGCCTCGATATAGGATTGCTGCATCTGCGTGTAGGTCGTCAGCGGGATTGCGCCAAGCCGATAGTTACGGTCGGCATCTTCGGCGGCGTCGGCGAAGTTCTTGGCGGTCGCCCCGCTCCATTGTGCAAGCGCCTGACGCTTTGCTTCATATTGTGCCGCCTGGTCGAACACGTCGCGCTCGACCCGGCGTTCGGCGTTGATCAGTGTTGCATTCGCCTGCGCCTGTCGCCCCTGCTCGACGGCAACATCCCCAGCCTGTCGATTCCATAACGGAAGGGTTGTCGAGAGGCGCACGCCGTAATTGGTCTCGCGAATGTCCGAGCGGGCCCGGTCATAATAGGGTCCCACACCGACGATCGGAATCCGTCCTTTGCGCGCCAGATCGACACGCAAGCCTTGTTGTTCGAACTGCGCACGCAGCGCCTTCAACTCGAAATTGTTGACAGCCGCTTTGGCCGCGAGCGCGGTACCCGAGGGAAGATCGGGCAGCGTCATGTCAGGGCGAACGATCCTCAAGCGCGCGGCGAACGGCGCGCCGCGAAGCTGATTGAGTTCGTACAGCGCGGAGTTTGCCTCGGCATCAGCCATGGCGGCGCTTCGCTCCGCGCTGATTGCGCCGGCCTGCAACGCTGCCGCCTCAAGCCGTGGCGCCGGCCCTGCGGGATCGCGCGATACTATGACTCGCGCCAGATTGCGCATGCGGGACGCAACCGATCGCGCGGCGGCCGCTTTCTCGTTCGCAGCGAACAGCCCGTAGCCCAGTGACCGCGCTCGAGCGATCAACGTCGCATCGAACTGTTGAAGCCCCATCTTGGCAAGATCGACCTGACGTTCAGCGATCGCGCGGCGCAGTGCGATGCGACCGCCAAACTCAATCGGCTGGACCACGGACACCGCATAGGTCTGACCGTCGCCGAGCAGCGCGCCGGTGTTGCGCTCGTTTGCGCTGCGCTGACCAAATTCGACCACCGCTTCGGGATCCGCCCAGCGCCCCGCCGCGGTGCGTTCGACGCCGGCGGTCTCGATCTGCCGCTGGTAGAATTGCCGCTCGGGGTTGTTCGCGACAACGTCCTCGGCCAGCCGATCGAGCGACATCGCCGTCCCCGTCACCGCTTGCGGCTGGGATACCTGGGCATGCGCCACCACCGGCACGGTCGCGCCGGCCAACATTGCCAGAACGACACTTCGCATTGCTTAAGTCTCCAGGAGGTCTTGAAAGCGGCGATAGCGGGTCGGTCGTGCCTGGGTCGACTAAATCCGCGTTCAGAGTCTGAACCGCAATGCAATCGAGGGAATTCGCCAGAGACGCCGAACAGGAAAGGTGCCGCACATCCTCCTCCTTGTTGCCTGAGCCGTCCTCATCGGCGCATAAGATCGAGGCTTGGGCGCGGATCAGCCGACCGCTGTGTGGAACACATGCCCGACGCCTGCCGTCACGGCCATGGCGATGGATCCCAACAGCACGACCCGAAGAACACCTGGAAGAACCGGCGCCCCGCCCGCGCGCGCACCTGCAGCACCGAGCACAGCCAGCATGACCACCGCGACAACTGCAATCATCCATACTACGCCAGCGACCGGCATCAACAGCGCGGTCACGAGCGGCGGGAGCCCACCGGCGAGGAACGACCCTGCCGAGGCTATCGCCGCCTGAAGCGGATTGGCGGTCGAGGTGTCGGTGATGCCGAGTTCGTCGCGCGTATGCGCCTCTAGTGCATCATGCACAGTCAGCGCGGCCACCACCTCGATGGCGAGCGGCTTGGGCAGGCCGCGCTTGATGTAGATCGCGGCAAGCTCGCGTCTCTCATGCTCGGGGTCGGCGAGCAGCTCGTGGCGTTCGCGCTCAATATCGGCTTTCTCCGAATCGGCCTGTGAGCTCACCGAGACATATTCCCCGGCTGCCATCGACATCGCGCCGGCGACGATCCCAGCCACACCGGTAAGGATGATCTGGGACGATCCCGCCGCAGCCGCCGCGACGCCGACCATCAAGCTTGAAGTCGACAGCAATCCGTCATTGGCGCCGAGCACCGCTGCCCTTAGCCAGCCGATCCGCGTGACGAAATGCGTCTCGCCATCGGCCTTGGCCGCACTGTCCCCTGCGCCACCGTCACGTGATTTCATCGGATCATTCCTGATACTGGTCGCGGTTGGCGTCGACCACGCGGGCGATCCCGGGCGAGGTCTGTGTCGTAGTGGGCGAAAGTGGCGAGTGTGTCGCAGATAATCTTCAGATGGGATGTGCGGCTCTAAGCCCTTGTCATCCCGCCATTACCGCTCCCGTCGTCGCGCTCGACCTTGATGGTCTAAGCTAACGGGCGGAACGCACCGCCGTCGACTAAATCCGGGTTCAGACTCTGAACCGCAACTCAGTTGATGCCGTGCATCGATTACGCCGTCCAAGGCAGCGTGGTGTCGCTTCTATAGCCCATGCCAAAGTCTGAACGCGAATTTAAGCAGCGTGGCGTCGGGTGTCGGCTACTTTAGGCATAGGCGTTTCGGCATCGCCCGAGCTGTCTTACCTGGCGATAGTCCACGAGCGAGAACAATGGCCCATACCGAACTGTCTCTGGCGACCGCGTTGAAGCCTCTCTTAATACTGCTGGCCTTGGCAAACACCACCGCTTGCGCCGCCGATCACATCACGCGCGATTACCGCTCGCAACCTGTCTTCGACGCCGCCAAATTCTTTGATGGTCACACCACCGGGCGCGGCACCCTCAAAGTCATCTTTCACCGTGCCGAACGGACACTGGTCGACGGCAATGGCCATGTAGCGCCTGATCGCAGCATCATTCTCGACCAGACCGTACGCCGCGGCCGTCGCGCGCCAACGCACCGGCGCTGGCAGCTACATCCCAACGGCCGAGACGGCTATACCGGCACGCTAACAGACGCAGCCGGACCGGTGACCGGAAGGGTGCTAGGCAATCGCCTCCATCTTACATTTGTTATGAAGGGCGGGATACACGCTGAGCAATGGCTCTATCTCGATCCTAGCGGCAGGATCGCCAACAACGTCATGACCTTTCGCAAGCTCGGTGTGACGGTCGGCCGGCTTGATGAGACGATCACGCATGAGTCGCGCTGATCCTACCGCCGCAGGGCCGCTTCCATGGTGCCACAAGAAACCGAATGGTCGATCATGGTGAGCTGGTTCGGTTACCGTAATCTCGATTTTTCCGCGCGCCTGATCGCCCACAGCGAGCATCCCCGCATCGTCGGCGCGATGGCACGAAGTTGCACGAGCTTGGATCTTTACGCATGAGGTGTCACAAAGGAGTCCTTCCCGCGGAAGTAACCGTAGCTGGTATGCTGGTGGGCTTACTTAGTGACCCGCTACACCACAGCTCACCTTGTAATAATTCACGAAGTTTCGCAATTTCCAATCTTCCAACGCTAAGTCTTCTTGTTAGACGCGTGTTGTGGTCTGCGAGCGATCGAACCGACGTTTTAATGTGTTCCAATCCTCCAGCACAAGTGCGCTACCGTCCGCACTCCTTGGGCGGTGCCCGCGAGCATGTAAGCCTGCGTAGGATGTCGTTATTTCTGGCCGTCGGCTATCTTGCGCTATTGATGTCGCTAATTGGCTCGGCCCTTCTATCATGGGCGGTATGGCTGTTCGACGCTGCATCGCCCGGCCCGGCGGGTAAGGGTAGCTGCCCGTCGGTGACGATCTCAAGCCGCTGCATGGGACAGAGCCGCAGCTTGCAGCCAACCTCGCGAGTTTCATGCAGCAGGATTATGCCGGACCGGTCCAGTACCTGTTTGGCGTCCAGCGTGGCGACGACCCGGCAATTGCCGTGGTCGAGACTCTGCGCCGCCAGTGGCACAGCCGCGATATCGCGCTAGTGCTCGATGCGCGCGCCCACGGAACCAACGCCAAGGTGTGTAACCTCATTAATCTTCAAGAGCACGTCCAGCACGATGTGGTGGTGATCAGCGACAGCGATATGGTGGTGGACCCGGATTATATCGGACACCTTATCGCGGTACTTGATCAGCCCGGCATTGGCGCGGTCTCGTGCCTGTATCGTGGCCGGGCGGATGCGGGCATCTGGTCGACGCTGGTGGCGATGGGGATCGATCTTCATTTCTTGCCATCGACGCTGATCGGTCTCGGCATTGGCCTTGCCCAGCCGTGCATGGGCTCGACCATCGCGATGCGGACCACCACCCTGGCTCAGATCGGCGGCTTTCACGCGGTGTGCGACATTCTGGCCGACGATTATGCGATCGGCGAGGCGGTGCGGGCGCTGGGCCTTGAGGTCGCCGTGTCGCGCCGCTTGATCACGCACGCCTGCGCGGAGCCGAGCTTGGCAGCACTGGTCCGCCATGAGCTGCGCTGGAGCGCGACTATCGCCGGGATCGACCCCGGCGGCTTCGCCGGAAGCGTCGTCCTCCACCCGCTGCCGTTTGCGCTGATCTCGCTGGCGATCCTCGGCGGCCATCCATGGACCTGGGGGCCGGTAATGCTGGCGATCGGCGTTCGTGGCGCAATGTTAGCCCGGCTCGGCGGCCGCCCCGTGGCGCATCTTCTATTTATTCCCCTTCGCGACACGCTGTCCTTCGGGCTTTTTCTGGCGACGTTTTTCGTCCGCTCAGTTGATTGGCGTGGGCATCGGCTTACTATCCACGGTGGGCGGATCGTCGCCAATTCAGAGGTACATCACCAGGACGCGTGATAAGGAAGCGGCGCTCCGCTTCGTACAGAAGCGCTGTAGCGCCATAGCTCCCCGGAGGCGGTACCATCGACGGGCTGCGTTCCTACCGCGCTGCTATGAACGTGCTAGATTCTGCCGAGAATCAGGAGATCCGCCGCTGGGCGAACCGTGAATTGGTATTTATTTGACGAAGTGCGGCGCAAGTGGCGAAGCGTCCCTCGTGACGCACATCCTCCTCATAGAAGACGACGCTGGCACTGCGAACGAGATCATGCTTGAACTCGCCGACAACGGCTATGTGGTCACGCATCGCACGCTCGCCGCCGAAGGGCTGGCAACCGCGCAAACCGAGCATGTCGATTTGCTGATCGTTGATCGCCAGCTACCCGACGGCGAAGGGCTTGACCTGATCGCGCAGCTACGCTCGGAAGGTCGTCGCACACCTGCGCTGGTGCTAAGTGCGCTGGGTAGCCTCGATGATCGTGTCCGGGGGCTGCGCGTCGGTGGAGACGACTACCTCCCCAAGCCGTTTGCATTGATCGAGCTGCTTGCCCGTGTCGGTGCGCTGCTGCGCAGACCAAACGAGACACGTGACACGCGCCTGATCGTCGGGCCGCTCGATCTCGACTTGCTCGCGACGACTGCAACCCGCGCCGGTCGCGCGCTTGAGTTGCTGCCGCGCGAGCTTAAGCTGCTCGACTATCTCGTGCGCCGACCGGGCGAGATCGTGACACGCTCGATGCTCCTTCAGGACGTGTGGGGCTATACTTTCGAACCCAACAGCAACGTGGTCGACGTCCACATGGGTCGTCTGCGCCGCAAGGTCGATGCTGACGGCGAGGTTCAGCTGATCCGCAACGTACGTGGCCGTGGCTATGTTTTCGACGTTCCGGACTGATCCGCGCGCCCGTTCGACGCTGCGCTGGGGCGGGGCGATCGCCGCGCTTCTCGTAGCGCAGTCGCTGCTGCTCGCGGCGCTGTTCTGGGCGCTCGCGACGCAAGCTAATGTGCGCGAGGCGGAGGCGGGTTTCCGTGCCGATTGCCGCGGCTATGCCGCTATGGCGCCCGCGGAACGGCTGGAGGAGATCGGCGAGGCGCTGACTAGGGACATCCATCGCGATCGCTTCCTGGCGTTGTTCAGGGCTAATGGCGGGTTGCTCATTGGCAACGTTGCTCGCGTACCGCGCGCCGCCCCGACCCAGGGATCGGCAGTGCTACCGGTAGAGCCGACACAACTGCCGGGTAAGACCAGCGACACGGCACGCCTCGTCGTCTGCGCGTTGCCGGATGGTACGCGCTTGCTGACCGGAATTGATCTCGACGACATCGATCATGCCGATCAGGTCGTCGAACGCGCGTTGTTGCTCGGGCTTGTGCCCGGAGTGCTGATCGCGATCGGCTTCGGCCTTAGCGCGGGCCGGCGTGCGGCACGTCAGGTGGACGCGGTACGACAATTGACCGCCCGCATCGCCGAAGGCAATCTGCGCGATCGTTTGCCAGTGCCGGCACGACCGGACAGCTTTGGTCTGCTGTGCGCGCACATCAACACCATGCTCGATCGCATCGAGCGGCTGGTTGGCGAAGTCCGCGGGGTCGGTGACGATATAGCGCATCAGCTTCGCACGCCGCTGACCCGGCTTCGCGCGCGGATTGAGCGGGCGATGGGCGACGCGGCCGATCGTTCCGCCTTCGGCCAGGCGGCGGCGGATTCGCTGACTGAGATCGACAAGCTGCTAGGTATGACGGCGGCGTTGTTGCGCATTCGCGAACTGGGCGACCATGCCCGACGCAGCCGGTTCACCTCCGTCGATCTCGCCCGTTTGATCGAGGACGCCTGCGAACTGCACCGCCCTGGCGCCGAGGATGAGGGCGCCGCGCTACGCTGCCGGATCGAGGCGCCCGCAACGATGGATGGCGACGCTGACCTGCTGATGGAGGCAATCTCGAACCTCATCGATAACGCGATCAAGTTCGGGCCGGTCGGCGGCGAGGTCGGCGTGGTGCTGTCGATCGAGCATGGGGCTCCAACGATCACCGTCTCAGATCAGGGCGCGGGAGTACCCTCAGCTGAGCGACCGCTGGTCACACAACGTTTCTATCGCGGCCGGCATGACCACGATGGGGTCGGCCTTGGGCTAAGCCTCGTCAATGCTATTGCCGAGTTGCATGGCATGGAGCTGCGCTTTGCCGATGCTGCTAGTGCTGTGTCGCTGGCCTGCCGCACCTCCGTTGTGTCTCGCGGCATGCCGCTCGACCCGCATCTTCGATGACAGAGACTAGCTCGACGCACGCTATCGCCCAGCCTGTGGCGGAACAATCGCTGCGGGCGATGTCGGCGCAGTCCGACGTCGCGCGTGCCACGCTCGGCACCCTGCTCCGCATACACCTGACATATCTGTGACGTCACCAACGACGCTTGTCGCCCGCGCAGCCTAGCCGCTGCACTGAGCTGATCCAGCGCCGCAAACTGGTCGATCGAGATCCTCGTATCGCACTTCTAACAGACAAGCTGGGGGTCAAGCAGACAGGCGCCGTGCGCAGCGGGGATGAAGACTGGAGCGCGGTGCGGCGCGCGGCGGCGGCATGGATGCGGCGTCCTTATGGTCGGTGGCTGGACGAATGGGGCTACGTGATGTGCCCCGCGGGCTGCTGATCGAACCGTTCATCGGCACCGCGCACAAGCTGCCGATCGATTACAAGCTCTACGTTTTCAACGGCCGCGTCGAGGCGACCCAGGTCCATGTCGAGCGCGAGCAGGGGCAGCGATAGACGATGTACGACCGAAGCTGGCACAGGCTGTCGACCGACGACGATCGCGCTGGTGTCAAAACGCCCGCGACCTTGGCGGACATGATCGCGGGCGCGGAGATCCTAGGGTCGACCTCCGACTTTGTGCATGTCGACCTCTACGATATCGATGGAGCTCAAAGGTTTGGCGAGCTGACCTTTTATCTTGGGTCAGGCCTCGCTCCTTTTGATCCACCACAATTAGACGATTCGCTAGGTCGATGCTGGCTGATGCCGTCAAATCGTCTCACGTAAGCAGCGATCAATGACCAGGCACAATGTCGCCTGGGACGTAGCAGCCTGCAGATGATAGGAAAGGAACTATTGTCGCATACAATCCGCAAGCTGACGCGTTTGTTCTCGCGGCACCCGATCCGGACCCGGACTGTAGCTACCTGCCGCTCTTGCTCATCCCGGCCCTTCTACTCATCATTTGGTTTGGCAGCATTCCACAAATCAAGCGGTATATGAATGACATAAAGACCGGGCCGTTCGAGGATCGCGCAAAGGCTGATCGCCGAAAGGTTGATGCACATGAGTTGGCTGCTGAATTAAAAAGGGAATGCCTGCAAATCGGCGGGAGCGGTCCGACTGCTTTTCTTCCCGATAGCCGCAGGTCGGCTTTTGAGCGACCCGTGCGGCGCAAAAGCTTTGGAATGCCCTTGTCTGGTGGATTGCGGAAGGACGGCTTTGCCAACAGAAAAGTCGATTGCGGACGTTCGGTGTCAGCGTAGGTTATCGCAATGAGCGACCAACCGATGCTGACCACAATCAATGGATCTATGCTGGCGGAAGCGTTCTCTGCGGACCATCGCCAAGAGGCACTATCCGCCGGTAATGGTGTTGCTCGACTCCTTGCTCGGCGTCAGTGGACAGAGCGCTTTACGGTCCAAGTCGATGGACAAAGTGTACTCATCCCGGCGCGGCTGCACTTCGCCTCCGACCGGCTTGGGATTGCTGACAGCGATACAGCGTGGCGTTTTGCTCGCGCGTTGCAGACCCGGAGCAATGACGGG
Source organism: Sphingomonas sp. BAUL-RG-20F-R05-02 (assembly GCF_022662305.1). Lineage (GTDB taxonomy): Bacteria > Pseudomonadota > Alphaproteobacteria > Sphingomonadales > Sphingomonadaceae > Sphingomonas. Next base: position 130,041 of record NZ_JAKNQH010000004.1, read on the forward strand.
TTCGAGCGTCAACGCGCCGCCCGCGATGTAATGGCCGATTTGCAGCCTTGGGCCGTTCCGTTCATCGTGGCCCTCATCGGCGAGTACATCGTCGAAATTCTGGACGACATTTATAGTGCGCTTACACTCCTCGATGCTCAGACGGTTGCTGCTTTCATTGTCCAGAATGAAGCATACTGGAACACGACTAAACGCCGGGTAATGAGCTATTGGGACGTATATTATCGATGGCGGCGCGGTAGCCGAACGCGTCACTCTTACCGCCGCGACGAGTATGTTGGCTTCAAGCTAATTGACCGACTCGAGGCGGCGGCTATCGGGTAAGCCAATCCCCGCCCAGGACGGCGAGAAATGGGCGCTTTCAGTCTGTCAGCTTTTTGGCTCAGAGCTGAGCGCGAAGCCACTTACGTTTACGGCCTGTTCCCTTCACCCGCTCCATCCTTTTCACTCCTTGCTCGCCTTAGTCGCGGCGGCCTTGCGCGAACGGTCCGATCATCGTGCCGACGAATCCGCCCGCGCTGGCGGTGCTGAGGTTGGTGGCGTCTACGCCGGTGGCGACCGGCACCCACCGTGCGCCTTGTGCATAAGCGAAATCGTAATGACCGCCATGTGCGGCGATACGCATGCGTACTGCGCCCGCGGGCAACGGGTGCTCAGCGATGGTTACGCCGTCGCGCGGGTCCTGCTTGCCGGCTCGGCGTGCCACCCGGATCATGTCTCGGCCATCATGTCGCGTGAGTGCGATTGTCAGAAAGAAGTCGTCATTCTGCAGCGCGGCGAGACCGGCCATCTCGCCCTCATGTGGCGTGAAACGCAGTGCCGTCGTGATGGTGGCGTCAGCATTTTGCTGGCGTCGGGCGACGAACGCGGGCCGCCCGAAATCGCCGAGCCCGTCGCGTCCCGGCGTCAGCGTAAGCGCACCGCCTGCGGGCTGAACCGGCGCACCACGCATCGCCATCCATTCGAGCCCGAGACGCGGGGTGCTGAAATCGTCACGCGCGGTGAAACTGCCGGTTAGCGGTGGCGCGCTCACGTCCGTGGCCGGCAGCGGTGCCGGCAGGGTCGTCGGTACCGCCTTGCCGCGCGGCAGGATCACCGGCCACCCGCCTTGCCAGGAAACCGGCAGCAGGAAGGTCTCGCGTCCGGTATTGTAGAAATCCGCCGCATAGGGCCGCGTACCGAGGAATACCGACCACCAGCGTCCGTCCGGCAGTTGCACCAGATCGGCATGGCCGGTCGCGCTGATCGGCGCGGAGCGAGCGGCGGGCAGATCGCGTTGCGTCAGGATCGGGTTGATCGCGGGCGGGGCGGGGCGGTACGGCCCATCTACCGTATCGGCGCGGAACACCACCTCGCTGTGATTGACGCTGGTGCCGCCCTCCGCCGCCATTAGATAGTATTTGCCGTCAACCTTGTAGAGGTGCGGCCCCTCGATCCAGACCGGTTTGGCGGCGGGATCGACACCGCCATCGACGATCATCTTCGCGTTGCCGAGCATCTTCATCGTGACCGGATCGAACTGCTCGATCCAGATCGCGCGATGGCCCTCGTAGCGGGGGGTGCCTGCAGGCGCGCGGTTGTTGACCAGCCAGGCGCGGCCGTCCTCGTCGAAGAACAGCGCCGGGTCGATCCCCTCCACGCTTTTCAACCACACCGGGTCGGACCACGGCCCGGCCGGGTTGGTCGCGGTGATGACGAAGTTGCCACCGCAATCGACACAGGTGTTGACGATGTAGAAGCGACCGTTGTGATGGCTGATCGCCGACGCGAACACGCCGCGCGACATACCGAGCTTGCCGAAATCGAGTTGCGCCGACTTGCCCGGACCGGCGCGGGCGATCGCGTTGCCGATCTGCCGCCAGTGGATCAGATCGCGGCTATGAAAGACCGGGATCCCGGGGAACCACGAGAAGGTCGAGGTCACCAGGTAGTAATCGCTACCGACGCGTACGATGCTTGGGTCGGAATAGAAACCGGAGAGGATCGGGTTGTGAAACTGCCCAGCCGGAGGCGCTGCGCCATCCTCATTGCGATATTCGACCCAATCGAACCTGGCGCCGCCTGGCTGCGCAACGGGGGCTGCGGCGGTCAGCGTTGCAAGGGCGGCGGCGACTAATGCCACGGCCACCGGAATGTTAGCTTTCATCGCTCCCGCCTCTCCTGCATCCCGCCGTGTGTTTGGGCGTCGATGCAGGACGTGGTAACGCTATCACCCGAAGCTGTCGAGGAGGGTTACTGTTTGTCCGGGACGGGTTCGTCGTCACCGGTGATCGCCTGATCGAGCGGGAAACCGTCGCCACCCGCATCATCGCTTGAAAAGTCCTCACCGCTATTGCCGCCGCCGGCACCGGCGCCGCTACCGTGTACCGCGCCGGTCGCATAGTCGAACGAGGCGCGCTTCCCGTTGTCGGGCAGGATCGTGTCGGCGCTGCGATCGTCTGGCTTCGATATGCCTTCGCTGGTGCTCTCGTTCATGGCACGGACGCCTGCGTGGCGCTGGCTGTCATATTCCTGGCCAGAATAGCCGGGGCCGTTACCCAGCGCGCTATCCTGAACGTCGATGTCATGATCGGCAATCGCAGCGCCTTTGGGTGGGTTAGGGATCGTGTCTTTCGGCATTCTTCATCTCCTTATGCATGTTCAACGCAGGATCGCGCCTGCCGGTCGCACTCTGAGGCATCGAGATGCATGTTTTCCCAGCGCTGTACGCAGCTTGATTTCAATCAGGCAGATTATCCGAGGCGTTCCCGGAACTGCCGGCCCCGCCAAACGCTCCGCTGCCAAGATCTCGCCGGTCGTTTCCGGCTAATCTTGAGGAGACTATAGATGCTGAAATCCCTGACCGCGCTTGCTCTTGTCGCAACGCCCGCCATCGTCATGGCCGCACCGATGTCGGACTCGGCCTATGTCATGAAAGCTGGCGCAAGCGACCTGTTCGAGATCCAGTCCGCACAGCTGATGATGGATTCGCAGAACCCCCAGATCCATGACTTCGCAACGACGATGGTTCAGGACCACACGCAGAGCACGGCCGACGTCAAGGCGGCTGCCGCTGAAGCGCAGATTATGGTTGCACCGCCCAAGCTGATGCCGAAGCAGGTACGTGACATCGCCGCCTTGCAGAAGGCGAGTGGCCCGGCACGCGATGCACTCTATATCAAGCAGCAGAAAATGGCCCACCAGGAGGCGCTTGCGCTGCATCAGGGCTACGCCAGCAACGGCAAGTCCGCACCGCTCAAGGCCGTAGCTGCCAAGATCGTTCCGGTCATCCAGCACCATATCGAGATGCTCGGCACGATGAGCTCCGGCGCCATGTAATGCGGACGTTGCCGCGCATGCGGCGACGGCACTGACGATAGGCGGGGCGCTCTCGACCGGAGCGTCCCGCCTTTTGCTGTTCGGATAGCGCACCTTCGTTTCGCGCAAGACGTCTTCAGGATGGAGCGGACGAGACCATCAGGCGTTGTCGCGGCACAGCATCATAAGGACGCCTCATGCCTTCCGTGACCGAGAATGCGCTGACCTTGTGGAGTTGGCCGCTCGCTACCGCCCGGTGGAACAGCGACATGGTGGAAATGATGATGGGCGCGCAGCGTGTTATCGCCGCGCGGCTGCCGACCATCGTCGCGGCGATGCAGAACCCGATCGCCGCCGACCATGTCGAATTGAACCGCATGGTGAGCGAGAAGGTCGGCGCGTTCAACGCTTCGGGCGAGTCGGTCACTGCCGCCGGTGGTGCGGTACACCGCGCGGCCGATGCGAATGCGCGCGCGCTCGGCCAAATGGCGAGCGGCAGGATCCTGTGGGCGCAGGACTGGATGCGCCTGGCTGAGCGCAATCTCGCCGCGATGGCTGCGCTGGCAGCGCTGCCTACGGCTACGCTGGCTCCGTTGCGGAGCGGGGTAAAGGCGAACGACAGAAGGCTGCGGCGCTGATCGTTCTATGGCGCGCAAGCAGGCCCTGAAGGTTTACCGCACGCCAATCGGCTTTCACGACGCCTATGTCGCGGCGCCAAGTCAGAAGGCGGCGCTAGAGGCGTGGGGCAGCACAGCCAATCTGTTCGCACGCGGTATTGCCGAGCAGGTCGACGATCCCGGCCTGATCGAAGAGCCGCTGGCACAGCCGGGCGTCGTCATCCGCCGCTCGCGCGGGACGACTGCCGAACAGATTGCAGCACTTCCCCCCGATCCGCCGAGAACCAAAGTACCGAAGACCGCCGCGCCGAAAGGATCGCCGCGCCCGTCCGCGCCGCCGCGCCCGAAACCGTCGCGCGCATGTCTTGAGGCGGCCGAACAGGCGCTGACCGACGCCGAAAGCCAGAAGCACGATGCGCTAGAGGAGATCGCCCGGCGCGAAAGCGATCTCGCACGAGATCGCGCCCGTGTCGAACGAGAAGCGCAACGCGAGCGGGACCGCCTGCAAACGCATATCGACGCGGAGCGCGAGAGCTATGAGGCGGCGCTTCGCGCGTGGCGGGGCTGAGGCGTCCACCTCAGCCCCGCACAGGTCAGCCCAACTTCACCGTCTCGAACGTGCGCGCCTTGGGCGTCGGCAGCTTCTTCTTGTACTCCGCAACCAGTTCTTCCTTGCGCGCCTCAAGCTCCTCGCCGAGTGCGTCGAGATCAAGATCGGTGCGGCGCGCCTGCGCGAATAGGCCCTTGAGGAACGCCTCTTCCTCGTGGACGTGATGCTTGATCTGCTCGGCGAGCACCGTCACCTTGGCGTCGTAATAGGCGTGGCTGGGCTTGCCGTTCTCGATCTCGGCGATCAGCACCTTGGCGCCGTCATGCTCGACATAGCTTTCGTCAAGCAGGTCGCCCTCCACCTTGCCCTTGCAGGCCGGGTAGAAAATCTCTTCCTCGATCTGCGTGTGCACGGTCAATTCTAGGCAGATCTGTTCGGCCAGCTTGCGCTTGGCGGCGGCGCCTTTTGCGCTTTCGTATTCGGAGAACAAATCCTCGACCTTGCGATGATCGGCCTTGAGCAGCGTGATTGCGTTCTGAGCCACGTGTCGTCTCCTGTAGCATGCGTCGCCTGCGTCAACGTGCAAACGCGGCGCGACGTTCCTGACGGACCGTCTGCGTCACTCGCGGGTTACACTGTCGAATCCATTTCGCGCGGAGCATCCCATTGGCGAACACCGTGCAACACGACAGGCCAGTGACGGACATGACGCGCTGTAGCTGGTGCGGCGACGATCCCGCGATGATCGCCCATCATAATGCCGTTCAGGCCGGACTGTCGGCGGCGCTAACGGCGCACGGCTTCAAGTTCGTCGGGCGGGTGATCGTCCACGCCTGGATGCAGGCGGTCGGCGTGGTCAACGATCACGCGCCGGATTGCTTGCGTCTTCCCGCGGTCCGAACACGAATATGAGCTATTTCGAAAGCGTCATCGCGCTGCTCGCGGTTGCCGTGCTGCTGCTGCAAGCCACGCGGCGGATGCAATTGCCCTATCCCGGTATCCTCGCCGCGACCGGCTGTGCGGTGGCGGCGCTGCCGTCCGCGCCGAACATCCCGATCGACCCGCACACCGCACTCGCCCTGTTCATCGCGCCGATATTGATCGATTCCGCCTATGACTTTCCGCTCCGCGCGGCCTGGCGGCTGATGGTGCCGCTGATCGTCTTCGCGGTCGGCGCGGTGGTGTTGACCACGGCGGTGGTGGTGGCGATCGGCTCGGCCGGGTTCGGGTTGCCGCTGGTGGTCGCCGTCACGCTCGGCGCCATCGTTTCGCCGCCCGATGCCGCCGCGACGACGGCGGTGCTGGTCAACCTGCCGGTAGCGCGTCGGGTGGACGCGCTGCTCAAGGGCGAAAGCCTGTTCAACGATGCGACGACCCTGCTGCTGTTCAGCGGCGCGCTCGCCATCCAGGCGCATGGCGGCATCGATGGTGCCACCGCGCTGCGGCTTGGTCTGGCGGTGCCGGGCGGGATCGCGTTCGGCGTTGGTTACGGCCTGCTCGTCTCGCGCGTGCGGCCGCTTGCCGATAACTCGGTAGGCGGAACGCTGCTCCAGTTTGTGCATGCCTTCGCCACCTGGCTGATTGCGGAGCGGCTCCACCTGTCGCCGGTTCTTGCCACCGTCGCCAGCGCGATGACGATTGCGACCCATGCCAGTGTCCGCGATTCACCGCGTATGCGCGTCCATTCCTTCGCGGTGTGGACCACGGTGGTGTTCCTGCTGAACGTGCTCGCCTTTCTGCTGATGGGCATGCAGGCGCGCAGCATCGTCGGCGCGATGTCGGCGCCCCAACTGTCCCGCGCGCTGGGTTTCGCCGGGGCGGTTGTGGTGGCGGTGATCGCGACGCGGCTGGCCCTGGCCTTCCTGTACCGCGTGGTTGCAGTGTGGCGCTGCAAGCATACCGGTGGGCCGGAGCCGGTATCGCGGAGCGAGACATTCCTGATCGGCTGGGCAGGGATGCGCGGGCTGGTCACGCTCGCCACCGCCTTCGCGCTGCCGGGCAATTTCCCCGAACGTAATCTCGTCGTGCTGACGGCCTTTGCCGTGGTGCTGGCGACATTGGTGCTGCAAGGCGGGACGCTGGCGCTGCTGATCCGCTGGCTGAAGCTGGAGCGGCACGAGGATGCAAACCGGGAGCGCGATGCCGCGCAGCTGTCGCTCGTCGAGGCCGCGCTGGCTCGGTTGGAAGGGGAGGAGGGCGATACCGCCGAGGAAATCCGCACGATCTACCGCGAACACCGGAATCGCCTGAACGATCGCGCGCACGAGGCGCCGCTCGCGCACCGCCGCGGGCTGGCGCTGGCGGCGGTGCTGGCGCAGCGCAAGCGGCTCGACGAATTGCGCGACGCGGACGCGATCGGCCCCGACCAGTATCTCGAGCTACAGGAGGATCTCGACTGGCGGCAACTCGGCGTCACCGCGGACGAGGATCGCCGCCTGAACGAGAGTTAGCGTTCGTTGTCCGACTGCGCCTGCAACATCGTCAGGATCGCCGAGAAGTCGCGTGCGCCGTGCCCGTCCGCCGCGAATGCCTCGTAGAGTTGCGTGGCGCGCGCGCCCATCGGGGTAGCCGCGCCGACCGATGCCGCCGCTTCCGCAGCCAGCCGTAGATCCTTGAGCATCAGCGCGGTCGCGAACCCGCCTTGATAGCCCCGGTCGGCAGGCGTCTCCGGGCCGACGCCAGGCCACGGTGCGTAGGTGGTCAGCGACCAGCTTTGCCCGGAACTGACGCTGGCGATCTCGAAGAACTTCTGCGGATCAAGCCCTAGCTTGGCGGCAAGCAGGAATGCCTCGCATGTAGCGATCATCTCCGCGCCGAGCATCATGTTGTTGCAGATCTTGGCCGCCTGACCCGACCCGCTCGCGCCGGCATGCACGACCGTCTTGCCCATCTGCGATAGATATGGCTGCGCGACTGCGAAGCCCGCGTCCGTACCGCCCACCATGAACGTCAGCGTGCCCGCCGCCGCCGCTGCGATACCGCCCGACACCGGCGCGTCGAGCATGGCGAAGCCGGCGGCGGCGCCAGCCGCGGCGACCCGTTTGGCGGTGGCAACGTCGATGGTCGAACAGTCGATCAAGGTGGCTTGGGGCGGGGCGGCGGTGAATATGCTGTCGCTGTACACCGCCTCGACATGCTGCCCGGCCGGGAGCATCGTCAGAACGACCTCGGCAGCCTCGCAGGCGGCCGAAGCATTATTGGCGGCGACGCAGCCCGAAGCGACCGCACGCTCGAGCGCGTCCGGCGCAACGTCGAAGGCGTGTACGTCATGGCCGTGCCGCGCGAGGTTCGCGGCCATCCCGCCGCCCATGTTGCCGAGCCCGATGAACGCGATCCGTGCCATGTTTCTCTCCAGATTGTATTTGTGTCACGATTAGGCGCGCTTTGTGCGCGATGCCACACCGTTACGACGCATAGCCGGTCCGCTACTCCGCCGAGGCTACACGTAACCGTGTCCGGTGCGTCGATCGCGCTTGCGTGATTGTATAGCGTCCGCAGGAGCGTCTGGCGTCACTCGGCAGCTCGTCACCAGGTGCCTGTCGGCTGGCGTTCCGGCGGGCAAACCGCTCACGCGGGATGAACCCCCCCGGCGACGCCGCCGATCAGGCTGGCGGACGGCGCCCGCCGCCCGCTCGACCCTTACTCCGCCGCCACGCCGGCGCGGGCGAACATGTCGCCTTCGTCGCCGATCTCCTCGTTCGCAGCCGGGCCGGCCTTCGCCTTGCGGCGCTTGTCGAACGAGTCCCACACCTCGTTCCAGTTGCCGCGCGTCGCTGCCTTGGAATATTCGGTCGCGCGCTGCTCGAAGAAGTTGGCGTGTTCGACACCGTTGAGCATCGGCGCCAGCCACGGCAGCGGATGTTCGTCGATCATGTAGATCGGCTTCATGCCGAGCTGCCCCAGCCGCCAGTCCGCGATGTAGCGGATATACTTCTTGATCTCCTTGGCGGTCATGCCGTTGACCGGACCCATTTCGAAGGCGAGATCGATGAAATTGTCCTCGAGATGAACCGTGGTCTGGCACATGTCGCGGATGTCGGACTTGACCGACTTGGTGAGGCAGTCGCGTTCGCGCACGAAGGTGTGGAACAGCTTGATGATGCCTTCGCAGTGCAGGCTCTCGTCGCGGATCGACCAGGTTACGATCTGCCCCATGCCCTTCATCTTGTTGAAGCGCGGGAAGTTCATCAGCATCGCGAAGCTGGCGAACAATTGAAGCCCCTCGGTGAAGCCGCCGAACATCGCCAGCGTCTTGGCGATGTCCTCGTCGGTATCGACACCGAAGTTCTGCAGGTAATCGTGCTTGTCCTTCATCTCGCTATATTCGAGGAAGGCGCCATACTCGCTCTCGGGCATACCGATCGTGTCGAGCAGATGGCTGTACGCGGCGATATGCACCGTCTCCATGTTGGAGAAGGCGGCAAGCATCATCTTGATCTCGGTCGGCTTGAAAATGCGGCCGTATTTCTCATGGTAGCAATCCTGCACCTCGACATCGGCCTGCGTGAAGAAGCGGAAGATCTGCGTGAGCAGGTTGCGCTCATGATCCGACAGTTTCTGCGCCCAGTCACGGCAATCCTCACCGAGCGGCACTTCCTCCGGCATCCAGTGGATCTGCTGCTGACGCTTCCAGAAATCGAACGCCCAGGGGTATTCGAACGGCTTGTACTGCTTGCGCGCTTCAGTGAGGGACATGGGGTTACTCCGGGGTACTGGCGAATGGGGCCGAGGGAAATGCGGTGAAGTGACCGACTAACGGCCGATCGGGATGTGCGGCGATGCGACGGCGATATGGTTGCGTGGTCACGGTTCCGTACTCCACCGCCACATCGCGGTCGCCGACATGGCAAGCACGAAACCCAGCGCCACCGCCATGATGCCGACCATGCGGAAGGCATACACCTTTCCCGCGCCGGACGTGCGCAGCAGCGCGAGCAGCAGGCCGGCGCCGATCAGCGCGAACAGCGCCGCGACGACGTACATGATGACGACCTGGTACGTCACCGCCGCACCACCCGCGTGACATAGACGGTGCGGGTGCGGTGCGAGCCGACGCCGAGAAACACGATGCCGATGAAATAGCCGAAATCGTACCAGCCGCCCTGGTTGGGCACGGCATAGACCGCCACGCCTTGCACGAACAGCGACAGCACCCACGCGACCGGAAAGATGAAGCCGTGCCACACCCCGAGCAGGAAACCGGGCGTGTCCGGCGTATGCTGCACCACGCTCGCGACACGGTGGGCGCACGCGGCGAGCGGCAAAGCGAGCGCGACGATCGGCAACAGGCGCTTCATCGCATCATCTCCCGTGCATCGTTTCGCGTGCGTATGCGTTCACTCGCCGCAACCACAAAGCAGGAGCAATTCCCATGGCCGACGCAAGCGCAATCAAAGAGCATATGGAAGTCATCGGCGCCGACGGCGTGCATGTCGGCACGGTCGACCATGTCGAGGGTGACCGCATCAAGCTGACCAAGAAGGACAGCGGTGCGCAGGTCAAGGAAGGCAGCAGCGCGCATGAGGGGCATCACCACTTCATCTCGCTTGGCTTGGTCGCCGACGTCGAGGGCGACAAGGTTCGCCTGTCCGCCAATGGCGATGTCGCGGTGAGCTTCGAAGAAGAAGCCTAAGTCCGCGCCTGTCGGACGCGACAGCATTTTGCCCCCGGTCCGCGATACGCGGGCCGGGGGTTTTGCTGTGTACGTCGGATCGGTCGTCATCACTATCTTCCTCCGGGCACCCGCCCGCCGTGGTGCATCCCTGATCGGCTTGGGCCCATCAGGGACTCCCAACCTTACTGGCAGGCCAGACACTCGTCGTAATCGGTCGACTCGCCCAGCTCGAACTTGGGCGCATCAATCGTGTTGTCCGCTTCGACACCGCCCGCGAACCCGGCGCGCTGCACCGACTTGGAGCGCAGATAGTAGAGCGACTTGATGCCGAGCTCCCACGCGCGGAAGTGCAGCATCAGCAGATCCCACTTCTCGACATCGGCCGGGATGAACAGGTTGAGCGAGGTCGACTGGTCGATATACGGCGTACGATCCGCCTGAAGCTCGATCAGCCAGCGCTGGTCGATCTCGAAGCTGGTCTTGTAGCAGTCCTTTTCCTCAGATGAGAGGAAATCGAGGTGCTGCACCGAACCGCCGCGTTCGAGGATCGTGTTCCAGATCGCATCCGAGTTCTTCGATTTATCGATCAGCAGTTTCTTAAGATACGGATTCTTGATCGAGAAGCTGCCCGACAGCGTCTTGTGCGTGTAGATATTGGCCGGGATCGGCTCGATGCACGCACTGGTGCCGCCGCAGATGATCGAGATCGACGCGGTCGGCGCGATCGCCATCTTGCACGAGAACCGCTCCATCACGCCGCGATCGGCGGCGTCGGGGCAGGGGCCGCGCTCGACCGCGAGGTGCATCGACGCTTCGTCGACCTGCGCCTTGATGTGCTTGAACATGCGCAGGTTCCACGACTTCGCCATCGCACCCTCGAACGCGAGTCCGCGCGCCTGCAGGAACGAGTGGAAGCCCATTACGCCCAAGCCCACCGACCGCTCGCGCATCGCCGAATAAGCGGCACGCTCCATGCCCGGCTCGGCACGCTCGATAAAGTCCTGCAGAACGTTGTCGAGAAAACGCATCACGTCCTCGATAAAGCCCTTGGCGTCCTTCCACTGGTCCCACGTCTCGAGGTTGAGTGACGACAGGCAGCACACCGCCGTGCGTTCGTTGCCGAGGTGATCCTTGCCGGTCGGCAGCGTGATCTCGCTGCACAGGTTCGAGGTCGATACCTTGAGGCCAAGCTCACGGTGGTGCTTGGGCATGTTCTTGTTCACCTGATCGGCAAACACGATGTACGGCTCACCGGTGGCGAGGCGGGTTTCGACCAGCTTCTGGAATAGCGCGCGTGCATCGACCGTGCCACGCACCGAACCGTCCTTGGGGCTGAGCAGATCCCATTCCGCGCCGGCGCGGACCGCTTCCATGAAGGCATCGGGGATCAACACGCCGTGGTGGAGGTTCAGCGCCTTGCGGTTGAAATCGCCTGAGGGTTTGCGGATTTCGAGGAACTCCTCGATCTCTGGATGCGAGATGTCGAGATAGCACGCCGCCGAACCGCGCCGCAGCGAGCCCTGCGAAATCGCGAGCGTGAGGCTGTCCATCACGCGGACGAACGGGATGATGCCGCTGGTCTTGCCGTTGAGGCCGACCGGCTCACCGATACCGCGCACGTTGCCCCAATAGGTTCCGATGCCGCCGCCGCGCGAGGCGAGCCAGACGTTCTCGTTCCAGGTGTCGACGATGCCGTTGAGGCTGTCCGGCACAGAATTAAGGAAGCACGAGATCGGCAGGCCACGGCCCGTGCCGCCGTTCGACAGCACTGGCGTCGCCGGCATGAACCACAATTGCGAGATATAGTCGTACAGCCGCTGGGCATGGCCAGCATCGTCGGCATAGGCCGAGGCGACGCGCACGAACAGATCCTGGAACCGCTCGCCCGGCAGCAAATAGCGGTCGGTCAGCGTCTCCTTGCCGAAATCAGTGAGCAGCGCGTCACGCGAATGGTCGACCTCGACCGGGTAAAGCTGCGGCTTCACCGCCTTTGAATCGCCGCGTTCGGCCAGCTTGCGATCGGCGCCGTTGCTGTCGGGCCGGGTCGCTTCGATCGTGTCGGTCGCCATCGTTGCGCTCACTTCCTGGGTGTCCCTGAAATCCATCGGTCTCGCCCCTGTTCAAACTGTTGTAACGGAACCGTGTTCGCGGTCCGTTCCGAATCGGGGCCGTGCCCCATGCTATCATTCCGGGCGTTTCCCGGTGAGAACAAAATGAGGCCGCTTCCGCCCGGAAAGTGCCATCGGGCGTACCCCTGATATAGGGGCACACGCTGTGTTCTACCAGTTCTAGGGTGGTGCCCTCAACCTTACCCCTACAGATTGTGCCGGATCGCGTCAGACCGCAAGACGGTAAATGACAGACACGGGACTCCGTTCGTCGCGATTTTAGTGCGTGCGCTGGCCACGTCCGACCCCATTCGAAGCGCGACGCGTGGACTTCCGCCACGTCTACGAAACGCAAGAGAACGGATCGGGAAATCCACAGAAATCTTTTGCAGGTGATGCCGCCACCAGATGTCGTGGCAGGCGCCCGCAACCGCGCGTCATCGGCCGAACGGCGAAACCCTGTGACGTTAGCCGGTCTTGCGAACCGGGTGCGCGATCATCGGCGCGGCAAGCCGCTCCATGTTGAACGCCTGCTCGAATTCGAGACCGGCGCGCCCATCCGCAGCCCAGCGCAGCTTGGCGGCGAACATCTCGTTTTCGAGCAGTTCGATCATCACGTCCATGCCGACCGCCTGGCCGTCGACCTCGATGCCGTCGATCATCGCGCCGGTGGGGGACATGTTGCGGATGCGGATTTCGCCGATCGCCTCGCCGACGCGGATGCGCGCGGTGCGAATCATGGCATGGCGGGGCGGGCGGCTCTTGCGATGGCCGGAGGCGAGCGCCTTGCCACCTTGCGCGGCGAGTTGCAGTCGTACTTCCTCGGGCTGCGCCGCCTTGCCGTAGACCCAGCCCTGAATGTGGCTGCACCCCAGGGTGCGGATCAGGTCGATCTCGTCATGCGTCTCGACGCCCTCGGCGGTCGTCTCCATGCCGAGTGCGTCGGCAAGCGTCACGATCGCGCGAATGATCGCGGCGTTGCGGTTACCCGCCATCGCGGCGCCCCGCACGAAACTCTGGTCGATCTTGATCTTGTCGAACGGTGCTTTCTTCAGATAGCCGAGCGACGAGTATCCGGTGCCGAAATCGTCCAGCGCCAGCCGTACGCCGATCGCCTTCAGCGTGCGGAACATCTGTTCCGATGACGTGGTCTCGTCAAGGAACACGCCCTCGGTGATCTCGAGTTCAAGCCGGCCGGGCGCGATCCCCGACTTGGCGAGCGCGGAGGTGACAATGGTGGGCAGCGCGGGGTTGGCGAACTGGATCGGCGAGACGTTGACGGCCACGCGCACGTCAGCCGGCCACGTGGCTGCCTCCATGCAGGCGGTGCGCAACACCCACTCGCCGATCGCTTCGATCAACCCGCAATCCTCCGCCACCGGCACGAACTCGGCCGGCGAGATCAGCCCGCGCGTCGGATGCTCCCAGCGCAGCAGCGCCTCATAGCCGACGATCCGCTCGCTCGCCGTGCTGACCACCGGCTGATAGGCGACGTGGAACTGGTCAGCGGCGAGTGCATTGCGCAGATCGTCCTCGATCTGCTTGCGGCTGCGCGCACCGTCGAGCATGGCGGTCTTGAAAAAGCGGTGGATGCCGCGTCCATCGCCCTTTGCGCCGTAAAGTGCGAGATCCGCGTTGCGGACCAGCGTCTCGGCGTCGCCGCCGTTCTCCGGTGCGAGCGCGATGCCGATCGAACAGCCGATCGAGATCGAGGAGCCGTCGATCGAATAGGGCTGTGACAAGGCATCGATCACGGTGCGCGCAATGCTGCTCAGCGTATCCTGATTGGTTTCACCGGGCAGGATCACCTTGAACTCGTCGCCGCCCAATCGACCGACCAGCCCGCTGTCGCCGATGGCGCGCACCAGCCGCTGTGCAACCTGCTTCAGCAACGCATCTCCGGTCTGGTGGCCGAGCGTGTCGTTCACCGCCTTGAACCGGTCGAGATCTAGCAGGAACAACGCCGTGCCGCGCGCGCCGCTCGCTTGCGCCAGCGTCTGGTCGAGCCACTGCCGCATGCGCTGCCGGTTGGCGAGCCCGGTCAGGCTGTCGAACAGCGCCAGCCGCGCGATTTCGGCATCGGCGCGGCGGCGTTCGGTCAGATCGCTGCCGTTGCCGATGAAACCGAGGAAGATGCCGTCGACATCGGTGATCGGCCGTCCCGACATCGACCACCAGCGATCGAGCTTGCCCGCCACTGCCGGGCGAACCGAATAGTTGGAAAAGGCCGTGCGCGAGGCAAGGTGGAAGGCGATGGTCCGCTCGGTCTCCGCCGTGTTGGTGTCGACGCGGAACAGCGCGGTCATGGCGGCGCCGATCGCCGGCGCGCCGGGGGTGTCGAGTTCGGCGGCGACCTTGGCCGACAGGTAGGTAACGTTGCCGTCGCTGTCCGTCTGCCAGAACCAGCCGGTGCCCTGTTCCTCGAACTCCCGCACCAGCCGCGCCGCGACCCGGTCCGCCGTGTCGGCAAGGGCGAGCGGCTTGTGGACGCGCCGTGTGGTCAGGAACAGCACCGCGGCGACCGCTGCGACCAGCAACAGCGCGGCGACGGCCGCCAGCCACGCCTGACTCGCCATCGCCGCCGCGCTTGCAACGGCGACGCACAGGCATAGTGCTGCCGTACGAATGGGGCTGAGTGGCTGGAGCATCTGCGTGACCCTAGCCGCATGATCCTTGCCAATTGCTTGCGACACGCCGCTGAAACGATCGCGCCGGTGGATTTCTATGGTGAGCGACGCGTTTACCACGAGCGCCAGCCCGACTGCGCCGCGCCACCAGCGCGCGACGGGGCGCCGTGCAGGTCTTTCCCAATGCCGGCCAACTGGTCTAGTGCGGGTAGCTATTCTCCCTTCCCAGCGAGCAGCCATGACCACCATCATCCGCGAAGCCGACCTGATCGAGAGCGTCGCCGACGCGCTTCAGTTCATCTCTTTCTACCATCCGATGGATTACATCCGCGCGCTGGGTGATGCGTATGAGGCCGAACAAGGTCCGGCGGCGAAGGATGCGATCGCGCAGATCCTCACCAATTCGCGGATGTGCGCGGAGGGGCATCGCCCGATCTGCCAGGATACCGGCATCGTCAACGTGTTCGTCAAATGGGGTATGGACTGCCGCTTCGACGACACCTCGCGCTCGTTACAGGAGATCGTCGACGAGGGTGTGCGGCTGGCGTATCTCAACCCGGAGAACAAGCTGCGCGCCTCGGTGCTGGCCGATCCCGCCTTCACGCGTCGCAACACCAAGGACAATACGCCGAGCGTCCTGCACGTCGATATGGTGCCTGGTGACCGTGTTTCGGTCGATGTCGCGGCCAAGGGCGGTGGCAGCGAGAACAAGTCCAAGTTCAAGATGATGAACCCGAGCGACTCGATCGTCGACTGGGTGCTGGAGATGCTGCCGCAGATGGGCGCGGGCTGGTGCCCGCCCGGCATGCTAGGCATCGGCATCGGCGGCACGGCGGAACATTGCGTGCTGCTGGCGAAGAAGGCGCTGATGGAGCCGATCGACATGGGGCCGCTGAAGGCACGCGGGCCGCGCAACGATATCGAGGCGCTCAGGATTGAGATCTTCGACAAGGTCAACGCGCTCGGCATCGGCGCGCAGGGGCTGGGCGGCCTTTCGACCATTCTCGACGTCAAGATCCTCGACGCGCCGTGCCATGCGGCGGGCAAGCCGGTCGCGATGATCCCCAACTGCGCCGCGACCCGTCACGCGCACTTTACGCTGGACGGTTCCGGCCCGGCGTTCCTGGAAACGCCCAAGCTCGACGAGTGGCCGAAGGTCGACTGGAAGCCCGACGCCGCCGCCATCCGCGTCAACCTCGACACGCTCACGCCCGAGGAGGTGAAGGGTTGGAAGCAGGGCGACCGCCTGCTGCTCAACGGCAAGATGCTGACCGGCCGCGACGCCGCGCACAAGCGTATCAAGGATATGCTCGATGCCGGCGAACCGCTGCCGGTCGAGTTCAAGGGGCGGGTGATCTATTATGTCGGCCCGGTCGATCCGGTCGGCGAGGAAGTGGTCGGTCCGGCCGGCCCCACCACCGCAACGCGCATGGACAAGTTCATGCGCATGATGCTCGATCAGGGTCTGCTCGCCTGCGTCGGCAAGGCGGAGCGGGGTGCCGACGCCACCAAGGCGATCGCCGAGCATGAGAGTGCCTATCTGATGGCGGTTGGCGGGGCGGCGTATCTCGTCGCGCGCGCGATCAAGGTCTCGAAGGTGGTGGGCTTCGCCGATCTCGGCATGGAGGCGATCTACGAGTTCGAGGTGCAGGACTTCCCCGTCACGGTCGCGGTGGATTCGAGCGGTGCCAACGTCCACCAGCTCGCGCCGCTCGTCTGGAAGGAAAAGATCGCGCGCGAACGCCTGCTCGTGTGATCGTGAAAGGGGGTGATGGTGGTCGTTCCCTGCTCACAAAGCTCAAAGATCTAGGCGCGTGATCTACCGACGTTGCACGAAGACGAATAAAGTTTTGCGGCACCGGGCTGGAGCAATCGCCATCATTACCTGCCAAAATCGCGCGATGATAATCGAGCCGAAATGGTAAGATGGCGAACCATTCGCTGTGAACGCGTGATTGTAAAATCGTTCGGGGCCAAAAAACCTTCCAACGTCGTTCACTGTATTAAGTTGGTACGCGGTCTGGAATACATCGATCGACTGGCGGGTGTCTCTTGGTTCGGCAAGCGGGACGAGCTTTTCGTGCAGTCTGTTGGGCACCATTCGTACGCCGATCCCGACGTAGCCCCATTTGTTCGGCGTCCATGCGCAAAACCAGCCGCCCGGGCGGAGCACCCGATAGATTTCATCAACAACTTGCGCCGGATTGGCGACATGTTCCAGGACTGCAAAGGAGGTAATAATGTCGACACTGTTGTCGGGGAGCGGGATACGCCCCGTTGCATCAATGACATGTGCCTCGTCGACGAATGGGTTGGTAAGCACTGCGTCGTCGGGATCCACGGCGATGACTGTCTTGCAGCGGCCGCGGAAATCGAGAAGCGTCCGGAGGTGCCCGCTGACAGCTTCGATCTGGTGTCCCCGACCAGCCCCGAAGTCCATCACGACATGATGACTTTCCAGCAAATCCGCGACGATTGAATAGAACAGGAACTTGCCTTCGTCGCGAACGACACGGGAGAACCGACGCTCTGGATAGAGCTTCTGCAGGACGGTTTTCGGTTTGGAGGGCCGGATGAACTGCGGTGCGTCGGATGATCCCAGGCGAACCTGATCTTGCAGATCGGACATTGCTTATCCAGTACTGACGCCGTTCACAGGAACTTGGGGGAACAGATACTTGCATACCAAAGGAACGCAGGTGCTGCGGACGAACTCTGCGGCAGACCCAAAGTTTATGGCAGGTCTCTGCGGGCATTGTTTTCGTGACGCCAGCGGTCGCCGCCGTTTCAGAGGCTTTTCTTTGTTGTGCGCTGACATCCTATATCGATCGGCGGAGGCGTGATCGCCTCCATCTGGCTGCCCGCCACGCTCGCCGCCGGCGCGATGCAGGCGTGGCGGACGGCGGTGCAGCGCCGCGCCGCGCGCGAGCTGTCGATCAATGCGGCCGGGCTGGTGCGCTATCTCTAAGGCCTGCCGTTCGCGGTGGTGATGCTGCTTGTCTACCGCGCATTTGTCGCGCCCGGTGCGTGGCCCGGACTGGGCGGGCAGTTCTGGCTGTTTTGCCTGCTCGGCGCGATCGGGCAGATCGTCGCCACCAATCTGCTGCTGATGGCGTTCGACGAGGGCAATTTCGTCGTTGGGACCGCCTATTCCAAAACCGAGGCAGTGCAGGCGGCGATCTTCTCGGCGGTGCTGCTGCACGATCATCTCAGCCTGCTGACCTGGGGCGGCGTTACGCTTGGCGTGGTCGGGGTGATGGTGCTGGCGAGCGCCGGGCGGCGGATGGCGCCACTCGCCTTCGTGCGCGCGCTCGGGGAGCGTGCGGCCCGCTACGGCATAGCATCGGGTACGGTTTTCGCGCTGGCGGTCATCGCGATCCGCCGCACCACGTTCGAGGTTGCCACGCCCGACCATATCCTCGCCGCGCTGGTGACATTGGTTGCGACCGTGACGATCCAGACGATGCTACAAGGTGGCTACGTTCTGCTACGCGAACGCGGTGAACTGGTTCGCGTCGCCAGAAGCTGGCGCGTGTCGGGGCAGGTCGGGCTGTTGTCGTCGGTTGGATCGGCATGCTGGTTTACCGGCTTTGCAAGTGCGCCGGTCGCGCTGGTAAGGATCGTCGGGCAGGTCGAGGTCGCCTTCACGATGGCATTCGCACACTTCTACCTCGGCGAGCGAATGGCGCGCAGCGAAGTGGCGGGGCTGCTGATCGTCGCAACCGGCGTGGTGCTGGCGCTGGCGGGCGCGCGTTAGTCTTCGTCGTCGCGGAGGCGACGCTCGGTCCAACTGGCGATGCAGGTCGGCAGCGCGGAATAGAGCGCGGCGACATAGAAGGCGAGGTCGATGATCGTCTGCCGCAGCAAGTCCACATCCCAGTTTCCCACGATCGACAGCGCGACGATCGTCCACAATCCGGCGACCGCGACGACCGAGATTACCGATAGCGCGATGAGGAATGCGCGGGCGCGGTTGGCGCGTTCGCGTTCGTCGATCGGCTCTGTGCCGCCCCAGGGTTTGAGCGGGCCGAAGATCGGCATAAAATTGGCGATGCTGAACGCCGCGACCAGCACCGCGTAGCCCGGCCAGCGCAGCGCCGGCCAGAAGATCGCGACGATCAGCGCTCCGGTGGCGGCGACGATCGCCACGGTCGACCACATCCGCAGCGGTCGCCGGCGGGGCGGCGCGACGATCCCGGGGATGCCTGTCCAGCGCACGCTGTCATCGAGATACTGGGCGATCGTCTTGCGGGTCATGCGCGGTCTCCCGCCCGGCGCAGCGCAACGGCGACGGGTTCGAAGGGGGTTAGCGAAAACAGATCGTGGACGGAGACTCCGAACCGTGCGGCGATCCGCATCGCGAGTTCGAGGCTCGGCTTGTAGTCGCCGCGTTCGAGATAGCCGATCGTCTGCGCGTTGACGTCGACCGCCTCAGCCAGCGCCTTGCGTGTCATACCGCCTTCCGCGCGGAACAAAGCAATGCGGTTATACAAGTGGATGTCCTGCCAGCGTTACGAATCGTTGTGTATACACAACATAAATACATGTCCAGCGGTTCACGCTTGCGTGGCTCTGTTCCACCGGCCAAGGCCACGCGATGCGACTGGTTCGTCTCTTTTCGGCGGCAATCCTGTGGATCGTCGTCGTGCTGTGCCTGGCGTTCACGATCGTGCCGCGCTTCCTCGACGCGCGCTATTATCGTGGGCCGGTGAGCGGGCATTTCGACGGCAGCCGCTTCGCCAACCCGGATGGTGACGACACGTTCGCACCAACCGCTGCCGGCCCCGGCGGCAAAACCGGGCCGGCGCCCGGCTTCGGCATGATGGCGCGCTTCCTCACCGACAGCGATGGGCGCCCGGCATGGCCCGATCATGTCACCGTTCACCAGATCGCGCCGCCCGCTCGGGTGATGGGCCAAGCGATGGTGGCGACCTGGGTCGGCCATGCGACGGTGCTGGTGCAGACGCGGGGGCTCAATATCCTCACCGATCCGGTGTGGTCGAACCGCGCGGGGCCGCTTGGTTTCGGGCCGGCGCGCGTGGCGGCGCCCGGCATCGCGTTCGACCGATTGCCCAAGATCGACCTCGTGCTCGTCAGCCACGATCATTACGACCATATGGATCTGCCCACGCTCAAGCGTCTGTGGACGCGCGACAAGCCGCTGATCGTCACCAGCCTCGGCAACGACAGCGTGATCGGTCAGGTCGGCGTGCCCGCAACGGCGCGCGACTGGGGCGGGCGTGTGGAGGTTCGGCCGGGCATCGACGTAATCGTCACACGCGGCCACCATTGGGGCAGCCGCTGGTTCGCCGATCGCAACCGCGCCTTATGGTCGAGCTTCGTGGTGACGCTGCCGGGCGGCAACCTGTTCTTCGCAGGCGATACCGGCGCGGGCGATCTGCGCTGGGCGGACGAGGCGGCGGCTTACGGGCCGGTGCGGCTCGCGCTGATCCCGATCGGCGCATTCCGCTTCACCGCCGGGCAGATGGCGTCCGGCAGTCACATCGGTCCGATCGATGCTGTCGAGGCGTATCGCCGGCTAGGCGCATCGACCGGCATCGGCGTGCATTGGGGGACGTTCCGGCTGTCTTACGAAGCCTATGATACGCCGCCGCGCCTGCTGGCGGCGGTGGAGGCGTGCCGGGGCGTTCACGGGTTCGAGACGATCAGGCTGGGACAGCCGACGCGGATCGCACCCTATGCGCGGCCGGCGGTCACACCCGTTACGCCGGCGGCGGAGGCGTCTTGCCTCGCCTCATCAGCGGTACCCGATCTGCGCTAAGGCAACGCTCGCGGGAACAGCCCCGAACGTGAATGTGGCGCGGCGCCGGGCGCCGGGCGCCACGCCACATTGTTCAGTGTCTTTGCGCCGGTCGCTCGCGTTGCGAAGCTGGTGCTCCGCTTAGTCAGCGCCGGACACGATCACCCTTACCGGTAACGCCAGCCGCCATGCCACCGCGTGCGGTTGTGCCAATAGCGATGCCCATCCCAATAGCCCCGGCCATTGTAATAGCGATCCACCACCAGCGGACCCCGTTCGACGATCACCGGACCGCGGTTGACGCGGCAGTGGCCATAGGCGCCACGGTGCGCACCCGGCCCGCAGCCTTCGCGCGCGCTGGCGGCGGTGGTCGCGGTTAGGGCGACGCCAAGGGCGAGCGCGGCAGTTACAAGTTTACGCATACAGACCTCCATTAAGATCGAGGCCAAGAAAACGCAGGCGAAACGGTCTCGTTCCCGCAGAACCTTCGCGATTGCGCAATTAGCCGACTTTCGCGCCCGTTTCGTCGCCGCGACAGGCGCCAGTGCGTTTGCCGTCGATGGTGATCGTCATCTTCCGCAGTCCCGCCGCACCCGCTGCCTCGAAGGTGGAATGCAGGTCGAAATGGTAGCTGTCGGGTGTGTAGCTGCCAGCCATCCGCGCGACTTCATCGTGCCGACAGCCTCGTTGCACACCATCGCCGCATCGATCTTGCCACCGCGCAAAGTAAAATGTTCGTAAGTGCAGTGATGGCTTCGGGAGCGGTGAAGAAGCCGTGGTTCGTCTTCACATCCTCCAGGGTGACGCAGCGTTCGAACGGGTGTGGCTTCGTCATCCGTTCGATCACTTGCTTTGCACCTCGGCAACACTGGCATTGGGGGCCTTCACGGTCGGCTGCGACGATCCGCACGCGGCGAGCGGCACGATCAAAGCGGTAGCCGGCAGCAGACGCATCGCCGATTTGCCTGAAATTGGCCGTTGTCCGGTTTGTTTCACGTAGCCGTTCCCGCTTTGTTGC
Source organism: Sphingomonas sp. BAUL-RG-20F-R05-02 (assembly GCF_022662305.1). GTDB lineage: Bacteria > Pseudomonadota > Alphaproteobacteria > Sphingomonadales > Sphingomonadaceae > Sphingomonas. The sequence goes on from NZ_JAKNQH010000004.1 coordinate 151,633, forward strand.
GACGGCACGCTGTACGACCCATATTAGCCCGCATGGCCATTCAGATTCGCACGACGCTTGACGAGCCCGAGACCGGGCAGACCTTCGTTCCGCATCGCCCGGCGCGCCCGCCCAAGGCTGGGGGCGGGCGGCCGTTCAAGCTGGTTTCCGAATATACCGCCGCTGGCGATCAGCCCGCCGCCATCGCCGAACTCGTCGCGCAGACGCAGGAGGGCGAGCGCGATCAGGTGCTGCTCGGCGTGACCGGATCGGGCAAGACCTTCACCATGGCCAAGGTGATCGAGGCGGTGCAGCGCCCGGCGCTGATCCTAGCGCCCAACAAGATCCTCGCCGCGCAATTGTACGGCGAGATGAAGTCGTTCTTCCCGGACAATGCGGTCGAATATTTCGTCAGCTATTACGACTACTATCAGCCCGAGGCGTATGTCGCCCGGTCGGACACGTATATCGAGAAGGAAAGCTCGACCAACGAGGCGATCGACCGGATGCGCCATTCCGCGACGCGCTCGCTGCTGGAGCGCGACGACGTCATCATCGTCGCGTCGGTCTCGTGCTTGTACGGTATCGGTTCGGTCGAGACCTATTCGGCGATGATCTTCGACCTCAAGAAAGGGCAGGTGGTCGATCAGCGCGAGATCGTGCGCAAGCTCGTCGCGTTGCAATACAAGCGCAACGACGCCGCCTTCGCGCGTGGCAACTTCCGGGTAAAGGGCGACAATCTCGAAATCTTCCCGTCGCATTACGAGGATACCGCCTGGCGCATCTCGTTCTTCGGTGACGATATCGAGGAGATCACCGAGTTCGACCCGCTCACCGGCAAGAAGGTGGCGAACCTCAACTCGATCCGCATCTACGCCAATTCGCACTATGTGACGCCGGGGCCTACGCTCAAGCAGGCGACCGAGGCGATCAAGCACGAACTGGCCGAACGGCTCAAGGAACTGATCCCTGAGGGCAAGCTGCTCGAAGCGCAGCGGCTGGAGCAGCGCACCAATTTCGATCTCGAGATGATCGCTGCAACCGGATCGTGCGCCGGCATCGAAAACTATTCGCGCTTCCTCACCGGGCGGATGCCGGGCGAGCCGCCGCCCACCTTGTTTGAATATCTGCCCGACAATTCGCTGCTGTTCGTCGACGAGAGCCACCAGACGATCGGCCAGATCAACGGCATGTCGCGCGGCGATCACCGTCGCAAGCTGACGCTCGCCGAATACGGCTTCCGCCTGCCGTCCGCGATCGACAACCGGCCGTTGCGCTTCAACGAATGGGAGGCAATGCGCCCGCAAACCACCTATGTCTCGGCGACGCCGGGCACGTGGGAGATGGAGCAGACCGGCGGCGTGTTTGTCGAACAGGTGATCCGCCCGACCGGGCTGATCGACCCGCCGGTCGAGATCAAGCCGGTCGAGGAGCAGGTGCAGGACTGCATCGTCGAATGCCGCAAGACGGCGGATCAGGGCTATCGCACGCTGGTCACCACGCTGACCAAGCGCATGGCGGAGGACCTTACCGAGTTCATGCACGAGGCGGGTCTCAAGGTCCGCTATATGCACTCCGACGTCGAGACGCTGGAGCGTATCGAGTTGATCCGCGACCTGCGGCTCGGCGTGTATGACGTGCTGGTCGGCATCAACCTGCTGCGCGAGGGGCTGGATATTCCGGAATGCGGGCTGGTGTGCATCATGGATGCGGACAAGGAAGGCTTCCTGCGGTCGGAAACCTCGTTGATCCAGACGATCGGCCGCGCCGCGCGCAACGTCGATGGTCGGGTGATCCTCTATGCCGATCGTATTACCGGCAGCATGGAGCGCGCGCTCAACGAGACGGATCGTCGCCGCGAGAAGCAGCGCGCCTATAACGAGGAACACGGCATCACGCCGTTCACGATCCGCCGCAACATCGGCGACATCATTCAGGACGTGTCGCAGCGCGATCAGGTCACCGTCGAGATCGACGAGGACCGTCCGCACATGGTCGGCCACAATCTGCGCGCGTATATCGAGGAACTGGAAAAGAAGATGCGCACCGCCGCCGCCGACCTCGAGTTCGAGGAAGCCGGCCGATTGCGCGACGAGATTCGTTCACTGGAGGCGGAGGAACTCGGACTGCCCGGCGCGGAACGCCCGGTCGCGCCGATCATGGGTCGCAGCAACGAGGGCAAGCCTGGTACGCGCAAAACACGCTACGGCAAGAGCCAGAAGATGCGCGGCGGTCTGCCGGGGGCAAGCCGGCGGTCGCGATAGGCTGGATCAGTCGCCGCGTGGTTTCCACGTGGCGACCCGCCACAGGTAGAGCACCGCCACCACCACCATGATCGCTACGCTGGCCGGGCCGAACCACGCCTCCAGCGTGCGGAAACGCGCGCCGAGGTACCAGCCCGCCCACGCCAGCAGCGTGTTCCAGATCGCCGCACCCGCCGTCGTCCACACCACGAACTTCCAGCGCGGCATGTGGGCCATGCCGGCGGGCAGCGACACGATCGTGCGAAACGCGGGCATGAAGCGGAACACGAACACCACCCATTCGCCGTGGCGCTGGAAGAAATCATGGATGCGTTCCACGTCGCGCCACTCGATCGTCAGCCAGCGGCCGAAGCGCTTCACCACCGGACGCAGCGGCGTGACGCCGAAGTGCCGGCCGAGCGCGTACCAGGCGTAATTCCCCGCCGTCGTGCCGAGCGTACCGGCGATAATCAATGGTACCATCGCCATCTTGCCGTGCGCCGCCGCGATGCCGCCCAGGCCCATGATGACCTCCGACGGAATCGGCGGAAAAATGTTCTCCAGCGCCATCATCAGGAAGATGCCGAGATAGCCGCTGCGGGCGATAAGCTGGACGATCAGGTCGGTCATGGCGGTGCAACGCCGCCTTACGCCGGGCGGGCGCATCACGCCACGCGATTTGGTTTGCGCAGCGAAGCGGCTATGCTGCGCGCGAATGACCGACCCGAACCTCCCGCGACCCGGCCCGCTCGCCGGTGTCACCGTGCTCGATTTCTCGCGCGTGCTCGCCGGGCCGTCCGCGTCGATGGCGTTGGCCGATCTGGGCGCGGCGATTATCAAGATCGAGCCGCCTGGCCATGGCGACGATACCCGCACCTTTCCGCCGATGCGCGACGGGGTGAGCCATTATTTCCTCGCCTATAATCGCGGCAAGCGCAGCATCGTCATCGACCTCAAGACGCCGGAGGGCATCGCGCTTGCCAAGGCGCTGGCGGCGAAGTGCGACATCCTGATCGAGAATTACCGGCCCGGCGTGATGGACCGGCTCGGGCTTGGGTATGAGGCGCTGCGGGCGATCAACCCGGGGCTGATCTATTGTGCGATCTCGGGCTTCGGGATGACCGGGCCGCTCGCCGACAAGCCGTCGTTCGATATCGTCACGCAGGCGCTGTCGGGGGCGCTCAGCATCAACGGCGAGCCGGGTGCGCTGCCGGTGCGGCTCGGGCTGCCGCTGGGCGATCTGGTCGGGGGGATCAACGGACCGATCGCGATCCTGGCGGCTTTGCACGAGCGCAATGCTACGGGCGAGGGGCGGCTGATCGACATCAGCCTGCTCGACGGGCTGATCGGGATGCTCGGCTATCTTGCGCAACTCGCCTTTTACACCGGCGAGAACCCGGCGCCGCAGGGGTCGCAGCACCCCAATCTCGTGCCGTACGGCGCGTTTCCCGCGCGCGACGGGTCGATCATCATCGCCTGCCTGACCAACGCCTTCTGGGTGCGGATCTGCGCGGCGATCGCGCGGCCGGAACTGGGCGCCGACGCGCGCTACGACAGCGCGGAGAAGCGCCGCGACGCACGTGGCGAGGTCAACGCGCTGATCGCCGCCTTCACCGAACGCCACGATCTCGCCGAGCTGCTGGCGATCTTCACCGCGCATCAGGTGCCGCATGCGCCGATCCTCGGCGTGGCGGAGGCGCTGGCCCAGCCGCAGGCGGTCGCGCGCGAGATGGTGGTGGAGGTCGATCACGCGACGCTCGGGCGGGTGCCGATCGTCAACAGCCCGTTCCGCTTCCCCGGCACGCCCGCACCGCAGCCGAGTGCGCCGCCCGATCTCGGCGAGCATACCGATGCGATCCTGCGCGAAATGCTCGGGCTGGGCGATGCGGAGATCACCGCCTTGCGCGACGGCGGGATCGTCGCCTGAGGCTTACGCCGCGCGTTTGCGCAGCATCGCCATGCGCAGGCAGCGGCACACCACCTCGTCTCGCTGGTTGAGCAGTTCGTGCGTGAAGGTGACGACGCCGGCTTCTGGCCGCGACTTGCTTTCGCGCAGGTCGGTCACCTCGCTGGTGGCGTGCATCGTGTCGCCGATGAACACCGGCTTGGGCATCACCAGTTTGTCGTAGCCGAGATTGGCGACCAGCGTGCCCAGCGTCGTGTCAGCCACACTTAGCCCCACCAGAAGCGCGAAGGTGAAGGTGCCGTTGACGAGGATCTGGCCGAACTCGGACGCCTTGGCCGCCTCCGCATCGATATGCAGCGGCTGCGGATTGTGCGTCATCACCGAGAACAGCAGATTGTCTGTTTCGGTGACGGTGCGGCGGATCTCATGCGCGATGCGGTCGCCGATCCGCCATTCGTCGAAATACCTGCCGGCCATCAGTCGTCCTCCGCCACGATGCGGGCGAGCAGCGCGTCGACCTGCACCTGCGCGCCCGCCTGCGCGTTGAGTTCGGCGACGATGCCGTCGAACGGCGCGGTGAGCGAATGCTCCATCTTCATCGCCTCCAGCGTCAGCAGGCGCTGGCCCTTGGTGACACGCTCGCCCGCCGCCACCTCGACCGCGATGATGCGGCCCGGCATGGGGGAGAGGATCGCACCAGAGCCGGCCGCGCCCGCGCCTGTGCCGTCGGTGCGCGCGATGGCGGCTAGGAACGACAGGCCATCGTCGTTGACCGCCACGCCGCTGGCGACGGGTTCGCCGATCACCGGCTTATGGTGCCACCCCTCCGGCAACATTACGCGGCGCAGGTGGCCATCGACCAGCACCGAGACATCGCGACTGGCCGGGGCGTTGGCCCGAAAGCCGATCGCGCCACGCCAGGGTGAAGGTTGTGGATGTGAGAGAAGGTTGCCGTCCCACGCCGTCAGCATCGTCGGTTCGCCATAATATTCCTGCGCGACGATCGCGGCGGCGGCCTGAAGCGCCATATCCTCGGTCGGCTCGGCGGGGGGGAGCAGGGCGTCGCCCTTGCGCGCAATGAAGCCCGTATCAACGTCGCCCGAACGAAAATCCGGATCGTCGAGCGCGCGCCACAGGAACGGCGCGTTGGTCTTGATCGGGTAGATGTCCGTCTCGGCACAGGCGCGCGCCAGCATCTCGCATGCTTCGTCGCGCGAGGCGGCGTGAGCGACAAGCTTGGCGATCATCGGATCGTAGAACGGCGAAACCTCGGCGCCTTCGTACACGCCGGTTTCGAGGCGGATATCCTGATGCTCGCGGAAGATCTCGAGATGCCCCACGCTCGGCAGGAACCCCTTCGCCGGGTCTTCCGCATAGAGCCGCGCTTCCAAAGCCCAGCCGGTGATGCTCAACTCATCCTGCCGCTTCGGCAACGGCTCGCCGGATGCCACGCGCAACTGCCATTCGACGAGATCGACGCCGGTGATTTCCTCCGTCACCGGATGTTCGACCTGCAACCGCGTGTTCATTTCCATGAACCAGATGCGGTCGGCGCGCAGGCCCTCGGAGGCGTCGGCGATGAACTCGATCGTGCCGGCGCCGACGTAATCGACTGCCGTCGCCGCCTTGACCGCTGCCGCGCACAGCTCGGCGCGGGTGGCGTCGTCCATGCCGGGGGCGGGGGCTTCCTCGATCACCTTCTGGTGGCGGCGTTGCAGCGAGCAGTCGCGCTCGAACAGGTGGACGATGTTGCCGTGGCTGTCGCCGAACACCTGCACCTCGATATGGCGCGGGCGCTGGATATATTTCTCGATCAGAACGTGCGCGTTGCCGAACGACGATGCCGCCTCGCGCTGGCACGAGGCGAGCGCGTCGGCAAAATCTTGCGGAGTTTCGACCAGCCGCATGCCCTTGCCGCCGCCGCCCGCCACCGCCTTGATGAGCACCGGGTAGCCGATCTTCGCGGCCTCAGCGGCGAGGAAGTCCGGCTCCTGCCGCTCGCCCATATAGCCGGGCGTGACGGGGACGCCCGCCGCCGCCATCAGTGTCTTGGCGGCGTCCTTGAGGCCCATCGCGGTGATGCTGGCGGGCTTCGGGCCGACCCAGACCAGCCCGGCGTCGATCACGCTTTGCGCGAACGCGGCGTTTTCGGAGAGGAAGCCGTAGCCGGGGTGGATCGCCTCTGCGCCGGTCGCCAGTGCGGCGGCGATGATCTTGTCGCCGACCAGATAGCTTTCGCGCGCCGGGGAGGGGCCGATATGCACCGCTTCGTCCGCCTGCCGGACGTGCAGCGCGTTCGCATCGGCGTCCGAATAGATCGCGACGGTGCGGATGCCGAGCGCGCGCGCGGTGCGGATGATGCGGCAGGCGATCTCGCCGCGATTGGCGATGAGGAGGGACTGGATCATGGGCATCACATCCTGAACACGCCGAAGGCGGGCCGCTCGGGGATCGGCGCCTCCAGCGTCGCGGCGAGCGCGAGGCCGAGCACGTCACGGGTCTGCACCGGATCGATCACGCCGTCGTCCCACAGCCGGGCGGTGGCGTAATAGGGGTTGCCCTCATCCTCGTACTTCTGGCGGACCGGGGCCTTGAACGCCTCGGCCTGTTCCGGCGTCCAGCTCGCGGCATCGCGGTGGACGGTGGCGAGCACCGACGCGGCCTGTTCGCCGCCCATCACCGAGATGCGCGCGTTCGGCCAGGTGAACAGGAAGCGCGGATCGTAGGCGCGCCCGCACATGCCGTAATTGCCCGCGCCGAAGCTGCCGCCGATCAGCACGGTCAGCTTGGGCACGGTCGCGGTCGCCACCGCCGTCACCAGCTTGGCGCCGTGCTTGGCGATGCCTTCGGCCTCATATTTGCCACCGACCATGAAGCCGGAGATGTTCTGGAGGAACAGCAAGGGCACGCGCCGCTGGCACGCCAGTTCGATGAAGTGCGCACCCTTCTGCGCGCTTTCCGAGAACAGCACGCCGTTGTTGGCGAGGATCGCGACCGGCATCCCCCAGATATGCGCGAAACCGCACACCAGCGACGATCCGTACAGCGCCTTGAACTCGTGGAACTCGGAAGCATCGACCAGCCGGGCGATCACCTCATGCACGTCATAGGGTGCGCGCACGTCCTCGGGCACGACCGCGTAGAGATCCTCCGCCGGATATTTCGGCAGACGCGGCGCTTTCACCGGCAGGCCATGCGCGTGCACCGGGCCGAGGTGCGAGACGATATCGCGCACGATGGTCAGCGCGTGTTCGTCATTCTCGGCGAGGTGATCGGCCACGCCCGATTTGCGGGTGTGGAGTTCGCCACCGCCAAGATCTTCGGCCGAGATCACCTCGCCCGTCGCCGCCTGTACGAGCGGTGGGCCGGCGAGGAAGATCGTGCCTTGTCCGCGCACGATCACCGTCTCGTCGCTCATCGCGGGCACATAGGCGCCGCCGGCGGTGCACGATCCCATCACGCATGCGATCTGGGCGATGCCTTTCGCGCTCATGTTGGCCTGGTTGAAGAAGATGCGGCCGAAATGCTCGCGGTCGGGGAATACCTCGGCGTGGTGCGGCAGGTTGGCGCCGCCCGAATCGACCAGATAGATGCATGGCAGCCGGTTCGCCTCGGCGATCGCCTGCGCGCGCAGATGCTTCTTCACGGTGAGCGGGTAATAGGTGCCGCCCTTCACCGTGGCGTCGTTGCACACAATCATGCACTGGCGCCCGGAGACGCGGCCGATGCCGGCGATCACGCCCGCGCCGGGCACCTCGTCGCCGTACAGGCCATTCGCGGCAAGCTGGCCGATTTCCAGGAACGGCGAACCGGGATCGAGCAGGCGTTCGACCCGGTCGCGCGGGAGCAGTTTGCCGCGCGCGGCGTGACGATCGCGCGACGCCGCGCTGCCGCCAAGCGCGGCGGTGGCGACGCGTTCGCGTAATTCCGTGGCGAGCGCGCGGTTGTGCGCCGCCCGCGCGCGCGACGCATCGCTATCAGGGTCGAGCGCGGTGGGTAGTACGGGTGCGCTCATACGGTACCGGGCATTGCAGCCATCATCCTCTCCGTCGTGCCGTCATGCGGCCGTATCATCTGTTACGACCGTGGCAGAAAACGCGCGAGGCCGCAAAGGGTCAGCGCGCCGCCACCTTGCGTTCGATCGCATCCCAGATCAGCCCGGCGACATCGGTGCCGTCGAATGTCTCGATCGCTACGATGCCGGTCGGCGAGGTGACGTTAATCTCGGTCAGCCACTTGCCGCCGATCACGTCGATGCCGACGAACAGCAGTCCGCGCCGCTTCAGTTCCGGGCCGAGTTCGGCGCAGATCGCCACCTCTTCCGGCGTCAGCACGGTCTGCACCGCCGACCCGCCAACCGCGAGGTTGGAGCGGATCTCGCCCTCGCCGGGCAAGCGGTTGATCGCGCCCGCAACCTCGCCGTCGATCAGGACGATACGCTTGTCGCCCTTCGCCACGTCCGGAAGGAACGCCTGCACCATATGCGGCTCGCGCCAGGTCTGGTTGAACACCTCGATCAGCGCGGACAGGTTGGCGCCGTCGCTGCCGATCTTGAAGATCGCCTTGCCGCCGTTGCCGTGCAGCGGTTTCAGCACGATCTCGCCGTGCTGCGCGAGGAAGGCGCGCGCTTCGTCGAGGCTGCGGGTGATGAGCGTCGGCGGCATGAAGTGCGCGTAATCGAGCACGAACACCTTTTCCGGCGCGTTGCGGACATTGGCGGGATCGTTGACGACCAGCGTCTTGTCGGCGATCCGTTCGAGCAGGTGGGTAGCGGTGATGTAGCCAAGGTCGAACGGCGGGTCCTGCCGCATCAGCACCACGTCGGCGTCGTCGCCGAGATCGAGCTTCACCGGATCGCCGAAGCGGAAGTGGTCGCCGCTCACGCGCTGCACGGTGACCGGGTGCGCGAGCGCCCACACCCGGCCATCGGCGTAGTTGAGCGCGTCCGCCGTATAGTGGAACAGCCGGTGCCCGCGCGCCTGCGCGGAGAGCATCAGCGCGAAGCTCGAATCGCCCGCGATGTTGATCTGGTCGATCGGGTCCATCTGGACGGCGACGGTCAGGCTCATTCGATACTCTCCCTGTTCGGTCGCTGCCATCTAGGTGCGATCGTCACCCGATCCAAGCATTCTCGATGTGGCGCAGCGTCGTGCCGCGCGCGATGAGGATGACGTCGACGCGGATGTCGTCGCCGGGGCCGGCATAGTCCGCCATCAGCACCTCGGCGGCAGCCGCCACGCGGGCGAGGCGACGCTGGTCGATCGCCATGTCGAGTTCGGCGCTGGTGCGGCGCAATTTCACCTCGACGAATGCGATTAGACCCGGGCGGCGTGCGATCAGGTCGACCTCGCCCGCCTTGGTGCGGACGCGGCGGGCCACGATCTGCCAGCCTTTCAGCCGCAGCCACCACGCCGCGATGCGCTCGCCGCGCCGTCCGGCTGCCTCGGCGGCAAGGCGTTTGGGCGAGGGTGGAGGCTTGAGGCGGGCCGGCGGGCGGCTCACCCCTTCATTTCCAGCGCGCGGGCGTAAAGTGCCTTGCGGTCCAGCCCGAGCTTCTTCGCGACCTCACCCGCCGCCTTGGACGCGGGCAGCCGCTCCAGCGCCTCCGCCAGCGCCGCATCGGCATCCTCCGCGCTTGCCGCTTCCGGCTCCCCCGGAGGCGCGACGACGATGACGATCTCGCCCCGGGGCGGCGCATCGGCGTAGCGCGCGGCGAGCGCGGACAGCGAATCGGTGACCGCTTCCTCGAACTTCTTGGTGATTTCGCGCGCCACCGCCGCGTCGCGGTTCCCGAGACCCTCCGCCAGCGCCGCCAGCGTGATCGCGAGGCGTGGCCCCGATTCGTACAGCACCAACGTCGCGCGGATCGCCGCCACTTCCGCGATGGCGGCGGCGCGGGCGACCGCCTTGGGCGGCAGGAAGCCGAGAAAGAAGAACCGGTCGGTCGGCAATCCCGCCAGCGTCAGCGCGGCGATCGCGGCGCACGGGCCGGGGATCGTCACCACCGCATGCCCCGCCGCGCGGGCATCGCGCACCAGTTTGTAGCCGGGGTCCGAGATCAGCGGCGTGCCAGCGTCCGAAACCAACGCGACCGCCTCCATCCCCATCCGCGCCACCAGACCCGGCCGCACCCCTTCGGCATTGTGATCGTGATACGGCGTCATCGGCCGCTTCACGCCGATGTGGCGGAGCAACCCGGCGGTCACGCGTGAGTCCTCGACAGCTATTACGGCTGCGTTGGCGAGGATGTGCGCGGCACGCGGCGACAGATCACCGAGATTGCCGATCGGGGTGGCTACGATATAGAGGCCGGGTTCGAGTTCAGCGTTCATCGGAGGGGTTCATGACAGACGGGGCAAGGGTACGGCAACCGGGCAAGCGGTTGATCCACGCGATCGTCTCGTGGGGCGTCGTCGGGGGCGCGATGCTGCTGGCCGGCTGCGACACGGTGGTGCCACGCGGTCCGACCACTCCGAGCCGCCGTCCGCCGCCGCCGCGCCAGCAGCCGGTGCGGATCGAACCCGGCATCCCGGTCGACACCGAGCGGCACCGTGTCGCGCTGCTGGTGCCGCTGTCCGGCCCGAACGCAGGCGTTGGCCAGAGCCTCGCCAACGCGACGCAGATGGCGCTGCTCGATTCAAACAACCAGCGTATCCGCATCACCACCTATGATACCAACCTCGGCGCCGCCGCCGCCGCGCAGCGCGCGATCTCCGAGGGCAACCGGTTGATCCTCGGGCCGTTGCTCGGCGAAGATGTGCGCGCGGTCACGCCGCTCGCGCATCGTTCCGGCGTGCCGGTGGTCGCCTTCTCGAACGATTCGTCGGCGGCGGGGCAGGGTGCGTATCTGATGGGCTATGCGCCGGCGCAGTCGATCGCGCGCGTGGTCGAGTACGCCAAGGGGCAGGGCATCACCAGCTTCGCCGGACTGGTGCCGAACGGCACCTATGGCGAGCGTGCATCCACCGCGTTCCTGCGCTCGGTGGAAAGCGCCGGTGGGCAGGTCACCTCGCTCCAGACCTATCAGCGTGTGCCCGGCTCGATCACCGCCGCGATCACCAAGATGGCGAAGGACTCGCCGTATCAGGCGGTGCTGATCGCCGACAACGCCAACACCGCGTCCACCGCCGTGCCGGTGCTGCGCCGAATGGGGGCGGGGGGCGCGCATGTGCTCGGCACCGAACTCTGGAACACGGACAATTCGATCGCGAGCAAGGCCGCGCTCGACGGTGCGTGGTATGCCGCCGTATCGAACGGCCTGTACCGGCAATATGTCGCCAAATACCGCGCCCGGTTCGGGAACGCGCCCTACCGCCTGTCGAGCCTGGGCTATGACGCGGTGCTGCTGACGATCCGCATTGCGCAGGACTGGCGGATCGGCACGCCGTTCCCCGAGCGGCGGCTGACCGACGCGGGCGGATTCTCTGGCATCGATGGCGCATTCCGCTTCGGTCGCGACGGCGTGGCCGAGCGCGCGCTTGAGGTGGAGGAGATCCGCGGGGGCAGCGTCGTCACCGTATCGCCCGCACCGCGCGGCTTCGAGTGATGGCGGACGGCGGCATCTTCATCGGCGCGGACGCGGGCGGCGCCAATCCGCAGACACTTGAGCTGAAGCGCGCCAATCGCCACGGCCTGATCGCCGGCGCGACCGGTACCGGCAAGACCGTGACGATCCAGGGCATCATCGAAGGCTTCTCGGCCGCCGGAGTGCCGTGCTTCGTGGCGGACGTGAAGGGCGACCTCTCCGGCCTCGCCATGGCCGGGTCGTCGCAGGCCAAGACCCACGACGCCTTCGCGGCGCGCGCCAAGGCGATCGGCGACGACACCTGGACCTATGGCGACAACCCGGTGCAATTCTGGGATCTGTACGGCGAGCAGGGCCACCCGATCCGCACCACCATCTCCGAGATGGGGCCGTTGCTGCTCGCCCGGCTGATGGACCTGAACGCGGTGCAGGAGGGGGTGCTGACCATCGCCTTCCACGTCGCCGACAAGGAAGGGCTGCTGCTGCTCGATCTCGACGATCTCCAGTCGATGCTGAGCTATTGCGCCACCCGTGCCGATGAGCTGACCACCGCCTACGGCAACGTCTCCAAGCAATCGATCGGCGCGATCCAGCGCGCCCTGCTGCAATTGCGCTCACAGGGAGCGGAGAACTTCTTCGGCGAGCCGGCCCTGGCGATGGCCGATTTCATCGCACTCGACGACAAGGGGCGGGGCGTCGTAAACATCCTCGCCGCCGACAAATTGATGCAGAGCCCGAAGCTCTACGCCACCTTCCTGTTATGGCTGATGAGTGAGCTGTTCGAGCATCTTCCCGAAGTCGGCGATCCCGACAAGCCGGTGCTGTGCTTCTTCTTCGACGAAGCGCATCTGCTGTTCGACAACGCGCCGAAAGCCTTGCTGGAGAAGATCGAGCAGGTCGTCCGCCTGATCCGATCCAAGGGCGTTGGCGTCTATTTCATCACACAGAACCCAATCGACGTGCCCGACACGGTCGCGGGGCAGCTCGGCAACCGCGTGCAACACGCGCTGCGCGCGTTCACCCCGCGCGATCAGGCGGCGGTCAAAGCGGCGGCGACCACGTTCCGCGCCAATCCGGGCGTCGATGTCGAAAGCGCGATCACCGAACTGAAGGTGGGCGAGGCGCTCGTCTCGCTGCTGCTGCCGGACGGTGCGCCCGCACCGGTGCAACGCACGCTCATCAAGCCGCCCGCCTCGCGCGTCGGGCCGATCACGCCGGCCGAGCGGAAAGTGTTGATCGAGACGGATGCGATCGGCGCGAAATACGACACGCTGGTCAACCGCGAATCGTGTGAGGAAATCCTCGCCGCCAAATCGCAGGAGGCCAGCGCCGCCGCCGCCGAAGCCAGTGCCAAGGATGCCGCCGACAAGGCCGCCGCCGCACAGGCCAAGGACGACGCGCGCGCCGCCAAGGACGCCGAACGCGCGAAGATCGCCGCCGATCGCGCCACCGCAGCGCAGGCGAAGGCCGCCGCCAACAGCCCGTGGGCGAAGATCGCCACCACTGCCGCCCGCACCGCAACATCTACGATCACGCGGCAGGTCGCCAATCAGGTCGCCAAGGAGGTGTTCGGCACCGGCTCCCGGCGTGGGTCGAGCGCGGGCGGTGATATCCTCGGCGGGATTGTGCGCGGCGTGTTGGGCGGGATCTTCAAGGGGCGATAGCGCTCCAGCGTCGGCGGACAGAGGCGGCCAACGCGAGCGCCGCTACGCCGCCCGACTCCGCGTGTCGGCAGCATCCGCCGACGTGATCGTCCCGGCCCGTCCGAAGATCGCGGCCGTGCCCCGGCTCGCGTTCTTCGCTTGGTAGAGCGCCAGGTCCGCATTGTGCAGCAGCGCGCTGGCATCGATCACGTCGCTGTCGAGAAACGCCGCGCCGATCGTGCCCGACACGGGAATAACGGCATCACCATGCGCGATCGGTAGCCGCAGATCGGCGAGCAGGCGGCGCAGTAGCGACGGCAGGTCCGCCAGCATGGCTTCGTCGGTCACGATCATCACGAACTCGTCGCCGCCCAACCGCGCGGCAAAGCAGTCCGCGAGATACGGCGCGGTAAGCTGTTCGGCGACGGCCTTCAGCAACACATCACCGGCACGATGGCCGGCGCGATCGTTGACCGTCTTGAAGTGGTCGAGATCGATCAACAACAGCGCCAGCGGCAGATCGGTTCGACGCGCGGCGAACATCTGGCGCGCGAGCATGTCGTTGAAGCGTGCGCGGTTCGCCAACTGCGTAAGGTCGTCGGTGTCCGCGCTGCGGCGGAGTGCTTGCTCGATGCGGTGCCGTTCGGTGATATCCTGGAACACGCCGACCAGCGCGTGGGGCACGCCGTCGCGCAATTCGACCTCGCCAAGCGTGCGGACGCGACGATCTTGGCCCTGCGCGTTGACGAAATCGGTTTCAAGATCGAGCGGTTCGCCGGTGGCGATCGTATGGGCAAGCGCTGCCGCGACTTCAGCCCGTGCACGCGGCGGATAGAAGCGCAACGCCGCGTCTAGCGGCGGGGGGCTGCCGGTGGGCAGGCCGTGAATTCGATAGACCTGCTCCGACCATTCCATGCCCTCGTCGGCGAGCGTCAGCGTCCACGACCCGATATTGGTCATGCGCTCTGCCTGCCGGAATTGCCGGTGCGTGACGTCCAACTGCCGCAGCAATGTACGGTGTTCGCTTTCGGTCTTCAGCGCGACCGCCAGCGCGGCACGCGTGTTGAGCAGAGACTCCACCAGTTTAGCGAGCCGGCGCAACATGTCGGCGTCGCCCGGCGACAGCGTGCGTGGCACGGTGTCGATGATACACAGCGTCCCCATGGCGAAGCTCGCACCGTCATCGCGCCCGCTGCCGACTCGCAGCGGCATGCCGGCGTAGAAGCGCATGTGCGGCGGCCCCTTGACCAACGGATTGTCGGCAAAGCGTGGGTCTTCGGTCGCGTCCGGCACGACCATGAGATCGTCGCGCAGGATGGCATACGAACAGAACGCCTGCCCGCGCGGCGTCTCGCAGGCGTGAAGGCCGCTTTTCGCCTTGAACCACTGGCGATGCTCATCGATCAGCGACACAAGGGCGATCTTGCAACCGAAGCTGCGTCGCGCGATTTCGACAATGGTATCGAACTCATGCTCGGGCGGCGTATCGAGAATGTCCAGATCGGCGAGGGTCGAGAGGCGTGCCGCCTCGATCTCGTAAGGCAATCCGATCTTTTCCACAGCGCGCCCGACCATCACATCGGTCTAGCGAATTTAGGTTAAGAGAATGCTGCCGCCCGGCTCCGTAGCATGTCGCCGGGCGGCAGCAGCTTTCAAAAGTCGATCGCGATCGTGCCGAACACCTGGCGTGGCGCGACCGGGAACGCGTTGTAGGTGTTGGTCGCCGAGCCGATGCTGATCGTCGACGCGCCCTTCTGGTCGGTGATGTTGGTGACGTTGAGGCTTAGGTTGAGTTTGCGCGCAACCATGCCGTCACCCAGTGGCACCGCCACCCCGATCCGCCCGGCCAGCGTGAAATAACCCGGCACCGACAGATCGTTGGTAAAGGTCGCATAGCGCTTGCCGAGGTAATCGCCGATCAACTGCACGTCGAACGCACCGTAATTGGCCGACACGACCGTCTTGTTGAGCCACATCGGCGAACCCGGCACCTGCTTGCCTGCGGTCGGCACCACCACCGCCGGTACGCCGGTCGAGTAGTTCTGCTGATATTTCGAATCGTTGTACGATGCCGCATCGTAGATCGAGAAGTGCGGCCCGAACCGCAGCGTGGCGGCGAAATCGATGCCGTCGGTCTTCACGCTGCCGACGTTCTGGATGATCGCCGCCCCACTGATGATCGAGGTGATGACTGTCGTCGGGCTGAGCGCGAGCAGGCGGTTGCTGAAATCGACGTGATAATAGCTGACCTGCCCCTCGAATGCGGTGAGCGGGCCGGCGCCGGTGATCGGGTAGTGCACCCGCGCGCCGCCCTCGTAGGTCCAGCTCGTCTCGGGCTTCACGTTGGCCTTGAACGCTTCGAACACCGGCTGGCTGCCGAGCGCGAACGGCGATAGGCCGGTGGCGGCGCTGGTCGGGAACTGGCGGATGTTCTGCTGCGCGTTGGCGAACAGCTGGGCGTTGCCATCGACATCCCAGGTCGCGCCGATCTCGGGCAGGAACGCCTTGTCCGTGTTGAGCTTGCCGACCGGCAGCGCGGTCGAGTTCGAGAACGAGCCCGGGATCGGCTGCACCGGCACCGCCTGCGTCGCCTTCTGGAACGTGCTTTTGAAGCCGGCGAGGATCGTCACGCTCGGCAGGATGCGCCACGTGTCCTGCAGGTGGGTCTGGATCTCGTCGACGCGGATCTCGCTGCCATATTGGGTGATGAGCGGTGCTGCCTCATCACGCGGGCGGGTGTAGGGCGAGGACGGGTTGTTGACGTCGAGCGCGTACCAGCGGCGGTAGGCCGATGAACTCTGATGCTCGTACCAGCCGCCAAGCTCGATCTCGTGGTTGCCGAACGTGCCGCGCAACGTTGAGATGCCGCCCTCGCGGTCGATCCGGTATTCGGTGGTGCGCGAGGCGAGGCCGGAGCCGCCGAAGATCGTGGTCAGTCGTGCGATGTTCGCCGTCGAGGTCGGGCTGCTGCCGGCAACGCCGGGGTAATAGAAGGAGAACAGCCCCGGCAGACCGGCGACGTCGATCGGCCCCGCCACTACGCCGACGCCATCGTTATGATGGTAATAGCCTTGGTTCGACCATTCGATGTTGCTCGACACGTGCCAGTCGTATTTCACGTAACCGAGGTAATCGGTGCGCTGTGCGTCGCTGTAATAGTTGCGGTAATTGTCCGCCGCCGCCTTGTACGCGCCGGAGGCGAGATAGGTCTGCATGCCGGCGAAGTTCGGATAGAAGAACGGCCGCGCATAGGGCACCTTGCCCGGCGTCTCGCCCTTGCTGATGTTGATGACGGTGGCGTCCTCGTTCGGCTCGGTCTTGTCCGAATAGGCACCGTAGATGGTCAGCTTGCCGGTGGCATCGTCATGCACGAACTTGCCATTGGCCTGATAGCCGCCCTGATGGCCGTTGAAGTCCCACGCGCGCGAATCCTGCCGCACGCCGGACAGATAGAAGCCGTTGCCGCCGCCGAGATCGCCCGAATCGACGCGCACGAAGGTGCGGTAGGTGTTGTAGCTGCCGAACGTCTGCGCGATCGTGCCGCCGCGCTCGACCTTGGGGTCACTGGAGAAGGTGTCGATCGTGCCGCCGAGGTTGCTGGTCGAGGCGGTGCCGAGATCGCCCGCGCCGCTGGCGAGCGTGACGCGGCCGACATTCTCCGAGATAATCGCGCGCTGCGGCGACAGGCCGTTGTAATTGCCGTAGGTCTGGTCGCCCAAGGGGATGCCGTCGAGCGTGTAGCCGAGCTGCTGCGCGTTGAAGCCGTGGATGAACAGTGAGATGTTCTGTTCGTTGTTGCCCCACGGATCGGCGGTGAGGAAGGTGACGCCGGGCAGCGTCTGGATCGCCTTGAGCGGGTTGATGCCGGGCAGCTCCTTCTGGATCTGCGTGCCGTCGAGCTCCACCACCGAGCGGGTGCGGCGGCCGGTGACGACGATCTGGCCTTCGCCGCCGTCGGGTGTGGCCGCACCCTCGGCGGGCGCGACATCCGCCGCCGCCGGTGCCGCCGGAACGTCCTCGGCATAAGCGGCAACCGGCAGGAGTGCGGTCGCCAGCGCGAGAATCGATACGGCGTAGCTGTTCATTCGTCGGCCCCTTACGGCATTGCAATCGAGCCGGCGGGTAGGAGCGACGAAAGACGGTACGGCGTCAGCATGGTTTCAGTTCTGTGAAATTGTGCATCTGCGAACAGGTGTCACGTCTTTGCATCAGTCTCGCCCGATGCCATCGCCCCCATCGTGACGTAATCGGTCTTGCCCGTGCCCAGCACCGGCAGCGCCTCGACCACGCGAATGTCGCGCGGGATCGCCAGTTCCGCCACGCCGTTGGCGCGGCCCCAGCCTTGCAGATCGGCGGCCTTGGCATCCTTCTGCGTGGTGAACAGCACCAGTTGTTCGCCCTTCTTGGCGTCCGGCCGCGTCACCACCGCATGCGTGGCGTCGGGCCACAGCTTGCCGGCATAGCCCTCCACCGCCGGCAACGAGATCATCTCGCCGCCGATCTTGGCGAAGCGCTTGGCGCGGCCCTTGATGCTGACGAAACCGGCATCGTCGATCTCGACGATATCGCCGGTGTCGTGCCAGCCGCCCTCGGGCGGTTGCAGCACGCCGGGCTGTTCGCTCTTGAGATAGCCCGCCATTATGTTGGGCCCGCGGATCGACAGCTTGCCGCCACCATCGATGCCCGGCACCGGATCGAGCTTGCTCTGGATGTTGGGGAGCAGCCGGCCGACGCTGCCGGTCTTGAAATGCATCGGCGTGTTGACCGCGATCACCGGCGCTGCCTCGGTCGCGCCATAGCCTTCGAGGATGCGCAGGCCGAACTTCTCCATCCACGCCTTGCGCGTCTCGTCCTTCACCCGCTCCGCGCCCGCGACGACGTAGCGCATGGCGTAGAAATCGTAATTGTGCGCCATCCGCGCGTAGCCTGCCAGAAACGTATCGGTGCCGAACAGGATCGTCGCATTGGCGTCATAGGCGAGCGCCGGCACGATCCGGTAATGCAGCGGGTTGGGGTACAGCACCGTCTTCACGCCCGACAGGATCGGCAGCAGCATGCCCCCGGTCAGGCCGAAGCTGTGGAACACCGGCAGCGCGTTGAGCACGATGTCCGACCCGTTGAAGTCGATCCGCGCGCCGATCTGCGCGCAATTGGCGAGCAGGTTGCGATGCGTCAGCACCACGCCCTTGGGCAGCCCTTCGGAGCCGCTGGTGAACAGCACGACGGCAGGGTCGGTCGGCGCGATGCGCCGCCGCCGGTGGTTGCGTTCGGCGAAGTGCGAGGCGATCAGCGCGCGCAGCTTGGCACCCGTGCCGATCCCGGCGGACACGTCCTCCAGATACCGCACCGTCAGCCCCGCCGCGACCAGCCCTTCGATCACCGCGCCAAGCTTCGCCTGTTCGACGAACGCCCGCGCCGTCACCAGCGTACGCACCTCGGCCGCCGCACACGCCGCCTTCAGGTTGGCGAGCCCGGCGGTATAGTTGAGCATCGCCGGCACCCGCCCGGTCGCCTGCAATCCGAAGAACGTCACCACCGCCGCCGAAACGTTCGGCAGCAGCACGCCGATATTCTCGCCCGGCGTCGTCCCCGGCTCCAGCGCGCGGCCAAGCGCGAGGCTGCCCGTCACCAGCCGCGCATAGCTGAGCGGATGGCGCTTCACGTCCTCTACGACCGGCTTCTTCGCACCACCCAGATGCCGCGCATCGAGCAGCGCCGCGAACAGCGTCCGGTCAATATGCGAGGTCGCGAAGATCATCCCGCTCATCACGTCGTAAAGGTGCCGCCCCGTCGCGGCGCGACGCTGGCGTGCGGTCATTTCGCCCTCGATATGGAAGCGACGCGGCGGCAGCACGATCAGGTTGATCTTGGGGAACAGCCGCAGCCGCACCTTGCCGCGCAGGTACGAGAACGGCGTGAACTGCGCACCGTCGATCCGCACCGGCACGATCGGCGCATCCGCCTTGTCCGCCACCATGCCCGGGCCGTCGAACACCTTCATCAGCGCGCCCGTCACGGTGATCCGCCCTTCCGGGAAGATGACGAGCGTATTGCCCTCCTTCACGCTGCGCACCATCGCCTTGGCCGACATCGGGTTGGTCGGATCGACCGGAAACGCGCGGAACAGCTTCAGCGCAGGCGCCATCCACCAGCGCTTGGTCACCTCGGTATGCACCGCGAACACCGGCTTGCCCGGCAGGAACACCGCGAGCAGCAGCCCGTCCAGCCACGAGACGTGATTGACCACCACCACCGCGCGCTCGCCCGGCTGCGGCATGTTCTCGGCGCCCTGCACGTCGACCCGGTAAAGCAGTTTCAGGAGCCCCCGCACCACCGCCTTGATGACCGTCTCCGGCAGCAGCCAGCACGAGATCAACGCCACCGCCAAGGTCGCGAAGCCGAGCGTGCCGATCACGCCGGGAACGCTCGTCCCGCGCATCTGAAGCACCGTCACCACCGCCACCACGCCGACGGTGACGACCGCGTTGAGGATGTTGTTGGCGGCGATGATCCGCGAGCGTTCCTCAGGCGGGCTCGCGGTCTGGAGGATCGCGTAGAGCGGCACGATGAACATGCCGCCCGCAAACGAAATGCCGGCAAGGTCGAGCAGCACGTGCCACGCGCCCGCGCTCTGCACGAAGGTCGCCATGCCTGGGTTGGGCGCATGGATCACATAGGCCGAGGTCGACAGCCACAGGTCGACCATGAAGCCCGCCATCAGCAGCGCCGATACCGGCACGTACCGCGCCGAAACCTCGCCCGCCAGCAGCCGGTTTACGAACAGCGAGCCTGCCGCGACCGCGATCGAGAAGGTCAGCAGGAACAACGTCACCACCGGTGCCGCGCCGCCGAGCGTCCCCGTCACCAGCGCCGGGAACTGCGATACGAGGATCGCGCCTATCGCGAAGAACCAGCTGACGCCGAGGATGCACAGCCACACGCCCTCGCCGTCGTGCGCGGTCTTGAGGATGCGCCACGTGCTGCGGAACGGATTGCGATCGACGTGCACGTCGCCGCGCACGGGCGGGGCAGGCGGGATCAGCAGACTGGCGCCGAGGCCGCATGCCGCCAGCCCGGTCGCGATCACGCCCGCTTCCCACGGCGGCACCACGCCGGCCAGCAACTGCCCGCCGAGGATGGCGAGGAACGTGCCCGCTTCGATCACGCCGGTCGCGCCCATGATCTCGCCCGCTTTCAGTTGCTGCGGCATGATCGAGTACTTAACCGGGCCGAAGATCGTCGAATGACAGCCCATCATGAACAGTGCCACGAACAGCAGCGGCAGCGACTGGAACCAGAAGCCGGCGAGGCCGATCGCCATGAAGCCGATCTCGGCAGTCTTCACCAGCCGGATCAGCTTTGCCTTGTCCCAGGCATCAGCAATCTGCCCACCCAGCGCCGAGAACAGGAAATAGGGGAGGATGAACACGCCGGTCGCGATTGTCGCCAGCATTTCCGATTTGGCTGGTTGACCGGCGTAGATCGTGAAGTTGGCGAGGAACAGCATCGCGAACTTCAGCACGTTGTCGTTGAACGCGCCGAGGAACTGGACGACGAACAGCGGTCCGAACCGGCGCTTGGCGAGCAGCGAGAAATCGGGTGCTGACATCATCTTCTCCATGAACGGGCGCGTGTACGTTGCCGACCCACTACCGCCTTCATGATGTCGCACACAAATGAGCGGTGTTCAATATAGAAAATAGACAGCATTCAATTTTTTGCGTAACCTGCACTGCATGGGCCGCAGATCCGATCACAGCCGTGCAGAACTTGCCGAACTGATCCTGTCCGAGGCGCATGTGCTGATGGCCGAGGTCGGT
This sequence comes from Sphingomonas sp. BAUL-RG-20F-R05-02, assembly GCF_022662305.1. Lineage (GTDB taxonomy): Bacteria > Pseudomonadota > Alphaproteobacteria > Sphingomonadales > Sphingomonadaceae > Sphingomonas. The sequence continues at coordinate 172,749 of NZ_JAKNQH010000004.1, forward strand.
TTTCAGGCGTTCTCCGCGCGCGAGGTGGCGAAACGGATCGGCTATTCGATCGGTACGATCTACAATGTCTTCGGCAGTCTCGATCGGCTGGTGCTGGCAGTCAACAGTCGCACCTTCGTCGCCTGGGCCGCGCTGATCCGCGCGCGGCTGGATGCGGCCGGGGCGGACCGCGTCGCCGCTCTGGTGGAGGGGTATTTCGATTTCGCCGAGGCTAACCCGCATCTGTGGATGGCGATCTACGATCATCGCCTGCCGCCCGATGCGCCGTTCCCGGAGGATTACTTCCGCCAGCGCGCGGAATTGACCGGACTGGTCGAAGCGGAGATTGCGGCAATCCTGCCGGCCGGGCAACGCGGCGACGCGGCCGCACTGGCGCGCTCGTTGGTGGCGATGGTGCACGGGCATTGCGTGTTCGCGCTTAACGGCACTTTTGCGCTGCTCGGCGAAGCGGATGCGCGTGGCGCGGCGCTGGCCCGTGCCCGCGAGGTGCTGGCGGCTTGGGGTAAGGAATAAGGCCGCTACCGTGTGCGCCGAGGGCCATGGCAAGTATCGGAACGGCAGCAGGGTGCACTGCGCTAAGGCGCACAAGCTTTCGTCATCGGCCTCCGGGCTGCCATTGCCAAGCGTGGCATTGCCCGATGCGAACGCGCAAACAAAGACGGCGGCGGATTGCTCCGCCGCCGCTTGATCCGCCGCTGACAGCAGGCGTTACTTCTTCAGCTTGATCGCAACGAACAGCGCCGGCAACCGCGCACGCTGGATATAGAGCGCGACCTGCTCGCGACCTTCGCGCTTGGCCTGTGCCACCACCGCCGCCAGTGCGGCCGGCGTCGACGTCGGCGTGCCGTTAGCGGAGATGATGACGTCGCCACGCTTCAGCTTCTGGCCAGCGTCGCTCGACGGATCGGTTGATGCGATCACCACGCCCTGCACCGACGAATCGATGCCGAGGCTGCGGCCGATCTGCGGCGTCAGGGTCTGCACCGTCACGCCGAGCGCGTTCGCGGACGCCGATTGCGTGCCCTGCTGGCCGTTGTCGTCACCACCCAGCGCGTCGTCATCGTCACCGTCCGACACCTTGGCGGCGAGCACGTCCTCGGATGGACGGGTGCCGATCATCGCGGTGATCGTCATCGGCTTGCCCTGACGGATGATGCCGATCGGCGTGCGCGTACCGGGCGTGATGTTGGCGACCAGATAGCTGAGCGACTGATCGGGCGTGACGTCCTTGCCGTCCACGCTCGTCACCACGTCACCAACCTTGAGCCCGGCCTTGGCCGCCGCTTCGTTCGGCTCGATCGACCGGATGATCTCGCCATGGTTCTTCTGGAGGCCCAGCGCCGAGGCAATATCGTCGTCGAGCGGCTGTGGGCCGACGCCGAGATAGCCGCGCGCGATCTTGGTGCCCTTCATCAGCTTGTCGATGACGGGCTTTGCATCCTCCGCCGGAATCGCGAAACCGATGCCGATATTGCCACCCGACTGGCCGGCGTAGATCTGCGAGTTGATGCCGATCACCGCACCCGTCATGTCGAACATCGGGCCACCGGAGTTGCCCTGGTTGATCGCCGCGTCGGTCTGGATGAAGCGGTCATACGCGCCGCCACCCGTGACGCGGTGCAGCGCCGACACAATGCCTGCGGTCACGGTCGAGCCGATACCGAACGGATTGCCGATCGCGATTACCCAATCGCCGACGCGCGCGCGGCTGGAGTCGCCGAACTTGACGAAGGGCAGGTTGGTCGCGTCGATCTTGAGCAGCGCGAGATCCGACGTCGGATCGCGACCGATTAGCTTTGCCTTATACTCCTTGCGGTCAATCATGATCGCGGTGATCGAATCGACCGTCGCGCCCTTCGCGCCAGGCGCAACGACGTGATTGTTGGTGACGATATAGCCGTCCGGCGAAATGATGAAGCCCGAACCCAGCGACGTGGCTTCGCGCGTCTGCGGCGTGCCGCCACCGCCGCCCTGGCCACCGCCCATCTGCCCGAACAGGTCGCCGAACGGCGTGCCCGCGAACGGGTTAGCGGGCTGTTCGACCTTGATATGCTGGCTGGTCGAGATGTTGACGACCGCCGGCTGAAGCTTCGCGACCATGTCCGCGAAGCTCATCGGCGCACCGGCGCGCGGAGCAGTGGCGGCAATCGCGCCCGGCTCGTTCTGCGCGGTCTGCGCAGGCGGCTCTAGCGCGACGGCGGCAGCGGTGCCGCTGAGAAGGATGGCAGCAGTGATGGCATATGCGTATCGCACGTGGATTGATTCCTTCCGGGTGCCTTGGTTGGGCAACGCGCCGACCTTAACGAAAGTTGCTGAACGGTGATTGAATATGAACGGGCTGAAAGGAGGTTTTCCAGAGATAAACCTCAGCGGTGCCCCTGGAACTCCTTGAGGTAGGCGTTGTCGGGTGACAGCACCATCGACGTCTGGCCCTTGGCGGTATCGCCGAAGGTGTAACGATACGACTGCATCGCGCGGTAGAAGTCGTAGAAGTCGGGATCCTTGTTGAAGCTTTCGGCGTAGATCTGCGCGGCGCGCGCATCCGCTTCGGCGCTGATGATCTGGGCGGTCTGCTGGCCCTTCGCCTGAATGGTCAGCGCCTCCTGTTCGCGCGCGGTCTTCATCCGATCGAGCGCGCTTTGCAGCGGGGCACCGTCCGGCAGGTCGGCATGTTTGATGCGGACATCGACGATCTGCACGCCGTATTGCGCGGCAAGACGTTGCAACCCGACCTGGATATTCTCCATCACCTGCCCGCGTTCCGGGCTCAGCATCGCCGCGAACGGACGCTTGCCGAGTTCGTTGCGCAAAGCGGAGCTGAACAACGGCTGGAGTTGGTCGATCACGCGCTGTTCGGTCACGGAACTGCTGCCGGTCGACACCACCGCCTTCAGCGGATCGACAATGCGGAAGCGCGCATACGCATCGACCTCAAGCCGCAACTGGTCGGTCGAGAGCACCGGCTGGTTTTCAAGATCGACGTCGAGCACGCGCTTGTCGACCCACACGATGCGGTCGATGAACGGGATGCGCGCGATCAGGCCGGCGCCCGAGCGGCCGAACACTTCGTTCGGCTGCCAGCGGTTGATCGCACCGCCGACCGGCTGCTCGAACCGGAGGATCACCGCCTGCTTGGTTTCCGGCACGATCGCGAATGTGCTGGCGAGCAGGATCAGCACGAGCAGGACAACGATGCTGATCGCGATCGGATTGCGAAGCGACGGGGTCACTGGGCGTCTCCCTGCACGGGGGCGGGGGTTTGCGCGGGCTGCGTCTGCGCATCTGGCGCGCGGCGCACGGCACCAGGCAGCGGCAGGTACGGCACGACGCCGGGCGCCTCGACGATCGTCTTGTCGCTGTGCGCCATCACCTGTTCCATCGTCTCGTAATACATGCGCTTGCGGGTCACTTCCGGTGCGAGCTTATATTGTGCGTAGATCACATCGAACGAGGCGGCCTCGCCCTGCGCGCGCGCAAGGATCTGCTGCGCATAGCCGCGCGCCTTGTTGATGTTGCCCTGCGCCTCCTGCTGCGCGGCGGACACCTTCTTGAATGCGTCGCTCACCTGCTCGGGCGGTTGCGCGCCCTTGATCGCGACACCCTGGATGTGGATGCCGGCATTGTAGCTGTCGAGAATCGACTGCATGTTCTGCTGGACCTTCACCTCCATCGCGCCACGACCGGAGCCGATCGCGTCGTCAAGCGTGGAGGTCGCCAGCACCGCACGCATTGCGCTTTCGGCGGTGGCGCGCAGCGTGGATTTCGGATCGGCGATCTGGAAGACGTAATCCTGCGGGTTGCTGATGTCCCAGCGCACCGAATAATTGACGTCGACCACGTTCTGGTCGCCGGTCAGCATCAGGTTCTCGCCACCGTTCTCCGGGAAGGTGTCGGTCTTGATCTCGCGCACGTCGACCTTCATCACCGAATTGAACGGTGCCGGCAGCGTCAGGCGGATACCGGGTTCGAGCGTGCCGGCATAGCGACCGAAGAACGTTACCACCGCGCGCTGTTGCGGGCCGATCGCGTGGATCGAGGTAAAGGCGATCCACATCACCACGATGATCGCCACGCCGATCAGCCACAGCGTGCCGGCATTCGGCGTACCGGGGATGCGCGGCCGGCCGCTTCCGTCCGAACCGCCGCCACCGCCGCCACGCGCGCGCTTGATGAACTCGTCGAGCGCGCTCGGACCGGGGATGCGCCGGCCGCCATTGCCACCGGGCTGCGGTGCCCACGGGTTGCGGGGGCCATCACCGCCAGAACCGGAGCCGCCGCCCGAACCGGAGCCGCTGCCCCAAGGGTTCTTCTCTTCGGCGTGGAGGGATGTGGGACGCTGGAACCAGCCCGTCAGGATCGTCATATCTTCACTCTATAGGTATGCCTGCCGGTGAAAAATAGTGCCAAGCGGCCGGAACGACCCTATCTGCGCAACGATGACCGATCCAGCCCAGTTAGAAGCCGCCCTGTCGCCCGTCGCCGGCACCCGCGCCACCGCTCGGATCGAGGGTTCGCGCGCCAGCATCATCCTCGACGTCAGCGGGCTCGACGCGAGCGAACATGATCCTCTCGAAGCACGCGTCCGCGCCGCCGCGTTGACGGTGCCAGGTATCGAGACGGTGCGCGTCGCGCTCACCAGCCAGCGCACCCGGCGGCTGTCGATCGCGGTGGCGAGTGGCAAGGGCGGGGTGGGCAAGTCCACCGTGTCGGCCAATCTCGCGATCGGGCTGAAGGCGCGCGGACGGCGGGTCGGGCTGGTCGATGCCGATATCTACGGTCCCTCCCAGCCGCGGCTGATGCGGGTCGAGGGCAGCAAGCCGACCGCGCGCGACAAGGTGCTGCAACCGGTTTCGACCCCGTATGGCGTACCGCTGCTGTCGATGGGTCAACTCGTCGCCGCCGATCAGGCGATCGCGTGGCGCGGGCCGATGGCGGCGGGTGCGCTCGGGCAACTGGTCGATGCCAATTGGGGTGATGCCGATACGTTGGTCCTCGATCTGCCGCCCGGCACCGGCGACGTGCAGCTCACCATGATACAGAAGCACCGCCCGGCCGGCGCGGTGATCGTCTCTACGCCCCAGGATCTCGCGTTGATCGATGCGCGCCGTGCGATCGATCTGTTCCAGAAGGCCGGCATCCCGATCATCGGCCTGATCGAGAACATGGCCGGTTATGCCTGCCCGCATTGCGGCGAGGTATCCGATCCGTTCGGGCAGGGCGGTGCCGAGGCGGCGGCGCGGGAACTCGGCATCGCGTTTCTCGGTCGCATCCCGCTCGACATCGCGATCCGCACCGGCTCCGATGCAGGGCTGCCGCCCGCGGCCGGGAACGGTCCGGAAGGCGCGGCGTTCGCCCCGATAGCCGATGCTGTGGCACGCTGGATCGAGACGGAGGGACGCTAATGCCGATCACCGATGATGCCGGGATCAAGGCGCTGCTCGAAGAAACGCGCACCATCGCACTGGTCGGCGCGTCCGACCGGCCGAGCCGCCCGTCCTGGGGCGTGATGAAGCGGTTGCAGGATCACGGCTACCGTGTGATTCCCGTCAATCCGCAGATCACCGGCGAGCATGTCCACGGCGAGTTCGTGTTCCGCGATCTCGATCAGCTCGGCGATCCGATCGACATTGTCGACATCTTCCGCAATTCGGCGGCGGCTGGCGACGTGGTGGACGATGCGATCCGCATCGGCGCGAAGGCGGTGTGGATGCAGATCGGCGTCGTCAACGAAGCCGCCGCTGCGCGTGCCGAGGCGGCTGGGCTGAAAGTTGTGATGGATCGCTGCCCCGCGATCGACATTCCCCGGCTCGGTGTCGCGCGCATCGGGTGAGGAAACAGCACCCTGATCTACCTATAGCCTAGGCGTGACGGTGAAGTGGAACCGTCGTCACGCTTATGGATGAGCGTTGGTTCGTTCCCTCTGCCGCCGTGTTCGATCATCGTGGCGATAGCATCCTCAAAACAGGGCGTAGCCGCGCGCTGATGCATCATAGCAACGCGTTGCCGACGGCTTGACCTCGCGTCGGGCGCCGGTATCCTCACATCCTTGACCGATGATCGCCGGGGTTACGATGGTAACTGCGCTCCTGCTTGTGCTGCTCGACGCACCCGCCATGGCGGCGGAGACACGATACCGTGCGATGACCAGCGCCACGCCTGCATGTTCGCACCCCGATGGCGACGACGTGGTGGTCTGCGGCCGGCGAAGCGCCGATCGCTATCGCGCGCCGCTGGTGGTGCATGATGCGGGCGATCCGATGTACGAAGGCGTGCCCGCCGAACGCGAACGGCTGTTCGCCAGAACCGACAATTGCCAGGAAAAGTCTCTTTTCCTCGTCGGTTGCGGTTCGGCTGGCGTAAAGGCGACGGTCGGCGCGGGCGGCGTTCACGTCGCAGGTGAGCGGGCGCTGGCGCCCTAGCGTCTACTCGAGAATGTGCATCCACAGCGGCTGGCCGGTCAGGCTCTGCGAACCCCGCAGCCGCTCCAGTGCCTGCGCAACCGCACGTTCAGGCGCTTCATGCGTGACGATCGCGACCAGCACGCTGCCATCGACGTTCGCCCCGCGCTGGATAAGGCTTTCGATCGACACGCCCGCATCGCGCATCGCTGCGGCGATTTCCGCCAGGACGCCCACCTTGTCCGCTACCGCGAACCGCACGTAGGAGCGCCCGTGCCGCTCGCCCGGGTCGGCCGGCGCTTGTGCGGCCAGTGCCGAGGATGGCATCGCGAAGGCCGGGCCGAACTCACCGCGCGCGATGTCGATCAGGTCGGCGACCACGGCGCTCGCGGTGGGGCCGTCGCCCGCGCCCGCGCCCTGGAACAGCAGCCGGCCGACGTAATTGCCCTCCGCCACCACCGCGTTGGTCGCGCCGGTGACATGCGCGAGCGGGTGGCTGACCGGGACGAGATGCGGGTGCACGCGCTGGAACAGGCCACCCGCGGAATGGTCCGCTACCCCCAGCAAGCGCACGCGGTAGCCGAGCGCCGCCGCCTCGGCGATATCGGCGGCGAGGACGTGGCGGATGCCGCTTGCCTGCACGTCCGCAAACGCCGGTTGCGTGCCGAACGCAATGCTGGCGAGGATCGACAGCTTGTGCGCGGCATCGATGCCGTCGATGTCGAACGTCGGATCGGCTTCGGCATAACCGAGCGCCTGCGCCTCGGCGAGCACGTCGGCGAAGTCGCGACCTTCCGCCTCCATCTTCGACAGGATGAAGTTGCAGGTGCCGTTGAGGATGCCGTAAACCCGGCCGATCTCGTTGGCGGCGGCACCTTCGCGCAAGCCTTTGATGACCGGTATGCCACCTGCGACCGCCGCTTCGAACTTCAGCGCGACGCCAGCCTGCTCGGCGGCTCCGGCCAGCTCCAGCCCGTGATGCGCGATCATCGCCTTGTTTGCCGTCACGAAGCCCTTGCCCGCCGCCAGCGTGCGCCGTGCAAGCGTGAGGGCGGGACCGTCCGAACCGCCGACCAGCTCGACCACCACATCAACCTCGCGCGCGGCGAGTTCCGTCGTATCGTCGACCCATTCGAACCGGGAAATATCGGCACCGCGATCTTTGCCGCGATCCCGCGCAGAGACCGCGACGATCTCGATCGGCCGCCCCGCGCGCCGGGCGATCAACGCACCGTTTTCGTCGAGCAGGCGGATGACGCCGCCGCCGACGGTGCCGAGGCCAGCGAGCGCGATACGGAGCGGTTGGGTCATGCGTCTCTTTCTTCGGAGTCTCGGCGCCTTTAGCCAGCGTCCGGATCGCGGAACAAGCCGGTTATTTCTTGACCAAGCCGATCTCGACCAGCCGCTCGTGCAGGTAATCGTGCGAGGTGATCGGCTGAGGGTAGCGGTTGGGCCGGTCCGCCGTGATGCAGCCCGGCAGCGTCTCGATCAGAAAATCGGGGTTGGGATGCAGGAAGAACGGCATCGAGTAGCGCGATACACCGCGCCGCTCGGGCGGCGGATTGACGACACGGTGGCTGGTCGAGGGCAGCACATGGTTGGTCAGCCGTTGCAGCATGTCGCCGACGTTGACGACCAGCGCGCCCTCCGGCGGCTTGATCGGCAGCCATTGCCCGTCCCGGTCGAGCAGTTCGAGGCCGGCCTCCTCCGCGCCGAGCAGCAAGGTGATGAGGTTGATATCCTCATGCGCACCAGCCCGCACGCCCTCGGCGTCGGCCGGGATCGGCGGATAGTGCAGTAGCCGCAGGATCGAATTGCCGTCCTGCACCGCCGGATCGAACCAGTCCGGCGCAAGATTGAGATGCCGCGCGATCGCCGACAGCAGACGGTCGCCGGCACGATCGAACGCCGCGTAAAGGTTCAGGAACGTGTCCTTGAATCCCGCCGGCTGCTCTGGCCAGATGTTGGGTGGCATCCGGTCGGACAAGGCATGACCCGTGGGCAGTTCGCGGCCGACGTGCCAGAACTCCTTCAGGTCGACCACCGACGCGCCCTTGGCGATTTCGGTCTTGAACGGCGTATAGCCGCGCTGCCCGCCGCCTGCGGGGGTGAAGTAGCGGCGCTTTTCCGCATCCGGCAGCGCGAAGAATGCCGCCGTCTCGGCCCAGCCCTGCGCGATCAAGTCGGCAGGGATGCCGTGGTCGGCGATCACCGCGAACCCGAACCGCTCGAACGATCCGCCTAACGCGGCGGCGAAGCCGGCCGGGTCCGAGTCCGCGGCGGCGAGCGAGAGCGTGGGGATGGAGGAGAGCGCGGTGTCGGGCATCATGCGGCTTTCATGGTAATTTACCGCAACATAGTCGGGGTGGGCGGCGGCTCACAAGGTTTGTCGCGAGATGGGCACCCTTGGCATCGCGCCGCGTGCAATTACGACAGGTGCGCTTGCACGTGACCAGCAGGTCGATGTCGGGCATTGCCACGCAATGTCGATCGAATCGCCGCCTCGCGCGCCAAACACCGCGCCGATCCCCTTCTACGAATTCGTCGCGCTCGTCGCCGCCTTGATGTCGCTCGGCGCGCTCGGCATCGATTCGATGCTGCCCGCGCTGCCCGATATCGGCCGCAGGCTTGGCGCGGACAGCGTTGCGGAGCGTTCGCTTGTCGTCACCGTCTTCGTGGTCGGCTTCGGTCTTGGCCAGATCGTGCAGGGGCCGCTGACCGATCGTCACGGCAGGCGACCGATCCTGATCGGCGGGTTGGCCGGCTACATCGTCTGTTGCCTGCTCGCCGGCCTCGCGGGCAGCTTCACGCTGTTGCTGATCGCGCGCTTCATTGGCGGAGTGTCGATCGCGGCGGGGCGGGTCGTCACCATCGCGCTGGTGCGCGATTGCTTTACCGGCCGCGCGATGGCGCAGGTCTCCAGCCTCGCGTTCATGGTGTTCATGGCAGCGCCGATCCTCGCCCCCAGCGTTGGGCAGTTGGTGCTGCTCGCCGGATCGTGGCGGCTGATCTTCGAGGTGATTGCCGGCCTCGCGTTAATCGTGCTGTCGTGGTTCGCATGGCGCATGCCCGAGACGCTGGCGCCCGCGAACCGGCTGCCGCTGTCGATCGCCCAACTGGTGCGGGGCTACCGCCTGACGCTGACCGACCGCGCATCGTTCGGTTACATGATCGCCGGGCTGATCGTGCAGGGGGCGCTGTTCGGCTATATCGGACTGATCGAGCCGATCATGGAGAAGGTGTTTCACGCCCAGCATCTGCTCGGCCCGGTGTTTGCCGCCTCGGCCGGCGCGATGGCGGTGGCGAACCTGCTCAACTCACGCATCGTCATGCGGATCGGCATGCGGCGCATCTCGCAGGCGGCCTTGGTCGTGATGACGCTGGCGGCGGCGGGCGGCCTGATCGCGGATAAGATGGGATCGGAAAGCCTCATCCTGTTCGTCGCGCTACAGGCGCTGGCGATGGCGGGCTATGGCCTCGCCGGATCCAACATGTCAGCGATGGCGATGGAGAATATGGGCGCGATCGCGGGTACCGCCGCGAGCCTGCAAGGTGCGCTGGTCGTTACCGGAGGCGCGGTGATCGGATCGTTCGTCGCGAGCTTTTTCGACGGCACGACGACCGCGCTGCACGCCGGCTTCTTCGTCGCAGGATTGCTAGCTCTGGGCATCGCGGCGATCGTCGAACGCGGGCGACTGTTCCGGCCGAGTTGAGCCCACGCCGCCCATTTTCATGCAAGCCGCCGGAACTGACGCGCGGTTTTGATGTTCGCACCTTATCCCCGCACCTTCGCGGGCAGGAGAGCGACGATGGCGATCAGCGGTGGTTACAGGGTGCCGGGCGAAGGACCGGGTGACGATGGTTATGACGAGGAAGGCTATGACGAGAGCCAGCGCGCGGAAATCTTGGAGGCGACCAGTGGCGGCCCGACGGATGGTGCGATCCTGACCGATCTCGAGCCCGACATCGCCGATGACGATGAGGATGACGAGGACGATCTCAAGATGAAAAGCGATGAGGTCGGCGAGGAAGATGACGACGCCGATCAGGATGAGGACGACCAGGACGAAGACTCGCTTCAGGAGGATTTCGATGCGGACGACCTGGAAGACGATGATGACCTGGACGACAAGGATGATGCCGCGCTGAAGCCCTGATCGTTCCCTCTTGTCTGCGCGCTGGCGCGGTTGATCGGGTCAACCACGCCGGCTAGCGCGTCGACACCGGCTGGAACGGAAGCGGCACCGCGCCGTTTGGCAAGATCATCCTACGAAAGGCCGCCACATTGCGCGTTACCGCCGCCCTGCCGCTGTTGCTTCTTGCCGGTGCCTGTTCCTGTTCGCCTCAGACTGATCCGGGCGTGAATAACAGTGTCGACATCGATGCCGCGGCCGAGCGTGCGCAGAGCAGCATCAACGCCTATCATCCGGACGATCCCGCGAACGATACCGATCCGCTGCCGTCGCCCACGCCGACATCCAGCCGCAACGTTCCCGAAGGCTTCGATGAGCCGCTTGCGCCGCCGCCTCCGGGGGCGCCGGGTGGACTGCCCGATGATCGTACGCCGGTCTCCGAAGCGCCGTTCACACCGGAGAGCGCGCAGGGTGCAGGCCAGGTCGTTCAGCGCTATCATGCGTTGATCGGCGAAGGGAAGTACAAGCAGGCTTGGTTGCTATGGCATGACGGAGGCGCCGCTTCGCGGCAGAGTGCGGCAGATTTCGCGGACACGTTCGCCGCGTATAGCGAGTACCACGCCAATATCGGCGCGCCGGGGCGGATCAATTCTGGTGCGGGCCAGCGGTATGTCACGGTGCCAGTGCAGATCTACGCGCGGCTCAAGCAGGACCATAGGCCGGTTTATCAAATCGGTACCGTAACGTTACGGCGTGCAGGCGACGTGGACGGCGCATCGGCAACGCAAAAATCCTGGCGGATTCAGCAGATCATGCTGAAGCCGGTCCGCCGAAGGTAACCAAGGATCGTCGGCCCTCACTCGGCGCGTTTGCGAGCCTCATCCGCGCTGACGCCTTCGATTTGATCGGTCTCAACTGAGTGAGAGAGTTCCGACCGTTGTTGTTCTGCCTCGCGCGCGGCGGCGCGAAGCGATCGCGCGGTATGCAACGCCGCCTCGGGTGTGAGGGATAAGACGTAACCGTCAGGCCCGTCGATCATCACTTCGCCTCGTTCGGCGGTCGCGTTTGCCGGTAGTTGCTCGGGATGCTTGGTCATGTACGTTACCTCTGACAATGTCTAACGTGCGCGGCAGTGTCGACGTTCCGGCGGGGCGGGGGAATTCAGGATCGATGATTACGCGATTGTTTCTGCAGGCGCATCGCACGCCCGTTCTGGCCCCGGCGGATGTGGCGGCTCTCGAGGCAAGCGTGTCGCGTACGGTGGAGTTCGCAGCGCGGCGTGTCATCGTCCGGCCGCAAGAGCCGCTGAGCCAATGCACCTTGCTGCTCGAAGGGTTTATCGAACGCTATAAAGACACCGCAGAGGGCCGGCGGCAGATTCTCGCGCTGCATGTGCCGGGCGATTTCGTGGATCTGCACAGTTATCCGCTAAAGCAGCTCGAACACAGCGTTGCTGCCTTGACGCCGGTGCGCGTCGCACTGTTCCCGCATGCCGAAATTCGCGCGATCACCCAGCACTCCGCGGCCATCGCCGAGTTGCTCTGGCGATCGACGCTGATCGACGCGGCGATCAATCGGGAGTGGATCGTCTCGGTAGGTGCGCGGGCCGCTGCGGTACGGATCGCGCATCTGTTCTGTGAAATGTATCTGCGCCTCGACCGCGTCAACCTGACGGACGGGCTGCGCTTCCCGCTGCCGCTCACACAGATTGATATCGCAGACGCATCCGGCCTGACCGCCGTTCACGCCAACCGCATGCTTCGCCAATTGCGCGAGCGCAAACTGATCGAGTTTCGACAAGGCAATGTCGAGATCCTCGACTGGCCCGCGCTCAAGCGTTTCGCGGAGTTCGACCCGAGCTACCTGTATCTCGATTGACTGCGGCAGATGTAAGCTTAGGCTGGAAGATAGCCGCGATGGGGGTTGCGCCGCATCGGTCGCTTTGACCGACAGGATCGAATGCGCGTCATGGGATGCGCACGACTTGCCATCGCGGTTGGTGACGGCACAAATTTTACATCGATCGAGGGCTGTGTTTAGAACGACGACATGCCCAAAATCCGTGCCGACCAACTCCTTGTGGACCGGGGACTCGCCGAAAGCCGTGCCCGCGCGCAGGCTCTCATCATGGCCGGGCTGGTGTTCCTCGGCACGCGCAAGATCGAAAAGCCGGGGCAGGCGGTGGCGGATGACGCGCTTCTCGACGTACGCGGGCGCGATCATCCATGGGTATCGCGTGGCGGCATAAAGCTGGCGCACGCGCTGGAGCAGTTCGCGCTCGACGTGACCGGCGTCGTGGCGATCGACGTCGGCTCGTCGACCGGCGGGTTCACCGACGTGCTGCTGACAAACGGCGCGGCGCGCGTTTATGCGGTCGACAGCGGCACCAACCAGCTCGCGTGGCGGCTGCGCGAGGACGAACGGGTAGTGGTGCACGAAAAGACCAGCGCGCGCATCCTAACCGCTGCGCACATCCCCGAAGCGGTCGACCTGATCGTCTGCGACGCAAGCTTCATCGGTCTTGCTAAGGTGCTCGACGTGCCGCTTGGTTTCGCACGCACCGGCGCGCGGCTGGTTGCGCTCATCAAGCCGCAGTTCGAGGCGGGGCGCGGCGAGGTCGGCAAGGGCGGTGTGGTGCGCGATCCCGCCATTCACGCGCGGGTTTGCACAGAGGTGGCGGAATGGCTCTCCAGCAAAGGCTGGCACGTCGATGGCGTGGTGGAAAGCCCGATCACCGGGCCTGAGGGGAATGTCGAGTTTCTCATAACGGGGCATTTGCCGGCCTGAAGCGGTCCGCAACGCGGAACTATGACGCGCTGCGGCAATTGTGTTTCGAGGCCGCAATGATAAACGAACCCCTCACCCAGCAGGGGCGAAAGGACCGACGATTTGAGCGAGATCGCGTCGAAGCAGCAGTTAAGGCTGGCGTTTCTGCGCTGGGCGATCGTCACGGTGCCGCTGATATTGTTGCTCGGTTTCGTGTCCGCGAGGATCGCACCGGCGGGCGACGACAATCGATGGTTCGCGATGTTGGCGAAACCCTCGGTAAACCCGCCGGGTTGGGTGTTTCCATGGGTTTGGACAACGCTTTACATCCTGATGGGCGTCGCGCTTGCCGTGGTGATCCATGCGCGCGGGTCGCGGCTGCGCGGTGCGGCGATCCTGGTCTTCGTCGTGCAGTTGGCGCTCAACCTGATCTGGTCGCCGATCTTCTTCGGTATGCATCGCATTGGTATGGCGACGCTGATCATAGCGGCGATGCTGGTGGCGGCGATCGCGACTACAGTGCTGTTCGGGCGCATCCGCACGCTGGCAGCCTGGCTGATGGTGCCGTATCTGGTGTGGATCAGCTTCGCAGGCGTGCTGTGCTGGCAGATCGGACGGCTCAATCCTGATGCGCAGGGCATTGCGCCATCGGCTGGCAGTACCCAAGTGATAGACCTGTAATCCTTCTTCACGAAAGTTCCGCATCATGCAGGCCGACAACAAGATCTTCGACGATTTCGTGAAATTCATGAACAGCGCGGCAGGTACGCTCGCCGGCGTCGGCCGCGAGGCGGAGGCCAGCGTCAAAGCGCGTGCCAAGGAGTTCATGGGCGGGCTCGACTTCGTCAGTCGTGATGAATTCGAAGCGGTCAAGGCAATGGCGGCGGCTGCCCGCGATGAGGCTGACGAACTCCGCGCGCGTATCGCCACGCTCGAAGCCAAGGCGGCTGGCGCATCGGCGGTCTCCTGATCTCGCGCGACGAAGACACTATGGTGAACGACTTGTGGGCATTGACTTGTCCACAAGTCGTCGTGTTGCCGTGCTTGAGCATCATCGGCGCACAGCGTAAAGGCTGACGATATGCTCGACGAAGCCGACTACGAACGCGACGACGCCGCCCCCATCGACATGCTCGAGAGCTATTTCGCGGCCCATGGCTGGGAGTATGAGCGGCAGGACGATGAAGTCATCGCCAAGGTCAAGGGCAGCTGGACGCAATACGAATTGCGGGCGTTGTGGCGCGAGGAAGACAGCGTAATCCAGTTCCTCGCCTTCCCCGACATACGCGTTACCGACGACCGTCGCGCCGCTTTGTACGAGACGGTCGGCCTCATCAACGAACAGCTTTGGGTGGGTCATTTCGAACTCTGGTCGGCAAGTGGCATCCTGCTCTACCGCCATGCCGCGATGATCGATGGGGAGGGCGGTACGCTGTCGCTCGCTGCGGCCGAACTGCTGGTCGAATCCGCGATCGACGAGTGCGAGCGTTTCTATCCGGTTTTCCAGTTCGTACTGTGGGGCGGCAAGAACCCGAAGGATGCGCTGGCGGCGGCGATGACCGAAACACAGGGTGAAGCTTGAAGTGATCGGCGCATGAGCCTGTCCGCCACCGGATTGCCGGGCCGCATTTTGCTGGTCGGGGCTGGCAACATGGGTGGCGCGATGCTGGAGCGCTGGGTCGCGGCCGGGATCGCGCCGGACGCCATAACGGTATTAGATCCCGGAACGCCCCGCCTTCCCGCAGACGTGCGGCACGTCGTCGCGCTGCCGGAGGACTATACCCCCGACACCTTGGTGCTCGCGATCAAGCCACAACAGCTCGACGCATTCGTCGCGTCCACGCCGGGATTGGCGCCGCGCCTGCTGGTATCGATCCTTGCCGGGGTCGAGGAAACATCACTGGCCACGCGCTTCCCGGGTGTGGGGGTGATCGTGCGAGCGATGCCCAACCTGCCCGTGTCGATCGGCAAAGGCGTGGTTGCGCTGCATGGCGGCGCGGAGGACAGCGAGGCAGTGCGCGCGGTGGAGACGCTGATGCAGCCGCTTGGGCTCGTCGAGTGGATCGGCGAAGAAGCATTGTTTGATGCGGTAACCGCGCTGTCTGGTTGTGGCCCTGCCTTCGTGTTTCGCTTCGCAGAGGCGTTGGCGGAAGCAGGGGTGGCGCTGGGGCTGCCGGCGGATCAGGCTGACCGGCTCGCACGCGCAACGCTGGAAGGAGCCGGCATCATGGCTGCCGCGGCACGCGAGACGCCCGCGACCTTGGCAGACCGGGTGGCAAGCCCCGGAGGCTCCACCCGAGAAGGGCTGAATGTGCTCGACGCGGGAGACGTGCTCAAGGTGCTGATGCGCGCTACGCTGGCAGCCTCAGCGAAACGCAATGCAGAGATGGCGGCGGCGGCACGCTGATCGCCTTTGCCCGGGGGCGATGCTCTGGGTGGTTCACGGCGTGAGCGTGCGGGGAAATCCTAGAAGGTCGAAGGAGCTTCTCCCGCTAGGTGACAAGGTTGCCGCATGTCGCACGCGCAGCTGCTCGCTTCGGCAATCCTGTCACGCTGCGCCAGCTTAAATCCGGTCCAGCAAGCCCCTCTCGGTCAGATACCCGCTTACCAGCCGGGCCGGGGTCACGTCGAACGCCGGGTTCGCCGCCGCCGAGGCGGTGACTCGGATGGTGCCGCCTTCGCCTGCCACGTGCGTCACCTCATCGCCATGGCGCTCCTCGATCGGGATGTCGCGGCCCGTGGCGGTCTCGGCGTCGTAGGTGGTATAGGGCAGCGCGACGTAAAACGGCACGTCGTTATCATGGGCTGCCAGCGCTTTCAGATAGGTACCGATCTTGTTGCACACGTCGCCGTTGGCGGTGACACGATCCGTACCGACGATCACCGCATCGACCTGCCCCTGCATCATCAGATGACCTCCGGCGTTATCGGCGATCACGGTGTGGGGTACGCCATGACCGGCAAGCTCGAACGCGGTCAGCAAAGCGCCTTGGTTACGCGGGCGCGTCTCGTCCACCCAGACGTGCACCGGAATGCCGGCATCGTGCGCGAGGTAGATCGGCGCGGTGGCGGTGCCGTAGTCGACGGTTGCCAGCCAGCCGGCGTTGCAGTGCGTAAGGATGTTGAGCGGGCGATCGGGATGTTTCGCGTGCAAATCGCGCAATAGCGCAAGGCCATGCTCGCCGATCGCTTTGTTGAGCGCAACATCCTCATCGCAGATCGCGTCGGCTCGGGTGAATGCAGCCTCGGCACGGTCGGCGGGGACAAGCGCGCTGACCGCTCCCGCAACCTGCTCCAGCGCCCAACGTAGGTTGACGGCGGTGGGGCGCGCCTCGGCCAGCAGCCTGAAGGCCGCGTCCAGTCCGGCGTCGGAGGGATCGTCGGCGAGCGCCATCGCGAGCCCGTAAGCTGCGGTTGCACCGATCAACGGCGCGCCGCGCGTCCACATCTCGCGGATCGCGATCTCGGCGGCCTGCGCGGATCGCAGTTCCACCCACACGACCTCCCACGGCAGCCGCCGCTGGTCGAGGATGCGCACGCCTTTGCCGTCTTGCGTGCGGGTGATAGAGCGTTGATGGCTGTTTTGGAGGATCATGTCTGGCTCTCAACTCCGCGCGGCACGATGGTCGGGATTAGATGGCGGGCGTGGTGATGGTGCTGAAGTCGGCGATGTCGCCGCTGCCATGCACGCGGTCGATCAGCAGCGCCTGCATTCCAGCGGCACGCGCGGCGGCGATCTCTTCGGATGTGTCGGACAGGAACAGCACCGCACCGATTGGTTCGCCGATTGCCTCGGCGATCTTGGCATAGGAATTCGCTACCCGTTTCGGACCGGTTGTGGTGTCGAAATAGCCGGAGAACACGGGCGTCAGGTCCCCCGCGTCACTATGTGCGAAGAGCAGTTTCTGCGCGGCCACCGAGCCGGAGGAGAAAACGTAAAGCCGTGTCCCTTGCGCGTGCCAGCGCCGCAGCGCGATGGCCGCATCGGCATAGACGTGGCCGGTAAACGCACCGCTTGCATACCCATCGGCCCAGATCATGCCTTGCAAGGCTTTGAGCGGTGTCGCCTTGCGATCCTCATCGATCCAGCGCAGCAACGTCGCGACGGGATCGCCCGGCTCGACGGCTGCGACATCTGCGAGGATCGGCGCGGTTTCGGCCGGATGTGCAGCGACATAGGCCGGTAGACGCTCCCGTGCGTAAGGGAACAGGATATCCGCAACGAACGACAGGCTGGTCGTCGTGCCCTCGATATCGGTGAGGATCGCCTTCACGCCGAGGCGCGCTCATGCCGGGGGAAACGGTCGGCGATGGCATCGCCGGTAAAGCGCGCGATCCAGCCGTCGGGATTGCGGAACAGCCGTATCGCGGTGAAGCGCGGGTGCCCGCCCATGTCGAACCAGTGCGGCATTCCGGCCGGGACGGAAATCAGGTCGCCCTGGGTGCACAGCATATTGAACACCTTGCCCTGCGCATGCAGCGTGAACAGCCCTTCGCCATCGACGAAGAAGCGCACCTCATCTTCGCCGTGGGTGTGTTCCGACAGGAACTTGCCGCGAAGCGCCGCGCGCTCTGGATGATCGGGCGCCATCGCCACGGTATCGACGGACTGGTAGCCGCCTTCCGACTGCAATCGCGCGATTTCGGGCGCGTATGCGTCGAGGATGGCGGTGTCACCGATCTCGCGCGTCGGCCAACGTTCAAAGCGAACGCCGATCGCTGCCAGTTCCGTAGCGATCTGCGAACCGTCCGTACTGACGAGCAATGCCGTGGTGCCGTCGCGTTCGTCGAACACCTGCAATCGACTCATGCCGCTGTTCTCCCCAAGGCGAAACTCCGTGTCGCAAGTTCGGTGGCGACCATGAACTCGATCGCCTCGATCACGCGCTCCGCCTCCGCCATGTCGCGGCCCCAGCCGTACAGGCCGTGACTGCGGATCAGATAGGCGGGCGGAGCGCCGGGCACCAGCAGGGCAGGGGTAACGGCCGTATCGATCACCGCCATATCCTGACTGTTGTCAACGATCGGGAGCGTGACGGACGCGTCGTGCGTGGCATTGCCGGGCAGCGCCTTCAGCATCTCGTGCCCGTCAAAGGTAAAGCCGTCGCCAGCCACCGCGCGGCTCAACCCGACGCTGAGCGGAGAGTGGCTGTGCAGCACCGCCCCGACGTCCGGGAACAGCCGGTAGACGGCCAGGTGCAGCGCGGTTTCGGCCGAAGGCCGCTTCCCGTCGAGCGATACGCCTTCGGCGGACACGCGCATCACGTCGTCCACGTTCAAGCGCCCCTTGTGGCGCCCCGACACGGTCACCGCGAACGTGCCGTCGTCTAGACGCGCCGAATAATTGCCGGAGGTGG
Source organism: Sphingomonas sp. BAUL-RG-20F-R05-02 (assembly GCF_022662305.1). GTDB lineage: Bacteria > Pseudomonadota > Alphaproteobacteria > Sphingomonadales > Sphingomonadaceae > Sphingomonas. The sequence goes on from NZ_JAKNQH010000004.1 coordinate 191,403, forward strand.
CGGGCGCCCAGCCCTTGCCGTCAAGCCATCGCCCCGCCGCCACGATCGCCGCCCGCGCCTCTTGGAAGGAGATGGCGGTCATGCGGCATCACTCGGCTGGAAAGATGGAGCGGGTAAACAGAATCGTTCGTTACCCCGCATTGCGCAGCTTCCCTAATTCAACGGGCGCGCCGTTGGCAAGATCAAGCATCTGCTCGATCTTGCCCTGCACGAGCAGGTCTACGCCCCGGCCGGTCGGATTGGGCGTGACGATGATTTTGCCAATGAGCGCGCGGAGGCGCGGCACTGCATCGTCCTGCGCTTCTGGCTGGCTAAGCGCGAGTTCCAGCCCCTCGATCTGGCGGCGGTAGTCTTCGGCAAGGGCAGGGTGCAGCGCGACGACAGGAAGCGCCTCGATCGTGGCAAGCGCCTGCTCGACCTCGTCGCGCTCGGCGCGTGCCTGCGCTAGCGCGTCACGGATCTCGGCGAACGCTCCTTCAGCGATCGCCGCGACGAACCTGTCGATCTTCCGTTTCACACGGGTCAATCGTCGATCGAGATCCGCACGGCTCGTGGCGCCTTCAGCAGCGCGCAGAGCGAATTGGCGGTGACGCTCGCGCACGTAGGCGGTGACGAGATCTGGATCGAGCAGCTGCGCCTTCAGCTGCGCCAAGGCGCGAGTTTCGTATTGCGCTTGCGAAATCGTGCGGGTGTTGGAACAGCCCGCGCCGTCGTGATTACGGCCGCATCCCCACTGCACCGCACGTAGCTTGATCCAACCGCCACCACACAGCGCGCAGCTGCCAAGGCCGGAAAGCAGGTAGCGCGCACGACGATACTGCTCCGGCCGGCGTTGCGCTCCTTCTGCTAGAACCCCTTGAACGGCAGCGAATACGTCGGCGTCGACGATGCGCAGCTGCTCGGCCGGCTGGATCGTCCAGCTTTCGGGCGGGTTTGGTCGGATGATCGCTCGACGTGTGATCGGGTGCTGCACCTTCGACGTGCGCCCGACCACCATTTCGCCATTGTAAAGTCGATTGCGCAGGATTCCATTACCGCGCTTCGCGTCGCCGTGAATGACACTGGCACGCCATCCGTCGCCGCGTGGGCCGGGTATGTCCTCTTTATTCAACCGTTCTGCTATAGCCTTGGCGCTGGCGCCGGCTTGTGTCTCAGCGAAGATGCGGCGGACGATCGCCGCCTGATCCTCGTCGATCTTGCGCAACCCTCGGATCACCTGTCCGCGATCGTCGATCCGGTTATCGTGCGTGTAGCCGTAGGCAATTCCGGCCGGGGCGCGGCCCTCGCGCACGATCTCGCGCTGTCCGCGCCGGATGTGATGCGCGATATCCTTCCGCGCCTGCGCGTCGACGAAGCCAGTGATAAGGCCGCGAATGTCGTCGACCTCGCCGACCGATAGCGTGAACAGTCGAGCGCCTGCGAACTCAAGCCTGCGCCTGATGATGATGGCGTCGGCTTGATCGCGCGCGATGCGGCTGGTCGAGTCGGCGAGTACCTGATCGATGCCGCCCGCCTCCACGCGCGCGAGCATGGCGGCGATACCGGGTCGCTGGCTTTCGGTGATGCCGGCGCCGCCACTCGTCTCGTAATCCATAAAGACGTCGACGACGGTCCAGCCCTCGCGCTCGGCGCGGGTACGGCAATCCGATACCTGGGCGTCGATCGAGCGGGCGTTCTGCCGATCGGAGCTATATCGGGCGTAGATCAGGGTGCGCATGGGTCTCGCTGTCGCGGCCGCGCTGACGGGCGATCGCGGCCTCATAGTCGCGGTTCGCGTCGGCGCGTGCAAGCGCCTTGACGAACTCGATCAGTTCCTCAGACGGCGGGGTGCGCGTCGGGGTAGGCTGAGCCTTGATACGATCGTGCTTCACAGCGGATCGTACCCAAGGTCGATACGGTGTATCATGTAGTCGGCCCATTCCATTCGGCCGGCTTCGCGATCCTCGTCGCGGTAGCGCTGGATTAGCGTGGCTTGATAGCTCGACGCCTTCTTGCCAGCATCTCGGCGCTCAGGCGTGCCGCGCGTGCCATTGCGCGTGATGCGGGCGACGATCGCCAGCGGCGTCAGAACGCGGCCGCGCGCGGTCGCCCGGTTGTTCCACTCGTTCTTGTGCGCGGGGCAGCAAAAAAGCTGGTTAGCGACCTTCGGTTCAAAGCCTTTACGGCACTCAGGGCATTCGCGAATGGGCCAGCCCCCCGCGTTCTGTCCGGGAAGGCGGTTGTGGCCCATCTGAGAGCCGCCGTGTAACACGGGGGCTGTCACGCGCGCCTCTGTGCGCGCTGCTGACTGCGCTCAAACCGCGCGTAGTCCTGCGCGATCCATATGTGAGAGAGGCTTTGCGGGGCGATTGGCTGAAGGTGCCACCACAGCGCCTCGGCGATCGCCGCATCTGCGCGGGCATCCGGGTGGCTAGGGTCTGCGGCGAGCGCAGCCTGCTTCCACTTGCGAAGCGCCTGCATTTCGACACGCAGCTCGTCGAGCGAGGCGCCGAGATCCTCGGAACAATCAAGCTCGGCCGGCAGCGCCTGAAAATCGAGCACACGGTTCCATAGCGTCACCAGTGCGCCAGCGATGCGCGCCCGCGTCTTCACCTGTTCTTCGGTGAGCCGGCCATGTTCGAGCGACACCGGATCTTGCGCCTGACGATCGAAAAGGATGCGCTCGGCGAGGCGGTGACAGCCTTCCCAATCGTCGCGACGGGCAGGGTACGGTCGCACATCGCTGGCGAAGGTACGCATTGTCAGTTCGCCGCCTGCGAGCGCGACCAAACATGCTCCGCGTTTGCCCGATAAAGACGCTTGAAGAATTGAGACCTGTAGCCAAGCCGTTCAAGCTCACGCGCAAGCGCTGCGTCGGAGTCCTTCCATTCGAGGATCTTTCGAGCCTCTTCGATGACGAACTGCGCCGGAAGGTTTACAAAGCGAAGTCGCGGATGATCGACCGGGCGTCCGTTGATAAGCGCGAGCAGCAGCGCGGCAATCTGCTCGGCCTTCTCGTTGGAGCATTCGCCGTTGTAATCGACAACGCAAACGTCGCGATTATCGGCATCTACGATTGTGCCGGGATAGGCTGGATCGGCGCGTAGCGGCAACGTGATCCCTAGCGCGGCGAGGGTTTCCGCTACGCTCATTGCAGCGTGCTTCCTGTGCTGCGGTTCGGGAACGTGACGCGACGGGCAAACGGGATAAAGCTCGGTCGTTCCGGAACCTGAATGTCCTCGTGATCGCTGGCAGACAGGTGCGTGGAGAACGCCCAGCAATCGGCCTGCTGTACCTGCTCGTCGGTCCAGCCCGCGACATCAGCCGGCATGACGTTCGTACCGGCCACGAGCATCATACGTGCGAACGTGGCGCGATTGTCTCGCTTCCACGTGTGGAGAGGGCGCATCACGCCATCCGCAATCACGTAGTCAGCTGGTCGGCTTTCTGTCGGCGGGGTGGTGCTGAGTGCCTGCGCCATGATCGCCGCGGCTTCGGCGATGTTGAAAAAGCCGCTCATAGCGGCAGCGCGCCGGACGCGATCGCGATGCCGACCGTGACGCAAAAGCCCAACAGACCGGCGAACGCAAAGATCTCGTGCTTGATTGTCTCGTCGTGGTCGCTGGGGTGCGGATCACGGACGGGAGGGGCAAAAACGTTGTCGTTTGAGTGTATGCGCATTGAAGCCTCCGCTTGTTGCGGAGTGCGGCATACTACGGCATATATGCCGCGTCAATCCAAGTGCGGCAAATATGCCTTAGAAGCTTAGAACGTCGTCCCACGGGATGATCGGGTGGACGTGTTTCACGCGTTCAGCCGGTAGCTCGAACTCAACAGCTGGGTTGAACTGTCGGAGCACGATGAAGCCGGGCCGGTATCGAACAAGCTGCTTGATTAGGACTGCCGTCACCGCTTCTCCGTCATCGATAGGGGATCGCAGTTGCACCACAACATCTTCGCCTAGGCGTGCCGCTCTCTTGCCATTGACCAGCTGGCGCCGGCCGGAGTCGAACCTTGGCTCCATCGAGTGCCCCTGAACGGTCACAACGTAATACTCGTCTTTGCCCGCGATCGCGATCGGACGTGCCATATGATCTGTAGGTTCTCCCAAATTGACTTCGACCTGCTCGATTGCGATCGGGTCGCCACTGAGAGAGGTAAGCTCTAAATCTGCCGCTAAAGCCGTGCCGAACACCGGCAAGTTTTTCGGAAGTCGGCGATCGGTGATAGCGGACAGGCCGGGGTTCGCCGGGCTGTCGTTGTCGACCGATGCGCCATCTTCGCTGCCAAGCAACCACTCGGCCGTGGTTCCTAAGGTGGCGGCAAGGCGCTCTAGCCTTTCGGCGCTCGGCATTGCATTTCGCGTCCGAATATAACGGATAGCATCTGGCTTGCCGGTCGCATCGATCGAAGCTTCACGCTCCGTGAGGTTGCGCTCTAGCAGCTTCGCCGCAAGCCGGTCGCGAAGGATATCAAGTTTCGGTTTCACGCGGCGTTTATGCCGCAAAGCGACAGGTTCGTCGTGCGGCAGATATGCCGTTGACGGTGCGGCATGTATGCCGTAATCGTGCGGCATGAGCACAAGCTATGAAACCGCGCTGCTAGAACTGGCAGACGCTTACCAAGCCGAGGTAGATACCCTCGGAGGTAAGTCGCTGGCGCGCGTTGCGACGATCGTCGTCAATCGCGGTTCCTTCTTTGAGCGTCTTCGTGACGGTGGCGGCTGCTCCGCACGCAACCTTGACCGCTTTGCGGACTGGTTTCGCGACGCCGCAAACTGGCCGTGCCCCATACCGAGCAACGCGCGTGCTGCGCTCGCCAGCGTCGGGCGTCCGGTGATTTGTTCGTCTGTCGAAAAGCTCGTTCATGTCGCTACCGATACGGTATCGGAGGCGCGAGATCATGGCTGATGATCGCCAATTTGCGCGAGAAGTCGCGGCGCGTCAGATCGCGATGTTCAACAAGTTCGTTGGACCCGGTCTGCACAAGACGAACAAGGCGCTGGCTGAAGCGTCGAAGATCCCGGACGCTACGCTTCGCGGTTACGCCAACGGCGTTGCGATGCCGATCTCCGCTCTACTCGCGCTTACGCCGCACCTGCCACGTGCGGCGATCAACATGCTGACAGAGCCGGGTGGTCTTCAGCTTATCGACGTTGAGCGCAAGTCGACCAACTGGAACGCCTGCGGTGCGGCCGCATCGGTGCTGACCTTCGAGATCTTCGAGGCAACCGCTGACGGCATAATTGATCACCGCGAAGAGGCGCGCCTCTTCGATCACGCGCGCAATCTTACCGCACAACTCAACCACATAGCAGAGGTACGCTGATGAACTCGAAACTGTGTCTGCCGGGCGCGCCCGCCAACGAAGGCGCGCATCGCCTTGCGTGGTTGCTTACCGATCACAAGGCCGACGCTCGCAAACAGCTGAACGAGCGCGGCGTGAATGATCTCGCGCTTGATCGGATCGTTCGGGGTGAGATCCTGCCGGGCATGGATATCGGCCGCGCGATTTTCTTCGTGTCAAATCACGCGATCGCGGCTTGGCATTGGAACACGCCTGCGGCCGGCAGCTGGTTTGATCGTCCGACCGACTGGCCGGAGTTCGGGTCGCCGGCCGCTTTTGAGCGCCGTGCAGCCTGATTGTGGTGGGGGCGGGGTGTTCTTCTCAGATCATGCGCGGGGTTTCCCCCCTTGCTTCGCGCATGCCGACAGGGCGGCGGAGCATTATGCTTCCCCCCGGCGACTTCGCCGCCCTGTCGGATTGGCGCGGCGGGCGTTGGGCGTGATGCAAGTCGATCGGCAAGACGTTGAACTCGGCCTTACGCTGTCATGTAGCGCGGCCGAGTTGCAGGCTTGGGCGCGCGCGTCGCGTCCCGGCGATCGCATCCGGTATGCGGTTGGAGCTGTTCCGCCGCGCGACGAACCAGTTTGGCCCATCGTCACGCGGATGCGCGAGCTTGGCCTCGTGCGCCTGCACAATCCGCGCAGCGACGACAAACGCAGCTATGATTTCATTGCCGTTCGGATCTCGGGGCCGATCGCCGTGACCAACGCGTCACCGGACGATCGGCTCTTCGCCGAGATCGAGCGGCTTGCGGAAGCGGGCGAGGCGATGCCGACAGATCCCGCTCTTGCGAAGCGCTGCGGGTTCGAGAGCGCGAACACGGTGAGCTACCGGCTTCGCAAGCTCCGGCTGGCTGGTCGGTTGGTGGTCGTTGCCCGTGGAGTCGGTGAGCCGCGCATCGCGACGATCGTCGCTACTGGCAAAACCACGGGTGGGGCGGCGTGATGGCTGAACGTAAACGCCACCCTGATCCGCAAGGCGAGATCAACGCAATTTGGGCGCGCTGCAAGGGCCGCCCCATGCCGGACGCTGAAAGGGAGCGGCTGCGGCAACTAGATCTGCTCATCAGCCAGCGGAAGACCCGTTTACATCGACAGATCAAAGCCGCCGAAGCCAAGGTCGCGCGGCTGAAGGGGCAGCTGCATGCCTGACCTACTCGACTTGGCTCAACAGATCGAGGCCGAGCACCTCGCGCGCGCAATCAAAGCCGCCTGCGCCCCGGTTGCTGAGGGCGAGCCGGGCGACTGCTCGGCCTGCGGTGATCACTCGCTGCGCCTCGTGCGCGGCCGGTGCGCCTTCTGCCGCGACGGCAGGCGCCGTCCACCTCCCGTTCTGTTTGGCCGTGCGCCCGAAGTAAACGAAGAGGATGTTTGAATGGACGATGCACCTGAACTGCTCGCAAGCGACGATAACCGAACACGCATCATGGAACTCGTCAATGCGATCCAGTTGCTTACGTTCGAGCATTTCCCTGATCCGGTAGAAAACCTTTCCTTTGGTATGGCGGCAGGGATGATCTTCGCCGGGTCGCAATACGGTAACTCCGTCGCGGCCGGCATGGAGAGCGGGCAGCGTAACCGAACGCGCGCAGTCCTCAAGATGATGGAGCGCAACTTCAAGAGCGGCATCGATCTCGCACTGAAGCGCGCGACGCGCGTTATGAGAGAAACGGGCCGGCAGCAATGAGCTTGTGTCCGGTCCCAAGGTGCGGAGGCAAGCGAGCAGCGTGGCAGTCATTCTGCCACGCATGCTGGTGCCGCCTGCCTGTTGATTTTCGAGCGACGATCGCCGCCGCGAAAGCTCGACGAGCGCCGCACCTGATAGCGCGGGCTGAGATCGCGGCGAACGCTTGGCTGGTTGCGCATCCCGTCGCGTCGGAAGTTGAGAGGCTGCTCGGCGAGCAGGAAACGCCTCGGCATCCACCGCCCTGAGTTCGGTACGCGATCGGCAGCGGCGCGCGCTGCTCCGCTGGCGGGTCGGAGACGACAAAACCCGCCACCATTTTCCGGGGGATCGTTCAAGTGTCTGTTGCCACGATGCTGTCGCCTATGGGGCAGGCAGCACTCCAATACGCGCGTCGAGGCTGGGCGGTGTTTCCGTGCCGCGAGCGGGACGGCGAGCCGTACATCGATCGTGCGACGGGCAAAGAGAAGCAGTCGCGGGCGAAGCAGCCCTACATAGGCAATGGGTTGAAGGACGCTACCACAGACGAACAACGTATCGTCGCATGGTGGAAGCGTTACCCTGAGGCGATGATCGGCATCCCGCAGGGGGTGAACGGCATGTTTGTCATCGACTTCGACCCTCGGCCGGTCGAGGTCTTCAACGAAGAAACCGGCGAAGTCGTCCTGGATGATGACGGCAACCCGATGATGCGTCTCTGTACGCTCGAAGAGTTGAAGGCCGATCTTGAGACACAGATGGGGTGCGAGTTTCCGCGCTCGGTGACCGGCATGACGCCCTCGAACGGCGTTCACGTCTATTTCCGCCAGCCCGAGGGCGATCCGATCCGTAATCGTGGCAACCTGCCTGAGCACATCGATGTGCGCGGGAAGGGCGGTTACACGATCGTTGCGCCGAGCAGCTGCATCGAAGCCGAGAATAGCTCAACAGGTGAATACCGGTGGCTGCGCGATCGGGGCGATTGGCGGGACGATCGCGCCTTCGCCGAAGCGCCAGCCGCGCTAATCGAGATTCTGCGTTCGCGCGGCAAGCCGGCCGTGTCATACGAACGGCCGGCGCCAGCGGGATCGGCATCCGGCGACCATGTTCCCGGCGTCAGGAAAATGGTGGAACCCGGCGACGACGTGCGCAAGTACGCGCTGGCGGCGCTCGACGGTGAGTGCAAGGCGATCCGCTCCGCGCCGAGCGGCCGGCGCAATCCGCAGCTGAACGAAAGCGCGTTCAAGATCGCCTCGCTGGTCGCGGCCGGCGCGATCGACGCGACGATCGCACGCGTCTCGCTTGAAAGCGCTGCCCGCGACAATCCCGGCCGCGATGATGACGGGCAGCTGCTCGCCACGATCAACAGCGGCTGGACAGCCGGAGAAGCAAGTCCTCGCGATCTCGGAGAGATCGCGGCCGCTGCTCGTACCCGCCGCGATCGCCAGTCCCAGCGCCGGGACGGCGCATCCTCCCGCGACTCTGCCCCCCGCCCCGGATTGACTGAGGATGGCAAGCCAAGCTCCCATGCGGGAGGGGTAGGCTCCAATGAGGGCGAAAAGGGGCGCGGGGGGCGTTCTGCGGCGCAGCTGACGCAGGAATGCGCGCAGCTGCCCCAAACGGACCTCGGCAACCTCGAACGATTCCTGAAGCGGTTCGGCCGGGATTTCCTCTACGTCGAGGCGTGGGGCTGGCTGGCGTGGGACGGCAAACGCTGGAACCGCGACATGGCGCTCGCGCTGCTCGGCCGCGCCGTGCAGCAAACGACGCGACTCATTCAGGAAGAGGCGGCGCTGATCAAAGCGAGCGGCGTGCCGTTCCCGCCCGATGGCGGCTTCCCCGTCGACGACAGCGAGCGCGACGATGACGACGACATGTATGCGAACAGCAAAAGCGGACAAGCCGAGCGCAAGCGCAAAACCGTGTCGTGGTTGATACAGCGCCAAGTTGCCCGGCAAAGCGACAATACCGGCGAACGGCTCGACTTCATCGCGCAGGTAAAGAGCAACGGCGATATCGTGCTGTTCTCCGATCGCATTGGCGCATGGGGCCGCACGTCTGAGAGCGCCGGGCACATCAACTGCATCGCGGGGCTGGCGCAGGCCCGGCTCGCTGCCCGCACTGAAGATTTTGACGTTGATCCGATGATGCTGAACGTCGCGAACGGCACGATCGTGTTCGCGCGAGGCGATGATGGCGCAACCGTCGAGTTACGCCACCATCGCCGCCGTGATCGCATGACTAAGATCGGGGCTGTCGAATATCATCCTGACGCGGCCTGTCCGAAGTTCGACGCCTTCCTCGAAGAGGTCCAGCCGGACCCGGAGATGCGGCAATTCCTAGACGTGTGGTCCGGCTATGGCTCCCTCGGTTTAGCCGATGCTCAAAAGATGGCGGTGTTCTACGGCCAAGGCTCCAACGGCAAAGGCGTTTGGGTCAATACGATCGCGTATATCCTTGGCGACTATGCTTGGGCCGCTGCGATTGAGTCATTCATCGATCAGGGCAAGTATCGGAAAGGCTCGGACGCGTCGCCGGATCTGGCAGCGATGGCCGGCCGACGCTTCGTCTACGCGAACGAACCTGAGGAAGGCTCGAAGTTCTCGGACGGTCTCATCAAGTCGATGACGAGCGACGAGCCGATGAGTGTGCGCGAACTGCTCAAGCCACCTTTCCAGCTTATGATCGGTTTCAACAATACCGTCTCGGCGAACCATCGGCCGAAGATTGGCACCGACCACGGCATACAACGTCGTGTTGAAATCGTGCCTTGGGACGTGATCGTGCCGGACAGCCGGGCTGATCCTTTGCTCAAGTCGAAGCTAAAGGCGGAAGCAAGCGGCATTCTCAATCGGATGGTGCGGGGCGCGCTGGCGTACCTTACGACGGGCCTGCCGAGGCCGCAGGCCGTGGTCGAGGCAACCCAAGCCTATCAGGCCGAGAACGACATCCTCGGCCAGTTCATCGAACAGTGCGTGCATCGCATTGCGGGCGAGGCGGTCGGTTCGTCCGCGCTCCACGAGGTCTTCGCGGCTTGGCAGCAATGGGCGCAGCAGCTGCCGGCGTCGGGCAAGCCGTGGTCGCCTAAGTACCTCTCCGCGCAGATGGAGAAGAAGGGCTTCAAAAAGCGCAAGTCGTCCTCGATCTATTGGGATGACATCGCCCTTCAATTCGATCGCCACGACTTCGTTGACGAAGGGGGCCGCGCGGTCACCCGCGATCTGCCCTCGCCGCGCTACGGCTCTGGTCCGCAAGGCCGAAAACCTCCCGTTCCCCCCGGTGAGGCTGACGATGTGGTCTTCTAACCATCCTCCCTCACTCCCGTTCGCGGGAGGATCGCAAAGCAACGGGAAGCGCGGTTTTCTGCGGGTTAGGGAGGGTGCGGGAGCATGGGAGCCAAATCAGGACCGTTCCACCTAGCACATGTGCGCGCAGGCGCGGGCGCGAGATAACCCGCACACTCACTCCCAACGTCCCAAAAGGTATCTAAATGACTGATAATACTAATCTCTATCCTCCCATTGATGCTCCCAAACTTGGGAGCGTTGAAGATCCACGCTTGTTGCATAAGCGCGGCTTGTTCCTTTCGTTCGAGGATCTGCAAGAGCGGCTGGTCGAGGCAATGCGGATCTGCTGGCGCCATCCTGATCGGGAGCGCGGTTGGCAGTTCGTGCGGTCGGCTTGGCCGGAGGCAATGCAAGAGCCTGAGGATTATAACGCGCGCGTGGCGATCGAGGATTATGAGCCGATCCGCACGGCCGCACTCACCCGCGCTGACGTGGGCGCGATGGAAGAGGCGTTCGGCTGGCTCGATCATGTGAAGCCTGCGGATCGCAAGCTGATCGGCGTGGCAGTCACGGCGCTGGCGCGGGGTGATACGCGGGTGCCTTGGGGTGAACTGACCGGGCCGGATGGGTCACTGAGTGGTTCGGCTGACTATGCTCGCATCCGGTACGGTCGCGCAATGTCACGGCTCTGTGATCGCCTTAACCGTGGCGCAGTCGTGCGGCGCGCATGAGGAATGGCGGAAATCCGCACCCGTGGTTGTCAAGCGTCCGTGGGCCGTGGGGTTGAAATATCGTTGTTCGTTTACGGACCTTTTTCGGGCTATCTCTGTGTACGTTGGGGCGTAGCGTGATTGCGCTGCTCTTCCGCATCCTCCCTTTGAGCCTTGACGAGGGCGACGCGGCTTCGGTCACGTCGCCCTCGTCGCTTTGTGGTGACATACGATGCCACGGATGCCCGCTGTCTTTCGCCCACGTTCGCAGGGCGACCGGCAGGCCGTCCAGCGCGAGCAGGATCGGGCGCGCGGGAGTGCAGCCGAGCGCGGCTATGACAGCCGATGGCGCAAGGCGTCACGTTCGCACCTCACCCGCTCGCCGCTGTGTCGGTATTGCGAGGTCGATGCTTGGGGCGAGGGCAGGGCGGTGACTGCCGCTACGCTGGTCGATCACCTGTTCCCGCATCGCAGCGACACGGTGCTGTTCTGGTCAACCGAGTGGTGGGTGAGCAGCTGCAAGGCTTGCCACGATGGGCCGAAGCAAGCCGTCGAGCGGGCGGGCGGTCGCGGCCTCGATCGGCTCGCGGATCTGCTCGGTCTGCCGCCTCGATCATGAAGGGGTGGGGGGGGGGGTGTCAAAAGTTCAAAACCGGGTCGCCGGAGACCGGTGGTCAATGACGTGTTTTTCGGCGCAGAATTTCCCGGAATGTTTTTTATTGGAGGTCAGATATGCGCGGACGGAAGCCTGCCGCACCCGGCCTTCAAGAGGCGAAGGGCAATCCGGGCCGGCGCAAGTCGGCCGTTCAGAAAAGGCTCGACGAAGCGGAGCGGGTTGCGGCTTTGCTCGCGCACGCGCCGGCCGGCAGTGATCCGCTCGCGCCCCCGGCCATCATTGAGGAAGGTTCGGCCGCAGCCGTCGCCGTCTGGCGTGATCTCGCGCCGCGCCTGCGCACCACGCACCGGCTAGAGCCGATGCATCGCCCGATGTTCGCGCTCTTTTGCGTGTACTTCGCTGAGTGGGTGGTCGCGAATGAGGACGTGAACCGCAACGGCCACACGCAACGCGTGAAGACCGTCGCGGGCGGCATGATGGAACGCACGCGGCCGATCGTCGCGATCCGGGACAAAGCGTTCGATCAGGTGATCAAGCTGTCCGAGCGGTTCGGTCTGACGCCATCGGACGAATATTCGCTGTTCCGCGATCAGGCCGTGGCCGCGTCGCAGAACCCCGGCCTGTTCGATCTGCCGTCCGCTGCGCGTGCCGAGCAGTCGCCCGAGACGCCCGAGGCTCCTACCTCGCTGGTCGGCATCCTCGGCCAGATGGATACGAAGCCACCGCTTCGCCCGAACTGATATGGCCTATCAGACGGGCGGCTTTGATGCCGATCTGCCCGCCTGGCTAACCCGCCACGCGGATGAGCCGATCTATGAGTGGGCGCGCCTCGCGTGGGATCGTGCGTCGGCGGTGCCGGGCGTATGGTTCGACCATGCCAAGGCAGACGGCGTTGTGGATCTGTGGCCGAAGGTCTTTCGGCTCACGGAAGACCGCTTCGCAGGCAAGCCGTTCCGGCTCGTGCCTTGGCAGGAAATCATCGTCCGCCTGTTAGTCGGGTGGAAGGTTCCGATCGAACTGCTCGATGCCGACACGGGCCAGCCGATCGAAGAACATGTGCGCCTGTTCCGGCGCCTGATGCTGTGGGTGCCGCGTAAGAACGGCAAGTCCGAGTTTCTCTCCGCGCTGTCGCTGCTGTTCTGGGCGCTCGACGCGGTTGTAGGCGGGCAGGGGTTCGTGTTCGCCCGCGACGAGAAGCAGGCCTTTACGATCTTCAACAAGATGAAGGCTATGATCGCGCAGGCGCCGGAGCTTGCGCGCGAGTGTCAGCCGCACAAGAAATCGATCTACCTAAAGCCGAGCGCCTCGCTGTTCGAGGTGGTGACCGGCTCCGAAGAGGGCAAGCACGGCAAGTCGCCGACCGTGATCGCGGGCGACGAAATGCACGAGTGGCGCAGCCGCACGGTGGAAAGCACCCTGCGGCAGGGCACGGGCGCCCGACTGCAACCGATCGAACTGTACGCATCGACGGCCGGCCTGAAGACGAACCCGACCGGCGTCGAGCTATGGGACGAAAGCCTCGCGATCCTCGAAGGGCGAGTGTCCGACGCGACGACGCTTGTTGTTGTGTTTGCAGCGCCGGAAGATGCCGCATGGGATGATGAGGCGGTTTGGGCGGTCGCAAACCCGTCGCTCGGGCTATCGCCAACCGTCCCGTTCCTGCGGCGCGAGGCGGCGATCGCGAAGGACAACCCGCGCGCGCAGGCGCACTTCAAGTGCTATCATCTCAATCAGTGGATCGATGTCGTCGTTCGCTGGCTGAACATGAAGTATTTCGATGCCTGCGCGGCCGATAAGAACGGCTGGCGCACGGTCTGGCAGCGGATGAAGGGCCGGCGCTGCTATGCAGCTGTCGACGTATCCTCAACCGTCGACGTGACGGCGCTCGTGTTGCTCTTCGAGCCGGAGGGCGACGAGACAGCTTGGACGGTTGTTCCGTGCTTTTGGGTGCCAGAAGAGACGCTGGCCGAGCGCGTGCGCAATGATCGCGTGCCCTATGACAAGTGGTTCGCCGCCGAGGCGATCGAGACGACGCCGGGTAACTTCGTCGATCAAAACTACGTGCGGCGCCGGCTGCTCGACGCGTTCGAGCAGTTCGAGGTGTTGGGCGTCGGTTACGATCCGTGGAACGCGATGAAGCTGGTCGCGGATCTTCAGGCAGATGGGATCGACCCGGAGATGATGATGGCTGTCCGGCAGGGCATCCAGTCGCTCGGCGAGCCAACCAAGGCGTTCGAGCGCATGATCTATGCTGGCAAGCTCGATCACGGCGGTCACCCGGTCCTGCGCTGGATGGCAAAGAACGCCGTCGTGCGCTTCGACGAAAACCTGAACTATGCGCCCGCTAAGAAGCGGTCGGCTGAGAAGATCGATGGCATCGTTGCTGCGGTCATGTGTCTGGCGGTTGCGACCGCTGCGGATGAGGAAACCGAGTCCGTCTATGAGGGGCGCGGGTTGCTCGAAATCGATCTTGAAGAGGCCTGATTATGGGGTGGTGGCAGAATATCGGCGCCGCCATGTTCGGGCCGTCGACATCGTTTGGCGACATCGGCAGTCCGGCAACGGATCGTCAGGGCGGCTGGCTGCGGTGGATTGGTGGGACCACCGACAGCGGTGTGGACGTGAACCACTATTCCGCGATCACCCTCCCGGCCGTTTATGCCTGCATCAACCGTGTCGCCAATCCGATCGCGCACTTCCCGCTGTCGATCCGCCAGAAGACGGCCAACGGCAGCGTCGAGGTGACCGAGCACCCGATGTCGCAGCGGCTTGGCGTCCGTCCGAACGACTTCATGTCGTCGCGGACGCTGCGCAAGACGAGCATGGGCCACGCGCTACTCTGGGGTAACGCCTATCAGGAGATCGAGCGCAACGGCAACGGCGAGGCGATCGCCCTGTGGCCGCTGATGCCGAACGAAACCAAGCCGGCTCGCGAAGGCAACGGCTTGGTGTACCGCACGACAGTCGGCGGGCAGGCGTTCAAGCTCGATCAGGGCGACGTGCTGCACGTGATGGATCAGAGCCGCGACGGCTATGTCGGGCTTAGCCAAGTCGCCTTGTTCCGGCAGGCGATCGGCATGGGCCTCGCAATGGAGAAGTTCGGGGCGAAGTTCTTCGGGAACGACGCCAAATCGGGCGGCTTCCTGATGCATCCGGGCAAGCTGAGCAGCAACGCGCAAGGCAATCTGCGCGGTGCGCGAAACGGGGACGGGCAGAACAAGGCGGCAGCGGACAACCCGGCCGCGCCGCTGGAACGGCAAGGTGGCCTCGACAACGCGCACCGCGTCAAGGTGCTCGAAGAGGGGATGAAGTTCATCCAAACCATGATCCCGCCCGAGGATGCGCAGTTCCTCGGCAGTCGCGAGTTCCAGATCGCCGAAGTCGCGCGGATCTTCGATGTCCCGCTCGTGCTGTTGCAGAGCCACGAGAAATCAACGTCCTGGGGTACAGGCGTCGAGCAGCTGATGATCGGCTTCGTTCAACAGACGATCGGCCCTTGGGTCGACGCTTGGGAACAGGAGATGAACTGGAAGCTATTCACCGAAGCCGAGCGGGCGAAGGGTCTATACGTCAAGTTTAACATGAACGCGTTGCTGCGCGGCGACATGGCTGCTCGCGCCGCCTTCTACAAAGGCATGTTCGAGCTTGGCATGACGGTAAACCAAGTTCTCGGCCTTGAAGATCTGGCTGGCATCGGCGCCGATGGCGATGTCAGCTTCGTGTCGAACAACGTCCAGCCGATCGGCCGGGCTATCAACCCGCCTGCGCCGCCTCCGCGCGTCGCGGCGCAGCCGGAGCTACCGGAATGAAGTATCCCTACATTCTCGCCGCGTTCGCCTCGGAGATCTGGGCGATGGAGGAAACCAAGCTGCTCGCGATCGTCGATCTGCTCGCCATGCAGGCCGAGGGGATCAAGTTCAGCGCTGAAGAGATCGAGGCGAAGATCTCGCCGCAAACGGCCGCAGCTGTAGCGCGTCGCGAAGGCTCTGTGGCTGTCGTTCCGCTGCGCGGCGTGATCTCGCCCCGTGCAAGCATGGTCGCGAACAGTTCCACAGGCGGCGGTGCGACGGCGGAAGGCTTCGCCAGCCTGATTGATCAGATGGCGGACGATGACACGGTAAAGGCGATCGTCGTCGACGCGGACACGCCGGGCGGCAACGTCCTGAACGTCGACGAAGCCGCTGCCTCGGTCGCGGCCGCGAAGGAACGCAAGCCGGTTATTGTGCAGGTGACCGGCAATCTCGCCAGCGCCGGCTACTGGATCGGCTCGTCGGCCAGCGAGATCGTCATGTCGCCGAGCTCAGCCGCTGGCGCGATCGGCGTGCGCACCGCCTATGACGACGTGACAGAGGCGCTGGCGAAGCAGGGCGTGTCGCGCGAGATCATCGCTGCCGGCAAGTTCAAGGGTGAAGGGCTGATCGGGCCGCTCTCCGACGATACACGCGCTTACATGCAGGGCCGGATCGACGACTATTACGGCATGTTCGTCGACCGTGTTGCAGCCGGCCGCGATGTCGCCGCCTCAAAGGTGCGTGACGGCTTCGGCCAAGGTCGCATGCTCGGCGCCAAGGCGTCGGTTGCGGAAGGCCTCGCCGATCGGGTCGGCACCATGAAAGAGACGCTGGCGCGCTTCGGTGTCGGCGCCGCGCCGCAGGGACGTGGCACGCCCGAACGCGATCGCCGCAAGCGGGCGCTCGCGCTGATCTAATCCCGCCCTCGCGGCGATCCTTATTCCCTGTCCGTGCGCCGGCACGGGCAGCGGCTCAACGTGTCCGGCACTTATCCACCACAAGGCCTGCGGGCCGGGAGAAACTCATGCAGAAGACGATCCTTCTGGCCGCAGTGTCGCGCGCGGCCCTCGGTCCCATGTCCGCCACGGAGCGGAAGCGCGGGCGCTATATGCGCGATGGCAACGGGCATCCTGCCCGGCCGGTGACAGTGCAGGCGCTCCGCGACCGTCGCGCGACCGCGATCGCGTCGATGCAGGCGCTGATCGCCACGGCCGAGGGCGAAGATCGCGACCTGTCGGCGGAAGAGCAGGGCCAGTTCGACACGTTGCAGGCTGAGAGCACGTCGCTCGGCCTGCGCATCGATCGCGCGGCAGGCCTTGCGGAAACCGCCGCAGGCCTTGCGGCAAGCACTGGATCGGTTGCACGCGGCAACCTTGCGGTGCGCGGGCCGGAGGCAAACAAGGAGTTCGAGAGCCTCGGCCAGTTTATGTCGGCCGTGCGCTTCAACCCGAACGATCAGCGGCTGAATTGGGTCGAGGGCGCCGAGACGGATGGCGGCGAGATCAGCGCCGAAATGCGCATGGATAACGCACCTTCGGGCGGCTTCATGGTGCCGAATGAGTTTCGCTCGACGATCATGAGCGTGCAGCCGCAGGATGCGCTTGTGCGTCCGCGCGCGACCGTGATCGAGCCGGGTACGGCACCCGATGCCGGCGTCAGCATGCCGGCGCTCGATCAGGGCGGGTCGACGAACAACATGTTCGGCGGAATGCAGTTCAGCTGGATCGGCGAAGGCGATCTGAAGCCGGAAACCGACGCCAAGCTGCGCGAAATCGCCCTGACGCCGCACGAGATTGCCGGCTTCGTCACGGTCACCGACAAGCTGCTGCGCAATTGGCCGGCCGCTGGTTCTTTCCTCGAAAACCTGATGCGCGGCGGTGTCGCAGCGGCTGAGGATTACTCATTCCTTCGCGGCGACGGCAGAAACAAGCCGATGGGCGCGATGTATTCGAGCGCCGCGAAGTACATCAATCGCAAGCTCGCCGGCCAGATCACCTATGAGGATCTCGTCGGGATGGTCGGCGTCCTGCTGATGCGCGGCAACACGTCGCCGGTTTGGTCGATGTCGCAGGGTGTGCTCCCGCAGCTGCTTCTCCTGAAGGATGGCGCCGGCCGGCCGATCTGGCAGGATAACGCGCGCGACGGCTTCGCCGGCACGCTACTCGGCTATCCGGTGCGCTGGAACAACCGGGCGCCCGTGCCCGGCCAGAAGGGCGATGTCTTCCTCGCTGATTGGTCGCAGTACCTGATCAAGGATGGCTCCGGGCCATTCGTCGCGGCGTCGGAGCACGTCCTGTTCACCCGCAACAAGACGGTGATCAAGATCTTCTGGAACGTCGACGGCATGCCGTGGCTCTCGTCGCCGATCAAGGAAGAGAACGGCTACGAAGTGTCGCCGTTCGTCGGCCTCGACGTGCCGGCCTGATCGTAGCGGGCGGCGTCGAAAGCGCCGCCCCGCCTTTCTCTACTCACATTCGGGAAGCTAACCGATGCGCGATATCGTCAATTTGATCACCCCGGTTGTGGCAATCGCCCCGACCGTCATTACCGACAACACGGCACTCGTCGGCAACATCATCGACACCAACGGGTATGAAGGGGTCGCCTTCCTCTTCAACCTCGGCGTGCTGGCCGCTACGTCCGCGACCTTCGCGGTAACCGCCGAGCATGGCGATGCTGCCGATCTGTCGGATGCCGTCGCCGTCCCGAACTCGAACCTGCCGGGCACGCTGGCGCTGGCGAGCTTCGATCAGTCGGCCAAGAACAAGACGCGCAAGCTCGGCTACACTGGCGCCAAGCGCTACGTTCGTATCCGGGTCACGCCGGCCGGCAATAACGCGGCCGCGCCAATCTCCGCGATGGCGTTGCTCGCGTATCCGCGCTTCCGGCCTACGGCGAACCCGCCCGCCTGATCGCCGCCACCAGCACGAACGACCTGATGTGGCGGGGCTTCGGTCTCGCCACCAACTGAGGATGTCCCGTCATGAAGTCTTACCTCGTCACGGCCGAAATGGTCGATGCCACTACCGAAGTTCGTTACCTGCCGGGCGACACGTTCATCCCGGCGTCCGAGAAGCAGCGTGTGCGCCTGACGGACGCCGGTTGCCTCGGCGAAGAGCCGGTGGACATCATCGCGCTCTACGCGGACGTGTCCCTTGACGCGCTGAGCCGCGCCCAGCTCGAAACGCTGATGTTCGAGATCGCTCGCCAGCAGATCACGGAAGCGAGCGACGAGCAGCTGCGCGACAGCATCACGCGCGTTCGCGAGCGCCCGACTGCCGAAGAACTGTTCTCGAACTCCGTTGCCGACGTGTCGGATGCGCTGGCGCAGCAGGATGATGCTCTGCGGCAGAGCGCCGAAGGTGCGGCGCCGGTCACGGGGAATGCGGACAATGCGACGGCGGGCACTCCGCCCGCGCCTGACCTCGCCAAGCCGGTCGAAGATGGCCTTGACGGTCAAACGGTCGAGCAGCTGAAGGTGATTGCGGCCGATGAGACGGTCGACCTGACCGGCAAGACGCTGAAGGGCGACATCATCGCGGCGATCCGCGAGACTCGTATCTCCAAGGCGGGCGCCTGATCGATGCGTGTCGTTGTCATCACGCCGCCAGAGCCGGTGATCACGCGCGAACAGGCGAAAGCACACCTGAACGTCGACCATGATGACGACGACACACTGATCGATATCTACGTTGCCGCAGCGACCGGGCAGATCGACGGGCCGGACGGCTGGCTCGGTCGCTCGCTGGGGCGGCAGACGCTGGAAGCCCGTTTCGATACGATCGCAACAGATTGGTGTGATCTTCCGCTCCCATGCGCCCCGGTCGCTGAGTTGGTCTCGATCAGTTGGACCGGGGCCGATCATCAGCCGCGCGTTGCGGATCTCACAACCATCGATTTGATCGGCAACTCTATTTGCGTCAGCGGCCTTGCACCTTGGAACGATGTGAGGGTTGGTCGCGAGGTGCTGAAGGTGCGCTATGTCGCCGGCTATGAGACGTTGCCGGCCGCGATCGTCGCCGCGATCCTGCTCATGGTCGGCGACCTCTACCGCTTTCGGGAAACTGCCAGCGATCAGGGCGTCACGCCGATCGCGATCCCGATGTCGACGACGGTGACGAACCTGCTCACCCCGTTTCGCCTCTACGGCTGAAGGAACTGACATGAGCATCGCCGCTGGACGCCTGCGAGAGCGCGTGACGATCCAAGAGCCGAACGTCGTCGACAACGGCCGGGGCGGTCGCAAGACGCCCGAGGGCGAAAGCAAGTGGCGCGACGTGTCGACGAACGTCCGCGCCGAGATCATCCCCCTGCGCGGTGATGAGGCGCTGAGTTTGGGCGTGCAGCGCGCAACGCAGCTGTACCGCGTGACGATCCGCAAGCGGCGCGGGATCACACCCGCGAACCGGCTGCTGTGGGGAGAGATCGCGCTCGATATCCGGGCGGCACCGCCTTCGACCGACGGGATCTCGATCGTCATGACATGCGAAAGCGGGAAGGCTGGCTAATGGCGACCCCTAAAGTACGCGGGCTGGCGCGGTTCCGCAGGCTGTTGCGCCGGGTGCCGGACGCGGTTCGCGGCGAACTACTCGTCGAACTGCGCGTAACCGGGCGACAAATCGCCCAGGCGATGCGGGCAAAGGCGCCGAGCAAGTCCGGCGCGCTTCGCGCCGGGATCGATGAGAAGGTGCTGCCGACCTCGCTGCGGTTGCAGATTGGGTTGCTTGGCACCCGGCGCGGCCGGGCGAGCCTCTTCTATGGCCGCATACAGGATCTCGGCCGGCGCGAGCAGGTAGTGACGGTGCAGCGTCGTCGCCGCGTCGCTGGTCGGCTTCGTACCGCGCACGGCCGCAAGCGGTCTGAGGATATCGCGAGCACGTACCTGATGAGGGTCCGCGCAATGGCGCCGAAGCGCTTCATCACCGGGCGGTTCCCGGATCTACGGGCCACCCTGAACAGAAACCTGCGCGGGATCTTGACCCGCACCCTTGGACAGATTGCCGGAGGTAGTGATGAGTAAAGCGAAGTCCTTCGTCGAAAAGGCCACCTTCGATGCGCTGAGTGAGGCGATCACGGGTGCGACCGTCTGGCAGGATGCGCCGGAGAACGCGCCGGGCGATGTCGTGATCATCGGCGACATGAAGAGCTTCGGCTTGGGCGCGAAGGGCAATACGGACGATCGCCGCGTCTCGATCAGCATCGTGACGATCGTGGAGGCCGAAGAACGCGCCCCGCTGCTCGCGCTGCAAGAGCAGATCGAAACTGCGCTCGATGGCGCTGAGATCGAGGTCAACGGCTGGACGCTCGCCTTCGGGTTCGAGGATGATGATGCCGTGTTGAGCGAGGATGGCGCCACGTACACCGGCATCACCAGTTTCGGCGTGCAGGTGTTTGCACCCTAAGTATTCCGCAAGTTTAACCACCCCGCCGCGCCTCGCCAGCGCGGCTTTTTCGTATGGGAGAAGCAACGATGGCGAAGAAGCTCGCGAATAATTATCGACTGTTCTTGCAGTCATCCACGGTTGGAACGTTCAACCAGCCGGCCGGGCAGGGCAATCTCACCCGCGACGGCGGGAAGAACTTCTCGTCGAACGCGACGAAGGATCAGGAAGGCGTTGACACACAGCAGCCGGGCCTGCGCACGATCACGCTGAAGCAGGATCTTGTGCCGGATCTGCCCGACGCGAACGGCTACACGCGCATGGAGACGCTTCATCAGTCCGACGCGACCGAAGTGTATCAGATCCGCAAGAAGCCGTTCAGCACCGCTGACGTGGTGTTCGAGTGCCTGATGTACACCAGCCTCGACAATGCATCGTTCAACCAAGGCGAGAGCGTGAAGGTCGGGGTTAGCCTCGTCCCGGCCGCGCAGCCAACCGTCGACGCCCTCGGTTAAGGAGTAACCAAGTTGATCAAGATCAATGGTCACGATCTGAAGACGAGCAAGCCTTCGGATCTCGACGCCAGCCTGATCGAGGCGACCGGCTGCTCTTCGGCGGAAGTCGAGAAGCTACTTGGCAGCGGCCCGGATCGGGCAGCACGCGCCTTGCGTCCGTTCCTCGCGGACGACGTTCTGCCGGGCGGTGATCTGGCGGCAGCGATCGCGGCCGACAGCGGCGCGCTCGATCAGATCCGCACGCTCTATGCGCCCGCTCCCGCGAGCGAGCCAAAGAAGGGTGACGCGTAATGGCGGACGTTGCAGATGCGCCGGCTGGACCGGTGGTCGGCGATCGCGGCGAACTGGCCTTGCTGCTCGATGGAGCGCAGCTGGGCCTCCGGCCGACGTTCGAGGCGATTGATGCGATCGAAGCCTCGACCGGGCAGGGACTGATCGATCTCGCGCGCATGGCGCTCGCCGGCAAGATGTCGCTGAGCGTCACGTCCCAGATCGCGGCCGAGTGCATTCGTGCATGGGGCCGTGAGACGGGCGACAAGGGCGCTGCGGGCGCCAATGCGCGCCGCATCGCCAATCTGATCCTCGACAGCGAAGGCGGCTTCCACGCCGCGTTGCAGACGGTTGCGGCGATGCTCTCGCTTGCCACGACCGGCGGTTACAACTCGTCGGGGGAAATGAAGCCGTCGACGACGATGACGACGACGACGACGGAGAAAGCCCCCGTCGACGGCTGATGGGTGTCGCGGCCGCTGCGCTGGGGTGGCGGCCGCGCGAGTTCTGGGCGAGCACCCCTTCGGAGTTCTGGGCGGCAATCCGCGCCTATGAGCGGATGCATTGCGTGCCGGAGGGCACGTAGGAACGCGGCGATCGCCGCTACATGTAAGAGGACGCGGCATGGCCGATCAAACCGAACGCCTGTTGCTTCAGGTGGACGCGGCGACGGAATTGCTGCGCCGTCACCTTGCCGAAGGCGAGCAGCCGCTAGACCGGTTCGAGGCGCGTGCCCGCAAGATGGGCGAGAACGTCGACCGCGCGATCGGCGACATGGGGAAGCGCTTCAGCACTTTCGGTGCTCTTGCCGAAAGCGCGGCCGATCGCGCGCAGAAGTCGTTCGAGTCGAGCTTCAGCCAAGCGCAGCGGCTCGCGGCCACGGCCGTTAAGGGTCCGACGATCGAAGGCCGGGTGAACCTCGGCGCCGACGATATCCGCGCCGGGGCAGCTGCCGCGCAGGAACAGGCCCGCGCCTTCGCCCTGATCGGCGAAGCGGCCGAGCGCACTGCGATCGAGACGCGTGACACCAGCGAGGCAACGCGCCTGTTCATTGCCGCCACCTCGGCGTCGCGGATCGAGGCTGAGCAAAAGGCTGCGGCGCTGCTCGCTGAGGCTGGCGCGCTCGAACGCGTCGAGATCGAGTTGCTACAGAGTGCCGAAGCAACCGAACTGTTCGTCAATAAGCACAAGCGCATTGCCGAGGCTGCGGCCGAAGAGCAGCGCCTCGCCGCCAGTTCGGCCGAGGCGGCGCGCGAACAGCGCAGCCTAGCGTCCTCGGCAGACGCCCTTCGCGCCTCAATCGACCCGATGTACGCGGCGCAACAGCGCTTCGACGCGGAACTCACGCGGGCCGATGCGCTGCTTGCGGCCGGCTCGATCTCGACGCGTGAGTACGAAGCGGCGGTGCGTCTCGCCACGGCCGCGTTGCAGACGCATGCGGCGCAGGTGACCGGCGTTGCCGATCGGCAGCGTGCGCTTGCGGCGACTGCGGCGGAGGCGGCTCGCAATGAGCGTGCGCTCGCCTCCGCTGCGGATCTGCTCCGTTCCGAGCTTGATCCAATGTACGCGGCGCAGAAGCGGTTTGACGACGAATTGAACCGCGCCGACGCATTGCTGCGCGCCGGCACGATCCACCAGCGCGAGTATGATGCGGCAGTGTCGCAGGCGCGTGCCAATCTCTACGCGCACGCGCAGGCCGTCGCCGGCAGCACTGGCGCCACCACACGGCTGACGAGCAGCCAAGGCGCCTTGCGTGCCGCTATGACGGGTGTGTCCTATCAGGTGCAGGACACGTTCACCCAGATCAGCATGGGTGCGAACATCCTGAATGTGGTTGCCATTCAAGGCGGGCAGCTGGCCGGGCAGTTTGCCAACATCGAAGGGAAGGCCGGCAACTTCGCGCGCTTCATGATCGGGCCGTATGGTCTAGCCATAACCGCCGCGTTGCTGATCACCGGGCCGCTGGTAAGCAAGATCTTCGACCTCGGCAGCGAACTCGACAAGGCGGTCGACAAGCAGAAGAAAGATGCCGAGGCGACCGACATCGCGCGCCGCGCCAAACTGCTCTTCTCGACCAGCTTGGACGGTGTGACGGCCGCTTTGCGCGATCAGGATGAGGCGCTGCGGAAAACCGCCGAGAACGAGCGTAGCGCGGCCGAGCGCGCCAACATTGCCGCCAAGTCGAAGCGTGATGAAGCGTTGGCGATCCGGCAGGCGACAGCCGCTCGTTTGGCCGATGCTGTATCGCAGGCGCAAGCCTTCCAACGTGCTGCATTGGCGGAACAGCAGCACGGGAAGGGCGACGGCGCGACGTTCGCGGCTCAGATCGCGGACGCCAGAGTAAACGGGCTGCAAGACCAACTGGCGAAAGCCAACGAACAGGTCACCAAGGCTGAGCGTGAGTTAAACGTCAGTCGCGTTGATCTCGCGGCTGAGCAGGCCGCAACCGCCATCGATCCCGTCAAAGCCGTTACCAAGCTCTATGACGATCGGATCAAGGCGCTGAAGGATCAGCAGCGCGAAGAGGCGCGGCTCGGCGCCGTTGTCGGCGCGCAGTCAAAGCAGCGCCTGCAAGAGTTGGAAGCGCAGAAGAAGGCGGCGATCGACGCCGCGCAGGCGAAGGTTGCCGCAGCCAAGCGGACGGCGAGCGGTTCGGGCAATAACCAGCTGGGGCGTGAAATCAGCGTCTCTGAAGCGCGCGCGATCGTTGCCAGCATTGGCGGCACTGTCACCAGCGGCTTGCGCACGCATGCCGATCAGGAGCGGATCTACGCCGACAAGCTGGCTGGCCGGCATGCTGGCCCGGTCGCGGTTCCCGGCACGAGTGATCACGAACGCGGGCAGGCGGTCGACATCGCATATGGTCCTGGCATCACGATCGCCAAGATCCGGGAGGCGTTCGCAAAGCAGGGCGTGGCGCTCCGGCAGATCCTAGACGAGCCGGCGCAGCATGTTTTCCACGTCGCCTTCGGCAAGAAAGGCGCGTCACAGGAGAGCGTCGACAAGAAAGAAGAGGCGGCACGGGTCAAAAAGATCAACGATGATCTCGCGTACAATCAGGAAGAGAAGATCGCGCAAAAGCGACTGACTGAGGCGACCCGGCATTCCGCGCTGACGGAGGAACAGCGTGATCAGGCGATCCGCGACGATATCAACGATCAGGCCGATGCCGAGAACCGCCGCATTGCCGGCGAACTGGACGAAGGCAAGATCAGCAAGGCGCAGGCCGATCACCTGAAGGCCTTGAATGAAGGCACCCGAACGCAGCAGCTGGCGAACGCCAAAGCCGATGCTGGATTTCGCAAACTGAGCGAAACCTTCGAGGCGCAACAGGACGACTTGCAATCACGTCTCGCCATGCTTCGCATAAGCGAAGATATGGCGGTCACCGAAGCCGATCGCCGTAAAGTCTCGCGCGAAATCCTCGATATCGAGCAGGAGTTGCGGCGCAAAGCGCTCGAACGCGAACGCGACACGTCGCAAGATCCGGCGGTTGTGCAGCGGGCGAAAACCTCGCTGGCGAAGCTGCCGGCGCTGGACAAGGCCGAAGACCAGCAACTCGACAAGCGTAACGCCGGGCCGCTCGATCAGTACAAAGATCGCTTGAAGCAGAACGTCGGCGACATCAACGAGTCGCTCCAGCGCGTCGCGGCTAACGGGCTGGGGCGGTTCGAGGATGCGGCGTCGTCGGCGATCGGCAGCGCCGTGACGAACTTCCTGCACCTGAAGGGCGTCGTCGGCGAAGTGGCGTCGAGCGTGATCTCCGATCTCGCGCGGATCGCGGCCGAGAAGCTGATCCTTAGCGCTTTCGGCGGTAGCTTCCTCGGCCTCAAGATCGGTAACGTGCCGGGCCACGCGACAGGCGTGGTGCCGGGCTTCGCGGACGGGATCATTCGCGGACCCGGTACGGGCACGTCGGATAGCATCCTCGGCCACATGGAAGGCAAGGGGCTGATCCGCGTCTCGAACGGGGAGTCGATCCTCACGGCTGCGGCGACACAGGCCAATGCGCCTTGGCTCCGCGCCATGAACCGGGGGCTGAAGCTGCCGGCGTTCGCCACGGGCGTTGTCCCGAACCTGCGATCGCCGCAGCTGCCGGACCTGTCCGCAGGCAATCGCGGGCAGCGTCTCGCGGTCGACCTACATGCGAAGGTCGATGCGTCCGAGGATCTGAACGTGAAGATCCAGAGCGTTGCGGCGCGAACGGTCGGCGCCGCAGCGGAGCCGATTATGTTGGGTGCGAAGACGAAGACGATCCGGGCGCTCAATCGCCCGGTGCTGCCGGGAGGGTGGGGCTGATGCTGATTACCATGCCGGCAGCGCCGGTTCCGGCCAAGGTTGAGTGGAGCTTCGATCAGCCGGTGCAGGTCAACCGGAGTGAGTTCACCGGTAAACGTCGGGCGACGATCCTCTCCGCAGCCCCGCGTTGGTATGCTGCGGTCACACTTCCGGCGATCATCGGTGAAGACGGGGTGCTCGATTGGCGCGCGTTCGTCGTCGACTGTGACGGAGTGGCAAACAGCTTCCGCGTGATCGCGTGCGAACGCGATCAGATGGGGGGCAATCCGAACGTGGTGGTTTCGGGGGCCAACCAAGGCGGTCACGCGCTCGCAACCGCCGGCTGGGGCGATCCGGGACCGAAACTAAAGCGTGGTCAGTTCGTGACAATCGGCGACCAGCTGGTGATGCTCATGGCGCCTGTGATCGCTGATGCGAACGGGCGAGCTACCTTGAACTTCAAGGCATACCTGCGCCTGTCGCCTGCGGACGGCGCACAGATCGAGGTGAGGCGGCCTTACGCCGTCATGTCGATGAGCGATCCAAAGAACGGCTGGATCGTCGACGTTGGGCAAAACTACGCCGTTACCTTCCCATGTGAGGAAAGCTTCTAGTGGACAGCAGGCCAGATGCCGCAGCGAACGCCGCGCTTGCGGCCGACGTGCGGCGCCCGGTGACGTTCTGCTTCCTCGATCTCGCGAGCGGGCCGATCTACGTCACGAACGCGCCGTACAGCTTCACGTTCGCCGGCACAGGTGACGAGGATCTCGACGGCAAAACCTTCGCCGCGGTTGATCCGCGCTTCGTCTCGGTCGGCCCGGTCAAGGCGCAGGAAGGCGGTTCCGATACGCTCGTGCTGACGCTTTCCGGCCTTGCCGGCGTCGACGACGAGATGATGACCGAACTTGGCGATCGCACGAACTATTCGGGCCGCGACTGCCGGCTCTGGCGGGCGATGCTCAATCCGCAGGATCTGACCCGGATCGGCGCGATATGGTCCTACTTTACCGGCTACATGTCGGTGCCGAAGATTGTCGGCGATCGGACGAGTCAAACCGTGCAGCTGAGCGTCGAAACCTACCTCGCGTTTTTCGGGCAAGCCTCGAACCGCACGTATCTCGACCAACAGAGTTACGATCCCGGCGATCGCTCGGCCGAACTGGCGATCGCGATCGCCAACGGCGCTAACAAACGCACCTGAAAGACGCCCATGTATCGCAAGCCCGATTGGGATGCGCGGCTTGCCGCGTATCTCGAACCCCTCCGCACGCGTACCTTCGAGTGGGGCGCGCATGATTGCTGCACCTTCGCGGCCGGGGCGGTCGAGGCAATGACCGGCGTCGATCCGATGCCGGAGTTCCGGGGCCGCTACTCGACCGCGATCGGCTCGGCTCGCGCGCTCACCCGGTTCGGCAAGGGTTCGTTGGAAAAGACGCTCGACGCCAAGTTCGAGGGCGTGTCGGCCGCGCTCGCGCATCGCGGCGACATTTTGATGTCGGGCGGGGCGCTCGGGATCTGTTGGGGTGCAGCGCTGATCGCTGTGGGTGTTGAAGGTCAACGGGAAGGTCTGGTGATGATCGAGCGTCGTCGCTGGACCGATGCGCGCGCGTGGCGCGTGCAGTTCGGGTTCTGAGCGATGGCAAAGGTTCTAAAGATTGCCGGCCTCGTTGTCGGCGCGGCCGTGCTTGCCGTCGCGACCGCTGGCGCCGGTATCGGGCTGGCGGCGGGTTTCTCGCTGACGACCTCGATCTCGGCCGGCATCGGCGCGATCGGCGGGCTTGTCGGGATCAGCGCCGGCACCTTGCTGGTAGGCGCGGCCGCGCTGTCGACGATCGGCAGCGCGCTTTCCAAGCCGCACGTGCCGGCGTCGCAGACAGATCGGCTGCTCGCGACGATCGATCCTCGTGCCTTCCGTAAGTCGGTGCTCGGCCAAACCGCGATGGCGACCGATATCCGGTATGAGGAATGGTCGGGCAACGATCAGGAATATTGCGATTGGATCGTTGCACTCGCGAGCCACGGCATCGACGGCGTTGAAGAGATCTGGCTCGATCAGGACATGGCGTGGTCGCAAACGACCGGCGTCACGTCCAAGTTCAACGGCTACTTTTCCGTACCGAATATCGTGCTTGAAGGCACGCCCGCAAACGCGTTCACCTTCGCCAGTGGCAAATGGAACCAAGCCGCGCGTCTAACCGGCTGCGCGTATCTGCGGATGCGCTTCAAGGTCACAGGCAACGGCAAAAAGGCGACAAGCCCATTTTCTAGCTCGATTCCGTCGCGGATCACGATCATCGGGCGCGGCGCGAAGCTGTACGATCCCCGCCGTGACTCGACGGTGCCGGGCGGTTCGGGGCCGATGCGTTGGGATGATCAGTCGACCTGGCGCTACACGGCCGACGACGGCGCCGTAATCGGTGAGAACCTCGCGCTTCAGATCCTCCGCGTCGTGCTCGGCTGGCGCATCCGCAACCCAGTCACGGGCGAGATGCGTCTGGCGGTCGGCTCTGGCGTGCCCGGCCGGCGTCTCGATATGGTTGCGTTCCAAGTCGCGGCAAACCTCTGCGACGAGCTTGTGAACCGCTCCGCAGGGGGCACTGAGCCGCGCTATCATGGGGCAGGCGTGATCTCCGAGGGTGATGACCCTAAGCAGATCCTCGATATGCTCTGTGCGGCTTGCTGCGGGCGTTTTCGGGATACTGGCGGCAAGCTCGCCCTTGTGATCGCGCACAATGACCTTGCTGTCGCTGCAACCGACGACGGCTTGAATGAGGATGACCAGATCGGGGCGTTTACTTGGGACCCCGACCCCGCTCTTGAAGCGACGCCGAACGTCGTGCGCGGCCGCTACGTCGACGCGACTTCGGCCTCCCTCTACCAGCTTATCGACTATCCTGAGGTACGCATTGCCAGCCCGGACGGGCAGGACCGGATCATGACGCTCGATCTGGCCGTGGTGGAAAGCCCCAGCCAAGCGCAGCGGGTGGTAAAGCAGGCCCTCGAACGCCGGCAATACCAGCGCAGTTTCTCGTCGACGTTCGACATTCGTGCGTGGAAGTACACGGTCGGCGACGTTCTGCCGTTCACGTTCGCCCCGCTCGGCTTCAAGCGCGCGCTTTTTCGTGTCGCGTCGCAAGAGCTGGGGCAGGGCGGCACGTGCGATATGACGCTCTCTGTCGAGCATCCCGTGATCTATGCATGGGATGCGAGCGACGCGCCGCCCGTGCTTGCGGCCGATCCGATCGTCTATGACAAGGGCAACAATCCGCTGATCCTCGCGATCGGCGAGGCGGCAAATACGGCGCTTTGGAGCGGCGTTGTCGACGATGACGGGAAGAAGCCTGAGGACAATGCAACCTACGGTGCGCCTTACGATAGCCCGGTCGCTGGAAAGCCGGCCTTTGAGGTTCTGAAGGATATTCAGGACAACATCACTTCGCTTTCAAACTTGCTCGGCAAGAACTCCGATCTCACCCGCCTGATCAACGAAGTCGGCTACATCAAGGGACAGTCGGCAGCGACCTTTGCTGAGCATCTAGAGACGAACATCAACGACGGGCTAAGTTCCGTTCGCGGTTTCCTCGATCTAATCGCGTCTAAAAGCCCGGACGGCACGTCAGCGATCCTCAACAGCGAATTGACGTTCGCCGGCCCGGACGGGACGGGGGCGAAAAGCCTGAAGGAATTGTACGCGAAGTCTGACAAGGCCGACCTAGACGCGCAGTTTCTGCTCGACACGCTCATTGCGCCGGACGGAACCGGCCTTGCGAAGGGCATGTTGCAGGTTAAGGACGGCACGACGATCGCCGGCATCAACCTCACCGCCGGCGGCGAAATCGCGATGCTCGATTTCCTCGCAAATATTGTGCGGTTCACAGATCCGAACAACGGCGGTCCTCCGATCACGCCGTTCTTGTATCAGGACGGCGTTCTTTATCTCGACAATGTTTTCGCCAAGAAACTTACAGTTGAGGGCGTAGCGAACACGTTTGACATCCAAATGGATGAGAACGGCTTCTCGATGAAGATCCCCGGTGGGCCAATCTTCAAGAGCGGAAAGATACGGCAGGCGATTACGGGTGAGCAGACGTTCAACATAGTTTTCCCAAAACCCTTCCCGACCGTCTGCCTTCTTGCGTTCCCAATCGGCTTCATCAACGCCGCAAACAACCTCAAGGATCTCTTCCCACAACAGCAGGGCGAGCCAACACAAGCGGGCTTCTCCATCTATACTCAGGCGACTAGCGGCAACGCGCAAAGCCTAGACGGTATTACTTGGTTAGCTATCGGCTTCTAAGGAAAAGACATGGCAGATCCTACGAACGCAGAGCTTGCTCTGCGGCAAACGGAAACGATCGCGCAATATGAAGCGCTGATGGACGACTACTACGACTTCGCTTTTGGCACGGTCGGTGGTGGCCCGAACGGGGATGGCAGCTATCCATTCCACGACCTGAAGACAGGTGAAGTCGTTTTCCGGAAATGCGCGGCGCAACTAGAGTTCGAGTCGACGATCATGCCGATCGTCAAGCTCGTCGGTAGCAGCAACTTGGTGCTGACGGCGGCCCATAGCGGCAAGAAGATCCTGCCTTTTAATGGCACGCAAGCTGTCAACCTCACGATGGGACCGGATATTCGGCCGGGCTTCAATTGCTTGGTTGAACAGTATCAGGCCGGCAAGATCCACTTTCTAGGTGGGGCGACGGCGGTGCTGCACACCTATCCCGACAAGTACGAGTACAGCGCCGGTCGCTATGCGCACATTAGCGTCACGTGTGACGAAGCGCCGTCGGGCATCAACCAAGTTTGTCTAGCAGGCGGATTGAGCAACATCCCATGACGATCGCGATTACCAGCCTCGGCTTGCTCAATCAGCCGTTTCAATTCCCGCCGCGCTGGTACTCGCAACGTTACACGCCCTACGTCAACGAAGGCGATCCGATCTCGATCGGGATCTGGTGCCTAAACCCAATTCCCGGCGCGCAGGTGCAGGTTTGGTTCACGGGCGGCAACAGCCTTGCTGGTGACGGCAATTACGTCGAAGGCTGGCATACCGTTCTGGCCCGCGCCTGCGCGGCCGTGGGCTGCACGTACACGCCAAACGGCGGATCACCCTATCCGCATGGTACTTTATGCGGCCTGATCGTCTGTGGCCCGGCCTACAATGGCGAGACGATCGTTGCTACGGCAGTCACCCGCAAGAACCGCCGCACCGACGCCAGCCCGATCTATGGCGGGCCGGGTTATCGTGAGATGCAGCTGCTGATCGCCGGGCAGGCTGGCGTGAACGGTCTGACCGACGCACAGGCCGGCAGCGTCAACAGCACGGTTGGCGACATTCCCGACCGGTTCGAGCCGGACGGCACGAAGAACAACGTCGCTCGCAACGTTATCCGGCTTTACGATACCTCGAAACGTCCGGCCGGATCGCCGACGCTGCAACTGGCGGCGTTTGCCGGCGACGGTGTGTCGGCGATCGGCGACTTCCTTGAGGATGGCGACGAGATCGTCGTCAAGGTTCTTACCGCTAATTTTCTGCCCGGCACTCAGATCAAACTCTACGCCGCCAACGATGCGCAGCAACAGACCTCGCCGGGCATCCGCGAGGCAATCCCGCCCGCTGCCGTTGCTGCGCACTGCACGTACACGAAGATTGAATACAGCGAGGCGACCAAGGATCAATGGTTTCGCGGCGTCACCGTCAACTATGAACCCGAGTATTCCGACACAAACCCGGTGAGCTTCAAGTTGACCGTGAAGCGGCCTGTTACGGTTGACGGTACACCGCAACAGCAATTCGATCTGATCGCGCTAGTCGTGCGCGAAGGCACTGCCAATGACATGGCGACGACGAACAACAAAGGTGATTACGATCCAAAGGGGCGTTACGTGCGCGGTGATTACGTGCGCAACCTAAACAATGGCGCGCAGTACATCTGGATCTCC
This sequence comes from Sphingomonas sp. BAUL-RG-20F-R05-02, assembly GCF_022662305.1. Lineage (GTDB taxonomy): Bacteria > Pseudomonadota > Alphaproteobacteria > Sphingomonadales > Sphingomonadaceae > Sphingomonas. The sequence goes on from NZ_JAKNQH010000004.1 coordinate 223,184, forward strand.
GAAGGGACCGGCAGCACGGCGCCACCCAATGATGACACGATACAGAATGCCGTCTGGCGACTGTATGACCCGGTGCAGGTGTTGCGCGGTTACGTAACGAAATACTTCCGCGACGCAGCACCGCGCTTTTGGGAGGCGCGGGCGATCCGCAATGCTGACGGCACGCTGACGTACACCATCCATAGCCCGATCAAGGATGCAGGCGGCGCGAGCGTGGTAGTGAGCGAGGCTGGCACGGCGCAGATCACCGGCTTCGTGCCCGCACTGGCGGCAGCGGCAGCGGCGCATCCAACCTTCACTTACGACCCTGCAACTGGCCGGCTGGCGTCGACCGCTACCGTGATCGCGGACGCGGATCTGACGTTCACGATCCCGCCCGTCGCGTCGGGCAAGCATATCGTCGTGCTGTCCGCAAGTTCGACGGCTTCGCCGATCACGATCGGTGAGGCGTGTGTGTTCATGACGCAACCGGCGCTTCCGGCCGATCCGGCCAACGTCTACGGCGTGAACGTCTGCGGCGGTGAGTTCTCCGGCAATGGCGACCGCTACGGCACTGACTATCGCTACCCGGCCGATCCCAGCGATCCGAACCCGGCTGTGCGGTACGAAGAGTTCGACTATCAATGGAGCAAGGGGGCGCGTGCTCTTCGCCTGCCGGTGAAGTGGGAGCGCATTCAGCGCGTGTTGTTCAGTGACCTGTCCGGTACGGAGTGGCCGGGCGCGGTCGGCGTGTTCCCGTCCAATACGGCAATGGACATGCTGAGGATCGACGATTGTATCGCCAACTGGCTCGCGCGCGGGCCGGATGCGATCGTGATCTTCGATCTGCACAACTACATGGCCTATCACGGCGATAAGGTCGGGTATGATCAACCGGTACCGATGCCGGCGCTGAACGACGTGTGGATCAAGATCGCGACCCGCTACGGATCAAATCCGCGCGTGTGGTTCGACACGATGAACGAACCAAGCGGCAACGGGCAGCAAGCCAATCGCTGCCGCGAGAACTTCCAATGGCTGATTAATGTCATTCGCGGCCGAACGGACGCGCTCAACAAGATCCTGATCGAAGGACAGCTTTATTCATCGTCTCGTTATTGGGTGAATAAAGGGCAGGCGGCGGAATACTCCGACTTTCACGATCCGGTGAACAACTTCGCCTTCTCGCCGCACTGCTACCTCGACTCTGACGCGAGCGGCACGGCAACGGAGTGCGCGCTCGACGCGGGTAACCGCCTGTACGACATGGTGCAGGATGCGCGCGCGAATGGGTATCGCTTTTGGGTAGGCGAGATCGGCTTCTCGGCGGCGTCAAGCTGCGCCGCGACCGCGCCGGCAACGCTCAAATATATCCGCGACAACAAAGACGTGATCATCGGCTTCTCGGCGTGGGCGAGCGGCCGGCGCTGGGGGGGTGAGCAGAAATACGCCTACGCGATCGATCCGCAGGACTACCTCAACCCCGTCGACAGCGGGCCAATGAAGATCCTCGCGCCTTACCTGAACAACTGACCACCGCTCAACTTCGGAGCCTCACATGACATTGACGGACGTTATACGGCTGGGAGGCTTGGCCTCCTGGGTGTTCTGCCTCGCCTGCCTTACTTCGGCCGTTGTTCGGATCGCCCAACGCCGGCCGCGATACCTCGATCCGATCTGGGGTCTTGTATTTCTGCTCGCGATCAATCGGATCAGCTTCGCCCTGCGGATCTCTCCCGATTGGAGCCGGGCAACGGCGATGATCCTCGCCATCGCGATGGGGCTGATATCGCTATCCTATCAGCGCAGTGATGCGGGTGTCGCGCGATGAGCGGCAATCATAGCCTTGGGGGGCTTCAGGTCGGCTGGGGCGCCGTGTTCGGGTTGCTCAACCTTCTCTTGGGCGGCGGTGTCGTCACCGCTTGGATCAAGCTGCGGCCGAAGATGCGCGAGGTAAACGCAAGCGCCGAGGAAAAGCTGAGAGATGATCTGATTGCCCGCGTGACGAAGCTTGAAGGCGATGCGACCGTTCGAGAACGGGAGCGTGACACCGAACGCGCCCGACATGAGGCCGAACTAGGGATGATGCGGCACCGCCTCAACAATGCCGACCAAGGCATCGAGGCACTGCTGCTGATCCTCGATGACGACGATCTGCCGGAGCGCCTGAAGGTCAAAGTGCAGCGCATCCGTGATCTGCGCGCCCGGCAAAAGGATGCCGAAGAAAGGGAACGCGACACGATCCGCGCCGCAGGGCTGCTCGCGAAGGTCGCTGTGCCGCTCGTCTGATCAAATCGATCGCCATTCAACGGAGAACATCATGACGGACGTTGACCGCCACTGGCGCTACATCATCGCAACGCTGCTGATCTTGGGGTACGTCGGCCTCGCTGCGATATCATTCTTTCATCAGGTGCCGCCTAACAACACCCGGTTCGTCGACGGGTTCTTTACCGGCCTCGGCCCGATTGTCGGTGCCGCAGTGACGGCGGTGTTCAGCATCGGCCGCAATAATACCACGCAGTCGGATGCCAATCTCGCGACGGCGCTCGATAAGCTACCGCCGGTCACCACTGGCACCGGTCCAGCCGTACCGACCGCGTAAGGCGCAGCCGTTCGGCACCTAAGGATGGATCAGTTCCGAACGGCTGCGAGTGGTCGGCCCCCAAGGCGTTCTGACGCGCCTCCAAACCATCATCATCATGCGAGGTAATCATGCCGAAAACAATCGATCAGATGATCGATGATCTTGTCGTGCGCGAAGGTGCGTTCGTCGATCATCCCGCCGATCGCGGCGGCCCGACATGCTGGGGGATCACCAAATCTAAGGCATGCGAGCACGGCTACACGGGCGACATGCGTAGTCTGCCGAAGGGAACGGCGCGCGCAATCTACTGGCAGGATTTTGTCATCGCGCCGGGCCTGAACCTGCTTGCGTTGCGCTCCCCTCGCATAGCGGCCGAGGCTCTCGATACCGGGGTCAACATGGGCGCGCCGTGGGGCGTGATGATGTTGCAGCGTGCGCTCAACGCGTTGAACCAAGGCGGGGCCGATTGGCCGGACTTGGTAAAGGTCGATGGCTCGTATGGCTCCAAGTCTGATGCAGCGCTTGCCGGTTGTCAGCGCGTGCGCGGCAAGCAGCAATGGGAGGACGTGCTGCTCGCGGCGATGAACTGCCAGCAAGGCGATCGCTACCTCGACATTCTCGAACGAAATCCCAGCCAAGAGGCGTTCGGCTGGGGTTGGTTTCGCAACCGCGTGCTGGCGCCAGCATGATCGGCGTTCTCGTTGCACTGGGCGTGCCGCAGCGCTTCGCCAAGGCGGCGCTGATCGTCCTGGCTGTCGTTCTCGCGCTCGTCCTGCTCGCCGTAGGCAAGTGCTCCTACGACGCCGCGATCATCAACGATCACGACGACAAGCGATCCGCCACGATCGCCGCCGATGGACGCAAGGGCGAGGCGAACGCTGCCGTCGATCGCCGCGCCGACGATGCGGCAATCTCCAACCAATCCGAAGAGGTACACAATGCGGTCGACAGCCTTCCCGAAAGCACGACTAGCGCTCGTCAGCATGCTCGCGCTTGCGTCATCCTGCGCCAACAAGCCGACGCCAATTCCGCTCGCATACCAGCATCCACCGGCTGCTGACCTGAAGGTCGAGCAGCTGCCGCAAGCCGGGCCGGAGATCGCCACGTCTGAGCCGGCATACGAGGCCTACAACCAAGCTGTGATGGATTGGGGCAAGCGCGGCTGGGCCGCTGTTGCCCGTCTGTGCCGCTTCTCGCGCAGCATGGGCATGCCGATCGAGTGCCCGGCTGCGCCCGCCAGCCGTGAGCAATAATCCAACCGAACCACCCTAATCTGAGGACTGATTGATGACAGATCCATTCTACTCGGACTCTGCAAGCGCGGCGTCTCGGCTGACAACTCCTATCGTGCCAAACGACAGCACAGACCTAACAGTCATTCCAAAGGCCATCTACGTCGGCACTGGCGGTAATATCACTCTTGTAGCCGTAGATGCGCCGGTAGATGCAGCGCCCGTGACTTTTAAGAATGTTCCGGCCGGTTCGACCTTGCAGGTGCGGCCGCGCCGAGTTCTCGCAACTGGAACGACGGCTGCTGACATTTTAGCTTTCACCGCTGCCGTTTCTATTGCGCCGTCGCCGGCTTCTTTCGCGAAAAAGCCTTCGATTATCTCGGACAGCGGTGCAACTGCCGGGATGAGCTTCCAAGCTCTGGATGGCATCATCTTGAACGGGAGCGTCACAGCACGGCGGTGGCTGCTTGACGGCACCTTGATCGGCAACGCGACAACCGTTTCGCCCCGGTCTGCTGGCAGCTTGGTGCTTGAGAACACCGCAACCGGTTTGGACGGCAAGACGATCACCAGCACTTCTGCTGCTGTGACTGTTGCGGACTATCAAGCGCCAAACCTCCCCGTGGCTCCGATTATCAAAAGCCTCACCGCCAATCCAACCACCAAGACCATCGCAGCAAATGTTGTCTCCGGCACGCTCCTGTTCGCGATCGGCAACGTACCCGCTGGCGTCACACCGACCGTCAGTCCGAACGATGGCCGCTTTGCTATCGCGGGCGATGCGACAAGCGGCTGGAAGGTTGTGGTGGGTCTTTCGGCGCTTTCGGCTGGATCGGTGAACGTCGGCGTTAATGCAGCTGGGGCGACCGGTGTGAGCGTGCCGGTGACGATTACTTCTGCTGTTGCAGCCTTCGCTCCGGTTTCGTTGCGAACCGCGTCAGACCTCTCCGTTCGCCTCGCGTCTACCGCCGTCACACCCTTCGCGGCTGGCACGGGGGTCACAGAGGCGAAAGAGATCCTGATTGACAGCGGCACTCTTTTCCAGCCGTGGCTCGCAGGCGGTGCGGCCCTCACGGACGCCTCCGCTACGGTCCTGATGGCGATGCCTCAGGATAAGCTCACCGCTTTCCTCACCGCTGTCTTCCACCCAACGCTTGGACTCGGCTGGAACCTTGTCCGCTTGTGCATGGGCGACAGCGATTACACCTCGCGCAATCCCAATGGCGGGGACACGGGCGGCGCTCTCACGGGCAACTTTTCGGTCTACGATAACTCCGACACCAACGATAACCTCGCCTCCTTTTCGACCGCGCAGGACGATGTTGCGGTCTTCCCGATCTTGCGACAAATCCTTGCAATCAACCCGAACGTGGACTTCTTGGTCGCGCCTTGGACGCCTCCAAAGTTCTTCAAGAACCCTGCGGTTCTGGCGGGGGGAGGCACCAACCAGTTCTACCAGAACACCCCCGCAAACAACGCCCTGTATGCTCAATACCACGTAAAATATCAGCAGGACTTGAAGGCGAAGGTTGGAAAGTACGCTCGGTGGGCGTCGCTCCAGAACGAGCCTAACATAAATCCGGGGACTTATCCGGGATGCCGGTTTAGCCCTTCCGATCTTCTGACTGTGGGCATCGCCGTGCGGAGCGGCTTTGATGCGGGCAACATCCCGACCATACTAACCTCGGGCGATGTGTCTTGGGGCGATGACGTTTCGGGGGGCATGTCTTTCACGGCTTACCCGTTCCAGCAGGGTTCCACCGCCTTCGGTGCGGCAGCTTGGCATTTTTACGGCACGCAAGCAGCCAACAACCCATCGGTGCAGACGGTCATGGCCCCCTATACCGATAAAGCCACCCTCATGATGTCCGAGGCCTGCGACGTATCAAACAACCTGCCTGCAAGCTGGTTGAAGTTCATGGGCGATGTCGTGATGGGGTCGCGCGCCTATGGTGCCGGTGTCATTTGTTTCTGGAACCTCGCGCTTGATCCAAACGGACAGCCGGGAACCGCAGATAACCTGATGCCTGTTGCGAACATCGCGTCAGACGGCTCATGGACATTCACCCAGCAGTTCTACGCCTTGGCGCACCTCACCTCATATACGAAGCCAGGTGCAAGGCGCTTCGCGGCCACGAGCTTCGGGGCGTTCGGGCGATCGGGGACGGATGTTCAGGTGATCGGGCATAAGAATTCAGACGGTTCCCTGAGCCTCGATCTACTCAACGCCAGCAGCACCACGCAGAATGTGACCCTGAAGGATCAGCAAGCAGGGAACAAGGTTTCCCGCATCTCACTCGCTCCACTTGAAATGCGCTCAGTAAATTGGAAGAACGATGCGGCTGTTGTGGTACCGGATGCGCAGGCATTCCAAGTAGTTCCCGCCACATCGACTAGCGTAAAAGTAAACGTGATTGCCCCCGTTGCGGCTAACGGCGGTTCTCCTATCACAGGCTACGACATCTGGGCGGGTACGGTGCAGGGTGGAGCCAAGACTAAGATCGCCAGCAACGTTCCATCGGGATATGAAATCACGGGGCTAACCGCCGGAAACCCGATATATGTGAATACGTACCCGCGTAACGCAGCGGGACCGGCCACCACCAGCGTGGAACAAAGCGCCACACCCGTTGCCATCGCCCACGCTCTGAACTTCACCGGGGTGCAGAACGCAGATGTCTATGGGGTTCCGACTGCGTCCACCAGCAGCGCAAGCGGTATCAGGGTCATCAAGGCTCGGCTTAACTATCAGTCCTATGCGGCGGGTTCTGGCGGTACGATGACTCTAGCCGCGCAGGGTAAGTCTTCGGGTCTGACTAAGAGTGAGACCGAGTGGCTGCTCGGCTCCTATGATACAACGGCCACACCACTCGTCTTTGGATACAACGCTGCGGGCACGTATAAAAGCGCGGCAGCCACTGGTTTCTCGTGGACGGCTGCGCCTTACAAAGTTGCGGTCATCAACGGCTCTGCGAACGCCTTCAGCACGCCCTTTAAGGTGGGAGGCTCCACGGTCAACGGCGTTAACTCGGGCGGTGCTGCGCTAAGCATCCCAGCAGGTTCAACGGGCTTTTTCGAGTCCTTGGATGACATCACTTATACGCAGATCGGTAACTTGGTAACGACGTGGGGCACCGGGGGTATCAACAACCTCGGCGCCGCCTCGCGCGCCCCCGCGATTGGCTCGCTTGACACCAATACGGCGAACAAACCTCCAGTCGGGCAGTTCTACCGGCTTACGGTCACGGACGGCACCAACACGCTCTACGACATCGACTTCACCACACAAGCACCCGGCGCGGGTCCATACCCTGCCAGTGTCGGCGGCAACTGGACGATCTACCCGACGTCCGGCAGCGGCATCTCGGTTTCGTGATCCGTCCTGTCACAAAGCGGAACCTATTGACCGGGCGGTTCTACCCTTTGCCAAAGCCTTGATATCCTCGGCGAACGAAGATGAGGGCGGGCTGGGTTAGTCACACTTAAGCGTAGAAATGGGACACCAGCTCATACCGAAAAAATTTCCCGTTGTGCAGTAGCGAACAAGCGGGGTAGCGCTCGCTCTGCTACGGCGCAACGGGGATGGACAAGTGCAACAGAAGCGGCAAGAGATACGGTCACTAACAGGACTTAGAGGCGCTGCTGCGTGTCTCGTCGTGTTCTATCATCTTTCACAGCGCGCCATTAATTTTCCAAACGCATTCAATTACATAATCGGCAGGGGTTATCTGTCGGTCGATGTATTTTTCATCCTCAGCGGCTTCGTTATGGCTCTGTCCTATCGCAAGCTGTTCGATGGGGCTGCTTTAAGACGAGCTTACCCCGTCTTCTTGTTGCGGAGGCTAGCTCGTACCTATCCGCTTTACGCTGCCGTGATCCTCGTCGTGTCGTCGCAGGACGTCCGCCATGCCATTCAACATCACGTTCTGGCGCCAGATCAGGTTGCGCAGAAGGTCGCCGCGAACCTGTTGTTCCTTCAGGGCGTCGGCTACCCTGCTCGGGTGGTGGGGCCATCGTGGTCAGTTGCCGTCGAGTTCGTCGCCTACCTGTTGTTCCCTCTTTTGCTTGCCGCGACCGCCCGTAGACCTCGAGCCCTGCTCAGCGCTACGGTTGCCTATATGTGCCTCTTGCTGGCCGCGTACCTGCCAAACGGCGTGCTGCTTCAGGGATTTTCCGGGCCGTTAGACCTGACGGTTTCTGATCAGGGACCGTTTATCGTCCGCTGCCTGCCGGTTGTCCGATGCCTGACGGAATTTACTATCGGCCTCTGTCTTTTCTCCTTTGTAGGTTCAAAGGAGTTTAGCTTCGCCAGCCCTGCCAAGTCTTTCGCCGTGTTTGCAGCTATCTTGGCTACGTTGGCTTTGCCGTATTCTGATTTTGCGTTCGTTCCTGCCGCCGCCCTGCTGATCGCGGTCCTGCTGCATGATAATCCTGTCACGAAAGCTTTCGCCTCTCGCCCGGTTTTCTTCCTCGGCGAGATTTCCTACGCCATATACCTTTGGCACTTTCAGCTGTTCCAAGTTCAAACGTCCTTGTTCGCGAAGTTATCGCGGCACATGGGCGTCAGCAGCGCTGAGGCTTGTGCGATGGTCTGTTATTGGATCGTGCTGATCGCCATTTCCTACGCCAGCTTCCGGATGATCGAGGTTCCGGGACGCAGGTACGTTCGGAAGCTAGAGCAGCGCTTTTTCCCTGCCGAGGATGCTGCCTTGCTAGCGCAGGAGCGGGCAGCAAGTGCGGCTATAGATCATACCGATCAGCCGTGAGCAGCAGGCGCTTCATCCGCGCCTCTAAGGCGGCGCTAGGTAAGATCGCTCTAACCTAGCGCCGCTAGCTCCGGAGGCCGCAGGGCCGACGAAACTCTCAGACTTTGAAATTATTCACCCCCGCTTCGGCGGGGCTTTTTGCGTTAACTTCACAAAGGAGATATAATATGAGCCGCTACGTTCTAGCCGCAGTCCTAGCACTGCTCGCCATGCCAGCCCTAGCCGACACGGTCCCGCTCGTGGACGGTCCGCTAATAGTTCGCCAAGGCGACATCGTCGTCAGCAGCAAGCCGCTGGTGCAGGCAACTGCGATCGACACACTGACTTGCTTCAACAGCGTGTGCGTCAACCGCATGACCGGGCATCAGACGATCTTGTCGGGCGGTGCGACAAAGCTAAAAGCGCTAGGCCCAATCAAAGGCGGTTACGTTTTGAACGGCTACCGCTATCAGGTCATGGATGGTGCGCCAGCGGCATCCACACCGCCAGCGCCGGTGCTGACTTCGCAGCCCGCGCCGACAGTCTCTGGTCCGCTCTACGGCATCAATGTCTCAGGCGGCGAGTTCGCCAACATGGACAACGGGCAGTCTCTGCCGACGCCAGCCGATCTCGATGCATACTATGCAGTCGGCTACCGCATGTTCCGCATTCCGCTGAAGTTCGTGCAGTTCGACAACTCCGCGCCGAAGCTGAACGCGCTGGCGAACGAGTGCATCAAGCTCGCAACGCCGTGCGTGTTCGAGAACCACTCCTACGCGTGGCCTGCGCCGGCCCTACAAGTCGCCCAGGTGGTGAAAGCCGATAGCGTTTTGCCGAAGTCGTCGCTCATCCAGTATGGCTTGCAGAACGAACCGAACTTCAAGGATTGGGACCAATGGGCGAAGGACGCGCAGGCGATCGTCACAGGCGTCCGTGCTGCCGGCGTCACCCGCTTCCTGTGGCTCGATTATCCCGGTTCCAGCGGCGCGCAGCGCTTCGACAAAGGCGACCGCGCTCCAAAGGCTTGTGCGTCTGTCGCGTGCTCGATGGCAAAGCTGCCTAGTGGCACGATCGTTGACCCGCTGCACCGCACTGGCCTCGACATCCACCGCTATTTCGACAGCAACGGTTCGGGCACGAGCATGAACTGCGACAAGTGGGTGATACTGGCTTCTGCCGCTCGCGCTGCCGTGCCGTTTGGCATGCCGGTGTTGTACGGCGAGTACGCATTTGGAAATGACGGCGCGGTCAAGGACACCTGTGCGGCGCTGGCACCGTCAATCATGCAGGAGATTAAGGACTCGCCTAACCTCTACGGCGTCACGCTGTGGGGCGGCGGGTCGCGTTGGGGCAACTATATGTTTCGGGCGTTACCGAAAGCTACGTCGCCGTATATCAAGATGACGACCGGGCAGTGATGCATAGCGGGCGGGGCATACTGCCTCGCCCGAATCGCTTGCACAGCGTTCCGCTTTCGTTCCACATCGCAAGATGCCCAGCCGCTACGAGAACACCAACGTCAACATTGCGCTTCAGGTGCTACGGGCGATCGTGCCATCGTCGCTGGTGATCGGGGATACGACGCCGCTACGTCTCGCTCTACGGACTATCCTGCCCCATGCTGCCGATAGCCCGGCACTAGTTAAGTTCTGGACCTACGCCACGAACACACACAAGCCGGTCCATGAGACGTGCATCGAGCCATATTTGGCGGTGGTGGCTCATCTGAAGCGAGCGGGTTTCGAGATCGACGCGGCGAACGATCTCCATTCAGGGAGGCAATAGGCTACTCCGGTTGCCACGGATCACGCGCGCCGAGTAGCCGCTCATCCACCTTGAGAACTTTCGCAAGTTTGAGCCGCGCATCTTCATCAAGCCGCCTCGGCGTGCCGCGCCGGATGAACTGCTGTAGATAGGCGTCGTTTCTGCCGATCATTCGCGACAAGGCGCCGAGGCTTTCGCCACGTTGATTGATTAGATCGGCCAGTGTTGCGCGCACGTTGTCAGGCTCGGCAGAAGTCGCTTCCTTGTTTTGCACGCGTTTCTCAAGTGATTGTAACTAAACGCGAAAAAATCACGTTGTTTTGCACCGTAAAGTGCAGTTCTCTGCGGATTGCCGATGCTTGGAAGGCTGCTGCAACGTGTGCCTACATACGAGAACGCATGTGGCGAAGCCCTACCCGTCTTAACGTTTCGACGTCAGTCATAGCGATTGGAACTCTTCGACTCGTACGAAGTGTTCTGCGCTAAATGTCTCTTGTACTGTCTGGCAGAAAGACGGATGCATCGGAACGTAGCTTTCTCCAAGATGCTTAATTGCTTCTGCCGTACAGTCTGCTGTCACACTGTCGAGATGATCAAGTAGATTTTGAGAAAGAGTTATAAGATCATCAAGGGGCAATCGTTTTCCAAATGCCCATAAATTCAGATTACCCCATGGGAAATACACTTCATCCGTTAGAACCTCTTTCGTGTTTATCGAGAAAGGATGATGTGTACCGCTAATCGAGATTATCGATAGCTTTCTACCTTTCAGGATTATGCCATCTCCTTGCTTAAAAGCATCAGTCTCGTCAAACCACGTCCAGCCGATAACTCCATAAATCGGAAATTCCTTTTTACGACTAATCAGCTTATCTATCGTGCCCTTCGGATGATCCATCGCGTTTCGCATCTGTCGCGCGATTTCAATAGAAGCTAGCTGTGCCTCTGTGGGTTTGAACGATAAGTATTCACGCTGAAACCAAAGAATTTGTCTAAGTGCATCGACGCGATCAATGATCGACCAAGCAGAACTAAAAACTACCAGTTTCTCATCAAAGCTTAATTCCAAATCACCTTCGCGACGCATTGCTCGCTCAACGGTAACTCCAATAGCTTCGTAATTACATTTGGTGAGGTAGGCTGCGATGGCGAGCCCTTCAATTGCCATTCTCTGACTTGGTTCTAGGTTGACTGGCAATTGCTTTGAAAACGGAACGTCATTCATAGAGGATCGCTTCGTCTCATTAGTGCGGTGCGGGCCGTTAACACGATGGAAGCTGACGGCGCTAATGTTTTACCGACGCCCCTTGCCTAGCAGCCAACGTGTCGAGCCGCATTAGTCGGCTTCGCATTGTAAACGTGACGACGCTTAATTGTCCGTCAGGTAGGGCAGGGCAGCCTCGACAGCTACCATAGCCTCCGTGAGATAGCTCTGCCACATCGGCTTGCCCTCGAAGCTTGAATTTTCGGGGTTACCTGCGAGGCGGCAAAGGGCACGGGCAGCAGCTTCAATTGCTTTATCGATCTGCATCTTCGCCTCTTAACGAGCGCTAGGCCGACTCGGTATACGGGGTAACGTGGGAGCGGGTAACGGGAATCGAACCCGTGTATTCAGCTTGGAAGGCTGCTGTACTACCATTGTACTATACCCGCGTGGCGCTGGCAGATACCGACAAGCCAGTCGCGATGCAATATGCCTTGCGCCAGCGGCAGCCAAAGCCGTTACTGATAATGCGTGGTGTTGCCAAAGCCGGAGTTGAGCTTCGCCATCTTGGCGAGTTTGCGGATGTAGCCGCGCACGTGGCGATCGAACTTCGCATCGTTGTAGACGCCTCGCCAGATGAAGTCGTCGCGGTCCAGCAGCGCGCGTAGCGCGTCGGCGAACGCGCTTTGGGTGTCGGCGGCCTTGGCGACGAAGGTGCAGACCATCTCCTCGGCGGCGGCCTTGTCGCAATCGTCCTGAAGCTGGTAACCGCCACGCTCCGCACGGACCTGATCGCTGCGGGCGGCGGCGATCCGGCTTTGCAGCCAGATGCGAACGGCGGCGGCGTTCCATTCGGGTGGTGGTTCGGCCATGATCGTTCCAGTTCGCTTGCAGGCAATCGGCGGGTGTCATGCCCGGTTGCGACCGACACCTCAATCGCGCTTTACGGGTCGCTAACCACTACGGCGCTACAGCGTGCGCCATGTTCCACGATACCGCTCTGTCGCGCGCGGCGCGTGCCGCCGATCCCCGTCCGCGATCTGCGGTCAGCACCGGGTGCGGGCTGGCCGGCCTGGCCGGGCTGCTGGTGTGGATCGCAATTGCGCGGATGTTCGGAATGGACGGGCCATTGTCCGCCATGGCCAACGTTGTAGCCTGTGGGTTGCCGATGGTCCTGTGGTCCGTGCTGGTCGATAAGGTGCATCGCAACCCCTCCACCGGAATCGATTGGTCGAATCCTAAGCCGCTGCGCGAGACGTATGAGATCAGCCTGACCAAGCTCGCCGGGCTGTGGCTGACCTGGGCCGCGATTGGGATAGTCTATGGGCTTGAGCGGTTCTACTGGGACGGCAACTATGTGTTCGCGATGTGGTGTCTCGGCATCGCCGCGCCGGTGATGTTCGTGGCCTCGATCCCGTACATGCTGTGGATCGATCGTCACCTCACCGAGCCCAGGGATGGCGCATGGGCATTGGGTGCATGGTTGATGGGACTGGCCGAGCCGATCGAGCGCGAGGCGATCTATGCGCACCTGCGTAGCTGGGCTGTGAAGGGGTTCTTCCTCGCCTTTATGTTGGCGATCGTGCCACCGGGGTTCGGCGACTTCATTCGCGGGGATAGCGCGCAGGTGCTGCACGACCCGGTTGCGCTCGCCAACTGGCTCATCACCTTTATGTTCGTCATTGACGTGGCGTTCGCGACCGTCGGCTACATCCTGACCCTGCGCCCGCTCGACTCGCATATCCGTAGCGCGAACCCCTTCATGGCGGCCTGGACGGCCGCGTTGATCTGTTATCCGCCCTTCGTGCTGATGGGCGATGGCGGCGTGCTCGACTACCATGTCGGCACGCGTGGGCCGGACGGCTGGACGATCTGGTTGGCGGGTCACCCGATCCTGATGGCGGCGACCGGCGCGCTGCTCGTCGCGCTGACGGCGATCTATGCGTGGGCGACGATCGCGTTCGGTCTGCGCTTTTCCAACCTCACCAACCGCGGCATTCTGACGCATGGTCCGTACCGGTTCACGCGGCATCCGGCGTACCTTTCCAAGAACGTGTTCTGGGTCATCTCGACGCTGCCGTTCCTCACTACCGGTTCGTGGCTCGACGCGGTGCGCGCGTGTGCGCTGATGGCGGTGACGGCGGGCGTGTACTATTGGCGGGCGCGTACCGAGGAACGTCACCTTGGGCTGGACCCGGACTATCGCGCGTATTCGGAATGGATGACGCGTAATGGCACGGTGCCGCGCCTGTTCGCCAGACTGACCGGAAAGCCCCGCGCCGGTTAGGCTGCGAGCGCGGTGGCGAGTTCGGCCAGCGCCTCGCGGACCGTGTCAACGTGTGTGGCGAACACCTCGATCGCGTCGATCTCGCCGGTGTTCGCCTCGATCAATGTGCGCGGCAGCGTAAGTTCCGGGCAGGTTGCTACGGTACGCAGCTTCAGGCCGGCCAGAACCTCGCGCAATTGCGCGCCGCATTTGCCGCCGCCATGACCGCCGTAGCTGACGATGACCGCCGGCTTGTCGGCCCACTCGCGGTACAGATGGTCGATCGCGTTCTTCAACGCCGCCGGATACCCCCAGTTGTATTGCGGCGTGACGAACACGAATCCGGGCGCGGCCGCGATCTTCGCGCTCCATGCGCGCGTGTGCGGCTGAGCTTAAACGCCGCGCTGCGGCATATCCGGCTCGTCATCCATCGGCAGCGGCCAGTCGCGCAGATCGACCACCTCGAAAGTGCCCCCGCTCGCGCGGCCGATGCCGGCAACCCAGTCCGCCACCTGCACGGCAATCCGCGTTGGTCGCACGCTGCCAGCGATGACCAGCGTGGCTCCTATCAGAACGTCATATCCTCGTACACGCGTGACACATCACCGCCCCAAGGGCCGTGATACTTCTCCAGCAGCACTTCCGCCGGAACCTTGCCGCTGCGAACCACTTCACGCAGCGGATCGAGGAAGCCGGTTTCGTTGCTGCCGACGCCATCGAAGCGCGCGCGGGCGGAGAGGCCGGCATGGGCGATGTCGAGCACCTCGCCGGCGATGTCGCGAAGTTTGCGCCCGCCAGCGATCGGCGCGTCGAGGCCGAGCTTCGGGACTGAGGAACGCAGCGCCTCGCGCTCGTCCATCGTCCAGTGCTTCACCACATCCCATGCCGCGTTCAAGGCGGCGTCGTCGTACAGCAGCCCGACCCACAACGCGGGAAGCGCGCAGATCCGGCTCCAAGGCCCGCCGTCCGCGCCGCGCATTTCGAGAAAGGTCTTTAGCCGCACCTCGGGGAAGGCGGTGGAAAGGTGGTCGTTCCAGTCATCCAGCGTAGGCTTCTCGCCGGGCAGGATCGAAAGGTCGCCTTTGAGGAAATCGCGGAAGTTCAGCCCCGATGCGTCGAGATATCTGCCGTCGCGGTAGACGAAGTACATCGGCACATCGAGCGCGTACTCGGCATAACGCTCGTAGCCGAAGCCATCCTCGAACACGAACGGCAACATGCCGGTGCGCGCGGGATCGGTGTCGGACCAGATATGGCTGCGGTAGGAGAGCATGCCGTTGGGCCGCCCTTCCGTGAACGGCGAGTTGGCGAACAGAGCGGTGGCGAGCGGTTGCAGCGCGAGGCCGACGCGGAACTTCTTCACCATGTCCGCCTCGCTCGCATAGTCGAGGTTGACCTGGATGGTGCAGGTGCGCAGCATCATGTCGAGCCCCATGCTGCCGACGCGCGGCATGTGGCGCAGCATGATCGCATAGCGGCCCTTGGGCATGATCGGCAGCTCGGCGCGGGTCTTGTCCGGCCACATGCCGAGCCCGAGGAAGCCGATGCCGAGCTCGTCGCCGACCGCCTTGACCTGCTCCAGATGTCGTCCGGTTTCGGCGCAGGTCTGGTGGAGGTTGTCGAGCGGCGCGCCCGACAGTTCGAACTGTCCGGCGGGTTCGAGGCTGAGGCTGCCGTCCGCGCCCGTCATCGCGATCACGTTGCCGTTCTCAATCACCGGCTCCCAGCCGAAGCGCTGCAGGCCCATCAGGAGAGCACGGATGCCGCCTGCCTCGTCATAGCTCGGCGCGTGATGATCGGAGCGCGCGTAGACGAATTTCTCGTGTTCGGTGCCAATCCGCCAACGGTCCTTGGGCTTCTCGCCCTTCGCGAAACTCGCGATCAACTGGTCGCGGTGTTCGATGACCGCATGCTTGGCGGGGGGGGCGGTCTTGGTGCTCATGGCCGCGCCTTAGCGGGGCGGTCGGCGACGCGCTAGGGGATAAGCAGCGCCTTAAAACCGATCAGTACAAAAAGCGGACGGCTTCACGGGCGTTCGCGGGATTTTGAGCTCCGGTGGGATAAGCGGAGACGTGGGTAGGCAGGTAACGCGGTGACAATCGGTGCGGTCCCGATCATCGTACGATGCAGCTATTCCAGCCCGGTGTTCTGCATATACCCGAAGGTGAGCGGAAGGCCATGCAACCCGATACCGGCCTTCGACGAAATGGTACTGGTTATCACCAGAACGACGCCTGGGACGGTAATCAACGATCGCGCAATCCATGCCCAAAGGTTGCGCTCACGTTGTTGAGCAAGGCCGTGCCCGCTTTTTTGGTCGGCTCGATAAAACTGCCTTCACCATATTCGTTCCAGCAACAGATTACGCCCGCGTCGATACGCCTGTCGATCATGAACTCGCGCGCCGCCTGCAAATGTGTTTTGAACTCGGCCGGGGTCGGGATCGAACCGTCACGATTAGGCATCGGTCCCCACGGCCGATGATCCCAACCCGATGTGATCGGAAGGATCGGCTTGAAGCCTGTAAACCGCGCCATCCGCTGCCATTGCTCGCGATATAGCGCGTCCAGATTCGCATAGCCTTTGCCGTTGATATGACTGTCCGGGCGGCTGTGGATGTTGTAGGCGCTGATCGAGGAGAACCCATTCGCGGTGGCCACCGGAATGATGGTGTCATTGCCGGAAAACACGCCCGCAACGAAGTAGATCGGCGGCAGGTGGCGGCGACGCATTTCGGCCTGCGCGTAATCGGTCCACCCTGCCGCGCTCGCGCCGGAGGCCTTTGCGTCATCGGCAAAGCGCTGGGCATTGAACACGAAGATGACGTTGCTGCCGCCGATCTGAAAAAACCGGGCCTTGGCGAAGTAGCCGGCCCAGATATCCACGATGGCGTGCCAGACCTGCGTCGTCGTGTGACCGCCGTGGTTAGCCCACATGAGGCTGAGCTTTGGGCGTGGCGTGCTGAGCGCGATATAGGCTTTGAGCGGGCCGTCCAGCTGCACCTTGCCGTTCTCGTAATACCAGTCGAACACCACATAATCGAGGTGTGCGACCTGCATCATGTCGGCCTGCTTCTGCAATGTGCCTCGGCTGCTGCCTGCGTACCAGCCGAGCAGGGGCTGACGCTCGGGAAAAGGCCTGATCCGTTGCCAACTATCCGCGACGTTGAACGGGTCGTTTGACCAGCCTGGGAAATAGTAGACGCCGATCTTTGGCGGTTCCGCCTGCGCTGTGGCGGCGGTGGCCAGCCCTGCCAACGATGCGAGGGCAATCGCCAACGGTTTCACGCGGTCGGAATCCGCGTCTTGCTCCGCACCAGTCCGACGATTTCATCGACGCCCTCACGATTGAGCAGAAGGCTCATCACCATGAAAACCATGCCGCCGCTTGCGAGGGAAAGGGCGGTGCGTTCGAGGAGCGCGCCGCCCGCGAACAGGCGGGCCAGCAACACGGTGATCACCGCGCCTATCACCGGGACGCCCGGTGCCAGGATCTGGCGATGATATTCAACAAAACCGACCGACGACATCGGCCGCAATACCGCCACCCAGGCCACTTCGATAAAGACGAGATACACGCCGGCCATGCCGAGCGAGAGCGCGATCGGCCCGTACCGCGAACCCGCCCATGCCGCGACCGCGACCAGCCCTGCAAAGGCGAGCTGGTAGTAGAGTGCCGCCCGGCTCTTGCCGAGCGCATACATATAGGTGCCGAGCGGATTTACCGCGGAGCGAAGCGCGAACCACAGCGAGATGTACGGCAGCAGCAGCCCGGCGCCGCGCCAGCGTTCTCCAAGCACCGCCGGCAGCACGTCGGCGCCGAGCAAGCCGAGCGCCGCGTACACGGGGAAGCATACCGAGCAGGACATGCGGATCACACGCAGATAGATCTGGCCGACGCGTACCGGATCATGCTGCTCGCGCGCCATCAGCGGCAGACCGACCCGAGAGATGACCGGGTTGATCGCGGTCATGATCTTCATGCTCAAATCGCGCGGCTGGCCGAAGCTGCCGAACTGCTGCTTTGTGAAGAACACGCCCGCGATCAGCAGGTCGAGCTGAACGGTGAAGGAGATCGCGGCGTTGACCAGCAGCATGTCGAGCCCATAGGGAACGAACCGCCTCACGTCCGCCCAGGCGAAATGCAGGCTAGGCCGCCACGCGCGCGCAAGCATCAACCACGCCAGGATCAGCAGGCTGATCGAGGTTGCGACCTGTCCCCAGATCACCGAAAACGGTCCGACCTTCGCAACCGTGAGCCCGACCGTTACCAGAAACCCGAGTGTCGAGGCTCCCACCTCGACCTTGATGATCGTATCGAAGCGCAGATCACGCTCCGCCAGCACGCGCAACTGGAGGTAGAAGCCGTTGGCCACGAACAAGGTGCTGCCGATCCACAACATCGCCTCCAGCCGAGGCGCCGCGTAGAACCGGGCGACGAACGGCGAGGACGCCACCGTCATCAACGCCATGACCACGCCGACCGATACGTTAAGCCAGTACAGCGACGACTTCTCGTCCTCCGTCACGTCGCGAAAACGGATCAGCGCGCTGGACAGTCCGGCGTCGGAGATGTTCTGTGCGAGCTGAAGCAGCGACACCAGCAGGATAACGAGACCGAAATCGGCAACCGAGAGGAAGCGTGCGACGATCAGGAGTTGCACCGTCATCAGTGCCGACCGCAGGATGTTGCCTCCTGCGTTCCAACGGACCGATGTCCGCCCCGTGCTCATACCCGCACGCCGAGCGCGCGGCGGAACACCGCCTCATACTGGTCGCACGCGATCGGGATCGAAAACGCGCGCGCCCGCTCGATCTGCCGATCGCGCGGCGCGGGGCTGCGGATCATTTCGGAGATTGCTGCCGCCATCGCGGTGGCATCGCCGACGGGGACCAGCGTGCCGAAGCGGCCGTCCGCCACGATCTCGCGTGGGCCATCGGGGCAATCGGTGGTGACGATACTGGCACCAGAGCCGAGCGCCTCGATCAACACGTTGCCGAAGCCTTCCCAACCGGAACTCAGCACGAAGAAGCCGCTGGCAATGATCGACGGGTTGATGTCGGGCACGAACCCGGGCAGCGCGACCCGGTCGCCCATACCGAGTGACACGACCAGCGCCTCAAGATCGGTACGCAGCGGCCCGTCGCCCAAAATCACCGCCCGCACGGGCGGCTGTTGCTCGACCTGCGCCAACGCGTGGATCAGCGTTGCGAAGTCCTTTTGCTCGACCAGCCGACCTGCGCCGACAATTACCGGACCCTTGCCATCGCGGGTCCATGGGTGCGCGAGGGTGGCAATCTCGGCATCGCTATAGGTCTGCGACCGATAGGCGGGGTTGTAGATCACGGTGATGCGGCTGCGGTTCAGCCCAGCGAAGCGTGCAAGCGAATCGGCCAGATCGCTCGACACCGCGACGATCTCGCTGGCCAAGGGGTAGGCGATCGCCGCCGCCTTGTGCCAAGCCTTCTGCTTCCACCCTTTCAGTCGCACATAGTCGGCCTGCGGATTGGTGCGTTCGGTCAGCACGTTGCGTGCTTTGGTGCGTGACAGGATGCGGCCGAGCACGGCGGCGTTGTTGAACTGCGGCATTGCGCTCAGCACGATATCGTACTTGCCCGCGCGTAGCAGCTTGGCGAGGGGGCCGATCGTTCCCCGTGCGCTGCTGGTCGGGTGGCGCAACCAGTGAATGTCGACGTTGGGCGCAACCCGATAATCCTGGTCGGTCGGCGATCCGGCGAGGATCAGCGTCAGGCTGTGCCCACGCGCCAGCAACTCGTGCGACAGGTTGGCGATCATATGCTCGACGCCGCCGGGTTTCAGCCCTTCGTAGAAGAAGGCGATCTTCAAGCCATGCTGATCCACTTCGCGTGATGCTGTCATCAGAACGCCCCGTCTGTCATCATCATCCCCGATAGAAGCTGAAGGCGATCATTATCTGCGGCGTCATATCAGGCGCATCTTCTCGCAACAGCCTCGGGAGCCCGAATTACCGATAGAAACCGGTGGCGATATGACATACCCGCCCGACAGAAGCCTGCGTGTTCGACAGACGGGCTGGTGGGGGAGGTTGGTGTTGATCGAGTATCCTGTCGACGTCGCAGCCAAACCGCAAACTTGGCGACCGGGCGAACCGCGCGTCCACGCACCTTCGGTGCAAGGCCGACCATGAAGATCTCGACGACCTTCATCCCGGTGTTTCTCTTCATTCTGCTATTGTTCTCGGGCGTGACCTGGTCGCTCGTCGACTCCCAGCAGATGGTGGATACCGGCGGCGCTGCCGCGATCAACGTGTTCAACGGAAAGGCCGGCCTGATCGCGGGGCTGGTGCTGGTCTCCCTCTACCTCGCATACCTGCGCCATCCGATCCGCGCGATGGGTGCGCCGCTCGCGTTGTTCTGCGTGCTTGCCGCCGCTTCCGCGGCTTGGGCCAGCAATCCTGGCACGACCTTGTTCGCGCTCGCCAACCTGTTGCTGTTGCTCGCCACCGTCATCATTGCGCATAAGCTGCTCGGCTTTACGAAGATGGTGCGGCTGGTGTGGCTGCTCAGCACCGTGATGATCCTGATCTCGGTCGCGCTCGCCCTGATCGGCGATCGGCATGCCCTGATGGGCGGGCTTCATAGCGGCCGTTGGCGCGGCATCTTCGCGCACAAGAATGCGTTCGGGCAGTTCCTTGCGGTCAACGTGCTGATCAGCGCCTTTGGTCGACCAAGCCTGAAATTTTCTGGCCTGACCGTCTATTCGGTGGTGCTGATCGACGTGGTTGCGTTGGTGATGGCCAATTCCGCTACGGCAGACATTGGCGTTGCCGCAGGCGTGACCGGCGGTATCGCGCTGTTGCCGATCCCCAATCGTGCACTGCGCAACCTGTGGCGCTATGGAGCGATCGCGGTGGCTTGCCTGCTGGGCGCTGTGCTGCTGCTGCAACCCGAAATCGTCAACAACGCCGTCGGTCGCGATCCAACGATGAGCAGCCGTGGCGACCTATGGCAGGCGGCGATGCCGACCACATTCCAGCGCACGCTCGGCAGCGGTTACGGTACCGGCGGCGGATCGCAGGTATCGATCGAATTGCAGAAGCGGATGAACCGCACGACAGCGCTCAGCGTGCAGAGCGGCTTTATCAACACAGCACTAGAACTTGGCTGGATCGCAGTGCTCTTTTACGTCGTGTGGGCGGGCGCTGCGGTCGTCTCGGCGCTGCTCGATCGTAACGCCGCGCCGACGCAGACGCTGCTCATCGCGCTGCTCGCGTTGCACATGATCGAGAGCGTTTCCGAGGTGAACGGCTGTTTCGCTGCGAGCTGGCTGCTGCTCGTCGTGATGGTGCCTATGGTCGAGGTGCGGCTTGCCGGCACGCCGCGCTTTGGGCTGACGCGGCGACGCTATACGTCCATCGCGCCGGCCAATGCGCGGCCGGCCCCTAGCGCCGAACTTCCCGCCTAAACGGACCGCCCGGCGCGGCGGCTCACCCCACCAACGCCTCGCACTGATCGAGCGTATCCTTGAAGCTGGCGACGATTGCCTGATACGGCGTGCTACTCGCCATATCGAGGCCGGCGCGCTTGAGGATATCGACCGGATAGTCCGATCCGCCCGACTTCAGCACTGTCAGGTACGTGTCGCGCTCCTTGGCACCGCCGTTGAGGATCGACCGCGCGAAGTACGACGCCGCCGAGATCGAGGTGGCATACTGATAGACGTAGAAGCTGGTGTAGAAATGCGGAATGTACGCCCATTCGGAGCCGTATGTGTCCGAAATCGCCACCTTCGGCCCGTGATAACGGCGCAGCAGATCGAGGTAGAGCTTGGTCAGTGTCGCGCCAGACAGGCCTTCGCCCGCCTCGGCCTTGTCGTGGACCATCAGCTCGAACTCACCGAACATCGCCTGCCGGTAGAAGGTGCCGCGGATCGATTCGAGCTGTTGGCCGAGGTAGAACAGCTTCTCCGCCTTGGTCTTGGCGTGTTCGACCATGTACGCGGCGAGCAGCGCCTCGTTGCAGGTCGACGCGATCTCGGCGAGGAAGATCGGGTAGTTGGTCTTCTCGTACACGTTGTTCTTGTTGGCGAGCAACGTGTGCATCGCATGGCCCCATTCGTGTGCGTAGGTGGTCATCCCCTCGTAATTCTCGCCGAGGTTGAGCAGCAGGTACGGGTGCACGTCGAACGCAGCCCCGGGGTTCATGTACGCACCGGATTTCTTGCCGGGGCGGGGCAGCGGGTCCATCCACTTCTTCGCGGTGGCATCGGCGAAGATCGCGCCATATTCCGGGCCGAGCGGCTTCAGCGCCTCGATCACGGTGGTGCGCATCTCGGGCACGGTCACCTTTCGGTCGAGCTGCACGAGCGGCGGGTAGATATCGTAATAGGCCATGTCGGGCAGCTTGAGCAGGCGGCGGCGCAGTTCGAAATAGCGGTGCAGTTGCGGCAGGCCGGCGTTGGTCTCGCGCACCAGCGACCGGTACACCGCCTCGGGGACGTTGCCGCCCGATAGTGCCATCGCCAACGACGTCGGATATTTCCGCGCCTTCTTTGCGAAGATATCGGCCTTGACGTGGCTGAGATACGCCGCGCCCAGCGACGATTGGAAACGGCCATATTCCGCCCAGAAGGTGTCGAATACCAGCTTGCGATCTGCGCGGACGGGCGCGTCACGGTTGAGCGTATAGGCCTGATCGTCGAGCCGAACCGTCTTGCCGGTGGACAGCGTCACGCTCGGCCAGGGAATGTCCGACGCGACGAGCTGTTCGCGAATGTCGCTGGGGCCGCTGAACGGCGCGGAGGTGCCGGCGAGCAGCACCTCGCCCTCGGGCGACAGCGTGTGCGCCTCCTGCCGCAACACATCGGCGAGCTGGAAATCAAAATGCGTCTTGAGCGTCTGATTAACGGCGATGAAGCGGTCGATCTTCGCCTTGCCGACCGTCAACAGTTCCGGCGCCACCCACGAGGTCGCTTCGCCGAACGCCGTGTAAAGGTCGGTGGCAAGCGCCTCCTTCTCCTGATTGGCGGAGTTGCGCAGATCGGCATCGGCCTTCAGGCTGGCATAGGTGTAGATGCGCGAGATCGTGCGGTCGAGCGCGGTCTGCGCCGACAGTGCCTTGGCCAGCGCATCGGCACTGGTGCCGAGCGTGCCCTTGTATTTCGCGAAGCCCGGCAGATCGGCGAGCGCCTGCTTGCGCGCCGCATCCCAGGCGGCATCGCTCGGGTAAAGATCGCTCAGATCCCATGCCACTCCACCGGCGGCCGACGTTTGCGCGAAGGCGGGCATAGTGGCCGCAAGCGTGGCTAGGCTGGCTGCGGCGATCGCCTCGCGGCGGGACAGGTCTGACATGATGCGCTCCGAACTCGAGAATGGCGTGGTGATGCCAAAGCCGGCGCGGCTTGGCTAGGCGGTCCGCCAATCGGCAAGGATGACGTATTTTTCATTTCGTAGCTGTAACATGTCTGGCGGATGTGCGTTCGGTCCGCGGTACTAATCGGAGGAACATCGACCATGCGCATCCTGCTTAGCCTCGCCGCCGCTGGCCTGCTGCTGTCGCCGGTCACTGCCGCGACCGCTCAGCAACAGGGTGGCGGGATCGGCCAAGTCGTCACCCAACCGCTGCGGGACACGCGCCTACGCGACCAGAAGATCCCGCCGGTGCTGCAACGCGCCGCGTCCGCGCCGTATTCCTCGACCGGAACCGGCACCTGCCCCGAAATCGCCGCGCAGGTTCGTGATCTGAACCGCGCGCTCGGTGCCGATGTGGACACGCCGGCGCGGCAGAAAGGCGAAGGCTCGGCGATTGCGGCGGCAGGCGCGCGTGCGGTCGTCGGCACGCTTATCCCCGGGCTTGGCCTGGTGCGTGTTCTTACCGGCGCGGACAAAGCGCAGCGTCGTGCAGAAGCGGCGGTTTATGCAGGTTCGGTGCGGCGGGGCTTTCTGAAGGGGATTGGCCTCGCCAAGCGGTGCGCAGGCGGTGCCGCGCCGACCGCAAGCTCGCTTGCCGAGCGACCGGAATTGCTGGACGCGGACAAATAGCCGGGGTGGCGCGGTGCCACCCCGGCGTTGCCGTCACCGTTCGCTGTCGAGCATTGCCATCAGCGGCTTGGGGTAGCGGTCGCCCGAGGCGGCGTCGCGCGGCACCGCCGCCTCGATCGCGGCAAGATCGTCGGCGCTGAACGCCACATCCGCCGCGCCGAGTGCCTCGGACAGCCGCGTTCGGGTGCGGGCGCCGATCAGTGGCACGATGTCGGCGCCCTGCGCCGCGACCCACGCGATCGCCGCCTGCGCCGTAGTGATGCCGCGCCCCTGTGCGACCTTCGCCAGCGCGTCGACGAGCGCGAGATTGCGATCGACATGCTCCGCCTGAAAACGCGGGCTGTGGCTGCGGAAATCGTCGGCAGCCGCGACCGTACCCGGCTTCCAGTGGCCGCCGATCAACCCGCGCGACAGTACGCCATATGCCGTCATGCTGATGCCGAGTTCGCGCAGCACCGGCAGGATCGTGTCCTCCACGCCGCGTGAGACCAGCGAGTACTCGATCTGGAGGTCGCAGATCGGATGCGTGGCGGCGGCACGACGCAGTGTTTCGACGCCGACTTCGGACAGGCCGACGTGGCGGACGTAACCAGCCTGCACCATTTCCCCGATCGCGCCGACCGTATCCTCGATCGGCACGTCCGGATCGAGCCGACCGGGCCGGTAAATGTCGATATGGTCGACGCCAAGCCGCTGCAACGTGTAGGCAAGCGCGGTTTTCACCGCCGCAGGCCGACCGTCAAAGCCGAGCCAACTGCCGTCGGGCGCGCGCAGGGCGCCGAACTTGACGCTGAGCTGTACCGTATCGCGATCGCGACCGTGCAGCGCCTCGGCGATCAGCAGTTCGTTGTGGCCCATGCCGTAGAAGTCGCCAGTGTCGATCAGCGTGATGCCGGCGTCGAGTGCGGCGTGGATGGTGGCGATACTCTCGTCGCGATCTGACGGGCCGTAGCTGCCCGACATGCCCATCGCGCCGAGGCCGAACGCCGACGTGCGCGGGCCGGCTTTGCCGAGGTTGGTAATCTGCATGGGACGTGCTCCTTTGCTGTGGCGGCAGCTATCTAGGAGCTGCAGGATTGTGCGATAATCCGGTTCAGCTCGAACAACATGTACGGATTTCAGAACAATGGTGGATGCCGACCTGACCGATCTCGCCGCCTTCGCTGCGGTCGCCGAACAGCGCAGCTTCCGCCGCGCCGCCAACCTGCGCAACGGCTCGGCATCCACCTTCAGCACCAGCGTGCGGCGGCTGGAGGAGCGGCTCGGCGTGCGGTTGCTCCACCGCACTACCCGCAGCGTCACACTCACAGAGGCGGGTGAGGAACTGTTCGCCTCGCTTCGCCCCGCGCTCGCCGAGATCGGGCGCGCACTTGATGTCGTTGGTGGTTCCGTCGACGCGCCACGGGGGACCTTGCGGCTGAACGTGCCGGTCGGCGTGTCGGAGTTGATCCTGCCGGCGCTGTTGGCGCGCTTTGCGATGCGTTACCCGGAGATTCGCGTCGATGTGACGGCGGATGACAGCTTCGTCGATATCCTCGCCGGCGGCTTTGATGCCGGCATTCGCTATGACGAGCGGCTGGAGCAGGACATGATCGCGGTCCCGATCGGGCCGCGCCACGATCGCTACGTAACGGTCGCATCTCCGGACTATCTTGCGCGTCACGGCGTGCCCAAGCATCCGCACGACCTGTTGCGTCACCGCGCGGTGCGGCATCGCTTCGCCAGCGGCCGAATGGGCGAGTGGGAGTATGAGAAGGACGGGGAAACGATCATCGTCTCGCCACCCGCGCATTTCGTGACCAATCGCATGCCGCTTCTGCTGGCGGCGGTGGAGGCGGGGGTCGGGCTGTTCGGCGGGTTCGAGGCGTATGTCGCGCCGGGGATAGCGCGCGGAACAATGGTGGAGGTGCTGGCGGACTGGTCGACGCGTTTCTCCGGTCCGTTCCTGTACTTCGCTGGCCGGCGGTTGATGCCGGTGCCGCTAAGGGCATTCGTCAACTTTTTGCGGGAGGAAGCAAGCCACAGCTAGCAAAGCTCTGCATATCTGATAACGTGCTATATAACAGGTTATGGAGAACGATATGTCGCGTGATGTGCTGGCGGATTTCGGCGCTGTATTCCTGAGCAGCCGGCTCAAACGCCTTGCCGAACGGATGCAGGGGGAGGCCGCCACCGTGTTGCGGAACGCCGGCGTGCCGATCCAGCCAGGCCAGATGCCATTGCTAGCCGCATTGGATCGCTACGGGCCGCTCACCATCAGCGAAGCGGTGGAGGCGCTTGGCGTCAGTCAGCCAGCCGTTACCCGCACCGTGACGGCGCTGGTCGCGCTCGACCTCGTCGCACTCACGCGCGATCACAAGGACCAGCGCCAGAAGACGATCACGCTGACGGCGGCAGGCACGGCTCTCGCCGATCATGCCCGCGTCGCGCTCTGGCCGCAGGTCGGCGCGGCGGCGGTGGAACTGTGCGAGGGACTTGCCGGTCCATTGCTCGATCAGATCGCCACGCTCGAACGGCGGCTTGCCGAGCAACCGCTCGACATGCGTGTCGCCGCCATGCTGGCGCGTTCCGCTCCGCCACTCGTGTTGCGCGAGTTTACCGACGATCTCGCACCCCTCTTCCACGACATCAACGCCGAGTGGATCAGGACGATGTTCGCCCTAGAGGATACCGATCGCGACGTTCTCCAGAATCCGCGCGAGCGCATCATCACGCCCGGTGGTGCAATCCTGTTCGTCGAGGCGCCGGGCGTCGGGATCGTCGGCACTTGCGCGTTGCAGAAGACCGCAGAGCGCCAGTTCGAGCTTACCAAGATGGGTGTCAGCGCGGCGGCGCGTGGGCGCAAGGCGGGCGAGTTCCTGCTCACCGCGATGATCGCGCGGGCGCGGAACATGGGGGCGGAGACGCTTTACCTGCTTACCAGCCGCAAGTGCGCCGCCGCGATCCACCTCTATGAGAAACTGGGCTTCGAGCATGACGCCGACATCATGGCACGGTTCGGGGCGCGCTATGCGCGGTGCGACGTGGCGATGCGCTATCGTGGGCTGCTGTAGTCGCGGGCCCTTCGCCTGAACGCACGAAGGGCCGGGGGATCGCTCCCCCGGCCCTTCGTTTTGGTCCAGCTTGGAAGGCTGAGTGGTTTGGAATTGGCGACGGCAGAGCCGCCACCTTTGCGTCAGACGGGACCGACGGCTTTGCCGTCGACCCGCCGGCCGTTCTGAGTTCGTGTCGGGAGCAGCGAACTGCTCCCGTCCGAAATCAGAAGTCCATGCCACCCATGCCGCCCATGCCGCCGCCGCCCATTGCGGGCATCGCGGGCTTGTCTTCCGGCAGCTCGCTCACGGCCGCTTCGGTCGTGATGAGCAGGCCGGCGACCGAGGCCGCGTTCTGGAGCGCGGTGCGGACGACCTTGGTCGGGTCGATCACGCCGGCTGCGACGAGGTTCTCGTACACGTCGGTCGATGCGTTGAAGCCGAACGAGGTGTCGGTCTGGTCGAGCAGCTTGCCCGAAACCACTGCGCCGTCATGGCCCGCGTTGCTGGCGATCTGGCGAACCAGCGCGGTCAGCGACTTGCGGACGATGTCCACGCCGCGGGTCTGGTCCTCGTTCGCACCGGTCAGGCCGTCGAGGGCCTTGGTTGCGTAGAGGAGGGCCGTGCCGCCGCCGGGAACGATGCCTTCTTCAACGGCTGCGCGGGTTGCGTGCAGCGCGTCGTCGACGCGGTCCTTGCGCTCCTTGACTTCGACTTCCGACGCACCGCCGACCTTGATGACGGCCACGCCGCCAGCAAGCTTGGCGAGACGCTCCTGGAGCTTCTCACGATCGTAGTCCGAGGTCGTGATCTCGATCTGCTGACGGATCGCATCGGTGCGGCCCTTGATCGAATCGGCTTCACCGGCGCCATCGACGATGGTGGTGTTGTCCTTGTCGATGGTGACGCGCTTGGCGGTGCCGAGCATGCCGAGCGTGACGCTCTCGAGCTTGATGCCGAGGTCTTCCGAGATCACTTCGCCCTTGGTGAGGACGGCGATGTCTTCGAGCATCGCCTTGCGACGATCGCCGAAGCCCGGTGCCTTGACCGCTGCGACCTTGAGGCCGCCGCGCAGCTTGTTGACGACGAGCGTGGCGAGCGCCTCACCCTCGATATCCTCTGCGATGATCAGCAGCGGGCGACCCGACTGAACGACCGCTTCGAGGATCGGCAGGATCGCCTGCAGGTTCGAGAGCTTCTTCTCGTGGATCAGGATGTACGGATCGGCGAGCTCGACCGTCATCTTCTCCGGGTTGGTGATGAAGTAGGGCGAGAGGTAGCCACGGTCGAACTGCATGCCTTCGACGACGTCCAGCTCGAAATCGAGACCCTTGGCCTCTTCGACGGTGATGACGCCTTCCTTGCCGACCTTCTCCATCGCTTCCGCGATCTTCTCGCCGACTTCCTTGTCGCCGTTGGCCGAGATGATGCCGACCTGTGCGACTTCCGACGAACCCGAAACCGGCTTCGAACGCGACTTGATGTCCTCGACGACCTTGACGACGGCGAGATCGATCCCGCGCTTCAGATCCATCGGGTTCATGCCGGCTGCGACCGACTTCATGCCTTCACGCACGATCGCCTGAGCGAGCACGGTGGCGGTGGTGGTGCCGTCGCCGGCGACGTCGTTGGTCTTCGAGGCGACTTCGCGCACCATCTGCGCGCCCATGTTCTCGAACTTGTCCTTGAGTTCGATTTCCTTGGCGACGGTGACGCCGTCCTTGGTGATGCGCGGGGCACCGAACGACTTGTCGATCACGACGTTGCGGCCCTTCGGCCCGAGCGTGACCTTCACCGCATCGGCGAGGATGTCGACGCCGCGCAGGATGCGCTCTCGCGCGTCACGGCTGAATTTTACGTCCTTGGCTGCCATGTTGGCTGACCTTTCAAACTAAAGTGTTGAGAAGAAAAACCGGGTAGTTGGCTCAGCCAACGATCCCGAGAATGTCCGACTCTTTCATGATCAGCAGATCTTCACCGTTGACTTTGACCTCGGTGCCCGACCACTTGCCGAACAGGATCTTGTCGCCGGCCTTAACGTCGAGCGGCGTGACCTTGCCCTCTTCGCTCTTGGCGCCGGCACCGGCGGCGACGACTTCGCCTTCCTGCGGCTTTTCCTTGGCCGTGTCGGGGATGATGATCCCGCCAGCGGTCTTCTCTTCCGCCTCAACCCGGCGGACGAGAACGCGATCGTGCAACGGACGAAAGTTCATGCGCTGTCCTTTTTGTAGAGCATGTGAATAGTTGTTAGCACTCGCCAAAGGTGAGTGCCAGCGACGCTCATATGTGACTGAGCCGGGCGATCGTCAACCGGCGCTAGCGCAATTTTTGACCGGCTGTGTTGCCGCAACTGCACGGTGTTTACGCGTCTTCGGCGATGCTCTAGCGATATGTTGTCATCCGCCAACAGGAGAGCGGCAGAGTGAAACTCGTACGAGGTGCGTGGAAGCTTTTGGTCGGGATCAAGGACGCGCTCGTCCTGATCGCGATGCTGCTGTTCTTCGGGGTGCTGTTCGGTGCGCTTGCAGCGCGGCCGGGCGGTTCCGGTAACCGGGCGGGCGCGCTGTTGCTCAAGCTTGACGGTCCGATCGTGGAGCAGCCGGGTACGCCGGGGACGCTTGCGGCACTGACCGGTTCGCCGACCACCACCGAGTTTCGCCTCCGCGATCTGGTGCGCGCACTCGACAAGGCGAAAGGCGACGGCGATGTTAAGGTCGTCGTGCTTGATCTCGACGGGTTTGCTGGTGGCTATCCGGCCGCGCTGACCGAGGTCGGCGATGCGATCCGCCGTGTGCGCGACAGTGGCAAGCCGGTGCTGTCCTATGCCACCGCCTATACCGATGGCGCGTATCGCCTTGCCGCCAACGCGAGCGAAGTGTGGGTGAACCCGATGGGCGGCTCGCTGTTCATGGGGCCGGGCGGATCGCAGCTCTATTACAAGGGCCTGATCGACAAGCTCGGCGTCACCGCGCACGTCTACCGCGTCGGCAAATACAAATCCTATGTCGAGCCGTACACGCGCGACGCCGCCTCGCCCGAAGCGAAGGAAGAGGTCGTTAAGCTGTACCAGGTCATCTTCGGCCAGTGGCAGGAGGCGATCGCCAAGGCGCGGCCCAAGGCCAAGGTCGGTCCGTTCCTGACCGCACCCGACAAGGTGATCGCGGCGGCGCAGGGCGACATTGCCAAAGCCAATCTTGACGCGGGGCTGGTCGACAAGCTCGGCACCCGTCTGGATTTCGATAAGCGTGTGGCGCAGATCGCCGGCTTCGACACCAGCAAGGCGGCCGGTAATTTCAAGACGATCGGCTATGACGGCTATGTGGCACGCAACCCGCTGCCGACCGGCGGCGATGCGGTCGGCGTGTTGACCATCGCCGGCGACATCACCGACGGCAAGTCGAGCGGCGGCAATGTCGGCGGCGACACGATCGCCAAGCTGATGCTAGACGGCCTTGCCAAGAAAACTCTCAAGGCTTTGGTCGTTCGCGTCGACTCGCCGGGAGGCTCGGCGCTTGCGTCCGAGACGATGCGCCGCGCGATCCAAGAGGCGAAGGCGCAGAAGCTGCCGGTCGTGGTATCGATGGGTTCGGTCGCGGCCTCCGGTGGCTATTGGGTATCGACCGCCGGCGACCGCATCTTCGCCGAGCCGACCACCATCACCGGTTCGATCGGCATCTTCGGGATCATCCCGACCTTCGAGAACACGCTGAAGAAGATCGGCATCACCACGGATGGGGTGAAGACGACGCCGCTGTCCGGCCAGCCCGACATCTACGCGGGCACCACGCCGGAGGCTGACGCGATTTTCCAGGCGGGAATCGAGAACGGCTACCGCGAGTTTGTCGGCCGCGTCGCCACTGCGCGGCACCTGACCCCGGCCCGCGTTGACGAGATCGGCCAAGGGCGGGTGTGGGACGGCGGCACCGCGCGTCAGATCGGGCTGGTCGATCAGTTCGGCGGGCTTGATGACGCGGTCGCGGCGGCCGCGAAGCTGGCAGGGTTGAAGAGCTACCATGCCGAGTATCTCGAGAAGAAGCCGAGCGCATTCGCCAAGCTGATCGCGCAGTTCACCCGCGACGACGGGGATGACGATGCGAAAAGCGGCGGTGACGCGTTCACCCGCATCGCGGCGCAGCATCGCGCCGCGTTCGCGCAGGCGCTCGGTGACGTGAAGCGGATCGGCACCGGCTCGGCGATACAGGCGCGGTGTCTTGAGTGTGAAGGGCTGGGCGGCACGCCGCCCGCGCAGGGTGACGTAGCACTGATGAACTACGTGCTGGCGCGCTTCGGATGGTGATCGCTGTCCGTTCCGCCACGCCCGACGATGCCGATGCGATCGCCGGCATCTACCGCCCTTACGTCGAGGGCGCGACGGTGTCGTTCGAGACCGACGCGCCGGACGCGGACGAGATGCACAAACGCATGCTCGCCTCCAACGGCTATCTGCCATGGCTGGTGGTCACCGAAGGTGAGGCGGCGACGGTTATGGGTTACGCCTTCGCTGGCCCGTTCCGCGATCGGCCGGCCTATCGTTACACGATCGAGACCTCGGTTTATCTCGCGCAGGCCGCCCTCGGCAAAGGCTATGGCCGGCAGCTTTACGATGCTTTGATCGATACGGTACGCGCGCAGGGCTTCGCGCATGCGATCGGTGTCATCACGCTGCCGAACGACTGGTCGATCCGACTGCACGAATCGGTCGGCTTCAAACGCACCGGCGTGCTCCGCGAGGCGGGTTACAAGAACGGCCGCTGGATCGACGTCGGCTTCTGGCAGGTCGAGCTGAACAGCGCGACGATCCCGCCGAAAGAGCCGAAGCCGTTCAGCGAAACCGGCATGGTGTGGAACTGGTGACGAGGCGATGCTCGGGCAGGGGGCTTTATAGTGGCGCGCCGCTCGGCTAAGGCCACCGCTTCATGACCGATACGACCGCCCCCGATAGCCCGCGCGACTGGCGCGACACCGTCTTCCTGCCGAAGACCGACTTCCCGATGAAGGCCGGCCTCGCCGCCAAGGAACCCGCGATTCTCGCGCGGTGGGAAAAGCTCGGCCTGTACGATCGCCTGCGCGAGCAGCGCGCCGGGCGCGAACGCTTCATCCTGCACGACGGCCCGCCCTATGCGAATGGCGACATTCACATGGGCCATGCGATGAACAAGGTGCTGAAGGACATCATCGTCCGCAGCCAGTCGCTGATGGGCAAGGACGCGCCCTACGTGCCGGGTTGGGATTGCCACGGCCTGCCGATCGAGTGGAAGGTCGAGGAGGCGTACCGCGCCAAAAAGCTCGACAAGGATCAGGTGCCGGTCGCGCAGTTCCGCGCCGAGTGCCGCGCCTATGCCGAGAAGTGGGTGGCGGTGCAGCGCAAGGAGTTCGAGCGGCTCGGCGTGATGGGCGATTGGGCCGACCCGTATCTGACGATGAAGTATGAGGCGGAAGCGTCGATCGTCGGCGAACTGCTCAAGTTCGCGGAAAGTGGCCAGCTTTATCGCGGCGCCAAGCCGGTGATGTGGTCGCCTGTGGAAAAGACCGCGCTTGCCGAAGCTGAAGTTGAATATGAGGACGTGGTATCGACGCAGATCGACGTCGCGTTCGAAATCACCGAGGCGCCGAATGCGCCCGAATTGGTCGGCGCGCATGCGGTGATCTGGACGACGACGCCGTGGACGATCCCGGTCAATCAGGCTTTGGCGTATGGGCCGGAGATCGAATATCTGTTGGTCCGCTTCGACGACATGGTCGGTGGCCCGCGCACGTTGCTGGTCGCGCATGATCTGCTGGAAAGCTTCGGCGCGCGCATCGGGCATCCGGTCATCGTCAAGATCGGCGATGCAGCGGGGACCGTCACCGCGCTGATGTCGGTGCGTGGATCGCAGCTTGAGGGCGCCGTTGCCCGCCACCCGATGCACGAACTCGGCGGGTTCTTCGCCAAGCCGCGCCCGTTCCTTGCCGGTGATTTCGTTACCACCGACGCCGGCACCGGGCTCGTCCACATGTCGCCCGACCACGGCGAGGACGATTTCCTGCTGTGCAAGGCTAACGGTATCGATCCGGTGTTCGCGGTCGATGGCGCGGGCATGTACCGCGCCGACTGGCTGTGGCTGGGCGGGCAGGGCAGCGTCATCAACAAGAAGTTCGTCAGCGCGGAAGGGCCGATCTGCACGGACCTCCGCGCGGTTGGCGCACTGATCGCGGCAAGCGACGACTTCGCGCATTCCTACCCGCATAGTTGGCGGTCGAAGGCCAAGGTGATCTTCCGCGCGACGCCGCAGTGGTTCATCCCGATGGATCAACCCGCGAATAGCGAACGCCTGGGGGGCGTTCGCAGCGGGTTGATCGGCGAGCAAAGCGAGCCGTCCGCCACAAGCGCTACCACCAGCAACGGTGCAACCCTCCGCGACCTCGCGCTCGATGCGATCGAGCAGACTCGCTGGGTGCCTGAGCGTGCCAAGAACCGCATCAATGCAATGGTGTCGCAACGCCCCGACTGGGTGATCTCGCGGCAGCGTGCGTGGGGCGTGCCGATCGCGCTCTACGTCCACCGCCAGACCGGCGACTATCTGCGCGACCCGGCGGTCAACGCCCGCATCCGCGAGGCGTTCACCGCCGGCGGCGCGGACGCGTGGTTTTCCGCCGATCATCAGGCGCTGCTCGGCCCGGATTATGCGGTGGCGGATTACGAGATCGTCACTGACATTCTCGACGTGTGGTTCGACAGCGGCTCGACGCACGCCTTCGTGATCGAGGCGCGCTACGGCGAAGGTACGCGCGCCAACCTCTACCTCGAAGGATCAGACCAGCATCGCGGCTGGTTCCAGTCGTCGCTGCTGGAAAGCTGCGGCACGCGTGGGCGCGCGCCCTATGACGCGGTGCTGACGCACGGCTTTGCGCTCGACGGCAACGGCCGCAAGATGTCGAAGAGCCTCGGCAACGTGGTCGATCCGTTGAAGGTGATCGGGGAAAGCGGCGCGGACATCCTGCGGATGTGGGTCGCCTCGGTCGATTATTTCGAGGACGTGCGGATCGGCAAGGAGGTGCTCACCACCACTTCCGACGCATATCGCAAGCTGCGCAACACCTTCCGCTATCTGCTCGGCGCGCTTGACGGGTTCAGCGATGCCGAAAAGGTCGCGCCGGCCGACATGCCCGAGCTGGAACGCTATGTGCTCCACCTGCTCGGTAACCTCGATCGCGATCTCAAGGCGGCAGCGGAAGCGTTTGAGTTCAACCGTTATCTGCGGTTGCTAACCGATTTCGCCAACGAGGATCTGTCGGCGTTCTATTTCGATATTCGTAAGGACTCGCTGTATTGCGACGCGCCGAGCGATCTCAAGCGTCGCGCCGCGCGTACCATGTTCGATCTGCTGTTCCACGCGCTGGTGCGCTATGCCGCACCGATCCTATGCTTTACCGCCGAGGAAGTATGGCAGGCACGCTTCCCGAGCGAGGATGGCTCGGTGCATTTCCTGGAATGGCCGGACGTGCCGGCCACGTCGGGTGACGATGGCGTGTCTACGGTGTGGGCGGAAGTGCGCGCTTTGCGTGCGCAGGTGACCGAGGCGATCGAGCCGCTGCGCCGTGAGAAGGTGGTGCGTTCCAGCCTTGAGGCGGAGGTGACGGTGCCGGCGCTGCCGGTCGCGCCGGAGGCGCTGGCGGAGGCGTTCATCGTCGCCAATGTCTCGCCGGGTGACGGCATCGCGGTGACGCGCACCGAGTATCACAAGTGCGGTCGCTGCTGGCGGTTGCTGCCCGAGGTGGTGCAGGATCTCGACCTGTGTGACCGCTGCGAAAGTGTTGTGGCATGAGCCGGCTGCCCGCCGCCGGCTTCGCTGCCGCCGCGCTGCTGTTCGTCGCCGATCAGGCTGCAAAATACGGCATCACGCAGGTGCTGCGGCTTGACGATCTGACCGCCGCGCGTGAGATTACGCCGTTTTTCAACCTGCAGTTCGTCGCCAACCACGGCGTTTCGCTCGGGCTGCTGCACGCGAGCAACGACACGTCGCGCTGGTTGCTGGTGGCGATGACCGGGCTGATCGCGCTCGGCGTGCTGGTATGGATGCTGCGCGAACCCAAGCGGATCGAGCAGATCGCGCTTGGTTGTGTGTTGGGCGGCGCGCTCGGCAATATCCTCGATCGGGTGCGGCTCGGCTATGTAGTCGATTTTGCCGATTTTCATATCGGCGCGTGGCAACCGTTTTTGGTCTTCAATGTCGCCGATGCCGCGATTACGGTGGGGGTGCTCGTCTTGTTCGTCCGCGCGCTTCTGGTACGCGACAAGCCCAGGGGCGAACGACATGCGGCACAAGATTCTGTGGAGACTTCTGGCAATGCGTAAACTGGTTTGTGTCGCGGGCGTATCGGGCGTCGCGCTGTTGCTGGGCGGATGCGCCGCGCATTCGCGGCTGGGTAGCCCCGGCGGTCCGGATGAGTTCGCGGTCGCGCGTCAGGCGCCGCTGGTAATCCCGCCCGATTTCTCGCTTGCTCCGCCGAAGCCCGGTGCCGCACGCGCGAACGACGTCAGCCCCAACGCGCAGGCGCTTGACGCGCTATTCGGCGGGTCGGCGCCGCGTAGCGCGGGCGAGAGCGCGACGCTCTCGGCAGCGGGCGCGGATAGCGACGACGCGGGCATCCGTTCCTCGGTCGACGATCCCGCAACCAACGTGGTCGACAAGGGCGCGTCGACCCGCGACGTGGTTGCCGCTCCAGAAGGTGACGGCCAA
Source organism: Sphingomonas sp. BAUL-RG-20F-R05-02 (assembly GCF_022662305.1). Classification (GTDB taxonomy): domain Bacteria; phylum Pseudomonadota; class Alphaproteobacteria; order Sphingomonadales; family Sphingomonadaceae; genus Sphingomonas. The sequence continues at coordinate 258,734 of NZ_JAKNQH010000004.1, forward strand.
AGCGCCCGCGTAACACAGGCCAAGTGAACTGCCGGCTTTCGGGCCGGTCTATCCGACACACAAAAAAAGGGAGCGGCGAACCGCTCCCTTTTTCTTTAAATGCCTTGCTCGGTTTAAAACGCCGCGCCGAGCGATACCACGACACCGCCCTTGGAGATGTTACGCGTCTCGCCGTGCTGATCGGTGATGAACGAATCCTTGTTGGTATCCACATAGCTCAGGCCGAGCGTCAGATGGTTCCAGGTGTAGCTGCCGCCCAGTCCCCAGTCGGTGTAATTATCTCCGATCGACAGGTAGCTCGGCCCAAAGGTGTGGCCGAGGTGTGCGGTGAAGCCGAACGGCGTGTTCGGCACCGCAAGCGCAGCGTCGCCGGCGAGATAGACGTTGCTTTCCGAACCGTTGCCGACGCTCAGCGCCTTCTGCTTCGGCGCATAGTTGACCGTAACCTTGCCGTTGACCGGGCCGAACTGCTTCGAGATGTCGAAGTACGGCTCGACGAAGTCGGTGTTGGCGTGGCCGCCACCGGGATAGTAATAATAGAGCACGCCGCCATCGAGCTTGATGCCGTTGATCGTCTTTGAATAACCCGCAATCAGATCAACTTCCTGATCGCTGCCGTTCGCGATGTAATCGTCGATCGTCGAACCCCAGACGGTGGCGTACAGACCCGATTCGTGCGCGATGGTGAACGTACCCTGCAGCGCAACTTTCTTGTCGGTCTGCGAAATGCCGCGAAAGCGATAGTCGGAGATCAACGTTGCGCCACCGCTGACCGTGAAGGCGGGCGGTGGTGCCGTCGGGGCATCGTCCGCAAGCGCGGGCGTGGCAGAGGCGGCGAGCAACAGCGCGCCGAGCGAGAGTGTGGAGAAGCGCATCGTTTCCCTTTCGAAATGCGTCGTCCCCGCCTGCTTCCGAATGCATGTACGTCTGTAAGGGCGAACCCTCCGCGCAACTTGCCTTTGGAGGCCGTAACTTGAGCCTGCTTATGGTGCAGTACAACAAAATTTTGCTGATCTGTGTCCGGTTTGTTGCTGATGTGGCGCGCGCGCCACACGGCTATGGGTGCATAACCGTCCGGAACCGCGCGAGGCCGGCGTCGAGATCGGCGATCAGGTCGTCGGCATCCTCGAGCCCGATCTGAAGGCGGATCATCGGCCCGGCGTCATCGCGGCGCGTTGCGGTGCGGTGGCGGGCCGGGTTGATCGGTAGCGCCAGGCTCTCGAACCCGCCCCAGCTGTAGCCAATCCCGAAATGCTCCAGCCCATCGATCAGCGCGGCACGCGCCGCCTCCCACTTTTCCTTCGCGCCGCCGTTGAGGACGAACGAGAAAAGGCCGGATGCGCCCAGAAAATCGCGTGCGAAGATCTCGTGCCCGGGGCAGGACGGTAGCGCCGGGTGCAGCACGCGCGCCACTTCCGGCTGTTCGGCGAGCCACCGTGCGATTTGAAGTGCGCTGTCTTGATGCTGGCGCAGCCGCACCGCCATCGTCCGCAGCCCCCGCGAACCGAGCCAGGCATCGTCCGGGCTGGCGACTTGCCCCAACTGGAAGCTGGTATCACGCAGTTGCATGAAATGGCCGGGCGCGGCGGTCACCGATCCGAGCATTACGTCCGAATGGCCGACGATATATTTCGTGCAGGCGAGGATCGAAAGATCGACGCCGTGCTGCATCGCCGGGAACAGCAGCGGCGTTGCCCAGGTGTTGTCGAGCAAGGTCGTAACACCGCGCGCCTTTGCGGCTGCGCAGATTGCGGGCACATCCTGCACCTCGAACGTGAGGCTGCCGGGGCTCTCCATCAGGATCGCGCGCGTGTTCGGCCCGATCAGGTCGGCGATACCGGCGCCGATCAGCGGATCGTAGCAGCGCGTGGTGATGCCCATTCGCTTGAGCAAACCGTTGGCGATGCCGCGCGACGGATCATAGGCGCTATCGACCAGCAGCAGTTCGTCGCCGGGCGAGAGGACCGACAATAACGCCGCCGCGATCGCCGCCACGCCGGAAGGATAGAGAAACGTCCCCTCCGCTCCGGGTTCCAGTTCGGTCAGCGCGTCGGCGAGGCTCCACTGCGTCGGAGTGCCGCGCCGACCGTAGAACAAGCGATGGTGCGTATCGGCCGCGCCGGAAGCGCGCAGGTCGGCGACGCTGTCGTACAGGATCGTGGAGGCACGCCAGACCGGCGTGTTGACGATGCCCTGCGTCCATTCCTTCCGCCGCCCTGCGGCGACAACCCGCGTCGAAGTGCCCTTGTCGCGTGGCTCGCCGCTCATGCGATCGCTCCCGTTGCCTTGGGCGTGGATGGGTCGGCGCCCCATTCGGACCAACTGCCATCGTATAGCGCTGTTTCCACGCCGAGCAGGTGCGCGCCGAACGCCAGCACCGCCGCCGTGATTCCCGACCCGCAGGTGGTGACGATCGGCCGAGAGAGGTCGACGCCGGAATTTTCAAACGCGGTGCGCAGGTTGGCGCGGCTCTTCCAGGTCCCGTCCGGGTTGAACAACGTAGCATAATGCAGGTGTTTCGCGCCCGGAATATGCCCGCTCGCCACACCGGGCCGCGTTTCCGGCTCCTCGCCGGAGAAGCGCGCGGCAGAGCGCGCATCGAGCACCTGTTCCGCGCCGCCGACCAGCGTCTCGCGCATGTCGGCAAGCGTGCGCACATCGCTGCGAGGCGACAGGCCGCTCAGCGTGGCCGGCAGGGGAGCGGCATCGCCGCGTTCTGTAACACGGCGCTCCGCCTGCCACTTGGCTAGACCACCGTCGAGTATGGCAACCTCCTCAAACCCGAAGTGGCGCAGCATCCACCATGCCCGTGCGGAGGAGTGGATCGGCGAGGCGTCGTAGATCACCACCCGCGCGGTCGCACTGATACCCAGCGCCTGCATCGCCTGGGTGAACGCGTCGGTTGACGGAAGCATGGTCGGGTAGGGGCTGGCGGTATCGGCGACGGTCTTGAGGTTGAGGAACACTGCACCCGGAATATGTGCACCTGCGAACTCGGTTACTGCATCCCGGCCATGCTCAGGCAGGAAATAGCTTGCATCGACGATGCGAAGATCGGCGGCGCCCAATTCGGCGGCGAGCCACTCGGTCGATACCAGCGAATCCATGTTCATTTCCCGTAAGCCTTTGCTCGCCTACCTAAACCCGCAGGTTGTGCACGTCGAGCGCAGTGGCGAAGCACAACATGCATCGCTACATGCGCGGCATGACACCAAAGCATCTCGGCCAAACCAGCGCGCTTCCCGTCTCTCCGGAGGAAGCGGTGCTCGACTACGTTCCCAATCCACGGCGCGGGCGTCCGTATCTGGTGCGGTTTACCGCGCCGGAGTTCACCTCGCTGTGCCCGGTGACCGCCCAGCCGGATTTTGCACACCTCGTGCTGGATTACGCACCGGGTGAGACGATCGTCGAGTCCAAGTCGCTCAAGCTTTTCCTCGGCAGCTTTCGCAACCATCAGGCATTCCACGAGGATTGCACGGTCGGCATCGGCGAGCGGCTGTTTGCGGAGATGAAGCCATTGTGGTTGCGGATCGGTGGCTATTGGTATCCGCGCGGCGGTATGCCGATCGACGTCTTCTGGCAGTCTGGCTCGCCGCCGGATGGCTTGTGGCTGCCGTCGCAGGACGTGCCCGGCTATCGTGGCCGGGGCTGAATGCTGCATCCGCGAACGCCTGACCCAGTTTGGAGGACTTGCTTCGTTGCGGTGCAACATTCTTGCAACTTATTCGAAAGCAGTTTGTTGTTGGGGAGACACGTCGGGGCATTTAGCCTCGGTCCACAGGATGTCCCTTGATGACGCGAGCAGCAGAACCGCTTTCTTCGATTGACCACATTGCGCTGATTGGGAATTTCCTGCCGCGCAAGTGCGGTCTTGCGACTTTCACGACGGATACGTTCACCGCGCTGAAGGGGCGCTTCCCCGATCTCAAGATCGACGTGTACGCCATGGACGATCATCCGGGCCGTTACGTGTATCCGCCCGAGGTCACGATGAGCATCCCGCAGCACGATCGCATCGCCTATTCGGAGGCGGCGCGCGCGATCGAGCATAGTGGCGCGCAGGCGCTCTGGGTACAGCATGAATATGGCATCTACGGCGGCTCGGCCGGCGAGCATCTACTTGCGCTGCTCGACCGGGTGACGATCCCGGTGATCGTGACGCTTCATACCATTCTTGAAAAGCCCAGCGCTGAAGAGCGCCGCGTGATGGAAGGTCTGCTGCGTCGCGCCGCCAAGGTGGTGGTCATGGCGGATCGTGGCAGCGAGATCCTCGAGCGGGTCTATGGTGCCAGTGCGCGATCGCTCGTGATGATCCCGCACGGCGTCCCGGATCGCGACTTCGTCGATCCCGATACGCTGAAGGCTCAGTTCGGCTGGCAGGGCAAGAAGGTGATCTTCACCTTTGGGCTGCTCGCCCCCAACAAGGGCATCGAGACCATCATAGACGCGATGCCGGCGATTACCGCGCGCCATCCCGACGCCTATTATGTTGTTCTCGGCGCGACGCATCCTAACCTGGTCGCGCATGAGGGCGAGGTATACCGTGATCGTCTTAAGGCGCTGGCATCCGAGCATGGCGTCGGCGAGCAAGTCGCTTTCATCGACGAATTCGTCGAGCATAACGATCTGATCAATTACTTGCAGGCCGCCGATATCTACGCAACGCCCTACAGCAACCCGGCACAGATCACCTCGGGTACGCTTTCCTACGCCGTCGGTGTGGGTAAAGCGGTTGTGTCGACGCCTTACGTCCATGCGACCGAGATTCTTTCAGACGGGCACGGCGTGCTGGTCGACTTCGGGGACAGCGCGGCGTTCGCGCGTGAAATCAACGCACTGCTCGACAGCGAACGCAATCGCACCCGCCTTTCGCAGCGTGCGTACGAACGTGGCCGTACGATGATCTGGCCGCGCCTTGCCGAACGCGCGATGCGGGAGATTGCCCATATCATCGCGACGCAGCCACGCCGTATCGCGGGGCCTTCGCCGTCCACGGCGTCTCTTGATCCGGACTTTTCTGCGGTAGAGCGGATGAGCGACTCCACCGGCATGTTCCAGCACGCGATCTTCTCGGTGCCGGACCGCCGTCACGGCTATTGCATCGATGACAATGCGCGCGCGCTGATCCTTGCCTGCAAGATGGAAACGCTTGCCGACGACGTGCGCGACAAGTGGATGACGACCTACGAATCGTTCCTGCAATATGCGTGGAACCCCGAGGCGCGGCGTTTCCGCAACTTCATGCGGTTTGACCGAACCTGGTGCGAGGATGTCGGGTCGGAGGACTCCAACGGCCGGACGATCTGGGCGTTCGGCGTAACTGCACGGGATGCCCGCCAAGCCAAGCACCGCGATTGGGCGGTGGCGATGTTCGACATGACTGCGAGCCTCGCCTTCGAGCTTGGCAGCCCGCGTGCCCATGGTTTCGCGATGCTCGGCGCGGCCGCAATCCTGGAGGCGTTCCCCGGCCATGCGCTTGCGCGTAGCATATTGACGCGCTTTTCGGCCGACCTGCTCGCCCTTCTCGAAGAGGCGCGACGCCCTGAATGGGAGTGGTTCGAGATCGTGCTGGCCTATGACAATGCCCGTCTCCCGGAAGCGCTGCTCCGCGCCGGCAAGGCGCTGGGCCGCGATGACCTGATCGCGTGCGGCACCAGGACGCTGGATTGGATCATTGGGCAGCAGACGTCACCCGAAGGCCGTTTCCGCGCGGTCGGTAGCGAGAGTTTCAACCGCCCATTCCAGGCGCCGCTGCCATACGACCAGCAACCGCTCGAAGCGCAGGCGACGATCGAGGCCTGTGAAGCAGCATTCGAAGCGACCGGTGAACGGCGGTGGATCGATGAGGCCATGAAGGCTTATCATTGGTATCTTGGGGTCAACGATCTCGATCTTCCGCTTGCCACAGTGCATGATGGGGGCTGTTTCGACGGACTGATGCCGAGCGGATTGAACCGTAACCAAGGTGCGGAGTCGATTTTGGCGCTGCAACTCGCATCATGTGCGATTTCTGGGCTTTCAAAGCAGGTCGAAAGCGTGGCAGGGCCGGATCGCGCCGTTGCGTAGCCTCGCTCGTGACGTCGCGTAGCAGACTGTTGGCGAGGCGACGACGTGATAGACCTGTTCCACCATGCTCTGCGGCTCCACGCAGATCCTTCCCGCGTGGTTGTGCGGCCGTTCCATCTTGCCTGGGCGGCAAGCGGGAAGGGGCCGAGCCGTACCGAACGCATCGTTAACGCCGTAATGGCGCTCAACACTGCCGAAACGCGTGCGGAACTGGAGATCGTGCTAAAGGATTTCGAGGCGCGTCATTGGCAGACGCGCCGCGTCTTCATGACGCGCTATGACGAAATTGCGGCCATGATGGGCCTCGACGGTACCTATATCGGTGACGAGAAACGTCAGTTGATTGGTGCGTATTTCTGTCACGAATACAGCTATGCCGCAGCCGCGCTGATGAATCCCAGTGCGGTGCCGCATTTCGACCAGACCGGCATGCCGCCCGGTTCGCAACGCATCCTGATGAGCCTGCGCGCGGTGGGTGAGGGGCACATCTCCTCCGTGGCGTTCCGCGAAGGTATCATCACCGACAACAACGAGCTGAAACTCGCACCCGAGCCGCCTTTCGCGACGGCGACCGACATGATCGACGTCGACGAGGAAACGGTGCCGGAAGGCCCGGTGACGGTTTACCGCCACCGTGACTCCACGCTGTCGGGTACGGTGATCTTCCCGATGACCGATGCCCAGTCGAAGGGGCTTGAGGATCTGCGCCTCGTGCATTTTCAGCATGACGACGGTGCGTGGGAGTGGCTTGGTACCTACACCGCCTATAACGGCTCTACGATCCAGTCCGAACTGCTCCGCACGCGCGATTTCCGGGCGTTCGATCTGGTCCCGATGAGCGGCCCTGCCGCACGTAACAAGGGTATGGCGCTGTTCCCGCGCAAGGTGAACGGCCAGTATATGATGATCGGCCGGCAGGACGGCGAAAACCTGTTCCTGCTCAAGTCGGATACGCTGACGCATTGGGACGAGGGCGAACTGCTACTCACGCCCGAACTGCCGTGGGAGCTGGTGCAGATCGGCAATTGCGGTCCGCCGATCGAGATCGACGAGGGCTGGCTGCTGCTCACGCACGGCGTCGGCGCGATGCGGAAATATTCGATCGGCGCGGTCCTGCTTGACAAGGACGATCCCTCCAAGGTGCTTGGCCGGACGCAGGAGCCGATTCTCGCCGCTGCCGATCAGGACCGCGAGGGGTATGTGCCCAACGTCGTCTACACCTGCGGCGCGCTGAAGCATGGCGACAAGCTGTTCGTGCCCTACGGCGTGGCGGATAGCTCGGTTGCTTTCGCGTTCATCCCGATTTCGAGCCTCCTCGCGGCGATGTGACGTCGCGACGGCGTCGCTCGAACCGTCGTTCCCACCTGTAGCCGGCGAGCGGTGGCGTGTTTTGGCAGGCTTGCCGCGCGAGGCAGGCTGTTAGCCTGCATGTTGCACAGTCGCCACGAACGGGTCTGCGTTGACAAGGCTATACGAAGCATATACGTTCCGTATGCTGTTCAACGATGGGAGAAAGCTGGTGGGCATCGTCAAAGTCGCCGACGACCTTCACGAAGAAGCGCGCCGTGCGAGTGCGGTGATGTGCCGTTCGATCAACGCGCAGGCCGAGTTCTGGATGAAGATCGGCATGATGGCCGAAGCGAACCCGACGCTGTCCTTCAACGATATTGTCGCAGCCGAACTTGCGGCCGCGCAGGTGCCGCTGTCCGCCGTCGCCGCCTGAGATGGTGAAGACGGCCGACGAGCTCGCGCTGATGCGCATATCCGGCAAGCTGCTCGCCTCGGTGTTCGAGATGCTCGACACCCAGAACCTCGCCGGCCTGTCGACGATGCAGGTCAACGATCTGGTCGATCGCTTCATCACCATCGATCTCGCCGCGCGACCGGCCAGCAAGGGACAATATGGCTTCAAGTACGTCCTGAACTGTTCGATCAACCACGTCGTTTGCCACGGCGTGCCGGATGCGGGAGAGATCATCCGTGACGGCGACATCATCAACCTCGACATCACGCTGGAAAAGAACGGCTTCATCGCGGACTCGAGCAAAACCTATGTGGTTGGCAACGTGCCGCCCGCGACGACGCGGCTGGTGCGTGTCGCACAGGAGGCGATGTGGCATGGCATCCGCCAGGTACGACCCGGCGCGTATATCGGCGATATCGGCTGCGTGATCGAGCGTCATGCCAAGAAGAACGGCTATTCGGTGGTGCGGGAGTATTGCGGTCACGGTATCGGGCGCGAGATGCACGAGGAACCGCAGGTGATGAACTTCGGCAAGCCTGGCAGCGGCATGAAACTGCGCGAGGGCATGGTCTTTACGATCGAGCCGATGATCAATCAGGGCACGCGCAAGGTGTCGACCGAGGAAGACGGCTGGACCGTCGTTACCAACGACCGCAAGCTCTCCGCGCAGTTCGAGCACACCGTTGCGGTGTCGGCGAGCGGCGTCGAGGTGCTGACGCTGCGCCGCGACGAAACGGCGATGATCGCTCGCGCAACGTAAGGCTAACGCGCCATCGCCATGGTCCGCCGGTATAGCAACGCGGCCAGCGCGATGAACAGCAGGGTGCCCGCCACCAGCGCGGTTCCGGCGAACCCCGGCCCGACCAACGCGAGCGGTGCGTCGCTGCCGGTCAGGTACACGATGAACGCGAAGGCAACGCCCCACAGGCTTTCACCGACGATCAGCCCGGTCGCGGTCAGCGTGCCCATCCGCTCGGCCACTTCGGGATTGGCACTGCCTCGCGCCCAACGATCGTAGAACCAGCCAACCACCGACCCGGTGACGGTTGGCAGGATCACCGACATCGGCAGATAGATGCCAAGCGCGACGCCGAGCGGCGGCAGCCGCAGCAGCTTGAGGCGGCCGAGCCCTTCGTCGAGCACGATCAGCGCCACACCCGCGAGCGCGCCGTACCCAAGCATTCGCCAGTTCGCATCGCCCGACAGCACCCCCTTGGCCAGCGCGGAGATCAACCCGGCCTGGGGCGCCGCCAACGCATTGGGTCCGGCGCCCGGTGCCCCGACGAAGCCGATGCCGGTATTGAGCACGTTCAGCACCGGCGGAATGATGAGCGAGCCGAACACCACGCCGATCACCAGCGCGACCTGTTGCTTCCATGGCGTCGCCCCGACAAGCTGGCCGGTCTTGAGATCCTGCAGATTGTCGTTCGAGATGGTCGCCACCCCGAACACGATGCCGGTGACGATCAGCGCATAGGCGATCAGTGCGCGCGTCGTGTCGGCACCCGGATGCTGCCCGAACAGCCCAACCAGCAGCAGCGCCGAACCGATTGCAGCGAGGATGCCGATGCCCGACACCGGCGAATTCGACGCTCCGATCAGCCCGGCCATATAGCCGCACACCGCCGCGATCATCAGACCGGCGACAAGGATGAACACCAGTGCCCCCGCGATCAGCGCAACACCTGAGGCGGCCAGTGCGCCACCCGCCAGCACATCCCACAGCAGCCATACGATCGGCAGCAGCGTCAGCACCGCGACCGCGCCGACCCACAGGATCGGCAGGTCCTGTTCCTCCAGCGCCAGCGTCTCGCCGCCCTTGCGCGCCGCGCTTGCGGCTAACGCCGAACGGACGCCGCCGATCACTGGCGCAGCGATCCGCACCAAAGTCCACATTGCGGAGATGCCGATGACGCCGGCCCCGAAGAACCGTACCTGGCTGGAGAAGATCATTCCCACCCATCCTGCCACGTCCCCGGGGACGGGCTGTGCGGCGGTCATCACCGGCATCAGCACGCCCCAGCCGATGACGAGGCCGAGCGCCATCGCCGCGCCGACCGAAATGCCGACAAGATGTCCGACGCCGAGCAGCGCGAACGACAGACTGCCCGAAATCCCGGTCGCCCCCGCGCCGACACGGAAGGCGGTGGCGGCGGTATCGGTGATGATCTTGGTCTGTGTGGCGATCGCGAAGCTGGCCGAGGCGATGCTGTTGACGACCAGCACGCGCAACCCCCGCGTGCTTTCCTCGCCGCCCTCGCGCGATCCCGCGCCGATCTCCAGCACCTCGGCTGCGGCGACGCCTTCAGGGTAGGGCAGGTCGGTATCGACCACCAGCGCCCGCCTGAGCGGCACGGAGAACATGACGCCCAGAACACCGCCGGTCGCGGTGATCAGTGCGGTCTGCACATAGGGGAAGCCCTGCCACCAGCCGATCATCACCAGCCCCGGCAGCACGAAGATGATCGCCGACAGCGTGCCGGCGGCACTCGCGATCGTCTGCACGATATTGTTCTCGAGGATCGACCCGCCCGGCAGCAGCCGGAGGATCGCCATCGAGATCACCGCCGCCGGGATCGACGTCGCGAAGGTCAGCCCGACCTTCAGGCCAAGATAGACGTTGGCCGCAGTGAAGAAGAGTGTGATCAAGCCGCCGAGCAAGATTCCGCGCAGGGTGAGTTCGGCCATTGGTTTGGAGGCAGTCTGCATCGGGGCACCGTGGCACGAACCGATCAGGCGTGCATTATGAAAGTGTTATATTGCGGGTGACAGTACCGAGGCTGGCGTGACGGATCGGTACACGTCTCCGTCGTAGTCGAGTGGAGGTATCGCCGTGAGGGGGTGCATACGCATGCTTTGGCATGCGGCTCGCTAAATTGGCGCGAGCATCGGCCCCTTTCACCTGTCCGCGCGTTGGCGAGGGATGGAGAAAATCTGGTTCATCACCAACATCGCCTCGGGATCGGCGACCGACGCCAAGGCCGAGGCTATCGTCGCCGTGTTCCAGGAGCGCGGGCTGGCTCTGGTCGGACGCACGGGTTTCCCGAAGGATGATCTGCCCACCAACGCAGAACTCGATGCAGCCGGTGCCGATACGGTCGCGCTGTTCGCCGGTGACGGCACGATCAACGCCGCCGTCTGTGCTTATGCCAAATGGGGCGGCAAGATCCTGATCCTGCCCGGGGGCACCATGAACCTGCTCGCCAAGTCCCTGCACGGCAACGCCGATCCCGCCGCGATCGTCCACGCAGCTCACGAACGCGGGGAGGTGGTGGCGCTCCCGTTCGTAGAGGCGGGCAAGCACCGCGCGCTGGTCGGGCTGATCCTGGGCCCTGCGACCGCGTGGGTACACGCCCGCGAACTGGTGCGGGAGGGCAAGCTGCGCGGCCTCGCGCGGGCGCTGCGGCACGCGTGGCGACGCACGTTCTCGCGCGGGATCAGGCTCGATGGTGTGCCGGGCATCGATCACCGCCCACAGGCGGTTTTCGTGCGGCCGGGTGACGAGCGGCTTGATGTAGCGGCTGTCGATGCGCGCGATTTTCGTTCGGTCGCATCACTTGGCTGGGAGTGGCTGACGGGAGACTGGGTCGCTGCGCGCAGCGTGACGCAGGTCTTTGTCGAGACCTTCCGCATCGGCGGTCGCAAGCCGGTGCTCGCGCTGTTCGACGGCGAACCGGAAATGCTCGATCCGCGCACGCAGATTTGCAGTGCCCGCACCGACAAGATGTTTATCCGTACCATAGGCGGGGGGCTATCCTCATGACCCGACTGTTTCACGTCAGCGACGTACACTTCGGACGCGAGGACCGCGCGGCGATCGCGTGGCTCGACGATCTCGTGCACAAGGAGCAGCCCGACGCGGTCATCATGACCGGCGACCTGACCCTGCAGGCACGGCGTAGCGAGTTTGCGAACGGGCTTGCGTGGTTGCAAGGGCTGGGCGTGCCGGTAACGGTCGAAGTCGGCAATCACGATCTGCCGTACTTCAATCTGTTCGAGCGGTTCTTCCGCCCGTACCGCCGATTCCTGTCGGTCGAAAAGATGATCGAAACGCCGCTCGAACTGGCGGGAGTCACGATCGTGCCGATGGTGACGACCGCGCGTTTCCAGTGGCGGTTGAACTGGTCGAAAGGCTATGTTTCCCAGGGTGAACTTGCGAAGACGCTCGCGTTGGTGCGCGCGGCTCGGCCGGGCACGCGCGTGTTCATCGCCTGCCACCATCCCCTGATCGAGCCGCATACGCGCACATCCGCGCAGACGCACCGTGGCGCGGAAGCCTTGCAGGCGCTCGCCGAAGCGGGTGTCGAAGCGGTACTGACCGGCCATGTCCACGATCCGTTCGATATCGCGCATGACGTCGGTGGCCACCAGGTTCGCCTGATCGGGGCCGGCACCTTGTCCGAACGCACCCGCGACACGCCGCCGTCATTCAACGAAATCCGTATCGCGCCTGATGGCTTTTCGGTGAAGGTGCGCGCTCTCACGCCTGCGCCGGACGTGCGGCTGCCGGTCGAGCACGTCGACTGATCCGCACATACGAAAAGGGCGGCCCGTTGCCGGACCGCCCCATCGTGTTCGAGATGGAAGCTGTTAGCGCTTCGAGAACTGGAAGCTACGACGTGCCTTGGCGCGGCCGTACTTCTTACGCTCGACCGTGCGGCTGTCGCGGGTCAGGAAGCCTGCTGCCTTGACCGGCGCGCGCAGGATCGGCTCGTACTTGGTGATCGCCTGGCTGATGCCATGCTTCACGGCGCCGGCCTGGCCCGAAAGCCCGCCGCCCTTCACGGTGCAGATCACGTCATACTGCCCGGTACGCTCGGTGATGCCGAACACCTGGTTGATGACGAGACGCAGCGTCGGGCGTGCGAAATACACTTCCTGGTCACGGCCATTGATAGTGATCTTGCCGGTACCGGGCTTGAGCCACACGCGGGCAACGGCGTCCTTACGACGGCCGGTCGCATAAGCGCGGCCATACTGGTCGAGGTCCTGCTCACGCAGCGGCGCGCGCTGAACCGGCTCGTCGATCTGGCCCGACAGATATGCGTCGGCCTGAACCTCGGCGCCCGCCTGTGCGGCTTCGCCCTGCTGGTTGAGGACGGCGCCGAGATCGGAAAGGGACTGGCGATTGTCGGTCATTACGCGCCCACCTTGTTCTTGCGGTTCATGCCCGCGATATCGAGGACTTCGGGGTTCTGCGCCTCGTGCGGATGCTCGGTGCCGGCGAAGATACGCAGGTTGCGCATCTGGGCGCGGCCGAGCGGACCGCGCGGAATCATCCGCTCGATCGCCTTTTCCAGAACGCGCTCCGGGAAGCGGCCTTCCAGAACCTTGGCGGCGGTGATGCCCTTGATGCCGCCGGCATAACCGGTGTGCTTGTAGTACACCTTGTCCTTGAGCTTGTTGCCCGTGAACCGCACCTTGTCCGCGTTGATGATGATGACATTGTCACCGCAATCGACGTGGGGGGTGAAGCTCGGCTTGTGCTTGCCGCGCAGGACGTTGGCGATGATCGACGCCATGCGGCCGACGACCAGACCGTCTGCGTCGACGATAAGCCATTTCTTCTCCACCTCGTGCGGCTTGACCGCCTTGGTGGTCTTCATGAGCGCCTTCATGGGGCTATGACCTCTTGTTTGAAACGAAGCGCGCCGCCCACGAATGGACGGCGCCCGATGTCGCGCTATTGTTGCAGAACTGCCGGTAAGTCAAGCAACCGGCGGCGTTGCTGACGGGTATTATGATACCGTACGCGTTCAGGGCTCCAGTCGCAGCGTCACGACCGTCTCGGCGCGGCTGCTTCGCGCGCCGCTTGCGGTCGTGATAAAGCGGGCGGAACGGCTCTCGATGATGAGCCCGGTCGTCGTATCGACGCGGCGCAGCGTGTCGAGCGTGATCGTGCCGGCGGCGGCACCAGGCACCGTCGTGCCACCAACCGTGACCGGCCCGGCGGCGTGGGTAGTGATGGATACCGCATCGCCGTCGCGGCGCACGGTTTCGATGCCGGGCAGGGTTTGCCCTGCGGCGGTCGGCACACGCGACGGTAGTGCGACGGTGCGTGTGCCGTCCGGGCGCGCTACATCGACGGGGCGGATCAGGTCCGCCACCGCTGAACCGAGCATCGCACGCCGCTGCGCAGGGTCGAAGGCTCGAAGCGGTGCCGCCATCGCGGCGGCGCGGGCAGGGCCGGTCACTGACCGTGCTGCCGTTTCGATACTGGCCGCGAGGCGCTCGATCAGCGCGTCGGCATCGTCGACCGCCGTGATTGCGCCGGCGGCATCAAGATGCACCCGCACGACGCGACCGAAAAACGCACGATTGCCCGCCAGAAACGCTGAACCCGCCTGTGGCCCGGATTGATCGGCCGAGTCGATCGTCGTCTCCGCGACATAACCGGTCGCCTCGCGGCGGAACACGATCCGCCGGCTGGCGTGGAAATGCTGCGAACCGCCGTCGTCGGTCCTCGTCTCATTGGTGTCGCTTCGGTACGTCGCGCCTTCGATCGGATGGAAAGCAGGCGTGGCAACGGGCGCAGGGGTGAGCGCCAGCAAAATCGCGTCGATCACGCGCGGCGGCGCCCGCTCGCATGGATGCCCCACACCACGCTGACCACCAGCAGCGCACCGACCAGCTGGTGCAGCGCGGCAAGCGCGATGTTGACGCCCGACATCACCACCGCGATGCCGAGCAGGATCTGCAGCCCAAGCGCGATATGGATCGCGATCGACGCGCGGCGATGCCCCATCGCTTTAGCACGCCGCGCGAGCACCGCCAGCACCGCCACCAGGACCCAAGCCCACCATCGATGAATGAAATGCACCAGCGAAGGATCATCGATCATCAGCGCGCCGAGCGGTCGCGTGCCGAGCACTTCATGCGGGAAGATCCGCCCGTTCATCAGCGGCCACTCGTTGGTAACCAGCCCGGCGCGCAGCCCCGCCATGAGCGCGCCGTAGAACAGCTGCACGGCCAGCACGACCGCCGCCAATGCGCCGAACCCGGTCAGCGCGGCCGGACGCGCATATGGGTTACGCGCGAGCGCCCGCAGATCGAGCGCGGTCCACACGAGCCCGGCAAGCGTGAACAGCGCGGTGATCAGATGCGCCGCCAACCACAAAGGTGCGACCTCGATCCGATCGGACAGGCCGGATCGTACCATCAGCCAGCCAAACGCGCCCTGCAAGCCGCCGAGCGCCAGCAACGCGACCAGCCGGAAACCGTACCCGCGCGGGATCTGCCTGCGCAGCGCGAACCACAGCAACGGCAGCGCGAACACCGTGCCGATCACACGCCCGAGCAGGCGATGCAGATACTCCCAGAAGAAGATGTGCTTGAACCCGGTCATGGTCATGCCATCGTGGATCGCGGTATATTGCGGAATGCGCCGATAATGCGCGAACTCCACCTGCCACTGTGCGTCCGTAAGAGGTGGCACGATGCCGCTGATCGGCTGCCATTGCGTGATGGACAGGCCGGACTCGGTGAGACGGGTGATGCCGCCGACCACCACCATCAGCACGATCATCGCCGCGACCAGATAAAGCCAGCGTATCATCGCCACGGGAACGGCCGTGCGGCCAGAGTGCGCCTGAAGCATGCCTGTGCCTAGCCCGATCACGATGCCACGTCGATTGGACATTTTGACAGCACGTTGATCCACTGCACCCCGTTAAGCCAAGGTTCGACACCGCAACGCGCTCTTACGTGCGCGGTAGCCAACGCCAGCGACGGGACTTTTCCCGTTCAGTGGCGGGACCGGGCTGAGGCGGCTTCCCGTTTCAACTCGGTTCTTCCGCATAAAACTTGCGATGATATGTTGTAACTTCATGTGCTGCATGCCACATGCGCTGGGCAATGACCGCTCATGTTCATCATCCTGCACTTCACTGGATCGAGTCGCGCTTCGACGGACTCGCGATCGGCCTGTCCGGACTTTGTGTGATCCACTGCGTCGCGAGTTCGGTTCTGGTCGCGCTCGCCGCGTCGGCGGGCGGATTGCTGCTCAACCCGTTGTTTCACGAGGTCGGCCTGTCGATCGCGATACTGCTCGGCGTGATCGCACTTGGTCGCGGTGCTGTTTCGCACGGGTATATGATGCCGGCCGCCGTCGGCTCGTTGGGGCTCGGCATGATGGCGGGTGCGATGTCACTGCCGCACGACAGCGGTGGCGGGGAAACGGTGTGGACGCTGATCGGCGTCGCCATCCTCGCGCTTGGCCACGATCTCAATCGCCGCGCGGCGAACTGAACGTCCTGCTACCGGATGCGCGGCGGGGTCGCGTGGGGCGAACGACGAGCTGCACGGGCAAGCTGTGCCATCTCCTGACGCCTCGACGCTGTTAAGCCGATCGACAAGGTTGTATCACGTCCATAATAGGGCGCGCCGCGTCCGCGGTGTTGCAGGTCGCGGGTCCTTTCCACACCTTCACGCGCGATTTCGGAGTTACGGACGCATGAGCATCAAACCGGTACGCAAGGCGATTTTCCCGGTGGCGGGGCTGGGTACGCGGTTCCTGCCGGCGACCAAGGCGATGCCGAAGGAAATGCTGACCGTCCTCGACAAGCCGCTCATCCAATATGCGGTCGAGGAAGCGCTGGAAGCGGGGATCGAGCAGATCATCTTCGTCACCAGCCGCAACAAGACCTCGTTGGAAGACCATTTCGACGTGTCATACGAACTCGAGGATACGATGCGCGGCCGCAGCAAGTCGCTCGCCGCGATCGAGAACATTCGCATGAAGCCGGGTTCACCGGTCTATATCCGCCAGCAGGAGCCGCTGGGGCTCGGCCATGCGGTCTGAGCGCGCGCGAGATCGTCGGCGACGAGCCGTTCGCGGTGCTTCTTCCCGACGAACTGATGGTCGGAACGCCTGGCTTCATGAAGCAGATGGTCGAAGCGTATGCGCGGGTCGGCGGCAACGTCGTTGGCGCGTTGGAGGTCGCTGCGTCCGAAACGCACAAATATGGCATCATCTCTCCGGGCAAGACCGACGGCCGGCTGACCGAGGTGACCGCGCTGGTGGAAAAGCCCACGCAAGGGTCGGCGCCGTCGAACCTGATGATCCCGGGGCGCTATATTCTTCAGCCGGAGGTGATGCGCATTCTGGAAAAGCAGGAAAAGGGGGCCGGCGGTGAGATCCAGCTGACCGACGCGATGCTGCAACTGATCGGCCAGCAGCCGTTCCACGGTTTCACGTTCGAGGGGCAGCGCTATGATTGCGGCGACAAGGCCGGCTTCATCCAGGCCAACCTCGCGCTGGCGTTGGTACATGAGGAGATCGGCCCGGTTGTGCGCGAATTCGCCACGGAGCTGTTGCGGCAGTCTTAAACACTAGCATGGGAGCCGGAGTGGCACGGCGTCGGCTGCGCGGGCGCCGGGTCAGGCGATGCGACGGCGCGCGGTATTCCCAGGTGTCTTGGCCGATTCGAACAGCCACCGCCGTGTGCCGTCGATGCCGAGGACGGTCAGCCGGTCGCTATACACCGCGCCGGTATCGATGCCGATCCGGTTGGCGCGCATCTCCGGCTCTTCCGACACGGTGTGGCCGTGGACGATGATGCGGCCATGATCGGCGTTGCTTTCGAGGAAGGGGCTGCGAATCCAGCGCAGGTCTTCTTCCTTCTGGTCGGCAAGCGCTACGCCAGGGCGGATGCCGGCATGAACGAAAGCATAGTCACCGCGAAACACCATCACATCGCAGTCGTTGAAGAGCGCGAAATGCGCATGTGGCACCAGCACGCGCAGCCGCTCGGCCAATGCTTGGTTCGATAGCGTGTCGTATTCCTCGCGTGTGATGCCGTAGCTGAGCACCGTCTCGCGACCGCCCATTTTTAGGAACATCGGCAGCAGGCTGAACTCGCCACGCAAGATCCGCAGAAAGATTTCTTCATGGTTGCCGAGCAGCACGCTTACGGGTCGCCCGCTTCCCCGTAACTGCACCACCCGCTCGACCACATCGGCGGAATCCGGGCCACGATCGATCAGGTCGCCAAGAAAAATGATCTCGGAAGGCGCGCCGTCACTCTGCGCTTCCTGCGTCTCGATCTGGCGCAAGACATCGTCGAGCAAATCGCGCCGGCCATGAATATCGCCAATCGCGTAAAGGCGGGAGTCGTACCAAGCCGCAACCGCCCGTTGCTCGGGTTGCCGCTCGCGGCGTCGGTTAAGAATACGGCGAAACATCGATTCTCGAACACCCACCTTGTCGTTTTGGTTCACGCGCCGCCCGAAGTCACAACGCGCTATCGCCAATCGGCAGCAGTCTCAATCGCGCAAACATCCCGCCGTCTTCCGCCAGGCTCGCCGCTTGCCGCAGAACGGCGAAGTTCCTATCTGCGGGCGATGGCGATGCACCACCACCATCAGGAGCCGCAGGGCGACGCCCTCGCGCGCGCTGCCCAACAGACTTTGGAGCGGTCGGGCGAGCAGTGGACGACGATGCGCGCGCACATCTTCGCCGCGCTCGCCGCTTTCGACAAGCCGGCGTCCGCCTATGACATCGCCGAGGCGGTTTCGAAGGCGGAAGGTCGGCGTGTGGCCGCCAACAGCGTCTACCGGATCCTCGATGTGTTTGTAGCCGCCAACCTTGCCCGCCGGGTGGAAAGCTCGAACGCCTATATCGCCAACGCGCACCCGGATTGTCTGCACGACTGTATCTTCCTGGTGTGCGATACGTGCGGCCAGACCACGCACCTCGACGACGATCTCATCACCAACGGCGTGCGTTCGGCAGCGGAAAAGGCCGGCTTCTCGCCGGTCCGCCCGGTGATCGAGGTGCGCGGCAAGTGCGCGAACTGCGAGGCGGCTGCCTGACCGACCCGTCGCCAGGCGTGATCGGCACCCCTCAGAGCGTCTTGCCCATCCGTACCCCGGGAACTGCCACGCCGCTCGCGTTCATCCTGTCGACTCGCGCGATCGTGTCGTAACCGCTCGCGCGGTACAGGGGTTCGCCCGCCAGAGTCGCCATCATCTCCGCGCGGGTGAATCCGGCGACTCGCGCGGCATCCTCGCAGATGGCGAGAATCATCCTGCCAACGCCCCGCCGCGTGAAATCCGGGTCCGTGTACATCGCCCGAATCCGCGCCGCATCCCGCGTGGGGTCGAGTGTCGACCCATCACGCAGCGAAACGCTGTGGTTGCCGCCATAGAGCGTCGCCCGGAAACTCCAACCGCCGCAGCCGGCGAGTCGCGAACCATCCTCCACCACGAAGTACGTGCCGTCCTCGATCAGTTGCGTGTCGAGGCCCATACTCAGCCGGCTCGCCGCCACCTGTTCCGGGGTAAGAAACCCCGCTTGCAGCGCGCCGATCGCCCGTTCCATCAGCGCGGCGATGGCGGGGATGTCGTGGGTTACGGCGAGGCGATGGGTGAAGTCTGCCATGCGGACGTTGTGGTTTTGCAACGCACGCCGCGTCAAGGCGCATGGCATGTGCTCGCAATCAATCGACAGTCGCGTGCGGCTTCGCTAAGCACGCGCGATGGTTGACGCTTCCACCACCCCGCTTCTCGACACCGTCGATACGCCTGCCGATCTCCGCAGACTCGCGCCCGCAGACCTCCGCCAGCTCGCCGACGAGCTTCGGCAGGAGACGATCTCCGCCGTCGGCGTGACTGGCGGTCATCTCGGCTCCGGGCTCGGCGTGGTCGAGCTGACCGTCGCGATTCACTACGTGTTCGATACCCCGCGCGACCGGCTGGTCTGGGATGTCGGCCATCAATGCTACCCGCACAAGATCCTCACCGGCCGACGTGACCGTATCCGCACGCTGCGCATGGGCGGCGGCCTGTCTGGTTTTACCAAGCGGAGTGAGAGCGAGTACGATCCATTCGGCGCGGCGCACTCGTCCACCTCGATCTCGGCGAGCCTCGGCTTTGCGATCGCCAATAAGATCGCGGACCAGCCCGGCAAGGCGATCGCAGTGATCGGTGACGGCGCGATGTCGGCCGGCATGGCCTATGAGGCGATGAACAACGCCGAGGCCGCCGGCAACCGCCTCGTCGTGATCCTCAACGACAACGATATGTCGATCGCTCCGCCGGTTGGCGGCCTGTCGGGCTATCTCGCCCGGCTTGCGTCGAGCAAGGAATTCCTGGGCTTACGCGATCTCGCCAAGCGCGTCGCCAAGCGGTTGCCGCGTCCGCTCGCCACCAGCCTCAAGAAGACCGACGAGTTCGCGCGCGGCATGGCGATGGGCGGCACGCTGTTCGAGGAACTCGGCTTCTATTACGTCGGCCCGGTCGATGGCCATAACCTCGACCAGCTCATCCCCGTGCTTGAAAACGTGCGCGATGCGGTCGATGGCCCGATCCTCGTTCATGTCGTCACGCAGAAGGGCAAGGGCTATGCCCCGGCCGAGGCGGCAGCCGACAAGTACCACGGTGTGCAGCGCTTCGACGTTATCACCGGCACGCAGGCCAAGGCGCCTCCCGGCCCGCCGCAATATCAGAACGTGTTCGGCCAGGCGTTGGTCGATGCCGCCAAGACCGACAGCCGCGTGGTGGCGATCACCGCCGCCATGCCGTCGGGCACCGGACTCGACGCGTTCGCCAAGACCTATCCCGATCGCTTCTTCGACGTCGGCATCGCCGAGCAGCACGCCGTCACCTTCGCCGCCGGCCTCGCCGCGCAGGGGATGCGGCCGTTTTGCGCGATCTACTCGACGTTCCTGCAACGCGCCTACGATCAGGTCGTGCACGATGTCGCCATCCAGAACCTGCCGGTGCGCTTTGCGATCGATCGCGCTGGCCTCGTCGGTGCGGACGGCGCGACCCATGCCGGCAGCTTCGACGTGACCTATCTCGCCTCGCTGCCCAACTTCGTGGTGATGGCGCCGTCGGACGAGGCGGAGCTGGTCCACATGGTCCACACTGCCGTCGCCCACGACAGCGGGCCGATCGCAGTGCGCTATCCGCGCGGCAACGGCGTCGGCGTAGAGCTGCCCGCCACGCCCGAACTGCTGGAAATCGGCAAGGGCCGCATCGTCCGCCAGGGCCAGAAGGTCGCGATCCTGTCGCTCGGCACCCGGCTGGGCGAGGCGCAGAAGGCGGCCGAGGCGCTGGAAGCCCGCGGCCTGTCCACCACCATCGCCGATCTGCGCTTCGCCAAGCCGCTCGACGAGGGGATGATCCGCAAGCTGCTGTCGACGCACGAAGTCGCCGTCACGATCGAGGAAGGCTCGATCGGCGGGCTTGGTGCGCACGTGCTGACCTTCGCCTCAGACGAGGGGCTGATCGATGCCGGCCTCAAGCTGCGCACGCTGCGCCTGCCCGATACCTTCCAGGATCAGGACAAGCCCGAGGTGCAGTATGCCGAGGCGGGTCTCGATGCCGAGGCGATCGTCGATACAGTGCTGAAGGCGCTGCGCTACAATTCGGACGGCGTGGTCGAACACGCGCGCGCCTGATCGGGAGTTGCCACGATGAAAACCCGCGCCGCCGTTGCGTTCGAGGCCAAGCGGCCGCTCGAGATCGTAGACCTCGATCTCGAAGGCCCCAAGGCTGGTGAGGTGCTGGTCGAGATCATGGCGACTGGCATCTGCCATACCGATGCCTATACGCTCGACGGCCTCGACAGCGAGGGGCTGTTCCCGAGCGTACTCGGGCATGAGGGTGCTGGCATTGTGCGCGAAGTCGGCGCGGGCGTCACCTCGGTGCAGCCCGGCGATCACGTCATCCCGCTCTACACGCCG
The DNA here is from genome assembly GCF_022662305.1 of Sphingomonas sp. BAUL-RG-20F-R05-02. Classification (GTDB taxonomy): domain Bacteria; phylum Pseudomonadota; class Alphaproteobacteria; order Sphingomonadales; family Sphingomonadaceae; genus Sphingomonas. The sequence continues at coordinate 280,232 of NZ_JAKNQH010000004.1, forward strand.
GAGTGCCGCCAGTGTAAATCCTGCCTCAGCGGCAAGACCAACCTGTGCACCGCGATCCGCGCCACGCAAGGGAAGGGGCTGATGCCGGACGGCACCACCCGGTTCAGCTACAAGGGCCAGCCGATCTTCCACTACATGGGCTGTTCGACTTTCTCGAACTTCACCGTGCTGCCCGAGATCGCCGTCGCCAGGATCCGCGAAGACGCGCCGTTCAAGACCTCCTGCTACATCGGCTGTGGCGTCACCACCGGCGTCGGCGCGGTGGTCAACACCGCCAAGGTGCAGGTTGGCGAGAACATCGTCGTGTTCGGCCTCGGCGGTATCGGTCTCAACGTGCTGCAAGGCGCGCGGCTGGCCGGCGCGAACAAGATCATCGGTGTCGACATCAACCCGGACCGCGAGGACTGGGGCCGCCGCTTCGGCATGACCGACTTCATCGACGCGCGCGGCAAGGATCGCGCCACCACCATCGCCGAGATCCTCGCGCTGACCGACGGCGGCGCGGACTATACGTTCGACTGCACCGGCAACACCGAGGTGATGCGCACTGCGCTGGAGGCGTGCCATCGCGGCTGGGGCACCTCGATCATCATCGGCGTGGCGGAAGCGGGCAAGGAAATCAGCACCCGCCCGTTCCAGCTCGTCACCGGGCGCAACTGGCGCGGCACCGCGTTCGGCGGGGCGAAGGGCCGCACCGACGTGCCCAAGATCGTTGACTGGTACATGAACGGCAAGATCGAGATCGACCCGATGATCACCCACGTGCTGTCGCTGGACGAGATCAACAAGGGTTTCGATCTGATGCACGCGGGCGAAAGCATCCGCTCGGTCGTGCTGTTCTAATCGCCTGACCGGAGAAGCCCGCATGTTCAGTCACGTCGTCGTCGGCAGCAACGATCTTGCCCGCTCCAAGGTGTTCTATGACGCGGTGCTCGCCGTGGTGGGCGCGGCACCCGGTGAGTATGACGCAAAGGGGCGGATTGTCTATTCGCATGGCGGCGGTCGCCTCCTCGTCACCACGCCGGTCGACGGAGAGCCCGCCGCGCCCGGCAACGGGCACACGCTCGGTTTCGCGATGGAATCGCCGGAGCAGGCGCGCGCCTGGCATGCGGCAGGCGTGGCCAATGGCGGTACGTCGGCCGAGGACCCGCCCGGCGTGCGCTACATGCCGATCGGTAACATGTACCTCGCCTATCTGCGTGATCCGGACGGCAACAAGCTGTGCGGTCGCCACCGGATGCCGGCGTGATCGAAACCGTCAGCACGGTGCGCGCACACGGCGGCACGCAGGGCGTGTACCGTCACCCATCGACCGCGACGGATACGCCGATGACCTTCTCCGTGTTCGTGCCCGACCATGTACCGGGCACGACGCTGCCGGTGGTGTGGTACCTGTCTGGCCTGACCTGCACGCACGCCAACGTCACCGAGAAGGGTGAATACCGGCAGGCTTGCGCGGAACTGGGCCTGATCTTCGTCGCGCCCGACACCTCCCCACGCGGCGAAGGCGTGGCGGACGTACCCGAATACAGCTTCGGGCAGGGTGCGGGCTTCTACCTCGACGCGACGCAAGCGCCGTGGTCCACGCACTTCCACATGCGCTCGTACATCGAGGACGAACTGCCCACGCTGATCGCGGCGGAGTTCCCGGCCGACATGACGCGTCAGGGCATCACCGGCCACTCGATGGGAGGCCACGGCGCGCTCACCATCGCGCTTCGTAACCCGGATCGCTTCCGCAGCGTGTCCGCCTTCGCGCCGATCGCCGCGCCGGGACAGGTCGACTGGGGGCGGAAGGCGTTCAGCGGGTATTTGGGTGACGATCCTGCGGCATGGCGGGTCCACGACGCGGTCGCGCTGATCGAGGATGGCGCGCGGCTGCCCGAGCTGCTGGTCGATCAGGGCGACGCCGACCCGTTTCTCGCCGAGCATCTCCGCCCGGAATTGCTGGCGGCGGCGTGCGAAGAGGCCGGCATTGCGCTAACGCTCCGGATGCAGCCGGGGTACGACCACAGCTATTATTTCATCTCGACCTTCATGGCCGATCACCTGCGCTGGCACGCGGCGCGGCTGGGTTGAAGTCCGGACACTCGGTGTCGTAGGGCATGCTAGAACGTGCCCGGATGCCCGTCACCCCAGCACCACCTCCGGCAGGATCGCATCGAGCAGCAGCATCCCCGCTTCGCTTACGGTCAGATGGTTGCCATCGCTTGATAGCAGCCCCTGCGCCGCCAGCCGCGCCACCTTGTCCTCGTCGATCACCGCCGCCACCGGCACGCCGCCAAGCCGCGCCACTCGCGCTAGATCGATCCCCTCGCGCAGGCGCAGCCCCATCAGCAGCGCCTCCTTGGCGCGCTCGCCAGGCACCAGTGGCTCCTCGATCTGCGCACCGTGGCCGTTGCGCGCCACCGCCGCCATCCAGTTCTCCGGCTTTTTATGCCGTGCGGTCGCCAGCCCCTCGCGTCGGCCGTGCGCGCCGGGGCCGATCCCGGCGTAATCCTGATACCGCCAATAGACGAGGTTGTGGCGGCTCTCCGCCCCCGGCCGCGCATGGTTGGAGATCTCGTAAGCCGGTAGCCCGGCGGCGGCCGTCATCGCGCGGGTGGCCTCGAACAGGTCGGCCGCTGCATCGCCATCGGGAATGACGATCCGCCCCGCCGCCGCTTCGGTCGCGAAGCGCGTGCCGGGTTCGATGGTGAGCTGGTAGAGCGACAGATGCTCGGTGCCGAAATCAAGTGCACGGGCCAGTTCCGCCTTCCATGCGGCGAGGCTCTGGCCGGGTCGGGCATAGATCAGGTCGAAGCTCACGCGCGCGAAGTTGGCCTGCGCCGTCGCCAGCGCGGCCAGCCCCTCGTCGACACCATGCGCGCGCCCGAGGAAGTGCAGGGCGGCATCGTCCAGTGCCTGCAACCCAAGCGACACGCGGTTCACCCCCGCCGCAGCGAGATCGGCGAACCGCGCCGCCTCCACCGATGACGGATTTGCCTCCAGCGTGATCTCGATGTCGGGCGTGAACCCCCATGCCGCTTCCGCCGCGCCGAGGATCGCCGCCACTGTCGCAGGCGGCATCAGCGAGGGCGTACCGCCACCGAAGAAGATCGAGCCGAGCCGCCGCCCCGGCAACAGCCGCGCCTCGTACGCCAAGTCGGCGAGCAGCGCGTCCCGCCACGCATCCTGATCGACGCTTTCGCGGACATGGCTGTTGAAGTCGCAATACGGGCATTTCGACACGCAGAACGGCCAATGGACGTAAAGCGCGAGGGGTGGGGTTTCGCTTGGGGGCATGCCGCGCCATCTATGCCTGCGCAAAGGATGTGGGAAGATGCGGAAGATAGTGTTGTTGGCGCTGGCGCCGCTCCTCGCGGTCGCCGGGTGTTCGCCGCCCGGCCCGGCGCGGATCGTCGAGCCGCGTCTGAAGGAGCAGCCGGCGCGCGGGCTCAGCCTGTTACGGCAGGCGATGCTCGATGGGCATAACCGCGCGCGCGCTGCCGTCGGCGTCGCGCCGTTGGTGTGGGACGATACGCTGGCCGCGCACGCACTGATCTACGCGCGGACGCTCGCCGCCGAGCACCGCTTTGAACATGCCGAGCAGCCGATGGGCCCGGGCCGGGAGGGTGAGAATTTGTGGACCGGCACGCGCGGTGCGTACCGCTATGACGAGATGGTCGGCGGTTTCGTCGACGAAAAGCGCTATTTTCGCAATGCTGTAACGCCGGACTTCAGCACCACCGGCCGGTGGGAAGACGTCGCGCATTACACCCAGATCATATGGCGCGGCACCACGCGTTTTGGCTGTGCGCTCGCCAGCAACGAACGCGACGATTATCTGGTATGTCGCTATACTCCGCCGGGCAACGTGGTGGGACAGATCGCTTATTAGTTTCCTATAGAGAAGAATTGTTGCTATTGGCGGTCAGGCCGCTACCGTCTCGCGCATGTATCCTTCATGCCGAGGTGACGATGCTGAACCGCCGCTCCCTGCTTGCAACCGCAACTGCCGTCGGGCTTGCCGCGCCTTTGGGGCGGGAGGCGCTCGCCGCCGCGATGGCGCCGGTGGCGATGCCTGCGCCAAGCCTCTACGACAAGGACGAGGACGCGTACTGGGCGGGTTTGCGCAAGCAGTTCCTGATGCCGGCTGATCTCGTCAATCTCAACAACGGCACGGTCGGCTCGTCGCCGCGCCCGGTGCTGAAGGCGGTGTTCGACAGCTACGAGCAGACCGAGCAGATGATGCAGGCCGGCGCGGAGGAGTATCCGATCTGGGGTTACGGCCCGTGGCCGGAGTTCCGCAAACCCTTCGCCGATCTCGTCGGTGCGCACGTCGACCAGATCGCGATAGTGCGCAACTGCACCGAGGCGAACAGCTTCATCGGCAACGGCTTCGACATGAAGGCAGGCGACGAAGTGCTGATGTCGGACGAGGAACACGGCAGCGGCATCGCGCCGTGGGAGTTGCGTGCCAAACGCTACGGCATCGTCATCAAGACCTTTGCCATGCCCAAGCCGCCGAAATCCCCCGACGAGATCCTGAACCGCATCAACGATGCGATCACGCCGCGCACGAAGATCATCTTCGTCAGCCACATCAGCACCAACACCGGCGTCATCCTGCCCGCCAAGCAGATTTCGGCCTTGGCGCGATCGAAGGGCATCGTCTCGGCGTTCGATGGCGCGCACGCGGCGGGAATGGGCAAGCTCGACCTCAACGACATCGGCTGCGATCTTTACGCCGGATCGATGCACAAATGGCTGTTTTCGCCGAAAGGTACCGGGTTCCTGTATGTCCGCGACGATAGCATCGGCGATCGGCTCTGGCCGACGACGGTGACGCACAGCTGGGACGATCGGACCCTGAAGGCCGGGCGTTACCAGCAGTTCGGATCATCCAATATCCCGACGATGATGGGGCTGAACGCGGCGGTTGCGATGGCGCAGGACATCGGCATCGACCGGATCGAGCGGCGCCACCGCCAGCTTGCCGATTACCTCCATGCCGAGATGATGAAACGCGGCGCGACGAGCTGGACCTCGCCCGATCCGGCGATGCGCTGCGCGATCATCACCGTCAACGTGCCGCCGGTACAGCGCATGGAGCTGGAGACATGGCTCTGGCAGAACCATAAGATCCGGGTGCGCGGTGGCGAGCCGAGCAAGCTCAGGCTATCCACGCCCTATTACCTGTCCAAAGCGGACCTAGAACGGTTCCTCGACGCGTTCGATGCGTTCCGCAGGATGAAGGGGCTGGCCTGACCTAGTGCTTGGACAACGCCGGTGTCGCGTGCCGAACCTCTGTATCAACCGCAACAGCGTGCACTAGCCAACTGACTTCGTTGCAAACCCTCGGCAAACACAACGGCAACGGCCGACGGTCAGGCCGCCAGTTCCAACGTCTTCCGCGTTCCGCCTGCTCCGCTCTCGGTGCGCAATTTTCCGCCTGCCTGCCGAGCAAACGCATCGATCAGTCGCGTACCGAGACCGCCGCGCGGCGCGGTGGCGGCGGGCAGGCCGACGCCATCGTCGGCGACGATGAGCGTCCAGCCATCGGCGTGCGCCCGCAGCAGCACTTCGATCCGGCCGGTATCACGGCCGGTGAAGGCGTGCTTGGCCGCATTGGTGACGAGTTCGTTGACGACGAGGCCGATCGAAACCGCCCGATCGCGTGGCATTTGTGTGCTGTCGATGTCGCACACCAACGTCACCTTGCCGCGGAGGAACAGCGCCTCGGACAGCGCGCCGCACAGTTGGTGCAGATACTCGCTCATCTCGACCGCGCCGACGTGGTCGCTGCCGCGATACAAATGGCGGTGTGCCTGCGCGATGCTTTCCACCCGCATCCGTGCGGTGTCCAGCGCGGTGGCGGTCGCCGGGTGTTCGGCCCGGCGCGCCTGCATGTCGAGCAGCCCCGCGACGATCGCGAAATTGTTCTTCATGCGGTGGTCGAACTCGGCGAGGAACAGGTCGCGGTCGGCGATCTCGCGGTCGCGCTCCGTCGCCGCCATGCGGACTGCCTGCCGGAACGTCTCGGCGATGGCGATGGTGAGGCCGGCGGCAACCGCGATCACCAGCGTACGGGTGACGCCGTACGGATCGTCGAGCGATGCAGGTGCCCGCGCGGCGACCCCGAACACAACGGTATGCCATGCGTAAAACATCGACAGTGCCGCCGTCAGCACGCCGGCCGGCCAGTGCGCGAACAGCGTCGCCAGGATCAGCGCCGGGAACACCAGTGCAAACGGCCCGATGCCTGGGACGACCAGATCGAGCACCAACCGAATCGCGATCGCACCCAGCCCGCACAGCAGGCCGACGCCGATTTGCGTCGCCCAGCGCGGTATGCCCGGCGCAAGCCGGTCCGGTAGATCGATTTCCCCCACGCGCGCCATGACCGGCATTTCCAAGCGGCACCGAGCCGAGTCAAGCAGGCTTCGCGCCAATCTGATCCGAGTTAAGCTTTATCCTACGGTCTTGCCGTGTTGTCCCGCCAGATCGACGATATAATGCCACGCGACCCGTCCCGACCGGCTGCCACGCCGTGTCGCCCAGCCGACCGCGTCGGTTGCATCGAACGGCAAGTCGAGCGCCTGCGCATAGCCCGCGACGATGCCGAGATAGGTGTCCTGATCGATCACGTGGAAACCGAGGCTCAGCCCGAAGCGATCGGCAAGCGCGAGATTGTCGTCGACAACGTCGCGCGGGTTGATCGCGTCGGCCTGCTCCTCAAGGTTTTGCGGCACGAGGTGGCGGCGGTTGGAGGTGACGAACAGGCGCGCATTGGCGGGTCGCGCCTCCGCGCCGCCGTCCAGCATCGACCGCAAGGCGCGCGCATCGCTCGCCGCATCAAAGCCGAGATCGTCGATGAAGATCGCGAATGCGCGGGGTGCGGTGGCGATCTGCGCGAACAGGTCGGGGAGCGTGTCCAGCCCGGTGCCGATCACCTCGACCAACGCCAGCGCTGCGCCGCCCGCCTGCACTGCGCCGGTACAACTCTTGACCAGCGCCGATTTGCCGGTGCCGCGCGCCCCCCACAGCAGTACGTCATGCGCCGCCGCACCGCCGGCCAGGCGGGTGAGGTTGTCGAGCAGCGCCTGTTTCTGCGCGGCAAGGCCGAAGATACGATCGAGCGGCACCGGCGCGAACGCGCGCGCGGCGCTGAGCGTATCGCCGCGCCACACATAGGCCGGATACGCGAGCGGATCAGCCGGCGCCGCGCGCGGCGGCGCAAGGCGTTCGAGAGCGGCGGCGATCCGTTCGATCGGGTCGGTCATGTGTCTGGTCCCGCAGTGTCGTTGCCGCCGCGCTTTGAAAGAAGACGGGGGTTCGGGCAAGCGGATCAGGCAATCGGTGGCGACCGCTTGCATCCTGTGGCTTCAGGGTACGCCCGAGCAAAGGTCAGCCGTTTCAGACTTTCAGCGCCTTCAACGCCGCCGTCGCGGCCGTGCGATCGCTGAAAGCGGGAACGGCAAGCGCCGCGCGGATCTGCGTCGCCGCCTCGCCATCCCGGTGGAGGTCGCCGAGCGCCTGCCCGAGATGCCAGTGCAGCGTCGCATCGGCGGGTGCGATTGCCACCGCCTTCTGGAACAGCTGCACGGCAAGACCGGTCTTGCCAAGCTGGTACAGCGCCCAGCCATAGGCATCCGTGACGGCCGGGTTCATCGACGCGAAGCAGTAGGCGGCCTTGGCATAGCTGCGGCCCGTGTCGGCGTCACCATCGCCGGTATAGGCATAGGCGAGTTCCGCCAGCAGCGCCGCATCACGATCCCCGAGTTGCTGTCGCAGGCCCTCCAGCGTGTCGATCGCCGCGTCATATTGGGCGGCGGCGATCTGCCAATGCGCGGCGATGCGCTGCCCAGCGATGCTCTGCGGGTTCTGCGACAGGAACTTGCTGAGCGCATCGAGCGCGGCCGGGCGCTGTCCGGCCCGGTCGAGCGCATCCACCATGCGCAGCATCGTCGGTTCGTCGAACCGGATGTCGGCAGCATGCCGGTACGCGGCCGCAGCATCGCCGTAGCGTGCGTTCGCCGCCAGCGTATCGCCCAGCGCGAGCCATCCCGAGGGCGCGCCCGGCATGATCTGCGTGATCGCCTGCGCCTGCGCGAGCGCGGCGCTCTGATTGCCCGCTTCGAGCAGACCACGCACCGCTCCCAGCCGCGCGACCGGCTCCATTGGATGATCGCTGGCGAGCGAGGTGAGCAGCCCCGGGCTTTCGTCGGTCCCGAACGGCGCCGCACCCGGCCGCGCCGGCCAGAACGACCGGTCGAGATACGGCGCCGCCCAGTTGCGCTCGCCCGATTGTTCGAACGCGCGCGCCACCAGCGTCAGCGTGTAGCTGTCGGCGTCGCTGCGGAGGGCCGCCGGCCGCAGTGCCGCCAGCGCGCCGCGCGCGTCGCCCGCCCGCAGCGTGGCGAGACCGAGCAGCCGCTTGGCGGTGAGGTTCATCGGCTGTTGCGCGGCAAGTGCGCCCCACTGCTCGATTGCCTGCTGGTATGCGCCCGCCTGATAGGCGAGCATCCCGCCAAGCAGCCGCACGCCCGGCGTCCCGCCAAGCGTACCAGAGGCGCGTGCCAGCAACGTGCGCGCAAGGTCGTAATTGCCCGAGCGCGCGGCCAGCACCGCTTGCAGATAATACGCCTGCGCATCGTTCGGCCGCGCGTCGAGCGCCTTGCGGGTCGCCTCCAGCATTTCCTGATTGCGGCCGGCGTCGCCCAGAGTCGCCGCGTAGTCAATCAGCGCGTCATAGTAATAGGCGTCCTTCGTCAATGCCGCTTCGAACCACGGCAGCGCCGCGACCAGCCCGTATTGCGCGCGGATCAGTTCGCCGCGCAGCGTCAGCGCGGCAAGGTTGTTGGGGCTGGCCGCGACCGCGCGTGCGGCGGAATCGATCGCACCCGCGACGTTGCCGGAGTCCAGCCGGATGCGCCCCAGGTCGGCGAAGGCCGCGCCATCCTGCGGATTGGCGGCGAGCACCTTTAGCAACATCGCCTCGGCGCCCGGCACATCACCCTTGGCGGCGAGCGCGCGCGCGGCGATCCGCATCGCATAGCCGGCGAAGCGCGGCTGCGCCTTTGCGGCTTCGGCAAGCGCGCGGTCGGGATCGCCCTCGATCAACGCGGCGTGCGCGTAAAGCTGGTGCGCGCGTGCGGTATCGAAGCCGTCGTCGCGCGCGCGGTCGAGTTCGCCTTCCGCCGAGATGCCGTCCCCGATCGCCAGATAGGCGCGCGCGAGCACAGCATGGGCGAGGCCCCAGTTCGGATCGGCCTTGATGGCAAGCTGCGCGTGCAACCGCGCGGCGCTGTAATTGCCGGTGTCGAGCAATTGGAGGCTCTGTGCAAGTTCACTGCGCGCACCCCCGGCATCGGCGCGGGCCGGGGTCAGCGCGGTAACGGCGAACAACCCCGCCGTGGCGACCGCACCCAGCGCGCCACCCGTGACCAGCGCCTTGCGGGCGAAACGAACGCGTTTGCGGGGCTTAGGCATGGAGGTCATAGCTCTTCAGGAGGTCGTAGAGCGTCGGCCGGCTTACGCCGAGCAACTTGGCGGTGTTCGAGATATTGCCGTCCGCGCGCGCCAGCGCCTGCCGGATGGTCTTGCGGTCGGCGCTTTCGCGCGCGGCGCGCAGGTTGAGCGGCACTTCCTCCGACCCTTCCGCAAGGTCGAGATCGACAGCGGTGACCAGCTTGCCCTCGGCCATGATGACCGCGCGCTTCATGCGGTTCTCCAATTCGCGCACGTTGCCGGGCCAGCTCCACGCATCGATCGCGGCGCGCGCATCGGGGGACAGGCCGGTGACAGAGGAATGCATGGCCTTCGCGTACTTCTTGAGGAAATGGCTGGCGAGCAGGCTGGCGTCACCGCTGCGCTCGGCAAGTGAAGGGATGCGCACGACGATTTCGGCGAGGCGGTAGTACAGATCCTCCCGGAACGACCCCGCCGCCACCATCGCGTCGATATCCTGATGCGTCGCGCAGACGATGCGCGTGTCGACCGGGATCGCCTTGCGCCCGCCGATCCGCTCGATCACGCGCTCTTGCAGGAACCGCAGCAGCTTGACCTGGAGCGGCAGCGGCACATCGCCGATCTCGTCGAGGAACAGCGTGCCGCCGCTGGCCTGTTCGATCTTGCCCTCGGTGGTTTTTACCGCCCCGGTGAACGCGCCCTTTTCATGGCCGAACAGCTCGCTTTCCAGCAGCGTCTCGGGAATCGCCGCGCAGTTGATCGCCACGAACGCACCTTTGCCGCGGTGGCTGGTGTCGTGCAGTCCGCGCGCGAGCAGTTCCTTACCGGTGCCGCTCGCGCCGAGCAGCATCACCGACACGTCCGCGCCGGCGACGCGTTCTATCGTGCGCGTCACCTTGAGCATCTCGGGTGCTGCGGTAATCATCCCGCTGAGTGCGGTGCCGCTGTCACGTTCGGCGAGGCGGCGGTTTTCCGTCTCCAGCGCATGGACGTGGAAGGCGCGCGCGACGATCAGGCCGAGCGCGTCGATGTCGATCGGCTTCTGGTAGAAATCCCACGCACCGTCCGCGATCGCCTGCCGCGCGGACTCGCGGGCGCCGTGGCCGGAGGCGACGATCACCTTGGTATCGGGCTTCAGCGCAAGAATTTCGGCGAGCGTGGCGAAACCTTCGGTCACCCCGTCCGGATCGGGCGGCAGGCCGAGGTCGAGCGTAACGACCGCCGGCTCGTTCGCGCGCACGGCGTCGATCGCGCTTGCGCGGTCGTGTGCGACGATCACGTCATAGTCCTCATACGCCCAGCGCAACTGGCGTTGCAGGCCGAGATCGTCCTCGATGATGAGCAGTTTGGGCAGCGCTTTGGGCTTGTCGGTCATGCGGCCTGTTCCACGGGCAGGGTGGGCGCGGGGGGGAGCATCACAACGAAGCGTGTGCCCTGACCCTCGCGGCTTGTGACGGTGACGGTGCCACCCATCGCCTCGGCAAGCTGGCGGGCCTCGAAAGCGCCGATGCCGAAGCCGCCGGGTTTCGATGATACGAACGGCTTGAACAACTGGTCGCGCACGAATGCGGGCGACATGCCGCAGCCAGCGTCGGCAACGGTGATGGCGGGCCGCTCGCCGGCGGTGACGGTGACGTCGATCGGCTGGTCCTTGCCGCTCGCCTCCACAGCGTTCTGGATCAGATGTGCGAGCAACGTCTCGAGCCGGGCGGGATCGGCGAGCGCGAAGGCACGGTGTTCACCCGAAAGGTTGATGCGATGCTGACGGCGGCGCTGGCGCACGATGCGTCGGGCTATCTCCGCCAGATCGACCGCGTGCGGCTCCTCAACACGCCCCGAATGGTGCTGTGACAGTCGCGCGAGCAGATCGTTCATGCGACCGGCCGAGTCCTTCAGGGTCGCGATCATGTCGGCGCGGAATGCCGGGTTCTCGGCGTGGCGCTCGGCGTTGCGCGCGGTCAGGCTCAACTGACTGACCAGGTTCTTGATGTCGTGCATGATGAACGCGAAGCGGCGGTTGAACTCGTCGAACCGCTCCGCCTCCGCCAAAGCTTCCTGCGCGCGTGCTTCGGCCAGATAGCTCGCCACCTGCCGGCCGGCGATGCGCAGCAGGTCAAAATCCTCCCAGTCGAGCGCCCGATCGACCGGCGGCCGTGCCAGCAGGATCGCGCCCTGCAAGCGGCCGAGGTGGACGAGCGGCACCAGCGCCCAAGCATCACTGGCGAGCATCCACTGCGGCACGCTCGTCAGTTCCACCGGATCGGCGGTGCCGGCGCGCACCGAGTCGAGTTCGACGATCCGTCCGCTGCTGGACAGATGCTCGGCCAGCGCTTCCTCGGTGGTTTGCGCACCCGCGTCCTGCCAGCGCCAGCCCGCGCCGATGCCGAGACCGGCGCCTTCGGGTACCAGCAGCAGCCCGGCAGGCGAGTCGGTCAGGTCCGCGACAGCTTTGACGATGCGCTCGGTGAGTGGCGCGGCGCCCTCAGGCTTGCCGAGGGTGGCGGTGAAACGCACCCACTCGGCGCGATAATCATAGCGATGCTCAAAGAAGTGCTTGGCAAGCTTCACCTTCGCCCACGCCTTCACCCACGGTGAGGACAGCAGCGTCAGCCCCGCGGCAGTGCTGCCGAACACGAACGCGGTTTCGAGCAGGCGGGCATGGTCGCCACCCAATGTCGCGATCGCGCTCGTCGCGAACAGCATTGCGACACCGTACAGGATCGTCGCCGCCAGCGAGAGCGTCTGCCACGCCACGGTGCGCGAGAGTTGCAGCGTCCAGTCGTCGCCACGCTGCACCGCCACCGCCAGCACCGGCGCGATCATCGCCATGACGATGCCGCGCACGGCGACCAGTTCCTGCGGCCAATGTCCGGTCGCGTATGCGGTGGTGGTGAGCAGCAGGTCCGCCCCCCACATTGCCGCCAGCGCCACTACGACGAGCCGGATGCCGCCGCGCGCGCATGGCACGACCGCGCCGTACAAGTGCTGGAGCAACACCAAAGCGCTGATCGCCACCATGACGCGGAACAGTGTGCGCACCGGGGCAAGCTCGTGCGGCACCGACGCGCCGAGCATGTTCTCCACCACCGACAGCATCAGACCACACAGGATGACCAGAACGACCGCGCCGTAGATCAACGAGACCGCACGGCGCTGCGGTGCGGCTGGATCGCGGCGCAACAGCGCGAACATGAAGGCAAGCCACGCGAGGTTGCGAGTGGTTTCGGTCAGGCGGGTGACGAGATCCTTGGTGCCGATGCCTGCGACCGCGAGCGCCCACAGCGCGGTCATCACCAGCGCCAGCGTGAACGTGAGGCGCGGCAGCCCGGCGCGGCCGTCGCGCAGCAGCGACAGCGTCACCCCCGCGAACAGCAGGGCGGCGAGTGCATGGCTCCACAGGATGACTCCCGCGATCATCGCGTCAGCGCACTCCTTCCGGGAACAGCACGACACGGATCGTCTGGAGGATGATGAGCAGGTCCAGGAACGGCGAATAGTTCTTGGCGTAGTACAGATCGTATTCGAGCTTGTGCCGCGAATCGTCGATCGAGGCGCCATAAGGATAGTTGATCTGCGCCCAGCCGGTGATGCCGGGCTTCACCATATGTCGCTCCGCATAATAGGGTAATTGCTGCTCGAGATCCTCGACGAAGTGCGGGCGTTCCGGGCGTGGACCGACGAAGCTCATCTCACCCTTCAGCACGCTCCATGTCTGCGGCAGTTCGTCGATCCGGCATTTGCGGATGAAGCGGCCGACACGGGTGATGCGTGGGTCGTTCTTTTCCGCCCAGACCGCGGTGCCGGCGACTTCGGCGTCCTGCCGCATCGAGCGTAGCTTTATGCAGTCGAACCCGACGCCGAACAGCCCGACGCGGCGTTGGCGGTAGAAGGCGGGGCCGCGGCTCTCCAATTTCACGGCCAGCGCGGTCAGCACGATCACCGGGGCCATGATGAGCAACAGCGTCGCGCTCGCGCAGATATCGAACAGACGCTTGAACATGCTCGAGAACATCCGGCCCGAGGAAAAACCGTCGGAGAAGATCAGCCAGCTCGGGTTGACGCTTTGCAGGTCGATCCGTCCGGTTTCCCGTTCAAGGAAGGTCGAGATTTCGTTGACGTGGACGCCCGTGGTCTTGATGCGCAGCAGGTCCTTCAAGGGGAGGGCATTGCGCCGTTCCTCCAGCGCCAGCACGACTTCGCTCGCGTTCAGCAGCACGACATGGTCGGCGAGATTGTAGATCGCGTCGCGCGCGATCGCCTCGGGGATGACGCGCGTCGCCGCCTCGCTCATCGCAACATAGCCGACCACGACGAAACCTGCACCCGGCGCCGCCGCCAGTACCTTCAGCCGTGCCGCGCGGGCGCCGGCGCCCAGCACGACGATGCGCCGCTTGAAGATCTGACCGCCCAGCGCCTTGCCGAGCAGCATCCGCAGCGTCATCAGCAGCACCACGGTGATGCCCATCGCGTAGAGCAGACTCGATCGCCAGAACGTCGCGCCGGGCAGGAGGAAGGAGATAACGCTGAGCAGGATCACCGCCAGCGACACCGCCACCACCATTCGCGCCATCGCGAAGCGCAGCGACTGCAACGACTGCGCGCTGTAGACGCCGGTCGCCATCATCGCCACCTCGACGCACAGCGCAAACGAGCCGAGCTGCGCTACGCGGTTCCGGATGGGATCGACGATGCTGCCAAGCTGATGGATGCGCAGCACATAGCCGACCTCGCCCGAAACAACGAGCAGCACCACATCGAGCAGCCCGAGCAGCAGCACGGCATTGGGGATATAGTGCTTGAACAGCCTTATCATCGTCGTGCGGCCCTAATTACGTGTACAAACGTGCGTTGTGTAAGCATTTCCGACACGCATCAGGCATGTCGCAGAAATTGACAAACAAAGGTTAAACGGACGCTGGAGGAGAAGATTTCGCCTCCGCCTTGTGATATCTCGGTGGGATGTTCTTCGATCCCGGAGCATGGCCACCGTCGCCGGGGGGCTTCGACCCGCCGCCGCCGGAACCCCGGTTGAACGCGGCGCAGGAGCGTGTGTTGCTGCGCCTGATCGGCCTGCTGCTGTTCGCGCTGTTCGTCGGGCCACTGGCGGGCGCGTCGCTGATCGACGTCGCGATCGCCGTCGCCCGCGCGATCTTTTAAAAAGCATCGGTACGCCTTGGCGATGGATTAACCCTCTACAAAGCATGAGCGTGACGATACGCTCGCGCCCGGTATCCAATTCGAGGCTGTTCGATGATCAAAGCCGCTCCCACGCTTCCAAAACCGGCGCCGCGCGCCACCAATCCCGAGACACTCGCGGCGGAGATCGTCGAGAAGCTGACCTACCGCATCGGCAAGAATGCGGTCGCCGCCAAGCCGCACGACTGGCTCGCCGCCGTCATCAACGTGATCCGCGATCGCATCATCGACCGCTGGATCGAATCGACGCAGGAAACCTACGATAAGCGCGGCAAGCGTGTTTACTACCTCAGCCTCGAGTTTCTGATCGGCCGGTTGATGCGCGACGCGGTCTCCAACCTCGGATTGATGGAGGAGATGCGGGAGGCGCTGTCCTCGCTCGGCGTCGAACTCGACCTGATCCGTGAACTCGAACCGGACGCTGCGCTGGGCAATGGCGGCCTGGGCCGGCTGGCGGCGTGTTTCATGGAGTCGATGGCGACGGTCGACGTACCGGCTTATGGTTACGGCATCCGCTACGTGAACGGCATGTTCCGGCAGGAGATCCATGACGGTTTCCAGATCGAGCTGCCTGAGACCTGGCTCGCACACGGTAATCCGTGGGAGTTCGAGCGGCGCGAGTCGAGCTACGAAATCGGGTTCGGCGGCACGGTCGAGCCCGCCCGCGCGGACGGTAGCGGCGATGATGCGCGTGTCTGGAAGCCGGGCGAACGCCTAATCGCGACGGCCTACGACACGCCCGTGGTCGGCTGGCGCGCGGAGCGCGTCAATACGCTCCGGCTATGGACGGCGACCCCGATCGACCCGATCCTGCTCGACCAGTTCAACGCAGGCGACCACATCGGCGCGTTGGCGGAGAGCAACAAGGCCGACAGCCTCGCGCGCGTGCTCTACCCCGCCGATTCGCATATCGCGGGGCAGGAACTGCGGCTGCGGCAGGAGTATTTCTTCTCCTCCGCCTCGCTGCAGGATATCGTGCGACGGCACATCCAATATTTCGGCGACATTCGCACGCTGCCGGACAAGGCCGCGATCCAGCTCAACGACACGCATCCGGCCGTCTCGATCGCCGAAATGATGCGCATCCTCATCGACGAGATGGACCTGTCGTTCGACGACGCCTGGGCGGTTACCCAGCCGACCTTCGGTTACACCAACCACACGCTGCTGCCCGAGGCGCTCGAGACGTGGCCGGTGCCGCTGTTCGAGCGGTTGCTGCCGCGCCACATGCAGCTGGTCTACGCGATCAACGCCAAGCTGCTGATCGCCGCGCGGCGGGAGAGGGGCATGGACGACCGCGCCATCGCCGCAATCTCGCTGATCGACGAGACCGGCGAGCGGCGGGTGCGGATGGCGAACCTCGCCTTTGTTGGCTCGCACAGCGTCAATGGCGTGGCGGCGCTGCATACCGACCTGATGAAACAGACCGTATTCGCCGATCTGCACCGCATGTTCCCGGACCGGATCAACAACAAGACCAACGGCGTCACGCCCCGACGTTGGCTGCAGCAGTGCAACCCGGAACTGACCGGGCTGATCCGCGAGACGATCGGCGACGGCTTTCTCGACGATACCGAGAAGCTGTCGGCACTCGACGCCGTCGCGGATGACGGCGCGTTCCAGGCCAAGTTCAAGGCGGTGAAGATCGCCAAGAAGGCCGCGCTCTCCAACCTGCTGCGCGAGCGAATGGGGCTGAAGATCGATCCGAACGCCTTGTTCGACATCCAGATCAAGCGCATCCACGAGTACAAGCGGCAGTTGCTCAACATCATCGAGGCCGTGGCGCTGTACGACCAGATCCGCTCGCACCCCGAGCGCGATTGGCAGCCACGCGTGAAGCTGTTCGGCGGCAAGGCGGCGCCGAGCTATCACAATGCCAAGCTGATCATCAAACTGGCCAACGACGTGGCGCGCGTCATCAACCATGATCCGGCCGTGCAGGGGCTGCTCAAGGTCGTATTCGTGCCGAACTACAACGTCAGCCTGGCCGAGGTGATGATGCCGGCCGCCGACCTGTCCGAACAGATCTCCACCGCTGGCATGGAGGCATCGGGAACCGGCAACATGAAGTTCGCGCTGAACGGCGCGTTGACGATCGGCACGCTCGACGGCGCCAATATCGAGATCAAGGATCATGTCGGCGACGACAACATCATGATCTTCGGCCTCACCGCGGAGGAAGTCGCCGCCAAGCGCGCCGGCGGCTACAACCCGCGCGAGGTGATCGAGGGATCGCGCGAACTCGGTCAGGCACTGTCGGCGATCGCCTCCGGCGTGTTCTCGCCCGACGACCGCGACCGCTATCGCGAGTTGATCGGCGGTATCTACGATCGCGACTGGTTCATGGTCGCCGCCGATTTCGATGCTTATCACGCCGCCCAACGCCGGGTGGATGCGCTCTGGGCGCAGGAAAATACGTGGTATGCCAAGACGATCCGGAACACAGCGCGGGTTGGCTGGTTCTCCTCCGATCGGACGATCCGGCAATATGCGAGCGAGATTTGGGGCGTGCTGCCATAAACCGGTTTTTGTGAGAAGGAGCGTGTGGTGAGGCCCGGCGAAGCGCAAGCGATCGTCGCGGGTACGCATGGTGATCCGTTCGCGGTGCTGGGCGTGCACCGCGAGGATGAGGCTATCGTCGCGCGCTGTTACATTCCGGGTGCGCAGGACGTGGCGGCGTTCGGGCTTGACGGCACGCCACTCGGCACGCTGATGCCGACGGGTGAGGGCGGATTGTTCGCCGGGCCGCTCAAGCTGGTCGCGCCCAAGCCGGTGCGATATCATGCGCGAAACCCCGATGGCGACTGGTGGGTCGATGATCCCTACGCCTATGGTCCGGTGCTGGGGCCGCTTGACGATCATTATATCGGCGAGGGGACTCACCTGCGCCTGTTCGACAAGCTCGGCGCCCATCTGCTGCATCACGAAGGCAGTGAGGGCATGCATTTCGCGGTGTGGGCGCCCAATGCGCGCCGCGTGTCGGTTGTCGGGCCGTTCAACCAATGGGATGGCCGCCGTCATGTCATGCGCCTGCGACGCGACACCGGTATCTGGGAAATCTTCATCCCCGGCGTCGGCACGGGTGAAGCGTACAAGTTCGAGATCCTGGCCAACAATGGAACGCCGCTGCCGCTGAAGGCGGACCCGTTTGCCTTCCATGCCGAACTGCGCCCCTACACAGCCTCGCTGACCACCGCGCCGCTCGCGCATGAATGGGGCGATCATGAACATCGCGGATTCTGGGCGAAGGCGGATGCGCGGCGTCAGCCGATCTCGATCTACGAAGTCCACGCCGGCTCCTGGCGACGCGGCTGGCAGGGCGAGTTCCTGACCTGGGACGAACTGGCCGACCAGTTGATCCCCTACGTTGTCGACCTAGGGTTCACTCATATCGAATTGATGCCGATCACCGAGCATCCCTATGATCCAAGCTGGGGCTACCAGACCACCGGCATGTTCGCGCCGACCTCGCGCTTCGGGGACGGCGAAGGCTTCGCGCGCTTCGTCGATGGCTGCCACCGTGCCGGGATCGGCGTGATCCTAGACTGGGTGCCGGCGCACTTTCCGGTCGACGCATTCGGGCTGGAGCATTTCGACGGCACCGCGCTGTACGAACATGCCGATCCTCGCCAAGGGTTCCATCCCGACTGGAACACCGCGATCTACAATTTCGGGCGCAGCGAAGTGTCCGCCTTTCTCGTCAATAGCGCGCTGTACTGGACCGAGACGTTCCACCTCGATGGTCTGCGCGTCGATGCTGTCGCATCGATGCTGTACCTCGATTATTCGCGGAAGAGCGGCGAGTGGGTGCCCAATGCGCAGGGCGGTCGCGAGAATGTGGACGCGGTTGCCTTCCTCCAGCGTATGAACGCAGCGGTGTACGGCGCAAACCCCGGCGTAATGACGATCGCGGAGGAATCGACGTCGTGGCCGGGCGTCAGCAAGCCGGTGCATGAGGGCGGCCTCGGCTTCGGTTTCAAATGGAACATGGGCTTCATGCACGACACGCTCGCCTATCTGGCGCGTGATCCGGTGCATCGGCCCTGGCATCATGACGAGCTTCTGTTCGGCCTCGTCTACGCATTTGACGAGAATTTCGTGCTGCCGCTCAGCCATGACGAGGTGGTCCACGGCAAGGGCACGCTCCTTACCAAGATGGCGGGCACGTATTGGCAGAAGTTCGCCAATCTGCGCGCCTATTACGGTTTCATGTGGGGTTATCCCGGCAAGAAGCTGCTGTTCATGGGGCAGGAGTTCGCCCAAGCCGCCGAATGGAGCGAAGCCCGCGGGCTCGACTGGCATTTGCTCGATCAGCCCGCGCATGATGGCGTACGCGGCCTCGTCCGCGATCTCAACCGTGTCTACCGCAAACATCCGGCGCTGCACGCACGCGATTGCGAGGGTGAGGGGTTCGCCTGGATCGTCGCGGACGATCGCGACAATGCCGTATTCGCCTGGGTGCGGCAGGCGCCGAGCGAGGCTCCGGTGGTGGTCGTGACCAACTTCACGCCGCAGGTTCTGACTGGCTATCGCATCACCTTGCCCAGGGCGGGTACGTGGTGTGAGATTCTAAACACCGACGCACACGTTTATGGCGGCAGCGGCGTGGGCAATTTCGGTGGCATCGTGGCGGCGGAAGATGGCGGGGCTGTCATCACCATCCCACCGCTCGCCACCATCATGTTCGAACATAACACGTAACGGGAGAGAACCATGGTCGAGAGGAGAGGCGCACCGCTCGCGCGCGACGCGATGGCCTATGTACTGGCGGGCGGACGCGGCAGCCGGCTGTGGGAATTGACCGACGTGCGCGCCAAGCCCGCGGTCTATTTCGGCGGCAAGGCGCGCATCATCGATTTCGCACTGTCGAATGCGCTGAATTCGGGCATCCGCCGCATCGGCGTGGCGACCCAGTACAAGGCGCATTCGCTGATCCGCCATTTGCAACGGGGCTGGAACTTCTTCCGTCCGGAACGCAACGAAAGCTTCGACATTCTACCCGCCAGCCAGCGGCAGGACGAATATGGCTGGTATTCGGGTACGGCCGACGCGGTGTACCAGAACCTCGATGTGATCGAGGGCTATGGGCCGGAGTTCATGGTCATCCTAGCGGGCGATCACGTCTACAAGATGGACTATGAATTGATGCTGCAACAGCATGTCGATTCTGGCGCCGACGTGACGGTCGGCTGTCTCGAGGTGCCGCGCATGGAGGCGACCGCGTTCGGCGTGATGCATGTGGACGAGAGCGATCGCATCGTCGCCTTCGTCGAGAAGCCGAAGGATCCGCCCGGCATCCCCGCGCAGCCGGACCTCGCGCTCGCTTCGATGGGCATCTACGTGTTCCGCACGAAGTTCCTCGCCGATCTGCTGCGGCGCGATGCGCAGAACCCGGCGTCGCAGCATGATTTCGGCGGCGACCTGATCCCCTATGTCGTCGAACATGGCAAAGCGGTGGCGCATCGCTTCGCGTCGAGTTGCGTGCGGTCCGAGCTGGAGCAGAACAGCTACTGGCGCGATGTCGGCACGATCGACGCCTATTGGGAGGCGAATATCGACCTCACCGACGTGATCCCGCACCTCGATATCTACGATCGTGCCTGGCCCTTGTGGACCTATTCGGAGATCACGCCGCCGGCCAAGTTCGTGCATGATTTCGATGGGCGGCGTGGCAGCGCGATTTCGTCGCTGGTCGCGGGCGGATGCATCATCTCCGGCTCGGCATTGCACAGGAGCCTGATCTTCACCGGCGTGCGCGCGCACAGTTACTCGACGATCACCGAGGCGGTGGTGATGCCGCGCTGTGAAATCGGAAGGGGTGCGCAACTCACCAAGGTGATCGTCGATTCGGACGTCAAGATCCCCGCCGGGCTGATCGTCGGCGAAGACCCGATCGCGGACGCCGAACGCTTCCGCCGCACCGAGCAGGGCGTGGTGCTCATCACCCAACCGATGATCGACCGGCTGGGCTGACGACATGCACGTCCTCGCCGTCGCCTCCGAAATGCACCCCTTCGTCAAGACCGGCGGGCTGGCCGACGTGGTCGGCGCGCTGCCGGCTGCACTTGCCCCGTACGGCGTGACGGTGACGACGGTGCTGCCCGGTTATCCCGCCGTGCTTGCGGCGATCGGCGATGCGGAGGCGGTGGCGCATTATCCCGATCTGTTCGGCGGGCCGGCGCGGCTGTTGCGAGCGAGCGTGGGCAGCACCCGGCTGCTGGTGGTCGATGCGGCCCATCACTTTCAGCGCGGCGGCGGCATCTACAGCGAGGCGAGCGGGCGCGAGTGGGGCGATAACTGGCGGCGCTTCGCCGCGCTGTCGGCGGTGGCGGCAAGCGTCGCGGCGGGCGCAGTGGCGGATTATCACCCCGATCTCGTCCACGCGCATGACTGGCAGGCGGCGCTGACGCTCGCCTATCTGCGCCACGGTCCACGCGCCGACGTGCCGGCGGTGATGACAATCCACAACCTCGCTTTCCAGGGCGGGATCGACGCCGGCCTATTCCCGCAGCTCGGCCTGCCGGGGAGCGCCTTCGCGGTCGACGGCGTCGAATATTACGGCGGCGTCGGGTATCTGAAGGCCGGGCTGTTCTACGCCGATGCGATCACCACCGTCAGCCCCGCCTATGCCGACGAAATCCTGACGCCGAGCCATGGCATGGGCCTCGACGGGCTACTCGCCACGCGGCGCGGGCGGCTGCATGGTATCCTCAACGGCATCGACACCGCCGAATGGAACCCGGCGACCGACCCCGCCGTGCCGGATCACTTCGACGCGCACGATCTCGCCGCGCGAGCGCGCAACCGGGAGCATGTCGAGCAGCGCTTCGGTATCGTCGGCGGTGACGGGCCCTTGTTCGCTGTGGTAAGCCGGCTGACGTGGCAAAAGGGTCTCGATATTCTCGCCGCCACGATAGACGATCTCGTCGCGATGGGCGGGCGGCTGGCGGTGCTCGGCTCGGGCGATTCCGCGATCGAGGCGGCGATGTTTGATGCCGCCGCGCGCCACCCAGGCAAGGTCGGCGTGCTGACCGGCTTCGACGAGCCGCTGTCGCACCGTGTTCAGGCCGGCGCCGACGCGATTCTGATCCCCTCGCGGTTTGAGCCGTGCGGGCTGACCCAGCTTTACGCGCTGCGCTACGGCTGCGTGCCGGTGGTCGCGCACACCGGCGGCTTGGGCGATACCGTGATCGATGCCAATCAGGCGGCGGTCGCCGCTGGCGTCGCAACCGGCGTGGTGCATGATCCCGGCAGTCAGGAGGCGCTTCGCTCCGCGATCCACCGCGCGGTCACGCTCCATGCGCAACGCGACGTGTGGGCAGCGATGCAACGCGCCGGAATGGCGGCGGATTTCTCTTGGCGGCAGAGCGCGGCGCGCTATGCGGAGCTGTACACGTCGCTCCTTCAAGAACGGACGCCCGCATGACCACCACCGTGCCTACGACGCCCTATCAGGACCAGAAGCCGGGCACGTCGGGCCTGCGCAAGAAGGTGCCGCACTTCCAGCAGCCGAACTATATCGAGAATTTTGTACAGGCGATCTTCGACAGCCTTACCGGCTTCGAGGGGCAGACCCTGGTGGTCGGCGGCGACGGCCGATTCTACAACCGCGAGGTGATCCAGATCGTGCTGCGCATGGCGGCGGCGAACGGCTTCGGGCGGGTGCTGGTCGGGCAGGGCGGTATCCTGTCGACCCCGGCGGCGAGCAACGTGATCCGCAAATATGGCGCGTTCGGCGGCATCATCCTGTCGGCCAGCCACAATCCCGGCGGCCCGACCGAGGATTTCGGCATTAAATACAACACCGGCAACGGTGGTCCTGCGCCGGAAAGCGTCACCGACGCGATCTACGCCCGCACCAAGGTGATCGATGCGTACAAGATCGTCACCGCGCCGGACGTGGACATCGATGTGATCGGCGAAACTTTCGTCGAGGGCATGTCGGTGCAGGTGATTGACTCGGTCGCCGACTATGCTGCGCTGATGGAGACGTTGTTCGACTTCCCCGCGATCCGCGACCTGATCGGCGGTGGTTTCCGCGTCGTGTTCGACGCGATGAGCGCGGTCACGGGTCCGTATGCGCTGGAGATCATCGGCCGCCGTCTGGGGGCGGGTGAGGACGCGATCTTCAATGCCGTGCCGCTGCCGGATTTCGGCGGCCATCACCCCGATCCCAACCTCGTCCACGCACATGACCTGTACGAGCGGATGATGGCGGCGGACGCGCCCGATTTCGGCGCGGCCTCGGATGGCGACGGCGACCGCAACCTCATCATCGGCAAGCACATCTTCGTCACACCGTCGGATTCGCTGGCGATGCTGGCGGCGAACGCGCATCTCGCGCCGGGCTATGCCGCCGGACTGGTCGGCATCGCGCGCTCCATGCCGACCAGCGGCGCCGCCGACCGCGTGGCGGAAAAGCTCGGCATCCCGCTGTTCGAGACGCCGACCGGCTGGAAGTTCTTCGGCAACCTGCTCGACGCCGGCATGGCGACGATCTGCGGCGAGGAAAGCGCTGGCACTGGCTCCGATCACGTCCGGGAGAAGGACGGGCTGTGGGCGGTGTTGCTGTGGCTCAACATCTTGGCGAAACGCGGCGAGAGCGTGAAGGCGATCGCCGAGGCGCATTGGGCGACCTACGGCCGCAATTACTATGCGCGCCATGATTACGAGGGGATCGAAACCGCTGCCGCCGACACGCTGATGGCTTCGTTGCGCGGCAAGCTTGCCAGCCTGCCCGGAAGCTCCGTCGCCGGGCTGGAGGTCGCGAGTGCCGACGATTTCGCCTATACCGATCCGGTCGACGGTTCGGTCAGCGCGAAGCAGGGCGTGCGCATCGGCTTCGTCGGCGGCTCGCGCGTGGTGTTCCGCCTGTCGGGCACCGGCACCTCCGGCGCGACGCTGCGCGTCTATATCGAACGCTACGAGCCCGCCGACGGCGATCTCGCGCAGGAGACACCGCAGGCGCTCGCCCCGCTGATCGCCGCCGCCGAAGCGGTTGCAGGCATCGCGCAGCACACCGGCCGCACCATGCCGGACGTCGTCACCTGATGGAGCCGCCATTCCCGCCCGGCGCGCACGTTCAAGACGACGGTACGCACTTCACGATCTGGTCGGAACATGCCGCGACGATCGATCTCGTGCTGTTCGACGCCGACGATAGCGAGATCCTGCGCAAGCGCCTCGATATGCGGCAGGGCGGCTGGCATCACACCTTTGTCGAAACGGTCGGGCCGGGCGCGCGATACGGATATCGGATCGACGGGCGCTACGATCCTGCCAACGGCCATTGGTTCGACCCATCCAAGCTGCTCGTCGACCCCTATGCGATCGCCATCGACCGGCCGTTCGTGCAGGATCCGCGGCTGGGCGAACGTGGCGTCGATACCGCCGCGCTGGTGCCGAAGGGCATAGTCACCATCCTGCCCGAGCCCGGCTTTTCCGAGCCGCCACACTTTTCGCCCGGCGGCCTGATCTACGAACTCCCCGTGCGCGCCTTCACGATGCTACATCCGCAAGTGCCAGAGGCGCAGCGCGGCACGATCGCGGCGCTCGGCCATCCGGCGGTGATCGCGCACCTCAAGGCGCTTGGCGTCGCCGCCGTCGAACTGATGCCGATCGCGGCATGGATCGACGAGCGCCATCTGCCGCCGCTGTGGCTGCGCAATGCATGGGGCTATAACACCATCCCGTTCATGGCGCTCGATCCGCGTCTCGCGCCCGGCGGCATCGCGGACCTGGCGGATGTGGTGGCGACATTGCACGCGGCCGGGATCAGCGTGTTTCTCGACATGGTGTTCAATCACAGCGGGGAGAGTGACGCGCAAGGCGCCACGGTGTCGCTGCGCGGTATCGACGGCGCGAACTATTTCCGCATGGCTGACGGCACGCTCATCAACGATACCGGTTGTGGCAACACGCTGGCCTGCGAGCGGCCGCCGATGCAGCGGCTGATCCTCGATACGCTGCGGCACTTCGTCGTCAACGCCGGCATCGATGGCTTCCGCTTCGATCTCGCGCCGGTGCTGGCGCGCGGACCCGACGGGTTCGATCCCCAGGTCCCGCTGCTCGCGGCGATGGCGGCCGATCCGGTCCTTAGCGATAGGGTGATGATCGCGGAGCCGTGGGATCTTGGCCCGGGCGGCTACCAGTTCGGTCGCTTTCCGGCGCCCTGGCTGGAGTGGAGCGACCGGTACCGCGACGACGTGCGCCGTTTCTGGCGCGGTGACGCGGGGCGTATCGGCGATCTCGTCACGCGGATCGCCGGTTCGTCGGATGTTTTTGCCGGGCCGTTCACACGTGGCGTCAGCTTCATCGCCGCGCATGATGGTTTTACCCTCGCCGATTGCGTCTCTTACGAAACCAAGCACAACGAGGCGAACGGCGAAGGCAATCGGGACGGCCACACGCCCAACCATTCCTGGAACAACGGTGTCGAAGGCCCGAGCGATGATCCGGCAATCATCGCCGCGCGCCGTCGCGACGTCAAGGCGCTGCTGGCGACGCTGTTTGCCACGCGCGGCACGATCATGCTCACTGCCGGGGACGAATTTGGCCGTAGCCAACGCGGCAACAACAACGCCTATTGCCAGGACAACGCCTTCACATGGCTCGACTGGACAAATCGCGATACCGAGCTGGAGGCGTTTGTCGCCAGCCTGTCCGGGATACGCGCTCAGTGCCCGAGCCTGGCCGATCCGACGCTGCTAACCGACAGCAACGTCAGCTGGCTTCGACCCGACGGGTGTGCGTTCACCGTCGACGATTGGTACGATCCTGCTACGGGCGCGATCGCGATGCGGTTGGCTGGCGTCACCGTGTTGTTCAACCGAACGCCCGACCCCATCACCTTCGTCACGCCGGCCGCGACAGTGGAGGCACGCAGTGTCATGTTCGTGCCGGACGCCGGTTAGCTTCGTACTTTTACGGAGTTGCGTTTCGCTGGCCTGACGAGCAGCTACGCGCACGATGGACGCGTTGCGCAACTTTGCCTTTCCAGGGGGGACGGAGAGCGCCAGTGGGCGTTGGTGGACGCGCTTCGCCCTGCTCACGCTGGGCTGCTTCGCCGCTTTCCTCATCGGGTTCATCCTGAATCGGTCCGCACCGGTGCCGCCGATCATGCCGGTCACAGGCGTTGCGATGGCCGGCCTGCTGCTGTGGGGCAAGCGGATGTGGCCGGCCGTGCCGATCTCCGTTTTGATGGGGGCGCTCGTGCTGGGCCTTCCACACCCAGTGTTGCAGATCGTCATCGCGCTTGCGCTCACGATCGGGCCGGTCGTCGGCACGTGGGTGGTGGAGCGGATGGTCGGGCGGGTAAAACTCCCTGCACGGGCCGAACACGCAATGCCGATCATCCTCGGTGCCTGTGTCTGCTCCGTGCTGATGGCGGCGTGCGTAAGCGGCCCGATGGCGTTGCACGGCGACCTGCGTGGGGTCACGTTCGCGGCCGATCTGTTCAGCCGCAGCCTGCGGCACCTGACTGGTGCGATGTTGACCTTGCCGTTGATGCTCGCCTGGGCGGATACGCGGCCGGACCACTGGGATCCGCGACGCTGGCTGCACTTTGCGATCATCCTGATCGTGACCGCTTTGGTCGCCTATCCGATCTTCCTTCGCCGGGACGCCAGTCCGATCTCCTGGGCGGTTTTCCCGCCGTTGATCTGGGCAGCGCTGGCGTTTCGGATGCGCGGCGTGACGGCGGCCATGCTTGTCGTCAGCGTGGAGGCGTTCGCGGGCATATCCAACGACGTCGGTGTTTTCGTCCACAGCGACTTCGAACCTATGCTGTTAATGCTGCTGTTCATCAGCATTACGACTGCGACCATGCTGGCGTTTGCGGCGCTTGCGTATGAACGGATCAGTGAGCGCCGGCTTCATCTGGAGGTGTCCGACGCGAAGCTGGCACTGGAGATCGCGCAGGCGGAGGCGCTCGATGCCAACACCCGGCTACGGCTGTCACAGGAGGCGGCGGGCGCAAGCGCATGGCAATATGACGTCGAGTCTGCGCGGATCGTGCGTACGTTCGGAGAGAATGAGAGCGTCGATATCATGACCGGGCACGCCCCGGTGGGTGGCTTTTCCGCGGAGGTGGTTGGCGCCGACATGGCGCTGGTGGTCGCCGCGATGCGCCGGGCGGTCGAAACCGAAGGTTCGCTGGACATGACGGTACGGACCGGATCGGTCGAGCGGCCGACGCGGTGGCTGCGTGTGGTCGCCCGGTACGACGGGTCGAACGGGAGGCGACGATTGGTCGGCATGACGTTGGACGTGACGCCATTGCATGAGGCGCAGTCGGCGGCGCAGGCGGCCAACGAGAAACTGCTGAGCATCTCGCGGCTGAGCGCGATGGGGGCGATGGCCTCCACGCTCGCGCACGAACTCAACCAGCCGCTGACTGCGATCGCCAACTACGGCGCGACCTCGCGGATGCTGCTGGCTTCGAACATTCCCGATGCCAATGAAATGGCGAGCGAACATCTCGGCCAGCTCGTCGATGCGAGCCTTCGCGCCGGCAAGATCATTCGCAAAATGCGTGATTTCACGATCAGTGGTGAGATAACCCGCACCGTCGCGGATCTTGGCGATATCGTTCAGGCGGCGTGGGCGAACGTTCGCGACAGGCCAGTCGCGATCGGTGCTGTCCTGAATTTCGATGACGGGCGGCACGCGCCAATGGTGGCAGTCGACCGGCTTCAGATCGAACAGGTGCTGGTCAACCTGTTGCTCAACGCGGTTGAGGCGACCGCCGGGCAGGACGACCGCCAAGTCGATGTGGTGATCGTCGGCGGGGCTGATGCCGTCACGGTGACGGTGGGTGACAACGGCCGTGGCCTGCCGGAAGGCATGATCGACAACCTGTTCGAACCGTTCCGCACGACAAAGCCGGATGGCACCGGCCTTGGCCTGCCGATCTGCCGTACCATCGTCGAGGCGCATGGCGGCAAACTGTGGGCGGAGGCTCGCCCGGAGGGCACCGCGTTCGTCTTTACCATCGCCGGCGACGCCCTGCTGCATTGAGCAATTACGGGCGGCAAGGTCGCAAGGTCATTGTCGCGAAGCGATCCGACCACCGATCGGCGGAAACACGGATTGCGACGATCCTCAGCGTATCTTGTTGGCGACTAATGTTGCCAAAAACGGAGCCTTAGAAGGCGCGAGCGATGGCGAACTCGACGGCTTCGATCATCGCGTCCTTGGCCTGACCATCGGGAAAGATCGCGAGGGAGTCGATCGCGCGCCGTCCGTAATGGCGCGCGCGCGCCATCGTATCGTCGATCGCGCGCGTGCTGCGCACCAGCGCGAGCGCGTGGGTGAAATCCTCGTCGCGATTGCGGTGGCCCTCGATCGCGGCCTTCCAGAACGTCCGGTCAGCCTCGTCACCACGCGCATAGGCGAGGATCACGGGAAGCGTCGCCTTGCCCTCGCGGAAGTCATCGCCCGCATCCTTGCCCATCGTGCCGGCATCCGACACATAGTCGATCGCGTCGTCGACAAGCTGGAACGCCACGCCGAGATTGCGTCCATAGGCGTCGAGCGCCGCTTCCTCCGCCTCGCTTCGCTCCGCAACCACCGCCGCGATCCGGCAGGCGGCGGCGAACAGCGCGGCGGTCTTGGCGACGATAATGTCGAGATAGCGTTCCTCGGGCGTGTCGACCCGGCGCGCGGCGGTGAGTTGGTTGACCTCACCCTCGGCAATAATCGCGCTCGCGCTCGACAGGATCTTGAGCACCTTGAGGCTGCCCGCCTCGACCATCAGTTCGAACGAGCGGCTGAACAGGAAATCGCCGACCAGCACGCTCGCCGGATTGCCCCAGATCAGGTTGGCGGTGCGCTTGCCACGCCTCAGGTCCGAGCCGTCGACAACGTCGTCGTGCAACAAGGTAGCGGTGTGGATGAATTCGACCGCAGCCGCGAGTTCATGGTGGTGAACACCATCGTACCCGAGCAGCTTGGCACTGGCGAGCGTCAGCATCGGCCGCATGCGCTTGCCGCCGCCCGCGATCAGATGGCCGGCCAGCGTCGGGATCAACGGGATATCCGACCGCATGCGATCGAGGATGACGGCGTTGACCTGTTTCAGATCGGCAGCGATCAGCGCCACCATCGGATCGAGCGATGGTGCTGGGCGGGGTTCGAGGCGTTGGGTCGTGGCGCTCATCTTCCCGCGATGTGGCGGCACTGGCGCGCAAAGGCAAGCCCGCATTAGGCTTGCGCGGCGCGGGTCGCCTGCGCAAAAGGCGTGTCACAGTCGAGAGGGAGGCCGCGAGTGAGCGACGAAACGCTGGCAGGATATCGCCAGAGCATCGACAATATCGACGCGGCGCTGGTGTTCCTGCTCGCCGAGCGGTTCAAGGTGACGCAGGCGGTCGGTCGTTACAAGGCCACCGCCGGCTTGCCGCCCGCCGACCCCGGCCGCGAGGATGCGCAGATCACGCGGCTGCGCGGTCTCGCCAAACAGGCCGATCTCGATCCCGATTTCAGCGAAAAATTCTTGCGGTTCATCATCGACGAGGTGATTCGCCACCATGAGCGCGTCCGCGACGCGGGCTGAGCCGCTTCATTCGGTTCAGTCGTAGGAGCCTCGACCGACCGCGATCAGCTCAACCACCCCGTGCCGTGCGAAAGCGGCGCGGGGACTGGCCGGCATGACGCGCGAAGAAGCGGGAAAAATAAGCCGGATCCTCGAATCCCACTGCCCATGCGACCTGGTGGACGGTCATGTCGGTGTACAGCAGCAACCGTCGCGCCTCCAGCATCGCGCGTTCATCCAGCATCGCGTTCGGCGACGATCCGCCCACCCGCGCGCAGGCGAGCCGCAGCGCGGTTTCGCTCACCCCCAGCGCGGCGGCGTGGACCGCGACCGGCTCGCGCAGGCGGAAGCGCGCCTCGATGCGTTCGCGTAAGTGCGCCACCACCAGCGCTTGGCGCCCCGGCGCATCCCCCGCCAGCGCGCCGACCGCCGCGCGGCGCAGCGCCCGTACCAGGATCGCAAGCACCTCCGCTTCCACCGCACTGCGCTGACCGACGCCGATCCAGCCGAGTTCGCGAAGCAACTGGCTGACCGCGCGCTCGACCGCGACGTGATCCTCCGCATCCAGCGCGATCGCCTGCGCAGGGTGGAACAGCGTGGCGAGATCGCGGTCACGCTCGGCCAGTTGCGTCACATAGGCGTCGGCGAGCGTGATGACCCAGCCGCGCGATTCGTTCGCCCAGGTGAAGCCGTGCACCGCCCCCGCCGGGATCAGCAGCAGCGCGGGCGCGGTGAACGCACAGGTGACACCGTCCACCTGCATCGTCCCGCCGCCCTCGGTCATCACGAAGACGTGGTTGAGATCGGGGTGAAGATGCGGCTGGATTGTCCATTCACTCGGCCGCGAACGATCGTCGAGGCTTTCGACATGGACGAACCCCTCGCGAACCGCCCGCTGCGGCTCGCCGTAGAGATAGAAGGCGGGAATAGCGGGCGCGGCGGATCGCATCGGCATGGCCTGAAGCTGCTGGATCGTCCAACTATCCGGTCGCGCCTGCCATGTCCAATCGTGCCGTCGCGCCGCATCCTGCCGTCAACGAAAAGACGGAGAGATGCGTGAAAACTCAGGTTGCGATCGTGGGCGCCGGCCCGGCGGGGCTGCTGCTCGGCCATCTGCTCCGTGCCGAGGGGATCGAGGTCGTCGTGGTCGAACGCGCCGCGCCGGATTACGTACTCGGTCGCATCCGCGCGGGCGTATTGGAAACGACGCTCACCGATCTGCTCGACCGGCTTGGCCTTGGCGAACGCATGCATGCGGAGGGCATCCCGCACGACGGCTTCAACCTCGCCGACGGTGAACGGCTGATCCGCATCGACGTCGCTGCGCTCACCGGGCGGGAGGTGATGGTGTACGGCCAGACCGAAGTGACGCGCGACCTGATGGACGCGGCACCTTCGCGCGGATTGGAAGTGATCTACGAGGCCGCCGATCTCGCGCTGCACGATGTCGAGGGCGACGCGCCCTACATCACCTATATCAAAGGTGGTGCGCAGCACCGGCTCGACGCGCGCTTTATCTGTGGGTGTGACGGCTATCACGGCCCCTCGCGCAAGGCGTTCCCCGCCTCGGCCGGGCAGCATTGCGAGAAGGTCTATCCGTTCGGCTGGCTCGGCATCCTTGCCGACGTGCCGCCGTGCAACCACGAGCTGATCTACGCCAACCACGCGCATGGTTTCGCGCTCGCCTCGATGCGGTCGGCCACGCGCAGCCGCTATTACATCCAGGTGCCGCTCGACGAGAAGATCGAAGAGTGGCCCGACGACCGGCTGTGGGACGAACTCGCGCTGCGGCTCGGGCCGGATGCCGCCGCGCACATGACGCGTGGGAACGCGCTGGAGAAGTCGATCGCACCGCTGCGCTCGTTCGTTTTCGAGCCAATGCGCCACGGCAGCCTGTTCCTTGCCGGGGATAGCGCGCATATCGTCCCGCCGACCGGCGCGAAGGGGCTTAACCTCGCCGCGTCCGACGTGGCGTATCTGTCCGAGGCGCTGGCGCGCTATTTCCGCAGCAACGACCCGGATGGCGTGGCCGGCTATTCCGCGCGTGCGCTGGCGCGGGTGTGGAAGGCGGAGCGGTTCTCTTGGCAGCTCACCCGCCTGATGCACCGTTTCCCCGAGGCGGATGCGTTCGATCGACGCATGCAACTTGCAGATCTTGACTATATCGCGTCTTCAGTCGCGGCGCAGACCACGATCGCGGAAAATTACGTCGGATTGCCGCTGTAAATCTCGATTTTCGATCGTCCCGAGCGACACGCCGCAGGGTACCTCGGCTTCGCTACGAACGGTCGGTCGAGCGACCTCGCTTACGCAGTTGGTTACGCCAGCACTTCGCCCGGCAGCAGTTCGGTGTCGATCATCGCCTGCATCGCGGCAGTGTAGCGCGGGCCGGCGATCGCGTGGATCGGGAACATTGCGTCGACCGCCGCCAGCGCCGCGGCCGGCACTGGCGTATCGAGCGTCGCGACGTCTTCTTCGATATGCGCGATGCTGCGCGTCCCCGGCAGCGCGATGACATGGTCCCCCCGCGACAGCACCCAGCCGAGCGCGAGTTGCGCCGGCGTCAGCCCGGCGTTCGCCGCCACCGCATCGAACCGCGCGACCAAATCGAGATTGGTGCGCAGGTCCGCGCCGATGAAGCGCGGCATCGTCGCGCGGATATCGCCGGGCTTGTAAGTGTCCGTCCGGATCGCGCCGGCCAACATCCCGCGCGCCACCGGCGAGAACGCGACGAAGGCGACATTAAGCTCGCGGCAGGTCTCCAGCACCGCCACTTCGGGATTGCGCACCATCGGCGAATATTCGCTCTGCACCGCCGCCACCGGGTGGACGGCGTGGGCGCGGCGGATCGTGGCGGCGGACATTTCCGAGAGGCCGACCATGCCGATTTTGCCCGCCTCGATCGCGCGGGCGAGCGCGCCTACCGAGTCCTCTACGCCCACGTTCGGATCGAGCCGGTGAAGGTACATCAGATCGATATGATCGGTGCCGAGCCGCGCCAGCGACCGGTCGATCGAGGCGGTGATCGCCGCCGGGCTACCGTCGAGCACGCGCTTGCCGCCCGGCATGTCGAGCACGCATTTGCTGGCAAGGGTGAACTCCCCGCGCCGGTGCATCACCGTGCGCGACAGCAGTTTCTCGTTCTCGCCGCCACCGTACAAGGCGGCGGTGTCGAGCATCGTCACGCCGAGATCGAGCGCGCGGTTGAGCAGCGCGCTCGCCTCGGCTTCGGGCGGCGCCACGTCATACGCGTGGCTGAGGTTCATGCAGCCGAGGCTGATCGCGGTTACGGTGCGGTGCCCAAGCGGTCTCGTCTGCATAATCGTCCTTACTTCAGTTGCTGTTCCAGCGCGTCGAGCACGCGGTAGCACGGCAGCACCTGCGCGACCGAAGAGTTCGGCTCGCGGCCTTCGCGGATCGCGGCGATGAACTCGCGGTCCTGCAATTCGATGCCGTTCATCGACACGTCGACCTTCGACACGTCGATCGGCTCTTCCTTGCCGTTCACCAGATCGTCGTAGCGCGCGATATACGTGTCGGTATCGCCGATGTAGCGGAAGAACGTGCCGAGCGGCCCATTGTTGTTGAACGACAGCGACAGCGTACAGATCGCGCCGCTCTCCGCCTGCATCTGGATCGACATGTCCATCGCGATGCCGAGTTCCGGGTGGATCGGCCCCTGGATCGCATTGGCCTTGACGATCGGCCCGGCCTGATAGGCGAACAGATCGACCGTGTGCGCGGCGTGATGCCACAGCAGGTGGTCGGTCCAGCTGCGTGCCTCGCCCTTGGCGTTGATGTTCTTGCGACGGAAAAAATACGTCTGCACGTCCATCTGCTGGACGTTGAACTCGCCCGCCTTGATGCGGTTGTGGACGAACTGGTGGCTCGGATTGAAGCGCCGGGTATGGCCGACCATGCAGGTCAGGCCGGTCGCCTGTTGCTTGGCCAGTACGGCTTCGGCATCGGCAAGACTGTCGGCGAGCGGGATCTCGACCTGGACGTGCTTTCCCGCGTCCATGCAGGCGATCGCCTGTTCCGCGTGCATCTGCGTCGGCGTGCACAGGATCACCGCATCGACGTCATCGCGGGCGAGCGCGTCGGCAAGTTCGGTCGAACTGTGTTTCGCGCCGTATTTGGCGGCGACGGCGGCGGCCTGTTCGGCGCGGCGGCTGATGATCGAGACGATTTCGACGCCGTCGATCTTCTGAAGGCCATCGAGGTGCTTTTCCCCGAATGCGCCGGCACCGGCGAGGGCGATTCTCATGCGATATGCTCCGTGGGTTCCAAAACAATATGCCCGACCGCGGTGTTGCTGGCCGGAACGTGATAATGCCGGTGCAGGCAGCGCGTGGCGCGGCCCAGCGCGCCGCGCATGATGAGCCACATCACCATCTCGATGCCCTCGCTGCCGGTTTCGCGCAGATATTCGATGTGCGGGATATGGCGCAGCCGATCGCTGTCACCGACGAGGCCGTCGAGGAAGTCGTTGTCCCAGGCGGCGTTGATGAGGCCGGCGCGCGGCCCCTGCAACTGGTGGCTCATGCCGCCGGTGCCCCACACCTGCACGCTGAGGTCTTCCTCGAAACTCGCCACCGCGCGCGATATCGCCTCACCCAGCGCCCAGCAGCGGTTGCCCGACGGCGGCGGATAGGTGACGACGTTGACGGCGAGCGGGATCACCTTCACCGGCCACGCCTCGGGCTTGCCGAACATCATCGACAGCGGGACGGTCAGGCCGTGGTCGACATCCATCTCGTTGATGATCGTCATGTCGAATTCGTCGAGGATCAGGCTCTGCGCGATATGCCAGGCGAGGTCGGGGTGTCCCTCGACATCGGGCACCGCGCGCGGCCCCCAGCCTTCGTCGGCGGGCTGGTAGCGTTCGCCACAGCCGATCGCGAAGGTGGGGATGATCTTCATGTCGAACGCGCTGGCGTGGTCGTTATAGACCAGGATGACCACGTCGGGCTTCTGCTCGGCCTCCCATTGCTTGGTCCAGTCGTAGCCGGCGAAGGCGGGCGCCCAATAGGCTTCCTCGGTCTTGTCGAAATCGCTCGCCACGCCAAGCGCGGGGATGTGCGAGGAGGCGACGCCGGCGGTGATGCGTGCCATCTCAGCGGCCCTCCTTGGTGGATCGCTGGCCCTCGGGGCTGCGGCCGCCCGCCAGCATCATCGCGGCGTAATCGTCCAGCCCCATGCCGCTCATCGTGCTGACCGCTTGCAGGAACGACTGCCCGTCGGTTGAGAACACCTTCGCCATGAAATAGATGTTGCCGCCGAGATCGAGCAGCCGGTTGTAATCGCGCGCCAGCACCGCCTGCTTCTGCTCCTCGGTCATCGCCCACTGATCGAGATAGGCGCGCTCGTCCGCCTTCCAGCGTTCGCGGTTTTCCGCCTTCATCAGGCTCATCGCGAACTGGTTGAGGTGATAGCCCTGCCGCGCCCGCTTGGCGGTGAACACGCGGGTGCCGGGAATATCGTCGAACTCGGCGAGATATTGGTGGATGTCGGTCACGCGGGTCATGGGCGTTCCTCCGGCCAGTACAGCCGCATTGGATTGTCGACGAGCAGCTTGCGTTGCAGCTCTGCCGTCGGCGCGATGCGCGGGATGATATCGACGAGCCAGCCGTCGTCGGGCATGTGGCCGACCATGTTGAGATTGGGGTGCGGCCAGTCGGTGCCCCAGATCACGCGGTCCGGATATGTCTCCACCACCTTGCGCGCGAACGGCACGAAATCGTCATAGGTCGGCGGGCCGGATTTGGAGAGCCGCTCCGGGCAGGTCACCTTGCACCAGATGTTGTCGTTTTCCATGAACTTCAGGAAGGGCGCGAACTCCGGCCCGTCCACGTCTTTGGTCACGTCAGGGCGGCCCATGTGATCGACCACCAATGTCGTCGGCAGCGACAGGAAGAAGTCGCGCTTCTCGGCGAGATCGGCCGCCTCGAAATAGATCACGACATGCCAGCCGAACGCGGCGATCTTCTCAATGATACCGCGATAGTATTCGTCGGGCTTGGGATCGACCAGCCGTTTGACGTAGTTGAACCGCACCCCGCGCACGCCCGCTTCGTGCATCGCGGCGAGTTCGTCGTGGCTGATGTCGGCCTTCACATCGGCCACGCCGCGCGCGCGACCGTTCGCGTGGGTCAGCGCATCGACCATCGCGCGATTGTCCTTGCCGTGGCAGGTCGCCTGCACGACGACGTTGCGCGAGAAGCCGAGGAAATCGCGCAAGCCATACAGGATGTCGCGCCCGGCATCGCACGGCGTATATTTCCGCTCAGGCGCGAACGGGAACACGTCGCCCGGCCCGAACACATGGCAATGCGCATCGACCGCGCCCAGCGGCGGGGTGAAGCTGGGCTTGGTCGGCGCGGGATCGAAGCACAACCAGTTCGCGTCCATCGTGAACGCGCTCACAGTCCGCGCGCCGTCAGTTGCGCATCCAGCCGCGGGAAAACCCGCCGCGCGTTGCCCTCGTAGATCGCATGGCGCTGCTCTTCGGAAATCAGCAGCGCGTCGACGTAGCGCTTGGTATCGTCGAAATACTGCCCCGTCGTCGGGTCGATGCCGCGCACCGCGCCGACCATCTCGCTGCCGAACAGGATGTTCTTGGTGTCGATCACCTCGGCGAGCAGGTTCACCCCCGGCTGGTGGTACACGCAGGTATCGAAATACACGTTGTTCATCAGATGCGTATCGAGGCTCGGCTGCTTGAGCATGTCCGCTAGCCCCCGATAGCGCCCCCAATGATACGGAACCGCGCCGCCGCCATGCGGGATGATGAAGCGCAGGTTCGGGAAATCCGCGAACAGATCGCCTTCGATCAACTGCATGAACGCGATCGTATCGGCGGCGATGTAGTAGGCGCCGGTCGCGTGCAGCCCCGGATTGCACGATCCCGAGACGTGGATCATCGCCGGCACGTCCAGTTCGATCATTGTCTCGTAGAATGGATACCAGAAGCGGTCGGTCAGCGGTGGCGAGGTGAAGTGGCCGCCGCCCGGATCGGGATTGAGGTTGCAGCCGATGAACCCCATGCCGACGCAGCGCTCCAGCTCGGCGATCGACCCGGCCATGTCCGCCTTGGGGTTCTGCGGCAGCATGCAGACCGGCGCGAATACCTCGGGGTAGAGATCGGCGCAGCGTTTGATGAGGTCGTTGTTGGCGCGCGCCCACGCCAGCGCCACGCTCTCGTCGCCGACGTGCGGTGCCATCGCCGAGGCGCGCGGCGAAAAGATCGTCATGTCCGCGCCGCGCTCGCGCAGCAGGCGAAGCTGGTTGGTCTCCAGCGTCTCGCGGATCTCGTCGTCGGAGATCTTGGGGTAGGGCGGCGTCGTATCGCCCGCCTTGAACGCCGCCTTCTGCGCCTCGCGCCAGTCGTTGTGTGCGGCAGGGGCAGTAGTGTAATGGCCGTGGCAATCGATAATCATGCAGGCTCTGCCTCCCGGTTCAACAGATCGAGTTTGGCGGCGAGCCCATCCGGCGGCGCGACGCCGAGTGCGCCGATCGCGCGCTGACGCACCACCGTACCGGCGCTCATCATGGAGCCGGTGCCGAGCGCGTCGAGCGTCTTGACGACCTCCGCCATCTCGGCGGCGCGGCGCGTGCCATGCGCGAGCATCCGGTCGAGGTTATAGTCGGCGCGCGCCGCCCACGGCTTCGGTTTCTCGCTGGCGTCGAGCGAGGCGAGCACCTCGTCCAGCACGCCGGCGCGGTCGGCGGCGAGCACGCACTCGGCGGTCAGCGCCTCGATCCCCTTGACCATCACCGAGCGAATCATCTTGATCGACGACGCACGGCCCACGTCGCCGGCCACGATGCGGACATCCGCGAAACCGAGATCGCGTAGATACGCCGCGCCCGCCTCGGCATGTGGCCCCGACACCAGCAGCGGCACGCCCGTCCGCGCGGGCAACACCGGCGCCATCACCGCGACATCGACGTAGCGCCCACCCTTGGCGGCGATCGCGTCGGCGGCGGCGCGCTTCGTGTCCGGCGCGACGCTGTTCATGTCGAACCACAGGGTGCCGCTCGCGATCTCCGCGCCCCACGCGGCGGCAAGCGCCTGATCGGCGGTGACGAGCGAAAGCGCCGCGTCCACCCCATCGAGCGCGGCGGCGGCGCTGTCGCAGCCGCGTAACCCCACCATGCCGTAATCGTCGCGCTTGTCGTCGGCGAGCGCGGGATCGTCAGTCTTGCGGTCATAGGCGGTGAGCGTGGCCGAAAGGCCGGGTGCGAACGCCATCGCTGCCTCGCCGAATCCGATCAGGGCCGTCGTCCGCTCCATGGTCGTGGCTTGGCCGCAGCGGACGGCAGCGCCCAATCGGAAAGCGCGCGGGCATATTCAAAATCCTGAACTTAGCGGGGCCGGCGGATTTGCCCATCCGTGCCGCGTTCGCGACGAAAATCATGCGACCCCGCGAAATTTGCCCTCCCGGTCGCGTGAATAGCCCGCGCGGCAACACGCGTTGCGATACGTTTGAGCGTCGTTGCCTCTCTCCGGAACGCGTTAGCCGACCGTTTGCATCACGCCCCGCGCGCCGGCCCCGCCACCTGATCGAGCGCTTCCAGAAACCGCGATTGCGCCCGCGTCGGCCGCCAGTCACGCCTGGTGGTCACGCCGATCGTCCGCCCGCTCAGCGCCGGCTCCGGACCGATCGCGGCCAGCACGCCGCTGTCCACTTCGAGCGCGATCTGCTCGGGGGAGAGCAGGGTGAGGAAGTCGCTCTCCGCCAAGATGCCGCGGATCACCATCACCGATCCGCAATGCACTGGCGCACGCGGCAACGGCCCCGCGCCGAACAGCCGCTCCCAAAGCGTGCGCAAAGGGGCGCCGGCATGGCTCACTACCCAGGGGTACGCGGCAAGCTGCCCGGGCGTCGGCGTGGCGGCGCCGGCGAGCGGATGGCCGGCGCGCCCGACGATCATCAGCCGGTCGGTCATCAGCGGCGTCTGCGTGAGGTCGGGTGGACCGGGTTCGGGCCTGAGCGCGCCGATCGTCAGGTCGATCGCGCCGTCGCGGAGAGCCTCGACCAACTCGCGCCACGATCCCTCGATCACGTCGATCTCAATCTCCGGCGCGACCGCCACCGTCCGCGCGATCGCGCGCGGCACCAGCATCGCGCGCGACAGCGGCATCGCGCCGATCACGACGCTGCCGCCCTCGCGCGCGGTGAGTTCGGCGATGCCGCCGGCGATCTCGGCGCGGGCGAGCCGGATGCCGCGCGCCAGCCGCAACCCGCCAGCGCTCAGCGCGATACCGCGCCCGCGCCGCTCGACCAGCACCTGCCCGCAAACCTGTTCGAGATCGCGAACCGCACGATGGATCGCCGGCTGCGACAGGGCGGTCGCGCTCGCCGCGCCGACGAAACTCCCCGCATCGGCGAGCGCGAGGAAGGCGCGAAGCTGCGTCGCCGTCATCAGCCGCTCGGCATTGGCGAAGCGCCGCCCGCCGCGCACGGCGGCGGCAAGATGCGCGAACGCCGCGCCGGTCCGCGCCGCCAGCGCGCGCCCCGCCTCGGTCGGCTCCATGCCGCCCGCCTGGCGCGTGAACAGCGGCGTGGAAAGTTGCGCCTCCAGCTTCGCCACCCCTTGCGTCAGCGCCGGCTGAGACAAACTTATCAGCTGCGCCGCCGCGCTGACGCTGCCGGCACGCACGATCGCCGCCACCCCGCGCAAATGCCGTAGATTGAGATCGAACGCGTTCGTCATATCCGAGGATTAGAGAAAACTTATCGTGCTTTTGCAATTCGGATTTGTGATCTCTGATGGAATGTTCAGGCCGGTCGTGAAGGAGATTGCAAGCATGGCCAAGGTCGTCACCGGGATCGAACGTGCGGACGCGGGCGTCATCGATGGCCTCGCGGCAGCGGGGGTCGCCACTGTGCATGAGGCGCAGGGCCGGATCGGCCTGCTCGCCAGCCGGCTGCGGCCGATCTACCCCGGAGCACGCATCGCCGGGTCCGCCGTTACCATCTCGGCGCCGCCGGGCGACAACTGGATGGTACACGTCGCGATCGAACAGTTGCAGGCGGGCGATATCCTCGTGCTGGCACCGACGAGCCCGTGCGAAGACGGCTATTTCGGCGATCTCCTCGCCACCTCGGCGATGGCGCGGGGCTGTCGCGGGCTGGTCATCGACGCGGGCGTGCGCGACGTGCGTGATCTGACGCAGATGGGCTTCCCGGTGTGGTCAAAGGCGGTGTTCGCGCAAGGCACCGTCAAGGCGGTGCTCGGCTCGGTCAACGTGCCTATCGTCTGCGCGGGCGCGGCAATCGAAGCGGGAGACGTGATCGTCGCGGATGATGACGGCGTGTGCGTGGTCAAGCGCGCCGATGCCGCCGACGTGCTCAACAAAGCGCAGGCGCGCGAGGCCGCCGAAGAAGCCAAGCGCCGGCGGCTGGCGGCGGGCGAACTTGGCCTCGACATCTACGACATGCGCGGCAAGCTTGAAGCGATGGGGCTGACATATGAGTGAATTTTCCGCGCCCTGCATGTGGATGCGCGGCGGCACCTCGAAGGGTGCGGTGTTCCTAAACGACGATCTGCCGGCGGACACGGCCGCGCGTGACGCGTTCCTGCTGCGGGTGATGGGATCGCCCGATCCGCGCCAGATCGACGGCATGGGCGGGGCGGACCCGCTCACCTCCAAGGTGGCGGTGGTATCGGCATCGGCGCGCGAGGGCGTCAATGTCGACTACCTGTTCCTCCAGGTGTTCGTAGATCAGGCGATCGTCACCGACGCGCAGAATTGCGGCAACATGCTCGCCGCAGTCGGCCCGTTCGCGATCGAACGCGGGCTGGTCGCGGCCACCGGGGAGGAGACGCGTGTCGCGATCTTCATGGTCAACACAGGGCAGATCGCCGTGGCAAGCGTGCGGACACCCGGCGGCGTGCCGACCTATGCCGGTGACGCCCGGATCGACGGCGTGCCCGGTAGCGCCGCGCCAATCCCGCTTGAATTCCGTGACACCGCCGGATCATCCTGCGGCGCGCTGCTGCCGACCGGGAATGCCGTCGACGTGATTGACGGCGTTGCCTGTACGTTGATCGACAACGGCATGCCGTGTGTGGTGTTCAAGGCAAGCGATGTCGGCGTGACCGGCTACGAGGATCGCGAAACGCTCGACGATGCGACCGAGCTGAAGGCCCGGATCGAAGCGATCCGGCTCAAGGCGGGGCCGCTGATGAACCTCGGCGACGTGGCCGAAAATTCGGTGCCGAAGATGATGCTTGTCGCACCCCCCGCGCACGGCGGCGCGGTGACGGTGCGCAGCTTCATCCCGCACCGTGCGCACGCGACGATCGGCGTCCTCGGCGCGGTCAGCGTGGCGACGGCATGTTTGGTGGCAGGCTCGCCCGCGGCCGAGGTGGCGGTGATCCCGGACGGACCACGCAAGACGCTCTCCGTCGAGCATCCCACCGGTGAGATGAGCTGCGTTCTGGAGGTGGGCGACGACGGGCAGGTCGCGACGGCCGCGCTGCTGCGGACCGCGCGCAAGCTGATGGACGGGGTGGTTTTCGGCTGACCGCCGACCCGAGAAAGCTTGCTGCTATTGATAAGCGCTCGCAAATAGGCCAAGGGCTTCCGCAGGGAATGCAAAGGGACTCTTGGATGACGCGTGAGATTTTCGCCGCGATGCTGCTCGGCTCGGTGGCTTACGGTGGCCCGGCCTTCGCCGACGTCGCGAGTGGCTCCGCCGTCGACGATCAGGACACGATCGTCGTACAGGGCGAGCGGCCCTCCACCGAATCCTCCGCCGGCACGAAGAACCCGGCGCCGATCGCCGAAACGCCGCAGTCGATCAGCGTCATCAGTTCCGCGCTGATCGCCGATCTTGGCCTGTCGAACCTCAATCAGGCGCTGCGCTTCGTCGCGGGCGTCACCACCGAACAGCGCGGCTCCAGCGCCGAAGTCTACGACCAGTTCAAACTGCGCGGCTTCGATGCGCCGCAGTTCCTCGATGGGCTGAAGGTCACGCAAGGTGCGGGCTATCTCGCCTCGCAGGTCGACGTGTCCCGGCTCGAGCGGGTGGAGGTGGTGAAGGGGCCGGCATCGGCGTTGTACGGCCAGTCGGGCCCGGGCGGCCTGATCGCGCTGTCCAGCAAGCTGCCGCTTGACGAGGCGCTGTACGGCGCGGTGTCGGGCACCTATGGCAGCTACGATCTCTACCGTGTGGATGGCGATGTCGGCGGCAAGGCCGGCGGCGTGCTGTGGCGGGTCTACGGCAGCGTCAACGGCGCGCACACCCAGCAGACGTTCAGCGCGCGCGAGCGGGAGACGATTTCGGGCGCAGTGACGTTCGGGTCCGGCCATGCCACCACGTTGACGCTGCTGGGCGCTTACTCGCATGATCCGCAGAACGGCAGCTACAGTGTGTTCCCAGCGTCGGGCACGTATCTCGCCAACCCCAACGGCACGCTGCCAACCAGCCGCGATTTCGGTGAGAAGGGCAATTACTTCCGCCGTGAGCAGGTTGCGGGCACCTACATCCTCAACCACGACTTCGGCGACGGCTGGGCGTTCCGCGCGTCGGGCCGCTACCAGCATGCCACGTCGCGACTGGGGATCGTCTATGCGTCGGGTGGCCTCGACGCGTCCGATCCGACCGGGCAAACCTACAGCCGCGCGTCCTATGCCACGCGCGAGACCGGCAGCGGCTGGGTGTTCGACAACCGCCTGAGTGGCAGCTTCGACACTGGCCCGTTCAAGCACGACGTGCTGCTCGGCGTCGATCACCAGTTCAACAA
Source organism: Sphingomonas sp. BAUL-RG-20F-R05-02 (assembly GCF_022662305.1). Lineage (GTDB taxonomy): Bacteria > Pseudomonadota > Alphaproteobacteria > Sphingomonadales > Sphingomonadaceae > Sphingomonas. The sequence goes on from NZ_JAKNQH010000004.1 coordinate 322,170, forward strand.
GGCGTATGAGCTGTCGGCGTTTGGGGGTGCAACGCCGCTCAACGGTTTCGCACCGGTATACGGCACGATGATGGTGCCAGACCGGCCGGACGCTGTCCCGGCGAACTTCGGTGTGAACCCGGCAAGCCCGCGCCAGACGCAGACCGGCATCTACGCGCAGGACCAGATTTCTGTCGGCGGCCTGCGGGTGTTGCTGAGCGGGCGGCAGGATTGGGCGGACACGCGCGCGATGAAGAATGATGCGCCGGAGAACTCCAAACGCTTCACCTATCGCGCGGGTGCGCTCTACACCACGTCGTTCGGCCTCGCGCCCTATGCGAGCTATTCCACCTCGTTCGAACCGCAGAGCGGCATCGTTACCCGCTCGGATGGTACGCTTGGCGCGGCGCGGCCGTCGCTCGGCAAGCAGCTCGAGTTCGGCGCGAAATACACGGTGCCGGGCACCAAGATCCTGCTGACCGGCGCGTGGTTCCATATCAACCAGACCAACGTGGTGACATCGAACCCGATCACGTTCGCCGGCGTACAGGGCGGCGAGGTTCGCTCGGAAGGATTCGAGATTGAGGCGAACGCGCCGCTGCCGCACGACTTCAACGCGCGACTGGCGTTCAGCCGGCAGAAGGTGCGTACCGTGAAGGACACCGCCAACCCGGCGACGATCGGCAACGGCATCCTCGGCGTCGGGCGTGGTGGCACGTCGTTTAACCTCGAGTGGGCACCGCATACCGGTACGCTTGAGGGCTTTGCGATCGGTGGCGCGGTGCGGCAGGTCGACAGCATCACCGCGAGCAGCACGTCGCTGGTCAGCACGCCCGGCTTCACCGTGTTTGACGCACTGGCGCGTTATGACCTCGGCAAACTCTCGCCCCGCCTCGAAGGCCTGACGCTCGGCATCAACGCACAGAACGTGTTCGACAAGAAGTACGTGACGACCTGCTACCTCGATTACGCATGGTGCTGGTACGGTAATCGCCGCACGGTGCAGGGCACGATCGGCTACCGCTTCTAGGAGGGCTTCGGAGACGACGCGATCGGCGCTGCTTGAAACGCGGCGGCGATCGCGTCGCGGAATGGTTTGGGTCGGAAGTCTGCATCGAACGGGCATGGCCGCTTCGGCAGCCCGTCGCTGCGTGGGCGGAACGCGTTCAGCCAGCTATATTTGTCGCTCAGGCCCCAGCACATCACCGTGCCGCATTGCCGGTAGGACAGCATCAGGTCGAGATAGGCGCGGACATGCGCCGCCACTGCCGCGTCGCGCACCGCGATCGGGCCGGGCAGGGGATTGTCGTGCACGTCCATCTCGGTGACGAGCAGGTCGAGCCCCATGCCGGTCACCGCGTCGAGGAACTGCCGCCAAGCGCGTTCGTCGATGTTGCCGAGCCCGGTCGGTGCCTCGCTGTACTTGCTGCCGAGGTGACTTTGCACGCCGAGCGCATCGACCGGCGTGCCGCGCTTCTGCATGCCTTCGAGCAGCCGCAGCACGGCGTCACGATGCTTGCCGTCATCGGCGGTCCAGCTCATGAAATCGTTATAGACGAGTTGCGCGTGCGGCGCCGCTTCGCGCGCGGTGTGGAAGGCCAGGTCGATCACCGTCTCCGCCCCGCCAAGCGGGCGCGACAGCGTCGTCTCGCGCAGCAGGCCCGTATCCGGGTCGATCGCTTCGTTCACCACGTCGAAGCTGTCGACCGCAGGCGCGTAACGGCTGGCCACCGTGCGGACATGCTCGACGAGCAAACGTTCGGCCTCGGCTTGGGGATGAGGGCCGAAATCATACTCGACCAGCCATTTCGGAAACCAGCGTTCGTAATGCCACAGCAGGGTGTGGCCGCGCACGCCGAGACCGTTCGCCTTCGCCCACGCGACGATGGCATCGGCGGCGCGGAAGTCGAACGTCTTGACGTCGGGTCGGGTGGCGACCCACTTCATCTCGCCCTCCGGTACGATCAGTCCGCACTTCGCGGCGTTGAGCGCGCGGTAAGCGGGATCCGCGAAGTTGGCGCCGCCCATCGTGCTGCCGAACCGCCGCCCACTCGCCCGCGCAATCGCGGCGAGCGAGGCCGCCTGCGGCGATGCGGCGGCGAGCGGACCCGACACGGCAAGCGCTGCCCCGGCGGCGAGCACATCGCGGCGGCGCATCACAGCGTCACATTCGCCGGCCCGGCAAGCGCCTGGTCGCGCACGCCGTGTGTTGCGGTGGTGGTGAAGCCGCTCACCCGGTCGAGCGAGAAGACGCGGCCCTTCGGCGTCCGCACCGCGAGGAAGTCGGCGTCGGCCACGTCCTCCAGCCGGAACGCGGGGCGCGGGTCGGGCGCGATCGTCGCCACCTCGACGTTGCTCATCCGCAAGCCTCGCACGTGGCGGACGAAAAATCCGGTTGCGGGCAGGTCGCCGAACATGGTCGCCTCCGGGTAGCCGAGTTCGTTCTCCGGCGGGACGATCGCCGCCATCGCCGCCGGCGCGCCGCCGATGTGCTGGAAATGGCAGTCGCTGATCTGCACGTCCTCGATCGGGTGATCGGGCAACCCGGCAATCACCGAAGGGAGCAGGTTCGCCCCCGAACTCGACACATTCTGGATCAGTACGCGGCGGAGCGTGCCGATCGCCGCGCCCGCCGGGCCGCGCATCCGCTTGCCGAGGCGGAGGAACAGCGGCCCGTCGACCGTGCCGCGCATCGCGATGTTGATGATCGTGATGTCCTCGATCACCGCGCCGTCCACCGTCTCCAGCGCGATGCCGCGGCTGTCCTCGATCACGCAGTTGCTGATCGTGATGTTGCGAAAACCGCCGTTGCTTTCGGTGCCGCATTTGATGCGCCCGTGAATGGTCTTGGCGAAATCGGCCGGCATTTTCTTCCAGCTGCCATCGATTACCGAGCCGACCTGATAATTGCCGGTGACGTAGCAGTTGGTGATCGTCAGGTTCTCGGTCGCGCGCGGATAGCCGAGCGCAAAGCTCGATTTCGGGCAGATACCGTCATCATAGGGTGAGTTGACGGTGCAGTTGCTGATCCGCACGTTGCGGCAGCAGTCGATATCCATGCCGTCGCGGTTGGTGTCGACCGTCAGATTGTCGATGGTGAGATTGTCCACGCCGGTGGCGAGGACGCCGAACCAGCCGCCTTCGAGCAGCTTGAAATCGCGCAGCAGCACGTTGTGGCAGCTCTTCAGCGCGATCGCCTTGTTGCCGGTGCCGGGGCCGTTGGCGTCCTTGAGCCAGCCGTCCTTGCCATCGCCACGCCCAAGGCCCTTGCCCCAGATCAGGCCGCCGCCGATGATCGCGATGTCGTGCAGGCCTTCGCCCCAGATCAGGCTGTTGCGCCAGTGGCCGTGGCCGAAATCCTGAAACTTTTCGTAGGCCGGGTCGATCGGCTCGGCGACGTCGTAGCCGGCGCTGCCTTGCGGTGTCGCGGCAAGCAGGACCGCACCGGAATCGAGATGCAGCGTCACCGCGCTCATCAACCGGATAGTGTAGCTGGGGTAGGTGCCGGCGGGGAAATGGACGGTGCCGCCGCCCCGCGCCGCCGCCGCTGCGATCGCGCGGTTGATGGCGTTGGTATCGATCGTGCGGCCGTCGCCGCGTGCGCCGAACTGGCGCACATCGAGCCAACCCACATCCGCCGCGAACGCGCTGGTTGGCAAGATCGCGGCCAGCGCCGCCGCGCCACCGGATAGAAGGAGGTCTCGCCGCTGCATGACTATGCTCCGAGAAAAATGCCCCGGCCGGCAACGTGCCGGCCGGGAAGGAGGGAAGCGATCAGAATTTAGCGGTGACGCCCAGGAAGAACTCCGTTCCCATCACGTCATAGGTTGCCGAGAAGGTGTTCGCGCTCGGCCCCTGCGTCGTGATCGGCGGGTTCAGGTTGAAGATGTTGTTGGCGCCACCGAACAGCTCGAAACTCTTCGTCGCATCGTAGGTGAACGACAGGTCGAAATAGTTGCGCGACGGCAGCTTCGGATAGGCGATCGTGTTGAGCGCCGGCGTCGTCGTCGAACCCTGGCGCAGCGGCACCAGATAGCGATCCGTTGTCACCGGGCCGATGTAGCGATGGCGCAGCGAGAGGCCGAGTGGGCCGGTCGTCCACGTCACGCGGCTTGTGCCGCGCCACACCGGCAGCGGCTGGCCGCAGGTCGGGCCGAACGATCCATCGCAGTGGTTCTGGATGTTCGGGAATGCGGCCACCGGCACCGAGGTGAAGTCGTTCAGCCATGTGAAGCTGCTGCTCAGATCGAAGCGGCTCGTGTCACCGAGGCCGGGGAAGCCGAAGTCTGCGGTGAAACGGTAGCGTGCCGCGAAATCGAGGCCTGAGGTGCGCAGCGACCCCGTGTTGGCGTTGAGGATCTTCGCTACATAGGGATCGTTGATCTCGCCGGTGCTAGGGTTGCGGCTGATCGCCTGGCAATACGGGCTGCTCGCGTCCTGAATCACGTTGTAGCACAGGCTAAGCGTGTTCTGGAGGCCACCGCCGAGTGACGAGATCGCGCCGTCCAGCTTGATGTTGAAATAATCGACGCTGAAGAACAGCCGTGGCGCAAAGGCGGGTGTGAACACGACACCGGCGGTGTACGTGTCTGACTTCTCGGCGGCCAGGTTCGGGTTGCCGCCGAAGTCCGCCGGGATGATCGTGTTTGGCTGCACGGCGGCCGTGAACACGTTGGCCGCCGGTACGCCGGTCGCCACACACACCGCGCGCGCCGCGGCGGTCTGGAGCACGGCGGCGGCACGGCTCGAGCACGGATCGGTGGCGACGCCGGTCACCCGATTGACGCCGCCGTACAGTTCCGAGACGTTGGGCGCGCGGATGGCGCGCTGATATTGGCCACGGAACGCGAAGCTTTTGTTCACGCGCCAGTCGAGCCCGCCGAGGTACGTCCAGTTGCCGCCGATGCCCTTCAGATCATAGTCCGAATAGCGGAAAGCTGCATTGGCGGTGAGGTTCTCGATGAACGGCGTGTCGTGGATCAGCGGCACGCGGATTTCGCCGAAGCCTTCCTTCACACCCACGCCACCGCGCGTCGGCAAACCGGGATTGAAGCCCGCCACGTCACCCGATGCAAGGAAGCTGTCGGGCGAGAAGACCGCGTCAGTCTGCCGCCATTCGAATCCGGCCGAGAAGCCAACCTTGCCCGCCGGCAGCGCGAACAGGTTGCCGGTCAGGCTGCCCTGCGCGACTTGTTGCGTCGCCGTCGTGGTGTTGGTCGCGCTGATCCTGATCGCGGCGGCGCACGCCTCGCTGATCTGTGCGCCGAAGATGTCGCACACCGGTGCGGCACCGTTCTGCGACAGCACCGCTGCCTGCACGCGGCTGCGGGACAGCGCGTTCTGGAGCAGCAGCGTGTCCTCGCTATGCGAGTAGGTGTAGTAGACGTCGTATTTCAGATCGGTGAGGAAAGAGTCGCTGACGTCGCCTAGGTTGCCGCGGAAGCCCCAGGCGCCGCGGAACACGTTGCGTCGCTCGCTCGCCAGACGCGGGCCGACCTCGACGTAGCGGCGGCCGGCGATGATCGAGGCCAAGCCATCGTTGGGCCGGTTGGTGTACGTGGCGGTGCCGGCGGTGACCGTGGTGTTCCCGGCTTCCGACCGATCGAGGACGCCCAGCACGTTTTGGAGCGCGGGCGAGACATATGGATTGTTGACGTTGAACAGCGTCGCGGAACCGATATTGGTCGGCGCGAGCCGCGCGTTCACCTCGTTATGGCTGTAGTGCAGCTCCATATAGCCGGTGATGTGGTCGTTGAAGTCGTAATGGCCGAAGCTGTTGATCATCCAGCGCTTTTGCGGCTGGATCAGATAGTTGTCGGGACCGAGGTTGAAATCGTCCTGTGGTGTGAGCGCCGGGCGTGCGGTGGTGCCGGCACTGTCGAAGGTGAAGCCTCGCGAGGTCAGGCCGGATAGCCCCGCACCGGCATAGGCGGCGTTGAGGGCCGTGTTCGACCCGCCGGCCGCCGGAATGCCGGAGAAGCGACCATTGGGAATATCGCCCGATCCGCTGGCGATGAAGCCGAGCTGACCACCACCGGCGACGCAGCTTTGCCCGGCGGGTGGCGTGAACGGCGTACCTGGACGGGTGGCGCTGCCCGAACCGGGCGCGACGCAGCCATCGGCAAGGCTGAGATAGGCGAAGCTGCCGCGTTCGCCGCGCGTGATCGACCCACGATTGAGATAGTTGCCCGACACGACGAGATTGCCACGGCCTTCGGCGAAATTGCCGCCCATCGTCAGATCGAAGTTGTACGTTGGCGTGCCGGTCGGCCGGTCGACGTTGACCTGCGCGCGGCCCTCCACACCCGAGAAATCGTCACGCATGATGAAGTTGATGACGCCGGTGATCGCGTCCGAACCATAGACCGCAGAACTGCCGCCGGTGACGATCTCGGTCCGCGCGATCAGCGAGGAAGGAATAGTGTTGAGGTCGGTAACCTGTTCCGGCCCGAAGATCGCGAAGCGGCGACCATTGACGAGCACGAGGTTGCGGGTCGAGCCGAAGCCGCGCAGGTTCACATCGGCATAACCGCCGGGAACGGTGTTCGACGTCGCGCCGCCGAGCTGTGAGCCGACGACCTGCGGAACTTGTTCCAGCGTGCGGTCGATGTTGACGTTGCCAGAAAGCTTGATGTCTTCCTGATTGAACACGTTGACGGGCGTCGATGCGTCGAACCCGGTGCGGGCGATGCGGGATCCGGTGACGACCACGTCCTGCGTCGCGGCCGGCTCCGTCGAAGTCACGCCTTCCGCATTGACTTGGCTGCCGGCCTGCCCGTTGGGATCTGCGACGGTGCTTGTCTGTGCCGGCGCGCCGGTCGGCGCTGCATCTGGCACGGCTTGCTGCGCGGTTTGCGCTGCGGCAGGCGAGGCCAGCGAAAACGCCAGCAGCATCGTGGCCGTGCCCGCGAGTAGCCGGGTACGCGTGTTCCAAGAACCCATTCGTTCATCCTCCTTTGGGGCTTTGCGCCGTTTTTAGACCCTGTCGAGCATCGGCCGTTGCCGTCACTCTGGGGTCGGTTAACACCGATGACGCCATTATGCTAGCGCTGGCAATAGAAACTTGATGCGGTGGTTTTGAGTGGTAAGGGTTGGACGACCAGCAAGTGAGCGCCACCGAAGACGCCGCGACACACGAGAGGAGCGCGTGACAATGGTATCAATCCGCAGCGGGAAGCGCTGGTGTGTGGCGCTCACGTCCATAGTGCTGGCGGGGCCGCTTCCGGCGTCTCCGCAGCAGCCGCCGGCGACCTTCACCAATCCGATCCTTTACGCCGATTACTCCGACCCCGACGCGATCCGCGTCGGCCGCGACTATTATCTTGTTGCATCAAGCTTCCACTTTTCGCCGGGGCTGCCGGTGCTGCACTCACGCGATCTCGTTCACTGGACGATCATCGGGCACGTCTTGCCCAAGCTGCCGTTCGCGCCGGAATACGACATGCCTGGGCCGCACACGCTGACGGATGCGATCTCCAAGCCGATCGGCGGCACGCGTTACGCGGGCGGGGTGTGGGCGCCATCGATCCGGTTCCACGCCGGCAAGTTCTTCGTCTACTGGCCGACACCGGACGAGGGCATCTTCATGGCCACGGCGACTAACCCGGCTGGCCCGTGGAGCAAGCCGGTCGCGGTGATGGCGCAGCCTGGCCTCGAGGATCCATGCCCGTTCTGGGATGACGACGGCAGCGCCTGGCTGGTACACAGCCGACTTGGCGCCGGCCCGTTGATCCTTCACCGGATGAGTCCGGACGGCACCCGCGTGCTCGACGCGGGAACCGTCATCGTCGAGGACAAGGTGCGGCTGCCGACGCTGGAGGGGCCGAAGCTCTATAAGCGAAACGGCTGGTACTACATCTTCGCACCGTTCGGCGGCGTCTCGACCGGCGCGCAGGCGGTCGGTCGTGCGCGTGACATTCACGGGCCATATGAATGGCATACCGTGCTGAAGCCGGGAACCAGCGGCGTGCAGGGACCGCACCAGGGCGCATGGGTGGAGACGCCATCGGGGCAGGGGTGGTTCATCCACTTCAACTCCACCGGCGCGTTTGGTCGGATCGACTATCTCGAACCGCTGCGCTGGGTAGACGACTGGCCGATCATCGGCGCCCCCATTCCCGGTGATGCGGAAGCCGGCCAACCGGTCGCGCGTGCGCCGATGCCCGATACCGGTAGCCCGCCTACGCGGGATCGCATCCAGGCATCGGACGACTTCGCGTCGCCCAAACTCGAGCTGCAGTGGGCGTGGAACCACAATCCGGACGATCGCGCGTGGAGCCTCACCGCCCGGCCCGGCTGGCTGCGGCTGAACGCACTGCCCGCGCAGCATCTCGTCACCGCGCGCAACACGCTGACCCAGATCCTGCATGGCCCGAAGAGTCGCATCACCACCCGGATCGACGTCACGCGCATGGCCGATGGCGAGCGGGCAGGGCTGACGCTGTTCGGCGTCGGCCCGAGCTGGATCGGTGTGGTGCAGGCGGGGGGCATGCGCCGCATCACGCTCGCTTCCAAAGGGCTGGAGACAGCGGGTCCGCCGCTTACCGCCGGCACGTTGTCGTTGCGCGCGGATGTCGGGCCGAAGCAGACCGTGCGCTACAGTTATAGCGTAGACGGTAAGCGCTTCACACCATTCGGTGACGCGATCCCGCTGGCGCGATTCTCCTGGTGGAAGGGGTCTCGCCCGGCGCTGTTCACCTTCAACACGGACGGTGCCGGCGGCAGTATCGATGCGGATTCGTTTGAGGTGGAACAGCCATGATCGTCGGTCGCCGTCCCTTCCTCGCCGGTGCTGCGGCCGCGATCGCGCTGCCCGCCACCGCGCGTGCCGCTCCTGCGGCATCCTCCGCGCCCGTTTTTACCACCTCCAATGCACGCTGGCAGAACGCCTATGACAAGGCTTTGGCGGTGCTCGCCGGCAACGTCCGCGTGTTGCCGTACATCCCGAATCCGGTGCTGATCGAAGGGTCGGTCTATAACGGCATCTGGCAGGAATGCGGTCCGCATGAAGCGTTGGTGTACCGCCACTGGCGGCCCGATGTGGCGCGGGCGAGCCACCTGACCTTCTTCGCGCTGCAACGCGCGGACGGTCAGTTGCCGGCCAACAACAAGCTGACCGAAACCGGGTTCGGCCAAATCCAGATGGTCGTGCCGATCGCCGCGACCGCTTGGGAACTCGCGCATGCGACCGGCGACGCCGAGCTGCTGGAAGCCAGCTACCGCGCATGCTCCGCCTGGGACGGCTGGCTGATGCGATACCGCAACACGCGCGGCACCGGTCTGGTCGAGGGGTTCTGCACCTACGATACCGGCCACGACAACAGCCCGCGCTGGCAGGGCGTGCCCGATCAATGCCCGAATAAGGAGGCCAAGCGTTACCCGTCCGGCTTCGGCCTGCCGCGCCTGTGCCCGGACCTTTCGGCGACCGTTTACGGCGCCCGCCGTGCGCTCGCCGAGATGGCGCGTGCGCTCGGTCGTGGTCCCGAGGCAGACCGCTGGACCGAGCAGGCCGAGGCGATCCGTCGCCTGATCCTTACCCGTCTGTATGTCGCGGAAGATGCCGCCTTCTACGATCTCGACGCCGCCGACCGCTTCGTACGGGTGCGCGGGGACATCCTGACGCGGGTCGCCGGCGAGCATGTCGTCGATCAGGCCGTGTTCGACGCGATGTGGCAGCGCCAGCTCGGCAACCCGAAGGCATTCTGGTCGCCGTTTCCGTTCCCGTCGATCGCGCTTGATGACCCGAGCTTCGTGCGGCCGATCCCGCGCAACAGCTGGGGCGGGGCGGCACAGGCGCTTACCGCGCTGCGTACCGGACGCTGGATGGATCACTACCACCGTTCCGCCGAACACGGCACGCTGATGAACCGCTGGTGCGAGGCGATCCAGCAGGACCCCAGCTTCCGGCAGCAGATTGACCCACAGACTGGCGCGTTTACCCAGGAAGACGCTCCGAACTATTCTCCGGCGGCATTGGTCATGGTCGATTTCACCTGGCGGCTGGTCGGCGTTCAGCAGGTCGGTGGCGAACTGCATTGGAATTGCCGCCCGGCGCACCCAGCGGCGCGTGGCGCACGCGCCGTGTTGCGCACTGACCAGGGGCAGGTGGCGACGCTCGCGTATGAGGGTGGCGGCGCGACGCTGACACTTGGCGGTACCCGCGTGGCCCGTATCGATGGCGGCCACGCCCGGTTGGTGACGGATACCGCGGGTCGCCTGCTCAGGCTCACCGGTATCGAAGCGGAGACACAGCAGCCGACGGTGACGCTCATGAACCGATCACCACGCCGGGTTGCGCTTGCGAGCAATGCGGACGCCACGCTGCCCGCCTGATGCGCCCTTCAAACTGGCGGCGGTGCGCTTGATTCGCTTAGGATCAGCGGCAGGTCGGCGCGATCGACTTGGGCGATTGGCGCTCCGGCCAACGTGTCGAGCAGATGCCGCGTTGCCTGACGCGCCATTTCGTCGAACGGGCGCAGCACCGTCGTCAGCGCGGGCGTCAGCATCTGCGCCAGAATGCTGCCGTCGAAGCCGACCACCGACAGGTCCTGCGGCACCGCGATGCCGCGCGCCGCGGCAACCTTCAGCACCGCCGCAGCCATGATGTCGTTCGCGGCGAAAATCGCGGTCGGCGGCTCGGCGCGATCGAGAAACGCTTCTGCCGCCGACAGCGCGGAGGTGAAGCCGTAATCGCCCTCCGCCTCCGCCAGCAACGTCAACCCGGCTTGGTCCAGCGCATCCTTGAAGCCGGCGCGCCGCTCCCGCGCGGAGATCATGTTCTGTGGACCCGTAACCATCGCCATTCGGCGGTGGCCGAGATCGACCAGATAGCGTGCAACCTTGGCCGCAGCGCGCCGCTCTTCGGAAATGATGACCGAGACGTAGCCATCCACCGGGGTCGAGGAAAGCGCGACCGCGGCCACGCCTTCCTGCGCCAGCGCGTCGGCCAATCCGGGGATGCCCGAGACCGGCGGCAGTACCACCAGCCCATCGACACGCGAACGATGCACGAAAGCGAGCACGTCCTTAATCGCGAGGTTCTCGGCCGATGGGACCGAATGCATGATGAGTTCGTACCCATCCGGCGCCGCTTCGCCGACGATGCCGCGTTGCACCGCCTCCAGCACCAGCGCGTTGCGATCGTTGTGAACCATGCCGATCAGGAACGATCGCCGCATCGCCAGCGCGCGCGCGCGCAAGCTGGGACGAAAGTTGAGCCGTGCGATCGCCGCCTCGATTTTCTCCCGCGTGTCGGCGTTGACCATCGGTGAGCGATTGAGCACGCGCGACACCGTGCGGATCGATACGCCCGCCGCCTCGGCGACGTCGTGGATGGTCGGCTCCGTATGCGCCTGTCGCTCTGCCTGCCGCAATCCTGTTGCCCTTCGCTCTCGTTCCACCCGGAAGCCTAGTCTCTGACGGCATCGTTCGGGAAGTCCGGAATCGAAGATCGCGCATCTCGAGCGACGATCGACCGGTACGAGGGGGGATGGTGCACCCGACTGGATTCGAACCAGTGGCCTCTGCCTTCGGAGGGCAGCGCTCTATCCAGCTGAGCTACGGGTGCCTGGGGGCAAGCGCCTAGCAAAGCGCGAAGCGTTGCGCCAGTCGTTTCGTCACGCCGCCACTGCTGCTTTCCCCGAGGCGGCTGCCGGCGGTGGTGTTTTGGGTTTGTAGGCGCATAGATCTGCGACGATGCAGCGCCAGCATTCCGGGCGCCGCGCCTTGCAGACGTAGCGGCCGTGCAGAATCAGCCAATGGTGCGCGTGCAGGCGGAACGGGGCAGGGGTGGCCTTGTCGAGCTTCAGCTCCACGGCGAGCGGCGTCTTGCCACGAGCGAGGCCGGTACGGTTGCCGACGCGGAAGATGTGCGTGTCGACGGCGAAGGTTTCCGCTCCGAAGGCAACATTCATCACGACGTTGGCAGTCTTGCGACCAACGCCCGGCAACGTCTCCAGCGCGTTGCGGTCGGCGGGAACTTCGCCACCATATTCGGCGATAAGCCGTTCCGACAAGGCGATTACGTTCTTCGCCTTGGTATTGAACAGGCCGATCGTCCTGATGTGCTGCTTGAGGCCCTCTTCGCCGAGTGCGACCATCTGCGCGGGGGTCTTCACCTCCTCGAACAGGACGCGCGTTGCCTTGTTAACGCCCACGTCGGTCGCCTGTGCGGACAACGCCACCGCCACGACGAGCTGGAATGGATTGCCCGCCGCCAGCTCCGTTTCCGGGTGCGGGTTGTCGGCGGCGAGCCGCGCGTAGAACTCGACGATGTCGGCCTTTTTCAAGCGCCCAATCCTCAGACTCCCAGAACTTCCGCCATGGTGTAGCTGCCAGCGGGCTTGTCGGCGAGCCACAGCGCCGCCGTCACCGCGCCGCGTGCGAAGATCGCGCGGTTCTCGGCCCGGTGACCGATTTCGATGCGCTCGCCTTCTCCGGCGAACACCACCATGTGATCGCCCGCGACCGAACCGCCGCGCAGACTGGCCATGCCGATCGTACCGTCGCAGCGTGCCCCGGTCAGCCCGGCACGGTCGCTCACCTGCGCTTCGGACAAGGCGACGCCGCGCCCCTTCGACGCCGCCTCGGCCAGCAGTTGAGCGGTGCCCGAGGGGGCGTCGACTTTGTGGCGGTGGTGCATCTCGACGATTTCGATGTCCCAGTCGGAGCCGAGTCGTTCCGCCGCCTCGCGCACCAGCTTGGCGAGCAAGGTGACGCCAAGCGAGACGTTGCCGGTCTGCAGCACCGCAATGTCAGCCGCCGCCTCGGCCACCAGCGCGCGGTGCGCCGCGGTAAGGCCGGTTGTGCCGATCAGGATCGGCGTGCCCGCCGTACGTGCAGCAGCAAGATTGGCGGCAAGCGCGGACGGTGTCGAGAAATCGACCAGCACGTCGGCGCGTTCCGCCAGCGCGGCGAGCGCGGCCCCGTCGCCGCTGGCATCGATGCCTCCCGCCACGGTGCCGCCGAGATCGGGCACCGTCGCCGCTATCGCCTGGCCCATTTTGCCTGCGCTGCCCAAAATCCCGATCGCCGTCATACCTGCATTCCGCTTTGTCGTGTTGCGGCGCGCATGACAGAAAGGATGGCGGTGCGACAGGGGCAGTCACGCGTATTTTGCGTGAGAATGCTGGTAGTCGCGCGTGCGCTGGCACCGTATCACAGGGCATGGCCAAACCGACCAACATCGTCATCCTCACCGGCGCGGGCGTTTCCGCTGAAAGCGGGATCGCCACCTTTCGCGGGCCGGGTGGCCTTTGGGAAGGGCACCGCGTCGAGGATGTCTGCACGCCCGAAGCGCTCGCCCGCGATCCGGTGCTGGTGCACAGGTTCTACGACGCTCGCCGTGCCGCGCTCGCTGACGTAGCGCCGAACGCCGCGCACGTCGCGCTTGCGCGGCTCGACGCCGCGTGGCCGGGCGAACTGCTGATCGTTACGCAGAACGTCGATGATCTACACGAGCGTGCCGGTGCGTCCCGGCTGCTGCACATGCACGGCGAACTGCAATCGGCGCTGTGCGCGGCGTGCGGGGTGCGGACCGAATGGAGCGGCGATCTGCCGCCTGAGGAGGTCTGCCCGAACTGCGACGTCCCCGCGCTGCGGCCGGACATCGTGTTTTTCGGCGAGATGCCGTATGAGATGGAGCGGATCGAGCAGGCGCTCGCACATGCGGACCTGTTCGTCTCGATCGGTACGTCCGGCGCCGTCTATCCCGCGGCGGGCTTCGTTCAGGGCGCGGGGCATCATGGCGCCGATACGCTCGAACTCAATATGGAAGCTTCGGCGGGGAATGCCTATTTCGCCGAGACGCGGGCCGGCCCGGCGACGATGCTGGTACCGGCTTGGGTTGACGAGATACTCAGCTGAAGGAGACGCGAATGCTTGGACGCACGATACCGGACGTGACCCTGAAGACCCGCGTGCGAGATGAGACGGTGGAGGGGCCGAACCCGTTTCGGTGGCAGGATGTCGGCACGGCCGACCTGTTCGCGGGCAAGCGCATGGTGGTGTTCAGCTTGCCCGGCGCCTTCACCCCGACCTGTTCGACCGAGCAGTGCCCGGCATTCGAGCGGGAATACGACACGCTCAAGAAGCTCGGAGCGGACGAGGTATATTGCCTCTCCGTCAACGACGCGTTCGTGATGTATCAATGGGGTCGCCACCTCGGGCTGGAGAAGGTCAAGCTGTTGCCGGACGGCTCGGGCGATTTCACGCGGCGCATGGGTATGCTGATTCGCAAGGACCATCTCGGCTTCGGCGAGCGGAGCTGGCGCTATGCGATGGTGGTCGACGACGGCAAGATCGTCGGTTGGTTCGAGGAGCCGGGCATCAACGACGCCGGCCTCGACGAAGACCCATATGGCGAGAGCGCACCTGACAAGGTGATCGCCTGGTTAGAGGCGAACCCGAAGTAAGCGGGCGATTGCCAAGGCTGCAAGAGGCGCGCGATGAAACCGTTATCGCGCGCCGCGACGGTTTGCTGTCTCGATCCGAACGCATGGTTCGCTTCGGAGCCGGCGGCGCTGGCGTTATCAACGACCCATCGCCTGCGAGACCGACTCAAACCGCCGGCGGCTCAAAGAAATGGTCAAGCACCTCGCTCGGCTGCTCGAAAACGACCTCCGGTTCGCAGCCCAGCAATGCCGCGCGATTGGCATAACCCCATAGTACCGCGCCGGCGGCGATGCCGACCTTGTGCGCGGCGGCGATGTCGCGGGTTTCATCGCCGATTGACAGTGCCGCATGACGCGCGATCCGCATGCGCTTCAACACCTTGCGATAGCGCGGCGCCTTGCCGAACAGCGAAGCGCCACATTCGAACATTTCGACACGCTGAGCGAGCGTGCCTAGCACGGCGCGTGCGTTATGCTCGGAATTCGAGGTTACGACCGCGATCCGCACCCCTGCATCGGCCAGCGTGTTGATCACCTCGCTCACGCCTTCGAACAGCGCGATCCGGTCGATCTGCGCGGCGAGCCTTGCGTGAACGTAGCGGCCCATCGCCGGGAGCTTCCAGCGGGGAATGCCGAGGTGCCGGATAACCTCGCGCGTGGTATGCCCGCGTAAACCATCAACCTCGTCAGGCGCGACGCGGCGGAACTTGAACCGGTCGGCAAGGTCGTCGGCAATCGACAGGAACCAGTCCCCGCTGTCCGCCAGCGTCCCGTCGAAGTCAAAAATCGCCAGCCGGTACCGCGCGCGGTGCTGGCCGGCGGGGGTGTGCATCTGCTTCACGGCGCGGTCGTGGCGTGGCGCCGCTTGCCGCGCTTGCCCGGCAAGCCGTCGCCCGGTGCGCCGACGCCGCTACGGATCGTCAGCACCTCCGCGCGAGACACGCTGCCGTCGCGGTCGTGATCGAGCCGCGTGAAGATCACGCCAAACCGAGCCTCAAGCTCCGCCAGCGTAATGCGATTGTCGCCATCGGCATCGATCTCGAACGGGCTGGGCAGGGCGTTGCGATCACCAAGCCACTTCAACGCCCAATCGCTATAGTCGATATAGCCGATCGAACCCTTCCGCGCGGCATCCGTCGCCGCGAAGCTTTTGGCGAGGCAGGTGTCGAGCTCGGCGCGGCTGACCAGTGCATCGCCGTTCTGATCGCACGCGGCGATCATCATTCCGACCGGCTCGGCAACGATCGTGGCAAGCGGTTGGCGCGCCGGAGGGGTGGCGCCGACCGGCTGTTGCGCGGCTGCCGGCATCACCACCATGGCGGTGACGCAGAGTGCGGCGATGCGGTATCGCTGTCGTATCGCGGCACTCCGCGTGAATCGGCAGGCTGGCTTCCCCATAGGGGAACAAGCGTTAGCCGAGATCGCGGCCATGTCGATAGGTGGCATGCTACAATCAAGCTTCGCCGTTACGGAAGCAGCAGCGACGCATCCCCGTAGGAATAGAAACGGTAGCCCTTGCCGATGGCATGACTGTAGGCGGCCTGCATCCGCTC
This sequence comes from Sphingomonas sp. BAUL-RG-20F-R05-02, assembly GCF_022662305.1. Taxonomy (GTDB): domain Bacteria; phylum Pseudomonadota; class Alphaproteobacteria; order Sphingomonadales; family Sphingomonadaceae; genus Sphingomonas. Next base: position 338,092 of record NZ_JAKNQH010000004.1, read on the forward strand.
CAGCCCCATCAGCGCCGAGACCAGCATGAACAGTGTCGAGCGCGGCAGGTGGAAGTTGGTGAGCAGGCCATCGATGCCTTTGAAAACATACCCCGGCGTAATGAAGATCGCGGTATCACCTTCGAACGGCTGGATGCGGCCGTCACGGTCGGTCGCGCTTTCGATCAGGCGCAGGCTGGTGGTGCCGACCGCGATGATGCGCCCACCGGCCGCGCGCACCGCATTGAGACGGTCTGCGGTGGCAGCGTCGATGCGGCCCCATTCGGCGTGCATGCGGTGTGCGGTGGTATCGTCGGCCTTGACCGGCAGGAACGTGCCCGCGCCAACGTGCAGCGTCAGCGTAGCGTGGCCGATGCCCGCGGCGTCGAGCGCCGCTATCAGCGATGGGGTGAAGTGCAACGCTGCGGTCGGCGCCGCGACGGCGCCCTGTTCGGCGGCGAACATCGTCTGATAATCATCCAGATCGCGCGCGTCGGTCGGTCGTTTAGAGGCGATGTACGGTGGCAACGGCATGCGGCCAGCACGTTCCAGCAGCAGTTCGACCGGTTCATCGCCCGCGAACGTCAGCGCGAAGCTGCCGTCCTCCTGTCGTTCGCTCGCCACCGCCGACACATCGTTACCGAAGTTGATCGTTTCGCCGGCGCGAATGCGGCGCGCGTTGCGGATGAAGGCGCGCCAGCGGCGCGGCCCCTCGCGCTTGTGCAGCGTCGCACCAATTTTCGCGCCGGCGCCGCCCTGGTTATTGTCCGGGGCAGCCGCGCGTACGCCCTCGAGTTGCGCTGGAATGACGCGCGTATCATTGAACACCAGCAGATCGCCGGCGCGAAGCTGGGCGGGCAGATCGGTGACAGAGCGGTCGCGCGTCTCGGCACCATCAAGCACAAGCAGCCGCGCAGAATCGCGTGGCGCGGCAGGGCGCAGTGCGATGCGCTCGGGCGGAAGCGCAAAATCGAACAGAGCGACTTTCATGACAATTCGCTAGCGTCGCGCCAACCCTATTGCGCCTTGGCCTTCGGCTTTACCGCGGACGGTGCGCTCATCGTCTTGCTCTTGATCGGGGACGTGTTGGGCAGGCTCGGCGCGAGCGTGGCGGGTGCGCTTGGCGCAGGCGCGACATAGGCGGGCGGGTGATCCGCGGCGATATACGCGTGGAGGATACGCGAGGGGTTCGCAGGCGGCTCGCCGCGCGTGATCGCGTCGACATATTGCATGCCATCGATCACGCGGCCGAACACCGTGTATTTCTTGTCGAGCGACAGCTTGGGGTCGAACACGATAAAGAACTGGCTGTTGGCGCTGTCCTCCTTCTCCGCGCGCGCGGCCGAGACGGCACCGCGCACATGCGGCAGCCAGTTGAACTCGGCGGGGAGATCCGGAAGCGTGGAGCCGCCGGTCCCGTCACCTTTCGGGTCGCCACCCTGCGCCATGAAGCCTTCAATCACGCGGTGGAACGGTAGGCCGTCGTAGAAATGCTGACGGGTCAGTATCTTGACGCGCTCGACCATCTTCGGCGCGGCGTCGGGGCGCAGCCAGATGACCACACGGCCACCGGTCGACAGATCGAGATACCACAGGTTCTCAGGATCAGTGACCGAGGGGATCGGCGGGCGGCCGGCGACGGGATCGACCACTTGCGCGGACACCGGGCCACCGACGAGCGCGAGGAGAAATATGACGAGAAGACCAAGAAAACGCATTATTTCCCCGCGAAGGCAGATGGGTGCGACCAAGCGCTTAGAGCAAATCCCGGCTTGCGCCAATCTGAACGACACGCGGCCGCGTCACGAGCCTTTGCGGCCGATCTTCTCGACCCGCGCGGCAACGTCGCGCGCGATCGCCGGCGGCACGAAACGGTCGATCGGGCCACCGTACAGCGCGATTTCTTTGACCAGTCGGCTGGCGATCGGTTGCAGCGAGACGTCCGCCATCAGAAACACCGTCTCGATCCGCGGATTGATCTGCTGGTTCATGCCCGCCATCTGATATTCGTATTCGAAGTCCGCCACCGCGCGCAGGCCGCGCACGATCACGCGCGCGCCTTCGCGCTCGGCGAAGTCCATCAGCAGCGAGTCGAAACTGACCACTTGAATATCGCCGGCAAGCGGGGCGACCTCGCGTTCTACCATTGCCATGCGTTCGGCAAGATCGAACATCGGCGATTTGGACGGATTGGTGGTGACGCCGATGACAAGGCGATCGACCAGCTTCGCGCCGCGCCGGATGATGTCCATATGGCCGAGCGTCACCGGATCGAACGTACCGGGATAGACGCCGATTCGCATGTCAGGTCCTTTGCCCGGCGCCACCTCTCAACGATCGCGTTCAAGAATGAAGCGCGCGATGTCGCGCAGTAGATCGGCTTCCGGGCCATAGCTTTGCAGGTGCGCGATCGCCTGATCAACCAGCAGGCGCGCCTGTTCGCGGGCGCGATCGAGGCCGAGCAGCGACAGGAACGTCTCCTTGCCCGCATCGCCATCCTTGCCGAGCTTCTTGCCGACCGCCGCCTCATCCCCTTCGACATCGAGAATGTCGTCGGCGATCTGGAAGGCGAGGCCGATATCGCGCGCGTATCCGCGCAGATGTGTGCGACCCTCGGTCGGCAACCGGCCAAGGATTGCCCCCGCCTCCACCGAGCAGGCGATCAACGCGCCGGTCTTCATCGCCTGCAGACGCGTGATGGTCGGCAGGTCGAAGCTTGCCTTCTCCGCCTCGATATCCATCATCTGCCCACCCGCCATCCCGGCCGGACCGGCCGAGCGCGCGAGATCGAGCACCAATTCGCTGCGCACGAACGGATCAGGGTGCGTCTCGGGATCGGCCAATACCTCGAAGGCGAGCGCGTGTAACGAATCACCGGCGAGGATCGCGGTCGCCTCGTCATAGAGCTTGTGGACGGTCGGCTTGCCGCGCCGCATGTCGTCATCATCCATTGACGGCAGGTCGTCGTGGATCAGCGAATAGACGTGGATGCACTCGATCGCGAGACCGGCCCGGCCCGCGCAATCGCGGTCGACGCCGAACAGTCGCGACGTGGCATAGGTCAGCAGCGGCCGCAGCCGCTTGCCGCCGCCGATCGCGGCATGGCGCATCGCCGCGTACAGATCCTCGCGCGGATCGCCGGGAAGACTGAGCAACGCATCGAAGCGCGCGTCGATATCGGCACCGACTTCGGCGAGCGCATCGCCTAGCGTGAGAGTGGCAGGCGCGGTCATCATCAGCTCGCGGCGAAGGGTTGAACGGTCACCGGACGCCCCTCGGCATCGAGGCGGATTGCTTCGATACGCGCCTGCGCGGCATCAAGCCGCTCGGCGCAGCGGCGACGCAGCTTGTCGCCGCGCTCATAGAGGCGGATCGCCTCGTCGAGCGGGGCATTGCCGGTCTCAAGCTGCGACACGATGGTTTCGAGTTCGCGCAGCGCGTCTTCGAAACTCAGCTCTTCAATGGGTCGATCCATGGCGTCGCTATGCGCGAGGCAAGTCACAGGGGTCAAGGATTGCTGCGCATCATCTTGCCCGTTGCGCGCCAATACCAGTTTGGTCGCAAGGGTTGTACAGACGATCGCTGCAAGAGTATCCCCCCGCGCAATAGGTTGCGCGACCGCACGAGCAGCTTCATTGCGGGTGCGGAGCGGTGCGCCCGCAGGAGAGCACGATGTCGTCGACGATTACCGAACTCGAACGCAAGCGCGCCGCCGCCCGGGTCGGCGGTGGCGAGAAGCGCATTGCCGCGCAGCACGCCAAGGGCAAGCTGACCGCGCGCGAGCGGCTCGACGTGCTGCTCGACGAGGGGTCGTTCGAGGAATACGACATGTTCGTCGAACATAACTGCACCGATTTCGGAATGCAGGGCCAGATCGTGCCGGGCGACGGCGTGGTCACCGGATCGGGGACGATCAACGGGCGGCTGGTGTTCGTCTTCTCACAGGATTTCACCGTGTTCGGCGGTTCCCTGTCGGAACGGCACGCCACCAAGATCTGCAAGATCATGGACATGGCGATGAAGGTCGGTGCGCCCGTGATCGGCATCAACGATTCGGGCGGCGCGCGCATCCAGGAGGGCGTCGCCAGCCTCGCCGGTTACGCCGAGGTATTCCAGCGCAACGTGTTGGCATCGGGCGTGGTGCCGCAGCTTTCGCTCATCATGGGGCCATGCGCGGGCGGGGCGGTGTATTCGCCGGCGATGACCGACTTCATCTTTATGGTGAAGGATTCGAGCTATATGTTCGTCACCGGGCCGGACGTAGTGAAGACCGTCACCAACGAAGTCGTCACGCAGGAGGCGCTTGGCGGTGCGATTACACACACCACGAAGTCCTCGGTTGCCGATCTAGCGCTGGAGGATGACATCGAGACGCTGCTGGCCGCGCGCGACTTCATCGACTTCCTGCCCGCCTCCAACCAGTCGCCGCTGCCCGAGCGACCGACCTCGGACCCGTGGGACCGCATCGAGGACAGCCTCGACACGCTGATCCCCGCGTCGGCCAACCAGCCCTACGACATGCATGAGCTGATCCGCAAAACCGTGGATGAAGGCGATTTCTTCGAGGTGCAGCCGGCGCATGCGGGCAACATCATCACCGGCTTCGGGCGGATCGAGGGGCGCACGGTCGGCATCGTTGCCAACCAGCCGATGGTGCTGGCCGGCTGCCTCGACATCAACTCGTCCAAGAAGGCGGCGCGTTTCGTGCGGTTCTGCGACGCGTTCGAGATTCCGATTGTCACGTTCGTCGACGTGCCGGGCTTCCTGCCAGGGGTGGGGCAGGAGCATTCCGGCATCATCAAGCACGGCGCCAAGCTGCTGTTCGCCTATGCCGAGGCGACCGTGCCGAAGATCACCGTCATCACGCGCAAAGCCTATGGCGGCGCCTACGACGTGATGAGTTCCAAGCACTTGCGCGGTGACCTCAACTACGCCTGGCCGACCGCCGAGATCGCGGTGATGGGCGCGAAGGGTGCGGTCGAGATCATCTTCCGCGGCCTGAACGCGGAAGGCATCGCCGAAAAGACCGCGGAATACGAGGCACGCTTCGCCAACCCGTTCGTCGCGGCAAGCAAGGGCTTCATCGACGAGGTGATCCAGCCGCACTCGACGCGCCGTCGGATTGCGTTGGGGTTACGCAAGCTGAAGAACAAGGCGCTCGAGAACCCGTGGAAGAAGCACGATAATATTCCGCTGTGAGCCGGTTCGATGCCTTTGGGGTTTTCTGGTGCATCGGCGTCGCTCTCATCGGCTGCGTGAACGTTGCATGGGGTATCAATGACTTGAAGCGTGGCTCCGCGCGGATGTCCTGGTATGGAAATCGTGTCGATCGACACGAGGAACCGTTCGAGTTCTGGCTGGCCGTTGGGTCGAAACTTGCGGCGCTCCCGTTCTGCGGTTTCATGCTGTGGTTCGGTTCTGGAATCTTTGGAAAATAGATGACCGACAAACCGACACTCGACCAATGGTCCGCCGCCGCCGCCAAGGAGGTGAAGGGCAAGGACCTCACTTGGCAGACGCCCGAGGGGATCGCCGTCAAGCCGCTCTACACGGCGGAAGATGTGGCCGATCTCGACCCCGGCTTGCCCGGTTTCGCGCCGTTCACGCGCGGCGTGCGCGCGTCGATGTACGCCGGTCGCCCGTGGACGATCCGGCAGTACGCGGGCTTCTCGACCGCCGAGGCATCGAACGCCTTCTATCACCGTAACCTCAAGGCCGGGCAGAAAGGCCTGTCGGTGGCGTTCGATCTTGCCACGCATCGTGGGTACGACAGCGACCATCCGCGCGTCACCGGCGATGTCGGCAAGGCCGGCGTGGCGATCGACACGATCGACGACATGAAGATCCTGTTCGACGGCATCCCGCTCGATCAGATGTCGGTCTCGATGACGATGAACGGCGCGGTGATCCCGATCCTCGCCTTCTTCATCGTCGCGGGTGAGGAGCAGGGCGTGCCGCGCGCGCTGCTCGACGGGACCATCCAGAACGACATCCTCAAGGAGTTCATGGTCCGCAACACCTATATCTACCCGCCCGAACCGAGCATGCGGATCATCTCGGACATCTTCGGCTACACGTCGCGCGAGATGCCCAAGTTCAACAGCATCTCGATCAGCGGCTACCACATGCAGGAAGCCGGTGCGACGCAGGTGCAGGAGCTTGCCTTCACCATCGCCGACGGCATGGAATATGTGAAATACGGCGTCGCCTCCGGTCTCGACATCGACAAGTTCGCCGGCCGCCTGTCGTTCTTCTTCGCGATCGGCATGAACTTCTTCATGGAGATCGCCAAGCTGCGCGCCGCGCGCGTGCTGTGGCACCGCGCGATGACGCAACTGGGCGCGCAGGACGAACGCTCCAAGATGCTGCGCACGCATTGCCAGACCTCGGGCGTGTCGCTTACCGAGCAGGACCCGTACAACAACGTCATGCGCACCACCATCGAGGCGATGGCGGCGATGCTGGGCGGTACGCAGAGCCTCCACACCAACGCGCTCGACGAGGCGATCGCGCTGCCGACCGACTTCTCCGCGCGCATCGCCCGCAACACGCAGATCGTGCTGCAAGAGGAAACGGGGATGACCAAGGTGGTCGATCCGCTTGGCGGCAGTTATTACGTCGAGAGCCTGACGCAGCAACTGGTCGATGCCGCGTGGGAGATCATCGAGCGCGTGCAGGCCGAAGGCGGCATGGCCAAGGCGGTCGCCGCCGGCTGGCCGAAGAGCATGATCGAGGAGGCCAGCGCCGGCCGCGCCGCGCGGGTCGATCGCGGTGAGGACGTGATCGTTGGCGTCAACAAATACCGGCTCGCCGAGGAAGCGCCGATTGACATTCTCGACGTCGACAACGTCGCGGTGCGCGAGGCGCAGATCGCCCGCATCAACACGGTCAAGGCAGGGCGCGACGCGGCAGCCTGTCAGGCCGCGCTCAATGCTTTGCGAGAGGGCGCGCGGGGAAGTGCCAATTTGCTCGAACTCGCGGTCGAGTGCGCCCGCGCCCGCGCGACGTTGGGCGAGATCAGCACGGCGATGGAGGATGTGTTCGGCCGTTATGACACTAAGCCGACGCCGGTCTCCGGCATTTACGGCGGCGCGTACGGTGCGGACGCGCAGTGGCAGGGGCTGAAAGACGGCGTCGGCTCGATCACCCGCGCCAAGGGCCGTGCGCCGCGCATGCTCGTCGCCAAGATGGGGCAGGACGGGCATGATCGTGGCGCCAACCTCGTCTCCTCCGCATTCGGCGATCTGGGGTTCGAGGTGGTACCGGGGCCGCTGTTCCAGACGCCGAAGGAGGCGGCCGATCTCGCCATCGCCTCAGACGTCGACGTGGTCGGCGCGTCCAGCCTCGCCGCCGGCCACAAGACGCTGATCCCCGAGCTGATCGGCCACCTGCGCGAGGCGGGTCGCACCGACATAAAGGTGATCGCCGGCGGCGTGATCCCCGCGCAGGATTATCAGGTGTTGCGCGATGCCGGCGTGCAGGGGATTTTCGGCCCCGGCACGAATCTGGTGGACGCGGCCGGCGAGGTGTTGAAATTGCTGGGTCATAACATGCCCCCTGTCGAGGAAGTCGCGTAATGAGTTTGGACCTCATCCCCGGTGCCGCTGCCGACGCAGCCGCCCACAGCCATGACGATGGCGTGCATGCCGCCCCGTCGCCCGCTGGACGGCCTGGCGACGTGCGTACCGACTGGACGCGGGCGGAGATCGCCGAGCTGTTCGCGCTGCCGTTCGACGAACTAATGTTCCGCGCGCAGACCGTCCACCGCGCGCACCATACGCCCTCGCAAGTGCAGCTCTGCACGCTCCTGTCGATCAAGACCGGTGGCTGCCCGGAGGATTGCGGCTATTGCAACCAGTCCGCCAGTGCCGAGACCGAGCTAAAGGCGTCCAAGCTGATGGACGTGCGCGCCGTCCTGCAATCGGCAGCGCAGGCGAAGGACGCCGGTTCGCAGCGGTTCTGCATGGGGGCGGCGTGGCGCAATCCCAAGGACAAGGACATGCCCGCCATTATCGAGATGGTGCGCGGCGTGCGCCAGATGGGGATGGAGACGTGCATGACGCTCGGCATGCTGACCCCCACGCAGGCCGATCAGCTCGCGGAAGCCGGCCTCGATTACTACAACCACAATATCGACACCTCGCCGGAAAAGTATGGCGAGGTCATCACCACGCGCACCTTCCAGGACCGGCTCGATACGCTGGAGAACGTGCGCGAGGCGGGGATCAACGTGTGCTGCGGCGGTATCGTCGGCATGGGTGAGACGCGCGCCGACCGCGTCGGCTTCGTCCACGCGCTCGCCACGCTGCCGCGTCACCCGGAGAGCGTGCCGGTCAACGCGCTGGTGCCGGTGAAGGGCACCGTGCTCGGCGACATGCTCGCCGACACGCCGCTCGCCAAGATCGACGATATCGAGTTCGTCCGCACCGTCGCGGTCGCGCGCATCACCATGCCGCTGAGCATGGTGCGCCTGTCGGCCGGGCGCGAAAGCATGTCGGAAGCGACGCAGGCGTTGTGCTTCATGGCGGGCGCGAACTCGGTCTTCACGGGCGACCGGCTGCTCACCACCGGCAATCGCGGCGATAGCGCGGATGCGGCGTTGTTCGACAAGCTCGGCGTGACTGCGATGCAGGGCGAGGAGCCGGCCCGCGCCGGCAAATCGGAGGCTGCACGATGCTGCTGATGATGCTGGCCCTCGCCGCCGATCCGTGCGCCAGCGCGATGACGCAGACCGCGATGAACCAGTGCGCCGGCGCGAGCCACGCCCGCGCGGATGCGGCGATGAACCGGCAGTGGCAGGTCGCCTATGCCCGTGCCAAGCGTGGCGGGGCAGCCTATGCCGCGACCGTTCTCGCCGCGCAGCGTGCCTGGCTCAAGTTCCGTGATGCCGAATGCAAGGCGGAAGGTGACAAATACCAGGGCGGCTCGATGCAGCCGCTGGCGGTGCAGAACTGCCTCGCCAGCGTGACCGAGGCACGCACCAGGCAGCTCCAGATCGTGGCGTCGGAACAATGAGCGTGCGGATCGGATCGCGACGTCTGCCATGCTGATCGCGCTGCTGCTCGCCGCCGCGACGCCAGCGCCGCACGCCACGGCCACGCCGCATCCCAAAGCCTCGCCTGCGCCTAAGGCGACGCCGACACCCGGCCCGCTCACCAAGGCGGCGCTGGAGCAACTCGAGCACGCCGAGTCGGCGCTAGCCGGGCAGTGGAAGATCACCAACGCCTTCATGGCCGGCAAAGACGCGCAGGATCACGCGCGCAGCCACTTCGCCTACGCGGCGGCGCTGCTCGACAGTCAGAAGGCGTGGCGGACGTATCGTGCGGCCGCCTGCCGGGTCGAGGGCGGGGTGCACGCTGGTGATGTTCGGCAGCCGCTCATCGTCGCGCAGTGCAAGACCGCGCTGACCAACGCGCGGCGCCTGCAGCTCAAAGGGCTGATGGCGAGCGAATGAGACGCGGCGCTCACGAAACACAAGAATAGGCGAGGAACGATGTTCAAGAAAATTCTGGTCGCCAATCGTGGCGAGATCGCCTGCCGCGTCATGCGCACCGCCAAGGCGATGCGCATCGCCACCGTCGCGGTCTATTCCGATGCGGACGCCCGCGCGCCGCATGTGCTGATGGCGGACGAGGCGGTGCGCCTCGGGCCGGCGCCGGCGGCGGAGAGCTATCTCAAGGCCGAACTGATCCTGCTTGCCGCGCGCGAGACCGGCGCGGATTGCATCCACCCCGGCTACGGCTTCCTGTCCGAACGCGAGAGCTTCGCGCGCGCCTGTGCCGAGGCCGGCATCGCCTTCGTCGGGCCACCCCCGCAGGCGATCGCCGCGATGGGCGACAAGATCGAATCGAAGAAACTTGCCAAGGCCGCCGGCGTCAATGTCGTCCCCGGTTTCCTAGGGGAAATCGCCGATACCGACGATGCAGTGAAGATCGCCGGGGAGATCGGCTATCCGGTGATGATGAAGGCGAGCGCAGGCGGCGGCGGCAAGGGCATGCGCCTCGCTTATAGCGAGCAGGACGTCCGCGAGGGCTTCGAGGCGACCAAGCGCGAAGGGCTCGCCTCGTTCGGCGACGACCGTGTGTTCATCGAGAAGTTCATCGAATCGCCCCGCCACATCGAAATCCAGGTGATGGGCGATCAACACGGCAACATCGTCTATCTCGGCGAGCGGGAGTGCTCGATCCAGCGCCGCCACCAGAAGGTGGTAGAGGAAGCGCCATCGCCGTTCGTCACCCCGGCGATGCGCAAGGCGATGGGCGAGCAGGCGGTCGCACTCGCCCGCGCGGTCGGCTATTATTCGGCGGGTACGGTCGAGCTGATCGTGTCGGGCGCGGATACGACGGGGCAGGGCTTCTACTTCCTCGAAATGAACACCCGGCTCCAGGTTGAGCATCCCGTTACCGAGGCGGTGACCGGGCTCGATCTGGTCGAACTGATGATCCGCGTCGCCGCCGGTGAGGCGTTGCCGCTTACGCAGGACGAGGTGACGCTGACCGGATGGGCGATCGAGAACCGCGTCTATGCAGAGGACCCGTATCGCGGCTTCCTCCCCTCGATCGGGCGGCTGGTGCATTATGATCCGCCCGAGGATGCACGGCCCGAATACGGTTGGGTCGCAACCGGCGCGCCCTATGTCCGCGTCGACGACGGCGTATGCGAAGGTGGCGAGGTCAGCATGTTCTACGATCCGATGATCGCCAAGCTCATCACCCACGCCGACACCCGGATCGAGGCAATCGACCTGCAGATCGCCGCGCTCGACCGGTTCGAAATTGCCGGGCCGGGCAACAACCTCGATTTCCTGTCCGCGCTGATGCAGCACGATCGCTTCCGCAGCGGCAACATCACGACGGGCTTCATCGCCGAGGAATATCCGGACGGCTTTGCCGGCGCACCCGCCGCGCCCGAACTGCTCACCCAACTGGCGGCGGTGGCGGCGTTCGCAGCGACCGCCGAGGCGGACCGCGCGCGCCGTACCGACGGCCAGCTCGGCCGCCGGCTCGATCCGCCTGCCGATTGGGTGGTGCGGATCGCGGGCGAAGACCATGCCGTGTCGTTGTCGGAGGACAGCATCACCGTCGACGGCGCCGAAGTCGACATCGCGATGGAATATACCCCGGGTGACCGCGTGATCGATGCGGAGATCGACGGCACGCCGCTGTTCGTGAAGATCGCCCGCACGCGCACCGGCTTCCGCCTCAACGCGCGTGGCGCCATCCACATCGCGCGCGTGCTGCCCGCGCATGTCGCGCCTTATGCCGAGCACCTGCTGGTGAAGGTGCCGCCCGATCTCTCGAAGTTCCTGCTCTGCCCGATGCCGGGGCTGCTCCAGAAGCTCTATGTGGGTGAGGGCGATAAGGTCGAGGCCGGCCAGCCGCTCGCCGTGGTCGAGGCGATGAAGATGGAGAACATCCTGCGCGCCGAGAAGGCCGGGGTGGTAAAGTCGGTCAACGCCGCACCCGGCGAGAGCCTCGCGGTCGACGCGGTGATCCTGGAGATGGCGTAAACCAGACCGTTCGTACGAGCTAAGTCGAAACACCTCGCGCAACGTGCAAGGCCTTTCGCTCGGCACGAATGGATCTGTGTTATTCCTCCGCTCGCTCCTGCATCTCCATCAGCGTGCGCGCCGCGTCACGATCGGCGGGATCCTTGAACGCCACGTCGAGATCGGGCGCGACGCCGAGCATCTGCATCAGCGCCCACATGCCGAAGCGCCGTCCGCGATCCGTCTCCAACCCGAACTCGACACGCAACCGCTCCGCGCCGGCCTGCAACACAGCCGGCGATACCGCGCCGAGATCATCGGTGCCGAAATAGCGTACGAACAGATCGTCGAGCTTCATTCCTCGCGCCGCGCGCCGTCGAGGGTGCGTTGGCGCCGCTCCGCCTCGGCCTGATCCGCCGCCTTCTGGGCAAGGGTGCGGCCGTGCAGCGCGCGATTCTGATCGGCGGTGGCGGCGGCGCCCGCGCGCGCTTTCGCCTTGCGGACGGTGCGAAGGTTGATGATCTCGGCCATGTCCGTCTGTAACACCCTTGCGTTTCGCGCGCCAACCGGCTTAGCCCGCGCGCCGGCCCCGACGACGAGGAACCCCATGCACGACGCGATCGGCCTCGATTTCGGCACCACCAACAGCGTCGTCGCGCGCGTCGGCTCGGATGGGCAGCCGCACCTGATCGACTTCGCCGCGCCGGGCGAGACCAGCGCGGTGTTCCGCTCGGCGCTGTGTTTCTACGAGGACGACAGCGGGCGCGGCCTTGCCTGCGAGGCGGGGCCGTGGGCGATCGCGGAATATCTCGAATTTCCGCAAGGCAGCCGGTTTCTGCAATCGTTCAAATCGGTCGCAGCATCGGCGACGTTCGAACACGCCTCGATCTTCGACAAGCGCATGCGGTTCGAGGAACTCGGCCGGCTGTTCCTCGCCAAGCTGGCCAGCCACACCGGCGGCGCGCTTGCCAAACCGCCGCAGCGCGTGGTGGTCGGCCGCCCGGTGCACTACGCGGGTGGCCGCCCGGACGAGACGCTGGCGCGGCAACGCTATGACGCGATGTTCACCGGGTTCGGCGCGGAGATCCACTACGTCTACGAACCACTCGGCGCGGCGTTCAGCTATGCCGCCCGCGTTGAGGATGCCGCGACGATTCTCGTCGCGGATTTCGGCGGCGGCACCAGCGATTTCTCGGTGGTGCGGGTGGCGCCGCCGGGTGCGGCGAAACGCTGCACGCCGCTCGGGCACGCAGGTATCGGCATCGCCGGCGACCAGTTCGATTCGCGCATCGTCGACAAGCTGGTGCTGCCGATCCTCGGCTACGGCGGGCTGTACCGATCGTTCGACAAGCAGCTCGAAATCCCGCGCGGCTATTTCTCCGATTTCAACGACTGGTCGCGGCTCGCGTTGATGCGAAACCGCCGCACGCTGGAGGAACTGCACAAGCTGCAAAGGAACGCGCTCGACCCGGAAGCGATCGGCCGAATGATCGCGATCATCGATCAGGAGCAGGGTTACCGGTTGTACGATGCGGTTGGCCAGTTGAAGCGCGCGTTGTCGCAAGCCGATGCCGCCGAGTTCCACTTCGATGGCGAGGGGGTCAAGATCGACGCCACCGTCACGCGCGCGCAGTTCGAGCGCTGGATCGCCGACGATCTCGCGCGGATGGCGGCGACGGTGGACCGGGCGCTCGCGCAGGCCGGTGTGGACGAGGCCGGCATCGACCGCGTGTTCCTGACCGGCGGCACCTCGCTGATCCCGGCGGTACGCGCGCTGTTCACGCAGCGGTTCGGGGAGGACCGCATCGCATCGGGCGGCGAGCTTACCTCGATCGCCAACGGCCTCGCGCTGATCGGGCAGGAGGACGACGTCGCCGCCTGGGCGGTGTGATACTCAGGCCTCGGTCGATTCGGTCGTCCAGCCGAGGCCAGGGATCGTGATCGAACGCCGCCCGGACAGATCGACCCGCGTCACGAAGATGTTGCGCCCCTCGATGTAGCTCATCACTCGCCGCGCGCGGCCGAGCGAACTGGTGCCGTAGATCCGCGCGATATCCTCGTCGGTCGGGCAGGGGATGCCGTCGCGGGCGGCGCGTGCCACCAGCAGGAACGCGCCGAGCATATCGTCGGGCAACGTCGCCGCCATCGCCAGCGCAGGTGCCCATTCGGTATCGAGCCCCTCGAAGATGCCCGCCCGCGCCGCCGCCAGCCGCCGCGCGAACGCGGACGGATCGAGCGGCGCACGCCGAACCCCGACCATCCGGCAGCGCACCTGAAAATCCTGATACAGCACCGCCGAGGTACGCCCCGCCGACTCCGGGTCTTCGGCGATTGCCCGCAGCACATCGACGATGATCGCCTCCAGCGCCTCCGGCTCGATCTCCGGTTCCGGTTCGGCGCGCACCGGCTCCGGCCGCGCGATCACGCTGTCCATCAGATCGGCGGAGCCCGGCACGCGCGGCGGCGGCGGGTTGGCAGCGGCGTGCATGAACAGGGTCGGCTCGTCGACCTCGACCTCGGTCATCAGCAGCTCGCGCATGTCGGTGGTCTGAGATTGCGGCAGCGGGGTCAGCACCGGGCTGCCGCTGCGCGCGGAGGTGACGACCTGCCCGATCTTGACCATGATCGGCCGCCGCGCGATCGCCGGGCCCAGCCCCAGAAACGTGCCGCGCGTGAGATCGCGGATTTGTTCCGCTTGCCGCCGTTCCATGCCGAGCAGATCGGCGGCGCGCGCCATGTCGATATCAAGGAAGGTCCGCCCCATCAGGAAGTTCGACGCCTCCGCCGCAACGTTCTTCGACAATTTGGCGAGTCGCTGCGTGGCGATGATCCCGGCGAGGCCACGCTTGCGCCCGCGCGACATCAGGTTCGCCATCGCCGACAACGAGGCGCGGCGCACTTCCTCGACCACTTCGGCGCCGGCGGCGGGCGCGAAGATCTGCGCCTCGTCGATCACCACCAGCGCCGGATACCAGTGTTCGCGCGGCGCATCGAACAGCCCCATCAGGAAGGCGGCGGCGCAGCGCATCTGCCCCTCCATCTCCAGCCCTTCGAGGCTTAGCACCACCGAGGAACGATGCTCGCGCGCGCGCGCCGCGAAGCGGGTGATCTCGGGAAGCGAGTAATCCACCGCCTCGATCGCGACATGGCCGTACGGCCCGGCGAGCGTGACGAAATCGCCTTCGGGATCGATGATGATCTGCTGCACCTCGCGCGCGCTGCCTTCGAGCAGGCGGCGCAACAGGTACGATTTGCCCGACCCGGAATTGCCCTGCACCAGCAGCCGGGTGGCTAGCAGTTCCTCAAGGTCGATCGTCACCGTGCCGCCGTTTGCGTCGGTCCCCATGTCCACACGGAAAGTCATGGGCAGCGAATGGCGGAAAGGGGGCGGGGGGAGCAAGCGTTAATGCGGCACCACGCCCAGTTCGACGCCGGTCTTGTCGTGCAGCGCAAAGCGATCGACCAGATCGGCGCTGGCGGTATTGTAACCGATCACCGCTACGACACGTCCGCCCTGCCGCAGCCGCGCCACCACCTTGTCGAGCGCGCCGACCGCAGAAATGTCCCAGAAGTGCGCGGCCGTCACGTCGATCGTCACTGCCCGCGCCGGTTCGTTGCCTGCAAACGCGCGCGTGAAGCGATCGACCGAGGCGAAGAAGATTTGCCCCGTCACCCGGTAGGTCGCGCCTCCATCGTCGCCGGTGCGCTCGACCGCGAACATCCGCCGCACCTTGCTGGCGAAGAAGATGCCCGACAGCAGCACGCCGACCAGCACGCCGCGTGCGAGATCATGCGTCGCCACCACCGTCACCACCGTCGCCAGCATCACCACCGAGGAGGTCGGCGGATGCCGGCGCAGGTTGCCAATCGAGTTCCACGAGAAGGTGCCGATCGACACCATCACCATCACCGCGACCAGCGCGGGCATCGGGATGCGCCCGACCCACGGCCCCAGCACCGCGAGCAGGAACAGCAGGAACGCGCCCGCGATGAAGGTCGACAGCCGCTTGCGCCCGCCCGAGGTGACGTTGATGACCGACTGGCCGATCATCGCGCACCCGCCCATGCCGCCGACCAGCGCGGCGGCGATGTTGGCAGTGCCTTGCCCCACGCACTCGCGGCGCTTGTCGCTGTCGGTGTCGGTCATGTCGTCGACGATCTGCGCGGTCATCATCGATTCGAGCAGGCCGACCGCCGCCATCGTCAGCGCATAGGGCAGGATGACGCGCAGCGTCTCCAGCGTCAGCGGCACCTGCGGCCAGACGAGGCTCGGCAACCCTTCGGGCAGGCGGCCCATGTCGGACACAGTGCGCACCGGCAGGCCGAGCCAGATGCTCACCCCCGCCAGCACGAGGATCGCGACGAGCGGGGAGGGCACCGCCGTGGTGATGCGCGGGAACAGATAGATGATCGCTAGGCCACCTGCGACCATCGCATAGGTGTGCCAGCTGACCCCCATGAACTGCGGCAGTTGCGCCATGAAGATCAGGATGGCGAGCGCGTTGACGAAGCCGGTGATGACCGAGCGCGACACGAACTGCATCAGTAGATCGAGCCTGAGCGCGCCGGCGATCATCTGGAACACCCCCATCAAGATCGTCGCGGCGAGCAGATATTGCAGGCCGTACTGGTGGACGAGCGGCGTCACGACCACCGCGACGGCGGCGGTCGCGGCGGAGATCATCGCTGGCCGCCCGCCGACCACCGCCGTCACCATCGCGATCGCCACCGAGGCGTAGAGGCCGACACGCGGATCGACGCCGGAGATGATCGAGAAGCCGATCGCCTCCGGGATCAGCGCCAGCGCGACGACGATGCCGGCCAGCACGTCGCGTCGCGCTTCGGTGGCGTCGGCGAACCATTCGCGACGCAGGCGAGAGAAAGAATATGTCATCGGAAAAACCAATACGGGCACAGACCGGCCGGCGGAAAAGGGCGGGGCGCTGTCATCTGTGTGCGTGGTCCGGCGGATCGGCGGCCGGAATAGCCACCCGGGTTCGCACCGGGTCCATGTGAGTACCGCCCTAATAGCGGGAAAGGGCGCAGGTGCAAGGCCGCGCGCCTCCCAAGCGGCGTGCGGCGCCCCATATGCAGTGTTCGGACTATCAAGGAGCACGCGCATGGACCTGCAACTCAAAGGCAAGACCGCCCTCGTCACCGGCTCGACCGCCGGCATCGGCCTCGCCATCGCCGAGCGGCTCGCCGCCGAGGGTGCCGACGTGACGATCACCGGCCGCACGCAGGATAAGCTCGATGCAGCTGCCGCGAAGGTCGGCGCGGTCGGCCGGGTGCGCGCGGTACTCGCCGATCCCGGCACCGCCGAGGGGTGCGAGACGTTGATCGCGGCGGTCCCGCAGATCGACATCCTCGTCAACAATCTCGGCATCTACGAAGCCAAGCCTTTCAGCGACATCACCGATGCCGACTGGTTCCGCTTCTTCGAGATCAACGTGATGAGCGGCATCCGCCTGTCGCGCCATTATTTCCCCGGCATGCTGGAGCGGGACTGGGGCCGAGTCATCTTCATCGCCAGTGAAAGCGCGCAGTTGATCCCGGCGGAGATGGTCCACTACGGCATGACCAAGACCGCGCAACTCGCCATCTCGCGCGGCCTCGCCGAGCAGACGCGCGGCACGAACGTGACCGTCAACACCGTGCAACCCGGGCCGACGCGGTCTGAGGGGATCGTCGAGTTCATCCGCTCGACCGTCTCCAACAAGGACGCGCCCGAGGCCGAGCGTGAGGCGGAGTTCTTCGAGAAGATGCGGCCGCTCTCACTGATCCGCCGCCTGATCGAGGCAGAGGAGGTCGCGGCGATGACCGCGTTCCTCGCCAGCCCGCTAGCCGCCGTCACCAACGGTGCTGCGATCCGTGTCGAAGGCGGCATGGTGCCGACCATCGCCTGATCAAATGGGACCGCAGGCGGTGTGTCGCCTGCGGCTTTGGCACGCTTGCGCAACCAAGCGGGCTTTGTGTCGTTGGTCAGCCGAAATCCGAGGAGAATGACAATGGCCGACACGCACGAAATCAAGCAGGACATGTGGGACAAGATGGCGGCCAGCCCGTACCTGATGGTTGGGTTGGTCGATGGCGGGCATAGCGAGCCGATGACCGCGCAGCTCGACAAGGATCAGGTCGACACCCTGTTCTTCTTCGCAGGCAAGGACAACCGCCTCGCCGCCGGTGGCAAGGCGATGGCGCAGTTCGTTTCGAAGGGGCATGATTTCTTCGCCTGCCTCGCCGGCGACGTCCGCGTCGATAATGATCGCGCGATGATCGACAAGCTGTGGAATGAGCAGGTCTCGGCCTGGTTTCCGGGCGGCAAGGAAGACCCCAACCTGACGCTGCTGCGCCTCGATATCGCCAGCGCCGAACTGTGGGAGACCGACATGTCGATCTCCGGCCGGCTCAAGATGCTGTTCGGCGGCAAGATCAAGAGCGACGAGGACGGCAGCCACGCCTTCGTCGAAACGACCGCCGCCTGAGCGGATTTCCGAGTGGTTCCCCGGTGTAGGCCGGGGTTCCAGTTGGGAGGCCGCAGTTACGGCGCGCAACGCCAGCTTACGTATCGTTCGTAGCTAAAGCCCCGGCCTGCGCCGGAACGGCAGAATAGAAAAAGGCCGGATCGTCCCGCGACGATCCGGCCTTTTTCTCGTCCCGCCAAACGGCCACCCAAGATCAGGCGTTCGCCGCCATCCACTGCTCCAGCACCGGTGCAACCTGGTTGCGCCACTTGCTGCCGTTGAAGATGCCGTAATGTCCGGCATCCACCCGGAAGTAGCGCTTCTTGTCGTCCGACAATGCGGTCGCGATGTCGAGCGCCGCCTTGGTCTGGCCAAGCCCGGAGATATCGTCGCGCACGCCTTCGATCGCGAGGATGCCGATATCGGTGATCGCCGCCGGATCGACCTTGCGGCCCCGGTGCAGCATCTCGCCTTTGGGCAGCGCGTGCTTCTGGAAGACGAGGTCGATCGTCTCGAGGTAGAACTCCGCCGTCATGTCGCAGACCGAGCGATATTCCTCGTAGAACGCCTTGGTGGTATCCGCACTCTCGTCGTCGCCCTGCACGAGATGCTTGAACATCTCCCAATGCGACATGAGGTGGTTGCCGAGGTTCATCGACATGAAACCGGCAAGTTGCAGGAAACCCGGATAGACCTTCCGCCCGGCGCCGGGATAGGTGATCGGCACCTTGACGATGACGTTCTGCTCGAACCAGCTATGCGGGCGTTCGGTGGCGAGCGTGTTGACCGCGGTCGGCGCCTCGCGCGTGTCGATCGGGCCGCCCATCAGCGCAATGGTCTTCGGACGGCACGGATTGTTGTCCGCGCTCATCACGCAGGCGGCGGCATAGACCGGCACCGATGGCTGGCACACCGCCAGCACGTTGGTGCCCGGACCCGTAGCCTCCAGGAACGCGATCACGTAGTCGACGTAATCCTCGAACCCGAACGCACCGTCGGACATCGGCGCGAGCTTGGCGTCACGCCAGTCGGTGATGTAGACGTCCGCGCTCGGCAGCATCCGCTCCACCGTGCCGCGCAGCAGCGTGGCGAAATGGCCGGACATCGGCGCGACGATCAGCAGCTTCGGCCCGCCCTCGATTCCCTCGCGGCGGAACCGCTTGAGCTGGCCGAACGGCATGCGCAGCACGATTTCTTCGGTGACGGCGACGGGCTTGCCGTCGATTACCGTGTGGGTCAGCCCGAAATGCGGCTTGCCGCGCGGGGCGGCGGCATGCGCGAACACCTCGAGCGCGGAGGCGATCACCGGCCCGCCACCGAAATAGGCGAACGGGTTGGCCGGGTTCTGGAGCAGTTCCGCACTGAAGTCGGCCATTGCGCTTGCGCCGGCCAGAAACGAGCGTTGCAGTTCATAGGCGTTATACAGCATGCGAGCCCCTTATATGATTCCGCACTGCAATAACATCCGTGAGGACGCGGAGGGTGCAAACTCATTTTTGATCGCGCTGATCGAGCCAATCGATCCATCTGCGGTGGCGTGCGCGCGGGTCCCCTGCTAATCGGCCGCGATGGCAGACATGGATCCGGTGGAGCCGCGCGGTTCCCGCAAATTGCGCAACCTCGGCATGGTCTGGCACCATGCCACGCGCTACCCCTTACAAATTGCGCTCGCGCTGATCGCCTTGGTGGTGGCGGCGGGGGCGACGCTGTTCTTCCCGGCGACGTTCAAGCAGATCGTTGACAATGGTTTCGCACAGCACGCCTCGACCACGGCGGTCGCGCCGTATTTCCACCACCTCATCATCGTCGTGCTGGTGCTCGCGCTGGCGACTGCGACGCGGTTCTACTGCGTGTCGTGGCTGGGCGAGCGCACCGTCGCCGACATTCGCGTGGCGGTGCACCGCAACCTGCTCACACTGTCGCCGGCATGGTTTGAGGAAAACCGCCCGTCCGAAATCGCCTCGCGGCTGACCTCGGACACCGCGCAGATCGAGAATGCGGTGGGCAGCACGATCTCGGTCGCGCTGCGCAGTCTGGTGATAGGGGTGGGGGGTATCCTCTATCTGTTCGCGCTCGCGCCCAAACTCGCGCTGTCGCTCATCATTGGTATTCCGATCATCATCACGCCGATTTTTCTGCTCGGGCGGCGGGTGCGGCAATATTCGCGATCGAGCCAGGATCGGGTGGCGGAAATCGGCGCGGTCGCGGTCGAGACGCTGGGCGCGATGAAGATTGTCCAGGCGTTCGGCCAGCAGGCGCGCGAGGGCGACCGTTTCCGTCAGACGGTGGACGAGAGCTTCGCTTCCGCCGAGCGCCGCTTCCGCCTGCGCGCGATCATGACCGCGCTGGTAATGGGGCTGCTGTTCGGCGCGGTGACGCTGCTGATGTGGGATACCGTCAACGACGTCGCGTCGGGCCGCTTGTCGAGCGGGTCGCTCGCCGCGTTCGTGCTGACCGCGGGGATCGTCACCGGCTCGTTCGGGTCGCTCACCGAAGTCTATGGCGACCTGTTGCGCGCATCGGGCGCAGCCGGGCGCTTATCCGAACTGCTCGCCGAACGGCCGACCATCGCCGCGCCGCCCGCGCCGGCCGCATTGCCCGAGCCGGCGCGCGGTACGGTCGAGTTTTCGCATGTCGAGTTCCGTTACCCCACCCGGCGCGACGTGGCGGCGCTGCACGACTTCACGCTGAGCGTTGCGCCGGGCGAGACGGTGGCGATCGTCGGGCCGTCCGGCGCGGGCAAGTCGACCCTGTTCCAGTTGCTCCAGCGCTTCTACGATCCCGACGCGGGCGAAGTGCGCATCGACGGCGTGGCATTGCCGGACGCCGACCCCGAGGAAATCCGCCGCCGCATCGCGATGGTGCCGCAGGATACGGTGATCTTCGGCGCGTCGGCGCGCGATAATTTGCGCTACGGCCGCTGGGACGCGAGCGACGATCAGGTGTGGGCGGCGTGCGAAGCCGCCAACGCTGCCGAGTTCCTCCGCAAGCTGCCGGACGGGCTGGACACCTTCCTTGGCGAGGGCGGCGCGCGGCTGTCCGGCGGTCAGCGCCAGCGCGTCGCAATCGCGCGCGCGCTGCTCCGCGATGCGCCGATCCTGCTGCTCGACGAGGCGACCAGCGCGCTGGATGCGGAGAGCGAGCAGCTCGTGCAGCAGGCGCTCGAACGGCTGATGGCGAACCGCACCACATTGGTGATCGCGCACCGCCTCGCCACGGTCCGCGCGGCGCAGCGCATAATTGTAATGAACGAAGGCCGCATCGTCGAGAGCGGCAGCCACGCCGAACTGATCGCCACCGGTGGCCTCTATGCGCGGCTCGCCAGCCTCCAGTTCAGCGAGGCGGCGTGAGCGCGTCCGACCTGCGTCGTTTTCCGGCGAAGGCCGGGACCCGGTCATGGGGAGGAGACAAATTGGCGCTGTGTGCCGTTATCCGTAGCCTCTTCGCACCGGGGGAGGGCCAATGGAAAAGGGCATGACTGAGGCGCAACTCACCCCCGACACCGAACATCGCGGCTTTGTCGGCATCCTCCCCGCCGCCGCCCGTCCGTTCGCGCTGCTCGCCCGCTTCGACCGTCCGATCGGCTGGTGGCTGTTGTTCTGGCCAGGTGCCTGGGGCGTCGCGCTCGCCGGTGGTGCGGTGCGGCGCTGGGACCTGATCCTGTGGCTGCTGCTCGGCAGCATCGTCATGCGTGGCGCCGGGTGTGTCTATAACGACATCGTCGATCGCGATCTCGATCGGCAGGTCGCGCGCACCCGCAGCCGCCCGCTGGCGAGCGGCGCGGTCACAGTGCGCGGGGCGTGGCTGTGGCTGGTCGCACTTTGCCTGATCGGGCTGATGGTTTGGCTGCGACTTGGCCTCTACGCGAAGATCGTAGCCTTGCTTAGCCTTGCGCTGGTGGCCGGATATCCGTTCATGAAACGCATTACCTGGTGGCCGCAGGCGTGGCTCGGCATGGTGTTCTCCTGGGCCTGCCTGGTTGGTTGGAGCGAGATCGCCGGCCGCCTCACGGCGCCTGGATTGCTGCTTTATGCGGGCTCTATCGCATGGGTGATAGGCTACGACACGATCTACGCGTTGCAGGATCGCGAGGATGATGCGTTGATCGGCGTGCGCTCGTCGGCGCTCCGCATGGGCAAGCGGGTGCGGCTTGGCGTCGGCCTGTTCTACGCTGCGGCGCTGCTGCTGTGGGCGGCGGCGCTATGGCTAATCCGCCCCGATCCACTTGCGATTGCGACCCTTTTGCCTGTGGCCATGCACTTTGCCTGGCAGGTCGGCACGCTCTCGCCCGACGACGGGGCGGGCGCGCTCGCCCGGTTCCGCTCCAACCGGTTCGCGGGATTGCTGGTGTTCTGCGCGTGTTTTGTCGTCGGAACCGTCGCGACGCTTTGACCTTCGGCACCACCGCACCTAAATCGGCCCCATGTTGACCACCGATCAGGCGCGAGACCGCGCCGCCGCCATCGTAGACCGTGCGAAAGCCGCCGGCGCCGACGCCGCCGACGCCGTGTTCGCTTCCGACACCGCGCTTGACGTATCGGTTCGGCTCGGCGCCCTTGAGGACGTTGGCCGCAGCGAAAGCGCGGAACTCGGCCTTCGGGTTTTTGCTGGCAAGCGCTCGGCCAGCGTCTCCACGTCCAATTTTACCGATGCTTCGATCGCCGCGCTGGTCGAGCGTGCCGTCGCGATGGCACGTGAGGCGCCTGAGGACGCTTGGGCCGGCCTCGCTCCGGAGGAGCGTCTGATGCACGGCGCGCCGCCGCAGCTCGATCTCGACGATGGCGGCGAGGCGTCGCCGGAGTCGCTCCGCGAAGCCGCACTCGTGGCGGAAGATGCCGCGCGCGCCGTTGCGGGCGTCACCAATAGCGAAGGCGGCTCGGCCAGTGCGTCGCGCTCCATCTGGGCGCTCGCCACCAGCCACGGTTTCGCGGCGTCCTATGCCACGACCAGCTACGGCCTGTCGGCAAGCGTGCTGGCGGGAGCGGGCGGGGAAATGGTGCGCGACTACGCGTATCACTCGACGCGCCGGCGCCGCGATCTCGAAAGCGCCGAAGCGATCGGCGTCCGCGCCGGTGAGCGCGCGGTCGCGCGTGCCAATCCGGGTAGGATCGAGAGCGGCGCGATGCCGGTCCTGTTCGACCCGCGGGTCGGTTCGAGTCTGCTCGGTCATTTCCTGGGCGCGATCAGCGGGCAGGCGATCACGCGGCGAACCAGTTTCCTGCTCGACGCGCTCGGTAGCGCGGTGTTCGCGCCGGGCGTAGAGATCGCGGACGATCCGCACCGCCCGCGCGGGCTCCGCTCGCGGCCGTTCGACGGTGAGGGGCTGCCGGTATCACCGATGGCGATCGTGCAGGACGGCATTCTCGAAACCTGGCTGCTCGACAGCGCCTCGGCACGCCAACTCGGGTTGGAGCCGACCGGTCATGCCGCGCGCGGTATCGGCGGTGCGCCGGGCGTCTCGACCAGCAATCTGCACATGGCGGCGGGGCATCAGTCGGTGCAGGCGCTGCTCGGCGGCATCACGCGCGGCATCTACGTAACTGAGCTGATCGGCATGGGGGTGAACGGCGTAACGGGTGATTACAGCCGTGGCGCCGCCGGTTTCCTGATCGAGAATGGCGAGATTACCACGCCCGTCGCGGAATTGACGATCGCGGGCAATCTCAAGGACATGTACCGGGAACTTACCCCTGCCAACGATCTTGAATTCCGATATGCCACCAACGTGCCGACGATCCGCATCGACGGGATGACGGTCGCGAGTGGTTGAATCGCTTGCCGACGCCATCGCCGCGATCGCGGCTGAGGCTGGCGCGCTGGCGATGGCGCGCTGGAAGACGGATTTTGGGCGGTGGGAGAAATCACCCGGCGATCCGGTAAGCGACGTTGATCTTGAAGTGGACGCGTTGCTCCATGCCCGCCTCTCCGAACTCGATCCGGTAGCGGGCTGGTTGTCCGAAGAGACTGCAGACAGTGGCGCGCGATTGTCATGCCAGCGCTTATGGGTGGTCGATCCGATCGATGGCACCCGTGATTATCTGCGCGGTCGGGTCGGCTGGGCCGTCTCGGTAGCGTTGGTTGACGGCAATATACCGGTGGTGGGCGTGCTCGACGCCCCTGCCCGTAGCGAAGTGTGGCGTGCTGTGCGCGGCGAAGGGGCAACGCGCAACGGTGTACCGTTACGCGCGAGCGCCCGCCTGGATATCGCCGGTGCGCGTGTGCCGACCGACGCACTGCCTAAGGCGGACCGCGATCTTGTTATCGTTGAGAAGCCGAATTCGATTGCGCTCCGGATTGCGATGGTTGCAGCGGACGAAGCCGATCTTGTCGCCACCGCCCGCTGGGGCCACGAGTGGGACATTGCTGCCGCCGCGCTGATCGCGACTGAGGCAGGCGCCGTCGTTACCGACGCGCTGGGCGGTCTGCTTGCCTTCAACACCGCGCGGGCCGAGGCGTTTGGCATCCTTGCTGCCGCACCCGGCATCCACGCCGCCGCAACAACCCGCCTTCGCGAGAGGGCGCTAGCAGCAAGCGCCACCTGACAGGGTTCGGTACCTCGTGCCCGGCGCGCTTACGCGGCTAGGATTGCGTCGGCCGGCTAACTCCTACATGTCGCCAGTAAGTTCGGCCAAGTGCGACGATTTCGCGCTCGATCAGCGTTTCCAGCGTGACGCCCAACGCGTGAGCAGTGCAACCGGCAGGCCGAGTAGCGCGACATGCAGGGGGATCTGCACCGCCATTTCACGTGCCGTCAGATCGAGAAATGCCGGAGGCCAATCGCGTGGTGCGGCAAGCGTGCTGCGTACCATCCACGCAAGCGTGCCGAACGCGGCTCCGCTGATACGCCAGTGGCGATTGAGCCCGGTCATACGAATGGACGCGACGACATACAGATCAACCAACACCGCGATCACACTGAAATGCACCAGCAGGCCAAGCACCGGCCCCATCACCGGCCCCTGCCAGGCGGCATCTCCGATCACGCCGCTAGCGATGCCGGTCAGCATCGCTGCCGGGCTTCCGCCCGACCAGATCGCGCCGGCGAAGCCAGCGAGCAGCAGCAGTGTGCCGGTCAGCGCCGTCGCCAGTACAAGGCCCCGCAGCGTGCCCGATCGGGTATAAGGTGTCGTCATGCCAGACCTCACTCGGTGCCTGGCGCGAACGATACGATCCGCCGCGATGGGCGTAAATGGCGCAGCGTACGGTGTGAGCGCCTGAAGAGTATCAAAGCGGAGCAGTCCACGAACAGACGGCTGATCCTTAGGCCGCTCCCGCATCTGCCGCGGCAGCTTCAGGTGCCACCGGATCAGGCGATCACGTCTCCCATAAACGCGGGGAAGAAGCCTTCGTGCGCTGCACGCAGATCGGCGAGCGTCACCACGTGATCATCATCGGGTAGTTCGAAGATGATGCGGTCGGCGATGGTGCGGCCGATCCGCTCGATCTCGACGCCCGCCGCATAACCCCGCTTCAACGTCTCCATCAGCAGGTGGTCGGCAACCGTTGCTACATACAGCCCCTGATCCTCGCCGAACAACGCGCACGCGACTCCGCACGGCAGGGGCGCGTTGAGCATGGCGCCGACACCGCCGGCCAGCGCCATCTCCGCAATCGTGACCGCAACGCCGCCATCCGACACATCGTGCACCGCCGTCAGTGCGCCGGCACGGATGCCCGCCCGTACGAAGTCGCCGGCGGCACGCTCGGCATCGAGATCGACCGGGGGCGGTGCGCCATCCTCGCGCCCGTGAATTTCACGCAGCCACAGCGACTGGCCAAGGTGGCCGGTGCGGCTGCCGATCAGCACGATCACATCGCCAGTGCTCTTGAACGCAACGGTCGCGGACTTGGACCAGTCGGCCAGCAGGCCGATGCCGCCGATCGCCGGGGTCGGCAGAATCGCCGAGCCGCCGCCGGTCGCCTTCGATTCGTTGTAGAGCGAAACGTTGCCGCTCACGATCGGGAAGTCTAGCGCACGGCAGGCATCGCCCATGCCGTCAAGGCAACCGGTAAGCTGCGCCATGATTTCGGGACGCTGCGGGTTGGCGAAGTTGAGGCAATTGGTCACCGCGAGCGGCTTCGCGCCGACCGCCGACAGGTTACGGTAGCATTCGGCGATCGCCTGCTTGCCGCCCTCATAGGGGTCGGCATAACAATAGCGCGGGGTGCAATCGGTGCTGATCGCAATGCCTTTTTGCGTGCCATGGACGCGCACCACCGCCGCATCGCCGCCGGGGCGCTGCACGGTATCGCCGCCGACCTGCGTGTCGTACTGCTCCCAAATCCACCGCCGCGACGCGATGTCGGGGGAGCCCATCAGCTTGAGCAGGTCGCCGCAGATGTCCGTGGTGGTCGGCAGATCGTCGAGCGGCTTGACGCCGGCCCAAGCCTTGTACTCATCCCGGCTGACCGAGGGGCGGTCATACAGCGGGGCCTCGTCGGCAAGCGGTGCGAGCGGGATGTCGCACACCGTGTCGCCGTTCCATGTAAGCACCATGCGGCCGGTGTCGGTCACGGTGCCGATCACCGCGAAATCCAGCTCCCACTTGCGGAAGATCGCTTCGGCGAAGTCCTCACGGCCGGGCTTGAGCACCATGAGCATTCGCTCCTGGCTTTCGCTCAGCATCATCTCGTATGGGGTCATGCCGGTTTCTCGCTGCGGCACCGCGTTCATGTCGAGTTCGATGCCCACGCCGCCCTTCGACGCCATTTCCACCGAGGAGGAGGTGAGGCCGGCCGCGCCCATGTCCTGAATGGCGACAATCGCGTCGCTCGCCATCAGTTCAAGGCACGCCTCGATCAGCAGCTTTTCGGTGAAGGGATCGCCGACTTGCACGGTCGGTCGCTTGGCATCAGAATCCTCGCCGAAATCGGCCGATGCCATCGTCGCACCATGAATGCCGTCGCGGCCGGTCTTGGAGCCGACATAGACGATCGGATTGCCGATGCCCGAGGCGGCCGAATAGAAGATCTTGTCGGTATCGGCGATGCCGACCGTCATCGCGTTGACGAGGATGTTGCCGTCATACGCCTTGTGGAAGTTCACTTCGCCGCCGACGGTCGGTACGCCGACGCAGTTGCCGTAGCCGCCGATGCCGTGGACGACGCCCGCAATCAGGTGGCGCATCTTGGGATGATCGGGCGAGCCGAAGCGCAAAGCGTTCATGTTGGCGATCGGCCGCGCGCCCATCGTGAACACATCGCGCAGGATGCCGCCCACGCCGGTCGCGGCGCCCTGATACGGCTCGATGTACGAGGGGTGGTTGTGCGACTCCATCTTGAAGATCGCCGCCTGCCCGTCGCCGATGTCGACCACGCCGGCATTCTCGCCCGGGCCGCAGATCACCTGTGGTCCGGTGGTGGGGAGCTTCTTGAGGTGGATGCGGCTCGATTTGTAGCTGCAATGCTCCGACCACATCACCGAAAAGATGCCGAGTTCGGTCAGGTTCGGCTCGCGGCCGAGCGCCTTCAGCACGCGGGCATATTCGTCTTCGGACAGCCCGTGCTGGGCGACGATCTCGGGGGTGATCTGGCTCATGTCTGCGCCATAGCGAGGTGATGCGCGTTCGTCACCACCCGCCGAGCGGTTGCGTGAACGCGAGGTTCAGCCGCGCCGCCCGGCTGCCACCGCCGCATCGCTGGCGAGTCGGTCGGCGCGCTCGTTCTCCGGGTGGCCGGCATGGCCCTTAACCCATTTCCATTCGATACGGTGCGGCTTGGCGGCGGCGAGCAGCGCTTGCCACAGTTCCGCGTTCTTGACCGGCTTCTTGTCGGCGGTTTTCCAGCCGTTCTTTTGCCAGCCCTTGATCCACTTGGTGAGGCCGTCCATCACGTAACGGCTGTCGGTGGAAAGCGTGACCTGGCAGGGGCGGGAGAGGGCGGTCAGTCCCTCGATCGCCGCTGTCATCTCCATGCGGTTGTTGGTGGTCAGCGCCTCGCCACCGGACAGCTCCTTTTCGGCAGCGCCCATGCGCAGCACCACGCCCCAGCCGCCTGGGCCGGGATTGCCCTTGCAGGCACCGTCGGTGAAGATTTCTACCTTGTCGAGTTCGTTCATGTCAGGTGTTTCACCAAATCAGGATTGTAGTGCGAGAGCCGCCGCAGATAGGCGAGCGGGTCTTTCCGCGTCACCAGCGCATCGGCAGGTGTATTGAGCCAGTCCCACGCGCGCGACAGTGCGAAGCGAATGCACGCGCCGCTGGCGAGCAACGGGAACGCTGCCGTCTCATGCGGTTGCAGCGCGAAACCGCTCGTATAGCCGCGGATCAGCGCCTCGCCCGTGGCGGCATGATAGGTCGCGCCGCTCGCATCGAAGCTCCACGCGCTGTGCATGATGGCAAGATCATAGACGCGCAGGTCGGTGCAGGCGAAGTAGAAGTCGATCAGGCCAGAAACGTGATCGCCGAGCATCAGCACGTTGTCCGGAAACAGATCAGCGTGGATGGGAATGCGATCGAACCCATCATCGGGCCAAGCAGCAGTCACCACGTCCAAGGCGTGACCGAGATCGTCGTACAGGCCGGGCGCGATCTCGTCGAGGCTGCGGCCGCAGCGCTCGAACAGCGGGCGCCAACTCGGCATCCCCATCGAATTTTCACGCGCGCCGCCAAAATCGGCGACAGCAGCGTGCATCTCCGCCATCGCGCGTCCCGCCGCCTCCGCCTGGGCAGGCGTCGGGTGAGAGACTGACACGCCCGACAAGAACTTGATGAGGCAGGCGGGGCGGCCTTCCAGGTCCTGTATCGCTACGCCGCGCCGGTCCTTGATCGCTGGCGGTACGTTCAGCCCCTTGGCGGCGAGGTGTTCGAGCAGCGCCATGAAGAACGGCAGATCATCCGCAGCGACTCGTTTCTCGTAAAGCGTCAGGATGAAGCGGCCGATCCTCGTGTCGACGAGGTAATTGGTGTTCTCCACCCCCTCTGCGATACCCTTGGCGGAGATCAGTTCGCCGCAATCGTAGCGCGCGAGGAAGGTGGACAGCGCCTCGGCTGACACGTGCGTGTAAACGGCCATGCAATCGGGGTTCCGGGAATGAGCGAGCGTTCAGACCTAAGCGCCGCTCCACATGCGGGAAACGGGCAAAAGCGGCAGCGCCGGACTTAGGCCACAGCCTCAAGCCCGCGCGGCAGCTTGAACGAGATCGTCTCACGCGTCGTCTCCACCTCGCGCTCGACGATGTCGAAGCGTTCGGCCAGCTTGGCGACGAGATCGCGCACCAGCACCTCGGGCGCCGACGCGCCCGCGCTGATGCCGAGCGTCTTCACGCCGTTCAGAAACGCGAAATCGAGCTCTGCCGCGCAGGGAATAAGTTGCGCCGGTGTGCCCTCGCGCCGTGACACCTCCACCAGCCGCACCGAATTGGACGAATTATGCGCGCCGATCACCAGCATCGCGTCGCAATCCTGCGCGATTGCCTTGACCGCTTCCTGCCGGTTGGAGGTAGCGTAGCAAATGTCTTCGCCGCGCGGCCCCTCGATGGTGGGGAACTTGGCTTTCAAAGCCGCGACGATCTCGGCCGTGTCGTCGACCGAGAGGGTGGTCTGCGTCAGAAAGGCTAGGTTGTCCGGGTCGACCGGCGCGAACGCGGCCACATCCGCGCAAGTCTCCAGCAGCGTCATCGCCCCCGGCGGCACCTGGCCGAGCGTACCGATCACCTCCGGGTGGCCGGCATGGCCGATAAAGACGATGTGGCGACCGTTCTGAACGTGGCGCTCGGCCTGACGGTGGACTTTCGACACCAAAGGGCAGGTCGCATCCAGCCACGAAAGGCCACGTACCGTCGCTTCGGCCGGCACCGATTTGGGCACGCCGTGCGCAGAAAATACCACCGGTGCCTCGTCCGGCACCTCGTCGAGTTCCTCGACGAAAACCGCGCCCTTCGCCTTTAGCGCGTCGACGACGTGCTTGTTGTGGACGATCTCGTGGCGGACATAGACCGGGGCGCCATGTTTCGCGATCGCGAGTTCGACGATCTGGATGGCGCGGTCAACGCCGGCGCAGAAGCCGCGAGGGGCGGCGATCAGCAGATCGAGCCGCGGTTTGCTGGACATCATCATTGCCATGACCCTCTACGCGATTGCTTGCACGGGCGGAAGCCGGTTCCTATGGTGCAATGCCATCGGGGCCGGGCGATCACAAGCTGCGGCCCCTTCCTTCGTGACTAAGGTGCGTATGTTTCCCACAGGCCGCAAGATCGCCGTTCCCGCGCTGCTCACCATTCTCGCGACGGGACTCGCCGGATGTTCCTCGGTCGGTGAGTTCGACGAGACAGGCGGCATCTCCGCGATCCGCTCGGCCTGCCCGACGGTGGAGGTCGCGGCGGCAACGGGCAACGTGACTTTGTTCAACCCACCGACGAGCCGCGATGCGCGTGCGATCGACGTCGAGGCGTCGCTCACCAACGTGCGGTCGACCTGCAACGACCAGAGCGACGACATCGCGACCAACATCACCTTCGAAGTGCGCGCGCGTCGCGCATCTGCGGCAGGCGCGCGCGACGTCACGCTACCGTATTTTATCGCGGTCATGCAGGGCGGCAGCGCAGTCGTCGCCAAGCGCGTCGGCCATGTCTCGCTCCACTTCGATGCCGGCCAGTCGCGCGCCAGCGCCACCGCGACCGGCGATGCCAGTGTCTCCAAGGCGGCCGCGACATTGTCAAAGGAGGTCCGTGACAAGCTGACCGAGAAGCGCAAGGCAGGCGATGCCGACGCCGCGACCGATCCGCTGACCCGGCCCGACATCCGTCAGGCGGTAGCACGCGCCACGTTCGAGGCGCTTGTCGGCTTCCAGCTCACCGACGATCAGTTGAAGTATAACGCCACGCGTTGAAACCGGGTCTGCGTGTGTTGCGCGAGTGGCGGAGGGCTGCGCGCCATTCGCGATTGACTCGTCTGCTGCACCGCGTCAGACCGAAATCGTCGATGCCGGGCAACCGGCATGGGCAGGCACGGGAGAGTGCGGGGAGACTCGCCGCCGAAGGAGCAACCGCCCCGGAATCTCTCAGGCAAAGTGGACCGTGCCGGCCGAATCGACACTCTGGAAAGCGGCTACGCTCGTTTTGCGCAGCCCACCGAAGGGGTAAACCGTCCGGTCTCGCCGGTGGTGAAAGCTCTCAGGTTCCGTGACAGAGGGGGCGGCGGATCATGGCGCAAGGCGCGCGCTGTGCTACGCCGTCAGACCTATTGTTCACGGAGACCGGCATGAGCGACGCAGACCTGATCGACGAAACCGGTGAAGAACCTGCAATCCTGACGTTGCCGCTCGATGCGTGGCACCGCGCGCAGGGTGGCCGCATGGTCGAATTCGCCGGATATTACATGCCGGTCCAGTACGACGGCATCATGGCCGAGCATCTGTGGGTGCGCGAGTCGGCCGGCTTGTTCGACGTCAGCCACATGGGCCAGTTGCTGTTCCGCACCGAGGATGGTGCCGACCTCGACGGCGCGCTCGAAGCCGTGCTGCCGGGCGATATCGCCAACCTCAAGCCCGGCCGTCAGCGGTATTCGCTGCTGCTTGCCGAAGACGGCGGCATCCTCGACGATCTGATGGTGACGCGCCTGCCGGAGGCCAATCCGTTCGATGTGACCGGCCTCTACATGGTCGTCAACGGCGCGACCAAGTACGACGACATCTCGTATTTCCTCGATCGATTGCCCGAGGACGTGCTCATCAACCACATGGAAGATCAGGCGCTGCTCGCGCTGCAAGGCCCCAAGGCGGTCGACGCGCTGGCACGGCTGGTGCCGGGCGTGCGCGATCTGGTGTTCATGTCGGCAGCGCCGTTCGAATGGGACGGCAAGCCGCTGTGGATCGGCCGCTCGGGCTACACCGGCGAGGACGGTTTCGAGATTTCGATCGACGGCGAACATGCCGAGGCGCTCGCCACCGCTTTGTGCGCCGAGCCCGAGGTTAAGCCGATCGGCCTGGGCGCGCGCGATTCGCTGCGGCTTGAAGCTGGCTTGCCGCTGTACGGCCACGATCTCGATGAGACGATAACGCCGGTGATGGCCGATCTCGGCTTCGCACTGTCCAAACGCCGCCGCGAGGAGGCGAACTTCCTCGGAGCGACCCGTATTCTTGCCGAGCGCGAGGCGGGTGCCGCCGTCAAGCGTGTCGGTCTGCTTGTCGAGGGTCGCCAGCCGGTGCGCGAGGGCGCCGCGGTGCTCGACGCGAACGGCGGCGAAGTCGGCCGCGTCACCTCGGGCGGGTTCGCGCCGTCGGTCAATGCGCCGATCGCGATGGCGTTCGTACCCGCCGCGATGGCTGCGCCCGGCACCCGTATCCAGTTGCAGCAGCGCGGCAAGGTCCACAGCGCGACCGTCGCCGCGATGCCATTCGTTTCCCACCGCTACGTCCGCTAAACAGGAGGCCCGCACATGAGCCGGTATTTCACGCAAGATCACGAATGGGTCGATGTCGAAGGCGATACCGGCACGGTCGGCATCACCGAGTTTGCACAAGGGCAGCTCGGCGACATCGTATTCGTCGACGTTCCCGAGGCGGGCAAGACGCTGACCAAAGGCGGTGACGCCGCCGTGGTGGAGAGCGTCAAGGCTGCGTCCGACGTCTACGCGCCGGTGTCCGGCACGGTAACCGAAGGCAACGCCGCGCTCACCGATTCGCCAGCACTGGTGAACGAGGATGCCGAAGGGCAGGGGTGGTTCTTCAAGCTGACGCTGTCCGATCCGTCGGAGCTGTCCGGCCTGATGGACGAAGCCGCCTACGCCGCGTTCGTCGCCAAGCAGTAACCCGAACACGCCTCTCTCGCCTGCGTGCGGGAGGGGAGGAGACCTTGATGCGTTACCTGCCGCTAACCGATACCGACCGCCAGGCGATGCTCGCCACCGTCGGCGCTGCCACGATCGACGATCTGTTCGTCGACGTGCCGGAGGCCGCGCGCCTCTCCGGGCCGATCGCCGGTCTGCCGATGCACGCCAGCGAAATGGCGGTCGAACGCCACATGAGCGCGCTTGCCGGCAAGAACGTGGCAGCGGGATCGGTGCCGTTCTTCCTCGGCTGCGGTGCGTACAAACATCATGTGCCCGCCAGCGTCGATCACATCATCCAGCGCGGCGAGTTTCTCACCGCCTACACGCCGTACCAGCCCGAAATCGCGCAGGGTACGTTGCAGGTGATGTTCGAGTTCCAGACGCAGGTAGCCCGGCTGCTCGGCACCGATGTGGCGAATGCGTCGATGTACGACGGTTCGACCGCATGCTGGGAAGCGATCGGCATGGCGCGGCGCATCACCAAGCGTGCCAAAGCGATCCTGTCGCCGGGGCTTCACCCGCATTACGTTTCCGTCGCAAAGACGATGGCGAAATACACTGGCGATGCACTCGACACGGCAGCGCCCACGCTGAACGACGATGCCGGCATCGACGCGCTGATCGCCAAGATCGACGGTGATACCTCCTGCGTGGTGGTGCAATATCCCGACATCCTCGGCCGCATCGCCGATCTGACCGCGCTCGCCGACGCTTGCCACGCCAACAAGGCACTGTTGATCGCCGTCGTCACCGAACCCGTTGCGTTGGGCGCGATCCGTTCGCCGGGCGAGATGGATGCCGATATCGTGGTGGGCGAAGGCCAGTCGCTCGGCGTGGGTCTCCAGTTCGGCGGGCCGTACGTCGGGCTGTTCGGTTGCAAGGACAAATATGTCCGCCAGATGCCTGGCCGGCTGTGCGGCGAAACCGTCGATGCCGAGGGCAAGCGCGGCTTCGTACTGACGCTCTCGACGCGTGAGCAGCATATTCGTCGCGAGAAGGCGACCTCGAACATCTGCACATCCTCGGTACTGTGCGCGCTGGCGATGTCGGCGCACATGACGTTGCTGGGTGAGGCGGGTTTGCGTCGGCTGGCGGAGATCAACCATCTCGGTGCCTCGGCGGCGGCCGATCGCTTGGCGCAGGTGCCGGGTGTCGAAGTGGTCAACGGCGCGTTTTTCAACGAATTCACACTGAAGCTTTCCAAGGAAGCGCGGCCGATCGTCCGCGCGCTTGCCGATCGTGGGATCCTGGCGGGCGTGTCGCTGGGACGGCTCTATCCGGGCGAGGGAGATCTGGCGAACGGCCTCGTCGTGGCCGTGACCGAAACCACCACCCAAGACGATGTCGAAGCGCTTGCTCAGGCGCTCGCGGAGGAACTGGCATGACGATCAATGCAAGCGGCTGGCGTCCTGAGCGCCCCGAGACGAGCGCCGACACCGCACCCGCCACCTTCACCGGCAACCGAGCGCTGATGCTGGACGAGCCGCTGATCTTCGAGGTCGGCTCGACCGAGACGACGGGCGTCGATCTTGCCGAAGTGCCGACTGGCACGTTGCGGCTGGGCGGGCTGGAGCGCGCGCGTGAGATCGGTCTTCCCGGCCTGTCCGAGCCGGAAACGATGCGGCACTACACTCGGCTAAGCCGGCAGAATTACGCGATCGACCTCGGTCTATTCCCGCTCGGGTCGTGCACGATGAAGCACAACCCGCGTCTCAACGAGAAGATGGCGCGGCTGCCAGGCTTCGCGGACGTCCACCCGTTGCAGCCGGTCGATACCGTGCAGGGCGCGTTCGGGGTGATCCACGAACTCGCTGAATGGCTGATCACGCTGACCGGCATGCATTCGGTCGCGATGAGCCCCAAGGCGGGCGCGCACGGTGAACTCTGCGGCATCCTCGCGATCAAGGCCGCGCTCGACGCCAAGGGCGAGGGCGCACGCAAGGTGATCCTCGTGCCGGAAAGCGCGCACGGCACCAACCCGGCGACGGCGGCATTCGCGGGCTATACGGTGGAGAACATCCCGGCGAGCGATGCCGGGCGGATCGACACCGACGCGCTGCTCGCGCGGCTCGCACCGGACGTGGCGGCGGTGATGATCACCAATCCCAACACCTGCGGTTTGTTCGAACGCGACATGAAGACCATCTCCGACGCGGTCCACGCGGTCGGCGGGTTCGTCTATTGTGACGGCGCCAATTTCAACGCGATCGTCGGCAAGGTGCGGCCGGGCGATCTCGGCATCGATGCGATGCACATCAACCTGCACAAGACCTTCTCGACCCCGCATGGCGGTGGTGGTCCGGGCTCCGGGCCGGTGGTGCTGTCGGAGGCGCTGTCGCCGTTCGCGCCGCTGCCGTTCGTGGCGCGTCAGGCCGACGGCAAGTTCGCGCTGATCGAGGAAGAGAGTGCGGGCGACGATCATCCGCACAGCTTTGGCCGGATGGTCGCGTTCCACGGCCAGATGGGCATGTTCACCCGTGCGCTGACCTACATTCTTAGCCACGGCGCGGACGGTCTGCGGCAGGTGGCGGAGGATGCGGTGCTCAACGCCAATTACATCCTACGCAGCCTAGAGGGCACGCTGCACGCGCCGTTCGCCGCTTCCGGTCCGTGCATGCACGAGGCACTGTTCTCCGACGACGGATTGGCCGATGGCTTCTCGACGCTCGACGTGGCCAAGGGTCTGATCGATGAGGGTTTCCACCCGATGACGGTGTACTTCCCGCTCGTCGTGCACGGTGCGATGCTGGTCGAGCCGACCGAGACCGAGAGCAAGGCGGGTATCGACCAGTTCATCGGCGCGCTGCGCTCGGTGGCGGAGCGTGCCAAGGCGGGTGACGCCACCCTCAAGACCGCGCCGCATTTCGCGCCGCGCAGCCGACTCGACGAGACGCAGGCGGCGCGCAAGCCCGTGCTGGTATGGCGCGAACCGGTGCTGGCGGCGGCGGCAGAGTAACGCTTCCCGGAACGGAGAGAAGCATGCGCGGATGGAGGCTGGCTGCGGGATGCCAGCCTCTTACGCCTTGCTTCGACGTGGCTGACGTTTTCTGCGGGCGTGTTCGAATCCGCTTGAGGCATCGCTCACCCGTAGATCGGGCCTCTATTGAGCTTCCGGCGTTCCGCTGGCACACCAACGCATCGTAGCGCCAGCGATCTTTCGGCACAGCGCAACGAAGGGGGTCGCGATGCAGGTTCAGCCCGGTCACGTCGTGCAATATCTCATTCCGGCAGCGATCTTCCTTGTTGCGATGGCGCTGCGGGCGCGGCGTATGTCGCAAGTCCGCCCGCTTCAGGTCGAACGGTTGTGGATTTTCCCTGCGCTCTACGCGGCGGTGTGCGTGTATTTGCTGGTCGAGTTCCCGCCGACGCTGATCGGCTGGCTGTGGTGCGCCGTGGCGTTGGCGGGCGGCAGTGTGCTCGGGTGGCAACGTGGCAAGACAATGCGGATCACCGTCGATCCCGCTACACATCAGCTCAACCAGAAGGCGTCGCTCGCGGGCATGGCGTTCCTGTTCGTGCTGGTCGCGATTCGCGCCGGCGCGCGCATGGAAGGGCGGGCGATGCACCTCGACCTGAATACGATCACGGTCGTCCTCGCGCTGTTCGCGCTCGGCCTGTTTGCGGTGCAGCGTGTTGAAATGTACCTGCGCGCCAAGCGTCTGCTCGCCGCCGCACGCGCGGGCTGATTGCGGCGGCGGTGCTTCCCCGCTATCGCCGCGCCCCATGATAAAGCACGCCCTGTCCGTCACGCGCGAAGCCGATTTCGCCGCCTGGTATCAAAACGTCATCACCGAGGCCGATATGGCCGAGGAATCGGGGGTGCGCGGCTGCATGGTGATCCGGCCGTGGGGGTACGGCATCTGGGAGCGGATGCAGCGCCTGCTCGACGATCGCATCAAGGCGACCGGGCATGAGAATTGCTATTTCCCGCTGTTCATCCCGCTCTCGTACTTCGAGAAGGAGGCCGAGCATGTCGACGGTTTCGCCAAGGAAATGGCTGTTGTCACGCACCACCGGCTGATCTCCGATGGCAAGGGCGGACTGGTGCCCGACCCTTCCGCCAAGCTGGAGGAGCCGCTGGTGGTCCGCCCGACTTCGGAGACGGTGATCGGCACGGCGTTCGCGCGCTGGGTGCAGTCGTGGCGCGATCTGCCTGTGCTCATCAACCAATGGGCGAACGTGGTGCGCTGGGAGATGCGCACCCGCATGTTCCTGCGCACCGCCGAGTTCCTCTGGCAGGAGGGCCACACCGCGCACGCCAGCGAGGCCGAGGCGCGTGAGGAAACGTTCAAAATGCTCGAAGTGTACCGCGAGTTCGCGGAGAACTGCGTCGCGCTGCCGGTGATCGCGGGCGAGAAGCCGGAGAACGAGCGCTTCCCCGGTGCGGTCGCGACGTTCAGCATCGAAGCGATGATGCAGGACGGCAAGGCGCTTCAGGCCGGTACCTCGCATTTCCTCGGCACCAACTTCGCCAAGGCGCAGAACATCACCTTCCAGAATGCGGCCGGTCAGGTCGAACTCGCGCAGACGACGAGCTGGGGCATGTCGACTCGGATGATCGGCGGGCTCATCATGACGCACGGTGACGATGATGGCCTGCGCGTGCCGCCGCGGATCGCGCCGTGGCAGGTGGTGATCGTGCCGATGCTGCGCGACGTGCCCGAGGATGCGGCAATCGTCGACTATTGCAAGGCGCTGCGGGCCGAGATCGGCGCGCTGAGCGCGTTCGGCGAGCCGGTGCGCGCGCTGCTCGACCTCAAGCAGGTCAAGGCGGCGACGAAGCGCTGGGGGTGGGTGAAGAAGGGCGCGCCGATCGTGATCGAAGTTGGCGGGCGCGACGTGGCAGGCGGCAACGTGTCGGTGATCCGCCGCGATCGGCTTCACCGTGAAGACGGCAAGCTCGACAGTGCGATCGTCGCCAAGGCTGACTTCGTGGCGCAGGCTGCTGATATGCTTAGCCAAATCCAGCTCGCGTTGTTCACGCAGGCGAAGGCGCGGCTCGACGCGGGCATCGTTCGCGACGTGGTGGATTTCGCGGGCGTGCAGGCGTTTTTCGCGGAAGGGGTGAAGAACCCGGGCTTCCTTGAAGTGCAATGGGCCAAGCCGAGTGGGGCCGCATTGGACACGGTGATCGAGCAGTTGAAGACGCTGAAGCTGACGCTGCGCAACGTGCCGATGGACGCTGCGCCCGTGGATGGCGTGTGCGTGTTCACCGGCGCGCCCGCGGTCGAGCGGGTGATCGTCGGGCGCTCCTACTAAGCGCGGACGTGCGTAGTTCGGCTGACCAGCGCGAGGGCTATGGCTGTGCTACGGTGTCGGGCGTTGCGTTTTTGGTGGGCAAACCGCGTTTGGCGAGAGCCTAGCCAGCGGGATCGGAGCGGTCGATCTGGACCGCGCCGACATGGCGGGTGCCACGCGCTTCGGCAAGTTTGACCTGACGGTGGCGTTCGGCGAGCGCGGCGCGCTTTTCGGAGTCGCGGGTGCCGTGGCAGGCGGGGCAGCTTACCCCTACTTCGAAGAGCGGCGAGGCCTGGTCTTCGGCGCTGACCGGCATGCGGCAGGCGCGGCACAGAGCATGGCTTCCGGCGGCAAGGCCGTGGCCGACCGCGACGCGTTCATCGAACACGAAACATTCGCCTTGCCAGCGACTTTCCGCTTCCGGGACTTCCTCGAGATATTTGAGGATGCCGCCGTGCAGGTGGAACACCGAGTCGAACCCCTCCGCCCTGACGAACGCGGTCGCCTTTTCGCAGCGGATCCCGCCGGTGCAGAACATCGCGATCGTCTTGCCTTCGAGTTCGGCGTGGTGGTCGCGAAACCATGCCGGGAAGTCGCTGAACGTGTCCGTCCCCGGATCAACCGCGCCGGCGAAGGTGCCGACCCGCACCTCGTACGCGTTGCGCGTATCGATCACCACCGTATCGGGCCGCGCGATCAGCGCATTCCAATCGGATGGCGCGACATAGGTGCCGACATCTTCCAGTGGGTCCACCTCAGGCTGACCCATCGTGACGATCTCGCGCTTCACGCGCACCTTCATGCGGTGGAACGGCATCTCGGTGGCGGTAGAGAATTTGATCTCTGCCTCCGCGCAGCCCGGCAGCGCACGGATATGACCGATGATCTCCGCGATCGCCGGTTCATTTCCCGCAATTGTGCCGTTGATCCCCTCGGCTGCGAGCAGCAAGGTGCCTTTCACACCGTGGCGCGTACACAGTTCAAGCAGTGGGCCTCTAAGCGCGGCGGGATCGGTAAAGCGGGCGAAGCGGTACAACGCGGCGACGTGAACGGGGTGGGGGGTATCCATCGCATCGCCGCTAGGACGAAACCTCGCCCCCAGTCAAAAGATGATGGTGGCGATGAGCGACCGCATCGCGCGACAGATCGTCCGCCGACGCACGGTGCCGGTGTGGTTGACCGTTTCCGACCCGCGCTGTATAGGCGCCGCTGCTCTACCGCAGACTCACGTGTGCGGACGGGTGCTTGAACATTGCTGGATGCATTCAGGGCCAGGGGGAATCGCCATGATTCCCGAAGGCCCTTTTGTATTCCCCATATTGTTCCGGGGGGGCGTGATGGCTCCAGCAAAGTAACCAAAACTCCAAGGTGAAGAGATTCATGCCGACGATCAACCAGCTGGTCCGCAAGGGCCGCGATCCGCAGAAGGCCAAGTCCAAGGTTCCTGCGATGGAAGCGAACCCGCAAAAGCGTGGCGTTTGCACCCGCGTCTACACGACGACCCCGAAGAAGCCGAACTCGGCGCTGCGCAAGGTGGCCAAGGTCCGCCTGACCAACAGCCGCGAAGTCATCAGCTACATTCCGGGCGAAGGCCACAACCTGCAGGAGCACTCGGTCGTGCTGATCCGCGGCGGGCGTGTGCGCGATCTTCCCGGCGTTCGCTACCACGTCCTGCGCGGCGTGCTCGATACGCAGGGTGTGAAGGACCGCAAGCAGTCGCGTTCGAAGTACGGCGCCAAGCGTCCCAAGTAATCTGCCAGAGTAAGCCCCGAACAGGTTTCGGACCGGCTGAAGCACAAGAAGGAATTTGAAATGGCACGTCGTCGTCGTCCCGAAAAGCGGGTCATCCTGCCTGATCCCCAGTACGGGGATGAGGTTCTCTCCAAGTTCATGAACAGCGTCATGCTCGACGGCAAGAAGTCGGTCGCGGAAGGCATCGTCTACACCGCGCTCGCCACGGTCGAGCAGCGTGCGAAGAAGGACCCGATCGGGGTCTTCCACGACGCGCTCCAGAACGTGAAGCCGGGCATCGAGGTCCGCAGCCGCCGCGTTGGTGGTGCGACCTATCAGGTTCCGGTCGAAGTCCGTCCGGAGCGTGCGCAGGCGCTGGCGATCCGCTGGCTGATCACGGCTGCGCGTTCGCGCAGCGAGAACACCATGTCGGCGCGTCTGTCGGGCGAACTGCTCGATGCGTCGAACAACCGTGGCAATGCGGTGAAGAAGCGCGAAGATACGCACCGCATGGCGGAAGCGAACCGCGCGTTCTCGCACTACCGCTGGTAAGCATGTCCATCATGGCGGGTTTGTAAGACCCGCCATGATGACCTATATGGGTGGCGGAGCCGAGAGGCTTCGCCACCACATTTTTATTTCATCATCTGCGCCGAGCGGCTATCGCGCGGCACGGCACGATTGGTGAACACTTTCCGCCGCCCGTTTTTACCGCCGTCCAGGCACCCAGGAGTGACGCATCATGGCCCGCAGCCATCCGCTCGACCGCTATCGCAACATCGGCATCATGGCGCACATCGACGCCGGCAAGACGACGACGACCGAGCGCATCCTTTACTACACCGGCAAGTCCTACAAGATCGGCGAAGTGCATGAAGGCACGGCGACGATGGACTGGATGGTCCAGGAGCAGGAGCGCGGGATCACGATCACGTCGGCTGCCACCACCTGCAAGTGGAAGGGCGAGGATGGCAAGGGCGAAGAGCACCTGATCAACATCATCGACACGCCGGGCCACGTCGACTTCACGATCGAGGTCGAGCGTTCGCTGCGCGTGCTCGACGGTGCGGTAGCCTGTTTCGACGGCGTCGCCGGCGTGGAGCCGCAGTCGGAGACGGTGTGGCGTCAGGCCGACAAGTACGGCGTGCCGCGCATGTGCTTCATCAACAAGCTCGACCGCACCGGCGCGAACTTTGATTTCTGCGTCAACTCGATCATCGAGCGCCTCGGCGCGAAGCCGGCGGTGCTGTATCTCCCGATCGGCATGGAAGGCGACTTCAAGGGTCTGGTCGATCTGGTCAACAACCGCGCGATCGTCTGGCTCGAGGAGAGCCTCGGCGCGAAGTTCGAATATCAGGACATCCCGGCGGAGCTGGCCGACAAGGCGGCTGCGGCGCGCGAGGCGTTGATCGAGCTGGTCGTCGACCAGGACGATGCGGCGATGGAAGCCTATCTCGAAGGCGATCTGCCCGACGTCGCGACGCTCAAGAGCCTGATCCGCAAGGGCACGCTCAACATGTCGTTCGTGCCGGTCGTTTGCGGTTCGGCGTTCAAGAACAAGGGTGTTCAGCCGCTGCTCGATGCCGTCGTCGACTACCTGCCGAGCCCGCTCGACGTTCCGGCGATCAAGGGCGTCAAGCTCGACGGCGAGACGCCGGACGAGCGTCCCTCGTCGGACGACGCGCCGTTCTCGGCGCTGGCGTTCAAGGTGATGAACGATCCGTTCGTCGGCACGCTGACCTTCGCGCGCATCTACTCGGGGAAGCTCGAGACCTCGTCGCAGGTCACGAACACCGTGAAGGACAAGAAGGAGAAGGTCGGTCGTATGCTGCTGATGCATGCGAACGACCGTGAGGACATCCAGGCAGCCTATGCCGGTGACATCGTTGCTCTGGCAGGTCTCAAGGATACGACGACGGGCGACACGCTCTGCGCGATCTCGTCGCCGATCATCCTCGAGCGGATGGAATTCCCGGAGCCGGTGATCGAGCTGTCGGTGGAGCCGAAGACCAAGGCCGATCAGGAGAAGATGGGCGTCGCGCTCAATCGCCTGGCACGCGAGGACCCGTCGTTCCGCGTCTCGTCGGATGCGGAAAGCGGCCAGACGATCATCAAGGGCATGGGCGAGCTCCATCTCGAGATCATCGTCGATCGCATGAAGCGCGAGTTCAAGGTCGAGGCCAACGTCGGCGCGCCGCAGGTGGCCTACCGCGAATATCTCGGCAAGCCGGTCGACATCGACTACACGCACAAGAAGCAGTCGGGCGGCACCGGCCAGTTCGGTCGCGTCAAGGTGAAGCTGACGCCGGGCGAGCGCGGTTCGGGCATCATCTTCAAGGACGAGATCAAGGGCGGTAACATTCCGAAGGAATATATCCCCGCGATCGAAAAGGGCTTCCGCGAGACGGCGGCCACGGGCTCGCTGGTCGGCTTCCCGATCATCGACTTCGAGATCCTGCTGTACGACGGTGCCTACCACGACGTCGACTCGTCGGCGCTGGCGTTCGAAATCACCGGCCGCGCAGCGATGCGCGAGGCGGCGCAGAAGTCGGGCATCAAGCTGCTCGAGCCGATCATGAAGGTCGAGGTCGTCACCCCCGAGGATTATCTCGGCGACGTCATCGGCGACATGAACAGCCGTCGTGGCCAGATCCAGGGCACCGACAGCCGCGGCAACGCACAGTCGGTCGAGGCGATGGTGCCGCTGGCCAACATGTTCGGCTACGTCAACTCGCTGCGTTCGTTCACGCAGGGGCGCGCGCAGTACAGCATGCAGTTCTCGCACTATGACGAAGTCCCGGCGAACGTCGCAGACGAAGTCAAGGCAAAGCTGGCCTGACGCATTTGAAGCTCGCGCGGCGGTTTGCGGCGTGCGGGCTTCAACGCAGGGCTGGTGTTCTTCATTTGGAGCCGCTATGGGGCCGCTTTCGCGCGGCATCCCCGGCACGGAAACGATCAATAAGGTAGGGAATCATGGCTAAAGCAAAGTTCGAGCGGACTAAGCCGCATCTCAACATCGGCACCATCGGTCACGTCGACCATGGTAAGACCTCGCTGACCGCAGCGATCACCAAGGTTCTCGCCGAGACCGGTGGCGCGACGTTCGTCGACTATGCCAACATCGACAAGGCTCCTGAGGAGCGCGAGCGC
Source organism: Sphingomonas sp. BAUL-RG-20F-R05-02 (assembly GCF_022662305.1). GTDB lineage: Bacteria > Pseudomonadota > Alphaproteobacteria > Sphingomonadales > Sphingomonadaceae > Sphingomonas. Next base: position 380,910 of record NZ_JAKNQH010000004.1, read on the forward strand.
GGCATCACCATCTCGACCGCACACGTCGAGTACGAGACCACGGCGCGTCACTATGCACACGTCGACTGCCCGGGCCACGCTGACTATGTGAAGAACATGATCACCGGTGCGGCGCAGATGGACGGCGCGATCCTCGTCGTCTCGGCGACCGACGGCCCGATGCCGCAGACCCGCGAGCACATCCTGCTCGCCCGTCAGGTCGGCGTGCCGACGATGGTCGTGTTCATGAACAAGGTCGATCTGGTCGACGACGCCGAGATCCTCGAGCTCGTTGAACTCGAAATCCGCGAGCTGCTGTCGTCGTACGACTTCGACGGCGACAACATCCCGGTTATCCCGGGCTCGGCCGTGAAGGCTCTGGACGGCAGCAACGACGAGATCGGCAAGAATGCCGTTCTCAAGCTCATGGAAGCAGTCGACACGTACCTGCCGCAGCCTGAGCGTCCGCTCGACAAGCCGTTCATGATGCCGATCGAAGACGTGTTCTCGATCTCGGGTCGCGGTACGGTCGTCACCGGCCGCGTCGAGACCGGCGTTGTGAAGGTTGGCGAGGAAGTCGAGATCGTCGGTATCCACCCGGCGGTTCGCAAGACCACCGTCACCGGCGTTGAAATGTTCCGCAAGCTGCTCGATCAGGGTCAGGCCGGCGACAACATCGGCGCGCTGATCCGCGGCGTCGGCCGTGAAGAGGTCGAGCGTGGCCAGGTGCTCTGCAAGCCCGGCTCGATCAAGCCGCACACCGACTTCGCTTCTGAAGTGTACGTGCTGTCGAAGGACGAAGGTGGCCGTCACACGCCGTTCTTCGCCAACTATCGTCCGCAGTTCTACTTCCGGACCACGGACGTGACCGGCACCGTCGAGCTGCCCGAGGGCACCGAGATGGTCATGCCGGGCGATAACATCGCACTCGGCGTGAAGTTGATCGCGCCGATCGCTATGGACGTTGGCCAGCGCTTCACGATCCGTGAGGGTGGCCGCACCGTGGGTTCGGGCATCGTTTCGGGCATCACGAAGTAAGCGTTCCGCTTCTTCGCTGAAAAAGTTTACCGCCCGCGTCTCGAAAGAGGCGCGGGCGGTTGCTTTTTGTAGGAGCTCCCGCTAAGGGCGCTCCTCCGGTTTTAAACTGAACAATCAGCGGTGGCTTCTCGGACCGACCTTTGGCATTTTGCCGGGGATCAACCGAGGGAGGTCACCCCGCTCTTTCGCATTGGTAGGGTACATGGACAGCAACATCCGCATTCGCCTTAAGGCGTTCGATCATCGCGTGCTCGATCAGGCGACCGGCGACATCGCCGACACCGCCCGCCGCACCGGCGCACTCATCCGTGGCCCGATCCCTTTGCCTACGCGCATTGAGAAGTTCACGGTCAACCGTGGCCCGCACATCGACAAGAAGTCGCGCGAGCAGTTCGAGGTCCGTACCTACAAGCGCATGCTCGACATCGTTCAGCCGACCCCGCAGACGGTCGACGCGCTGATGAAGCTCGACCTCGCTGCTGGTGTTGACGTCGAGATCAAGCTCGCGTAAACGCGCCGCTTCACAAGAGATTCGGCCCTGTTCGCAGGGCAGTTTACGGGATACCGCCGAGTTCGCTCGGGTCTGCGTCCCCCGACACGCTTCCTGCTATAAGGAAGCACCAGCCCGGGTCGGGGCCGACGCAGTATAAAATGTTTCGGGTTGAGCACGCACGCTACGGAATTCCCCGTGGCGTGCCTCTGTTATGGAAAGGGATCAGATCATGCGCACTGGCGTGATCGCGAAGAAGTTGGGGATGACCCGTCTGTTCCAGGACGACGGCCGGCACGTGCCGGTTACCGTTCTGCAGCTTGACGCTCTCCAGGTCGTGGCCGTTCGCGAGGCCGATCGTGATGGATATGTCGCTGTCCAGTTGGGCGCCGGCGTCGCGAAGACCAAGAATGTTTCCAAGCCGCAGCGCGGCCACTTCGGCAAGGCCGAGGTTGAGCCCAAGGCGATCGTCCGCGAATTCCGCGTGTCCGACGATGCGGTCCTCGAAGTTGGCGCAGAGATCGCTGCCGACCATTACGTCGCCGGCCAGATCGTTGATGTGCAGGGCTACACGCAGGGCAAGGGCTTCCAGGGCGGCATGAAGCGCTGGGGCTTCGGCGGTCTGCGTGCGACCCACGGCGTGTCGGTGTCGCACCGTTCGCTCGGTTCGACCGGTCAGCGCCAGGATCCGGGCAAGGTCTTCAAGAACAAGAAGATGGCCGGCCACATGGGCGACGCGCAGCGTACCCAGCAGAACCTTGAGATCGTGTCGACCGACGTCGAGCGCGGCCTGATCTTCATCAAGGGCTCGGTGCCCGGATCGAAGGGCGGCTGGCTGCTCGTCAAGGATGCGGTCAAGGTCGACCGTCACAAGGACGCGCCGTACCCCGCCGGCCTCAAGGCCGCCCAGAACAACAACGATGCGCCTGCTGAGACGCCCGCCGATACGGCGAACGACGCAGCGGCCACCGACGGCCAGGAGGGCTGATCGTGAAGGTTACGCTTCAATCCTTCGCCGATAACGCCGCTGGCGATATCGAGCTGAACGACGAGGTCTTTGGCCTCGATCCTCGCGCAGACATTCTGCACCGTGTCGTCACCTGGCAGCTTGAAAAGCGCCGCGCGACTGCAAGCGGCACGCGCGAGCGCGCTGACGTTGCACGCACCGGCAAGAAGTTCGGTCGCCAGAAGGGCGGCGGTACCGCACGTCACGGCGATCGCCGCGCGCCGATTTTCGTCGGTGGTGGTAAGGCGCACGGTCAGCGCACCCGCGATTTTAATCCGGGCCTGAACAAGAAGATCCGCGCGCTCGGCCTCAAGATGGCGCTGAGCAGCCATGCCAAGGCAGGCACGCTGGTCGTCATGGACAGCCTGACCGTCGCCGAAAGCAAGACCAAGACGCTGATTGCGGATTGGGCGAAGCTCGGCACCGGCAAGACTGCTCTGGTCATCGACGGTGACATGGTCGAGAACACCTTCGCGCTCGCCGCGGGCAACCTGTCGACGATCAACGTGCTGCCGGCTGCCGGCGCCAACGTTTACGACATCCTGAAGCACGACACGCTGGTCCTGACCCGCGCTGCCGTTGAAAAGCTGGAGGCGCGCTTCAATGGCTAAGAAGCAGACTGGCGATATCGCGGTCCGTCATTACGACGTGATCGTAGCGCCGCACATCACCGAAAAGGCGACGATGCTTTCCGAGCATAACGCTGTGGTCTTCAAGGTTTCGCACGACGCGACCAAGCCGGAAATCAAGGCTGCGGTCGAGGCGCTGTTCGGGGTGGACGTCACTGGCGTCAACACCATCGTCCAGAAGGGCAAGACCAAGAAGTGGAAGGGCGCGCCCTACACGCGCTCGGACGTCAAGAAGGCGATCGTGACGTTGAAGGACGGTCAGTCCATCGACGTGACGACGGGGATCTGATCCGATGGCATTGAAGCATTATAATCCGACGAGCCCGGCACGCCGTGGTCTCATCCTGGTCGACCGCAGCGGCCTGCACAAGGGCGGCCCCGTCAAGGCGCTGACCGAAGGCAAGCGCAAGACCGGCGGCCGGAACAACAAGGGTCATGTCACCTCGCGCGGCATCGCCGGCGGTCACAAGCAGCGCTATCGTATCATCGATTTCAAGCGCCGCCTGTGGGATGTCGAGGGTACGGTCGAGCGGATCGAATATGATCCCAACCGTACCGCGTTCATCGCGCTCATCAATTATGGTGACACCGCTGAAGGCAAGTCGAACGTCGCGTACATCATCGCGCCGCAGCGCCTCGCCGTTGGCGACAAGGTCATCGCGAGCAAGAAGACCGACGTGAAGCCGGGCAACGCGATGGAATTGGGCCAGATGCCGGTCGGCACGATCGTCCACAACGTCGAGATGAAGCCGGGCAAGGGTGGTCAGCTCGCACGGTCTGCCGGCACGTACGTGCAGGTCGTCGGTCGCGACAAGGGCATGGTGATGATCCGCCTCAACTCGGGCGAGCAGCGCTACATCCACGCCGCGTGCATGGCGACGGTTGGTGCGGTGTCCAACCCGGACAACGGTAACACCAACCTTGCCAAGGCTGGTCGCAACCGCTGGCTCGGCATTCGCCCGCTCACGCGCGGCGTCGCCAAGAACCCGGTCGACCATCCGCACGGCGGTGGTGAAGGCCGGACCTCGGGCGGCCGTCATCCGGTCACGCCGTGGGGCAAGCCGACGAAGGGTGCGCGCACCCGTCACAACAAGTCGACGGACAAGATGATTATCCGTTCGCGTCATTCGACGAAGAGGAAGGGCTAAGATGGCTCGCTCAGTTTGGAAGGGTCCTTTTGTGGACCTCCATCTGCTGAAGAAGGCAGAAACCGCGCAGGACACCAACGCGCGTGGTGCGATCAAGACCTGGTCGCGTCGCTCGACGATCCTGCCGCAGTTCGTCGGCCTGACGTTCAGCGTGTACAACGGCCGCAAGTTCGTGCCGGTTTCCGTCAACGAGGACATGGTGGGCATGAAGCTCGGCGAGTTCGCGCCGACGCGGTATTTCCCCGGTCACGCTGCTGACAAGAAGGGCAAGCGCTGATGTCTAAGGCGAAATCCCCCCGCAAGGTCGGTGAGAAGGAAGCTCTCTCGGTCGGCACGCAGATCCGCGGATCGGCGCAGAAGCTTGGTCTGGTTGCCGCGCTCATCCGCGGCAAGAAGGTCGGCGATGCGATGAACATCCTGCAGTTCTCGACCAAGGGCATGGCGATCGACGCGCGCAAGGTGCTGGCCTCGGCCATCGCCAACGCCGAGAACAACCACAACCTTGATGTCGACGCGCTGGTCGTGTCCGAGGCTTCGGTCGGCAAGTCGATCGTGATGAAGCGGTTCGCCACGCGCGGTCGCGGCAAGTCGACCCGCATCCTCAAGCCGTTCAGCCGTCTGCGCATCGTCGTGCGCGAGCAGGAAGAAGCATAATGGGTCAAAAATCGAACCCGATCGGTCTGCGCCTGCAGATCAACCGCACCTGGGACAGCCGCTGGTATGCGGAAGGCGCCGACTATGGTCGTCTCCTTCTCGAAGACCTCAAGATGCGCCAGTACATCATGAAGACGCTGCCGCAGGCGGCGATCTCGAAGGTCGTAATCGAGCGTCCTGCCAAGCTGTGCCGCGTGTCGATCTATGCCGCCCGTCCGGGTGTCATCATCGGCAAGAAGGGTGCGGACATCGAGAAGCTTCGCAAGAAGCTTGGTGCGATGACCACGTCTGACGTGTCGCTAAACATCGTCGAGATCCGCAAGCCGGAAGTCGACTCGAAGCTCGTCGCGCAGGGTATCGCCGATCAGCTCGAGCGTCGTATCGCCTTCCGCCGCGCCATGAAGCGTGCGGTGCAGTCGGCGATGCGTCTCGGCGCCGAGGGTATTCGGATCAACTGCGGTGGCCGTCTTGGCGGCGCCGAGATCGCACGGACCGAATGGTATCGTGAGGGCCGGGTGCCGCTTCACACGCTGCGCGCGAACGTCGACTATGCGGAAGCGCAGGCGCACACCGCCTACGGCGTTTGCGGCGTCAAGGTCTGGATCTTCAAGGGTGAGATCCTCGGCCACGACCCGCTCGCGCAAGAGCGCATCATGATGGAGGCTCAGACCTCCGGCGTGCGCCCGGCGCGCGACGACCGTCGCTAAGGACTGAATCATGCTGCAACCAAAAAAGACCAAGTTTCGCAAGGCCTTCAAGGGCCGCATTCATGGTGATGCCAAGGGTGGCACCACGCTCAACTTCGGCTCGTACGGGCTGAAGGCGATGGAGCCGGATCGTTTGACCGCACGCCAGATCGAGGCGGCTCGCCGCGCGATCACGCGTCACATCAAGCGTCAGGGCCGTTTGTGGATCCGCGTGTTCCCGGACGTTCCGGTTTCGGGCAAGCCTGCCGAAGTCCGCATGGGCTCGGGTAAGGGTTCGCCGGAGTTCTGGGCGGCACGGGTCAAGCCAGGCCGCATCCTGTTCGAACTGGACGGCGTGCCCGGCGATATCGCTGCAGTCGCGTTCAGCCGCGCAGCGATGAAGCTGCCGATCAAGGTTAAGGTTGTCGCCCGCCTTGGCGACACCTCGCATCTGGGAGTCGTGTAATATGGCACGGATCGACGATCTGAAGGCGAAGTCCGAGGACCAGTTGTCCGAGGAACTCGGCAACCTGAAGCGCGAGGCGTTCAACCTCCGGTTCCAGGCCGCGACCAACCAGCTCGAAAAGCCGAGCCGGGTTCGCGAAGTCCGCCGCGACATCGCCCGTATCAAGACGCTGCAGACCGCTCGCTCGCGCGACGCGGCTGCCAAGTAAGGAAGTAGACATGCCGAAGCGCGTGCTCACGGGACTGATCGTCTCGGACAAGGGCGACAAGACGGTGGTCGTGAACGTGGAGCGCAAGGTCAAGCACGCGCTCTACGGCAAGATCATCCGCCGCTCGAAGAAGTATCATGCTCACGACGAGAGCAACGAGTATAAGCAGGGTGAAACGGTGCGTATCGAAGAGACCGCGCCGATCTCCAAGCTGAAGACCTGGAAGGTGATCGATCGGGTTAACACCCACGCGACGCCGGAGCGGGTCGACGTCGACGCGTAAGCGTCACATTGCAGTCGGGGTCCGGTCGGTATCGGCCCCATATGAGAAGGAAGCGGATCTATGATCCAGATGCAGTCCAATCTCGACGTCGCTGACAACAGCGGCGCGAAGCGGGTCATGTGCATCAAGGTGCTTGGGGGCTCCAAGCGCCGTACTGCCAGCGTCGGCGACATCATCGTCGTCAGCGTCAAGGAAGCGGCCCCACGCGGCCGCGTGAAGAAGGGTGACGTGCACCGCGCCGTTATCGTGCGCACCGCGAAGGACATTCGCCGCGCCGACGGTTCGGTCATCCGCTTCGACGGCAACGCCGCCGTTCTGGTCAACAAGAACGAGGAGCCGATCGGCACCCGTATCTTCGGACCGGTCGTGCGCGAGCTGCGTGGCAAGAAGCACATGAAGATCATCAGCCTTGCGCCGGAGGTGCTGTAATGGCCGCCGCAAAGATCAAGAAGGGTGACCGCGTCATCGTTCTGTCCGGCAAGGACAAGGGCAAGACCGGCGAAGTGACCCAGGCGTTCCCGAAGGACGGCAAGGTCGTCGTCGCGGGTGTCAACGTCCACGTCCGTCACACCAAGCCGACCCAGGGTGACCCGCAGGGCGGCCTGAAGCGTTCGGAAGCACCGCTCGACGCGTCGAACGTGGCGCACGTCACCGCCGACGGCAAGCCGACGCGCGTCCGCTTCGAAATGCAGGACGGCAAGAAGGTCCGCGTCGCGGTCAAGACCGGGGAGAAGATCAGTGGCTGACGCCTACAAGCCCCGGATGAAGGGCATTTACGACGATCGCATCGTCAAGGCGATGACCGAAAAGTTCGGTTATAAGAACCCGATGGAGGTTCCGCGCATCGACAAGATCGTCCTCAACATGGGCGTCGGTGAAGCGACCCAGGACAAGAAGAAGGTCGACAAGGCGGCTACCGAAATGGAGCTGATCGCCGGCCAGAAGCCTGTCATCACCAAGGCGAAGAAGTCGATCGCGCAGTTCAAGCTGCGTGAGGGTATGCCGATCGGCGTCAAGGTCACGCTGCGCCGCGAGCGCATGTACGAGTTCCTCGACCGCTTCATCACGATCGCGCTGCCGCGCGTCCGCGATTTCCGTGGCCTGAACGACAAGAGCTTCGACGGGCGCGGCAACTATGCCTGCGGCCTCAAGGAGCAGCTGATCTTCCCGGAAATCAGCTACGATCAGGTCGATCAGATCCGCGGCATGGACGTGATCGTCGCGACGACCGCGAAGACCGATGATGAAGCGCGTGAGCTGCTCCGTCTGTTCGGCTTCCCGTTCCCGATTGAAGCCGAAGAAAAGAAGGCGGCATAAGATGGCAAAGCTGAGTTCGATCAACAAGAACGAGCGCCGCAAAGCGCTGGTCAAGAAATATGCGCCGAAATATGCCGCGCTGAAGGCGATTGCCGCCGACGCGACGCTGGATGATGGCGAGCGCATGATCGCGCGCCTGAAGATGGCCGAGCTGCCGCGCAACGGCAACCCGACGCGCATTCGCAACCGGTGCGAGCTGACGGGTCGTCCCCGCGCTTACTACCGCAAGTTCCGCCTCTGCCGCGTGCAGCTTCGCGATCTCGCCAACAAGGGCATGATCCCGGGCGTCACGAAGTCGAGCTGGTAAGGATCACGAGATGGCATTGACCGATCCCCTGGGTGATATGCTCACCCGCATCCGCAACGGCCAGCGCGCACGTAAGGACTCTGTCCTGACGCCGGGCTCCAAGCTGCGGGTTCGCGTTCTCGACGTGCTCCAGCGCGAAGGCTACATTCGTGGCTATAGCGAAGAGCAGATGGGCCCGGCTGCGGGTATCCGCATCGAGCTGAAGTATTTCGAGGGCCAGCCTGCGATTAAGCACGTTGCCCGCGTGTCCAAGCCTGGCCGCCGCGTATATTCGGGTTCGACCGAACTGCCGCGCGTCATGAACGGCCTCGGCATCACGATCGTTTCGACGCCGAAGGGCGTTCTCTCCGACGCAGAAGCGCGCGAGCAGAACGTCGGCGGCGAAGTGCTGGCGGAGGTATTCTGATGAGCCGCATCGGTAAAAAGCCGGTCGCGATCCCGAGCGGTGTCACCGCCACGATCGACGGCGGCAAGCTGAACGTGAAAGGGCCGAAGGGCACCTTGAGCCTGACGCTGCGCGAAGAGATCACCTACGCGCTCGAGGACGGCGGCATTTCGGTGCAGCCGGCCAACGACAGCAAGGCGGCACGCGCATTCTGGGGCATGCAGCGCACGATGGTGCAGAACCTCGTCACCGGCGTGACCGAGGGCTTCACCAAGAAGCTGCTGATCAACGGCGTGGGCTACCGCGCCGCCGCACAGGGCAAGGTGCTGAACCTGAAGCTTGGCTACAGCCATGACGTCAACATCGACGTGCCGGAAGGTCTTGAGGTCAAGACCCCCGACAACACGACGGTCGAGATTTCGGGCGCCGACAAGCAGAAGGTCGGCCAGCTCGCCGCAGAGGTTCGTCGTTGGCGTAAGCCCGAGCCGTACAAGGGCAAGGGCATCAAGTACGACGGCGAGTTCATCTTCCGCAAGGAAGGGAAGAAGAAGTAATGTCGACCAAGGGTATGTCTCTCTTCGAGAAGCGGCGTCGCCGCAACCGCTCCGCGCTGCGTGCGCGAGGTTCGGGCCGTCCGCGCCTTTCGGTGCATCGTTCGGGCAAGCACATCTACGCGCAGGTGATCGACGATGCGAATGGCCGCACCGTCGCCTCTGCATCGACGTTGGAGAAGGATGTGCGTGGCACGTCCGGCGCCAACATCGATGCGGCCACGTCGGTGGGCACGCGCATCGCGGAAGCGGCGAAGGCCGCTGGCGTGACGCAGGTCGTGTTCGATCGTGGTGGCTTCCTGTTCCACGGCCGCGTCAAGGCGTTGGCTGCTGCCGCGCGTGAAGCCGGATTGGAGTTTTAACAATGGCCGACACCAACGAAATCCAGTCGCAGGAAGGCGCTCCGGCAGAAGCCGGTACCGCCGAAGCGCCGGCGAACCCCAACAACCGTGGTCCGCGTGGCGGCCGTGGTCGCGGTGGTCCTCCGGGCGGCGGCAACAACCGTGGCGGTCGCGACAATCGCGGCGGTCGTGACAACCGCGGCCGTGGCGGCCCTGGCGCCGATGACGGCGGCGAGGAGCTGATCGAGAAGCTGGTTCACATCAACCGCGTCTCAAAGACGGTCAAGGGCGGCAAGCGCTTTGGCTTCGCTGCGCTCGTCGTCGTCGGCGACGGCAAGGGCCGAGTCGGCTTCGGTCATGGCAAGGCACGCGAAGTGCCGGAGGCCATTTCCAAGGCGACGGCCGCTGCCAAGAAGGCAATGGTCCGCGTTCCGCTCAAGGAAGGTCGCACGCTGCATCATGACGGCAACGGCCACTTCGGTGCCGGTCTCGTCACGCTTCGTTCGGCACCGCAGGGCACCGGCATCATCGCGGGCGGCCCGATGCGCGCCGTCTTCGAATCGCTCGGCGTTGCCGACGTGGTGACGAAATCGGTCGGCACGTCCAACCCGTACAACATGATCCGCGCAACCTTCGAAGCGCTGACGTCGCAGACCAGCCCCAAGGCTGTTGCGCAGCGTCGTGGCAAGAAGATCGCCGACCTGATCGGCCGTGGCGGCTCGCAGACTGCCGAGGCTGATGCCGCGGCCGTGACGGAGTAACTGACATGGCAACCATCAAGATCACGCAGACCGGTTCGCCGATCCGCCGCGAGAAGGACCAGCGCGCGACGCTGATCGGTCTCGGCCTCAACAAGATGCACAAGACGCGCGAACTGGAAGACACCCCGGAGGTTCGGGGCATGATCCGCAAGGTCGCGCACATGGTGAAGATCGAGGCTTAAACGCCGCGGTAAACGCCGGATTTGAGAGGGGTCGTCATGCACATGACGGCCCCTTTTTCATTTTCGCAGCGGCCGGTACGCCGCGGAGCCGGGGCCGGGCTCGACAATCATCTACGTCTAGGCGCTGCATAAGCTGGCATTCTCGTCGGTGGTGTGAGTCCACTTGGCGACATTCAGCGCGAAGCTCGGCTGGACCCATCATGAGCCGCACGATGCCCGCCGCGACGTTCTTCCTGAACCGGGTTTTCCGGATTGTTCCGTTACACTGGCGGGCGACGAGCGTGCGGTTCGCTATAGCAGTTACCGCGCGAGCCTTGCTCGATTGCACTCGCGCTGATTGGCGGAATCTTTTTCCGTCAGCGCCGTACCATTTGATCGTGGCGGTCGATCGATTGCGGGGGTGCTCTTCTTGGGCGGGATGCTGAGTCACGACATCTTCTTCTATGCCCGTTACGCGCCAACGCTGTGGATCGCGCGCGGTTGGCCCACTTTGACGGTGTTGACCTACAGCGCGCTGATCTCGCAGCTGGACGATAAAGCCGACCGGCGTCGCCTCGCAGATTTAGATCGATGACATCATGCGGAAGCGGTGTTCGGCATGGCGCCTGCGTGCGTGATCGCTGGTGCCGCCGCCGCCCTCACCATTGCGGCGCCGCTGGTCCTAGCCGGCGTGGCCGCGGCGATCGCGGTAGCGTTGGTGGCGAACCGCCTGATCGTGCCGCCAATCACGAACGCGCTGCACCGCGCACGGGGCGGGTGTTGGGCTGTTGTTGAATGTGTCGATCCGCTCGCGACAAAAGGGCGTGACAAGATCGCCGGGACTCAGTAGGCGCACCGCCTTCCAATCATCAGCGCGTAACAAGCGAAAGCGAGTGCATCCCATGAAGTTGAACGAAATCCGCGATAACGCGGGCGCCCGTAAGTCCAAGATCCGCGTCGGCCGTGGTATCGGTTCCGGCAAGGGCAAGACCGGCGGTCGCGGCCAGAAGGGCCAGAAGAGCCGCGAGGGCGTCAGCATCGCCGGCTTCGAAGGTGGCCAGATGCCGCTCCACATGCGGTTGCCGAAGCGTGGCTTCAACAACATCTTCGCCAAGGATTATGCCGAAGTGAACCTCGGTGCGATCCAGAAGGCGGTCGACGCCGGCAAGATCGAGGCGGGCGCAACGCTCGGCCATGCCGCGCTGAAGGCGGCGAACCTGGCGCGTGGCGGCAAGGACGGCGTGCGTCTGCTCGGCAAGGGCGAACTGACCGCAAAGCTCAGCTTCACCGTTGCCGGCGCGTCGAAGGGTGCGATCGAGGCGGTCGAGAAGGCTGGTGGTTCGGTTTCGGTGATCGAAGTCGTCGCAGCGGCCGACAAGGCTGCCGCCAAGAAGGGCGTCAAGTACGCCGAGCGCAAGGCCGCCAAGGCTGAGAAGAACGCCGCCAAGGCGTGATCTTCCCGCCCCGCTGCTTTGAAAAGCGGCGGGGTGAGGGTGGCCCGGATCGATTCGGGTTCACAATCGCGCTAGGCAACCCCAAACGCATGACTATATGAGCGGCGGGGCGTCCAAACGCTTTCCGCCGCTTTTGTTTCCTAGACCGTTTGATTCGGGACGACTTCCAGCATGGCATCCGCAGCCGACCAGATGGCCTCCGGCCTCAGCATGTCGAAATTCGCGCAGGCGACCGATCTCAAGAAGCGCCTCTGGTTTACGATCGGCGCGCTGATCGTGTTCCGGTTGCTCAGCTACGTGCCGCTGCCGGGTATCGACCCGACCGCGCTCAGCCAGCTCTCGCAATCGACGAGCGGCGGCGTGCTCGATTTCTTCAACGCGTTTTCGGGCGGTTCGCTCAAGCGCATGAGCCTGACCGCGCTCGGCGTGATGCCGTACATCACCGCCTCGATCGTCATTCAGCTCGCCACTTCGCTGTCGCCGACCCTGGCGGCGATCAAGAAGGAAGGCGAGAGCGGGCGCAAGCGCCTCAACCAGTATACCCGCTATGGCACGGTTGGGCTAACGGCGGTGCAGGGCTATTTCATTGCGGTCGGCCTGGAGACGCTCGGTGCCAACCAGGGCGTGCAGGCGGTGGTCGATCCCGGCATGATGTTCCGCGTCGCGGCGGTCATCTCGCTGATCGGCGGGACGATGTTCCTGATGTGGATCGGCGAGCAGATTACCAGCCGCGGCATCGGCAACGGCATGTCGCTCATCATCATGGCCGGTATCGTCGCGAACCTGCCTACGACATTGTACAATCTGTTCGAGGGTGGTCGGTCGGGCAATCTCGATGCGTTCCGTATCATCGGGATCATCATCGCGGTGGTTGGGCTGGTGTTGTTCATCTGCTTTATGGAGCGCGCCCAGCGTCGCATCCTGATCCAATATCCCAAGCGCCAGACCCAGCGCGGCATGCAGGCGGATCGCAGCCATCTCCCGCTCAAGATCAACACGGCCGGTGTGATCCCGCCGATCTTCGCGTCGTCGTTGCTGCTGATGCCGCTGACGATCATGCAGTTCGCGGGTAAGCGCGTGGAGAGCAACAGCTGGTGGAGCGACGTGATCCTGACGCTCAACCAGTATCTCCAGCACGGCTCACCGGTGTATATGCTGCTCTACGGCGCGGGCATCATCTTCTTCTCGTTCTTTTACACGGCGGTGGTGTTCAACCCCGAGGAGACAGCCGATAATCTGAAGCGCTACGGCGGTTTCATCCCCGGCATCCGTCCCGGCAAGAACACCGAGATGTATTTCGATTACGTGCTGACGCGCATCACCGTGATCGGCGCGGGGTATCTGGCGATCATCTGCCTGTTGCCTGAAGAACTGGTGTCGATGCTCCAGATCCCATTCTATCTGGGCGGAACCAGCCTGCTGATCGTCGTCAACGTGACGATGGATACGGTGACGCAGATCCAGAGCCACTTGCTCGCACATCAATATGGCGATTTAATCAAAAAGTCGAAGTTGAAGGGCGGCCGCCTGCGCTAAGCATGGCGGCTTGCATTAGGGGGACGCGGACTCGTGAACATCATTCTGCTTGGGCCGCCGGGGGCGGGCAAGGGCACGCAGGCGAGCCGGCTCGAGATTGAACGCGGCATGGTTCAGCTGTCCACCGGCGACATGCTGCGCGCCGCGCGCAAGGCCGACACGCCGCTGGGGGCGAAGGTCGCCGCAGTCATGGATTCGGGCGCTTTGGTGTCGGACGAGATCGTCTCCGCCTTGATCGACGACAGGCTGGCGGCGCTCTCGGCCGAGCAGGGTACGATCTTCGACGGCTACCCGCGTACGGCCGCGCAGGCGGAATCGCTCGACGAGATTCTTGCCGCGCATGGTCGCAAGCTCGACAGGGTGATCGAGCTAGAGGTGAACGAGGATGCCCTCGTCGAGCGGATCGTCGGGCGCTATACCTGCGCCAAGTGCGGTGCCGGCTATCACGATCATTTCAAGCAACCGGCTGTTGCCGGCGTTTGCGACGTATGCGGGTCCACCGAGTTCAAGCGTCGCGCTGACGACAACGAGGAAACGGTGCGCACGCGCATGGCCGAATATCGCGCGAAGACAGTTCCGATCCTGCCGCTGTACGAGGCGCGTGGTCTGGTCGTTCGGGTCGATGGCATGGCGGATATCGAGCAGGTCAGCACCCAGATCGCGGCGATCGTCAACCGGTAAAAGCCTCCGCGCCAAGCTCGGCACAACCGAACAAGGCGCGGTCCGTGCGCGGCTTGGGTGAGGCGCGACGACGCGAAATCGCGCATGCCGCTGCGACCGCGGAGGACAGCAGAGGTTACGGAACGATCCTGAACTGGTAGCTGTAGCTTTTCATCGCACCGTTCACACTGACGTTGGCGATGGTGACATCATAGCTCGTGCCGTTGGTGACGCCGGCAACGGCGAACTGGAGGTTGTTGGGTAAGCCATAACCGGCTGTATCCGAGCTGATGTTCGAAACCGTGAGCTCCGCACCTCCGTGTACCGCCACCCGCACGGTCGCGCCAGCGTAGTTCACCGAAGTGTTGGCGTAGCGGCTGGCAGCGTTGGCGATCACTCCGAACGAGAAAAGCGAGCCTCCCTTGAAATAGCGGGTCGGATAGTCGCCGTAAGGATACGCTACGAACGCCGGCAGCATACCACCGGCCGGAGCGGCGCCGCTGTTATTGAACACCTTCAGGGCCGCGAAATCGAGGATCTGCCCGGTCGATCCGCTAACGACCGTACGGCCGTAGCTGAACGTGGTTGCGAACGGATCCAGGATCCAGCGGCGGTGACCGACATTGTTGGCGACGATGTTGCTGACCTCGTCCATCAGCCCGCCAAGGATCGCGTCGTCGGACTGTAGCGCAATGTTGGCGGTCTGGAACGCGCCCGCGAGATCGCTCGATCCGGCACCTGCCGCTCCAAGATCGCTATAGCATTTCCACGTTGTTGGTGGCGTGTGGCTAAGCGTACCGTTCGCCGCCATCATCAGCGACGCGGCCTGCGCGGCGGGCTCGTCCGCAGTGGAGTAGCCGACCGGCGGCAGGCGGTGCAGCGCGCGGATGCCGTTAACCACCGCGAGGACCTGCGCGGTTACGGACGCCTTCAACTGTCCGGCGACGCAGTTGGTCGCGCTGGGCGGGCTGACGTAGAACGAGGCCGCCGCAGCGACGTTATCGGGTCCGGTCGCGACGTTTAGCGGCGGGCTTGGCGTGGGTGTGGGCGCCGGCACCGCAGGCGGAACGGGCGTTGTGGCCGCGGGGGCACCCGGAACGACCGCCGTGTCGCCGCCGGTGTTCGACCCGCCACCACAGGCGGTGGTGAGGAGAAGCGCTGTCAGCGCGGCGTGTCTGTACATTGGACCGTCTCTCTTTCCCGACAAATACTTCTTATAGGCGAACGGCCGGTCACCTGTGGCCGCCGGCAAGGCGGTCGCCGGATGTTGCGATGCCAAGATGACATTTTCGTCATGGCTGCTTCATCGGCGCGCCAGTGCGCGCGCGGTAGAACGCCGCCATGGCTCGCTTGTCGGCCAGAAAGTTTCCCAGATCGGCGCCCGCACTCCCGGGGGTGTCGTTGGCCGGCGGAAGGCGTGCTTTCCGCCGGCCTCAATTCGTTCTAGGCTAAAGGCCCCGCCCGGAATGTCAGAGTCGATGACCCGCAAGATCCTGATCGTCGAAGATGATGCCGGCACCGCCGCGTACCTGGCGAAGGGGCTGGGCGAAGCCGGCTTTTCGGTCGAGACCGCCGTTGACGGCCGCGACGGCCTGTTCCTCGCCAGTGAGGGGGTGGTCGATCTCATCATCGCCGATCGCATGCTGCCGGGCCTGGACGGCCTCGCGATGATCGGGGCGATCCGGGCGGCCGGTATTCGCACGCCGGTGCTGATGCTGTCGGCGCTCGCGACCGTGGATGACCGCATCGACGGGCTAAAGGCAGGTGCCGACGACTATCTGTGCAAACCTTTCTCGTTCGCGGAGTTGTTCGCCCGCATCGAAGCATTGCTGCGCCGGGTCGATCTCGCCGTCGCCAAGAACCAGGTCACCAAATTGAGCGTCGGCGATCTCGAGATCGACCTGCTCGCCCGCACCGTCACGCGTGAGGGGCGCTCGATCCCGCTTGGTGCGCGGGAGTTCAACCTCCTGGAATATCTCGCGCGGCATGCCGGGCAGGTGGTGACGCGCACGATGATGCTGGAGAAGATCTGGAACTACCATTTCGACCCCGGCTCGAATGTGGTCGACGTGCATATCGGCCGGCTGCGGCGCAAGATCGAGGATGGCTTCCGCGCCCCGATCCTGCATACCGTGCGCGGTGCCGGATACCGACTCTCTGCCGACAGCTAAACGCCCCTTCCGTCTGTCCGTCACTGCGCGAATCGCGCTGCTCGCGATTGGGCTGGCGCTGGTGTCCAACCTCGTTCTGGTGGCATTCGTCTGGCAGCAGATCCGCGATGACTCCGTCGACGCATTGCGGCGTGACACGATCGAGCAGTCGGACGCGTTGGTCTCGGTATGGAGATCGGGCGGTGAGCGGGCGCTCGCCCGCGCCATCGCGGAGGCGCGAGCGCCCGGCGATTTCTCGCTCATCCTCGCGATCGTCGATGGCAGCGGGCAGCGGCGCGTCGGCGTCGGGCCGGAGGATATCACGCTGGTCGGCGCGCCGGAGCCGACCGCCTTCCGCATCGGCAAAATTGGTGGCGACCGGCCGTGGTCAGAGCGCGAAGCAGGCTATTCGGTGCGGCGGATCGGCGCCAGTTTCCTCGTCAGCGGTCGGCTGCTGGATGATTGGGAGCAGGAACAGCGCGGCATCGAACGCGCGATGGGGGCGGCGACCTTGCTGTCGCTGGCTTTGGGGCTGCTCGTCGGGCTGATCGTGACACGCTACGTCGGCCATCGTCTCAACGAGGTGACGGATGTGATCGAGGGCGTGGCGGCGGGGGATCTCACCCGACGCGTGGAGGGTGTCGCGGGGGGGCAGGACGCGTTCGACCGGCTCGCCTCGCGGCTAAACGCAATGCTTGACAAGCTGGAACGGTTGATGAGCGAGCTGCGTGTGGTGACGGATGGCTTCGCTCACGATCTGCGCTCGCCGCTGGCGCGGCTGCGCAGCAAGGCAGAGGCGGCGGTGCTGCAATCCGAACCCGAAGCGCGCGAAGCCGCGATGAGCGGGCTGCTGGTCGAAACCGATCTGGTGATGCGGATGCTCACCACGCTTATCGAGATCAGCCGCGCCGAGTCGCTCTCGCGCGACCGGTTCACCAGCGTCGATCCCAAGGCGCTGGTCGAAGAGATCGCCGAACTGTACGCGCCGGTAGTCGAGGATGCCGGCATGACCTTCGTGACCGCGATCGAGCCGACCGACGGCCGTGTGATTCTGCATCGTGAACTGATGACGCAGGCGATTACCAACCTGATCGACAATGCGCTCCGGCACGCCGCCGCTGGTAGGGCGGTGACGCTGCGCCTCGCGCGCGACGATCGCGAACTGCGCTTTCAGGTCGAGGATCGCGGCCCCGGCATCGCGCAGGCGGATCGCGCACTGGCGCTGCGCCGATTCGGCCGGCTCGATGGTGCCCGGACGACGCCTGGGGCAGGGTTGGGGATGGCGCTGGTCGAGGCGGTGGCTCGCCTGCACGGCGGGCGACTGGACCTTGAGGAGAACGCGCCCGGGCTGATTGCCGCGATCGTTGTTCCCGTCGGCTGATCAGCTATGTGGGGTGAGGAACCTTCCGATCGAGTGGCTTGATTCCAGAGCGCGATCGTGCTGCGCCGCCACCACCGGCTTGACAGCAGCTTTGCGACTCCTTACTCGCCCGCTATTCCGATACCACGGCGACGGCGGCGCGTTACGCGTGCGCCGCTATCGTGCGTTCGGAACAGGCAACGCGTTGAGATGGGGTGTGCAGCCATGCAGGCCCCGTGGAGCAGGAGAAAGACTTTCATGGCACGTATCGCGGGCGTCAACATCCCGACCAACAAGCGCGTGGTGATCGCGCTGACCTATATCCACGGCATTGGTAACACCAAGGCGAAGGAAATCACCGCCAAGCTGAACATCGCACCGGAGCGTCGCGTCCAGGATCTCACCGATTCGGAAGTGCTGCAGATCCGTGAGACGATCGACGCCGATATCACCGTGGAAGGCGATCTTCGTCGCCAGACCGCGATGAACATCAAGCGGTTGATGGATCTTGCCTGCTACCGCGGCCTGCGTCATCGCAAAGGCCTGCCGGTCCGTGGCCAGCGCACGCACACCAATGCGCGCACCCGCAAGGGCAAGGCGAAGCCGATCGCAGGCAAGAAGAAGTAAGGAATTCGTCCGGGTACGAATTTTTACTTTTTCTCCGCCGGAGGCAGGCTCAAGGCTGATTGCCTCCCGGTCTCAGTATTTCGGGATATAGGAACCAAAAAATGGCACGCGAACCACAGCGCATCAAGCGCCGCGAGCGGAAGAACATCACCTCGGGCGTGGCCCATGTGAATGCCAGCTTCAACAACACCATGATCACCATCACCGATGCGCAGGGCAACGCGATCTCCTGGTCGTCGGCCGGCATGATGGGCTTCAAGGGCAGCCGCAAGTCGACCCCGTATGCGGCGCAGGTTGCAGCGGAAGACGCCGGCAAGAAGGCCGCCGAACACGGCGTCCGTACGCTTGAAGTCGAGGTCAAGGGCCCCGGCTCGGGCCGTGAGTCGGCGCTGCGCGCGCTGCAGGCGGTCGGCTTCCAGATTACTTCGATCCGCGACGTGACTTCGATCCCGCATAACGGCGTTCGCCCCTCAAAGCGCCGCCGCGTCTGAATTCGTCTCGTCCGCGCGCGGTTGATCGCGCCGCGCGGACGATTCGCCCAAGGGCCGGAGTTGCTCCGCTCCCGCCCAAAACCAAGGGGAAGCCCGTGTCCGTCAATGCTAAGAACTGGCAGGAATTGAAGAAGCCCAACGGCCTCGAAGTGAAGTCGGGCGGCGATGCCAAGCGCAAGGCGACGTTCGTTGCCGAACCGCTTGAGCGTGGTTTCGGTCTGACGCTCGGCAACGCGCTGCGTCGCGTGTTGCTGTCGTCACTCCAGGGTGCCGCCGTCACCTCGATCAAGATCGAGAACGTCCTGCACGAATTCTCCTCGCTCGCTGGTGTGCGCGAGGATGTGACCGACATCGTCCTGAACGTGAAGCAGATCGCGTTGCGTATGCAGGGTGAGGGGCCGAAGCGCCTTCAGCTCTCGGCAACCGGTCCGGCCACCGTCACGGCGGGCGACATCGCTGTTACCGGCGATATCGAAGTGATGAACCCCAAGCTGGTGCTGTGCCATCTCGACGATGGCGCGACGCTCAACATGGAATTCACCGCGGACGTCGGTAAGGGGTATGTCGCAGCGGTCGCCAACCGCCCGGCCGATGCGCCGATCGGGCTGATCCCGGTCGATGCGTTGTATTCGCCGGTGCGGCAGGTTTCGTACAAGGTCGAGAACACGCGCGTCGGGCAGGAGCTCGATTACGACAAGCTGACGCTCAACGTCGAAACCGACGGCACGATCACCCCGGAAGACGCTATTGGTTATGCCGGTCGCATCCTCCAGGACCAGTTGGCGCTGTTCGTCCACTTCGACGATTCGGCGATGACGCGTTCGGCACCAATCGGGGTTGCGGCACCGGCGGCCACCAACGAGGTTGCTGGCGATACCCAGCAGATCAACCGTTACCTGCTCAAGAAGGTCGACGAGCTGGAGCTTTCGGTCCGCTCGGCCAACTGCCTCAAGAACGACAACATCATCTACATCGGCGATCTGGTTCAGAAGACCGAAGCCGAGATGCTGCGCACGCCGAACTTTGGTCGCAAGTCGCTCAACGAGATCAAGGAAGTGCTTTCGTCGATGGGTCTCCGTCTCGGTATGGAAATCCCCGGCTGGCCGCCCGAGAACATCGAAGAGATGGCCAAGAAGCTCGAGCAGGAGATTATGGGCTGATTTCGCACCGGCGCAGCGAAAGCTGCGCCGAAGACGAAACAGTCCGGCCGGCGGGTCGGCGAAAGCCGAACCCGTCCGACAACGCGGCTTTTGCCGCGTCGCTCCGGCCTTGAAGTCAAAGCGGCCTTGGCAGTCAGCCAAGGCGACGGAACACGGCGAGCGTACCGTCCTCGCCAGGTCTGGGGTTCCGTGAAACGGCCCCTTAACGAACGAAAAGGATTGAACCATGCGCCATCGTGTAGGCGGTCGTAAACTTCAGCGGACCTCGGCCCACCGCATCGCGCTGTTCCGCAACATGTCGGCAGCGCTCATCAAGCACGAGCAGATCACCACCACCGTCGCCAAGGCGAAGGAACTGCGCCCGTATATCGAGAAGCTCGTCACGCTCGCCAAGAAGGGTGGTCTTTCCAACCGCCGTCTCGCGCACGCGCGGTTGCTCGACGATGCGCAGTTGGTGAAGCTGTTCGACGTGCTGGCCGAGCGTTACGCGTCGCGCAACGGTGGCTACACCCGTGTCATCAAGGCCGGCATCCGCATGTCCGACGCATCGCCGATGGCGATCATCGAGTTCGTCGACCGTGACGTTTCCGCCAAAGGCCAGGATTCCGGCCCGGTGATGAACGAGGACGACTACGAGGACGCCTGAGCCTGCCGTCCGGGATTAGCGCAGCTAATACCCGGGTAATCGGCAGGCCCGGCCCGCGGGCCAACGGCCCGACCGACGACGCGGCTTAACCGCGTCGCATTCCCGCCCAAGCTTGAAAAAGGAGTCGCACCGGATACGGTGCGGCTCCTTTTCGTTTGTCCGGAAGAACCCGATGCGCCGTATCCTGCCGTTGATCGCGCTCCTCTCCACGCCGGCGACGGCCCAGACCAGCAAGGCTCTTCCGATGACCTATCCCGACACCCCCCGCGTCGATCAAACCGACGAGCAGTTCGGCGTAAAGGTCGCCGATCCGTACCGCTGGCTAGAGAATGATGTCCGCACCGACGCGAAGGTGCAGGCGTGGGTCGATGCGCAGACCGCCACCACCAACGCCTATCTGGCGACGCTGCCGGGTCGCGACATCCTCGCCGCGCGGCTGAAGCAGTTGCTCGACTACGAACGGTTCGGCCTGCCGGTGAAGAAGGGCACGCGGTATTTCTATGCGCACAATGCCGGCTTGCAGAACCAGGCGGTGCTGTATGTGCGGGATGGCTTAGGCGGCGCCGGCCGCGTGCTGATCGACCCGAACGGCTGGTCGAAGGACGGCGCCACCGCGCTGGGCGAATGGGTGCCGTCGGAGGATGGCAGCAAGCTGCTCTACACCGTGCAGGATGGCGGGACGGACTGGCGCACGATCAAGGTGCTCGATGTCGCGACCGGGCAGGTCCTGGGCGATACGTTAGAGTGGGTAAAGTTTTCAGGACTGTCGTGGGCAAAGGACGGATCGGGCTTCTATTACTCGCGCTTCCCGGCACCGCCATCGGGTGAGAAGTTTCAGGCGCTCAACGAGAACCAGAAGGTCTACTTCCACCAGCTCGGCCAACCGCAATCCGCTGATCGGCTGATCTACGAGACGCCCGATCATCCCCGGCGCGGCCATGGCGCGCAGCTTACCGAAGACGGCAAATGGCTGGTCATCACCACCACGGAAGGCACCGACAACCGCTACGAGATCACCGTCATCGACCTGACTACGCCGACGCCGACCCCGCGCACGATCTTCAAGGGGCTGGAGAACGAATGGACCTTCGTCGGCAACGAGGGTGCCAATTTCTATTGGTCGACCAACAAGGATGCGCCGCGCCTGCGCATCGTCTCGACCAACCTCAACGCGCGCTCGGCCGAGGTGCCGGTCCATGAGGTCGTACCCGAGGACAGCCACGGCGCGGTGCTGGAAAGCGCGGCGATCCTCGGCGGCAAGCTGATCGCGGACTATCTGGTCGACGTGAAATCCGAGGTGCGACGCTACAATCTCGACGGCACGCCGGATGGCACGGTGGCGCTACCCGGGATCGGCGCGGTGGTCGGCGGCAGCGGCACGCAGGATGACGCGGAGACGTTCTACGCCTTCACCAGTTTCGCCACGCCGACAACGATCTACCGTTACGACGTCAAGACCAACCAGTCGACGGTGTGGGCGCAGCCCAAGGTCGCGTTCGATCCCGCCGGCTATGCGGTCGAGCAGCGCTTCTACGCCTCGAAGGATGGCACCAGGGTGCCGATGTTCGTGGTGCGTCGCAAGGACGTCACTGCTCCTGCGCCGACGTTGCTGTACGGTTATGGCGGATTCAACATCTCGGTCACGCCGGCATTCTCGGCAACGCGGATCGCGTGGCTGGAGCAAGGCGGGGTGCTGGCGGTGGCGAACATCCGCGGTGGTGGCGAATATGGCAAGGCGTGGCACGACGGCGGCCGGCTCGCGCACAAGCAGAACGTGTTCGACGACTTCATCGCTGCCGGTGAATATCTCAAGGCGCAGGGGATCACGTCTAAGAACGGGCTCGCCATCCAGGGCGGATCGAACGGTGGCTTGCTGGTCGGCGCGGTCACCAATCAGCGGCCGGACCTGTTCGCGGCGGCGCTGCCGGCGGTGGGCGTGATGGACATGTTGCGCTTCGACCGGTTTACTGCCGGACGGTACTGGGTGGACGATTACGGTTATCCGGCGAAGGAAGCGGACTTCCGCACGCTCTACGCCTATTCGCCGTACCATAACATCAGGAGCGGCGTGGCCTATCCGGCGATCATGGTGGAAACGGCGGATACCGACGATCGCGTCGTGCCGGGCCACAGCTTCAAATATGCGGCGGCGTTGCAGGCGGCGGAGATCGGCGACAAGCCACATCTGATCCGCATCGAAACCCGCGCCGGCCATGGCAGCGGCAAACCGACTGACAAGGTCATCGCCGAGACCGCTGACAATTGGGCGTTCGCGGCGAAGTGGACCGGCCTCGCGATCAAGCCGGTCGAGTGAGGCGAGAGCAGGGGCGCCGTGGCGCCCCTGCCGACATCAGCGCCGAACGCTCAGCGCGACGACAGTGCGGTCGCGTGCGGCAGCGCCTGCCGGGCAACCTGATGCGACCAGACCGAATCGCCGGTCGGCGTTTCCAGCATGACATTGTCGAGTGTCAGCGCGCGACGATAGGTGTTCGCAGCCTCACCGGGGCGGTCGGCGCGAAGATATGCCTGGGCGAGTTCGATCGCGCTGCCACCGTCATTGGGGTGGAGGCGGGCGACGGCTTCCTGGGTCGTTACGCTGTCCGAAACAGCGGGGGCGGCCACTGCCGGTGCCGACAGCGGCGCGGCGACAAGCAAAGCGAGAGCGATCTTCTTGAACATGACGACATCCTTCCAGTTCACCGCTTGACTGCGATGTTACAGAATGATGACATATATGCGTCGATTTTGTGAAACGGTTTTTTGTTACAGTCCGTAGCGGCGCGACGCAGGGGTGGCGCGGGGCCGCGCGAGCCGGTATCGGGCCGCATGACACTCCCCAGCGAATCACTTCACCCGGACTCCATCCTGATCGTCGATTTCGGCAGTCAGGTGACGCAGCTGATCGCGCGCCGCGTGCGCGAGGCGGGCGTCTATAGCGAGATCGCTCCGTTCACGACCGCCGCCGAGGCGTTCGCGCGGTTGCAGCCGAAGGGCGTGATCCTGTCGGGCAGCCCGGCGTCGGTGCTCGATTATGGCTCCCCGCACGTGCCGCCGGTGGTGTTCGACAGTGGCGTGCCGGTGCTCGGCATCTGCTACGGCCAGCAGGTGATGATGCAGCAACTCGGCGGGCAGGTGGTGCTCGGCGAATCGGGCGAGTTCGGGCAGGCGTTCATCACCATCCAGGACGAATGCGTGCTGTTCGACGGGCTGTGGGCGACCGAAGAACGCCACCAGGTGTGGATGAGCCACGGTGACAAGGTGATCGAGCTTGCTCCCGGCTTCCGCCCGGTCGCGATCAGCCCCGGCTCGCCCTATGCGGTGGTAGCGGATGACGCGCGGCGCTATTATGCGACGCAGTTCCACCCCGAGGTGGTGCACACCCCCGATGGCGCCAAGTTCCTCGGCAATTTCGTCCGCCACGTCTGCGGCTTGTCGGGCGATTGGACGATGGCGGAGTTCCGCGCCGCTAAGATCGCCGAAATCCGCCAACAGGTCGGTTCGGGCCGGGTGATCTGCGGCTTGTCGGGCGGGGTCGATTCGGCGGTGGCGGCGGTGCTGATCCACGAGGCGATTGGTGAGCAGCTTACCTGTGTGTTCGTCGATCACGGCCTGATGCGCAGCGGCGAGGCCGATCAGGTGGTCAGCCTGTTCCGCAATTCGTACAACATCCCGCTCGTCCACGTGAACGCGGAAGCGACGTTCCTGGGCGGCCTCGCGGGCGTCACCGACCCCGAAAAGAAGCGCAAGTTCATCGGCGCGGCGTTCATCGATCTGTTCGAGGCAGAGGCGAAAAAAGTCGGCGGCGCGGACTTCCTCGCGCAGGGCACGCTGTATCCGGACGTGATCGAGAGCGTCAGCTTCACCGGCGGGCCGTCGGTGACGATCAAGAGCCATCACAATGTCGGCGGTCTGCCGGAACGCATGAATATGAGGCTGGTCGAGCCGCTTCGCGAGTTGTTCAAGGATGAGGTGCGCGAACTCGGCCGCGAACTCGGCCTGCCGCAGGCGTTCGTCGGGCGGCATCCGTTCCCGGGGCCGGGCCTCGCCATCCGCATCCCCGGTGAGGTCACCAAGGAACGCTGCGATATCCTGCGCAAGGCGGATGCGATCTACCTGGAGGAGATCCGCGCCGCTGGCCTGTACGACATCATCTGGCAGGCATTCGCGGTGCTGCTGCCGGTGCGCAGCGTTGGCGTGATGGGCGATGGCCGCACCTACGACAACGTGCTGGCATTGCGCGCGGTAACGTCGACCGACGGCATGACCGCGGAAGCCTATGAGTTCCCGGCGGGCTTCCTCGCGCGCGTCTCGACCCGGATCGTCAACGAAGTGCGCGGCGTCAACCGCGTGACCTACGACTATACCAGCAAGCCGCCCGGCACGATTGAGTGGGAATGATTTAAAGTCCTTCAGAGGAGGGCAGAACTACGCATTATCGGCGCCGTGCTCTTGGAGCAGAACGACGAATACCATTTCCAGAACCGCTACAGGCAGATCGAAGGCATCATTGGTCTCGCCACACCACAGTCGAGGGGGTGCCGCCCATACGCGCTAACTAAGCTTCGCTCAGGCGGATAAGAACATTCTCGACGCGTTGTGCGGAAAGGAAACGAAACCTGCCATTCATTCAACTGGCAGCAGGTCTCGCCGAAATCTAGCGACTGCGAACCAGTGCTCACCGATGCAAACGTTGTGGGTGGGCTACGGAGGTATCAGTGACGGAAATCGCGCGATCAGTAATCGAGCAGCAATGGTTGGAGCTCACCCATATACGCCTTCCCAAGCGCGCCATCGAGGCGCGATGGTCGTTGCGGCTTGATCACTGTTTCCAGCGTATACTGCTCGACGACGCCTGTGGCGGTTGTTGGTACGACCATATTGTAGGCAGACCCGCTTACGGTAAAGCGCCCGACGCGGTGCTGGCCCGTGCGATCGCCACCGGCGAGGCGCTGCTAGCTGGAACGGCTGACGTAAATGCTCTGAACGCGCAGTCGCTGGCATGGCGGGGAAAGGGCGGTAAGCTAGCGCGCAGCTGACATTGAAAGCCGCCGCCCAAGACCGTGAGAAATGGCTTGAAGAAGTTGACCAATACGAGCGTCTCACTGCGCGTGATGTAAGGATTGGCCGCTGCAAGCGCCGCGCGGAAACGCAGGCGACATTCGTTGAGCAAGCTAGTTGGGTTCCACAGAAGTCCGCCTAGCCGGCTTTAGTCGGCCTGCTATCGCCAGAACCCACAAGCGTCGTTCAGCCGCAGTTTTGCGCGCCGCGACTTCAGACATTCGGTGCTGTGAGCTTTTGAGTGGGTTAGCTCCAATAGTGAGACTTAGGGCAGCGGAAAGGGCAACAAAGCCGCTGTAGCCACGTTGAAGGGCTTGAACTTACATGCCGTGATACTGGAGATTACAATGTTCGGACATAGCAAGCGGATTCGCTACGCCGTCGTGGGGGGTGGCCAGATTTCGCAGCAGGCGTTCATGCCCGGCATCTCGCGCACCAACAACTCCGAATTGGTCGCGCTGGTGACAGGCGATCCGGTCAAGGCCGACGAGCTCGCCGGTAAATACAACCTGAAGGCGTGGTCCTATGATGCGTACGATCAGCTCCTTGCATCAGGCGAGATCGACGCCGTCTACATCGCCACCCCCAACTTCCTCCACACCCCCTATGCGGTGGCGGCGCTCGAGGCCGGCGTGCACGTGCTCCTCGAGAAACCGGTCGCGGCGAGCGTCGCCGAAGCCGAGCAGATCATGGCCGCGCAGCGCAAAAGCGGGGCCAAGCTGATGATCGCCTACCGCCTGCACCATGAGCCCGGCAACGTCGAGATGTTCACCCGCGCCCAGGCCGGTGACTTCGGTGAGCTTCTCGCCTTCACCTCGGTGTTCGCCCAGAACGTAGCCGAGGAGAACTCTCGGGGCCATAATGGCTATTGGGGTGGACCGGTGCCGGACATGGGCACGTATCCGCTGAACGCGGTGCGCAATCTTTTCGCGGCCGAGCCGATCGCGGTACATGCGATCGGCACCAAAACGCCCGGCCGCGGATTCAATTTCCACGACACGGTCGCGGTGACCCTGCAGTTCCCAGGTGAGCGCGTGGCGCAGTTCACGGTCAGCTACGCCAGCGCTTCGGCCGAGAACTTCACCCTGATCGGTACCAAAGCGATGATTCACGCCGACCCGTGCTTCATGTTCGGTCCAAAGGTCGGCATAACGTACACCGAGAAAACCGAAGAGGGCAGCAAGACCCATCGCTTCGATCCCGTCGAGCAGTTCGGCAACGAAACCCAGTACTTCTCCGCGTGCATCCTGGAGGATCGCCAGCCCCAGGCTGATGGTGAGGAAGGCTGGTGCGACATGCGCGTTCTCGCAGCTGTCGAGCAATCTCTCAACACAGGCGAGACGGTAACGCTCGAGCCTTTCCAGCGTAGCCGCTACGTCCAGTCTGATCAGGCGCTGACGCTGACGCCTGCCAAGGAGCCAGCCGAAGACGATCTGATCAGCGTCATTCCGCAATCGGCCTGACTATGTGCGAATCCTGCTGCCTTGGCTCGCGGAGGCAGTAGGACTTACACAGATGTGGTGCCGGTGCAGAAGCGATGATGCCTTGGAGCTGTAGGCTCGATAGCTTCAAAGCTCCATAATCGCGTGCAGACACTTTCCGCTGAATGTGGCGCGGAACATGAAGCTGTACCCGCAACCGGCGACCTAATCCTGCGGCTATGCCAAGCGGCGCTTGGTATAGCCGCAGAGGCGAAGCACGGGCGCTGTCGTCCGCTGTTGCAAGAACGCGCGATACGCGCCCGAGCGGCGAAGAGCGACGTGAGGCAAGCGCCGTGAACGCGTGCAGAATCGCGTCCGGGCGGCCTTCGGCAAGAGGTCGACTTGCGTGCCGCAGTTCGTTTTTTCGCAACGGACACAGCGGACGGATACGACACTGCCCTTGTTTGTTGTGCGAGAGCCGCCAACAGGGAGATGCGCGTGACGGACTTCGCTGCTCAGCTACAAGAGGGCTTGCCCTATCCACGGGGTGCCACATGGAATGGGAGCGGTACGAACTTCGCCTTGTTCTCAGCCAATGCCACCAAGGTCGAGCTCTGCCTGTTCGAGGCGGACGGTCTGACCGAGATCGAACGAATCACGCTGCCCGAATATACCGATCAGGTCTTCCACGGCTATTTGCCGAACGTGAAGCCCGGGCAATTCTATGGATACCGGGTGCATGGCCCGTACGAACCTGAGGCAGGCCACCGCTTCAACCCCAACAAGCTGTTGCTGGATCCATATGCACGCGCGCATGCCGGTACGCTGGAATGGAACCCGGCATTGTTCGGGTACCAGATGGAAACCGGTGACGATCTGACCTTCGACGAGCGTGACAACGCGCCGTTCATGCCGAAATGCGTCGTCGTCGATCCCAATTTCGACTGGCGCGGCCAGCCGAACCAGCGGACCACGCCGTGGGACAGCACGATCCTCTACGAAGCGCACGTAAAGGGGCTGACCATGCACCACCCCGGCGTGCCCGAGCATCTGCGCGGCACCTATGCGGGGCTTGGCGAGCAGGCGGTGCTCGATCACATCAAGTCGCTGGGCGTATCGTCGGTGGAGCTGCTGCCGGTCCACGCCTTCGTGCAGGACAGCCAGTTGGTCGAAAAGGGCCTCGCTAACTACTGGGGCTACAACTCGATCGGCTTCTTCGCGCCGGAGCCGCGCTACGCGCACGACGTCGCCAACTCGCTGCGCGAGTTCAAGGAAATGGTGGCGCGGTTCCACGAAACCGGCCTCGAGGTGATCCTCGACGTGGTCTACAACCACACGGCGGAAGGCAACGAGCTTGGGCCGACGCTGTCGTTCAAGGGCATCGACAACGCGACCTATTATCGGCTCATCCCCGATCAGCCGCGCTATTACATCAACGACACCGGCACCGGAAACACGGTAAACCTCAGCCATCCGCGCGTGATCCAGCTCGTCACCGACAGTCTGCGTTACTGGGCCGACGAGATGCATGTCGATGGCTTCCGCTTCGATCTCGGCACCATCCTCGCGCGAGAGCCGCACGGCTTCGACGAACAATCCGGCTTCCTGCGTGCGGTCGGGCAGGATCCGACGCTGGCCAGCGTCAAGCTGATCGCGGAGCCATGGGACATCGGCCCCGGCGGCTATCAGGTCGGCTCCTTTCCGCCCGGCTGGGCGGAGTGGAACGACAAGTACCGCGATACGGTGCGTGATTTCTGGCACGGCGAGGCAAGCGTCGCCGCGCTTGCTCCGCGGCTGTGCGCTTCGCCGGAGGAATATAACCACAGCGGGCGCCGGTCGTGGGCGTGCGTCAACTTCATCACCGCGCATGACGGGTTCACGCTCAACGACGTGGTGAGCTACGACGGCAAGCACAACGAGGCGAACGGCGAGGACGGCAAGGACGGGTCGGACGATAACCGGTCGTGGAATTGCGGTGTCGAGGGCGAGACCGACGACCCTGAGATCCTGGCGCTGCGCGAACGCCAGATCCGCAACTTCCTGGCGACGCTGCTGCTCAGCAAGGGCACGCCGATGCTGCTGGCTGGCGACGAGTTCGCGCGCACGCAAGGCGGCAACAACAACGCTTATTGCCAGGACAGCGAGATCGGCTGGCTCGACTGGGACATCCAGGAGAAGGGCAAGGGCCTTATCACCTTCACGCGCAAGCTAACCGCGTTGCGCCGTCGCTTCCCGGTGCTGCACCGCGCGCGCTTCCTCAGCGGCAAGGTCGACGAGGAACTGGGCGTGAAGGACGTCACTTGGGTCAACCCCGCCGGGCTGGAGATGGAGCCGGCGGAATGGGAGGATACCAGCGCCCGCTGCTTAGGCATGATGATCGATGGCCGCGCCCGCGCGACCGCATTGCGGCGTCGTGGAGAGGACGAGACCCTGCTGCTGATCTTCAACGCGTGGCATGATCTCATCAACTTCACGCTGCCGGAGACGGCGGACGCGGAGGGATGGGAGCGGCTGATCGACACCAACGCTCCCGATGCGAGTGACGAGCGCTTCGCGGTCGGGGCGACCTACCAAGTAACGGGCCGCTCTGTCGTGGTGTTCCGTCTCGTCCAATCCGATCAGGGTGCGTCTATCGCTTCTAGATAAGGCTTATGGGTGGATGCGGGGTTCGTCCGGCTCCGCATCCACTTCTGTGCAACATCACACTAGCACCAGGCGATCTAACTCAGTTCCCGCTATTCGCGGCGCGTTTTCGGCTTCCGAGCTCCGGTCGCCCGTTCATGTGGTTAGAACGTCCGGCTTCAGTCGTAAAGAACGACCGCGGAATGGCTGAAGGTGGTGGAGAGCAGAACGGCCGCTTTCCAGTGCAACTTTCTATCAGCCGCCGTCCGCGAGCAACGAAGATGAAGAGGCAAGGCCATAATTGGCGGCAGCCGAACGCCTGATCCGGTAGCCCTTCGGCGTAAGTTGCAGGTCTTCCGATAGCGGAAGGGAACCGGATGGAAGGATCGGAACCGGTTGTGTCGCTGGCCAACGGCGCATGATCCCCACCTTAAGGTCTAGCCAGAAACGCCTCGCCGCTGCCCCGTGCTTGCCTGGATATATCGTTATCCAGCTTCTACCATTGTGCGCACCGTCGTCAGCCATAGCAATCAAGTCGTCATCGTCATTTCCATTCCAAACACCAGCGTAGAGTGTTTTACGCGCAGGCGGTGGAAGGTCTTTCGCTTGCCGTGCGAACTC
Source organism: Sphingomonas sp. BAUL-RG-20F-R05-02 (assembly GCF_022662305.1). Taxonomy (GTDB): domain Bacteria; phylum Pseudomonadota; class Alphaproteobacteria; order Sphingomonadales; family Sphingomonadaceae; genus Sphingomonas. The sequence continues at coordinate 411,126 of NZ_JAKNQH010000004.1, forward strand.
GCGCCATTGTGCGCTTCCATTGTCAACGTGGAAGCCTTCCTTCGGTGCTGCCTGTCTAAGTAGCGCAATCAGGTCGGATTTGTCGTTGCTGGTCGGCGTCAGCACTTCGATTGCCGCTATCGGTGATTGGTCGGCTGAAGGCGGCGCTGCCGAGCACGCAGGCAGCGCAAGGACCGACAAGATGAACAAACGTCGCATTGGGGAATGATCGCACCGGCCGACGATCGTCTGCAAGTGGGCGCTTTCGGCCTGGCCGCTTTTCTGTGGGAGCCGACCCGGCCATCTGATCTTACCAAACATCGCCACGCGGCGGAGATGCCCTCCGCCGCGCTATCGCGTACCCTAAGCATTTGAGACTAGCATGACGCCTTGTGGAGGTGCTACCTCCGCGTTACCCCTGTAACTTCGTGTTCGCTAACATCTGATCGCGGTTGCGAGCGAAACGGTATCTCTCGTCTTCAGAACAGTACTTCAAGAGACGTTGGCC
>NZ_JAKNQH010000040.1 GCF_022662305.1 Sphingomonas sp. BAUL-RG-20F-R05-02
TAATGGGACAGGAGACGACGAAAGCTTGGCTGAGCATGTGCTCAGCCGGGGCGGCACGGCGACAAGGGGGAACGCCGTGCCTCCGGTAGCCCCAACTGGCGGGGCAGCCGGCCGGGGCAGCGCGACGACAGGGGGGCGCCGCGCATCTCTTAAGGTTTGAGCTACACCGCGATGCCGATTGTTGCGGTGGCGACATACCCAGCGCTGACGCTTCCCGTAAACGTGGGGGTCTGCTGAGCGATCTGAGCCGCCGTGTTGTCGCCGAAAACGTTATCCGTCGATAGCGATACCTTTGAGAAGATCGACTGGGCGCTCGGATAGGTTGTCGTGTCGGCGAAGATGGTGGTGCAGAGCGCAGCTGGCATGCAAAGTTGTGATGTAAGAACAGCGTATTTACCGCCGGTCGCGTTCGCCAGCGACGAAAATATCTCGAAGTGGTAGTGTGGCCATCGGCCATCATAGGCAGGCGGGAAGTACGTAGTGAACGTCACCTGCCCGTTCGCGTCGGTGACCTGCACACCCCGAAGATAACTTTCGGTGGGAGCTGAATAAAGCGAGTAATGGCCCTGTCGATCGGCATGCCATAGGTAAACGGCGTAGCCGGCAAGCGGAGCGCAAGCCGCGTTGGCGTTGACTACCGTGAGTGTGAGCGTCACCAGAACGCCGCCCGCGTCGGTCGTGGTGCTGATGAAGCTCTTGCGAATGTCGCTGCGCACGATCCCACTGATCAGAAGCGCGTTGGACGTTGATCCACTTGCTGAGTTGGTACCGTCCGCTGGATAGGGACCGGCCGTCTCGCTGGGATCGGCAATGCACCCGCTCGACGTGGTCGTGGTAGTGGTCGTCGCGGTTGCGGTCGGTGTTGGCGTTGCTGTCGTGGTCGTGTCCGTGCTGGTAGATCCGGTCGTGTCGCTGCTGCTCGAGCCGCTTCCACCACCGCAACCTGCCACGAGGGCGGCGGTGCCTACGCCCGCGAACCACTGCAGAGCGCGACGGCGCGCAATCAGGGCGTTGAAACGTGGCAAATCCTCGGCCATGCCGTGGCCGTGATCACTATTGTCGTCGTGTTGGTACGTCATGGCATCCTCCTGTGATCCGATGACCCTATTTCAACGCAACGCTTGTCTAGAAATTGTCCCAACAGCAGAAATGTTATGTCTGCCGTAATCCGAACGTGACTTAAGCTTCATCGTCGGAACGACGACGACGACCTGGATGGAATTGGCGACCATATGCGGTGCAGCGTCTACGAAGCCAATTAGCTGGCGCTTGCCTGCGACTTGCACGGCAATGCCAAGGTCTATGACGATCTCGACACCGTCATGGGGCTGATCGGGCCGCTACGTGACGATCCGCTGCGGACCTCACCGCCGGTTGCGAGTCGATCGTCGTCCTGTCGCCGCTGGGTACCGGGGGGATGCAGTTGCCGGGCAGCGAAGGTCTTGAAGCGCAGGTTGATGGATTGCGGAAGAGCGGCAGTCGCGTGTTTGTCATTGAGCCGGACGAGGTATCGCGCAAGGCGATCGGTCATAATCTGCTGTCGCCTGAGGCCCGCGTTCCGGCAGCTGAAGCTGGGCGGGTACAGGGTCGTGCCGAAGCTGTTTCCACGATCGCCTTCTCAACCGACGGCGCTGCCGTCAGTTACACCAAACGCTTCCTGTCTAAATAACGAGGCCGCTTTGGTCGAAGACCTTGTTCCTTTCGGGCATACCCTGCAGGAACACAGTTACTGGAACAGGTTCTGCGTTCAAACAGGGTTTGTTACAGGCATATTGAACACTTTGTTCGAACGGTCTAGAAGCTGGTCGAACAGATGAGGCTTTGATGTCGCTTTTTGGCTACGCACGCGTTTCCACCACCGAACAGGACCTCGGCATCCAGGTAGCCGCGCTCCGCGCAGCAGGATGTCAGACGATCCGTTCCGAGAAGAAGTCGGGTAGCGAACGCGGCGCGCGCACGGAATTGCAAATCCTGATGGACTTCCTTCGTGAGGGCGACACGCTGGTCGTGACGCGCATCGATCGCCTCGCACGATCGATGAAAGATCTGCAGGACATCGTGCATGAGCTGAAGGGCAGGGGGGTTGCCCTGAAGGCGACGGAGCAGCCCATCGATACCGGCACTGCTGCAGGCAAGGCATTCCTCGACATGCTTGGTGTGTTCGCCGAGTTCGAGACCAACTTACGGCGTGAACGGCAGGCTGAGGGCATTGCAGCGGCTAAGGCGCGCGGTGTTTATAAAGGAGGCAAGGCGCGCATCGACCCCGAAGCTGTTCGGACACTAGCATCGGCGGGTGTGAAACCAGCGCATATCGCTCGGCAGCTCGGGATCTCGCGCGGGACGGTCTACCGCTTTCTGCCTGTACCGATTCCGCACGTTGCTGAGCAATCGTCCGTCAAGCATCAAGAGCAGCGATTTGATCCAAGGTCTGCGCTGAAGAACGCAGAGGCGATATTAGGCTTGGAGCCGAATATTTCGTAAGCAGACACGTTTTGATGTAAAGTGCAAATAGCTGATTGCAAAGGATTTGGTCGCTAAATGATGAGATGTGCGTTGATTTAGCTCAAGCCGCCACTAGCGAATTTGGAACTAACCACGTGCTGTGATGCGTTGAACCCGCTTCCGGCTTGACGGTTGTCCGTTAAAGCGCCGACGCTTGGACACACGCATGCCATGAGCCTTGAACGACTTGTCTTCGAACATGACGCGATCGACTTGATATCGCGCAACTTGCGCGTGCTTACCAAGCAGGAGCCGCCGGATTTCGAGTCCGCCATATCGTTGCTTGCGCTGCTGGCGCGTGAAGTCGAGTCACACTTGGAGTATGAGGACAGAACGGTCTATGCCGTCCTGATCGACCGCTACCAAAAACCACCGAGACTGTTGAAAAAGGCGTGCGCGGGATTGGCTTGGCGGATAGCTGGCGACGCCGGGCACCGGAGAATGCGCCGCGTATCAGGCCGGCGCGGCCTGCCGGGCCAGCAGTTGAAGATTGTATGCCGCGGCAGCCATGGTGAACTCCTCGGCTGCTCCGGCGAGGCCCCGCAGCTTGAGCGTTCGTAGCCCTAGGTTGCGTTTCAGGTGGCCGAACACGCGCTCGATCCGCTGTCTTCGACGCCGCGCGTGCACATAGGCGTCGGTGCCGGCAAGGGCGCGCACGGTATCGCGGGCATCCTCGCTAACGAGGCGGGTGATGCTGCGTTTCCGGCTGACGGTGCATCGGGGCTTCAGTTCGCAGCCAGCACAATCGGCGACATGGCTTCGGTATACGCGAACCTGGCTGGCGCGTTTGGTGCCGCAATAGCCGAGCGGCTTGTCCGCCGGGCAGCGATAGGCATCGGCCTCGCGATCATAGCGAAAGGCATCACGGGTGAAGAAGGTGTCGCGCTGGCGGCTGCGGTCAATGACCGGGATGTACGGGGTGATATTCCGGTCGATTAGCCAACCGAGCAACGGGCCGCTGCCATACGCTTTATCGGCCGAGAGGCTCTCGGGTGCGATGCCCAGCGTGGTGCCGGCACGCGACACCAGTGTCCGGGTCGCCGCGACCTCGGACGAGAAGCGCGCCGGCGTCGCCTCCACATCGAGGATGCAGTCGGTATCAAGGTCGAGCAGCGGGTTGATGGCGTATGCGTACCGCGCCGGCCCGTGCTTGCAGGTGAGCGCCGCCTGCGGGTCGGTCGGCGAGATGCTGGTCGGATTGACGGGCGCGGGCTCGTCGGGATCTGGCGGCAACGCGGCGTCGAGCGCCGCTAAATATTCGGCGACGGGTCGCGATATGCTTTCCCCGGCACGAAGCTCGTCCGCGGCATCGACTCCCTTCAGCTTCTTCTCGCGGCTGGCGTCGGCCATGATCGTGCTGCCGTCCACCGCCACGTCGCGCCCAGCCACCAGCCCGGCCGCAGCGCACTTCGCGACCACCTGCTCGAATAGCAAGCGATGCAGGTCGCAAGCGCGGAAGCGGCCGTGCCGGTTCTTGGAGAAGGTGGAATGGTCGGGCACCCGGTCGGCCAGATCGAGCCGGCAGAACCAACGATAGGCGAGGTTGAGATGCACCTCCTCGCACAGGCGGCGTTCCGAGCGGATGCCGAACAGGTAGCCGACCAGCAGCATCCGCAGCATCAACTCCGGGTCAATCGAGGGTCGCCCGCTCGGGCTATAGCTCGCCGCCAGCGCCTCACGGACGAAGCTGAAGTCGAACAGCCCGTCGATGCGACGTAGGAGGTGGTCGGCTGGCACATGATTGTCGAGCCGGAACCCGTAGAACAGTGCGCCTTGCGCCACCTGCCGACCCATCATGTTCGTGATCCCCCGACGCCTTTTACGAGTGAATCACGCCTCGGTCACCATCGCAAGCAGGCCTTTTTCAACAGCCTCCACCGTTTGTAGGTGCCGAACGGTTCGAGCAGCTCTTTGAGGTATTTAAGACCGATTGGTGCGACTATCTTGCCGATTGGAGCGAAGGCAAAGTTCGAGCGGAATGGGGCGGACTCTGCGCTGCAACCGCCGCGATCATCCCGCGACTTCAGGCACGCGTTCGGACCGAAAATGAGCTCATCTACTCGCGCGCTTTGAACGATGGGGTCATCAAGCTCCGAGAGGCAAGCTAATGCTCCGGACGACCGCTATGCAACCGCACCATCCAGCCTGCCGTCTGTGACAGAGCAGAGGCCCCCTTAGGCTGACTGCGTCAGGATCATGGATTGCTTCAGAGCTCCGGAGGTCGAGCCAACGGCTCCTGCCTCGGCAATCAAGCCGGCGTCACTCAACTCGCGGTGATCGATCCACCATTTGGCGTCGGTCACGTGAAGACAGGCACGGTAATCGGCTGGGTCGCCGGGCGAGGTCGCGCTGATCATCGCCGCGAGCCGCTTAGCTCGGATGGTTGAGGCCCATGCAATCTGTCGATCGCTTCCGATCAGGGGTGACAGCGCGAGGTGCGCGATCGCTGCGCTGTCACCAGCGGCGGCATCGGCCTGCTCTGTACGTTTCTCCGCGACGAAACAGCTCTTGCACTTGGTTGTCTTCAACCAGGCTGCCTTGCGATCCATCTGGCTGGCGAAACCGGAAAGATAATGGGCCTGCTCGTGGCCGCAGGCATGCGCGATACGGTGTTCCATGGACCGACAATGCCAAGGCGTGAGGGAGACGCAAAGCGCTTGAGTCAGATTGAATCAGATTTGCGATGGGCTGCCGGGATTTGCCGCCTTTTCTGTCAGGCACGCACGACACCGTCGGCATTGACCAGATCAGGCCCGACCAGCTCAGCGTACCGACCTCGTTACCCGTGATCCGATTGCTGGCATGTTGATCTCGCTGGCTGGACTGGGTGTGGAGTGGGGGGCGAGCACCTCTTATACCCGCTAGAAAGATTGCCGATCAGCGATCCCGCTCGGCGCGCTTGCGATCTGCCTTGCGAGCTCGGCTGATCGCCGCTGCGTGTTCGCGTGCGCGGCGCTCGGACGGCTTCTCCTAGTGGCGGCGCAGCTTCATCTCCCGGTAGACCCCCTCACGCTGCAGCTTCTTCTTGAGCGCACGCAATGCCTGGTCGACATTATTGTCTCGAACGATGATCTGCATGGGGTGACTTCCAGAGCTATGGCCAAGGCGATGCAGCCTCGTAGGTCAAGCGGGCAGGGGGTGCCAAGCCGCGCGACAGCCGATGACACAGCGCGCGTGGTCAGCGCCGATAAGTCTTTCGAGGCAACACCAACAGCACGATCGTTGCTTAATCGCCTGCATTGGGTAAGGTCCCGCCGGTTTTAACGGGAGCAGGAACTTCATGAACATCAGCGAACTGACCAAGGGCGTTGCCGAGGCGACCGGTACGAGTGACGCCGACGCGAAGAAGGCGATCACGGCTGTATTCGACCAGATCGCAGGCGCAGCCGCTAAAGGCGAAGAAGTCTCGATCCCAGGGTTTGGCAAGTTTGCCGTGAAGGATCGTCCGGAACGTCAGGGCCGTAACCCGTCAAACGGCGAAGCGATCACGATTGCGGCATCAAAAAAGGTCGCTTTCACGCCCGCCAAGGGCCTGAAGGACAAGCTCTGAAGCAGACTGGCACCGGAAGTTTTTGCCGGTGCCGATGGCCTTCTATTCGATCGATACCTAATTTACCGCTTCTCTCCAGCAGTCTGATGGCGCGCCAGCATCTCGCTGGCGCGCCGTGTAGCTGCGCTGGTGTCGCCGGAGAGCTTCTTCACCTCACTCGCCACTACAGCGAAGCCCCTGCCGGCATCGCCAGCACGCGCGGCCTCAATCGTGGCGTTGAGGGCCAACAGGTTCGTCTGGCCGGCAATCGCATTGATGTCAGAGACGATCCCGCCGAGCTCCGTGATCGTGCCTTGCAGCGCGAGATGGTTGGCCTGGAGCGCCCGCTCCAAGCCAACCTGCCGCGTCACATCGGTGGCGATCTTGAGAATGCGCCGGATCACTCCGCCCTGATCGAAGATCGGGTTATAGGTGGCCTGTAGCCAGATCTCAGAACCGTCTGCCCGTCGACGCGAGAACTCGCCCTGTTCGAAGCCGCCCTGCCGTAGCAAGCTCCAGAAGCGTTGGTACTCCGGCGAGGCCGCATAGTCCGCATTGCAGAGTATCCGGTGATGCTTGCCCACGATCTCGGCCAGATTGTAGCCGATCAGGGTGAGGAAGGGGTCGTTAGCCCAGGTGATGACGCCGGCCACGTCGAACTCGATCACCGCTTGCGAACGACACACAGCCTCCCACGCCGCTCGGCAGTAGCCGTCACTTGGAACATGGCCGACTGCGTGATCTGAAGCGTGGGGAGGCATGTTCTTTGCTACTCACTCCGAGCAACAACATCCATACAGATAGCGTTTTGCGAAGCCAAACCCTGGTGAGATTTTCGTCCTCAACCAGCGCGGCTGGCAAATCCTGAAAAGGGCGTCTTGATATTAAGCAGACCGGCTGCAGTTAGGGTGAGAAGCCGCTAGTCCGCTTTGGATGGCGATCACGGGCACCGGACCTTCGTTCATGTAAATGTCCGCCGAGGTCTGTAAGGACAAGCTCTGATGAAAATTGGCGCCGACCATGCTCTGCCGGCGCCTTCAACGATGTAATCAGGAGGCGTTTCAGATAGGAACGCCTCCTAGGTCGAGTTATGCTGACGCGATGGCTTTCTCGATGTCGGCTGTGGTGTGTCCGGTCAGATCCTTGGACACTTCGCCGACGAGCTTGGCTTCAAGTGTCTTGTGGTAATGCTTGCGCAATTCGCCCAGCGTTCGCGGTGCAGCAATCACTACGAGGTCGTAGCGCGGATGAAGTGGTTCGCTTTCTTGAGGCTGTGCCGTCCCTGAACAGATCTCTGAAGCTGGCGAGCGTAACAGAATCTTGAGCGACTGCTTCGGGGTCCTCGCGGCAGCTACGTCACCGGCGGGTGTCGACCAACTTGAACCTTTCCCCGATCGGCGCCGGAACGGCCGCTGTTGCGGGAACCCGACATTCTAGCTTCATTGAACAGGCCGGCAGCAGGGCGGACTCAACCGGCCGTCGCAACACGCTGTTTGTTGATCTGCGAGAGGCACTCGTCAATCGCCTCGGCGGGTGTTTTCCAACTCAGTGTCTTCCGGGGGCGGGCATTGAGAGTGGCCGCTACGGCATCAATAGCCTTGGGGCTATGAGCACTCAGGTCGGTGCCTTTGGGGGAAGTACTGGCGTAGCAATCCATGGGTGTTCTCGTTGCTACCGTGCTGCCATGGACTTTGGGGGATCGCAGAAGTCGACGTGGACGCCGGTATCGACCTTGAAACGGGCATGCTGCGACATTTCGGCGCCTTGATCCCAGGTGAGCGACCAACGCAGTTCCTCGGGTAGGTTGACGATGGTGCGCGCGATCGCGTCGCGCACCGCCTCCGCGCCGTGTCCTGCCAAGGCCGGCCTGTTCTTGATGCTTGGCCCTTCACCGTGACCTTCATGCGCGGCAGGTGCAGCAGCATCGTAAAGCGTGTCGTGCGCTCGAACAGCGTGCCGATCGCGGAAGCTGCCGAGGCCCAGGATCAAATCGCCTTCCCAGTGACCCGGGACTGCTCGATCGTTGGCTTCGGCTGGGCGCTGGGAGATCATGATGTCGGGCAAGACGAAGTTCTTACCCCGTAAGCCTACGCGGGCAAGGCAACGTTTCCGGCAAGCTTCGTGACCTTGGGACGTCGGGCAGACCGTTCGGCATGCCACTGGGCGACGGTCGCGCGGTAATCCAAGGCGCCGCTGCGCGTCGTCGCATTGCGTCGGACTTCGCGCGATATCGTGGAGGCGGAACGACCAAGCCGGCGTCCGATCTCATGCAAACTATGACCTTGGACGAGCAGCAGCGCGATGTCCTCGCGCTCCACCAGTGATAGATATCTTCCCGATAGCGGCTTCGCCGCAGGCCTGAAATCGCTGGTGGCATACCGCCCGCCTCCCGGAACCATCTGGTACCCACAGGTTGCGACACTCCAGCTCCAATTGCAGCCGCCTCGCTGCTCATCCCGGTAGCAATAAACGCCCAGAACAGCTGTCGCTCGCTCCGCGTGGCTACCGGAGGCAGACCCGGTGATCGCAATGGCAGCCGTCCGCATCGATCCGACCGCCGCTTCATGAATGCCCATTGCAACCTCCTTTGCCGAAGTGTTGCGGCGACCGGTTGAGTCCGCCCAGTACACCCCAGTTTCGGCCCTTGGAGCCCGGCCGGTTGCCCAAAAGCGGACGCTCGATGCCCCTTATTCTATTCTATAGACTCAACCCGACCGCCCAATCATCTTCAGGACATTCATGCGTCCTCCCGGACAACTAAAATCAGCACCAGCCTGGTATCGAGACCGAGGTCCATAGATGCGGGAACTAAACATTAGCCGGAACCCGGTAGCTGACACCCGTCACGCGCTATCCGGGGGCAGCGTGCCGCATCCGACGTCCGCCTCAGTACGCGTCCGGCTGGACCACCTGCACCAGCTTTGCCGCATCCTGTCCGGTCGGCAGGCGACCCGACGCGGTAAGCCGCTTGGTCGCATCATCCCAATGCAGCGTCGCGGATGCGCCGCCGCCATTCCGGTAGGCGTTGCTCACGCCGTCATCGTCGTACAGCGTGAAGCTCGCGTCGCGGCCCGGATAGACGCGGATGCTCTCCAA
>NZ_JAKNQH010000041.1 GCF_022662305.1 Sphingomonas sp. BAUL-RG-20F-R05-02
CCGCTATGCCGCCCAGCAGGGTCATGCCGATGCGCACCAGGCCTGCCTCGCCCATCTCGCGCGTGATGTCGCCTACGCGCTGGCACCCCTCGAAACAGATCGCAGCGGCGGTGGCCATGCTCCGGCGTTCCATGGCGCGGGCGGCGGCGCGATAGGCGTCGTACTGCGCGCGGGTAGCGAAAGCGACCTCCGGCTGATCGGACGCCTTCAGCTTGTCTGCATGATCGTCAAGGTAGCGGGCGAGGCTCTCGTCCTGCTCTCGGCGGACCTGGGCGAACTTGCGGCGGCGGCGCTTCATGACTTGCCCCTGCTAAAAATGGCGCGCAGAACGTCAGCGCTTAAGTTGATGGGGGCATCGACATGGGAACCTACATCGTCCGCATAGACAGAATGCGACCTATTCAAAGGGTCGGCGAATCTCGCGCGGTTCCGATATTGGTGGAGGGACGGCGTGCTACGGCAATCTTCAACGATCGCGACTTTGCTAATCTGATCATGCGGGCTGCGGATACTAGAGCGGTGGAACCCGGCTATCGCGACGCTCAAGCGCTTGAAGAGGCTGTTTCGCGTGCGATCGAAGCCGGAAGGTTGACTCAGGGTTTCGTGAGAGTTCAGCGAGAGGACATCGACTGATCTCGGCGCTGCTCGATCAGCCACGGACGACCTCCGCAACATTCCAACGCGCCTCATCCACCTCAATCGGCGGACGGTGCGAGTTGACGGAGAGAAGCACCTTGCCGTCACGTGCTGGCGCGCGCGCCAGGCGACGGGCTTCGACATAGTGACCGGTCGCGATGAAGACGCGCCGCCTATCGCTGGGCATGGATGCGCTCGCAGGTTGAGGGTTGAGGATGTGGAAGCTATCGTCGAGGCGATCGCGGTCGGTGCGGCTGCGGCAGGTGCGCTTCATAGCGTGCACCTCGCCGGGAGCGCGCGCACCATCGGGGTACTGAAGATGATGGAGCGATCGTTCATGGTGGGGATTCCTGATGGCGTAGCCGGCCAGTTCCAACGCTGGGCGGCAAATATGCCGGAGATCAGCCATCTCTGGCTTTATGGATCTCGGGCCAGAGGTACTCACAACATCGACGGCGACGTCGATCTCGCCGTCGGAATCAAAGGCTGGGACAGCGAAAGCGAAGACGCTCAGAACAAGGCGCTTTCGATCTGGCTCAGCGAAGGGCGGTTCTGGAAGGCAAGGCTCCAGATGATGACCCCGCTCAAAGTCCACCTTAATTCTGCAACCCGCTACGACGAGACGCTGCTTTCGGCACTGAAGCGAGAAGGCATCCTGCTGTATTCCGCCTAGCATGGCGCCCTCGACGGTCGCCGAGCACTTCGGGACGGCAGAACGGAGAAGCTATCGCCTAGGCGATCACGATCGGCGCGGCGGCGCAGCTTCTCCGCCAAGACGCGCCCTATCAGCTCGTGATCGGCGCGAAAGTAGATGAGCCCGTTCATGCGCATGCTGCCCAGAACATGGCGGCGTTAGCGGCCAGCCCGATCCACAGCAGAGCGGACACGTAGATCGGCTCATTGGAGGCGCGCACAGCGGCCGCCACCTTCTCGCGAAAAAGCATCATGCTGCTTGCCTTCCCCATTTTCGTTCTTTGGGTTGCCGGGCCCAGCCATCGGCAAAAACGGTTGTCGTGATCCCGGCCGGGCCGAGCACCACCAGCCGACCGTCGGCGCGGCGCTGGATGATCGGGCAGTCGTATTCGTGCACGGGCGCCGGTGAGATCGTCGGCCACCACGTCTCCGAGCTGACGGCCTTCCGCTTCACGCGGATTCTCGCTCTACGACAACTCCACGACTGACGATGGGCTGGCATCCTTCTCAACGGCGCAGGATTTGACTTACGTCGACCCTGCTCTGAACCTCATTTATGCGGCAAACCCGGCGACGAAAACGATGCGAACGCCGTGGTCGGCGCCGCCTTACATGAAGTCGCCCGCCGTGATTGCAGGCGGCACAAGTACGACGCTCTATTTCCAGAACACGGCGGCGAACCTCGCGGCCTTCGCGCAGTACCACGTCAAGGATCAGCAAGACTTCTATTCGAAGCACGGGCGATATTCCGATTTTGCCAGCGTATCGAATGAGCCGAACTTCAACCCGGTAACCTATCCCGGCATGCAGATGAACCCGAGCGACATGCTCGCTGCGGGTGTTGCTATTCGGGCAGCGTTTGATGCGGTCAACATTCCGACGGTGCTTGTCGCCGGCGATGTATCGTGGGACTCTACTATCCCACGTTCAGGTGGACCTTTTTCCTATACGACGCTGCCTTTCGTTCAAGGTTCCAAAGCTTTCGGAGGCGCCGGCTATCATATGTATGGCGGGCCGGCGTCGCAGATGCTGGAAATGGCAGCGTACGCGCGTGCTGGTTCCGCATAGCGCGTATCTGGACGAGCTGCGGGGCAAGTGACCCCGCGCCGCATCAACCCTATCGGGCTGTGGCTGTGGGCCGGCGCAATGACGCTGATCGCCGTCTTGCAATGGGCTTGCATCCAACGGTGACGCGCGTCTTCCACTATGGCGATAGCCGCCTCGTCGCCACGCCGATCCCGTCCGATGCTTGGATGGTACGACGTCATCCTAACGGTGGGTCGCATTACGACCGTATGACCGTCGTGAACGACCTGGACGAAGGCAGCGTGTTGCACCTAGCCGGCTGGATCGGCAGCCCTCGCGATATACCGTGGCTGGGAGCGCGAGACGCGATGTTCCCGAAAGCACGAGAGGTCCAGTTCGAGCGGCTGACAGGCACCGGCTTGGTAGAGCATCGCCTGTTGTTGAGATGAATATCTATTAGACGGCGGCTCGGGTGCTCATGCTTTGCACGTTGCCTCGACACTATGAAAAGGGCCACCGGTTACCCGGCGGCCCTCTCGTTTCATTAGGCTGTAAAGATTATGCGAAAGCGACCTTCGTCGACTTGCGACGATAGCGCATCGCAGCGCCCATGCCGACGAAGCCGAGGATCATCATGCCCCAGGTCGCCGTCTCCGGAACCGAAGGTGTGAAGCTCAGGCTGCCGCCGTACGAACCGTTGCCGCGCGACAGACCGTTGATAACGATTGAGTTCATGCCGCCAGGGAGCGCCACGCCCGCGGAGGAGGCAAACTCAACGATCCCGTTAAACGACTTCGTGATAGCGGCAGCGGTGCCGTTGATCAGAACCGACGTGAAATCCAGATCGGTCGCGTTGTGGAACTTAGCGGCGACGGTCGTCACCGTACCACCGCCCACGCCGTTGGTAGGCAGCAGGAAGTTGAAAGTGTCGGTGAAGTTGCCCTTGGACATAACTGTGTTGCCAAAGCTAGCGGAGATCGGGCCGCGATAGGACGCGTCTACATTACCCGGGGTCACGATGAAGCTAGCCTTCGGGGCAAGCTTCGAGGTGCCGGTTACAACGCAATCACCTGGCTCGCAGGTGACGTTTGCATAGGCCGGAGCGCCAACAACAGTGGCCGCCGCTAGCGCGGCGATAGTCGTGATCATCTTGTTCATGTGTATTCCCTTTGCCAGCAAGACGAGTGCTCTTCGCCATCGGAGAGCTCCACAATCCGCAGATGCAGTGTCGCTAACGGGGCCATAAAAATATGTACACATCGTTAACCATAACTGGGTACCCGTTATGGGTCTGAGGGGTTTCTCAAGGTGATCAGCTTCGCTAGGCGACCCCTCGTCAGCAAGGACGAACCGCTTCAACGCGGTTGCCAGGCCGAGGCATTTCCCTTGTCTCGGCCTGGTTTTCGTCCTCAATGTTCCCCGAAGGCACCAGAGGTTCAGTTCGAGCGGCTGATAGAGGCGGGACTGATGGAGCGTCACCTGCTGCTACGTTGAACGAATCACTTTCCTACAGTTCTGCTTTCGTTCTCATGTGCAGCTATGCCAAGCCGCTACGAAACCACGAACGTCAACGTTGCGCTTCAGGTGCTGCGGGCGATCGTGCCGTCGTCGCAAGTTCAAGGCGACCCTATTTCCCTGCGCTTGGCGCTACGGGTCATTCTAACGCATATCACCGACAGCCCTGCCCTCGTTGAGTTCTGGACGATTGCGACCAACAAGCATCGGCTGGCGCATCAGGCCTGTATCCAGCCCTATCTGGCGATCGTCGCACGCCTCAAGCAGGCCGGGTTCGCGATTGATGCGGAGAACGACCTGCACTCGGGACGGTAGCCACTGAGGCGTATCCCGCTATAAGGTGGGCAGCCACAAGTATCTCCCCCAAGAGTGACGTGGTCAGAGCCGGGCGGTCTTTCAGCCTGCCCGGCTCGTTCCTACCTAAACTGATGTTGCCGACGAACCTGGTCAACGAACCAGACGTGACCGCATGACAAAATCAAGCATGTGCTTGCTCGCAAGAAAGTCTTGAGCCGCGAGAGCTGAATCTGCGTTGTTGGCGACTTTCCGCTTATATGCTATTTGGAAATTGCGACGCTCCTTCGCACAGGCAATGGCCCCTTCTGCAACTATGGCAGGGGGCTACTTGCTGCTCATCATCTGAACCTGCGCGTAGCTGTCGAGGCATGCGTACCATGCAGCACGTTCAGGCAGCGCAACGGCCGAACCGCTCGTGAGTAGCATGGAAATCGCTAACAGCATCGGCTTTGGTTGCAAGACAGTACACCTACGTCAAGCTCCTCAGTAGTTTTCAGCCGAGTTCTGGACGCCAATCCCTCGCGTCGGGAATACCGGCCCGCGCACCGTCATTTTGTCGGCCGGGTACGGTCGCTGAAGGCCCACTACCTCTTCATAGCTGCCGCGCAGCCACGTATCGACGTCCTCAGGCTTAAGGATCGTGATCATCGCCTTGGGGTGGATCGGCGCGACCAGCTCGTTCGGATCGCACGTCACCATCGTGAAGCACTTCCCCTCCTTTGTCCGCTGCCAGAAGCCGGCGACGGGGAAGACGAGCTGGTCCGTCACTTGGAACCACATTTCGCCTTTGAGCGGCTTCTTGCCGTCGCCCAGATCGACGGGCTCAGGCGTCCACTCGCAGAACTCCGTCAGCGGGATGACGCAGCGGTTCTCTGGGTTCGCCGCGAGCGCGCGCCATTGCTTTAGGCCGAGCTGGCGGACGTTCGTCATTGGCCACGCCGCGCCGCCTCCAAGCCCATCCCACAGCATGACGTCCCATGCACGCTCACCGTCCCACTCGCGGATAACGTAGTTTCGTGATTTCGGGCGCAGCTCGCGCGGATCAAAGCGGTTGTCGCGCGGCCGCTCGTCGAATAACTGGGATGCGGAGCCCCACAGGGCCTCCGGCTCATGGCTCATGCGAGCGCGGTTGCACATCAGATGTCGTTCGAAGGCATGGCGTGAAAAGGTAGTTCCTCCGCGCTTACAACCTCTGCCGCAGCCACTAGCCCAAACTGCTCATTATTGATTACGAAGCGCTCGAAATCAGCCCCACTGGATACGCACAACATCGTCGCGAGGAGCTGCGCGATCTCCGTAGCATCGCGTCTTGGCGGCAGGTCATGCATGACGTTGTTCTTGGAGCAGCTCTCAGAACTAACGTCAGGCTGCCTCTTGTGAAGCGAAACGTCAACATCAAGTACCACACGAAGCTTCATTGCGCCCCAGCCCTTTCGCCTCTGAAGGTGATAGCGCTCGATAAACACGGCAGTCCATCTACTTCGCGATGAATGCTGTCGCACGCGCAGCGGAAAGTCTAGCTGTCTCAGTGCACTGCCCTGCGCTGTCGAAGCATATCGAGCCTATCGATGATCTCCATGAACCGCGCCACGCCCGCTTCGTCACCGTCCGCGCCCAGCTGCGTGATGCGCTCAATCACCCAGTCGTGCGCACCGTCGCCGTGGATTTGCTCGATCGCAAGTGCCTCAGCCCAGCGTTCTTCGTCATGCGTCATGCGCTACCTGCATCACTCCCTCCGATCAGGGCCAAGATGGTGCGGGTGGGTCCGCATTGCTCCGGCCTGCCGTGCTTGGGATCGCTGCCGGATGATCCCATTCTCGTCAAATCGCTGCGGTCGTTGGCAAGCCTAGGTATTAACCGCACTTCTCCACCAAACGTTATCGTTCTCGTGGCAAAGTTCATTCAACAAGAGAATAGGAAGAGGGTGCGATGCTGAAGCGTTATGCTTCGGATCGTGAATTCATTTTCGACGTGCGGAGCAGGAGCGCCAATTGGCGCGCCGCTCGACTGCGGAGAAAGCGCAACAGATCCATATCACGTTGAGCAAGTTGCACGAGATGATGCGTCATGACCTTTCTGATTAGGTGATCGTCAGAGCGCAAGAAATTCACCGAGCCGGAGCGCCTCTATGATCGGATCTACGGCTGCGCAATATGGCGGCAGCGCATCTTTCGACGAGCGCCGTGCGGAGCGTCATCAGCTCCGTCTGACCCGAACGGCTACTACATCGCTAATCGGCGACTTCGTGGTAATTCTTTCTAACTTATCGAGAACCGGTGTTCTTATTGAAACGCCCGTGAAATTACGCCCCGGTTCCGCCGTCGCGATAACAATTGACGGCGCAATGATCTTCGTTGGTGCTGTCACCTGGTGTGGCTACGGCTTCGCGGGACTTGAGTTTGCAAATCCGGTTCTAAATGAAGTTGTCGACTACATCGTCGCGATCAGCAAGCGAGCGCATTGAGGCTTTTCGCCTTTTTCTCTCCCCCGCCCACCGCTCGGCTCCTGCGGGGGTGGGGGGAGACGATACGGTGCGCGGGTAATCGGGCGTTATTACATTTAGCGCGACTCGGCGGGATACCGTGGGTGAACAGACGCAGAAAATGTGATAATTGACGTTGAAAACAACGGCGTTCCACTCGACTGTTAATCGAGCGACGGGGCTTGGGCAGCTAGCCGCCTGTCTGCACAGCGGTATAGAAAGCCGAAAAGCCGCCGATCGAATGCCGCCCCAGAAGCCGCCTGCCGGCGAAGCGCTCAATATTTGGTCACGCAGCTTAGCTTGACGCAGTTGCACGGTCAAAATTGGCAGGGATCAGCGCGGCGCTGCGGCGCGCGACCATGTCAAACGATCCGCGAGACACTATCCGCTGCGCCGGATCAGTAGCCGCGGTCGAGCCGCTCCGCCTGCTTGGTCAACGCCGTTTTGCGATGAACCAGCGCCTTCTCGATCCAGATGGCAAAGATCTCGTCGGGCACTGTCAGACCAACGTGGCAGCGGCGTTAGCGCGGTGATAGCCCTTTCGGATGAGCCGCAAATCCCGAGCCAAGCCGCCCTCCCCATTTCGCTGCTTCAACTCGTCGCCTGAGGTGATCCGCCTTGTCGTGATGATGTACGTGCGGTTCCCGCTGTCGCTGCGGAACGTCGAGGATCTGCTGTTTGAACGCGGCATCGACATCAGCCACGAAACCGTGCGGCAATGGTGGAACAGGTTCGGACCAATGTTCGCTGGCGACATTCACCGGCAGCGCGTCTCGCGCATGCGCGGTTTCCGACATTGGCGATGGCACCTCGACGAGATGTACGTGAAGCTCAACGGCGAGATGGTATACCTCTGGCGTGCCGTCGATCACGAAGGTGAGATCCTCGAGAGCTACATTACCAAGAGCCGCGACAAAGACGCCGCGCTGCGCTTCATGAAGAAGGCGCTGAAACGTCACGGTTCACCCGAGACAATCACCACGGACGGGCTTCGTTCCTACCGGTCAGCCATGAACGAGCTTGGTAACGCCGGAAAGCAAGAGACAGGCCGATGGGCGAACAACCGGGTCGAGAACAGCCACCTGCCCTTCCGAAGACGTGAGCGAGCGATGCTCAGGTTTAGGCGAATGAAGACACTACAGAAGTTCGCCTCCGTCCACGCCAATGTCCACAACCACTTTAACTTGGAACGCCACCTCATCGATCGCCAGACCTACAAGGAACGCCGCTCGGCCGCACTGGCTGAGTGGCAGCTGGTCATGGCCTGAGAACCGAAGCCGCAGCGGTAGCTCCATCCTGCAGAGACGAGTTCGCATTAGACTGACAGCACCCACCGGATGCATCATCCGGATGCGACGTTTTCGGTTGTAGCGGCGATCGTCGGTCTTCACTTCCTACCCTCGGCGCGCAGCATCCCAGTGCGGCTATACGACCTCACGGCTGCCGGCCTGGTGCTGATTGGGGCGGTCGGAATGCTCGTTCCGACTGGTGATCGTCCACTTTTTGTGGGCCTGGGGGCGGCTGCTGCGCTCTGGGCAACGGCGGTTTATCAATTGACCGAGGCACATAGGTCAGTCGCGGCCTAATACCCGCTTTGCGAATGTCCAATTTAGGGCGACTGCGGAGCGGCCGCTTTTCGTCTCAATAGCTGCCGGTCAGCTTTCGGGCGCTTTGCACGGGTTGGAGGCTTCGGAACGGCTTGAGGTGGTGGGGAGCGGACGTTCACTCCGCCGCGTAGCGCAGTAGCTCTTCGACCTTTTCCACGCCGCCGATTGTCCCGTCGCTACGGAAAACTTCGACCTCTGGACCCCGGTCCTCAAAAAATTCCATTTCCCAACGCTCTCCCGGCAGCACCACATGGACCATCACCGCGCCCTCGCGGATCGAAGTGAGCGAGTAGCGGGTTCGGCTTACGTCAAGCTGCTTGAGGAAGGCGTGGATTGTTGATGCAGCCATGCCGCTTGCTTACAGCGACATCGCCACTGTCCGCTAGTGGGCGTTTAAGGAAGGTCCGCTTTTCTTACCCGAAGCAGACGGTCGGCTTACGAGCCGCAGGCCAGCGCCCGCGCCGGCTGAACGTCTTGAAGTGGTGGTTTGCAGAAGGGCGGCTTTT
>NZ_JAKNQH010000042.1 GCF_022662305.1 Sphingomonas sp. BAUL-RG-20F-R05-02
CAGTCGCGCAACGAGCCGTTGAAGCTCTCGTTATAGCCGTTCTCCCATGGCAAGCCCGGCGCGATGTACAGCGTCTTCACGCCGACCTGACCGAGCCATTTCTGGACCGCGGTAGCGATGAACTCGCTGCCATTGTTCGACCTTATATGCGCGGGCGGGCCCCGCGCGATAAACAGCTCAGCAAGCGCCGCCAGCACGTCTTGGTGTTTCAACTGACGTGCGACGATCAGCGCCAGGCACTCCTGGCTGGCCTCGTCGATGATCATGAGGATCCGGAACTTGCGCCCGTCGTGCGTCCGCGCTTCGACAAAGTCGTACCCCTCCGCAGCCTTTCCAACGATGCTGCGCATCGCCGGAACCTTAGGCTGCTCCGCCCAGACATGCCCCGGATACTCCGACCGCAGCCGGATGCACGAGCCATCGTTCAACCACAACCGGCTAGGTTTGGGTTGCTTCTGTGGCACTTTCAGCCCCTCGCGCCGCCAGATCCGTTCGACACGCTTATGGTTCACCGCCCACCCAGCGGCATGCAACAGCGAGGTCATCCGACGGTAACCGTAGCGCCCATATTGCTCCGGCCAGCACGACGATGTCCTTGGTCAGCGCCTGTTCGTCATCTGCTCCGCACGGCACCTTGCGCTGCGTCGACCGGTGCTGACCGAGCACGCGGCACACCCGCCGCTCGGATACGTCCAGCACCTTTTTCACCTGGTCGATGCAGCGTCGGCGCCGCGCGGGGCGCCGATGGTCACGATTCAGTCAACCTTCTTCGACCTCGGCGGCATCGAACTCGGCGAAGGCTGAGCGGACCTCGTCGGCGAGCGAGTCATCCTCGATATCGACCGAGACGACGACGCGGCCAGCGAGCTGGGCATCGTCCCTGTCTTGTGGACTCGGCCCGCCTGCCTCGGTGTCGGACCCGGCCTCTTCGATGCCAACGGTATTCTCGTCACCCTCTGCGGTGATGAACACGTCGGTCCGTTCGATCTTGAACTGCTGGACCAGTCGTTCGACCGTCATCTCGGCTTCGCGACGCGTATCGAACTTTGCAGTCAGGCTCGTGCTCATAATGGACTCCTGTCACCCCTTATCGGCGATGTAGCGTAAACCGCCAAGCGGCAAATAAGCCCCTTGCCATGTCCTGACTTCCTTCACGAAGGCAACGGCTCAGTGCGCAGAAGTCGGTTTGCCGTCATCGCCAACGGCGACGTAGCGAAAGACGCCTTCCGTTACCTTGTGCGGCGCATCGCCGGTGCGAACCCGCGCCCAGACCTCGATCCGAACTCCTATCGACATTTCGCCCGCGTGCTCGAGTTCGCAGAACACGCTGACGTCGTCACCGACCAATACGGGCTTGAGGAACTCGACGGCATCGATCCGGACGGTGACCACGCGCTTGCCGGAATGGGCCGCTGCAAAGGTGCCGCCCGCCAGATCCATCTGTGACAAGGTCCAGCCGCCAAAGATGTCGCCACTCGCATTGGCGTCACGAGGCAGGGCAACGGTGCGCAGATGAGCCCCGCCAGCTGGATTGGGTATGTCGTCTGCCACAGGGTGTTCTCCTGAAGAATGCTGATGTGCCGGCTACGCTTCGCCAAGCGCGCGGTGGATTTGCTGCTCTTCCAGGTCAAGTTCCTCACCGAGTGCGCGGTGGGCTTCCGCGTCGATCTGGTCGGTCTGCTCGGCAAGCTTCTCGCGCGCTGCCTCGATAGCGACCAAGCGCAGGCGCTGCTGGGCGACGATCTGGCCGGTCTTAGTCTCGACGTCCTGCCCCTCGATGTTCGCTCGCTCGGCCCGCACCTTGTACTCCTCGACCAGTTCTGCCGCCGCTTCGCCGTGCTCGGAGGCATCGCCATCTAGATGTTCCTGCACGGCGTCCAGCGACGCTGCGGCGAGTTCGGCACGAGCCTGCGCGCTATCCGGCTCTGGTAGCGTCGTCTCTTCCTGCTCGAGTCCGAGGCGACGGATCATCCAGCCGAGTGTCGTGCCCTGAAGCACCAGCGTCGCGAAGATTGCGCAGAACGCCAGGAAGACGATGATGTCCCGGCCTGGAAACCGAAGCGGCAGTGCCAGCGCCGTCGCCAGGCTGACCACACCGCGCATACCGGCCCAGGACAAAATGGTCGGGTAGCTCCATGGTGGCATCGGGTCCGCTTCCCGCGTCGTGCGCGAAAGGAAGCGCGGAAGCCATGTCGCGGGGAAGATCCAGATAAAGCGACTAATGATCAGTGTGGCCGACACCGCCAGGGCGATCAGGGTCAGGCTTTTCGCATCGTACCCCTCCAGTCGCTCGACGATGCCGCGTAGTTGAATACCGATGAGCATGAACACGAGCGCGGTGAGGAGGAACTCGACGAACCCCCACACGGTTGCCATACCGAGCCGCGTCTCGCCAGTGAAAGCGGCATGCTGGCGACGGCCGAGCACCAGCCCACATGCTACCGCTGCCAATACGCCCGAGACATGGACCTGTTCAGCGAGGAAGTAGGCAAGGAACCCCGCGAGTAGGCTGACGGTAATGTCGAGCAGCGTGTCCTCGAGCAACGCGAAAATCCACATGGCGGCGCGCCCGACGATCCAGCCCGCCAGTGTCCCGCCGATTGCGGCGGTGAAGAACTGGAAGACGCCTTCGCCGAGGCTGAACGTTCCCGCCAGTGTGGCGGCGACTGCGCAGCGGTAGAGAACCAACGAGGACGCATCGTTGATGAGGCTCTCGCCCTCCAGCACCGTCACAATGCGCTTGGGCAGCTTTACCTGCTTGAGGACTGCCGCTGCCGCAACTGCGTCCGGCGGGGCTACGATCGCGCCGAGCGTAATCGCTGCCCACCAGGGCAGGCCGGGCACGAGCAGCTTGCCGACGATCGCCACAGCCGCCGCGGTGAAGAAGACCGCGCCAAGCGCAAGCGACAGGATCGGACGCAGGTTGAAACGGAACGCTGGCCAATCGGTGCGATACGCGCTGGCTTGAAGCAGCGGTGGCAGGAAGAGCGCCAGCACCAGCTCGGGATCGAGCTCGACGGTGCCGATACCGGGCACGAATGCCAACGCGATACCGCCGCAGACCAGCGCCACCGCGAGCGGGACGCGTAGCCGCTGTGCGGCATACGCCAGCACCACGGACGCCGCGACCAGCACAAGCAACAGCTCGAACGTATGCATGAGCCGGCACTTTCAAGACGGAGAGAGCCAGTTAGCGGCTGATATGAAAGCTCAACTCAATCCATGAAATGGCGTTCCTCGACAAAGGCGGGTCACACAGGAAGTTCCTTAATGTGGCTTGCCATTGCTCCATCGCAAACGGCTTGATCGTAGTATGCATGCCTGGGTCAAAAAGCCCTTGCCCGGTAATCCTGCCAGTCGCAGCCAAAGCGATTCGCTTGGATGCGAGGCCGCTAAAGCGGCTGCTTTCGGGCGAGTACCAGTGCATGAGAGACCAGGCAGAACGCACGTTAAGAAGCTTTTATGGAATGGCTAAATGGAATCGGACGAAGAGTATCAGGGCAAGATGGCATCAGCGGTGCTGAAGGCGATTGCCGACACATCATTGGTCGAGATTGATGGTACCGCAACCGCCTACATCCGTTCGGCAGACGCATGCGACGCGCTAATCACCGCTTTGGCAGTTATAATGGAGGGTGCTCCCCAGTGCCGAACCCGCAAAGGCATGAAAGCAATGGCTGAGGCTGCCGGCCGCAATCTTCTAACGATGATGCGCGAAATGGAAAAGCTCCGTGCCGAGACCGACGCAAACGCTTTTGCCGCAACGGTTATTTACCCAAGTTGATCCAACTGAAGAGCTACGGTTTGGGCTGGCATTCACGACACGGATCAGCGCGACCGGCACACAGCGGTCAAGCACGAGGGACGCGAAATACATATCCGTCAGCTTGTGAACGAGATGCTGACCAAGCAGGCGTTGGGCGGTGAGGTCGATCATCTCGTGGTAATCGCAGCGCCCTGGACCTTGGGTGAGTTACCCGAGCCCTACCACAAGGCTCTGGAAGCCAAGCTGGGTGGTGAGATCGCCAGCGGCCTGACCGGCCATTTGGTCGCCGACATCGAGAAGGCAATTGGCACCGCCTGAATATCCCGACCGCCTTGCCGGCTCGGGCGGTAGCAAGCCAACGTCCTTAACTCATTGCGTGAACGGAACAGGTCGGGCGGGAGGCGGTTTCTCAAGGCTGTAACCAGGGAGTGAGACATGGCTGAATATCGTAACTCAGACGGCACCACGACTTATGTTGAAAAGCGCAGCAACACAGGCAAGGTGATTGGCATCATCCTGCTGGCGATTGTGATTGTAGTGGGCGTCCTGTTCGCCACCGGCTTCTGGAGCGCAAATGTGAAGGGCGGCTCGCTGCCCAAAATTAACGTCAGCGCCAAGGGTGGCGACATGCCGGATGTGGACGTGCATTCGAAGGAGGTCGTCGTCGGCACGACTAAGCAGTCCGTGACCGTTCCGAAGGTTGAGACCAAGAAGACGACCATCGACGTGCCAACTGTCGGCGTGAAGGACGACAGCAAGTAATCTGCTGTGCATTGCTGTGGTTGCCAATCACTGATGGGGGGGGCACCCACAGCATTTCCAAAAAGCGCCCTTCGCGATCGGATTTATGAGTGGGGCGGCTCATCGCCGCCCTACTTTTTGATGGTTGGGAGACAGCATGAACAGAACGTCCATTATTGCCGCTGTGGCGCTGACGCTCGGGCTCGCTGCATGCAACGGTCCTAACGGAAAAGCCGGCGCCGCTCAGGACGAGGCCGCCGCCAATGCCGCGGGCGTAGCTTACAACGGAAACGGACCAGCCGAAGCGTCTGCATCCGGTGAGGGGCATCTGGCGGGTGACGGTCTGAGCTGAGATGTTAGCCACAGTGCAAGCACCGTGGTTTGCACCGTGGCTAGAGACGTGGCGATGACCCAGATCACTATACTGTCCGGCGTTGAGCGGCGTCGCCATTGGAGCGACGAGCGCAAGCTTGCCCTCGTGGAGGCAGCCATTGTGCCTGGCGCGTCGGTTGCTGCTATCGCGCGTGATGCCGACGTCTCGCCTTCATCGATCTACCGTTGGCGGCGTACCTTATGCAGAAAGCTTGCGCAGCCGAGCGGTTTCGCAGCTGTGACCGTTCGTGCGGATCCTGCCGGCGCGAACCACGACGCGTCCGATGTGCTGGTCATCGAGATCCGCGGTGCGACCATCCGTGCGGCTGGCGGCGTATCTGCGAGTTTGCTGGTGGCGGCCTTGCGAGAGCTCAAAGCATGATCCCTGTTCCGGGCGGGGCACGGGTCTGGATAGCCACCGGCAAGACGGATATGCGCAAGGGCATGTCGTCGCTTGCCATGCAGATCCAGCAAGGGTTCGGTCGCAACCCACATGCCGGCGACCTTTACGTTTTCCGTGGTCGCCGCGGCGACCTGCTGAAGATCCTATGGCACGATGGCCTTGGAATGTCGCTCTACGCAAAGCGGTTGGAGCGCGGTCGGTTCACTTGGCCAGCGACGTCTGACGGCGTCATTTTGATCTCGGCGGGGCAACTCGGCTTCCTTCTGGAAGGAATCGACTGGCGGAATCCGCAATACACGTTCAGGCCCGAACTGGCGGGCTAGAACGCCCGGTTTTCCTTGTGTTTCGGCACCAAATTCCTCGACAAATTGGCAGTTTTCTGCTGTAAAATCAGCTTCGATGAACACCGGCATTGAGGCCCTTCCCAATGATGTCGAAGCGCTGAAAGCGCTGCTGATCGCCGAGCGTCACACCGTCGTCATCGCTCGTGCAGCTCAACTCGAGGCCGAGGCACTCGCCGCCATCGCCCAGGCTCAAGTCGCCGATGCACACGCCATCATCGAAGATCTCAAGCTACGCATCGCCAAGGCGCGCCAGGACAAATGGGGGCAGTCTTCCGAGCGGCACAGGAAGTTGCTCGATCAGCTCGAAATGCAGCTTGAGGACGTGGTTGCCACTGCGACCGAGGATGAGCTCGCCGCTGAGATCGCTGTCGCCAAAGCCAGTGTAGCCGGCGTTCCCGTGGTGCCGTTCACCCGCAAGAAGCCGACCCGCGCTCCGCTACCTGCCGATCTTCCCCGGCACCGTGTCGTCGTACCCGCCCCAGAGAGCTGCCCATGCTGCAACGGTGCAGAGCTCAAGAAGATTGGCGAGACCATCACGGAAAGCCGTGAGGTCGTTCCCCGCCAGTGGATCGTCGTGCAGACGGTGCGTGAGAAGTTCATCTGCAAGGCCTGCGAAACCATCACGCAGCCGCCAGCGCCGTTCCACCCCATTCCCCGTGCATCCGCTGGCCCCAACCTGCTGGCAATGGTCCTGTTTAACAAGTTTGGCCTGCATCAGCCGCTCAACCGCCAGAGCGAGACCTATGCCGCCGAAGGCATGAGCATCAGCGTCTCGACGCTCGCCGACTATGTCGGCCACGGCACCGTCCTGCTGCGCGGCCTGGTCGATCTCATCGAGGCACACATCCTCGCCGGCGAGCGCATTCATCATGATGATACGACCGTGCCGGTCATGGCAGCCGGCAAGACCATGACGGGCAGGATATGGGCATCCGTTCGTGACGACCGCCCCTTTGGCGGCACCGACCCGCCCGCTGCCTGCTATTACTACACGCGCGACCGTACAGGCGCCCATCCGCAGCGACAGCTGGCTCGGTATGCCGGTATCCTGCAGGCTGACGCTTATACCGGCTATGACGCGCTCTACGCCGCAGGCCGCAAACCAGGACCCATCCTGGAAGCGGCCTGCTGGGCACACGCCCGTCGCCCGTTCTTCAAGGAAGCCCGCCTGAGCCGGACGCCACTCGCGGTCGACATCGTCACCCGCATGGATGCGATCTTCGCTGCCGAACGCGTGATCTGGGGTCGGAACGCCAGTGAACGGCTCGCGTCGCGGCAGGTCCATGTTGTTCCGCTCGTCGCCGACCTCGAGCAGTTCCTGCGCCAGCAATATGGTCGTCTATCGCGCAAGGGCGATCTGGCGAAGGCCATCAACTACATGCTGTCACGCTGGGACAGCTTTGCCCGCTTCGTTTCCGACGGCAGGATCTGCATGACCAACAACGCTGCGGAACGCCGCGTTCGAACCGTCGCTATCGGGCGCCGGAACTGGACCTTCTGCGGCTCGGACCGCGGCGGTGACCGTGCGGCCGCCATGTACACGCTGATCCAGACCTGCCGCCTCAACGATGTCGACCCACACGCCTGGCTCCGCGACGTCATCGCGCAGATTTCAGACCATCCGCAGACACGAATTCACGAGCTGTTGCCGTGGGAATGGAAAGCTCGACAGCAACCACCCGAGCCCGTCGCGCAAGCCGCGTAGCATCAGTCGCGCCAAAATAGAGGGCGCTCACCGAATGCATACGCCGAAGCCGCAGGCAAAGCTGCAGATCACGCGAACCGTGCCGTGGCTAAAGCGCGGAACGAACAAGCCGATGCGCTAAAGGATCAAGGTCGCGCCATCCGTTCGCAAGCCGATGCCGACGCAGATAAGCTCGAAGAGCAGGCGAAGGCGATCCGTGGTGCGGCCAAGGACAAAGCAAGCAAACTGGATCAGCAGGCCAAAACGGTGCACCAACAATAGTATTTTTGGGCTTGCCATCGAAACGCTGCCGCCGAGTATCGAGACAGCAGCAGCAATCGTTTCGGTAAATTACTCACAGGTGCCATCTAGCCCCGCTTGACGGGAACCAACTGCTTAGCCGTTGATTAGTGGCTCGCTCGACAGGATGTGTCCATCGGGTGTCGCACGGGCGGCGTAAGGCCTCGAGCCAGCACTGCGAACCAGCCACGCCCGGTGGTCTCGCCGATATCGGCGGAGCTTTGTCAGTGGTACCCGATGACGATAAGCGGACTATTCCGCTTTACGAAGAACAGCTTGAAATCGACAAGCTTCAGACGGTCACCGACCGTGTGAAGGTATCTACGCATGTCGACGAGCGCACCGTATTGCTCGAAGACACTGTCGAGCGTGGCGACTTAACGATCGAGCGCATCGCGGTCGATCGTGCCGTCACCGAGGCTCCCGAACCGCGTCAGGAAGGCGACACTCTGATCGTGTCGCTGATCGAGGAGCGCCTGGTTGTCGAGAAGCGTCTCTTCGTCATCGAGGAACTGCGCATAACGCGCACCAGCACCACCGAACATGTCGCGATACCAGCGACGGTTCGCACCATGCGGGCAACGGTCGCGCACGCCAAACAACCACCAGCAACAGGGGAATAAACGTGGCTGATCCAAAAAACACTCGGGGTGCGCCTCCTCGCGAGGTCCATATCGAGAAAAAGAAAATTAACTGGCTCGCCTGGATCCTCCTCGGGCTCGGCATCCTGGCAGCGCTGCTCGCGCTCAGCCGCTGCGGTCGGCATGATGCTGTAGTGGCTGCTCCAACACCGACTGCGACACCAACCACCGCGACGCCTCCAATAGCCATCAAGCAAGTTGTACTCCCGGGCGGCAAAACCGTCGACCTTCAGCCGCAAACGCTGAACTATGACCTGCAGGCGTTCCTCGCTTCTGCAGCAGCAGCGCCGCGCACGTTCACCTTCAACAAGCTGAACTTCGATACAGCTTCCGCAACGATCCGCGCCGACGATCAGCCAACGCTGAGCGCACTGTCGCAGATTCTGGCAGCGTATCCCAAGGCAGTCGTCCGGCTGGTCGGTTATGCCGATGCACGCGGCAGCGACGCCGCTAATGCCAAGCTTGGTGCCGATCGCGCTGCCGCTGTCGCAAAAGCGCTTACTACCAT
>NZ_JAKNQH010000043.1 GCF_022662305.1 Sphingomonas sp. BAUL-RG-20F-R05-02
CAAGCGCCGTGCGGCTCGGATAGAACAGGTGGCGGTAGCACTGCTGGATGGCAATCGCGATGTCAGACTCGGACCGGCGCGCCAATTCGATGACCTGTGCCTTCTGGTAGTCGGCCAGCTCCCCCAGACGATCGGGACGCTTGAGCTCCTGCAATGCGAGATGGCGCGATACCGTCGCGGTCAGGTGTGGTACATGGAGATCGTCAGCGACGAGGAACACGAGATTGTTGCGCAGCTGGCGGAGCCCGCCGCCATCCTGCCCCTTGCGCTAATAGCAGGTGGCGATCAGCTCCGGCACCTCGTAGGCGACGTGGCCGATGTTCAGTGCTTGGTGGTAGATGAGCGCTAGCCGGAGCTTGCCCTCGCCGATCTCGTCGGGAACGTCGAACGCGCCTGCGGGGAAGGGGATGGACTCGAACTAGTGTCGTTACCGTCGAAGATGTCCTTGATGCGGCTGTCCGCCTCTACGCGCAGTGCGTCGGCTTCGACGTTACGCTCCTCGCGGGCGATGATGTGTGTGATATTGGCCTCGGCGTTGAAGCGCAGCGGCGCGCTGGGATGGTCGTCGAGATAGGCCGAGCCCGGGATGAACGCGGCCTTGGCGTCCGACACGAAGCTGAGGTCGGCATCGGGCGACAGCACCGAGTACCGCAGGTGCGCCGGCGTCAGGCCGGGGCGCTCGTTGTTGTATGCCATCGTGTGGACGAAGACAGTCCCCGCGACATAGCTGGCGTACGGGAGTAGACCGCCGAACCTGTCGGCATCGATGCCCGCCGCGAGCGCTGCACGACCGGCCTTGCCGTCGATGTCGTTGAGGATCGCGGAATTGTACTGGCTCTGGTTGAGGCGGGTGGTGAACTCCCGGCGGATACTGGTCAGTCGCTGACATGGCAGGGCTGCAGCAACAGAGGAGCAAACCGTGAAGCGGCAATAGCACGGAAGCGGACGGTCCACGTTCCACGACAATCCGCCTTTCGAGTCGTTCGTTAAGGTGGCAAGACGAAAATGAACAAGTGTCTGATTTTGGGAAGCCGCCATTCGCACCTGAATGTCCAGAATTGGGTCCCCTCATTCTTCGCCTGCGCGCACGTGCGCAGCCATTCCTGCAGCCAAGGCTCGAACACAATCGCCATGCGATGGGTCGACCGCAGGTCTTCGTGGGAGACGGTCCATACGGGCAGGTAGGCGGTGAACGTGTTGCGCAGCACCGGTGTGAGTGCGGGGGCGCACCTCGCGATCGACTCCTGCATCACGCCAATGGCGAGGAAGTGCCATGTTCATGGCGTGTGAGCAGGCATGACCGTTGTTTCAGTGAGCGCAAACGCATTATCGCTTCAAGTGATCGCAGAAATCGG
Source organism: Sphingomonas sp. BAUL-RG-20F-R05-02 (assembly GCF_022662305.1). Lineage (GTDB taxonomy): Bacteria > Pseudomonadota > Alphaproteobacteria > Sphingomonadales > Sphingomonadaceae > Sphingomonas. The sequence goes on from NZ_JAKNQH010000043.1 coordinate 1,356, forward strand.
TTCAATTCGTTGGAAGAACTTATGCGCCCCACTAGTGTGGGGCATCACATAAGAGGAGTGAGAAGATGGCTGACGAAGATCCCAGCGAACGCTGCCCGATGGGCCGAAAAAGCGGCGGTGCGGGCACCGTCCGCTCGCTGCTCGGCCGTACCAACAAGGATTGGTGGCCCGAAGCTCTGCCGGTCGAAATTCTGCACCAGCATGGCGTTTCGCCCGACCCCATGGGCGAAGATTATGATTATGCCGAGGCGTTCCAAACGCTCGACTACAGCGCGTTGAAAGCCGATCTCACCGCGCTGATGACCGACAGCAAAGCGTGGTGGCCAGCGGATTACGGTCACTATGGGCCGTTCATGATCCGCATGGCTTGGCATGCCGCCGGCACTTATCGGGTCACCGATGGCCGTGGTGGCGCTGCGTCGGGCCAGCAACGCTTCGAACCGCTGAACAGCTGGCCGGACAACGGCAATCTTGATAAGGCGCGGCGCCTGCTGTGGCCGATCAAGCAGAAGTACGGGAAACACATCAGCTGGGCGGATCTTTTCATCCTCGCCGGCAACGTTGCCATCGAGAGCATGGGCGGTCCGACCTTCGGTTTCGCCGGCGGGCGCAAGGATGTCTACCAATCAGAAGGCGATACCTACTGGGGTGCCGAAGAGCAGTGGATCGGACACGCGGAGCACCAGACGCGTATCCGCCCAGACGAGCAGCTGGACCTGGAGGGGCCACTTGCCGCCGACTCAATGGGCCTGATTTATGTCAACCCGGAAGGTCCGGGCGGCAACCCGGACCCACTCGGTTCGGCACGCGACATGCGGGCGACGTTCTCGCGAATGGCGATGAATTCGGAGGAAACGGTCGCGCTCACCGCCGGGGGCCATGCCTTCGGCAAGGCGCATGGCGCGAAACCTGCGGAAAACTTCGGCAAGGAGCCCGCGTCGGAAGCGGTGCACATGCAGGGGCTCGGCTGGCTTACCGACAGCGAGGAGATCGGCAAAGGCCACATCACCACCTCGGGGATCGAAGGCGCATGGTCGAACAATCCGACCAAATGGACTGGCGACTATTTCCGTCTGCTCTTCAAGTACGACTATGAGCTGACGCACAGCCCGGCGGGTGCACATCAGTGGACGCCAGTTAATCCCGAATGGGAGGATATGGCCCCCGACGCACGCGACCCTGACAAGCGCGTACCGACGATCATGACGTCTGCGGATATGGCGCTGAAGATGGATCCTGAGTTCCGCGCCATCTCCGAGCGCTTCCGTGACGATCAGGCGGCTCTCGACGATGCGTTCGCGCGCGCCTGGTTCAAGCTGACCCACCGCGACATGGGCCCGAAGGTTCGTTACCTTGGGCCGGAAGTGCCGGAGGAAACGCTGATCTGGCAGGACCCGGTGCCGCAAGGAACGGCTCCGAGCGATGCCGATGTCGCGACGTTCGCAGAGAAGGTGCTGAGCTCCGGCCTGAGCGTCGGTCAACTCGTCAAGACCGCCTGGGCTTCCGCCTCTACCTACCGCAAGTCCGACCATCGCGGCGGTGCGAACGGTGCGCGTATCGCGTTGGAGCCGCAGAAGACCTGGGCGATCAACGAGCCGGCGGAGCTGGCGACGGTGCTTGCCAAGCTTAATGAACTGCGCGGTACCATATCGCTTGCCGACGCCATTGTCCTTGCGGGTTCGGTGGCGATCGAGAAGGCGGCGAAGGATGCCGGCTTCGATGCGAAGGTGCCGTTCACCGGCGGTCGCGGCGATGCCACCCAGGAATGGACTGATGTAGAGAGTTTCGCATGGATGGAGCCGCAGGCCGATGGCTTCCGTAACTATCTACGGACGCGTCAGACCGTGAAGACCGAGGAGTTGCTTCTCGACAAGGCATCTCTGCTCGGTCTGTCCGGGCCTGAGATGACGGTGCTGCTCGGCGGCCTTCGCGTGCTGGGCGCCAATCACGGCGACAAGCCGGAGGGCGTCCTGACCGATCGCAAGGGACAGCTCACCAACGACTTCTTCGTCAATCTGCTAAACAACGAAACCTTCTGGGAGCTCGTTGATCCATCCAGCGACGAGGAGTTCATCGGGCATGATCGTGCCGGCAAGCACGAGAAGTGGCGCGCTACGCGTACGGACCTGGTATTCGGCTCGAACTCGCAGCTTCGTGCGACGGCTGAAGTTTATGCTGAGAATGGAAACGAGGAGAAGTTCGTCCAAGACTTTATCAAGGCTTGGGTGAAGGTCATGAACGCGGACCGTTTTGACGTAACTGCCAAGCCGGTTACCTCGAACATCGCAACCTGACCGCAGTTTAACTGTGGGAAAGAAGGCGGTCGCGAGAGCGAGCGCCTTCTTTTCTTTTCAGATCGGTGAACACACTGGCTGCGGGGATTTTACCAGCAGCAATAGCAACCGAGATGCCGTCGAATCGAAACATGGATGGATGGCAGATTTGGAGAGGCGGGCGGGCCCGGCCCAGTGTCGCCTATTGGGTCTGCTCAGACGTCCGTGCGTTCGGCCAGTTCCAAAGCGTCCTCCACGTCAACGCCTAGGTAGCGCACCGTGCTGTCGATCTTGGCATGGCCGAGAAGGATCTGAACGGCGCGAAGGTTACCAGTCGCCTTGTAGATGATCGATGCTTTTGTGCGCCGAAGCAAGTGCGTCCCGTAATCCTGAGCCGGGAGGCCGATGCCGACCACCCACTCGTGCACGAGGCGGGCATTTGTCGCGTGCTCGTGTGGGCCATGTAGTCATTTCGGCTCGAGAAGACGCATCGTCGGCACGGGCGCTTGCCGCCTCGCCGGCAAGAGAAGGCGAGCCGCTAACGCGTCGAATCTAGGCAGCGCGCGGGCGTCGAACAATCGGGCGCGGGGTTCATGCGGTTGAGCATCGGTCATCGCCGCGTGTGCGCCGTCAGGTCCGGGATTATTCCACGCTGTAGCGCAACCAAAGGATGCCGCCGTCTATCAGCTCATGCTCCTGCAAGGTAAGTGAGGTCAGCGGGACGGGTAGCCCCTTGTCGCTGGTCGGCCCGTCAAACGTCACCGGCGCGCCGCCCGCCCCGTCGATCGCAGGCACGATCATCAAGCTGATTTCATCAACCAGCCCGGCACGCAGGAAGGCGCCATTGATGTGCCCCCCCGCCTTCGAAGAGGAAATGTTCGATCCCCAACTCCTCGCGAAGCGCACGCGTCGCCCGGTCGAGGCCGTCTTCGCCGGCGAACAGGTAGCCGACGCCGTCGGCCCGGAGCCCGGCGAGGTGCGCGTCCGGCACCTGATCGGTGGGAGTACAACGATCGGATCGACACCGACGTCGCTGCGACCCCAAGCGATCTTGCCGTGGGTGTCCGCGACGATCGCATAGGCCGTCGCATGGCGTCGCGGCAGCCATGTCTTGCGGAGCACGCTCGCGCCCGTCTCGCCCGGGTAGGTGTCGCTTGGCAAACTCCTGGCCGGTGATGCGGCCGACGATCCAGGAGCCACCACCGAGCCGTTCGTGGAGCTTGTCATAGAGCTCATGATTATGGGCATCAATGGGCGACCAACGTTCGGGCAGGATGCGTCCGTCGATGCTGCTTGCGATGTGACAGGTGATCCGGGGCCGCATCTTCTCGCTTTGCTGTGAGGAGTACGGGCGATCAACGCTTCACCCGGGCTAACGCCCGCGCTTAAATCCTTGAACAACATGCAACGGAACACTGAACCGGGTTCATGGAAGCGGCTCCGTGGCTCGGCGTTTCACTGGAGACTTTCGAGAGAAACGACCCCGATCCCAGCTAGGAGACCGCCCATGATCAACCCCTTCAGCTCGCTGTCCGGCAAGGTAACGTTCGTCACCAGAGCCGCGGGCGGCATCGGTCGCGCAACCGCGCTGGCGTTTGCCGAAGCCGGCGCAAGCGTCGCCGTCGCCGACCTGTCGGAAGAGGAGACCAGCAAGGTAGCTGGCGAGATCAAGGCCGCGGGTGGCAAGGCGCTGGCCGTTGCTTGCGACGTGTCGAAGAGCGCCGACGCCGAAGCGGCGCTTGCGAAGACGGTTGAGGCGTTCGGCGGGCTCGACGTCGCCTTCAACAACGCCGGCATCGAGCAGGACCAGAGCAAGCTCGCCGACATCGACGAAGCGGACTTCGACGAGGCGGACTTCGACCGGCTGATGGCAATTGACCTCAAGGGCGTGTTCCTATGCATGAAGCGCCAGATCCCGCTCATGAAGCAGCGCGGTGACGGCGCGATCGTCAACTCCTCGTCCGGCGCCGGCGTCGTCGGCATCGCCGACGGCGGCCAGACCGAGGGTCTGGGCGGGTGAGCGGCCACCTTGCGATAGCGCCGGGCCGCATGGCCGTGATCACGGGCGCGGCGAGCGGCATCGGCCTCGCCGTCGTGACCCGATTGGCCGAAGCTGGGATGCGGGTCGCGCTGGCCGACCTGCCCGGTGCCGTGTTCGAAGACCCGCGTTCGCATGCCGCCGCAGAGGGCGGAGATATCCACGCGATCACGGCCTCCGCTGTCCAGGATCCAGTGCAATTCAGAGGTTTGGCTTGTTGTCTGAAACCTGCCGCGCGGCAGATGAATCAAAGTCTGGTTCCGGAGAGCGGCGGGAGGAGCGCGAACGTCTGAGCCTAGGTCGTCGCGACGCAGGGGCGGGGATGGGCAGCAAAGCCCGGTCACCGCCAAAGACCGGCCCTTCCGCAGTCGCCCAGAAGCAGACCTTCTTCGCGCGCCGCTTGTCGATTGTGTATGCTCAACCCTGGTCTATACTGCCGCCCATCAGATGAACTCACTGGCGGGCCTAGTACGCGGTTAGAGGGGACAAACCATGGGCATTGTAACGATTGAGTACTCCCAAACGTACATGGGCAATTACATTCAACCCGCCACGACCGGAGGACGCGAGGTACATTTGACCGTCACCTATGACGAGAATGCCCCAGCCAAGCTGCATGTCAATGGGGGCGAGAGTCCCGATTTCGATGCTTTCCACGTG
>NZ_JAKNQH010000044.1 GCF_022662305.1 Sphingomonas sp. BAUL-RG-20F-R05-02
AAGCTTGGTGTGTGCTGCCTGCAGTTTCACCCGCTCGCCGCCCAGAATAGCCCAGTCCTCGCTCCAGTCGAATTGAAAGGCTTCGCCGGCGGTGAACACCAGCGGCACGAATGTGCCCCGGCCCGTCGTCTGCTCCTGAACCTGACGGTTCGCCTTCCACGCCCGGATGAACGCCGCTACCCGACTGTACGACCCGTCATAGCCCAGCAAGACCAGGTCGGTGTGGATCTGCTTGGCGGTGCGCCGTTGCTTGCGCGATTTGCTCGCTTCCGTCTTCAACCATCCCGACAGCCGGTCCGCGAACGGATCCAGCTTGCTCGGCCGGTCGACCGTTTCGAACTTCGGCTCCAGCGCGTCCGACCGCAGGTATTTGCGGATGGTGTTGCGCGAAAGCCCTGTACGTCGGGTTATCTCCCGGATCGACATCCCGTCACGGAATGCCCAGCGCCGGATGACGCTCAGTAACACCATGTCTATCACTCCTTGATCCCCCGACAGCCTGCCGGGGTGAGATTGAGACACGGGTCACTTCTCGGTGGAAATTTATGCCTTCTCCGGGTCAGCTCTCAGTGGAAATCAACATGCTTGGCCACCAAACGATGAGGTTTACGCCAAATCTGGCATAGCTTTTGGCCTCGCGATATTCGTTGATCTTTGCCGATGGTGGGCAAGCCGGGGCAAATCGCGCGACATCGACCAGTGTTAGACGCGCGGCATCTCGGAACGAGTCATTGAGCAGAAAGCAGACAGCCCGCTAACCACCACCTCAAGCCGTTCCGAGGCTCCGCTTCCGATCGGATCTCCCGAAAGCCGACCGGCCGCTATCCGGGAGAAAAGCGGACGGACTGAAAGCGCCCAAATGCTGCCGTTCCAGCGCCGAGGAAGCGACCTCCCGGCTAGATATCTCCTGAGCTAAGGACTAGCGGGAGTGTACGACGAGTTTATTACCGATGCGCTATTGCAAAAGCCGGAAAATTCTCCTTACGCGTTTGGCATGTGGGGACTCTATTTCATCATTGCAGCTTGGGTCGCTTCTCTTCTAGGTATATTTTGCATTGCAATCTACGCGGTGAGCACTGGAAAGCTGCCGAATAGATTTGGCACAATATTCCGGGAGGAAAGCCCCAAGGCATTCTGGCGCAATGTTAGTTTTCTTTTCATTATCGTCGCTAGAATGATATTTTTTTCATTCTACTTCGCCACATCTTTTCGTTAGCCTAATCCGGGGTTCATGTCGCCCTGATGCCAAGCGCAGCTTTCGGATAGGAAACCTGCCCGAGCACTCTCCACCACCTACAGACATTCGCGGGTACGAAGCCTTCGCGACGGCGGGGGTAAAATTTGCCTGTTTCGCTTGTCGGACGCCGGATAAACAAGGGGCGAAGCGGGCGCGCGGCAGAGGGGTTGTCCGCCGGGCTAAAGCTAAAGTCCGAGCGTCCTTGCGCCATGCAACAGCATAAGGCGCCACGAGTGGCTCGCGACCCTTTCGTTCTCGGACTTGCCTCTGGGAAAGAATCTGGTCGTTAGTTCGACAATGCATAAAGGATAAAACGATGCTACGCCCCTATTTATTGACTTTAACGTCAATGCTGCTGTTGACCGGTTGCTCACCCCGAAGTCAACACAAAGTCTATACTACCAAGGATTCCGGTAAGGATATTGGGCTTGCTCCTGCCTCATCATGGGTTGTGGCCAAACGCCTCGATCAGCACTCCTGCCCATCCGATAGGTGCGGTGTGGTCGGATCTCTGATGTTCCGCGAAGGAACTGGCGTACTTGAGTCCCGCAATGGATGGGTTCGTATTTCGAAGCCATATGATGCCTTCTGCGAGAACGGTAAGAGCAAGTTCGTGGAAAAAGGCAACGCCGCCTGCACCGAAGCGAACGGCATCAAGAACGGCTTGGTTACCGAATGGGTCAAGGAGAGCGGACTATCGAGTACCCGTCCGGCCGACCCTGCAGAAAAGGCCGACACTGACGAGCAAATAGTGGCGCATTCAGACGACTTTAGGCAGTACCATTCAGTCTACGCGAAGGCTGCACGGGATCTCATCGGATCTGGACGTTGCACCGTCGCCGACTTCGAGGAACAGGGAGGATGGCTGAGCGACCCGGAAGAGATCAAAGACCCTGTGTATTTCGTACACTGTGGCGGCGTCACGAGAGCAAACCTTATATACCTGAACGCGGCAACAGGGCGCACCTATTAGTTCCGTCGCTCATCCCGCTCCGACTTCGCTCGACATCGCTAGCGGGCCGATGCCGAAAGATATAAACGGCTGGTATGAGCGACGATCCAAAATTGTACCGAGAGCGTGCGGACGCCGAGCGTGCAGAGGCTGAGATTTCCACGCTACCTAACGTCCGCACCAGGGCACTTCGATCGGCAGAGCGATGGGAAGAAATGGCTCAGCACGCTGAACGTGCTCAAAGCCTAGCTGCGGAACGGTATAGCCATTCGGGCACCGTGCGGGCGCGATGGCGGCTCCTGTCTAATCTCGGCCTTCCGATGCGGAGATCAAAAGCTTTGCATCAAGGTAGCGGGGCAGAGCAGGCCGGACAGGTGACGCCGAGTTGCAGTCATTCACCGCATTGTGCCACAATCCCGGCTATGGTCGCTCGTATCGCTACGTTGGTCATTGTTGCCGCATTTTTCTCGTTGTCCAGCCGGCCCGCGATTGCTCAAGAATTGCCTCCCGTACCTGCTACGCTGCTGAACAGGTCGGGCATGGTCTGCATCAGCATCTCCAAACAAGGAAGCGTCAGCGGAGCTTATGTCCTGAAAAGCATAGGTGATCCGCAAGCGGATCGGGATATGTTGGATTGGGTGCGTCAGTTGCATTGGCCGGTAGCAATGCCCGACGAGAAATTGCGAGACACGTGGTTTCCAATGCCAGTGTCTTTCGGTGACGCAAAGTCGGTCGCTGCTCCACCAAGCTGTTCGGCCCCAGCTTAGCTCTCCTACCGCAAGCGTCCAGTTGCGGACATACCGAGCGCGTGCGAGCATTCTCGTTATGGATAACCTTCCGGAACAGATCGACGTGGTGCTCAGCCCCGAAGGGTCGAAACGATGGGTGCTGCTACGCCGCCCCGATGGGCTACATAGCTACTCTGAACACTCGCTAGAGGATGCCATCTACTGGGTTGATGAAGACGGCGGTGAGCGCGACGTGGCCGCACCAGAACGATGGACACGAACGTATCAATCCGGTCTTTTCGATAGCGAGGATGTCGCGCGATCGAACTCGTTTGACCGCATTCCGTGGCTTTTCGCCGCCATCCTCTAGGATCGGCCAAGCATCCGCTTTTCGCCCGTTTTGGCGTCCATGATGCGAAACTCACAAGTTTTGCATCAACCCAGCGACACCAAGGACTCAGGCCTGGCCGCTGCCGGCGGCAATGCGTTTAGTAATCGTTGGAACCCTGCTGCTGCCAGATCGTATTATCTTTGCGAAATCCGCCGGGTGGTATTCCCCCCCCTTTGTACTGATCCGGCTCGCCTTTAGCCGCTGGTCCTTCTGACCAGCGGCTTTTTCTTTGGCCCGCTTAAAACAGGCGCTTTCCGATCTCTTAGGCATATTCTGGATCATGATCGGCTCGGTTTCCCGCATCAAGCGCAGCTTGGCTCCATGCTTCTGTACTTGATGAGAGAGCTCCCGTGGTTTGCTGCACGGCAGGAGTTGCGATCCGCGATATCGTAGCCTGGCTCACCCCCAACAATGCAGCGACAGTGCGTTGCGTGTCGCCGGCAGCAAGGCGCTGTAGGGCCTCGGACTGCTGGTGAGGGGTAAGGGCAGCACGTCGGCCGAACTTGACGCCACGAGCCTTGGCCTGGACCCTGCCGGCTGCGGTACGCTCGGTGATACGATGACGCTCGTAGCTCGCCGCGACCCCCAGTACAGCAATGATGACATCGGCGAACTGAGAGGTGGTATCCACCATCGGCTCAGCGATCGAGCGGAAGCCGGCGCCAGCCTCCTTCACCGCATGAAGGATGTTCAACAGGTCACGGGTGTTGCGGGCGAGGCGATCCGTCGACGTCACCATAAGCACGTCGCCGGCATCTAGCGCGTCGATCGCGCGCTTGAGCTGCGGCCGCTCGGCAGTCGCACCGCTGATCTTCTCGCGATAGACCTTCGTGCAACCAGCCGCGTTGAGTTGGGCGAGCTGCTGCGCCAGGTCCTGTCCGCTGGATGAGACGCGTGCGTAGCCGTAAATCATGGACCGAGTGTGCATCGGAATTATGCATCATGGAAGCGCTTGGTTTCGTGCGGTTTCTCGTCTGATGCAAAACTTGTGAATTTTGCATTATGAGTTCGGTCGTCAGATTTGCTCGACGGTATTGGAGAGAGCGCCGCATGACTAAAGCCTGCTGGCCTGCCGTGGCTCAAGCGTTTGGTCGTGGGGCGCTTCTCGCTGCCGCAGCGCTTGGTTCTACAGGGGCTTTGTCGACCGGGGCAGACGTTAGCGATCCGCACAACAGGCCGCAATCCTGGTCGTCCGAGGCCTCCCGCGACGTAGAAGCCGCCTACCGCATATTTGCCGACAACCATCCTGGGATGGTCAACCCCACCGACCCGGCATTTCCGAAGCGGCTGGACGAAGCGCGGAAAAGGGGGCTGGCGCTGGCACATCGGACTCGCGACCAAGCAGGGCTCCAGGCCACTCTGGGTGCGTTCAGTGCAGCCCTGCGCGACGGACATGCCCAGACCTTCGCTGAGCCGACCAGCTCGTTACCGATGCGGTGGCCTGGGTTTGTCGCGGCTTGGCGCGGCGACGCTCTCTACGTCTACGAATCGCAGATGCCCGATGTCGTGAAAGGCGCGCGTGTCTTGAGTTGCGACGGATTAGATACCCGATCTCTGGTGATCAGGAACGTATTCGCTTTCCGGGGTCGCCCCGATGAAGCCGGGCAATGGTGGAGTCAGGCCCTCAACCTGTTTCAGGACGAGGGCAATCCCTTCGTGAAACTACCTGCACGGTGTCGGTTCTCCGTTTCCGGCAAGATTGCACAGGTCCGGCTCCTATGGCGACCCGCCGACGAAATTTACAAAAAGTGGCGCACGCTCAGCTACAATGGGGACGTGCGACCCATCGGCCTGACTGAACCGCGCGGTAAACTCGCTTGGATTGCAATGCCGACATTCGATCCCGACGACACCCAGCGCACTATGTATCGAAACATGTTCGCCGAGGTCACGCGACGTCGGGCAACAATTTTAGCGGGAGACGCGGTGGTCATCGATCTTCGCGGTAATCAGGGCGGATCGTCGTTTTGGAGCGAGCAGTTGGCTCGTGCTCTCTGGGGCGCAGCGCAGGTGGAGAGAATTAGCGCCTCCGACCCAAGCCGAGTTTGGTGGCGTGCGTCGCGTGGCAACACCGACTATATCGCCACGACGGCCAAGACGCTCGCGACCGAACAACCGGAAGCCGAAGCTTGGATCAAAGCTGTGTGGGAGGGGATGCGTCACGCCCTGACGTCGGGACAAGCCTTCTACGTTGAACCTGCCGCCGCCCCGGTGACTGGGAAAGCTACGCAACTCTCTCTGCCGCCTGTTGCTCTTCCCGTGTACGTAATCGTTCCTGGCCAGTGCGCCAGTGCATGTCTGGACGCGCTAGACCTCTTCACGCGCCTTCCACAGACCCGATTGATCGGCGCGCCGAGTTCTGCCGACAGTATCTACTTGGACGTGCGGATCGAAAGCCTCCCGGACGGAATCGCCAAGGTAGTCGTCCCTATGAAGCTCTATCGTGATCGACCACGTGCCGCCGGGCAGATTTATAGGCCCGCGATCGAGGTCCGTGACCTGTCCTGGTCTACCCAAGCTTTCGAACAGAGCATTGAGAATGATTTGAAAATACGGAAATCGTCCTAGCTCCTCGCTGATGCAAAACTTTTGATTTTTGCATCAGGAATGGCCGGGTCTGGTGGTGAGCGGTCCGTCCGCTTTGGGGTGCTGCCGCGGTCGAAGCTCCGTACTAAAGCCCTGAAAACAGGCAAATCAGCCTGAACCAGCGTCGGCTTTCACAGCCCGCTCCACCCTGCACGAACGGCCGACTT
>NZ_JAKNQH010000045.1:2500-5802 GCF_022662305.1 Sphingomonas sp. BAUL-RG-20F-R05-02
ATCATCCGCACCAAGATACTTTGGCGATGCTGCTCTGCCGAGTTTTGGTTGGTCGAAAGGCCAACCCAGCGTTGTCATTGGTGGTGCGGACTCTCAAGCGTGAGGTAAGGGCAATTCGTGGATGCCTTGGCGCATACAGGCGATGAAGGACGTGGCACGCTGCGATAAGCTGCGGTGAGGTGTGAGCAACCTTTGACCCGCAGATTTCCGAATGGGGAAACCCACCCATCCCGTTTAACTCTGCTGCGATGAAGATCGCAGTTGGGCTAAATGGTGTGAGGTATCATGAGACTGAATACATAGGTTTCGTGAAGCGAACCCGGCGAACTGAAACATCTCAGTAGCTGGAGGAAAAGACATCAACCGAGATTCCGTTAGTAGTGGCGAGCGAACGCGGACCAGGCCAGTGCCTGGAGTTCAACTAGCAGAACGGTTTGGAAAGACCGGCCATAGCGGGTGACAGCCCCGTATGCGAAAGTGAGACTTCAGGACTTGAGTAGGGCGGGACACGTGTAATCCTGTCTGAACATAGGGGGACCACCCTCTAAGCCTAAATACTCGTATGCGACCGATAGTGAACTAGTACCGTGAGGGAAAGGTGAAAAGCACCCCGATGAGGGGAGTGAAACAGTACCTGAAACGGATTGCCTACAAGCAGTTGGAGGGGTCTTGAGCCCTGACAGCGTACCTCTTGCATAATGGGTCTGTGACTTAATGTTTCAAGCAAGCTTAAGCCGTTAGGTGTAGGCGCAGCGAAAGCGAGTCTGAATAGGGCGACATAGTTTGAAGTATTAGACCCGAAACCCGGCGATCTAGGCATGACCAGGATGAAGGTGCAGTAACATGCACTGGAGGTCCGAACCGATTAACGTTGAAAAGTTACCGGATGAGTTGTGTTTAGGGGTGAAAGGCCAATCAAGCCGGGAAATAGCTGGTTCTCCGCGAAAACTATTGAGGTAGTGCCTCGGATGGACACCCTAGGGGGTAGAGCACTGGATGGATGCGGGGGTCGCGAGACCTACCAACTCTAACCAAACTCCGAATACCTAGGAGTGATATCCGGGAGACAGACGGCGGGTGCTAAGGTCCGTCGTCAAAAGGGAAACAGCCCTGACCTACAGCTAAGGTCCCCAAGTCATCACTAAGTGGGAAAGCATGTGGAACTTCCAAAACAACCAGGAGGTTGGCTTAGAAGCAGCCATCCTTTAAAGAAAGCGTAACAGCTCACTGGTCTAAACAAGAGGTTCTGCGGCGAAGATGTAACGGGGCTAAAGTGATGCACCGAAGCTTAGGGTGTGGATTTATCCACGCGGTAGCGGAGCGTTCCGTACGCCTGTGAAGCGGTCTGGTAATGGACCGTGGAGGTATCGGAAGTGCGAATGCAGACATGAGTAGCGATAAAGAGGGTGAGATGCCCTCTCGCCGAAAGACCAAGGGTTCCTGCGCAAGGCTAATCCGCGCAGGGTGAGCCGGCCCCTAAGACGAGCCCGAAGGGGGTAGTCGATGGGAACCACGTTAATATTCGTGGGCCTGGTGGTGTGTGACGGATCTCGTGTGTTGTTCTCCCTTATTGGATTGGGAGGGCTTCGAAGAGGTTCCAGGAAATAGCCCCACCGTATAGACCGTACCCGAAACCGACACAGGTGGTCAGGTAGAGTATACCAAGGCGCTTGAGAGAAGTGTCCTGAAGGAACTCGGCAAATTGCCTCCGTACCTTCGGAAGAAGGAGGCCCTCACTATGCGCAAGCACTTTGAGGGGGCACAGGCCAGGGGGTAGCGACTGTTTAGCAAAAACACAGGGCTCTGCTAAGTCGGCTTCAAGACGACGTATAGGGCCTGACGCCTGCCCGGTGCCTGAAGGTTAAGTGGAGGAGTGCAAGCTCTGAAATGAAGCCCAGGTAAACGGCGGCCGTAACTATAACGGTCCTAAGGTAGCGAAATTCCTTGTCGGGTAAGTTCCGACCTGCACGAATGGCGTAACGACTTCCCCACTGTCTCCAGGACATGCTCAGCGAAATTGAATTCCCCGTGAAGATGCGGGGTTCCCGCGGTTAGACGGAAAGACCCCGTGCACCTTTACTGCAGCTTCAGAGTGGCATTAGGAAAGAACTGTGTAGCATAGGTGGGAGGCTTTGAAGCGTTGGCGCCAGCTGACGTGGAGCCATAGGTGAAATACCACCCTGTTGTTTTCTGATGTCTAACCTGCACCCGTGAAACCGGGTGAGGGACCCTCTGTGGCGGGTAGTTTGACTGGGGCGGTCGCCTCCTAAAGAGTAACGGAGGCGCGCGATGGTGGGCTCAGGACGGTTGGAAACCGTCTGTTAGAGTGCAATGGCATAAGCCCGCCTGACTGCGAGACTGACAAGTCGAGCAGAGACGAAAGTCGGTCATAGTGATCCGGTGGTCCCTCGTGGAAGGGCCATCGCTCAACGGATAAAAGGTACGCCGGGGATAACAGGCTGATAACCCCCAAGAGCTCATATCGACGGGGTTGTTTGGCACCTCGATGTCGGCTCATCACATCCTGGGGCTGGAGCAGGTCCCAAGGGTTTGGCTGTTCGCCAATTAAAGTGGTACGTGAGCTGGGTTCAGAACGTCGCGAGACAGTTTGGTCCCTATCTGCCGTGGGCGTCGAAATTTGAGAGGAGTTGACCCTAGTACGAGAGGACCGGGTTGAACGTACCTCTGGTGTACCTGTCGTCGTGCCAACGGCGCAGCAGGGTAGCTATGTACGGACGGGATAACCGCTGAAAGCATCTAAGCGGGAAGCCTCCCTCGAGATAAGATTTCATAGAGCCGTGAAAGACCATCACGTTGATAGATCGGATGTAGAAGTGCGGTAACGCATGGAGCTAACCGATACTAATTGCTCTATTCGCGCTTGAGAGTCCCACCATCAATGACAACCCTGGGTCACACCAGCAGCGTCAGACGATTGGCGGATGATCAAATGCAAACGCCTGATACAAACTCCCAATACGTGCACGGTATCGATTTTAAACCCGAACACATTCTCGCGCACCGGCTCCATTGCCTGGTGGCTATAGCGTCTGTGCCCCACCCGATCCCATCCCGAACTCGGCCGTGAAACCAGCCTGCGCCAATGGTACTATCGCTTAAGCGATGGAAGAGTAGGTCGTCGCCAGGCATTGAAGCCCGTGCGCGAGAATAAAATTCGAACACAGAACCCATTCACATGTCTCCCCCAAAAGGGATATCCTTGGCGCGGGGTGGAGCAGCCCGGTAGCTCGTCAGGCTCATAACCTGAAGGTCACAGGTTCAAATCCTGTCCCCGCAACCAA
>NZ_JAKNQH010000046.1 GCF_022662305.1 Sphingomonas sp. BAUL-RG-20F-R05-02
CTGCTCGATCCGTGGACCTTCACCGACGAAGCTATCTTTTAACCTGTGATGAGGCTAGCTGCGCAGACCTGAGGCGAACGTCCGCCGAGCTATCGTTGACTGCGACCGTCGCTACGGTGAGCGTTTGCGGGGCTGATCGTCCGACCCGGCGCATTCGCAACTTGGGCATTCAGCACCAGCCAAGCGAAAAAGATTAGTCGTAAGAGGAACATCGCCCGACCAGCGAGCGCAAAAAACAATGTCTAAGAGTTACAAAAGCATTTCCGTTCGGGTTGAAGTCAGGTGAATATAGAGAGATAAACAGCATCTGCTGGACGTAGTGCTCGAGGCATACTGATGATGCCGCGCGGCGGAGAACACCTCCAACGCATCGGTATCCAAACCACTTAACTAAGGAGACGTATTGTGGACTTGGCCATCAAGACCGTGCTGCAGACGTTGGTTCACACGATCGTCTCACATGCAGAGCCGAAGACCGCTCAAGCCATTGAGGACGCCCTGTTTAAAGCTGCGGAGGATCTGACCGCTGAGAACTTCCATGTGGAGGCTGGTGAAGTTCAAAGCATCGCTGAAGCTGCCGTGGTAGCTCAGGACAATAAGGCTGGATAGCGGACACGACAGAAACCGCCTCCACCGCGCTTCGCTTGAGCATCGCTGGCTAACCATGGCGTGCCGAGAAGCACGAGCTATTTAAAGCTATGAGGAAATGCGCGGAGGATTGCTTCGACGCGCCTTTAACCGCAAGACGATGCAGGCAACCGCTGCCCAGATTGCAACAAAGCCTTTAAATACCCCAAGATTTTCGAACGGCGTAGATCGGATCAGTGCATTGGGGCCAAGTGTGCGGGCACAAGCCCTCCGTATGCCACCGGACAAGCAAAATCGCGGCGGTCGAGCACGCGCAGGTTAGCAGCGCCACCATCACGCTCGGCTTCTTTCCAAACTCCGGTTTTATGAACCATTCAATCCCGAAGACCAAAAAGCAGAAAGCCGCAATTTGTAGACGAGAGGAGATCGACGGCATGCACAAACGGCTTAGCGCTGCCGCACCTGACAGAGTGAAGATAAATAGCAAAGAGTTGAGGCGATCGCGGCTCATGTAGCTACCTAGCGCGAGCGCTCATAAACGCCATTATATTTGAACGCGAATGATTCAGCGTCGCGGAGGACGGCTCCGCGGTATCATGAAATCGGTGCACGATTCTTCGACGTTACCGGATTGCTGAGGATGTGACGGATTTAAAAAGCGATCGCTGCATTCTGATCGGCGTATCGGCGCGTAGGTTGAGAGGTAGTATTTGCGCTCGCCGGTCGAGCGATGCTCGCCGACCAGCCAAACTTCCTCGCCTGGCAGGTGCTGAGCGCCCATATCGCGAATGCGCTGGGTCGGACCGTCTGCCACGCGAAAACGACGGGCAGCAAAACGCGCGGTCACCGCCGCGTCGCCAACTCACCTGCTTCCACAGCTGCTCTGCCAGCACCTTCTCCGCGGCAACGGATTTGCTGTCGGGAATGTGGTGCTGTCGGGGGCGCCCATGCCCTGCAACCGGGAAGATCATGGCGACATCAGCGGGGTACACCTTCTGTCCAGCGGGGATGCCAACCGCCCATGACAAGCAGCGTTCGCTCAGCGCCTGGTGGAACGGCGCACTCATGCCGTATCAGTCGTCTGCCAGCACGCAGCCAAAGCGCGTACCGGCAGCTCTGATCCGGCCGATCTCCTCTATTGCGATCTCCGGTTTGGTGAGGACGACCTGACGGTCATCGAGTACCTTGACCTTCGCCATGCGCTCAGGATCGCTGGTCCAGCTTTCCGGCAACAAGCAAAGGCCAACCATCACTAGCACCTCGTGTGATGCCAGCGTCACCGAGACCAGCGTCTGACAGTGCGTTCTTGCTGAGCGACGATGCATATTGCGGCGCCACGCCGACGAAGTGACCGCCCTTCTTCCGCATCGTCGTGTCATCGATGACGAGGAATGCACCGGTGCCGCTAACGAGCCGGTCGTCTTACTTCAGCAGCGCAGCTTGGAGCGGAGCGCTGTCCCATATCCCTGCTGCCACGAAATGATGAAGCGGATCGTAGCCAGCTTCGCCGCCCCCGGGCGGCTATCGGCTGCACGCTTTTGCGGTCGCCAGGACCAATCGACCGGCGCTGTACTGCGGGCCACATCCTGCGTCATGCCGGATGCGACAGCCCCGCCAAAAATGGTGCCAGCCATCGCTCCAGATCGATCCGCCAGCTCTCATCCAACGTTATCGTCGTTCGTCCGTCAGCCTACACTGACAAACAGGAATTAACGGCGACTTCAGCTGGTTCCTTTAACCGGCCAAAGCAGTGCTAGCCGATACCGCCATCGTTTCTATTTTCAGGCGATGAGTTTGCCGATGCGCTTCCTCGTGCCGACGCTAGCCACGCCGACGGTATAGGTCTCGATGTCGAGAGGCCAAAGCGGGCGAGCACGGTGCGGGCGGCAGGCGCGTTGTTAATCGACGTATGAACTTGTCGGCGACCGACCCCAGTTGGTTAGCTAGGCGTTCGAAGTCGGCACGCACGAAGCTGTTGCCAATTTGTCTTATGACCTTACCACCGGACGCGAAGTGCTGAAGGTACAGAAACGTGCAGCGCGATCGAGGTCCGTTAGCGTGTCGGCATCAGGGGCGATCAACCGCCCGAAGCCAGCGCAGATATAGCAGGAATACCCACGTCGTCACTGAACGGTACCTAAACTACCGCGTTTGTGCTTCGTCAACGAAGCACTAGTTTTTCTTTTCTACCGCTCCTAACGATCCTTGATTCGGGTTTGACCTTCCCCTCGTTCGCTTCCGAAATTTTCAATTTCACGCTTTCTAGCTGATTGTCGTCCAGATGCCGGCGAATTGATACGATTAATTGTCGGAGCTTTTCGGTTCTAGAATTAGTACCGCTTAGTTTTTTTAATTCTGCCTCTTCAACAAAGGTAACGCGCACTACAAGGGTTTCGGCATCTTCCTTCTGGAACTGTATGCGCTTCACACCGCTAAGGTCGACACCATCATCGAAAAAAACTGTGCGAAACTGACGCGCATCCCCGTCGCCGGTTTCAAACGAAATAAGTTCTTGAGATCGCCCTATCCGTTCCGAAACGCTTCTAAAGGGCATTCGCGGGTGCGGAACATTGGTGGGGATCAAGATATCATCAAAGCTATACCGGATCAGTGGCATAGATCTGTTGAATAGGTTAGTAACACAAGTTGATTCAGAACCAATTTCAAATATCAGGTCATCTTCGAAAAGGTAGATGCTATCCCAATCGTTTAGAGCAACTCCCATAAGATTTACCTCGGATGAACCGTATGAATTTGCGATTTCGCATTCAAACGTGGACCTCAAGATTTCTCGCTCATGTGGGAACAATGGCTCTCCTCCGGATTCGAGAAGAATTGGCCGAATTTTTAAACGCCCCGCGCGCGCCTCATCCGCTAAAACCATCAGGTAATGTTTGTATGCACTTACGATTTTCGGCTGATGTTCATTTAGTCCGGCAATTACCTGTGGCCAAGGCATGGCAATATTGAAATTGCGCGTATTAAAAAGTAGCCTCTGAGGCCAATTACTCATCAAACCCATCACGGCAGCACCCATGTCGTGCGTATCGACAGGGCCTATAAAAGACGTACGCGTTCGTAACTTTATTTTACGGTGCAGCGCACCATAACTCATGCCATTAATTACCTCATCTGTCGTGTGGACGTACATACCTGGAACGCCGCTTGAACCCGATGACAAAACGACATGATACTTGCCTAGATACAAGCTTTTTGACGACGGAGAGGTCTTTATGAACGCCTCTAGTCCGCTTTTTGTAATCGACCGATCGGTTACGATTTCATCAAAGTTCTCTCGAAGCATTGCCGATGTGAGAACAGGAAAGTCCTCTGGGCGGCATCTGGCAGGATCAATATGGTTTTCCTCCATAATGCGCCTATACCATGGAGAGTTTTCTTTTACAAAAGAGGCAAGCTGCCTGAAGCGATCTAGGTTTCGCATCTCCCGTTCCTCAAGCGTTAGCCTGAGAGTGTGCCGACGCTTTTTAATCGCTTGTGCGAGTGTCCAAAGAATCATTAATTTTTCTCTTTGATAAGATGCGGTCACGCTCGTTTATGCGTCTCAAGCGCTGCGAACTTGTTAATATAAGCGTGTGCGGACGCTACGCGCCCTTGGGATAATCCATCAGACTGCCTAATCCAATTCCAGGCCGACCCTGACGGCCATAGAGATGCCGCCGACCATCCCCGCCACGAAACGGCGCCCGTTTTACGGACGCACAGACTAATGCCGTAAGCCGGACTGTATGACTGGTTTCTTGGGTAGACAAATTAGTTTCTCGACTAAGGCTTTACGACGGCATTGCGTGTTCATAAAGTCTGCAGGCTTGCTTAGCTACACGCAATCAGCGCTTTGACCACCGAAGCGAACATAGCCATAACCCGAGGAGCAGTTGTATGAGGATTCGTTAAAACATCATTGAATGTGAAGTTTTGCCTGATGTTAGTACAATCTTTCGTCAGAAAGATGATAAAATAGTTATTCTACGATGAGTATCTTTGAAAAGTAATTGAATCTTTGAACATCTCCAGTGCTGCATAGGACTATATGTGCCTTTGTGTGGACGTAGGACAGAGGCGAACGCATGCGATTGTAGAGTTCGCTATGTAGCTTCAGATTAGCGAGCCGGCATCTATTACGACATTTAGAAGCGGTTTCTGGGCTCTTGATCATCTAGGGAATGACACGGCCGGGCAAGCTTTGTGCCGGATCGAGGAGGGTCGCAACGTAGGTGAAGGCCGACACCCGCGCATGTTCGGTGCTGGTGCATAGAATCTGCGGTTGACGTGATCCAGCAGGCACAGTGTAGCTTTGTCACTGATCGTCGTGCGAACCGGCTTGTCCCTGATCACGCCTACCAAGCTCATCTTGCGTATCAGCCGCTCGATGGCGCAGAGGCAACCGGAAAGCTTCCCCGCATCATCCGTCGCTATACCTTGCGCACACCCAATAGACTGCAAAGTTCTCGGCGAACACGCGAGCGATTTTCAGGCTTGAGAGCCCGATCCCGCTGCGCACGGCCCGGAAGGTGCATCAGATCCCGTAGCTGCGCGTCGCGCTCGTACGTCGATAAAGGTGATTACGCCAAACGAGCGGTCGAGCTCCGCCTAAGCAAAATACGCGGACGCCTTGCGTAGGATCTCGTTGGCCTGGCACAACTCGCGGTTCTAACGTTCCAACGCCTTCAGCTTGTCCGCCACTTTGCTCGGGACCCGGCACGCTGTCGCTGTCGAACTTGGTCTTCTTCAGCCACTCATCCAGCGTCTGTGGC
>NZ_JAKNQH010000047.1 GCF_022662305.1 Sphingomonas sp. BAUL-RG-20F-R05-02
GAGTTCTCTTCGGCGGTCGGCATGCGCTGAGCATGCCCGCATCGCTCAACGTCCGCAATAATGGACGCGCGGTTGCTAGTTGAACGACCGGGTTTGGGCGGCTGCCGTCGGTCTGCTTTTGGCCATGTGCACAACGGCCTCCAAGACACACACAGCATGTAAAGCCCGTTCCCGCCTTGGCCATTTCGGCCAAGGAGAAAGCTTATGGGTACGTCAGAGTTCGATCCAGTGGTCGGTGAGCGTCGGCCTTGGAATTTTACGCGTAAGGTCGGAGCCAAGCGCGCGCTCAAGCCGCGACAGGTCTGGGCTATTCGTTTCTTCCTCGATCAGCATCGCCGCTTACGGGATCGAGCGTTGTTCGATCTCGCCATCGACAGCAAGCTGCGCGGTTGCGACGTGGTAAAGGTTAGGATCGGCGATCTTGTCCTCGGCGGCCATGTGCGCAATCGGGCCATCGTCGTGCAGGCAAAGACGGGCAGGCCGGTACAGTTCGAACTGATGGCGGACGCCCGGGCGAGCTTGCTTGCCTGGCTGGAACGGCGCGGCGGTACGCTGACCGACTATGTCTTCCCGAGCAGAACGGATCATGCTCGCCCACTCAGCACGCGTCAGTACGCCCGACTTGTCGATGAATGGGTCGATGGTATTGGCCTACGCCGAGAAGAGTATGGGACGCATTCACTCCGGCGAACCAAGGCGTCCATCATATACAAGGCATCGGGTAATCTGCGAGCCGTGCAAATCCTGTTAGGGCATGCCAAGATTGAAAACACCGTCCGTTACCTTGGCGTCGATGTGGAAGATGCTCTCACTTTAGCAGAGGGCGTCGAGGTCTAATCCAACACCGGCTTCTCGCATTTGCGGGGAGCCGGATTGCTGTAACGTCGAAAAGCTGCCCTTCGGCAGTCGCCCACTTGCGGACGTTCCGAAAATCGGCATCTTGGGAAAATGGAAGCGCTAGGTCTCATGTCGATCGTCATAGGCCTGACATGCTGCGTGGCGTTGATAATCTGTCTTTGGCTTGTGAAAGCCTACTATCTCTTCGCTTACTTTGTCGCTTTACCGCTTCTACAGCTTACCATCTTCCGTTCGCTTCCCGTGCCGCAAAGCACGATGGCAGCAACAGGTGGCGCGTTCCTGATTGCTGCGCCCGTCGCGCTCTTGCGAAGAAGATTGCGGCTTCGTGCAGAACGCGCGCACCTCTGAGTGAGCGTCCGCTGTCCACCAGGGCAGGACATTCCGAAGCTCCCGCGCCGCTCGGGTCGCCCGAAAGCCGAATGGCGGCTATCGGGAGGATAAGCAGCCGGACGGCAGTCGCCCAAACCCGGTCGTTCAACTAGCAACCGCGCGTCCATTATTGCGGACGTTGAGCGATGCGGGCATGCTCAGCGCATGCCGACCGCCGAAGAGAACTCCCCGCCCCACACTGCCGCCGATTATTATGGCTTCGTCCTAACCCGACTGTTTGGCGTTATCGATGACGCCGAAGCGTCTGAATGTGACCCCGAAGGCATCCAACTGCTTCGCGTCGCCCGAGACCTATTTTGGGAAGAGTTTCAACGGCGGCATCCGGGTCATTGGGATCAGAAGCAGACTGGCTAAAATCGCCCAACAGCGGACATCGCCTGTCTGTATGATCGGCATATAATCCTGTGATGGCAGGCAGCCCTCTCTTTACCGCAGCGATTTTTGCTCTCGCGGGATACGGTGTCTAGTCCATCCGGCGCGATCTTCGCCGGGGGGTTGAGTCAGCCCGAGGTTTCACTTTCGTGAGGGCTACTCAGCCAAAGCGATACCGCTGGTTGATGGGGTTCAACATATTCGCCGTCAGCCTCATATGCATTGGTGCGATCATCCGGTTGGCTGAAGCGATCAGCAACTCATAGATCGGTCAAACAACGGCAGGTAACCACCGAGGCTGTGTGAAAACGCGCTCCGAGTGAGCGGTGTGTTGGCCAAGCGGAGCTTCGGGATCAGGCCCGCACCGCTTCCATCAGGCCTGGTACCCCGACGAGAGCGATGGCGCGCTTGAAGTTGTAGGCGAGGATGTGGAGGCTCATCTCGGTTCCGACGTTCTTCATGGTACGCGTCTTCAGGTGACTTCTGCCCATCCAGTCCTTAATGGTACCGAAGACGTGCTCGACCGTTCGCCGTCGGACTCGCATCGCGCCGGGCATGCGGTCGAGACGTGCCTGCATGGCCTCGATGACCTCCTCGTGTTCCCAGCGCTTGATCCGGCGTTCGATGCTGGCGGTGCAGTTTGCCTTTACGGTGCACTGGGAGCGGCAGGCGGGCGTGGCGTAACCATAGAGCGTGAGCCCGTGCTCGAGAGTGGAAAAGCGTCTGGTCATCGTTTCGCCGGCCGGGCAGCGGTACGTGTCACTCGCGGCTTGGTAGACGAAGTCCTGCTTGCCCCAGCGGCCATCGGCCTTGGCACCCGAGGTGAGCGGCTTGGGCAGGATCGGTACGATGCCCGCTTCTTGGCAGGCCAACACCTCAGATCCTGAGAAATACCCGCGGTCGGCAAGTACGGTGAGCGTGCCCGCGCCCGTCGCCTCGCGTGCCTGCGTACCCATATTCGTCAGCGACGTGCGGTCATGGCTCAGATTGATGACTTCGTGGGCGACGATGATGTGACTGCCGGTGTCGACCGCTGCCTGAAGGTTGTAGCCGACCTGGCCGGTACCTGTTCCCGCCGACGCCATCGCGCGAGCATCCGGATCGGTGAGCGAGATCTGTCGGTCAGGAGATGCTGCAACCGCCTGCTCCATCGCTTCAAGTTGGCGCATCTGGCGGCGTAGCTCGTCCAACCGTGTGGTAAGTCGCGCGGTGCGCAGCTCGGCCGCTTCGCCCTCTTGCCGGTCTGCGGTGTCAAGCATCCCGAGATAGCGCACGATGCTTGCGTCTACCTGCTCCATGCGCCGCCGGATCGTTACCGGCGTGAAGTTGCGGTCGCGTGCGTTCACCGCCCGGAAACGGCTGCCATCCACTGCCACCATGCCGCCGGCGATGAGCCCCAGACTCCGGCAAAGCAGGACGAAGCGTCGACAGACCGCCTGGATAGCAGCACCTTGGTCACGGCGGAAATCAGCGATGGTCTTGAAGTCGGGCGCCAGCTTGCCCGTTAGCCACATGACCTCGACGTTGCGGCCCGCTTCGCGCTCCAGCCGCCGGCTCGACTGCACTTGGTTGAGATAGCCGTAAATGTAGAGCTTCAGCATCATCGCCGGATGATAACCCGGCCGCCCGGTGACAGCGGCGTCGTCAAAGCCGAGCGCAGACAGATCCAGCTCATCTACGAACATATCAACAATGCGAACGGGGCTATCGTCAGCGACGTAATCGTCGATGCAAGGAGGCAGAAAAAGCTGCTCGCGACGGTCACATCCTTCGATGAAACGACCCATCCCACGCCTCCCGATGACGAAGGCGATCATACCACATCACGACGTTTTCACACAGCCTCCACCATCTCAAGCCGTTCCGGGGTGCCGTCAGGCTAGGCGCGGGCGACAGATAGCCTGACGATCAAGCCGCCAAATATCGTGCGCGTTTACAAAGAGCGTTGGGCACTCTGTCGCAAAACTCCGTCCTTCGGCGGTGCAGTCCACCCGATCCGCGACAGCGTGCCAAGCAGGGTCGAGCGCGGCACCTTGAAGGTCCGACAGACGGACGCCTTGCTGGCTCCACCATCCAGGGCGGCGGTGATCCGTTCGAGCGTTTCGGCGTCGATCATTGGGGGCCGGCCCCCCTGGCGTCCCCGACGTTTGGCAGCGGCCAGCCCCGCCATCACCCGCTCGCGTGTCAGCGCCTAGGTGCGGCAGGTTGGGCATCACGCCTATCTATTCCGCTCGATTTCCTCGGGGAATCCTCAGCGTCAGTTTTTGCAACAAAGCCTCTAGCGGGTCCCCATCATTGCGCGCTGAACTGCCGCGTTCTAGGCGCGTCCGAGAATGTCGCTTCCAGGATCAAAGAAGGAACTACCATGAGCGAGACCGCGGATCGCGTAAAGAAAATCGTCGTCGAGCATCTGGGCATCGAAGCCCACAAGGTGACCGAGGATGCGAGCTTCGTCGACGACTTAGGTGCCGACAGCCTCGACATCGTTGAATTTGTTATGGCGTTCGAGGAGGAATTCGGCATCGAAATTCCCGACGATGCCTCCGAGAAAATCGCAACCGTTGAGGATGCGATCACGTACATTGACACGCACAAGCCATGATTAGTGCATCAATCCAGATCCCAAAATAGGAGCAAAATAGGTCGGTGGCCTCTAGGTCGATCATGGGGAAAGCGGCATACGACGGCCGGTGGTATGCCACCCGAGCCTCGGATAATGCTTTGGGATTGATGGCGTCCGCAACGACGGTGGAGAGCAAACCAGCCGAGAAGCGGTCAGCGCGGAAGCGTGCGTACGAGCCTTGTTGGAAGCCTGACTTTTGTAGGTGAGCCGGCTGGTCTGCCGGCAGAAATTGATAGAGGAGGTGGAGGGCCGCTAGTGCCGGCGGCCCCTCTCCTTCCTCAGCGCGAGAGCGCCTGTTGGAGGTAACGCGATCCAGGTGCCGAGACCTGGCCGTTCAAGATGGTCCGCAGCGCCACGTCGCGTCCGTAGAACTCGCGGGTGCGACCCGCGTCGTTGTGGATGCCGCTCGCCTCGATCGTCGCGCCCGCATAAGCACCCTTAGTGTTTGTCCATACGATCACGTCGCCCTTGGCGAGGTTCGCCTGATCGGCATCCGAGTATTTGACGATCGCGTAGCCGGCATTGGCGTTGAGCGAGATTTTGGTCTGGTCGATGAACTGGCTAACCGCGCGCCGGTTCATCAGTAGGTACACGACCGAGCCGCCGGAGCCGCCCGCCTGTAACCCGATGTTGAGCCCGCCGAAGCTGTAGAAGGCCGGTGCGCTCCAGCCGCGGGAGGTGCGCGCTGCAGCGATCCCCGCGCCCCCGCGGCCGCCGATCAGGAAGCCGGCCTGCGCGTATTCCGGAATGATGAAAACTCCGGCCGCGCGGCCGATCAGCGCATGCAGCTTGGGATCGCGGTCCATCTCACCGACCACCGAGACGGCCTTGTCTG
>NZ_JAKNQH010000048.1 GCF_022662305.1 Sphingomonas sp. BAUL-RG-20F-R05-02
TGCGCCGACCCGGAGATGTCCGGACCCCCGCAGCACGAAGTGTATGGTCACCGCAGCGAACGCGGGAAAGGTCATCCTCCATCCAGTCTGGATCCGGCACACCGAGAAGGCGTGTGGATCGACGTCGATGGTGGTCAGGAGCTGATCGAGCGAGCGTCTCATGGAATAGCGCTACCGCATACGTGCCTCCGCGAACACCGTGCGCATCCTGATACGGCGGCGCTTGAACATTCCGTGGCAATATATCCCGTGCAATTGACCAATTGAACAGGCGACCGCTTCCGGGAAGAAGGCGAACACGCCTGAACGTCTAGTTATGGGTCGTTGCATCTAAGGACAGGGAAGGGCAGCTATTCCACGTCAAACGACCAACACCGGACCTTCCGCAGGCGCCCATTTGTTGCCGCTCGACGGTACGGACGCGCTACCCGCTAGCGGTCGTGAGCAATTTGCCCCGTTGGCAGGCGATATGGCACGCTCAGGCTGGGGTCGGGGTCGTGCATCCACTGGACAAGGAAGTCCCATGCGGCTTTGTCGCCCGGGTGCGCCAACCATCCAAGTGCCTCTCGATTGGTCCGGTAAGTTGCTATTAGACCATCTAAAGTCTGCGGAATTCGATTGAGCCGATCCTTGATCAGCCCAACCCAAAGATCGAAAGGGATAGGCAATCCGTGCTCAATCCTAAAATCGCGTAAGACTTCTTCGTTTAAAGTATAATAGCCAATGAATCCGCTGTGAAAGATACCGCAGTCTTGTCCTGACTTGTGCTCGTTCAGCCAGCTTCTGAGTTTTGGAATTTCGATGCCAATGGTGCCGAACAGATTGAAACCCCAAGCTCGACGCTGAGCATCGGGAGCAAAATAAGCGATGACTTCGCTGGAAGGCAGCGCCCAAACCTTCGACGCACCCTTCCGCAGTCGAAGCTCCTGAAATCCGTCTGCGTAAAAGGCTTTACCTAGCTCGGTGCGGAATGCTCGAATGTCCATCAATCGAAATCTTATGCTCCGCTGCGTTGGTTCGACGCTACCATGTTCGTATGAATGGCCGAACGTGGTAGCGGGAGACCAAAGCTGCCCGTCGCTTCGCCACCACCTCGAGCCGTTCCGCGGCCGTTCTCGAACGCCTGAAACCGGACGTTCTAGCGACATGAACGGGTGACCGGAGTTGGGAAGCCGAAAACGAGCCGCGAACGGCGGAAAGTGGGTCATGCGAACTCGGATGGCCGAGTGGACGCAGCATGGCGCACGCTCGGAGGCAGTGCGCTGTGCCAACGTGTCCTCACGTCAGTGCGCCACCATCTACGTTGAGGATAGCGCCGGTAATCTGCCGCGCAGCGGGCGTCGCCAGAAACGCGACCGCCGCAGCGACGTCCTCCGGCTGACCGAAGCGGCCAAGCTACCGCACGACCTCCAGCCGGGTGATGCCGCTGTCGCGAATGGCAGCGCGCTTCGCTCGATCCCCGATGACGATGCAGCCGTCCGAGGCCCAGCCAGGGAAGGCGACGTTGTCGGCATGGATGAGGAAGCCGGTTCGGCCGCACATGTCGTTACCGGCGTCCGGCCTGAGCGGGATCGTGACAGGCGCGGGGTGGTCGACTGCGCCTTCCAGCGTATACCAGCCCTCGGTATCGGTCCTATGTCCTCGGTGCATTGCAGGTCCGGATTGTTCTTCCCAGCCCCGGAGCCCGCATACCCCGTGGCAAGGCCGCATTCCGGCCAGCAGGTGCTTTAGTACGTCGGAACGCAGGTGGAACTGTTGGAACGTCCGAGATCGCCGAGGCTTGAGCTTCCTGACGTCAGGCCCGACTGGCCGGCGATCCTTGGAGAGCAAATATGGCTGACAACAATCTGAAGGAGCTCGTCTCGCAAGGGCTGAGCGCGATGAAGGCAGGCAGTGACGTAGCTGCACGCGCGACTGACGAGATCAGCAACGATGCCTCTCATCCCGATCTGAAGGCGGCACTCGAACAAGGCAACAGCACCTCGAAGAAGTGGGCCGACCGGATCGATCGGGCCATGGAGCAGACTGGCCCCGGTCAGCAGGGCGACAACAAGGTGCTCGAGGCGCACTACGAAGTCTCCCGTCTGATCCGTCAGCAGGCGCCGGACGTGACCTCGCGCGATCTCGGCATCGTCGCGGCAGGGCAACTGGCGCTTCATTACTGGATCGCGTCGTTTGGAACGATGGCGAGCTATCTGTCCGCACTCGGCATGGACGACGCGGCAAGCGAAATGAAGGCTTCGGTCGAGGAAGCCAAGCAGGCCGATCAGCAGCACACCGAGCTGGCTGCAAAGCTGCTCGCAGCCTGAGTGGCCGCGGGGGAGCGTTACCAACGGCGCTCCCCTTCGACACCTCGCACCCAGATGTTCGCCTGGGCGGCATCGCCGTGCCGACCTGAAGGAATGTCCGCAAGCGAAGGCGATGAGCCGAGGAAGCAGCCGGACTGAAAACCACCACCTCGAGCCGTTCCGCGGCCGTCCTCGGACGCCTAAAACCGGACGTTTAGCGACATGAACGGGTGACCGGAGTTGGGAAGCCGAAAACGCGCCGCGAACGGCGAAATGTGGGTCGTTGCGCCGGAGGGCAGGGGAAGGGCAGCTACTCTACGTCAGCCGACCAATACCGGACCTTCCGCAGGCGTCCATTCTCAGCCCTTGAGGATTCTATGCGTTGCCTAAAAGCGGACCTTGATTAGGTTTCTCTAGGCGGGCCTAATCAGGAGCTGAGATTGTTTACACCCCATGAGAGGCTTCTAATCTCCAGATTTCTGATACCCGGCGCTGGTGGTCGAGCAGCACTTCTGATCGCGGCCATCGGTTTCGCAGGTGTCACTATTGGAGTCGCCTCACTGATGTTGGTGATCTGCTTCATGAACGGTGCTGAGGCGCGGCTTGCAGGTCAAATTGCTTCCGCAGACGGTCATATTTTCGTTACGTCCTCACGGCTCGCAATTAAGCGTCCGGCACAGATGGAGCGAGAGCTAGCCAAGATCGACGGCGTGGAGGCTACGACTGCATCGCTAAATGGGTCGGGCCTCATTGGAGCCAATGGAAGAGTCTTCTCCGCCGACCTACAAGGTCTAGTGCCTTCGGGCATGGTAAAATCTCCTTTGTTTCAGGGGCAGTCGGCAACGGTGATGGGCACAGCGCCTACTCGACCGGCGACTCTCGCACTTGGCGGCGATTTAGCTGCGCGCCTTGGTGTTGTTCCTGGAGATCACGCAGCTATTTCTCAAATTAGAAACAGCAATGGGTCTATCGGTATAGTAAGTTATGATTTTACAGTTTCTGGCATAGTCGATACCGGCGTTTATACATTTGATAGCAGGCGAGCAATTGTACCCGTAGATGACCTTCGCGTCATCCTCAGCACTAGTGCAATGGCAGATAAGGTGAGCGTAACGCTCAAAAATCCAGACCTTCAGGATATCGTTATAGCGCGAATGCGTCGGTTACATCCCGTGGGTTATACAATTTCGACGTGGCAGAGTATGAACACGGCTTTGTTTTCTGCGCTGTCGCAGGAAAGGCTTGCAATGACTGTTGTAATATCAATGGTCACTTTGATCGCGTTGTCGAACATATTGTCGTCAATGGTTATGCTTGTTCGCTACAAGTCTCGTGAAATAGCGATTTTGATGACTATGGGCATGTCAAAAAAGTCGGTGGCGAAGGTTTTTGTCGGCGTTGGAGCGCTCATCGGATTTTCGGGCGAAGTCGCCGGGTTCGGTTTGGGGCTAGGCCTCAAAATTGCCAAGGACCCGATCACACATTTATTGCGCGCGCATTCTCTGCATCCACCGATCGAACTCGACGTGATGCTCTCTATACCCCTTGCAATATCGACCACCGAGGTTGCGTGGATCGCAGCTCTAGTTTCCGCAGGAGTTTTTCTTAGTACCCTGTACCCAGCGATCCGAGCATCTGCGATCGATCCCGCTACTGTGTTGAGGTACACCTAAGCTCTCGGCCACGAACATACGAGCGGTAGCTTACTGCATTCGCCCGAAAGCTGCCGGACTGCTCACCACCACCTCGAGCCGTTCCGCGGCCATTCTCGAACGCCTAAAACCGGACGTTCTAACGACATGAACGGGTGGCCGGAGTTGGGAAGCCAAAAACGCGTCGCGAATGGCCGGGATTGGGTCACTCGTGATCGCTAGGCGCCTACTGTTGAACAAGCAGGCGCGAACCACCGACGACTGCATCGCTCACATCGACCTTGCTGGGCGTCGCAAGCCTTTGATTTGGCTTATCCCGCAACGCATTCCCTCTAGCGGCGCATTGAGCGTATGAGGCGCTTATCGCCACTTCTGGGATTTAGATGTGTTGAGGGATTTGGATGGATCAATCATCGCCAGCGACGGACGAGTGCTGTTCTGCAGCCAAGAACGTTTCGAGGCTAGCATATGGGCTGGCGAGTGCTGCTTCATCTGTGGACGCGCGGAGGCGGACGACGTGCCGTTCAATGAAGAGCACATTCTGCCGGACTGGATTCTGAGGCGTTTTGATCTTTACCGCCAGACCGTCACGCTGCCGAACGGCGCGAGGCACAAGTATGGCTCCTACACCCTGCCATGCTGCGTCGACTGCAACGGAGACATGTCGCGGGAGTTCGAAACTCCCATCAGCCGAGCTTTCGATGGGGGTTTCTTGGGCGTTCTGGACTTCATCGAAAACGGTTTTGGGGAGAAGCTGTTCAGGTGGCTG
>NZ_JAKNQH010000049.1 GCF_022662305.1 Sphingomonas sp. BAUL-RG-20F-R05-02
TCGGAAACCGCTCTAGTGCGACGGCTCGGATGCAGAATGGAACATGCTGTCGGCACAGGCGGCCGAGTTCGGGACGATCACCCCGCTCAACGAAGCTAAACCATCCTGAAGACGCACAAGGTGTTGGGCGACAGTTTAGGGCGGAAAGCTTTGGATACGAATTAAGCTCCGCGACCGTTAGTGGTCGTACGACACTCGCGATACGAGCCCTCCAATTTCTTTATAAGGTAGCAGATCCATGAAACGTAAGACGCTGACACAGTTCCTAATTGAACAGCAGCGCGAGGCGGGCACCTTGCAGCCTCAGCTACGCTTGTTGATCGAAGTCGTCGCGCGGTCGTGCAAGGCAATCAGTCACTCGATCAGCAAAGGCGCGTTGGGCGATGTGCTCGGTAGCCTCGATAGCGAGAACGTTCAGGGCGAGGTCCAGAAGAAGCTGGACGTGATCGCGAATGAGATGTTGCTTGAGGCGAATGAGTGGGGTGGACACCTTGCTGCTATGGCATCGGAGGAGATGGAGACGATCCACCTTGTTCCCAATCGCTATCCCCAAGGCGAGTACCTGCTGTTGTTCGATCCGATTGATGGATCGAGCAACATCGACGTTGATCTGTCGGTTGGCACGATCTTCTCTGTCCTTCGTGCGCCGAAGCGCGTTGAAGCTCAGGACGTGACGGAAGCGGACTTTCTGCAGAAAGGCGAGTGTCAGGTCGCAGCAGGATACGCCGTCTACGGTCCACAAACTATTCTCGTACTGACGCTTGGCGCAGGGGTGCACGAGTTCACACTTGATCGTGAGGTCGGATCATGGGTGATGACCGACACCAACATGATGATCCCAATGGGCAAACGCGAATTCGCGATCAACATGTCGAACGCTCGGCAGTGGTCACCCGAAGTGACGCGCTTCATCAATGATCGAATTGCAGGAGACGCGGGCGACCTCGGCGTGGATTATAACATGCGTTGGACAGGATCCATGGTCGCGGATGTGCACCGCATCCTTAAGCGTGGTGGAGTTTTTTTGTACCCGCGTGATGCCCGTAAAGCGGGCAAGGTAGGCAAGCTGCGATTGATGTACGAAGGCAACCCGATGGCCATGCTAATCGAGCAGGCAGGCGGCGCCGCAACGGATGGCGAAACCAGGATCATGATCATCGAACCCAGCGCCCTGCATCAGCGGGTCGGAGTGATCATGGGCGATCCGACTGAGGTTGAAGCGGCCACAGGGCCGAACTCGAACTAGTGTCCCCAAAAACACGCGCACTATTTTGACGACTTAAGATGGACGAACTGCGGAAGATGGGGAGGCGAGCGGACAGCGAATGTCGCTTTGTGATGACGTGGGCGGCTCTCCAACCCTCCCGCAGAATGATCTGGGGGAGAGCGTCGGAACGCGCCCAGCAACGCTCGGGCCCGGTGTGTCTCGAACGATTTCACGTGGACCGAGCGAAACCAGCCCGTGCGCATGATCTGCGCCAATCCCTCCGCGTCATTCGCATCTGTCTTATTGAGCTGCATCTTCAACGCCGCTCGGGCGTGGTGCGCATCAAGACATACAACGTCCAAGCCCCGAGATCGGAGCTCATGTACCAACCAGGTCGTCATCGGGCCGGTCTCAA
This sequence comes from Sphingomonas sp. BAUL-RG-20F-R05-02, assembly GCF_022662305.1. GTDB lineage: Bacteria > Pseudomonadota > Alphaproteobacteria > Sphingomonadales > Sphingomonadaceae > Sphingomonas. The sequence continues at coordinate 1,623 of NZ_JAKNQH010000049.1, forward strand.
TCCCTAGCCGGACATCTTTACCCGCATGCTGGCAAAGGGTCGCCTCTATTTGCTCCGGAGTCGAAAGGCACTGCCCCCGCCACAAACGGGTCCTGGCCTCGTCAACAATACAAACGGCCGTTATCTTCTGTGATACATCCAATCCCACAAATTGCGCCATGTGGCCTCCGATGATCAGAGCAAACCGGGCTCTCGCCCGCACCGCGACACTATCAGCTAAGCCAGCGCGCGATTACCGGATGTCCACACAGGGTCGTTGCTGCCGTCGCAAAGCTGCCAGTCGACTGCGCGCTCCTGCGGATGTTGAAGTAGCCGACCGAGAGCTCAAACTGGCTACGTACCTGTGGCTTATCCGAGCAGGTTACCACCGCACGACACCCGTTTCACATTGGGTTGATCCAGCTTTTTCGGGATACATCGAACAACGTTGCAGGGGGCATATAAAGGCGTTAAGCATGATCATTCTCGGGGGGGGGGGTATTTGATGCGTCGCTTGAAATGGCTCGGGGCTGCCGTTGTCGCAGCGACACTCATCATACCAACGGTATCGACAGCGGCATCCTACGACCGACTTTACGTTTTTGGGGACAGCCTCGTCGACAGCGGCAATGCCGCCACGCAGGTGCCAGGCTCAGCACCATCTTCAGGGCGCTTCACCAATGGTCTGAACTTCGCCGATGACCTGTCGCTAGCACTCGGTTTTGGGCTCTCCACCGCCTATCTTCAAGGCGGCACCAACTATGCAGTTGGTGGGTCCACTGTGGCTACGTTCTATCCGAACCAAGTGCCACCCGATCTCGGCTATCAGATCAGCGGCTATTACGAGCCGTCAACGACCGGCGCCGTCAGCCCGCCTGCGCGGCGCACCGCCATAGACACAAACAGCCTTGTTCTCGTCACAGCCGGCGGCAATGACATCCGTGATTATGGTCGTCCTGGTGCGCCTTCGATATCCGATACGGTCAGTGCATTTCAAACCGATCTGACAAGACTGGTGACGGACGGGGCGCGGAACATTATCGTGGTTGGCCTGCCGGATGTCGGTCAAATTCCGAGTGTCTACGGAACCGCTAGGCAAGATAGTGCAACGCAAGCGTCGGCTTACCTGAACCTACAATATGCCGCAATTGTTGGCGGTATTCAGCAGACGTTGGGCGCATCGGGTTCGATCCGAATGTTCGACCTTGCTGGCCTTCAGACCACAATCCAGAATCACCCCACCGCCTACGGGCTTGATCCGGCGCTGGTCCACAGCAGCTGTGTGGGAACCGGAGGGCTTGCAAACAACTGCGCCGGTTATCTCTATTATGACGGCATTCACCCGACCGCCTACGTCCACAGCCTGATCGCGGATGGAATTGTCGCCAGCGTACCTGAACCCTCCACTTGGCTGACTATGATAATAGGCTTTGCTCTAATCGGCGCTTCGTTGCGACGCCGTGGCCGAACGTCAATAGCGGCTATCGCCTAGGCGTTTGAAATACGTCTGATGGTGCAATCCCTCGCTACGATTGAATAAAGCTGTGAGGGGTGTCGCAATTACTAGATGCGCCAATCCAACAGAAACTGATTGGTTGCAGCTTACACGTCCTTATCGTTTGATGAATGAACGACGGGATACTGAACAAGCTAATCAAGCATAAGCGGCCGAGTTTGGATCATGTGACGGAGGACAGGGAAGGGCAGCTATCCTACGATCGCTGATCAAGACCGGACGTTCCGCAGTCGCCCAACCCCAGTCGTTTAGAGACTGCTCAGATTCCACATTGGACACTAAGGTAATTGGCATGCTTTAACGTGTAGTT
>NZ_JAKNQH010000005.1 GCF_022662305.1 Sphingomonas sp. BAUL-RG-20F-R05-02
ATGTCGCCTTTTGGGTCGTTGCGCCGAGGGGCAGGGAAGGGCAGCTATTCTACGGTCGCCGACCAAGACTGGACCTTCCGCAGTTGGAGTGAAAAGCAGACGGACGGCAGTTGCCCACTTGCGGGCATTGAGCGTGCGGGGCAGCCTGCGCGAATGAGCAAGCGGAACGAGAAAGGGCGTGAGGTTTGGTTCGCAAGAGTTTTGTGGACTTACATGCCCTGCCAACCGATGGGAATTCTGGTGATCTTCGCGCTCGTTTTGTTCGGCATGGGCGCGGTGTCCGTTAGCCAGTGGTTCCTGCGTTTTACGAGCATTCCTGGCGCGGATAGCTGGCCGTTCCTGCTGCTTTTTCCAACCATGATCGCCGGGTGGATTATCGCAGAGCGCCATAGCTAGGCTATTTTAAATCCAACAGGCGAATGGCGGCTTTCCACCAGATCAAGTTGTTGCGAACACGTCAGGCGCATTGGCCCGCTGGGGTAGCAGCCAGTTCGCTGTTGGGGCGTTGCGCTGTCCGGAGAAAACCTTAGTTGCTGAAGTCAGCGGGTTACGCCACACCTGCCGAATGCGGGCATCGAAAGAAGCTTAATGTATAGACTGCTGCCAGCAGTTCTGACGGGATTGTTGATCGCGAGCGCGTGTGCGGAACACAAAGCTGAGTTTTCGAAAGGGCAGTTTGTCACCGCCAAGCTACAGTGCGGGGCAGTCGGCGCTTACTTGGTTGAGGCAGCGCCTGACACCATCGCCTTTTACGGACCAGCCGAAGACCAGATGCGTCAAGCTAATTGCTTGAAGGATAAGCTTGCGGGGATCAACGTACATATCGTAGTGCGTGGCTCGGAACTCAGCCGCTAAACTTAGTCTTACGCTGCTGATATCAATGGATCGCCGGCAGAATCTGCCATTACTCTTGCCATTTTCGATTAACGAAAAGCCGAGGCTCACGCGGATCGATCTAACCATTTAGGCTGTGCAGCACAAAGTGATCACGATGATTGAAGCCGGGTCGACGTGTTCGGCTGGAAGTCCGGTCCGGTGTAAGAATTTAGCGGCTCAGAGCTTGCATAATTCGTCAACACCGAACCGGTTTAAGCATTTACCAAGGGCGGATGTTGTCGCCGTAGATCAGCGCGAGAACGAAACGAAGCATGTACTTTCTCCCATAGGCACCTCGTTGAGTGCGAGAGACGCTTAATACACGCTTAAGGATTTATCAACGTCTCGGTAAGATCTTTTAATTGGTAGCACCCGAATAAGCATCAAGCCCAGCCATGCACCGCGACGACTTCCTGCTTCTGAACGTGCAAAGCCGACCTGCGCAAAGGTTAACGGCTATTCTCGTGCGGCTGTGAGGCATCCTAAAGTGCTCACTGCCGCCAATCTTCTGCAATATTTCGTCAAATAAATCCAAAAATATCAAGTTAATCAACTACGTAATTATACGTAACTTCAGAATCATAGATTTCTGGTCAGCGCACATAGGCAATGCGTCATACCTACCTCTACGGTTTTGAGTTGCAGTAAGAGCATTCGACATTGGTAGCTTCGCTGATCTGCACTTGATCGCTCCTCTTGAGATAACCTCTAAGTCTACAATTGACAGGCTCGCAGTCTGTCCGAGATTTCCGATCCAGAGGTAAGCTCGCCCAATTGGACACTTGCCTAAACCGTCGGCTGCGGAAGGCAGCTTCTGGGAAGAAGTTTTTCATACGCTGAAAGGCCGTTTGTCACTGCCTCAAATCGTTCCGAGCCGTCAAATTCGTGCGCACCGCCCGAGAACTGAACGGCAGCTACGAAGAAGAAAAGCAGACGGACGGAATTGGCCCAGGATCAGTCGTTTGGTCCTATAATGCAGCATACTCTGAACTGGACCGCTTATGACAATCAGCGACGTTGGCCGGGTAATCACCGGCGCTACAAAGCCGTCGTCGCCAGCAAGGTCGGCTTTCGCAGGTGCGGCCTCAGCAAAAGGTGATCAGACGGTCGCTGAATTTTTGAAAGAGGCAAAGAAGACGCCGATACAACGGTTCAAAGGTAATTTTCTTAAAAGTCGCGGTTTAACGGAAGAACAGTTCGATGCGCTGCCTCCCGAGAAAAGAGCTGCAATTCTGCGCGAAATGGAAGAAGCCATGAAGAAGGCTGTAAAGGGTCCTTCGGACGGAACCGCCTCAGCCGGTAGTAACGCAAACATGCTCGTTTAAAACTATCTGGTCGCTGGTAGATTTCGCTGCACGACGAATACTGGCCGATCCAGATCATCAAAAACCGCCGGTTTTGCCTCTATCGGCGAGCACGCACCGCACCTGGAAGCTCATCGGCAGCTTTCGGGCAAAAAAGCAGCCTGACGGCAGTCGCCCAGAACTCGCCGTTCACGGCCGTTTCCGGCACGTCTGAAAACGGACGTTGCCAGCGCGTCGCGAAAAAGATCCCTTTTGCCATGTCAGCGATCACGCTCTGAACTCGGAACGTTCTAGCTCGTTTAATCAGCGGGCCGTGTTATCGATGGCCGGAGAGAGCCTTCACCGGATGGGCAAAAATCGCGATACACTTTCTCGATTGACGGAGCGCGAGGAAGTTTTCCTGCGTCAATGGCTTTAGCATAAACTGCCAAGGAAATTGCCGCGCGGATCACTGTTCGGCATTTCACATAATTATTAACTATCATGTTCGTTGCAGCCGGTAGTTGGGTTACAACATTTCGAAGCGCGCGCGAATCATTTGCTCGGACAGCTTCGGGGAGAGATGCCGTGAAGCCAGTATCATTAATAATTTGTGCAGCCTGTACTGCAATTCCAATGTCTGCACATGCGGCGCCGGTGATCACCGCGATCAGGGCAGATCTTTCTCAAGGATCTTACTCCTTCGGATATCTTGGCAATGTGTTCACGTTCGGAGCGACCGGCGACGTTTTCAACCCGCTTTCCGTCCTTAACCAAGCGCCCGCCGCAACGAACTCGTTTGGTGGCTTCCTAGGCATACCAACTACGCCGACAAGCAGCTACACAGACCGGGGAACAGTAACGTTTGGCCCGACAGATAGCTATACGAGCTTTTCGGCACCGACTGCGGTTCCCTACTCTCTTGGCGATAACTTTATAGGATTGCGGGCGACAGTTGGAGGCCAAGATTATTTTGGCTTCGCTTACACCACGAACGCACTACTCAACAGCATTGGTTTCGAAACGAGCGCCGGACAGACAATTACGGCTACCACCGCGATCAGTGCTGTTCCGGAGCTTGCTACCTGGGGAATGATGATCCTTGGTATGGGCGCAGTTGGTGGTGCGATGCGTCGCCGGCAGAAAGTCCGCACAACTGTTTCTTTCGCCTAACCTCGTACATTAATCGCAGTGACGGGAGCCGCTTGATTAAAGTGGCGGCTCCCGATTTTCAGCAAAACTGCGATGCTAGAGTAGCGTTAATGCGCAGATACGTTAGACGAAAATGTGCAACGCGTTTGATCTATTTAACGTAATACACGGTGGAGGGATTCGCCACCGCATTGAGCCTTAAAGCCAAGGCTCTTGTAGGAAAGCGGACAGTGCAAACTGCCCACTGCAAACGTACACGGCTAATTAATTGCTACCTGAAAACGGGGCTCGTCAGCGTCCTTCGTTCACTCGAGTTCGTATCTGGAGGCGTCGTAGGAGTGACGCTGCCGTGAAGCATAGCCTACACCGCCTGCAACGGAGGCATGGCCTCGCCGTCCTCGCCCTTTTCTTTCTCCCTAATGCTGCCCACGCTCATGTAAAATGGTTCTGCGGGCCTATCGATGCGTCGCTTCCCCCCGCCCCTTTGAGCCAAGTCCTGTCTCAGCTGTTCTTTACCTGCTTGGTTGGCTTCGCAGGTTTGGTGGCAGTGGGTGGAGGCCTTGATGCGCTTCTCGCTCGGATCGTGCCCGCAACCCGCGAAGGGGCGCGCCGAGGCATCGTGGTGGACATCGTCGTTCGCATCGGCTTGGCAGTCTATGCAGTGTGCCTCTGGCGCAATCTGGCAGTTGTGCTCTGGGCGGACGATGCGACAGGATCGGTCCTCACGCCAGAGATGGTGAACCGAGCTCACTGGATCGGCCTGCTACAGCTTGTGATCGCTGGCATGGTTTTGGTGCCGCGACTGTCACTGGCGGCGTCTGCCGGACTCTTTACGCTCTTCGCCATTGGCGTAGCCCGGTTTGGCCCATTCTACATGATCGACTACCTGTTTTTTGTCGGCCTCGCGATTTACGTCGCGCTTGGGCAGCCGGTATTGCGACGCCGCATCCACATAGCGTCTTGGCGAGTGTCGATCCTCACCGGCAGTCTTAGCTTAAGCCTGATGTGGACGGCGGTCGAAAAGTTTCTGTTTCCACAATGGACGATCGCCGTGCTGCTGCATCATCCGGGGATCACCGCGGGGTTCCCGTTCCCGTCGGTCGCCACGATAGCCGGCTTTGTCGAGTTCAGCCTGTCGTTCTACCTGCTGGTGGGTCGTGCGGTTCTCGTTCGCATCGCCGCTGTGCTGCTGGCCGGCGTTTTCATAATGGCGATGCCGGAGTTCGGCATGGTCGATGTCGTAGGGCACATTCCGGTGCTTATCATTCTCGTCGCGACCCTCCTGCAGGGTGAAACCCGCCTCCAGCAGGTCTTCCGCGGCCCGGTCTCAAGCCCATGGGCATCGGCCAGAGCGGTGCTGATCCGCTACGTTGCGATCCTGACGGTCTTGATGTCCCTTTACTATGGACTGCATGCCCTTTCAGTTTGGGCAGAGGGTAAACCGGTTGCCTTGAGCCAGCCGTCACCGCCAAGCGCGCGGCCACTGTGACGTTGGAGTTGGTGTGCGCTAAGTATCGTGCGGCTCGCCGGCAGAGCTTACCCAACGATCTACTTTGACCATCAGCCGACACACTTGATATGCTGATCGCATACCCAACTTCCGGACAAAGCAGCCCGCCTTAAGCCGCGCAAGCGATCCTGCGCCAATTATTAGATAGCTCGAAAGCCGGCCGGCACTTATCGAGGCTGAAAGTGGCGGGATGGCTGTCGCTTGCCTTCAGACGTTCGCGTCTACGAGGCCGCAGCGCAACCGGGTACGCGGGTATAATGACGATTTCTGGCTCAAAACTTGATTGATTACAGTTCGAGAAGTTCGTGAAAGAGCGGCTGAAGATGTCCGCACCGCGCACACGACTGATCAAGGTGAAAGTTGAGCTACGGCATTATGCATTATGCTGCGACGATGACCCGTATTCCTTTATCAGACCAGGAGCTTCTCAAGCGCGCACAGTCGAAGATCGACAAAGCGAGGGCGGCCTTAGAACGATCTCGCGACCGCATCGCACGAACGGAAGCAAGGTTGGTGGAGCTTAATCGATCCATGCGCGGCGATCAGGACGGTTGACGCAGCGTGCGGATTGTCCTCCGCCATGTTGGGTCTGTGTTCAGTGCACAAAGCGACAAGGCTGGAATAGACCGGATGGCAGTGGTTCCTTAGCCGTGTTTGTCGTGCCTCTGGATAAGCAGCATGCTATCTGAGTTTCACCGCATTGCACGTCCTGAGCGATGTGCGGCTGAGAGCCTGCTGCTCCCGCTCCGATGGAGGCACTTCCATGGACATTAATTACCTGCTCGCCCGGGAGCAGTATGCGCTGCACTTAGCTGATACCTCCCTTTCAACGAGCGCACGCGTGGCGCACCGCGCGTTCGCGAAGGCGTACGGCGCGTTGATTGCGGGAATAGGCTTTCCCCACCGCGACAGCAACGCTCTTGGTCGCGAGCCGCCGACGCAATCACATGCCTGGAACGGTGAAGCTCATATACGTGATTGGGAGAGCGAGGGTGGCAGCATTCGGACCATGTCAGATCAGCCGTTGCAACGAGACAACGGCAATGTTGTTGCTGACGACATCGCACTTGCACGGGGTCGTGTCGTGACATTTGCATAATGTCACATGCTAACGGCTTTTCTCGACTTCCGTTTTCAACACCTCAGGCCGTTCCGACGCCTCCAAAATCGACCGGATCGCTCCAGAGCCGACCGGCGGCTATCGGGGGAAAAAGCAGCTCAAAAATTTGGGATGCCGGAACCCACCAATGGGCCATCCAACCGGCCCGACGCGACTTGCAGCTGCGCTTAGACACATACTGCGGGCAATCGGAAGCGCTCCGATCGTGGATCATCAATTCACACCGCGTGCCGCGCTCCGCGTTTTCACACAGCCTCCACCAAGCCCGGCCGTTCGTGATGCAAAAATCAAGATTTTTGCATCATCCTGAGAAGCTGGCCCGTTTGACGATTGGCAATGTCACGACATTGTGAAGCTCTCGATCACGGCTACAGAATAAACTTTGATGTTGTTCATGTAGGTTGACCCGCGAACCGTAATATATTTTGGAAATGGACCAAGCTGGTTCCTGCCTACTTCGAATGTAAAGCATACATCTTTTGGTTTTGATCCAAAAACGGGGCAGCCAGCTAAACTAAAATCGTCTATGTCTTTAAGGCGAAGCTTTGCCAAATAAGAACGCAGCGCTGGAGTGCAGGAGTTACCATCACGGGCGCACTCCAGCTTAAAAGGCAATTCGCTACTGAGGAGGCGCTAATATCAATCGCCGTCACCAAAACATGGGCGACATCGTGCGCAGCAATAGAATCTTTCGCAGGAAAATAAGATGGCGCGTGTGAGGCTAGAGCAGCTTCACACATTTTGGTATACTTATTCAAGTCAAAGTTTTTCTTCTGGAAGATATCACCCTCGATGCCGTATCGCTCGCTCGATTCTACAGATTCAATTTTGCCACTATCGGCAAATTCAAATGAGTATTTCTCGACACCGAAAAGTCCATATTGGGATCCCAGCTCCGCTGGATGGGTATAAAGATCGATAGATTCAATTGCGGCTTTATCACCAGAGTAATACTGCCACCGAGAAGGTTGACGGTCGATGTAAGCAATTCTCTTACCATTCTCACCGAGTAATCTCGCAGCCAAACTTGTATCTGATTCATTCTTCAGATCATAGAATGTGAAGCGTCCTGCATCTGTGGGGCGTAGGTCCCGTGCGGAAAGCGGGCGCTGTTCAGGCTGGGTCTCAGCCTTGTATGTTTGCCAACTCGGAGCATGCTCCTCCTCCCATGACCATTGGGTGGACTTATTTCCGCAGGCGGAAAACCCCAGCATGAGCAATGCGACCGGCCAAAACCTAGATGTTAGTTTCAACATAATGCGAGTTTGATGTAGGCGGCTATAAGGGTCAATCGTACTCCCGCACCGCCAATGCTAAAACGATTCCCGCATGCGCGATGCAAAATTCACAAGTTTTGCATCAGAGAAAACAGCTCAAGGCTTTGCAAAACGATCAGCATACCTACTTTTAAGTAGGATTTGCGCCGGATCTTCCGGTGCGAGCAGCTCGCGGATGGCCGCATGGCGATCAAGGGCGTGCTCCACGTAAGCTGCAGCAATCTGAGCGCCGAGCCAGTAGCCCATGTCGCGTTCCCATCCGTCGAGCCGCCCGCGACTGCCGTTGTAAAGCCAATGCCCGAGCGCTCCCTTGCCGGCCGGCGTAAATCCACTCGTTTCACTGTAGTTCAAATTTGCCTCAGCGCGATCTTTCGTGAACTGGGCCCAAAGCTCGCGTTCGTGCGCGTGACCGTACGCTTCGCGCGCGACATCCGGCACTTCTCCTGTAACGAGTTGGGCGACATAATCGGCAACTCCTTCAGCGAGAATTTGGGTCAGTAGCGGTTCGGCGATTTGACCGGGTGTATCGGTCATGGTCTGAAACGTGTGCGCGGTTTCATGAGCGAAAAACGAACGCAATTCCGCTCGGAAGGCGATAGGTGTCCTCGCCTCTCGACAGAGCACCTCCAACCCGAGCAACTGTGCACCGGGAGCGGCTGTCCCGCCGGTGTTGCCGCGTCCGACCAGCATGTAAATCTGCGGTAGTGGCCGCTCGGGTAGTAACCCATGTAGACCGAGATAAATTGCACGTAGATCGGGCGTTGAGGCAGCGACCCACGGAAGGCACTTTGCGACTGCATCACCATACCAATCGGGGTGTGCCGCGATTGCCGCAGCTATCGAACTTCCAGTTAACTTGCGGAGCGGCACAAACAAACGCACTCCGGTGCCACTTCCGGCGATATACTCAGCGTCTAGTTGGGCGGCATTCGGGTGGCCGCCAGTCTTATTCCAGAGAGCGACAAAGCGCTCAGCATCCTGTGTGTCGATCTGAGCCGTCAATGGATCGGCGGGCGGCGGCTGGTCCTGAGCGTGGAGACTAGCCGGGGAACAAAGAGCGAGGCAGATTAAAGCCAACTTTGCTGTCCGGTTCATAACTCTATCAAGCCTGGCCGTGTGCCAATTGCAAGCGAAGCGCTGATAAGCCGACTGGCGGCGTTGAAAAAGCAGATCGGCTGTGGTCATTGGACCCGCCATTCGCGATGCCGAATTCACAGTTTTGTGTAAGTTGAAAGTTGGGTGGGTCTCTGCCTTTTCAAATCCTCCTCAATGCTCCGTTCGAAAGCTTCGGTAGACCAGGACAAGTCATGGACCTCGATGGCAGGCCGATAAATCTGCCCAGCGGCACGTGGCCGATCACGATAGAGCTTCATGGGAACCACTACCTTGGCAAGGCCATCCGGGAGGCTCTCGACCCTAACGTCCAGATAGATACTGTCGGCGGAACTGGGCGCGCCGATCAGTCGTGTATGTGGAAGGCGCGTGAAGAGGTCTAGCGCGTCCAGGCATGCGCTGGCGCACTGACCGGGCACGATCACGTACACTGGGAGGCCGATCGGCGGCAGAGAAGGCTGCGTCGTTTTTTTGGTCGCTGTAGGGGTCGCAGGTTCAACGTAGAAGGCTCGGTCTGACGCTAAGGCAGCGCGCATCCCCTCCCATACGGCTGTAATCCAGCCCTCGGCTTCCGGCTGTTCCATCGCGAGCTGCTTGACCATCGTGGCGGCGTAGTTGGTGTTGCCCCGCGACGCGCGCCACCAGACCCGACTTGGATCAGAGGCTTCAATCCTGTCCACCGGCGCCGAGCCCCAGAGCGCGCGAGCCAACTGCTCGCTCCAAAGCGACGACCCTCCCTGGTTGCCGCGAAGATCGATGACCACGGCGTCTCCGGCTAACATCGTCGCGCGACGCCGTGCGATCTCCGCGAACATGTTCCGATACATAGCACGCTGAGTATCATCGGGGTCGAACGTCGGTAATGCAATCCAAGTCAGTTTGCCATGTGATCCGGTCAGGCCTACGGGCAACACGTCCCCATTGTAGCTGAGCGTGCGCCACTTCTTGTAGGTCTCATCGACGGGTCGCCATCGCAGTTTGACCTGCGCGACCTTGCCCGAAACGGAAAATCGACACCGTCCAGGTAGTTTGACGAAGGGATTGCCTTCGTCCTGGAACAGGTTGCGGGCCTGACTCCACCATTGCCCGGCTTCATCGGGGCGGCCTCGGAAAGCGAACACATTCCTGACCACCAGAGATGGAGTATCTAATCCGTCGCAGCCCAAAACGCGCGCGCCCTTCTCCACGTCAGGCATCTGCGAGGCATAGACGTAGAGAGCGTCGCCGCGCCAAGCCGCGACAAACCCGGGCCATCGCACCGTTGATGAGATGATGGGTTCAACGAAGGCTTCGGCGTGTCCGTCGCGTAAGACTGCGCTGAACGCTCCTAGCGTTGCCTGGAGCCCTGCTTGGTTGCGAGTTCGGTGCGCAAGCACCAGCCCCCTTTGGCGTGCTGCTTCCAGCCGCTTGGGAAAGGACGGATCGGTGGGGTTGACCATCCCAGGATGGTTCTCAGCAAATACGCGGTATGCGGCTTCTACGTCGCGTGAGGCAGCGAGCGACCAAGACTGCTGCGTATGAGGCGGATTGTTAACGTCCGCACCAGCCGGCGAAAATATTATAGAATTTAGGGCTGCGGCAGCGAGAAGGGTTCTACCAAATGTGCGGGCCGCAGTAGGCCGGCAGGCAGGCATGCGGGTCGTCTCCCCCTAAACACGGTCGAGCAAAACTGACGACAAAGTCATCGATTGATGTGGCTAGAACAAGCGTTCTCCGATCTCTTCAACAAATTCCGGATCGTGATCGGCTCGGTTTCACGGATCAAGCGTAGTTTGGCTCCACGCTTCTGTGCTTGGTGAGAGTGCTCACGTGGCCTGCTGCACGATAGGAGTCGGGATTTGCGATATCGTAGCCTGGCTCACCCCCAACAGGGCGGCGACGGTGCGCTGCGTGTCGCCGGCTGCAAGGCGCTGTAGCGCCTCGGATTGCTGATGAGGGGTAAGGGAGGCGCGCCGACCAAACTTGACGCCACGGGCCTTGGCCTGGACCCTGCCGGCTGCGGTGCGCTCGGTAATACGATGACGCTCGTAGCTAGCGGCGACCCCCAGCACGGCAATGATGACATCGGCGAACTGAGAGGTGGTATCTACCATCGGCTCCGCGATCGAGCGGAAGCCGGCGCCAGCCTCCTTCACCGCGTGAAGGATGTTCAGCAGGTCACGGGTGTTGCGCGCGAGGCGATCGGTCGAGGTCACCATCAGCACGTCACCGGCATCGAGCGCGCCAATCGCGCGCTTGAGCTGGGGCCGTTCAGCGGTCGCGCCGCTAATCTTCTCGCGGTAGACCTTCGTGCAGCCCGCCGTGTCGAGCTGGACGAGCTGCTGTGCCAGGTCTTGGCCGTTAGATGAGACGCGTGCGTAGCCGTATATCATGCTCCGGTTGTGCATCGGAATTATGCATCATGAAAGCGTTTGGTTTGGTGTGGTTTCTTATTTGATACAAAACTCGTGATTTATGCATCAACCTAGCTGCCAGCATACTGGCTGGCTCTTTGCTGTCACGGTCGTAAGCTGCCCGACCTGGGAGCTGCAAATGACCAACAACGCATCAGCATTTACCCGCGTAAGCGTGGGAATCACGATCGCAGTCGCGGCGATCAGCGCTCATGCGCAATTCGTCCCGGCCGCTGGATATAGTGACGGTGGATCACGACCAAGTGTCGCGGTGCCCTCAGACCCCGGTGCGCCGCTACTAACCCGCATCCCTGATGCGGCGGTGTCGAGCCTGATCCACGCCGATCCGACCTACAAGCGCGGCGCGGCTGTGAGCCATGCCAAGGTTGTTGGCGCATTTGCGATAGCTGAAACGAGCAAAGCACACGTCGTTGAGGCGTGGTCTCCCGGTTTTCTGCCCGTAACCCTCTCATTGAGCGATGGCCGCTGCTACTCGCTCCAAGCTGATTACGAGGGGGGCACACTCTCTAACGGTCGGTTGAGCAAAGTGGGATGCGAGGGGCGGCGGAAGTTCGATGAGCCAGCCCTTCCCCCGCCACCTGCCGGCAGGTCGTTATGAGCTGCTGCCGGTCCCACGGACACCAAGTTAGGCTACATGAGCCTGCTTCTCGAAGTCCATGGGGCTGAGATAGCCCAAGGTCGAGTGCCTGCGTGTGGGATTGTAGAAGCGCTCGATGTAATCGAACACGTCCTGCCTTGCGTGGTTGCGCGTGCGGTAGGTTTTGCGCGCGATCCGTTCGGTCTTCAGCGAGGAGAAGAAGCTCTCCATCGCAGCGTTGTCCCAGACATTGCCGGACCGGCTCATCGAGCAGGTGACGCCATTGTCGGCCATCAGTCGCTGGAACTGCTCGCTGGTATATTGGCTGCCCTGGTCAGAGTGATGCAGCAGCGCATCGGGCTTGCCGCGCCGCCAGATCGCCATGACCAGCGCATCGGTGACGAGCTGCGCCGTCATCGTGTCGCTCATCGACCAGCCGACCACCCGCCGCGAGAACAGATCGATCACTGCGGCAGCATACAGCCATCCTTCAGCGGTCCAGATGTAGGTGAAGTCGGCCACCCACTTCTGGTTCGGCGCATCCGCGCTGAACTGCCGATCGAGCACGTTGCCCGCGATCACCGAGCGTTCGCCCTGATCCTTCGGCAGACCGCGGCGCCGTGGCCGCGCCATCAGACCGTGCACGCGCATCAGCCGCTCGACACGATGTAGGCCGCATGAAAGGCCTTCGGCCAAGAGATCGTGCCAGACGCGACGCGCACCATAAGTGCGATAGCTGGAGATGAAGCTGGCACGGATCTTCCCCGCATACACTTCGTCGCTGCGCGACCGGACACTTGGCGCGCGTCCGAGCCAGGCGTGGAAGCCACTGCGCGAGACATCGAGCGCCTCGCAAAGCCACGACACCGGCCAGATCCCTCGATGCTTTGCGATGAACCCGAACTTCATATCGAGTCCCTGGCAAAGTAGGCCGCGGCTTTTTTTAGGATGTCACGCTCGGCCTTCATCCGGGCCAACTCGCGGCGCAGCCGCTCAATCTCCTGCTGCTCGGGCTTCATCTGACCGTTGCCTGGAAACGCTGCCTGGGGATCAGCTTCCGCTTCGCGGACCCATTTGCGCAGCACGTTCTCATGCAGGTCCAGATCGCGCGCGGCCTGCGCCACCGCCACGCCCCGTTCGCGGACCAACTTCACCGCCTCCAGCTTGAACTCTCGGCTGAACTTCCGTCGTTGCATTTACACCCTCCGGTTCCGAAAACACCTTATCTCGGTGTCCACGAAACCGGCAGCAGCTCAATCTCGCGACATCACGGATGGGATAGCCGCGAGACGCAATTTCGTTAACTGCCCATTAACGGTACGTAGAAACACGGAAAGGGGCAACTACCCCAATCTGAGCAGTCGCAGCATTTTCATCGAAATCAAACCTCGTTAGCTAGCGCGCGCCAGCTAGGCATAACTGCTCAAAAGTGGTTACTAGGTCGGGGCTTCCCTTGTCTCGGCCTAGGTTTTCTTTCATTTACAATTCTTTACAGTGGCCGGATGCAGCGAGCTGACGCTTTAGGAATGTCGCAAATAAGCTAGGACTCAACAAGCAAGTCACGCCGCGGCGAAAGCTAGTGACGTTTCCTCGCGATTGTCGTTCAAGCGTATTATCAGTTGCCCGTGATGCTTGCAAGCGGAGAGGTCGTGACGAGATAATACATATTTGTTTATTGGACCCAAGCTACATCAAAAAGTCGTGCACCTTGGTGCATGACGATGTAAAATGCTTACATATCGGAAAGGCAGCTCTAATTGCCTCAAGGAGCATTATATCTGACAGCAGGCTCGAAGAGCAAAGCTTTGTTCAAAGCAGGATTTTAATCAATCTTCGAACTTAACCCTTATTCTCCGCATCGGCTTATTGATCCGATGATTTTTGATTAGAGCCTGTGCGAACTGTGTTGAATTATCGACGAGATTGCCGTTGAAGCGAGACAGAATTTCACTCTGGGCTTCAATCTGGCGCCGGACCAGCGCAATCCCAGATTTTATAACTCGGTCCGCCTCAGTTGTGCGATTGGCATGCGTTTCTATTTTGAGCCAAAGCTGCTCATCTCCAATCATCGCTCGCAGCTTTGGCGAGGAGGAGGTGCCCGGTACCTTGCAGTTCCAGAGTTCCACGTCGCCCGAATATTCTAGCGTGGCCGCGAGTTGAACTGTCCTATTGGTCAAGGTCGCAGCGGGGATGATACTCTCGCCCTCAATACGCAGCGGGCAAATCTGCACTGCCTGCTCGATCGCAGCCGTCAACTTCTCAAGCGTGCAATGCGGATTGCGCGTGAGTTCACGAATTCCGACGCTCCAGGCTCGGTCCGCGAAACGTTGCAGAAGCAACTTCATGATGTTGTGCTGGAATAAGCAGCCACCTTTTAATAAGAGACCTGCCGGCAAACAGATCCGGCCTCTGTGGGCCGCGGTGGCCTGAACAGGCAGATCTGCCCAGAAAGCTTTAAACCCGCTGCGATCGCCGGGTGACCAGCCATATCCCGTGTCGTCAGGTAAGATGCTTCGCTTCGGGATCTCGCCACGGTCGAGCCACCGGCCGTTAGAACGAAACTGAAGCTGCTGCGGCAAAAACGTTGATTGGTCTCCCGCGCGTTGCAACTTCTTCAGAGCGAGTAGGTCTGCCTGATGACTTCGAGGTCGAAGTTTCCGCTTTGAAGCTTGTTCGACCTTAAAATATAATTTTTCTCTCTTATGGATAATCTTGTGCTTTGGCGATAGTCTCTGTATGAGATGAACAAGATGAAGACACGATTTACAGGCCCAAGCACCTTGCACGAAGTAGATCTTGTCAACGTTTTCTCCGTTCCTTGGGCATATAATCTCAATTGCGTCACGTACCGGGTTTACAAATCTACTTCGAACATCGAGCGAGGTGATGCCGGAGGTCGCTATGATGTTGGGAGTGCCGAAGAACTGGTATCGAATGACAACGCGCGTCGCAGTCAGCTCCAAAACTTCGGCATGGCCGGTGATGGTGCCATTCTCATTCACCCACTGGATGATACGCCGGCCAGCCCGGCACGCGCGCCGCACGCTGTTCAGGCTGAGCTCCGGGAACGCCTCGACATACGGCTTCCCCATCCGGTCTCCACTTGTGTCCATTTTCAACCCCGGCCGCCGCGAACAGTTCTTACTCCGGTCGCATCCGCGTTCTCTGAACGTTCTATGCGCGTTGGGTGGAGCCGGCAACATCGAACGGCCTTCTCCATCGGCCGCAATGATCTCGCCCTCCCTTTCTTATAGGTCCAACAGCTTCGGGGCAACATTTCTAATTCCTATTGCATTTCCCTCGTTCGAGTCTTGTGCGACCGCCGCCCTCAAGCCGAGAATACAAGGCGGCAGCTGCCGAAGAATCGCTTCTAACTTCATTTGAGAGCGTGCAGTGGGCCAGACCACGGCTGCAAAAAGCAAAACGGTTTTGGGAGAGACGCTCTGTGGATCGAGTGGTCGCAGGATGCGTTTTTTGAGCGTCTATAGACGCAAAATTACGCTACTAAATCTCGACGATTGCTCGAGAAACTAAAGCGTACCGACAGTTCGAAACTGACGGCTTGGCGGAGCGGGAGGGATTCGAACCCTCGATACGCTTTTGACGTATACTCACTTTCCAGGCGAGCGCCTTCGACCACTCGGCCACCGCTCCGCATTCCCTGGAAGTGGCCGGCCCTAGAGGGTTCACGCGGGCCGCGCAAGTCGTCCCGTCGCATGTCGCGGGATTGCCTTACTGGGCCGCGCCGTGTCACGTTGGCGACTATGCCCACAATCCTACCTTTGTTGCTCGCGCTGCTGGCCGCTCCCCAGGCGCCGGCGCCCAAACCGACGGCCGCGCAGATCGCAGATGCCGCGCCGGCGTCTGCTTGGGCCACGATCGCGCCCGATGATCTGCTGGTGCTTGACTTCGTTGATGGGCAACGCGGGGTGATCTGGCTGGCCGCCGACTTTGCGCCTGCGCACGTCGCCAACATCCGTACGATCGCGCGGAGCGGATGGTGGCGTGATGCGACGATCTACCGCGTACAGGACGATTATGTCACGCAGTGGGGCGACGCGACCAGCAAGAAACCTCCTGCCGCCGGCATCACGCTCCATCCGCCCGCCGAGTACGAGTGGCCGGCGACCGCGCACCGGATCGTCGCCAATCCGTACCGGGACGCCTACGCACGCGTGACCGGGTTTACCGCCGATGGCTGGGCGGTCGCGGGCGACGGGCGCGAGCAGTGGCTGCCGCATTGTTACGGCATGGTCGGCGTCGCGCGTGATCTGGCGCCCGATGTTGGCACCGGTGGCGATCTCTACACCGTGATCGGCCATGCACCGCGGCATCTGGATCGCAACATTGCGCTCGTTGGTCGTGTGATCGAGGGGATGCCGGCCTTCTCGGCGCGACCGCGCGGCACGGGCGGTGGGCTTGGCCTGTATGAGGATGCGCGCCAGTACATCCCGATCCGCCGTGTCGCGATCGCAAGCGATCTGCCCGTCGGTGATCGGCCATCATATCAGTATCTCAAGCCAACCGCGCCGGAGTTCGGCAGGACGCTGGAGGCGCGCGCCAATCGTGGGCTGCCGTTCTTCACCGTGGCCGCCGGCGCAGCGGATCTCTGCAATCTGCCGGTGCCGGTGCGCAAGACGCCGGCACAGTGAACGCCCGCGCGCACGGAGCGCGGCCACGTCGCGCGAGGAAGGTGACGGCGCGTGCCGCGTCACCCGCCGCAACGCTGGCGCCCGCGCACGCAAGGCGCTAATCCGCCGCCCATGAACGCACCCCATCGTCTGCGGCTCGACAGCGCCGCGCTCGTCGCCAACTGGCGTGCCCTTGCGGCTCTCAGCGGAACCGCGTGCGGCGCCGCGATCAAGGCGAACGGCTACGGGCTCGGCGCAACCGAGGTCGCGCGGCGACTGGCAGAGGCGGGCTGCCGCGACTTCTTCGTCGCGACCTGGGCGGAGGCGGAGGCACTCGCGCCGCTGGGTCTGCCGGTGGCGGTGCTGCACGGCGTCCGCGCGGAGGATATGGCGCGCGCCCGTGGCGGCTTTGCATGGCCGGTGCTCAATACCGACCAGCAGGTCGCGCGTTGGCGCGGGTCCGGCGGCGGGCGCTGCGACGTGATGGTCGATACCGGCATGAACCGGCTCGGCATTACGCCCGCAGCCATTTCCGACGGGACGCTCGACGGGTTGGAGGTGGGCACGTTGATGAGCCACCTTGCCAGCGCAGACGAGGATTCACCGCTCAACGCGCGCCAGCTCGCCGCCTTCGCCGCGCTCGCCGGCACCCATCCGGCGGAGCGGATGAGCCTCGCCAATTCCGCCGCGATCGGCATCGGACGCGCATATGCCTTCGACCTGACCCGCCCCGGCCTCGCGCTCTATGGCGGCGTACCGCGCGCGGAACTCTCCGACGTGCTGCGCCAGGTCGTCACGCCCGAGGCGCAGATCCTCCAGCGCCGCCGCCTTCAGCCTGGCGACGTGATCGGCTACAACGCGTTATTTACCGCCGAGCGTCCCACGGAGGTCGCGATCCTCAACCTCGGCTACGCCGATGGCTATTGGCGTGGCTTTTCGCAGCGCGGGAGCGCTTATGCCGGAGACGCGTGGTTGCCGGTACTCGGCCGTGTGTCGATGGACCTTACCGCGATCTGCGTCGATGCCGCGCCGGATCTGGCGGAGGGCGACTGGGTCGCGATCGACTATGCGCTGCCGCAGGCGTCGGCGCTGTCGGGCATGTCGCAATACGAACTGCTGACCGGCATGGGTGCCCGCTACGACCGGGTGTGGACGGCGTGACCTACCACCGCGTCGGCACGTCCGGGTAAAGATCGAGCACCGGCCCGAGCGCATCCCGAAGCGGGTCTAGATGGGCGCTATAATGCTGCCACCGCTCGACGCCGGCGCGGTAGATCGGCTGGCGAACCTGTTCCGCGCTTGGTGTGTAAACCGGGCGTGTGTTTTCGTGAAATGCCAGGCACGCCGGATCGAACGGCAGGCCCAGAGAGTCGAGCAGGCGCCGTACTTCCGGCTCGAACCGGTCGACCAGCGTTTCGTAAAAGGCGCGGTGGATTCGCCCGGGGGTCACCGCGTCGAAATGGGCCATGTGACGAACGTAGTCGCTGTAGAACCGGCCGATGTCGGCAAGATCGTAGGAGAAATCGATCCCCCAATTGAAATGCTGCGCGAAGTTGGCGAACCCGCAGCCAAGCGGGTGGCGGCGAATGTCGACGATCTTCGCGTTGGGCAGGATCAACTGGATCAGCCCGGTGAAGCGCCAGTTGCTCGGCATCTTGTCGGTGAAGTACGGGCGATCGGTGGTGCGGTGCTTGCGCGTGTTCTCGATATACTGCCGGCCAAGTGCGTGCAGCGTCGCGGGCGGTAGCTTGGCGATCTCCTCCAGCCACGCTGACGGCGCGACATTCCTGGTCAGGCTGCGCGCGATCGCCTCGATCTCGTATAATTCCTCGGTCCCCTCGACGAGCGAATGGCTGGCGAGGATCTGCTCGATCAGCGTCGATCCCGAACGCGGCAGGCTGACGATGAAGATCGGGTCGGGGTCCGGCGCACCGGCGCCGTTCCGTGCCGCGATCAGCGGTTGCGTAAACACACGCTCGACCGTGCTGACCTCGGCCGATACGATCTCGGCGTCGTACGGGGTACGCGCGCGGCGCAGCGCGTTGCCGGTGCGATACTGCCCGAACGCGGCGTTATAGTCGCGCTGATCGTCATACGCTTTGCCGAGCGCGAAATGGAGGTGGAGCCGCTGTTCGTCGGTGGCGCCGGGGCGGGTGAGCGCGTCCTCCATTGCGACGATGTCGGCCGCATCGAAGCGCACCGTCTTGAGGTTGGCGAGGCCGAACCACGCGAGGCCATTCGCCTTGTCGAACGCGATCGCCTTGCGGTACGCGGCGATACTCTCCGCCGTGCGGTTAAGCGTCTTGAGAAGATAGGCGTAGTTGATCCACGCCACCGGGTCACGCGGGTGCGCGGCGACAAGCTTGCGGAACAGCCGGTCTGCTTCGTCGAGACGGCGGCCGTGGCTGAGCAGGCCGGCCTTGACCGACAGCGCCTTGGCGTGGGTCGCCGCCCGCGCAAGCACGTGGTCGACAGCGGCGAACGCATCGGCCTCGCGGTTGGAGCGGCTGAACAGCAGCGCCAGCGCCAGCCGCGCCTCGTGATAGCCGGGCGCCAGCAGCAGCGCGCGCTTGTAAAAGGTTTCGCCCTCAGGGATCGCACCGCACCGCACCGCGATGTCGGCGAGCAACTTGGCCGCATAAGCGTCTTCCGGGTCGGCGCGCAGGTGCTGGCGTACCAACACTTCCGCCTGTTCGAGCTGCCCGGCGGCGAGCGCATCGTGCACCGCAAGCATCGCCGGAGTGGCGCTCGACGCCTGCACCGCAGCCTCATCTGCCTCGTCCGCCTCCCGCGTGCGGTTCGCCTTGCGCAGCACGAACGCGAGCAACCGCACCGCCGCCGGCACATTGGGCCACGCCTTGACGAGCGCGCGGGCGCTACGCAACGCGGCGATCGAATTTTGCTCGCACGTGCGCAAGGTTGCCTGCGCGGCGCGACGGAACTCGAGGGGTGGAACGATGTGCGTGTCCGCCACGCGGGAAAACTCCTGTTGCCGTGTCATCCTAGCAGGTCGCGCCGAAATGAAAAACGGGCAGGGCATAGGCCCCGCCCGTCTTCAGAGACACTATCGATACATGGCTCGGATCAGAACTTCCGAACGATCTCCATGAACAGCGACCGACCGATAAAATCATAGCCGCTGTAGTTGAAGTAGTTCGCCTGACGATAAATGTTGTCGGTCGAGCTGATCGTTTCCGGCTTGCGATCGGTGAAGTTCTTCATGCCGAAGGTGAACTGGCCGAGCTTCTGGATATCGACCTGCACCGAGATATCGTGCGTGAAGTACTTCGTAGTGGCAAGCTTGGAGATTGCCTGCACCCCGTTAACGATCGCCGGCGTGACGATGTCGTTCTTCATCGGCCCGACGTACTTGACGCCGTAGAACACCGTCACGTTGTTCTTCTGGACCTGCAAGCGGGCGTTGCCGACCCACTTCGGGCCACCCACGAAACCGGCGAGGCCGAGCGTGCCGACATAATCCTCCGCCGGCTCCTCCGCATAGGGCTGATACTTCTGGTGGATGATGCGCGTCGCGGTGACGTTCAGCACGTTGTTGAAGCCGCCGGCGTCGAACTGATAGCGCAGGTTCATATCGACTTCGGAAATCTTTTGCTGCGCGATGTTCAGGTAGATGTTCTGCAGCGTCGTCAGATTGCCCTGTTTGGTTTCACGCGGGCCGACCAGGGCGCAATAGGGGTTGCCGTTACGGAAATCGGCGGAGTCGAAGCAGCGTGTGAAGATCGTGTCGCCAAGCTGATCGATTTCGCCGTTGACGGTGGTGTTGAGATAGTCGGCGGTGAACTGGAGCCGGCCATACGGGACCTTGGGATCGAGCACGAAGCCTGCGCCCCACGAAGTTGATTTCTCCGCCTTCAGGTTCTTGCCGCCGCCGCCGGTGAACACCTCGGGCGAACTGCTCGGGATGTACGCCAGTGCTTTGGTCGCGCCGATCGCGCCCGTCAGATCGGACAGGCAGTTCTTGTAGCGGTTGCTGTCGGTCGCATAGATCGTGGTGAAATCCCGGCACGGATCGTTCGAGGTCGAGAAGCCCGACTGGTTGGCGACGAACTGCTCATACAGGTTCGGCGCGCGGAACGACGTGCCGTAATTGCCGCGGATGGTCAGGAACTTGGTCGGCGCCCAGTTGCCGCTGGCATGGTACGTCGTGCTGTTTCCGTAATTCTGGCTATGCGTATAACGTGCCGAACCGCTGACATCGAGCCGGTGCGCGAACGGCAGGTCCTTCAGTAGCGGCAGCTTAACCTCGCCGAACGCCTCGTACACGTCCGAAGTGCCCTTGGTGCGGCCCGACGACGAATAGTTATAGAGGTTGCCGCTCTGCGAGGCTTCCGATGGAACATCGTCGATCGAGTCGGAACGCCATTCGCCACCCACCGCGAAGCCAACCGGACCGCCCGGCAGGTTGAACAGCGAGCCATCAAAGACGATCTGCGCGATCTGTTCGGTGAAGGTCGTGCGATTGACCTGATCGCTATAGAGATAGTTGAGGAGGCCGGACGGCAGATTGCCGGCCAGCGCAGACGGGTTGAGGAAGTCCGCCGCGACGCAGGTGCCGCCATTATACGCGCCGTTGGTCAGGTTGCTGGCGCACGTGTAATTGCCGCCCGCGCCAGCCTGACCGGCAAGCGCGGTGGTGACATATTGCGCAGGCGTGCCGTTCGGCGCGAGCACCGGCAGCAGCGACGCCGTGATGCGGCGCGTGTCGATGTTCTGCGTGATGCTCGTGCCTTCGGTACGGCTGTACTGATAGTTTGCGTCGTACCGGATATCGCCGATGCCGACGTTGCCGCGCAGGCCGATGTTGCCGCGGTAGTAATTGACCGTCTGGCGCGCCCGCACGGTACGTGGCACGATGAACACGCGCGCCGCGCTGTTACCGGCCGCCGCCAGTGAGTTGGGGAAGAACGGGCTGGAGCTCGGATAATTCGGGTAAGCGCCGCCGTAGATTTCGAAGCCGAGCTGGTTCGGATCGATGCTGATCTGGGTGGTGCCGACCTGGCTCGATTCGCGGCGGGTGAACAGACCTTCGCCGTAGATTTCCGCGTCTCCGAGGATGCCGAGTTCGTACGACCCGTTCAGATAGCCCGTGTAGGTACGGATCGGCGAGTAGAACTCCTCATCGAGTTGGCGTTCGCTGGCGGATGCGCGTGCATTGGTGTTGTTGACGTTGGCGATCGTGTTGATGTTGCCGTTGACATACCCGTAGCGGTTGGGTGTGACTACGAGATTGCCGTTCGCGTCCTGAGAGTAGGCGAAGCCGAGAATATAATTTTGCGCGGTGCCGATGGCGCCGTTGGCGAACGGGAAGCAGCGCAGGCCCACGCCGTTGGGGTTGAGCTGGCCGATCGGCTGGCCCGTGGTCGGGCTGGTAAGCAGGTCGGTCGGGCAGCTCATGTCCTTGCGATTGCCGAGCGCGATGCCGGTCTGATCGCGATACTCGAACGATGCGAGGATGTGCCCGCGATCGAACGTTTTGCCTGCCGTCACCGACAGGCGATAGTTGCTGCCAGCACCGCTGCTGTCGAGGGGCACGTTACCGTATGCGTCCAGCGTGACGCCGTTGATCTTGCTGTCGGTGATGAGGTTGATGACGCCGCCGACCGCGTCCGACCCGTAGACCGATGACGCGCCGTTCTTCAGCACTTCGACATGGTCGAGCACCGCGTTCGGCAGTACGTTGAGATCAGCCGCGACAAGCTGCGGGCCGACGCCGGCCGGTGACAGGCGACGCCCGTTGAGCAGCACCAGCGTGCGCTGGGCACCCAGGCCGAGCAGGCCGACGGTGTTTGCGCCGGCGCCACCTTGAGAAACGTAGCCGAGGAAGGTGTTGTTGATCTGCGCGGTGCCCGAGGTAACGCCCGAATCCTGCAGCACTTCGGCGATGTTGCGCGAGCCCGCCAGGCTGGTCTCGGCCTTGGTGATGAACGTGACGGGCGAGTCTGTCGTGAACGGGCCACGTATGCGCGAGCCGGTGACGACGACGTCGTCCCCTGCGGCCGCTTCCGGCGCGGGCGTGGCGCTGGCGGGCAGCGGCGTCGTCGGGCAGGGCGCGTCGGTGGTCGCTGCCGAACCGTCCGCGCAACGCTGATCGGGCGTGCCGCCGGCGTTCTGCGCGTGCGCGGCGATCGGCATGCCCGCGCCGATCAGCGCAAGCGCCGAGACGGCGACAGACAAATGGATTTTGGCAAGCCTGGACGGCTGTTGCATGATGAACCCCCTGATAAGCGCAGCCAAGATGACGAATTGGCTACCTTTTTGTGATGGTTATTGGTCGCCTGTTCAGACGATTGTCACAAGATGCTTACGAGGCGGCGGGAAGCTTTTGCTGGCTTGTGTTGCAAAAGAAACACAAGCCTGTGTTACTATGGTAACACGCAGGTTGGCCAAGGGTGTATGTTGCGGGGCGTGGCTAAGTCGCACGGAACGCAAGGTTTCCAAACCGTGACGTCGTTCGTACTAGGATCTCAGGCGTAGGTTCCACCCGAGGCCGTCGTCGCCGGCATTCACGAGAAGTTCAGGCTCTGCGCGCTCCCGCTGCGGGAGCGGTTGATAGCAGCAAGCCGCTGCAGTGTAGCGGGCGACACGAAGCCGCCCGCCGTACCGGTTCAGCGTTCGACGCAGATCGCGATACCCATGCCCCCACCGATGCAGAGCGTGGCAAGGCCCTTCTTCGCGTCGCGCTTCTGCATTTCATACAGCAGCGTCGTCAGCACGCGCGCGCCGCTCGCGCCGATCGGGTGACCGATCGCGATCGCGCCGCCGTTGACGTTGACCTTGTCCGCATCCCAGCCGAGTTCCTTGCCGACCGACAGCGCCTGCGCGGCGAACGCCTCGTTCGCCTCGATCAGGTCGAGATCGGCGAGCGTCCAACCGGCCTTTTCCAGCGCGCGGCGCGTGGCAGGGACCGGTCCGATGCCCATGACCGAAGGGTCCACGCCGGCCGACGCCCAGCTGGCGACACGGGCGAGGATCGGACTGCCGCGCTTCTCCGCTTCCTCACGGCTCATCAGCACGAGCGCGGCCGCGCCGTCATTGAGGCCGGAAGCGTTGGCGGCGGTGACGGTCCCGTCCTTCTTGAAGGCCGGGCGCAGACCCGCGACGGAATCGATGGTCGCGCCGGCGCGGATGTACTCGTCATCCGCAACCACCGTGTCACCCTTGCGGCCCTTGATCGTGACGGGGGCGATCTCGTCCTTGAAGCGGCCGCTTGATCGTGCTGCCTCGGCGAGGTTCTGCGAGCGCACCGCGAACGTGTCCTGCTCCGCGCGCGTGACCTGATATTGCTCGGCAAGGTTCTCCGCGGTGATGCCCATGTGATACTGGTTGAAGGCGTCGGTCAGGCCGTCCTTCACCATCGTGTCGACGAGCGCTAGGTCGCCCATCTTCTGACCCGCGCGCAGCGTCTGCGCGTGCGCGGACATCGACATGCTCTCCTGACCACCGGCGACGACGATGGTGGCGTCGCCGGTCGCGATCGCCTGCGCCGCGAGCGCCACCGCGCGCAGGCCCGAGCCGCACACCTGATTGACGCCCCAAGCCGGTACTTCCTTCGGCACGCCCGCCGCCATTGACGCCTGCCGAGCGGGATTCTGGCCCTGAGCTGCGGTCAGCACCTGGCCGAGGATCACCTCCGACACCTCCTCGCCGGCCACCCCCGCCTGTTCGAGTGCGGCGACGATCGCCTGCCGACCGAGCTCGTGTGCAGGCACGGCGGCAAACGCGCCAAGGAAGCTGCCGACGGGCGTACGCTTGGCGGCGGTGATGACGATATCGGTCATTGGGCTCTCCGGTCGATGAAACACGCTTGTTGGGTCATTTAGGGCGGGGCAGGGTGCTTAGCCAGTCTGCAAGCGGCTCCCACAGTTCGGCGTGACGGCGACTGCCGACGATCATACCGACATGACCCGCCGCAACGTCGTGGCGGTCGGCCAGATCGGCGGCGCTGGCGGCGGGGACGATGCGGTCGTGCCGAGACACGAAATCGATCGCGGGGCAGGTCAGCCGCGCCGGATCGGCGGTCACACCCGCGATCTGCCATGCTCCGCTGCCCGGCAGGTCGGCGGCGATGAACTCTTCCATCAGCTGGCGCCCGGCCCCGTAGGGAAGCGGAGCGCCGCCGTTTGCCCAGTCCTCCAGCGCAATGAAGGCCATTTGTTTGGCGCTCCTCGGCTCGATCCGGGCGAACGCCTCGTATTTCGCCACCGTTTTACCCGGATCGAGCCGCCAGAAGCCGCTCTGCAAGACCTCAATCGGGACCAGCCCCATCGCTTCGCAGGCGGGCTTGGCCGCGTTCCACAAGGCTGCGATCTCGCCACGCGCCCGGCCGAAACCGGCGAAATGCCACGGCGTCGCAATCAGCGCCAAGCCCGCCACCGGCACCGCGCAAGCGGCTGCAAGCGCGAGCGTGCCGCCGAGGCAATAGCCAGCCAGCACCGGCGGCTCGCCAAAATGTTCGGTGATCCTGGCGATGAGCGGTAGCAGCAACATCTCGACATGCCGCGTCAGGTCCATGCTGCGCTCATGCTGCGCCGGGGTGCCCCAGTCGACCAGCAACGGCCGCACACCCCGCGCCGCCAGCCACCCGAGCAGCGACGCCTCCGCCGACAGATCCAGGATATGCGCCGGGTTGATGAGCGACGGCACGAAGATCACCGGCCGGCCGCTTGCGCCTTTCGCTCCGTAGTCCCGGACCCGCACGCGCCCTTTTCGAAACCGGGCGGGCTTTGGCCGACGCACGCGGCCGCGCGGCGCATCTTGAAACGCGCGTAGTCCCGCAAGTGCTGCGGCGCGACGATCTGGTGATTCCGCAGTCTCGCTTTGCAGCATTTCCAGGAACAGCGGCAGCGGGCGCGGACCGTGTTGCGATGCGGCATCGAAAGATGTTAGACGCAGATCAACCACTTCGGGGCTCGGAGCCTTTCGCCATGAAAAAACACACTGCGGGCGACGGCCCGGCGATTATCAAGAAGTACGCTAACCGCCGGCTTTATAATACCGAAACTTCGTCTTACATCACGCTCGAACACCTTGCCGCGATGACGCGCGAGGGCCGTGACTTCAAGGTCGTCGATGCCAAGAGTGATGAGGACATCACGCATAATATCCTCACGCAGATCATTATGGAGGAGGAGGCGCGGGGCGAGACGATGCTTCCCGTCAACTTCCTGCGCCAGTTGATCTCGATGTACGGCGATTCGATGCAGGCGATGGTGCCGGGGTATCTGGAGGCGTCGATGGACAGCTTTCGGCGCAACCAGCTGCAGTTCAAGTCGGCGGTGGAGGGCGCTTTCGCCAACTCGCCATTCGCCGAACTCGCCAAGCAGAACATGGCCATGTTCGAGGCGGCAACCTCGGCGTTCAAGCCGGGTGCGGTTGCGCCGGGCACGGCTGCGACGCCGGCCAAATCGGACACGCCGACGGCGATGAGCAAGGACGACGAGATCGCCGCGTTGAAGGCAGAGCTCGGCAAATTGGTCGAAAAGATCGACAAGCTCGGCGACTAGGCCGCTCGTAGGGTTACCTCAGTAGAAGTGGTTCAGCGTGATCGACCGCGTTACACCGGCGCAGTTGGTCAGGTGCACCGTGCGGCCGGGCGTGCCGACGGGCCATCGTGCGCGGTCGCTGCTCGCATAGGAGGGGGTGATCGCCACGCCGTCGACTGCACAGATCGCGTCGCCAGCGGCCCAACCGGCACGCGCGGCAGGGCTGCCGCGCATGACGTGCAACACGTCGAGCCGGCCCGGACGAGTAGCCAGTAACAGCCCACTCGTCGATCGCAGCGGTATGCGGTCAGCGTCGTGTCCGGCAGCGAGGACCATGCGCTCGGCGGTTGGATCGAGCAGCACGTGATAATGCTGTAACAGCCCGGACCCGATCCGGCCCGCCATCCCGGTGGCATCGGTAAAGCCGTTTGGAGGCTCGATACGCAGCTCGATGTTCCGAATAGCGAGCGTCCCGCTGTGTATCTCCGGCAGGATCGCAAGCTCGGCCACCATCGGCCCGCCAAGCGCATGGTCGAGCGTGGTCGTCACAGCGGCGGGGAGCGGCGGCAACGCATCCACAGCGCGGTGTGACAGGCTAAGCGATGTCCCATCGCCTGTGTCTATGGCGATGCGTCCGACCGGCACGCCCGCGATCGTAATGTCAGTTGTGTAGAACGGCCATGTCGTGCCGAGACGCAGTGGGGCAATGGAGCCGCGAAACGGTAGCTGGCCGGAGTGTAGTAGGCGAAAGCGGTGTGCCTCGTAATCGATGTCGAGTGCATACGGGGCAGTCATGTCGGTCCCGACAAGCAGGTCCACCGACACGCCGCCGGTCGCCGTGGTAGGAAGATCTATAACGGCCAAACGGCTGCCGCTTCGTCTGAATGCGCCAAAGGTCAGCGTGTACGGCTGTGTCCAGGCGCTTGCGATCGGTCCGCTGATGGTCAATGCGCTCGGGCCCACGCGCCGTTGCAGCTTGGCCGCATCCGCGAAGCGGCGCGACAGGGTCGTGGTCGTCACACCGGTATCGAGAATGGCGACCGCAGGTCGGCCATTGACCTGTGCCGTGAAGCGGATCTGGTTGGCGGCGGTAAGCGTGAACGACACCCATTGCACCTCGGCGTCGGCTGCCAAGGTAATCGACGGCGCTGCTGCCAGAGACAGAAATCCTGCGATCAGCATCATGCCGCCACCGTAACAAGTTTCTGGGGCGGCGAACAGTTTTGGTGCGCAAACGTGCCCGCTTTTTTGCAGTGCGAGACGTTGGCGGGGAGGGGTACGTGCGTGGATTTGTCATCGAACTGTAAGATTTACCACCATTTTCTTCGCTTCGTCGCAGGGACGTTTTTTAGTCTTGAAGGCCCCATACCCCCTGCCTATATTGCGGTTGCGTGGCCTTGTGTCCCCCCTTTCGCGAGGCCACCGCGATACGCTTTCAGCGTATCTCCTCCCTGAACCTTGGCCACCGCGTGCATCGCACGCGGTGGTTTTTTTATCGCCTGATGATGGCGGTGCCCTTAGGGGCTACTCCGCTGCAACCGCGCTCTGGCGCGGTGATGCCTCGTCGGCGAGGGCTGCTATGATCCGTCTTAGCAGCGCAACCGTGGCGTCGAGGCCGCCGCCGGGCTGGTCCAGCGCATCGTCGAGATACAGCGCGCGGTCGAATTCAAGCTGGATCGCAAAGATGCCACGCGCCGGATCGGCCTGCCTCTCGATGATGTAGCCGCCGGGATATGGCGTGTTGAGCGTAACGGAAACGCCCGCTGCTGCCGCTTCTGTCTCGATCCGCGCGGTCATCCGCGCCGGCGCGGTACGTCCGAACCGGTCGCCGATCACCATTTGTGCACCAGCGACGCCGAGCGACGGCATCGAATGCACATCGAGCAGGACCGCGACGCCGAAGCGCGCCTGCGCTGCTGCCAACATCCCGGCAAGCGTGGCGTGATACGGCCGGTGATCGTGTGCGATGCGCGCGTCCACCTCCTCCCCGGTAAGCTTGCGACGCCAAATCTCCCCGATCGCGCCGGTGCGACGCGGGATCAGGCCAAGGCCACCGCGTAGCTTGGCTGATGGCGCAGGCGCGGTCTTCGCCGAGACGCCCGCGTCGATCGCCGGGTCGCGTTCCTGCTCGCTGCGGTTGAGGTCGATCCAGGCACGCGCGCGGCGCTGCACGATGGTCGCTTCGTGCCTCCGTGCGGCCAGCGCCAGCGTGTCGACGTGACGATCCTCCAGCGCGGTGAGCAGGTGAAGGGGCACCCGAAGCGCGGTTTGCATCGCCGCCGGATAATCCCGCCCGGCGTGTGGTACGGATAGCACCACCGGGCTTGCCGGCGCGGTCGCGTCGAACACATCGAAGGGGAGCTGCTGCGATGCCATCCGCCCACGCGTAGAGCGCGCCTCGGGTCGCCGCAATCGGCGCATTGCGGCTGGAAAATATTAAGGGCTTTGCGCATAGATGCGGCTCGACGGTTTGGGCGAGACGTAATGATCAGGATCTTGTTGGCGGAGGACGACCGCGTCATGCGTGAATATCTCACGCGGGCGCTGGAGCGGTCGGGATATGCGGTCAGCGCGGTGGATCGTGGCACGGCGGCGATCCCGCTGATCGAGACCGAGCATTTCGACCTGCTGCTGACGGATATCGTCATGCCCGAAATGGACGGGATCGAACTGGCGCAGCGCGCCGGCGAGATTGCACCCGATCTGCGCGTGATGTTCATCACCGGCTTTGCCGCGGTCACGCTGAAGGCGGGCAAGACCATGCCGCAGGCTCGGGTGCTCTCCAAACCTTTCCATCTGCGCGACCTCGTGCTCGAGGTCGACCGCATGTTCGAGATGGAACGCGCAAGCGGCGGATAATTTATCAAAGTGGCGCTTGCGCAGGGGACGAACCCTCGCTATTGGCCGCCGCTCGCAAGGCTTAACCGCCAAGCGCCGTGGGCGTGTAGCTCAGTGGTAGAGCACTGTGTTGACATCGCAGGGGTCGCAAGTTCAATCCTTGCCACGCCCACCATGAAAAGCCCCGCTAGGCCAATGGCCGAGCGGGGCTTTTTTGCTTTTGAGCGTTAGAAAAGAGTCCCTGCGTGGTAAGGCGCGGTGCTTAGACAGGCCAGAGGATTGGCTAACCACCACCGCTTCGTCAGCCCCTGCGGGCTGAGCGTCAGTCATAGAAATCGTAGCAGCGGTGTCAGGCAAGCGGCGTCAGACCCGCGGCTGCGGGCGCTCAACGCCCTCCAAATCTCGTCACGCTTCGTATTGATTTGGCAGGGGGACTTCGTTTGAACGGATGTAACGAAGCGTTAGCACCATGATGTTTATCAGACTTCCAAGCTCATCGACTGCCGTGTTCGGGGGCATGTAACGGAAGGGATGAACCTTGCTGTCATCGACGACGCAGCGCCGGGTTGTTGTTGTCGACGATTCCCGCACCGTCCAGGCAATGCTTGACCACGCGTTCAGCACGCGACCGGACTTCCAGGTCGTCGGCTTCGCGAGCGATGCACCGTCGGCGGTTGAAATGATCCGCCGTCTCAAGCCTGATATCGTCACGATCGACCTGTGTATGGCATCTCGAGAGGGTGCCGCGCTGCTCGAGATGCTGAGCGACCTTCCTGCTCTGTGCAAGATCGTCGTTTCGGACAGTTCGGTGTCCAACATCCGCCTCACGTCCACGCTGATGGCGTCCGGCGCGGCGGCATGCATCGCAAAGCAGGAGCTTGTCACCGATCCGGCGAGCTTCTTCAAAAAGATCAAGGCTGCCGCACACCAGATCGCAAGTCTGAAAGCGCAGCATTCAGGTCCGAACCATTTGCCGCGCGAGTCGCTGAGCGCCGCTGCAAACATTGCAGTTGAGGAGCCGATTGCCGCTTTTCCGATTCCTGCGGATGAGGCGGCGCGAGTGGATTTTGTGATCGGACACGGCCTGGCCGATGCCCGGCACGAACGGCGCTTTGATCTCGTTACGAAGCATGTTGCGACCGTCACGCGTTTTCCGGCATGTCTCCTCACCGTCATTGATCGTGATACCCAGTGGATCAAATCCGCATACGGCCTCGAGATTCAGAGCACACCGCGCAATCAAGCGTTTTGCAACTTCACTATATCGGAGCGAGAAGTCTTCGTTGTGCCCGATGCGATGTCGGACAAGCGTTTTTGTTCGAACGACTGGGTTACAGGTGCTCCCAACATCAGGAGCTACGTGGGGTACCCCGTTTTCAACGCAATGGGCGTGGCAATAGCGTCGCTATGCGTGATCGATATTCGCGCGCGAACCGTTTCCAGCCGGGTTATCGATCAACTCGCAGGCCTTTCGGCCATCGTGGCCGAAATGATTGATCAGCAGACGGCGAGAGCTGCTTAGCGCAGTTGGGGATGGCACGAAAACGACGCCAGACCGCTTGGCGCATTCGCTGACATGCAAGGCGCGGTGCGCACTGCTTGGTCGATCGCGAACGTATTGGCCCGCAGCTGCACGCTTCAAAGGGTACTGTACCGTTAACCACGTCGTTTCAGCCGTATTTATGAGCTGCGCGGATACACGCCATAGGATCATCTGAGGTAGAGCGTGTGTATCAGTTTACGGTAACGTCTGGCGATCATTGCGGCGGCAAAGGGTTCCTCACGCGCCTAGCCCGCGATCGACGCGGCAACACGCTGGCGATGATGGCGGCGTTCCTCGTCCCGTTGTTAGGGCTGGCTGGGTCCGCTGTCGATGTAGCGCGGCTCTATGTGGCCAAAACGCGTCTTCAGCAGGCGTGCGATGCGGGCGTGCTTGCCGGTCGTAAGTTCATGACCACCACCGCCAGCACGCTTGATCCCACCGCAGTCACCCAGGCGCAGAACTTTTTCGGCAACAATTACAAGACCGGCTGGTTGGGCACCACCGGCACGGTGTTCACACCCGTCAAAACCGCCGATGGCCAGGTTGCCGGGACGGCAGCGGTAACGGTGCCGATGACCGTGATGAAGATCTTCGCCGTGCCCGCCAGCACGATCAACGTGACGTGCCAGGCGCGTTACGATGTGGCCGACACCGATGTGATGTTCGTGCTCGACACGACCGGATCGATGGCATGCCTGCCAGGTGGCGCGGATACATGCGGCACCGGCACCTATTCCTATACACGCCCATCTGCCAGCGGCGGCGTGCCGGGTTACGCGGGCAGCACCGGCTATGCGGTGCGCGAACTGACCTCGGGCGGCAATAACGTCTCGCGCATCGAGGCGCTGCGCAAGGCGGTGCTGAGCTTCTACGATGAATTCGCTGCCAATGCCGATCCGGCGACCAACGTTCGCTATGGCTTCGTCACGTACAGTTCTGCGGTTAATGTTGGTCAGGCAATCCTCGACATGTCACCCAACTACATGGTCGGTTCGAGCGGGTCGGCGGACCAGCCGTGGTACCAGTCGCGGCACGTGGTCGCCGACTATACGATCTCCACATCAGACTCCCGCAACAACAAAGCACAGGCGGATTGTACCGCTGCTGCTGTCCGCTCGCCATCGACACC
Organism: Sphingomonas sp. BAUL-RG-20F-R05-02; assembly: GCF_022662305.1. Lineage (GTDB taxonomy): Bacteria > Pseudomonadota > Alphaproteobacteria > Sphingomonadales > Sphingomonadaceae > Sphingomonas. Next base: position 30,967 of record NZ_JAKNQH010000005.1, read on the forward strand.
GCTCACCTACAATCCGTCAACCAGCACAGCGACTAGCAGCTACGATGTATGGCGCACGCAGGGCAACTCGAACTCGAACAGCTATTTCTGCTACACCCGCACCGACACGCTTGGGCCGAGGTGGGAATATACGAAGCTCCAGTGGGACGTTAGTCCGCTGTTGAACGGTGCCGCGTCGATAACCGATCCAACGGCGGTCGACGGGTCGAAGACGCAGTGGCTCGGCTGCGTGGAAACGCCGGTTGATAACCCCGGCCAGACCAGCTTCAGCACCGCCAATCTGCCGTCCGAGCTCGACCCGGATGCGAAGCCAAGCGGCAGTACGCGCTGGTGGCCGCATATGCAGGATATCGAATACTGGCGGACCAAAACACTTGATTACACCAATGGTGACGACAACAACAATCGCCCAAGCCTCGGCTCGTCGTCACTGCAACAGAGCGGTTACGCACCTTGCGGCAAGCCGGTGAAGCGGCTCGGCGTCATGGCGCGGGCGGATGTTTACAACTATCTGTACGCGACTGATTTCGTGCCGCAGGGCGGTACGTATCACGATACCGGCATGATCTGGGGCAGTCGCCTGATCTCCCCCTCCGGCGCCTGGGCGGCGGACACGGCGGCATGGCCGTCGCGTAACCCGCCAAACCGGGTGATCGTGTTCCTGACCGACGGCGTGATGTCGCCGAACAGCAACTCCTATTCGATGTATGGTTATGAGGATTACGACAAGCGCGTAGCGAACGGCAACACCAGCAATCTGACGAGTTACCACAACTACCGGTTCCTTGCGGCCTGCGCGGCGGCGAAGGCGCGAAACGTAGACATCTGGACAGTGGCGATCGCGAGCAGCACGTCGACGCCGCTGCAAACCTGCGCGACGACGACGAACCAGGCGCTTTTCACGACCAGCGGCACCGGGCTGAGCGCTGCGTTCACCTCGATCGCCCAGCATCTCGCCATGCTGCGGATCACCCAATGATCCGGCGGCCTCATCAGCGGCTTGCCGATGATCGGCGCGGCTCGACCGCACTCGAATTCGGGCTGATCGCGCCGGTCATGCTGTTGATGATGATGGGGCTGGGCGACCTGCTGTACCAGGCGTATTCTCAGGCGGTCCTCAACGGCGCGATACAGAAGGCGGCGCGGGATTCGTCGGTCGAAGGCGGCGCCAGCAATACCGACGCGATCGATGCCAAGGTCGTCAAACTGATGGTTCCGCTCATCAAGAACCTCGCCAATAACTGCGCGCCAACCGGAACGACGGCGAGCTGGTGTTCGACGCGCAAGACGTACGACAGCTTCAGCGAGGTCGCGCCCGAGCCGTTCACGGACACGAACGGTAACGGCGTGCGCGACCCGGGCGAGTGTTACACGGATGAGAACGGCAACGGATCGTGGGATGCCGATCCCGGGCTGAACGGGCAGGGCGGTGCCAGCGCGGTGACGCTCTACACGATGAGCATTACCTATCCGCGCGTGTTTCCCGTGGCAGGCCTGCTCAAGCTGCCGACCATGCAGACGATTACGGCCAGCACCCTGATCAAGAACCAGCCCTATGCCGCACAGACGGTCAGCGCCAACGTGACGATTTGCACATGATGCCGCGCCGCTTGCACAGCTTCGCAAACAGGCTCCGCCGCGACCGGGCGGGGCTCGCGATGATCGAGTTCGCCCTCTCCGCTCCGGTCGTGCTGGCGATCGGCTGCTATGGTACCGAAATGGCGAACCTCGCGATGGTCAACATGCGGGTCAGTCAGATCGCTTTGAACCTGGCCGACAACGCGTCGCGCGTGGGGGCGTATAGCAACCTGACGACGCAGCAACTGCGCGAGGTCGACATCAACGACATTCTTCAAGCGGCGCGCTATCAGGGGCAAGGTATCAACCTGACCGCGAACGGGCGCATCACCATTTCCAGCCTGGAGAATGTCGCGCAAAATTACGATACCGCCAACAATGGCGCCCCCGTGCAGCGCATCCACTGGCAGCGCTGCATCGGCGCGCAGAGTGGCAAAGACTTCGACAGCCAGTTCAAGGCGAACGTACCGGCCAACGCCGGATCGGTCGCGGCGACGAGCCCCAGCGATCCCAACCGGGGCTATGATCTGCCCGGCGGCATCAGCGACAACGGTACCACCCCAATACAAGCGCCGGGCGGTGCGGGCGTGATTTACGTCGAGATCAATTATCGAACCAAGCCGCTGTTTGGTTCGTGGCTCTCGCAACCGCAGTTGATCCACTATATCGCGTCATTCGTGGTGCGTGACCGGCGCGATTACGCGCAGCTCTACAACCCTGCGCCCGCGGCGAGCTTGTCGACCTGCAACCTATACGCGGTCTGATCTCCGCGCGGCCTCGACCGAGTCCTATCCGTTGAAAGCCATACTGGCGTTTTTGCGAGGATAGCGTCGTTGACATCGCAGGGGCCGCAAGGTCGAGCCTCGCGATCCCCGCCATGAGAAGGCTGCCGACGCAGACCGGATCGACAGCCCCTTTTTCATGTGCTCGCCCGGCGCCGCACCGAGACGGCGAGCAGGATCGCCGACAGCAGGAAGTAGAACGCGCCGAACGCGGCATAGGGCGCGATGCCGGTGATGTTGAGGGGCGCGGTACCGAACGCGCGCTGGACGAAGAACGTCCCCGCCAGCGCCGACTGCGCGCCGCTGAGGATCATCGCCCACTGCGCGCCCGCGACGCGCCACCGGCGCACGGCGGTGGCGAGTTGCAGGGTACCGGCGATCCCGGCCCACACCCCGAACACGACAAACACCCCGCTCATCGTCTGAGCCTGGTCACGGCCGAGCGCCACGGCGACGGCGATTGCGGTAAGGATGCTCACCACCACGTTGAACGCCTGCGACGGGTTGCGGGCCAACCCGCCGCTATGCCGCGCATCGGTGAAGTTCGCCGCCGCGTCCCACGCCGGATAAGCGACGAGCAGCATAGCCGCCAAAGCCGGCATGTCCTTGCCGAAGAGGAAGGCCATCGCCACCCAGACGGCGGCGACCGCCGCGCGGAGAAAGTAATAGCGTGTCAGCCATGCGCCGGATGCGGCGGGATGCGGTTGCCGGGTCATCGCCATGTCTCCTCAGGCGAGCGCGAGGTCGACGGCGGCGCCATCGCGGGCGAGCGCCGAATACGGGCAGACCACATCCGCAGCTTCGATCAGCGATTGCGCGGTGGCGGTGTCGATCCCGTCGAAGGCGACGCGAAGCGTAATGGCTAGTCCGAAGCCGGCCCCATCGTCACGGCTGCCGATGCCGACCTGCGCGGTCACGCGTGGTTCGCCGATCGCGACCTTGCGCTGCCCGGCGACGAACTTCAACGCGCCGAGGAAGCATGCGGCATAGCCCGATGCGAACAACTGCTCCGGGTTGGTGCCCGCACCGCCACCGCCGCCGAGTTCCTTGGGCGTGTCCAGCGTCAACGAAACGCGACCGTCATTCGATGCGACCGAACCCGTGCGCCCCCCGGTTGCAGTGGCTTCGGCTTTATAAAGGATTTTCATTGTGTGATCCCTTGATGAAATATCGCAACAAACATTATCGCGATATAAATAGGCATCTAGGAAAGCGTTTGGTCCTTGTCCAGCGATAATTTATCGCGATATGGACTTGCATGGATACGAACCCGCAACCACGCCGCGCCGCGCCGTCGCTCGACCAACTGCTGTGCTTCTCGCTGTACGGGGCGAACATGGCGATTAACCGCGTCTACAAGCCGCTGCTGGATGGCCTCGGGCTGACCTACCCACAATATCTCGTGCTGAACGTGCTGTGGGAGCACGGGACGGAGACGGTCGGCGGTATTGCTGAGCGGCTGGCGCTGGAATCGAGCACGATCACGCCGCTGGTGAAGCGACTCGAACAGGCCGGGCTAGTCGAGCGCCGCCGCAACCCGGCCGACGAGCGTCAGGTCGTCGTTTCTCCGACCGATGCGGGCCGCGCGATGCAGGAGCGGACGCACTGCCTCGGCGCCGAACTGTTCGCCGCCGCCGGCCAACCGGTCGAGAAGCTGATCGCGCTGACCCGCGAGGTGCAGGCGCTGCGCGATTCATTGACGGCGTTCGAGGTGGCGCGGGGTTGAACGGCGGCGAAGGCGGGTTGCGGCGGCACGGGCGCGGTGGGATAGACGCCGGCAACGATCGGTCGTGACGGCCGACACCGCCCAAGGAGAGTATCATGCGTATCATCGACCATCTGATCGCCGGCGGCTTTGCCGGCGCAGAGCCCGGGCGCACCGGCGACGTTTTCGATCCCAACACGGGCCAGGTGCAGGCGACGCTGCGGCTCGGCGACAAGGCGGCGCTCGATGCGGCGGTGGCTGCGGCGAAGGCGGCGCAACCCGGCTGGGCGGCGATCAATCCGCAACGCCGTGCGCGCGTGCTGTTCCGCTTCAAGGAACTGCTCGAACAGAACATGCAGGCACTCGCCGAGCTGCTCAGCGCCGAGCATGGCAAGGTGATCGACGACTCCAAGGGCGATCTGCTGCGCGGTCTGGAAGTGGTCGAATTCTGCTGCGCGATCCCGCACATGTTAAAGGGTGAATATTCGCAGGGCGCGGGGCCGGGGATCGACGTCTATTCGATGCGTACACCCCTTGGTATCGGCGCGGGCATCACTCCGTTCAACTTCCCGGCGATGATCCCGATGTGGATGTTCGCCCCCGCCATCGCCACCGGGAACGCCTTTATCCTGAAACCCTCCGAGCGCGATCCGTCGGTGCCGAACCGGCTGTGCGAACTGATGCTGGAGGCGGGCCTGCCCGAGGGCATCCTCCAGGTCGTCCACGGCGACAAGGAGATGGTCGACGCGATCCTCGACCATCCCGACATTTCGGCGGTCAGCTTCGTCGGATCGTCCGATATCGCGCACTACGTCTACAAACGCGGCGTCGCGGCGGGCAAGCGCGTGCAGGCGATGGGCGGCGCCAAGAACCACGGCATTATCATGCCCGACGCCGATCTCGACGCGGCGGTGAGCGATCTGGTCGGCGCGGCCTATGGCTCGGCGGGGGAGCGTTGCATGGCGTTGCCGGTGGTGGTGCCGGTCGGCGAGGAAACCGCCGAGCGCCTGCGCGAGAAACTGGTCGCGGCGATCGGCACGCTTCGCGTCGGCGTCTCGACCGATCGCGATGCGCAATACGGCCCGGTAGTGACGGCGGCGCACAAGGCTAAGGTCGAGCAATGGATCCAGACCGGCGTCGATGAGGGCGCGGAACTGGTCGTCGACGGGCGCGGCTTCAGCCTGCAGGGGCATGAGGAAGGCTTCTTCATCGGCCCGAGCCTGTTCGATCACGTCACGCCGGACATGCGGGCGTATCAAGAGGAGATCTTCGGCCCCGTCCTCCAGATCGTGCGCGCGCGCGATTTCGAGGAGGCGCTCGCGCTGCCGAGCCAGCATCAGTACGGCAATGGCGTCGCGCTCTATACGCGCAACGGCCACGCCGCGCGCGAGTTCACGCAGCGGGTGCAGGTCGGCATGGTCGGCATCAACGTGCCGATCCCGGTGCCGGTCGCGTATCACAGCTTCGGCGGGTGGAAGCGGTCGTCGTTCGGCGACCACAACCAGTACGGCATGGAGGGCATCCGCTTCTGGACCAAGACCAAACTCGTCACGCAGCGCTGGCCCGATGGCGGCGCGAGCGGCGACAGCGCGTTCATCATCCCGACGATGGGTTGAGGGCGGAAGGCATGAAACGTCGCGTCAGCAGCGGTTCGCCGCTTGAGCCCGTCCTCGGGTTTTCGCGCGCGGTGCGTACCGGCAACCAGATCATGGTCGCCGGTACCGCGCCGATCGAGCCGGATGGATCGTCCACGCCCGGCGACGCGGCCGCGCAAATGGAACGCTGTTGCGCGATCGTGGCGAAGGCGATCGCCGATCTCGACGGTGACATCGCCGATACCGTCCGCACCTGCATCTATCTGACCGACCGGGCGGACTTCCCGGCGGTCGCCGCCGTGCATGGCCGCTGGTTTGGCACGGCGCGGCCCGCCACGACAACGCTGATCGTGTCCGGCTTTGTCCGGTCGGAATGGCGCGTAGAAATAGAAGCCGAGGTATTGTCTGCATGACCCAGTTCGACCTGACCGACGACCAGCGCGAGATCCAGGACCTCGCGCGCCGCTTCACCGCCGATCGCATCACCCCGTTCGCCGCCGAATGGGATGAAAAACACATTTTTCCACGCGACACGATCCGCGCGGCGGCGGAGCTCGGCTTCGCAGCGATCTACGTTTCGGAAGAGGGCGGCGGCATCGCGCTCGGCCGGCTTGAGGCGGCGCTGATCATGGAGGCGATGGCCTATGGCTGCCCCTCGACCTCCGCGTTCGTCAGCATCCACAACATGGCATCGTGGATGATCGACCGCTTCGGCGGTGCGGCGGTGAAGGCGAAATACCTGCCCGACCTCGTCACCATGGAGCGGCTGGCGAGCTATTGCCTGACCGAACCCGGCTCCGGCTCGGACGCGGCGGCGCTCAAGACGCGCGCGGTGCGCGACGGCGACGATTACCTGCTGACCGGCACCAAACAGTTCATCTCCGGCGGCGGTGAGAACGAGGTGTACGTGGTGATGGCGCGCACCGGCGAGGACGGGCCGCGCGGCATCTCCGCCTTCGTGGTCGAGAAGGGCATGGCGGGCGTCAGCTTCGGTGCGCAGGAGCGCAAGCTCGGCTGGCATTCGCAGCCGACCGCGCAGGTGGTGCTCGACGGCGTGCGCGTGCCGGCGGAGAACCTGATCGGCAACGAGGGCGAGGGGTTCCGCATCGCGATGAGCGGCCTCGACGGTGGGCGCATCAACATCGGCGCCTGCTCGCTCGGCGGCGCACAGCGCGCGCTCGACGAGACGATCGGGTACACCCGCGACCGCAAGCAGTTCGGCAAGGCGATCGCCGACTTCCAGAACACGCAGTTCACGCTTGCCGACATGGCGACCGACCTGGAGGCCGCGCGCGCGCTGCTCTACATGGCGGCGGTGAAGGTGACCGACGATGCGCCCGACAAGACGCGCTTCGCGGCGATGGCCAAGCGGCTCGCCACCGATGCCGGATCGGCGGTGGTTGACCGGGCGCTGCAACTGCATGGCGGCTACGGCTATCTGATGGACTATCCGATCGAGCGGCTGTGGCGCGACCTGCGCGTCCATTCGATCCTGGAGGGCACCAACCAGGTAATGCGGATGATTATCGGCCGGGATTTGCTGAAGTGACGGCAGACACGGATGAGATCCTCACCAACGCCGAGGGCCGCGTTCTGCGCATCCGCCTCAATCGGCCCAAGGCGATCCACGCGCTCACCACCACCATGTGCGCGGCGATGCTCGACGCGCTGGCCGGTGCGGAGCACAATCCGGCGATCGAAGCGGTGCTGATCGACCATGCGCCCGCGCCGGATGGCGACCCTAAACTCTCGCGCGGTTTCTGCGCAGGGGGCGACATCCGCATGATCGCGGCAAGCGGCGCGGGCGACGGCGTCGAGGCGCGCGCGTTCTTCCGCACCGAGTACCAGCTCAATCACCGGCTGTTCACCTTCGCCAAGCCGATCATCGCGTTCATGGACGGCATTACCATGGGCGGCGGCGTCGGTATCTCGCAGCCGGCGCGGTTCCGCGTCGCGACCGAGAACACCCGCTTCGCCATGCCCGAAACCGGCATCGGCCTGTTCCCCGATGTCGGCGGCGGCTGGTATCTGTCGCGGCTGCCCGGGCGGATCGGCGTGTTCCTCGCCGTCACTGGCCACCGCCTCGACGGTGCTGAAGTCCATGCGCTCGGCGTTGCCACGCACTATCTGCTCGCCGCGTCGCTGGACGACGCCAAGGCGCGTATCGCCGCCGATCCGGGTGAGATCGCTGCCACCCTCGACGCGCTATCCGTCCCCGCGCCCGAAGCGGCGATCCTCGCCCACCGCGACGACATCGACCGTCTGTTCGCGTCCGATAGCGTCGAAGGCATCGTCGCCGCGCTGGAGACGGATGGTGGTGACTGGGCGCGAGCGCAGCTTGCCGTGCTCGCCACCAAGTCCCCGCAGGCGACGAAAGTCTCGCTGCGCCTCGTGCTGGAAGGCGCGACCATGCCGACCTTCGAGGACGAGATGCGCCAGGAATATGCCGTCGCCACCCGCGTCGTGCAGCGCCACGATTTCACCGAAGGCGTGCGCGCGCTGATCGTCGACAAGGACAATGCCCCGCTTTGGCAGCCGGCTACGCTCGACGCGGTAAGCGATCACGTCATCGACCAGATTTTTGCGCCGCTACCCGACAGCGACGCATGGTCGCCAGTGTAAAGGAACCCGACATGGCCGAATACGACACCATCCTGGTCGAGCAGCGCGGCGCGGTGACGCTCGTCACGCTCAACCGCCCGCAGGCGCTGAACGCGCTCAACACGTTCGTGCTAGCCGATCTCAGCACCGCGTTTGCCGCTTATGATGCGGACGACAGCCAGCGCTGCCTCGTCATTACCGGCAGCGAGAAGGCGTTTGCCGCCGGCGCCGACATCAAGGAGATGGTCGCGCTCACCGGGGCGGACATGTACCAACGCGACTTCTTCGCCGGCTGGCAGAACCACGTCGTACAGACACGCAAGCCTTGGATCGCCGCCGTGGCCGGTTTCGCACTCGGCGGTGGGTGCGAGCTGGCGATGATGGCCGACTTCATCATCGCCGCCGATACCGCGCGCTTCGGTCAGCCGGAGATCAAGCTCGGCGTCGCGCCGGGCATGGGCGGCTCGCAGCGGCTGACGCGCGCGGTCGGCAAGGCCAAGGCGATGGACATGCTGCTCACCGGCCGGATGATCGATGCAGGCGAGGCGGAACGCGCGGGTCTCGTCGCCCGCATCGTCCCCGCCGCCGACCTGATCGACGAGGCGATGAAGGCAGCGGAGGCGATCGCGGGCATGGCGCCGCTCGCCGCGATGGTGAACAAGGAGATGTGCAACCTCGCCTTTGAAAGCGGGCTGGCGCAGGGTATCGTCTCCGAACGCCGTCTGTTCCAAATCCTCGCCGCGACCGAAGACAAGGCGGAGGGCATGGCCGCCTTTGTCGAGAAGCGTCCCGCTGTCTGGAAGGGCCGCTAGCCGCTCGGGCGCGGATACGACGGATTGCGATGTGCCGATCCGCGCCCTAGATCCGCGCGATGGATGAGCCATCCCCTCCAGTGCCTGCCGCGACGCTGGTGATCCTGCGCGAACGCACCGGCGCGGCGCCGGAGCTGCTGATGGTCGAGCGTGCCCATGCGATGGCGTTCGCCGGCGGTGCGACGGTGTTCCCCGGCGGCCGTGTCGATCCAGGCGACGTGGCGCTCGCGGCACATTTGGGTGGCGAGCCCGACGACACCGCCGCCCGCATCGCCGCGATCCGCGAAACGATCGAGGAAGCCGGTGTGCCGATCGGCATCGTGCCGCCGCCCGACGTAGACCAGCTCGCTGCTATGCGGGCCGCGCTGCACGGCGGCACCACGATCGGCGCGGCGCTGGAGGCGGGCGGCTTCACCCTGGATCTTGCCGCGCTGGTGCCGTTCGCGCGCTGGCTGCCCACCCACCGCGAACGGCGCGTATTCGACACGCGCTTTTACCTCGCGCGGCTGCCCGAAGCTGCGCCCGATCCGGTGGTGGACGCGACCGAGACTGTCGATGCGGTCTGGGCAAGCGCGCGCAGCGTCCTCGACGATGCCGTCGCTGGCCGCCGCCATGTCATTTTCCCGACGCGACGGGTTCTCGATCGGCTGGCGGAATATACCAGCTTCGCCGATGCCGCCACCGATGCGGCGGCGTTCCCGATCCGCACCGTCTCGCCTTGGGTGGAGGATCGCGGGGGCGTGCCGCACCTCTGCATCCCTGACGATCTCGGCTACCCGATCACCGCCGAGGTGCTGGCGGACGTGTTGCGCGGCTGATGCGGACGGTTCGGAGCGCCGCACTGGCGGTGCTGATTGCCGCTTTGCTGCTGGTGGTGATCCTTGCCGCGGTGGCCGGTCTGCGCACCAAGCCGGAGGATCTGCCGTGGTCGCCGCTTCACCTCAGTCAGCCGGTCGGGCTGTTCACCGGGCGCAAGATTGTGGCGTTGCACGACAAAGCCGCCAAATGCGAAGCGCTGCTGACCGAGGCAGGCGTGCGCTTCACCCCCGCGCCACCGATCAAGGACGGCGCGTGCGGCTATGATGACGGGCTGCGCTTCGCCGTCGGAGGCGCGCGCCGGATCACGCTAGCGCCGTCCGCTCCGGTCATGTCATGTCCGGTCGCGGCCGGATTGGCGATGTGGGAATGGGACATCGTGCAACCTGCCGCGCAACGTTACCTTGGCGCTCCGGTGGTCGCGATCGAGCAACTTGGTACCTATAATTGTCGTCCGATTCGCGGCAGCACCCGAACGCTGAGCGAGCATGCCGGTGCCGATGCCATCGATGTCTCCGCCTTTCGCCTGGCGGATGGCACCCGTATCACGATTACCGACGAATGGCGCGGCGACGGTCCCCGCGCGACCTTCCTCCACACGGTTCGCAACGGCGCGTGCAAGCTATTCGCCACTGTGCTCTCACCCGACTATAACGCGCTGCACCACAACCACCTCCACCTCGATCAGGCTCCACGCGGCGCGATCGGGTGGCGGGCGTGCCGATGAAGGCTGCCGCGTCGATGCGCCGCGGCAACCCCGTCGGACGGCTCAGTTGCGAAGCGCGCCCGCCTCGACCTTCTCCACCCACTTCGGATAAAAGGCCGGCTGCCGGTTCGACCAGCCCGACGCGGTCGCGGCTGCCTCGCTGATCGACTGGAGCAGCTTGCGGCGCAATTCGGGATGCAAATGCGGCAATGCCGCCGCCGAGCAGAACGCCGCCGGCAACCACGGGCGGACCTCGGCGCCGATCAACCGCTCGTACAGGAAGCGATACGCCGAAAACGTCGTCAGACGTCCCTGGCCGAGATCAAAAGCCGTCACCGTCATCAAGGGGGCAAGGAACGGTTCGATCGCGTCGAGCCCGCTATCGTCGGGGATCATCTCGCGAATGTCGGGTAGTCTCGCGTACAGCCGCGCCTGCGCCCGGATGCTTGCCGCCTCGACGACGTCGCGTGACCAGCGCGTCATCGCATCGTCCCGATCAAGGCCGATATCCAGCGAGCGGCGCACATAGCGCTGCGTCGCGGACGAGAACCCCGCAAATTCCTTCATCTCCGCCAGCGTGACGGCACCAGTCGCCGGTTTCATGCGCGCACCCATAAACCCACCCCGCTCACTCGTGTTGAACCGAGGTAAGATGCGCCTGCATGGTTAACACCGCGCTTAACGCTTCGTCGCCCGATATTCACATCGCATCATAGAAGCTGCTGCGATGCAACAAAGGTTGCGACGAACCGTGGCCGAACCGTAATCATACGGTAGCCAAACCGACGCAATTCCGCCCCCGGGAGCGATGTCTCGGGGGCGGCTAGGGTGTTCAGGCGGACTTTTCGTCCTGCAATTTGCGTTCCGCATCCGCGTCATATCCGGATGATACCGGAGGCGCGCTGTTGGTGCTCGGCTGCGAGGTCGAAGGCGGGTCACTGGCGTCCATCGATTCGTCCAGTCCGCGATCGAGCTTCGCCTCAGGGTTGGCAGGGTCGGCTTTCAGCCGCGCCACGATCGACTCGTCACGGCCGGCATCCTGTGCGTGTTCGATATGCTCGCCGCTGTGGCTTGCGCCTTCGTTGGTGTCCGCTGTCATTGCCGCTCTCCAGGCTGTTACGTGACGAGAACGGACGACACGTGAATTGCGTTCCGGCGACTCAATCGTCGAGCCGCACCACCGAAACGTGCTGGTAGTTGAGCATCGCGGCACCGAAAACGGTCATGAACGCGATGTCGGTCGCATCCCGGCCCACCGCGATCCGCACCAGATCCGCTGCGGATGCCATGCCCGTCGCGTCGACCAGCCGCCACGCACCGTCGAGCCACAGTTCCGCCACCGCGTGGAAGTCGGGCGGGGACACATCGGGCGCATAGGCCGACACGCACCGCGCCGGAATACCGCCCGCCCGCGCCAGCGCGACGAGCAGGTGCGCATAGTCGCGGCACACGCCCTTGCGGTTGGCAAAGGTGGTGAGCGCGGTCGTCGCGCCGTTGCTGCTGCCCGGTTCATAGCTGAGGTGATCCGCAACCCAGTCGACCAACTTCGCCGCCAGCGCGCCGCCGCCGAGGGATCCGAAGGTCTGATTGATGAACCCCTCGAACTGATCGGACTCGCAATACCGGCTGGGCAGCAGGTACGGCACCGCCTCCGCCGGCAGGAGGCGCGGGGGCGTCTCCGGCAGGGTGGCAATCGAAACATCCTGGCGGTCGAGCTCGACGACGGCGCGGTACGTCGCCTGGAACCAGCCTTCCGCCAGCGCCCAACACCGCTGGCCGATGCCGTCTTCGCCGGCGATCGCGCGCAGCGGCTCGCGGCTGGTGACGATCAGGCTTTCGGATGCGATGTGCTGGTCCGCCATCGCCGCCGCCTCGACCAGCAGCAGCATGCTGTAGGCGCCGTCGATCGTATAATCGAGTTCGACGTCGATCTTCAGGCGCATTCGGCGGGTCTTTCGCAAACAGGCAAAAAGGCCCGGTGGGTTTCCCCACCGGGCCTCGAAGCGTTCCAAACGATGTGCGGCTTAGTTGCGGTTGCCGAACAGGCGCAGGATGAACAGGAACATGTTGATGAAGTCGAGGTAGAGGTTGAGTGCCGACATGATGATCATGTGCTGCTCGGCCCCGGTACCGGCGACCTGCGCGTACATGCTCTTGGTACGCTGCGTGTCGTAGGCGGTGAGGCCAGCGAAGATCAGCACGCCGACGAAGCTGATCACCATCGCGAGCGGACCCGAATGGAAGAACAGGTTCAGCAGGCTCGCCACGATCAGGCCGACCAGGCCCATCATCAGGAACGTGCCCATCGCCGACAGATTACGCTTGGTGGTGTAGCCATACAGGCTGAGGCCACCGAACGCCGCTGCCGCCGCGAAGAACGACTGCGCGATCGCGATCGGCGAATACACCAGGAAGATCGTCGACAGCGATAGACCCATCGCCACCGCGAAGCCCCAGAACATCAGCTGCATCGTGCCGGCCGTCATACGACCGCCGCCAAAGCTCATCGCGAAGATGAAGCCGAGCGGTGCGAAGCTGATGATCCACTTCAGGATACCGCCACCCAGGAACACCTGCGCGGCCACGCCGCTGGCGACGAAGGCCAGCGCCACGATGCCGCTCAGCAGCACCGCCGACATCATATAGTTGTAAACAGACAGCATATAGCGCCGCAGACCCGCGTCGAACGCGCCTGCACGCGCCGCCGAATCCGCCCCGAAGGGGGAGGCGCTCGAACGGGGATCAGACCAGTTGGCCATTGCAATTCATCTCCTTGACCGGCCAGATGCCGGACTACTCCTACGAATATCGGCCTTTGCGTGCGTGTTTTCAAGCAAATCCGCCAGCGACCGATGTCGTTGTCTTGTGTTAATGAGGTGTTGCCATGCACCGACTTTTTGTTGCTCTGCGCCCACCGCGCGCGATCCGCTCGCTGCTCGCCGACACGATGCACGGCATCGCCGATGCGCGCTGGCAGGATGACAGCCAGCTACACCTGACGGCTCGCTACATCGGTGAGGTCGATCGCCGCATCGCGGAGGACATCGCGATCGAACTCGGCCATGTCCATGCCAGCCCGATCGACGCGCGCATCGCCGGCGTCGGCGCGTTCGACCGGCGCGGCCGGATCGACGCCGTATGGGCCGGCGTGACGCCGCACGAGGCGCTCGCCGGGCTGCACCGCAAGGTCGATCACGCCTTGGTCCGGCTCGGCCTGCCGCCGGAGGGTCGCGCCTATCTGCCGCACGTTACGCTCGCCCGCCTGCCGCGCACCGCCGATCCGGTCGAGATCGAACGCTGGCGCGCGGCACAGGCCGGTCTGACCAGCGTCGCCTTTCGGATGGAGCACCTCATCCTGTTCGAAAGTACGCTCGGCCACGACGGCGCGCGCTACGACACCATCGCGCGCTGGCCGCTGGGCTGATCGCCCGGGTCACATCCCGTCGATCATCTCCGCCAAGACTTCCAGACACGCGCCCGCCAGCCGCTTGCAGCGTTCCGGCGACCAGCCGAACTCGGCATCGGCATTGGCGTCATGGTCCTTGAACGGCATTTCCAACGTCATCCCGACCGTGCCGAAGCGGTGCGCGACCTGATTGGTCGACATGGTGAGGTTGGCCTTGCCCGGCGCCGACTTGCCGTAGCCGAGTTCCATCTGGAAATCGGGCGAGTGCGCGGACAGGCGGCGCTGGAACGCGTAGAAATGCTCGCCCTGCGCATCGGTCCAGTTGGGAATCCCCTCGAACCCCGCGATAAAGTTGGCCGGGATAGACTCATCGCCGTGGACGTCCATCGCAAAGGCGACGCCGGTCGCATCCATCGCATCGCGCACGCACAGCACTTCCGGGCTGCGCTCGGCGGTCGGCGCGTGCCATTCGCGGTTGAGGTTCACACCTGCCGCATTGGTGCGCAGATGACCACGAAAGCTGCCATCCGGGTTCATGTTGGGGACGAGGTGGAACGTCGCCTTCGCCCGCAGTGCCGCCGTCACCGGGTCGGCGGTGTCGGTCAGCCGTTCGAGCGCGCCTTCCATCCACCATTCCGCCATCGTTTCGCCGGGGTGCTGGCGCGCATAAAGCCACACCGGCTTCGGTCCGTCGCCCAGGCTGAGGCAATCGATCGCGCGCCCGTCGAGGCTTTGTCCCAGTTCGCGGTGCGTCACGCCCGGTTCCCGCGCGATCCGGGCGATCAGCGCGTCGTGCCGATCCAGCGTGTACGGCGCGAAATAGGCGAACCAGACGAGTTCGTCCTCTCCGGTCGAGCCGAACTCCAGCACGCCACCGTCGTAACGCGTCTCGGCCAGCCGCCACGTTTCGCGGTCGGTGCTCATCCGCACCTTGTAACCCGGCCAGCCCGGCGGATAGGCCGAGCCGGCGGCGTTGACGATCCGGTAGGTGAGGGCGCGACCCTGCGCGCCCGCAACCCGGAAGTGGAACCACTGGTAGAAGTCGCTGCCCGTGTCGGTGACGATCTCCAGCGTGACGGTATCGCCCTCGATGCCGAGGACACGGATGTTGCCGCTGTCGAATGCGGCGTTGACGGTGATGCTCATCGTACTGTGATAGTGCGACCCGATACGCCCGGATAGTCCCGGAACAGCGCGCTGGCGAGTTTGTGCGCGGCGGCGTCCGCCTGCGATGCGGCGGCGGTTTCCGGTGCCGCAGTGCGCGCGCGACCTTCCCAGATCACGCTGCCGTCGCTGCGGCGTTTGATCTGCACCGACAGTTCGGTGAGGATCATGTAATGGTGCTTGGCCTTGCCGATCGGGAACGAGATGCCGCCGCCAAGCCCGATCCCACCGCCTCCGCCGCGCCGGCCGCCACCGGTGAAGCCGCCGCCGCCAAGGCCCAGCGAAAGGCCTGATCGCCGTGCGGAGGCGTCCTCTTCGGTCGTGCGGGTGAAGCCGACCACCGCGAGGAACTGGCCGGCGTCGTTACCTGCCGGCGCGCCATAGCCATACCGCATTAACTCGGTCTGCACCGCGGCCGCATAGGTCTTGAACTCAAGGCTGGCGGGCGATCCGCCCGGTGCCGGCTCGACCGCGAGCGTGCCCGTCACCATCGGCGCGCCAAGGTGGAAGCGCGTCACCTGCACCGGCCCGCCCGCGGTCGTCGAGCAGCCGGCCAGCGCCAGCCCGGGGAGTGCCATCGCCACTGCAAACAACGCTTTCATGTCTTCGCTTCCTTACCTTGCGAACGCTCGTTACCTAGGTGAAACGCTTGTCGCCTGCCATCGTATCCCAAAGGTTCCCGCAGGATTGTGTCGGTAGCCCGAGATTTTTCAGAGGCCCGCCGCCTTGACTTGGCGTCGGCGCAACTCTAGGCGAGCGCCTTCTTTTTCCGCACCTCTAAAGCAAGAAGCGAATCGATCATGAAGATCCGCAATTCCCTGAAGTCGCTCAAGGACCGGCATCGCGATAACCGCGTGATCCGCCGCCGTGGCCGCACGTATATCATCAACAAGACCAACCGTCGCTTCAAGGCCCGCCAGGGCTGATTGCAAGCGCGGTGCCGTCCGTCGTTATCTTCGACATCGGCAACGTCCTGTTCGATTGGAACCCCCGGTTCCTCTACGAGCGCCTGATCGATGACGATCGGGCGCTCGATGCGTTCCTGCGCGACGTCGCGACCAAGGAATGGCATTTCCAGCATGACGCCGGACGCCCCTTCGCCGATACCTCGGCGGAGCTCGCCGCGTTGCACCCGCAGCATGCAGATCTGATCGCCGCCTGGGGCCCGCGCTTCAATGAGCAGCTTGGCGACATGCTGCCGGGCATGCGCGCGCTGGTCGACGATCTCGATGCGCGCGACGTGCCGCTCTATGCGATCACCAATTTCTCCGCCGAGTTCTGGCCGCCGTTCCGTGCGCGTGAAGCGGCGCTGTTCGACCGGTTCCGCGACATCGTCGTGTCCGGCGACGAAGACCTGACCAAGCCCGATCCCGCCATCTATCATCTCGCGCTCGACCGCTTCGGTATCGCGGCGGAGGATGCGGTGTTCGTCGACGATCGTGCCGACAACGTCGCCGCCGCCGACGCGCTCGGCATTCATGGCGTGCTGTTCACCGATGCGGATGTCTTGCGCGCAGATCTGTCGCGGCTCGGACTTCTGTAAGCGACAGCTGTCCGCCAAACTATCAGCCCAAAAACTGTATGGTTGCATGACCGCTTTGTCATGCTGTTCCACGGATACATCCGCCTCGGACCTACGTTCATGCGACGGGCCGGCACAGGGTCGTCCCTGAATGGGGAGTCCTGCTAATGAACCAAACGCCTTTTCTGATCGGTTTCTCGGTGATGGCGCTCGCTTCACTGGCGATCTATGCCACCGGAAAGAAAACCGCACCGCTGCGACACCATACCCTGCTGCACGCAAGCGTGCCGTTCATCGCCGCAACCGCCTATCTGGCAATGGCTTTCGGTATCGGCACGCTCGTCAAATTCGACGGTTCCGCCACCTATTTCGCTCGGTATCTCGATTGGTCGGTCACGACGCCGATCCTGCTGTCCGGTCTGGTGCTCGTCGCATTCCATGAACGCGGCCGAACCGGTGAAGTCGGCGGATATCTCACCTCTATCATCGTGCTCGACGTGCTGATGATCGTCGCCGGACTGATATCGTCGGTGATCGACGCTCCCGTCGTGAAGTGGATCTGGTTCGCTTGGTCGTGCGCGGCGTTCGTCGGCGTGCTTTACCTGCTGTGGGCGCCGCTGCGCGCAATCGCCACGCAACGCGGACCTGCGCTGGGGGCGGCATATACCAAGAACGTCGCCTTCCTGACGGTGATCTGGTTCCTCTATCCGATCGTGTTCGCGGTCGGCCCGGAAGGTCTGAAGATGATTTCCGATCCCGCATCGGTTTGGGCGATCCTCGTCATGGATATCATTGCGAAGGTGGTTTACGCCTTCTACGCCGCCGGCAATGTTGATCGGGCGCTTGGTAGCGACGCCGAAGTACACGCCGGTCGCGCGTGACCATCCGCGCTCCGGCCCTCGGCTGGGGCGTGCTGCTGGGGGCGGCGCTTGCCGCTGCCCTTGGCCCGCTCATGGTTCAGCTGCTGTTCGCGGTGGTGGCGATCGGTGTGCTGGGCATGGCGCACGGTGCGAGCGACCTCGCCATTCTCGCACCACGACAACGTATGGGATTTCTGGCCGCCTACGGCGCGACATCGGTCGCCTGCCTGATCTGGTGGGTTGCCTATCCTGCCGTCGCGTTGCCGGTGTTCCTGATCGCGTCCGCGCTGCATTTCGGCATGGAGGATGCGCCAAACGGTTCCGTTGTCGAGCGTATCGCGCGTGGTGCCGGGCTCGTCGTGATACCGGCGGCTCTGCACCGGACCGCATTGCAGAGCCTGTTGCACTATGCCGGTGGTGCCGAGGTTCCGGTTGTGTTGACCGCGGCGCTCGCCGCGGCCGGTGCGCTATGTGCGATCGGTCTGCTCGCCACCGCCGTCGTGCGGCGCGACGCGCGGCTGCTGACGGGAACGGCGGCGTTGCTGTTGCTGCCGCCGCTGGTTGGCTTCGCGGTCGGGTTTCTGGTGCTGCACGCGCTGCCGCAAACCAGCGAACGCCAGCGCCGCCTCGGGTGCGCAACCATCGGCGCGTACCTCCGCGCCACTGCGCCGATCCTGGTGGCGGCGTTGCTGCTCGTGGTGGTCGTCGCCTTGGTGGTGTTGCGCCATGATCCTAGCGGCGTACGCGCGCTTTTTGCCGGTATTGCCGCCTTGGCGATGCCGCACCTGCTGGTGACGCCCTTGTTCGAACCGGCGCGCGATGTCGAACACGGGCGGGAAGCCGTGGGGAGGCGTGCGGCGCGGATCTGATCAGTGCCGCAGCCTTAAAGGTCGCTGTCTTCCGCTGCCTGCGCGACGGTGTCGATCTCGCGGAGCATCGTGACGAACGCCGCCACTCGCCCCGCATCGAAGCCGCCGAAGATGCGGCGTTCCAGTTCCAACGCCTTGGGTGCGACCTGCTCGTACAGCGCCTGCCCCGCCGGAGTCAGCCTGAGCAGGTGCGAGCGGCGATCGCCGGCGTTGGGCATGCGCTCGACTAGACAGCGTTCGACCAAGGCAATCGCGGCGCGGCTCACCGTTACCTTGTCCATCCGCGTCTTCACGCCGATCGCCTGTTGGGTGATGCCGTCGCTCTCGGCGATGACCGCGACCAGTCGCCACTCCGGGATCGTCAGACCGAACAGCGCCTGATACGCCCGCGCGATCCGGTCGCTCACCAGGTTGGAGGTGAAGGACAGCCGAAACGGCAGAAAGTCGTCGAGCGTCAGCGCAGCGTCGGTCATCGCGCCAGCCTATGGCGCGTAGCGGCGCGGTTCAAGCGCCGGGCAGGCGTGCCTTTGGAAAGCCCGCCCATGCCGCGTCATAGTCGGGCTGGGCATGCTCCAGCGCATGAGCGGTCGGGCGATATGGCCAGCAGCTTTCGACCATGAACGCCATCGTGCCGTCGATCTTGCGTGGTTGCAGATCCGCCTCGCTCGCCGCGCGCCAACTCGCCACGTCCGGGCCGTGGCCCGCCATAAGGTTGTGCAGCGACAGCCCACCCGGCGCGAAGCCGTCCGCTTTGGCATCATAGGCGCCAGTGATGAGCCCCATCGCCTCCGACATGACGTTGCGGTGAAACCACGGCGGCCGGAACGTATCTTCCGCCACCATCCAGCGCGGCGGGAAGATCACGAGATCGGCATTGGCGCGCCCCGGCACATCCGACGGTGAGGTCAGCAGCGTGAAGATCGACGGATCGGGATGATCGAAGCTGACGCTGCCGATTGTGTTGAACCGCGCCAGATCGTACCGCCAGGGGCTAAGGTTGCCGTGCCACGCCACCACGTCGAGCGGACTGTGGTCAAGCGTGGTCGTCCACAGGCTGCCCAGCGATTTCTGCACAAGCTCGAACGGTGCGTCGACATCCTCGAACCACGCCACCGGGGTCTCGAAATCGCGCGGATTGGCAAGACCATTGGCACCGATCGGGCCGAGATCGGGCAAGCGGAACAACGCGCCGTGGTTCTCGGCGATGTAACCGCGCGCCGCGCCGTCAGGCAGCAGTGCGCGGAACCGCACCCCGCGTGGGATCAGCGCAATTTCACCGGGCGCCACGTCGATCCGGCCCAGTTCGGTCAGCAGCGTAAGCCGCCCCGATTGCGGCAGGAAGATCAACTCGCCGTCCGCGTCCACGAACGCACGGTTCGTCATGTCGCGGTTGGCGGCGTAAAGGTGCACCGCCACACCCTCCAGATCGGCGGGATCGCGGTTGGCGAGCATCGTGGTGATGCCGTCGATCAGATCGGTCGGCTCGGCCAGGGCTGGGGCGGGCGACCAGCGCAGCCGGTTGGGCGCGAGCGGTTCGGGGCTGGTTCCGGGCGCGAACCGCTCTGCGCCTTGGTAGCGGGTATAGGGTGGATGCTCGGCGGAGGGACGCAGCCGGTAGAGCCAACTGCGCCGGTTCTCATGGCGTGGCGCGGTAAAGGCGGTGCCGGAAAGTTGCTCGGCGTATAACCCGAACGCGGGGCGCTGCGGCGAGTTGCGGCCGATCGGCAGCGCGCCGGCTACAGCCTCTGTGGCGAAGTGATTGCCGAAGCCGGAGAGATAGTTCGTCATGGCGCCTACGTCCTATGCCTGCTTCGCCGGGGAAGGGCGATGTCTCAGCCTTCCACCGACACCACCCCGCGGCGGATCTGGTCCAGCTCGATCGACTCATACAGAGCCTGGAAGTTGCCGTTGCCGAAACCCTGATTGCCCTTGCGCTGGATGATCTCGAAAAAGATCGGCCCGAACATGTTCTCGGTGAAAATCTGGAGCAGCAGCCCCTCGGTCTCGATATCGCCGTCGATCAGGATGCGGTTCTGTTTCAGCCGCGCGAGATCCTCGCCGTGGCCGGGCACGCGCTGGTCGACCAGTTCGTAATAGGTCTCGATCGTGTCCTGCAACCGCACGCCCCGCGCACGCAGCGCCTCGACCGTCGCGAAGATGTCGTCGGTGGTCAGCGCGAGGTGCTGGATACCCTCGCCGTTATACTCGCGGATGAATTCCTCGATCTGGCTTTTGTCGTCCTGGCTCTCGTTGAGCGGGATGCGAATCGCCTTGTCCGGCGCGATCATAGCCTGGCTGAACAGACCGGTAGCCTGCCCCTTGATGTCGAAAAACTTCTGTTCCTCGAACCCGAACAGCGTGCGGTAGAACGCGCTCCACACCCGCATCTGCCCGCGACGGACGTTGTGGGTGAGGTGATCGAGCAGATCGAGGCCGACACTGTTCGCCGCTTCCTGCTCGCGCCAGCCCGGGAACTCTGCCCAATCGGCGTAGAGGTCCACGCCGTCTTGAACGAAGTACAGATACGATCCGCCGATCCCCTGAATGACGGTGTCGTCTTCCTCCGTTGGCTTGGCGCCATTGGCCAGCGCCCATTCCATCGCCTTGGCGGGATCGGCAACCCGGAACGCCATCGCACTGGCGGATGCGCCATGTTCGCCACGGAAGGCGGCGACGCGACCAGCCTCGTCGCGGTTGATCATCAGATTGATCCGGCCCTGCTTGTAGCGGGTGATATTCTTGGCCGGATGGCGGTGCGTGGCCGTGAAGCCGATCTGCTCGAGCTGCCGCCCCATACCGATCGGATCGGGCGAGGTGAACTCGACGAACTCGAAGCCATTGAGGCCTAGCGGGTTCTGCTGCAAATTCTGGGGCGGGTTTTGTGCGGCATCCTGTTCCATGCCGCAAAGATATGGTTGCGGGCAGATGGTGTCAAATGAAACGATCTGCCGTACGTCTCGTTTCGTCGTAGCTCAGCCGGTCCGTCGCAAGACATTGCGTGCACCGCCGACGATGCGCGACAGGATCAATTCGTCCAGTCCCGCATAGCCGAGCCCGAGGTGATCCGGCCGCACGCTCGCCGTCGCGATCAGCCCCAGCGAACCGGTGCGCAACCCTGTCCGCCCGACCCGAGCCCAGCGTCGCGCCGTCTCCCACCGCAGCAGCTTGCGACTGGCCGCGTCCGGCCGGCGCGTCTCGATGAAGTGCGCTTGCAACCGCACCAGCGCATCGCCCAGCCGGCGCAACGTGGCGCGATCGGGCACCGGCAGCTGCCCCATAACGTAATGGACTAGCAAAGACGCCACGTCCTCCGCCTCCTCGCCGAGGTGATCGCGATGCGCATCCGCCAGCACCGACACCGAACACGCGCGCAACTCGTCCACCCGGCGTTGCGACAGGCTGCCGCGCGTGCGGCGATAGGTCATCAGTTCCTCATCGAGCCGGGCGATCGTGCCGAAGCGGGCGATGCGGTGGTAGAGGTCGTAATCCTCCGCGCAGATCAACTCCGGCCGCATGAAGATATCGAGCCGCCGCGCCGCGTCCGCGCGCATCATCACCGAGGACCATACCAGCGGGTTCTCGATCTTGAGCAACCATTCGATCACGCTCGGCGTGGTGATGGGGGCAAGCGTCGGCGGCAGCACCGCGCCATCGTCGAGGATGTTGGCGGCGGTACCGAGCAGGACCGTATCGGGGTGCGCGTCAAGGTAGGCGACTTGCCGCGCGAACCGCTCCGGATGGCAGAGATCGTCATGGTCCAGCGCGGCGAGGTAGCGTCCGCGCGCGTGTGCAAACGCGGTGTTGCGGGCACGTACCACGCCTTGATTGACCGGCTGTTCGACAATGCGAATACGCGCATCGTCGATGGTTTTCAGCACGGCGACACCATTATCGGTCGAACGGTCGTCGACCACGATCAGCTCCCAGTCGCCGAACGTCTGCGCCTGCAACGTCGCGATCGTCTCGCCGACAAGCGCCGCGCCGTTGTACAACGCCATCAGCACACTGATCGTGGGGGCAGGGGAGGGCTGCATCGTCCCGGCTTATCGGCTGGCGGGTGCTAAAAAGCTGTTACGGTGTCGGTGGAAGGGTGCCGAGCCGTGCCTCGATCCGGTCGAGCCGCTCGGCGATGGCGAGATCAATCTTCTCGTGCAGGCGCAGAATTTCCAGTTCGGTGCGCAGGTTGACCTCGTAATCGAGGCTCGCGGCGAGGCGATCCTTCTGCGACTGGCGGTTCTGGCTCATCATGATGACCGGCGCTTGGATCGCAGCGAGCGTTGACAGCATCAGATTGAGGAAAATGTACGGATAGGGGTCGAACACCAGGCCCCAGCGCGCCAGCACGTCGCTGTTGAGCAGCATCCACCCGAACAGCACGATCGTGAACGCGATGATGAAGCCCCACGAACCACCCACCGCCGCGACCCGATCGGCGAGCCGTTCGCCATAGGTCGAGCGTTCGTCAGCGACATCGGCGGCATCGCGCGCGATCGGCAGCTTCGACGCGATCTTTTCGAGCACGTTCTGCTGTTCGGGATCAAGCTGGCGGGTATGCGCACCGAACATGCGCGACAGCGGGTTGTGAGGGGAAGGCATCAGGTCAGTCCACGATTATCGGCAGTTCGGGCGCGACATAGCGCAACGGGTCGAGCTCCACACCCTGCCGCCACCCTTCCGCTCCGCGACATGCGTTAGGCCAAGACTGCGGAGATGCTCGCACACCGTCGCGTTCTTGGGGCTGGGGTATACTCGCCGGTCAATCGCTTGGCATCGAGCGCAGGTGCGGTAGCGGCGACATGCGATGCCACCGCTTCCTCGAAAAGGCGGGCAAGCAGGTGGCATTTCATCAGCCGCGTCTCGCAATGCTCTTCCTCGGCACCGCGCACGCACGCCGCCATGGTCGACGCATGGACGCGCAAGCCTAGCGCCTGCGCATCCACGGAAAGCAGATCGCGTCGTGTTTGCCCGGCGTCGGCGTAAATACTGGATAGAACAGTTGCTGTGGCACCTGTCGGTTATCGACCAGACCGACGCGACGCGCGGTGCCGACGCGGCTCGCCTGTCTTAATTTCGTCGCGTTGAGCGAAGCTGGTGCCATTGCGCGCAACGACGCCGCGTCAAGCGGTTCTGCGCTGCGGATCGCCTTCAGACGCCTTTTCAAATCAGCAGGCGCGGGCAGGAGCCACGGCAGGCCGAACGGGTCGTGCATCGGCTCTGGGCTGTCGGTCAGGCGATGTTGCCGGTCAGAAACCTGACGTTGCAGAGCTCTCCGATCTCAGTGCTGGAGACGCGTACGCCGAAGCGCTTTTCAATCGCGACATTGAAGCGAATTTGGCGCTGGCTATTCCCTCCCACGATCATCTCTGCGGGCAGATCGTCGTGATAACCGATGTCCAACACGTCGCCATAATCTTTGTGGCAGCGCCGGGGATCTCTTCGCGGTCCATGCAGTCGCCTCATGGCAAATCTGCCGTCGCTGTGGCGCAGTTCGCTCGCCAAGGCAACGCCCGAGCGGCGGACGCAATCAGAACGCGTTACGGTGGAGCAGCACCCGAAACGTCATAGCGATGATCACCAGATCGCGCCAAATCGACCAGGTGTCGAGATACTCGAGATCGGCCTGCAAGCGGTTGCTCAGGTCCGACTCGTGCACCGTCGCGCCGCGATACCCACGCACCTGCGCCAGCCCGGTCAGCCCCGGCTTGGCGGCATGGCGGTGCCAGTATCGGGTATCGACCTCCCAGAACAGCTTGTCGGCCGCACGTGAGCCGAGTGCATGGGGGCGCGGGCCGACGATGCTCATTTCACCTTTCAGCACGTTCAAGAGCTGCGGCAACTCGTCCATACTGGTGCGGCGGATGACCTTGCCGACGCGGGTAATACGATCGTCGTCGCGAGATGCCGACCGGTTGCCGGCATGGTCGGTTTCGAGCACGCGCATGCTGCGGAACTTGAGCATTTTGAACATCTGGTTGCCGCGCCCGATGCGGGTCTGCTTGAAGAATACCGGGCCAGGACTGTCGAGCTTCACCAGAATGGCGATTACCGCCAGAATCGGCAGCAGCGCTATCACGGTAGCCAGTGCCAATGAGAAATCGAACCCGCGCTTCATGAAGCGCTCGAACAACCCAAGCGGCCCGTGCGCGATAACGATCGTCGTTGCGCTGCCGTGGTTGCCTAGGCCGAGTGGGGCGAGGTTATGGAGCTCCGGCGCGACGATCTCGCTCTGGATATTGGCGCCTTTCAGCGCGTGTGCCCAAGCGGTGCGGCGCGCCGGGTCGCATGCGACGACAACACGATCCGCGCTTTCCAGCGACTTGGCGAGCCGGTCGTACATTACAGGATCATGTTTTTCGGGATCAAAAAACGACTCGGGCGAGATCATCACCGAAAACACGCCCGGCGGCACCGGCTGGTCGCTTTCGCAGATCAGGATCACGCTGAACGGATTGCCGCCGATGATCGAAACCATGCGTTTCACGAACATATACCGTGCGGCGATCATCGTCATCATTGCGAAGACTGATCCGATCGCCACCAGCAGGCGCGGAAACCCCTCGGACGCGCGCACGCAAAATGCGACGAGGATCACTGCGCTGATCGCGATCACCAGCGCCTGCACGCCCTTCGCAATCGCACGGAACGGATCCTGCAAATTCGCCGCGGCATAGGCATGTGCGTTGAGTGCGGTAACGAGATACACCGGCAGCAGCACTGCGAGCAGCACCAGCCACACGCGGTCCGCGCCGAACTGCCCATGTAATAAAGCCGCGATCAGGAATGATACGGTGATGGACAGGAAGTCGATCAACACCAGGGTAGTAAAGGCACGCGTCCGCAAAGCCGAAGCACGCGGGCGCCACCAAGGCTTCTCCGGCGACATCACCGTATAAGGATACCCGTTCTCTGGCGTCCACTCGGATCGTCCGATTTCCAGGTTCATGATCGCATCCTACACGTGGGATCAATGGTAGCGCGCCCATGAACGTACAGAAGATGATGCAAGTATGAAGCGGATATTTTGCTTAGCAGCATCAACTTACGTGATCAGCCGTTTCGGTCATCGCGTCTGTGTCGTCGGGCGAGTCCAATGTTCCTCGAAATCACTTGAGAAACCATAGCCGGTGTTTCACGAGATAATCGCGTCAAGCCTCCGGAACGGACATAACAGACGGGAACCGTGATAATGAGGGAGTGACGTTCAAGCATCTGCTAACGAAAACACGCTAACGGCGTGCCGATTTGCTTCGAACAAGCCAAAGGGCGTGCACGCATCTTCCGCTGGTCGCTCGGCATCCACCCGGCAGCTCGTTTCGGCCGACTTGGGTCCTCAGCGACACGATTGCAGAACGCTGCTGACAGGTGCCATATTGGCGGCACCACGTGCAGAACCGCGCCGTAGTCGGGGACGGATATGTCAAAGATGGCTTCGGGCCATCTGGCGCCCTTGCTCGCCGATCAGCCAGCGAGCCGAAGCAACTCCTGCCGAACCTTGGGGGCCGGCTGATCGGGCCAGATACCGCGCGTGTCGTAAACCTGTTTGTCCACACGCTCATCAAGCGGCACGGATCTGAAAACGTCGTGATCGACCAGCACGATCATGATGCCGCAGCTCTCGATCGCGGTGTCGATGTCGATTAGGCCGGCACCGGTGCCCTTGAACTCAGCCGGCAGCGCGGCGGTATAGGGCTCGACAACCGCGATCCGGCTGCCGAAGCGGCGTGCCAGTTCGGCGGAGACTTTCAGCGCCGGGCTCTCCCGGAAATCGTCGATGTTCGCCTTGAACGCGAGGCCAAGGCACGCGACCCGCGCGCCCGGCTGCGCCTCGATCATCGCGGCGGCGCGCGCCACCACATAGTCGATCTTGGCATCGTTCACTTCGCGCGCGGTGCGGATCAGCGGCGAATTGGCCGGGTCGGCGTGGACCAGGAACCACGGATCGACCGCGATGCAATGGCCGCCGACCCCCGGGCCGGGCGACAGGATGTTGACGCGCGGATGACGATTGGCGAGGCGGATCACCTCCCACACGTCGACCTCCGTCGTATCGGCCAGCCGACTCAGTTCGTTGGCGAAGGCGATATTGACGTCGCGAAAAGCGTTTTCGGTCAGCTTGGTCATCTCGGCCGCGCGGCTTGTCGTAGTGACGCAGGCGCCCCGCACGAAACGACGGTAGAACGACAACGCTTTGCGCGCGCAGCGTGGTGTGATGCCGCCGATCACACGATCATTGTCGATCAGTTCGACCAGGATGCGGCCCGGCAACACCCGCTCCGGACAATATGCGATGGCGATGTCGGCGGCTTCTCCGGTCTTGCCCGGCACCTTCAGATCGGGCCGCAACTTGGCGAGCAGATCGCGCACCCGCTCGGTGGTGCCGACCGGCGAGGTCGATTCGAGGATGACCACGTCACCTGCCTTCAGCACCGCCGCAATGGTGGTGGCGGCGCGCAGGACGTACCCGATGTTGGGCGCATGATCGTCCGCAAACGGCGTCGGCACCGCGATGACGAACACGTCGGCCGACTCGACCTGCGTCGAGGCGCGCAGGTTCCCGCGCGCGACCACGCCCGAGACGAGGCCGTCGAGATCGACCTCCTCGATATGTACCTTGCCCGAGTTGACCGTCTCGACGACATGCGGGCTGACGTCGATGCCGAGCACCTTCGCGCCGGTCCGCGCGATCACCGCGGCGGTGGGCAGTCCGATATAACCGAGGCCGACGACAACGACCTTGAGTTCAGCATCCGAAACCATCGGCGACGATCCTTGCTATCCTTGCGGACGCATGACCATCGCCAAACGGATTGTGGGCGCGGGCCATGGCCGTGTACGCGCCCTTGTCGTCCAGTAGGGTTGATATTTCGGAAACGATCCGGTCGGAATCCGTCCCGATAAGCTTTGCCGTGCCCGCGTGTACGCCTTCGGGCCGCTCGGTCGTCTCGCGCATCACCAGCACCGGCTTGGCGAGGGCAGGGGCTTCCTCCTGCACGCCGCCGGAGTCGGTCAGCGCGATCTCGCACATGCCGAGCGCACGGATGAAATGCGGGTAGTCGAGCGGTGCGATCCGCGCGACGTTCGCCCGGTCGCCGAGCAGCGCGTCCATCACCGAGACGACATTGGGATTGGGGTGCACCGGGAACAGCACGGCGGTGTCGCTGCGGTCCGCGATCCGCCCGATCGCGCGCGCGATGCCCTCCATCCCGCCACCGAAATTTTCGCGTCGGTGCGTGGTGACGAGGATCAGCCGCTTGCCCGCGAACCGCGCGGCGATGTCGTCCAGCCCGGCGGCCAGCGACGGATCGGCATCGAGCTTGGCGCGGGTGGCATGCAGCGCGTCGATCACGGTGTTGCCGGTGACGTGGATGGTCGAGGACGCGATATTCTCGCGACGCAGCGCTTCCGCGGCCGTCTCGGTTGGCGCGAAATGCTGATCCGCGATCGGCGCGACGATGCGACGGTTCACTTCCTCTGGCCACGGCTGGTAGATGTCGCCGGAGCGTAAGCCCGCCTCGACATGGCTGACCGGCACCTTGCGGTAATATGCGGCGAGCGCGCCGACCATCGCGGTGGCGGTGTCGCCCTGCACGATCACGCGGTCGGGCTGCTCCGCGTCCATCACCTCGCCAAGCCCGGTCAGCAACCGCGCGGTCAGCCGGTCGAGCGACTGGCCGGGTTCCATCAGGTCGAGGTCGATATCCGGGCGCAATCCGGCAATCTCCAGCACCTGATCGAGCAGCCCGCGATGCTGCGCGGTGACGCAAGTACGTACGTTCAGGCCGGGTACGGCCTTAAGCGCGGCGACCACCGGAAACAGCTTGATCGCCTCCGGTCGCGTGCCGAAGATGACGAGAACGGTGCGAAGCGCTGGGGTTTGCATGGGCGAAGCCTTGGCCGAGGTTGCGTTAAGGAGCAGCTAACTGCGTGAGTGTCACGTAGAACTCGCGACGCTTCGTCCTCCAACAGGCGTAATCCGGCGACCGCTAAGCGGTCCGAACCCTTGATCATTAGCAACCGACCCGGCGTTTCACGGCACGTGCCGGATGCCGCGCGCTGATGGTACGCGACTTCCACAGCCGGCACCGCATTACCGACGCGGGAGTGCCGCAATCCGCAAGAGTGGAGCGTCAGGGGACGAGCGCACCACACGCCGGGCAACCCGGATCCTTGGGCAGCGCGATGGTGCGGAAGCGGAACGCCAGCGCGTCGACGAGCAGCAGTTTGCCCGCGCTGTCGTCTCCGAAACCGGTGATCGCGCGCAGGACCTCCAGCGCGGCGAGGCTGCCCATCACCCCGGCCATCGCGCCGAGCACGCCGGCTTCCGCGCAGCTGGTTTCGGGCCGATCGGGATCATGGCCGACGAAGCAGCGGTAGCAGGGCTTGTCCGCTTCCCAGCCGCGAAACACCGCAAGTTGCCCCTCGAACTGCGCGACCGCCGCCGACACCAACGGCACCCGCGCCGCCAATGCCGCGTCCGCCACCGCCAGCCGCGTCGCGAAACTATCGGTACCATCCAGCACCACGTCCGCGCCCGCCATCAATGCGGGCGCATTGATGGCGTCGAGTCGGGCATGTCGGTTCTCGACGTGGACATGTGGGTTTAGTCGCGCCACCGCTGCCGCTGCCGCTGCCGTCTTTGCCGTGCCGACATCGTCGCCGCCAAAGATCGTCTGGCGTTGCAGGTTGGAGAGATCGACCCGGTCGTCGTCGATCAGAATGAGCGTACCGACCCCGGCGGCGGCGAGATACTGGATCGCCGGCGACCCGATCCCGCCAGCGCCGATTACCGCGACGCGCGACGCCCTGAGTTTCGCCTGCCCCGCGCCGCCAATGTCGCGCAGGACGATATGGCGTGCATAGCGCTCCAGTTCAGCGTCGCTGAGCGTCATCCACGCCAGTCGTAGACGGTGGTGGTGCGATACCACAGCTTACCTGCCCGGACCTGGAGGTTGGCCCGCGCAAAGCTGGTGACAAGACCGGCGCTATATTGCTCGACGGTCGGGCACCCCATCGCGCGCGGCACCGCACGCCGAACGGTACCGTCCGCATCGACCAGCGTCGCCACGTCCACTCTGACGACATAATGCCCGTCTACCGGTCTGGTGACCGCGCACCGTCCCGCGGCAATCTCGTCCGCCACGAACTTGTCGAGCGGCGCGGTGATCTGTGGCTGCACGACGAATGGCATTGCCGCGAGATTCGACCAGTCGCTTGGCAGCGGCGGTGCAGGATTTTGCACGTCGGGTGCCGCCTGGGCCAGCAGAGCAAGAGCCAACATCATCGTCCGGTCGAGCCGAAGCCGTCGTGGTCGCGCCCAGTATCGTCCAGCTCGGCGACCTCTTCAAATGCTGCGCGCTGAACAGGTGCGGGAACGAGCTGGGCGATGCGGTCGCCGCGCGCGATCTCGAACACGTCCGCGCCGAGGTTTGCGAGGATCACCTTCACCTCGCCGCGATAGTCGCTGTCGATCGTGCCCGGCGTGTTGAGGCACGTTACACCGTGTTTGAGCGCCAGCCCCGATCGCGGCCGCACCTGCACTTCAAAGCCGGGCGGGATCGCTATTGCGAAACCGGTCGCCACCGCCACGCGCGTGCCGGGGGCGATCGTCGTCGCCTCGGCCGCCACCACGTCCATCCCCGCCGCGCCTGCGGTCGCATAGGCGGGCAGGGGCAGGCCGGTCCCGTGATCGAGGCGTTTGATGCTAATGGCGATCGTCGGCTGCGTCATGCTGCGTATCTTAGCGTACTGCCGGCGTTTGTCTAACCGCAGCGCGTCAGCCCGGTTCGGCAAGCGTGGCGAGGATACGGGCGGCAAGCCTGTCGGCGACCACCTGCTTTCCGCTCCGTTCCCAGCTTTCCACGCCCTCTGCGGTGATGATGTGAACCGCATTGCTCTCACCGCCCATCACGTCGCCCGATACGTCGTTGGCGACGATCCAGTCGGCACCCTTGCGGGCGCGCTTGGCGACGGCGTGTTCGATCACGCGCTGCGTTTCCGCCGCGAACCCGATCAATAGGCGTGGCCGCTGCGGGCTGCGCGCGAGATCGGCGAGGATGTCGGGATTTTCGACGAGGTGGAGAACCGGCGCGCCGTCGCCCTTCTTGATCTTCTGGCTTGCGCCTTCGACCCGCCAATCGGCTACCGCCGCGACCATCACGGCGGCATCGGCGGGAAGCGCGTCCACAACCGCCGCCGCCATCTCGCGCGCGGTTTCGACGTCGACACGGGTGACACCGGCCGGCGTGTCGAGCGTGACCGGCCCCGCCACCAGCGTCACGCGTGCGCCGAGGGCCGCCAGCGCCGCCGCGATCGCGAAGCCCTGTTTCCCCGACGACCGATTGGCGATGTAGCGCACCGGGTCGATCGGCTCATGCGTCGGTCCGGCGGTGATGAGGATGTGGGGGGCGACGGCCGATCCGTCGCGCGGCGCCTCCCGCCGTTCCCCAGCGGGAGGCGGTACCGTCATATCCCCAGCGCCGCCTTGATCGCCGCGAGGATCGCCTCCGGTTCGGGCAGGCGTCCCGCGCCGAACTCGCCACATGCCATCGGCCCCTCGTCGGGTTCGAGCACGGTCACGCCATCGTCGCGCAGCGTCGCTACATTGCGGCGGGTGGCGGGGTGTTGCCACATCCGCACGTTCATCGCCGGCGCCGCGAGCACCGGCTTGTCGGTGGCGAGCAGCACCGTCGTGCCGAGATCGTCGGCCATGCCCGCCGCCATCCGCGCCATCAGGTCGGCCGTGGCAGGCGCGACGACGATCAGATCGGCTTCACGGCTGAGCTGGATATGGCCCATCTCGGCTTCGTCCTTGAGATCCCACAGGGATGTGAACACCTGCTGCTCGCTCAGCGCGGCAAGCGTCATCGGCGTGATGAACTGCTGCGCGGCGGCGGTGGGCACGCAGCGCACCGCGATGCCCGCCTTGCGGCAAAGCCGGATCAACTCACACGCCTTGTACGCGGCGATGCCGCCGCCGATGACCAGCAGGATCTTCATCGCACCACCCGTGTCACCGTGATCCGCCGCCGTGCCGCCGCCACCCCCACCAGATCGCGAAGGCCGTCGGGCGCGAACGCCAGACCAACGAGGAGCGTGGGCGCGACCATCAGCCCCCAATAGAAGGTGTCGGCACGCGCGAACAGCGCGATCAACACCGCATAGCCGGACATGGTCGCAATCACGCGCAGGCCAAGCTCGCTCTGCCACGCCGCCCACCCGGCCAGCGACAATGCGACGAGCGGCGCCGCCAGCGCGAGCGGCAGCATCGTCAGCGCGGTCGAAGCCGCCATCGCCTGCACGAAGAAGCCGAAGCCGAGCATTCCGCTCCATCCGGGCGACGCAGCATCGGTGGCATGGACCACCTCGGATACGGCATGCGCATGCAGCGCAACCACCACCGCCAGCACGCCGAGCGACGCCGCCCAGCCGACCGCCTCGCGCCGGCACCCTTGCGCAAATGCCAGCACCGCCATGATCCCGACGAACAGCGCGGCGGTCTCGCGAATCAGCATCGCCATCATGCCGAACGCCACCGCCTCGACCCAGCGGTCCGGCCGGCGCAGCGCCAGCGCCAGCGCGATCAGCAGCCCCGCCCAGATCTCGTGAAAGGCGACCAGGTCGCTCTGCACGAACGCGGCCATGCCCCCGGCGAGCAGTAGCAGCGCGACCACCAGCGGCACCCGGCGTGCGAAGGCGGGTCGCAGCCGCAGCCACCATGCCGCGAACACGCCGAGGGCAAGCAGGTCGAGCAGGATCGGCACCGCGCCGTTCGGCAGCGCTGCCTCGATCACCGCGAGCGTCGGCAAACGGAAGGCGACGAACGGCTTGAGCGGGTAATCGCCCGCCCGGAGCGACCGTGCCGCCACGCTGTAATAATCGCCACCGGCGCGGATCCCATCGACGATGGTCTGGTACAGCGTCAGATCGGCCTGTGACGGATCGGCCGGCGCCCCGGCGGGAGCGACGACGCCGAGCGCGAGGAAACTCGCCGCGACCAACAGCGCGAGCGCCGCCAGCACCGCCCGTGCCCGCCCACGCGTGACCTGCGCGAAGCGGCTGGGGGCGGTGAGCCAGAGCGGGGCGACCGGCCGCGCCACCGCCTTAGTGGAACGACAGCCAGGCGGCGGCGAAACTCACGCCGGCGCTTACCACCGCGACCAGAACGTAGCGCATCGCGCTGCTGCGTCCCGACCCGAGAACCGCGATCGGCCGCATCGGCGGCTCGGGCGGGGCACCGCCGGGGGAGGGGAAGTGCCGCTCGATATTGCGGACCAGTTCGGGGATGCGCGACAGCGTCCGCAGATCGGTGATGAGCCGATCCGCCACCGCCGCCTCAGGCCCGAGCTCGGTCCTGATCCATTCGCGCACGAACGGGGCCGCCGTGTCCCACAGGTTGATGTCGGGGTTGAGACTGGTCGCCACGCCTTCGACCATCACCATGGTCTTTTGCAGCAGCAGCAGGTGCGGCTGCGTGCGCATGTCAAAGTCGCGCGTGATGTTGAACAGGCTGTCGAGCATCATGCCGATCGACATGTCCTTGACCGCCAAGCCCCGCATCGGCTCGCCCACCGCGCGCAATGCCGTGGCGAACTCGGCGACGTCGTGGTGCGCCGGCACGTAGCCCGCCTCGAAATGGATCTCCGCGACGCGTTTGTAGTTGCCGGTGATGAGCCCGTAGAGGATCTCCGCCAGCCACACCCGCGCGCGCCGGTCGATCCGGCCCATGATGCCGAAGTCGATCGCCGCAATCCGGTTCCCGGACAGCGCGAACAGGTTGCCCTGATGCATGTCGGCGTGGAAGAAGCCTTCCGTTATCGCCTGCCGAAGGAACGCATGGACGAGCGTGTCGGCGAGCCGCGGCAGGTCGTAGCCCGCCGCCACCAACGCGGTGCGGTTGGACAGCTTGATGCCGTCGATCCACTCCAGCGTCAGCACCTTGCCGGTGGTACGCTCCCAATCGATCTTGGGGACGACGAAATCGGGTTCCGCCGTCATCGCGTCGGCGAGTTCGGAGGCGGACGCACCCTCGCGCCGGAAGTCCAACTCGCGCGCGGTCCAGCGCTTGAACGTCGCGATAACGAGGCGCGGGCGCAGCCGGGCGAGTTCGCCGCCGCTCGCCAAGCCCTCGACCTGTGCCGCCGCCCACTCATACGTGTCGATCGCGCGGGTGAAATCGTCCTCCACGCCCGGCCGCAGCACTTTTACCGCGACGTGTCGGCCGTCGGTGGTGACGGCACGGTGGACCTGCGCGATCGAAGCAGCGCCGACCGGCACCGGATCGATCGATTCGAACAGCGTGGCCGGATCGCGCTGGAACGCCTTAGCCATCGCCGCATGGATCGTCTCGTACGGCAGCGGCGGCAGCGCGTCCTGCAACCGCAGCAGGTCGTTCGCCGCCTCGTCGCC
The DNA here is from genome assembly GCF_022662305.1 of Sphingomonas sp. BAUL-RG-20F-R05-02. Taxonomy (GTDB): domain Bacteria; phylum Pseudomonadota; class Alphaproteobacteria; order Sphingomonadales; family Sphingomonadaceae; genus Sphingomonas. The sequence goes on from NZ_JAKNQH010000005.1 coordinate 64,788, forward strand.
AACGATATCGGGCCGCGTCGCCAGCGTCTGGCCAAGCTTGATCGCGGCCGGGCCGATCGCCTGCAACGCGTCGGCATAGCGCGGCACCGGCGGCACGCGCGCGCCAAGCCGTGCGATCCGCACCAGCCGTTTGACCGCCGTGGGCGTGTTGGGATCGCGCTCGATCCCCTGCAAGGCACCATGACGCGCGAGGATGCGGCCCCATTTCAGGAGCCGCCAGAGATGGACGGCGGGGGCGGTCACGCCGGAGTCCTGCTCAAATCTTCCAGCCGCTGTGGATCGCCACCAGCCCGCCCAGCATCGGCTCGACCTTGGTCTGCACGAAACCGGCCTCGCCGATCATCGCCTCGAACGTCGGCATGTCGGGGAAGCGCCGGATCGATTCGATCAGATAGCGATAGCTGTCGGCGTCGTTCGCGAGCAGCTTGCCGAGTTGCGGCACCATCTTGTGCGAATAGGCGTCATACACCTCGGCGAAGCCCGGCCACACCGTGGTGGAGAACTCCAGACAGAAGAACCGCCCGCCCCGCCGCAGCACCCGGTGCGCCTCGCGCAACGCCTTGGGAATGTCGGTCACGTTGCGGATGCCGAACGCGATCGTATAGGCGTCGAAGAAGCGGTCGGGGAATTGCAGCGTCTCTGCATTGGCCTCGGTCCACACCAGCCCGTCGATGCCGCGCTTGGCGGCGCGGTCCATGCCGACCTTCAGCATCTCCGCGTTGATGTCGGCCACGGTGATCGACGCGCCCGAAGGCTCCATCCGGAACGCGATGTCGCCGGTGCCGCCTGCCATGTCGAGGATCTGCTCGCCTTCGCGCGGTTTCACCCGGCGCACGAAGCGGTCTTTCCAGATCCGGTGCATGCCGCCCGACATGGCGTCGTTCATCAGGTCGTATTTCGCGGCCACGTTGGAGAAGACGCCGCCCACCCGGGCGGTCTTCTCGTCTGCGGGGATGTCTTGATAGCCAAAGGATACGGTGTCGCTCATTCCCCCGCTCTAGCGGCGCCTTGTGGCGCGGGCAAACGCAACCTAGCTGCCAATCGTTCGACCGCACGGACGAACGGAGAATAAAGCGCGATGCCAGAATTACCCGAAGTCGAGACAACGGTGCGCGGCCTCACGCCGGTGCTGGAGGGCCAGCGGCTTGTGCTGGTCGAGACGCGCCGGCCCGATCTGCGTCGCCCGTTCCCGCAGGATCTGCGCCAGCGGCTGACCGGCGCGTGCGTGACGGAGCTGGGGCGGCGCGCCAAATACGGCCTGATCCATACCGACCGTGACGACACGATGATCTTCCACCTCGGCATGTCGGGCCGCTGGCGGGTCGATCCGGGTGACCTGCTGCCGCACGATCATCTGGTTCTGGAAACGGGGGCAGGGCGCCGCCTCGCGCTCAATGACGCGCGGCGATTCGGCTCGGTCGATCTGGTGTCGACCGGATCGCTTGACGCCTATCCCGCCTTCGTGGCGCTTGGGCCGGAACCGCTCGGCGATGACCTTTCAGCGGCGTATCTAGCCCAGGCGCTGGACGGGCGGATCGCGCCGATAAAGGCGATGCTGCTCGACCAGCGCATCGTTGCCGGCCTCGGCAATATCTATGTCTGCGAAGCGCTGTTCCTCGCCGGCATCAGCCCGAAGCGAGCGGCGGGCCGGATCTCGCGCGCGAAGCTTGCCCGGCTGGTGGAGGCGATTCGCACGGTGCTGCTCGCCGCGATCGACGCGGGCGGCTCGACGCTGCGCGATTATGCGCGGCCGGATGGTGAACTCGGCTACTTCTCCAAACAGTTCGCCGTCTACGGCCGCGAGGGGGAGCCGTGCGGTTGCGGAGGCACCGTGTTGCGCTATGCCGATGGCGGCCGATCGACCTTCTGGTGCAGCCGTTGTCAGCGGTAGGACCAGCGTTACGTCTTGACCGAATCAACCCCGCTGGCTAAGGGGCCTGCCTTCCGGCGCGGGGAAGCAATTCCGTACGCGTCATCCGATCTCAGACCTAGAGGGCTTCATGGCCAATACGCCACAGGCGAAAAAGCGAATCCGGCGCAACGCGAACCGCGCCGTAGTCAACGGCAACCGCGTCGGCCGTATCCGTACCTTCGTGAAGAAGGCGGAAGCTGCGCTCGCATCGGGCGACAAGTCCGCCGCGACCGAAGCGATGGCGCAAATGCAGCCGGAGCTGGCGCGCGGCGTGTCGAAGGGCGTGCTGCACAAGAACACTGCCGCGCGGAAGTTCTCGCGCCTGACGAAGCGTCTCGCCGCGCTCGCCTAAGCGTTTCAAAACGTTCTACAAGCATTTTGCCCGCTCGGGTTTACCGGGCGGGCTTTGCTGCGTTCGCCGTAGACGGTGTCTGAAAACGCAGATCCGCGTGCCGGCGTGAAGCCATTCCGCGCCATTTCCGCAAAGCGAGGATTCCCGGCGATTCGCAACGTCTCCGTTCCGATCGTCCGTCAGATATTGCCCATTTACAGACACTTGTAAGATTTCTGACGGGAAACCTTGGGCAATTCCGAGTCAATCGGATTATTTCAGAAATCTGACGGCTGCGGCCATTGATCGAATCGCGTCGATCTTCATAACTGCCCCTCGACAGCGCGGACGATCGTCCGCGCAACTCAACTAAGAGCGCCCCTCGCCGGACGGAAACGTGATTCCGCCTGAGGGGACGTTTGTCCGAATTTGCGGTCGCGTGCGCGGCGCGTGGCCGAAAGGAAGGTTTTTGCGTGAACGGATTGGGGGCCAGAGGAGCGTTGCGCGTGGATGACCGGATCGAGCAGGGCGAGATCGCCAGGGCTTGGACGGTCGTCCGCTCGCACCTGCGTGAGTCGGCCGGCACGCGCCTGTTCGACAAGTGGCTCAAACCCATCGAACTGATCGAAGACGATAATGCGGATGCGGTGCGTCTCGCGCTGCCGTCCGCGTTCATGACCAATTGGGTCAGCAACCATTATGCCGATCGACTGCTGCAGGAGTTCCGCGCGCAGATGCCGGGCGTGCGCAGCGTCTCGATCGAAACCCGTTCGGCCACGCCGCAGCCGCAAACGCTGCGGGCCGATTCGGCGGCGGGAGCCGAGGTGGCGGTGCTCCGCCCCCTCACGGCTGCCGTCGCCACCCCTGCGCCTGTCGCCGCCCAGCCGGGCCGCGAGCGGCCACCGCTCGACGCGCGTTTCACGTTCGACCGCTTCGTGGTGGATGCCTCCAACCGCGTTGCGTTCAATGCCGCCAAGGCACTGGCCGAACCCGGCGTGCCGCGGTTCAGCCCTTTGTTCCTCCACGGCGGCACGGGCCAAGGCAAGTCGCACCTGATGCACGCCATCGGTTCGGCCTATCTCGAAGCGGTGCCGAGCGCGCACGTCATCCTGATGTCGGCCGAACGCTTTATGTTCGAGTTCGTCCAGGCGCTGCGCGCGCGCGACACGCACGCCTTCAAGGCGCGGTTGCGCTCGGCGGACGTGCTGCTGATCGACGATCTCCAGTTCATCGCCGGCAAGGATTCGACGCAGGAAGAGTTCTTCCACACCATCAACGAGGTGATGGGCGCGGGCAAGCGGCTCGTCATCAGCGCCGACCGCTGCCCGCAGGATCTCGACGGGGTAGAGGCGCGGATTACCTCACGGCTGTCGTGCGGCCTCGTTGCGGATATCAAGGCGCCCGATCTCGCGCTGCGCCGCGCGGTGCTGGCGCGCAAGCTCGCCGAACTGCCCACCGTCGCGGTGCCGGCCGAGGTGGTCGATCTGCTCGCCACCCGCATCACCGCCAGCATCCGCGATCTCGAAGGCGCGCTCAACCGTGTCGTCGCCTATTCGCAGCTGACCGGCGATACGATTGATCTTGAATTCGCCGTCGTCACCCTCGGCGAAGTGCTGCGCGGCGCCGAACGGCGCGTCACGATCGACGAGATCCAGAAGGCGGTATCGGCCCATTTCGACCTGAAACCAGTCGATCTCGTGTCGGCGCGCCGCGCCGTCGTCATCGCCCGCCCGCGCCAGATCGCGATGTACCTCGCCAAGCGGTTGACCACGCGCTCCCTGCCCGAGATCGGCCGTAAGTTCGGTGGTCGAGACCATTCCACGGTCATCCACGCGGTCCGCCGGATCGAGGAATTGCGCGACAAGGACCGCGACCTCGACACCGCCGTCCGTACGCTGCTCCACACGCTGGAGGGGTAGGGACGTCCAATCGGGCCAGGCGCGGTCGGGTTCCCGGCAGCGTGGCTGAACCCCGCGCCACGATCCGACAGAAGACGTTCAGACCGGAGCGTTCATCTCGCGAGAACGCCGGGCACCGTTTGGATGCCCAGCGGATCCGTCAGGGCATGCTCCGGGTCGTCGCAGCATATAGCGCGATCGCGGCGGCGTTGGAGACGTTGAGGCTTTCCATCCGCGGCGAGATCGGCAGCCGCCCGAGCTCGTCGCAGTGCGTGGCGGTGTTTTGTCGCATGCCTTCACCCTCGGCGCCGAGCACCAGTGCGACACGTTGCTGCCCCATTGCCTCGTTCAGCGTCTGCGTAGCCTCGCCCGCGAGCCCCACCCGCCAGAAACCGGCTTCGGCAATCTCGTCGAGCGCGCGCGCGAGGTTCACCACCCGGACCCATGGCACCATCTCCAGCGCACCCGACGCGGCGCGGGCGATCGTGCCCGATTCAGGCGGCGCGTGCCGATCGGGCGTGATGATGCCGAGTGCGTCGAACGCCGCCGCCGAGCGCAGGATCGCGCCGACGTTATGCGGGTCGGTCACCTGGTCGAGCACCAGCAGCGGTCGCTTGTCGTCAGCACCCTGTTCGAGCAGATCGGCGAGCCAGATATCCTCGAGCGGATCGACCTCCGCCACCAGCCCCTGGTGCGGCGCGTCGGATGGCACCAGCCGCGCCAGGTCGGTGACCTCGGCATAGGTGACCGGAATGATCGGCGGGATGTCGAGGCTCGCCATGGCCTCGCGCGTCGCCCAGATCTTGCGCACCACGCGGTCGGGATTGGCGAGCGCCGCCGTCACCGCGTGGCGACCCCAGAAACGCGGCCGGCCGGCGGGCGCCTGCGACGGGCGATGTCCACGCCGCGCCATCAGTTCGACCTCTCACAGGAGACGAGACGGGGCGTGGCAGTGCTGGAAAGGCTCATAGGGCGTCCTGATCGGAAATGGTGTGCGGACCCTTGTCGAGGTCTGCAAATCTCGTCGTCCGGTATGCGGGGGCGTGCCCGCATGCAAGCCTCTGCCGATTTTTGCACCGCTAAGCCGTTGACAGCACGCTTCCGGATCGGCATTGGCACGCCTCGCTTTTTTAGCGGCCCAACCTGGACAGGTGGCCGAGTGGTTAAAGGCAGCAGACTGTAAATCTGCCCGTGCAAGCGTACGCTGGTTCGAATCCAGCCCTGTCCACCAACCTTCCCGCCGGGGGCTCCGGCGGATCTGCCAAAGCAGCCGATGAGCGAAGCACGTCGACGTTTAGCGACGAGACCGGAGTGCTGTGCGCACGGCCGGTACCATCCTCGCAACAATGATCTCCACGCCGCGTGCGTTCGGGTGCAGCCCATCCGGCTGGATCAGCGCGCGGTTGCCCGCCACGCCAGCAAGGAAGAACGGGTAGAGCGGCGCGTGGTGCGCCTTCGCAAGCGCCGGGTACATCGCCTCGAACGCGGTGACGTAGTGTGTGCCGAGGTTGGGCGCGGCCCGCATGCCGGCGATCAGTACGGGGATATGACGCGCCTGCAAATCGGTGAGGATCGCGTCGAGATTGGCGCGCGCTTGAGCCACCGGCAGACCGCGCAGCATGTCGTTCGCGCCAAGCTCGACGATGACGAGATCGGGCGGCGAACCGGGCCCCCGGAGCCCCCAGCGCAACCGTGCCCGTGCCTGCGCGGCGGTATCGCCCGCCACGCCGCCGTTGCGTACCGTCGCCGCGACCCCTGATCGGCGCAATGCCGCCTGAAGACGGGTGGTGAAGCCCTGTTCGGGCGGCAGGCCGTAGCCGGCGGTCAGGCTGTCGCCAAACGCCCAGATCACCGGCGCCTGGGGGCCGGCGGCGGCCGGCGTCGCGACAATCGCGAGTGCGAGATAGACAACCACCCGCCGCCACCCATATCGCAACGTCTGTGACCATTTCTGCATCCCCCGCCGATAGCGCGTTGATCGCCGCGCGCAACATCTCGCTGTCGCTGGGCCGCCCGCCCGCGCGCGTCGACATCCTGCGTGGTATTGACCTGCGGGTGGAGGCTGGAGAAAGCGTGGCGTTGCTCGGGCCGTCGGGGTCGGGCAAATCCTCGCTGATGGCGGTACTCGCGGGGCTGGAACGGCCCAGCGGCGGCGAGGTGCGCGTGACCGGGCTGGACTTCGTCGGGCTGGACGAGGATGCGCTGGCAGTCGCACGGCGCGGGCGGATCGGCATCGTGTTGCAGGCGTTCCATCTGCTGCCGACGATGACCGCGCTGGAAAATGTCGCGGTGCCGCTCGAACTCGCGGGCGAGCGGGATGCGTTCGCGCGGGCCGAGGTGGAGCTGGCCGGTGTCGGCCTTGCCCACCGGGTCACGCATTACCCTGCGCAGCTTTCCGGTGGCGAGCAGCAGCGGGTGGCGATAGCGCGTGCGCTGGTGGCGCGACCGGCGCTGCTGTTCGCGGACGAGCCGACCGGCAACCTCGATACCAAGACCGGCAACGCGATCATGGACATGCTGTTCGGCCGCCATGCGGAGAGCGGCGCGACCTTGTTCGTCATCACCCACGATCCCGCGCTGGCTGCGCGGTGCGTACGGGTGATCGAACTCGCCGATGGCCGTATCGTCGGCGATCGTCGTGCGGATCGGCCCGCCTCTTGAACGTCGCCTGGCGGCTGGCGCTGCGCGATCTGCGGCGGGGCGGGCGTGGCCTGTTGCTGCTCGCTTTGTGCCTGTTCCTCGGCACCGCGGCGCTGGCCGGGATCGGCAGCCTGTCCGCCAGCATCCTCGCCGCGCTTGACGCGAACGGTCGGGAGATCGCCGGTGGCGATGTCGAGCTGACCGTTTCGCAGCGGCGCGCCACCGTTGCCGAACTGGCGGCGTTCGGCACGGCCGGGCGCGTCTCCGAAGTCGTTTCCACACGCGCGATGGCTGAGTCCGACCGCGCGGCCGGGCCGGTGCTGGTCGACCTGCGCGGCGTCGGTTCCGCCTGGCCTTTGGTCGGGCGTTTTCGGCTCGCGGCGGGGGCGAGCAGCGCGCGGCCGCATGGGCGTGAGATCGCGATCGCGCCCGCGCTGGCGGATCGGCTTGGAGTAAAGGTCGGTGATACGCTGCGGATCGGCATGGCGCCGCTGCGCGTGATCGGCATCATTGCCACGGAACCGGACCGGCTGGGTGCCGGTTTCGCGCTCGGTCCGCCAGTGCTGGTCGATCTTGCCGGTCTCGATGCCACCGCGATCGTTCAGCCGGGCAGCCTGTACGAAAGCCACTACCGGATCGCACTGGCGCGGCCCGGCACCGCGCAGGCGGTCGGCGACGCGCTCGTCAAGCGGTTCCCCGGTGCTGGCTGGTCGGCCAAGACCAGCGACCGTGCCGCCGGCGGGCTGCGGCGCGGGATCGCGCAACTCGGTCAGTTCCTGCTGCTCGTCGGGCTGGCGGCGCTTGCCATCGCCGGCATCGGCGTGGGGAGCGGCGTGGCGGCGTATCTCGGCGCAAAGACGCGGATCATCGCGACGCTCAAGGTGCTGGGCGCACGTTCCGGCACGATAGCGACCATCTTCCTCGCGCAACTCGGGGTTGTCGCGGCCGCTGCGATCGCGGTCGGGCTGGTGTTCGGCGCACTGGTGCCGTGGATCGTGACGGCAGCGGTAGGTGCTGCGCTGCCGGTGCCGCCCCGGCTCGCGCTCTATCCGCTCCCGCTGGCGATCGCGGCGTTGCTGTCGATGTTGGTCGCGACCGTCTTCGCGCTGCCTGCGCTCGCCCGTGCGCGGCACGTGCCGGCGGCGACGCTGCTGCGCGACGCTCTGGTGGTTCGCACGCTGCCGTCGCTACGGACGCTCGCGATGATGGCGGCTTTGCTTGCGGCGCTGGTCGCGCTGGCGGTGCTGACCGCGTCGGACCGGATGCTCGCGCTCGGCTTCGTCGCGGCGGTGATCGGGCTGATCGTGCTGCTATGGGGGCTCGGCGTGGCGATCCGTGGCGGTGCCGCGCGCCTGCCGCGACCGCGCCGCCCGTTGTTGCGGCTGGCGCTGGCCAATCTGCACCGGCCGGGCGCGCAGACCGATCGGCTGGTGGTGGCGCTCGGCCTCGGCTTCTCGCTGTTCGTGGCGATGGCGGTGATCGACACCAGCCTGTCCGCCGAGCTGCGCGATGCCGCTCCGACTAAGGCGCCGCGCTTCTTCGCGATCGATCTGCAACCCGATGATGCCGCGCGCTTCCGCACCGCCGTCACCGCTGCCGCGCCGGGCGCGAAGATCGAAAGCGTGCCGTCGCTGCGCGGGTCGATCGTCGCGCTGCGCGGGCGGCGCGTGGCCGATATGAAGACGCTGCCGGATGCGGCCTGGGTGCTGCGTGGCGACCGCACGCTGACGTGGTCGGCGACGCTGCCGCCGCGCAACGCGGTCGTGGCAGGGCGATGGTGGCCAGCCGATTATCGCGGACCGCCGCTCGTCTCGCTGGAGGACAAGGCGGCGGAGGCGCTGCATCTCCGGATCGGCGACACCATCACCGTTTCGGTGCTGGGCGTCGACGTGCCGGCGCGGATCGCTGCGCTGCGCAAGATCGACTGGGGCGGGCTCGGTCTCAATTTCGCGATCGTGTTCTCGCCCGGTTATATCGAGGAGGCGCCGCACGGCCTGTTGGCGAGCGTGTATTCGCCGCCGTCCCGTGACGGCGCGGTCGCGCGGCAGGTGGCGCGGGCACTACCGTCCGTCACGCTGATCCGCGTCGGCGACGTGATCGGCCAGATCGGCGCGGTGCTTGGTCAGGTCGCGCTGGCGATCCGCGCGGCGGCGTTGGTGACGGTGGCGGCGGGTATCGCTGTGCTGGTCGGCGCGGTGGCGGCGTCGGGGCGGGCGCGCCGTTACGATGCGGTGATCCTAAAGCTGCTCGGCGGCAGCGGGCGGCAGGTGCTGGCGGCACAAGCGCTCGAATATGCGATGCTGTCGCTGGTGCTGGTCGCGGTGGCGCTCGCCATCGGCGTCGCGGCAGGGTGGTTCGTAGTGGTGCGGATCTTCGCGATCAGCTGGGCACCGGACTGGCGCGTCGTGGCCGTCACGCTGGCGGCCTCGGTCGTCGTCACGCTCGGAACGGGTCTGCTCGGCAGCCTGTCGGCGCTCCGCGCACGTCCGGGCGAAGCCTTGCGCGCGCTGTAGCGCTCAGTTCCAGCTTGCCGCGAAGTGGGGCGAGGCAAGGAAGCTGCTTGGCTGCGAGGACACCGGCGGCGGCGCGCAAATGCCCTCCTCGATATACCGCATCGCCGAGAGCAATCCGTTGCGGGAAAACGGCTTGGGAATGACGCCGTGACCGCCGGCATAGTCGTCCGGCAGTTTCTTGGGATTGGCGGTGACGAACACGATGAACGTGCGCGGCCAGCGCGCGCGGATCAGTGCCGACACATCGAGACCACTCGTACCCTTTGCGAGATGAATGTCGACAAAGGCGAGATCCGGGCAAAGCGCAGCATCAAGCGCCTCCACCTCGAACAACGATGCCGCCTCACCGACGATACGGTGGCCGACATCTTCGATCATCGCTTCGATATCCATCGCCAGCAGGGCTTCGTCCTCGACGATCAGCACGGCGAGTGGAGGTTTGGGACGGTCCATCGTCATTCCTCGACCGGTAGGGACAACGTCACACGCGTGCCCGTCGGGGATGATGCCCACTGCGCGGTCGCACCGACCTGCCGCGACATGCGATTGATAAGGACGGTGCCAAGGCCATTGGTGCGCGCGTCCGACGCCATTCCGGGGCCATCGTCAGCCACCGCGATGATCGCCTGGCTTTCCTGACGCTTGGCCGAAACCGTCAGGACACCGGCGCGGCCGTCACCGTATGCATGCTTGATCGCATTGGTTAGCACCTCGTTGATGACGAGCCCGAGCGCGGTGGCGAGGGATGCGGAAATCTCGATCACGTCGACATCGATGTTGACGCCGATGTCGCTTCGACCGCTTGCGCCGACGACATCGCTGACCAGGTTCGCTACGAACGCGCCGACATCGAAACGCGTCACGTCACTCGACTGATAAAGCCGCCGGTGGACCGTCGCCAAGGCGTCGACCCGCTCAAGCATGGCGTTCAGCTTGTCGCTGATCTCCGGGTCGGCGATGGTGCGCGCCTGAAGCCGCAGTAGCGAGCCGATCATGGTGAGGTTGTTCTTCACCCGGTGATCGACCTCATGCAGCAGCAGGGTCTTGGCTTCGAGCGCTGCTTTCAGATCGGCGGTGCGCCGCTCGACCTCGCGCTCGACCTCGATCTTCTGCCGCTGGATAACCGCTTGCGCCTCGACCCGGTCCGACACGTCGAGCTGCGATGCGAAGTAGAACTGGATCCTGCCCTCACCGTTGCGAACGGGGCTTAGGTACAGTGCGTTCCAGAACGTCGTGCCGTCCTTGCGGTAGTTGAGCAGATCGACCGCGATATCGGTGCCCGCCTCGATCGCTTCACGCACCGAGCGAACCGCATCCCGGTCTGTCTCCGGACCTTGCAGGAACCGACAGTTGCGTCCGATGATCTCGTCACGGTCATAGCCCGACAGCTTCTGAAACGCCTCATTGCAGAACACGATCGGGTTGTCGGGCTGGCCAGGATCGGTGACGACCATCGGCATGCGCGTGGCGCGAACGGCGGCGGCGAACGGATCGCCACGGCCAAGCTCGTGCTTCACGGTATCGGTAATGTGCCAGTCGTCACGCTGCTTCACGCTGCCTCCCGTTTCAGAGACCAAGCGTCTCTAACCCACGTTAAAGGGGCAGGCGCGACGTTCCGTTCCGTCGCATGCGCAAATCTCTGCGGGTTACCGGCTGGCCGCCGCCGCGCATCAGACCCGAAAAACGTACTTGGCGCCGGGCAAGCGTTCGATATCGGGCGGGAAATTCGCCCGCTTCTCATCATAATAGCGGCGGCGATGGTCGCCGTCCGATGCGGCATTGTACGTCAGGTACAGGATACGGCGCTGCGCATCGGTCAGGTTCGGCTTGGAAGCGTGCGGCGCATAACTGTCGAAGAACAACACGTCGCCGGGCTCGGTCGGGATCGAGATCAGGTCGAATGCCGCCATCTGCGCAGGGGTGAGCGGTTCCCACTCCGCGCCGATCATCTGCGTCTGGCGCGGCGCGGTCGTCATCTCGAGGCATCCGTTCTCCACCGTCGCGTGGTCGATGCTGACCAGCGCGGTGACGAACATCGGGGCATAGGTCGTCCAGCCCGCTTGCTGGTCCTGATGCGGCTCGAACCCTGCGCCGCCCGCTTTCTTGAAGTTGATCTTTTCCTTGAACAGCAGCGCCGGGCCGCCGAGCAGCTGGGCCACCGCTGCCGCGAGGCTGCCATGGCGGACGAGGTCGTCGAACTCGGCATGGTAGGGGCAGAAATCCTCGATCCGCTGCATCACGCGCTCACCCGGCGTGGTCAGGCTGTCCTCGTAGTAGACCATGTGGCGGCCCGGCACTTCGGGCAGCGCGACCAGTTCGTCGGTCCAGCGCGCGATCTCGCCGGCTTGCGCCGTGCTGAACAGCCCGCGCCGGACCAGCCAGCCTGTCTCGGCGAAATGCGCGAGGTCTTGCGCGGTGAGCGGGGCAGGGTCGTGCAACGACATATCAGGCACCCAACTGCGGCAGGATGGAGTCGCGCGCCTTGGCGACGTCCTCCGGGAAGTCGATTTCGGTCCACGGCAGGTCGGTCACGTCGACATAGCTGAACGCGGCGGGATCGGCGAGCATCAGGTCGCGGATCGCCTCTTCATATTCGACGGCGGTGTTGCCAGCGGCGACATAGCGATCGCACGCATCGGCAAGCTTCGCGGCCATGGCGGGCGCGAACTTGAAGAAACCGACTGATTCGCCGTGCCAGTCGTGCGCATGTTCGGGGCGCTTGCGGAAATCGACCATCGTCTCGCCGCGAAAGCACACCTTGACCGGTTCGTCGCCGGGTTCGAGTTCGCGGTCGACCAGCAGCACCGCCTCGCCCGGCGCGGCGATCAACCGTTCCAAAATACGTGCATCGTACAGCACGTCACCGTCCATCAGCAGCACATCGCGACCGGATCGCAACCGCTCCCGCTGCACCCACAGCGACACCAGACTGCCCTCGCTGTATTGCGGATTGAACACCGTCGTCGCGCGGTCTCCGAGCGTCGCGCGCAGCGTATCCGCCTCGTGACCCACCGTCACCGCGATATCGTCGATGCCGACGCTCGCCAACGCGGCAAGGTGCCGCTCGATCAGCGACTGGCCGGCAAAGTCGAGCAGCACCTTCGGGCCATCGTGACTCTCGCCGAGACGTTTCCCCACACCTGCGGCGAGCAGGATGACGATAGGCCGGGGTTGCGGGGCGGTCGGATCGGCTTGGCTTGTTTGCATGCGCGCGCATCTATAACGAGCGGCCATCGCGCGGCAAACAGCATTACGCCGCGACATCAATGCGATCACGGAAAGACCTGTGACTATGAACGACCTGTCCAACGGCCTCATCAGCCCCGCACCGCAATCGCGCGCGTCGGCGCTGCGCCATGCGATCGAACGCCCCGAACTCTCCTTCCTGATGGAGGCGCATAGCGGCCTGTCGGCAAAGATCGTCGAGGAGGCGGGCTTCGGCGGCATCTGGGCGTCGGGACTCAGCATCTCCGCCAGCCTCGGCCTGCGCGACAGCAACGAGGCGTCGTGGACGCAGGTGCTCGACGTGCTTGAATATATGGCGGACGCGACCACGTTGCCGATCCTGGTCGACGGCGACACCGGCTACGGCAACTTCAACAACGTCCGCCGACTGGTCCGCAAGCTCGGTGAGCGCAACATCGCCGGCGTCTGCATCGAGGACAAGCTGTTCCCCAAGACCAACTCGTTCATCGGCGAGGAGCAGCCGCTTGCCGAGATCAACGAGTTCTGCGGCCGCATCGCGGCGGGCAAGGACAGCCAGACCAGCGACGACTTCATCCTCGTCGCGCGCGTCGAGGCACTGATTTCCAGCCGGCCGATGGAGGAGGCGCTGCGCCGCGCCGAGGCGTATCACGCCGCCGGCGCCGACGCGATCCTGATCCATTCCAAGAAGACCGACGCCAAGGAAATCTTCGAGTTCTGCCGCCGCTGGGGCAATCGCGCGCCGGTGGTGATCGTGCCGACCACCTATTACCCGACCCCGACCGACCTGTTCCGCGAGGCGGGCATCTCGACCGTGATCTGGGCCAACCATCTGATGCGCGCGTCGATCGCCGCGATGCGCGAGACCGCACGGATGATCCACGACGAGCAGTCGCTGGTGAACGTCGAGGGTCGCGTGACCCCGGTCAAAGAAGTGTTCCGCCTGATGGGCAACGCCGAACTGGAGGAGGCCGAGCGCCGGTACCTGCCCGAAACGCCGCGCCCGCGCGCGGTGGTGCTGGCGGCGTCGGGCGGTGACCTCGGCGAACTGACGCGCGACCGGCCCAAGTGCATGATCGACGTGCGTGGCCAGTCGCTGCTCGCGCGGGCGGTCGCGACTTTCGCCGATAGCGGCGTGCGCGACGTGACGGTGGTGCGCGGTTTCGCCAAGGAGGCGGTGGCGCTGAAGGGCATCCGCACCGTCGACAACGATCGTTTCGCCGACACGGGCGAGGCCTATTCGCTGGCACAGGCGGACGCCGTGCTGTCCGGCGAACTGGTGGTGTCCTACGGCGACGTGCTGTTTCGCAATTACATCCTCGAAAGCCTGCTTTCGAGCGCGGCAGATGTAGTGCTCGCCGTCGATGCGTCGAAGCGCAGCGATGCGCGCGAGCGTGACCTGGTGCTGGCGGATCACGGTTTCTCGGGCAATTACCTCGACGATGCGCCCGCGCAGTTGCTGCGAATGGGCAGCGACCTGGGTGCCGAGGCGAGCGGCGAGTGGGTCGGCCTGGCCCGCTTCAGCGCGACCGGAACGGCGTGGCTGCGCGAAGAGATCGCCGCGCTGGAGGCGGAGGGTCTGCTCGAAACGGCCGATCTGCCGCTGCTGCTCAGCCGCATCTCGGCGAAGCATCCGGTGCGCGTAAAATACTTCACCGGGCACTGGATGGACGTCAACACGCTGGCCGACGTCGCCGACGCGCGCAACTTCACCTGATGATTACCGCGCAAGCGTTCATGGCCGAGGCATCGGCGGCCGGGTTCGATTTCTACACGGGCGTGCCGTGCAGCTATCTGACGCCGCTTATCAACGGCGTGCTGTCCAACCGTGCACTGCGGTACGTCGGCGCGGCGAGCGAAGGGGAGGCGGTGGCGATCGCCGCCGGCGCGTGGCTGGCCGGCCGCAAGCCGGTGGCGATGTGTCAGAACTCCGGCCTCGGCAACATGGTCAACCCGCTCACCTCGCTCAACGCGCCGTTCGCGATCCCCACGCTGCTGGTGACGACGTGGCGCGGCCGGCCGGGTGAACCCGATGAGCCGCAGCATGTCGTGATGGGGGAGATCACCCACGATCTGCTCGGCCTGATGGGCATCGCGCACGCACCGTTCCCAAACACCGAAGCCGAGATCGCCGGGCGGTTGCGGGCGGCGGTGGCGGCGATGGACGAGACGCAGCTTCCGTTCGCCTTCGTGATGGCGAAGGGCGATGTCGCCGACACCACGCTCGACCAGTCGCCGCGCGACCTGCCAGCACCGGGACGGCGCGCCGATTACCGCACCGGCGGCACGCGGCCGACCCGCGTAGCCGCACTCGAACGCTTTCTTGCCCTCACCGACGACGCCACTGCCGTCATCGCCACCACCGGCAAAGCGGGGCGCGAACTGTTCACGCTCGCCGATCGGGAGCAGCATCTCTATCAGGTCGGCTCGATGGGCGGCGCATCGGGCATGGCGTTGGGCGTCGCGCTCAACACCGACAAGCGCGTGGTGGTGATCGACGGCGACGGCGCCGCACTGATGAAGCTCGGCACATTCGCGACGATCGGTGCCGAAGCCCCGGCCAACCTGATCCACCTGCTGCTCGACAATGGTGTGCACGATTCGACCGGTGGGCAGGCGACGGTGTCCGCCTCGGTCGATTTCGCCGCGGTGGCGCTCGCCTGCGGCTATGGCTACGCCGCGTCCTGCGACGACCTGGCCGGGTTCGAACAGGCTTGGCGCGAGGCGACCGCCGCGGGCCGCCCGGCGATGATCCACCTCCGCATCGCACCTGGATCGATGGCGACGCTCGGCCGCCCGACGGTCACCCCTCAGGCGGTCGCGCGTCGGTTCAAGGCATTCCTCGCCGGGTGAAACGTTCTGCGATCTTCGCGGTGCTGATCGGGCTGGTGCTGGCCGCCACGTTGATCGCCACCAACGATCTGTCGGCGATCCTCGGCGCGATCGGGAAGGCGGGATGGGGTATCGCCTTCGTCGTGCTGCTGCACGTGCCGCAGACGGTCGCCTCCGCGATCGGCTGGGGCGTGCTGCTCAAGCGGCGCGAGGCGTTCGGGTGGCTCTACGCGCTGCGGTGGATGCGCGAGTCGGTGAACGCGCTGCTGCCGGTCGCGCAGCTCGGCGGTGACGTGGTGCGCGCCCGCCTCCTCGCGCAGCGCGGGCCGACGCTAGCCGATGCGATGGCCGCGACGATGGTCGATCTTTCGGTGGAGGGCGCCACGCAGGCGGTGTTCACCATTCTGTGCGTGGCGCTGCTGGTGGCCGGGCCGCACGGAGGCGCGGAACTGCCGCTCGCCGCCGGGGTGACCGCGATCACCGTGCTGCTGGCGGTCGCACTCGTCGCCGCGCAGCGCTTTGGCCTGTTCGCTTTGATCGAACGGCTGGTGACACGCTGGACGCGCGGGCGCGATCTCGTCGGCCTCAACGTGGCGGTGCTGGCGCTGTACCGGCAGCCGCGCCGATTGGCCGCCGCCGGGTTTTGGCACCTCGCGTCATGGCTGCTCGGCGGCATCGAAACCTATGCCGCGCTGCATGTCCTTGGCGTGAACGCGTCGCTCCGCGAGGCGATGATCGTCGAGGGGCTGGGGCAGGCGGTGCGCAGCGTCGGCTTTCTGGTACCCGGCGCGCTCGGCGTGCAGGAGGGCGGCTATCTGGTGATCTGCGGGATGTTCGGCATCCCGCCGCAACGGGCGCTGGCGCTGTCGCTGATCCGCCGCATCCGCGAACTCGCGCTGGGCCTGCCCGGCCTCGCGCTGTGGCACCGGCTGGAGGCGCGGCATGACGCCGCCGTAATCGAAGGAACCGCATCTTGACGCCGCTGCTGCTCACCCCCGGACCGCTCACCACCGATCCGGCGGTGCGCCACGCGATGCTCGACGACTGGGGATCGCGCGACCCTGCCTTCATCGCGCTGACCGCGGAACTGCGGCAGCGGCTCGTCGATGTGGCGAACGGCGGCGCAAGCCACGTTGCGGTGCCGATCCAGGGCAGCGGCACCTATGTGCTGGAGGCGGCGGCGGGGACGTTGCTGGCGAAGGGAGACCGGCTGCTGGTGCTCATCAACGGCGCCTATGGCGAGCGCATGGCGGCGATTGCTGCCGGTCTCGGGCACGCGGTCGAGGCGATGCGGTGGGATGAGAGCGCGCCGATCGATCCCGCGGCAGTGGCGGCACGGCTCTCCGCCGATCCGGCGATCACCCACGTGGCGGTGGTGCATGTCGAGACAACGACGGGCCTGCTCAATCCGCTTGCAGCGATCGCGCAGGTGGTGGCGGAGGCCGGGCGCCTGCTGATCGTCGATGCGATGGCGAGCTTCGGGGCGCTACCGATCGACCTCGCGACTTTGCCCGCCGCCGCGATCCTCGCCTCCAGCAACAAGTGTCTGGAAGGAACGCCGGGGCTTGGCTTTGCGCTGGTCGATCGCGCCGTGCTGGCGACCTGCGCGGGGCGAAGCGCCTCGATGAGCCTCGACCTGCACGCGCAGTGGCAAGGCTTCGAGACGAACGGACAGTGGCGCTTCACGCCGCCGGTGCAGGTCGTCGCCGCGCTGGTCGAGGCGTTGCGCAGGCTGGAGGCGGAGGGTGGCAGTGCGGCGCGGCTCGCGCGCTACACCGCCAACTTCGAGATGTTGCTGGCCGCCGCCGATGCGCTTGGGCTTGAACTCTACCTCGATCGCGCGGTGCAGGCACCGATTATCGTGACCTTCCGCTCGCCCCGGCATTTCCTGTTCGAGGTGTTCTATCGCGCGCTCGCCGAGGCTGGCTTCGTGATCTACCCCGGCAAGCTGACGCGCGGAGAGTCCTTCCGCATCGGCTGCATCGGCGCGGTCGGGCCGGGCGATTTCCGGGGCCTCGCCGCCGCGCTTGCGCCCGCTCTAATGGCTGCGACGCAAGCCTAACAGCGCGAGCGCGATCGCCGCGCTTGGCGTGATGACGGCAGCAGCGATGGTCGTAGGCCACACGAGGCCGAGCCAGATCAGCACCGGCATCAGGATTATTGCATCGTCCGGGTCGACGACGATGCCGGGCGCCAGCGTGTAGCCGCGCACGCTCGCCACGTTCAGCACGTTGAGTTCCGCGAACAGCGTGCCGATGCCGACCCCGGCGGCAACCCCAAGCCAGATCGCCACCGCCCCGTGCGCGCCGGCAAGTCCCACACCCAGCCCAATGAAGGCCGCCATGCTCGCCAGGCAATCGGCGGCGAGATCGTAGCGATGGCCGGCCTTGCTCATCTGCCCGGTCTGCCGCGCGAGTTCGCCGTCCGCACGGTCGAGCAGCATCGACAGCACGAACACGAAGCCGCCGATCGCCAGCCACAGCGCCGTCCCGCTCGCGAAGCACGTCGCCGCGACCATCCCCGACAGCAACCGCACGGTAGTGATCTGGTTTGGCGAGATACCGCTGCGCGCCGCGACCCGGACGGCCGGCCGGACGATGCGATGTATGACGGTATCGTGACTCACTTCGGGTTCCGGATCATAGCCGGCGCTAATGACATGCGTTCGCATTTGGTTGCAAGCGAAACACCGCGCCGCCTCGTTGGCGCGGTTGCGTCAGCGTTTCGTGGGGAGCTTTATGCCCAGCAGGACGAGGTGATCGCCGGTGATGCCGAACCAGTGCGGCGTGCCGGCCGGGATCAGGAACACGTCGCCCGGACCCAGCGTACGGGTGGTGCCGCCGACGATGCGATCACCTTCGGTCAGGTCCGGTTTGACGACGACCGGCTTGTCGAGCGCACCGCCCATCACCAGCGTCCCCGCGCCCGCGATCACTGTCGCATATTCCGCCTGATCGGGGTGCACCGCCGGACGTCCCGGCTTCTTCCAATATTCCAGCGCCGCCACCCGCTCGCCATCACGCAGCAACGGATGCCAGGCGAAGCCCTGACCCGGCTTCATCGCCGCCGCCATCGCCGCGACTTCGGCGCGCACGTCGCCGGCGCCGGCGAAGCTGTCGGATGCGCCGGTCGTGATTTGCGCCGACGCGGAGGAGGCCAGCGCCAGCAGCGCGACGACCGCCAAGGTGGTCCGCCACCTCATGTGCGTTGATCCAGCCGAATGGTCCGGCCTTCACGCGCCGACCGATAGATCGCCTCTACGATACGCATGTCCCGCAATCCTTCCTCACCCGATACGATCGGCTCCGCGCCGGAGCGGACGCATCCGGCGAAATGGTCGAGTTGCCCCGCGAACTGCGTTTTGCCCGGTCCCGGCGGCGGTGTCACCTCCTGCTCGCGGCCATCCTTGCCGATCCACATGTGATTGCCGTCGTAGCGCGTCGCGGGTTCAAGCTCGACCCGGCCCTTGTCGCCCATCAAGAGGATGTGGTTCTGGTTGGCGCTGTACATCGACTGGCAACTGCCGATCGCACCGGAGGGGAACTCCAACGTCCAGTCGATGATATCCTCGACCTCGGTGAAGCGCGGGTCGCGCCGGTCGGTGGATTCGCGCGCCGTAACCGCGATCGGTTCCTCGCCGGTCATGTATCGCGCCGCCTGCAGGCTGTAGATGCCCATATCCATCAACGACCCGCCACCGGCGAGCGCGCGCTTGAGCCGCCACACCGACGGATCACGCTGCACGAAGCCATGTTCGGACCGCACGTAGCGAATCTTACCGGCATTGCCGGCCCGCGCCAGCCGCATCGCTTCCAGATTGAACGGTTCGAAATGGCAGCGATAGCCGATCATCAGCTTGCGCTTGGCGGCCTTGCACGCCGCGATCATCGTCTCGCATTCGGCGATCGAGACCGCCATCGGTTTCTCGCACATCACGTGCTTGCCGGCACGGGCGGCGCGGACGGTATATTCGGCGTGCATCGAGTTGGGCAGGCAGACGTAGACGATGTCGACATCGGGATTGTCGCGGATCGTATCGAACGTCTCGTAGGAATAGATCGCGCGCTCAGGCAGCCCGTGTTCGGCCGCGACACGCCGCGCCTTGGCGGGATCGCCGCTCACCACAGCCGCGAGGCGGCTGTGCGCGCAATTGGCGAACTGCGGAATGATGACCTTCAGTCCGTAACTCCCCAGCCCGACGATCGCATAACCGAGCGGTCGGTCCGGCACCGCTCGCGCCACCCCGCTGGAGCCCGCGATGACGGCGGCCGCGGAGAGCAGAAGGTCGCGTCTTCCCAGTTCCATATCGTTCTCCGTCAGTTGGCGTGGATCAGCGGGCTGCGGCCTTGCGCCCGGCGTTCATCGATTCCGCGACGATGGCGACCTGTGTGCGGTTGCGGACGTTCAGCTTGCGCATCAGGATCGTCATATGCGCTTTCACGGTCGCTTCCGCGATGCCGAGATCGAACGCGATCTGCTTGTTAAGGCGGCCCGAATGTACCCCGTCGAGAACCTTGCGCTGTGTCGGCGTGAGATGCACGCTACGGTCGCGCGGATCACGCATTCCGCTTTGGGACGCTTCGTCTTCGGTAAGGATCGCCATCATGTCACCTCATCCCTGTGGAGCGCCGCCTTGCGACTATGCCCCATCTGCCAGCCGGCTTGCACCGGTCTTGACGCCGATCGAGTCGGCCTATGCAGGGAGATTAGCGGAATTTGTTGGACAGACTCAAGCGGCAAAGCAACATTCCAGCCACAATTGCTGGTGCAGCCGCGACTTTTCGATGGCGATCACGCAAATGCTGTCATACTGATTGTCGGGAGTGATGCCGTGGCGCCCGGTAAGGGATGACCATGGTACGATAAGGGAGAGCTGGCTTTGCGCATCGAAACCTATCGATTGAATTGCGCGCGCGCGGTGGCGCGGCGATGATCGAAACCGACGCACGGCTGATCGGCGCCGCGATCATCGGCATTGCCCTTTCGGTGATCCTCGTCATTCGGGGGCGGTTGCACCCGTTCGTCGCCCTGTTGTGCGGCGCATTCGCGGTCGGGCTGCTGTCGGGCATGCCGATCGCCGATACTGCCAAGGCGGTGCAGAAGGGCGTCGGCGACATTCTCGGCGGCACCGGCCTGGTTGTCGCGCTCGGCCTTGCGCTCGGTGCGATGCTGCAATTGTCGGACGGGGCGGGGGGGCTTGCCCGTGCCGCGCTAAGGGCGTCGGGCGTGGCTGGCGCGCCCTTCGCCGCGCTGGCCGCCGGGCTGATCATCGGCCTGCCGTTGTTCTTTGAAACCGGGCTGGTGCTGATGCTGCCGATCGTCGTGACGGCGGCGGCGGCGTTGCCGGTCAAGGGCAAGGGAGACGAAGCCAAGCTGTCGCTGATGCTCTGCGCGATCGCGGGGCTCGGTGTGGTCCACGCGCTGGTGCCGCCGCATCCGGGGCCGCTGCTTGCGGTGGATGCGCTGCACGCCAACCTCGCGCGGACGATCGGTTACGGCTTGTTGGTCGGCATCCCGACCGCGATCATCGCCGGACCGCTGCTCTCGAAGTTCACCGCGCGCGGCGTGCGGATCGCGCCGCCGGTGCTGGCGGCGGCGAGGCTCGACGTGCCGGAGCCCGGCGTGGGCCGTGCGCTGATCGTCATCCTGATGCCGGTGGTGCTGATCGCCGGCGGTCAGGCGGAGGCGCTGCTGCCCAAGCCGGTGGCGGCGAGTTTCGCGTGGGCGAACGTCGCCAGCAACCCGGTGCTGGCGCTGCTGATCGCGTGCCTCGCCGCGCTGCCGCTGCTGTTCGGGCGTCGCCTGTTCGACCGGTCAGTGCAGGAGGCGGTGTGGAGCGAGGCGATGGCGCCGGCGGGGACGATCCTGCTCGCGATCGGTGCGGGCGGCGCGTTGAAGCAGGTGCTGGTGCAGGCGGGCATTTCCGATCTGCTCGCCCGGCTCGCCAGCCACGGCGCGCTGTCGCCGCTGCTGGTGGCGTGGTTGCTGGCGGCGGCAATCCGGTTGTCGATCGGTTCGGCCACCGTCGCCACCATCACCGCCGCCGGCATCATGCCTGCGCTGGTGGTCAGTTCGGGCGTATCGCCGGAATGGACGGTGCTGGCGATCGGCGCGGGGTCGGTGTTCTTCAGCCACGTCAACGATCCCGGTTTCTGGCTGGTGAAGAGCTACCTTGGTACCGACATGGCGGGCACGTTTCGCACCTGGTCGCTGCTGGAGACGGCGATCTCGGTGGTGGGGCTGGTGCTCATCCTGATCGCCAGCCACTTCCTGTGAACTGTCGATTGCGCGATAAGGCGGCCGGCAACGGGGAGGGGGCATGACCGAGCAGCGGCTCGCCGACAAGGCCTATGCGGGTATCGTCGAGATCATCAAGGCCGACGCGCTCGATGTCGGTGACCGATTACCGTCCGAGGCGCGGCTGGCGGAGATGTTCGGTATCTCGCGCACGATGGTGCGCGAGGCGCTGGTCCGGCTCGCGTCGGACGGCATCACCGAAGCGCGGCGCGGCGCCGGTTCGTTCGTCAAGAGCCGCCCCTCGGAACGGCTGATGACGTACCTGCCGATGGCCGAAATGTCCTCTACGCTGGGCAGCTACGAGGTGCGCTTTGTGCTGGAGGCGGAGGCGGCGCGGCTGGCGGCGGCGCGGCGATCGACCGAGGAGATGGCCGAGATCCAGGCGGCGCTCGACCGGCTGCGCGAGGCGCTGCTGTCGAACGCACCCGCCCATGCCGAGGATATGGCGCTTCATCGCTGCATCGCCGCCGCCACCGCCAACCCGGCCTTCGGCCTCGCGTTCGAGGCGCTGTTCGGCGATATCGAGCGGGTGATGCGCGCCGGTGTCGACATTTCGCGCTCGCGCCCGCCGCAAGTCATTGGCGTGATGATGCGTGAGCACGAAATGATCGTCGAGGCGATCCGCGTGCAGGATTGCGACGCCGCCGCGCTGGCGATGCGCTGGCACCTGTCGGAAGGACGCAAGCGGCTGTTGCCGGGCGAAGCGTGACGTTCAGTAACTGCCCGGCGTAGGCTTCGCACCACCGCCCGGGCGCAGCCAGCCGCCATCGCTCAGCCAGTCGCCGAGCCGGTCCGGCCAGTGCGCCAGGCTTACCCGTTCGGAATGGGCAGCGACGTTGAAGCCGTGGTCGGTATCCGCGAACAGGTGCAGTTCGGCCGACACCCCGGCTGCGCGCAGCTGCTGATAGAGCGTGATGGTCGGAATCGCGCAGCACTGGTCGAGCGTGCCCGCCGCCAGGAATGCCGGCGGCGCACCCGCCGCTGCCGGTACCGGGATGCCGAGCGGGCCGGGGTAGATCAGCACCTGGAAATCAGGCCGCCCATCGGTGCGGTCGACCGCGTCCGGCCTGCCGATCGGCGGCGCGGGTGCGTCCGCCACCATCGACACGAGTTCACCGCCAGCGGAGAAGCCCATCAGCCCGATGCGGTGCGGATCGACGCCGTATTCGGCGGCATGGGTGCGCACCCATCGCACCGCGCGGCGCGCATCGGCGGCGGCGTCGCGCGCGATATCGTATTTGGACCCGGCCTCCCGCGCGAGACGATACTTCAATACGAATGTCGTGACCCCGAAGCGATTGAGCGTGCGCGCCGGCAGCACGCCTTCGTTGACCCACACCAGCATGCGGTGGCCACCACCCGGGACGACGATGATCGCCGCACCGTTGGCGTGCGCGGCGTCGGCGCGGAATACCGTCAGCGAGGGCTGGTGGACGTTGCGGACATAGCTGTTCTCGACGATCTCGGGCTCGTCGTGCCGGGCTTCCGAACCCGGTGCGCCCTGCGGCCACAGCGCGACGGCGGGTGGCGCCGCAGGCGCCTGCGCAGCCGCAGGGCCGGCCAGTGTGACCGTTGCGAACAGAAGTGCGGACGCGATCCTCATGCTATTCTCCTGTATCAGGGCCGCGCCGTGCGTGACGCCGCAAGCCACGTCATCGCCGCATGCACGAGGTGCTCGGGCGCGGCGGCGGTATCGAGGATCAGCGCCGCCTCGTCCGGTTGTGGGCGTTCCAGCGTGGCGAGCTGGCTGGCGAGCAGGCTTGGCGGCATGAAATGTCCGGCACGGTGGCTGACGCGACCGCGCAGCGTTTCGGCATCGCTATCAAGCAGCACGAAGCGCATCGGCGCGGCGAGCGCACTGGCCAGCCGATCGCGATACACCCGCCGCAGTGCGGAACATGCCGCCACCACCACGCCATGCGCGGCGACCTCCGAGGCGAGCGCCGCACCGAGGCGGTCCAGCCACGGCCAGCGATCCTCGTCGGAAAGCGGATGACCCGCTTGCATCATCGCCACCGCCTCGCGCGCGTGAAACGCATCGCCCTCCAGAAACGCGCAGCCGAGCCGCTCCGCCAGCAGCGCGCCGAGCGTAGATTTGCCGCTGCCGCTGACCCCCATGACGACGATCGCCACGGGCGCAAGCGCGCCATCCGGAACTGCCGCAATCACGATGTGCCTCGAACCATAGCCCCTCCTAACGGGCACGCGCCGGCAATGATCCTGAGGGCGCGCGAGTACGAGCATATCGGCCGCACCACGGCTTGCGGGAACTACGACCTTGGTCGCGGATGTTCGCGAACCGCTTGCGCCGTAATCGAGTGCAAACGACGCCGGCCGCAAGAGACGGGCGCGAGCGGAGGACGGCATGAGGACGGTTTGGTTGATGACGGCGGCGGTGCTTCTGGGCGTGCCCCACGGCGCGCACGCGGCAGCCGCAGCGTCCGTATTCACGACCGCCCCGACCGACCCTCGCGCGGTAACCGTGCAAGGCATCGGCGACGGGCGTGCGGACGATACCGCCGCCATCCAGTCCGCACTCGACGCGGCGCGCGACAAGACCGGGCACGGCATCGTCTTCCTGCCTTCGGGTCGCTACCGGATCAGCCGCACGGTGCTGGTGCCGGCGGGTGTGCGCATCTTGGGTGTCGGCAAGACGCGGCCGGTGCTGGTGCTCGGCGACAACACGCCCGGCTTTCAGTCAGGGCTTGCGATGATGATCGTGTTCACCGGCGGTGACCAGTATCAGGTCGGCAAGGTGCCCGTGCCGGTGCCGGGCATCGTCCCCGCCGGTAAAATCGTGCGCGATGCCAATTCCGGCACCTTCTATTCCGCCATGTCGAACGTCGACATTGAGCTTGGTCAGGGCAACCCCGCCGCTGCGGCGATCCGCTTCCGGCTCGCGCAGCATGGTTTCCTCAGCCACATGAACTTTCGGCTCGGCTCGGGCTTTGCCGGTATCTACCAGGCCGGCAACGAGATGGAGGACGTGCACTTCTTCGGCGGTCGTTATGGTATCGTTACCGAGAAGACCTCGCCCGCCTGGCAGTTCACGCTGATCGACTCCAGTTTCACCGGCCAGCGCGCGGCGGCGATCCGCGAACACGAGGTCGACCTGACCCTCGTCAACGTCGCTATCCGGGACACGCCGGTCGGGATCGATATCGACCAGGGCTATAGCGACTCGCTGTGGGGCAAGGATGTGCGGTTCGAGAATGTCTCGAAGGCCGCCATCATCATCTCGAGCGAGAACAGCCCGTTCACGCAGATCGGCTTCGACAATGCGGTAGCGCGGAATACGCCGGTGTTCGCGCGCTTCCGCGAGAGCGGGCGGACGGTGGCGGGCTCCGGGGCGGCTTACCGGGTGGCGAGTTTCAGCCACGGTCTGGCGGTGCCCGGCCTTGGCCAGATGGGCACCACCGCCACGACCAGCCAGATCACCCCGCTCGCAAATTTTCCCGTCCAACGCACCGCCGCGATCAGGCCGCTGCCGCCGGTTGCGCAGTGGAGCGATGTGCGCATGCTCGGTGCGAAGGGGGATGGGCAGACGGACGACACCGCCCCGCTCCAGCGCGCGATCGACACGCATCGCGTGCTGTATTTCCCGGCCGGCTTCTACATGGTGCGCGGTACGCTGAACCTGCGCGCCGACACTGTGTTGCTCGGGCTGCATCCGGCGATCACCCAGCTTGTCATTCCCGACAACGATCCCGGCCACGCCGGCGTCGGTACGGTCGCCCCGATCCTGTCCGCACCCTCAGGTGGGCGCAACATCGTTTCCGGGCTGGGGCTGTTCACTGGACGCGTCAATCCGCGCGCCAGTGCGATTTTGTGGAAAGCGGGCGCGGACTCGCTGATCGACGACGTCAAGATCATGGGCGGCGGCGGCACGCCCACTGCGGACGGCAAGCCTCTAAACGCATTGTCAGCGCACAGCGGCGATCCGGTCGCCGACAACCGGATTGACGCGCAATATCCAAGCATCTGGGTTGCCGATGGCGGCGGTGGCACGTTCGCCGCGATCTGGTCGCCCGACACGTTCGCACAGGCCGGGTTCTACGTGTCCAATACCAAGACGCCGAGCCACGTCTACGAACTTTCCAACGAACACCACGTCCGCAACGAGATCGTGCTCGACGGGGTAGAGAACTGGGAGTTCCTCGCCCCACAGACCGAACAGGAAGTGCCAGAGGGCATGGACGCGGTGTCGTTCGAGATTCGCAACTCGCGCAACATCCTGCTGGCGAACTATCACTCCTACCGTGTGACCCGCACCTTCCACCCGGCGGCGAGCGCGGTGAAGCTGTTCAATTCGGGCGATATCCGCTTCCGCAACGTGCACGTGAACGCCGAAAGCGGTTTTGCGAGTTGCGACAAGGCCGGCTGTGGCACCTATCTTCGCGCCAGCAAGTTCCCGTTCGAGAATGCGATACAGGACAAGACGCACCACCTCGAAATGCGCGAGCGTGAGTTCGCCGCGCTCAACGTGGCCGCCACGCCTGCCGCGGTCACGCCGGCGACGTTGCCGGGCACGGGCCCCGTGCGGAAGCTGGAAGACGGCTTCTGGTCGATCTCCGGCGGCGCGGTCGACGCCAACGGCGCGCTCTATTTTGTCGAGCATCGCTTCCAACGTATCTACCGCTGGACGGCCGCGCGGGGGCTGGAGGTGGTGCGCGACAACGCACTCGACCCGGTGAACCTCGCGGTGGATCGCTCGGGGCACCTGTTGGTGCTGTCGTCGCTGGGTCCGCAGGGCACCGTCTACAGCTTTGATCCCGATGCCCCGCGCGAAGCACTGAAGGTCATCGCGCCGACGCCGGTCGCGGGCGGTGCGGCGACGACACTGCTGCCGGTGAACTGGTGGAACAATGGCGAGTTCCGCGACCAGTATGATCCGGCGACCGACCATTTTACCACGCTGGCCGAGATGTTCGCGCGCGATGCCGGCATGCCAAAGCCGCTAGAGTATCGCTCCCCGGACAATGGCCTTGCGTTGCCTGCGTTCCGCGTATGGCAGCAGGGCCCGACCGATCACGTCGGCTGGCGCTTCTCCGACACGCTCGATGCGTACGGCTTTACCTCTGCCAAGCCCGGAGAACGTGTCCTGGTCAGCAACGAATCCGAAGCGCGCACCTATGCCGCTACGGTTGGCACGGGCGGCGCACTAAGCGATCTCAAGGTCTTCGCTGATCGTGGCGGCGAGAGCGTGACGACCGACAGCGAGGGCCGCGTCTTCATCGCGAACGGGCAGGTGTTCGCCTATGACGCGGCCGGCAAGCCGTTAGGGCGTATCGACGTGCCGGAACGCCCGCTGCAACTGCTGCTCGGCGGCACCGACAGGCGCACGCTGTTCATCCTGACACACCACGCGCTTTATGCGGTTCAGATCTAAAACATAATTGGGGAGGTTCGACATGTTTCAACGTAAAGCAACACGCGGGCGGTTGCTCGCATCCGTCGGCGCGGCGGTGGCGATCGGGCTTTCGCTCCCGGCACACGCGCAGGCACCGGCCACGCCTGCCGACCCGGCGCAGTCGGCATTGGCGCCGTCCGAACCGGCCGCACCGGACGATACCGCCAATGGCGGCAAGGACATTGTCGTCACGGGCTCGCGCATCACCACCGGCGGCTTCACCGCGCCGACGCCGACCACGATGATTGGCGCTGCCGATATCGCGCGCAATGCCGAGCCGAACGTCTTCACCACCATCGCGCAATTGCCCTCGCTGCAAGGGTCGAGCGGCGTCACCACCGGCACCAACAGCACGTCGAGCGGCCAGCAGGGGCTCAGTTCATTCTCGCTGCGTGGCCTCGGCACCATCCGCACGCTGACGCTGCTTGACGGGCAGCGCGTGGTCGGCGCGAACGTGACGGGCGTGCCGGATATCAGCCTGTTCCCGCAATTGCTCATCAAGCGGGTCGACGTGGTGACCGGCGGTGCGTCGGCATCCTACGGCTCGGATGCGGTCGGCGGCGTCGTCAACTTTATCACCGACAAGCATTTCGAAGGGTTCAAGGCCAACCTCGCGGGCGGCATCACCACTTATGGCGACAACAAGCAGGTGCTGTTCCAGGCTGCCGCCGGCCGCGCGTTCCTGAACGATCGGCTGCATGTCGAGGTGAGCGGGGAATACGATCATGAGGATGGCGTGCCTGCGGGCGGCTTCGGCGAGGCGGCGCCGGGCGGGCGGCGCTGGTATCGCACCTCCACCTTCGTCAATCGCGGCGTCACCAACGACGGATCGCCGCAATACCTCGTGCGCGACCATGCGCAAGCCTACCAGTACACCAAATACGGCCTGATCAGTTCCGGCCCGTTGCAAGGCACCGCGTTCGACGCGAGCGGCAATCCGTTCCCGTTCAACTACGGGTCGGGCGGGGTGCCGTCACGCAACGCCGCCGGTACGGTCTCGGGCTGCTATACCTCGGGCGGCTTCTGTCTCGGCGGGGATCTGTCAGGTAACGTCGGCATCGGCACGACGCTGCAATCACGGCTCGACCGTTACAACGGCTATGGGCGGATCGGTTTCGATCTTGATGCAGACAACGAGATCTACGCGACCGTCAACATCGCGCAGGTCGACACGATGAACCAGCCCAACCCCGGCGCGACCAAATCCGGGCTGACGCTGCAATGTTCCAACCCGTTCGTGCCCGCCTCGATCGTCTCGGCGTGCCAGAACGCCGGGATCACGCAGTTCCAGTTTGGCACCAGCAACGGCGAACTGCCCGAGAACATTTCGGTCTATCCCACCCGCAAGCAATACCGCTTCGTCGGTGGCGCGGCGGGTAAGTTGCAGGTGTTCGGATCGAGCTGGAGCTACGACGTCTCCTATGAACACGGAGAGAACATCACTGACATCGCCGTCCACAACATCACGCTGACGCCGCGCTACAACGCCGCGATCCAGGCGATCAGCCTGGGCGGGCAGATCGTCTGCGCCAACCCGGTCGCGCGCGCGAACGGCTGCGTGCCGATCAACATCATCGGAGGTGCGGCGCCAAGCCAGGCCGCGCTCGACTATATCGAACCCGGCAACGGCCCGACCCAGCACACCCGGCAGACGCAGGACGCGGTGAGCGCGAGCTTCAGCGGATCGCCGCTGTCGCTATGGGCGGGGCCGGTGTCGCTCGCCTTTGGTGCGGAATATCGCAACGAATTCTACCATGTCGTCGGCGATCCCTATGGCAACGGCGTGTCGGACGAGAGCCCGTACAGCACCGCCTATCCAGCCGACCCGCTACTCTCGACCAACGGCGCCAACTGGTATGCCGGCAATTACCACAACGGGCGCGGCAGCTATCACGTCGCGGAAGGGTTCGTTGAGGTCAATCTGCCGTTCCTCAAGTCGGACACGCTTGGCAGCGCTAACCTCAACGTCGCCGGTCGCGTGACCAATTACAGCACGTCGGGCACGGTCTATACGTGGAAGATCGGCGGCACCTGGGATACGCCGATCGACGGCGTGCGGCTGCGCGCGGTCACCTCGCGCGACGTGCGCGCGCCCAACCTGTCCGAATTGTTCGCGGCACCCATCACCACCACCGTGCCGAACTTCACCAACCCCGATCCGAACCGCGCGGCGGGTGTGCCCTCGACGCTGACGATCCTGCAGAACGCGATCGGCAACCCCAATCTCAAGCCGGAGATCGCGCGCAACACCACCGCCGGCATCACGCTGTCGCGGCCGCACTGGCTGCCCGGGTTCAGCGCCTCGTTCGATTACTATCGGATCAAGGTGAACGGGGTCATCTCGACGCTCGGCGCGCAGCAGGAGGTGAACCTGTGCTACAGCGGCATCACCACGCTGTGCAGCGCGTTCGACCTGACGCCGACCAGCGGCACCGCCTTCGTCAACCTGCAGGCGTTCAACCTCGCGTCGATCTTCACCGACGGCTTCGATATCGAGGCGAGCTATCAGATGGAGGCGAGCGCGGTGGGGCTGCCCGGCCGGTTCGTGCTGCGCGGCCTTGCAACCAACGTGAAGAACTTCATCACCGATCCCGGCGTACCCGGCACCATCCCGATCCAGAGCGCGGGGGTGAATGCGGGCAATACGCCATCGTGGAAGCTGCTGCTGACCGAGAACTGGACGACCGACAAGTTCAGCTTCAACGTGCAGCAGCGCTGGTTCAGCGACGGCGTGTACGCGCAGGAATATGTGGTGTGCAGCGCCGGTAATTGCCCGACCGGGCGCACCGCGCTGGAGAACACGCAGCACCCGACGATCGACAACAACTCTATGCCGGGCGCCTTTTATCTCGACCTCGGCGGATCGTACAACATCACGCCCAAGCTCAACGCCTATTTCAAGATCGACAACTTGCTCGATCGTGATCCCACGCCATCACCGCAGACCAATACCGGCATCGACATCAACCAGGCGCTGTACGACACGCTCGGCCGGCTGTTCCGCGTCGGCGTGCGATATAACTTCTAGATCGTTCGACCCCTGCCGCGACCGGTGGTAGCGGCTTCCTCGTCCCGGCCGAAAGGTCGGGACGCTTTATTTGAAATGCCCGTTCGAGGAGTGTTCGCATGTTGAGGTCCGCCCTTGCCCTTGGCCTGCTTGCCATACCGGCGGTGGCCGTTGCCGGACCATCGGTGCTCCAGACGAAACCGAACGATCCGCGTGCCATCACCGTCGCCGGGCGGGGCGATGGCCGTGCCGACGACAGCGGCGCGCTGCAACGCGCGATCGACGACGCCGCGGCGAAGCCTGGCGGCGGCATCGTGTTCGTGCCGTCCGGTCGCTACCGCATCACCCGCACCATCTACCTATGGCCGGGCGTGCGTGTGTTCGGCGTGGGCGCGACACGACCGGTGATCGTACTGGGCGATGCGACACCCGGCTTTCAGCGCGGCATCGCCAACATGCTGATCTTCGCCGGCGCAAAGCGAGGCGAGGTCAAGCACGTGCCGTTCCCGCCAAACGGCAGCGTGCCGTACGATCCGCAGATCGCCGATGCTAACCCTGGCACCTTCTATTCCGCGCTCAGCAACGTGGACTTCGCGATCGGCAACGGCAATCCGGGAGCGACCGCGATCCGCTTCCACGCCGCGCAGCATGCGTACCTCAGCCATATCGACTTCGATATCGGTTCGGGGCTGGCCGGTATTTATCAGGTCGCCAACCTCGCCAGCGATCTGCACTTTCGTGGCGGGCGGTACGGCATCCTTGCCGAGGGCACGTCGCCGGCGTGGCAGTTCAGCCTCATCGATTCGACCTTCGATGGACAGCGCGACGCCGCGATCCGGGAGCATCAGGCAGGCCTCACCATGGTCAACGTCGCGATCCGCAACGTGCCGGTGGGCGTGGATATCAATGCGGGCTACAACGACTGGCTGTGGGGCAAGAACGTCCGCTTCGATCGCGTGTCGCGCGCGGGCGTGGTGATCTCCAACGAAGCCAGCGCCTATACGCAGATCGGCTTCGAGAACGCGGTCGCGACCGCAACGCCGGTGTTCGCGCGACTGCGCGACAGCGGCAAGGCGGTTTCGGGGCAGGGCGCGAACTACCGTGTCGCCGCGTTCAGCCACGGCGTCGCGGTGCCGGCGCTGGGCATGATGGGCAAGGTCACGACCGTGATGAAGGCGGAACCGCTCAGCGCTCCGGCGCCCGCGGTCGCCCCCGCCTTGCCCACGCTGCCCGCTACCGCAGAATGGGTCGACGTCCGCACGCTCGGCGCCAAGGGTAACAACATCAGCGACGATACCGCCTCGCTGCAACAGGCGATCGA
Organism: Sphingomonas sp. BAUL-RG-20F-R05-02; assembly: GCF_022662305.1. Lineage (GTDB taxonomy): Bacteria > Pseudomonadota > Alphaproteobacteria > Sphingomonadales > Sphingomonadaceae > Sphingomonas. The sequence continues at coordinate 96,153 of NZ_JAKNQH010000005.1, forward strand.
TACGCACCGCGTGCTGTACTTCCCTGCCGGGCGCTATGTCGTGCGCGACACGTTGCGGCTGAAGCCCGACACGGTGCTGATCGGCCTGCACCCGAGCCTCACCCAGATCGTGCTGCCCGACGGCACACCCGGCTATCAGGGGATCGGAGCGCCTAAGGCGGTGATCCGCTCGGCCGATGGCGGTGCGGCGATTGTCTCGGGTCTGGGCATCTCGACCGGCGGCATCAACCCGCGCGCGACCGGGCTGTTCTGGACCGCGGGCGCGCGCTCACTGGTCGAGGACGTGAAGTTCCAGGGCGGCCACGGCACCAATCTGGCCGATGGCACGCGCGTGGACCCGTACAACGCCAACCACACCGGCGATCCCGATCCCGCCAAACGGTGGGACGCGCAATATCCAAGCCTGTGGGTGACACGTGGCGGCGGCGGCACCTTTTCCAACATCTGGACGCCGAACACCTTCGCGCAGGCCGGCATGTACGTGTCCGACACCGATACGCCCGGCCACGTCTATCAACTCTCCAGCGAGCACCACGCCCGCACCGAGATCGCGCTAAACCGCGTCGCGCACTGGGAGTTCCTCGCGCCGCAGACCGAGGAGGAGGCGGGCGAAAGCCAGGACACGGTGTCGCTCGAAATCCGCGACTCTCGCGATATCCTCGTCGCGAATTACCATGCCTACCGGGTCACGCGGACGATCAAGCCTGCGGACAGCGCGGTCAAGCTCTACAATTCCGCCGACATTCGTTTCCGCAATGTGCATGTGAACGCCGAAAGCGGCATCGGCATGTGCGACGCGGAAGGCTGCGCGACGTATCTGCGCGCGAGCAAATTCCCTTATGGTGATGCGATCCAGGATATCACCCACGGTTTGTCGGTGCGCGAGCGCGAGTTCGCCACGCTCGACGTCCCCGCCGCCCCGGCCCCGGTGAAGCCCGCAGTGTTTCCGGCAGGTGCGAGCGTCGAAAAGCTTGCCGACGGCTTCTACTCGATCTCCGGTGCCGCCGCCGCGCCGGACGGCACGCTCTACTTCGTCGACCACCACCAGCAGCGCATCTACGGCTGGTCGGACACGCGGAAACTCACGATCGTGCAGCAAAGCCCGCTCGACCCGGTCAATCTCGCGGTGGCGCGCTCGGGCGATCTGATGGTGCTGTCATCGGACGGGCATGCCGGCAGCGTCTACAGCTTCAAGCCCAGCGGTCCCGACGATGCGATCACCACCATCGCGCCGACCGATGCGGCCGCGCCCGCGAATGCGCAGACGGTGCTGCCGGTCAATTACTGGGTGAATGGCGAGTTCAAGGATCAGATCGATCCGGCGACGCTACGCTTCACCACGCTGGCGGAGATGTTCGCGCGCGACATGGCGATCGCCAAACCCAGCCATTACGTGTCGCCCGATGGCAGTTTGGTGCTGCCGGCGTACCGCGCCATCCGGCAGGGGCCGACCGACTTTCGCGGCTGGCGCTTCTCCGATCCGCTCGATGCCTACGGCTTCGTCGCCGCGACACCCGGCAGCCGGGTGTTCGTCAGCAATGAATCCGAGGACAAGACCTATAGCGGTCTGCTCGGCAAGGACGGCGCGGTTACGGATCTGCGCGCTTTTGCGGATCGCGGCGGGGAGAGCGTGGTCGGCGGCCCGGATGGCAACGTCTATGTCGCGAACGGGCAGGTGTTCGTGTTCGACGCCGAAGGCCGGCAGATCGGGCGGATCGACGTTCCCGAACGGCCGTTGCAACTGGTGTTCGGCGGCGAGGACAAGCGCAGTCTGTTCATCCTGACCCATCACAGCCTGTACCGGGTCCGCCGCTGATCCCGCAGAGTAGTGCGCCGGGTCCGGCGCGCTACTCCATCAGGGATACGTCGGGAGCGTGCCCGCTACAGGGCTAACGCGGGCAGGCGATGACCTTGTCGGCCACCGTGCCGACCGCGACGCGGGCGATACTCACCTGGAACCTTTGCGTGGTGCTCAGACGAAACGGCGTGTCGATCTTCGCCATGTCGGCTGTCGTCGCGAAACATTTCAGCGGGATGCCGATCGTCTGCCACAGATCGGTCGGCAGCTTTGCGGGCTGAAGCGGCACGCTCGCGCGGCACTCCGGGCCGCAGCCCATGCCGATCGACAGGTCGGCGGGAACGGCGCTCTCGATCCGCATCGTCGTCAGCAGCAGGACATCGCCGTTCGTCTCGCGCCGGAGATCGACCGGCGCATGGGTGGTGAGTTCGACCACTTGCGCGCCGCCGCCCGCCAGCGAGAAGCGCCGCGCGCCTTCCTGTACGCCATAGTCAATCGCCGTCACCTTGATGCGACCATTCAGCGCCTGCGCGGGTACGGTGGTTATGAGGGTGTTTCCGCCCACGCCGTCGCTGACCTGTAGCGACCAGCTCGGCTGCGCGACGCCAGCGGCGAGATAGACGCCCGTGTTGCTGTCATCGACCACGCCGGCAGCTTCCGACAGCGGCGCCCAGGCGGCATGATGCTCACCCCCGCTCAGGCCATAGCCGAACGGGTACAGGTCCGGGCCACCGGGCCGCGCGGTCATCGGCCAGGTGGCGGGCAGCTTGCCGGTGAAGCTAGCATTGAGCGGACCGGCGGCAAACAGCCGATCGGCAAGGCCCGCGCCCTCGGTGCCGGGCAGCCACGCCACGACGAACGCGTCGGCTGCGTTCAGCTCCGGGTTCACGAACAGCGGTCGCCCGGTCAGCATCACTGCAACGACGGGTACGCCCGCCGCCTTCAGCCGCCGCATGGTTTCCAGCGGTCGGCGCAGTTCCGGGCGCAGTTGCAGCGTGCGCAGATCGCCCTGGAACTCGGCATAGGGCGTCTCGCCGAACACCACGATGGCCGCATCCGGCCGTTTGGTGAAGTGGCCGTCCGGCGCATATTCGGCGTGGCCGCCACCTGCGCTCACCGCAGCTTTGATGCCCGCCCACAGGCTCGTCGCGCCCGGGAACATGCTTGCCGATAAACCGGTGCCCTGCCAGCTCAGCGTCCAGCCGCCCGACTGGCGGCCGACATCGTCCGCGCCATCGCCCGCGACGAGGATGTTGGCGGACGGCTTGAGCGGCAGCACGCCGGTATCCTTCAGCAGCACCAGCGACTTGGCCACCGCCTCGCGCGCGATCGCGCGGTGCGCGGGCGCGCCCAGCACGCTCCAGTCGCCGGCGAGCGCGCGCGACGAAGGCTTGCCGACCTCGAACAGGCCGAGCCGCAGCTTCACGCGCAGGATCCGCCCGACCGCATCGTCGAGCCGCGCCATCGGCACCGTGCCGTCTTTCACCTGCGCGATCAGCGACGTGTAGAGCGACCTCCACGTGTCCGGCGCCATATACATGTCGATCCCGGCGTTGATCGCCTGCGGGCAGCTTTCGTTGGTGCAGCCCGCGATCTGGCCGTGCGCGTTCCAGTCGGTCACAACAAAACCGCCAAAGTGCATCCGGCCCTTCAGCACACCCGTCACCAGGGCCTTTTCACCGGCGATCTTGCGACCCTGCCAACTCGAGAAGCTCGTCATCACCGTGCCGACACCCGCCTCCACCGCCGGGATGTAGGGCTTGCCATGAATGTCGCGAAGCTCGGTCTCGCTGATCCTGGCATCACCCTGATCGTGACCCTCGAAGGTGCCGCCATCGCCGATGAAGTGCTTCGTGCTGGCAAGCACGTGCGGCCCGGCGAGGATGCGACTGCCGTCGGGTGCTCCTTGCAGCCCGAGAATCATGTTCTGGACGTAGCTCGCCACCAGGTCGGGGTTTGACGAATAGCCCTCATACGCACGGCCCCAGCGATAATCCTGCGGCACCGTGATCGTGGGAGCGAAGGTCCATTCCTGTCCGGTGGTGCGGATTTCGGCCGCCGTGGCCGCGCCGATCCGCGCGATCAGCGCCGGGTCACGCATTGCGCCCAAACCGATGTTCTGGGGGAATAGCGTGGCGCCGATGATGTTGCTGTGGCCGTGCACCGCATCGGTACCCCACAGGATCGGGATGCCGACGCCGCCCTGCGACGTGTCGGTCGACGCTACCCAAAATCGATCGGCGAGTTCCAGCCACTTGGGCGGCGGCGCGTAATCGTCACCGCCCGGCCCGGCGTTGCCGCCGTTGAGCACGGAGCCGATGTGATACCTCCGCACCTCGTCGGGTGTGATATCGGTGATGTTGGCCTGCAGGATCTGGCCGACCTTCTCCTCTACCGTCATGCGCTTCAGCAGATCGGCGATGCGCGCCTCGTCGGCGGCGATCGGACGCACTGGCCAGGTCGCGCTTGGCCATAGCGCCGGGTGGATGGTCGGTGCGGGAGCCACTGGCTTCGCCTGCGGTGCCTGCGCGCAAACGGCAGCCGTCGTGGTGCAGGCCAGGCCCGCAAGGCCGAGCATGATTTTCATGGATGATCCTCTCTCCCGCGCGACAGTTCGACGCTGCCCGACACGCTTTCTTGTCAAATACGCACTGACAACGTTGACATAACGATGTCAAGGCGGATCGGTATGGGATCGGCCTTCAACAGGGCTGTAAATCAAGGCGCAGAGCAGTGCGGCTAACGCTGCCAGCGCCACGCCTCCGAGGGCTGGGAAAGCGGGAACGATCAGCGTGAATGCAAGCACTTGCGTGGCCAAAGCTTGTGCGAGCTTGCGGGCGATCGTCGCGGCGGCATAGACTTGCGCGGCATAGCCGGCCGCTGCACCGTCCTGTTCGCAGGCGATGACCGTGGCGGGCACGAGCGCCCAGAACATCACCGAAACGCCTTGGCTGGCGATGATAACGACCGCGACGCTGGCCAAAGTCGGTGCGATCCCGTGCCCGACGATGCCGAACAGCGCAGCCGCGAACATCAGCGCGGCGGCGATGCGCAGGGTCGCGACCCGACCAAGACGCGATGCCGCCTGCGTCCACAGTGGTGTTGTCAGCAGCAGCGACAGCGCAGGCAGCAGCGCAGCCCAATAGCCCCAGCGTTGCGCGCCGAGCCGGTCGAACACGAACAATAGCGACACGTTGATGAGCGATACGGCCAGCCCGACGGCAAGGATCGTCGCGATCAGCCGGCGCAACGCTGCCGAGCGGGTGAGCAGCGTGAACGATCCTGCCAGCGCGCGGCCGAACTGGTGGTCCGGCGAGCGCGTCGCTGCGATACGGATGCGCGTGCCGAAGGTGGTGGCGAAGAACGTCGGCACGGCGATCCCCGCCAGCAGCGGCGCACCGAGCGAGAAATCACCGCCGCTGCGCCCGCCCGCCGGAAACAAGGCATAGACCGCGGCCGCCACCAGACCGCCCAGTGCGGCGGCCTGCATCCGCGCCCCCGTCAGCCGAAGATGATCGGCCGGATCCGCTGAAATCCGCGCGGTCAATGCCCCGTAAGGAATGTTGCCGATACCATAAGCGCAGCGCAGCGCGAGGTAGGTGGCGAGCGCATACCAGGGCACATACCCCGGCGCCACGGGCGGCGGCGCGAACGTTGCGCTCAGGATCAGCACCGACAGCGGTCCGCCGATCGACACCCATGCGCCGAGCGACACGCGTGGCGCCAGCCGGTCGGCCAATACGCCAACGAGCATGTCCATCAGCCAGTCCGCAGCCGCGCCGGCTAGGAAGATCGAGGACGCCACCGCAGGCGCAATGCCGAGTTCACGGATATAGTAGAATAGAAGGTAGAGTTCGATCGACTGCCATACGGTGTTGAACCCGAAGTCGCCGGCCGCATAAGACCAGATTTCCCGCCGCCGCAGCATCAGGGCCGTGGCGGCGCAGCGGACTCGCGGATCATCAGTTCATGTGGGTGCATGATGCGCATCGCGAACTCCTGACCTTCAAGTTGCGCAACCAGCATTTCGGTCGCGGCGACCGCCATCTCGAACACCGGTTGCCGGATCGTGGTCAGCCGGGGCCAGGTGACGCGCGAGACTTCCGAATCGTCGAACCCGACAATCGATACGTCGTCGGGTATCGACAGGCCAAACTCGCGCGCGGCCATCATCGCGCCCACCGCCATGTCGTCGTTCTGCGCGAGAATGGCGGTCGGCCGATCGCCGCGACCGAAGATCTGCCGTCCGGCAACAAGACCGCTGTCGAAGGTGAACAACCCGGGTTCGATCCGTTCCAGCCGCATGTCGATGCCGGCCGTGTGCAGCGCCTGCATGTAGCCGAGCATTCGCGCCTCGGTCGAGGCGTGGGTCGGGTCGCCGCGGATGATCGCGATCTCGCGGTGGCCGAGTTCGATCACATATTCCGCAATCGCGCGGGCGGCGGCGACGTCGTCGACCAGATTGCTTGGTGCCGCTTCGATCATGCGGGTCGGCACGATCCGGGCGCAGAGAATGCGCGCATCACGTAACTGGTTGAGAATGATCGGGTTATCGGAGGCCGGCGGCGCCAGTACCACCCCGTCGAGCGCGGCGGAGCGAAGGATGCCGACGACTTCGGCGGCATGTTCCTGCACGGATCGGATGGGGATCACCACCAGCCGATAGCGTTCACCCTTCAGCCGTTCGAGCACGCCGCGCTGCAGCTCGACGACATAGCTCGGGCTTGGGTTCTCGTAGATCAGTCCGATCATGTTCGATTTGCGCCGGACCAACGCCTGCGCGAAGACGTTGGGGTGGTAATCGAGTTGATCCGCCGCCTCGCGCACACGCTGTTTCACCGCTGCGCTGACGTGCGGCTCGTCGTTCAGCACGCGCGAGACCGTCTTGGCCGAAACCCCGGCGAGCCGTCCTACATCGACAATCGTGGTTCGCTTCATTCCAACGTCCGAAAGCATTCACTTCACGCGATAGCGATAATGGCGCAGCCGCACCAGCGATCCAGATTGCGTTGACAGCACCAAATTGCGCCGGTGAACGAATAGGCTACCGACAGGCTACGCGCATCAATGCCGCGATCGGACGTAATTCTGCGGCAACGCGGCAGGCTAGCATCATCGCAGTTCACTCAAGTCCCGCCATTCCGGAATAGTATAATGTTGACAACGTAGGACAAGAGAGTAGCGCAGCGATCGTCGATCCCAAACAGGGGGATCGGAGACGATATTGGCGGCCGCAATGTGCCGCGACTTGGGAGAGGGGGATTTATGAAGAGCAGGAATCACGCGTCCGTACTGGGCTGGTCGGCGTCCGTCGTCGCGATCGCCGCAGGTCTCGCACTGCCGCATGCCGCATTCGCGCAAGACGCATCGGTGTCGGCGCAGCAGGGCACCCCGCAGGCCGATACCGCCGCCGCGACGCCTTCGCCCCAGACTGGTGCCACCGCGACCAACGCCGTGCCGGACACCCCTGCTGCCGCCGCTGACGACATCGTCGTGACCGGCGTACGCGCCAGCCTCGAACGCTCGATCGCGATCAAGCGCAACTCGACCGGCATCGTCGACGCGATCTCGGCGGAAGACATCGGCAAGTTCCCCGACACCAACCTGGCAGAATCGCTCCAGCGCATCACCGGCGTGTCGATCGACCGCGTCAACGGGCAGGGCGCGCAGGTCACCGTCCGCGGCTTCGGGCCGAGCTTCAACCTCGTCACGCTGAACGGCCGCACGCTCGCCTCGTCCTATGCGCAGACGGTCGGCGGCGACGAGAGCGCGGACGGCACCGTCGGCGTGACGCGCTCGTTCGACTTTTCCAACCTCGCCTCGGAAGGCGTGAAGACGCTGGAGGTCTACAAGACCGGCCGCGCCGCGGTCCCCTCGGGCGGCATCGGCGCGACCATCAACGTCGTCACCCGCCGTCCGCTCGATGCGCGCGAATCCGGCTTCAACGGCAGCGTCGGCGCCAAGCTCAACTATGACACCAGCGCGAGCGATTGCGTGGATTGCGGCTCGGTCGTCACGCCGGAGTTCACCGGGCTCGGCAGCTGGTCGAACGCCGACCAGACCTTTGGCGTGTCGTTGTTCGGGAGCTATCAGGAGCGGCACTTCTCGACCGTGTCAGCCACGTCGAACGACTGGAATATCCGGACCTATAAGGATTTCATCGATCCGGCCAACGGCTTCGTTAACGCGGCCACCAAGATCAACAACGCGCCCACCGACCCGAACCATCTCGTCTCGGTGCCGAACGACAGCCGTTATCACTTTTCCGACGACAAATATCAGCGGCTGAACGGGCAGGCGATCGTGCAGTTCAAGCCGACCGATTCGCTCACCGTCACCGCCGATGCGCTGTACGCGCGCACCAAGCAGGAAGAGCAGCGTTCGGACGAATCGAACTGGTTCAACCGCCCGTTCGATGTCGTCACGTTCGACAACAACCCCAATGTCGCGACCACTACCTTCCTGCACGAGACGATCGCCGGCGTGAAGGACGAGGATTTCGAGCAGCAGTCGCGCGCGCAGAAGAACGAGTTGCAGGATTACGGCCTCAACCTGAAGTGGGACGTTGCCGACAACTTCACCATCGCGGTGGACGGCCACTATGGCAAATCGTCGGTGCTGCCGAACAATCCGGACGGCACCAGCTCGACGCTGGTGGCGACCGGCGCCAACGTCATCACCTCGCACTCGGTCGATTACAGCGGCCCGATCCCGGTGCAGGATATCGTGTTCAGCGACGCGTCGAAGGGTAACAACAACGGCACGTTCGACGTGGGCGATGTCGGCTCGACGATCGGCCGCACCTATACCACCAGCCAGCGCCAGACGGTGAAGGAAGGCCGCATCGACTTCGGCTGGGACCTCGGCAGCGGCAGCCGGTTCGATTTCGGCGGCCTGTACCGCGATTCCGATACCAACCAGCAGCTCGTTTCGACCCAGCAGACGCTCGGCAACTGGAGCGTCGATCACCCCGGCGATATCGAGCAGATCGCACCCGGCGTGCTCCAGCCGTTCTGCCTGCTGTGCAAGTTCAGCGCCTATGACCCCAAGGCGTCGGGCGTGAACCTCGACGCGTTCCGCGGCAACGCGGTGACGCTGAACAAGGCATTGTCGGCCTATTATGCCGGGCAGGGCAATACGGTCGGCATCACCGCCAGCCAGAACAACACGGTCAAGGAAACCATCTTCGCCGGCTACGCGCAGGTCACGTGGAAGGGCGAACTGGCCGGGCACAACGCCAGCCTCGTCGCCGGCGCGCGTTATGAGCATACCAAGGAAGAGGCAATCTCGCTTCAGTCGATCCCAACCTCGATCAGCTGGGTGGCGGACAACGATTTCACGGTGCACGTCGGCTCGCAACCACAACCGCTGAGCGGGCGCGGATCGTACGACAACATCCTGCCGTCGTTCGATTTTCAGGTCGAATTGAAGCAGAATTTGATCGGTCGCTTCTCGGCGAGCCGGACGATCGCGCGGCCGAACTACGACAATCTGTTCGCCTCCTATTCGGTCGCGGCCCCGCCGCGGCCGACCGCGATCGGCGGCGTGGCGACGGCGAACACCGGCAACCCGAACCTCGCGCCGCTGATCTCCGATAACCTCGACGTGTCGTTCGAATATTATTTCCGCCCCGACACCTATTTCTCGGTCGGCTTCTTCGACAAGCGGGTGCACAACTTCATCGGCACCGGCCAGTCGCAGAGCCCGCTGTTCGGCCTGCGTGATCCAAGTTCGGGCGCGGCGGGGACGATCTCAGGCCAGGCCAAGGCGGCGCTGACCAATCTCGGCGCCGATATCAGCGACGTCAATCTGTTCACCTACTCGGCCTTGTTGCTGCGTGACGGTGCGGCATCGGCGGCGACGCAGTTCCAGCAGCATTACAGCCCGACCACCAAATCGGTCGATCAGGCGTTCATCAACACCGTGCTGTCCGCAGTCGATCTCGACGGCACCGCGCAGGACCCGCTGTACAACTTCACCGTGTCGCGGCCGATCAACAACAAGGACGCGGAGATCTACGGCTTCGAGATTGCCGGCCAGTATTTCCTCGGGCAGACCGGCTTCGGCGTGTCGGGCAGCTTCACCTACGTGAAGGGCAATATCGGCTTCAACAACGCGGGCGATCCCAACATTGACCAGTTCGCGCTGACCGGCCTCAGCAACACCGCCAACGCCACGCTGATCTACGACAAGAACGGCATCTCGGCACGACTGAGCTATAATTGGCGCGACAGCTTCCTGACGTCGCTTAACCGGGACAGCTACAAGAACCCGGTCTACACCAAGCCATATGGTCAGCTCGATGCCAACATTAGCTACGATCTCAACCCGCATGTCGCTTTGTCGATCGAAGGCATCAACCTGACCAACGAGAGCCTGCGCACCTACGGTCGGTCCGAGACCAACCTGTGGTTCGCACAGGAACTGAAGCGGCGCTTCCTGTTCGGCGCGCGCTACAAGTTCTGATAAGGGGTGCCCGGGGCGTCGGTGCCCCGGGCATGACCGATGGGGGCGTGATGACGCGGGTGGTACTTCTCGACAACGTCGCGCACGCCGATCTGCGCGTGGCGACCGGCTATGCCGTGCGCTTCGGCGATTCAGTCAATCAGTGCGCGGTGTTCCCGACCGAGTTCGACGAGGTTCAGCGCGAATATCCGATCCTGCTCCGCAAGGACACGGCCGGGGCATTCTACGCGGTTGCGCTCCTCGGCCTCGACCGCGACGAAAACCTTTTCTTAAACGACGCTGGCTGGCAGGCGCGGCATGTGCCGGTGGTGCATCAGCGCGGCGCCTTCATGATCGGCATGGTCGATCGCGGCACCGGCGAGCGTGAGCCGATGATCCACGTCGATCTCGATCATCCGCGCGTCGGCTCGGGCGAGGGGCAGGCGGTGTTCCTGCCGCATGGTGGGCAGTCGCCGTATCTCGATCACATCGTGCGGGTGTTGCAGGTGGTGCATGACGGGCTTGCGCAGCGCGCCGCGATGTTCGCGGCATTCGAAGCGGCCGACCTGATCGAGCCGGTGCGGCTGGAGATCGCGCTCGATGAAGCGACAAGTTACGATATTCCGGATTGCTATACGATTGGTGCGGGGCGGCTTGCCGGGCTGGACGCCGCCGGGCTGGCCGCGCTCAACCATGCCGGATTCCTTCGGCATGCCTTTCTGATCGCGTCCTCGCTTGGGAATATCGGCCGCTTGATCGACATGAAAAACCGGCGACGGAGCGGGCTGAACGGGATTGCGGTGGCGGCGTGATGCAGGCGGACGCCGCGTTCGATCCGGCTGCATTGATCGCAGCGCAGCAGCCGGTGGTGCTGCGCGGGCTGGTGCGCGACTGGCCGCTGGTGCAGGCGGGGCTGACCGGGCCGGCAGCTGCGGCCGCGTACCTCAAGCGGTTCTACAATGGTAAGCCGGTGGTCGGCTATACCGCGCCACGCGAGGCCGGCGGCCGGTTCTTCTACAACGCCGCGTTGACGGGGATGAACTTCACGGCCGCTCGCATACCGCTCGACGGATGGCTCGATCGGCTGCTGGCAGTTGGTGACGAGGCGTTGTACGTCGGTTCGACGGACCTCGACACCTATCTGCCCGGTCTGCGCGGAGAGACTGCACTTCCGGGATCCGGTTTCGGGGCGACGACACCCCTGGCGAGTATCTGGATCGGCAATCGCACGATCGCGGCAACGCATTGGGACCAGTCGAACAACGTCGCGTGCTGCGCGGCGGGGCGGCGGCGCTTCACGCTGTTTCCGCCGGATCAGGTCGCGAACCTCTACCCCGGCCCGCTCGAACCGACACCGGGCGGGCAGGTGGTGAGCATGGTCGACGTGCGCGCACCCGATCTTGCACGCTATCCCCGCTTCGCCGAGGCGTTACAGGTGGCGCAGGTGTTCGATCTCGATCCGGGTGACGTGCTCGTCTATCCGGCGCTGTGGTGGCACCATGTCGAGGCGCTGGACGACTTCAACATCCTCGTCAATTTCTGGTGGAACGATGCGCCGCGCTTCCTCGACACGCCGATGACGACGCTGCTGCACGGCCTGCTGAGCCTCCGCGACCGATCCGACAGCGAGAAGCAGGCGTGGCGAGCGCTGTTCGACTATTATGTGTTCGGCGAGCCGACCCGTGCGGCCGAGCATCTCCCCGAGGGCGCGCGCGGCGCGCTCGCGCCGCTCGATGCGACCACCGCGCGCCGGCTGCGCGCGCACCTTCTCCAGAGGCTGAACCGATGAGCGCTACCCCCGTGAAGCGCGTCGTCATCGCCGGTGGTGGCACCGCCGGCTGGGTGGCGGCGGCGGCACTGTCGAAACATCTCGGTCCGCTGATCGATGTGGTACTGGTCGAATCCGACGAAATCGGCACGGTCGGCGTCGGCGAAGCGACGATCCCGACGATCCGCACCTTCCACCGTCTGCTCGAACTTGACGAACGCGCGTTTCTGCGCGCGACGCAGGCGACCTTCAAGCTCGGGATTGCGTTCGAGAACTGGGCACGGCGCGGCGACCGATATTTCCACGCGTTCGGGCGCGTCGGGCAGTCGATCTGGATGGGCGATTTCCAGCATATGTGGCTGCGCGGACGTGAGGCGGGCATCGCGGAAGATCTTGCTGCGTACTGCCTTGAAATGGCCGCTGCCGAAGCAGGCAAGTTCGCCACATCGGACAAAGGCGGTATCAACTACGCCTATCACTTCGATGCTGGGCTATATGCCCGCTTTCTGCGCAGCTTCAGCGAGGCGCGGGGCGTCACGCGGATAGAAGGCAAGATCGCCAGCGTGCGACAAGATGCCGGAACCGGCTTTATCCAGGCGCTCGACCTCGGCGACGGACGGGTCGTCGCCGGCGATCTGTTCGTGGATTGCACCGGCTTTCGCGGGCTGCTGATCGAGCAGACGTTGCACGCCGAGTGTGAGGATTGGAGCCACTGGCTGCCGGCCAATCGCGCGCTTGCCGTGCAGACGGCGTCGCTCGTCCCTGCACGCCCGTATACGCGCGCGATTGCGCATGAGGCCGGCTGGCAGTGGCAGATCCCGTTGCAGCATCGCGTCGGCAACGGGCTGGTCTATTGCAGCGATTACCTGTCCGACGAAGCTGCGCATGAGACGCTGCTCGGCAGCATCGATGGGCCGCCGACCACCGAACCGCGCCTGATCCGCTATGTGACGGGCCGGCGCAAACAGGTGTGGAGCAAGAACTGCGTCGCGCTCGGCCTCGCCAGCGGTTTCGTCGAGCCGCTGGAATCGACGAGCATCCACCTCATTATGATCGGCGTGACGCGGCTGATCCAGGATTTCCCGTTCGGCGGCATCAAGCCGTCGCTCGTGCGGCACTATAACGCGCTGGCCGAGACCGAACTGGAGCGGGTGCGCGACTTCATCATCCTGCATTATCACCTCAACCAGCGTCGCGACGATCCGTTCTGGGAGAGGTGCCGTACGATGCCGATCCCCGACAGCCTCGCGCACCGCATCGACCTGTTCCGCGAGGCGGCACTGACCCCGCAGAGTGCGGACGATCTGTTTCAGTCGGACAGTTGGTTACAGGTGATGCTTGGCCAGCGACTGGAGCCAGAGGGTTATCACCGGATGGGCCATATGCTCAGCGAGGCGCATCTGCGACGTGCCTTTGCAGAGGTGCAGCAGAATATCGCCCAAACCGTTGCGAGGATGCCGACGCACGAGACGTTTCTCAGGCAATATTGCGCAGCGTGAACGACTTGGTCGCGTGACACGTTGGCATTGACCGATCCGGCGCTCAGGCGAGCTTGAAGCCTTCCTTGTTGGCGAGCGCGGTCAGTTTTGCGTTGCCGGCATCGCCCAGGCTTGCGTGAAGCGGCGGGAAGATCGCGTTTTCCTCCTCGCGAATATGGGCTTCGAGGTCCGCGCGGAACGCGGCGACCTTCGTGAGGAAGGCGGGCTCGGCATTGTCCATCTCGGCGAGTTCGTAGAGATACTGCTTCACATAGCCGTGATCGTGGTTGAGCTTGTCGGCATCTGCCTTGTCGCCCCACGCGCGCAGCGCGGTGTAGATGACGTTCTCTTCCGTATAGGCATGTTTCGACAACGCATGCTTCAGATGCGTCAGCAATGCGGTGCGTTCGACGGTATCGCTGCTGTCGGTCGCCTGGATACGGTCGAATAGCGCGAGCGCGGCTTTGTGCTCGACCTTGATGCCTTCGAACCAGTCGCCGGCGAGGGCGGTCGGCGCCTGCACCGTCGCCTTGCGACCAAGGTTGACGGCGAACGCGGTTACCAGGCCTGCTGCGGCCACACCGACCAGCTTAGCAGTGCGGCTTGTCGCACCGGCTTTCGCGGTTTCGAGAGCGGTGGTGGCGTGTCTGCGCGCGGTTCTGGGTGCGGCAACTGCCGTTGCGTGGGCGCGCGCAGTGCCGCGCCGCGCCGCCACGTTGGCTTTGCGGCCGGCAGCCGTCGCACGGCGCTTGGCCGGTGCCGCAGCCTTGGCGAGCGGCTCGACAACCGCCTTTTCCACAGCGGTTGCGGCTGGTGCCACTGTGTCGGCAACCGTATCGGAGATCGTCTTTTTGGGCGCTCGGGCGCGTTTCGCGGTGGCGCTCGACTGTGGAGTCGTGCGCGGTGTGCGTCCACGCTTGGCCGGCTTCATGGCCGGTTGCCCCTGTTGCTCGGCGACCGCCGCGTCGAGCTTGGCGCGGTTGTTGCCGACCCGGTCGATCAGCGCCTGCGCGTCGTCGCGGCTGATGTTATGTTTCTTGGCGAACGCATCGACTTCGTAGGTTTCGCCGGCGGCGACAGTTGCGCGGTCCCGCGCGCCACGATTGCTCTTGTTGTCGGCCATGAGTCGATGTCTCCCGTGGGTTCTGGCTACAAAGCCTTATCGTCAGAGGAGTTCCGTCCGCCCCGCAGGCGAGACCGGCGACCGCGAGGTCGTTGGTGGCGGCGGGAGCGTTCAGCCAACCAAAGCCTGGAGCATTTGTCGCGGAGACCATCGCGCGGATCGTAGCCAATTGCCAATCGCGCAAGAGACCGCCACCGCTGGTCACGCCACTCCATTCGGTTTTGCGGTCAGCACTCGATCCGGGAGTCGGTGGTTAGAACGGCATCCACCAAATTCCAACGACCGCGACGACAACCGCGATCACCGCGACGATCGCGAGACCGACGCCCATGCGTTTGGCGGCATTGTGACCGGGCTTGCTTTCGTAACGAGTCTGCTCGGGCATGGGGTTCCTTTCCGCGAAAAGCACACCGCAGCCGCAGGCAAGGGCGCGCTTTTCCTGCTGCCATGATACACGGGGTTACAACGCCCTGTCCGTCGCTTGGTTCAGCGATTTGGTAGTGTTCGCGCGTTCTTCCTGGCTCGCCCGCCGGAACGCGACGAACCGGGCCGTTGAGCCGCCCCGGGGAGGACCGAAGCGCACTCTGACGCGTTTGTGTCGCATCACTAGGAGAGCATTGCATGAAACGATATCTTTTGGCAGCGGCTGCCGCGTCCTGCCTGCTTGCCTCGGGCGCAATCGCCCAGCAGACCGGCTCCCACAACCCGATCGTCAAGGATGGCAGCCCGCACCAGATCGGCGCGCCCGCGCGTGGTGCGAATTCCTTCACACAGGCACAGGCACGTGGCCGTCTGATGAAGGCCGGCTATTCGCGCGTCGGCAATCTCGCCAAGGATCGCAACGGCGTGTGGCGCGGCATGGCGTACAAAGGCCACAGCAAGGTTCGCGTCGGCGTCGACTACAAGGGCAACGTCGTCCGCTGATCGTCCTGAACCGCCTCGTTTCCCCAGTTAAAGGATCAAGTCATGACCCAGACCGTCACCCGCCTTTTTGATACCTACGCCGATGCGAAGTCCGCCGTTGCCGAGCTTGAGAGCCTGGGCATCCCACATGGCGATCTCAGCCTCGTCGCCAACAACGCCGATGGCGCACACGGCGAGCATGAGGGCGTCGACGACCACGGGGATGTGACGCGTGGTACGTCGACCGGCGCGGTGCTCGGTGGTGCCGGCGGTTTGCTCGCCGGGCTTGGTCTGCTCGCGATTCCCGGTCTCGGCCCGATCGTCGCGGCTGGCTGGCTTGCCGCAACCGCCGCCGGCGCGGGGATCGGTGCGCTTGGCGGTGCCGCTACCGGCAGTATTGTCGGCGCGCTCAAGAATGCCGGGCACACCGAAGAGGAGGCGCACGTGTATTCGGAAGGCGTGCGGCGCGGTGGCACTCTGGTGAGCGCGCGCGTTCCCGACGATCTCGCCCCCCAGGCGGAGGCGGTGCTGGCGCGCCACAATGCCGTCGACGCGGCGACCCGCGGCAGCGCCTATCGTCAGGATGGCTGGAGCAGCTTCGACGAAACCGCACCCGCCTACACGCACGATCAGGTGATCGCGGAACGTAGCCGCTACGGCACGGCCACCGAGCACGTGCCGACATCGACGTCGAGCTTCTGACCAGAATGAGGCTCGTCCATGTGGACGAGCCTCTATCCCACCGGCTGCGGCGGTAGCATCCCCGCAGCCGGTATGTGCCCTCACCGATTGTTCAGCAACAGCTACAAGTTTTTGCCGGTTTGTTCCTGCGGCGGGCATCCGCCGCGATCTTTCGCCTCTCGTTGCGGTTCAACACCGGCGCATGGCATGGTTCTGCATTGTGACCCTCGGCCACGTGCTGTGCAGGATCTTGCACACTGACGGTCATATCGTCTCACGCTCCGCGATCGCCGCTTCAACCATTGTGGCCCAGATGCGTGGATCACCCGTTGCCGCCATCTGTGCCGATGGTTCGCGGATGGTACGCAGGATCGCATCTGCCTGATCGAGGTACCCTGGCCAGGTTTCGTCAACGCTTGCCGACGCCGACCGTTCGACGCCGTCGCCATTGGCGCTATGGTCGAGGCCGGCGAGTGCGCGGGCAATCCGCTCGGCCAAGGTGGTATGGGCAACATCCATCGCTGGTCTCCTCTTCGGCTATTAGAACCACACGGAGCGAAGGCTGGTTCCCGCGAGCCGCCGGCTTACAGCGCGGTGGTGAACACCTCCTCCAGCAGCGTGGCCCAGCCCGCGATCTGATCGTGTGATGCGAGCAGATCCTGCCGGATCTCGGTTTCGACGTAGCGCCGCCCCGCTCCGAATGCGTGCTGCGGGATCGTGTAATCGATGCGATCCATCGCATAGGGTTCGTTGTCGCCGACGACGAGGTCGCCACGTGCGGTCAGCCCCGCCAGCACCGCGCGGGCGAAGCTATCGTTGGCGCCACCGTGCAACACGCCGATCTGCCACGGCCGCGCCACGCCGCGCATCGTCGGGGTGAAGCTGTGCAGCGCGATTACCACGGTCTCTCGTCCGGCGGCATCACGCCGTGCCAGTTCGGCGGCGATCGCAGCGTGGTACGGCGCGTGTATCGCCGCGATGCGAGTAGCGCGGTCGGTTTCCTCCAGACCCGCGTTGCGGGGCAGGGTAGTGCCGTCGCTGACCTCGGGCATTGCGTCGGGCGCGGCGGGATCACGGTTGCAGTCGATCACCAGCCGCGAATAGCGCTGGCTGATGAAGGTCGCGTCGAGGGCCGTCGCCAGCCGCTCGCCCAATTCGGCGATGCCGATATCCCAGGCGATATGACGCACCATCTCCTCGTCGGAAATCCCGAACGGCGTGAGATACGCGGGTACGGCATTGCCGGCATGATCGCCGATGAGCAGGAACGATGACGTTCCCGCGGGGTTGACGATGCGGACGGGAATCGGATCGTCCGCTCCCAGCAGTGATTGGCTCGGCTGGCAATTCATGTGAAGACGCTCGATGCCTTTCCTCAGATTGTCCCATGTCACCACCTACACGTATCGGCAGCCGGTGTCGTTCGGCGAGCACCGCATCATGGTGCGTCCGCGCGAAAGTTACGACCAGCATCTGCTCGACGCGCAACTGCTGATCGATCCCGAGCCCGCCGACGTGCGCTGGCTACAGGATGTGTTCGGCAACGCCGTGGCGATCGCGACGTTCCGCAAACGCGCCAAGCAACTCATCATCGATAGCCGCATCCGCCTCGATCATCAGCCGGCGGACCTCCAGACCGTCGATATCGAGGAGTATGCGCGCCGCTATCCCTTTACCTACAATTCGGAGGAGATGCCCGATCTGCTCCGATCGATCGAGCGCCAGCATCTCGATCCGCTCCGCCAGATCGACCAATGGGCGCGCGGCTTCCTCAGTCCGTCGGGGCAGACCGACACGCTGGCGATGCTGTCGGAGATGACCGCCGCGATCAAGCGTGACTTCACCTATGTCGCCCGCCACGAGAAGGGCACGCAGACGCCGATCGAGACGCTGACAAAGCGTAGCGGCACCTGCCGCGACTATGCGATGCTGATGATCGAGGCGGTGCGTGCGCTGGGCTTCGCGGCGCGGTTCGTGTCAGGCTATGTCTACAATCCGTCGCAACGCGACGAGCGGCGCGGCGGTGGCAACACGCATGCATGGGTGCGGGTGTACCTCCCCGGATCGGGATGGGTGGAGTTCGATCCCACCAATGGCATCATCGGCAATCGCGGGCTGATCCGGGTGGCGGTAGCGCGCGATATCTATCAGGCGGTGCCGGTGTCGGGGACGTGGGCGGGCTTTCCCGGCAGCTTCGTCGACATGACGGTCGGCGTGGACATTTCCGTCGAGGATCGCGTTACGATTCCGGGACAACCAGCCGCTGCGGCATCAGGGGAATGACATCATGCTGATACGCGCCGGGTATGAGATCCGCTACGAAACGGAGGTGGCGACGCCGATGCTGGCGCTGCTCAGCATCCATCCGTCCCGCAACGAGGATCTGGTGACGCCACACCGCATCATCGGGACGCCCGATGTGCCGATGTACGGTTACACCGACTCGTTCGGCAACATGTGCACGCGGCTTACCGTGCCCGCCGGTGGCCTGACATTGTCGTGCGACTTCACGATCGAGGACAGTGGGGAGCCCGATCCTGTAACGCCCGACGCGATCCAGCATCCGCTGGAGGATCTGCCCGACGACGTGCTGATCTTCCTGCTCGGCAGCCGCTATTGCGAAACCGACCGGCTTTCGAACGTCGCCTGGTCGATGTTCGGCCACATCGTCTCCGGCTGGGAGCGGGTGCAGGCGATCGTAGAGTTCACCCACAACCATATCCAGTTCGGCTACAACTTCGCACGTCCGACCAAAACGGCATGGGACGCACATCAGGAACGGCAGGGGGTGTGTCGCGATTTTGCGCACCTTGCGATTACCTTGTGTCGGTGCATGAACATCCCGGCGCGCTATTGCACGGGATATCTGGGCGATATCGGTGTGCCGGTGTCGGACGCACCGATGGATTTCTCCGCCTGGTTCGACGTGTATCTTGGCGGACGCTGGCACACGTTTGACGCGCGTCATAACCAACCCCGTATCGGCCGCATCCTGATGGCGCGCGGCCGCGATGCGACCGATACCGCACTCACCACCACGTTCGGGCCGGCCTGGCTGGCTGGCTTCGATGTTCACACCGACGAGGTTGCGGCACTTGACCGAGGCTGAGGTGCGCGACCCGCTGCTCGACGAAAGCGCCCTGGCGTTCGGCGCGCCGGACTTCGCGGCGATTACGCCCGAGGCGTTCCTGCCCGCCTTTCGGCGGGGTATTACGCAGGCGGCGGCGGAGTTGGAGGCGATTGCCGCCGACCCGGCCACGCCCGATTTCGCCAACACCGTGGAGGCGATGGAGCGGGTCGGCGCACGGCTGGCGCGGGTACGCCGCGTCTTCTTCACGCTGAGTTCCGCGCACGCGACACCGGCGCTGCGCGCGATCGAGCCGGACGTTTCGAGGGTGCTGACCGAACACGGTATCGCGGTGGCGCATGACCCGCGCTTGTTCGCGCGGGTCCGTGCGGTATGGGCGCAGCGCGACGCGCTCGACCTGGACGAGGCGCAGCAGCGGTTGCTGCACGATAGCTACCATGGTTTTGTCGATGGTGGTGCCGACCTCGATGCCGCCGACAAGGCGCGTTATGCCGACATCGCGCAGCAACTTTCCGCATTGTCGATCGCGTTCGGGCAGAATGTGATGGCGGCGGCAGCGGATTGGGAGATGCTGCTCGACGAACGCGACCTCGACGGTCTGCCCGAGGTGATCCGCACCGCTGCTGCTGCCCGCGCGGAGGCGCGTGGTCACGCCGGTCGTTATCTGCTGACCCTCGGGCGCAGCGATGCCGAGGCGGTGCTGACCTTCTCGCGCCGCCGCGATTTGCGGGAGCGGATGTGGCGTGCCTTTACCACGCGCTGCGACGGCGGCACGCATGACAATCGCGCGCTGGTCGACCGGATCCTCGCCCTCAGGCACGAGCAGGCGGCGCTGCTCGGCTATGCGTGCTACGCTGATTATGCGCTGGCAGACAGTATGGCGAAGACACCCGATGCGGCGGCGGGGCTGCTGATGCGGGTATGGCAACCCGCACTCGGGCAGATCGCCGCCGAGCAGGACGAGCTGGAGCGGCTTGCCGAGGCGGACGGCGTTGCGCTCGCGCCCTGGGATTGGCGCTTCTATGCCGAGCAGGTGCGCCGCGCGCGCTATGCACTCGACGGCACCGCCGTGAAGCAGCATCTGACGCTGGACAAGGTACGCGCCGCCGCCTTCGCCACCGCCGGACGACTCTATGGCTTGCAGTTCGAACGACGTGCCGATCTGCCGGGGTGGCATGCCGACGTGCATGCATGGGCGGTGTCCGAGAACGATGGTACACCGCTCGGACTGCTCTATACCGACGATTTCGCCCGCGCGGAGAAGCATGGCGGCGCGTGGATGGGCTCGCTGCGGGTGCAGGAGAAGCTCGACGGTCCGGTGCTACCGATCGTGTATCTCGTCGCCAATTTCGCGCGCGCGCCGGATGGCGTGGAGACCGGCCTGTCGATCGACGAGGCGCGGACTTCATTCCACGAATTCGGTCACGCCTTGCACGCCCTGTTGTCGGACGTAACCTACCCCAGCCAGGCCGGCACGGCGGTGGCGCGCGATTTCGTCGAGTTTCCCAGCAAGTTCATGGAGCATTGGATCGTCGCGGCGGAAACGCTGACCGCGCTCGGCCTGCCAGAGGCGCTGATCACCGCGATTGGCCATGCCGATGATTTCGGGCAGGGTTTCGCGACCGTGGAGTTCCTCGCCTCCGCGATCATCGACCTGGAACTGCACCGGCAGAGCGAACCTGTCGCCGATGCGGTCACGGTGGCCGGGCGCATCCTCACGCAAGCGGGTATGCCGCCACTGATCGTGCCGCGTCATGGCCTCACCCATTTCACCCACGTGTTCGACGGTGGCTACGCGGCGCGCTATTACAGCTATCTATGGGCGGAGGTCCTCGATGCCGATGCGTTCGCCGCATTCGTGGAGACCGGTGACATCTTCGACCGCACGCTGGCGGGGCGGTTTAGGCGCGAGGTGCTCGCCCGGGGCAACGCGCGTGATCCGGCCGCATCGTTCCTGGCGTTTCGCGGCAGAGACCCTGATGAGACCGCATTGATCCGCGATCGTCGGCTGGCGTAAGCGGCCACGAATTCGGCTGGGCGGCGCGCGGTGGCTGTGCCACGATAAACCCGTTCAATAGTCAGGGTTCCGCATGAAATTGGTCGCTTTGGTGCTTGCCGGCACCGCTCTCGTGTCTACGCTTGGTGTCTCCGCGCAGACGCTGCCGAACGGCATCCCTGCCAAGTTCGCCCCCGTCACCGCGACGTTCGATTACGACCGCCGCGAGGTGGACGTGAAGATGCGCGACGGTGTGGCGCTGCACATGATCCTGATCGTGCCGAAGGGCGCGCATGATGCGCCGATCCTGTTCGAACGCACGCCGTACAATGCCGACAACGCGACCAGCAAACAGGACAGCGCCCACGCGGTGATGCTGGTCGGTCCGGCGTTCGCCGAGATGCTGCGCGCGGGCTACATCCTCGCGGTTGAGGATGTGCGCGGCAAATACGGATCGAAGGGTGAGTATGTAAACGAGCGCCCGCTGATCGGTCCACTCAACGGCAGCAAGGTCGACCATTCCACCGACGCGTTCGACACGATCGACTGGCTGACCAAGCATGTGCCGGAGTCAAACGGCCGGGTCGGCATCGTCGGCACCAGCTACGACGGGATGATGGCGGCGATGGCGCTGGTCCACCCGCACCCCGCGCTGAAGGCGGCGGCACCGATGAACCCGGTCAT
The DNA here is from genome assembly GCF_022662305.1 of Sphingomonas sp. BAUL-RG-20F-R05-02. Taxonomy (GTDB): domain Bacteria; phylum Pseudomonadota; class Alphaproteobacteria; order Sphingomonadales; family Sphingomonadaceae; genus Sphingomonas. Next base: position 118,117 of record NZ_JAKNQH010000005.1, read on the forward strand.
CAACACTTGGATGGGCGACGATGATTTCCACGGTGGCGCCTTTCGCATGGCCGGCTACGACTATTATTTCAGCCAGGACACGAAGCGCGGCAGTGGCGACAATCTGTGGCGCGACGCTTATGACGATTACGACACGTTCCTGCGCGCGGGTTCGGCGAGCGGCTTCGTCAAGAGCCGCGGACTCGATCAGATCCAGGTGGTGAAGGACCTGCACGATCACCCGGATTACGACGCCTATTGGCAGGCGCAGGCACTCGAGACGATCCTGCCGCGCGAGAAGGCGACCGTTCCGACCTTGTGGATCGGCAGCCTGTGGGATCAGGAGGATATGTACGGCGCGGCGGCGGCCTATGAGGCGACCGCGAAGAACGATCCCGATCACCTCGAACATCTCGCGATCGGACCGTGGTCGCATGGCGGCTGGGCGGGTACGGGCGACAGCCTCGGCCCGATCCGCTTCCAGTCCGACACGGGCACGTGGTTCCGCCAGCACGTGTTGATCCCGTTCCTCGACAGCCACCTCAAGACCGGCGCCGCACCCGCCGATATCGCGCCGGTTACCGTCTTTCAGACCGGCAGCGATGTCTGGCAACGTCTGCCCACCTGGCCGAGTGCGTGCGCGCAAGGCTGCGCGCAGGCCAGCCGCAAACTGTACCTCCAGGCTGGCGGCGCGCTGTCGTTCACCGCGCCGACGACGGACGGGGCGGACGAATACGTGTCCGATCCCGCCAAGCCTATCCCGTACCGGCTGCGCCCGATCCGGCCGACCTACGCGACCGGATCGACCTGGCGGCAGTGGCTGGTCGACGATCAGCGGCCGTTCTCCGACCGTACCGACGTACTGACCTACGAAACCGAGCCGCTGACCACTCCGCTCGCGCTGGCGGGTGCGCCGATCGCCGATCTGGTCGCGGCGACCACGGGTACCGACGGTGATTTCGTGGTGAAGCTGATCGATGTCTATCCGGATGAATATTTCGAGAAGCCCGATTTGGGCGGCTATCAGCTGCCGATCGCGATGGATATTCTGCGCGGGCGGTATCGGGAAAGCTTCTCGACACCGAAGCCGATTACATCGGGCGCACCGCTCGGCTACCGGTTCGCGCTGCCGAACGTAAATCATGTGTTCCTGCCGGGGCACCGCATCATGGTGCAGATCCAGTCGAGCTGGTTTCCGCTCTACGATCGCAACCCGCAGACGTTCGTGCCGAACATTTTCGATGCGAAGCCGGGCGATTACCGCAAGGCGACGATCCGGGTGTTCCACGCGCCTGCCCAGGCGAGCGCGATCGAACTGCCGGTGGTGGCGACCGGAGCCGCGCAGTAGCCGCCTGCGTATGGCTCTTGGTGGGGCGCTTGCCGCCGTGACAGTAGACGAACAGCGCCTCCGAGCGGCGAGCCCGATATGATCGGCGATACTCCATCGCCAGCATAAGCGGCTTGCCGCTCGGAAGGTGAACCAAGCTGAAGTCGAGTTTTACAATGCTCACGTTAGGTAACGCAAAGTTCATCGTGGACGTAGTCGGATCGACCTTTCTCTTGCGAAACTTTGCTTGATCGATCTTGGAATTGGCGTCGTTCTGTACCAGAGCGGGTCTGCTAACGATCCCGCGTGTGGGGTGGCAGCGCGTAGCCGAGAAGGACCGGGCAGTTTGACGATAGTAACTGACAAAGACCCGGTTTCGACAGGAAATGACGGTCTTGATCTGATCCTGAAGGGCGGCTTGCCCGCCAATCGCATGTATTTGCTGGAAGGTGCGCCGGGGTCAGGCAAGACCACGCTGGCGCTCCAGTTCCTGCGGGAGGGTGTTCGGCTCGGCGAGCCGGCGCTGTACATCACGCTTTCCGAAACGCGTGACGAACTCGCCACCGTGGCGGGATCGCACGGCTGGAGCATCGACGATTTCGAGGTGTTCGAATTCAACGCCGCCGAGGATGCGCTGGGCGGGGAACGCGGCCAGTCGATCATCCATCCCTGGGAGATGGAACTCGGCGAGACGGTCAAGCTGATCCGTGCCGAGGTCGAGCGGGTAAAACCGCGCCGGGTGGTGTTCGACAGCCTGTCCGAGATGCGGCTGCTCGCGCAAGAATCGCTGCGCTTTCGCCGACAGATCCTTGCCATCAAACAGTTCTTCGCCGGTCGTGACACCACGGTGCTGCTGGTCGACGATCTCAGCGGTGCGGAAAACGGGCGTGATTCCCACCTTCACAGCCTGTGCCACGGGGTCATCACGCTGGAACGGCTGACGCTCGATTTCGGCGCCGCGCGGCGGCGCTTGCAGGTGCAGAAGCTGCGCGGCGTCGCCTTCACCGCCGGGTATCACGATTTCACTATCCGCAAAGGCGGGTTGGAAGTATATCCACGCCTGATCGCGGCGGACTATCACGCGGATGTCAAAGCCGTACCGGTTTCAAGCGGGGTCAAGGCGCTCGACGACCTGCTTGCCGGCGGGCCGCTCAGTGGCACCTCCGTGCTGCTCACCGGGCCGGCCGGCAGCGGCAAGACCACGATCGCGCTGCAATACGTCTGGGCGGCATGCGAGCGCGGCGAGCCCTGCACAATCTATCAATTTGACGAGCGCGTCAGCACCCTGCTGATCCGCGCCAGGGCATTCGGGTTCGACTTGCAGCGTCACATCGATGAAGGCCGGTTGCTGATCCGTCAGATCGACCCTGCCGAAATCTCCCCCGGCGAGTTCGCCAGCAACGTGCGGCATGAAATCGAGCAGCGCGGTGTGCGGATGCTCGTGATCGACAGCCTCAACGGCTATCTCGCGGCAATGCCGCAGGAGCAGCAGTTGATCCTGCAAATGCACGAACTCCTGTCGTATCTGAGCCAGCAGGGGGTGGTGACGTTCCTCATCAATCCGCAGCACGGCCTGGTCGGCAGCATGTCGACCAGCCTCAACATCTCCTATGTCGCGGATGCCGTGATCCTGTTGCGCTTCTTCGAGGCGGGCGGCCGTATCCGCAAAGCCATTTCGATCATCAAAAATCGCGGCGGTCAGCATGAGGACGCAATCCGCGAGTTGCGTATCGACGGCACCGGGGTTCGCGTCGGCGAGCCGCTTGCCGCGTTCCGCGGCGTGTTGACCGGCACGCCGGAATATACCGGTTCCGCGCTGCCATTGATGGAAGACCGGCCCGGTGCCGCATAGATCGGCCGCGGAAGGCTCCACGGTCCTGATCGCCGCGCCGTATGGGCGCGACGCGGCCAGCGTGGCGGGGCTGCTGGCGGACAGGGGGCTGATCACGCGGGTCTGCGCCGACCTCAGCGATCTCGCGCGATGTGTCGACGACCGCGCCGGCGTGCTGCTCATCACAGAGGAAGCGTTGCACGGCGAGCAGCGCCCTCTGGCGGAGGCGCTGGCGGCGCAGCCCGAATGGTCCGATGTGCCGTTCATCATGCTCGCCGCGCCGCGCGTGGCGCAGACCCGATCGATCGACTCCGCGCGGGCGCGCCTCCCCGAGATGGTGGATAACGCGGTCGTCCTGGAGCGGCCGCTCGGGGTGGAATCGCTTGTCAGCGCGATCAATTCGGCGCTGCGCCTGCGGCAGAAGCAGTTCGAGATGCGGGACCGCCTGCTCGACCTGCAAAGCAGCCGGGCAGCGCTTGCGGCGAGCGAGGCGGAACTGCGGCTGGTGGCGGATGCCTTGCCGGTGCTGATCGGCTTTATCGACCGCGATGGGATCTACCGCTTCGCCAATCGCGCCTATGAGGAATGGCTTGGGCAACGCCCGGAGGAGGTGGTCGGCCGCCATCTGGAGGAGGTGGTCGGTCCGGCCATCCTGTCGACCCGGCGTTCCGCGATCGACCGCGCCTTCAGCGGCGAAAACGTGCGGTTCGAGACGGCGTGGCCGCATACCGACGGGCGACGGCGCGATGCCGAGATCCGCTATCTGCCGCGCATCAACGCCGCGGGCGCAGTCGACGGGATCCACGTCTTCGTCCTCGACGTGACCGATCGCAAGGTGGTCGAGGAGCAACTGAGCGAGCGTGTCGCCGAGCGCACGGCGGCGCTGGAGGCGGAAATGGCCGGTCGCGCTTCACTCGAGGAGGCGCTGAGGCAAAGCCAGAAGATGGAAGCGGTGGGTCAGTTGACTGGCGGCATCGCGCACGATTTCAACAACATGCTGACCGGCGTGATCGGCGGCCTCGATATCCTCAAGCGCCGGATCGCGTCGGGGCGGCTGGACGATGTCGATCGTTTCATGGATGCCGCTTCGACATCGGCGCAGCGCGCGGCGGCGCTGACCGCGCGCCTGCTCGCCTTTTCCCGGCGACAGTCGCTGGATGCCAAGCCGGTCGACGTCAATGGCCTGGCCCGTTCGCTCGAAGATCTGCTGCGGCGGACGATCGGCGAGAATATCGCGTTGGAGATCGCGGCGGGCGAAGACGTGCCGCTGGCGATCGTCGACGCCAACCAGCTTGAGAGCGCGATCCTGAACCTCGCGATCAACGCGCGCGACGCCATGCCCGATGGTGGTCTGCTGACGGTCGAAACCTGCGTAAGCGAGCTGGATGACGCCTATGCGGGTCTGCATCCCGACGTCAAAGCGGGGCGATACGTCGTCGTGGCGGTGTCTGACACGGGAGTCGGCATCGAAAAGGATGTTTTGGAGCGCGTTTTCGAGCCGTTCTTCACCACCAAGGCGATTGGGCAGGGCACCGGCCTCGGGCTGTCTATGATCTACGGCTTTGCCCGGCAATCGGGCGGGCAGGTCCGCATCCACAGCGAACCCGGCCAGGGCACGTCGGTGAAGATCTACCTTCCTGCGACCGAGGCGCCAAGCGACACGTCTGCTATCCCGGCCACGCCGGTGCGCGAGGGCACCGGGCAGACCGTATTGATCGTCGAGGACGATCCCTCGGTGCGCATTCTGGTGCGGGAGGTGCTGAACGAACTGTCCTATCGCGCGATCGAGGCGGAGGACGCCAACGCTGCGATCCCGATCCTCGCCTCCGATCAGGCGATCGACCTGATGGTGTCCGACGTTGGCTTGCCCGGCATGAACGGCCGCCAGCTTGCGGAGGTCGCGCGGCAACATCGGCCGGACCTGCCGATCCTGTTCGTGACCGGCTACGCCGAGAACGCCGCGAATCGTGCGGGCTTTCTTGGCACCAACATGACGATGATCACCAAGCCGTTCGCGCTCGCGAATCTCGCCCGCAGGATCAGCGAGTTGATGCAGGGCGAGCCCGCCGATGAATCGCGAGCGGAACGAACAGGCGCGTAAAGCCTGCACGCAGCGGTCGCAGGTCGCACTGGCCGGTCGACGTCAACACCGTTCAAAGAGACGCCAGCCTCGTCCATCACCTTCGGCCAATTCGAAAAGGGATCGCGAACGCGCGCTGCCTCGTTATGGTCACACCCGACCGGCAAGACCGTGCGATATGATAGGTGCCGAACACGTGTTACGACCCTTGCGTTCCCTATTCCTGTTGGGCGGGCTGATATCGGCCGTGCCCGCAGCGGCGGCCACATCTTCGTTCGATCTGGCTGGCCCGCGCCTCAAGATCGCGGTGACGCACGAGGGCACGACGCTGCCGCTTGAGCGCGTACCCAACCTGTCCGAGGGGGATCAGGTCTCGATCAGCCTCGATCAGCAACCGGGCCAGTCGGAGCATTTCCGCCTCGTCGCCGCTTTCCTGCGCGGCGCGACCGATCGGCCCGACGCGAAATGGTTTCACGAGGCGCTGAGCTGGAAGCCAAAGCGTGCCGATCTGTCGCTGACCGTGCCGAAAGGGGCGCAGCAGATGGCCTTGTTCATCGTGCCCGAGCGCGGCGGCAGCGCCGGTGCGATCGCCAGCACCGTACGCAAGCAGCCGGGCGCGTTTGTGCGGGCGGTGCAGGAACTCAATCAGGCGTCGCTCGATCGCGCTCGGCTGGATACGTTCCTGCATGTCATGCTCGACACCGAACGGACCGCCCCGGGGAGTGTCGCCACGGTGTCGCCTACGCTGGCGCGCAGCCTGTCAATCCGCCTGAAGGCTGAATGCCTACAGCAGCCACCCGAACTTCAGGCCGCCTGCCTGACCGTCGACCGGGAGACGCTGCTGCTCGCCGATACGCACAGTTCCGCGCTTGCCGATACGCTTGCGGGCACGCCGACGGATCTTGCCTTCCAACTGAGCGCGACACCGCAAGCCGGATACGGTTCGTACAGCTCGTATATCGGCGTGGTGCGCGATCTGTTCCGGCTGGTGGGCGCGTTCCAGTCGACTCAGCTGCAATTCATCCCGGCCTTGTCGAAGATGGATGACGGGGGCGTGTCGGTGCTGCTCAACACGCCGATCTCGTTCGCCAAGCCGGCATCGGTGATGGTGATCGGGCTGCCTGCGATCGAGGCGCCGAAGCCGCCGCCGCTCCGCCACGTTTCACCCGATGTTGCGGTGTGCGCGGCCACTGGCCTGACCTTGCCGGTGGAGGGTGCGCCGCTGATCTATGCGACCGATTATGCGTATGACGTGCGGCTGCGGATCAAGCGCGCGGACGGAACCCTGGTCGAGGTGCCGCTGCGTGCCGATGCCGGGGTGGGTGGCTTTGCCGTCGACGGTGCGTTCCCGGCCGGACCGTTCGGCGCGGTGATGACCGGTCAGGTCCACGGTCGATGGGGCTTCGGATCGTTCGAAGGCCCAACGTTCGCGCTGTCGCGGCCGGAGGATATCAACTGGAAAGCGGCCGACCACACCACGCTGGTGGTGGGACGCGTCAACCAGCTTGGCCTGACCGGCGGCGGTGCGGGGTGCGTTACTGGCGTCGAGATGCGGCGCGGTGACGGTGCCGCGCAGGCGGTGCCTTGGAAACAGACCAGCGCCAATGCGATTGAGGCCAGCCTCCCGCTCGAAAAGGTCGATGCCGGCACGCTGTCGATCCTGGTACAGGGCCGCAGCGGCGATCCGGCAGTGGTGAGTCTGCGGGCCTATCAGGAGGCCGGCAGTCTCGAAGATCTCACCCTTCACGCCGGCGATACCGAGGCGGTGTTGACCGGTTCGCGGCTCGATCAGGTCGTGGCCGCGACTATGGGCGGGGTGAGCCTTCAGCCCGGAGCGCTGACGCGGGTCGGCAAACAGGATCGCCTGACCTTGCGGCCCGGCGATCCGGCTGCACTCGCCATGCTCGCGGCCGGAAAGACGGAGACGGCGGACGTCAGCTTCGCCAACGGTCGGCACAAGAGCGTGACCGTAACCGTTGCGCCGCCGCGGCCCGCGGTGGCGCTAGTGCGGGTGACTGCGCAGCCGCCCGTGCACGAAGGCGTGCGAGCGATCATGCTGGCATCACCCGGCGTGTTCGCGCAGGACGCGCGGCTGACCTTTGCCTTCCACGTCGGTGGCGCGACTGTGCTGACCGGAAAGGAAACGGTGGAGGTCGCCACCACCGACGGACGCGCGACCACATTGATCCAACCCGGCAAGGGTTATGACTTGCAGGACGCGACGACCGGCATCGTCAGCCTGACTCCCGCCGACGCGCTCGGCCCGACCGCTTACGGCGCGCTGCGTTTCCGGCTGGTGCGGGATGATGGTGCGACGGCGTGGACGACACTGGCCACGGTGGTACGGTTGCCGGAGATCCGTGGCATGACCTGCGCCTCGGCCAAGTCGTGCAAGCTGGTCGGAAGCCGCCTGTTCCTGATCGCGAAGGTCAGCTCGACCGCAGATTTCCAAGCTGCGCAGGCGGTGCCCGACGGCTTCGTCGGCGAGGATGTCGCTGTCGCTCCAGGGTCGGACGGGCGCATATTCCTGCGATTGCGCGACGATCCCGACGCGATCGCAGCGGTTGCGGCGCGATAACCGCAAATATCGCGCTCGCCCGCGCATCCGCTACGCGGCTGGTTCGTTGAAGGTGGGAAGGAGACGATCATGGCCATCACCCCCGACAACGAAGAACCCGGTTTCGAGACCGACGTGAACGAACTGCCCAAGGACCGGAACAGCTCGGAGCAATCGACCGAGGACAATCCGAAGGCGGAGGACGAAGCCTCCGAGATGGAGCATGTCCAGGAGGAGGCGGCGGAGGAGCGCAAGGAGGGCGGGTACCAGTAGGTCCGCTTTCGTTGAGATGACGCATTTGAAAGCCCCGGCACTGCCGGGGCTTTCTGTTGGTGCGTGATCTCGGATGCGGGTGCGGCGCGTTCTCTGCGAAACGTGTCGGACCCGGGTTGTGCTACCCGATAGCGTCGACGACAACGGCCTCCACCGTGTTCGCTCCTGCGTGTTCAGTGTCGGGAATCTCGCCGCACCATCGGACGGTTTGAAGCGAGGCGAGGTGACATGAACGTCATGCAACCAAGCACCGCGCCGCGAGTCTCTTGCCATCTAAGGAGACTATCATGCGCACTACCGTCGTCGCTCTTGCCTTGCCGCTGCTGCTTGTCGGCGTTTCACCGGCTTTTTCGAAAGGCTGCATTCGCGGTGCCGCCGCTGGGGGTGTCGCCGGGCATTTCGTAGGCAAGGGCCATGCCGTGATGGGCGCGGCGGCGGGCTGCATCGTCGCCCATCATCATTACGCAAAGCAGGCGCGGGCACAGCGCGCCGCCGCTCGTAACCAGCGTTAAGTCATAAAGCTTTTTCTGTCCGCTGAAACGAAAAAGGCAGCCCCGCGAGGAGCTGCCCTTTTGATAGCGGTATGACCGGTCCTTACAGGTCGATCTTCGCGCCGAAGCGGATGAAGCGACCGATGAAGCCCTGGCTTTCCCAAGCGACGTTGTAGCCGAAGCCGGTGTCGTAGGTCTGGCCCGGGTTGAAGTCCGGCTTGACGTCGAACACGTTGAGCAGGTTCGCGTAGAAGGTGAACTTGCTCGCGACCTTCACGGTAGCCGTCAAGTCGACGTCGATGAAGCGACGTGCGTGGCACTTGTACGGGTCACCATTGGCATAGGCATAGACCGAGGCGCTGATGCTGTCGGCACAGCTATCGGCGTCGCCGCCGGTATCGATCGAGGCCATGTTATAGCCGCTGGTGTAATATGCCGTCGCGCTGAGCGAGCCACGACCGGAGAAGTCCAGCGTGTTCTGCCAGCTACCACGCCAGCGCGGCGCACCCGAGCAGGACGTGATGTTGCAGGGGCTAAGCGTGCCAGCGTACTTCTGCACCACACCACCCGGCGTCGTCTGATCGAGATTGATCAGATAGGTCGCATCCACACGGCTGGTCAGATTGATGCCATGGGGCAGAGGAACCCGCACCGTGCCCGAGAAATCGAGACCGGAGGTAACTTCCGACGTCGTGTTGACGAACGAATACTGGATGAAGCCCAGCGCCGGCAGCGCGTTGGGGTGGTCCGGATCGGCAACGCCGGGACGAACGGTGATGCCCGGGATGTTCACTACGCCGTTGTTGGCATAATAGGCATCCTCGACGCCGGAATAGTCAGGCGCGCCGATCAGGCCGTTGATCTTGATGTGGTAATAATCGACCGTGAAGGCGAAGTGCCGGTTCGGCTCGATCACCACACCGCCAGTCAGGCTGGTCGACTTCTCCGGCTTCAGGTTCGGGTTGCCCGCCGAGGTCAGGCCGTAGCTGTACGGCAGCGTCGCGTAGCCATTGCCGCCGTGCGCATCGATGTAAGCCTGACCACCCGCCTGGCCCGGCGTGACCGTCGACGTGATGTAGCCCGTCGTCGGCTGGCCATAAGCTTCCTGGAAGCTCGGGATACGGAAGCCGCGCGACCACGTACCACGGAAGCGGACTTGCTGGATCGGCTTGAAGATGGCGGTGATCTTCGGCGAGAAGTTGTCCTGTCCCGACGAGTAGCTGTCGTAACGACCCGAGCCGTTGATCGTCAGCTGATCGAAGATCGGTGCGTCGATTTCGAAGAAGCCCGAGCGTACATTGCGGCTGCCGGCCGTGCTGACCGAGTTGATGCTATAGTAGCGATCGGCCGGATTGACTTCGTTCGGTGCGTTGGCGCTGGGGTTGAACACCGACTCATGACGATACGCGCCACCGACCGCCGCGGTCAGGTCGCCGCCGGGCAGTGCGAACAGCACCTTCGAGAGGGTGGCCTGAACCTGCCACAGCTTCGAGTTCGAGTTCGTCACATTGGTCGGCGCGATATAGTCGCGGATCGCCTGGCTGTTCTGCGACGGATCGACGAAGTTGAAGGAGCCATCGTTGATGACGTCCATCAGGCGCTGCGGGATCAGGTAGTTCTTGTTGGTGATACGCAGATCGACTTCGGAATAGGTGCCGTTGACATCATACTTCCAGTTGTCGCCGAACGAACCCGAGATACCACCAGCGAAGCGGTAGGTCTTGGCATCGCTCAACGTCTCGCGCGGCTGATCGTAACGGTAGTTCACACGCGCCTGTTCACCGAGCGCAGCGAACGGGTTGTTAGGGTTGAGCGTTCCGCCATTGGCCGCTGTACAGGTGACCGTGCCGCGCGGGCAGATCAGCGCCGGCAGCAGGACCGGACTGAGCGTGTACTGCGTGCCGCCCGCAGCGGTTTGCCCGGCGAACGTAAGCGGCGAGATGCTGCTGGTCGTCTTCGATTCGTAGAAGGTACCAGTTGCATAGGCCTGCGCGCGGCTGCCGACGTTCACGGTCAGATGTGCGGTGCCGCCGAAACGCTGCTGCTTGGGGATTTCCTGCAGGTAGTCGTTGACGTTGTCCTGCTGACAGATCACCGAGCCGGTCGGCGAACCCTTCGCGGCGAGGCCCGCCTGCTGTGCCGGGGTGAGGTTGATCGCGGTCAGATCACGGCAGCCTGCGCTCGCGTTGAGCAACTGGAAGCTGCTGCCAGCGACCGGAGCGCCGTTCAGATAAGGGCGCACGGTCGGTACGCGGGTCGAGCCGAACTGCGAGACCGAGCCATCGGCCTGAATGCCGTTGATGGTCTCGTTGGTCAGGCAGTTACCCTGGCCGTTGCACACGCGGCTGTAGTCGTTGGTGTTGAAAGGATAGCCGCGATCGCTTGCGTACAGCGGGTTGCTCGACTGGTATTCGCCGTTGATGTAGAAGTTGAAGCCCTGCTCGCTGAGCTTTCCGTAGCCGTAGGTCAGATCGGCGCGCTTTTCGCCGCCGTCACCATGTTCGGAAATGCCGGCCGACGCATTGGCGTGCAGGCCGACGATTTCCTTCTTGATGACGACGTTGACGACGCCTGCGACCGCATCCGCGCCATAGGTCGACGAGGCGCCATCCTGCAGCACGTCGACCTTCTCGACGATCGACTGGGGAATGGTATTGAGGTCGACGAAGCTGCGCTGGCCGTCATCGCCCAGCGGATAGATCGCCGAGCGCTGGCCGTCGAACAGGGTGAGCGTGTTGCCCGTGGTGAGGCCGCGCAACGACACCGCAGTCGCGCCGGTGGCGAAGCCGAAGCTGTTCCAGGCGCGCGTCATCGTACCCGCGCCGTTGGCGGGGATGGTCTGCAGCGCCTCTGCGATCGTGTTTTGGCCGCGGGTCGCGAAATCCTGCGCGGTCAACGTGTTGATCGGGGCGGCGGTCGCGGTCGCGCTGTTACGGATCAGCGAGCCGGTGACGACCACGTCCTGCGGAGTCGCGGCTTCATCGGCGGGGGTCGGCGGCGTAGGGGTAAGCGCGGCCGGTGCGGCGTCCTGGGCCGGCGCGGTATCCTGCGCAAAGGCGGGCATGGTGCCGAACATCATGGCAAAGGGGGCTGCGGCGAGCAGAAGCTGCGCCTTGCCAGCGATCTGAGTGGTCCTGATCATGTTAATCCCTTTTTGACCTGCCGGCGCTCTGGGGTGCCGCGCGCAGGAGTTCCAGATCCCGACACACGACAGCCGTCCTGCGCGAGACATGGCGAGGGAATGAAACCGTTATTCACCTCTGTAAAGTTACGTATCGTTCAGCGTCGCACTTTCACCGGTCGCGTCGCACAAATGTCACAGTTTCAGCGACTTATGGCCGAGACGGGCTTAACACCCGATTTTAGCGCGCTGCCCCCTCGTTGCTGCCGATAAACGCGGTTGTCGAACTCGAATTGATCCTCCCGTAACGTGAAAAACGCCGCGCACCGGGATAGGTGCGCGGCGTTCCATGTTTGCAGTTCGTACAATCGCCCGGTCGGGAGGTTGTACGAAGAACCGGCTTACTTGAAGTGGAAGCCGATGCTGCCCATCACGCGCTGACGCGACGTGTGGTCGTTGTACTGCGAGTAGACATACTGCGCGCCGACGAACAGCGGCATCTTCATCACGTCACGGCCGAGCGAATACTCGACGCCACCGCCGACCTGATAGCCGTCGGTGTGGAAGTGATCGTAGAAGCTGGTCTGGCCAGCCGGCGCGGTGAAGCGCTTGCGCTGCTCGTTGCTGACATAGCCGCCCTTGCCGTAGACGAGGAAGTTCGGCGTGACGAGGTAACCTGCACGGACGCCCGCGCCCCACTCCTCAAACGACTTGTGGCAGATCGTGCCGCCGGTGCGCCCGCCCGAGCAGTTCTCGCTGCCGTCATTGGGGTTCCAGTAGCTGCCCTCGGGGCCGACCACGATCTTGTTGCCGATCACGCCGTCGAAGCCAACGGTGCCGCCGTAACCGAACCGGTCGTTATGATGGCCCTGCGACTGGAAGCGATCGCCGCCGACATTGCCCTCGACGCGGATGCCTCGAAAGGTCGTGTTGTTGTCGGACATCGTGGTGTCCTGCGCAGATGCGGCCTGCGCGCCGAGCGCCGAGAGCCCGAGGGCCAGGACGGAGAAAAGAGCCTTACGCATACAAGTTCCTTCTATTGATAAATTCGTTCCACGAGGTGCGTAACCGTCGCGGCAACGCAACGATCCGCCGCTATGCACTAATTGTGACGATGTTGCGGCGATGCAACAGTGCGTGTCGCCGTGTTGGCGACACAATCGCGGCCAAGCTGGTCCAGCGTCGCACAACCGAGCTGCGCCATCGCCAGTTCCGTTTCGCCGCGCAGGATGTGCGCGACATGCGCCACGCCGGCTAGCCCGGCCACGGCGAGACCATGCATCTGCGGTCGGCCGACCAGCGCCGCCGCCGCGCCCAGAGAGAGCGCCTTCACAACATCGGTGCCGCTCCGCACCCCGCCGTCGAGCAGCAGCGGTACCGCGCCCGCCACTGTATCGGCGATCGCCGGCAGAACCTCGATCGCGGCTGGCGCGCCATCCAGCGTGCGGCCGCCGTGGTTGGATATGACGATCCCGTCCGCGCCATGTTCGATCGCGAGCCCGGCATCTTCGGCGGCGAGGATGCCCTTGATGATGAGCGGCAGCGACGTGCGTGCGCGCAACCACGCGACATCCTCCCACGTCGGTGCGGTGTCGGCGAGCGGCGTGCCGAACAGGATCGCCCCGCGCGGGGTGCTGGTTTGTCGCCGATCACTGCCGCTGGGCAAGTTCGCTGCGAACACGCCACGCGGCAGCGCGAAGGTCGCGCGTTTCACTGCGGCATCGACCGTCACCACGATGGCCTCGTACCCTGCCTGTTCGGCGCGGGTGACAAGTTCGGCGGAGTCTGCGCGGGTTTCCTGCAGATAGAGCTGGAACCACAGCGGAGCCGGGGTCGTGCCGAGGTTGCGCGCGGCATCGCACCCGGCTTCGGCAATCGCCTCCAGCGACACGCTAGAAAGCGTGCTCACCACCATGCCGACCCCCATCGCCGTTGCCGCACGTACGCACGCCAGTTCCCCGTCCGGATGCGCGATGCGCTGATAAGCGATTGGCGCGAACAGGATCGGCGCAGCATGGTCGCGGCCGAACAGCGTGCGCCGCGTATGTCCGCCCCGCAGATCGGCCAGCACGCGGGGTAGCAACGCAATCCGGTCGAACGCGGCGCGGTTGTTGGCGAGCGTAAGGCCTGCGCCTGCGCCCGACTGAACGTGCGCCCAGATGTCCGGCGCCATGTGCAACTGCGCCAGCCGCTCGTAATCGGCGAGCGTCCGTAGCTCGGGCGGGATCACCGTCAGCGGCGGTAGCGGCGCGCTCACGTCTCCGCCCAATGCCGCAACAGATTGTGGTACACGCCAGTCAGTGCGTCGATCGCCCGATGATCGGGGTGATCGACGCTGAGCGACTGGATCGCGGTGTCGAGGTCGAACAGCGTGCGGCGCTGTTCGTCGGCACGGACCAGGCTCTGCGTCCAGAAAAATGCTGCGTAGCGGGTGCCGCGCGTGACTGGCGTGACGTGATGCAGCGTGCTGCCGGGGTAGACGATCAGGTCACCGGCGGCGTGTTTCACGCGCTCTGCACCCAACGTCCCCTCGATCACCAATTCGCCGCCGTCATATTCGGCGGGATCACTGAGGAACACTGTCGCGGAGACGTCGCTGCGCACCCGCTCGGTCGTGCCCGGGATCGGGAAAATCGCGTTGTCGATATGCGCACCGTAGCTGCCGCCGCCCTCGTAGCGGTTGAACCGCGGCGGCAGCACGCGCAACGGCAGCGTCGCGGCGATGAACAGGGGCGTCTGACCCAGCCGATCGACGATGCGAGCGCCGAGATCGCGCGCCACCGCATGATCGAGCGGCAATTGCAGGTTGTGCTTCACCAGCGCCGCGCGGTGGCCGGCGGTGCTGCGCCCGTCCTGCCAGTCCGCGCCTTCCAGTTGGTCGCGCATCGCTCGCACCTCATCGGCGGAGAACAGCTTGGGCACGTGGAGCAGCATGATCGGCACCTTTCGCTTATGGTGGCGGCAACGCAATGGCGGTCATCAAAACGCGGTTTCGGTCACCTCGGCCAGGCGCGCCCACGCGATCACAGCCTGTAGCTGACCGTCAGCACCGCCGAGCGTGCGTCACCCGGCGTCGCCCAGCCGTTGTTGGCGCGAATGCGCGTATAGTACAGCTTGTCGCCGATGTTCTTGACGTTGATCTGCGCCGACAATGCCTTGGTGATGTCGTAAGAGATCGTAGCATTGTGGACGAGATACCCTTTCGAGCGGAACACCAGCGAGGATGTCACCGTCGGCGTGTTGATCGCGAACGGCCCTTGGTATGTCGCGCCGTAGCCGAGCGTCAGGCCGAAGGGCAGGGTGTAGGCAGTGTAGAGGCTGCCGGAATCCCTGGGCGTACCGATCAGCATCGAGCCGCCGCCGGGGTTCGGCACGGCCACCGTGTTGGTGCAATTGCCCGACCCCGGCGTAGCGAGGCACTTGTCCGACACTGCCTGAAGCAGCTTGCTGTTGAGGTGTGTGTAGTTGGCGGTGATCGACCAGGCCGGCGTGATATGCCCCGATGCGCCGAGCGCAAGGCCGTCGACGCGTGAGCGACCGTCGGTCTGCTGGTCCGGCACGGTCGGATCGCCCGATGGTACCTTGTAGCTGTCGCGCTCGTTTCGGAACAGCGCCGCTGTGAGCAGCAGCCCGCCGTGGAACAACTCCAGCTTGCCGCCGATCTCGTAATTCTTGGCGCCTTCCGGGCGGCTGCTGCATGTCGACACCGGCACCGCCGCAGTGGGTGTGAACGTGCAACTGCCGTTGACCGTGCTTTGCGACGGCGTTTTGGAATTGCCATAGGCGACGTAGAGGCTCGCCGCCTCGACCGGCTTGTAGACGAGGCCGACGCGGTACGAGAGCAGGCTGTCGCGGTTATAGAGCGTCGGGCCGGCGGTGGTCAGCGTGCCGAAAGTCGTGCCGGGCGTGGTCGAGAAGGTGTTGGTCTGCGACTTGCCGATGTTACGCTCCCATCTTACGCCGCCGTTGATCTCGAAATGCCGCGACAGCTTCATCGCATCGAACAGATAGACCGCATAATTGTCGACCTGCGACCGCGGGCGCGTGGCGACGACGAAGTTGACCGGCCGGGTGTAGGTGTTGTTCGCATCCGGGTTGAAGATGTCATACGGTGTGATCGTCGCGGGCGTACCGTTGGCGGCGCGCTGCGAATTGCCGGTGACCGCGTTGTAGTTCTCGCGCGACAGCGACACGCCGAGATCGAGCGTGTGTTCGATACCGCCGGTCGCGACCACTGCCTTCAGGTCGGTCTGATTGTAGGCGAGTTGGTTCTCCGTAAAACGCGTGTTGCCGCGCGATCCGCCGCTCGGTGTGAACAGCCCCTTCGCCGGACAGGTGGCGCCGAGCACGGTGAAGCCGTTCGGCAGGCAGAAAACGCCCTCCGGCCCGTCGGCGCGGGTGAACTGCGTGACATCCTCATACCGGGTCAGGTTGCGGATCGAGACCGTGTCGCTGAAATCATGCTCGAAGATCTGCGTCGCCTGGTCGAAGTTGATGCGCTGCGTGTCGAGATTGCGATAGCCGAAATAGGCGTTGCGGCTGATGCCAGGGATCGGTCCGCTGCGGCCCGTGCCGGGGGCGCCGCCGACGATCGCACCGCTGATATACGGCACGCCGAACTGCGGGATGTTGGTGTCTTCCTGGTGCATGTACGCGAAGGTCAGCCGTGTCGGCGTGCCCATGCCGAACGTTACCGAAGGCGCGATGCCCCAGCGCCTGTTCTTCTCGACGTCACGGCCAGGGATGTCGTTGCGGTGGAACATCGCGTTGAGGCGCACCGCGACCGTATCGCTGACGTGTTGGCTGATGTCTGCGGTGGCACGGTAGTAATCGTCGGTGCCGACGCCGCCCTCGATCACGGCGCGGTCGCGATCGAGCGGGCGTTTGGTCACGAGGTTGATGTTGCCGCCGACCGAGCCCGCGCCGGTGTTGACCGAACTGGCGCCGTTCGTCACCTCGATCTGCGCGACGTTGAACGTGTCGGTGCGGCTGTACTGCGCACTGTCGCGCACATTGTCGACGGTGATGTCGTTATTGGCGGAATAGCCGCGCAGCGTGATGCTGTCGCCATAGCCGCTGCCACCTTCGCCGGCACCGAACGAGATGCCGGGCACGGTCGAAAGCGCGTCCTTCAACGACAGCAGGTTCTGCTGTTCGAGCACTTCGCTGCTCAGGACGGTAACGGTCTGCGGGGTGTCGCGCAGCGATCGGACGGCCTTTGGGCTCGCCTGCCGCTGAGGCGGCTCGGCCTTCAGCCGCTGGCCGGTCACGACCACATTGTCCGGGGCCGTCGCATCTGCGTCGGCGGCATCCTTGCCCGGCGCGGCGATCGCCTGAGAGGCTAACAAGCTACCGACGCAGGACAGCGCGAGGAAGGCGCCGGTGCGGGTTGCGCGAGCGATCGGATGAGTCATTGTTCCCCCGTGGTATTGCGTCGCGATGTGATATTGCGAGTCATTCTCATCGTCAACAGAGATGCGAATGATTCTCATTTGTCGGTGGGTTGTGGCACCGGACGTGCTCGGCCAAACTACGAACGGTGATGAAGCGCTTCCCGCGCAACGCGGTCGTCACAGGGGGAAAATGACAATGAAGGCTGCTCGACGCTCGGCCCACCTATCCGCCACCATCGCCGCCTTGCTGGCGGGAGCAATGTCGGCGCACGCTGCGCCGACCGACCCGCGCGGCGGCGAGCCCGCGTTCCGGGCGCTCTACAAGGAACTCGTCGAAACCGATTCAAGCTGGCCTGACGGCAGTTGCACGCTTGCCGCCGAACGGATGGGGGCGCACCTCAAGGCAGCGGGCTATCCTGCCGCCGACGTGCAGGTGCTGGTCGACCCCGCTCATCCCAAGGAAGGTAGCCTCACCGCGATCCTGCGCGGCAGCGATGCGAAGCTGCCCGCGGTGCTGTTGCTTGCGCGTATCGACGTGGTCGCCGCCAAGCGCAGCGACTGGACGCGAGACCCGTTTACGCTCGTGGAGGAAAACGGCTATTTTTACGGACGCGGCACATCCGACGACAAGGCGATGGCGGCGGCGTTTACCGATGCGATGGTGCGGTTCCGACAGGAAGGCTACAAGCCCAAACGCACGGTCAAGCTCGCGCTGACGTGCGGGGAGGAGACCGAGAAGGCGCTCAACGGCGTTTCGTGGTTGCTCAAGAACCACCCGGAGACGTTACAGGCGGGCTGGGCGCTCAACGAAGGCGGCGGCGGTTCGCTCGACGAAGCTGGGAAGCCGGTCAGCCAGGGCGTGCAGGCCGGCGAGAAGGTCTATCAGGATTTCACCTTCACCGCGACCGCGCCCGGCGGGCACAGCTCGCGGCAGGCGCCGCACGTCAACGCGATCGGCTGGATGGCGGAGGCGCTGGCGCGGGTGAACGCATACGACTTCCCCGTCGACCTGACGCCTGCCGCCAGGGCGTATTTCGGTGCGTCGGCGCCGTTGTACCCGAACACTCGGGCGGCGATGGCGGCGATCGGTTCGGGCAAGGCAACCGCCGCCGATTACGCGACCGTCTCCGCCGCCAATCCGAGCTGGAACGCGACGCTGCGCACCACCTGCATCCCGACGATGATCTCCGGCGGGCATGCCACTAACGCGCAGCCGCAGTCGGTGACGGCGAACGTCAACTGCCGCATCATTCCCGGTGAGAGCGTGGAGTCGATCCAGACCATGCTGGCGGCGGTGGCGGGCAATCCGAAGGTGACGGTGGCGCTGGCCGATCCGCCGCAGCCGAAATCCTCGGCACCGCCGCTGACCCCGCAGATCATGGCACCGATCGAAGCCTTGTCGAAGGAGATGTGGCCGGGCGTGCCGATCATCCCGCGCCTGTCGACCGGCGCCACCGACGGTCGCTTCACCAACGCGGCCGGCATCCCGACCTATGGCGTGTCGGGACTGTTCTCCGATCCTGACGGGCAGGGGGTGCACGGCCTCAACGAGCGTATCCGCGTGACGTCGCTGATGGACGGGCGCGCGTTCCTGTACCGACTGGTGAAGGCATATACCGGCTGATCTGCGGTTCGGGATGTCACCGCATCTTCGACGTCGCTAAAGCCGAAATCCCTTCGAAACCGCATAGGCGAAGCCGCCCGCGATAATGATGCCAATCGCCGCCTTCCACGGCGAAGCGCGCAGGCGCGGCGCCCCCGGCGTCGCACCGGCACGGCGCCGACCGTGCAACATCGGCGAGATCAGGTCGTGCCGCAGCGCGACGAGGTAGAACAGGATCGCCAGCACGTGCAGCGCGACCAGCGCGAGCAGCACGTTGAACATGAAATGATGAACACCCGCGGCGGAACGGCCGACATCGAAGCTGACGTAATCCGCCAGCGGGCCGGATTCGAGCCCGTCGACATCGACCGAGAACAGCCCCGCCGTCACCATGACGATCAACGTCGCCAGCAGCAGCACCACGCTCCATCCGCCGATCGGGTTATGGCCGTCCGCTGCCTCATACGGCCGCTTGCCGAACCGGCCGAGGTAATCGAGCGCCGCGCGCGGCCCCCGCACGAACTGCGCGAAGCGGGCGGTGCGGC
The DNA here is from genome assembly GCF_022662305.1 of Sphingomonas sp. BAUL-RG-20F-R05-02. Lineage (GTDB taxonomy): Bacteria > Pseudomonadota > Alphaproteobacteria > Sphingomonadales > Sphingomonadaceae > Sphingomonas. The sequence goes on from NZ_JAKNQH010000005.1 coordinate 137,317, forward strand.
TGCCGACTACGCCCCAATAGATGCGGAACACCACCAGGGCGAGGATCGTGTAGCCCGACAGCCGGTGCCGATCCATGTCGTGATGATCGCCGCTCCACCACGAAAAGCCGAGTAGCGCGACCAGCGCCCAGTGAAACAGCCGGACCGGCAGATCCCAGACGCGCACCGATGTCGCGGCGGCGGCAGGCGGTTCCACCGGCGTCATCGCGCGGTCAGTCCTCCGCGCGGAACTGGCGGTGACAGGCGCCGCAGGTTGCCCCGACCGCCTTCATCTGCGCGCCGATGGTGGCGGTGTCGCCGGTGCCCGCCACGCTGGCGAGCTTCGTCGATGCGGCTACCAGGTTGGCCATGTCGGCATCGAAGGTCTTGCGGTCGGTCCAGATCGCGGGAAGCGCCCCGGTCTTCAACCCGGCGGCGGGCCTGGTGTTCGCCGGGAAAAACTTGCCCTGCGCCTTGGCGGTCGCGGCGAGGGTCTGTGCGGCGGCGGTTACGACGGCCTTGTCCGGCGCGCCGGTCTTCAACTGTTCGCCGATCGCCTTCATCGCGCCACCCATCTTCTTCATGCCCGCCATGCGCGCATTGACGATGTCCTGGGCTGCGGGCGCGGCTGCGATGACCGGTGCCGATGCGAGTGCGGCGATCGCGAGAATGCGGAAGGTCTTGAAGGCTGGTGCAACGATCATGAACGTTTCGCCTTTGATGGAACCTGGATCATGGCCGCAGGGCCAACCGCTTCCTCTCCTATTTTCCGACGTTGCGCCAGCCCCCGTGCAGCGTGCCTTGGCGATCTCCGCCACGGCTGGCATCCAAAGGCCAAGCCATGCGTCCTGTAGTCACCCACGTAACGCAAGACCGCCAACAGCCGAGGTTCCCATGACCGACACCCGTACCGAAACCGATTCGATCGGCGCGATCGACGTTCCCGCCGTTGCATATTGGGGCGCGCAGACGCAGCGCAGCATCGAGAACTTCCCGTTCGGCGCGACCGAGCGGATGCCGATCGGCATCGTCCGCGCGCTCGCCATCGTGAAGCAGGCCGCCGCGCGCGTGAACCGCAAACACGGTCTCGCCGCCGACATCGCCGACGCGATCGACGCCGCCGCGGCCGAGGTGATCGCGGCGCAGCACGACGATCAGTTCCCGCTGGTGATCTGGCAGACCGGCAGCGGCACGCAGAGCAACATGAACGTCAACGAGGTGATCGCCGGGCGTGCCAACGAGATGCTGTCGGGCAAGCGCGGCGGCAAGGCGCCGGTTCATCCCAACGATCACGTCAACATGAGCCAGTCGTCGAACGACAGTTTTCCGACCGCGCTGCACGTCGCCGCAGCACTTGCCGCGACGCGCGATCTGATCCCCGCGCTGGAACAGCTCGAAGCCTCGCTGCTGAAAAAGGTCGAGGCGTGGGGCAACATCGTCAAGATCGGTCGCACGCATCTTCAGGACGCGACGCCGGTCACGCTGGGCCAGGAGTTTTCAGGCTATTACGCGCAGCTTCGGCTCGCCCGCACGCGAATCCTGCCGCTGATCGAGCATGGCCTGTGCAAGCTGGCGCAAGGCGGTACTGCCGTCGGCACCGGGCTCAATACGCCACCAGGGTTCGCCGAAGATATCGCGGCGGAGATCGCGACCTTGACCGGCCTGCCGTTCGAGACCGCGCCCAACAAATTCGAAGCGCTGGCGACTCATGACACGCTGGTGGATTTCTCCGGGCGGCTCAACACGCTGGGGGTGGCGCTGACCAAGATCGCCAACGACATTCGCCTGCTCGGGTCCGGCCCGCGCTCCGGCCTCGGCGAAATCGATCTGCCCGCCAACGAGCCGGGCAGCTCGATCATGCCGGGCAAGGTCAACCCGACCCAGTGCGAGATGCTGACGATGGTGGCGGCACAAGTGATCGGCAATCATCAGGCGGTGACGGTCGGGGGCATGCAGGGCCATCTCGAACTCAACGTGTTCAAGCCGTTGATCGGTGCGGCGGTACTGCGCTCAGTGCATCTCCTCGCCGTCGGGATGCAGAGCTTCGCGGAGCGCTGCGTCCACGGAATCGAGCCCAATCGCGGCCGGATCGCCGAACTGGTCGATCGCTCGCTGATGCTGGTGACCGCGCTCGCCCCCGAAATCGGATACGACAATGCCGCCAAGATCGCCAAGCACGCCCATGCCGAAGGGCTGACGCTGAAGGAGGCGGGGCTTGACCTCGGGCTGGTCGACGCGGCGACGTTCGACCGGCTGGTGCGGCCCGAAACCATGGTGTGAGCTTTGCCTGCTCGGGCGGTGACGGCGAGGAACAACCGCACCGCTCGCGCTTTGTGATTAGCGGAACGGGAGAAACACGATGGACTTCAGCACGATGGTCGGCGCGGCGATCGGGGCCGCGATCGACGGTTCGAGTGGCGACGACAGCAATGTCGACGGTGCGATCGAGGGTGCCGTCGCGGCGACCGTGATCCGCGCGGTGATCCCGCTCGCGGTGACGTTTGCGACCGGCTGGCTGGTGCTGCGCGGCATCGGCAAGCTCAAGGATGCGGCGTTCGGCGCGAACAAGACCGAAGCGTAATTCGCTTCCTGCCTTGACGTAGGCGCCACCCGCGCGCGATGAGCGCGCGATGAGCGTAACCGACCCCGCCGATCCCCACGGCTTCAAGCGCCGTGGCGTACTGTTCGTCCTGTCCTCGCCGTCGGGCGCGGGCAAATCCACGATCGCGCGAAAACTGCTGGCCGACGAGCCGGAACTCGGCATGTCGGTGTCGTACACCACCCGGCCGATGCGGCCCGGTGAGGTCGACGGCGTGGATTACCATTTCGTGAACCTCGAACGCTTCCGCGAAATGGTGGCGAATCATGAGTTCCTCGAATGGGCCCATGTCTTCGACCATCGTTACGGAACGCCGAAGTCACAGGTCTTTCATGAACTGGGCGAGGGGCGGGACATTCTGTTCGACATCGACTGGCAGGGCGCGCAGCAGCTCCACCAGCTTGCCGGTGGCGACATCGTCCGCATCTTCATCCTGCCGCCTTCGATGGAGATCCTGCGGGAACGGCTCGAACGGCGCGCCACCGATTCGCAGGCAGTGATCGACGCCCGCATGGCGCGCGCTGCCAACGAGGTTAGCCACTGGGACGGTTACGACTACGTCATCGTCAACGACGACGTTGAGCAATGCTTCGCCAGCGTGAAGACGATCCTGGCGGCGGAGCGGCTCAAGCGGTCGCGGCAGACCGGGATTATCGGCTTCATCCGCAAGCTGTTGCGCTGATCGTCGGCGGGTAGCGGCGGTTCAGCTGCCGTTGTTGGCGACGAGATCGACGTCGGTGCCGCCGTCGCGTCGCGTGGTGAGGAACAGTGCGAAAGCAGCGCCGTCGCGGCTGCGGGTGCCGCCAAGCACGTGCTGGCTGCCATTTGCCTCATGTTCAGCGGCGAAGCCGGCGCCGCTCGCGCGGGTGTAATACCAGTCGATCACCGATTGCAGCGACGCGGATGTCGCGAAGCTTACCGCGCGCAGCGCGCAACCGTTGTCCGAGTTCCCTGCTGCCTCGCTCACCCGTGCGTCCGGGTAGAGCGGCAGATCGGCCGGCAGGCGATTCGCCCAATTTGCCGAGTACCGCATCTCCCCCGCGCAACTTGCGGTGCGTTTGTCGTTCTGGCGCGAGGCAAGCGCGCCGAGCGTGAGCGACTGGCGTGCCGCCTCGCACTGCGGGCACGAACCATCTGCCTTGGGAGCTGGGGCCGACTTGAGCGTTTCGCTCGTACCGGCGCCGTCGCCGGTCGCTCCGCCGTTGGTCGCGCCGGCCACCGGATCGGCCGGGACCGCGCCTGAATACGGCCGAGTGGGGGGACGCACCGCATCGGCGTTGGCCTGTTGCGCGAGCGCGGGATCGACCATGATCTGATCGTGCAGCGCCGCCATCAACGCGGGATCGCGGCTGTTGCTGCTGCCCGCGTCGGCAAGTTGATTGTCGAGCGAATCAAGGTTGCCCTGCTCGGTGTCGCGCGCGCCACAGCCCGCGGTCGCCAGCGCAAGCGCGAGTGTGGCGATCAGCCGGTTGCGACGCATAGAAACGCTCCCTCGTATCGGGTCTTATACTGCGCACGCTTGGCGTATTTTACGTTAAGATTGAACGCGGGAACGGGGTTAATGCGTGAAATTCGGATTAACCGAGATCGTACGCGCTTGCGTCGGGTGGCGACGGCGGCCATCGTCCGACGATGATCAATCTTCTCTCGATCCTGGTCGGCGTGCTGGTATTCTTCGGCGCGATCGTCGGGTTCATCCCGCTGTTCGGCTGGTTCAACTGGTTCTTGATTCCGGTGGCGCTGTTCGGGCTGGTGCTGGGCGCGCTGTCGTCACATCGCAGCGGACGCAACCTCAACCTGATCCTCATCATCTTCTGCGCGCTGCGGCTGATGCTTGGCCACGGCGTGATCTGACGCAAAAAGGCCCGGCGTTGGTACACCGGGCCTTCTGCAATCATGACTGGTCGGTTATCGGCATATCACCTGACCACGGTCGATCGACGTGCCGAGCGCCGCGCCACCAGCCACACCGAGCAGCGTACCAAGCGTGCTGGATCGACCGTTGGACAGGACGTTTCCGAGGACACCGCCGGCCAGACCGCCGACAATCAGGCCGGTCGTACCGTCAGAGCGGCGGCAGTAATATCGACCGTTGCCGCCGCGATAGATGCGGTCGCGACGGCTTAGCCGGTGCGGCTGATAGTAGCCGCCATCTCGGTAATAGCGGTCGGCGTAATATACGCGCTGACCTGGTTCGAGGCGGTTGTAGTCATACCCGCGAAACTGGCGCCAGTCGCGATTGCCACCGCCCCGCCACTCGGCACGGCTACCATGATCGTCGTGACGGTGATCATCACGGCGATCCCCACGCCAGTCGCCCCGCCGGTCCCCGTCGCGATCATGCCCGGCACGGTCATCTCTTGGATCATGCCGACCATGATTGTCCCGCTGCCGGTCTTGCGCGGTGGCGGGGATAGACGGCAGCACCGTCGCGGCCGCGATGGCGGCGAAAATCAGCTTGCGCATGGTTCATGTCCTCCTGTTTGGATAGACGAAGAACCCATGGGAGCGGATGGCGGTTGCGTGAACGGGAAACTACGTTCCGTTCACGCAACGTTTAGTTGAGGTCTAGCCGTTCAGGCGATGGGTCAGCGTAATCTCGGCGTTGAGCAGCTTCGATACCGGGCAGTTCGCCTTGGCACCGGCGGCGATTTCCTCGAACTGGTCGGCCGAGATACCATCGATCGTCGCGGTCAGGTCGAGATCGGAGCGGGTGATCGTGAAGCCGCCGTCAGCCTGTACAAGTGTCACCTTGGCGCTGGTTTCCAGCGTTCCCGCCGAAAATCCAGCCTCCGCCAATGCGAAGCTAAGTGCCATCGTAAAGCAGCTCGCATGCGCGGCAGCGATCAGCTCTTCCGGATTGGTGCCGGGTTCGCTTTCGAAGCGCGTGTTGAAACCGTAGGGCGAATCGGACAGCACGCCCGACTGAGTCGAGACATGGCCCTTGCCGCTCTTGCCCAAACCTTCGTACTTCGCGGAACCGGAACGGGTGGTCATGATGTATCTCCTGTGGGGGCGGTGACCTGCCGATCCTGCGCGGGTCTCGTCATCGCTGCGCAGAGGTCGGGGACGGTGGCGTAACGGTTCCGCACGAGCGGAGTTTCACGCGCGTGAAAACAATCCGTTCAGCCGCGCGCCAGCACCGCGCGCGCGGCGTCGCAATCCACCGCAATCTGTGCGGTTAGCGCGTCCAGCGTGTCGTATCTCGCCTCCGGCCGCAGGAACTCGACCAGTTCGACGGTGATCGTCTGGCCGTACAGGTCACCGGTGAAATCGAAGAAGTGCGGCTCCAGCAGTTCCTTCGGCGGATCGAAGCTCGGCCGCACGCCGAGATTGGCGGCTCCACCGAGAATGCGGCCATCCGCAAGCCGACCGCGCACGGCGTAGATCCCGTAGGCGGGGCGCAGATAGCTGCCGAGGTCAAGGTTGGCAGTCGGGAAGCCGATCGTCCGCCCCAGCTTGTCACCGTGCGACACGACACCTTCAATCGCGAAGGGGCGCGTGAGCAGCCGCGCCGCACCGCGCGGGTCGCCACCGATCAGGGCCGCGCGGATCCGGCTTGAGGAGACCGGTTCCCCGGTGAGGGTGACCGGCGCGACGGCTTCGACCGAGAAGCCGTGCTGGGCGCCAAGCTCGCTCAAAACGCCGATGTTGCCGCTGCGCGCCTTGCCGAAGGTGAAGTCCTCGCCCGTCGTCGCGCCGCCGAGGCCAATCCCGTCGACCAGCCGCTGCTCGACGAAGTCCCGCGCGTTAAGCGCGGCGAGCGCGGCATCGAAGCGAAACACAACCATGGCATCTGCCCCGGCATCGGCGAACAAGCGTTCACGCTGGTCGAGCGTGGTGAGCCGAAAGGGTGCGGTGTCCGGCTTGAAGTAACGCACCGGATGCGGATCGAACGTCGCGACCAGCGCCGGGCGACCCTCGGCACGCGCGCGCGCGATCGCTCGCCCGACCACGGCCTGGTGGCCCAGGTGAAATCCGTCAAAGTTGCCAAGCGCCACGATACCGCCGCGCAATGCCGCTGGCAGGACCGAGCCACCGTCCAGTCGCTCCATCCGCGCGGCTATAGGCAGGCGCGGCAACCCGCGCCAGTGGCGACGATGATATTCAACCGCGCGGTGGAGCGTCGAGCGTGAAGAAGGTGAACGCGGGACGGTCGCCGTCCGCCGGGTGATGCTCGCGTCGGATTTCGCTCCAGTCTTGACCGAGACGAAAGCACGTGTCGCCGTCGTAATCGCGCCAGATCGTCGTCACTTCGGCTTGGTTGGCGTGATGCTCGAACAGCCGGAAAATTTCCGCGCCACCGATGATCGCGGCGTTGTCCCCGGCAAGCGTGAGCGCTGAAGCCACATCGTGCGCGACTTCGGCGCCAGCGGCATGCCACGCGCGATCGCGGGTCAGGACTATGTGGCGACGACCGGGCAGGGGAGCGGGGAAGCTCTCGAAAGTCTTGCGGCCCATCACCATCGGCCGGCCGAGCGTCAGCGCCTTGAAGTGCTTGAGGTCGGCCGGAAGATGCCAGGGCAACGCGCCATCACGACCGATCACCCCGTTCTGCGCGTGCGCGAAGACGAGTGTGATCACACCGCCACCGCCGCCTTGATGTGAGGTTGTGCGACATAGTCGTGCAGCACGAAATCCTCATACTCATAGGCATCGATCGACGGCGCCGCGCGGACGATCTCGAGGCGCGGGAGCGGGCCGGGCTTGCGCGTCAGTTGTTCGCGGGCTTGGTCGAGATGGTTGGAATACAGGTGGCAGTCGCCGCCGGTCCAGATGAACTCGCCGGGTTCCAGCCCGCATTGCTGCGCAAGCAAATGCGTGAGCAGCGCATAGCTGGCGATGTTGAAGGGCACGCCGAGGAAGATATCGGCGGAGCGCTGGTAGAGTTGCAGCGACAGCCGGCCGTTTGCGACATGCGTCTGGAACAGGCAATGACACGGGGCGAGTGCCATCGCGTGCAGATCGCCGGGGTTCCAGGCGCTTACGATCTGGCGGCGCGACGCGGGGCTGCTCCGGATCTGCGCGATCAGTTCGGCGATCTGGTCGATGTGGCGGCCATCCGCTGTCGCCCAGTCCCGCCATTGTTTGCCGTAAACCGGTCCTAGGTCGCCGGTCTCATCTGCCCATTCGTCCCAGATGCTGACTTTGCGGTCACGCAGCCATTGCACGTTGGTGTCGCCGCGCAGGAACCACAGCAACTCGACGATGATCGAACGCAAATGCAGCTTCTTGGTGGTCAGCGCCGGGAACCCCTCAGCGAGATCGAAACGCATCTGATGCCCGAACACCGACAGGGTGCCGGTGCCGGTACGGTCCATCTGCTCCACACCGGTGTCGAGCACGCGTCGCATGAGGTCGAGATATTGCTGCATGCCGCCGGTCTAGCGTGACGGCGCGTGCGCGTCACCGCTGATATGACTTGGCCCGTAATGGAGGCGTGTGCTTCCGCATAGCGTCAAACGCGGCATCATCGTGAGCGTGGACTTAACTCCGATTCCCGCGGCGCTGATCGGCGCGCCATACCGCGCGCTCGATGCCGAGCATATAGCGGTTTCGCTGTTCGCACCGATCCGCAACCTGAGCACCGAAGTCGCGATGTTCGCGTTTGTCGATTCGGAATGGCGGCTGCTCGCGGTGCGGACCACGCCGTCCGATCGTGCCGACATGGTGGAAATTCCGGTGCGTACGATCGTCGCCGATGCGCTGGCATTCGATGCCGCGGCGGTGGTGATGGCGCACAATCATCCAAGCGGCGACGCGACGCCGAGTGAAGACGACCGCGTACTGACACGGCGATTGGCACGGGCGCTCGATGCGGTCGGCATGAGACTGGTCGATCATCTCGTGCTTACGGGCGAGCAGACGGTCAGCTTTCGGCGGCTTGGACTGCTGTAGACGACGACGCTTAGAGCAGCACCACCGATATTCGCTGGCCTAGCGATTGAGGCACGGCTTGATCGCGTCTGGATCGGGGCGTGGGCCGATGGCCTGAAACAATGCCAGATAGCCGCCGGCGGACGGCATATCCTCCCGGCCGACCTGCGTATAGCCGACCGCGGCGAACTCGCATCGCAGCAAAGCGGGCGGGGTGCCGTGGTGCTGTGTCTGGCGGTCGGCATCGACCACCACGACCAGACCGGCCGGTTTCAGCGATGGGCGCAAACGCCACAGGAACTCATATGGCTGGCCGATCTCGTGATACATATGGACCATCAGCACCCGGTCGAAACTGTTCGCCGGCAGCTTGGGATCAGACGGGGTGCCGAGCCGCACGCTGACATTGTCGAGCCGCTCGCGCGCCACGCGTTCGGCAAGCGAGTCGCGCACGGACGCAACGATATCCTCCGCCAGCACGCGGCCGCCCTTGCCGACGCGAGAGGCGAGACGCACCGTGTAATAGCCTTCGCCGGCGCCAATGTCGGCCACCGTCATGCCCGGCTTGATGCCGGCCTTTGCCATGACCTGCTGCGCTTCGTCGCGACTATCGCGGTCCTGCTCGTTGGACCAGCGCGGCGACACGATGTTGGCGACAGGGCGGTCGGCGGCGGGGAAGGGGCCGTCGCTCGCTTGTTTCGGACCGTTGGAACACGCGGCGACGGCAAGCAAAAGCATCGCGGACGCCGGCAACGCCGCGCGCCGGCGCGGCAAACGCACGTACAAAGCAGGCGAACCGCTGCTACGCATCCTCAGTCGACGTCCTCCACCTCGACCGTCTCGCCGGTCACGCGCTGCGACAGGGCGGCGGCCATGAACGAATCGAGATCGCCGTCGAGCACGTCCGACGGGCTGGAGGAGGTGACGCCGGTGCGCAGATCCTTCACCAACTGATACGGCTGAAGCACGTAGGAGCGGATCTGGTGCCCCCAGCCGATGTCCGTCTTGCTGGCGTTCTCGGCGTTGGCGGCGGCTTCGCGGATCTGCAACTCGCGCTCGTAAAGCTTGGCGCGGAGCTGGTTGTACGCCTCGGCCTTGTTCTTGTGCTGCGAGCGTTGATTCTGACACTGCACGACGATGCCGGTCGGAATGTGCGTGATGCGCACCGCCGAATCGGTGGTGTTGATGTGCTGTCCACCCGCGCCGGACGCACGGTAGGTATCGATGCGCAGATCGCTTTCATTGTACTGCACGTCGATATTATCGTCGATGACGGGATAGACCCACACGCTCGCGAACGAGGTGTGGCGACGCGCGGCGCTGTCATAGGGGCTGATGCGGACGAGGCGGTGCACGCCGCTTTCGGTCTTGGCATAGCCATAGGCATTTTCGCCCTTAAGCAGCAACGTCGCCGACTTGATGCCGGCCTGCTCGCCCGAATGCTGATCGACCAGTTCGACCTTCAGGCCGTGACGTTCCGCCCAGCGCGAATACATGCGGCTGAGCATGCCTGCCCAGTCCTGACTCTCGGTACCGCCCGCGCCGGCATTGACCTCGACATAGGTGTCGTTGCCATCGGCTTCGCCCGCCAGCAGCGCCTTCACCTTGTCCCCGGCGGCACGCTTGGCGAGAGCGGCGAGGGCGGCGACGCCCTCGTTCTCCATCTCGGTGTCGCCCTCGGCTTCGGCCATCTCGATCAGTTCGGCGGTGTCGCTCACCTCCGTCTCGATCGCGCGGGTGGCGGTGATCGCCTCGTCCAGCCGGCGACGCTCGCGCATCACCTCCTGCGCGGCCTTGGCGTCGTTCCACAGCGTCGGATCCTCGACACGCGCGTTCAGCTCGTCGAGCCTACGCAAAGCGCGGTCCCAGTCGAGGAAGCGGCGCAGCAGCGCGAGCGAGTCCTTGATCGAATCGATATGTGCCTGCGCTTCGGCGCGCATGGTCGTCACTCCAGAATGTCGTTGCCCCGGCAGAAGGCCGGAGCGCGTATGTAATGTCGCGCCGCCATCGCGCCAAATGCGACGCTAGTAAATCCCGCCTTGCTGCTGGACGAAATCGTCCTTGCGCTGTTCTGATGCCTGTGCGGCACGGGCGGCTTCCGCACGGGCGGCGGCTGCCGCCGCGGCTGCGGCAGCTTCCTCCGGCGTCTGGCGATGGAAGACGCGGCGCGGTTCGCTTTCCGGCTTGAACGCTTCCCAGATCACCGCCGCCTTCGGGTCGGCGCTCGGCCATGCGCCGTAGACCGGCTTTCCGGAACCGCGATCGATCCGCACCATCCGGATGCCCGGGGGTGCACGGAACGGGATCTTGGGCAGGCCATCATACGCCTTCTGCGCGAATTCCTTGAAGATCGGCGCCGCGATCGTACCGCCTTGCGCGTAGCCGCCAAGGCCGTGCGGCGTGTCGTACCCGATATACAGGCCGCCAATCATCTGCGGAGTGCCGCCGATGAACCACACGTCGGTCGGTCCCGAATTGGTGCCGGTCTTGCCGAACATCGGCCGGTCGAGATCGCGCAGCACGGTGGCGGTGCCGCGCTGGATCACGCCTTCGGTGATGTGGATCATCTGGTACGCGGTCATCGCGTCGACCACCTGCTTGCCACGGCTGACCGGGCGCGGCATCGCCTTGCCGTTCCAGTCGGGCGCGTTGCACGCCTCGCACGGATGCCAGTTTTCCGGCCAGATCACCTTGCCGTGCCGATCCTGCACATAGTCGATCAACGTGCCCTGATGCGCCTGACCATGATTTTCGAGGATCGTATAGGCGTTGACCATCCGCGATACGGTCGTCTCGCCCGCACCAAGCGCAAAGGAGAGGTAAGGCGGGTATTTGCCGACGCCGATCTTGTCCATCAGCGCGACGACCTTGGGCATGCCGGTCTGCGCGGCGGTCCGCACCGTCATCAGGTTGCGGGATTGCTCGATGCCCCAGCGCATCGTGTGCGGGCCGGCACCACCTTCGCTGCCGAAGTTCTTGAAACATTTCTGTCCGAGCCGAGCGCCCTGATACACGCAGAACGGCCCGTCGACGATGATCGAGGCCGGCGTCATGCCGTTTTCGAGCGCGGCGGAATAGACGATCGGTTTGATCGTCGAACCCGGCTGGCGCATCGCCTGAGTGGCGCGGTTGAACGCCTGGAGGCGGAAGTCGAACCCGCCCTGCATCGCCAGCACGCGGCCGGTTGAGGGTTCCTCCACCACGAACGCGCCGGAGACTTTCGGCACCGCGCGCAGGGCGAACTGGTCACCCTCTGGCGCCACCGCCACGATGTCGCCGACCTTCAGTGCCGAGAAGGCGTTGCCGCCTTTGCCGCGCACCGGCATCTGCGCGGCCCAGCGCGGCATGGTGCCGGTCTGGCCATTGGTGAAGCCAAGGCTGGCCGACGATCCGTCGAGCGCGGTGACGATGCCCGCGCGCCAATCCTGATAGTCGAAACCGATGTTGGTGTTGAGCAGCGCCGGCAGCCAGTTATCGCCGGTGATCTCCGCATGGCCGATCGGTCCGCTCCAGCCGCGCCCGCGATCGTAGCGCAGCAGGCCGTTGCGAAGCGCGGTCTGCGCGTAATCCTGGATGCGCTGGTCGAGCGAGGTGCGGACCCACAGCCCGCCGGCATAGACGCTGTACGGGCCGGCATTGGCATCTTCACCGAACTTGTCGATCAGTTGACGACGCACTTCCTCGACGAAATAGCCGGTGCCGGCGATTTCGGTCTTGGGTGTCTGGCGCGGCACCGTGCCGAGCGGCTCGGCCTCCGCCTGCGCATATTGGCTCTGATCGATGAAGCCGTTCTTGAGCATTTCGCTGAGCACATAATGTCGCCGCGCCAACGCGCGCTCGGCATGCCGGTCAGGATCGTAATTCGATGGGCCCTTGGGCAGGATGGCGAGGTACGCCATCTGCGCGAGATCGAGGTCGTTCAGCTCCTTGCCGAAATAGGCGTAGCTCGCCGCTTCGACGCCGAAGGCATTACGCCCGAGCGCGATCTGGTTGAGGTAGAGTTCGAGGATCTGCTGCTTGGTGAGCGAATCCTCGATCCGGTAGGCGAGGATCGCCTCCTTAAGCTTGCGGCTGTAGCTGTGCTCGTTGCCGATCAGCAGGTTCTTGGCGACCTGCTGCGTGATGGTCGAGGCGCCGCGCGCGCGCTTGTTGCGGGCAAGGTTGTCCCATACCGCCGAGGCGATGCCGGCGTAATCGACACCGTGATGCTCGAAAAACGTCTTGTCTTCGGCGGCGAGGAAGGCGCGCACCAACAAGGGCGGATATTCGTTGTAGCTCAGCTCGACGCGGCGTTCGCGGGCGTAGGAATGGATTGGCAGGCCATCGACACCGCGTACGTTGGTGGGTAGCGGCGGTTCATAGGTGCGCAGCTTGTCCACGGAGGGCAAGTCGCGTGCGAACAGCACGAAGAATGCGGCGTAGGCGATCGCTGCGAGTACCGCTAGGACAAGCAGCAGCTTCACCCACCAGCGGCCCCAGAGATGACGGGCGCGGCCGGCTAACCCGTCCGCCGCGCGGCGGAAGCGGAAGCTCACGCTGGAATCATTGTCGGCCATAATCGGCGCAGGCTCTAGCAAGTTTCACGCAGCTTGCCAGCCTTGGTCGTGCCGCGATTTTTCTGTTGCCCATCCCGCCGGGACTGCGCACCGGCTATAAAGCAGGCAAATGGTTCATTCGTCACCCGCCGCAGCCAGCAGAACGCCGCCATCGGACACGGCTCTTGCCGCTTTCATGTCGCGAGACGGGTGTCTCTTCAGCCACGAGATCGCGGTTACGGCGGCGAGCCTTGGGTTGTTACCCGTCGTTTATTCCGCCAGCGCCAGCCGCCGTGCGAAGTGCACGTCCACTGCCTTGCGCACAGCTTCGGCGATGGCATGTCGCCCATCCGGCGAGTCGATGAAGTCGGCGTCCTTGGGGTTGGAGATATAGCCGGTCTCGAACAGGATCGAGGGCATATCGGGCGCCTTCAGCACCATCAGGGATGCACTGCGGTGGAAGTTCGGCTTCATCGGCACCAGCGGTTGCGCCTCGCGGCCGAGCAGTCGCGCGAAATTGGCGGAGGCGTTCATCGTCTCGCGCTGGGTGAGGTCGATCAGGATCGAGGATATGTCGGCGGAGGTCGAGGCGAGGTTCACGCCGGCGATGATGTCGGCCTTGTTCTCACGCGCGGCCAGCCGCGCCGATTCCTTGTCGGAGGCGATCTCCGACAGCGTGTAGACCGATGCACCGCTGGCATCGCCCGATCCCACGCTGTCGCAATGGATCGAGATGAACAGGTTTGCGTGCAGTTTGCGCGCGATGCCGAACCGTTCCTGCAACACGATGAAACGGTCGTCCTCCCGCGTCAGCGCGACACGGACCCGGCCGGAGCGGATCAGTTCGTCGCGGATCGCCTTGGCGATGCGGAGCGTCACGTCCTTTTCGCGGCGGCCATCGGTGGGGCCGATCGCACCCGGATCCTGCCCGCCGTGGCCCGCGTCGATCACCACCAGCGGCCGGCTGGCGTCGTCGCCATAGACGTGCGGCAGCCGGAGCGTTCGGCTCGATGATGGGATCGGCAGCGCTACCTGGTACCGCCGCAGCGCCTTTGTTGCCGTCCCGAACGTGAAGGGCGGCAGCGCGGGCTCGACATCCCGACTGCTGGCGCCGGCGGGCTGCGCATCCCCGCTGATATTCAGCGCGAGCGAGAGGTCGCGCCTGCCGCCAGCCGTGGCAGAGGCATCGCCCGAACGACCGCCGAAATGCAGCACGATCTGATCGCGGTCAGCGTCGATCTGCGGCGCCATGAACGCCAGCGCGGGGGAGCCGACGAACCAAGACGCCAGCAAAGCAAAAACGAACGACACACGGCCATGATGCCGCGTTGGCGCACGGCCGGTCCAGCAAAAAGACATGTGCGACGATCCCCGGTTACGCGATGACTGGGGACGGTGTCTGGCAGCGAGCCGTCACTTCGCGATGAAACGGCAAGGTTAATCCGCCGTTCGGCAAGATTTTGCCGGTCAGCGCGGCTGGAACGTGCCGGTTGCTGCGCGCGGTATGCGGTGCTACGCATGTCAAGTACCGGAAAGCGCTTCGATGACGCACGATCCGGTCACCCGGTCGCCCGCGCGCTTTTGAGCGGCGACCTTCTCAGGTTGACGTTCGCATGATGCATTTCCCCACCACCTCGCGCCGACCGGCTTTTGCCGGCGGTTTTGCGAGCGCGCGGGGTGCCGTGGGCCATGCGCCCGGGCGTGCGATGCGAGCAGAGGCAGTTTTGCAAACCCATTGCGGCGAAGAGCCGGGCGCGTTTTCCGCCCGGATCGCGCCGCTTCACATTCGCGCGCGGCCAGCGCCACAGGCACCCGGACCGCGCGCCCGGAGAACAATCAATGACAACGCGTATGCTGATCGACGCACGCCACCGGGAAGAAACCCGCGTCGCGGTCGTCAAAGGAAACCGGATCGAAGAGTTTGACTTCGAATCGGCCGAGCGCAAGCAGCTCAAGGGGAATATCTATCTCGCCAAGGTGACCCGCGTCGAACCGTCGCTGCAGGCGGCGTTCGTCGATTACGGTGGCAATCGCCACGGCTTCCTCGCGTTCAGCGAAATTCATCCCGACTATTACCAGATCCCTCGCGAAGACCGCGAGGCGCTGCTCGCCGAAGAGGCCGAGCATGCCGCGCAGGAAGCTGCGTTGCGCGCCGAACAGGACGCCGAGGACGACGAGGACGAGGATTTCGACGGCGACGATCACGACGTTGACGAGGATTCAGTCGAGCGGTTCGAGGATGACGGCGGCGCCGACGCCGAAGCCGCCGCCGAGAGCACCGGCCGTCGCCGTCGCGGCAAGAGCCAGTCGGACGATGCGGTCGAGGATTTGCGCGAACGTCGCATGAACCTGCGCCGCCGCTACAAGATCCAGGACGTGATCCACCGCCGGCAGGTGCTGCTGGTGCAGGTCGTCAAGGAGGAGCGCGGCAACAAGGGTGCGGCGCTGACCACCTATCTGAGCCTCGCCGGGCGCTACTGCGTGCTGATGCCGAACACGTCGCACGGCGGCGGTATCTCGCGGAAGATCTCGAACGCGGGCGATCGCAAGCGGCTGAAGTCGATCATGGCGGAACTGACGTTGCCGCCCTCGATGGGCTGCATCGTCCGCACCGCGGGCCTCCAGCGCACCAAGGTCGAGATCAAGCGCGACTTCGATTACCTCGCCCGGCTGTGGGACGGCATCCGCGAGACGACGATGTCGTCGTCCGCGCCCGCGCTCGTCTATGGTGACAGCGATCTGATGAAGCGCGCGATCCGCGACATCTACAATCGCGAGATCGACGAGGTGATCGTCGAGGGCACCGAGGGCTATCGCCAGGCGCGCGAGTTCATGAAGCTGCTGATGCCGACGCACGCGCGCAAGGTGAAGCATTACAGCGATCCCGTGCCGCTGTTCCAGCGCGCCGGCGTCGAGGATCAATTGTCGGCGATGTACCATCCGGTGGTGCAGCTGAAGTCGGGCGGCTACCTCGTCATCAACCCGACCGAGGCGCTGGTGTCGATCGACATCAACTCGGGCCGCTCGACGCGCGAGCATAACATCGAGCAGACCGCGACCGCGACCAACCTCGAAGCCGCGCACGAAATCGCGCGCCAGTTGCGGTTGCGCGACATGGCGGGCCTCGTCGTGATCGACTTCATCGACATGGATCATTCGTCCAACGTCCGGAAGGTCGAGAAGGCGATGAAGGAGGCGCTCAAGAACGATCGCGCGCGCATCCAGGTCGGTCGCATCTCGTCGTTCGGGCTGATGGAGATGAGCCGCCAGCGCATCCGCACCGGCGTGCTGGAGGCATCGACCCGGCCGTGCCCGCATTGCGAGGGCACCGGCTTCGTACGCACCGCATCGTCATCGGGCGTGTCAGCGCTGCGATTGATCGAGGACGAGGCTGCACGCGGGCGCGGCTCGCAGCTCGCCATCCGCGTGAGCGCGGAAGCGGCCTTCTATCTGCTCAACAGGAAGCGCGCCGAACTCGCCGAGATCGAGGATCGCTACGGCGTGACGATCGAGGTGATCCCGGATGGCGAGCAGGAGGGCGCGCGCATGGCGGTCGAGGCCTCCGGCCCACCGCCCGCGCATCCGCCGCGCTTCGACGCACCGATCGTCGAGATCGACGAGGACGACTTCGTCGACGAGGAAGAGGACGAGGTCGAGGAGACCGAGGAGGGCGACGACGCGGACGAGGGCGAGGCGCGCGAAGAGCGTGATCGTCCCGGCGAGACGGCGGCCGAGGGTGATGCGCGTCGTAAGCGCCGCCGTCGTCGCGGTCGTCGCGGCCGCAATCGTCCGGATGGTGAGCCGCAGGGCGAGCCGACCGAGCAGGGCGAAACCATCGAGGCTGCCGAGGCCGATGTGGCGACGGACGGTGATGAGGCGCCAGCCTCGGCTGTCGAAACCGCCGAGGCCGGTGAGGGCGAGGGGCGTCGTCGCCGGGGCCGGCGCGGCCGTCGCGGCGGTCGTCGGAACGAGGGCGAGGGCAACGCAGCGGCGGAGGCTGAAGCCCCAGCGGGCACGTTGCTCGATGACGTGACCGAAGGCTCGATCGAAGCGGAAGCGCTTACCGAAGCGACGCCGGAGCCGGTCGCCGAAGTAGCGGTTGCGGCCGAGGACGCCGACGCGCCCAAGAAGAAGAGCCGTCGCCGCAAGGCCGCTGCCGACACCGCACCGGCGGAAGCGGTTGCTGCGCCCGAGGCGCCCGTCGTCGCGGCAGCGCCTGATGCCGAGGTCGAAAAGCCGAAGCGCAAGCGCCGCACCAAGGCGGAAATGGCAGCGGCGGAGGCACCCGTCGTCGCCGCACCGGCCGCGGACGAGCCTAAGAAGCGTCGCGCACCGCGCCGCAAGGCCACCGAGGAGGCCGCTGTCGAGGCCACGCCAGCCGCTCCGGTCGCGGCAGCCGAGCCGACGCCGGAGGCCGCACCGGCGGCACCGACCGCGATCGATCCCGATCCGGGCGAGGCGGGCACGCCGCGCCGTGGCTGGTGGCAGCGGACGTTCGGCGCCTGATTGATGCCGGCGGGGCTCCTGTAACGGGAGCCCCGCCGGAACCGCTTCACCGTGGGTTCACGCAGACGAGGCAAAGGAGCGCGCAGTCGATCGATGTCTCGCATGAAACGCCTCGTCGCCGGGTTCGTCACCGCGCTGTTACTGTGGGCACAGCCTGCCGCCGCACAGTCGATCCTGCGCGATGCCGAGACCGAAGCGCTGTTCAACGACATGTCCCGGCCGCTGATCGTCGCCGCCGGACTGTCGCCCAACACCGTCAAGGTGATCCTCATCAACGATGATTCGATCAACGCCTTCACGGCCGGCGGGCAGGTCGTCTATGTCAATTCGGGACTGCTCGCCGCTGCGGATAACGCCAACCAGGTGCAGGGCGTGATTGCACACGAGCTTGGCCACGTCGCCGACGGTCACGTCGTGCTGGCGGATGCCGGCTACCGCCCCGCGCTCGGCATTTCGATTCTCAGTCTGGTGCTCGGCATCGCGGCAATGGCAGCGGGTGCGGGCGATGCCGGTGCCGGCATCCTCGCGGCCGGCCAGACCGCCGCCGGGTACAAGGCGGCCGCGTTCAGCCGCGTGCAGGAATCGACCGCGGATGCGACCGGCGCCAAGTTCCTGCGGCAGGCGGGAATCAGCGGCAAAGGCATGCTGACCTTCTTCAAGAAACTGCAAAGCCAGGAATATGCGGTCGGCCTGCAGAACATCGACCCTTATGCGCAAAGCCACCCGCTCAGCGGTGAGCGGGTCGCGACGCTGACCGCCGACGTGGTCGCGTCCCCCGCCTACAACAACCCGCCCGACCCCGATCTGGAGGAGCGGTTCAAGCGTGTGAAGGCGAAGCTGTTCGGTTTCGTTTCCGATCCGAAGACGACGCTCAACGCCTACCCGCAGAGCGATCAATCGGAGTACGGCCATTACGCGCGTGCCTATGCGTGGCACAAGGCGGGCTATCCCAACAAAGCCGACACGGAGACCAGGGCGCTGCTCGCGCTCAAGCCGCACGATCCGTATTTCCTCGAGGTGCGCGGGCAGATCCTGCTCGAAGCGGGCAAACCGCGTGACGCGCTGGCGCCGCTGCGCGAGGCGACCGAGCTCACGCGTACCGCGCCGCTGATCGCCACCACGCTCGGCCACGCGCTGATCGCGACCGAGGACAAGGCCTATTATCCCGAGGCGGTGAAGGTGTTGCGGTCGGCGGTCGCGCGCGACGACGACAATCCGTTCGCATGGTACCAGCTTGGCACCGCCTACGAACTGTCCGGCGACGAACCGCGCGCGCTGCTCGCCAGTGCTGAGCAGGCGAGCCTGACCGGCGACGTGCCGCGCGCCGCCTATAGCGCGCGCGCCGCGATGGCTGGGTTGCCGCCCAACAGCATCGACTGGATCCGCGCGCAGGACATCGCGATGACGTCGATGAACGATATCCAAGACAATCCCAACAAGTATAAGAAGCGCCGATGACCCGACTGACTCTCCTGCTGACCGTGCTGTTTGGTGCTCTGATCGGTGGCGCTGTTGTGTATCTGGGAAGCAGCAAATTCGTGGGCCGGACGGGTGATCAGGCGCGGATCGAGCAGGTCGTACACGACTATCTGCTCGCGCACCCCGAGGTTCTGCCGGCTGCGATGGATGCGCTTCGCGACAAGGAACATGCCAAGACCATCGCCGACAATCGCGCCGCCATCCTTGAGCCGGTCGGTAGTGCGTGGGCCGGGAGCGCACATCCCGATCTCACAATCGCGGAATATTACGACTATAATTGCGGCTACTGCCGGGCCAGCCTGCCGGCCATCGCGCAATTGCTGCAAAGCGATCCGAAGCTGCGCATCGTGTTTCGCGAGTTTCCGGTGCTGGCGGAATCGAGCGCCAGCGCGGCACAAATGAGCCTTGCCGCAGCGGCGCAGGGCAAGTTCAAGGCGTTTCATGATTCACTCTATGCCGGCGGGCAAGTCAGCGATCAGTCGATCGCGGCGGCGGCCAAGATCGCGGGGGTCGACACTGCCAAGGCGGCGGCCTTCACGCCGCGGGCGGATGCGGAGATCGCCTCAAACATGGGGATCGCGCGGCAGTTGGGCATGACTGGAACGCCTAGCTGGGTGATCGGCAACCATGTCGTGTCGTCCGCGCTGCCGCTGGAGACGTTACAGAAGCTGGTGGCGCAGGCGCGCGCCGGCGGCTGATCGTTTACGCAACGGCGGCGCAGGGCGGCGTTGCATCGTTGGCGGTCCGGCGCCGCTCGGCGATCAACCTTTCCCAGAATTGCTCTTCCTGGCGCGCGCGTTCGGCGCATTCGCGTGAGCGGCGCGCAAGGATGATCATGTCTTCCAGGGTCATCATCGATCCCTCCCGTGTTGGTCAAAGCGCTTAGGCCCCGGTAAACGTCGCATCGCACGACAAGTCGCAGTTAACGCGCGCTTCACCACGCTTCCCGTGTGAGGATGCGATGGGAGAGGTGTTGCGCTTTATCCCGGCCGGCTTGGTGGTACCCGTTGCGGCACCGCAACAGCGTTCCTATTTTGCGCGCACAAGGGGAAGCACATGCAACCGATCCTGTCCGTTCGAGGCGTCTCGAAGACGTACGCCTCGGGCCACCGCGCGCTCGAACCCGTCGATCTTGAGATCAACAAAGGCGAGATCTTCGCGCTGCTCGGCCCGAACGGCGCCGGCAAAACCACGCTGATCAGCATCATCTGCGGCATCGTCACACCATCAACCGGCACGATCACCGTCATGGGGCATGACGCCATCCACGATTTCCGCGCTGCGCGCAGCGTGATCGGGCTTGTGCCGCAGGAACTGTCAGTCGACATGTTCGAGACGGTGCTGGCGAGCGTCCGCTACAGCCGCCGCCTGTTCGGCAAGGCCGGGCACGACGCCTATGTCGAAGAGGTGCTGCGCGACTTGTCGTTGTGGGACAAGCGGAATGCCCGCATCCGTGAGTTGTCGGGGGGCATGAAGCGCCGCGTGCTGATCGCCAAGGCGCTGAGCCATGAGCCGGACGTGCTGTTCCTCGACGAGCCGACCGCCGGCGTGGACGTCGCGCTGCGCCGCGACATGTGGAAGCTGGTCCACAAGCTGCGCGCCAAGGGCACCACGATCATCCTCACCACGCACTATATCGAGGAGGCCGAGGAGATGGCCGACCGGGTCGGCGTGATCGACAAGGGCAAAATCATCCTGATCGAGCAGAAGACCGAGCTGATGAAGAAGCTCGGCAAGCGACAGATGCTGATCGCGTTGCAGGAGCCGATGGCGGCGCTCCCGGAGGCGCTGGCCGAATGGCATCTTGCGCTGGAGGATGACGGCGCGACGCTCCGCTACGTGTTCGACGCACAGGCCGAACGCACCGGCATCCCCTCGCTGTTGCGCAAGCTCGCCGAGATGGGGATCGGCTTCAAGGATCTGGAAACGAGCAAATCGTCGCTGGAGGACATTTTCGTCGATCTGGTCGAGCGCAAGGAGCAGGCGGCGTGAGCAGCGGCATCAACCATCACGGCATTTGGGCGATCTACCGTTTCGAGATGGCGCGTTCGCTGCGCACCGTATGGCAGAGCATCGCCACGCCGGTCATCACCACATCGCTGTACTTCGTCGTGTTCGGCGGCGCGATCGGCTCGCGGATGAGCACGGTCGGCGGCGTCGGTTACGGCAGCTTCATCGTGCCGGGGCTCATCATGCTGTCCTTGCTGACGCAGAGCATCTCCAACGCGTCGATCGGGATCTACTTCCCCAAGTTTACCGGTACCGTGTTCGAATTGCTGTCCGCGCCCGTGACATCGATGGAGATGGTCGCGGGGTTCGTCGGCGCGGCGGCGAGCAAGTCGATCGTGCTGGGTCTGCTGATCCTCGCGACATCGACGTTGTTCGTACCGCTGCACATTGCGCACCCGCTGGCGATGATCGCGTTTCTGGTGTTGACCAGCGTGACGTTCAGCCTGTTCGGCTTCATCATCGGCGTGTGGGCGAACGGGTTCGAGCAACTCTCGGTGGTGCCGGCGCTGCTGGTGACGCCGCTGACGTTCCTAGGCGGCGCGTTCTATTCGATCGACATGCTGCCGCAGCCGTGGCGGACGGTCAGCCTGTTCAACCCGGTCGTGTACCTCATCAGCGGGTTTCGCTGGAGCTTCTTCGACAAGGGTGACGTGAGCATCGCGCTGAGCCTTGGCGTGACGGCGGCGTTCATGGTGGCATGTCTGGTGGCGATCGCGCTGATCTTCCGGACGGGGTGGCGGCTCAAGGCCTAGCCCAAGCGAGCGGCGCACACTGCGCAGCGCTCGCGCGAGCGACGCGACGGGCCGGCCGGCGCGGGCAACGCCCGCGTCCGACGTCATGGGATTCACTCCCATGACGTCCTGAGGCTCGGAGTAAGAGTATTCCAAGCAGCTACCGCGCAAAGGTTGAGCACAACGCACGCATCACGGGCAAAGCTCGTGTCGTCGGACGCGGGCCTTGCCCGCGCCGGCCGGCGGTTCGCGTCGCTGGCGCGATCGCCGCGCTACAAGCGCGGCTCGCTCCCCATCACCGGCAACGTCACCCGCGATCCCGCGCAAACCCGTTGAGTCGCCTTTACGAAATCGGCCGGTTTGGCACGCGCGATGTTGGGCACGAACGTCTGCGGGTTGCGGTCGATCACCGGGAACCAGCTCGATTGGACCTGCACCATGATGCGGTGGCCCTTCTGGAAGACATGGTCGTGGTCGCGCAGCGGTACGTCCCACGCGACCACCTTGTTAGGGGTGAGCGCGCGCGGCGTCACGTCACTGGCCAGGAACTTGCCACGCCGCACCTCCATCGCAATCGGCCATTCATAGCCGTTGAGCTGGCGCGGGTAGGCGCCGAGCGGCGCGTCCATGTCGAACTGCTGATAGTTTTGCGGCAACACGTCGATCAGCTTCACCACAAAATCGCTGTCGGTGCCGCTGGTGCTGGCCAACAGCGTCGCGGCCAGCTTGCCGGTGACGGTGAGGTCTGCCTCCAGCGGTGCGCTGACATAGCTCAGCACGTCCGGGCGATGATCGACAAAGCGCTGATCGGCGCTCTCCCACCAGCGCCATTCCGGGCGCGGATACGTGGGGGAGATCGGGCGTTCGCGGAACGGTACCGGGTTGGCGGGATCGGAGACGTAGTCGCGGCACGCCTCAGTCTTTGCGGGCGCGGTGAAACTGAGCGAGCCATCGGCGTGAAGGAACAGATTGGTCGGCGTCGCCCCCGCAGGCGGCCAGTGGCGATAGGTCTTCCACAGGTTCGAGCCGGATTGCAGCATCTTCGCCTCGAACGACGGCCGCTCGCCGGTGCCGTGCAGCCAGTAGCGGAAGAACGGCGTCTGGATCTGGTCGCGGAACTCGGCGCCGGTATCGCGACCGAGCGGGATGTTGCCGAGCGCGTCCATCTTGCCCTGCCAGGTGCCGTGCGCCCACGGGCCGGCCACCATCTGCGCGAGATGATCGGGGTCGTTGGCCTGCTGCTTCTGGTAAATCTGCCACGATCCCCACGGGTCCTCCTGATCCCAGAAACCGGCGACGTTGAGCGTCGGCACCGTCGTCTTGCCGAGTGCCGCCGTCCAGTTCTGGCTCGTGTAAAAGGTGTCGTGATTGGGGTGATCGAGCAGCGCGGTCAGCATTGGCACACTGCCGTGGAAGTAGCGTTTGTCGAGATTTTCCACGGGGCCGAGCGCGAGAAACCACTCGTAGGTATCGACATTGCCGTAATCGAACGGCTTGTTCTGCGTCTTGTCGACTTGCAGGCTCGATACCCAGTCGGCGGTGTAGCTGAGCCGCAGCGCGCCGTTACGGTGAAGATCGTCGTTCTGCCAATAGTCGATCCAAGCCGCCTGCGGGCTGACCGCCTTCAGCGCCGGGTGCGGGTGGGCGAGGGCGACCGCAGCGGCGAAACCGGGGTAGGACACGCCCCACATCCCGACCTTGCCGTTATTGGCGGCCACGTTCTTCACGAGCCAGTCGATCGTGTCATAGGCGTCGGTGGCCTCGTCCACCGCCTTCGGATCGGCCGGATGGACGGCGGTGGACAGCGTGAAATTGCCGTCCGATCCGAAGCGGCCGCGCATCGACTGGAACACGAAGATATAGCCGTCCTTGACCAGCGAGGCCCAGCTTCCCGGCACCTTGCCGGGCGCGGACGCCGGTACGCCATAGGGCGTGCGCTGGAGCAGGATCGGCAGCGGGCCGCTCTGGTCGCGCGGGCGGATGATGACGGTTTCCATCTTCGCGCCGTCGCGCATCGGCACCATCAGCTTCTGATATGTGAACGGCGCATCCGGTGCTTCGGCCGCGACCGGCGCCGCCTGCGGGCGCGCCGCAACGAGTGCGGGCAGGGCGGCGGCGGCAAGCAACATCAGAAAGCGGTGGCGCATCACAAATCTTTCGCAATTTGGCGAAAGCTTAGCCGGGGCGGTGTGCGCAGGTAAAGCCGATGCTATGGCCGCGACGATTGAAGCGCGAGGGAATATGCCGAAAATGGACTTGGCGTGTCGGGCGGTGCGGGAAGACGATGCGGCAGAGATCGCGGCGATCTACGCGCATCATGTCCTGCACGGTACCGGCACGTTCGATCTGGTGCCGGTCTCGATCGAGGATTGGCGCGGCCGGATCGCCGATATCGCCGCGAACGGCTGGCCGTTTATGGTCGCGGAAAGAGGGGGGCGTGTGATCGGCTATGCCTATGCGGCGCAGTTTCGCGACCGCGAGGCATATCGCACGACGTGCGAGGACAGCATCTACATCGCCGAAAATGCACGGGGGTCGGGTGTCGGCGCATATCTGCTCGCGGCGCTGATCGCCGCCGCGCCGACTGCGGGCTTCCGCGAAATGGTGGCGGTGATCGGCGGGCCGGAGTCCGCATCGGTCGCGTTGCACACGAAGCTTGGCTTTGCGGAAGCAGGACGCTTGAACAACGTCGGCATCAAGTTCGGACGCTCGCTCGACGTGCTGTTCATGCAGCGCAGCGTCTGACGACCGCCGCCTGGGCGCGCGGCACCCCGGCTCGCGCCGGAATGCCGCGCGCTGGCGGGATTAGCCGACCCGGTGTTCGCCCTTGACCCAGCGCACCGTGCCGGAGGAGGCGCGCATCACCACGCTCTCGGTGGTCAACACGCCCTTCTTCCGCTTCACGCCGGCGAGCAGCGACCCGTCGGTCACGCCGGTCGCCGCGAAGATGCAGTCGCCCTTGGCGAGTTCGGTGAGGTCGTACTGCTTGTCGAGATCGGTCACGCCCCACTTGGCGGCGCGGCCGCGCTCGTCGTCATTGCGGAACAACAATCTGCCCTTGAACTGGCCGCCGACGCAGCGCAGCGCCGCCGCCGCCAACACACCCTCCGGCGCGCCGCCCGATCCCATGTAGATGTCGATGTTGGTGTCCGGGTTGGTGGTGGCGATCACGCCGGCCACGTCGCCGTCGCCGATCAGCATCACGCCGCAGCCGAGCGAGCGCAACTCTGCGATCAGCTTCTGGTGGCGCGGGCGATCGAGCACGCAGCACATGATCTTCGAAGGCTCGACACCCTTGGCGGCGGCGAGCGCGCGGACGTTCTCGCTCGGCGACTTGTCGAGATCGATCACGCCTTCGGGATAGCCCGGGCCGACCGCGATCTTGTCCATGTACACGTCGGGGGCGTTGAGCAGCATGCCTTCCTCGGCGATCGCCAGCACAGCGAGGCTGTTTGGCCCGGCGGTGGCGCAGATCGTGGTGCCCTCGAGTGGATCGAGCGCGATGTCGATCTTCGGTCCCTTGCCGATCGCCGAGCCTACTTTCTCGCCGATGTACAGCATCGGCGCCTCGTCGCGCTCGCCCTCGCCGATCACGACGGTGCCGTCCATGTAGAGTTCGTTGAGCGCGGTGCGCATCGCATCCACCGCCGCCGCATCCGCCGCCTTCTCGTCGCCGTGGCCGATCAACGGGGCGCAGGCGATCGCCGCCGCCTCGGTAACGCGTACCATTTCGAGGACGAGGACGCGGTCCAGGACGTTGCTGACGGTCGACATAGGCTGGCTTCCTCTGTTTGTTTCGCACGCGGATAGGCAACGCGGGTCATGTTGTCGAGGTGATCGCGTCCAGATGTTGATCCGCCGTGCCGCTATCTGGCATGCGGCGGGGCGATTTCGAACAAAACCGGCCAGTTCTTGCCCGTCACGAACAGCCGGCGTCCCTTGGCGTCCCACGCGATGCCGTTGGCAACGGCATCGCCGCCGCCAGCATCCGCCTGCTTGGTGAGCGCGCTCACGTCGATCCAGCCGATCACATGGCCGCTTGTGGGGTCGATCCGCGCGATGATGTCGGTCATCCACACATTGGCGAGGATTTCGCCATCGACATATTCGAGTTCGTTGAGGTTCGCGACCGGATTGCCGTCGGCGGTTACCTTCAGCCGCTTGACGACGCGCAGCGACTTGGGATCGAGAAAACGCAGCACCGGCGTGCCGTCCGACATGATGAGGTGGTGCGCATCCTTGGTCAGCGCCCAGCCTTCGCCGGTGTAGTTGAACGTGCCGAGCCGCTTGAAACCGCCGAGGCTCCAGCGATAGCCGTGGCCGTTCTTCCACGTGAGGCTGATGATCTGGTCGCCGTCATCAACGATGCCCTCGCCGAACTCCGACGCGGGGGTCGCGATCTTGCGCCGCACGGTGCCGGTCTTGATGTCGACCTGGCGGATCGACGAGCGGCCCTCCATGCCGGTACTCTCGAACAGGCTGCCGTCGCGGTAGAACAGGCCCTCGGTATAGGCACCGCGATCATGCGGGTAGGTGGCGATCACCTTCGCCGCGTCGAGCGGCAACGGATCGGCCAGCGCCGGCGCTGCGACGAGCGCGGCAAGAAGGGCTAGCGTGCGCATCAGTCGCGCAGCAGCTCGTTGATGCTGGTTTTCGAGCGGGTCTGCGCGTCCACCCGCTTGACGATGACCGCACAGTACAAAGCCGGCTTACCGTCGCCGCCGCCGATCGAGCCGGGTACCACCACCGCATAGGGCGGTACCGAACCGATGTGGACTTCGCCGGTGGCGCGGTCGATGATCTTGGTCGAGGCGCCGAGGTACACGCCCATCGACAGCACCGCGCCTTCGCCGACGCGCACGCCCTCCGCCACTTCCGCGCGCGCGCCGATGAACGCGCCGTCGCCGATGATGACCGGATCCGCCTGTAACGGTTCGAGTACGCCGCCGATGCCCGCGCCGCCCGACAGGTGGACGCCCCGCCCGATCTGCGCGCACGATCCGACCGTCGCCCAGGTGTCGACCATCGTCCCTTCACCGACATAGGCGCCGATGTTGACGAAGCTCGGCATCAGGATCGCCCCCTTGCCGATGAACGCGCCGCGTCGCGCCACCGCGCCCGGTACGACGCGGAAACCACCGGCGCGGAACTCGACCTCACCCCAGCCGGCGAATTTGGAGGGCACCTTGTCGAACGCCGGAGCGCCAGCCGCGCCGCCTTCGATGAGGGTATTGTCGTTGAGGCGGAACGACAGCAGCACCGCCTTCTTGAGCCACTGGTTGACGACCCAGCCGTCTCCCTGCGGTTCGGCGACGCGTGCCTTGCCGCTATCGAGCAGGTCGAGCGCGGTTTCGACCGCATCGCGCACCGGCGCGCCGGTCGTGAAACCGATCGTGTCCCGCGCGTCCCATGCCGCTTCGATGGTCGTTTGCAGGTCGCTCATTGGTCCTCCAGAATGTCGTGCAGCCAAGCCGTGATATCGGTGCAGGTGAAATCGATGAAGTCGCGGTCGGCGTCATGCCCCTGTTCGGAACCGTTATCGACCCATACCGTCGCCATGCCGATCGCCTTGGCGGGCGCAAGATTGCGCGCCATGTCGTCGGCGAACAGCGACTGGTTGGGGTCAATGCCGAACGCAGCACACAGCCCGGCATAGGCCGAGGCTTGCGGTTTGGGGATCAGGTCCATCGCGTGGATGTCGTGCACCGCCTCGAAACTTTCCGATAGGCCGAGCCGCTCCAGCACACGTCCGGCATACAGGCGCTCACCGTTGGTGAAGACGATCTTGCGCCCCGGCAGCCGCGCGATCGCAGCGGCAAGCGGGGCGTTCTCCTCCAGCACATCCATCTCGACATCATGGACGAAGTCGAGGAAGTCGTGCGGGTCGACCTCATGCTCGGCCATCAACCCAGCGAGCGTGGTGCCGTGGCCGAGGAAATACTGCTTCTGCATGCGGTACGCCTCGTCGCGGTCCACGCCGAAACGCGCGGCGATGTAGCCGGTCATCTTCGCGTCGATCTGGCTGAACAGGTTCGCACTCGCCGGATACAGCGTGTTGTCGAGATCGAAGATCCAGTTGCGGATATGGGCGAGGCGCTGGTGCATGCCCGCGCGCTCTAGGCCGGGGCGGGGCGGGGGGCAAGCTGGCGTGGAGCCGACGGTCAGCGGTCGTCGCGGTTATCGCGATCCCGATCGCCGCCATCGTCGTCGTCGTGCCCGACCACCCAGGTATGGTCCTGGTTCTCTACGCGGGAGCGGATCTTGCGGCCGTGCGCGTCGCGTGCCGGTTCGTAGCGGTAACGCTGTTCGATCAGGTTGCAGGTGGTCGCGTCGATATCCGGGTTGCCGCTGCTCCGCCGGATCGTGCAACCCGTCGCGCGCCCGTCGATCTCGACGGTGTAGCTGACGTACACCGTACCGCCGATCCGCGCGCGAAGTGCACTCCTGGGATAGTCCGAACCGCGGATCCGTCCGCTCTTCTGATACGCCTCTTCCGCAACGCCGCCGCCGTCGCCATCACCGCTGCCGCCACTACCGGTACCCTGACCGCTGCCGCCCGCGCCGGTGCCGATGCCGGGCTTGTCGGCTGCGCCCGAGGTCGCCTGATTGCCCGTCGCGGCGATCGGCGCGGCGACGACGGGGGGCGGCACCGGCATGGGGATGCGCGGCGGTGGCGCGACGACCTCCGTCGCCTTGGAACGGATGTTGGGTGGTGCAGCAGCGGCGGCCTCGTGCCGCGTCAGCTTGGGGCGCGGCTGAGGTGGGGGAGGTGGCGGCGGCGGGGGCGGCGCGGGTGGCGAGACGCCGAACAGTTTGAGATCCTGCTCGACCACATGTGGGATCTTCACCGTGAAGCCGCTGATGAGCAGGAAGCCCAGCCCGACCTGCAGCACCGCCGCCGCGATCGCGGCGCCGACCTTTCTGTCGTTGCTGGCACGGTATGTGGTCATTGCCCGCGTCCCAACCTCGTTTGCCCGGCGTAAGTTCCCGCCGGCTTTGCGGCTGTAGCGCGCGACGGTTATCGTTCGTCCAGCCGATTCGTTCAGGAGCCTGCCGCATGACCCAGTTTCGCGACCGAGCGATCCAGCTTTACGATGCCTTTACCCATGAACATCGCGACCGCCGTGCGTTGCTGCGCGACATGGTGGCGTTGACCGGATCGGTGGCGGCGGCGGAACTGCTGATCGCGGGTATCGCTGCGTCGCCCGCGGCCGCCGCGATCACCGATGCAACCGATCCGACGCTGGATATCGTGACGGAGCCTTATGGTGTCGGACCGGGCAAGAAACTCACCGGCTATTTCGCGTCACCTAAGGGCAAGACCGGGCTCGGAAGCGTCATCGTATTTCACGAAAATCGCGGGCTCACGCCGCATATCCAAGATGTCGCACGGCGCTTCGCTTTGGCCGGGTTTCGCGCGGTCGCACCCGATTTCCTGAGCGATCAGGGCGGCACGCCATCCGACGAGGATAAGGCGCGCGACATGATCGCCAAGGCGGATCTCGCCGCGATTACCAGCGAGGCGGTGGGCACGATCGGCGCGATGCGGGCGCGGCCGGGCGGGAACGGCAAGGTCGCGGTGGTTGGCTTCTGCTGGGGCGGGGCGCTCGTCAACCGCGTGGCGGTGGCGGCGGGTGATGCGCTGGCGGCGGGGGTGGCCTATTACGGGCCGGCGCCCGATCCGGCCGAGGCGGTGAAGGTCTCCGCGCCCTTGCTGCTCCATTACGCGGGCAAGGATGCGCGCGTCGCGGCCACCGGCGTGCCGTGGGTGGCGGCGCTGAAAGCGGCGGCCAAGGACGTCACGGAATACACCTATGAGGGCGTCGATCACGCGTTCAACAACGACACGGCGGCCGATCGCTACAATGCGGCGGCCGCGACGCTGGCGTGGGAGCGGACGCTCGAATTTCTGCACACCCATATCGACGGCTGAGTGCCGGCAAACGGACCTACCAGGGAGGCTAACCGATGGCGAACAATCTGATTTTCTACACAAACCCCAGGTCACGCGGGCGGATCGCGCGCTGGATGCTGGAGGAAGTCGGTGCGACCTACGAAACGGTGGTGCTCGATTATGCATCGTCGATGAAAGGGGCGGAGTATCTGACCGTCAACCCGATGGGCAAGGTGCCGGCGATCGTCCACGGCGGCAAGGTCGTGACCGAATGCGCGGCGATCTGCGCCTATCTCGCCGACGCGTTTCCCGGCGCCGGGCTGGCGCCGCCGCCGGGCGAGCGGGCGGACTATTACCGCTGGCTGTTCTTCGCCGCCGGGCCGGTCGAACAGGCGTTCACCAACAAGTCGATGGGGGTAGAGCCTGACGATCGCCAAAAGCGCATGGCTGGCTACGGCTGTTTCGAGCAGACCGTCGACACGCTGGAAGCGGCGGTAACCGGCCGAGACTACGTAGCCGGTGACGCGTTCACCGCTGCCGACGTGTATGTCGGCTCACAGATCGGCTTCATGCTGCAGTTCGGGATGTTGGAGGCTCGACCCGCCTTCGCCGCCTATTCCGAGCGCGTCTACGCACGCGAGGCGTTCAGGCGTGCGTCGGCGCTCGACGATGCGCTTATAGCGGCGGCAGAAGCAACGGCGGCAGGGTGAAACGCGCGGCCGCGACCTGCACCGCCTGCGTACCGTGCCGGAAATAGCGGGTTAGCGCAGGCTTGACCCGTTCGGCGGCGGCGTAGGACGGGTGATTGTCGTCTGAATAGGCAAGCGCGCCGGCCAGATCGCCGTGGCAGAGCGTAGCGTCGCATAAAGTGTCGCTCATGCGCAGTACGTGTACGCGCGGGTCCGTCTTCAGGCGGGCGAGGATGGGCGCGTACTCCGCCTGCTCCGCGTCGAAAAGGGCGCGCGGCACGGACGGGTGGAAAGGGGCGCGGCCGAACAAAGTGGCGCGTGCGGCGGCGTCGCCACCGAAGGTCAGCGAATGTGCGGCGGGCAACAAGAACAGGAAGCGGCGGTCGGGATATCGCTTCAGCAGCGCCGCGAACCCTGCCTCCACCCCCACCGCGCCGGCAACCCGGGTGTCACCAGGACCGACGTAGCTGTCGATGCTCACCGCCTGATGCCAATAGGCCGGAATGACGATCGTGCGCACCGCCGGATGGCTGTCGAGCAGCGCGACGGCAAGGCGGTTGAGATAGCGGTACTTTGCCTCCTCCCCAACCTTGGCGTAGCCGAGCAGCGGCCGGTAGCCCGTATCGCTGATCTGATAGCCGGCATGGCCCGCCTCGTCTGCCGCCTCGAACACGCTTTGCGCGAGCGCGTCGGCATGGCTGTCGCCGATCACGAGCAGATCGGGCGTAACGCCGGGCGTGCCGCGCACGCACAGCGTCGCCAGCGTGCGGCGCTTCTGATAAGCGCCGCCGCAGGTGCGGGGCGGGCCCTGATAGGTCGCCTTGTCAGCCATTGCGACGATCACGGGCGAGATCCGCCACGGCAGGCCGTCGCGCGCGAACACCAGCCCGATTGCGGCGATCCCGCAGGTGAGCGCGGCGGTGGTGGCGAACAGTCGTCGCGGCGCGAACGGCGAGATCGGGCGACGGAACGGCCGCTCGACAAAGCGCCATGACAGGGTTGCGATAACGATCGCCAGCGGCAGAATCGCCAGCTTGAGCGATAGGTCGAGATCGAGGAAAACGTAGCGGGCGAACACAATGATCGGCCAGTGCCACAGATACAGCGAATAGCTGATCAGCCCGATGAAACGCGGTGCGGGATGCGACAACAGCCGCCCTACTGTCGTTTGCTGATCCCCCATGCCCGCGTACAGGATCAACACCGCGCCGAGTACCGGCGGAATCGCGCCGAGGCCGGGGAACGGCGTTTGCGCCGTATAAAGAACGATCGGCGCAACGATCAGCAGTAGCCCGGCCAGCGCGGCGACCTCCGCCGTCGTCGCCCTGCGCGGTACGCCCGCGACGCCGAGCGCGAGCAGCGAGCCGGCCAGTAATTCCCACGCGCGGGTCGGCAGCAGATAGAAGGCCGCGACTGGCGTCGCCTGCGTGCCACGGATGCTGAGCGCCAGCGATGCGGCGAAGCACAGCGCGACGGCAAGCTTCATCCACGTGCGGCTGCCGGCCCGCGACGCCACGATCAGCAGCAGCGGAAAGACGATGTAGAATTGCTCCTCGACCGACAGCGACCAGGTGTGGAGCAGCGGCTGAAATTCGCTTTTCAGGCCGAAGTAATCGCCACTGCCGAGCCAGAAGCTGATGTTCGACACATAGACGCTGGTTGCGGCCATGCTCGATCCGTAATCCTTGAGGTCGGCGGGGAGTTGCAGCGCGGCCGCGAACAGCGAGACGATGCAGATCAGCACGAAATAGGCCGGAAAGATCCGACGGATGCGGCGCACGTAGAATTGCGAAATGCTGTAGCTGCCGGCGCGGATGTCTTCGTCCAGGCTCATCGTGATGAGGAAGCCGGATATGACGAAGAAGATGTCGACGCCGACATAGCCGCCGGACAGCCCCGCAAACCCGATGTGAAACAGCACCACGGGAATGACGGCGAGCGCGCGCAGGCCGTCGATGTCGGTCCGATACTGTTTCACGCTGTCCCCCTTCGATCGTGGGGGAGCCCGTTCTTCAACGATCGGCGGCGGTCGTCGGAAGGCCCCCGCCTACCGACGACCCCGGGTCGCAGCTGGTGCCTGCGCGCCGTTGTGAAGTCGAACCCGTTCCCGCTAAGTCCGGAGATCTTCGGCCCCGAACAATGCGGGTATTTCACAGAAGGGCATGGCGCAGAACGCAATGCCACCAAAACCGCGCTAATTTCGCGCAGTTTGCGCATCGGGCGACGCCAGATCGTTAGACTAGTGCGCGCCCAGCGCGGTGGCGGGAAACAACTCCGTGCGGTAGCGGCTCGATGCCGCCGCCTTCACAGCAAGATGCGCGCGTTCAGGAAGTCCGGCAGCGGACCGTTCCAGCCCTCATCCGGCCCGTCGTTCGGCTCGCGCCGATCACGATGGGGGGCGCTGCGATCATCACGCGGCGGCCGCGTGTCGCGAGACGCGCGCTCTTCGCGTGCGGGACGGGCATCGCTGGCCGGCCGCTCCTCACGCGCAGGACGTTCAGCGCGCGCAGGACGCTCTTCACGCGCGGGTTGCTTGTCGCGCTCCGTACGCGGCTGGCGTTCCGCACGCGGTGCGTCCGGCGCGGTTTCGGGCTTCGCCGCGGGCTTCGCTTCGGCCTTTTTCACAGGCTTGCCGCGCGTCCGCTTGCGCGTGGCACCTTCAGCCGGCGCTTCGTCGGCGGCACCTTCGTAGCGCTCGATCTTCAGGCCGGTGAGTTTCTCGATATTGTCGATGTTCTCGGCGTCTTCGGCGGTCGCGAAGGTAAAGGCGACGCCGGTCGCACCGCCGCGGCCGGTGCGACCGATGCGGTGGACATAATCGTCCGGATGCCAGGGCGCGTCATAGTTGAACACGTGGCTGACACCCTTGATATCGAGCCCGCGCGCGGCGACGTCGGAGGCGACGAGGATCGTGACCTCACCCTTCTTGAACCGCTCCAGTTCGGCGAGCCGCTGCGGCTGCTCCATGTCGCCGTGGATCTCCGACGATTTGAAGCCGGCGCGCTGCAGCGACTTGTTGAGTTCCCGCACGGTCGTCTTGCGGTTGGAAAAGATCATCGCGGTGGCGACCTCTTCCATCTCCAGCAGCTCGATCAGCTTTTCGCGCTTCTTCGATCCGCTCACCGGCACCAGCCACTGGCGAATGTTGATATTGGCGGTAGCGGGGCGCGCGACCTCGATCGTCTTGGGATTGTCGAGGAACTTGTCGGCGAGCTTCTTGATGACCGGCGGCATCGTCGCCGAGAACAGCAGTGTCTGGCGCGCGGGTGGCAGCTTGGTGCAAATTTCCTCAATATCGGGGATGAACCCCATGTCGAGCATGCGATCTGCCTCGTCGATCACCAGCAGCGAACAGCCGTTGAGCATGATCTTGCCACGCCCGAACAGGTCCATCAGCCGGCCCGGCGTGGCGATCAGCACGTCGACGCCCTTTTCCAGCGCGGCGAGCTGGTCGCCCATCGATACGCCACCGATCAGCAGCGCCATCGAAAGCTTGTGGTTCTTGCCGTATTTCTCGAAATTCTCGGCGACCTGCGCGGCGAGTTCGCGCGTTGGTTCGAGGATCAGCGAGCGCGGCATGCGTGCACGGCTGCGACCTTCGCCAAGGATGTCAATCATCGGCAGCACGAAGGCGGCCGTCTTGCCGGTGCCGGTCTGCGCGATCGCGACGAGATCCTTGCCCATCAGGACGCTGGGGATCGCGCTCGCCTGGATCGGAGTCGGCTCGGTATAACCGGACTCGGTTACCGCGGAGAGAAGTTCGTCGGAAAGGCCGAGATCGGCAAAGGTCATGTAGATTCCGGATTCTTGGCGCAAGACCGCGCGGGCGCTCGCAAGTATCGTTAGGGCTTGCGGATTAGCGCGCGAATGTCAAGAAAAACGCGGGTTATCGCTTCTCGACGATCCGTTTGAACGTCTTGATCGCGCAAACACCCCCGGAACGCGAGCGAATCGCGTCGCGCGCCGCGCACATCATGCCGTCGTCGGGCAAGCGCAGGTACAGATCCGGGTAGAAATCGAGCGCCGGGCAATCGTCGTCAAGATGCGCACGGATCCGCTCGCCTGTTTCCAGCAGCAGGTCGATGCTGCCGGGGCCGGTGATCACCGCGCGCTCAAGCATGGTGAGCGGCACGCATTTCGGCCCCTTCTTCTCTTCCAGTTTGACCGGCCGCTCGGCGCGTTCGTGTCGCTCGGATAACATGCGCGGGATGCGGATGACGATGCGCGAGTGAAACGTATATTGCGCCAGCTCAACCCGGTCGAACGCATGCGGACGCGGCTGGTCCACCGCCGTGGCGGGCGCCAGCGCAAGCACGGCGAGAAGGGAAACGACCGAATTCGACATCAACCTGATATGGGTTACCAATGGCGCTTGAACGGACGATGAACTCGCCTGATCCGTGCCGCCGGACCCGCACGTTGCGGAGCGGAAGGCGTGCATGGTAGGCACACAACCCATGAATACAGCACAGTCCGCGCTCGTCGAGGCGGTTCGCGCCACACTTGGCGAAAAGGCCGTCATCACGAACCGCGACGACATCGCGCCGTGGGAAAACGACTGGCGCGGTCGTTATCATGGGCACGCGCCCGCCATGCTCGCCCCCGGCGACACTGCCGGCGTCGCGGCGGTGCTGGCGCTCGCGAACGCGCATGGTGTTCCGCTGGTGCCGCAGGGGGGCAACACCTCGATGGTCGGCGGCGCGACGCCGCCCGCCGACGGATCCGCGCTGATCCTGTCGTTGCGGCGGCTCAACCGGATCCGCTCGCTGTCCGCGCAGGACAATCTTGCGGTGGCGGAAGCCGGCGTGATCCTCGCCGATCTCCACGACGCGGCGGCACGGGCCGGGCGCCGCTTTCCGCTGACGCTCGGCGCGCGCGGCAGCGCGACGATCGGCGGACTTGCCTCGACCAACGCAGGCGGGACGCAGGTGCTGCGCTTCGGCACGATGCGCGGGCTGATCGCGGGGGTCGAGGCGGTGCTGCCCGATGGCACCGTACATGATGGCGTGATCGCGTTGAAGAAGGACAATCGCGGTTACGATCTCAACCAGCTGCTGATCGGCGCGGAGGGGACGCTCGGGATCATCACCGCCGTCACGCTGCGGCTGGTGCCGGCGGCGGCGGACCGGGCGGTGGCGTGGGTCGGCGTGACGGACCCGGAAGCGGCACTCGCGCTGTTGCGGCGGCTGGAGGCGCGGACCGACACGATCGAGGGATTCGAGATTGTTTCCGGGGACTCGCTGGCGCGCGTGCTGGAGCATATCCCCGCGACGCGATCGCCGCTTGCCGGTCAGCATCCGTGGCACGTCCTGATCGAGGCGACCGTAGCCGATGCGCGCGCGGAAGCACCCGCCGCGCTGCTGGAACGACTGCTCGCGCCTGCGATCGCGGCGGGAGACGTGGCGGACGCGGTGATCGCGGCGAACGAGACGCAGGCCGACGCGTTCTGGCGTATTCGCGATTCGCTGTCCGAAGCGGAGCGGGCGGGCGGGCCGGCGGTGCAGCACGACATTTCGGTGCCGGTGGCAGGGATGCCGCGCTTCATGATCGAGGGCGCCGCTGCTGCCGAGGCGCGTTTTCCGGGCTCGCACGCCACCGCGTTCGGACACCTTGGGGACGGGAACGTGCATTTCCACGTCCGTGCGCCGGCCGGCAGCGATCCCGCGCGCTGGTATGCCGAGGATGCGCCGGTGGTGACCCGCTTCGTCCACGATCTCGTCGTCGCGGCGGGCGGCTCGATTTCGGCGGAGCATGGCATCGGCCAGATGAAGCTGCGCGAACTGGAACGTTTGTCGCCGCCCGCCCGGCTCGCCGCGCAGCGCGCGATCAAGGGCGCACTCGATCCATCGGGCATTATGAACCCCGGCAAGCTCGTCGCGCTTGCGTCCGCCCCGCGCGCGCCATAGAGCCGAACGCCAATCGGCGCGTCCGGACGGCCGGCTTTCTTGGAGATGATTATGGCCAGCGCGCCGCAACAAGCCTCGCTTCCCCTGTTCTACAACGCGCTCGAGCCGCTTTCGAGCGGGGCGCATGCCGCCTTCAAGCTGCGCCAGCTTGATCGCGCGCCGTTCCTCGTCAACCAGCACGCCATTCCGGTTACGGTCGACGAGTTCGTCCACGTCCAGCGGTCGATGCCGATCGTCTTCACCGCCGGCGACGACGCGGTGCCGATCGCGCTGATGGGCCTGAACGAAGGCGTCAACGTCTTCATCGACGACGAGGGCAAGCTCGACGACGCGTCGGTCTACGTGCCCGCATACGTACGCCGTTATCCGTTCATGCTCGCGCGGCTGACGCCGGACGCACAGGAACTGTCGCTCTGCTTCGACCCCACCGCCGACGTGATCGGCGCGTTCGATGAGGGTGACGCGCTGTTCGATGACGGCAAGCCCGCGCCGATCGTGCAGAACATCCTGCAGTTCAACGAGATGTTCGAGGAGGCCGGCGCCCGCACGCAGAACTTCATGCGGGAAGTGCGTGAGATGGGCTTGTTGATGGAAGGCGAAATCTCGATCCAGCCCGAGGGCGCGCCGCAGCCGTTCGTCTATCGCGGCTTCCAGATGGTCAATGAGGAAAAACTCAACGAGCTGCGCGGTGACCAACTGCGCAAGATCCAGAAGAACGGCATGCTGCCGCTGCTGCACGCGCACCTGTTCTCGTTGCAGCTCATGCCGCAGCTGTTCGACCGCCAGAACCGTGCGGGCAAGGTGCCGCTGCCGCAGCTTCAGAGCTAATCATTGTAGGGCGGATGGTAACACGTCCGCCCGCTCTCACGCCGCATGTGCGGCGAAGCGGTCACCCGCGGGAACAGGCGTGCTTTTACAGGCACGCCTCCAGATACGCCTGATCGAAGCCGAACTGCCGCGCCTTCTCCAGCGTGTATGGCCGCAACCCCATCGAGCGATACTCGCCGATGATCTTGCCCTCGGCGCTTTCGTCGAGATATTCGAACTTGAACAATTCCTGCGTGACGATCACCGGGCCTTCCATGCCGATCACCTCGGTGATGTTGGTCACGCGGCGTGATCCGTCGCGCAGACGCTTGACCTGGACGATCATGTCGACCGAATCGGCGATCTGACGGCTGATTGCCTCCTTTGGCATCTTGATGTCGCCCATCATCACCATGTTCTCCATACGCCCAAGGCACTCGCGCGGGGAGTTGGAGTGGAGCGTACACATCGAGCCGTCGTGGCCGGTGTTCATCGCGGCGAGCAGATCGAAACACTCGGACCCGCGAATTTCGCCGAGGATGATGCGATCCGGGCGCATACGCAGCGAGTTCTTGACGAGATCGCGGATGCTGATTTCGCCCTGACCCTCCAGGTTGGCGGGCCGCGTCTCAAGCGGCAGCCAGTGCGGCTGTTGCAGGCGTAGTTCGGCGGCGTCCTCGATCGTCAGCACGCGCTCGCCCGGGTCGATCATCTTCGACAGAGCGTTGAGCATCGTCGTCTTGCCCGAACCCGTGCCGCCCGAGATGACGACGTTGAAGCGGCACGCGCCCGCGATCTTCAGCGCGGTCGCCATCTTGACGCTCATCGAACCGAAGCCCGCCATCATGTCGAGCGTGATCGGCTTGTCGGAGAACTTACGAATCGAGATCGCGGTACCGCGTAGCGACAGCGGCGGCACGATGACGTTGACGCGCGAACCGTCCTTGAGGCGCGCGTCGGCGAGCGGCGTGGTCTGGTCGACGCGGCGGCCGACCGAGTTGCAGATGCGCTGCGCGATCTGGAAGAGATGCTCCTCGTCGCGGAACTGAATCTGCGCGAGTTCGAGCTTGCCCTTGCGCTCGACAAAGGTCTGGTTGGGGCCGTTGACCATGATGTCGGTGATGTTCGGATCGCTGAGCAGTTCCTCGAGCGGCCCGAGGCCGAGCAGCTCGTCGACCAGCACCTTCTCGAGCGCGAACTGCTCGCGGCGGTTCAGGGTGAACTTCAGCTCGGCAAGCACTTCGCCGATGATCGGGCGAAACTCCTCGGCAAGCTCGTCCTTGTTGAGCGTGGCCGCCGCTTCGGGATCGACGCGTTCGAGCAGGCGCGGCAACACCTGTTCCTTGATCTTGTGGATCGATGCCTCAAACCCCTCGACGCGGCTGTTGCCAGCCTCTCCCGACGCCGCCTGCCGTTCGGCGAGGCGGGTCATCGCGTCCTGCGGGGCGTCCGGCATCCCACCGAGCAAGCCTTCGATTTCACCGGGCATCGGCAGGTCGTTCAGCGGCGGGAACTGCTCGGACGCGACATCGGCGTCCGTGGCGGGACGGGCGCTACCACCCTGCATCGGCCGCGCAACGCCGAAGGCGGGGCGGTTGCCGGGTCCAGTGGCACCGGGGCGACGGCCAAATGCACTCATTCTACGCTGTCCTTCATCTCGACGAGACTGCGTAGCGGAGAAGTTTTGAGATTTGCCTAATTGCCGCGAAAGGATTCTGCGCGGTTCACGCTGCTAGATCGCCGACGCGATTGGCGGCGGCCTCGGCGCCCGCCTTGGCTCAGCCGACCTGTTCGGCGAGGACGATCAGTCCGCTCGCGTTCACCTCGGCGAAACCGCCAAGGATCGGCAGAGTCTCTGGCTCGCCGCTACCCGTGCGGTAGATCTGCAACGCACCGTCACGGATCGTCGACATCACCGGCGCATGGCCTTCGAGCACACCGAAGTCGCCCTCGGTGCCAGGCACGACGACCATATAGACCTCCTCCGAGCGGACGAGCTTCTCAGGCGTGACGAGTTCGAAGTGCAGCATGTTTCGGTTCCTTTAGCCCCTCCGTGTCCAGGAGGGGGCGGGGCGGGGCGTGTCTCGCGCGCCGTCGCCCCACCAAACCTCGCCCGGAACGGGCGAGGCGATCAGAGGCTTACGCCTCTTGCGCCATCTTCTCGGCCTTAGCGATCGCTTCGTCGATGCCGCCGACCATGTAGAAGGCGCTCTCGGGCAGGTGATCGTATTCGCCCTCGACGACGGCCTTGAACGACTTCACCGTGTCCTCGATCGCCACGAACTTGCCGGGGATGCCGGTGAAGACCTCCGCGACATGGAAGGGCTGGCTCAGGAAACGCTGGATTTTCCGCGCACGCGACACGGTCAGCTTATCCTCTTCGGACAGTTCGTCCATGCCGAGGATGGCGATGATGTCCTGAAGCGACTTGTACTTCTGGAGCGTCGACTGCACCGCACGCGCGGTCTCGTAATGCTCCTGGCCGACGACGCGCGGTTCGAGCACGCGCGACGTGGAGTCGAGCGGATCGACCGCCGGGTAGATGCCCAGCTCCGAGATCGCGCGGTTGAGCACGGTGGTCGCATCCAAGTGGGCGAACGACGTGGCCGGTGCCGGATCGGTCAAATCGTCGGCCGGAACGTACACGGCCTGCACCGAGGTGATCGACCCCTTGTTGGTCGAGGTGATGCGCTCCTGGAGCGCACCCATGTCGGTCGACAGCGTCGGCTGATAGCCCACGGCAGACGGAATGCGGCCGAGCAGCGCCGACACTTCCGCGCCCGCCTGCGTAAAGCGGAAGATGTTGTCGACGAAGAACAACACGTCCTGGCCTTCGACATCGCGGAAATATTCGGCGATGGTCAGGCCCGACAGCGCGACGCGGGCGCGCGCGCCGGGCGGCTCGTTCATCTGGCCGTACACTAGCGCGACCTTCGATCCTTCCGAGGTGGCGTTGCCGTCGGCGTCCTTGGCGATCACGTTGGCGTCGAGGAACTCGTGATAGAGATCGTTGCCCTCGCGGGTACGCTCACCAACACCGGCGAACACCGAGGTGCCGCCATGGCCCTTGGCGATGTTGTTGATGAGTTCCTGGATCAGCACGGTCTTGCCGACGCCGGCGCCGCCGAACAGGCCGATCTTGCCGCCCTTCGCATAGGGCGCGAGCAGATCGATCACCTTGATGCCGGTGACGAGGATCGCGCTCTCGGTCGACTGATCGACGAACAGCGGAGCCTTGGCGTGGATCGGGGCGGTTTCGGTGTTGCCGATGGGCCCGCGCTCGTCGATCGGCTCGCCGATGACGTTCATGATGCGGCCGAGCGTCTTGGGGCCGACCGGCATGCGGATCTGCGCGCCGGTGTCGGTCACGGTCTGGCCGCGCATCAGGCCCTCGGTCGCGTCCATCGCGATCGTGCGGACGGTGTTCTCGCCAAGATGCTGCGCGACTTCCAGCACCAGCCGGTTGCCGTTGTTGCTCGTCTCCAGCGCGTTCAGGATCGCGGGCAGATTGCCTTCGTCGAACGTCACGTCGACGACCGCGCCGATCACCTGGCTGATGCGGCCTACGTTGTTGGTGGTCGCTACCGGAGCGATCGTGTCGGGGGCGGTTGCCATTGCTCGTCCTACCTTCTTGCGATTCTTACAGCGCTTCCGCGCCGGAAATGATTTCGACCAGTTCGGTCGTGATCGCGGCCTGTCGGGCGCGATTATACTGGATGCTGAGCCGCTTTATCATGTCGCCGGCATTGCGCGTGGCGTTTTCCATCGCGGTCATGCGGCTGCCCTGTTCGGACGCGGCATTCTCCAGCAGCGCGCCGAAGATCTGAATCGCGATGTTGCGCGGCAGCAGATCGGCGAGGATCGACTCCTCATCGGGCTCGTACTCGACCGCGGCACCGCCGTCGTCCGGCGCGGCCGTATCGTTGGCGGGAAGCGCCACCGGAATGATCTGGCGGCCGATCGGATCCTGCACCAGCGCCGACTGGAAGCGGGCGTAGAACAGGTGCGCGACGTCGAATTCGCCAGCCTCGTAACGAGCGATCACGTCCTCGGCGATCGTCTTCGCATCGGCGAAGGCGACCGTCTTGATGTGGCTCATCTCGTGATCGACCACGATCTGCGTCGGGTAGAACCGCTTGATGACGCGGCCTTTCTTACCGGCAACGTAGATCTTGACGGTCTTGCCTGCCTTCTCCAGCTCCTCGGCCTTGCGGCGCGCGGCGCGGACGATGTTCGAGTTGAACGCACCCGCCAGACCGCGCTCGGAGGTCGCCACGATCAGCAGGTGAACCTGATCGCTACCGGTACCGGCGAGCAGTTTCGGACCACTTTCGCCGGCCGTCACCTTGGAGGCGAGGCTCGCCATCACCTTTTCCAGGCGGCTGGCATACGGACGTGCGGCGATCGCCGCTTCCTGCGCGCGGCGCAGTTTGGCGGCGGCGACCATCTTCATCGCCTTGGTGATCTTCTGCGTCGACTTCACCGAGCCGATGCGGATCTTGAGGGCCTTTAAGCTCGCCATCTCGTTCCCTTTGTACCCCCGCGCGGGCGGGGGCACATATCAATTACGCAAAGGTCTTGGCGAACGCTTCAAGCGCGGACTTCAGCCCGGCCTTGGCTTCGTCGCCGAGATCCTTGGTGTCGCGGATCTTGGTCAGCACGGCGGCATGGTTGGCACGCAGATCGGCGAGCATCGCCGCTTCGTAGCGCACCACGTCGCCGACCGGCACCGTGTCGAGGAAGCCCTGCGTGCCGGCGAAAATCGACGCGGTCTGCTCCTCGAACGGCAGCGGCGAGAACTGCGGCTGCTTGAGCAGCTCGGTCAGGCGCGCGCCGCGGTTGAGCAGCTTCTGCGTCGATGCGTCGAGATCCGAGCCGAACTGCGCGAACGCCGCCATCTCGCGGTACTGCGCGAGCTCCAGCTTGATCGAGCCCGACACTTTCTTCATCGCCTTGGTCTGCGCGGCCGAGCCGACGCGGCTGACCGACAGGCCGACGTTGATCGCCGGGCGGATGCCGGCGAAGAACAGATCGGTTTCGAGGAAGATCTGGCCGTCGGTGATCGAGATCACGTTGGTCGGGATGTAGGCCGACACGTCGCCCGCCTGCGTCTCGATGATCGGCAGCGCGGTGAGCGAGCCCGAGCCGTTGTCCTTGTTCATCTTCGCGGCGCGCTCGAGCAGGCGGCTGTGGAGATAGAACACGTCGCCGGGATAGGCTTCGCGGCCCGGCGGGCGGCGCAGCAGCAGCGACATCTGACGGTAGGCGACGGCCTGCTTGGAAAGATCGTCGAACACGATCAGCGCGTGCATGCCGTTGTCACGGAAATACTCGCCCATCGCGGTGCCGGTGTACGGCGCGAGGAACTGGAGCGGGGCGGGATCCGACGCGGTCGCGGCGACCACGATCGAATAGTCCATCGCGCCGTTCTCGGTCAGCGTGCGGACGAGCTGCGCGACGGTCGAGCGCTTCTGGCCGATCGCAACGTAGATGCAATAGAGCTTCTTGCTCTCGTCATCACCGGCGTTGGCGGTCTTCTGGTTGATGAACGTGTCGATCGCGACGGCGCTCTTGCCGGTCTGACGATCGCCGATGATGAGCTCGCGCTGGCCACGGCCGACGGGAACGAGCGCGTCGATCGCCTTGAGGCCGGTCTGCACCGGCTCGTGCACCGAGGTGCGCGGGATGATGCCCGGTGCCTTGACCTCGACGCGGCTGCGCTGGTCCGAAACGATCGGGCCCTTGCCGTCGATCGGGTTGCCGAGGCCGTCCACGACGCGGCCGAGCAGGCCCTTGCCGATCGGCACGTCGACGATCGTGCCGGTGCGCTTGACGACATCGCCTTCCTTGATCTCGGCGTCCGAGCCGAAGATCACGACGCCGACGTTGTCGGCCTCGAGGTTGAGCGCCATGCCCTGCACGCCGTTCGAGAATTCGACCATTTCGCCGGCCTGGACGTTGTCGAGTCCGTGGATGCGCGCGA
This sequence comes from Sphingomonas sp. BAUL-RG-20F-R05-02, assembly GCF_022662305.1. Lineage (GTDB taxonomy): Bacteria > Pseudomonadota > Alphaproteobacteria > Sphingomonadales > Sphingomonadaceae > Sphingomonas. Next base: position 180,312 of record NZ_JAKNQH010000005.1, read on the forward strand.
TGCCGTCGCCGACCGACAGCACCTGGCCCGTTTCGGAGACTTCGGCCTCGGTACCGAAGCTGGAGATCTGGTCCTTGATGACCTTCGAGATTTCTGCGGCGCGGATATCCATTGTCAGCCTTTCATCGCGTGCGCGAGTGAGTTCAGTCGGGTCTTGATCGACGAATCGATCATCTGGCTGCCGATCTTAACGACCAGCCCGCCAAGGAGCGAGGGATCGACCGAGAGGTCGACGGCAACCTCGCGCCCGATACGGGTGCGAAGCTGCTGCTTGAGCGCGTCGACCTGCTCGGCGTCGAGCGGGTGCGCGGAAATGACTTCTGCCGTGGTCTCGCCACGGAAGTTGGCGGCGAGGTCGCGGAACGCGCGCATGACGGCGGGAAGCTGCGACAGGCGGCGGTTTTCGGCCAGCACGCCGAGGAAGTTCTTGGTGGTCGCATCCACGCCCATCACGTCGGCGGTGGCGGCTACTGCGGCGGCGGCTTGCTTGCGCGACACCAGCGGGCTCTGCGTCAGGCGGCGGAAATCGTCCGACTGGTCGAGCGTCGCGCGCACGGTCGCGAGGCTCGCCTCGACGGTGTCGATCGACTTGGTTTCGCGGGCCAGCGCGAACAAAGCGGTGGCGTAGCGTCCGCTTAAGTTGGCTTGAATACCGCCGGATGTCTCCACGCGATCAGGTTCCTCGAATTGGGCGTACAGAAATTGGCCCCATGCCCGAACAGGGTGTTCACCGCGCCTTCATATGGGTTGCGGGCGGTTAGCATCGGGTTCGGCAATGCGCAAGCCGCGCGGGGTGTTCAAGTTGTGGCGACAGTCACGGCGCGATCAACCAGGGTTGCGGTGCGCAGGCCCATGAACTCAGCGGTCGAGCGCCGGTGGTGGCGCGGCCAGCACGGCGGCGGTGTAGTTCTCGATTACATAAGCGAACGGCGCGCCGTCGGGCAGCACCAGCACCGCCCGGTTCTCGATCACCCGGGACGGAATGGTGAGGTTTTGCGCGGCCTGCGTTCTGTTAGCGGTCCCATCACCTATAGTGCTCCAGTCCTCGCCAAGAGGCGACCACAGCATTCGCGAGGCGAGCGTGGTGCGGCGGAACCCGAGCGGCCGTACGACTCGCCCGAACGACGTGTCGGTGGTGTCGAGCGCCCGATTCATCTCGGCGGTGAGGCGCGCGGGAACGTACCAGTTCTCCGCAATCGACAGCACGCGCTCGCCGCAGCGCAGGTGGACGAGGCGGTAGTTGAGCGGCGTGTCGGCGGATACGTGCAGGCTTGCGCGGACATCGGCCGGGGCGTCGTGGGTGGCGCCGAACTGACGGTCGGCGACGATCTTGGTGCCGGGCGGGGCGAGATGGTGGCGCGCGCACCAATCGTCGAGCACCAGCGTCGCACTGTCCTGCGTGACAAGGGCGAGTTCCAGCGACTGCAGCATCGCCAGCGCCTCCAGACGCGCGACGGGCGTATCCGGCCATGCGGGGGCAACGATCGGCGGAGGCGGGGGCGCGAGCATTTCGGTTGGGTAGCGGGGATGCGGTGGCGGCGAAAGTCCCGTCCTTCGGGCTGGCGGGTGGGCGCGTTTGGCCGCAAGTCTCGGGATGTGGCGGGCGCGGCGGCGCGCTATACCCGTGTCATGAGCGATACCGATCCAATCGACGCCGAGGCCGCATGGGCCGCCTTTGATACACGCGACCGCCGCCGTGACGGGCGCTTCGTGATCGCGGTCCACACCACGGGCATCTATTGCAAGCCAAGCTGCCCGGCGCGCCGACCCAAGCGCGAGAACGTCGCCTTCTATCACAATGGCGCGGCCGCACGGGTGGCAGGCTACCGTGCCTGCCTGCGCTGCAAGCCCGACGATGCCGCGCGTGACCAGATCGCGGTGGCGCGCGCGGTGGCGCTGCTGGCGGGTGAGGATGCGCCGGGCCTTGATGCGCTTGCGGCCGAGGTCGGCTACGCGCCGCACCATTTCCACCGCCTGTTCAAACGCGCGACCGGCGTGACCCCCGCTGCCTATGCACGCGGGTTGCGGGCCGGACGCGCGACACAGGCGCTCAGCCAGGAGGATAGCGTGACCCACGCCATTTACGAGGCCGGTTATTCCGCGCCGAGCCGCTTCTACGAACAGGATGCCAAGCGGCTCGGCATGAGCCCGAGCATCTGGCGCAAGGGCGGTGCGGGCGCGGTAATCCGCTGGACGATCGCGACTACCACCCTTGGGCCTATGATGATCGCCGCGACCGACAAGGGCCTGTGCCGCGTCACTTTCGACGAAGGTGAGGCCGATTTGCGTGCACGCTTCCCTCAGGCGGAGATCGTCGCGGGTGACGCGGCGCTGGCCGAACTGGCTGAGCAGGTGGTGGCGCTGGTCGAAACCCCGAGCCGTGACCTCGATCTGCCACTCGACGTGCAGGGTACCGCGTTTCAGGAGGCGGTGTGGCAGGCGCTGCGCGATATCCCGCCGGGTGAGACACGCAGCTACCGCGAGCTAGCTGCTGCTGCCGGCAATCCGCGCGCAGTACGTGCGGCGGGCACGGCGTGCGGCGCCAACCCGGTGTCGATCGTCACGCCGTGCCACCGCGCGCAACGCGCCGACGGGTCGATGGCAGGCTACGCCTGGGGAATCGACCGCAAGATCGCGCTACGCAAGCGCGAGGCGTGAGCGTTTCGGCATAGGCGGGTGGCTCAGAGTCCGAGCTCGCTGAGGCCGGGGTGTTCGTCCGGCCGGCGGCCTTGCGGCCAGTGGTATAGCCGCTCGTCCTCGCGGATCGGCATGTCGTTGATGCTGGCGACGCGACGCCGCATCAGCCCACGTGCGTCGAACTCCCAGAGTTCGTTGCCGTAGGATCGGAACCAGCTGCCGCTGTCGTCATGCCATTCGTAGGCGAAGCGCACCGCGATGCGGTTCTCGCGGAAATCCCACAGTTCCTTGATGAGCCGGTACTCAAGTTCGCGCGCCCATTTTCGAGTAAGAAAGGCGACGATCGCCTCGCGCCCCTGCACGAAATCGGTGCGGTTCCGCCAGTGGCTGTCTGGCGTGTAGGCAAGCGACACGCGTTCGGGATCGCGCGTGTTCCATGCGTCCTCGGCCATGCGCACTTTGCGCGCGGCGTCCTCGGGCGTCGCGAAGGGCGGCAGCGGCGGGCGTTCGGCTTCCATACGGGCGATCCTTTCGCGAGGTGCCAAGGCGGCAGATACACGAAACCCGTTCGCGCCGAGCGGGTGGCGCGAACGGGTTCGGGAGAACTGCCGATCAGAAAACCCACCCGCGCGCCACCGGCACGCGGGCGCGTTGTGTTACGCCGCGAGCTTGCGCAGCACGTACTGCAGGATGCCGCCGTTGAGGAAGTATTCCAGTTCGTTGACGGTATCGATGCGGCAGCGCGTCTTGAACGTCTCGACCGTGCCGTCGGCGCGGGTGAGCGTGACGTCGACGTCCTGACGCGGGCGGATCTCGGCGACCTTCATGATCGTGAAGGTCTCGGTGCCGTCGAGCTTGAGCGTCTGACGCGTCACGCCATCCGCGAACTGGAGCGGCAGCACACCCATGCCGACGAGGTTCGAGCGGTGGATGCGCTCGAAGCTTTCGGTGATGACCGCGCGCACGCCGAGCAGGTTGGTGCCCTTCGCCGCCCAGTCCCGCGACGAGCCGGTGCCATATTCCTTGCCGGCGACGACGACGAGCGGGGTGTGGTCCGCCTTGTACTTCATCGCCGCGTCGTAGATCGGCATGACTTCCCCAGTCGGCACGTACTTGGTTACGCCGCCTTCGATGCCGGGCGTCATCTCGTTCTTGATGCGGATGTTGGCGAAGGTGCCACGCATCATCACGTCATGGTTGCCGCGGCGCGCGCCGTAGCTGTTGAAGTCCGCCTTGGTCACCTGATGATCGAGCAGGAACTTGCCTGCGGGGCTGTCCGCCTTGATCGAACCGGCCGGCGAGATGTGGTCGGTGGTGATCGAATCCGCGAAGATCGCGAGCGGGCGTGCCTCGACGATGTCTTCGGTCGGCACCGGGGTCATCGTCATGCCCTCGAAATACGGCGGGTTGGCGACATAGGTCGAACCCGCGCGCCATGCGTACGTGTCCGAGCCCGTAACGTCGATCGCCTGCCAGCGCTCGTCGCCCGAGAACACGCTCGCATACCGCGACTGGAACATCGCGCGGTCGATGTTCGCGTCCATCAGTTCGCGAACTTCGGCGTTCGAGGGCCAGATGTCCTTGAGGTAGACGTCGTTGCCATCGGTCGACTGGCCGATCGGGGTGGTGGTGAAGTCCTCGACCACGGTGCCCTTAAGCGCATAGGCGACGACCAGCGGCGGCGAGGCGAGGAAATTCGCGCGTACGTCGGGCGAGACGCGGCCTTCGAAATTGCGGTTACCCGACAGCACCGAGGCAGCGACGATATCGTTGCCGTTGATCGCCTTCGAGATCGGCTCGGCGAGCGGGCCGCTGTTACCGATGCAGGTGGTGCAGCCATATCCAACGAGGTTGAAACCAACCGCGTCGAGGTCCGCCGACAGGCCCGACTTGTTGAGGTAATCGGTGACGACCTGGCTACCCGGCGCGAGCGAGGTCTTGACCCACGGCTTGGGCTTGAGGCCGAGCGCGTTGGCCTTGCGCGCAACCAACCCGGCGGCGACCAGCACCGATGGGTTCGAGGTGTTGGTGCAGCTCGTGATCGCGGCGATCACCACGTCGCCGTCACCGATATCATGATCGCGATCGTCCACCGCGACACGCTTGGCGCTGGCGTGGTTGTAAATCTTGACGAGATCGGCGTTGAACGTGTCGTCGACTTCGGTGAGGATCACCTTGTCCTGCGGGCGCTTCGGGCCGGCGAGCGACGGCACCACGTTCGCCATGTCGAGCGAGAGCGTATCGGTGAACACCGGATCGGCGGCGTTCGCCTCACGCCAGAAGCCCTGCGCCTTGGCATAGGCTTCGGTCAGCGCGATCTGGTCCTCGTCGCGGCCAGTCAGGCGCATGTAATCGAGCGTCGCGTCATCCACCGGGAAGAAGCCGCAGGTCGCGCCATATTCCGGCGCCATGTTGGCGATGGTCGCGCGGTCGGCGAGGGTCAGCACGTCGAGGCCGGGGCCGTAGAACTCCACGAAGCGGCCGACCACGCCCTTGGCGCGCAGCATCTGCGTGACGGTGAGCACGAGATCGGTGGCGGTGATGCCCTCGGCCAACTCGCCGGTCAGCTTGAAGCCGACCACTTCGGGGATCAGCATCGAGACGGGCTGGCCGAGCATCGCGGCTTCCGCCTCGATCCCGCCGACGCCCCAGCCGAGTACGGACAGGCCGTTGACCATCGTGGTGTGGCTGTCGGTGCCGACGCAAGTGTCCGGATAGGCGATCTTCTTGCCGTCGGGCGCGACCGAGGACCACACCGCCTGCGCGATGTTCTCGAGGTTGACCTGGTGACAGATGCCGGTGCCGGGGGGCACGACCTTGAAGTTATCGAGCGCCTTGCTGCCCCACTTCAGGAACTCGTACCGCTCGTTGTTGCGCTGGTATTCGAGCTCGACGTTATCCTCGAACGCCTTGGGCGTGCCGAACTCGTCGACCATTACCGAGTGATCGATGACGAGGTGGACGGGGACGAGCGGGTTGATCTTGGCAGCATCCCCGCCGAGCTTGGTGATCGCGTCGCGCATCGCGGCGAGATCGACCACGCAGGGCACACCGGTGAAATCCTGCATCAGCACGCGCGCCGGGCGATACTGAATCTCGCGGTCGGGCGCGTTGGGGTTCTGCTGCCAGTCGATGATCGCCTGGATGTCGGCTTCGGTGACGGTCACGCCGTCCTCAAAGCGCAGCAGGTTCTCGAGCAGCACCTTCATCGAAAAGGGCAGGCGGCTGATATCGCCGAGCTTTTCCGCCGCTGCCGCCAGCGAGTAGTAATCATATTCGATCCCGTTCACGTCGAGCGTGGCGCGGGTGCCGAGCGTATCCTGGCCGATGGCGGTCATGCGGGTCCTTCCCATAGGATGCCCCGTGACGGGAGCGCGGCGGGAAAGCGGCAACGAGCGCCGCACGAGCGCGCCCCGGCTAGGGCGAAAGCGTGAGTCGCAAGGGGCCTTAGCAACCGTGGACGCGATGCGCAAAGGTTGCGGCGCGGCAAAGCACACGGAGTGCGGCTGTTGCGACGCACTCTCAAAAACAGTGGCTTATCGCGCGATTTGCGCGACTTTTGTATGAGTTTATCGACGCCAAGACCTTCCCGTTGCGAGCCGGGAAGGTTTTGGGCGCCCCCGTCAGTTCGGGCAGGTCGAGGCGGCACCGCCATCAAGATCGAGACAGCGTCCGTCCGGAAGTGGCGCGGTCACCGGCAGGTGGATCGCGGCGGCGAGCGTCGGCATGATGTCCACCGTCTCCACCGACAGCGGCTGTTCGAAGCCGACCATGCCCTTGCGCCAGAACAGGATCGGCACGCGGCGATCATAATCCCAGAAGCTGCCATGCGTGGCGACGTAGCCCTTGGTGGGATCGGGAATCGGCATCACGCGTGGCTTCAGCGCCACGACGATATCGCCCGACACCGCAGGATTGTACGACGCCTTGGCGCGCATGATGAGCGGCCATGTCTCGGGCGGCCCGTTCGGCTCGGGAGAGGCGGCGATCTCGGCACCCGAGAAGGCGGCGGCGACGAACGGGCTGGCGCGATAGACCTTGAGCGCTTCGGCAAGGACGGCGGCGTGCTGCTTCGCGGTCAGCTTCGGGTCGATCCAGATATCGCCCGAACCGGAGTCGCCGAACAGGACCTGGCCCGGCAGGTTGAGGCGCCCGGTGACGGTCGCGTTGATCGCCTTGGTCGAGAAGGTGGCATCGGTGCGCACCGCGCCCGGCATGGCATGTTCGCGGTTGCGCTCGGGAATGTCGTGGCCGCCGTGATCCGCGGTGAGGACGACGAGATAATCGACCCCGGTCGCATCGAGCTGGTCGAACAGTTCGCCCAGCGAATGATCGAGATTGGCGAGGTTGATGCACATTTCGGCACCCTCGGTGCCATAGGTGTGGCCGACGTAATCGGTCGCCGAGGCGCCGATGTCGATGATGTCGGTGGCGGGTCCGGTGCCGAGCTTCATGTCGCGCACCATGCCGGCGGCGAGCGCGAGGATGGCGTTGTCGAACTCGGGCGAGGCGCGGAACTTGGTGCGGTTGCCGGCGTCACGCTCGAAATGGCCGGCGCCGACGGTCTTGCCGCCGCCGAGCGGGATGGCGCGATCACGGCTGCGGCAGAAGTCCGGCACCTCGAAGCCCGGCTGCGCTTCGGCGATGCGCGCGGACACGGCGGCGTTGGTGCGGGTGACGATATCGGGCGTCTTGCGGCCGGCGTAGCTGACGAACGCCTTGCCGTCCCACCACCAGATCTCGTCGAGCGTCGCCTTGTGGCCGCCCATCATCACCGCCGAGCGATCCTTGCCCGACACCGAAACGGTGCGCACCGCCGGATTGGCGGTCTTCATGCGTTCGCCGAGCGTCGGGACGAGCAGATGCGTGTCGGTGACGGTGTATTTCTCGTGCGTGCTGCCGGGGATGCTCTCGTCCTCGGCGCAATAGATCTGCTTGTCGGCCAGCGGCGATTTGAGGTTGTACCAGGTGTTGGCGACGATGCCGGTCTTCGCCGGGCGGAAGCCGGTGAGGATGGTGGAGTGGCCGGGGCACGTCTCGGTCGCGGCGTGGCTCTGATAGCCCGAGGGGAACACGTCACCGGTGAGCAGCCGGGCAAAGCCGCCGGTGAAGTGGTTGCGGTACTCCGCGAACAGATCGGCCGAAAATTGGTCGACCGAGATCGCCACGATCAGATTCGGCGGCGTCTCCGGCGAGACGGCTACGGGTGCGGGCGGTGCCGACTGCGCGGCCAACGGGGTGGCTGCGAGGGCGAACGAAAGGGCCAATGCAAGGGCGGGGAGGGCGGTAAAACGATTCATGACTTTCCTTTCGCGGCGATCCGAAGCACTCCCGCCGGCGGCTATGGCCGAGACGCGGTTTGCCGACAAGGATTGCCCGATGCGTGCGCTTCATTACCTGTTCGTGACTTTCCTGGCGCTGTTTGCCGCAAATGCCGCCTGGGCCGACGCTCCCGGCGCGCTTGGCGATGGGCCGCACCTCGCGATTCGGCTGGTGGCGGAGAGCGCGACGCCGGCGGCGGGGCGCGACGTGACGCTTGCGCTCGACACGCGCCCGGAGCCGGGCTGGCACGGCTATTGGCAGAACCCGGGCGATGCAGGCTTTCCGGCCAAGCTTAGCTGGACGCTGCCGAAGGGCGTGACCTCCGCGGCGCCGGTCTATCCGGTACCGCAGCGGCTGCTCGTCGCCGGGCTGATGAACTATGTGTTCGAGAAGCCGTATGCGCCGCTGGTGACGCTGCATGTTCCGGCGGGGCTGGCGGCGGGCACGAAGCTGCCGGTCAAGCTGCACGCGGATTACCTCGTGTGCACGTCGAGCGTGTGCGTTCCCGAATCGGCCGATCTCGCGGTCGACCTGACCGTCGGCGACGGGGCGGTGACGCCGGAGAACCGCGCGCGTTTCGATGCGTGGCGGCAGGCGATTCCCAAGCCGATCGGTAGCGCCGCGACGTTCCAGGTGGCGGATGGCGCGTTGCGGATCAGCGTGCCTTACCCGGCGAACGCGCCGCTCACCGAAGCCTATTTCTATCCGGTTTCGACCGGTATCGTCGATTATGCGGCCAAGCAGACCATCGCGCGGGATGGCGATCGCGTCGTCATCGCAACCAAGCCGGGTTCCGGTGGAACCGGCGCGTTGACCGGCGTGCTGGCGATCGGCGCCGGCAAGGGACTGGTCGTGGACGCCACGCCCGGCACGGTCGCGCCCGCGGGTAACGTGCCGGCCGAGGCACCGCCGAGCGGCGCGCTGACTGCGACGCTGATCGCGCTGGCGGGGGCGGTACTGGGCGGGTTGATCCTCAACATCATGCCGTGCGTGTTCCCGATCCTCAGCCTCAAGGCGCTGAGCCTGGCGCGCGGGCATCTCGACGAACGGTCGGCGCGGGCCGAGGCGCTCGCCTATACGGCGGGCGTGGTGGCGGTTTGCGTGGGGCTGGGGGCGGTCATCCTCGGTTTGCGGGCGGGCGGCAGCGCGGTCGGCTGGGCGTTCCAGTTGCAGGATCCGCGCGCGATCGTCGTGCTGTTGCTGTTGAGCGTGGCGCTGTCGCTCAACCTCGGCGGGTTGTTCGAGATCCCGACGCCGCAGTTCGTCAACCGCGCGGGCGGGGCAGGCGGTGCGTTCGCGACCGGGGCGCTGGCCGCGTTCATCGCGACGCCGTGTACGGGCCCGTTCATGGGCGCGGCGCTTGGCGCGGCGTTGGTGCTGCCGTGGTATGCCGCGCTGGCGGTGTTCGCCGGGCTGGGCATCGGCCTAGCGCTGCCGTTCCTCGCGCTCGGTTTTGTGCCGAGCTTGCGCAAGCTGCTGCCCAAGCCCGGCATGTGGATGGAGACGTTCCGCCGCATCCTGTCGATCCCGATGTGGCTGACCGCGATCGCGCTGGCGTGGGTGCTGGGGCGGCAGGTCGGCACCGATGGTCTGACGGTTGGCCTGCTGGCGGCCTTGATCCTGTCGCAAGTATTGTATTCTGGCGGTCATCGGCAGCGGAAGGGCCTTCCATTCGGCGCGTTCCGGGTTGGGTTGATTGCCTTGATCTTTGTATGGGGCGCCCTCACGATTTTTCCACTCGGCGGCAAAGCAAGGGTAGCATCTGTAGTTGCGGGGAACGATGAGCCGTTCAGCGAGGCCAAGCTCGCCAGTCTCCGCGCCGCCAACCGCCCGGTGTTCGCATACTTCACCGCCGACTGGTGCCTGACCTGCAAGATCAATGAAAAGGCCGCGATCGAGACCGACGCGACCCGCGCCGCCTTCGCGAAGAAGAACGTCGCGGTGCTGGTAGGGGACTGGACCAACGGCGACGCCACGCTCGGCCGCTTTATCGAGGCGCATAATCGCGCCGGCGTGCCGCTGTATCTGTATTACGCGCCGGGCGCGGCCGAACCGCAGGTCTTGCCACAGGTGCTGACTCCGGGGATGCTGGCGGCGCTATGATGAAACGCCTGCTCCTCACCGCCGCCGCACTGACCGCCACGCCCGCGCTTGCCGAAAGCCCGGCGAGCTGGTCGAAGCCGATCAAGCCGTTCCATATCGCCGGGCCGATCTGGTACGTAGGAACCGAGGGGCTGGCGGTCTATGCGATCAAGACCGACGCCGGCGCGATCCTCGTCAGCAGCGGCCTCGCGCAGAGCGCCGGATTGATCGAACGCAACCTGCGCGCGATCGGCGTCGGGCCGGGGCAGTTGAAGCTGATGCTCAATTCGCACGCGCATTTCGACCATGCCGCCGCCTTTGCGCAACTGCGCCGCGATACTGGCGCGAAGCTGGTGTCCTCCGCCGCCGACGCGGGCGCGTTGCGCGCCGGCCGACACGAGGCGGATAACGAGAACGGCCACACCCGCTTTCCCGCGGTGCCGGTCGATCGGATCGTGCGTGATGGCGAGACGGTGCGGCTGGGCAACGTCGGCATCACTGCTACGCTTACGCCGGGACATACGCCGGGCTGCACCACCTGGTCGATGCCGGTGGGCAAGCTGCACGTGGTATTCCCGTGCAGCCTGACGGTTGCGGGCAACGTGCTGAAGGGCAATCGCGCCTACCCCAATATCGTCGCGGATTACCGCAAGAGCTTCGCGCGAATGGGGGCGATGCCCGCCGACATCGTGCTGCCGATGCACCCGGAGTTTGCCGATGTGCTGGAGCATGAGGCGCGCGGCGGCGGCGCGGCCTTCATCGACCGCAAGGCGCTCCCGAAAATCGTCGCCGAGGCGCGCAGCGACTTCCACCCTTAAACCGACCGCCCGTTTTCCCGTCAAGAAAGCGCCTTGTGCGGCGCAACAATCCGTCGCAGCATGGGCTGGCGACATAGAAGGGCGTTTTCGGGTCGATGGGAATACAAGCGTTCGACGAGATTATGGGGCAATCGGGATCGACGGTGTGCCGGTCGGAACTCGCCGCGCTCGGCACCTGGATCGAGGGGACGCCCGCCGCCGAACTGCGCCGCCGCCAGCAGTCGGCCGAGGCGACGTTCCGCCAGCTCGGCATCACCTTCGCGGTGTACGGCGACAGCGACGCGAGCGAGCGGATCATCCCGTTCGACATCGTGCCGCGCATCTTCCTCGCCAGTGAATGGGCGCGGCTGTCCGAGGGTCTGGTACAGCGTGTCGAGGCGATCAACGCGTTCCTCGATGACATCTACGGCGCGCAGAAGATCCTGAAAGACGGCGTGTTGCCGGCGGACCTCGTGCTCGGCAACCCGCAGTTCCGCTCCGAGATTGCCGGTATGCGGCCGCCGCACGGCATCTGGGCGCATATCTGCGGGATCGATCTGGTCCGCACCGGTCCCGACGAGTTCTTCGTGCTGGAGGATAACGCCCGTACGCCGTCCGGGGTCAGCTATATGCTGGAAAACCGCGAGGCGATGCTGCGGCTCTGCCCCGAACTGTTCGGCCATTTCCGCGTGGCGGCAGTGGATTCGTATCCCGATCGGCTGCTGGAGACGATGCGGTCGGTCGCGCCGGGCGCGGTGGCCGCGCCGGTGTGTGTGGTGCTGACGCCGGGCCACTATAATTCGGCCTATTACGAACACAGCTTCCTTGCCGATTCGATGGGGATCGAACTGGTCGAGGCGGCGGATCTCGTCGTCGAGGATGATTTCGTCTGGATGAGGACGATCGCCGGTCTGGTGAAGATCGACGTGATCTATCGCCGCATCGATGACGATTTTCTCGATCCCGAGGTGTTCCGCGCCGATTCGATGCTGGGGGTGCCAGGGCTGATCCGCGCCTATGCGGCCGGGAACGTCGCGCTCATCAACGCGCCGGGCAACGGCATCGCCGACGACAAGGCGATCTACAGCTATATGCCGGAGATTGTGAAATATTACTCGGGCGGCGAGGCGAAGCTGCCTAATGTCGAGACGTGGCGTTGCCGCGAGGCGGGTGCATTGCAGTACACGCTCGACAATCTCGACAAGGTGGTGGTCAAGCTGGTCGACGGTTCCGGTGGCTATGGCATGCTGGTCGGGCCGACCGCCTCGCGTGACGAAATCGAGACGTTCCGCGCCGCGCTGATCGCGGAACCGCACCGCTATATCGCGCAGCCCACGCTGGCGTTGTCGACCGTGCCGACGCTGGCGGACGCGGGGCTGGCGCCGCGCCATGTCGATTTCCGCCCGTTCGTGCTGACCGGATCGCGCGGCGTGCAGGTGGTACCGGGCGGGCTGACGCGGGTCGCGCTGAAGGAAGGCTCGCTGGTGGTCAACTCGTCGCAAGGCGGCGGCACCAAGGACAGTTTCGTGCTGATGGATGACGGGACGATGCGGCAGTCGCAGGGGCCTGGCGGCATGGCGCAGTCGATGGGCGGCATGAGCCAGCGCACGGGCGGCAACTGATGCTCTCGCGCACCGCATCGTCGCTCTATTGGCTGGGCCGCTATGTCGAGCGGGCCGATTTCATCGCGCGTCTGGTCGAGGCGACGATCCGGCTCGATGCGCTGTCGCCGCGCCCGGCCGGGCAGATCGCGTGGGAAAGCGCGCTTGCCGTCACCGATACCACCGCCGCCTTCGCACGGACCGGTGCCGAGGCCGGTCAGGATGCGGTCGCGCGGTTCCTGACGCTGGACACCACGCATCCGGGGTCGCTGGTCCACTCGCTCGATCGTGCGCGCAACAACGCGCGCGCGGTGCGCACGTCGCTGACGCGGGAGGCGTGGACCGGCATCAACCAGGCGTGGCTGCTGTTCCAGAACCGCGCGATGCCCGGCGGCGCGGCGGCGACGCTGGCGCTGGCCGAATCGGTCAAGGCGGCGACACGCGGGTTCGAGGGCGCGATCCACCGGATGCTGCGCAACCAGACGACGTGGTTCATCCGGCTCGGCCAGGCGATCGAGCGGGCAGACAACACCGCGCGGTTGCTCGACGTGAAATACCACATCCTCTTGCCGGCGGGCGAGCCGGTCGGCGGGGTGGTCGATCGCGACCAGTGGACGACAATCCTGCAGACCGTCTCCGCCGTGACGGCTTATCGCTGGCTCTATTCGGACGGATTGCTGCCGTCCAACGTCATCGACCTGCTCATCTCGCGCGCGGAACTGCCGCGCAGCCTTGCGGCCTCGGCGGAGGAAACGGTCGAGTTCCTCACCTTGCTCGCCAAGCGCACCGGCATGCACGGCGAGGCGGATCAGATGGCGCGCGATCGGCAGGCGCATATGCTCAAGACGCGGTCCAAGGACGTGATCGCGGCCGGGTTGCACCAGTATCTCGAGCAGTTCCTCGCCGACAACGACGCCCTGCACCATGCCATCGCGGGGCAGTTCAAGTTCGGGTAAAAGCGAGGCGGGCTGTTTGCGGGATCTGCTTCCACGTTGTTCAGTCCGAACCTTCAGCAGTGTCGGTTTTCGCCCGCTACACTATCGAGGACGAGCTAGCGCCGCCGCTCGGTTTTTCACCGGTGACATCGCGTGAGATGCGCCACTGTGCGGTGCATGATCGAGCAAGCACCGAACTGAGCTGCGTAACCTCACCAAAAGCGGTAAGAACCCACCCACATCAGTCGGATCGCTGCGACAGAACCTGCAACCAACAGAGCGAAGACGACATAGGCGATCATGTTAGGCGCCTCGACTTCGCTGTCATCGAAATGTGTCTTGCGGTCCATAGCGATGCTATAGCATCTGGCGGAGACCTTCGAAACGCGCGACGATTGTTCGTGACACCGAGGTCATGTCGAACATAGCGAAGCCGATTCGCTAAGCATCAACCGCCGACATGCACATGCAAGCGGCACAACCCTCCGCTCGCTCCATGCGCCGTTATTTCAAGCGATCTCGTCCGCCAGCACCGCATAATGCTGCGCGGGCGGCTGGTAGGTCGCGTCCTCGTCGGTGAGCGGCGTCCACCCCTTGGGGCCAAGCACCTCGATCGGGCGGTAACGCGTCTTGTACGCCATCCGCGCCGAACCCTTCACCCAATAGCCGAGATAGACGTAGGGCAGCCCCATCGCCCGGGCGCGGGTGATGTGGTCCATGATGATCATGTTGCCGAAACCCGGCCGTGCGTCGGCGTCGGCGTCGAAGAAGCTGTAGATCATCGACAGGCCGTCCGCCTGCTGGTCGGTCAGGCACGCACCGATCAGCTTGCCGCGCGCGCCGTCCGCCGCTGGCTCGCGATATTCGATGACGAAGGAATTGACCGGCGAATGCTCGACCATGTCGGCATAATCCTGCTCGTCCATCTCCGCCATGCCGCCACCGGGATGCCGCTCGCCAAGGTAGCGGCGGAGCAACTGGAACTGCTCATCGGTCGCCCATGGCCGGCAGGCGGACACGTCGAGATCGGCGTTGCGGCGCATCTGCTTGCGCTGGGTCGCATTGGCGGCGAAGTCCGATGCCACGACGCGCACCGACACGCAGGCCGAGCAACCCGCGCAGCTTGGCCGATAGGCGACCGACTGGCTGCGGCGGAAGCCGATCCGGCCGAGCGCATCGTTGAGATCGCCGGCATGTGGCCCGCGCAACTCCGTGAAAACCTTACGTTCCTGGCGGCCGGGCAGGTAGGGGCACGGCGAGGGGCTGGTGACGAAGAAGCGGGGAAAACGGAAGGGCGCACTCACCGCCGGTTGGTCCTTTCATGGCCGCTGCCGATGCAGGGCCTGATCGTCTTATGAATCGCTCCGGTCGTTCTGAAAAGCCGCTTTACCATCAATGAAGGTTAACGCGTGTTAGCTTTTCTGTCGCGGCGGAATTGCAGCACATTGCACCCAAATGGGTAGCAAACCGGCTGTCTGGGCAGACGCTACGCACCATAAAGATCGCCGCGCGTACGGCAAAGCCGCGCGATGCGCAGCCTGCCGCACGCGCGAGTCGTTTCGTCAGCCGAGCTCGACCGGGCTGACCTCATATCCTTCGGCATGCAGCGCCGCCTTCAGCCGTTCGAGATGCGCGAGATCACGCGTTTCGCACTCGACGTCTAGGCTCAGGCCCTTTGCCGGCAGGTTGGTGAAGATGCGCTGATGCGCCAGTTCGAGAATGTTGACGCGTTCCTGCTCGAAGATGCGCGCCACGCCGTACAGCGCGCCGGGCTGATCGCGCAGCACGATGCGCAGCCGGGCGAGCCGGCCCGACCGGGCGAGATCGCGGAGCAGCACGTTGGCGAGCAGCCGCGTGTCGATATTGCCGCCGCACAGGATGATGCCGACCGTCTTGCCCCGGAACCGCTCGGGGTGCTGGAGGAGCGCGGCGAGACCGGCGGCGCCGGCGCCCTCGACCACGGTCTTCTCGATCTGGAGGAGCAGGCTGACCGCCTCCTCCAGACTGCGTTCGCTGACCAGCACGATGTCGTCGACCAGCGCGCGTACGATGCCGGAGGTGATCGCGCCCGGCTCCTTGACCGCGATGCCTTCCGCCAGCGTGTCGCCCGCGCAGGCCATGTCGGTGCCGTTGATGCGGTTGTACATCGAGGGGAACAGTTCCGCCTGCACGCCGATCACCTCGATCGGGGCACCGCCGCGCTCCGCGCTGATCGCACGCGCGGTGGTGGACATGCCCGAGATCAGCCCGCCGCCGCCGATCGGCACGATCAGCGTATCGATCGATGGCGCATCCGCCAGCATCTCGATCGCGACGGTGCCTTGCCCGGCGATTACGCGCGCATCGTCGAACGGGTGGACGAAGGTATAGCCGCGCTCCGCCTCCAGTTCGCGCGCGTGGGCGTAGGCGGCGTCGAAAGTCTGGCCGAACAGCACGACCTGCGCGCCGTGGCTTTCGGTCTGCATCACCTTCACGGTCGGCGTGGTGGTGGGCATGACGATGGTGGCGGGGATGCCGAGCCGGTTGGCGTGATAGGCGAGGCCCTGCGCATGATTGCCCGCCGAGGCGGCGATCACGCCCATCTCGTTATGGTCGAGCTGCAACAAGGTATTGAGCGCGCCGCGTTCCTTGTAGGCGGCGGTGAACTGGAGATTCTCGAACTTCAGGTACACGGTCGCGCCAGTCATCTTCGACAGCGTGCGGCTGATGAAGGTCGGCGTGCGGACGATGGCCTCGGCGATGCGCGCATGCGCCATGCGAACGTCGTCGATCGTCACGGGCAGGGTGTCGGGGGCCGATTTCATCTGCGTTGCCATCGTTGCGCTTCCGTTTCGCCGCTTCGGGCCAAGCGCGCGCCCTAGACCATCTGGCGCAGCGAGGGAACACACCGTATCGCGTGCGCCATGGCCATGTTCCTCCGCTCCGTCGCGCTCGTCGCGCTCCTTGCAAGCTCTCCTGCGTTCGCCGATGCGCTGGTCGACAACGTCAACGGCATGACGCTCGACAAGGATGGGCGGGTGGTGCGTTTCAATGCGCTGCTGATCAGCCCGGACGGCAAGGTCGTGAAGCTGCTCCAGGCCAAGGACAAACGACCCGAGCGGCTCGACTGGCGCGCGGATGAAAAGGGCAAGGTGCTGCTGCCGGGCTTCGTCGATGCGCACGGGCATGTGATGGAACTCGGCTTCCGCTCGATGGAACTGGACCTGTCGCAGGCGCATTCGCTGGACGAGGCCAAGGCGCGGATCGCCGCCTATGCCGCCGCCAATCCGGAGCGCAAGTGGATCGTCGGCGGTGGCTGGAATCAGGAGGCGTGGGGGCTGGGCCGGTTCCCGACCGCCGCCGATCTCGACAGCGTGGTGTCGGACCGTCCGGTGTGGCTGTCGCGGATCGACGGACACGCCAGTTGGGGCAACACCGCCGCGCTGAAGGCGGCGGGGATCACCAACAAGAGCGTGTCGCCGCCGGGCGGCCGGATCGAGAAGACCGGCGCCGCCCCGAGCGGCGTGTTCGTCGATGCCGCGCAGGAACTCGTCAACAAGGTCGTGCCGCAGCCGCTGCCGAAGGAGCGGGATCTCGCGTTCCTGCGCGCGCAGGAGACGTTGCTGAGCTACGGCGTCACCGCCACGTCGGACATGGGTACGACTCTTGACGACTGGCTGTCGTACCGGCGGATCGGCGATGTAGGATCGCTCCGCGTCCGCATCATGAGCTATGCGATGGGTGTCGATACGGCGGTGCGGATCGGCGGCGGCGGACCGACGCCGTGGCTGTACGCCGACAAGCTGCACATGGGCGGGGTGAAGCTGTATGCCGACGGCGCGCTCGGCTCGCGCGGGGCGTGGCTGAAGGCGCCGTACAGCGACGCGGCCGGCCAGTCGGGTGCCGGCTTCATGAGCGACGATGTCATCCAGAACCTGATGAGCCGCGCGGCGATGGACAATTATCAGGTTGCCGTCCACGCGATCGGCGACAAGGCCAATGCGCAGGTGCTCGACGCGATCGATCAGATGGCGCAGACCTACAAGGGTGATCGGCGCTGGCGGATCGAACATGCCCAAATTGTCGATCCGGCCGACCTGCCGCGCTTCGGCAAATACGGCACGATCGCGTCGATGCAGCCGGTCCACGAGACCAGCGACTACAAGATGGCAGAGGCACGATTGGGGCCGCAGCGGCTGGCGGGCGCGTATGCGTGGAAGTCGATGCTGGCGAATGGCGCGGGGCTGGCGTTCGGCACCGATTACCCGGTCGAAAGCCCTAATCCGTTTGCCGGCTGGGCGGCGGCGTTCACCCGGCAGGGCGCGGATGGCCAGCCATATGGCGGCTGGCAACCGCAGGAGGCGATCACCCGCGAACAGGCGTGGAAAGCCTATACGATGGATGCGGCCTATGCCGGCTTCGCCGAAACGAAGTTCGGGCGGCTCGCACCCGGGCAGCGTGCGGATTTCATCATCGTCGACCACGACCCGCTGCTCGCCTCGCCCACGGAGTTGCGGGATACGGTGGTGTTGCAGACCTGGATCGGCGGCGAGAAGGTTTGGGTGCGCAAATGATCGGGCGGCGCGGTGGCTCCCACCGCCGCGCCTGCGGGTACATCAGTCCGCTTCGATGTCGTGATCGGCGTTGTCGTGGACATAGCCCTGATCGTCCACCACGAACACCGATGCCGCGATCGGCTTGCGATCCATCGACACGACCCGCCACACCAGATGGCCGCCCGACACGATCAGTTCCGGAACCTTCGCTGTCGCATCCCAGCAGATCTGCGTGACACGGCCGGCCTGCGCGAGATCGTACCACGCGCACGGCGCCGGCACGCGCGGCATCGCCGCCGGGGCGGTACCGGTGGTCAGCCTATAGGCGGTCTTGGGATGGCGCAGGCCGTGCGTCAGATCGTACCAGTCGGTGAACGACCCGATGCGGTACAGGCTCTCCCGGCTGATCTTCGTGCTGATCCGGCGGTGCCGGTCGAGCGCGACCATCTGGTAGGCCGGGTCGCCCGGCGTGTGCACGGCGAAGGTGGTGATCGCCCCGTCGGTATCGCGTTTCAGCAGGCGATCATGGTCGCGCCAGACGCCCATGCGGTGCACCGCGCCGTGGGAGACGAACATCACGCCGTACTGCAGGAAGGGCGGCTCACCCTTCGCGCTGAACACCGTGTCGAAATCGAGCGAGCCGGGCGCACGCGCCGCCGCGCCCGAAGATGCGGCGGCGAGCAGCGCGAGCGCTGCCGATAATCCAAACCGTGCGAGCATTACTGGCGCACCGCCTTGGCATAATCGCAGTACCGGTAGGTCTTGCCGTCGACGGTGAGATCCTTGACCTGCAATTGGATCGTGTAACTGCCCTTGGACAGCGACGTGTCCTTAGTGTTGCCGGTGGGATCGGTCGGCGTTTCGAACATCAGCCCGGTCGCAGCGCCCGCGTCGGGCGAGATACTCGACGGGGTGATCGACGGTGCCGTGCTGCTTGCCGGGGCGGCGAGCGCCTCGTTCATGATGCGGCCGTCGGCGGCTGGCATCGATAGCTTGAGCAGATACGCGACGGTAGGCGCGACATCGACGTTGCCGGTCGGGAAGGTCACCCTGGCGTTCTTGAGGAACGACGGGCCGCTCGCGATCAGCGTGTTGTGCACGTCGGTGCTGCCGAAGCTGCCGTGCATGCCGCGCTGGCCGCCGACGCTCTCGAACTCGATGCCGGTCTTGCCCTGTACGGTGACGGTATCGTCCGAGGTGAACGACACCACCACGTCGGGCTGGCCGTTGTCGCGGCGGTTGGTGTTCTCAAGATTGACCTGGCTCATCTTCAGCGTGCCGGCGATGCTGCCGTAGCGGCTGTCTACGAAGATCGCGCCATATTCCTCGCGCGCCTGCAGGAAACGGACGAGGTTGCGCACCGTGGTCGCGTCATGGCCGGGCACGTAGAAGTAGTCCGAGCCGCCGTTCGCCGCGACGACGATGCCGTTGGCGGGGAGGCTGCCCGGCGCGGGCACCTTGAAGCTGGCTACGGGCGCGGCAAGGCCGGCGCTGATCGCCTGATATTTGGTGTTGGCGGCGCCGCACAGCGCGCCGGTAGCGTCGTTCTTGAGCGGAATGGTGGGCGTGCCATTGGCGGCGAGGCCGTACATCGCGCTGGTCGAGCAACCCGCGCCATCATACGCCTTGAAGCCGCGATAGGTGAGCAGATCGGCCGAGCGCACGTCCCCTGAGAAGGAGAAGCCGTTCGGGTTCGCGCCGCCGAGCGAGGCGTTGCTGGTGCCGTTGGTCGCGCCGTTGACGGTGCCGCCGTTCGGTGTGCCGCTTGCCGCGTTGATGCCGCGCAAGGGGTACAGCGCGAGCGGGCCCGACACGGTGGAGTGCGCGTGATCCGACACGACGACGATGTTGGTGGTGGTGTCCAACCCTTGCGCCTTCAGCGCCGCCATCAGTTCGCCGAGCCGGGCGTCCTGCGACTTGAGGCCCGCCTTCACGTTAGCGGTGCCGGGGCCGTAGCCATGTTCGACGTTATCCGGCGTGCGGAACCAGATGAGCGAGAGCATCGGGTTCTTCTTGGGCAGGATGTACGAGGTGAACACGTTCATCATGTATTTGTTGGCGGCGTCTTCCGGCGCGCCCTGCGTGGTGTCGGCGCTGTCGCGCGCGGCGACGGTGAGCGTGCCGTTCGGATCATAAGCGGTGGTGTTGAAGGTGACATAGCCCGCGCGCGCGGTGGGGTTGCCGTTGCCGGATGTGAGCGTGACGGCGTCGCCGCCCGAGTAGTTGTTCACCACGTTGGCGGGCAGCGGGATGTTCGCGCCTTGCAGTTCGGTGACGAGGCTGCGTGGCTGTACGGTGTTCTCGTCGAGGAACATGCCGCCCTTGCCGAGATCCTGGATGTACGCGGCACCCGACTTGCCGATCGCGGCGGTGGTGATGCCGGCGGCCTGCGCGGTCGCGAACAGGCTCTTCACCAGCAGCAACTGGCCGCCGTAATAGTCGTTGAGCGTGCTGAGCACAGCATAATCTTCGGTGAAGACCGGATCGACGTAATCCTGCGCCGCGCCGCTAGCACCCTTGCCGACGGGGATGGTATTCGACGCGCCCTGCGGCGGCGTCCAGAACGTGTTGCCGTAGAAGCCCGAGGTCTTCGGGAACGACCCGGTCGCGAAGGACGAGGCGTTCATCATCGTGAACGTCGGATAGGTCGAATGGTTGTCGGCGAACTGCACGCCCGCCTGCTGGAGCGCGAAAAGGTTGGGCGTATCGGTGGCGTTGACGTCGTCCGGCCGCAGGCCGTCCCACACCATCACGATGGTGCGCGTCGCGGCTTGCGCGGCGGGCGTCGGCGTCGCGGATGGGGTCGGCGTGGGGGAGGCGTTGTCGCTGCCGCACCCGGCGAGCATCAGGCTAGTCGAGCTAAGTGCGATCAGTGCCGCGCGCATGGTCATGGATTGTGCCCCCTCTTCGTCGAACCAGACCACGTGCCGTGTGGCCGATCGCGTCCGGTTAGGGGCGGTGCGTGACTCGCTCATGACCGATCTGTTGCACGACTGTCACGAAACGTTGCTGGTGCGGGGCGCCAGACAGCAAAGCGGCCGCGACGCCCCCCGACGTCGCGGCCGCCTCCCGGTAGCCGATTACGATGTGCGAAGCTGGCGCTCAGGCTACGGCAGTCGCCTCCACCTCGTCGGATTCGCGCAGCACGTAACCGCGGCCCCACACCGTCTCGATATAATTGTCGCCGTCGCAGGCGAGGCTGAGCTTCTTGCGCAGCTTGCAGATGAACACGTCGATGATCTTCAGTTCGGGCTCGTCCATGCCGCCGTAGAGGTGGTTGAGGAACATCTCCTTGGTCAGGGTGGTGCCCTTGCGGAGCGACAGCAGCTCCAGCATCGCATATTCCTTGCCGGTCAGGTGGACGCGGCTGCCATCGACTTCGACCGTCTTGGCATCGAGGTTGACCGCGAGCTTGCCGGTGCGGATCACCGACTGGCTGTGGCCCTTCGAGCGGCGCACGACGGCGTGGATGCGCGCGGTCAACTCTTCGCGGTGGAATGGCTTGGTGACGTAATCGTCGGCGCCGAAGCCGAAGCTGCGCACCTTGGAGTCCATCTCGTTGATGCCCGACAGGATCAGCACCGGCGTCTGCACGCGGGCGACCCGGACCCGCTTCAGCACGTCGTAACCATGCATGTCCGGCAGGTTGAGGTCGAGCAGGATGATGTCGTAATCATACAGCTTGGCCAGATCGAGGCCTTCCTCGCCGAGATCCGTGGTATAGACGTTGAACCCCTCGGCCGAGAGCATAAGCTCGATAGCCTTCGCAGTTGTCGGCTCGTCTTCAATCAAAAGCACGCGCATCTGGCAGTTTCCCTGTCGTTCGGCGGCCCCGGACGCCCCCCTCGGCTCGGCGCACTCACTACATACTTGTTAACTGCTCTATAGATGAACGCAAAAGGTTAATGAACCGATAACCGAGCTTTTTAGCCGAGTCGCGGTTATCCCTTAGGGATTTCTACATCCTCGCCGATCACCTCGCGAAGGTAGAGGCTGCGGACAAGCGTAAAGATCACCACCAAAAGGGCGGCAGAAAAGAACAAGCCGAACAGGCCAAAAACCATGCCGATCGCTATGATAACAAACAAGGTTACGGCGGGCGGGATGGCGATCACACGGTTCTGCACATAGGGCGTGATGAAGTTGGTCTGCACCAGTCGCACCACCGCATAGGTGACGAGCGCGCCGACCAGCGGGCCGGTGCCGACCGCAGCGCCCAGGCCCAAAGCGGGTAACATCGCCGCGGTCGGCCCGATATACGGCACGAATTCGCTGAGCGCGGCGAGCAGGCCGAGCGCTGCCCACGACGGCACGCCCGAGATCCACAGGCCGAAGCCGACGAGCAGCCCCATCGTCGTCATCAGGATCAACTGCGCGCGCAACCACAGCCGCAGATTGTGCTCGACGTCCGACAGCGCGTCGGAGATCGCCGGGCGGATCGTCTTCGGCACCATCAGCAGCAGGCCGTGGACGTAGACCTTGGGTTCGGCGGCGAAGAACAACGCGCCGACCATCAGCAACAGGCAGTTGAGGATCAACTCGCCGCCGCCGGTCACCAGTCCGCCGATGTCGCGCGCCACGCGCGAGCCCGCGAACGCCGCCTGCACCGCATCGACGATCTTGGCGCCGACCGGCGTCTGCGACATGTACGCGCCGAGCTGCTGGAGCAGCGAGGGCAGCCGCAGCACCAGCGCGTTTACCTGCTGCCCGAACTGCACGCCGAACAGCCACACCAGAAACGCTGCCGCCGCCAGCACGGTCGCGAAGGCAAGCCCGAGCCCGGCGCGCTGCGACAGTTTCAGCCGCCTCGTATAAAGGTCGGCGAAGGCATGGATCACGATCGCGCCGAGGATCGCGCCGAACGCGAGGATCAGCAGATCGCCCGCCTTCCACAGCGCCACGACCACGGCGGCGATGAGGATAAGGATCACGACGCGGCGGATGAACCGTGTGTCGTCGGCGTCCGGGCGGAGGCGGTTCATGGTGTCGGCGTAACGCAGAGGTTGCGGAACCGCTCCGTCAGGAAGGCGATCAGCGTCTCGACCCGCGCGGGCCGCAGGTTGCTGGGCGGGGTCATCAGGTGGAGCGCGATCGGCGGGAGCGACCAGTCGGTCAGGATCGCCTCGACCGTACCGGCGGCAAGATCGCCGCCGACGATG
Organism: Sphingomonas sp. BAUL-RG-20F-R05-02; assembly: GCF_022662305.1. Lineage (GTDB taxonomy): Bacteria > Pseudomonadota > Alphaproteobacteria > Sphingomonadales > Sphingomonadaceae > Sphingomonas. Next base: position 203,380 of record NZ_JAKNQH010000005.1, read on the forward strand.
AAATCGGGCAGCAGCGCGATGCCGACACCGGCGCGCAGCGCGGGCAACATCGCGTCGCCGCTGTTGGAGCGCATCGGCCCGCTCGGCCGCACCGCCGCTTCCTCGCCGTTCGGGCCGGTGAAGCGCCACGGGCCGGACACGTTGGTATAGCCGAGACAGGCATGTTCGCCGAGTTGCGCCGGATGGGTCGGCCGGCTGTGTCGTTCTAGATAGGTGGGGGCTGCGACGACATAGGTGCGGATCGGCCCCAGTCTGCGCGCGCGCAGGGAGGAGTCTGGCAGATTGGCGATGCGCAAGGCGACATCGATGCCCTCCGCGACGATATCGACGCGCGAGTCCGACAGGTTGAGATCGATCTCGATGCCGGGATGCTCGGCGAGGAAGTCGGCCAGCATCGGCGCCAGTTGCACCATGCCGAGCGTCATCGGTGCGGTCATGCGGATCAGCCCGGCGGGGGCGGTGGCGGCATCGCGCGCGGCTTCCTCGGCGGCCTCGGCGTCGGCGAGGATGCGACGCGCGTGTTCGGCGAGGCCGGTGCCGCTTTCGGTCAGCGTCAACTTGCGCGAGGTGCGGTGGAACAGTGACTGGCCGAGCCGCGCCTCCAGCCGGCTGATCGCCTTGGATACGGTCGCCTTGGAGGTGCCGATCGCATCCGCCGCCGCGCTGAACGAGCGGTGTTCGACCACGCTTGCGAAAATCGCCCAGGCTTCGAGATCGGGCAGGCGCATGGCTAAAACTCCTTCCGCGCTTTGCTTAGCTGCCGAAACGATCGGTTTCCAGCGTTTCCATTTACGGCGCGATAGGAACGCCTATCTTGGCCGCAACAGAGATCCCCAAGAGGAACGCCGCCATGATCGAGAAACGATCGTTCGAGAGCCTGGGCCATGCCGATCACGGCTGGCTCAACGCACGCCACCATTTTTCTTTTGCCGATTATTACGATCCCGCCCGGATGGGCTGGGGTGCGATCCGCGTGTGGAACGACGACGAGATCGCCGCCAACAGCGGTTTCCCGCCGCACCCGCACCGCGACATGGAGATCATCACCTATGTTCGCTCCGGCGCGATCACGCACCAGGATTCGATGGGTAATCAGGGCCGCACCGGCGCTGGCGACGTGCAGGTGATGAGCGCGGGCACCGGGGTGCGCCACGCCGAATACAATCTGGAGGGCGAGAAGACCACGCTGTTCCAGATCTGGATCGAACCCAAGCGCAAGGGGGGATCGCCAAGCTGGGGTGCCAAGCCGTTTCCGAAGGACGATCGCAGCGGCCAGTTCGTCACCCTCGCCAGCGGCTTCCCGGAGGATGCCGGCGCGCTGCCGATCCGTGCTGACGCGCGTCTGCTCGCTGCCAGCGTAAAGGCGGGCGAGACGATCACCCACACCGTCGCCGCCGGCCGCCACGTTTATCTGGTGCCCGCCACCGGCGCGGTTGAGATCGCCGGACAGCGCTACAACGCTCGCGATGGTATCGCCATCGGCGGCGGTGCTGCCGAGACGGTCGCGATCACCGCGATCGAAGACGCCGAGCTGGTGCTGGTCGATTCCGAGTAAGTTTTCACCTCTTTACAACGAAGGAGCGTTCCATGGCTAAAGTCCTCGTCCTTTATTACTCGTCCTACGGCCATATCGAGCAGATGGCCGATGCCGTCGCCGAGGGCGCGCGCTCGGCCGGGGCCGATGTCGACATCCGCCGCGTGCCCGAAACCGCGCCGCAGGCGGTGGTCGAGGCGGCGCACTTCAAGACCGATACCGCGCATGCGGAGATCGAGAGCGTCGACAAGCTCGCTGAATATGACGCGATCGTGATCGGTGCGCCGACCCGCTTCGGCCGGATGCCGAGCCAGATGGCCTCGTTCCTCGATCAGGCTGGCGGCCTGTGGTACAGTGGCGCGCTGGTCGGCAAGGTCGGCGGTGCGTTCACCTCGACCGCGAGCCAGCATGGCGGGCAGGAGACAACGCTGTTTTCGATCCTGACCAACCTGCTGCACTTCGGCATGACCATCGTCGGGCTGGACTATGGCTATCAGGGTCAGATGGGCGTCAAGGAAGTCCACGGCGGCACGCCGTACGGTGCCAGCACGCTTGCGGACGGTGACGGCAGCCGCCAGCCGAGCGACGTCGATCTCGGCGGTGCGCGTCATCAGGGCAAGCGCATCGCGGAAGCCGCGGCGAAGCTCGCCGGCTGATCCGATACCCGAGACTGGTAAAGGCGCGGCGCGAGGGTGCCGCGCCTTTTTTTGTCCGCCTACCGGCGCCGGCGCCGCACCAGCGGGGTCGGTGTGGGTGTCGGCAGCGGCTGGACGAAGTAGCTCTGCGGTAGTCCGTTCAGATAGGCCGAGCCCGGTGGCGGCAAGACCGGCGCGGGGGCAGGCACCACTGGCTGGATCACGCCGATCCAGCCGTCGGCAACGTCGCGGATCTGCGGATTGCCGGGAAAGTCGCCGCGCGCGCGGGCAAACAGGAGCCGCGCGCGGGCCGCGCCGGGCGTGTTGATCGATGCGCCGACCCAGCGCCAGTGCCACGGCTCCCACGTCACGCCCTGCGTGTTGCCGGCGGGGAATGACAGCTCGAAGCCGTATTCCGGCGCGTGCGCGAGCAGCCACAGGCCCGCCGCGGTACGCGCGAAGCACGGGTTGACGTCGCGACACCCGCCGCTCGGGCGCAGGCCGAAGTCGATCGCATAGCCGGTGGCATGTTCGCTGTGCCCCGGCGGCGCGACCGAACGCGCGCGCTCGGCGGCGTCCTTGCATGCCTTGCGCGGCCCGATCTGGCTGCAGAACACGCCGTGCTGGTAGGCGATCGTGCGATAGCACGACACGCCGCGCAGCACGTTGCCCACGCCCGGTGCGGCGGTGGCCGCGGTCAGCATCCGCGCCAGATCCGGCGCGGCGTCGCGTTGTACGTGGCACGGTTGGCCCAGCGCGAAGCCGGCGGGCGCGGACACCAGATCGCTTATCGGCGCCTCGCGGTACGGGATATGGCCGAGCACGCGCCCGTCCGCGCCGGGCGTAACCCATTGGCCGGAGCAAAGCTGTTCGGGCGTCGCTGCCATTGCGAGCGCCGGCGTGGCGAGTGTCGCCCAGGCCAGCAGCGTCTTCGTACGTTTCGTAAACCACCGCATGTGCGACTGCTCTGGCATGCGGGCGCTTGCGGTGGCAAGACGGCTTCATGCTTGCAAATCATGTTCTCTTTCTCGACGGCGAGGCGCTCGTCATCGACAAGCCCGCCGGGCTTCCAGTCGATCGTCCGCGTGACGGCTCGATCAGCCTCGAAAACCATATGGACGGGCTGACGTTCGGCTTCAAACGCTGGCCCCACCCGGTCCACCGGCTCGACCGCGATACGTCGGGCTGCCTGCTGCTGTCGCGCAATCCCAAGGCGCACGCGCGGCTGCAACAGGCGTTCGAACAGGGGCGGGTGCAGAAACGCTACCTCGCGGTGCTCGACGGCGTGCCGGAGGGTGAGAGCGGGCTGATCGACCTGCCGCTGCTGAAGGTCAGCACGGCCGAAACCGGCTGGCGGATGCAGGGCGATCCCGCCGGCAAGGCATCGCGCACCGGCTGGCGCGTGCTGGCGGTGCGGGACGGCCGCGCCTTCGTCGAGTTCACGCCCGAAACCGGCCGCACGCATCAGATCCGCGTCCACGCCGCCGAAGCGCTGGGCGCGCCGGTGGTGGGCGACCCGATCTACGGAAGCGGTGGCGGTGAAACCTTGCTCCACGCCGCCGCGCTCACGATCCCGCGCGAGGGCAAGGAGCCGATCATCGCCGAGGCGCCACTGCCCGAGCGGTTTTTGAAAGCCGGGTTCGGTGGCTGATTACGACCTGCCCGAGGATGCGATCGAGGAGCGTTTCCTCGCCGCGACCGGGCCGGGCGGACAGAACGTCAACAAGGTGGCGACCGCGGTGCAGTTGCGCGTCGACGTGTTCAAGCTCGGGCTCCAGCCGTGGGCGTACCAGCAGTTGAAGACGATCGCCGGCAGCCGGATGACATCGGCCGGCGAACTGCTCATCACCGCGCGCCGCTACCGCACGCAGGACGCCAACCGCGCCGATGCACGCGAACGCGTGGGTGAGATGCTCGCGCAGGCGCACGAACGCCAAGCACGGCGGGTCAAGACCAAGCCAAGCAGGGCGGCCAAGGCGCGGCGGGTGGACGCGAAGAAGGGGCGCAGCGTGGTCAAAGCCGGACGTGGGCGGGTTTCGACGGAGTGAGGGAGGCTGGTTGCTTTCGCTCAAAGGCGGCTGTCGGAGGGACAGTCGCCTTGCCCCGTCGGCGGTCGCCCGTTGCAGCCGGTCAAAACGCGACAAACTCAACGCCTCGTGACGCAACGACCGGAGGTACCTTAAAAGATTGCTCTTCAATCGATGGAGTCGACTGCCGATAACGACGCCTTAACCTTACTATAGTTAAATCGGGACAAGCGGCGCTCCGTCGTAGTTGAGCCAGACGTGACAGAAATCCTCACCTCGCCCGCGCAGCGGTTACCAAGTCGCGACAGAGGGTGGCTGACGGCAGGCGTGCCGTATTGGCAGCTGATCGCTATCTTATTTTTCGCCTTGGCGTATCGGGCGGCCACCTTCGGCGACCCGATACTCGACTATGACGAGCAGCTCTACCTGACGATCGGCGACAGACTTTTGCACGGCCATCTTCCGTACGTCGAGATGTGGGACAGGAAACCGCCGGGCCTGTTCGCCATTTACGCGATGATCCGCTTGATGGGCGGTACGGGATTTGTGCAATACCAAGTCGTCGCGGCACTTTGCGCGGGTGCGACGGCAGCGCTGATCTACACCATGTCCCGTCGTAGCACGAGCGTCCGCGCATCGCTGATCATCTCCGTCGCCTATCTTCTTTTCCTCAATCCGTTGCATGGCGCAGGCGGACAATCGCCGGTCTTCTACAACGTGCTGACCGCCTTCGAGGCGTGGCTGACGCTAAAGGCTGGAGACAGCCAGCGACCCCGAATGGTGATCCTTTATGCGCTGGCCACGATGGTCATCGCAGGCGTTGCGATCCAGTGCAAATACACGCCGTTCGTCGAAGGCGTCTATTTCGGGCTGATTTTCCTGGTCCGTTTTCATCGCATCGGCATACCCGTCCGCATGATCATCGGGATCGGGGCGGCAATGGTGGGATTGGCAGTCCTGCCTACGCTGATTGCCATGACCATCTACTGGCGGCTGGGTCATCTCGACGCCTTCGTGCAAGCTAATTTCGTTTCAGTGTTTGCGCGTCACCCGTTCCCGCCCGAGCGGCGCAGTCAGCAGCAGATGCTGATCGCGACAATCGGTGGTCCGCTCCTGCTGATGGCAGTTTTCAAGCTTACCCGCGTTTGGCGCAACTTTGGCCTGGCGAGATCGGTCGATTTTTCGGTGCTCGCGGGCTGGTGCGTCGCTGCCCTGATCGGCTTCTCGATGCTCGGTGATTTTTTTGACTTTTACTTCATAACGGTGCTGCCGCCGCTGCTGGTGTTTATCGCACCGTTTGTCGATTTGCCGGGTAGGAAACGTGCCGTGATCATCGGCTTCCTTCTCGTCTGGCCGTTCGTCCTCTCGCCGCCACGATGGGGCCTTGCCGCTCAACACAGCGAGGCAATGGCGACGCTTGTGGGAGCGATAAGGCCATACATCGCCGACGGACGATGCCTATACGTCTATGACGGTCCGACTTCGCTGTATTTCTTGACGAAGGCGTGCGTGCCCACCAGGTTCATCTATCCCGATCATCTCACCAACCCGACCGAAACGCCTGCACTCGGCATAGATCCCGTGGCTGAGGAGAGCAGGCTGCTGGCGACGCGCCCGGGAGCGATCGTTTTTGCAGACACCCCTCTGGTGCCGCGCGTGGATGTCGCGACGCGCGCCGTGCTGCTAAAGGTGCTGAAAAGGGATTACATCCGGGTTTCGCGGGTGACGATCGACCGCACCTACGACGTTTTCGCACTACGAGATTTGCATCCTGGGGCCGGGCTGTTGCCCGGCGCTCCGATAAACCCACGCTGACAGTCCGCCGAGGCGCTACTTTGGGCGCTCTTTCAAAGCCCCTTGCACCCTACGAAGTGCTCCGAGGCACCCTGCGGCGTTGTACGTACCGTTCCTCGAAGCGGCCCTTCTGCGTCCCACCCCGTCCTAGACCGGCACGGGAGGCTCCCATAGTTCGATCGGATTGCTTTCGGGATCATGGATGCGGGCGAAGCGGCCCGCTTCCGGCGAGTCCCACGCCGGATCGGTTGTCACTGCGATGCCTGCCGCGTTTAGGCGCGCCAAGACGGCGTCGAGATTGTCCACCCGCAGGTTGAGCAGCCACGGTTTGTCCGCCGGCCAATAGTCGGTGCTGCTGCCGAACGGCAGGAACATGGTCGGGCCGGCGGCCTGCCGCCACGGGTCATAGCCTTCGCCACCGACACCGAGATGGGTGCGATACCAGCCCCGCAGCGCCCCAGGGTCGCGGGCGCGAAAGAAGAAGCCGCCGATGCCGGTCACTGTCATATCGTCCCTCCTGTTTCCTCAGCGTGGCACCGGCCCCGCGAACGTGACGAGGCTTTCCGAACCATCCGCCGCCAGCGCGCCGACGCCGACGAACGTGTCGTCGATCACCACGCCCTTCAGCACTTGCGCGGTTTCGTTCGGGCCCACGTCGCGCGCCTGCTGCCAGTCCTGCGCGTCGTTACGGCGCCAGTGGACGCGGTAGCCGGCGGCACCCACCACCGGCGCCCACGCCACGCGCGTATCGCTGCCGAGCGCGCCCGCCACCGTCACGCCCGATGGCGCGGCCGGCGCAGCGGCGAGGCGGCGGATCGCGGCGACGTTGATCGCAGTGACTTTGGCCAGATAGGCGAAGTCCATCTTGTCGGCGGTGTCGCCATATGCCTTGCCGTTTTCGGTGCGCAGGTCTTGATGCTGCGCGTCGTAATTCTCCACCCCGACGCTGAAGCGCACCGCCGGATAGCCGAGCTTGAGGAACGGTTCGTGATCGCCGCCGCGCCCGAACCGGTCGGGCCGGCGATCGACCAGCACGTCGAGCCCGCCGGGCAGGGTGCCGGCGACACCGTCCACCAGCTTGGCGAGCGAGCGGGAGGGCGAATCATCCTCGCCGCCATTGGCGCGGCGGGCGAGTTGCGCTGGCAGATCGTCGGCGGCGCGGATGCCTTCGGAGAACACGCGCACGCGGTCCGCCACACGGGTGCCATCGGTGCCGATCGTGTTGCCGACGATGTCGTTGTTGAACATCGCCGAGGCGGTCCAGCCTTTTTCCTTGGCGGTGTCGGCGAGCAACTGGCCGCCCCACAGCCCCTGTTCCTCGCCCGAGAATACCGCGTAGACGATGGTCGCGCGGAACTTCTGCTTCGACAGGATGCGCGCCGCCTCCAACACCAGCGCCACGCCGGAACCGTCGTCGTTGGCGCCGGGCGCGTCGGCGGTGGCGTTCATCACGTCGGTGACGCGGCTGTCGATATGCGCGCCGACGATGATGACCCGCTTGGGATCCGTGCCCTGCTGGAAGCCGAGCACGTCGACGATCTGCACGCCCCCCGGCGCACGCGGGCCGGTGAAGGTGCGCGCGATGTTGGCGACGGTGATGCAGCCGCCGCACGCATCGGCGATGTGGGTGAACTCCGCGCCGACCCATGCCCGCGCCGCGCCGATGCCACGTTTCGGGTCGTCGGGGGAGGTGAGGGTATGGCGCGTGCCGAAACTGACCAGCTTGTCGACGGTCGCCCTCAGCCGGGCGGGATCGGGCGTTTCATCCGCCGCGAAGGCGGGGGTGGCGAGGAGCAGGGCGGCGAGGGAAAGGTAGCGCATAAGCGGCATCGTGCCGCGATCCGCGCGTCGCTTCAAGCCGCGCGCCACGCCCCTGACGCAAGATCCTCCAGCGTCCAGTCACCGATGCTCCACCGCACCAGCCGCAGCGTGGGGTGACCGACCGCCGCCGTCATCCGCCGCACCTGCCGGTTGCGCCCCTCGCGGATGGTCAGGCGTAGCCAGCGATCCGGCACGCTCGCACGGTAGCGGATCGGCGGATCGCGCGGCCATAGCGCGGGCGGATCGATGCGTTCGGCCTCCGCAGGGCGCGTCATCCCGTCCTTGAGGCGGACCCCGGTGCGTAAGGCGTTCAGCGCGGCCTCATCGGGTTCGCCCTCGAGCTGCACCAGATACGTCTTGGGCAGCTTGAACTTCGGATCGGCGATACGTGCCTGTAAGCGGCCTTTGTCGGTGAGCAGCAACAGCCCCTCGCTGTCGCGATCGAGCCGACCGGCCGGATATACGCCGGGCACGTCGATAAACGCGGACAGCGTCGCACGCATCGTCTCGCTGCCACGATCGGTGAACTGGCTGAGCACGTCATACGGCTTGTTGAACAGGATGAGGGTCACGCAGGCGCGATCAACTCAGCCGGTCGATCGCCTCGCGGGTCAGCGAGCCGGGGACGATCATCAGCGGAACCGGCAGTGAGCCCGAATCGCTGGAGAAGTGCGCGATCAGTGGGCCGGGCGTACCGTGCGCGGCGGCACCCAGCACGAGGGCGGCGATGTCGGGGCTGTCCGCGATCATCTCGCGGATGATCTTCGGTCCATCGCCCTGCCGCACCGTGATCGACGGACGCAGGCCGGACTCCTCCAGCAGCGTACCGGCCGCACCCGCCACCAACCCCTCGGCGTGAAGGCGCGCCTCCTCCTCGATCGTCGCCTGCACGCCGCCGAAGGGAATGAACTCCTGCGGCTCGATCAGCGCGAGGATCTCGACGCCGCCGCCGGTCTTCACCGCGCGCCGCGCCGCGAAGCGCAACGCGATCCCGCTTTCGGGATTATTGTCGATCACAACCAGATAGATGCGCATGTTTGCCCCCGAACGGCGCTGAATACACCGTTGATTGCCCCTCGCGGCCGCTGCGTGCAAGTGCGCGTGCGCGGATGCCCGTGTCGATCATGGTCTTGACCGGGCGCGGATCGGGCGCGAGAGACACGTCAGCCCCAGGATTCGATTTCAAGGACGACTTCATGCCGATCGAGATCAAGATGCCCGCTCTCTCCCCGACGATGGAGGAGGGCACGCTCGCAAAGTGGCTGGTCAAGGAAGGCGACACCGTAAAGTCGGGCGATCTGCTCGCCGAGATCGAGACCGACAAGGCGACGATGGAGTTCGAGGCGGTCGACGAAGGCACGATCGGCAAGCTGATGGTTGCCGAGGGCACCGAAGGCGTGAAGGTCGGCACCGTGATCGCGGTGATGGCCGGTGACGGCGAGGATGCCGGTGCCGCATCCGCCGCGCCCGCACCGAAGGCCGAAGCGCCTGCCGCCGCCGCACCGAAGGCCGAGGCTGCTCCGGCACCCGCGCCTACTCCCGCCGCCGCCCCCGCGCCGAAGGCCGAGGGGGATCGCCTGCGCGCCAGCCCGCTCGCCCGCCGCCTCGCCGCCGAGAAGAATATCGACCTCGGCTCGGTAAGCGGCAGCGGACCGCGCGGTCGTATCGTCAAGGCCGATCTCGACGGTGCCAAATCGGGCACTGCCGCCAAGGCCGCTCCGCAGGCCGCCGCCGCACCGACACCGAGCGCCGCACCGGCATCGGCCCCTGCCGCGCCGGCCTATGGCGTGCCCGATATCCCGCACACCGCCGACAAGCTGTCGAACGTGCGCAAGGTGATCGCGCGCCGCCTGACCGAATCGAAGCAGCAGGTTCCGCATATCTACCTCACCGTCGACATCCGGCTCGACGCGCTGCTCAAGCTGCGTGGCGAACTCAACGCCGGGCTCGCCGCGCGCGGCGTCAAGCTGTCGGTCAACGATCTGCTCATCAAGGCGCTCGGCGTCAGCCTGATGCAGGTGCCCAAGTGCAACGTGATGTACACGCCCGACCAACTCATCAGCTTCAGCCGCGCCGACGTGTCGGTGGCGGTGAGCGTGCCGGCCGGCCTCATCACGCCGATCATCAAGGGTGCCGACACCAAGGGCGTGGCGGCGATCTCGACCGAGATGAAGGATCTCGCCGGCCGCGCCAAGGAAGGCAAGCTCAAGCCCGAGGAGTTCCAGGGCGGCACCGCATCGCTGTCGAACATGGGCATGATGGGCATCAAACATTTCGAGGCGGTCATCAATCCGCCGCAGGGCATGATCATGGCGATCGGCGCGGGCGACCAGCGCCCGTACGTGATCGACGGTCAGCTCGGCATTGCCACGGTGATGTCGGCGACCGGCAGCTTCGATCACCGCGCGATCGACGGGGCGGACGGTGCGCAGTTGATGGCGGCGTTCAAGACGCTGGTTGAATCGCCGCTGGCGATGCTCGCGTAACCACGCGATGCGCCGGACGATCGTCGAACTGATCTTTCTGGCCATCGGCCTGGGCGTGGCGGCGATTATCGCGTCGCTGGCGTCCTGGGCGGTGCCGGGGATCGGCCGGACGATCTGGATGATCGCCTATGTCGTCATGGCGATCGACGTGCTGCTGCGGATCATGCCGATCCGCCGCGCATGGGTACGCGACCGCGCCGCCCGGCAGGGGGTGCCGCATGGCGACGGCTGAGCGCCTCTTGCCCGCTGGCGAACCGGTGCTGCGCCTCACCGCGATGGCGGCGGACGCCAATCCGTACGGCACGATCTTCGTCGGCTGGCTGATGGGGCAGATGGCGCTCGCCGCCGGCTCGGTCGCCTCACGCCACAGCGGCGCGCGCGCACCGGTGGTGGCGGCGGACGGCTTCACCTTCACCGCGCCCGTGCAGGTCGGCGACGAGGTGTCGGTGTACGCCACGATCGTCGCCACCGGGCGTACCTCGATGACGGTGGCGGTCGAGATCGTCCGGCGTGACCGCCACGGCGAGCATACCGAGCGCGCCGCGCAGGGCCGCTTCGTGCTGGTGGCGATGGCCGAGGACGGCCGCCCCAAGGCCCTTAACAGCGACGTTCAAACTTCCGATATCAAGCCGCTTCTTGAAGGAAACCCAAGTGTCTGACACCTACGATCTCGTCATCCTCGGTTCCGGCCCCGGCGGCTATGTCGCGGCGATCCGCGCGGCCCAGCTCGGCCTCAAGACCGCCATCGTCGAGCGCGAGCGGCTCGGCGGCATCTGCCTCAACTGGGGTTGCATCCCGACCAAGGCGCTGCTGCGCACCTCGGAAATTTACCACTATATGAGCCACGCCAAGGATTACGGGCTCAAGGCGGACAACATCGGCTTCGATCTGGAGGCGGTAACGCAGCGCAGCCGCAAGGTGGCGGGGCAATTGAACGCCGGCGTCAAAGGCCTGATGAAGAAGAACAAGGTCACCGTGGTCGAGGGCCTCGGCGCGCTCACCGCCAAGGATACGATCGTCGTCACCCAGGGCGACCAGAAGACCGAACTGAAGGCCAAGCACATCATCGTCGCCACCGGCGCACGCGCCCGCGACCTGCCGTTCGCCAAGGCCGACGGCAAGCGCATCTGGACGTACCGCCACGCGATGGTGCCGCCCGAAATGCCGACCAAGCTGCTGGTGATCGGTTCGGGCGCGATCGGCGTCGAATTCGCGAGCTTCTACAACGACATGGGCGCGGACGTGACCATCGTCGAGATGCTGCCGCGCATCCTGCCGGTCGAGGACGAGGAAGTCTCCGCGTTCATGGACAAGGCGTTGACCAAGCAGGGCATTAAGCTGCTCACCAACACCGGCCTGGACGCTCTCGACGTGACCGACAGCGGTGTGACAGCCAAGATCAAGGGCAAGGACGGGCAGGTCACCTCGGCCGAGTTCAGCCACGTCATCGTCGCGATCGGCATCGTGCCAAACACCGAGAACATCGGTCTGGAAGCGCTCGGCATCGAAACCGATCGCGGCCACATCAAGGTCGACGGCCATGCGCGCACCAACGTCGAGGGCGTGTACGCGATCGGCGACGTGACCGGCCCGCCGTGGCTGGCGCACAAGGCAAGCCACGAGGGCATCGTCTGTGTCGAGGCGATCGCGGGGTTGAAGCCGCACGCGTTCGAAACGTGGAACATCCCGGGCTGCACCTATTCGCGCCCGCAAGTCGCGAGCGTGGGGCTGACCGAGGCCAAGGCCAAGGACGCCGGCCACGAGGTCAAGGTCGGCAAGTTCCCGTTCATCGGCAACGGCAAGGCGATCGCGCTCGGCGAGGCGGAAGGTTTCGTCAAGACGGTGTTCGACGCCAAGACCGGCGAGTTGCTCGGTGCGCACATGGTCGGCGCGGAGGTGACCGAGCTGATCCAAGGCTATGTCATCGCCCGTCAGCTCGAAACCACCGAGGCTGAGCTGATGGAGACGGTGTTCGCGCACCCGACCCTCTCGGAAATGATGCACGAGAGCGTGCTCGGCGCCTACGGCCGCGCGATCCACATCTGATGCGACGTGGCGCGGCGGCTCTTGCGCTGGCCGCCGCGCCGGCCTTGCTCGGCGCGGCGGCGCCTGCGCCGGTGGATTATGCGGGCGATGCCAAGGCGCTCGATGCGCTGATCGTCGCCAATTACGCCTACCTCGATCGCTTCCCCGGTGGCGCTGCACCGGCATCGGCGAAGCTCGCCGCCGAGCGGGACGCGGTGCATGACGGCGACAGCCTGCTCCGTTACGCCGAGGATGCGCTGACCGCGCTGGCCGACCATCACGCGATCACCGGTGCGTCGTTCAAGGACGATTGGGCGGTCGTGCCGAGCTATGCCGATCTTTGGATCGTCGCGTCGGGAAGCGGTTACGTCGTCAACGCCGTTCGCGATGGCACGCCGGCCGCGCGGGCGGGCATCGTGGCGGGCGACCGTCTGGTCGGGGTCGGCGGCGTGCCGATCGCTGAGGCGGTGGCGGGGTTGTGGTCGCCGCTCGGGCTAGACGCCGCGGGCGAACGCGGCGCTTATGCCGCGCGCGTGCTGGCGGCTGGGCGGCGCGACCGGCCGCGCGTGCTGACGGTGTCGCATGGCGGTGTCGCGCGGGCGCTCACATTGCCGAGCCTGTACGAAGCGCAACCCGATCAGCCGCCGCTGACGGTCACCGGCACGACGATCCGCTTCAACAACTCGCTTGGAGACTCCGCGACGATTGCGGCTTTCGATTTGGCAATGGCCGCACTGCCCGCCGACACACCCGTAACGCTCGACCTGACCGACACGCCGAGCGGCGGCAACACCAGCGTCGCGCGCGCGGTGATGGGCTGGTTCGTGACCAGGCCGAGCGCCTACCAGATCCACAACCTTCCCGCCGAGGAGCGCGAAACCGGCATACCGCGCCAATGGATCGAACAGGTCCTGCCGCGCGCGGGCAAATATCACTCCGGCCCGGTCAAGGTGCTGGTCGGCCGCTGGACGGGCAGCATGGGCGAGGGGCTGGCGATCGGTTTCGCCGCGTTCGGCCAGCTGGTGTGCGGCACGCGCATGGCGGGCTTGCGCGGTGCGGTCTACGATTTCCCGCTGCCGTCGAGCGGGCTCGTCGTCAAGTTCCCGGCTGAGCGGCTGTACACGGTGGACGGCACCCCGCGCGAAAGCTTCGTGCCGCGCCCGGCCTCCGCATGCCGATGACGGCCGCGCGTAGCGTCGCGTTTGCGGCGGCGGTGCTTTTACTGCTTCAGCTTGGCCTGTGGTGGCCGGGCGTCGCGATGTTCGACACGATCGGTCAATATGCGCAGGTGCTGAGCGGCGCTTACGACGACTGGCACCCGCCGATCATGGCGCGGCTGTGGGCGGTGCTGCACCCACTCGGGGCAGGTGGCGCGGCGATGTTCGCAGGCCAGGCGGCGACCTATTGGCTCGGACTTGGCCTGATCGCAGCGGCGCTGGCGCGGGCGGGAAGCGTACGCAGCGGCTGGGCGGTGATCGCCGTGGGGACGCTGCCGCTGTTCGTGGCATGGCAGTCCGTGATTCTAAAGGACGCGCAGATGCTCGGCGCGATGCTGGCGGCGGTCGGCATCGTCGCGCGCGCGCGGTTGGGTGGACGCGCGCTGTCGCTGCCGGGGTTGATCTCGGTTGGCGTATTGCTCGGCTATGCTGTGCTGGTGCGCACCAACGCGGTGTTCGCGGTGGTGCCGCTGGTGGTCATGCTGGTGCCGGGGCGGCGGCGCTGGGTCGCGCGGGCAGGCGCCATTGCCGGGCTGACGCTGGCCGTGTTGGCGGTGTCGCCGATCATCAACCACCGGCTGTTCGCGGCGCAGCCGACCAGCGTCGGCAATACGCTGCCGCTGTTCGATCTCGCCGGCATCGCGCATTTCGCGGGCGATGACGGCGTGCTGACCCCAGGCGAGCGCGCGCTGATCGTAACGCGACACTGTTACCAGCCGTTCTTCTGGGATCCGATCGGCAGCGCCGGGCACTGCGGGGCGATCTCCGAGCGGTTCGCGGCGGCGCCGGCGGGTGTGCTTCAACGCGGCTGGGCGGGCGCGATCCTGCGGCACCCGCTCGGCTATGCGCGGCACCGGCTTGCGCATCTCAACTCCACCACGCGCTGGCTGGTGCCATCGGGGTGGACCAGCGCGGTGCCGCCGGCGTTGTCGGAGGTCAACACGATCGGGCTCGGCACGCCCGGCAAGGTGGTGGCGCCGGTCGTCGTGGCGGCGGCGTGGATGGCGGCGACGCCGCTCGGCTGGCCGATCGCGTGGGTCGTCGTTGCGGCCTGTGTGGTGTCGATCGCCTGTGCGACGCCGCGTACGACGATCCGCGATCTTGCGCTGGCGCTCGCCATTTCGGCGCTTGCGCTGGAGGCGAGCTTCGCGGTGGTGAGCATCGCTTCGGACCTGCGCTACCATCTGTGGCCAATGCTCGCGAGTGCGCTTGCCGCGGTCCTGCTCGCTAGCGAAGGCGTGCCGCGCCGTCTTGCGCGTGGGAGCGGCTTGGCACTGCTGGCGGTGGTCGCCACCGGGCTGATCGCTCGTACGGTGCTGCCGGCGCCGCCGCCTGGCTACAGCGCGATGCTCGACTGGGATGGCCGCGCTGGACAGGTGGCCACAGGCGCGCGACAAACCCCCGGGACATAAACCAAGGGGGGCTTTACATGGTTCGCAGACTTCTTGCGGCGGCGCTGCTCGCGTGCGCCGCAACGCCGGCAATGGCGGAGAGCGTCGTCGTTACCGCCGCACACATGCTCGACGTCGCATCTGGCCGCACGCTTGACGATCCGGTGGTTGTCATCACCGATGGGCGCATCGCATCGGTGGTGACCGGCCAGAACGCGCGGCTGATCATTCCAGCCGGCGCAACGCGGATCGACCTGCCCGGCAAGACCATCCTGCCCGGCCTGATCGATATGCACGTCCACCTGACCGCGCTGGCGGAGATCGGCGGCTATACAGGGCTGAAATATACCGACAGCTTCTGGCAGGCGGTCGGCACCGCCAACGCCAAGAAGACGCTGGAGGCGGGCTTCACCTCGGTCCGCAACGTCGGGTCGGCGGATTTCGATGACGTGGGCTTGCGGCAGGCGATCGACGGCGGCTGGATCCCGGGGCCGCGCATGACCACCGCCACCTATGCGATCGGCGCGACCGGCGGCCACTGCGACGACAATGCGCTGCCGCCCAGCCTCGACAAGCAGCAGCCCTCGGTCATCAACTCGCCGGAGGAAGCGCGCGCCAAGGTGCGCTGGCTCCACAAATACGGCGCCACCGTCATCAAGATCTGCGCGACCGGCGGGGTGTTCTCGCTCGGCGACAGCGTGGGCGGGCAGCAATTGTCGTTCGAGGAGATGAAGGCGATCGCCGATGAGGCGCACATGCTCCACCTCCGCGTCGCGGCGCACGCGCATGGCGACGAGGGGATCAAGGCGGCGATCCTCGCCGGCATCGACACGATCGAGCATTGCAGCCTCGCATCGGACGAGGCGATCAAGCTGGCGATCCAGCATCACACCTGGTTCGACATGGATATCTACAACGACGATTACATCCTCGCCACCGGCACCCAGAACGGCACCGAGCAGCAGAGCCTCGACAAGGAACGCGCGATCGGCCTCAAACAGCGCCAGACCTTCCAGCGCGCGGTGAAGGCAGGCGTGCCGCTGTTGTTTGGCACCGACGCCGGCGTCTATCCGCACGGCGACAACGCCCGGCAGTTCGCGGTGATGGTGAAATGGGGGATGACGCCGCTACAGGCGATCCGCGCCGCCACGCTGAGCGCGGCCGAGGCGCTCGACAAGAGCGACGACGTCGGGCAGATCGCGGTGGGTCATTACGGCGACATCGTCGCGGTGGACAGCGATCCGCTCGCCGATGTGCGCGTGCTGGAGCATCCGGCAGCGGTCATCAAGGGCGGTGAACGGGTCAAGTAAGCTGCCGGGCGCCTCACCTCGCAGCGCTGGCGAGGTAAGGCGGCCGGTTACATCGCAGGCAATGGTGGCAACGGTCCGCGCCGCCATGCGCCGGCCATCGGCGCGTTGTCGTTTGCGGCCGGGCCGGCGAGCGGCCTCACCACCAGCCACGTCGCCAACGCGACCGCGATGAAAGCGACCGTGCCAAGCGTGTGTTGCCCGGTGAGGTCGCCGGTAATCGATAGGGCCGATGCCGCCTGGATCAACACGGCGACCCGCCACGCCCGCCGATCCTGCACGGAGATGGCCCAGGCCGCCGCGATAACCCCGGCGAGGACGAAGCCTCCCGTCGAAAGCGCGGTGGTGACCAGAGTGGCAAGCAGCGCCACCGGCAACAGCCGCACCGGCGAGATCGGTGGTCGCGCGGAGAGGCGCGCAACATACCATGCGATTGCACCGATCGTCCCGACGATGGCGAGACCGGCCACCTGCGCGTGATCGAGCGGAAGCACCGCAGTGAGCAAGGACCAAGCGTGCCCCGTGCCAAGGAATGGTCTCCACCGAAGTACTCCGAGATCGTGCGATGACGGGGCAAGCAACAGAACCGCCATTGTGAACGCCAGCCCCGGCAGCCACGTCGCGATCGGCACGCGCCGGCTGATGAGCAGCGCCACCACGAACGGCGCGAACAGCAGCGCCTGCGGTCCGCACATGAGACCTAGCCCGCACCACAGCATCATCATACCGTGGCGGCGCTGAATCGCTGCATCGAGCGCCAGCAGGCAGGGCACAGCCCACATCGCATCGCTCCGCCCGAGCAGACCTGCGTTGAGCGCCGTGGCGGGCAGCGCCAGCGTCACCGCCGCCCACCGCGCGGCATGCGGCACGTTCAGCGTCCGCAGCAACCGCCACACCGCGCCGGTCAGCGCGAGCGCACCGACGAGCGGCACCAGCATCGTCGGGTCCGGTCGCGCCAGCAGCGCGTACAGCACCGCCGCCGCAGCGAACGACAGCAGGACAGGAGGGGGCGTGATGCGTGTGGCGGACAAGGGGAGGGTTTCCGATCGGGTCGATCGAAACCATCGCACGCCCGTGGTTAGCGGGCGGTAAAAACGTGGTGGGCGTTGCCTGCGCGGTCGGCCGTTCCTATGATCGGTAGCGAGGAGCGACGTGGGGCCAGCCCACGCGTTTTCCGGCCGCAGAGCCGAACCGGCCGGGGCGATCCGGCAATCGAGAGAAGGAGCCGTCAGGTGGTCGATATCAATGAGTTCGCCAACAAGGCCAAGGGAAGCTTTGACGAGACGTTCGCCGATCCGGCGCGCAAAGCGGGCATGAAGTTCGTGGAGGGTGGCTCGAACCTGGGCCTGCGCATGCTCGATCAAGCCGAGTCGAACACGCGTGAAGCGTTCGCCGCGATGCGTCAGGTGGCCGAGGCGAAGGATCTGTCGCAGGTGATGAAGATCCAGGGCGACTTCATTCGCGAACAGAGCAACCGTTCCGTGACGCAAGCGCGCGAGATCGGCGAACTCATCATGAAGTTTGGCCGTGACGTGGTCTCACCCGAGAAAAGCGAATAGCCTTCGCTGCCTCATCCGCACGCTGGGGCATGGCGCGATCACGGAGCGCGCGTACGCTGGCGCGAAGCTTCGGGACCGCGATCGGTTATCCGGCGTTGATCACTGCTGCTTTGTAGTGGGTACGGGGCGTGTATCGTCCGGTGCGACGTCGAGCGTCGCATCGCCGCCGAGCGTGCGGTACAGCGTCACCAGATTGGCCGCCGCGGTCAGTTGCGTATCGACCAGCGACCGCTGCGACGAATAGAAGGACTGCTGCGCGGTCAGGCTCTGCAGATACGTGTCGATGCCGCCGCGATAGCGGGCGTTGGACAATTCGAAATTCTCGCGCGAGGCGGCGGTGAGCGCCTGTTGCGCGCGGCTCTGCTCCGCGATCGTGCCGCGCCGCGCCAGTGCGTCGGAAACCTCACGGAACGCGGTCTGGATTGCGCGTTCATAGGTGGCGAGCGCGACATCGCGCTGCGCGCGCGACTGTGCGACGGTTGCCTTGCCGGCGCCGGCACGGAAGATCGAATAGTTTACGCTCGGCGCCACCGAGTAGGTGAACGCGCCGCCGGTGAACAGGTTGGACAAGGCGCTCGACGCAAAGCCGGTCAGCGCGGTGAGCGAGATGGTCGGGAACAGTTCGGCGCGCGCGGCACCGATCTCGGCATTGGCCGCGCGCAATTCGTACTCGGCCTCCACCACATCGGGGCGGCGCAGCAGCACGCGGGAGTCCAGCCCGGCAGGGAGTTCGGCGACGGTCTGCCCGGCCTGCTCGATCCCTTGCGGCAACAACGCCGGATCGACCGGTGCGCCGACCAGCAGCTGCAATGCGTTCACGTCCTGCGCCAGTGCGGTTTTCTGCTCGGCCAGATCGGACAGTGCGGTCTGCAAGGTAATCTGCGCCTGCGCGAGATCGGTGCGCGGCGCGATCCCGCCGTTCAGCCGCTGCGTGGTCAGCGCGACGCTCTTCTGCGCGATGGCGGCGGTCTGCTCGGCGATGCGCAGCAGGCTTTTGTCGGAGGCATAGGTCAGCCAGCCGGTAGCGATGTCGCCGATCAAGGTGAGGCGGGTCGCCCGGGCGGTCGCCTCGGTTTCGAAATAGCGGTTCTGCGCAGCCTGCGTCAGCGAACGGACGCGCCCGAACAGATCGAGCTCGAATGCGGTAATGCCGACATTGGCGGAGAAACTGCTGGTGGTCCCGCCGAACGTGTTCGACGTGCCGGACACGACCGTACCCGTGCCACCCGTTCCGGTGCCTGTACCCGCGCCGCCGTTGCCGACTCCGCCAGCGCCCGTCCCGCCAGCTCCCGTACCGCCGGTGCCCGTACCGGTGCCGGTGCCGGTGCCGCCAGTGCCGATCCCGCCGATCCCGGTGGTGGTATTGCCGCCAGCCGAACTCGTCTGACGTCGCGAATAACTGCCCGTCGCGCCGATCTGCGGCAACAATTCGGCGCGCTGAATATGGTATTGCGCGCGCGCTGTGGCGATATTCCCCGCCGCGATGCGCAGATCGCGATTGTTGACGAGCGCCTGTTCGATGATCTTCTGGAGCCGCGCGTCGCGAAAGATGTCGCGGTAGCTGACGCTGGGCAGCGTCGCCTCGCTGCTGCGCAGATACGCGTCGCCGGTCGGCCACGACATCGGCACCGGCGGCTCCGGGCGAACGTATTTCGGCGCAAGTGAGCAGCCACCCAGCGCGGCGAGCGCGAACGCGCTCGCGACCATGCGGTTCATGCCGTCTCCTCCGGGCGGGGTTCATGGTGGAGCCGGTTGCGCACCGCCTTCAGCCCGTCGCGCGCGCCGCGCCGCACCAGCACGAAGAACAACGGGATGTAGAAGATCGCCAGGATGGTCGCGGTCAGCATCCCGCCGATCACCGCCGTGCCGATCGCCACGCGGCTGTTCGCGCCCGCGCCGGTCGAGATCGCCAGCGGCAGCACGCCGAAGATGAATGCGAAGCTGGTCATCAAGATCGGCCGCAGACGGATGCGGGCCGCCTCCAGCGCTGCCTCAATCACGCGCTTGCCCTCCTTCTCGGCCTGTTCGGCGAATTCGATCATCAGAATCGCGTTCTTGGAGGCGAGGCCCATCGTCGTCAGTAGGCCGATCTGAAGATACACGTCGTTCTGCAGCCCGCGCAGCGTCACCGCGAAGATCGCGCCGACCAGCCCCAGCGGAATGACCAGCAGCACCGCGATCGGAACCGTCCAGCTTTCGTAAAGGGCGGCGAGGCACAGGAACACCACCAGCAGCGAAATGCCGTAGAGGAACGGCGCCTGTCCGGTCGACAGCCGTTCCTGATAGGACAGGCCGCTCCAGGCCACGCTGGTGCCGGGGATCTTCGCGGCGAGATCGGTCATCACCTTCATCGCATCGCCCGAGCTTTGCCCCGGCGCCGCCTGACCCTGTATCTCGTAGGAGGAGATGCCCTGGAACCGCGCCAGCGAGTTCGGCGCGGTGTTCCAGCTCGTCGTTGCGAACGAAGAGAACGGCGCCATCGCCCCGCTCGTACCGCGCACGTACCAGCGCGCGATATCCTCGGGCCGCGAACGGTATTCCGCCTCGCCCTGGACATAGACCCGCTTCACGCGGCCGCGATCGTTGAAGTCGTTGACGTAGCTGCCGCCCCAGGCGGTCGACAGGGTGGCGTTGACCTGCGCCTGACTGAGGCCGAGCGTGCTGAGCTTGAGCGGGTCGACATCGACCTTCAACGTCGGCTGGTCGTCAAGATCGGTCGGGCGTACTGCCGCCAGCCGGTCGTCGGCGCGGGCGGCGGCGAGCAGCTTGTCGCGTGCCGCCTTGAAGTCGACCCGACTCATGCCGCTGGAGTTCTGCAGTTCGAGCGTGAAGCCGTTGCTCTGGCCGAGACCACGCACCGCGCTTGGCTGGATCGCGTAGAACTCCACGTCGCGCAACGCGCCGAGTGCCGCCGTCGCGCGCTGGGTGATGGCGGGCGCGGCGTTGGCGGTGCCCTTGCGGTCCGACCAGTCCTTGAACGCGACGAAGCCACGTCCGGAGTTCTGACCGCCGCCGGAATTGCCGCCGACACCGGCCACGGTCAGCACGCCTTCGACATTGGCCTTTTCCTGCGTCAGGAAGTATTTCTCGATCTCGCGCTGCGCTACCTGCGTCTTGTTGATCGTCGCACCCGGGGCGAGATTGTATTGGAGCGAGGCGATCCCCTGATCCTCGGTCGGTAGGAAGCCGGTCGGCAGGCGCACGAACATCAGCGCGAGGATCACAATCACGCCCGCATAGATCAGCAGGAACAGCCATTTGCGATCGATCACGCGGGTGACGGCGTTGCCATAGCGTTCGATCATCTTGTCGAAATTGGTGTTGAACCAGTCCTTCGCGCCCTGCGTATGCCGCGCGATCCAGCCGTCGTGCTTCTCCTCATCCTTGCGCTTCAGCAGCGTGGCGGTGAGGGCGGGGGTAAGCACCAGCGCGACGATCACCGACAGCACCATCGCCGACACGATCGTGACGGAGAATTGCTTGTAGATCACGCCGGTCGAGCCGCCGAAGAACGCCATCGGCAGGAACACCGCCGACAGCACCAGCGCGATTGCCACCAGCGCGACGGTGATCTCATCCATCGATCGGATCGTCGCGTCGCGCGGTGAGAGCGACGGGTCCTCGTCCATCAGACGCTCGACGTTTTCGACCACCACGATCGCGTCGTCGACGAGCAGGCCGATCGCCAGCACCAGCCCGAACAGCGTCAGCGTGTTGATCGAGAAACCGGCGATCGCGAAGATGCCGAACGTGCCGAGCAACACCACCGGCACCGCGATGGTCGGGATCAACGTCGCGCGCCAGCTTTGCAGAAACACGAACATGACGATCACGACGAGGATGATCGCCTCGATCAGCGTGATGACCACTTCGTCGACGGACAGTTTGATGAACTCGGTCGAATCCTGCGGGAACGAATAGGCGAAGCCGTGCGGGAAGCTCTTGGCCTGCCGCTGGAACTCGGCGCGGACTAGTTCGGCGGTGGACATCGCATCCGCGCCGGGGGCGAGGCTGACCGCCATGCCGGCGCCGGGGTGACCGTTGTAGCGGCTGACGATGCCGTAGCTCTCCGCGCCAAGCTGAACCGTGCCGACGTCGCTGATCCGCACCGCCGAACCGTCGGGCTGCGTCTTGACGACGATATCGCGGAACTGTTCGGGCGTTTGCAGGCGCGACTGCGCGGTGACGGTCGCGTCGAGCACCTGCGTCGGCGGGTTCGGCGCGCCGCCGACTTCACCGGCGGCGACCTCCGCATTCTGCCCCTGGATCGCGGTGATGACGTCGCTCGGCATCAGGCTGAAGCTGGCGAGCTTGTCCGGGTTGAGCCACACGCGCATCGCATATTGCGAGCCGAACACGTTGGTGTCGCCGACGCCCTTCAGCCGGCCGATCGGCTCCTGCATCTTGGAGACGAGATAATCGGACACATCCTCGTTGGTGACGCGGTTGGATGTGTCGTAGATCGCCGCCACGATCAGGAAGTCGGGGTTCGACTTGGTGACGGTCAGGCCCTGCTGCTGCACCTGTTGCGGCAGGCGGGAGACCGACTGCTGCACCTTGTTCTGCACCTGCACCTGCGCGATGTCGGGATCGGTACCCTTCTGGAAGGTGGCGGTGATCGTCACCTGCCCGCGCGAGGTGGAGCTGGACGAGAAATACAGCAGCCCGTCCAGACCGGTGAGCTGTTGCTCGATCACCTGCGTCACGCTGTTTTCCAGCGTTCCGGCGGAGGCGCCGGGGTAGCTCGCGCGGATGTTGACGGTGGGCGGGGCGACGTCGGGATATTGCTCGATCGGCAGCGTGTAGATCGCGCCGACACCCGCCAGCATGATGATGATGGCAATGACCCAGGCGAAGATCGGCCGGTCGATGAAGATGCGGGAAATCACGGGCGCGTCAGCCCTTGGCGCCGTTGGCGCCGTCCGCGCCGGATTTCTTCGGCACCTCGATCTTCTGCGGCGCACTCGCCGGCACGGCCTTGACCTTCATGTTGGGCTTGGTCTTGCCGACGCCCTGGACGATCACCTTGTCGCCCGGCTTCAGGCCGCCGGTGACAATCCAGTCGGTGCCGAACGTGCGCGTCGCGGTGACGTCGCGCAGCACCGCCTTGTCGCCGTTCAGCACGAACACGGTGGCCTCACCCTTGGCGGTGCGCGAGACCGCCGGTTGCGGTACGAGAATGGCGTTGTTGTCGACCGACTGCGCAAAGCTTGCGCGGACGAACATGCCGGGCAGCAGCAGCCCCTGCGGGTTGGGGAACACCGCGCGCACCGTCACCGTGCCGGTGGTCGGATCGACCACCACTTCGGAGAATTCGACCTTGCCCTTGATGCCGTAGTCCGTCCCGTCCTCCAGCCGCAGCGTGACGGAGGCGGTGGTCGGCACCACGCCACTGGTCGCGAGCGCGCGGCGCAGGTTGAGCAGATCGCTGCTCGATTGCTGGATGTCGACATAGATCGGATCAAGCCGCTGGATCGTCGTCAGCGGATCGGTCTGGCCGGCGGTGACGAGCGCACCGGCGGTGAAGAGCGACCGCCCGATCCGACCGGTGATCGGCGCGGGTACGGTGGTGAAGCGCAGGTTGATCTTCGCGGTTTGCAGCGCGGCGCGTTGCTGCGCCACGGCGGCCGCGGCCTGCCGTGCGGCGGCCTGCGCATCGGTGTAGTCCTGCTTCGCCACCGCCTCGATCTCGGCGAGCGGCTTGTACCGTTCGGCCTTGATGCGGGTCGATTCGGCATTGGCCTGCGCGCTTTGCAGATTGGCCTGCGCCTGGTTGGTCGACGCGCGGTACAGGCTCGGGTCGATTTCGTAGAGCGGCTGGCCCTGGTGCACCAACGCGCCTTCCTTAAAGAAGCGCTTGTAGATCACGCCGGACACCTGCGGCCGCACGTCCGAGCTTTCGTAGGCGGACGTGCGCCCGGCCAGTTCGGTGACGATCGGCACGCTGCTCTGCTTAGCGACGATATAGCCGACCTCAGGCGGACCCTTGGGCCCTTTGCCCTTTCCACCGGCGCCGCCTTGCGCGCCCGATCCCGAACAGCCGCCAAGCGTGACCGTGCACAGCAGGGCGATCGCTGGGATGATGGAAGCGGGAGAGGACAGGACGGGACGGCGGAACTGAGCGAGCGTCATCGTTTCTCCATCGCATATCCGCCACCGGTCAGGGCATTGCGGTGATCTGGTCACCGCAACCACCGCCGAACGCCGGATATCGGGGCAATACGCCATAGCATTAGACGCATTATCTTGCGGCGCAACACGCCCGATTCGGGCTTACCGCAATTTGGCGATGCTCAGCCCGTCCGCCTTGGCACGATCCTTGGTCGATTCCTCGCTACGCTTCAACGCCTTGGCGATCGCCTTCAGCGCCATGCCCTTTTTCGCCAGCGTGTGCAGCTTCTGGATTTCGTCGGTGGTCCAGGGCTGGCGGTGGCGTTCGAATCGATCTTCGCTCATCGGTGTGGACTACGCCAAACGGACACTGTGCGCCATCTCGACATCGCGGGGGCGGGCGGGCAGAGCGTGGTCGATAAGATGGAGGGTGGCTTGGACAATTATGATGTCGTGATCGTCGGCGCCGGGCATGGCGGCGCGCAGGCGGCGATCGCGCTGCGCCAGAACGGTTTCGCGGGCACGATCGCGATGATCGGCGACGAGCCGGAGATCCCCTACGAGCGCCCGCCACTGTCCAAGGACTATCTCGCCGGCGACAAGAGTTTCGAGCGTATCCTGATCCGCCAGCCCGCTTTTTGGGCGGAGCGGGCGGTTACGATGCTGCTCGGTTCCGCCGTCGTTCGCGTCGATCCAGAGGCGCGTACGCTGGACACGGCGGCGGGCGCGGTGATCGGTTATGGCAAGCTGATCTGGGCGACTGGCGGCAGCCCGCGTCGGTTGAGCTGCGCCGGACACGATCTGCGCGGCGTCCACGGCGTCCGCACCCGCGCGGATGTCGACCAATTGATGCGCGAACTGCCGCAGGTGACGCGCGTCGTCGTGGTCGGTGGCGGCTATATCGGCCTGGAGGCGGCGGCGGTGCTGGCGAAGTTCGGCAAGCACGTGACTGTGCTGGAGGCGCAGGACCGGGTGCTGGCGCGGGTCGCCGGCGAACCGCTGTCGCGCTTCTACGAGGCGGAACACCGCGCTCACGGCGTCGACCTGCACCTCGGCGCGAGCGTGGTGTGCATCGAGGAACGGGATGGCGCGGCGTGCGGCGTGCGGCTGGCGGACGATAGCGTGCTGGCGTGCGAGATGGTGATCGTCGGCATCGGCATCATTACTGCGGTCGCGCCGCTCCTCGCGGCCGGCGCGGAGGGGCACAACGGCGTTACCGTCGATGCGCAATGCCGTACCAGTCTCGCCGACGTGTTCGCGATCGGGGACTGCGCGGCGCACGCCAACCGCTTTGCAGGCGGCGCGACGATCCGGCTCGAATCGGTGCAGAATGCCAACGATCAGGCGACGGTCGCCGCCAAGACCATCGTCGGTGAGAGCGTCGCTTATGATGCGGTGCCGTGGTTCTGGTCCAACCAATATGACCTGCGACTGCAAACCGTCGGCCTGTCGATCGGCTACGATGCGATGGTGCTGCGCGGCGTGACGGAGACGCGCAGCTTTTCGGTGATCTACCTGAAGGCGGGCCGGGTGATCGCGCTCGATTGCGTCAACGCGGTCAAAGACTATGTGCAGGGCCGCGCGCTGGTGCTGGCGGGCGCGGAGATCGACCCTGTGGCGCTCGCCGACACCAGCGTGCCGTTGAAGGCGCTGCTGCCCGTATGAACCGGAGACCGTTATGAGCCTGATCCTCGCCGCCCTGTTGCTCGCCCCCCAGGCGAGCGCGTCCGACAAACTGCCGCCCGCCAACCCGATCCCGCTGGCGGACGCCGACACGCGCGACGTGATCGCGCCGGTCAACGCGTTTCTCGCCGCCATCGCGGCGAGCGACCCGAAGGCGATTGCGGCGGTGGTGCGGCCCGATGGCGGCGCGATCTATGCGGTGGAAAATCCGGACGGCACGCGCAGCATCACGCGGCGGAGCTGGGCGGAGGTGGCGGCGCGCTTCGCCCCCGGCGGCGATCGCTTCGAGGAACGCATCAGCGATCCCGCGATCGAAAGCGACGGCGACGTCGCGATGGTGTGGGCGCCCTATGTGTTCCGCGTGAACGGCAAGGTGCAGCATTGCGGGGTCGACCATTTCGACCTGATCCGCGAAGGCGGCACGTGGAAGATCGCCAATGCGAGCTGGTCCTCGCGCACCACGGGCTGCGACGCGCAATAAAGCGCGTCGTGGCCGAACCGGCATAATCTTGCGACAAACTGCGGGCATTTGAGCCTCATCATCTTAAGGGGCCCTCATGCGTCGCACGTCCATCGTCCTGTCCGTCGCGCTTGCCGGCACCGCGACCGCTGCCCTCGCGCAGTCAGCCGCGCCGCCGGCGGCACCGCAGCGTCCGCAGCAGACCGCGCCGAGCGATGAGGCCGAGGATCCCGCTGACATCGTCGTGCAGGGACAGAAGCCGCCCGGCTCGGTGGTCGGGGACATCCCGCCCGAGCAGACGCTTGGGCCGGCGGACATCCGCTCTTACGGCGTCAACTCGATCTCCGATCTGCTCAACGAACTGTCGCCGCAGACGCGCAGCGATCGCGGCAGCGGCGGCGCGCCGGTGGTGCTGGTCGACGGCAAGCGCATCTCCAGCTTCGCCGAAATTCGCGACATCCCGACCGAGGCGATCCTGCGTGCGGAAATCCTGCCCG
Organism: Sphingomonas sp. BAUL-RG-20F-R05-02; assembly: GCF_022662305.1. Taxonomy (GTDB): domain Bacteria; phylum Pseudomonadota; class Alphaproteobacteria; order Sphingomonadales; family Sphingomonadaceae; genus Sphingomonas. The sequence continues at coordinate 229,927 of NZ_JAKNQH010000005.1, forward strand.
AAGAGGTCGCGCTGAAATACGGCTACCGCGCCGATCAGCGCGTGGTGAACATCGTGCTGCGCCGCCGCTTCCGCGCGCTCACCACCGAACTCGCCGATACGCAACCGACCGAGGGCGGCAGCAACACGCCCGGGGTAGAGGCGGACCTGCTCAAGATCCAGGCCGGCAAGCGCGCCAACCTCCATCTGTCGTACAAGGCCAGTTCCGCGCTGACCGAGGCGGAGCGCGACATCACCGCCGCGCCCAGCAATTTCGCGACCGGCGGTAACATCACCGGCGTCGGCGGCGGCGCGATCGACCCCGCGCTCGGCACCGCCACGATCGTCGGCGTGCCCGGCAGCGCGGCGACCACCAACCCGACGATCGGCGATTTCGCCGCGACCGCCGCGAATGTCACCAATCAGGGCCAGTACCGCACACTCGTGCCGTCGAGCCGCGATTTCTCCGCCAACACGGTCTACGCGACATCGATCTTCAACAATGTCAGCGCCACCGTGAACGGCCGCCTAGAGGTGACCGACAGTCAAGGCCTGGTCGGCCTGCCGACCGCGCAGTTGACGCTGCCAGCCGGCAATCCCTTCTCGCCGTTTTCGCAAGCCGTGGTGGTGAACCGCGCGCTCGGCGACGGCTACATCCCGCTCCGCCAGCAGAATTCGAGCGTCGTCACCCATTTCGGCACCACGCTGAACGGTACGCTCGCCAAATGGCAATGGTCGGTCACCGGCAATTACGACCGGACCGACAGCGAGACGTTTACCGACCTCGGTGTCGATACCTCGGCGTTCCAGACGCGGCTCAATGCGGGCGACCGGACCGCCAACCCGTACGGGCCGCTCGCCGGGCAGTTCACCGGGCTGCCGGTCAACCGCGGCTATTCGACATCGCAGACCGGCGGCGCGGACGCGTTGTTCAGCGGGCAGTTGTTCAAGCTGCCGGCGGGGGCGATCTCCACCGCGATCCGCGTCGGTGCGCAAACCAACAGTTTCGACAGCCGATCGTACCGCGCGAATATCGAGCAGGTCGGCAACGTCCAGCGCGATATCGTCAACGGCCAGATCAACCTCGATCTGCCGCTCACCAGTCGCGCCCGGCATGTGCTCGGCGCGATCGGCACCTTGTCGGCCAACGTCAACATCGCGGTCGATCACCTGTCGGACTTCGGCACGCTGACGACGATCGGCTACGGCGTGAACTGGGCGCCGATCCCCGCCTTGCGCATCCTCGCCTCCGCCACCGACCGCGACGACGCGCCGAGCGCGCAGCAGCTCGGCAACCCGACCATCGTGACGCCCAACGTGCGGGTGTTCGATTACGTCACCGGCACCAACGCGATCGTCACCTCGATCAGCGGCGGCAACCGTGCGCTTATCAGCAGCACCAGCCATACCAAGAAGCTGGAGGGAACGCTGAAGCCCTGGGCGGCGAAGGACATCAGCTTCATCGCCAACTATATCGACGTTCGCACCGAAAACCCGGTCGCCGCCTTCCCCGGTGCGACGGCGGCGATCGAGAGCGTCTTCCCGCAGCGTTTCATGCGCGATGCCGATGGCGATCTTCTGCAGGTCGATTCGCGGCCGATCAATTTCGCGGAATCGAGCCGCTCCGAACTGCGGTACGGCGTGAACTTCTCGATCAGGCTGAAGTCGCACATCCAGAAGGCGTTCGAGGCGTTTCGCGCCGGCAAGGGGCCGAACCCGCTGGCAGGGCTGTTCCCGCCGGGCGGCCGGCGGCCGGGCGGACCGGATGGTGGCCCGCGCGGCGGCCCCGACGGCGGTCCTCCGCCCCCCGGCGGCGATGGCCCGCGCGCGGGCGGCTATGGCGGCGGCGGACCGGGCGGTGGCGGCGGACCGGGCGGCGGTGGCGGCTTCGGCGGCGGTCGTGGCGGTCGCGGCTTCGGTGGTGGTGGACGCGGCGGGCAGGCGGGCGGTCGGCTCCAGTTCGCGGTCTATCATACCTGGCACTTCACCGATCGCGTGCTGGTCGCGCCGGGCGGTCCGTCGCTCGATCTGCTGGGCGGCGACACGGTCGGCTCGGGCGGCGGGCAGTCGCGTCACGAGATCGAGGGGCAGGCGGGTTACAGCAACAACGGCTTCGGCGCGCGTCTCTCCGCCGATTGGCAGAGCGCGACGGATGTGACCGGCGGCACGATCGGCAACCCCAACCCGCTGCGCTTCTCCGCGCTCGGCACCATCAACCTGCGGCTGTTCGCCGATCTCGGCCAGCAATTGCCACTGGTGCGGGCGCATCCGTGGGTGCGCGGCATGCGTGTGGCGCTCGGCATCACCAACCTGTTCGACACGCGCCAGACCGTGACGGACGCGCAAGGCGTGACGCCGATCAGCTACCAGCCGGGCTACCTCAACCCGCTTGGCCGGACGATCCGCTTTTCGGTCCGCAAACTGTTGTTTTGAGGGCATCGGTTGTGAACCAATTGCGACCCCGCGCGTCGGGCTTGCATTCGTGACAGCGTCCGCGACATGACCGCGGCGTAAACCCCAAGGAGTCCTGCCGATGCCAACCGCCTTAATCACCGGCGCCACCTCCGGCATCGGCGCCGCCACCGTGCGCGAACTGGCGAGCGCGGGCTGGCACGTCGTCGCGACCGGCCGGCGCGCCGACCGGCTCGAGGCGCTTGCCGCCGAAGTGGGCGAGCTCGTCCACGTCGCCGCGTTCGACGTGCGTGACGAGGCGGCGTTCGAGGCGGCGCTCGCCGCACTGCCGGCGCCGTTCAGTGACATCGACCTGCTCGTCAACAACGCCGGCCTCGCGCTCGGCACCGCGCCCGCGCACGAGGCGAAGCTCGACGACTGGCGCACGATGATCGACACCAACGTGACCGCGCTCACCACCGTCACGCACCGCCTGCTGCCGGGGCTGGTCGCGCGCAAGGGCGCGATCATCAACCTGTCGTCGGTGGCGGCGACCTATCCGTACACCGGCGGCAACGTGTACGGCGGCACCAAGGCGTTCGTTCACCAGTTCAGCCTCGGCCTGCGGTCCGATCTCGCCGGCACCGGCGTGCGGGTGACCTCGATCGAACCCGGCATGGTCGAAACCGAGTTCACCCTGGTGCGCACCGGCGGCAATCAACAGGCGTCCGACACGCTCTACGGCGGTGCCGAACCGATGACGGCAGAGGATATCGCCGCGACCATCGCTTGGGTGGCGACGCTGCCACCGCACCTCAACATCAACACGCTGGAACTGATGCCGGTACGGCAGAGCTTCGCCGGCTTTCAGGTGACGCGGGCGTAAGCGCGAGGGCAGGCCGCGAGGGGAGGGGGAGCCCTACTCCTGTATCCAGTTGCCCTCGCGGAACCACTTGGTGACGATGTACTTCGTGCCCTTCATCACCGCGACGCCTTCGTGCAGCGTATTGTCGTTGGGGCTGCCGTCCGCGTTCATGTTGTTCCAGGCGATCAGCAGCCCGCGCTTCGGGTTGACGCGTAGCCCCGCCAGCGGAAACCACGTCGCGCCGCCTTCCTCGACATCGTTGAGGTAGATCATCGCCGTCCACGTGCGCTGTCCGCCGCATTGCTGCATCGCCGGCCAATAGGGCTGATCCTCGCTGAACCAGTCGCAATGCGCGCGGAACTGCTGGCCGGGGGCATAACGCTGGCCCTGCATCGTCTCGCCATGCACCGGATCGAGCCCGAGCAGCCCGGCGATTGCTTCGTCGGTCGGGCGCACGTCGGGCGACCAGCGATCCATGTCGCAACTGTCGCTGGTGCGGTAATCGGGTTCGGCGGTGCTCAGCACGGTGGAGGGGCGGCGGTTCGCGTCGATCATCGCGCGCAGCCGTCGGCATTGCTCCGCGCTCAGGAAGTCGGGATGGTAGAACAACTGCACCGCGTCGCTCTTGCCCCGCGTGGTGGCGGGATTGGCTTCGAGCCGGGTACCCACCGACTCGCCATAGAAGGCGCGCACCGGCGAAGCCTTGGTCGATTTCTTCTTGAAAAACATGGGCGTGCTTTTCACCCGGAAGTGACGCGGAAAACAAGAGGCCGGACGATGCTTCGTCCGGCCTCCCCGCTCGCTTTACCAGAAGATGTCGTACACCGTGTCGACGACCCGGCCGGTGTAGATGTCGACGAGCAGCGCGTCGTTGTAATAGCGCACCCAGCGATACGGGCCGTATGCGGGCGGCAGCCGATAATCCGCCGCATCGTCGATCCAGTAGCTCTGGTTGTACAGGATCGAGTCGAGCGTCAGGCCGACGCCGAACCTGCGGTAGCCATAGCCCCAGCCCGACGGCGCATAGTAACGCGGCAGGTGGTAGGCGCCCCGGTTGCTGCTGCGGTAGGCGTTGTAGTTGTAGCGGTTGTCCTGCCGCCAGCCACGGTTCCAGTCGCGCCCGCCATTGTCACGGCCGTTCCAGCCGGAGCCACGGTTCCAGTCGGCGCGGCTGCGATTGTCGCCGAACGCACCGCCGCGATCGTCGCGCCGCCCCTGCCAGTTGCCGCCGCGCCCATCCGCGCGATCATCACGGCGCGGTTCGTTGCCCTGCCAACCGGGGCCACCGGGACGATCGCGATTGCCCTGCCAGCCGGGATTGCCCGGTCGGCCCTGATCGCCACGGTCGCCGCCCTGCCAGCCGGCGCGGGGTTGATCGCCGCCCTGGCCGACTGTGCGCATCTGATCCCGGCCCTGCCGATTGCGGCCGTCGCCGTCGCGGCCCTGGAAGCCCTCACGACCAGCGCCAAAACCCTGCGGGCGTGGCTGCTGCCCGATCCCGCTGGCGTTGCCGCCGCCCTGCCAGCCGCGATCACCCTGATACTGCGGCCGAGTGTTGCCATCGGTACCACGCGCCTGCCAGCGCCCCTGACCTTGCTGCGCCTGGGCGGGTTGCTGAGCCTGCACAGGCGGCTGTGCCTGCGGCCGGGGCTGGCCCTGCGCGCGCTGCCCGCCGTCGCCACGCTGGCCGCCGCCATGCCATTCGCGATGGTCCTGCGCGAATGCCGCCGCAGGCACCAGCGCCGATGCGGCCATGATCGCCGCAAGCAGATACTTACGCATCGGGAAATCCTCCTCCGGGCCAGCGAATGATTCGTGGCCGATGATGCGGTATGCAGTCCGACCGCTGATCCTTGTCTGAACTATCGTGACAGCATCCAGAAAGGATTCATTGCGGTGTTGGCGTCAATGCAGGCACGCGCTTCGCCGCTTCATCGGGGGAGGTGCCGGGCGATGCGCCCGCTTCGATGTTCTCGTCACCACGCGCCACGCGCGCCGCCCGTAAAACGGCATCGACCACACGCGGATATACCCCGCACCGACACAGATTGGTGATGCCGGCGCGGATCTCGTCTTCGCTGGGGTTGCGGTTCTTCTTGAGGAACACCGCCGCCGCCATCACCATGCCGGGAACGCAGAATCCGCACTGCGTGACGTTCTTGGCCAGCCACGCGAGCTGCACCGGATGTGAGCGGTCGCGCGACAAGCCTTCGATCGTCGTGACGAAACTGCCCTCGATCGCGCCGATCATGGTCTGGCAGGATTTCACCGCTTCGCCATCGACATCGACGGTGCACGCGCCGCAATCCCCCGTGCCGCAGCCATATTTCGCGCCGGTCAGATTGGACGCATCGCGCAGCGCCCACAGCAGCGGCGTCTTCGGGTCGAGCCGGTACTGGACCGGCTGATTGTTGACGGTGAAGCGGGTCATGGTCCTACTCCTGTTCCGACCGGCAGCCTAGAACGCCGAAATCCCTGTGATACCGCGCCCGAGGATCAGCGCGTGGACGTCGTGCGCGCCTTCGTAGGTGTTGACCGTCTCCAGGTTCATCAGGTGACGCATCACCTGATATTCGCCCGAAATGCCGTTGCCGCCGTGCATGTCGCGCGCCACCCGTGCGATATCGAGCGCCTTGCCGACGTTGTTGCGCTTGACCATCGACACCATTTCCGGCGCGAAGCGGCCCGCATCCATCAATCGCCCGACCCGCAGGCTTGCCTGTAGCCCCAGTGCGATCTCGGTCTGCATGTCGGCGAGCTTCTTCTGGAACAACTGCGTACCCGCCAGCGGCCGGCCAAACTGCTTGCGATCGAGGCCATAAGCCCTTGCGGCATGGAAACAGAACTCCGCCGCGCCGAGCGCACCCCAACTGATTCCGTAGCGCGCACGGTTGAGGCAGGAGAACGGCCCCTTCAACCCGGAAACCTCGGGGAACAGCGCGCCCTCGCCAACCTCGACGTCCTCCATGACAATCATGCCGGTGACGGAGGCACGCAGCGACAGCTTGTTATCGATCTTGGGCGTCGACAGCCCGGCTAGCCCACGTTCCAGCACGAAGCCCCGGATCGCGCCGCCATGTGCGTCGGATTTCGCCCACACCACGAACACGTCGGCGATCGGCGCGTTGGTGATCCACGTCTTCGCGCCAGACAAGCGGTAGCCGTCCGCCGTCTTCACCGCGCGCGTGGTCATGCCGGCAGGGTCGGAGCCGGCATCCGGCTCGGTCAGTCCGAACGCGCCGATCCATTCGCCGGTGGCCAGACGCGGCAGGTATTTCGTCTTCTGCGCTTCCGATCCGAACGCGAGGATCGGGTACATGACGAGGCTCGACTGCACCGACATCATCGAACGGTAGCCGGAGTCGACCCGCTCCACCTCACGCGCGACGAGGCCATAGGCGACGTAGGAGGCGCCGACGCCGCCATATTCCTCCGGCACCGTCGCGCCGAGTAGGCCGAGCGCGCCCATCTCGCGGAAGATTTCCGGATCGGTCTCCTCGTCGCGGAAGGCGGCGACGATGCGGGGGGCGAGCTTGTCGTCGGCATAGGCGCGCGCGGTGTCACGGATCATCCGCTCGTCTTCCTCCAACTGATCGTCGAGGAAGAAGGGGTCAGCCCAGTCGAACGCGCTCATGCCGGCCATGTCAGTCTCTCCGAATGTTTGTCAGCGCCCGAGCACGCGCGCCATGATCTTGTCCAGTTTCGCCAACAACGCCGGATCACGCGCTTCGGGCGCGGTGATGAGCGCATGGTCGAGCACGGTGTCGAGCGGCGACGCCTCGCGGCGCTCCGGCAGCGCCGCCACGAACGCCGCTACCGTCTTGCGCGCAGTATCGCCGTTCGCCTGCATCTGCTTGATGACCTCGCTTACCTCGACATGCGCTTCGCTGGTCCGCCAGCAATCGTAATCCGTCACCATGCCGATCAAGGCATAGGGGATCTCGGCCTCGCGCGCGAGCTTCGCTTCCGGCATCGCCGTCATGCCGATCACGTCCGCGCCCCATTGCCGGTAAAGCAGGCTCTCCGCCCGGCTCGAGAATTGCGGCCCCTCCATCGCCACATAGGTGCACCCCTTGGCGACCTTGCCACCCGCCGCCGCCACGGCCTCCGCCGCGAAGCCCGACAGGCGCGGGCAAACCGGTTCAGCCATCGACACATGGGCGACCATGCCGGTGCCGAAGAAGCTCGACGCACGCGCGACAGTGCGGTCGATGAACTGATCGACGATCACGAACTTGCCCGGCTCATACTGTTCCTGAAGGCTGCCGATCGAGGAGATGGCGAGGATGTCGGTCACGCCGCTGCGCTTCAACGCATCGATATTGGCGCGGAAGTTGAGCTCGGACGGGCTGATCCGGTGGCCGCGACCGTGACGCGGCAGGAACACCAGATCGACGTCGCCGATCGAGCCGAACAGCAGTTCGTCAGACGGTTCGCCCCACGGCGTCTCGACGCGACGCCACTGCGCGTTCTGCAACCCCTCGATCGCGTACAGACCGGAGCCGCCGATGATGCCGATCGTCCATTTGCTCATTGAAGAGGTTCCTGAATTGCTGCGCTTTGGCAGCGGTCTTGAGCCGAAGCGTCCCCCGCGCGCAAGGCTGTTGATGGTGTGATGGGGGCGGGTGCCGCCGCCGGCGAAGCCGTCGGCCGGGTTCGGCGTTGGCGCCGACCCGCCGGCCGTGCCGGGCGCTGCGGCCTTGCCGCATCGGCCCGTGACGCGCCTGCGCCCGTCAAATCACCTGCATCTCGCTGTTGTAATGGTGCCACGTGAAGATCGCGAGTGCGCCGCGGTGCGGGCGCCACGCCTCCGCCAGTTCGCGCACCCGCTTTTCGCTCGGCCGGACCTCATGCCCCAGCAGGCGTCCGATCTCGATCTGAACGGCCAGATCACCCGCCGGCCAGATATCCAGCCGCCCTTCCGCGAACAGCAGGTAGATTTCCGCCGACCAGCGGCCGATGCCCTTGATCCGCACCAGTGCGGCGATCGCTTCCTCGTCGTCCGCCGGCAGCGCGTCGAAGTCGAGCCGGCCGCTCGTGACCTCATCGGCAAGGCTGCGCGCGTAGCTTGCCTTCTGGCGCGAGAGGCCGGCGGCGCGTAGCGTCTCGTCGCTGGCGCGGGCGATGTTGTCGGGGTCGTCGAGCGATCCGACCAGCCCCTCCAGCTTGCGATAGGTGCTGTCCGCCGACAGCGTGCTGACCTGTTGGCCGATGATGGTGCGCAGCAAGGTGGCATGGCCGCGCGGGTTGATGCGCGGCGCCGGATACCCTGCGCGCAGGATCGCGGCGGCGAACGCCGGTTCGACCCGGGCCAGCGAATCCAGTTCGCTGCGCAGTTGTTCGGCAGTCAGGCCCATGGAAGCATCCTTGATTTGGCCCGGCGTGCGCGGCATGGCGGGCGCGAAAGCACCCGGAGACGTTTCAATGCCCAAGCTTATCGTCGTGACCCGCGAAGGGGAAGAACGCGCACTGGACGGTCAGACCGGCCACAGCGTGATGGAGATCATCCGCGACGCCGGCATCGACGAACTGCTCGCGCTGTGCGGCGGCTGCTGTTCGTGCGCCACATGCCACGTCCATGTCGACCCGGATTTTGCGGCCAAACTGCCGGCGATGAGCCCGGACGAGGACGATCTGCTCGATTCCACCAGCGACCGCAACGCCACCTCGCGTCTGTCGTGCCAGCTTCCGTTCAGCGACGCGCTGGACTGCCTGAAGGTGACGATCGCCGCGGAGGACTGACGGGTAGAGGCCAGCACGCTGCTGGCCGGTGCGGCAAGGCCGCACTACCCGGCACGGCCGGCGGGTCGCGCCAGCGAACCCGACCGACGGCGGCGGCTTTGCCGTCGCCGCTGCTGCACCAAACACGCGGCAGCAACCAGGGGGAGCAGGCCGAAACCCGCTCCCCCTGGACGTGAGATCAGCCCTTTTTCTCGGGCGCGATCGTGATCTTCACCGTTTCGCCGCTGTTCCCCGGGAAGCCGGTGAACATCGCCTCGACCAGACGCGGCACCAGATAGGGAAGGTCGTCGGTGCGCGACTGCGCCTTGGCGGTACCCTCGAACACATGCGCGCCGGTGTCGGCCCGTTCCATCGTTACCATCAGCTCGCTGGTGTAGACGGTGTAGCTCGACACGTCGGGGCCGAAGCCGCCGCCGAACAGGAATGGATCGTTGAAGCCATAGGCGAAGCGGCTGCGGCCGTAATAGCCCCAGCGCGGGCCGCCCCAACCGCCGAATCCACCAAAGCCGCCATACCCACCGTATCCGCCAAAGCCGCCGACGCCGGGGGTCGTCACCGTACGCTCACGGCCATGATCGACACCGTATGCGACCTTGACGATCAGATCGGCCGGGCCGCCCTGCGCGGGGCGATACCCCTGCTGCTGAAGCTTGCCGGCGACCATGTTGGCGTATTCGGTAAACTCGAGCCCGCCGCGCAGGTTCGGATCGACCGCCTGCACCACGAAGGTCTGGCCGGACGCCGGCGCAAGTTGTTGGAAACGGGAAACCTTCGCCGCGAACGGCTGCGCACAGCCGCCGAGCGCCAGAAGCGCGACGGCAGCGAGAGAAAACATCTTCATGATTTCACGACCTTGTTGGAAGCGACACGCTCGCGATGGAGCACCACGGCCGTCACAATGCCGCATCCGGCATGAATAACGGTTGAACGGACATCTGCATAGGACGGATCGTTGTCACGACCGCCCCTGCAAACCTCTCATTCATGTTGTGCCGCGCGGCACGCCCCGCAAGGGTGTCGCCTACAGATGCAGGCCGACTGCCGCCTGCGCCGCGCGCAAGGTCGGTGCGCCGAGCGCCGCCGCCTTGGCCGCGCCGTCCGCCAGCGTCGTCGCGACACTCGCGCGATCGGCGAGCAGGGCGGTCAACCGGTCCCGCAGCGGCCCTAGCGTGGCGATGGCGAGATCGGCCAGCGCCGGCTTGAACGCGCCGAACCCCTTGCCGGCATGATCCGCCAGCACCGCCTGCGGCTCCACGCCGGCAAGCGCCGCATAGATCGTCACGAGGTTGAGCGCCTCCGCACGGCCTTCCAGTCCGGCCACTGTTTCGGGCAGCACGTCCGCGTCGCTCTTGGCCTTGCGGAACTTGGCGGCGATGGTGTCGTCGCTGTCGATCAGGTTGATGCGCGATGCGTCGGAGGGATCGGACTTCGACATCTTCGCCGAACCATCGCGCAAGCTCATGATGCGCGGCGCCGCCTTGGAGATCAGTGGCTCGGGCAGCGGGAACAGCTCGACGCCGAAGTCGCCGTTGAACTTGGTGGCAATATCGCGTGCCAGTTCGAGATGCTGCTTCTGGTCATGCCCGACCGGCACATGTGTCGCCTTGTAGAGCAGCACGTCGGCGGCTTGCAGGACAGGGTAGGTGAACAGCGCGACCGACTGCGTCTCGCCGCTCTTGCCCGCCTTGTCCTTCCACTGCGTCATGCGGTTGAGCCAGCCCATCCGCGCGGTGCCGCTCAGCAACCAGCAGAGCTCACTGTGCGCGGGGACGCGCGCCTGATTGAACAGGATCGACCGTGCCGGGTCGATGCCGCAGGCGAGCAGGGTGGCAGCCATCTCGATCGTGTTGGCGTGCAACTCCGCCGCGACTACCGGCTGCGACAGCGCGTGCAGGTCCGCAAGGAAGAACAGGCAGGTGTCGTCCGGCCCCATCTGGTCCTGAAGCGCGACCCACTGCTTGATCGCGCCGAGGTAATTGCCGAGGTGGAGGTTGCCGGTGGGCTGGATGCCGGAGACGACGCGCATTGCAGTCTTTCGTGTCAGGCGGCGCGACGGCGCCGCAGGAAGGCGAGGTCGGCGCGGGTGAACGCGCCGAGAGCGAAGGTGGCGATCGCATAGACCACACCACCCGCGCCGACCAGCACCACCATCGCACCCGTCCGCACCGCCCAGCTGCCGTGCGTATAGGGCGTCAGCAACCCTTGCAGCAGCCACAGCACCAGCCCCATCGCCAGCGCCGCCGCCGCCAGCCGCCACGCCCGCCGGCGCAGCCGCGCGTCAGGGGCGAAATGACCGCGTTGGCGTAGCGCCCGGTACAGCAGTGCGGTGTTGACGGTGGAGGCGAGTGCGGTCGCCAGCGGCGGCCCCATATGCTTCAGCGGCAGGATCAGGACGAGGTTGAGCACCAGATTGACGACCATCGACGCCGTCGCATAGCGGACCGGGCTTTTGGTATCGGCACGCGCGTAGAAGCCGGGGGTCAGCACCTTGACGAGGATGTAGCTCGGCAACCCGATCGAGAAGGCGGCGAGCGCCTGCGCGGTGTAGAGCGTGTCGGCGGCATCGAACCGGCCGTGTTCGAACAGCGCCGCGACGATCGGCCCGCCGCACACGATCAGCGCGACCGTAGCGGGCAGGGTGAGCAGCAGCGCCAGTTCCATGCCCCGGTTCTGCGTCTCCATCGCCGCCGCCTCCTGCCCGCTGCCAAGCTGGCGCGAGATCATCGGCAGCAGCACCGTGCCAAGCCCGATGCCGATCAGCCCGAGCGGCAACTGGTTCACCCGGTCGGCCATGTAGATATACGTGACCGAGCCGTGCGACAGGAAATGCGCGGCGAGCGCGGAGGACACGACAAGGTTGATCTGCACCGCGCCGGCCCCCGCAGCGGCGGGCCAGATCAGCGCGAGCATCCGCTTCACGTCGGGGCTGAGGCGCGGCAGGCGCGGGCGGATGCCGACGCCGTTGGCGCGGCACGCCCAGGCCAGCCACGCGAGTTGCAACGCGCCAGACACGCTGACGGCGATCGCCTGATTGCGGCCGGTCACGATCGGGTCGGGGCTGTGGAACAGCAGCAACGCGGCAATCTGCGTGATGTTGAGCAGGATCGGCGCCGCCGCGTTGACCCAGAATTTGTGTAGCGAATTCAGAATACCGCCGAGCAGCGACACGATGCTGATGAGCATCAGATAGGGTATGGTGAAGCGCGAGAACATCACCGCCTGCGCGAACTGCGCGTCGGTCACGTCGTGGAAACCGCCGGACAGCGTCAGCGTGACCGGCCAGGCGGTGAGTTCGAGGATCACCGTCATCACGAGGAGGATCGGCAGCAGCACCGACAGCACATCCTGCGCGAAGGCGATGCCGTCGGGCAGGCCGTTACCGCGCTCGTCGCCAACCTTCTTGTTGAACATCGGGATGAACGCGGCGGAAAACGCGCCCTCCGCGAACAGCGCGCGGAACAGGTTGGGCAGGCGGAACGCGATCAAAAAAGCGTCGGACGCGAAGCTTGCGCCGACATAGCGGGCGAACAGCGAATCGCGCACCAACCCCAGTACGCGGCTGGCGAGCGTCAGCCCGCCGATCGAGCCGAGCGCGCGCGCGAGGTTCATCGTCCGCTGCTCGGCTCGCTACCAGCGATCAGGCGTGGCCGGTCACGTTGACGTTGCCGTTCTGCTGCGCCGCCTGCTGGAGGTACAGCGCGCCGAAGTCGATCGGCTCCAGCATCAGCGGCGGGAAACCGCCGTCACGCACTGCATCGGCCAGCACGCGGCGGGCGAACGGGAACACCAGGCGCGGCGCTTCGCCAAGCAGGAAGGGCTGGACATGCTCGGCGGGGATGTTGCGCAGGCCGAACAGCCCGGCGAACGACAGGTCGACCAGGAACGCGACGGTGCCCTCGCTCTCGGCGCGGACCTCGATGCGCAGAACGACCTCGTGCACGTCCTCGCCGACCTGATTGGCGGCGATGTTGAACTGCACGTCGATCGAAGGGGCACTCGCCGTCTGGTAGATCGCCGGCGCGTTCGGGTTCTCGAACGACAGGTCCTTGACGTATTGCGAGATCAGCCCGGCCTGCGGTGCCTCGTCCTCGCCGCTCGCGAACGGCGCGTTGCTGGTGATGATGCCGTCGTCCTGTTCGTCCATGGAACTCGCCCTTAATCTCATCGAAGATATGCAGCCAGAAGCGCTGGCGCTGCCGAAGCGCGGCGCCTAGCAGGGGTGGCGCGGCAGTTCAACACGTGTGGCGGCGGCGCCGTTTGTAACTGTCGTGCGTTGCGCCTATATCAGAGTTTCGCCGAAGTTCAGGAGGCAAAGTGTTTTACGTCGTTCTGCTCGGGATGGTCGCCTGTTTTCTGGCGTTGCGTCTCTACATGGTTCTCGGCAAGCGGACCGGGCATGAGCAGCCTTTGCCCAAGCCCGCGGAGGATCGCGCGCCGGTAACGGTGCTGCCGCGTCCGATCGAGAATCAGGCGCAGCCGCGCGAACTCGCCAACCGCAACATCGCGCCGCGTGCCGAAGCCGGCCTGCGCGCGATCGTCGCGGCGGAGCCGGGTTTCGATGTCGCACGCTTCGTCGAAGGCGCACAGTCCGCCTACCGGATGATCCTGGAGGCCTATTGGCAGGGTGACGAGCAGCAGCTCGACTGGTTGACCGAAGCCGATGTGCGTGACGCCTTTGCCGGCGCAATCGCCGAGCGCGCGGACGCCGGCCACACGCTGGACAATCGCCTCGTCACTATCGAGCGCGCCTCGATCACCGATGCGTCGTTGGTCGGCAAGGCGGCGCGGATCACGGTGCGCTTCGATGCGGACATCGCTGCCGTCACGCGCGATCGCGACGGTGTCGTTGTGGCCGGATCGATGACCGATGCGGTCGAGACGCATGATATCTGGACCTTCGCACGGACGCTCAAGAGCAGCGATCCGAACTGGAAGCTCGCCGACACCGACGAAGCTTGAGCGCGGGCATGATGCAGCGGGGGAAGCGCTGGGCAGCGCTCGCGACGGCTATGGTGCTCGGCGCGTGCGTCAGCCCGTCGGAACAGGCGCGGCCCGGTGCGGGGCTGCCCGCTGCCGGTATCGCGCCGGTGCACCGTCCGCCGGTCGCATCCCGACCGCTGCCGCCGGTTGCGACCACCGCGCCCTCCGCCGGGCCGAATGCGCGCGATGCGGGCGTTGTGGCAGGGCCGCCGATCTATTCGCTTCCCATCGACGAGGCGCAGGCCGCCCGCGCGCTCGCCGCGTTCCGGCTGTCCTGCCCAAGCTTGCGCAAGCGCACCGATGCTTCGGGCCTGACGCGCGGCGTGGATTGGGTGCCTGCCTGCGATGCCGCCGCGAGCGTGGCGCGCGGCGAGGCGCGCAGCTTCTTCGCGCAATATTTTGAGACGGTGCAGGTCGGCGACGGCAAGGCCTTCGCCACCGGGTATTACGAGCCGGAGATCGCCGCCTCGCGGGACCATCGTCGCGGCTATGACGCGCCGATCTACGGCCGCCCCGACGATCTCGTCGACGTCAACCTCGGTGCGTTCAGCGACAGCCTGAAGGGCAAGAAGATCCGCGGGCGGGTCGATGGCAGCAACTTTGTGCCGTATTTCGACCGTGCCGCGATCGAGGAAGGCGCACTCGCCAACCGTGCGCCAGTGCTCGCCTGGGCGGCCGATCCGGTCGAGCTGTTCTTCCTACAGATCCAGGGTTCCGGCCGGCTTCGTCTGCCCGACGGCGCGTCGATGCGGGTGGGGTACGCCACGCAGAACGGCCGCGATTACACCGGCATCGGCGCGCTGATGCGGCAACGCGGTCTGCTCGCGCCGGGGCAGGCGACCATGCAAGGCATCGTCGCGTGGCTGCGCGCACACCCCGCCGAGGGTCGCGACCTGATGCGCGAGAACAAGAGCTTCGTGTTCTTCCGCGTGCTCGATACGCCGCCGATGGGCGCGCTTGGCTATGCGGTGACGGGCGGCGTCAGCGTGGCGGCGGACCCGAAGTTCATTCCGCTCGGCGCGCCGGTGCTGCTGTCGATGGACCGCGCCGATGCGAACGGCATCTGGGTGGCGCAGGACACCGGCGGCGCGATCAAGGGTGCCAACCGCTTCGACACTTATTGGGGCGGCGGCGAACAGGCGGAGGTGACCGCCGGCGGCATGTCCGCGCACGGCACCGCGTTCCTGCTGCTGCCGGTGGGAACGCTCGCGCGGCTCGCGTCGGAAAGGCCGTATGGGAAAGCGCCCACTCAGCGCTGAGGAGGCGGCGCTGTGGGCGCGCGTCGTCGCCAGCGTCCGCCCGATGCGCGTTGCACCGCGCCCGATGCGCGCGGCTGCTGTCCCGGTCAGGCCACCGGAGCCGGTTGCACCTCCACCACCCGCGCCGCTGAAGAAGGTGCGCGGACGGGTGCCGGCGCCGCTGCTCTTACCCGTCGTCGCCGCGCCGCCACGCCCGATCACCGCCAACACGCTCGACGGGTCGTGGGACCGCGATCTCGCGCGCGGTCGTACCGTGCCGGACGCATCGATCGACCTGCACGGCCATACGCTCGGCTCGGCCTATGCCCGGCTCGACGCCGCGCTGGAGTTCGCGGTGACGAGTGGCCAGCGTGTGTTGCTGGTCATCACCGGCAAGCCGCCGCGCGCGGAGAGCGAGCGCCCGCACGCGCGCGGCGCGATCCGCGCGGCCATCGCGGACTGGCTGGCCGGTTCACGCCACGGCGCGCATATCGCCGCCGTCCGTAACGCCCATCCCCGCCACGGCGGCACCGGCGCGCTGTACGTGATCCTGCGCCGCGGTTCAGGACAGCGAAACCGCTGATTGCGCAAACGTGCGGCGGGCCGTGCGCGCGTCACCGCATATCCACTTCCCGCCATGCACCGACGACGCAACAAGTCACATATTCCTGTTGATAAACCGATATTCCGTCCGATTCTGGACTAGTGTGACTTTCCTGCACTTGTCACCCTTATAAAGTTGCGTCTCTATGCCGTTCGATAACAGAGGGGGTGTCTTGAAGCGCGAATAGGGGATATATTCGATGCTCAAGATAAAGTTCAGGACGTTTTCCGGCGCGGCTGTGGTTGCGATCACGGCGGCAACGCTCGCGATGCCGGCCGGTGCGCAGGTCAGCGCGCCCGCTGACGCGCCGACCGCAGGTGGCGACGATATCGTCGTGACCGGTTCGCGCATCCGCCGCGATCCGCTCGATCAGGACAAACCCGTTCTCACCGTCGACCAGTCAGCGATCGGCAAGACCGGCCTCTCCTCGATCGCGGACGTGCTGCAACGCCTGCCGAGCGCGAGCGGCGGCCTCAACACCAAGGTCAACAACGCCGGCAACATCGGCGGCCCGCCCGACGGCACCGGCGTCAGCTCGGGCGCGGCGGAGATCGACCTGCGCTACCTCGGCGCAAAGCGCACGCTCGTGCTGGTGGACGGCATCCGCTACGTCAACGGCTCGTCGGCGGGCGGCATCCCCGCCTCGGTCGATCTGAACGAAATCCCGACCAACATGATCGAGCGGGTCGAGGTGCTGCAATCGGGCGCATCGCCGCTGTACGGCTCGGACGCGGTCGCCGGCGTGGTCAACATCATCACCAAGCAGAGCCAGAAGGGTCTGCAAGCCAATGCGCAGTTCGGCACCTACCGGCAGGGCGACGGCCACACCCAGAATTACGAGCTGAGCTACGGCATCCAGAAGCCGG
Organism: Sphingomonas sp. BAUL-RG-20F-R05-02; assembly: GCF_022662305.1. Classification (GTDB taxonomy): domain Bacteria; phylum Pseudomonadota; class Alphaproteobacteria; order Sphingomonadales; family Sphingomonadaceae; genus Sphingomonas. The sequence goes on from NZ_JAKNQH010000005.1 coordinate 246,591, forward strand.
ACAGCGGCACCTCGGCGGTGTTCGGCGGCTATTACACCAAGCAGGACCCGGTCCGCACCGCAGACCGCGCGATCTCGCAATATCCCGCACCCTATGCGACGAGCTGCGTCGACCCGAACTTCCCGGACGGCGTCGGGTGTAGCGGTACCCCGCCGCTTGGCCGCTACCGGGTCAGCGCGGCGGTCGGCAATCTGATCGGCGTCGGCACCAACCTGACGCTGAAGGCGCCGGTGACCGGCCGCAATCCGACAGCGGCGGATTTCACGACCTTCACCGACGCGAGCCGCTTCAACTTCTCGCCGTTCAACTATCTGCTCACCCCCAACGAACGTTATGGCGCGTTCTTCAACTTCAAGCAGGAATTGTCCGACGCGGTCCATTTCCGCACCAAGCTTGTCTACAACAAGCGCAATTCGACCACGCAAGCGGCGTTCCTGCCGCTCGCGATCGGGCCGGGCGCCGGCAACGGCAATCTGCTCGACCGCATCTCGATCGACGCGACCAACCCGTACAATCCCTTTGGCGTAACGCTCTCGTCGGGGGTCAATCAGGACGGAACGCCGTCGGCGTTGCCGGCCAACTATACCGGCATCAACCGCCGCTTCGTCGAGGGTGGTCAGCGCACCTTCTCACAGGACGTCAACACCTTCACGGCATCCGCCACGCTCGACGGGTCGTTCCACGTCGGCGAGCATAAATGGTATTGGGACGTCAACGGCGTCTGGGGCCTGAACGACGCGCACCAGATCTTCACCGGCAACCTCAACGCGGCCAGGCTCGCACAGGCGCTCGGCCCGGTGGCGAACTGCACCGGGGACTGCGTGCCGTTCAACATCTTCGGCGGCGCGGCGGTGGGTGGTCCCGGCACGATCACGCCGGCGATGCTGAAGTACGTGACGTTCGACGAACACGACAAGAGCGAGCAGCGCCTCGCCGATTTCACCGCCAACCTGTCGGGCGATCTGTTCCAACTCCCGGCCGGCGCGGTCGGTGTGGCGATCGGCTACGAACATCGCGACCAGCGGGCGAGCTACGATCCCGATCCGGTCATCGTCGCCGGGCTCGGCGCCGACGTACCGACCAGCCCGGCGCGCGGCAGCTACAATACCGACGAGGTGTACGGCGAAATCCGCGTGCCGATCCTCGCCAACATGCCGTTCTTCCACCGGCTCGAGTTCGACGGCGCGGTCCGCCACTCGGATTACTCGACGTTCGGCGGCAACACCGTGTTCACCGCATCCGGCCTGTGGAAGCCGGTGCCGGATCTGCTGTTCCGGGGCGGCTATGCGGAAAGCCTACGCGCACCGAGCCTCGGCGAACTTTACGCCGGCCGCTCGCGCTTTGATGCGACCATCAACGATCCGTGCACCAGCGCGAGCGGCGGGTCGTTCCAGAGCAATGCGACCGTCCGCGCCAACTGCATCGCCAACGGCGTGCCGGCCAACGGCAGCTATGCGGAGTCGCAGGGCGGGCAGATCGGCATCTTCTCGCAAGGCTCGACCGCGCTCAAACCCGAAACCGCGACCACCTGGACTGCGGGCGGCGTTTACAGCCCGTCCTGGGCGCGCGGCAGCTTCGCCAGCAGCGTGAGCCTCGAGGTCAATTACTATAGCATCGAGCTCAAGAATGCGGTCGATTCAGTGCCCGGCACGCTCACGCTCAACCGCTGCGCGTTCAACGGCGATCCGGTCAGTTGCGCCAACATCACCCGCACCGTGTCGGGCGAAGTCGCCGGCATCAACGGCACGCTCCAGAACCTCAACGCGATCAACACCTCCGGCCTCGACGCGACGTTCCTGTACCGCTCGCCCGCGGTCTACGGCGGCACGATCGGCCTCAGCGCAAACGCCGCGTACATCATCAAGTATGACGTCGCACCACCCGCCGAACTCAACGCGCCGACGCTGCGCTGCGTCGGCACCGAACGCTGCCTCAACACCGATCAGGCGTTCCCCGAGTTCAAGCTGAACTCGACGCTCGACTGGTCGAGCGCGGCGTTTGGCGCGAGCTTCACCGCGCGCTACATCAGCGCGGTGTACGAAAGCGACGGCCACCGCATGGGCGCGACCTTCTACGGCGACGTGCAGGTGTATTTCTCACCCGCATGGCTCAGCAGCAAGCTGCGGCTGACCGCGGGCGTCAACAACGTGTTCAACAAGGCGCCACCGTCGTGCAACACCTGCGACAGCGCCAATTTCGATCCCACCACCTACGATCTGCCCGGCCAGTTCGGCTATCTGCGGCTGTCCTACGGTTTGTAAGTCCGGGCGCAGGCGGCGGGGCTTGGACGCCCCGCCGCCTGCGCTTACCCGCAGATCGTCGCGTCGACGTGCGGATCCTTGACCATCGCGGCGACGACCGCACCAAGTGCCCCCGCCGGCACCTCGGGGGAGGAGAGTTCGCCCAGCACGCTCGCGAACGTCTGGCAGTGCGTCACCGTCGTCGCGCCGCCGCCGTAGATGTTGGTGACATGGGTGATGTAGCGTTGGTACGCGATCCAGCCCGTCCTGCCGTCGTCGGCATGGTAATGCGCCTTGATCGCGCCGTCCGCCGCCTCGAAATCGCCCCGGTAGCGTTCCAGGACGCGGACATAGCCCGGCGTCAGGTCCAGCCCGATCAGCCGGCAGCGCAACTGCACGTCGAGCCCGATCTCGCGGAACTCGACCACCCTTGCCGCGGACAGCGTACGGTCGTCCCAGCACACCGCCGGCCCTTCCGTCGCGGCGGCGGCATGACCACTCAGGCCGACCAGCGCGGCGACCGCGCCGCCCAGCATCCGCCTCATGACGCGCGACACCGCGCGATCGGCGTCGCCATGATCCGGTCGAACAATTTGAGATAGACGTTGCTGGTCGCAAAGGCCGCGCCCGCCACCGGCTGATACGCCTTCGACCCCGCCGCGACCGCGTTCATCCCCGCCGCGTCGCGTTGCGCACCCGACGCGCGATATTGCGCGTCCAGCGTCTGCAGGTAGCGGATCGTCGCGGCGTTGTTCGCCGCCGCCAGCGTCATCGCCGGCTTGTAGACGGTGTCGTGGAACTGGTTGCGCGCCTCGGCCGAACAGAACCGCTCGGGTACCGCGATCGTCGGCACCGGCATGAGCACCGGCGGCGCGGGCAGGGCGGTGGCGGATGCAACCGGTGCTTCCCCGCCGATCTGCGACTGCGCCAGTGCTGCAAGCAGCGCTGCGTTGCCGATCACCGATCCCGCCGGCGGCGGCGCGGGCGTGGCCGGCACCGGAAAGGGCGCGATCATCGCCGGGATCATCCGCATCGCCGGTTCGGGCGCGGCGGCAACCGGCGTCGGCGCGGGCGCGACCGGGGGTGCGACCGCCACCGCCGCCGGCACGGGCACCGGCGCGACCGGGGCAACCGGCGCGACCGGCACCACCACCGGCTCCGCCCGGCGCATCCCCGCGATCTTGGCGCGGGCGAGCGCGGCGAACGTGCCGGTCGGATATTGCTCCAGATACGCCTGATACAGCGACGGATCGGCACTGGCGCCAACCGATTGCCAGAACGCCAGCTCGAATGCGGTGCCGACGCCGTTCGTCGCGACCGGACCCGCCGATTGCGCCCCCACCGGCGCCGCCATCCCCACCAATCCCGCACACCCCGCCGCCAGCAGCGGCAACAGCCGAACCCTCGAACGCACACCATCCTCCTCAAGACGGATCGGTCGCCGATACCCCCGCGACCCCCACCTGAGTCTATTCTTAGGTACGTTAATGTTATCCCCCCGAAACGAGCGTGCCCCCCGGCGACGAACGGTGCGACTCGCACGCCCGGCCGATCGCCCCATGACCCCGCTGTCCTACACGAACCAAACGGGTTAGCGGCGCACTCCATGCAGAACCTCACCCCCACGCTCCGCCCGGTGCCCGAGTTCGAGCCCGTCCCCCGCAAAGCCCGCTACGACGGCTGGACGCCCGAGCGGCAACGCGCCTTCATCGACGCGCTCGCCGAACTCGGCTCGGTCAAGGCCGCCGCCAAGCGCATCAACATGAGCGCGGAGGGCGCCTATTACCTCCGCCGCCAGCCCGGCGCCGAAAGCTTCCGCGCCGCTTGGACCGCCGCACTCGACCACGGCGTGCAGCGCCTCGCCGATATCGCCATCGACCGCGCGACCGAAGGCGTCGCCGATCCCGTGTTCTGGCGCGGCGAGATCGTCGGCGAAAAACGCAATTATAACGACCGGCTGCTGATGTTCATCCTGCGCCACCACCTCGCCGATCGCTACGGCGGCCCCGGCCTCGCCCACGGCACCCGCAGCCGCGAGACGATCGAGCGCGAGGCGGAGGAGAATTGCCCGGTCTGCAAGGCCGCGCGCGAAGCAGCCGAGGCCGAGGACAATCTGCCCGAGGAAGAGAAGATGGAGCGGCTCACCTGGCTCGCCGCCACGCTCGATCGCTACAAGGCCAAGATCGCCTACGAACGCCGCGCCCGTCGCGCCGGGGAGGTGGTCGCCGCCGACTTCACCGGCGCCAGCTCACCTGTATTGAACTGATGCTCGGCTCGGCGGGGCTCGGCGCCCGCGCGATCGAGCTATGGACCGATAGCATCGCCGGCGCCGAGTCCGCGCCGACCTATGCCAGCGAATTCTGCAAGATGATGGAGGAGGTCCGCCGCGACGTCTGGGCGCGGGAAGATGCGCCGCCGCGCCCAGACACCAACCCGCACTACGACCGGCCGCGTTCATTCCGGGGCGGCCCGACCTATCAGGAGCGCGAGACGGCGCAACGCAGGGCGCAGCGGCAGATCGCCAAGGCGCAGGCGATGTGGGAGGCGGCGGCGAAGGAGGAGACTTGGGCGGCTTGGTGTGGGGAGGGGGGCTAATGTAGCGCCGTCATCACGGTCGGTTTGATCGTTGCGGTGATATTTGAAGATGGAGCCGAGGGGGATCGATAAATCTCCGTCAGCATATATAAACAAACATATTTCTACAGCGTCGGGACAGTTGTATTGGCCCTTTGTATTAGCTCGGGCAAGGGCGGTTGCGAGTTACCAAACCTTCTTGATAGCCTCTTGCTAAGGATGCGTTCAGCCGGAGATTGCGCCGATGCACAACAACATGTTTAGCGAAGGCCATTCGCGGTGCGAAATAAAAGAGGCTATGGCTAGCCATCAACGGCGTGATAGTCGGATCACCAGCCTTTTAGACTTGGTGACGGTTGCAAGCGTCGCGTTCCTTTGTCGTCACATGTCAGGATTGGACATAACCGCAGCGGTGGCAGCCACGCTGTCAGCTACAAGCGCGCTCCGCTACTTCATCGATCGAAGCAATCGCAACTTCTATCTTCACCGGCTTGACTGGGATGAGGCAGACGCCGCCCCTTAGCTGCAACAGCGGTTGTGCTCCGTTTTAGCTTCTACTAGCCTCATCGTATGACTTTACCAGGAGGATGGGCCGAACAGATCGATGAGGCACAGCGCCTCCGAGGCTGGATCGTAAATAGCTTTGCGCAAGTGGAATACCTTTTAGGCGATCTCATTCTACGATGCAGGGTGTTTCCTGAGTATGAGGAGCACACACGAACGCTACCGCATGGAGCCGCTGATCGAGTGGCTAAGGTGCGCACGATCTTAACGCGATCCGGCCCCTTAGATGCAGATGCGCAGGACATCACGGCAATCATCAATCGCTTAGCCGATCAGCAAGACACGCGAAACTTGTTGGTTCATGGGTTTGCAACGGTCCTGCATACGACGGAGCAGCAGCTAGGTTTTCACTTTCAGAAGTTTCATCGACAGCCGGACCGGATTGACGCGAGACTAGTTAAGACCTTCACCCTCGAAGGGTTACGGCAAGAGCGCGCTAATCAAGGCGCATTCACGTCGGAAGCCGTCGAACGATTTCAGGCGCTTCACCGACGGCTAGGATGGGAAGGTCCCATGTCCGACGAGTTTCTCGGTGATGCTCCTTTTTCCACTTAATCCACTCGGTCTGCCTGTACTTAAAAAAGCCCACGACCTAATTGCACTAGAGATTTGCGAGAAGGCACCTCATACAAGATGCGTCTGACTCAGCCCTCCGTAACCCATCTCGATCCCTCACGTTTATGAAACGCCTAGCGCGTCCCGTTTTATCGCGCGTAATCTCCATGCTTGCGTAGCGTGTCACAGTAGCTGGAACACCGCTCATCGGCCCCGTTCGAAATCACCAAACGAGTGTTAGGCCTTACGTCGATCAATCCCGCCGCGGCAAAGCCGCGTCGTCGGACGGCGCGGTCGCGCCGCCGGCCGGGCTCGTTTCGATCCGAGGCTAAGCTGCGCTTAGCCTGATGCGCTTCCTCAGTTTTCGTCGCCCATTCTCAGGGCGGCGATGAAGGCTTCCTGCGGGATCGAAACCGAGCCGTACTCGCGCATCCGCGCCTTGCCCTTCTTCTGCTTGTCGAGCAGCTTGCGCTTGCGCGTCGCGTCGCCGCCATAACATTTCGCGGTCACGTCCTTGCGCATCGCGCTGATCGTCTCGCGCGCGATCACCTTGCCGCCGATCGCCGCCTGGATCGGGATCTTGAACATGTGGCGCGGGATCAGTTCCTTCAGCCGCTCGACCATGCCGCGCCCGCGCGTTTCCGCCGTGCTGCGGTGGACGATCATGCTGAGCGCGTCGACCGGCTCCTCGTTGACGAGGATGCCCATCTTGACGAGATCGCCCTCGCGGTAGCCGATCTGGTTGTAATCGAAGCTGGCATAGCCCTTCGACAGCGATTTCAGCCGGTCGTAGAAATCGAACACCACTTCGTTGAGCGGCAGTTCATACGTCGCCTGCGCGCGCCCGCCGACATAGGTGAGGTCCTTCTGGATGCCACGCCTGTCCTGACACAGTTTCAGGATCGAGCCGAGATATTCGTCGGGCACATAGATCACCGCCTGAATCCAAGGCTCGGCGATGCTCTCGATCTTGTTGGGCTCGGGCATGTCGGCGGGGTTGTGCAGCTCGATATGGCCGCCGCCGTGCGTCAGCTCGATCTCGTACACCACCGACGGCGCGGTGGTGATGAGGTCGAGGTCGTATTCGCGCGTCAGCCGCTCCTGAATGATCTCCAGATGCAGCAGCCCGAGGAACCCGCAGCGGAAGCCGAAGCCCAGCGCCGCCGACGTCTCCATCTCGAACGAGAAGCTCGCATCGTTCAGCCGCAGCCGCGAAATGCTCTCGCGCAGCTTCTCGAAATCGGCGGCATCGACCGGGAACAGGCCGCAGAACACCACCGGCTGCACTTCCTTGAAGCCCGCCAGCGCCTCGAGGGCAGGGCGCTTCACATCGGTCAGCGTATCACCGACGCGCGCCTGCGCCACGTCCTTGATCTGCGCGGTGATGAAGCCGATCTCGCCCGGCCCGAGGTCGGCGAGCTGCTCGATCTTGGGGCGGAAGCAGCCGACCCGGTCGACGAGATGCTCGGTGCCGGCCTGCATGAACTTGACGTGCTGGCCCTTCTTGAGAACCCCGTCGATCACGCGGATCAGGATGACGACGCCGAGATACGGGTCGTACCAGCTATCCACCAGCATCGCCTTGAGCGGCGCGTTGGCATCGCCCTTGGGGTGCGGGATGCGCGTGACGATCGCCTCCAGCGTCTCGCGGATGCCGATGCCCGATTTGGCGGAGGTCAGCACCGCTTGGCTCGCGTCGAGGCCGATCACCTCCTCGATCTCCGCCTTCACCTTGTCGGCATCGGCGGCGGGCAGGTCGATCTTGTTGATGACGGGCACGATCTCATGGTCATGCTCGATCGACTGGTACACGTTGGCGAGCGTCTGCGCCTCCACGCCCTGCGCGGCGTCCACCACCAGCAGCGCGCCCTCGCACGCGGCGAGGCTACGCGACACTTCATAGGCGAAGTCGACGTGGCCGGGCGTGTCCATCAGGTTCAGCGTATAGGTCTCGCCATCGTCCGCCTTGTAGGCGAGGCGCACCGTCTGCGCCTTGATGGTGATGCCGCGCTCCTTCTCGATATCCATGTTGTCGAGCACCTGCTCGGACATCTCGCGGTCGCTGAGGCCCCCGGTCTGTTGGATCAACCGGTCGGCCAGCGTCGACTTGCCATGGTCGATATGCGCGATGATGCTGAAATTACGGATCTTTTCGAGAGGCGTTGTCACGTCGACCATTCTGTCATCAGGAGGATGTCGTGCCGATAGCATTGCTTGGCTCATAAACCAAAGCGGGAAGGATCATGCTGGCGGCACACCACCGCAGCGCGTAGAGCAAGCGGGTTCGATCTGTTCGACAGGAGATCCCCATGCTGAAGTTCGTAGCCGCCTTCGCCGCCGCCTCGCTCGCCTTCGCCGCGCCCGCCCATGCCGCGATCGCGGTCGGCGCCAAGGCCCCGCTGTTCACCACGCAAGCGGCGGTGGGTGGCAAGAGCTTCACCTTCACGCTCCAGAACGCGCTCAAGAAGGGGCCGGTGGTGCTGTATTTCTTCCCCGCCGCCTTCACGTCAGGCTGCACGATCGAAGCGCATGAGTTCGCCGAGGCTGCCGACCAGTATAAGAAGCTTGGCGCCACGCTGATCGGCCTCACTGCGGGCAATGTCGATCGCATCAAGGAATTCTCGGTGCAGGAGTGCCGCAACAAGTTCCCGGTGGGCGTCGCGACGCCGGCAACGATCAGCGGTTACGATGTGACGCTGCCGCAAAAGACCGGCTGGACGAACCGCACGTCGTTCGTAATCGCGAAGAACGGCACGATCGCTTACGTCCTGTCCGAGCCGAGCCCGGAGGGTCACGTCTCGGGCACGATGGCGGCGGTCAAGGCGCTCGCCAAGAAGGGCTGATTCGCGAAGGTGCGGCGGCGGTGCGTACTGCGCATCGCCGCTTCCATGCGACACGTCGCCGGTGCACGATGCGTCACATCCTGCGCCGCCGCTAACGCGCGGCGGGAGCTCAGGGTCACCGATAATTTGGGGAATGCTGCAATGGTCGGGGCGATAGGATTCGAACCTACGACCCCTGGACCCCGAGACCAGTGCGCTACCAGACTGCGCCACGCCCCGACACATTGCAGGAGAGCGCCCCTAGCGGGATGGTCTGGCGTGGGCAAGCGTTAAATCGGCAAATGCGGCAAGATGCCTGGAGCAGGTCATCGCTCGCCTTACGCGCGCAATCGGGTGGACGAGCGCCGGCGCGATATGCCTACGCAGAAATCCGGATGAACGCTTTGTCATCGCCAAGCCTGCTTTCGGGGTCGCAAACACGCTGTTAAGGGTCGGTCCGAAACGGGAGAATGTAAGGGTTTATGTCGAACGCGCCGGTCTTCTTCGATGCGTCGGGACGCAGGCGGCGGCGCTTTGCCGTCGCGGTCGGTGCCTTTATTGCACTTATCATTCTGTCGATCGTCGCGCTTGCGCTGTCGATTGGCGTCGTGCCGCGCGCGCCGTTGCTGCCGGTTAGCGCCGAACATCCCGCGCTCGTCCGCCTGCCGCCGCCGCATGAGCCGCTGCTGAAGCGGACGCGCCGCCAGTTGCTGGATTACGCACGCATGCTCACCGGCGCGCCGGCGCGCGGTGTGCAGCCGGGTGACAATGCACCGCTCGCCATAGCCTTCCATGTGCCGTGGGACCCATCGAGCGCCTCGTCGCTGCGCCGCCATGTCAACGATCTCGACTGGCTGATCCCCGGTTGGGTGAGCGTGACCGGCGCTAACCATCACATCACCGTGTTCCGCGATACGGCTGGCAAGGAAATCCTCAACCGCGCACAGCGCCGCCCGCTGCTGCTGCCGATGATCCAGAACGCTTTGCAGGGCGATTGGGATAGTGCCGGCATGACGGCGCTGCTGCACGACCCGGCGCAGCGCCGCGCGTTGCTTGACAAGCTCGAGCCGTGGCTTGCCGCCAATCAGGCGGGCGGCGCATTCTTCGATTTCGAGGAACTGCCCCGCAAGGCGCTGCCGGATTACCGCGCCTTCCTGCGCGAGGCCAAGACCCGCTTCGCCAAGCGCGGCTGGATCATCGCCATCGCGGTACCGGTCGGGGAGGATGCGTGGGACCTCAAGGCGTTCGTTCCGGTCGTCGACCGACTGTTCCTGATGGCGTATGACGAACACGAACTAAGCAGCCCGCCCGGCCCAATCGCATCGCAGGCTTGGTTCGAACGCGCGGTCGCACGTGCCGCCAACGGCTTGCCCCGCAACAAGATCGTCGTGGCGATCGGCAATTACGGTTACGACTGGCACAGCGACAGCGCGGCCGGCGGTGACCCGGTGGCGATCGACGAAGCGTGGGAGGCCGCGCGCGAATCCGGCGCGACGCCGGTGTTCGACAAGACCAGCGGCAACACCAGTTTCGCCTATCAGGAAGGCAATGTGCGCCACGTGTTGTGGATGCTCGATGCGCCTTCCGCCTATAACCAGATCCAGTTCCTCAATCGCGCCAAGCTCGGCGCGGTGGCGTTGTGGCGGCTCGGTTCGGAGGACCCGGGGCTGTGGTCGATCTTCGGGCGGCCGCATCGCACCCTGCCGGCGCCTTCGGTGATGAACACGATCCCTGTCGGCACCGATGTTGATATCGACGGCAATGGCGAGATCCTCAAGATCGCCGGCACCCCGGTTACCGGGCAACGCAACGCCACCGCCACCAACGGGCTGATCGACCGCGTCGATTTCACCCGGCTGCCGTCGCCTTATGTGGTGCAGCGCACCGGCTACAAACCGGGCTATGTCGCACTGACCTTCGACGACGGACCCGATCCGACTTGGACGCCGAAGATCCTCGATATCCTGAAGGCCGAGCATGTCCCCGCCACGTTTTTCGTCATCGGCGAGAACGCACTGACGCAGCGCTCCTTGCTGGAACGGATGGTGCGTGAGGGGCACGAGGTCGGCAGCCACAGCTACACGCATCCCAATATGGCGGGATCGACCGACACCGAGACGGCGTTCCAACTCAACACCACGCAGCGACTGTTCCAGGCGTTCACCGGGCGATCGCTGCGGCTGTTCCGCGCGCCGTATTTCGGCGATGCCGAGCCGACCACGGCGGACGAAATCGAACCGGTGCTTCAGGCGCAAAATCGTGGCTACATTTCCGTCGGTCTCCACGTCGACCCGGATGATTGGAAGCGCCCGGGCGTGCAGGAGATTATCGACAAGGTCGTGAGTGAGGCGTATCCGCCACCGGTGTGCAATGCGCAATCGGATGCGAGTTGCAGCCGCAATGTCATCCTGCTCCACGACGGTGGCGGCAATCGTCAGCAGACAGTCGACGCGCTGCCCATCATCATTCGCGAGCTCAAGGCGCGCGGCATCCGTTTCGTTCCGGTCTCGACGCTCGCCGGTATTCCGCGCGATGTCGCGATGCCGCCGATCTCGGAGAGCGACCGGCTTGCATCGTCGGCGGACCTGTTCGTGTTCACCGCACTCGGCAGTACGGTTGTCGCGCTTGGCTGGATTTTCTTTTTTGCGATCACAATCGGGATCGGGCGTGCGCTGACGCTATCGGCGCTGGCGCTTATTCAGGCTCGGCGCGAAGGATTGACGATCTTCCCGGCAATAGACCCGAGCCGCTTCGTCACGGTTATGATCCCGGCATTCAACGAGGAAACCGTGATCGAGCGCGCCGTGCGGGGCGTGCTGGCGAGTACCGACGTGCGGCTTGAGGTGATTGTCATCGACGACGGATCGAGCGACGGCACCAGCGCGGTGGTTCGCAGCGCATTCGCGGATGAACCGCGTGTACGGCTGCTGACGCTGGAGAATGGCGGCAAGGCGCGCGCGCTCAATCAGGGCATGGCGCTGGCGACTGGCGAGATCGTCATCGCGCTTGATGCAGATACCCAGTTCGAGCCAACCACGATTGCACGGCTGGCGCGCTGGTTTGTCGATCCCGCGCTTGGTGCGGTGGCGGGAAATGCCAAGGTGGGCAACCGCGTGAATCTGATTACCCGCTGGCAGGCGCTCGAATATATCACCGCCCAAAATCTTGAACGGCGTGCGCTTGCGCGGCTGAACGCGATGACCGTGGTGCCAGGCGCGGTCGGCGCGTGGCGGCTGGAGGCCATACGCAGCGTCGGCGGCTATCCCGATGATACGCTGGCGGAGGATCAGGATCTCACCATCGGTATTCAGCGCGCCGGATGGAAGGTCACCTACGACCAATATGCGGTTGCCTGGACCGAAAGTCCGGAAACCTTGAAAGGTCTCGCCAAGCAGCGCTTCCGCTGGGCCTACGGCACGCTGCAGTGCCTGTGGAAGCACGGCATTGTCATCACGCGCGGCAAGCCTGCGGGCCTTGCCCGGGTCGGCCTGCCGCAAGCGATCCTGTTCCAGATCGTGCTGGCGGCGATCTCGCCGATCATCGATCTCGCGCTGATCATCAGCTTCATCATGACCTACATCGCGGTGCGTGCGCACGGCTGGGCGCAGACCCAGCACGATGTCGAGACGATGCTGATCTACTGGCTGGTGTTTACCGCCATCGATCTGCTCGCCGCCACCATCGCCTTCGCGCTGGAACGACGTGAAAACTGGAAGCTGTTACTGCTGCTGATACCGCAGCGGATCGGCTATCGGCAGGTGATGTATTACGTGGTGCTGAAGGCGATAACCCAGGCGTTGCGCGGACCGAAGGTCGGTTGGGGCAAACTCGCCCGTACCGGTCGGGTCAACATGTAGCGCTGCGCCGCGCATGCTGTATATCGGCAGATATGTTGATCCGTTTCTTGTGTCGCGTCGCCACGTTGGTCGTGCTCTCGATCGGGAGCGTAGCCGTTGCGGCAGCACCCGTGCCGCCGCTGGTGCTCGCTGCCGCCAGCCTGCAGGAATCGATGAACGCCGCAGCCGATAGCTGGGCGGCTCGCGGCCATCCGCGTCCGGTGGTATCGTTCGCAGGCTCTTCCGCGCTCGCCCGACAGATCGAGGCGGGCGCCCGCGCCGATCTGTTCGTGTCCGCCGATGAGGGCTGGATGAACGAAGTCGCGGCGCGGAAGCTTATCGTGCCTTCGAGCCGCGCGACCTTCCTCGGCAACCGGCTGGTGATCGTCGCCCCGGTGCACAGCCGCATGCGTGCGCCCGCTGGCGGCCCTCCGCTGGCACGTTTCCTCGCTGGAGGGCCGTTGGCGATGGCCGATGCCTCGGTGCCAGCCGGCAAATACGGTCGCGAGGCACTGACGAAGCTGGGTGTGCTGGCGGCGGTTCAGCCGCATATCGTGTCGGCCGAAAACGTCCGTGCCACTTTGGCTTTGGTCGAGCGTGGTGCTGCGCCGCTCGGCATCGTCTATGCGACTGATGCGCGCGCCTCGTTGAAAGTGCGGATCGCGGGCGTGTTCCCAGAGCGCACGCACCCGCCGATCACCTATCCAATCGCGCGCTTGGCGTCGTCGAGCAACCTGGAGGGCGAGGGGTTTCGGCGGTTCCTGTTGAGTGCTGCCGGCAAAGCGATCTTCGTGCGGTACGGTTTCTCGGTGAAATGATCGCCCGGGTGCGACCTGGATGGCGGCGTCGATGCTGACTGCGGCCGAATGGCACATCGTGGTACTGTCGCTCCGCATCGGCGCCGTCGCGATCACGACAACATTGCCGATCGCTTTCGCGCTCGCGTGGCTGCTCGCGCGGGTCACCTTTCCGGGCAAATTGCTGGTCGATGCTGTCGTACACCTGCCGCTGGTGGTCCCGCCGGTGGTGACGGGTTGGGTGCTGCTGATCCTGTTCGCGCCACAGGGGCCAATCGGCTTCTGGCTAAGCCGCTGGTTCGGCGTCACCGTGTTGTTCCGCTGGAGCGGCGCTGCGATCGCGGCCGGTGTGATGGCGCTGCCGCTGATGGTGCGTGCGATCAGGTTGTCGATCGAAGCGGTTGATCGAAAGCTGGAGAATGCCGCGCGTACGCTTGGTGCTGGGCGATGGCGGGTGTTTCGCACAATCACGTTGCCATTGAGCTTGCCGGGCGTGTTGGCGGGACTGGTGCTCGGCTTTGCGCGCGGTCTCGGCGAATTTGGCGCGACGATCACGTTCGTGTCGAACGTTCCGGGCGAGACACAGACACTGCCGCTCGCGATCTACAGCGCGCTCCAGCAACCCGACGGTGACGCTATGGTGTGGCGGCTCGCAACAATTTCGGTGATATTGTCGCTGCTGGCGCTGGTCGCATCCGAAGTGCTCGTTCGGCGCGCAGGAAGGGGGCAGGGTGGCGTTTGACGTTCGCCTCCGTAAGCGCCTCGGTGATGCGCAAATCGCCGTCACGCTTGAGGCTGACGAAGGCGCGACCGTGTTGTTCGGGCCATCGGGTGCGGGCAAGACGAGCGTGTTGAACATGATCGCGGGCTTGTTGCCGCCGGACGAAGGGCACATCCGTGTCGGCGACAGAACGCTGTACGAGTCTGCCACAGGGGTCAACGTGCCACCAGAACGGCGCTCCGTCGGCTACGTCTTCCAGGAAGCACGGCTGTTCCCGCACATGCGGGTGCGGGACAATTTGCGCTATGGTGTTCGGGGGGCTGCGCCTGACCTTGGCGGCATCGACTTCCTCGGCATCGCGCATCTGCTCGATCGCTGGCCGAGAACGCTGTCGGGCGGCGAGGCGCAGCGGGTCAGCATTGGTCGGGCTTTGCTCAGCGCGCCCGAGTTCCTGTTGCTCGATGAGCCGTTATCCTCGCTCGACCGGGCGCGGCGGGACGAGATCCTCATCGCTATCGAGCACGTCCGGGATGTATTGGGTCTGCCAATCCTGATGGTCACTCACGACATGGGAGAAGCGGAGCGGATCGCCACGCGCATCGTCGCACTGTGAGCAGGGCGGGCGCTGCGGCACCCGCCCTGAGACTTCACTTGCGCTTGCGATGCATCATCTTGTGGCTGCTGCCCATGTGCTTGCCACCAGCGCCTTCGCGGCATTGGTCATGCACGGTCGCTGAGCAGACAGGATAGCTGTCCTGTGCGGCGGGCGCGGGCGAGGACATTGGTGCGCCCATCTGCGGCGAGCCAGCCGCCGGTGCGGAAGCGGCAGGGTCTGCCGGAGTGGCTGCGGGATCGGCAGGTGCAGGCGCGGCCTGCGCTGCGTCGGTTGCCGGTTGCGCCATGGCGGGATCGGCCGGAGCCGGTGTCGTCTGGGCGAAAGCGGCGACTGGGGTAGCGATCGCCAGTGCGGCGAGCATCATCAGCTTCATCGGTTCACTCCTGAAATTGAGCAGCGACTTCTGCTGCGCGGCGATCAAACGCGCATCTTCGCACAAGGCTCCCTCGTTTCGCAGGCGACTCGATATTTGCGGTTCAGACGGGGGACCACTCGATCGACTCTTCGCCATCATCATGCTCGTCGACCGTCGCGGCGTCCGGCCCGATCGCCTCCAGCAGACGGTCCAGCGCCCAATCGGTACCGGTGCCGGCCGCGCCCGAAATCGCGATCACTTCCGTGCCGCTCGCTTCCTCCAGTTCGGCGAGCAGCGCGGCGATCAGTTCATCGTCCAGCGTATCAACCTTGTTGAGCGCGACCACCACCGGTTTGTCGGTCAGCCCGCCGCCGTAATTCTCGAGTTCGTCGCGGACGATGCGGTAGCTCTCCGCAACATCCTCGTCATTGGCATCGACCAGATGGAGCAGCACCTTGCACCGTTCGATATGGCCGAGGAAACGGTCGCCGATGCCAGCGCCCTCGGCCGCACCCGCGATCAGCCCGGGGATATCGGCGATGACGAATTCGCGGCTGTGATGGCGCACCACGCCAAGCTGCGGGCGCGTCGTGGTGAAGGCGTAGGCGCCAACCTTGGCCTGTGCATTGGTGACGGCATTGATGAAGGTCGACTTGCCCGCATTGGGCAACCCAACCAGACCGGCGTCAGCAAGCAGCTTGAGCCGCAGCCACAGCCACGCCTCCTGATACGGCCAGCCGGTGCCGTGCTGACGCGGTGCGCGGTTGGTCGAGGTCTTGTAGGTAGCGTTGCCGCGCCCGCCGTCGCCACCGCGCAGGAACACCTCGCGCTGGCCGGCGTGGGTGAAATCGAGCAGCACCTCCTCGCGCTCCTCGTCCATGATCTGCGTGCCGACCGGCACCTTGATGACGAGATCGTCGCCGCCGCCGCCGGTGCGGTTGCTGCCCGAGCCGCCATGGCCACGCGGTGCGCGGAAATGCTGGGTGTAGCGAAAATCGATCAGCGTGTTGAGACCGGCGACCGCTTCGAAGATGATGTCGCCACCCTTGCCGCCGTTGCCGCCGTCGGGGCCGCCATATTCGATGAACTTCTCACGCCGGAAACTGACGGCACCGGGGCCGCCCGCGCCCGAGCGGACGAAGATTTTTGCTTGATCGAGAAAATGCATAGCGCGCTGCCTAACGCTTTAGCGCAGCTAAAGCGAGGGGGTGAAGCGCGCCCGGCCGGCCTCGCCATAGCGAGGGCCGACGACGCGGCTATGCCGCGGCGCTACCCAGCCGCGCTACCCGGCCGCCAACCGCGACGCCACCAGCGCCTGCGTGGCCAATTCCCGCGCACTCTCGCGCGGTACGCCCAGCGCCTTTGCCATCGCACCGCCAAGCAACGCATCCCCCATCGCCGCCAGCACCAGCTGCAACGTCTCCGCCCGCACGCGTGCCGCATCGTCGCCCTCGGCGAGATCGTCGACCAGCCGGTGGATCGCGCTCAGCACCGGGTCGAGCGCGTCGTGCTTGCCCGACAGGATCATCCAGCTCGCCATCGCGCCGCCGCCGTGCGCGAACGCATCGAAGGTAAGGTCCACCACCTCGCGCGGATCGGCGTCGCCGCTACGGGCGCGCTTGGCGGTGTCGCCGATTCGCGCGGTGATCGTGTCGGCAAGGTGGGTAATGAGCGCGCTTTGCAACCCGGCGGCGCTGCCGAAATGGTGGAGCAGATTGGCGTGCGTCCGCCCGATCCGCGCCGCCACCGCCTTCAGCGTCACCGCTTGCGGGCCGTCGGCGATCAGCAGGTCGCGCGCGGCATCGATCGCGGCCAGACGCGACTGTTCCTGGTTCAGGCGTTTCGGCGTTATTGACACGAGTGTAAGTAGTACCTAGTTCATGGCCCCAAGCATTCTGTCTGGAGGTTTTCATGGCGAAAGCAACCACGACCGCCGATCTGACGATCACGCCGCGCGATCTGCGCTTTGGCCGAGGCATGCGGCGCACGCGCTGGTGGATGAACGACGATCCGGTCGCCACCGCCTTCTACAACGCGCTGTCGATCACCTTTCCGAAAGGCGAGGGGTTCTTCGTCGATAGCGTGCGCGCCTTCCGTGATGGCACGCCGCCGCGCTTGGCCGCCGAGATCAACGCCTTCATCAAGCAGGAGGTGATGCACACGCGTGAGCATGTCGCGTTCAACCGCCACGTCACCGATCAGGGGTATGACGTGTCGCTACTTGATATCCATGTCGACGAGGCGCTGGCGCTGACCGACGGCAAGCCGGTGATCGCACGGCTGGCGGCAACGATGGCGCTGGAGCATTTCACCGCGATCCTAGCGCACGCGTTGCTCGCCGATCCGCGCCATCTCGACGGGGCGGAGCCGCAGGCGGCGGCGATGTGGCGCTGGCATGCCGCCGAGGAGATCGAGCACAAGGGCGTCGCCTATGACACCTGGCTGCACGCGACGCGCGACTGGTCGCGCACGCGGCGCTGGCTGTTCAAGTCGCTGGTGATGCTCACCACCGCGCGTAAGTTCTTCGTCGGCCGCTATCTCGGCATCATCGAGTTGCTGCGGCAGGATGGTATCACCGGGCCGCGCGCGCACCTTGGTACGCTTAGCTATGCGCTGGTGCGGCCGGGGATGGTGCGCAAGATCTTCGGCGCATGGGCGAGCTACTTCCTGCCCGGCTTCCACCCGTGGAACAGCGACGATCGCGCGCTCATCGCCCGGGCGGAAAGCGACTATGCGGCGGCGGTGCTGCCCCGTGCGGCGCTCGCGGCCTGACCGAACGGTCAGGCCGCGAGTGGCATGTCTTGTGGCGGCGCGTCGGCGAGGTCGCACGCCATGGTGATGCTCGCCACCTCGCGGCCACGCGCGCGTGAGAAGGTCGCCGCCCGACCGGTTTCGCGAAAGCCGAGCTTGGCGAGCACGCGTGCCGAGGCGGGGTTGTCCATAAAGTGCCGCGCGTTCAGCCGCGTCATGCCGAGCGCGTGGCGCGCCATGTGCAGCATGGCATGACCGGCTTCGGTCGCATAACCGCGCCCCCAGGCAGACGGCGTCAACCAATAGCCGAGTTCGGGCGGCCCGTCCGCTAGAGCCTCGATCGAGATCGCGCCGATCAGGCTCGGCTCGGCCCGGTCATGCGCCAAGATCAGCAAGCAGGGGTCGGTCGCACCACGCGGCATCGCCAGCCACGTGCGGGCATCGGCTTCCGCATAAGGCCAGGGCACACGCGACAGATTGGCGGCGACCGACGGGTGCGCGATTGCTGCTGCGACGGCGGCGGCATCCTCGGGCCAGCCGGGGCGCAGCGTCAATCTCGGAGTCCGGGCGAACATCTTGAAAACTCTCCTCGTCTTTGCGCGGACGTCTGCCATGCCGGGATGACATGGTGACGACAGTGCCGTGGAGGGAGCATGAAAAAAGGGAGCCGGGGCGACCCGTCTCCCTTGTTTGATGTCTGTGGACATCCGGGTCGCCCTGGTGGGCAACCCGTCCGGTTACCCGTTATTCTGCGGCTTGCGCCAGCGCCTCGACCGAGCAGAACTTGCGGCCGAGCTTGCCTTCCTTAAACACTACGCGGCCCTCGACGAGCGCGAACAGGGTATGGTCCGTGCCCATGCCGACGTTGGTGCCCGGGTAGAACTTGGTACCGCGCTGACGCACGAGAATGTTGCCCGGAATGGCGATCTCGCCACCGAACTTCTTCACGCCAAGACGACGACCGGCCGAATCACGACCGTTGCGCGACGAACCGCCTGCTTTCTTATGTGCCATATCGTGAGACTCCTTACGCCTGCGCCGACTCACCGCCGATGGCGGTGATCTTCAGGATCGTGTGCTGCTGACGATGCCCGTTCTTGCGACGATAGTTATGACGACGACGCTTCTTGAAGACGATGACCTTGTCGGCCTTCGCCTGCGCGATGATCTCTGCGGAGACGGTCAGCCCCTCGATCGACTTCAGCTCCGAGCCTTCGCCCGCAAGCAGGATATCGCCGAGCGTGATCGACGCACCGGCTTCACCGTCGAGCTTTTCGACGACGATCTTGTCTCCAGCGGCAACGCGGTATTGCTTGCCGCCCGTGCGCACGATTGCGAACATGGCCCTCATCACTTTCAAAACATCGATACCCCACGCTCAGGACGGACCCGGCGCGGGAAAGAAGCGCCAGCTATGGCACGGTGGCCGCGCTGTCAACCGCAGAACCGCATCGTTCATCGATCAGGCGAACCGTTGCACATATACATCACATTCCTGAGAAACTGGTTTTCCTGAAGGTAGTGGCGATCAAGGTATGATGTTTATGTTGCAATGCGGCGATCGATATGGCGTCATTCGGGTGTCGACATGACGTCAAGCGGCTTCGGGTAAGTGCCGCGGCGGCTGAGCGTAGTGTTTGACCGGTGGTCGCGTCCGATTAGGGCGCGGCTGCCTCAAGGGGTGTAAGAAGAACGCGTACATTTTGAAGATGCTGCTTTGCGGCAGGTAAGGGTGTGACTTCCGCTGAAGGTTTTCGATTGTCGGGATGTACCGATCATCGCGAGCTGGCGGCAACGAGAACAAAATATCGGAGTGGACGTCTGACGGAATGCATTCACCTGGGGGGAAAGACATTGATGACACGACATTCGATATCCTTGACTGCGCTGGCCTGTGCGATGGCCTGGGCCGCGCCGGCGCTCGCCGCGACCGCGCCTGCCGCGACACCGGCGGATCCCGCGCCGGCTGCGGAGCCCGCCGATCCGCAAGTCGTCGACAGCGACGGCACCGACATCATCGTCACCGGCACGCGAACCACCGGCATGCGCGCGGCGGACAGCCCCGCGCCGATCCAGATCCTCGGCAACGACGCGTTGAAGCGCACCGGATCGCCCGACCTGATCCAGAGCCTCGCGCAGAACCTGCCGTCGATCCAGGCGCAGTCGTTCGGCAGTGATCTTCAGGCGCATAACCTCCAGCTCAAGCTGCGCGGCCTCAGTCCGAACCACACGCTGATCCTTGTCAACGGCAAGCGCCGCCACGGTACCGCCAACGTGTCGGTCGCCGGCGGTCCCTATGGCGGCAGCGCCGCGCCTGACATCAGCTTCATCCTGCCCGACTCGATCGATCACGTCGAAGTCCTGCAGGATGGCGCCGCCGCCCAATACGGAACCGACGCGATCGCCGGCGTCATCAACTTCATCCAGAAGACCGCCGACCATGGCGGCGTACTGAGCGCAACCGGCGGCCAGTATTTCGATCAGGGGGGCAAATCCTATACCATCAGCGGCAATATCGGCATCGCGCCCTTCGACGGCGCGTACCTGAACGTCACCGCCGAGAAGAAGTTTAAGGACTACAGCTTCCGCGGCGACGTCAACCCGCAGGTCTATGGCGACACACCTGGCGCTATCAAGTATCTCGCGAACTATCCGGCGATCAAGAACCTGCCGTATTACCCTTACACCAACCGGATCGAGGGCGATCCGAAGATCGACCAGACTTCGGTCATGTACAACGCGGGCTACAAGTTCGGGGAGTTCGAACTCTACAGCTTCGGCAGCTACGGTCACAAGATCGCCAGCGCCTATGAAAACACCCGGCCACCCGACACCGTGGTGAGCGGCGCCGGCACGATCGCGGCGGGCGGCGTCGCCGGCGTGCCGTTCTATGCTGGCGGGTTCCAGCCGCAGGAATCGATCCGTGAGACGGATTATTCGTTCACCGGCGGCTTCAAGGGCGCACTCGGCGAGACGACCTTCGATGTGGCATCGACATACGGTCGCGATTTTGTCGGCGTATACGTGCTCAACTCGGCCAACGCACAGCTCTACAAGGCGACCGGTACCACGCCGACCACCTTCCACGACGGCGATTTCGTCAACAGCCAGCTCGACAACACGCTCGACCTGACGCATCCGTTCGACGTCGGGCTGGCGGGTGATCTCAATGTCGCCGGCGGTCTCGAGTACCGGCATGAAAAATACCAGCTCCTCGCCGGCGATCCCGCCTCCTATTATGGTGGCGGCGCGCAGTCCTTCTTCGGCTACAGCCCAAACGATGCCAGTTCGAACACGCGTAATGTGTTCGCGCAGTATCTTGACGTCAGCGTCAAGCCGATCGAGCCGTGGTTGATCGACGGCGCCGTCCGCCACGAACATTACAGCGATTTCGGCGACACCACCGTGTTCAAGCTGACGACGCGCTTCGATCTGTCGAAGGAATTTGCGGTTCGCGGTACGGTCTCCACCGGCTTTCGTGCGCCGACGCTGGCGGAGGGCTTCTATTCGGGCATCAACGTCGGCCCGAGCTCGGTCAGCGGCGTGCTACCGCCAAACTCGGCGGGTGCGGCCTCGCTTGGCTTCGGCGGGCTGAAGCCGGAGAAGTCGACCAACTTCAGCCTCGGCTTCGTCGTCAATCCCGCACCGCGCGTGACCTTCACGCTCGACGGGTATTGGATCGAGATCCGCAACCGCATCGTCATCTCGAGCAGCTTTTCGGGCTTCAGCGGCGGCTATTGCCCGCAGGGTGTCAGCGCCACGGGTTGCCAGCCGTTCAACGCGGACAATTATGCAATCCAGAACCAGCAGGTCGTGCTCGATGCGGTCGCCGGCGCGCTTGGCGGCAGCATCCCGAGCTACGTGCTGCTCAACAACCTCGGCACGCGCAACATCGATGGTTCGGTCTCGATCCAGTCGTTCGTGAACGGGGTGAAGATGCGGACGCGCGGCATTGATTTCGTAGCGAATTATTCGACCGATTTCGACAGCCTCGGCCATGTCGACTGGTCGTTCACCGCGAACTACAACGACAACAAGGTGCTGGGCATCAACGCGCTGCCGTCCGCGCTCTACACCAGCACCACGCAGCCGACGAAGACGCAGTTGATCGACCGCTACAGTGTTAGCCAGCTTGAGGAGAGCACACCGAAGTTCCGCGCGACGGCGGCGGCGTATTGGGAGCTTGGCAAGTTCAGCGTGAACCTGCGCGAGAGTTTCTATTCGGTGACCAAGAACCTGGTCGCCACGCCGGGCAACAGTCCGCTCAAGGGCGCCGACTACGAGGTCCGCATTGCCCCAGCGTTCCTCACCGATCTCGAGCTCGGTTTGCAGGTTCTCAAGCCGCTGAAACTTTCGATCGGCGCGAACAACCTGACCAACCACTATCCGACCAAGACATCGTTCGAGAACATTCGCGGGGCACAGCTTGCCTCGGGCTCACGGACCTATTCATCCAACGTGTACCCGACGTTCTCACCGTTCGGCATTAACGGCGGCTATTATTACGCCCGCGCGACGCTGCGTTGGTGATGTGACGGGTGGCGGGCGGCGACCGGAGATGGTCGCCGCCCGTTGCCGCGTCGCCGCCTGCCGCCCTTTGGCGGGGACGAGCAGAATGCCCGGTTCAGATCAGTGGCGATGCTCGCGCCGGAGCGTGTAGCGGCCATCCGCGAAATCGGTGAACAATCCGGAGATGGCGGGATGATCGACCGGCTCGTCGGTATCGTCCGCCACCAGGTTCTGCTGGCTGACATAGGCGACATACGTCGATTCCATGTTCTCGGCGAGCAGATGGTAGAACGGCTGATCCTTGCGAGGCCGTGCACTTTCGGGAATTGATTCGTACCATTCCTCGCTGTTGGCGAAGACCGGGTCGACATCGAAGATCACGCCGCGGAAGTCGAAGCTGCGGTGACGGACCACGTCGCCGATCGCAAAGCGGGCGTGCGCGACCGGGGGCAGGGGGGTGGCCGTGTCGAACGGCGGAACGGAAAGGGTCGATCGCTGCATGAGCCCAATCTAGGGCATGTTCGCGGCCGCACAAGAAGATTGCGATGATCGGACTTGTGCGCCTACCGCCTTTGCGTTAGAGGCGCCCGCTCACCGACCGGTGCGGATCTGCGGCACGTTCGCAGATTGGCATCATATGACCTCGCGGAGAGGTGGCAGAGTGGTCGAATGTACCGCACTCGAAATGCGGCGTGGGTGCAAGCTCACCGTGGGTTCGAATCCCACCCTCTCCGCCACTTCCTCTCTATGACTGGGATCGTAAGACCGCCGCATGGCTTATAAGGAACCTTCGTTCAAGGATCGCGCATCGCTGTCGGCGGATGCCAAGCAGCGTGCACTCGAGAAGCTGAAGGCGAAGCCGCCGCTCGACCCGGCGGTCGTTGCCGAGCGCCTTGCCGCGCGCGAGGCCAAGGAAGCCGCCGAGGCGCAGAAGCGCGCCGACAAGAAGGCCGCGATTGAACAGGCCAAACTCGACAAGATCGCCAAGGCCGAAGAGGCCAAGCGCGCCGCCGAGGAAGCCGCGCAGAAGGCGCAAATGACCGACGCTGAAAAGAAAGCCGCCCGCGACGCCAAGTACGCCGCGCGGAAAGCCCGCAAGAAGTAAGGGCGGGGCGCGCGGCGCCGCGTTTCCTTCGCGATAAGTATGTTCGGCGACCGGCCGCGGCATTGCGGGCCGGTCATCTTGCGTTGTGCCTTGGAAGGCAGCGCCTACCGGCACGTCAGGGCAGGTTGTCCGCCAATTCCTTCAGCCATGCCGCCGCCGTCCCGTCCGATGGCGCGCGCCAGTCGCCGCGCGGGGACAGTGCGCCGCCCGCCGATACCTTCGGCCCGTTCGGGATCGCCGAGCGTTTGAACTGGCTCGTCACGAAGAAGCGGTGCAGGAATTTCTCCAGCCATTCGCGGATCGCTGGTAGATCATAGGCAACGCGAGCCTCATCGGGCAGATCACGCGGCCAGCGCCCCGCCGCTGCGTCGGCCCAGGCATGTAGTGCGAAGAACGCGATCTTCGACGGCGCCATGCCGTGCCGCACCACATAATGCAGGAAGAAGTCGTTGAGGGCATATGGCCCGACTTTCGATTCGGTGCTCTGGATCAGTCCGTTCGCATCCGCCGGCACCAGTTCCGGCGAGATCTCGGTGCCCAGGATCGCGGCGAGGACGTGGTTGGTCTCGTCCTCGAATTGCCCGCTCGATATGCACCAGCGGATCAGGAACTGGATCAGCGTCTTGGGTACGCCTGCATTCACCGCATAATGGCTCATCTGATCGCCGACACCGTAGGTGCACCAGCCCAGCGCCAGTTCAGACAGATCGCCCGTTCCCACCACCAAGCCATTGTTATGGTTGGCAAGCCGGAACAGATAATCGGTCCGTAACCCCGCCTGCACGTTCTCGAACGTCACGTCGTACACCGGCTCGCCGCCTGCGAACGGGTGGCGCATATCGGCCAGCAGCTGGCGTGCGGCGGGGCGGATGTCGATCTCCTCCCCGGTGATGCCGAGCGCGTTCATCAGCGCCCATGCGTTGCCCTTGGTCCCGTCGCTGGTCGCGAAACCGGGCATGGTATAGCCGAGGATGTCGGTGCGTGGCCGGCCCAGCCGGTCGAGCGCCTTGGCGGCGACGATCAGCGCGTGCGTGGAATCGAGCCCGCCCGAAATGCCGATCACCAGCTTCTGCGCACGCGCCGCCGCCATCCGCTTGGCGATACCCTGCACCTGGATGTTGAAAGCCTCGTAGCAGTCCTCGTCGAGCCGTTCGGGCGTGTTCGGCACGAACGGGAACCGGCGGATCTGACGGCGCAGCCCGACGTCGGCGAAATCGGGCCGATGCTCGAACGCGATCCGCCGAAATCGCGTCTCCGGGTGCCCGGCCAGCCCCGCCGCATCGTTGAATGTGCCGACCCGTAGCCGCTCCGCGATCAGCCGCCCGCAATCGATATCGGCATAGACCGTACCGGGCGCCTCCGCAAAGCGCGGTGATTCGACCAGCAGTTCGCCCAGTTCGTGGATCATGCCTTGGCCGTCCCAGGCGAGATCGGTGGTGCTCTCACCTGGCCCGGCGGCGGAATAGACATAGCCGCACACGCTCCGCGCGCTCTGCGCCGCGCACAGCAACGCCCGCTCGCGCGCCTTGCCGATCACGATGTTCGATGCCGACAGGTTGCAGCACACCAGCGCCCCTGCCAGCGCGCCAGCGGTGGAGGGCGGGGTCGGCGCCCAGTAATCCTCGCAAATTTCCGCGTGGAACACGAAGTGCGGCAGGTCCGACGCGGCGAAGATCAGGTCGGTGCCGAACGGCGCGGTCTGCCCCGCCACCGTGATGTCCAGCCCGCTCAGCCCGGCCCCGCTCGCGAACCAGCGTTTCTCGTAATATTCGCGGTAATTGGGCAGGAACGTCTTGGGCACCACGCCCAGCACCCGCCCGCGCGAAATCACCACCGCGCAATTATACAGCCGCGCATTGCGCACCAGCGCGGCACCGACCACCAAGACCGGCCGCAGATCGACGCTGGCTGCGACGACGTCGCTGAGCGCCGCATCGGTCGCGCGCTGCAAAGCGTCCTGCAGATGCAGATCGTCGACCGCGTAGGAGGTGACATTGAGCTCCGGGAACACCAGCAGGTCCGCGCCCTCGGCATTGCCAGCGTGCGCCAGCGCGATCGTCGCCGCGGCGTTGGCGGCGGGATCGCCGACGCCCGCGCGCGGCGTGCAGGCGCCAGCACGAATCATCTGGTGGGTGTGTATCGAGTGGAACGGGTGCGTCTTCGCCATGGCTGAGCCGTAACCTTCTTCACCTTCGCTTGCCACACATGCTAACGTACGCGTCGCACATTGGGGAGCAAACACATGAAGATCAGCGCACGCAATCAGATCACCGGCACCGTCACCGCGATTACGCCGGGTGCGGTCAACGGCACGGTCAAGGTCGATATCGGCGGCGGCAACATCATCACGTCGAGCATCACGGAAGAAGCGATCGCCGACCTCGGCCTCGCTGTCGGCGACAGCGTGACGGTGATCGTCAAGGCGAGCGACGTGCTGATCGGCAAGTGAGCGTCCTGCGCGTCGGTGCGCTCAAGCTGAAGGCGCAGCTCTACTGCGGTGACGAACCCGCGATCGGCCCCGGCAAGGCCGATCTGCTGGAGGCGATCGCGCGCGACGGGTCGATCTCGGCGGCGGGCCGCGCGCTCGGCATGAGCTACCGGCGCACGTGGCTGCTGGTCGACAGCATGAACCGCTGCTGGCGCGACCGGCTGGTTGATACCACGGCGGGCGGCGGCAAGGCGCGAGGCGCGCGGCTGACCGACACCGGCCGTACGGTGCTCGCCGCCTACCGTGCGCTGGAGGCAAAGCTTGCCGAGGCGGCGGGCGAAACGCTCGGCGGCCTCGATGCGATGTTGCGCACCGAACCGCTTCCGCCCGCGCAGATGCCGCTTTCCGATTGACGCGGTGCAGCAATCCCATAGCTTGGCCACTTCAAGCCAAGGGGGAACGGCGGTGGTACTTCGTAGCGTAGCATTTGGAACGATGATGGCGGCGGCGATCGTACCCGCGAGCGCGAAGGTCGCATCGCACCCGGTCGCTGATGCGCAGGCGCTGGAAATGGCGAAGAAGGCGATCGCCTTCCGATCGGTGCGTGGCCCCGGCAACCAGACGCCGCAGACGCTGGCGTACATCAAGGACCAGCTCGTCGCCGGCGGCTTCAGCCCTTCGGACGTAACGATCACGCCGGTCGACGACACCGCCTATATGATCGCCCGCTGGCCGGGCAGCGATCCCAAGGCTAAGCCGCTGGTGATCTCTGGCCATATGGACGTGGTGGAGGCCAAACCCGCGGACTGGCAGCGTGACCCATTCACGCCGGTGGTGGAGAACGGCTATCTGTTCGGTCGTGGGGCGACCGACATGAAGTTCGACGGCGCGATCGCGGTCGCCGCCCTGATCGAGCTGAAGCGCGAAGGCTACAAGCCACGCCGCGACATCATCATCGAGTTTTCCGGCGACGAGGAAACCACGATGAAAACCGGCAAGATTATCGCCGACAAACTCCGCAATGCCGACATCGTGCTCAACATCGATGGTGGCGGCGGCGTGCTCGACGAGGTGACGGGGAAGCCGCGCTACTTCACCTGGCAGGGTGCGGAGAAGAGCTATTCCGACTTCCAGATGACGGTCACCAATCCCGGCGGTCATTCGTCCGCCCCACGCAAGGTGAACGCGATTTACGAACTGTCGGCCGCGCTCCTGCGGATCGGCGCGTACCGCTTTAAGCCCGAAGTCAACGACCTGACGCGCGCTTCGCTGACGGAATCAGCGAAGTATGAGACTCCTGAGATCGGCGCGGCAATGCGTGCGTTCGCCGCGAATCCGGAAGATCAGGCCGCGATCGAGACACTGGCGGCTGACCCGGCGACGGTCGGCCGGATCGGCACCACTTGCGTCGCAACGCTGATCTCGGGTGGCCACGCCGAAAACGCGCTGCCGCAGCGGGCGACCGCCAACATCAATTGCCGCATCTTCCCCGGTCACAAGCCGGCGGACATCATGGCCGAACTGGCGCGGGTGGCGAACGACCCGGCTGTGACCTTCAAGGACGTGACTGAAGGCTCGGTTGCGACGGCGGCCTCACCGGTGCGAGCGGATTTCGTCGGCGCGGTCAAGAAGGCGTTGGGCAGCGTCTATCCCGGCGTGCCGGTCTTCCCGAGTCAGGCGTCCGGCGCAAGCGACAGCATGTGGTTCCGTGCCAACGGAGTCGACAGCTATGGCGCCAGCCCGATGTTCACCAAGGCCTCGGAGGATTTCAGCCACGGCCTCAACGAACGCGCGCCGATCGCCAACGTCGCGCCGTCGATCACCTATTATATGTCGTTGTTCAGCGATCTCTCTAATTAACCCGGTCGGCGCGTCTGCTCGGCGGGGCGGCGCGCCACTTTCGTTAGAACAGGTATACGGCTGCCGCGATCAACAGCGCCCAAAGCGCGAGCGAAATCGGCACCGCCAGCGTCAGAGCGCGCATCACTTCGACCTCATGACCTAGATCGCTACTTTGGCGGCTGCGTTTGAACGGGGTCGTGCTCCAGAACGCACGCGGCAAGGCGCGTGCGGTGGTGCCAACAGCATTGTCTGAACGGAAGGCGTTTGGCGAGGACTTCATCTGCGCGACCCATTTTAAGATACGTTGATAAAAGCATTTGATGTTCCGCCCGAGGGACTTCAATCGAAGCAGGTGCAGCATGAAGGCGACGATGTTGATGCGTTGCAACGCGAATTTGGCCGAGATCGCAAACGTCGCAAATTCGTCGTCGAAAAACAAAGCGTTGCTTAAGATTTTTGATAATCCGAGATTGTATTTTAATTTCGCGTCTGCGCAAAGTTTGTCGGAAAATATTTGCGTGTGATCGTGCCGACCACCATATCGTAGCATTGGTGATCTGGCGGGTCGTTGCCTGAGCGACGGGTCGTATTGGGCTTACCGGCATTTCATGATCCATCTGGCCGTGCGAGCGATAGGCGCTAGAACCGGACGCAATGGACCGTTCGATCTCTCCCGACCAGACCAGCCCGCGCTGGCCACCCCGCCTGCTCGAAGCGGCGCTCGCGCTGCACGACAATCGTCTGCCCGATGCCGAGCCGCGCCTGCGCGCCCACCTGAAGGACGATCCGTTCGATGTCGCCGCTATCCGGATGATGGCGGAGCTTGCCGGGCGGATCGGCCGCTATAAGGACGCCGAGGCGTTGCTGCGCCGCGCGCTGGAGTTGTCGCCCGACTTTACCGCCGCGCGCGCCAACCTCGCGGTCGTCCTGCATCGGCTCAATCGCCCTGCGGAGGCGATCGCCGAACTGAACATCGTCACGCAGGATGAGCCGGATCACCCCGGTCACGCCAATCTCAAGGCGGCGGCGCTCGGGCGGATCGGCGGTTTTGACGAGGCGATCGTGTTGTACGAACAGGTGCTCGCACAGATGCCGTGCCAGCCGCGCATCTGGATGAGCTACGGCCATATGCTCAAGACCGTCGGGCGGCAGGCGGACGGCATCGCCGCCTATCGCCGCGCGCTTGATCTCGCGCCGGGCTTGGGCGAAGTGTGGTGGAGCCTCGCCAACCTCAAGACGATCCGCTTCGACGATGCCGATATTGCCGTGATGGAGGCGGCGTTGCAGCAAGCCGACATCTCGACCGAAGACCGCTTCCACCTCGATTTCGCGCTCGGCAAGGCGTACGAAGATCGCCGTGAGGCCGAGGCGGCGTTCCGCCATTACGCCGCCGGCAACGCGCTTCGTCGCACCACCGTCCAGTATGACGCGGATCAGACGACGCGCTTCGTCGATGACAGCATCGCCACCTTCACCGCCGACCTGTTTGCGGCCCGCGAAGGGCAGGGATGCCCCGCGTCCGATCCGATCTTCATCCTCGGCATGCCACGCGCGGGATCGACGCTGGTCGAACAGATCCTGTCGAGCCATTCGCTGGTCGAAGGGACCTCCGAACTGCCCGACATCCCGGCGCTCGCCCGTACCATCGCGGACTATCCGGCCGGCGTCGCCACCCTTTCCGCCGACGAACTCGCCGCCATCGGCGCTGACTACCTTCGCCGCGCGGCGATCCAGCGCCGCACCGACAAGCCGTTCTTCATCGACAAGCTTCCCAACAACTGGGCACGTGCCGGGCTGATCCGGCTGATTCTGCCCAACGCGAAGATCATCGACGCGCGCCGTCATCCGCTCGGTTGCTGCTTCTCCAACTTCAAACAACATTTCGCGCGCGGTCAGGCGTTCAGCTACGATCTCGAGGAAATGGGCCGCTACTATCGCGATTACGTACGGCTGATGGATCACCTCGACACTGCCATGCCCCGCCCACCGCACCGGGTGTTCTACGAGGCGATGGTCGACGACACCGAAGCACAGGTTCGCGCGTTATTGGATGCGTGCGGGTTGGAGTACGAGGCGGCCTGTCTCGCCTTCCACCAAACCGAGCGTGCCGTGCGCACTGCCAGTTCGGAACAGGTCCGCCGCCCGATCTTCAGCGAGGGCAAGGCGGCGTGGCTGCCGTTCGCGCCCTATCTTGATCCGCTTTGCGCCACGTTCGGTGACGTTCTGACGATGTACCCGCACGCATCAGCATCATAGCGTTGCAAATCCGCAACGTAGCGTCAGCGAAATGACACGCCCGCAACGGACCTTGTTGACGATTGTTGCACCGCCGCACACCCTTACAGGAACAGTTGGTTCCTAGGGGGAAGCGGGAATGAAATTTGGGGCAGGCGCAGTTGCGTCAATATTGCTGGCGTCCGCTGCGTTCCTGCCGGCCACGGTGCAGGCGCAGACGCAGTCCGCCCCCACCGCCGCGCCAGAGGCCGATCAGCAGCCCGACAATGGCGACATCGTCGTCACCGCGCAGAAGCGCGAGGAAAGCCTGCAAAGCGTTCCGATCAGCATCCAGGCGATCGGCACCAAGAAGCTCGACCAGCTCAACATCAGCAATTTTAACCAATATACCCAGTTGCTGCCCTCCGTCTCGTTCCAGACGACGCAGCCGGGATCGACCACCGTCTATATGCGCGGCGTGGCGTCGGGTGGCGACGGCAACCATTCGGGCTCGCTGCCCTCGGTCGGCTTCTACCTCGACGAACAGCCGATCACCACGATCGGCGGCACGCTCGACATCCACATCTACGACGTCGCGCGGATCGAGAGTCTCGCCGGGCCGCAGGGTACGCTCTACGGCGCCTCGTCGGAGGCCGGCACCGTCCGCATCATCACCAACAAACCCGACCTCAGCCACTTTTACGGCCGGATGGACGGCGAGGTGAACACGGTCGCGCATGGCGGGCAGGGCGGCAAGGTCGAAGGCCTCATCAACGCCCCGATCAACGCCAGCATGGCTTTCCGAGTGTCCGGTTTTTACGAGCGCGACGCCGGTTATATCGACAACGTCGCCGGTACCCGCTCGTTCTGCGGCACCACGCTGACCGCGGATGGCTGCGTGCGTGACGGTCTCACCATCGACAACAAGGCCTTCGTCAAGAAGGACTACAACGAGTCTGACCTGTGGGGCGGTCGCGCCGCACTGAAGATCGACCTCGACGATAGCTGGACCGTGACACCGACCGTACTGTACCAGGAGGCCAAGTATCACGGCGCCTATGCGATGGACCCGCAGGTCGGCGACTTGCAGATCCAGCGCTTCTTCCAGGAATATCGCCACGATCGATTCATCCAGGCCGCGCTGACGATCGAGGGCAAGGTCGGCAACTGGGACGTCACCTATGCCGGCGCATATCTCGACCGGCAGGACCAGCAATCGAGCGACTACACCGATTATGCCGAGGCGTACGACCAGATTTACGCATCGTCGGGCGGCATCTTCTACTATGGCGATTATGCCAACGCTGCCGGCCAGCAGATCGACCCGCGCCAGCACATCGTCGCGAGCGATCATTTCAAGAAGCTGAGCCAGGAGTTCCGGGTGCAGTCCCCGCAGGACGAGCGGCTGCGCGTCACCGCCGGGATGTTCTACCAGCGGCAGAGCAACGCGATTCACCAGGATTATCAGGTCGACAATCTCGCGCCGGACCTGTCGGTCAACGGCCATCCCGGCACCTTGTGGCTGACGCAGCAGCACCGCGTCGACAAGGATTATGCGATGTTCGGCGAAGCGTCGTTCGACATCGTACCGACCGTGACACTCACCGCCGGTGGACGCGCGTTCATCTACGACAACTCGCTAATCGGCTTCTACGGTTTCGGGCGCAATCCTGGCGACGGCTATACCGCGCAGCCTTATAACGGAGCGCTGTCCTCGGGCACGGGCGTGGCGCGCTGCTTCGCCACCGATGGGCTGCGGCTGACTGGCTATGGCGACCAGCCAAGCAGCACCACCCGCGTGCTGCTGCCCGCATCCGTGCCGGGCGGGCCGTGCACCAATCTCGCCAATTACGTGCAGGGCGCCGGCATCCAGCCGATCACCGCACGCGGCGAGGGCTTCACCCACAAGCTCAACCTGACATGGAAGCCGAGCAAGCAGTTCCTGCTGTACGGCACCTGGTCGCGCGGCTTCCGCCCGGGCGGCATCAACCGGCGCGGCGACATCGCGCCGTACAACCCGGACTATCTGACCAATTACGAGGTCGGCGCGAAGGCGACGCTGTTCGGTGGCAAGCTGCGCGTCAGCAGTGCGCTGTATCAGCAAAACTGGCGCAAGTTCCAGTTCAGCTTCCTCGGGCCGAACAGCTTCACCATCATCAACAACGGCCCGAATGCGCGCATTCGCGGCATCGAGGCGGACGCGAGCCTCGCGCTCGGTGCGCTCGCGCTGACTGCGGCGGGCGCGTATAACGACGCCAAGACCACCAGCAACCTGTGCACGACCGCGATCTCGACCTGTTCGGGCGACGATCTGCTTGCACCGAGCGGCACGCGCCTGCCGATCACACCGCGCTTCAAGATCAACGGCACCGCGCGCTACACCGTGCCGGTCGGCGCGGCCAAGGCTTACGCGCAGGTGCTGGTCGCGCACCAGAGTTCAGCCTCGTCGGACATCCGCGTGGCCTATGCGGCGACGCAGGGGCGGCTGAAGCAATATACCACCGGCGATCTCGCGCTGGGCGCTGAATGGGCGACGTTCAGCCTCGAACTGTTTGCGCAGAACCTGTGGGACGAACGCGCGCAGCTTTCGCGCTTCCAGGTGTGCGGTGTCTGCACACAGCGGTCGTACATCGTGACCAGCACGCCGCGCACGATCGGCCTGCGTGGCGGGGTGAAGTTCTAAGGCTCCTGATCGGGGGAGCGGGTGCGCCGGAGCTTTGGGGAAGGCCCCGGCGCACGATCGCTTCCGCACGGAGTGACGGCGTTGTCTCGCTGCCGACACGCCGGTATGGGTGCCGAAATACTGGCTTGTAGTAATCACGCCGATACTGTGATCTTCGTGTAAGTCTTCACTTTGTCGGCGAAGTGTTGATCTTGTCGCGTATGATTGCAGGGAGCGTGTGCTGATCGTCCGAGTGTTCACGCCGGGCGCTACCTAACCCGCATGGACACCCAAAGCTTGGCCGGGGGGTGAAGCAAATCCGCATCATCTAGCTAGTCGTCGCCAAGCGCGAATCGCTAACCGAACGATAGCGGCGGCTCGAAAGCCGCCGTGCTGTACGACCTGAACGTCATCGTTAGCTATAAACAGCGCTTATCCGCGCGACTGGCTGCCGCATTTATCGCTGCAAGCCTATTTGCTACGTTCGACCTGCTCGAACTCAAGCTCGACCGGGGTTGCGCGACCGAAGATCGACACCGACACCTTGACGCGGCTGCGATCGAAATCGAGTTCCTCGACCAAGCCGTTGAAGCTCGCGAACGGACCGTCCAGCACCTTGACCGAGTCGCCGATCTCGAAATCGACCTTGACCTTCGCCTTCGGGGCGGCAGCGGCTTCCTCCTTGGAGTTGAGCATGCGCGCAGCCTCGCTCTCGCTGATCGCCTGCGGCTTGCCCATCGAACCGAGGAAGCCGGTCACCTTCGGAGTGTTCTTGACGAGATGGTACACGTCGTCGTTCATGTTGAGCTTGGCTAGCACGTAGCCCGGCATGAATTTGCGCTCGACCGCGATCTTTTTGCCGCGCCGCGCCTCGGTGACGGTTTCGGTCGGCACCTCGATTTGTTCGACAAGCTGTTCGAGACCCATGCGGGTCGCTTCGGCCATGATCGAATCGCGAACCTTGCCCTCGAAACCCGAGTAGGCGTGGATGATGTACCAGCGTGCCATGTGTCGTCCCGTAATCAGTTCGCGAGGGTGAGCAGATATTTGACGATCAGTTCGAAGATCGTGTCGATGCCGAAGAAGAACACCGCCAGCAGAGTCGTCATGATCATCACCATAACGCCGGTCATGATCGTCTCGCGCCGGGTCGGCCACACCACCTTGGCGGTTTCGGCGCGTACCTGCTTGTAGAATTCGATCGGGGTCGTTTTGGCCACTGTCTGCACTCGCCTTGGTTAGCGCCGGAGCCGGGGACATGGGCCCGCCGTCCGGCCCCGCCAAGGGGCCGAAGACGTATGTTCCCGATTTCGGAATGGGAAAGCGTTACTGCCGGCGATCCGCAAAATCAAGCGCGGCGATAAGAAGTGGCAGGGGAGGTCGGACTCGAACCGACGGCCTTCGGTTTTGGAGACCGACGCTCTAACCAACTGAGCTACACCCCTGTGCGGAAGCGGTCTTTAACGCCGCCTTCCGGCAACTTCAAGCGGCAAGATCGTAAGGTTTGATCTCGCCGTTGAGGTAAAGATTACGCGCCTTCGCCCGGCTGAGCTTGCCCGAGGAGGTGCGCGGCAGCGTGCGTGGCGGGATCAACTCGATCACGCAGTTCATGCCCGTCACCGATCGCACTCGCTCGCGGATTTCGTCGCGCAGGCGCACGCGCTCGGCATCGTCCGAGCTGCGGCACTGCACGAGCACGGCGGGCGTCTCCTCGCCACCCGGCGTGGTGATCGCGAAGGCCGCGATGTCGCCCGCCTTGAAGCCGGGCAATTGCTCGACCGCCCACTCAATATCCTGCGGCCAGTGGTTGCGCCCGTTGACGATGATCATGTCCTTGGCGCGACCGACGATGTAGATGTAGCCGTCCGACAGATAGCCCATGTCGCCGGTGTCGAGCCAGCCGTCGATCAGGCACGACTCGGTCGCCTCGGCATCGCGAAAATACCCCACCATCACCGATGGGCCGGAACACCAAACCTTGCCGATCGCGCGCTCGGGCAGGGGCGTCCCGTCCTCCTCGCGGATCTCCACCTTCATGTCGCGGACCGGCTTGCCGCAGTTGACGATCGCGCGGTAGCGTTGCGGCCGGTCCTGACCGGCGGGAACGCCGGAAAGCTGCGTTTCCTCAACCAGTTCTACGCGGATGCCCTCAGTCGGTGGCATGATCGACACTGCCAGCGTCGCTTCGGCAAGGCCGTAGCTCGGCAGGAACGCACTTGCCTTGAAACCCGCATCCGTGAACGCGTCGACAAACCCCTGCATCACGTCGGGGCGGATCATGTCCGCGCCGTTACCGGCCAGCCGCCAGCGCGACAGGTCGAACCGGTCGCCGGCGCGAGTCTGACTGGAGATGCGGCGCGCGCAGATATCGTAGCCGAACGTCGGCGAATAGCTGATCGATGTGCCTGGGTTGCGGGAAATCATGTCGAGCCAGGCGAGCGGCCGGCGCGCGAAATCCTCGGTCTTGAGGTAATCGCACGAAACCTGATTGGCGATTGGCGACAGGAAACAGCCGACCAGCCCCATGTCGTGGTACCAGGGCAGCCACGATATGCAGCGATCCTGGGCCTCCAGTCGCATTCCGTGGCTATGCGCGGCGAGATTGTTAAGCAAAGCCCGGTGCGTGATGACGACACCATGCGGGAAGCGAGTTGAGCCGCTGGAATATTGCAAGTAGGCGATGTCGTCGGTCGCGGCGGTCGGAAGCGTGACGTCAGGGGCGGGATGCTGCGCAAAAGTGGTCCAGTCGACGCCGTCGATGCCGACCAAGCGAGCAGCTTCACCTGCCATCTGGGCAAGTTCGGGCGGGTAGATGAGAAGCTTCGGGTCACAACTCGAAAGCTGAACCCGCAATTGTTCGATGTATGATTCGCGGCCGCCGAAAGACGTCGGCAAGGGCAGCGGCACCGGCCATGCGCCCGCGTAAACCACGCCGAAAAACAACGCGGCAAACTCAGGCCCGGTTTCGGCGACAAGCGCGATACGGTCTTGCGGCGCTATACCAGAGGCGATCAGACGACGCGCGGTCGCCAGAGCGTCGCGGCGCAGATCTGCAAAGGGGTACGGCTGGAGCAGATTGCCGCGCGCATCATGGAAGTTCAGTCCGCGGGTTCCGGCCGCCGCATAGTCGAGCGCCTCGCCCAGCGTCTCGAAATCAGCCAGGCGCCGCGGGAGCGCGTCATCGGTGGGGGTGGCGTCGAAGGCCGGACGTTCCAGCGCCTTTCCCGAGCCCGCAATGTTCGTCGTCATTATCGTCTGCGCCCTTGCTTGCGGAAGTTAGCCATCTCCGCCGCGATCTAAGCGTGCACCCCTGCTTTCGCCAAGCGTTCAAAATCGGTTTCGACTGTGGCACAATGATGGCGCAATGTTCAGCACCGACTCCAAGGGCCGCCGTCAGGCGCCGCCGCTCGACAGCGCTGCCCTAGAACGGCTTGCGTTACGGTATGTGGAACGTTTCGCGACCACACGCGCGCGCCTTGCCGACTACCTCACACGGAAGATCCGCGAACGGGGTTGGCAAGGCGACGCGGCCGATCCGCATGCACTCGCCCAACGCATGGCGGAGCTTGGCTATATTGACGACCGTGCATTCGGTGAGGCGCGCGCTGGCGCAATGTTACGCCGGGGGCTTGGCCGTCGCCGCGTTTCGGGTGCACTGCGCGCGGCCGGCGTCGGTGAGGAGGATGCCGCCGCGATCGCACCGGCGGTCGCGGCGGGCGAAAAGGCAGCGGCACTGGCTTTCGCGCGACGCCGCCGCATCGGCCCGTTCGGAAACGCCATTCCGGACCGAGAAACCCGTCAAAAGCAGATTGCCGCGATGATCCGCGCCGGTCACGATATAGACCTCGCGAGGAAAATCGTTGATTCGACGCCTGACCAAGAGGTTGAAGCGCTAGACTGACCTTTTTCATCGTGAGCGCACGTGCTAATCTCCTCATGGGGGATCGTTGGGCATGCGTAATGAAATGATTACCGCTGCGGGCGACAGCGGCTGGAGCGACATGGATGAAGCGTTGACACCAGGCGAGCAACAAGGCCAGCCGTACAGCGGCGTCGTGAAATGGTTCGACGTGACGCGTGGCTTTGGCTTTCTCGTCGCGGATGATCCCGCCGCCGGTGATATCCTGATCCATTTCTCGGTACTGCGTCTGCACGGGCGGCGTAGCCTGCCTGAGGGCGCGCGGATCGATTGCCTTGCCGTGCCGCGCGATCGCGGTTTGCAGGCGAGTGAGATTCTGACAATCGATCTCAGCAGCGCCGTTGAACCGCCTGCGCGCGTTCGTGAGCGCGGTGATCGGGTCGATCCGACGGCGCTTATCGAGACCGCTGGTACGTTCGAGCCGGTGCAGGTCAAATGGTTCAATCGTCTGAAAGGCTATGGTTTCCTGGTGCGTGCGAGCGATGGTAGCGACGTGTTCATCCATATGGAGACGCTGCGTCGCGCAGGGCTCGACGAGGTCGAGCCCGAACAGCCGCTGACGGCTAGGATCGTCGATGGCGGTAAGGGGCCGCTCGCCGTCGTCGTTGCGATGGCCGTCTAACCACCGTCATGGTGCGCGGAATGGTCGTGACGCACGATGATCGCGGTTGATGACGGCCGCAGCACAGGCTAAGCGGCGGTTATGGGACTGAACCTCAATCCGTTTACGTGGTGGAACGGCGCCACTCTCGGCACCATTATCGGGCTGCGCGGCAAGGCGCGGGTCGGTGATGATGCGCTCGGCAACGTATATTACGAAGGTGGTAAGGATACCGCCGGCAATCCACGTCGTTGGGTAATCTACGAGGGTTCGAACGACGCGAGCCGGATCGCGCCAGAATGGTTCAGCTGGCTGCACCATCAGGTCGACGACATACCTAGCCGGGCCATGCCTGCGCCGCGCCCGTGGCAGAAAGATCCCTTGCCGAACATGACCGGCACCGCGCTGGCGTACCGACCATCCGGGGCGCTGGAAAAGGGCGGTCATCGCGCCCCCGCGACCGGCGACTATGAAGCTTGGACGCCCGACGCGTGATGACGCGGCTGCTGGGCGGGGCGGCGCTCTGCGCGCTGCTCGCCTGCGGCGGGTGCGGCAAGAGCGAGCAGGCGGGGCCGACGCCTGCCGAAACCTCGGCTCCGCGTACGGCGCTGGAAGAGGAGAGCGGCTCGTCTGATATCGTGACTGTCGATGTCGATCATGCAACCGATCCGTCGCTTGGTGCGACACCGATGGCGCAGCGGGTGGCGGTTCTCGGCGTGCTCAACAAGCGCAACGGAGCAACGCGCGAAGTGACGCTGAAACCGGGCCAGTCGGCGCGGATTGGTGATGCTGTGATCCGCTTGCGTGCATGTGAGCAGACTGCTCCATGGGAGCCTGATCATTACACCGGCGCCTTCGTGCAGCTTGACGTGCGGCAATACGATCAGAAGTGGCATCGCGTGTTTTCAGGTTGGCTCTATAAAGAGCGGCCATCTCTGAACGTAGTGCCGAACGCGATCTATGACGTTTGGCCCAAAAGCTGTGCGATGACCTTCCCGGCGGGCGGCCCGGATACTGTCTCCATCGGTAACGAGGCCGCCACGGTGCGCTCCAGCGCAAAAAAGTCGGCAGGCCCTGAAGGGGATAATGCGCCAGCTACGCCGACGGACCCTTCAAGCGCAGACGATAACAACGCAAGGTAAGCTGCGCGCGATACCTCGACCGCGCCGAGCGAGGCGAGGTGGTCGGTCATGAACTGGCAGTCGAGGAGCGAAAAGCCACCGACCCGAAGCCGCGCCACCAACCAGGCGATCGCGACCTTGGACGCATCGCGCGCGCGACTGACCATGCTCTCACCAAAGAACGCGCGGCCGAGCGCAAGCCCGTAGAGGCCGCCCACCAGTTTCGTATCGTCCCAGATCTCGACGGAGTGGGCGAAGCCCATCGCGTGCAATTCGCAGAACACCCGTTCGATTTGACCGTTGATCCACGTATCGGGCCGATTTGGCACGCTTTGCGCGCACAGTTCGATCATTTGAGGAAAGGCGGTGTCTGCGGTGACGCGGAAGCGATCTGCCGTGATCGTCTTCTTCAGCGACCGTGAAAGGTGAAATCCGTCTAGCGGCAAGATTGCGCGCCGGCGCGGCTCTACCCAATAGACGCTGTCGGCATCCCGAGCGTCGGCCATTGGAAACACGCCGACCGAATAGGCGCCAAGCACGAGCTGCGGATCTAGCTGCGTCTTGCTGGCGGCACTCTCACTGCGCGGTGTTCTCACGGTATGGACCTCATGCGGCGAGACGGCGCTCAATCGCCTGCCAGAGTTGCGCGAACGCCTTGCTGCTTGCAGATCTTGCGGCAAATGCACCAACCGCTTCGCGTCGGGTGGCCATGGTCTCGATCACACTCGTCATCGGGATCACCGGCCAGTCGGGATGCGCGGCCAGTGCTGCTGCATGCAGCTTCCGACGGCGATCGACCATCGAATGGACCGGCAGTACGTTTGATTTAGCAGCAAGGTGTTTCATCACATCCGCAAACGCCCGCTCGGACAGTGGCGAGGGGATAACTGGTACGATGATAAGATCAGCGGCGCGCATCACTTGATCGCTCGTTTCAGTCAAGCCGGGCGGACAATCCAGCAGGATGCGGTCATACCGTTTGCGCAATCCGGCTAGCAGCTTCTGCAGACGCTTCTTGCGGTCAAGTTCGTGGAAGAGCACGTCAAGGCGGCGCAGCGAGGTGTCGGCGCCGATGATGTCGAGCCGCGGCACTGCCGTTCGACGCACGAGGTCGATTGCCTCGGCATCTTTAAGGAAAACCGAATGCGCCGTTTCGCGCACGCTGGCAGCCGCCGGCGGCGCGAGCATGAAGGTGCTGGCCCCCTGTGCGTCCAAATCCCATAGCAAAGTGCGCCGGGACGATAGCGTCGCGGCGCACCAAGCGAGGTTTACGGCAAGCGTGGTCTTCCCCACGCCGCCTTTGAGGCTGTAGACCGCAATTGTCGACACGAACCAACCTCCCGCAGCGGGAACGCTATATCGCGGCGCGCAGATTGGCTAGGCGGACATTGCCGCCTGCGCGCTTCAGGCCTTGCAAGCCTGAGCGGGCTTGTTTGGCTCAGTCAGGGTAATTCCATCGG
Source organism: Sphingomonas sp. BAUL-RG-20F-R05-02 (assembly GCF_022662305.1). Classification (GTDB taxonomy): domain Bacteria; phylum Pseudomonadota; class Alphaproteobacteria; order Sphingomonadales; family Sphingomonadaceae; genus Sphingomonas. Next base: position 286,283 of record NZ_JAKNQH010000005.1, read on the forward strand.
GACCGCCGGTCATTTCGTAACCGGAACCCTTGTATGGATCCCCCGCCTTGTCGGCGGTCAGGGTCGTCACGCTGCCTTCCTTGGCAGGCTTGATGAGCACTTGCTTGTCGCCCTGGAAGAAGTCGACGATGTGGACGCTCTGGTCCTTGCAGCGGAAGGTGACTTCCTTGGTCATCATCGGTGGCAGTTCGACCGGACCACGCTTGGCGAGTTCAGCCGCGTTTGGATCGGGCGCGGTCGTGCTGACGACGGTCGGTTTGTTGTCGCACGCGGCGAGCGAGACCAGAGCAAGGGCGGCGGCGGGGAGGAGCAGCTTTTTCATGGTGCAACTGCTTCGCCCATGCCAAAGATCGCGTCAACCACCTTGTGTGCGCAACAAAATGTTTTTGCCGTGGCGCGGTATGAGGCGGCCTTAGTGATCGGGAATTTTTGTACGAACAGCAATGTGCAGTAACAATTGTCCCAGCCGTGGCGTCTCTGCAGCCTCCGCCGCGACTCAGTACGAAAACATTTTCCGCCGGCTTATCAAAGATACGACGCCAGTGCCTGCCATGCAGATCTCTTTGCCTCGAAGCCGATCGTGTGCATCGGGCTGCTGGAGGGCAGGCAGTGCACCACATACCGTTCGGCCTGGGTACGGATCTGCCGCATCCCGTGCGTGAAGGACGCGCCACCGTTGAAGCCGATCGCGCGAAGGTCGGGCAACGTGGCGATGAGCGCTGCGACATCATTGACGCTGATGTCGCGGAGCGCCGCATCGGTGCTGCCTTTCCGCCTCGCGCGCGCCACGACATCCCACAGCGCTACGCGCCTGGCGCGCAACCGGGCAATACGGGCATCATAGCCAAGAGCTACCAGATCCTCGTCCAGCACCGACGACATCAAGCGCCAGAACTGGTTCTGAGGATGCGCATAATAGCGCGCGGCGGCGAGCGAGCGTTCGCCTGGCAAGCTCCCAAGTACCAGCACCCGCGCGTCGCAGGCGACAACAGGCGCGAGGGCGTGTTTGAACGTCAGGTCGGGTTGCGGCATCTCGGCGCTGGGTTCGTGCGGCATCGTCCTCCTCTGGCAAAGCCCTATATCGTTGCGGCAAGATTTGCATGCATTGCAGCCGGCCAGCGCATCGCTATCTGAGAACCATGCACACAACGTCCAACACGCTCGCCCTGATTGGCAACACGCCGCTCGTCTTGTTGAAGGGGCCAAGCGCTGCGGCGGGAGCGGAAATCTACGGCAAGTGCGAGTTTGCCAACCCTGGTGCCTCCGTCAAGGACCGTGCTGCGCTCGCAATCGTCGAGGATGCGGAGGCGCGTGGCGTGATCGCGCCGGGCGGAACGTTTGTTGAGGGTACGGCGGGCAACACCGGCATAGGCATCGCTCTGGTCGCCAGTGCGAAGGGTTACAAGACGATCATCGTCATGCCCGAGACGCAGAGCCGCGAGAAAATGGACACCTTGCGTGCGCTGGGTGCTGAACTTGTGCTGGTCCCGGCGGCGCCGTATTCCAATCCAGGACATTTCGTACACACCTCGCGCCGCATCGCCGAAGAGACCCCGAACGCCGTCTGGGCCAACCAGTTCGACAACGTCGCCAACCGCCGCGCGCACATCACCGGCACAGCCGAGGAGATCTGGGCTCAGATGGAGGGTCGCATCGACGGGTTCACCTGCGCCGCCGGTACCGGTGGTACGATCGCCGGCGTCGGTATGGGGCTGAAGGCGAAGGACGAGCGGATATCCATCGCGCTAAGCGATCCGCATGGTGCATCGCTGTACGAATACTATGCCAACGGCGAATTGCGGTCGGAAGGGTCTTCTGTCGCCGAGGGGATCGGGCAGGGGCGGATCACCGGCAATCTGGAGGGCGCGCCGATCGACACGCAGTTCCGCATTTCTGATGACGAAGGCCTTGAATGGGTGCGTCGCCTGCTCTCCGAAGAAGGGCTGTGCCTTGGCTTGTCCTCGGGGATCAACGTGGCCGGTGCGGTTCGGCTCGCGCGTCAATTGGGGCCGGGCAGCCGCGTGGCGACGATCTTGTGCGATACTGGCTTCAGGTATCTGTCAACGCTCTACAATAAAGCGTGGCTGGAGCAGAAGGGCTTGCCGGTTTTTCCGTGGCTTGCGACGAGTTGAGGCTAGGCATCGACAATCGGATAATCTTACGTTACATTTCTACCACACTATGAAAATGATCGCACCGGAACCAGGCCATGCAGGCCACCGCGCGAAGGTCGGGATGATCGGGCTTGCGGCCGTCCTTCTGTTGATAGGCCTTGCCGCCGCCGTTTTCGCCACAGCGACGAAAGACCGGCCGCTGGTTGTCGCCAGTGGTGCGCGTACGCAGGTGGAGCACCGCATATTGGATAACACCACCGCGCCCAGCGATCAGGCTACCAACGAACCCCTCGCCGAGTTGGGTGTCGCGCCGAGCGCATCGACATCCGAATCGCCCGCCAGCGACAATGCGTCCGAGGCGGCTGCGAAGTAGCGAAGCTGCTGCGCGAGGCGCGTTGTGGCGTGTTTTATCGCCAGGGAAAATACGGGAAATCACACCGCAACGGCGCCGCGTCTGTTTGACGCCCGGGCGGCGATGCTTGTCATACAAGAACGTTCGTAGAACGAGGTGACGTGTTGCGCAAAAAATTCGTGGCGAAGTCCGCTGCATAGGCGTTCTCCCGCGAAATCCCCGGAATTCCCCTTGAATCCCGGCTTAGCCATATGTTAACCCGTTCCTCGACAGGGGCAGCATTAATTCGCCTGCGCGATCCTCACCGAAGCGGCTGACGTCAGCCGCTTTCCGGGCCGGGATCGGCTTGCCTGTCGCTTTGTGGAGCGTAGCAAGTGGGGGACCGGCTGGAGTATCAGGGGAAAGGACTTGGCCTTGTCGATGACAAGGGTCGTGTCGCTATTCCCTCGTCGCTCCGCAGCACGCTCGCCAAGAACGCGCCACGTGACGATGGCAAGGATGGCGGCACCGTCATCATCGCCCCGCACCCAACCTACCGCTGCCTGATCGCCTATGATCCCGGCTTCGTTGCTCAACTGAAGCGGGAGTGCGAATCGCGCGACGACGCGCATGTCGCGGCGACCGGAGGATCTGATTACAACATCCTCGCCCGCGCAGGAGCCGCCGAGGCGATGCCGTTCGACGGCAGCGGCCGCTTCATCATGCCCGCGTTCGAGCGCAAATACGCCCGTATCGACGAGGTCGCGTTCTTCCACGGCACCTTCAAGTGGATCACGATCTGGTCGCCGCGTATCATGCTCGAAACCGACGGCATCGATCCGTTCCTGAAGGAAGCGGTCGAATTCCAGTGCGCAGAGAAGGGCATCGTGCTGTGAGCCCCAATTTTGCTGATGCTCCACACATCCCGGTGCTGCTCGATGAAGTGCTTGCGAGTCTTGCGATCCAGCCCGGTTCGTCTCACGTCGACGGCACGTTCGGGGCGGGCGGCTACACGCGCGCGATGCTTGGGCAGGGCGCGCGCGTGTTCGCGTTCGATCGCGATCCAGATGCGATCGCCGACGGGCAGGCGCTGGTTGCCGCGTCGGATGGCAAGCTGACGTTGATCGCCGCGACCTTCTCCGCGCTGGAGGCTGAACTGGCCGCTCGCGATGCGCTGCCCGTCGATGGGGTTGTAATGGACATCGGCGTCAGCTCGATGATGCTCGACCGTCCGGAACGCGGCTTCAGCTTTCAGCAGGACGGCCCGTTGGACATGCGGATGAGTCAGGCGGGCGAGACTGCGGCGGAGTTCCTCAACACCGCCGACGAGGCGGTGATCGCCGACGTGCTGTATGAATATGGCGATGAGCCGCGCTCGCGTCGGGTCGCTCGCGCCATCGTCTCCGCAAGACCCCTTACGCGCACCACCGAACTGGCCAACGTGGTTAAGAAGGCGTTAGGACATAAACCGCATGATAAGAAGGACCCGTCGACACGGACCTTCCAGGCAGTTCGGATTCATATCAACCGGGAGCTTGGTGAGCTGGCCGACGGGCTTGCGGCGGCGGAGCGTGCGCTTCGCCCGGGAGGCATATTGGCGGTGGTGACATTTCACAGCCTGGAAGACCGGTTGGTCAAACGGTTCTTCCGCGAACGCAGCGGCGGCCTGCCGGGCGGATCGCGGCATTTGCCGCAAGTTACGGCGAAGGCCGAACCGAGTTTTGAGAATGTCGCCCGCGCCGTGCGTGCGGGTGAGGCCGAGATCGCGCGCAATCCGCGTGCGCGCTCGGCGACGTTACGGGTCGCGCAGCGGACGGCAGCTGCGGCTTGGGTTCATGAAGGGGCGTTGTAATGCTTGGGTATGCGTGGAAGACCATGGGCTGGTTTCTGGCGGGCGTCGCGGTGGCGCTCGGCTTCCTGCTCGTGCCGCTTCAGGTCGCGGCCGAGCGTAAGAAGCTCGACCACACCGTGGCCGACATCGCCCAAGCGCGTCGCGATATCCGCGCGCTGGAAACCGAGTTCGAGACCCGCGCCAATCTCGCCCAGCTTGACCAGTGGAACAACGACACGTTGCGTCTGGTCGCGCCGGGCGCCGGCCAGTTCGTCGCGGATGAGGCGGCACTCGCCTCGATCGACGTGCATCAGCAGGGCGGGGCCGATATTCAGACCGCGTCGTTCGTGCCGGCGCCGCCGATGAGCGAGACGCTTGCCGAGGCAGCGCAGGTCCAAGTTGCGATGGTCGCTCCCGAACCGCACGCGCAACCCGCCGTGGCGGTGAAGACCAAGGCCGCGCCGACGCTCGCCACTGCCGTCGCCAAGGTGAAGGATATCGACGTGAAACGTGTGAAAGTACAGGCGGTGGCGATGCTTGATCGTAAGTTGCTGAGCGACTCCACGGTCGGCGATCTCCTGTCGAGTGCACGCCGCGAGGCGCGTTCCGGCCGATGAGCACGTTTCTCGCCCGCCCGCTTTCGCAACGTCGCGTCAGCGGCCAGCGTCATGCGCTGGTCGCCGTCGCGCATGTGCGACTGATGATCCTGATGCTGTGCCTCGGCGCCGGCTTTCTGGTCGTGGTAGGCAAGATCGCGCTGCTTGGTCTGCTGTCGTCGCCGGCGAATGCCCAAGGTGGGACGGTCAATCCAGTGGTGCGCAGCGACATCCTGGATCGCAACGGCGAGCCGCTTGCCCGCACGATCGACGCCTGGACGATTGGAGTGCGCCCGCACGATATCCTTGGCGACAAGCGTGCGCTGGCGGAGGCGCTGGTCAAGATCATGCCCGGGCATGACGAGGAATGGTTCTATTCCAGGCTGTCGATGAAGGCGAACTTCACCTACCTGGAGAAGCACGCCTCCCCGGCGCTGGTCAACGCGATCCACGATCTTGGCGAGCCGGGTATCGTCTTTGCCCAGGAGCCGGAGCGGCTGTATCCGCAGTCGACGCTCGCCGCGCACGCATTGGGATATATCGGACCGAGCGCCAAGGATCCCAACATCGCCGGTCGTGCCGGCATTGAACGCGCGTTCGACGAGCGGCTGAGCAGCCCAGCCGAACGCGGCGAGCCGATCACGCTGTCGATCGATGCGCGCGTGCAAGCGGCGATGGAGAGCGAACTCGGCCGCGCGATGGTGACGTTCAAGGCGCGCAACGCGACCGGCATCGTGCTCGACGTAAATACCGGCGAGGTGATCTCGATGGCGTCGCTGCCGGTCTACAATCCCAACAAGATCGGCGGTACGCCGGGCGACGCGCTGCGCAACAACGTGACGCAGAGCGTGTACGAACTGGGCTCGACCTTCAAGCCGATCACCATGGCGAATGCGATCCAGAGTGGCACCGTCACCTCGATGATGCGTCGCTTCGATGCGACCGCACCGCTGAAGGTCGGCAGCTTTACCATCCATGACGAACGTGGTGATCCGAAGCGTTGGCTCAACATCCCCGAGACGCTGATCTATTCGTCCAACGTCGCCACCGCGCGGATCGCGGACGAACTCGGCGAGGATCGTGAGAAGGCAATGTTCCGGGCGATGGGTTTCGACACCAAGCCGGTGATCGAGTTGAAGGAAAAAGCGCGACCGCTGTGGCCACGGTACTGGTCGCGCACCGCGACGATGACGACCGCCTACGGACACGGCATCGCGGTTACGCCGCTGCAACTCGCCAACGCCTATGCCGTCCTGGTCAACGGTGGCATCTGGCGCCCGACGACGCTGCTGAAGGTCGCGCCGGGCCATGCGGCGGAAGGGCGGCGCGTGCTGTCTGAAACGACCAGCGCGCGGATGCGGCAGTTGCTGCGGCTCGTCTGTCTATACGGCACCGGACGAAAGGGCGATGCGCCCGGCTACCGCGTTGGCGGCAAGACCGGCACCGCGGAGGCGGCGGCGAATGGTGGCTACGATCACTCCCGCAACGTTGCGACCTTCGTTGCAGCCTTCCCGATGGATGCGCCAAGGTACGTCGTGCTGGCCATGCTCGATTCGCCGCAAGGCACCAAGGAAACCGCCGGCTGGAAAACGGCGGCATGGAACGCCGCGCCGGTCGTGGGTCGCGTCATTGCGCGGACCGGCGCACTGCTGGGCGTGATGCCGGATGCTAAGCGAGAGATCGACCTTGCCGACCTGCGGCCGGCGCTTACGCTGGTCGCGGGCGCTACGCCGCCGACGGGTGGAGAAGAACAGTGAAGCTTTCGGTGCTGGTCCCCGGCGCTGTTGATGTGCCGGTTACCGGTTTCGCGATCGACCACCGCAAGGTTGCTCCCGGTACGGTGTTCGGCGCGTTTGCGGGCGGCCGCTTCAATGGTGAGGATTATATCGCAGCGGCGGTGGCGGGTGGCGCGATCGCCATTGTGGCACGTCCCGAAGTGGTGGTGGAAGGCGCCATCCATATCGCCGACCCCGCACCTCGCCGGTGCTTCGCCCGACTGGCGGCTCGCTTCTTCGCTCCATTCCCGGCGTGCGCGGTGGCGGTGACGGGCACCAATGGCAAAACCTCGACGGTCGAGATGGTGCGGCAGGTGTGGCGCATGGCAGGCCACTCCGCCGCGTCCATCGGCACGCTGGGCGTCACCACCGGCGACGACCGCGTGTCGACCGGGTTGACGACACCCGATGTGGTGACCTTCCTGTCGAACGTCGCCGGGCTCGCGCGCGAAGGTGTGACGCATCTGGCGTTCGAGGCGTCTAGCCACGGGCTCGATCAGTATCGGACGGAGGGTGTCCCGCTGACGGCAGCGGCCTTCACCAACCTCAGCCGCGATCATCTCGACTATCACGGCACGATGGAGGACTATTTTGCCGCCAAGCTGCGGCTGTTCGCCGATGTACTGCCGGAAGACGGCACGGCAGTGATCTGGGCGGACGATGCGGTGGCGGGTGAGGTCGTCGCTGCGGCGAAGGCGCGCGGCATCAACATCAACTCGGTCGGCACCATGGGCGAGACGCTACGGCTGGTCGCGCGTGAACCGAGCCTGCTCGGCCAGACGCTGACGGTCGAGGCAGGCGGGCGTACGCACAAAATCGTGCTGCCGCTGATCGGTGCGTATCAGGCCGCCAACGCGTTGGTGTCGGCCGGACTGGTCATGGCGACCGGCGGGGAGATGACGGCGACCCTGGCGGCGCTGTCGCGACTTCAGCCGGTGCGCGGGCGGCTTGAACGGGCGGTGATTACGCGAAGTGGTGCGCCGGTGTATGTCGATTACGCGCATACGCCCGACGCGCTCGAAGCGGCGATCGCGGCGTTGCGTCCGCACGTCGGCGGGCGACTCGTCGTCGTGTTTGGGGCGGGCGGGGACCGCGATACCGGCAAGCGCGTCGAGATGGGCCGCGTTGCTGCCACCAAGGCCGATTACGTCATCGTCACCGACGACAATCCGCGCAGCGAAGACCCTGCAGGCATCCGCGCGATGGTGCTGGCCGGCGCGCCGGATGCGGTCGAGATCGGCATGCGTCGTGACGCGATCGGCGCCGCAATCGCCGCGGCAGGACCGCAAGACATCGTGCTGATCGCTGGCAAGGGGCATGAGCAGGGGCAGATCGTCGGCGAATTCGTCCTGCCGTTTGACGACGTGAGCGTCGCGCGAGAAATGGCGGCGTGACGGGGCTTGATCGGCTGCTGGAGGTTGCCGGCAACCCCTGTACCTCGATCCCGAAAAACGCGGACACGCCGGCTGCACCGCGCTACGAGCGGTTCTACCATCACACCCCGAACTCTGCGGGGAAGCACTTCATCGTCGGACCATCTGCATGAGCCTTTGGACATCTTCGGACATCGCGGCGGCGACCTGCGGCAGCGCCTCCGCGGACTTTGCGGTTTCGGGCATCGCATTCGATTCCCGTGAAGTTGGTCAGGGCGACCTGTTCGTCGCCTTGAAGGGGGAGGCGACCGACGGGCACCGCTTCCTTGATCAATGCTTCGCGCAAGGCGCAGCGGGTGCGCTGGTCAGCGTCGCGACAGACTACCCGCACGTCCTTGTCGAGGACACCGCCACCGCACTGGATGCGCTTGCCCGCGCGTCCCGCACGCGAACGCAGGCGAAGATCATCGGCGTCACCGGCTCGGTCGGCAAGACCGGCACCAAGGAGGCACTGTTCGCCGCGCTGGAACGGGGTGCGCGTGCGCAGGCGCATCGTTCGGTCAAGAGCTATAACAATCACACAGGCGTTCCGCTCAGCCTCGCGCGGATGCCTGCGGACACCCGCTTCGGCGTGTTCGAAATGGGCATGAATCATGCCGGAGAGCTCGCAGCGCTGACCCGCATCGTCCGGCCCCATATCGCCTTGGTGACGACGATCGCGCCGGCGCACACCGCGTTCTTCTCGGGCGAAGAAGCGATCGCCGACGCGAAGGGCGAGATCTTCCAGGGGCTGGAGCCGGGTGGCACGGCGATCGTGCCGTTCGACAGTCCGCATCGCGATCGGTTGATCGCCGCCGCCACCCCCTATGCCGGGCAAGTCGTTACCTTTGGTTCGGGGGTGGGTGCCGACGTGCGTGCGATCGAGGCGATGCCGGTATCGTCAGGCGGCACTTTCGTAACGGCGCGGCTCGACGATCGGGAGGTCAGCTACACGATCAGTCAAGCCGGCGCGCACTGGGTGTCGAATACGCTGGCGGTGTTGGCCGCCGTGCGCGCGGCCGGTGGCGATCTCGCGCTTGCCGGCCTTGCCTTGGCCGAACTCGAAGGTCTCGCCGGGCGGGGCGCGCGCTTTACGATACGGCGCGGCGGCGGCGAGGCGCTGGTGATCGACGAAAGCTACAACGCCAATCCGGCGTCGATGCGCGCAACGCTTGCGGTGCTCGGGCAAGAGAAAACCGCGCGGAAGCTGGTGGTTCTTGGCGAAATGCGGGAGCTTGGCGATGACAGCGACGCTTACCACGCCGCGCTGGCCGAGCCGCTTCGCGCGGCTGGGGTCGAAGCGGGCATTCTGGTCGGTAAATCCATGGCGCCGCTCGCGAACGTGCTTGAGGGGCAGGGCGATTTCGTCCATGTGGCCGACGCCGCAGCGGCACGAGAGCGGCTGCGGGCGCTGCTCGCGGCAGGCGACGCGGTTCTCATCAAGGGCTCGAACGGCGTGGGGTTGTCGGCGGTGGTCGCGGCCTTGCGCAGCGGGATTGGGTAAATGTTCTACTTCATCGCCGAGCTGTTCCATTTCCACGGCCTGTTCAACCTGGTCCGCTACCAGAGTTTCAGGACCGGTGCGGCGGTGGCGACGGCGCTGTTCCTTGGTTTGCTGATCGGTCCGCGCTTCATCGGGTGGTTGCGCGTGCGGCAGGGCAAGGGCCAGCCGATCCGCGCTGATGGTCCGCAGACCCATCTCGCCAAGCGCGGCACGCCGACGATGGGCGGGTTGATGATCCTGACCAGTCTGACGCTGTCGGTGCTGTTATGGATGGACCTGACCAACCCGTTCGTGTGGGCGTGTACGTTCGTGACATTGGGGTTCGCCGCGATCGGTTTTCTCGATGATTACGACAAGGTGCGCAAAGCGAGTACCGCTGGCGTGTCCGGACGCGTGCGATTGCTGGGTGAATTTGTAATCGCCATTATCGCCAGCGCGATGATCGTGCACCAGAACGGCACACATCTATATTTGCCGTTCGTCACCGGCATTTCGATCGATCTTGGCTACTTCTACATTCTGTTCGCGGCGTTCACGATCGTGGCGTTCGGCAATGCGGTGAACCTGACCGATGGGCTTGATGGACTTGCGACTATGCCGGTGATCATCGCCGCCGTCAGCTTCATGCTGATCGTGTACCTTGCCGGTAACTTCAAGTTCGCGACATATCTCGGCATCCCGCATGTGCCGGGCGCTGGTGAACTCGCGATTTTCTGTGGCGGAATCGTCGGCGCGGGACTTGCCTTCCTGTGGTTCAACGCGCCGCCCGCCGCCGTCTTCATGGGCGATACCGGCAGCTTGGCGCTTGGCGGCGCGTTAGGCGCGATTGCGGTGACTGCGCATCACGAGATCGTGCTCGGCATCATCGGCGGGCTGTTCGTGGTGGAGGCGCTGTCTGTCATCATCCAGGTCGCCGTCTACAAGCGCACGGGCAAGCGCGTGTTTCGCATGGCGCCGATTCACCACCATTTCGAGCAATTGGGCTGGGCCGAGGCGACCGTCGTGATCCGTTTCTGGATCATTGCGCTGGTGCTGGCGCTGGCCGGCCTTTCGACATTAAAATTGCGGTGATCTTCAGCTCCGCCTGGCGCGGCAGACGCTACGCTGTGCTGGGGCTTGCCCGTTCCGGCGTCGCGAGCGTGCGCGCGTTGCTTGCCGGTGGCGCGGACGTGGTGGCGTGGGATGCGGACGCTACCAGGCGAGCTGCGTTAGCAGGTGCCGGGGTGACATTTGCGGATCCAGAAACGATCGATCTGAGTGGGTTCGATGCGCTGGTCGTGTCGCCGGGGGTGCCGCTAAACCGGCATCCGGTCGCAGCGCAGGCGCGTGCGGCAGGCGTGCCGATCATCGGCGATATCGAGCTTTTCGCGCAGGCTAGAGCCTCGTTGCCGGCGGCTAAGGTGGTCGGTGTCACCGGAACGAATGGCAAATCGACCACGACCGCACTCGTTCATCACATCTTGCGATCCGCCGGCATCCCGAGCCTGATGGGTGGCAACATCGGTCTGCCGATTTTGGCGCAGGAACCGCTGCCGGAGGGGGGCGTGTATGTGCTCGAACTCTCGAGCTATCAGATCGACCTGACCAAGAGTCTCGATTGCGAGGTCGCGGTGCTGCTCAACATCACGCCGGACCATCTCGATCGGTATAATGATTTCGCGGGCTATGCTGCGTCCAAGGCGCGGCTGTTTACGATGCAGACCGAGAACCACGTCGCCGTGATTGGCATCGCCGATACGGCTTCGGCCGAGATCGCGCGCAGCCTGCCGCCGGAGCGGGTCACCAAGATCGCCGCTGCCGTTCTCGACCAGTCGCGCTGGCCAGCGCTGCAGGGCCCGCACAACGCACAGAATGCGCTCGCCGCGATCGCCACATGCGAGGTGCTCGGCGTCTCGGCCGAGGCGATCGAGGCGGGGTTGGCCAGCTTCACCGGCCTGCCGCACCGCATGGAGCGGGTCGGCGAGCGGAGCGGCGTTGTGTTCGTCAACGACAGCAAGGCGACCAATCCGGAGAGCGTCGCGCCGGCGCTCGCTGCGTTCGATCGCGTCCACTGGATCGTCGGCGGCAAGGCCAAGGGCGGCGACCTCGAAGCGTGTCGCCCGCAATTCGGCCATGTCGTGTGCGCCTATACGATCGGCGATGCCACCGCCGCGTTCGCCGGTTTGCTCCGCGCCGACATGCCGGTCGAGGAGGCGGGCACGCTCGCTGCCGCTGTCGCCAGCGCCGCGCGGCAGGCGCGGCCGGGCGATACGGTGTTGCTGTCACCGGCCTGCGCCTCGTTCGACCAGTTCCGTGATTTCGAGCAGCGCGGCGACACGTTCCGGTCGCTCGTGGAGGCGCTGGCATGAGCGCGAAGCGTCCATCCATGTGGAAGCGCATGCAGGGCAGCGGCGGCCGCTCCGACCGGTCGTGGTTGGGCATGTGGTTCTGGGATATCGACCGGGTGCTGCTGCTGCTGGTGCTGCTGCTGATCGGCGTCGGGGTGATCGCGGTCGGTTCGGCGTCGCCGTCGGCTGCGCAGCGGTATTCGGACGAGCGGCACCATATCCAGCCGCTCTATTACCTATGGTGGCAGATCGCCTGGGTCAGCGTGTCGATTCCCGTGATGCTGCTCATCTCGATGCTGCCGGTATCGGTGGCGCGTCGGCTCGCCTTGTTTGGCGCGGTGCTGTTCGTGGTGGCGCTGGCGGCGGTACCATTCATCGGCGTGTCCAAGAACGGTGCGACGCGCTGGCTCAACCTCGGCATCTCGCTGCTCCAGCCGTCGGAGTTCCTGAAGCCCTTCTTTATCGTCACGGTGGCGTGGATCCTGTCGATGCGTGCGCAGGACGATGCGTTGCCGGTGGTGTTCATCACCGGTGCGATGACGGCGCTGGTCGGCGCGCTGCTGATGATGCAGCCCGATTTCGGCCAGACCATCGTGTTCGTAAGCGTGTGGTTCGCGCTGCTGATGATTTCCGGCACATCGACCAAGGTGATCCTCGGGCTGATCGCGCTCGCCCCCGCCGGCCTGGTGTCGGCCTATTTCTTCTATTCGACCGCGCAGAAACGCATCAACGCCTTCCTGTTCCCGGACGTGGAGGGCGAGGGTGCGTCGGACCATTTCCAGACCAACGCCGCGCGCGCGACCATCACCCACGGCGGCTGGCGCGGCACCGGCCCTGCCGGCGGCACCATGAAGTTCCGCCTGCCGGAGGGGCATACCGATTACATCTTCTCGGTGATCGGCGAGGAGTTCGGGCTGATCGCGTGCATGATCATCGCGCTGATCTTCTTCGCGATCGTGGTACGCGTGTTTGTGAAACTGCTCGACGAGGTCGACGAGTTTCGCCTGTTCGCCGCCGCCGGTCTCGCGACGCAGTTCGGCGTGCAGGCGCTGATCTCGATGGCGGTCAACACCGGGCTCGCCCCGTCGAAGGGGATGACATTGCCGTTCATCAGCTACGGCGGATCGTCGCTGGTCGCGCTGTCGGCGGGAATGGGCTTGCTGCTGGCGTTCACGCGGCGCAATCCGTTCGTGTTGCGATCCCCCTATATCGCCAAATGGAGCGGCGTATGAGCAAACCCCGTCACTTCGTCCTCGCTGCGGGCGGTACGGGCGGCCACATGGTCCCCGCCGCCGCGCTTGCGGCAGAACTGATCCGGCGCGGTCATTACGTCGCGCTGGTCAGCGACGAGCGCGGCGTACGCTTTCCCGATCTGTTCGAGGGCATCCAGACGCATATCCTGCCAGCCGGGCGGCTGGGCGGTGGTCCGCTCGGCTACGTACGCGCGGCGCGTGAGATGTGGCGCGGCCGCGCGATGGCGGTGGAACTCTACAAGACGTTTCGTCCGGCGGCGGTGATCGGCTTTGGCGGTTACCCCGCGTTGCCCGCGCTGCTGGCGGCCTTCAACCAGAAGATCCCGACCGCGATCCACGAACAGAATGCGGTGCTGGGCCGGGTCAACCGGCTGGTGGCGGGCAAGGTCAATGCGATCGCCACATCCTACGCCAAGGTCGAGCGGCTCAAGCCGGCGCTGAACGACAAGACCCGTCTGATCGGCAATCCGGTACGCGACTCGGTCATCGCGATCCGCGCCAAACCGTATCCCCTGCTGGAGGAAGACGGCATCTTTCGCGTGCTGGTGACCGGCGGCAGCCAGGGCGCGAGCGTGCTGAGCAAGGTGGTGCCGGATGGGTTGTCGATGTTGCCGGTCGCGTTCCGCCGCCGCTTGCAGGTGACGCACCAGGCGCGCGTCGAGGATATCGAGGCGTGTCGCGCCAAGTACAAGGAACTCGATATCGCCGCCGACCTTGCCACGTACCTTCCCGATCTGCCCGAGCATCTGGCGTGGTCGCATCTCGTCATCGCGCGCGCCGGCGCCTCGACGCTGTCCGAACTGACCTGCGCTGGCCGCCCCGCCATCCTCGTCCCGCTGCCGAGCGCGACCGACGACCACCAGACCGTCAACGCCCGCGAGATGACTGCGGCGGGCGGTGCGCGCACGATCGATCAACGCAGCTTCACCGCGCCGGAACTCGCCAAGCAGATGCAGCGGCTCGGTCTCGATCCCGAAGCGCTCCAGAATGCGGCGACGCGTGCGCGCGGCTGTGGCCGGCCCGATGCGGCGCGTGACCTCGCCGATCTGGTCGAGAGCCTGGGCGAAACGAAGGGGGAGTTGCCGATCGGCGTGCCGCTGCCCGTCAAATTCCGGAACAAGGTAGCTATGGCATGAGGGGTGTCGCAACCGACATCGGCACGATCCACTTCGTCGGCATCGGCGGCATCGGCATGTCGGGCATCGCCGAGGTGATGAAGAACCTCGGGTATAACGTGCAGGGTTCGGACGTGGCCGAAGGCTATGTGGTGGAGGGCTTGCGCGCGAAAGGCATTCCGGTCGCGATCGGCCACACGGCGGAGAACCTTGGCGACGCGGCGGTGATCGTCACCTCCACCGCGATCAAACGCGGCAACCCCGAGGTTGAAGCGGCGCTCGCCAACCGCGTGCCGGTGGTGCGCCGCGCCGAGATGCTCGCCGAGTTGATGCGGCTGAAATCCACCGTCGCGGTGGCGGGCACCCACGGCAAGACCACCACCACCTCGATGGTGGCGGCGCTGCTCGATGCCGGTGGCGTCGACCCGACCGTCATCAACGGCGGCATCATCAACAGCTACGGCTCGAACGCGCGATTGGGCGCGAGCGACTGGATGGTGGTCGAAGCGGACGAGAGCGACGGCAGTTTCCTGCGGCTCGACGGCACGATCGCAGTAGTGACCAACATCGACCCCGAGCATCTCGATCACTACGGTTCGTTCGACAAGGTCAAGGATGCGTTCGTCGAGTTCGTCGAGAACGTGCCGTTCTACGGCGCGGCGCTGCTGTGCCTCGATCACCCTGAGGTGCAGGGCATCCTGCCGCGCGTGCGCGACCGGCGCGTCGTCACCTATGGTTTCTCGACGCAGGCGGATGTGCGCGGCGTTAACGTGCAGCCGATCCCGGGCGGCAACCGTTTCGAGACGATCGTCCGGCAGCGCGACGGCACGACGCGTTCGATCGAGGGGATCGAACTGCCGATGCCCGGTCGGCACAACGTGCAGAACGCGCTCGCCGCGATCGGCGTGGCGCTGGAACTCGGCATCGATGATGCCACCATCCAGCAGGGTTTCGCGAAGTTCGACGGCGTGAAGCGACGCTTTACCAAGGTTGGCGAGACCGGCGGGGTGACGGTGATCGACGATTACGGTCATCACCCGGTCGAGATCCGTGCGGTACTGGCGGCGGCGCGCGAGGGCGTGGAGAACCGCGTGATCGCGGTGGTGCAGCCGCATCGATACTCGCGGCTCGGCAATCTGATGGAGGAGTTCCAGGGCGCGTTCAACGATGCCGACATGGTGTATGTCGCGCCGGTGTATGCGGCCGGCGAGGCGCCGATCGAGGGTGTCGATGCCCAGACCTTGGTCGAGGGGCTGCAGCGCCGCGGCCACCGCTCCGCCGCGACGGTCGCCGATGCCGATGCGCTGGCGACGACGCTCGCGGGCGTGGTGCAGCCGGGCGATATGGTGGTGTGCCTGGGGGCTGGGGATATTACGAAGTGGGCGGCGGGACTCGCACCTGCTATCGAAGCGTTAAGATGACGAACGATCTGTTCACCCATTCGCCGAAGCTCCAGAAGGAGATGCTCGACGCACAACGTCCGTCGGCGGCCGATCTGCGTGCGACGGTCGGCGATGCCAGCCGCAAGATCGCCGATGCGAACCTGGCGATGACGGCGTGGGTGCGGGTCTGGAACGTCTGGCTGTGATCCGCGCGGCGCTCGCCTTGCCCGAGGTGCGCGGCCGATTGACGGAGCGCGCACCGCTGGCACCGCTGGTGTGGTTCAAAACGGGTGGAGCGGCGGACTGGCTGTTCGAACCGGCCGATGCGGACGACCTTTCCGTGTTCCTCGCTGGTCTCGACCCGGCCGTGCCGGTGATGGCGCTTGGACTGGGCTCCAACCTGATCGTGCGCGATGGCGGCTTCCCCGGTGTGGTGGTGCGGCTCGGCAAGGTGTTCGCCGGCGTCGAGCCGATCGACGCTACGACGCTACGCTGCGGTGGCGGCGCATCTGGTATCCTCGTCTCGTCGAAAGCCCGCGATGCAGGCATCAGCGGAATTGAGTTTCTGCGCTCGATCCCCGGCACGGTCGGCGGGTTCGTGCGGATGAACGGCGGTGCCTACGGTCGTGAGGTGAAAGACATTCTGGTCGGTTGCGAGGCGGTGTTACGCTCGGGCGAGCGCGTCACGCTGTCGCTCGATGATCTCGGCTATACCTACCGGCACAGCAACCTGCCCGAAGGTGCGATCGTGATGAGCGCGACGTTCCGCGGCCGCCCGGAGCAGACGGCGGTGATCCAGGGCGAGATGCTGCGCATCGCCGCCGCGCGTGAGGCATCGCAGCCGCTGCGGTCCAAGACGGGCGGCTCGACCTTCAAGAATCCGGCTGGTCACAAGGCGTGGGAGCTGGTCGATGCGGCTGGGTGTCGCGGGCTGACCCGTGGTGACGCGCAAGTCAGCGAGAAACACTGCAACTTTCTGCTGAACCTCGGTGATGCGACGAGTGGCGATATCGAAGCCTTGGGGGATGACGTGATCGAGCGGGTGAAGGCACATTCGGGCGTGACGCTGGAGTGGGAAATCCAGCGCATAGGGTCCGCGAAGTGAGTGCGCCGCTTCACATCGCCGTCTTGATGGGTGGCTGGTCGTCCGAGCGCGAAGTGTCGTTGATGAGCGGCAAGGGCGTGGCCGACGCGCTCGAATCACGTGGCCACCGGGTGACGCGGATCGACATGGGGCATGACGTTGCCGGTCGGCTGGCTGCCGCCAAGCCCGACATCGTGTTCAACGCGCTGCACGGCACCCCCGGCGAAGACGGATCGGTGCAGGGCATGCTCGATCTGATGCGGCTGAAATACACGCACAGCGGCCTTGCCACTTCGGTGATCGCGATCGACAAGCAACTGACCAAATTGCTGCTCGTGCCCGCCGGTATTCCGATGCCAGGTGGTCGCATCGTCAAGTCGGAGACGCTGTACGAGGGCGATCCGCTACCGCGCCCGTATGTGCTCAAACCGGTTAACGAGGGGTCGTCGGTCGGCGTGGCGATCGTCACCGCCGAGGGAAATTACGGCAGCCCGATCGGCCGCGACGTGGCGGGGCCGTGGAGCGAGTTCGACGAGTTGCTGGCCGAGCCGTACATTCGGGGGCGCGAGCTCACGACAGCGGTATTGGGCGGCCAAGCGCTTGGTGTGACCGAGTTGAAGCCCAAGAACGGCTGGTACGATTTCGATGCGAAATACACCGATGGCCTGACCGAGCATGTCTGTCCCGCGCAGATCCCCGATGACATCGCCGAGGCGTGCAAGCGTATCGCGCTCGCCGCGCACCGTGTGCTGGGCTGCAAGGGCGCGTCGCGATCGGATTTCCGCTGGGATGACGAGCGCGGCATCGACGGGCTGTTCCTGCTTGAGGTGAACACCCAGCCCGGCATGACGCCGCTCAGCCTCGTGCCGGAACAGGCGCGGCACCTCGGCATGAGCTATGCCGACCTGGTGCAGGCGATCGTGGATGAGGCACTAGCCGAGCCATGACCAGCAAGACGATCAAGCGCGGCACGCCCCGCCGCCCGGTCCAGCAGAAGCGTCGCAAGGCGCCAAAGACATCGTTCATCGATCGTGCCATCGCCGCGCTGCCGTTCAGCGAGGCTACGCTGACGAAGATCGCGACGTGGACGATCGTCGGGGCGGTCTGTGCGGGCGTGCTCGCGATCGGTGTGTGGATGGGCATCCCGGGTGCGATCGGCACGGCGGTGGGCGAGGGCGTCGGCGAGGCGGGTTTCCGCGTAAACAACGTGCAGATCACCGGCCTGTCGCGGATGGACCAGAACACCATCTACAAGATCGCGCTCGATCAGCCGTCCCTCGCGATGCCGTTGGTCGACCTGGAGCAAACGCGCGAGCGGCTGGTCGCGCACAGCGGGTGGATCGAAGACGCGCACGTATCGCGGCGGCTGCCCGACACGCTCCTCGTGCAGATCGTCGAGCGCACCCCGGCGGCGGTGTGGCAGAACAACGGCCAGCTCGCGCTGATCGCGGCGAACGGTACCTTTCTGGAGCCGGTATCGGCGGATGCGATGCCGGATCTGCCGCTGGTCGTCGGGGATCATGCCAACGAGCAGCAGGAATCCTATGATCGTCTGCTTGCCGCCGCGCCGGCGCTGCGCCCACAGGTCAAGGCGGCGACGTGGGTCGGCAACCGGCGCTGGAACCTCACTTTCGACAGCGGCGAGACGCTGGAACTGCCGGAGGGCGACGATATGGCTTCGCGTGCGCTGGTGAAGTTCGCGCAGATGGACGGTGTGCAGCCGCTGCTCGGCAAGGGCTGGGTTGGGTTCGACATGCGCGATCCGTCGCGGCTGGTCGCGCGCAAACCGGGCGACATCGCCGGCGGGACCGTGCCCACGCCCGCGATCGCGCAGCCCGCCAAACTGAAGCCGGCGAACACGCAGGCACAACAATCCGCGCGCCTGGCGGCGCAAGGCTAGAGACGGGCAACAGGGGTAACGCGCATGGCGAAGATGGCACCGGAAGGACTGATTACCGCGCTCGATATCGGCTCGTCGAAGGTTTCGGCGATGATCGCGCAGAAGGGTGATGGCGGCGAGTTGATCGTGCTCGGCACCGGCCAGCGCGAGAGCCGTGGCGTCAAGCGCGGCTATATCGCCGACGCCGCCGCCACCGAAGCGGCTGTGCGCGAAGCGGTCGAGCAGGCCGAGCGGATCGCCGGCACCAATATCGAGAACGTGTGGGTCAGCTTCTCGGCGGGCGGGCTGGTGTCCGACGTCGCCTCGGTAGAGTTCGAGCTGGGCGGCCACCGGGTCGAGCAGACCGACATCGACGCCTTATTGCAGGCCGGTCGTGACTCGATTGATCCGGCCGGGCGCATCGTGCTGCATGCGCAGCCGGCACTCTACACGCTCGATGGCCTCACCGGCGTAAAGCGACCGCTCGGCCTCCATGCCGATCGGCTGGGCGTGCACATCCATGTCGTCGCGGCGGATGGCTCGCCGGTGCGCAACCTCGGGTTGTGCGTGGCGAACGCGCATCTCGAGGTGAAGTCGATCATTGCGTCTCCGGTGGCGACTGGCATGGCGTGCCTGTCCGACGAAGAGCGAGAGCTTGGCGTCGCGCTGGTCGAGCTGGGCGCGGGCATCACCAATGTGTCGCTGTTCGCGGGCGGGATGCTGGTCGGGCTGACGTCCATCCCGATCGGCGCCGCCGACATTACCGACGATATCGCCTCCGCGTTCGGCACGCGGCGTGCTCAGGCGGAGCGGATGAAGTGCTTCCACGGCTCGGCCAACGCTAGCCCACGCGACAATCACGAAATGATCGACGTCGCGCCGATCTCGGCGGAGGACGGGGTTGGTGACGGCAGCCGCATCACCCGTGCGCAGTTGATCGGCGTGATCCGCCAGCGGCTCGATCATCTCATCGGTGAAGTGCGCAAGGCGCTGGTCGAGCTCAAGTTCGAAGGGCCGGTCGGGCGGCAGGTGGTGCTGACCGGCGGTGGTGCCGAGCTGAACGGCATTGCCGACTACGCCCAGGCGGCGCTCGGCCGCTCCGTGCGGGTCGGCCGTCCGCGCGGGCTGTCGGCGCTGCCCGAGGCGCATTCGGGGCCGGCGTTTGCGACGCTGGCGGGTCTGGCGTTCTACGCCGCATCCGACCCGGTCGACCTGCGCGCGCTGTCCCGAAGCCATCAGATGGTGCACCGGCCCAAGGGCTTGGCGATCTTCCGCCGGATGATGGCGGCGGCGCGGGCGAATTATTGAGGATTTACGACACCGCCGCATCATTCGGGCTGGAACGCCGGCAGGTGATGGTGCAAGATAGTTAAGCGTGAGCGTGCCGGGTATCTGGGGGGCGCGCAGGAGACCAGTATATGAGCATCGAATTTCTTGCGCCCGAAGTGGACGAACTTACCCCGCGTATCGCCGTGATCGGCGTCGGCGGCGCCGGCGGCAACGCCATCGCCAACATGATGCGCGCGGACGTGCAGGGTGTCGACTTCTTCGTCGCGAACACCGATTCGCAAGCGCTGAAGCAGTCGACCGCGAACACCAAGATCCAGCTTGGCGCGAAGATCACGCAGGGACTCGGCGCGGGTTCGCGGCCGGAAATCGGTCGCGCCGCGGCTGAGGAAACGATCGACCAGGTCGCCAAGATGCTCCAGGGCGCGCATATGTGCTTCATCGCCGCCGGCATGGGCGGCGGCACCGGCACGGGTGCGGCACCGGTCATCGCCAAGGCGGCGCGTGAAATGGGTATCCTCACCGTCGGCGTCGTCACCAAGCCGTTCGCGTTCGAGGGTAACCGTCGCGCCAAGAGCGCCGATGCGGGTATCGAAGAGCTTCAGAAGTACGTCGATACGCTGATCGTCATCCCCAATCAGAACCTGTTCCTGGTCGCCAATGCGAACACCACGTTCAAGCAGGCGTTCGAGATGGCGGACGAAGTGCTGCAGCAGGGTGTGCGCGGCATCACCGATCTGATGGTGATGCCCGGCCTCATCAACCTCGATTTCGCCGACGTGCGTTCGGTGATGCAGGAGATGGGCAAGGCGATGATGGGCACCGGCGAGGCCGAGGGCGACAATCGCGCCATCGAAGCGGCGTCGAAGGCGATCGCCAACCCGCTGCTCGACGGTGTGAGCATGAAGGGCGCCAAGGGCGTGATCGTCTCGATCACCGGCGGTGACGACATGCGTCTGCTCGAAGTCGACGAAGCCGCGAATCACATCCGCGAGCTGGTCGATGAGGACGCAAACATCATCTGGGGGTCGGCGTTCAATCCGGATCTCGAAGGCAAGATTCGCGTGTCGGTGGTCGCCACCGGGATCGAGGCGGAAGTGCAGACCGCGCCGCCTGCGCCGACCCCGTCACGGTCGTTCAGCTTCGGCTCCAACCGTCCGGCTGAGCCGACGCAGGCTGCCGAGCCGGCGCCTGTCGTCGCGCCGGAGCCGGCACCGGCACCGCGCGCGGAGGCTGTGCCTGCGCCTGCGCCCGCTCCGACAGCGACTGTTGCGGCGACCGCACCCACAGCACCAGCCGAACCCGATGAACTCGTGCTGGGCAGTGACACGCAAATGGCGCCCGCCCCGGCTGCTTTGCCGGTCGGATACGGCGATGCGGCTGCCGAACCCGCAGCGGAAGCGCCAGGGCGCCGTCGTTGGCTGTCGTCGGGCAGCGCGCCCGAGGCCGCTCCGGCCGAACCGACCCCGCCGGCACCGCGCGTGAAGCTGGGCGGTACTTTGTTCGAGCGGATGTCGAGCGTGTCGCGCGGCGCCGCGCGCGAGGACGAGGCCGCTGCTGACAAGGACGCGGTCGAAATCCCACGCTTCCTGCATCGCCAGAACAACCAGTAATACGACGCACGGCACGCCCGGCAGCGGGCGTGCCGTGTCGTCCGCCTGCGTCGGACGGTCGCAAGGGAGTTTCGTTCACGCCGCTTTCTGTCTAGGTTCGGCCTGACTCAACCGGGGCTCTTCCCGATCGTTCGTGATCCGCACCGGTGCGAACGAAGTAGGTGGTTCAACCCACGTGAAAACGAAACTAGGCACAGCCGCGATGCGACCGCTCGTCACCCTCTCGCTCATTCTGGCGCTTGCGCCCACGGCACCGCTGGCCGCACAATTCGTCCAGCCGTTGCCGCAGACCACGCCGCCGGGCGACGCCGATGCGCTTGCCGATCAGGTGCGCGCGCTTGCGGCCAATCCTTCCGATCTCAACGCGCTGGTCCGCGCGGGCGAACTCGCGCTGAAGCTTGAAGACCCGACCGCCGCCGCCGCCTTCTTCGCACGTGCCGAGCGGATCGATCCGCGCAACGGGCGTGTCAACGCGGGGTTCGGGCAGTTGCTGGTGCAGTCCGAGCGACCGGGCGAGGCGCTGCGTCGCTTCGCGCAGGCGGAAAGCTACGGCGCGCGCGTCAGCAGCTTCGCGGCAGATCGCGGGCTTGCCTATGATCTGATCGGTGAACAGGAGCGGGCGCAGCGTGACTATCGCCTGGCGCTGAAGAGTGGGCCGAACGACGAGACCACGCGCCGCTATGCGTTGTCGCTCGGCATTTCGGGCAAGCGCGAGGAGGCGCTGGCGCTGCTCGATCCGCTGTTGCGCAAGAGCGATCGCGGCGCTTGGCGCGCGCGCGCCTTCATCCTCGCGATGAGCGGCAATCGCGTCGATGCCGAGCAGATCGCGACGACGATGATGCCCGCCGGCATGTCGCAGGGGCTGCAACCTTTCTTTGATCGTCTGCCGACGCTGTCTCCGGTCGATCGCGCCTTTGCGGTACATTTCGGCGAGGTGCGGGCCTCGCCGCAGCGTCTCGCGGACGCACGGATGGTTCCGCAACTGCCGGCACTGGGCGTCGACCCGGATGCGCGAGAACTCGCTGCCGCTGCGCAGGCGCGCGCGAAGCCGGCCCGCGCCGAAGTCGCAAAGGTCGAGAAGGCGGCAAAGCGTAAGCACGGGCGGCGTGATCGCGTCGAAGTCGCAGTGCAGGCTGTTGCGCCACCGGTGGCCATGTCGCTGCCCGCTCCGCCAGCCTATATCGGGTCGGCGGGCGTCGCGCGGAGCACTGCCGTGCCGGGTGCGACCAACTTCTACGTGCAGCAACTGCCGGGGGCACGCGCACCGACGCCGAGTTACAGCCCGGTGGCACAGGCGAACCGTGCCGCAGCCGCAGCCTCGACCTCGTACGCGCAGCCGGGAGTGCCTGCGTCGGCTGCGGTAGCACCACAGCGGCAGGCTGCGCCTGTCTATCAGCCGGTTCAGCCGGGCGGCGGACGGGTGATGCCGCTGGCCCCGCTCCAGTCTCAGCCGCTCCCCTCGACCGCGGTGGCGCAGACGCGCTGGCCGACGCAGTCCGTCACGCCGATAACCCCATATAGCGCGGCGCCGGTTTCGCCTGCGACACCACCCGCCGAAACCGCGACTCGGGTCGAAACGGCTGCGCCGATGCAGCGCGCGATGGCACCAGCGCCCGGGTTTTCTTCCACAGGTCCGGCGCCGCAGGCGGTGGCGGCGGCACCGGTGGTGAGACCGCCCGAGGCGCTCGTGACACGGACGGAAAGCGTCAGCCCGTCGCGGTACGCCGCGAGCACCCCGGCCGTGAGTACGCCGACTTCAGTTGCTTCTACATCGCCAGCGGCGGCGGTGCCGACGGCCGTCGTCAGGGCCAGTAGCGAGGATGCGGCGCTAAAGGGTATCGTTGCGAAGATTGGTGTTCCCGGTGCCGAACTCGGCGTTGCGCCGGTCGAACCTGCTCCAGCACCTCCTCCCGCGCCGGTGGAGGTCGCTGCGGTATCGCCGCCTTCGGCAGCGGAACCCCGTCATCGCCCAACGCCGGAAACAAGCAACAAGGCGGAGCCGAACCGGCCAAGCGAAGCGAAGCCGGTGGTCAGCAAGGCCAAGGTGGAGCCGGTTCTCGACAGGAAGGCTGCGGAAACGAAGAGAGGCGCGGACAGAAGAGCGCTCGACGCGAAAAAGCTCGCTGACGAGGATGATGCCGTCGATGCCAAAAAGGCTGGCGCGAAGAAGCTGGGCGACAAGAAAACCGTCACCAGGAAAGGCGTGGACACGGACGCCGAGCCAGAGACCAAGAAGGCTGCGGACACGAAGAAAAAGACTGGCAAGGGCAACACGACGGTAGACGATGCAGACGCCGAGCCCGACACCAAGAAGACGGGCAAGCTCGCCAGCAAGAAGGCAGACGCGAAGAAGGCGGCTGATGCCAAGAAAACGGCCGACGCCAAGAAGAAGGACCCCAAGGTGCTTGAGCCGTCACGCATCTGGGTACAGGTGTCCGGTGGCGCGAACGAGAACGATCTGCCCAAGCAGTGGAACAAGCTGCGTGGCGATCAGCCCGCGATGTTCAAAAACCGGCAGGGCTATTCCACGCCGTTACGGGCGACAAACCGCATCCTGACCGGTCCGTTCGCGAGCGAGTCCGAGGCGCAGGCCTATGTCAACAAACTGGCCAAGCAGGGGGTGTCCGGCTTCCTGTTCACCAGCGACGCGGGGCAGAAGGTCAGCAAGTTGCCGACAAAATGACGCGCGTTCCAGGACCGCTCGCCTTCCTTGCCGCCGATCCCGCCGCCAGCCGAGGCCGCCGCTACCCGGAGGCGGGTGGTGATCTGCGCGGCCCGCGCGATGCGTTTCAGCGTGACCGCGATCGCATCATCCACTCGATCAGCTTCCGGCGGCTACGGCACAAGACGCAGGTGTTCATGGCGCCGGATGGCGACCATTTCCGGGTCCGGCTGACGCACAGCCTTGAGGTTGCGCAGATCGCGCGGACGATCGCGCGCGCGCTTGGCCTCAACGAGGATCTGACCGAGGCGCTAGCGCTGGCGCATGACATCGGCCATCCGCCCTTCGGCCATGCCGGCGAGAGCGCGCTGCAAGCCGCGCTCGCTCATGCCGGCGGGTTTGATCATAACGGCAACACGCTGCGCGCGCTGATGGTGATCGACAGCCCGTATCCCTGTTGGCCGGGACTGAACCTCGGTTGGGAAACGCTGGAAGGACTCGCCAAGCATAACGGGCCGATCGTCAGGTCGGGCTGGGCGCTGGCCGAAGCCGATGCGACTTTTCCGCTGGACTTGACGCAATGGTCGTCGCTGGAGGCCCAGGTCGCCGCGATCGCGGATGACATCGCTTACGATAATCACGATATCGACGATGGCCTGCGTGCCGGATTGCTGACGCTCGATCAATTGCTTGAGGTGCCGTTGGTCGCGCGCGGCTGGGCAGGGGCGTGCGCACGGTTTGCGGGGATCGCGCCCTCGCGACTGACCGGGGAGTTGATCCGCAGCCAAATCGGCGTGATGGTCAATGATCTGATCGCGGAGACGCAGCGTCTCGTGGCGGAATATCGCATCGAGAGCGTAGCCGATGTGCGGGCGGCAGGGCAGTGCCTGGCAACTTTCTCGCGGACGATGCGTGATGAGGAGCGTGCGCTGAAGCGTTTCATGTACGCCAATCTTTATTATCATCCGGTCCAGTTGGAGGCGGCGCGGGTGGCGGAGGGGATTATCTCCGGGCTGTTCGCCGCCTATCGCGACGATCCCGCGCGAATGCCGATGGAATGGGCAATGCGCCTGCCAGCGGACGAACCATGGCGCAGCCGCCATATCGCAGACTTCATCGCCGGCATGACCGACCGCTACGCGGTGACACGCTACCGAGAGTGCGTCGGGGCAATTGATCTTCCCGAAGGGTTTTGAGGGTTTAGCCGCATCATTCCGGGCGGCACGCGAACCGGGCTGCGAAGGGTTGTCGTCAATCCCGCCCGGTGATCGCCAGTGCAATCTCGTACGCGCCAACGAACGGATCGTAATGCAGCTTCGAGCGCAGTTGCCGCGACAAGCCTTCGATCACGCGGCCATAGCGTTCCTCGACCAGCACCTGCAGATCATCGGTCTGGATCAGCCCGGGCGAAACGACACGTAATACCGCCCGGTCCGGTGTCTCGCCATCTCTGACCGTAATGCGGATCGGCGCCGATGGGTTCGACGTCATCGACAATTCGATGATCTCGGTGGTGAGGAACGATACCGCTATCGCGATATCCTGGGTCGCGAGCACCGGTGCGATATCGAGTGCGATGCTAAGTTTGGCGGAACCCTCTGGCGCTGTTGCGCGAATGTTCGATGCAAGGTCCCCCAGCACAGAGCGTAGCGCTAGCCCGCGGTTTACCTCGAGCTCGGCGAAATGGTGGCGATGTACCACGGCCAGCGCATCGACACGGCGCTGGATCGAGGCATAGGCCGCGCTCGCCTCGGCACTACGCGCGCCGCGCGCGTGGAAGTTGATAAGGCTGGAGATCACTTGCAGGTTGTTCTTGACGCGGTGATGCACTTCGCGCGTCAGCTTGGTCTGGCGGACAAGGCCCTCGGCGAGCCCCGCTTCATGCTCTACGACGGTCCGGCTGATAGCACGGAAGGTATCGCCAAGCTCGCGTATCTCTTGCGCCGGCAGCGAGGTGATGGCGCCCGGATTGATTTCCTCTCCGGGCGTGAACGCGGCGACACTAGCGTTCAAGCGCCGGAGCGGCCGGATCAGCAGCCGATCGACGATAAACCATGCGATGCTGGCTGCTGCAGCCCACATCACGATCGGCAGCAGCATCGCGATCAACACCGGCGAGGTAATCGGCGCGCTGCGGGCTCGCGTCTGCAAGGTGAGATCACCAAGCCCGAGACCGATCCGCAACGTGCCTCTCCGCTCAAGCACCTCTCGTGGCGGCAGATCAAACAACGTCAGCGCGTCATCTCCGCCCAGCAGTTGCGCCTCGTAATCAGGAGCGAACTCGCTTGGTTTCGCGGTCTTGGCAAGGAAGCCGACAGGAAAGAACGCCTCGGCTTGTGTCTGGCCGCTGGCACCCCGGATAGCGAGCGTTACACCCCGCCCAGAGATGACACGGGTAGTAATTGAGGATTTGCCGGACGGCGCGACCGCCAAGCTAGACGGCAAGGGTGTGCCGCAGATCAGCCGACCAGCTTCGTCCGAGATCGCAAACTGGGATCCGCTCGCCGCCTGCGGTGCGAAAACACCCTGCGCCCGCGCGCAACTCGCCGCATCCGCCTTATCAGCGTCAAGCGCGTTCAGCGCGACCCGCAACGCCGTCATGTCGCCGATCAGTTCAATGCCGATCTTTCGCGCGCTTTCCGCCGAAGCAATGCGCAAAGCGGCGCGCGCGCCCTCGTCGGCGATCTGGGTCGTGCGGAACGACGCGAAGAGCGCGATGATCGCCAATGGCAGCAGCGCGGTGCTCAGGATCAAGAAGACCTTGGCACCGGTGGGCATGCGCGCGGCGAGACTACGCTGCTGAGACCGACTGGCCGCAGACGCGTCCAGAGTCTGATCCATGTCGACGCTCAGTCGAGCTTGCCGAGGAGATCAAGCATCTCGGACGGGACGGTCTCGTCAACCGTCTTTTGATAGACGGTACGAAGGGCCGCGCCCATGTCGCGATCCTTGCTTTGGACCTTCGCACGCACGCTCGGCGGTTTTTTTGAAGACTCGTCGCCCGAACGCAATGTCGTCCCCTTCGGCATCCGGCATCGCCGGGATTTTTGAACATATCCACCCGGGGATCCGGATGGAAGCGGTGCTGATTACACGTCGTGTAGCCGCAATGAAACTAAAGAGCGCTTCGATTGTTCCACCTGCGATGCGAAAAACCACCGCCGTTGTTTTTCGACCAAATCGCATTGCATTGGCGACCGTCCGCTTCCAGGAATGGGCGGCGCTTTCTCACGGAGGACCCCAAAGGTCATGTCGCTAGGACAACAGCTTGCACCGCATCTTCCCTTTCTTCGGCGGTATGGCCGTGCACTCACCGGTAGCCAGACTCAGGGCGACCGCTACGTCCGGGCCACGCTCGAGGCGATCGTAGCGGCGCCTAACGAATTCCCGCGTGAGGTCGATCCGCGGCTTGGCCTGTACCGGATGTTCCAGGCGATCTGGACCTCGGCGAACTTCGATGAGACTGCGGACGAATCGAGCATCGATCCCGCTGCCGATGCCGAAGCGATCGCGCGTGCGCGGCTGGCGCGGATGACGCCGCTGTCGCGGCAGGCGTTGCTGCTGACGGCTATGGAAGGCTTCACGCCCGAGGACGCGGCCTATCTGATCGACGTGGACCACGATGAAGTGGAGGCGCTCGTCGCCGAGGCGCTGGTCGAGATTGAGAAGCAGACGCGCAGTCGTGTCCTCATTATCGAGGACGAGCCGATCATCGCGATGGACATCGAAACGATCGTGCGCGATCTTGGCCATGAAGTGACCGGTGTTGCTGTTACTCGTGACGAGGCCGTGGCGCTTGCGATGGAGGATCGGCCAGGTCTGGTTCTCGCCGACATCCAGCTTGCGGATGACAGTTCGGGCATCGACGCGGTGAAGGACATTCTCGCGGAATTCTCCGTACCGGTGATCTTCATTACGGCATTCCCGGAACGTCTGCTGACAGGCGAGCGTCCTGAGCCGACGTTCCTCATCACCAAACCGTTCCAGCGATCCACGGTGAAAGCGGCGATCAGTCAGGCGCTGTTCTTCGACTCCACGACCGTTCCGGCCTGATTATTTTCATGGGTTCCAACCGGTACGGAGCCAAAACGGTTTTCGTAGGTTGGAACCCGTATGGCTGATCCAGAAGACACCACCGAAGTTAGCGGAACCGAGGCGCGGAGCGGCGCGACACCCCATGTCACGCGCTACGTGCTGGGGGTTTCGTTGGTCGTGATAGTGATCCTGTTCGCGGTACTGCTTGCCATAGGTATGCGCTGAACCGACCGCCCTTTGCAGGCGCCCGGATGGACTTTGCACTCCCCGCTCACCATGTAGTGTATCGGGAATAGAAACGGATATTGATGAGCGACGCGCGCGATACGGATGACGAGGAAGTTGCTACCGCGGTGGAGCATGTTGCCCTCTCCGATACGGAGTTTAAGGCGCAGCTCGCTCAGGTGATCCCACATCTGCGTGCATTTGGTCGTTCGCTGTCGGGGAGTCGCGATCTCGCCGACGATCTCGTGCAGGAGACGTTGATGAAGGCATGGGCGGCGCGTCAGCGCTTCCAGGCCGGCACTAACATGCGCGCATGGACTTTCATCATCCTGCGCAACCTCTACCTGTCGCAAATGCGACGTGCGCGCTTCAAAGGCGAGTGGGACGACCTTGTGGCGGATCGGATCCTTGCCGCTCCGGCGAGCCAGGATCGTCACGTCGAGCTTGGCGATATGCAGCGTGCCTTGTTGCACCTGCCGCAACCGCAGCGTGAAGCGTTGATCCTGGTAGGGGCAGGCGGTTTCGCCTACGAGGAAGCTGCAGAGATTTGCGGTGTCGCGGTCGGCACGATCAAGAGCCGTGTTGCGCGCGGGCGAGTTGCTTTGGAATCGTTGATGAGTGACAACAGCCTGCCGTCGAGGCGTACGCATAGCAATGAGCCGGGCATGACCGCACTCGACACGATCATGGGTGAGGTCGACGATCTAAGCCGCGATCGGGACCGGGACTAGCTCGGGCGGAATTCCCGCGTCTCGCAGTCGATCATCGCCAGCAGAATATCGAAATCCTGATCGTCGACTGGTGTTGCGTATGCGCAGCAGAGCGCAGTGGCGATGATGTCGCTGCGGCGCGGGGCGGCCGCTGAAAAGCTTTGCCCTGTGGCGCTGTCGGCGCTTGAGGTTAAGTTGATCGACATAAAGACTAGAACCGTCCAACTTGGCTTTTGTTGCTTACAGTGGCGAAACAACTCAAGCCGATGTCGCGCCGATGATCTCACCAATGGTCAATCCATCTTCCATTCACGCTGCACTTGAGCGGGCCCGTGCGCACGCGCCATTCCTCCAGCTGGCGTTGCAGCGAGAGACAGAACTGGCGGATGTCTTCGCGGCCGGTCGCTTGCCGCTGCCCTTTGCGCGCGAGGACGGGGAAGCAACCATGCCGGTGCCCACGCAGTTGCGGCTGGCGCGGCGGCGGCTCGCGCTGAGCGTTGCGATCGGCGATCTTGCCGGTGCCTACGACCTTACCGATGTGACCTTGATATTGTCGACGTTTGCCGACCACGCGCTGGATGCGGCGATACGGACGGCGATCGCGGAACGTACGCCCGATGTCGAGCCACGCGGTTTTGCGGCGATCGCGCTCGGCAAGCAGGGTAGCCACGAACTCAATTACTCGTCGGACATCGACCCGATTCTGATCTTCGATCCCGCGACACTACCGTGCCGTCCTCGTGAGGATGTCGGCGAGGCGGCGGTGCGGATCGCACGACGCGTTGTCGAGATTCTCCAGAATCGCGACGGCGACGGCTATGTCTTACGTGTCGATCTGCGGCTGCGGCCTTCGCCGGAGGCGACGCCGATCGCGCTGCCCGTGGACGCCGCAATCTCCTACTACGAATCGCTGGCGCTGCCGTGGGAACGCGCAGCCTTTATCCGCGCGCGGGCGGCGGCGGGCGATCTCGCGCTGGGCGAGCGGTTCCTTGCCGCGATCCAACCGTTCATCTGGCGGCGTGCGCTCGATTTTGGCGCGATCGGGGAAATCCGTGGCATCTCGCGGCGCATCCGCGATCATCATGCGCACGGGCAGGCGTTTGGCGCGGGCTATGACCTGAAGCGGGGGCGCGGCGGCATCCGCGAGATCGAATTCTTCGCGCAGATCCACCAATTAATTCACGGCGGCCGGGATGTGTCGGTCCGCGCGCCCGCCACACGCGACGCGCTTGCCGCGCTGGCTGCGGCAGGCTGGATCGGTGCCAGCGAGGCAACGGCGCTGAGCCAAGCCTATACGCTGCTGCGCACGATCGAGCATCGCGTGCAGATGGTGGAGGACCGGCAGACGCACCGGCTGCCAGAGGGTGCGGCGCTCGACTCGCTCGCGCAGTTGCATGGGCTGGACGACGGTGCGGCGCTGCTCGCTCTGTTGCGACCGCATGTCGAGCGTGTCGGGGCGATCTACGATGCGCTTGATCCGGCGGAGGGCGCCGCCATGTCGTTCAGCGCCGAACATCTCGCCGCGCAACTTGCCGCAGCGGGATTTGCCGATCCGTCAGGCGCCGCGCGTGCGATCGGGCAATGGCGTGCCGGCATCTATCCCGCGCTGCGCAGCGAGGCGGCGCGGTCCGCGTTGGAGGCGGTGCTTCCCGGCCTGATCGAGGCACTGGGGCAGGCGCCCGATCCGAGTACTGCGGTCGCCCGGCTGGACAGTATGCTGTCGCACCTGTCGAGTGCGATCAACTTCTTCCGACTGTTGCAGGCGCGGCCGGCGCTGGCGCGGCTGCTCGCGCTGATCCTGAGCCATGCCGAAACGCTGGCACAGGCGCTCGCGCGTCGGCCCGAATTGTTCGACGGGCTGATTGATGCGACCGCGCTCGGCCCGGTTGGCGACGTTGCGGCGCTGGCTGCGGAGATGCATGGCGGGCAGGATTATCAGGCGCTGCTCGACCACGTCCGCCGTATTGTCGGAGAGAAACGGTTTGCGCTCGGCACGCAGATCGTTGCCGCCGCCAGCGATCCACTCGCTGTCGCGGCGGGTTATGCGCGGGTGGCGGAGGCCGCGACGGAGGTGCTGGCGGCGGCGACGGTAAGCGAGTTCGTCGCTGTGCATGGCAGTGTGCCGGACAGCGAACTGGTCATCCTTGCGCTTGGGCGATTTGGCGGCGCGGCGTTGACCCATGCCTCCGATCTCGACCTCATCTACCTTTTTACGGGCGATTACCGCCTGGAATCTGACGGCACGAAGCCGCTCGGCGCGGTGCTGTACTACAACCGGCTCGCGCAGCGGATCACCGGCGCCTTGTCCGCGCCCACCGCATCCGGCCCGCTTTACGAGATCGACACGCGTCTGCGACCCTCAGGTACGCAAGGGCCGCTCAGCGTCTCGCTCGACGGGTTCTCGCGGTATCAGCGCGAGAGCGCGTGGACGTGGGAACACATGGCGCTGACCCGCGCGCGGCCGGTGTTCGGCTCCGCACGCGCGCGGGCCGAGGTGCAGTCGGTGATCGACGCGGTCTTGTGCGGAGAGCGGCCGCAGCGTGACATCGTCGCGGATGCGATGGCGATGCGTGCCGACATGGCGAAGCACAAGCCGCCCGCCGGCCCGCTCGATGCCAAGTTGCTGCCGGGCGGTCTCGTCGATCTGGAGTTCGCCGTCCACGTTCGCCAACTGACCTGCTTGGCCGGCTTTTCCTCCAGTTTAAGCGAGGCGATCGGCGCGTTGGCGGCGGCCGGACTGGCGCCGCCGACGCTCGGCGATGCCGAGGCGTTGCTGACGCGTTTGCTTGTCACGCTGCGGTTGGTCGCGCCTGATGCCGCGATTCCGCCGGCGCCCACGCAGCGCCTGATTGCCGGCGCGCTCGGCATGGCCGATTGGGACGGCGTGGTTGCCTCGCTCGCCGCGACACGGCAGGAGGTCGTCGACTTTCTGGTGGCAGTCGCGACAGGAGACCGGATATGACGATTGCAGAGGGCGAAGCACTTCCCGATCTGGAACTTGCAGGCGCGGACGGCGCGAAAGTTTCGCTGCGCAGCTTCGTCGGCAAGCCGTTCGTGCTGTACTTCTACCCCAAGGACGACACGACGGGCTGCACGCGCGAAGCGCAGGATTTCAGCGCGCTGGCGGCTGACTTCGCGGCGGCGGGAGTCGCGGTGCTTGGCGTATCACCCGACACGCCGGCCAAGCACGCCAAGTTCACTACCAAATACGATCTCACGGTACCGCTCGCCAGTGATGAGGACCATGCGGTCATGGAAGCGTTCGGCGTGTGGGTCGAAAAGAGCATGTACGGACGCACCTACATGGGTGTCGAGCGGTCAACTTTCCTCTTCGCCGCGGATGGCACGCTTGCGCGGCGCTGGGGCAAGGTTCGCGTCGCAGGTCATGCCGAGCAGGTCCTGGCAGCGGCAAAATTGCTGGCGTGACGTTGCCAAGCGTTTCAGCCGCGATCCGCGACGTACTCGAAACCGCGGAACCGACTGCCAAGGTGATGCGCTCCCGCGCCGTCGCACGCGGCTGGCGGCGGGGCGCGTTCGGCCCGGTCGACGGCAGCGCCATGCCGGATCGTCCTGCGCGACCGGCCGAACCGCGATTGTTGCCGCCGACCCATATGCCCAGGCGTGGCAAGGGTGGTTCGTTGCGCGGACGCGTCGCGCTGTTGCACGCGCTCGCGCACATCGAGTTCATCGCAATCGACCTCGCGTTCGACATGGCCGGGCGGTTCGGCGCGCAGTTCGCGCCGGAGTTCACCAGTGACTGGCTTTCGGTCGGGGCCGACGAAGCGATGCACTTCGCGTTGGTCGAGCGGCGCCTGCGCGCGTTCGACAGCCGCTACGGCGCGCTACCGGCGCACGATGGCTTGTGGGAGTCGGCGGCGGATACCGCCGGCGATGCGCTTGCCCGGCTGGCGATCGTGCCGATGGTGCTGGAGGCGCGGGGCCTCGACGTGACGCCGGATAAGATCGCGCGTGCAGATGCCGCTGGCGACGGAGCAACCGCCGCGATCATGCGAAGGATCTTCGATGATGAGATTCGGCACGTGCGGACGGGCACGAAATGGTTCGAATCCGGTTGCGCGAGCGCCGGCGTGCTTCCGGCGGCGCATTGGAAAAAGCTGCTGTCGCAATATTTTCGTGGCGAATTGAAAGAGCCGTTCAACGATTCGGCGCGTCATGCTGCCGGTCTGACGCGGGAATATTATCAGCCGCTTGCCCCGCCTTGGTAAATAAGGGCAAGAAAAGGCGTCCGGGCGTGGAGGGGCTGCGATCTGGACGTGGGGCGGGTGCCGTCGTAATCGGCAAGCGCGTTAACGGCCACTGGGAACCGATGAACATAACCACGCTTACATCGTGTGCGTCTTTCTCGGCGCTCCAATCGCTCTTCACCAATCGTGACTGCATCCGTCATAACGATTATCATCATGCGACGTTCCGCACGGCGCGAGGACTGGTCGCCGGCATCGCTGGCATCGCCTCCTGTATGATGGCTGGCGGCGTTGCGCATGCGGCCGAAGGTGCCGCGGCAGTGGCTGCGGTTCATTCCGCTGCGGCAGGCAGCGCGTTCGACGCCGCCGACAGCGCGACGACTGCTGCCGACACACGCGCGGACGTGCAGTTCCGTTCACTGTTCCAGACCTGGAAGAAGCTCGACACCTTCGACCAGGGGGGGGCGATCGCGATTCCATCGGTTCAGCCGGTCGAGCATCTCGCCTTTACCAGCAACTTCGGAATCCGCTCCGATCCGTTTCGCGGCACCGCGAAGATGCACGCTGGCGTGGACATCCCCGGCTCGGTCGGTACACCGGTCTATGCAACCGCAGACGGCTTCGTCGATCGCGCGGAGCGTGCCGGTGGTTACGGCAACCTGGTCGAGATCGATCACGGCAAGGGTATTCAAACCCGGTACGGCCATCTTTCCAAGATCCTGGTAGCCGACCACACGCGCGTGCATCGTGGGCAGTTGATCGCGTTGATCGGTTCGACAGGACGCTCAACCGGGCCGCATCTGCACTATGAAGTTCGCATCGATGGTCACGCCGTGAACCCGGTGCCCTTCCTTCAGACCGCCGACTATCTGCTGGCGGCGCAGGATCGTTCGGTACACACGAT
Source organism: Sphingomonas sp. BAUL-RG-20F-R05-02 (assembly GCF_022662305.1). Classification (GTDB taxonomy): domain Bacteria; phylum Pseudomonadota; class Alphaproteobacteria; order Sphingomonadales; family Sphingomonadaceae; genus Sphingomonas. Next base: position 320,527 of record NZ_JAKNQH010000005.1, read on the forward strand.
CCCGGTCGGCGTCGGCCCCGCGGCGGATGACGCTGCCGATTGATCGATGGTGTTTAGGCACCAAAAAAAGGCGCCGGTCACGAGACCGGCGCCTTTTTTGTTGTCCTTCTCAGACTTTCCGCGCGCGTTTTGTATATGGCGGCTTCGGCACCATGTCCGGTGAGAAGCCCAACTCCCGGCTGATCGACAGCGCGGTGTCGAGAACGGCGGTCGCAACCTCCGCCATACGTTCGTCGTCGAGGTATTGCGCCTGTGCCGCGACGTTGATCGCGGCTACGATTTTGCCGGTTGCGTCGCGCACGGGTGCGGCGACCGCATTGATGCAATCAGGCGCGGGACCGATCTTGAGCACGACGCCGCGTTCCGCCGCAAGGGTCATCTCGACAAGCCAGTCGCCGCGCTCCTCCGCCGCGATCGCGCCGAACAATTCGGTCCAGCTCGTGACGTCGTCATCCAGCAGCAGTGCCTTGCCAAGTCCGGTCTCCGGCAGGAATCGCGTACTGCCGGCACCAGTCGTCACCGCCACCCGCTCCGCGCCGGCTGCGCGCATCAGGTGCACCGATTTGTCGAGCTGGCGCCGCCCGAGGAAGGCGCTCAGCCCGGTCTGACGCGCAAGCGCAAGCACCCACGGCCGCGCCACGGAAACCAGGTCGAGCCGTTGTAGCGACGCCTGGCTCAGCCGCAGCAATTCGCCGCCGCCGCGCACGACGCTGTCCGGCGCGATCGCGAGAAACTCGCGGGCGATTAGCGTTTTAACAAGCCGCCGCACGATGCTCAGCGGCAGGCCACTGGCGTTTGCAAGGTTGCCGACCGTCATCGGTTCGGACGCGGCGAGCGCGAGCAACGTCAGCCCGCGCTCCAGCGTCTGCGCGCCGAGGTTGCGTTCGGGTGCGGGCCGCGCGACCTCGGCATCATCATCGGGCGCCAGCGCGGCGGGGCTCATCGGGGTCGCCAACACATCCTCCTGTAATCATAACCGTACCGTCCGATCCGGCCGGTAAAGGTTGCCGGTCTAAGCGGTGTCGGCCACCGCGTCGAGCCGGGATGGAGCGGTTGCCGTGCGGCCTGGCACCGCCTATCTCAATGTCATGGCCACACTCGCTCCCGAAATCGCCCTGACCGACTCCGCTGCTGCCCGCGTCGCAGCCATCGCGGCCAAACAGGGCAAGCCGCCGATCCTGCGACTGTCGGTAGATGGGGGAGGCTGTTCGGGCTTCCAATACAAGTTCGGGTTCGCCGACACTGTGCAGAGTGACGACGCGGTGGCGGAAAACGGCGCGGTGCGGCTGGTGGTCGATTCGGTCAGTCTGGATCTCGTCCGCGGCGCGGCGGTGGATTACGTCGAGGAACTCGGCGGCGCGGCATTTCGCGTGACCAACCCGCAGGCGGCGTCGGGCTGCGGCTGCGGTTCCAGCTTCTCGATCTGATCGTCACTAAATCGTGAAGATCGTCAGCTACAACGTCAACGGCATTAAGGCGCGCCTGCCGCGCCTGATCGAGTATCTTGCCGAGCAACAGCCTCAAATCGTCTGCCTTCAGGAGTTGAAGACAACGGATGAGACGTTCCCGATCACCGAAATCCGGGATGCCGGCTATGGTGCGGTGTGGCATGGCCAGAAAGGGTTCAACGGTGTTGCGGTGCTGGCGAAAGGCGTCGAGCCGGTAGAGCGGCAACGCGGCCTTGCCGGTGAGAGCGAGGATGACCACAGCCGCTACCTCGAAGCGGATGTCGATGGGTTGATCGTCGCCTCAATCTACCTCCCCAACGGCAATCCGCTCCCCGGGCCCAAGTTCGATTACAAGTTGCGCTGGATCGAGCGGCTGACGACGCGTGCTAGGGATCTTCTGGGCGAGGAGCGGGCGGTCGTGCTGGCGGGCGACTACAACGTCATCCCCAATGATGATGACACCTTCTCGGTGCGTGTAATGGCCAGTGATGCGCTCATGCAGCCGGAAAGCCGCTCGGGCTTTCGCGCGCTCGTCGCGCAAGGGTGGACCGATGCGTTGCGGACGCGGCATCCTAAAGGCGGCGTCTGGACGTTCTGGGATTATCAGGCGGGTGCATGGCAGCGTGATGCCGGCTTTCGTATCGATCACCTGCTGCTATCGCCGATCGCTGCGGACCGGCTTGTCGACGCGGGCGTCGACAAGGAATATCGCGGTCGTGAGAAGGCGAGCGATCATGCCCCTACCTGGGCGCGTCTAAGATAAGTCGTTTTGGCGGGGACGCCGGAAAGCTTTGCTCTCCGGCGCGGGTCCGCAAGATTACTTTACGCTGGCCAGATTGGTGTCTTGTGCACCGCATGTCTTCTCGACCCACTGGCCCTTTTTGTCCCAGCAGCGCGGATCGAGGTTCGGTATGCCCTTTGCAGTTGCGATCACGGGATGGCGCGGGAAGCGCTGGTCACCCCAATAAACGAGGCTGTTGCGGAGCGTGCCGCTCTCTTCCAGTGCGACTTTGTAGAACTGGCCACGTGGCGCCATCGCAGCCTTGACCGCGATCTGCGCAGCCGTCTGGCAGAAGCCGTATTGCGCATCGACGGCGGTGAAGGTCGAGTAATTGCGCGTATCGAAATGATCGAACGCGGTCTGCCCGGCCTTGGGCGTCTTGTTGACCCGGATAAAATATTTGGTGACGGTATCGTACGACTTCTTGATCTCGTCCTTATGGTTGAACAGGACCGCATTGTAGTTCGGGACGGCGAGCAGCGTCGGCTCGAACTGGCATTGCAGCGCCGCGACGTTCAGCGCGGCACGCATCTGCCACACCAGTGCGGCGCGGACCTCCGTAGGCGTGGCCTTGGGAAAATCGGTCGCGAAATTGGCCTCGGTGCCGGTAATCGGCGGCGCCGTCATATCGTGCGGCGAGAAAAAGAACTGCGCGTTGGCAGGGAGAGAAAGCGTCGCTGCACACACCGCAGCAATTCCGCCTAACGCACGCGACAGTTTCATCTTTTTCTCTCAGGCAAATTGGATCTTTACTATGTTTAGGGCGTTTCTCGCCGCTGTCCAAACCCTATTTCGCACGACGCCGTAACGGTTTGTCGATTTGCGGCGGATCAGATCGACGGAATCAAAAAGGCCGCCCGGATGGTCCGGACGGCCTTTCAGAACACCGTTGCCGGTGATTACATCGCGTTCGACGAACCGTTCGACATCATCGCGCCGTTGTCGCCCATCATGCCGTTGTCAGCCATCGTGCCATCGACTGCGGTCATGTTGTCGGACATCGTGTCCGTGCTGTCCATCGAGTTCAGGTCGGTGACGGTGGTGTTGTCGGTGGTCGACGTGGTCTTGCCGCAAGCCGACAGCGAAACCGCAGCAGCGGCGACGAGCGACACGACAGCGACCTTGGAAATGAATGCACGCATAGAAAAGCTCCCTAGATAGGCGACCCGGGTGGCCGTCTGACCTTATTACCCAAATCGAGGGGGATATTAGTCTGAACCGGCTTTTGCCTCAAGGCTGTTTTCCGCACTGCCGCGCAAACGCTGTAGAAACGCCGGAAACGTAGCTGCCAGCGCAGCGTCGAAGGTGGTGAAATCACTCGCTTTGCCAAGCTCCCGTGCACTGGTGACGGCGAAGTCGGGCAAGCCGCATGGCACAATGCCGGTGAAATGCGACAGATCGGGCGCGAGGTTGATCGCGAAACCGTGCAATGTCACCCAGCGCCGCACCCGCACCCCGATCGCGCCGATCTTGGCCTCCGCGCCATCGGCCGTGCGCGTCCAGATGCCGATCCGACCGGGTGCGCGGAACGCGACGATGCCGAGTTGAGCGAGTGCGTCGATCAGCCATCCTTCCAGCGAACAGATGAAGTGGCGGATGTCGCGTCCGCGCGTGTTGAGATCGAGCACAAGATAGCCGACCCGCTGGCCAGGGCCGTGATAGGTGAAGCGGCCGCCACGCCCGGTCTGAACCACCGGGAAGCGCGGATCGAGCAGCTCAGCGGGGTTCGCGCTGGTGCCGGCGGTGTACACAGGCGGGTGTTCGAGTAGCCACACCAGCTCTCGCGCGTCGCCCGCGGCAACGGCGGCGGCACGCGCTTCCATCGTCGCGAGCGCATCCTGATAGGGCATGCGCGTCGGCTCGACACGCCATTCGATCTCGGTCGTCAGGTCCATTGCCGTCGATTGCGCTCAAGTGCTGCCAAGCGCAAGATTATGCGGGATCGGTTGGCAAGCTTCCGCCGCTTGCGCTAACGCTACGCAACGGCGGCGCTTTTGTCGGGGGACGCATGGTCAGCATCGGGACAACGTGGGACGGAACGTCGGGGTTCATCAGCGATCGCTTCGGCGCGGTGCTGCGCATTGCGGTTCCGCTGATCTTCGTGCCGATGGCGCTGCTCGGCAACCTCATGCCGCTGGTCGGTCGCGACGCGACGCCAGCAAACATCGTGTTCGGCCTTGCCACGCTGGCGATGAGCATCGTGACCTTGTGGGGTAATCTCGCACTGACAGCACTCGTGATCGAGCCGGTCGACTCATCGGGGGCGATCCGTATCGGGGCAGCGCGGCTGCCGGCTAAGCTGCTCGTCGCGGTGATCGAACTCGGTATTGTTGTGGTGGCGGCGGCTCCGATCTTCGTCGCGTTCGCGCTCGGCGGGATCGTGCCCGGGCAGATGCCGGCGCCCGGCGCCATGCCGACGATAGCATTCGGGCCGGCCGTGTTTGCGCTGGTGTACAGCCTCTTTTTCACGGTGTTGGTGCTGATCCTGTTCGCCCGGCTGCTGCTTGTCGACCCGGCGCTGGTGGCGGAGCGGCGGGGCGTATCCGCGCTGCCACGATCGCTGCGGCTGACACGCGGGCTGACGCTGAAGCTGGTCGGTGTGCTGCTGTTGTACATCATCGTCTCGCAAGTCGCGACGATGGCGACGCGGACGGTTTTCGGTACGATCCTTGGTCTGTTAACGCTGGGCGCGGGCCCGGTGAATTTCGCGACGATCATCACCGCGATCCTGGTTGCACTCGTTCAGACGGGGTTTTCCATCCTGGCCGTCATTTTTGCCGCGCGCCTGTTCGTCGTGGTTCGCGATGGTCGTGAAGCGGTCATCGAACTCGCATGAAAAGTTGTTTATGAAGATCAACATAGGCCGTGCACTTCGTACCGCGTGGGAGATGTGGCGAGCAGATTGGGACTTGTTGCTGCGCGTTACGGGGTTCTTCGTGTTTCTGCCGCAATTTGCCTGTTCGCTGCTGATACCGGTCGCCCCGATGATGCCGGAGGGGCAGCCTGATAAAGCGGCGGTGCGGACGTGGCTGGAGGCGTTTACCGGCTGGTTCGGCGCTTATGGTCCTTGGCTGTTCGGCGCGGAACTGCTGACCTTGTTCGGCAGCCTGGTCATGCTGCTTTTGTATCTCGGCAATGGGCGGCCTGCGCTACGCGACGCTTTGGCGGATGCGCTGCGGCTGTTCCCGCGCTACTTCCTTGCGGCGCTGCTGGTGTCGCTTCCGGCGGGGCTGTTCATGTTGCCGGCGATCGGCGTGGTGCTGGTGCTGCCGTCGCTGTACCTCCTGGGACGACTGCTGCTGAGCGGGGCGGTGATCGTCGCGGAGCAGCCGGTCGGCGTGGTGGCGGCGCTTCAGCGCAGTGTGCGGCTGACGCGCGGCAACGGTGTCGTGATGATGGCGATCTCCGGCTTGCTGCTGTTCGGCGGGCAGCTTGTCGCGTTGCCCTTTGCGGTGGCGGGGCGGACGATGGGTGGCGCACCGATGGCCAACCCGGTCGCGGCGGCGTTGCTCGACGCAATGGCGGCGGCGACGCTGACGGTGACGCTGACTGCGGGAATTCTGGTGCGGATCGCGCTTTACCGCGAAGCGCTGGCGCTCAACCGCGGCACGTGAGGACCGGCCGATTCGGGTAGCAGCCCCAGGATGCGCGGGTCGGCAAACGTCTCGATCGTGCGTGCGATTGGCGTGAAACCGGACGCGCGGTAGAAGTTTAGCGCCGATGGGTGGTCGAGCGTACAGGTATGGACCCATACCCGCCCCACACTGGGCGCCCACGCTCGGCCAAGCGCCTCTGCCATCAACCAGCGACCGAGCTTTTGTCCGGCGAGATCCGGTACCAGCCCGAAATAGCCGAGCTCACATTCACCGTGGCGGCGGAAATCGAGTTCCAGCATGCCGGCGTCGTTGCCTGCGGCGTCCACGGCCGCGAACACAGCTACATCGGGATCGTGGATGATCGCGCTGAGGGAACGATCGTCCATCACGAGCCGCGAAAACCACAGCCAGCGCTCGCCGACCGCCCGGAACAACGCGCGGTAGCGATCCGGTGTCGGGCGTTCGAGCTGCACCAGTCGCAGCGGCGACGTCGGCTTCGCCAACACCTCGGGCCGCGCGCGCATCTCCAGCGTGGTGACGATCGTCGCCACGTCAGTCGCGCGTACGCCAGTCAGGCCCACGGGTTCAGCTCCAGGTCGCGACGGGCGGCAGGCTCATCAGGATGGCGTCGATGTTGCCGCCGGTCTTGAGCCCGAACAGCGTGCCACGATCATAGACGAGGTTGAATTCGGTATAACGTCCCCGCCATGCGCGCTGCGCGGCGAGGTCCACCGCATCGAAGCGCGTGTCCATTCGCCGCCGCACGATCTTGGGAAAGATTTCGAGAAACGCGCGGCCGACGTCCTTGGTAAAGGCGAAATTGGCGTCGAAATCGCCTTCGAGGTGATCGTAGAAGATGCCACCCACACCACGATGCACCTTCCGATGGGGTATGTAGAAATAGGTGTCGGCCCATGCCTTGAAGTGCGGGTAATGCGCCGGATCATGCGCGTCGCACGCTGCCTTCATCGCGGCGTGGAAAGCGGCGGTGTCCTCTTTCACCGGCAGCGGGGGATTGAGATCGGCGCCGCCACCGAACCAGCGTTTGGTGGTCGTCAGGAAACGGGTGTTCATGTGGACGGCGGGGACGTGCGGGTTGGCCATATGCGCGACGAGGCTGATGCCGGTCGCGCAGAAACTGGGGTCATCCGCCGCGCCGTGAATAGTCTTGCCGAACTCACCTTCGAGCTGGCCGCCGACGGTCGAGACGTTCACGCCGACCTTTTCGAAGACCTTGCCCTTCATCACGCCGCGCACACCGCCGCCTCCGGGCGCACCAGAAGGATCGGTGCGGTCCCAAGGGGTATATTCGAAGATCGCCTCGGACCCCGCTTCGGTCTCGATACGTTCAAATTCCGCGCAGATCAGGTCGCGCAGATGCTCAAACCAGGTGCGGGCGGCGGTTTGCTGTTCGTCGAGCGGTTGCATGACGGTTGCTCTTGCGCGAGACGCCCGCGCAAGTCGAGTGGTCAAAACTCGACATCGCCCGGCCAACCATCCGTCTGCCGCAACGCCTCGCCTAGCGCGATGCCGCACGCCACCGCGAGGTTGAGCGAGCGCATGCCGGCGCCAAGCGGGATGCGGATGCGCGCGTCGGCGCGATCGTGCACGGGCTGCGGCACGCCGCTGCCCTCCGACCCGAACAGCAAGGTGTCGCCCGCGTCGAAGCTGGCCGCATCAAGCCGGGTGCCGCCGCGTGTCGTCAGCAGCACCAGACGTGACGGTGCCGTGCCGACAAAAGCGGACCAGTCGATATGACGACGCACTTCGGCAACGCGCGCATAGTCCATGCCCGCCCGCGCCAGCGCCCGATCGCCATACGCGAAGCCCATCGGCTCGATCAGATCGACCGCGACGCCGAAACACGCTGCCATGCGCAGGATAGTGCCAACATTGCCGGCGATTTCGGGCTGGTACAAAGCGATCCGCATCGCGCGCCTTTAACAGAGGTAAATTGCTGTTGGCAAAGCGTGCCACCTCCGTCTATCAGATCACTACCTCCCGTGGGGACGGAGAGGTTCAGGGTGGCAGCGTCTAGCGCGTTTCACCTCAGAAAAGACCCACCGCCGAGGCCGCAACGGTCGACACGGAAGACAAGGGCAGAGAAATGGCGACACTCGATCATGCCGTGCCACCCGGAGAGGACCCCGCCCCGTACCACGAGGGCGAAGACGATCCGCGCCGGCGCGACTTCATCAACATCGCGGCGGTGGCCTGGGCCGGCGTCGGCGGCGCGATCGTGGTGCTGCCGCTCATCAACCAGATGAGTCCGTCGGCGGACGTGCTGGCGCAATCCACCACCGAGGTCGATCTGTCGAAGATCGAGGCCGGGCAGGGCGTCGTCACCAGCTTCCGCAAGCAGCCGCTGTTCGTGCGCCACCTCACCCCCAAGGAAATCGAGGAGGCGAATGCCGTCCAGCTCAGCGAACTGCGCGACCCGCAGACACTGGCGGAGCGTACCAAGCCCGGCAAGGCCAACTGGCTGATCACACTCGGCGTTTGCACGCATCTCGGCTGCATCCCGCTCGGCATTCACGAGGGCGAGAACCGCGGCCAGTTCGGCGGCTATTTCTGCCCGTGCCACGGCTCGCAATACGATACCGCCGCGCGCATCCGCAAAGGCCCGGCGCCGAAGAACCTGGCCGTGCCGCCATACACCTTCTCGTCGGACACGACGGTCACCGTCGGTTGAGGATGCACTGAGATGAGCTTTCCCTGGGCCAAGCATTACGAACCGAAATACGGCGTCACCAAATGGGTGGACGAACGGCTGCCATTGCCGCGCCTCGTCTACAATGCGGTCGGCGCAGGGTATCCGGTGCCGCGCAACCTCAACTATTTCTGGAACTTCGGCGTGCTCGCCGGGGCCGCGCTTGGCATCCAGATCATCACCGGCATCGTGCTGGCGATGCATTATGCCGCCAACGGCGGTGTGGCGTTCGATTCGGTCGAACACATCATGCGCGACGTCAACGCCGGCTGGTTCCTGCGCTATGCGCACGCGAACGGCGCGTCGATGTTCTTCATCGTGGTCTACACCCACATCTTCCGCGGGCTTTACTACGGATCGTACAAGGCGCCGCGCGAGATGGTGTGGCTCTTGGGCGTCGTCATCTTCCTGCTGATGATGGCGACCGCGTTCATGGGCTACGTGCTGCCGTGGGGGCAGATGAGCTTCTGGGGCGCGCAGGTCATCACTGGCTTCTTCTCGGCGATCCCGATCGTCGGCGATACCATCCGCGTGTGGCTGCTCGGCGGTTATGCGCCGGACGATGCCGCGCTCAACCGCTTCTTCTCGCTGCACTATCTGCTGCCGTTCGTGATCGCGGGCGTGATCGTGCTGCACATCTGGGCGCTGCACATTCCCGGCTCGAACAACCCGACCGGCGTCGACGTGAAGGGCGAGCAGGATACCGTGCCGTTCCACCCGTATTATACCGCGAAGGACGGCTTCGGGCTGGGCATCTTCCTGGTGGTGTTCGCCGGGTTGATCTTCTTCGCGCCGAACTATCTCGGCCACCCGGACAATTACATTCCGGCCAATCCGCTCTCCACGCCCGCGCATATCGTGCCGGAATGGTATTTCTGGCCGTTCTACGCGATCCTGCGCTCGTTCACGTCGGACTTCATCCTCCCCGCGAAGCTGTGGGGCGTGCTGGCGATGTTCGGGTCGATCGCGCTGCTGTTCTTCCTGCCGTGGCTGGACAGTTCGCCGGTTCGCTCGACCAATTACCGACCGGTGTACCGCACCTTCTTCTGGATTCTGGTGGCCGACGTGCTGGTGCTGGGCTGGTGCGGCGGATCGCCGGCGGAGCCGCTCTACGTCATCACGGCGCAGGTCGCGGCGGCCTATTACTTCGCACATTTCCTCGTCATCCTGCCGATCGTGTCGCGGATGGAGCGTCCGCGCCCACTGCCGACCTCGATCACCGAGGCGGTGCTGGCGAAGCATGGCGGCACCAGCCCGACGAAATCCGCGGTCAGCGGTTCCGTGCTGGCAGCCGAATAAGGGGGACGACCATGATTCGCTGGATTTCCGGGATTGTCGGCCTCGGCATCGTCGCCGTGCTGGCCTGGTCGCTGCTCTGGTCGGTCATCGGTGTCGTCACCGATCCGCCCGCGCCGACCGCCGAACATTACGTCCGCTCGCAGCACCCGCTGCTGAGTGCCGAACCGCCATCGGAGGGTGTGCTCGGCAAGTTCGATCTGCGTCAGCTTCAGCGTGGCTTCCAGGTCTATAAGGAGGTCTGCTCGGCCTGCCATTCGATCCGGCTGGTGTCGTTCCGCGACCTCAAGAAGCTTGGCTATGACGATGGTCAGGTGAAGGCGATCGCCGCGGGCTGGCAGATCGAACAGCCGAGCATCAATCCGGACACCGGCGAAGTCGCCACGCGCAAGAGCATCCCGTCTGACCATTTCCCGCTGGTGTTCGCCAACGACGTGGCCGCACGCGCCGCCAACAACAATGCTGTCCCGCCCGATCTCTCGCTGATGACCAAGGCGCGGCATGAGGGGCCGGACTATATCTACTCGCTGGTCGGGCATGGCTATGTGAACCAGCCGGCCGATCTGCTTGCCAAGTTCCCCGACGTGAAAACGCCGAAGGGCCTGTACTACAACCAGTATTTCGCCAACCTCAACATCGCGATGCCGCCGCCGCTCAAGTCCGACGGACAGGTCCAGTATCTCGACGGGACCAAGCCGACGGTCGACCAGATGGCGAAGGACGTCGCGGCGTTTCTGACATGGACAGCCGAACCCAATCTCGATACCCGCCACGGCGCCGGCCTGGCCGTGCTTGGGTTCCTGCTGGTGTTCTGCTTCCTCGCATACGGCGCGTATCAGAATGTCTGGCGTAATGTGAAACACTAGAGAATGACCGCAGGCCAGAACGACGACCTCAAAGCCCTGATCCGCACCATCCCGGATTTCCCCAAGCCGGGGATCATGTTCCGGGATATCACCACGCTGCTGCTCGACGCGAACGGCTTTGCCGAGGCGATCGCGCGAATGGCGGCGCGAGTGGTGGGGAAGGTCGATCTGGTCGCGGGGATCGAGGCACGCGGCTTCATCTTCGCCGCCGCGCTGGCAGCGCCGCTGAACGCGGGCGTGCTGCTGATCCGCAAGGATGGCAAGCTGCCCGGCGCGACCATCGCTGAGGATTACGTGCTGGAATACGGCACCGATCGCATCGCCATCCACGAGGATGCGCTCGTGCCCGGCCAGCGGGTGTTGCTGGTCGACGATCTCATCGCCACCGGCGGCACCGCCCGTGCGGCGGTGCGGCTGCTGCGCAAGGCGGGTGCGGTGGTGGAGCAGGTGCAGTTCCTGCTCGACCTGCCCGAACTCGGCGGTGCCGACGCGCTGCGCGGCGACGGGATCTCGGTCGACGCGCTGATCGCGTTCGAGGGGCACTGAGCTTTCGTCGAGGCTGAGCGTGCGGTGATCAGCATCCGGCGGGGCCGATCCGGCAATCTGCCGTGGCCATCGCGACCAGTCGGGCAGGTTACCGCAACCCCGTGTTTCGTGGGGGGAACGGATATGGAACTCTGGCGACAATATATCGTTGATCCGACATGATGCGCCGCAGGTCTCGCGGGCACCGCGTCCTGTTGGAGTAAAACCATGCTTTCACGCAAAATCCTGATTGCCGGTCTCGGCCTTGCCGCTGCTGTCGGCCTGTCCGCCTGTGTCGATGACGGATATGGCTACGGCGGTGGCGTCGGCTATGTCAGCGACGGCTACGATCCCTATTATGGTGGCTTCAACGCCGATCCATACTGGGGCTGGTACGGCGACTATTACTATCCCGGCACCGGCTACTACGTCTATGATCGCAACCGTGGTCGCCATCGGTGGAACGGTGGTCAGCAGAATTACTGGCGCGGGCGTTCGCAGACCTGGAACAACGCGCACCGTGATGTACGCCCGATGTGGCGCGACTTCGGTGGCGCACGCGGCGGCGTTCAGGGCGGGCGTGGTCCTGGTGGCGGTGGTTTCCATGGCGGCGGTGGTCGCGGCCCGGGCGGTGGTGGCTTCCACGGCGGCGGTGGCGGCGGGTTCCACGGCCGTGGCGGTGGCGGTCGCCACCACTGATCGACGGGCGGCGGGGCGGTCGTACACACCGCCAGCCTGGCTTACCCAAATCCGAAACGGGCGGCGTGTCGATGACACGCCGCCCGTTTTGTATCACCGTCGCAGCGCGTCCCGGAACGGCGCATCGTTGCCATCCACCCCCGCAGCGGGCGGCAGCGCCAGCAGATCGCGCAGCAGCGGGTACACATCGACATTGTCGAACGCGGCGAGCTTGCCCTTGGGCTTGATCGCAGGGCCGCTGGCGATGAACAGCGCGTTCATTTCCGGCGCCATATTGTCGTAACCATGGTCGCCGCCGGTGCGCGGCTTGTCGGGCGTCGTCTTGGCGGTTTCCCAGCCCGCATCGGCGAGGCAGAAATACGGCTGGATGCGCGGATTAGCGCCGTAATGGAGCCGCGCCGGAATGTCCGACTTGCGCCAGCAATGCAGATGCGCGTGCGGCGCGAACAGCGCTTTTTCCAGCGCCGCCTCATGCCCCGGCACCGCCGACAGCGACGCGAACGGACCGGTTTCGAACACGCGGTAGTCGGCCGGGTTGGCGATCCGGTCGAGCGCGATGGTACGCTCGCTGCTCGTCGCCGCCATGCCGTGATCCGCGACGATGACGAGATTGGCGGGTTGCCCAAGCGCACGCAGCCCATCGGTCAGCCTGCCGATCAGCGCATCGACGTCGGCGACGGCAGCGGTGGTGCGCGCGTCGTCCGGACCGAACATGTGGCCGGCACTATCGACCGTATCGAAATACAGCGTCACGAAGCGTGGGCGGATCGCGGTCGGCCGGCGCATCCAGTCGAGCACGCCCTCGACCCGCTGCGCGCCGGTCACCGCCTGGTTGAACTGCATCCAGTCCTCAGGCCGGGTACCGCCTATGGTCGCGCCGTGGCTGTTGGGCTTTACCGCACCGCCCCACGCGACGTTCGCGCCGGGCCAGAACATCGTGCCGGTGTGGATGCCGGCCTGTTCGGCATCGACCCAGATCGGCTTGGCCTCGTTCCACCAGAATGGATCGTCGGTCGCCATGGTGAAGGTCTCGCCGGGGCGGGCGGCATCCTCCATGCTGTTCGAGACGATGCCGTTGCGATCGGGCCGCAGCCCGGTGACGAGGGTCCAGTGGTTGGGGAAGGTCTTGGACGGGAAGGCGGGGTGCATCACCGCGCTGATCCCGGCGGCGGCGAGCGCGTTCAGCCGCGGCGTCACGCCGCGCTGGAGATAGTCGCTGCGAAATCCGTCGATCGAGATGAGGATCGTCACCGGCTGTCGTGCCGCCTCCGTCTGCGCCACCGGCGGCGCGGGTGCGGCGGCGGGCGGGGTGACACAGGCTTGCAGGCTGGCACACAGCCCGGCGACGACGATTTTGCTATACCAACGCATGGGGCGCCCTCTGCGCCCGCTTCGCGACATCTTCAAGACAGCGCTCATCGTCCGAGCATGAATTTGGCGAACACGCTCGCGCTGACCGGAAAGCGCCCGTACGCGGCGTCGAGAGCGCCCGGTTTGGCATAGACGCCGAGCGCACCGCCCAGCGCGACGCCGGTGTCGCGGGTGAGGCGCAGGCGGTGCGCATAGCCGGCTTCGAACAGGCTGATGCGGTATTTCGCGCCATGCAGCGGATCGAGCAGATCGGGAAACAGTTCGTCGTTGGCGACATTCTCGATGCGGCCGAACACCGTCTCGCGAGGCGCGAAATCCCAGTTTAGCTCGCCGAGAAACGCGGTCAGCGTGCGGCCGGGTAGCTTGTTCTTGGCGGAAAAGGCGGCGAGCGCAGAGAGGCCACCACCGGCATATTGCACGCTGGCGGTGGTGCGCGCCTCGTTGGTGAAGGGTTCGAGCTGTTCCGGGCTGGTGATGTGGCCATGGCTGACCTGTGCCGACCAATGCGCGCTCGGGTTCCAGGTCGCGCGTATGCTCCAGCTATCGAGTCCGGGCGTCTCGATGTTCCAGCGATGCTGGTCCGGCTCACGCCCGCGAAAGCCCGACGCCTCGATCTGCCAGTGTGTTGCCGCAATGCCGGCGGTGACGACGCCGTAACTGATGTGCGTGCTGTCGAACCAATGGTGCGTGATCGGGCTGAGCGGCTGATACTCGGCGGAGGCGCGGTGCATGAACGCCGACGGCCCCAGCGCCGGTTCCGCCACCGGGCCGCCGTAGAGGAACAGGCAGGTGCCGGGCGCGACGTCGCGGTCGATCCGGGCGGACAACTCCATGAATAGGTCATGCGGGTGCTGCCGGTCGATCAGGGGATCGCGACCGTTTGCGGTCTCTCCGGTGGCGAACAGATTGGGGTAGCCGCGCGGCCCGATCAGCGGGTCGAGGCTGAGCATGGTGCGCAGTTGCAGATGCGTCTGCGAGTTCAGATCGTGGCGCGCGCTGAGCATCGCCATCGAGGTGACGAACCCCATGTCACGTCCGCGCGGGCCGCCCTGATCGGTATAGGTGGCGAAGGCATAGCCGTGCAGCATCACCATCCAGTCGCCGGTGGCGAGATGCAGGCCGCGCATCATACCCTCCGCAGCCGGGTTGCGCGCGGTGCCGGAGCCTTCCGCATAACCGGTGGGTGCCATGACCATGCCGGGCATCGCCGCCATGTCGTGCGGCGGCGCGGGGGTGTCGGCGGGTGCGAGCTGGGCCGGCATCGCCATGCCGGGCATCGCGGCGGGCGGGCTGGCCGGTGTCGCCATGTCCGGTATCGTCGGCATGGCCGGCTTCGGGTGCGCAGGCGCGGCGGGCGGCGTGGCTTTGCGGACAGGGGGCTTGCGCCGCACAGCGTGGTGAAGCGGGGCCGCCGGATGCGGCGCGGGCATCGCCATGCCGGGCATGTGCGGGTCCGTCGCCTGCGCGTGCGCGGCGACGGCGGGAGCGGCAAGCGCCGCGCCGAACAACAGTCGGATCATTCTACAGTTCTCGCGAAAAAGGGAACGGCGGGCGGGTGGCCCGGCGGTTCGCTTCAGACGCGAGGTGGCGGCAGCGCCGGCGGGGTGCCGCCGTCTGGATCGAGCCTTGCGGGTGCAGGCGCGACCGGGAGCGTCGGCGCCACGACCGGTGCGGGGAGCGCGCCGGCGCGCAGCGTTTCGGGCGGGATGCAGCCGAGGCAGGCATGCGCGGGCATCGCCTCGTGATGCCGCTCGGCGGGCGTGCCGTGCTCTGCTGCCATCGTCATGCCGCCCGCGTCGTGGCACGGCATCGCCGCCGCCGGTTGGCAGCCGAGCGTGGCGAGCAGGAGGCAGAGGAGCAGGCGCAGCAGCATCGCGCGCTGCTTAGCCGCTTCCCGGTATCATGGCCATCGCTACGATACCGGCGAAGGCGGTATCCGTCAGACGTTGAAGCGGAACAGCATCACGTCGCCGTCCTGCACGACATATTCCTTGCCCTCCTGGCGCAGCTTGCCCGCATCGCGCGCGCCGGTCTCGCCCTTGAAGGCGACGTAATCGGCAAAGGCGATCGTCTCGGCGCGGATGAAGCCGCGTTCGAAATCGGTGTGGATTTCGCCCGCTGCATTCGGAGCCTTGGCGCCGACATGGACGGTCCACGCGCGCGCTTCCTTGGGGCCGACGGTGAAGAAGGTCAGCAGCTTGAGCAATTTGTACCCGGCGGTGATGACGCGAGCGAGGCCGGTTTCCTCCAGGCCCAGTTCCGCCAGGAACTCGCCGCGATCCTCCTGCGGCATGGTGGCGATCTCCGCCTCGATCGCGGCGGAGACCACCACGGCCTGCGCGCCCTCGGCCGCCGCCTTCTCGAACACGCGCGCGGACAGCGCATTGCCGTTCGCCGCATCGCCCTCGTCGACATTGCAGACGTACAGCACCGGCTTGGAGGTGAGCAGCTGCGCCTGCGCGAACACGCGCGCCTCCTCCTCGTCCTTCGGCACGGTCAGCCGCGCGGGCTTGCCCTCGCGCAGCAGGTCGAGCGCCTGACCCAGCACGGCGACGCCGATCTTGGCCTCCTTGTCGCCCTGCGCCGCCTTTTTGGCGAGGTTCGGTACGCGCTTTTCAAGGCTTTCGAGATCGGACAGCATCAGCTCGGTCTCGACCGTCTCGGCATCGGCGATCGGATCAACCTTGCCCTCGACATGGGTCACGTCGCCATCCTCGAAGCAGCGCAGCACGTGCACAATCGCATCGACCTCGCGTATGTTGCCGAGGAACTGGTTGCCGAGGCCTTCGCCCTTTGACGCGCCACGCACGAGGCCGGCGATATCGACGAAGGCAAGCTGCGTCTCGACGATCTTGGCCGATCCGGCGATCTCGGCAAGCTGATACAGCCGCGCATCCGGCACCGCGACGTTGCCGACGTTGGGCTCGATCGTGCAGAACGGATAGTTCGCCGCCTGCGCCGCCGCGGTCTGCGTCAGCGCGTTGAACAGGGTGGATTTGCCGACGTTCGGCAGGCCCACGATACCACAGCGGAAACCCATTTTATCGTCCTTGAATGCTGGTGCGCCGCAGCGGGCGCGCGTTGGTGTCGCCGATAGCGGCTGCGGCGGCGGAAGGCCAGATCAGCTATAGTTGAAGCTGATGCTGATCCGGTCCTGCTTGGCGGTGCCGGCGATCACCTCGTGGCGGAGCCAGCTTTCCCACAGCAGCACCGTGCCGGGCTCGGGCGTGACGTGGGCGAAGGTGCGCATCGCCTCGGGCGCATCCTCGCGGCGGGTCGGCGCGGCCATCATGAAGGGCAGGCGCGGGTCCTCGAAGCGGATCGCGCCCGCGCCCGGCGGCACCGCGACATAGAGCGTGCCCGACACCACCGAATGCGGGTGGATATGCCCGGAATGCATGCCGCCGGGCTTGAGAACGTTGACCCACAGGCTGTCGAGCTTGAGCTTGCGCCCGCCGAGATCGAACGCGCACGCCTCCGCAAAGGCGGCGACATGCTTGTTCAGTTTCCTGACGAGATCGCCGAACGCCGGATCACGCTGCGGCAGGTCGTTGAGCGAGGCGTAGCTGGTGTAGCCGCGATAGTTATGCGCCTTCGACCAGCCGCGTCCGGCGCGATCTTCCGACGCGAACATCAGGCAGGATTGCTCCAGTTCGTCGAGCAGCGCGGCATCGCCGAGCGCGCCGTCATAGACGGGCGTGGCGAACAGGCTCCGGATCGTCATTTGCCATCCCCCAGCCGCAACGCGACATCGTTCATGAAGCGTACGTCGTCACCCTTGGCCAGCCACGCCGCCTCCGCCGCGACCGCGCCGAGCATATCGGACAGCGGGTCCATCTCGGCCTTGGCATAGTTGCCGAGCACATAGGGCGACACCTTGTCCTTGTGCCCCGGATGACCGATGCCAAGCCGGATGCGGCGGAACGCGTTACCAATATGCGCCTCGGTCGAGCGCAGGCCGTTATGCCCGGCGGTGCCGCCGCCAACTTTCACCTTCACCCGGAACGGCGCGATATCGAGTTCGTCGTGGAACACGGTCACGTCACTCTCGGCAAGTTTGTAGAAGCGCATCGCCTCGCCGACGCTGCGGCCGCTTTCGTTCATGAAGGTGGCGGGTTTGAGCAGCAGGATTTTTTCCGAGCCGACCCGGCCTTCCTGCGTCCAGCCCTGAAACGCCTTCTTCACGGCTGAAAAATTATAAAAATCCGCGATCGTGTCGATCGCCATGAAGCCGACATTGTGACGGTTGAGCGCATATTGGGCGCCGGGATTACCAAGACCGACCCAAATCTGCACGTCACACTGCTCCAAAAACGAAAAGGGCAGGGAGGCTCGCGCTTCCCTGCCCAAATCATGCCCGATCGGGAAAGGCTTACGCCTCGCTCTCCGGGGCTGCGTCGGCGGCCTGCGCCTCCGCGACGGCGGCGTCGGCCGCGTCGTCGGCGACGGTCGGCACGGTCGGCGGGACGATCGTCGCGATGGTGAAGTCGCGGTCGGTGATCGCCGCGGTCACGCCCTGCGGCAGGTCTACGTTCGAGATGTGGATCGAGTCGCCGATCTCGCGGCCAGCCAGCGAGATGGTGATGTCGTCCGGGATCGCCGCTGCGTCGCAGACCAGCTCGATCTCGTGCTTGACGATGTTGAGCACACCCTTGCCGGTCTTGATGCCGGGAGCCTCGTCCTCATCGGTGAACACGACCGGCACGCTGACGTGAACCGTGGTGTGTGCGCCGATGCGCAGGAAGTCGACGTGAACCGGACGCTCCGTGACCGCGTCGAACGCGACATCCTTGGGGAGCGTGCGGACGCTCTCGCCACCGGCGTCGATCATGACCTGCGAGTTCATGAAGTGGCCCGTCATGAGGAGACGCATCAGCGCCTTTTCCTCGACGTGGATCGCCAGCGGCTCCTGGTTGTTACCATAGACGACGGCGGGTACGCGGCCTGCGCGACGTAGCGAACGGGAGGCTCCCTTGCCAACCTTATCGCGCGTCTCGGCTGCGAGCGTCAGTTGTTCGCTCATTGCATGTCTCCGAAATACGTTTGGATCAAAGTCCGGTCAGGCCTCCAGGGATGACCCTGACCGGAAGCCGGCGCGCATAGCCGAAGCGAGCGAAAAGGGCAAGGTGCGACGCTGCTCGAAATGATGCGCACCGCTTCCTACATCGTCGGCATAACACAAGAGGAGAGTGAGATGTCCGACCACGTTGTCCAATGGAACAAGGAACTGCGACTGCTGCTCGACCAGATGCAGGCGCGCCCTTCCGCTGACTGGACGGCGGAACGCGAGCGGGTTCGGGTGTTGACCGGTTTGATCGCGGCGCGTCAGCCGGTCGCCGCCGGGGCGCAGGGCTGAGTTTCGATCGCCAGCAACAGTTCGGCAATCCTTTGATCGTTGCGAGGTGCGGCGGCAGCCGCCAAAGCGCCCCGCAATGATGTTCAAGCTTCTGTCGATCGCCGCTCTCGTAGCCGCTGCCGTTCCCGCCCACGCGCAATCGGTGCAGCCGTGGCCGGATCTTGTGGTGGTGAAACCGCTGGGCGACGGCTGGGTCGGTTCCGGCGAGGTAGTCGGCCGCGCCGGCGGCGAAGAGCGCCAGTCGCAGTTCGAATCGCGGTTGCAGATCGGCCATACGCTGGGTCGATCGCTAACCGCTTGGGCGGGGTGGGTGCATTTCGCCAATTTCGTGCCGGGCGCGCCGAACACTGCCGAGGATCAGGCGGTCGAACAGCTCAACTGGGCGATCGGTTCGGTCGGTAGCGTGCGGTTTGCCACGCGTAGCCGGCTCGAACAGCGCTTCCTGAGCAATCTGCCTGGTACGAACTGGCGGTTCCGCCAGCAATTGCGCGCGGTTTATGCAACCGGTGGCGTCAAGTCGGTCGGGCTGGTGTTATGGAGCGAGCCGTTCCTCGCGCTCAACCGGACGCCCGGGCAGCGCCATACGCTCGACCAGCTGCGCAGCTTCGCCGGTGTGACGGTGCCGGTGGCGCGCACGCTCGATTTCGAGGTCGGCTACCTCAACCAGCGGGTCTACCGCGCCAACGATACGCTGGTGAATCACGCGATCCCGCTGGTGCTGACCTATCGGTTCTGACGGAGCCGCAGTTCAGTACCGGATCCGCGTCACCGTCAGGTGCTTCCTTGCCAGCAGCGTCTGCACGCTGTGATCGCCGGCAAGGTGCCCCGCGCCCACCGCGATGAACACCGTGCCGGGCTGCTCCATCCGCTTGGCGATCCAGTCCGCCCATCGCGCGTTGCGATCCCATAGCAGGACTTGCCGGAGCGCGGGCTGCTTGCTGAGATCCTCGTTCATCATCCGCCCGAGGCCATCGGCATCGCCTTTACCCCAAAGATCGACCATCTTATTCATTTCCGACGGGAACTTTTCGATATCCTCGACTCCCGACATCAGGAATGAAACCTGTGCGGCCTGGGGCAGATCATGGAAATAGTTGAGCTGCTGGCCCAGCGTCTCCAGCCCGGTGACCGGCTTGCCGGCTGCCTTGGCGGCTGCATCAAGCTGTATCTCGACGCCGTCGTCGCGGCCGAAGCCGGTCTTCTGCATTTCGAGCTGGCCGATCGTCGCGCCTGCGAACCACGGTTCGAAGCGGTCGAAGGCATCCGGCTTCTGGCCGAGCTTGGCGAGGCCGGCGGCATACTCCGTGCGCTTGTCCGCCGGGATCTTCTCGGTCAGCGTCGGCCCGGTCGGAGAAAGTGCGAGCGGCAGCATCACCTTCTGCGCTTCCTCGGGCGAGGGCATCGGGATTTCGAGGACAAGGCTGTCGCTCGCGTCGAACGCTTTCTTCACCGCCTCGTCGAACCAGCTCAGCCCCGGTTTCAGCGCGTGGATCGTGCCGAACAGGTAGATGGTGGTGTCCTTGTCCTTCACCACCCACAAGGCGGGATCGACATCCTTCGCCGCGACAGGCGCGGGCTGCGCGCAAGCCGGCGTCGCCAGGATGATCGTCGCCGCCAGCAAGGTCTTCAGAAAGCGCATCGTGTGAGTCCCGCTCAAATCCATCTGTCGGGCCGATGATAGAAAGCAGGCGTTTGCGCTACCTTAATCGTTCCCGGCTGGCCCAAGCGCGCTGTTGACCCTCGTAAAGCCATACGCCAAAGCCGGCCATCATCACCGAGAGGGTATTTCCTTGGCCGCAAGCCACCCGTCTGCCGAGACGCCCACGCAAGCCGCTGCCGCGCCGCTGAGTTTCCAGCGCATGATCCTGACGCTCCACGATTACTGGAGCGCGCACGGCTGCCTGATCCTGCAACCGTATGATATGGAAATGGGCGCGGGCACCTTTCACCCGGCGACGACGCTGCGCGCGCTCGGCCCCGATCCGTGGAACGCCGCCTTCGTCCAGCCATGCCGCCGCCCGACCGATGGCCGCTATGGCGAGAACCCCAACCGGCTCCAGCATTATTACCAGTATCAGGTGATCCTGAAACCGAGCCCTTCGAACTTGCAGGAGCTGTATCTCGGCAGCCTCGCGGCGATTGGCATCGATTTCACGCGCCACGACATCCGCTTCGTCGAGGATGACTGGGAAAGCCCGACGCTCGGCGCGTGGGGGCTCGGCTGGGAAGTGTGGTGCGACGGCATGGAGGTGACGCAGTTCACCTACTTCCAGCAGATGGGCGGCTATGACTGCAAGCCGGTCGCCGGCGAGCTGACCTATGGGCTGGAGCGGCTCGCGCTGTACCTTCAGAACAAGGACAGCGTGTACGATCTCGCCTTCAACGACGCGGGCGTCAGCTACGGCGACGTGTTCCTCGAGAACGAGCGGGAGATGTCGAAGTGGAACTTCGAGATCGCCGATACCGAGCGGCTGTTCGACCTGTTCCGCAAGGCGACCGCCGAGTGCGAGAACTGCCTGGAGGCGAAGCTGCCGATCCCGGCCTATGAACAGGCGATCAAGGCAAGCCACGTCTTCAACCTGTTGCAGGCGCGCGGCGTGATCTCGGTGGCGGAACGGCAGGCGTATATGGGCCGGGTCCGCGATCTCGCGAAGGGCGCGTGCGCGGCGTACATGGAAAAGAACGCGGAAGGCTGGCAGGCGCGCTTCCCGGGGTGGACGGCGTGATGGCGGCGATGGTTCCGCCGTTTGCTGACGTGACGATTATCAAGGCGATGCACCGTGGCTGATTTCCTCCTAGAACTCCGCTCGGAAGAGATCCCGGCGCGTATGCAGGACAAGGCGCGGGATGATCTCGCGCGGTTGTTCGCGGCGGAACTGGCGAAGTCCGGGCTGCATACCGATGCGATCGTCACTTTCGCAACGCCGCGCCGGCTCGCGCTGATCGCGCGCGACCTGCCGGTGGCGACCGCCGCCGTCTCCGAGGTGACGAAGGGGCCGAAGACCAGCGCACCCCCGCAGGCGCTGGAAGGATTCCTGCGCAAGACCGGACTGACCCGCGAGCAGCTCGTCGAGCGTGACGGCGTGTTCTTCGCCGTCGTCGAACGCACCGGTCGCGCCACCGCCGAGGTGCTGGCCGAGGCGATCCCCGCCGTGATCCGCGCCTTCCCCTGGCCCAAGGCGATGCGCTGGGGTGCGGCGTCGCTTTCCACCGAGTCAATCCGCTGGGTGCGGCCGCTGCAAGGCATCGTGGCGCTGTTCGACGAAGACATCGTGCCATGCGAGATCGCCGGCGTCACGTCGGGCGCTCAGACGGTCGGCCATCGCTTCCACCATCCCGGCGTCATCACGATCGGCTCGGCAAGCGATTACGTCGAGAAGCTGCACGCCTGCCACGTCATCGTCGATCAGGACGAACGCCGCCAGATCATCGCGCTTGGCGCGACGATGGCGGCGCGTAAGGCCGGCCTCGAACTGGTCCGCGACGAGGGGCTGCTGACCGAGAACGCCGGGCTGACCGAATGGCCGGTGCCGTTGCTCGGCCGCTTCGACGAAACCTTCCTCGCCGTGCCGCCCGAGGTGATCCAGCTTACCGCGCGGGTGAACCAGAAATATTTTGTGTGCCGCGATATGTCCGGCAATTTGGCGAACGCGTTTGTCTGCACCGCCAATATCGATGCGGTCGACGGCGGCGAGAAGATCGTCGAGGGCAACCAGAAGGTGCTCGCTGCGCGGTTGTCCGACGCAAAGTTCTTCTACGAGACCGACTTGAAGGTGCCGCTGGCGGATCAGGCGGCTAAGCTCGACCGCATCGTGTTTCACGAAAAGCTCGGTACGGTTGCCGACAAGGTGGAGCGCGTGGCGAAGCTGGCGGAATGGCTGGCGAGCGAAGGCATCGTTCCGGGCTGCGACCCGGCGCTCGCGCGGCGCGCGGCGGAACTGTGCAAGGCCGATCTCGTCACCGGCATGGTCGGCGAGTTTCCCGAACTGCAGGGCCTGATGGGCGGCTATTACGCCGCCGCGCAGGGCGAGCCGCCGGCAGTAGCCGAGGCGATCCGCGATCATTACAAGCCGGTCGGGCAGGGCGATGACGTGCCGACTGCGCCGGTTACTGTGGCGGTGTCGCTGGCGGACAAGCTGGATACTCTACGTGGGTTTTTCTTGATCGAGGAACTGCCGACTGGATCGAAAGACCCGTTCGCGCTTCGGCGCGCGGCATTGGGGGTCATCCGTCTGATCGTCGCCAACGGCTTGCGCGGCAGCCTCGGTGTATGGCTGACTAAGGCGGTGGATTTGCATGTCGAGGCGTATCTGGCTGCGGCAAGTATATCCTCGCCAAGTACACCGATGTATCTTGATGTCTCCGGCGACGTGCAGCGGCTGATGGCGAACGGCGAAGAACTGATCCGCTTCCCGGTCGCGGCAAATGCACGAAGCTACGCGGGGTTGCGCGCGGCAGGACTACATCCCTCACCACCGATCGAGTTCTTCGCCGACCGCCTCAAAGTCCAGCAACGCGAAGCCGGAGTCCGCCACGACCTGATCGACGCGGTGTTCGCGCTTGGTGGCGAGGACGATCTCGTCCGCCTGCTCGCGCGTGTCCATGCGTTGCAGGCGTTCGTCGGCACTGAGGATGGCGCCAACCTGCTCGCCGGGTACAAGCGTGCGGCGAACATCCTCAAGAAGGAGGGGTTCACCGGTTCCGATGCGGTGAGCGATTATACGCCCGAGGCGGCCGAGGCCGCGCTCATCGCCGCGCTCGACGCGGCCGAGCCAGCCGCCGACGATGCCGTCGCGCACGAGGATTTCGAGGCGGCAATGGCCGCGCTCGCCACGCTGCGTGCGCCGATCGACGCGTTTTTCGAAAGCGTGATCGTCAACGATCCCGATCCCGCCAAACGTACCGCACGGCTGGCGCTGCTCGCGCGGGTGCGTACGGCGGTGCACGGCGTGGCGGATTTCTCCCGGATCGAGGGCTGATCGGCAGCCGGCGATTACTCCGACAAACCTCTCGGCGAGCGCAACCCACTGGCCGACCGCCGTCCCGCTCGCGGCTTGAACAAAGCCGTGTTGCGTTGCACAAACCGGAAAACAACATCCACGGAGAAGACGACATGGCGAGCACCTTGGCCGAAGCATCGACTGCGACCGACCAGCGCTATGTCTACCGCTTCGGTGGCGGTGTTTCGGATGGCGGCAAGGGGGATCGCAACCTGCTTGGCGGTAAAGGCGCGAACCTTGCCGAGATGGCGTCGATCGGCCTGCCGGTGCCGCCGGGCTTCACCATCTCGACCGAAATGTGCACCCGCTATTACGACGAGGGCGGCCAGTTCCCGCCGTCGCTGCGCGACGAGGTGGCCGCCGGCATCGCGCATATCGAGGGCGTGACGGGCAAGATGTTCGGGGATGCTGGCGACCCGTTGCTGGTGTCGGTCCGCTCGGGCGCGCGGGCGTCGATGCCCGGCATGATGGATACCGTGCTCAACCTCGGTCTCAATGACGCGACCGTCGAGGGGCTTGCCGCCACCTCCGGAGACGCGCGCTTCGCGTGGGACAGCTATCGTCGCTTCATCCAGATGTATTCGGACGTGGTGCTTGAACTCGATCACGGTGGGTTCGAGGAAGCGCTGGAGATCGCCAAGGAGGACAACGGCTATTTCCTCGACACCGACCTGACAACGCAAGATCTGCGCAAGCTGGTCGCCGAATATAAGGCGCTGGTCGAACAGCAATGGGGCAAGCCATTCCCGCAGGATGTGCATGACCAGTTATGGGGTGCGGTCGGCGCGGTGTTCGGATCGTGGCAGTCGGAGCGCGCCAAGGTCTATCGCCGGTTGAACGACATCCCCGCCGCCTGGGGCACCGCCGTCAACATCCAGGCGATGGTGTTCGGCAACATGGGCGAAACCTCGGCGACCGGCGTCGCCTTCACGCGTGATCCCGCCAAGGGTGACCGCGCCTATTACGGCGAATTCCTCATCAACGCGCAGGGCGAGGATGTTGTCGCCGGCATCCGCACCCCGCAATATCTGACCAAGGCCGCCAAGGATGCGGCCGGCGCCAAGCCCGCATCGATGGAGGAGGCGATGCCGGAGACCTTCACCGAACTCGCCAAGGTGTTCGACCTGCTCGAAACGCATTACCGCGACATGCAGGACATCGAATTCACCGTGCAGCAGGGCAAGCTGTGGATGCTCCAGACCCGCTCGGGCAAGCGCACCGCCAAGGCCGCGCTGAAGATCGCGGTCGAGATGGCGGAGGAAGGCCTCATCACCCGCGAGGAAGCGATCGCGCGCGTCGAGCCGCAGGCGCTCGACCAGTTGCTCCACCCGACGCTTGACCCCAAGGCGACGCGCGACGTGCTGACCAAGGGGCTGCCCGCCTCGCCGGGCGCCGCCTCCGGCGCAGCGGTGTTCGACAGCGACACCGCCGAGAAGCGCGCGGCGGCGGGTGACAGCGTGATCCTAATCCGCGTCGAAACGTCGCCAGAGGACATCCACGGCATGCACGCCGCCAAAGGCATCCTCACCGCGCGCGGGGGCATGACCAGCCACGCGGCAGTGGTGGCGCGCGGCATGGGGCGGCCATGCGTGTCGGGTGCCGGCTCGATCGCGATCGACGCCAAGGCGCGCGTGATGCGGATCGGCGGCCGCGAGATCGCGGAGGGCGAGATCGTCACGATCGACGGCACCACCGGCGAGGTGATGGCGGGCGCGGTGCCGACGGTGCAACCCGAACTGTCGGGCGATTTCGGCACGCTGATGGGGTGGGCAGACGAAGTCCGCCGTCTCAAGGTGCGCGCCAACGCCGAGACGCCGCTCGACGCCAGGGTCGCGCGCGAATTCGGCGCGGAGGGCATCGGTCTCTGCCGTACCGAACATATGTTCTTCGATGCCGAGCGCATCACCAATGTCCGTCAGATGATCCTCGCCGAGAACGAGGCGGGCAGGCGATCGGCGCTGGAGAAGCTGCTGCCGGAACAGCGCAGCGACTTCGTGCAGTTGTTCGAGGTGATGGCGGGCCTGCCGGTAACGATCCGATTGCTCGATCCGCCGCTGCACGAGTTCCTGCCGCATCAGGAGGCTGAGTTTGCCGAGGTGGCATCGGCCGCTGGCATCGACATCGACACGCTCAAGCGCCGCGCGGCCGAGTTGCACGAGTTCAACCCGATGCTTGGTCATCGCGGTTGCCGGCTCGGCGTGACCTATCCCGAGATCTACGAGATGCAGGCGCGCGCCATCTTCGAGGCGGCGATCGAGGTTGCCGAGAAGTCGGGGGCAGCGCCGATCCCCGAGGTAATGATCCCGCTGGTCGGTACGCGCCGCGAGCTGGAACTGATGAAGATCGTGGTCGACAAGGCCGCGCAGGCGGTCTTTGCCGACAAGGGCCGCACGATCGAGTATCTTGTCGGCACGATGATCGAACTGCCACGCGCCGCGCTGATGGCGGGCGAGATCGCGGAGGTCGGTGAGTTCTTCTCGTTTGGCACCAACGATCTGACCCAAACGACTCTTGGCGTGTCGCGGGACGACGCGGCCCGCTTCCTCAACACCTATGTCGAGCAAGGCATCTACGCCAAGGACCCGTTCGTCAGCCTTGATGTCGAAGGCGTCGGGCAATTGATCGAGCTGGCGGCCGAACGCGGTCGGGCGAGCCGACCCGGCATCAAACTTGGCATATGCGGCGAGCATGGCGGCGACCCGGCATCGATCGCCTTCTGCGAGCGAACCGGGCTCGATTACGTCAGCGCCTCGCCATATCGCGTGCCGATCGCGCGGCTGGCGGCGGCGCAGGCGGCGCTTGCGGCTAAGGGGTGAGAGACGGGCGGGCCGGTAGTCGGCTCGCCCGCGTCATTCGTGAACGAGACCGGCTGCCTGTCTCGGAGATTTGATGACCGCACGGTGCGGCCGCTGTGATCGCCTTGGCGGTGTTCAGCGGGGTGTGCGGGGGCGGTCTGCCCCGTCGCCTAGATCATCCACGCGCAACGCCGCGGCTTGCTGCCGCCATTGCCGGCCCGTGATATATCCAGCCGGTAACGCGAGCCTGAGTTCGAGTGCCATTTCGTCCTGATCGGACAAGTGCTCGATATCCGCGAAACGCGCGATGCCGAGTTCGGAAAGGCGCATCGCGAGCGCGGCATCAATGCCGTCGATCCGTGTCAGCGCGTCCTGCTCCGTCACGAAAGGCGTTTCGATCGTACCGACGCCGCTTGCAAGCTCCGGGAAGGCTTCGGCGATCGGCGGCGGTGCAGCCGTTTCGCCGGGCGTGAGCGGCGGGATGATGGGATCGCTCGGATCGCCATCCAGCGCAGACGCAGCGCTGTCGCCGTCGCGCATCGCCGGCTCCGCGGTTGCGACCGAAGGGGCAGCAGGTGCAGGCGTGGCAGCCCTGAACGTCGCGATGCGAGTCTCTGCTTCAGCGAGGCGGTCCACCATCGCCTGATGCGTTGCCTCCAGCGTCGCAGCGTGTCGTGCGAGCGTGTTCAGCCGGCTTTGCGATTGTGCGCGGAACGTCGCGAAGTCGCGCATCAGCTTGCGCATACCTTCGCCGTCATTGACCGTGTTGGGATTGGTCGCGAACCCGAGCAACCAGGCCACCACCGCCACCGCGCAAAGAACGAGCAATTGCAACGGCGAAGTGAACAACATATACGCGAACCCTTAACGGAATGATTACCATTCCTGTGACGGCGGCATCCAAGGGTATCAAGCCCGCGCTGCCGTCGGCGTGCCCCGAAATCTGCGCCGCTTCGGGACTCGTCAGTGTCCTCCGTGGATGAACGCGTCCGAGATCGAACACGCCGCAGGGCCCAAAATCACCACGAACAAGGTCGGCAGGATAAACAGGATCAGCGGAATGGTCATGATCGCGGGCAGTCGCGCCGCCTTTTCTTCCGCGCGCATCATGCGTTCGTTACGGAACTCGGCGGACAGCACGCGCAGCGCCGAAGCGAGCGGTGTGCCGTATTTTTCCGTCTGAATCATCGTCGTAACCACGCCCTTCACCGCATCGAGCTTCACGCGCGATGCGAGGTTTTCGAAGGCCTGGCGCCGCTCGGCCAAGAAACCGAGCTCGATGGCGGTCAGCGTGAACTCGTCACCCAATTCGGGGTAGGCCTTGCCGAGTTCGCGCGCTACTCGCCCAAACGCGGCGTCGACGGTGAGTCCCGCCTCGGCACAGATCACCAGCAGATCGAGCGCATCGGGCAAGCCCTTACGGATCGCGTCCGAACGCTTCTTGATTTTGTTGTTGAGGAACAGGTCGGGCGCCTTGTACGACAGGATGAAGCTGCCCGCGACGAGACCATAAGCCTTCAACGGCGACCAGGTCTGGAACGTGTCGGTGCCGTAAACGAGGTACAGCATAGGCCCGCCGCATATGATCGGCAGCACCAGCCGGCCGAAGATCACCGCGACGGCATATTCCTTTGACCGGATACCGGCCTGAAGAAGCTTGATCTGCGCCGCCTTGACCTGACTGTCTTGCAACATGCTGAGCGAGGTCAGGAACGCCTTGATCCGATCGGTCGTCTCGTTTTTGGTGACGAGCTTGGCGCGGCGCTTGGTGGAGGCGGTGATACCGGCCTTCAGCTGTTCGCGGCGATCGTTTAACGCTTTTACGCGCTTGGTCATCGGATCGTTGACGGTCGTCGCCGCATAGATGGCAAGCAGCACCGCGAGCGCCGCCACGGCCGCGAGCAACGTCGCGACGGCGAAGACATCGATCCCTAGGATCTTTGGTCCGGCTGTAGAGCCCATGATCGTCCCGCTCGCCTCTGGTTAGATTTCGAAATTGACCATCTTGGCCATGATGAACGCGCCGATACCCATCCACAGCAAGCCGCCGAGGCCAGCCACCATCAGCCGCTGATCGACGAAGAAGTTCTGCATGTATGTCGCGTTGATCATCCAGATCATCGAGAACACGATGAACGGCAGTGAACCGACGATATAGGCCGACGCCTTGGATTCGGACGACATCGCCTTGATCTTGAGCTTCATCTGGCCGCGCATGCGCAGCACCGTAGCGAGGTTGGAGAGCGTCTCGGCAAGGTTGCCGCCGGTCTCGCGCTGGATCGCGATTGTGATGCAGAAGAACTGGAATTCAGGCGTGCCGAGACGGTCTGCGGTGTCTTGCAGCGCCGCATCCAGCGTGCGCCCGATGCGCATCTTGTCGGTGATCGAGCGAAACTCCACGCCGATCGGCCCGTCGACTTCTTGTCCCACCACGCCGATCGTCTCGGTGATCGGCAGCCCGGAGCGCAGGCCGCGCACCAGCAGCTCGATCGCGTCCGGGAACTTGGCGGTGAACTTGCCGATCCGCCGTTTGATGAAGAACCCCACCGCCATATGCGGAATGCCGGCACCCATCGCCACGCCGAGCAGGATCGACAGCGCCAGCGGCATGTGCAGGATCATCAGCACCAGCGCCACCACCACCGCGCAGCCGAGCGTGGCCATGCCGTACTTGCCGACCGTCCACGGCTTACCGGTCATCGCCAACCGCTTCTTGAGCAGCGCGGGGCGCGGCAGGAAGCGCATTGCCGCCGCGTCCATCTTGTTGCCGCGCGATGCGGCAACACGGCGAGCCTGTACGGCCGCGAGTGCGGAGGCGGATTCGCTATGCCGCTCACGCACGGACGACAGTCGCCGCGCGCGCGCGCGGTCAGGCGAGGGGCCGGCGAACGCGAACACCACCAGCGCCAGCGTGCCGAGCGCACCAATGCTGATAAAAATGAGCGACATCATATCCATCGCGGTTTCAATCGTTCCGTAGGGTCGGGGACGAGATCACTTCTTCTTGAGCGCGCGCTTGGGCATCATCGCCTTGAGATCACCAAACTTGCCGAGCAGCGATTGCCCCTTGAGCTTCTTCTTGCCGCCGGGCGCAACCACCCCTTCGGCATCGCCGACGGACATGATCTGCGTTGCAATCTCGGTCAGCGGGACCACCGTTTTCGAGACCTTGCCCGCTTCGGCGACGGTCTTACCCAGCTTCGCGGCCTGCGCGGCAAGCTTCTGGTCGAGCGGTACGAAATAGTCGATTTTCCGCTCGATCGACCCTTCGAAATCCTTGCGGCTGATTTCCAGCATGGCGGCAGGCAGAACCTTGTTGGCGACGACGACGATTTGCGTCATCGGCGCGTTCGATTTAAGCCACGACAGCAGCCGGATCGTGTCACGCGCCGCTGCCAGCGTCATTTCGGTGACGATCACCGCGACCTGAAGCTCGGAGACAAGGTGCGGATGCTGTACCAGCATCCCACGCGGCAGATCGACGATCGTGCATTCGAAGGCGACGCGCATTTCCTCCTGCAACTGGTAGAA
Source organism: Sphingomonas sp. BAUL-RG-20F-R05-02 (assembly GCF_022662305.1). Lineage (GTDB taxonomy): Bacteria > Pseudomonadota > Alphaproteobacteria > Sphingomonadales > Sphingomonadaceae > Sphingomonas. The sequence continues at coordinate 350,501 of NZ_JAKNQH010000005.1, forward strand.
GGCGGCGCCGTCCGTCATGATCGGTGCGTTGATCGGCGCTTCGGCCGATAGCACCGACAGGTTCTCGCCCGCCTTCACCATCGCACGTTCGATGAACAGGCCGTCGATGCGGCTGGGGTTCTCTATTGCGTCGGTCAAGCCGCGGCCGGGCTCGAGATCAAGCGCGAGCGCGCCCGTCCCGAAGTGCACGTCGAGATCAAGGATTGCGGTGTTGCGGGGGCCACGCTGGCTGATCAGCCACGCAACCGACGTGGCGATCGTCGATGCCCCGACACCACCGCGTGCGCCGATGAACGCGGTCGCGCAATGCGGGCGCTCGCCGGTGTCCTCGGTCACTTTGGGTGCGTTGAACACCGCCTGCGCGTGCGTTAGCGCCTCGCGCAGCACCGCTGGATTGAGCGGCTTCAACAGATAATCCTGAATCCCGCTGACGATGAGATCGCGGTATAGCCGCACATCGTTGACCTGACCGGCGGCGATGACGACGGTTCCGGGTTCGCACACCTCGGCAAGCGCGTTGATGTCGTTCAGCGGATCACCGCTCTCTGACAGATCGACCAGCAGGATCTGCGGGCTGGCGGACACCGACAACGACTGAACCGCGTTGCGTAGTCCGCCCTTGTTCACCTTCTCGGGCGGCCATCCCATCTCTGCGGCAACACCGCGGATCGCATCGGCGGTGGTTTCGTCGCACACATAGGCGACGAAGGGATCACGCAGCCCGATCTTGCTCATGTTGAAGGGGGCGTTCATTTCGAGCTGGCTCCCTTGAGGCCGCCGGCACCAGTCGGCGCGGCTTTGCGGAACGTGTCGATCGCCTTGCTCGCGGCGAACGTATCGGTCATGCCGCTACCCGACTGACCACGCACCAGATCCATCGGATTGGCGACCATTGCGGCGAGGTTGGAGTTGATTGCACAACCCTGATTCGATCCGGTCTGATTTTCGTAGTTGGGTTGGCTGACGCGGCTGAAATCGGGGCAGCCCGGGACGGTCGCCTTCATCCGGCTTACCACGACGCGAAGCATGCCGGGTGCCGGAGGAGCATCCGTCATCGGCGCATCGTCCGAGAGCAATAGGCCATAGCGAGCAACCTGTGTCGCGACCTGGTCGTGCGCTGCTGGCGCGTAGCCGTTGGGATCGTCGATCGCGACATGATCGCCGTAGCCGAGCCGCAGCGCCGCCATCCACCCGGCCAGCCGCTGCGCCTCACCGGGTGCGAGGCCGCTGCGAGTCGTCGCCACGTCGAACACGTAGTCGTTGCGCGATACCACGGGCTGGTGAACCGACTCTAGGCCGCGGTTCTGGGTGCCCGTGCATGCTGCGGCGGTGAGCGCCGCAATCAGGATCCATTGTTTGCGCATGGCGAAATCCTTGCGAATAAACATCAGTTGGAGTCGAAGCCGGGCGTGGCGACCGCGGCGGATTTCTTGCGAGGCGGTGCGGTCACGGCCTGTGCCTTGTCGAGCGGGGCGGGGACGCCGGGCTGCGACGGCGCGAACGGCAGCGGTGCGACCGCGCCCAGCCCCGGCTGCGCGGTCACCGGCGCGGCGAGCGTCGGTTTGGGCCGCTGGCCTCCAGTGGTGCCGCCGCCCAACTGCCCGGTCAGGATCTGGCTGAGGTCGGTCGGCACCTTGTAGCCATCGGTCGGCAGCGCGATCTGGTTCGCGTCGACCGGCTTGACGAGATACGGGGTGATGACGATCACCAGCTCGGTTTCGTTGCGGTTGAACGCATTGGAGCGGAACAGCGCACCGAGGACCGGCAAGTCGCCGACGCCCGGCGCCTTGGTAATCGAGTTGTTGTGGTCGTTCTGGAGCAGACCGGCGATCATGAAGCTTTGGCCGGAGCCGAGTTCCACCGTCGTTTCCGCCCGCCGCGTGGTCAGTGCCGGTATCGTCGTGCCGGAAATCGTGACCGCGCCCTGCGACGAAAGCTGGGACACTTCGGGGCGGACCCGCAGCGATATGCGACCGTCCGCCAGCACGGTCGGCGTATAGGCGAGGCTGACGCCGTACTGCTTGTACTCCACAGACACCGCGCCCAGGCCTTGGCTGATCGGGATCGGGATTTCGCCGCCAGCGAGGAACGTGCCGGTTTCGCCCGAGAGCGCAGTGAGGTTCGGATTTGCGAGCGTCGTCACCTGACCGTCCGTCTCGCCGAGATCGAGCGTGGAGAGCAGGTTGAACCCAAGCAGTTTGCCCGCGGCGGCAATCGTCGTGCCGGTAACGGCTGCGCTGACGGCGCTGTTGTTGCCGGTCGCGGTAGAGGTGCCGGCACCGGTGAACGTGCCGCCGTATGGGTAATATTGCGTTGCGGCTGCGCGACCCTGGCCCAACCCGAACTGGAACCCACCGGGCTTGTCATAACTCGTCAGGTTTACGCCCAGGTTCTTGACGAAGCTGCGGCTCACCTCGGCGAAACGAACTTGCAGGTTGACCTGAAGCGGCGTCGCGGTCTTCAGCCGCGACAGCACCTTTATGCTGTCGCCGACGAAGGACTGAACCAGCCGCTCGGCCTCGGCACCATCGCCCGGACTGTTGATCGTGCCGGTAAGCAGCACCAGCCCGTTCATCGTCGTCGCGGTGATATGCGCGTCCGGCATCGCCAGGTTGAGCATCTGCTGGATCGTGTCGAAATTGTTGCCGACGCGAACGGTGGCCGCATAGACGACCGCGCCGCCCGCCGCCGTGGCGGACACCGTCGTCTCGCCGGTGCCCTTGCCGAAGATGTAGAGCTGCGTCGGCGAGCGGACCTGTACGTCTGCGATCGCGTCGCTTGCCACGAACACGTCGGTGATCGGGCGGGAAAGGTTGATAAGGCGACCACGACCGGTGCTGACCTGCAACACCGTGCTGGGCGAAGCGGCGGCCACCATTGGGCGCCGGGCATTGGGAGCGGCAGGGCGATTGCGCGGCGCGGCGGTGGCGGCCCCCGCGGCCAGCGCTACGGCCAGCGGCCAGCCGATGGTTCTCGATACAGTGCGCATCTTACTTCTTCCCCCCAACCGCGACATCGGTCACGGCATTGCCCCGGGCGACCCGCACGACCGGCCCCTTCGTTGCCGCTGCCGCTGCGGCTCCTGCCGGCGTCGACGTGTCGATCGGCTTGCCCGGTACGGTGCTGCGCTGGAAACGCGACACGTCGGCGCCCGTCTCGAACGACGTACTGCCCGCGCTGGGCTGTGCGGCGACCCTGGCGATCATCGCTCTTTCCGCCTTGGGATCGCTGCCGTTCGGCACGTCGACCGCGCCGCTGGCGATCGCCTGATCGAGTTCGGACTGGTTGTCGGCGAGGCTGCGCAGCGACAGCGACAGCGAACCGAGCGTTTGCGAGACGGCGATCTGCTCCGCCATCTTCGGCGTCGCCTCGAGCGTTACCATCGAGAAGGTGCGGACCTGCGTCTTGCCGTTCTCGTCGACGGTATTGTCGGTGCGTTGATCGGTGGCGAGCACGCGCAGGTTTCGCATGATCGTCTCCGCCACCTTCAGCGGCGCACCATCACCGCCGCCGACGACATTCTGCGTCAGCACGAGATCGATGCGGTCGCCCGGGAACACGAAGCCGGCTACGCTGCTCTGCTGCGAGACGGGAACCGTAACCGCGCGCATCCCGGCGCCAAGCGCAGCGGCAAGGAATCCGCGGTCACCCGGCTTGACGAGTGCGCCCTGCGTGATCGGCTGACCGGCGGTGATCGGGTTGCGCACGACCGTACCTTGCAGCGTCTTGGCATCGAAACCGCCCTGGTGGATGAAGTAGGCGTTCTCGACCAGATCCTTCGGCCATGGCTGGTACTTCACCGCCGTCGCGTCGAGGATGGTGCCGACCGGAAGCGAGCGCGTCGCCACCAGCACTTCAGGCCCATCCACGCGCGCGGCCGCCACCGCGGCAACCGCCTGAGGCGCCGGTGTCCCGACGATCAGGCTGCGCGCCATGAACGCCGTAACGGCGGCGACGACGAGCGCACCCAACAGCAAAAAGATCTTACGACTGTTCATCTCAGGCCTTTCGACGCCCGGTAAAAATCCGGCTCAAACCATTATAGGAGAGTGGTTAAGATGCAGTTCACGCAGCGCGAGCAAAGCGGCGAAGGCGATTGCGACACCGTACGGGATCTCGATGTCGCCGCCTTTTCGCGCGCCGCGATCGAGCACCATCAAAACCGTCAGCACGCCGCCAGCGATGGACATCACCACCAGCATCCACACCAGCAGTTGCAGCGGGAACCATAACGCAAGCGCGCCGATCATCTTGACGTCGCCGCCGCCCATCCAGCCGAGCGCGAACGCGCCACAGAACAGCGCGAACACGATGGCCGCGATACCTAGCTGCAACGCCATATCCGGCCATGGCGTCATCCCGCTCGCCCACCACGATAGCGGCGCAAGCAGCGCGATCGTCAGGTTCTTCCAGTTGGCGATCTCGCGGGTGCGCACATCCTCGATGCCGGCCCACAGCAGCAGGAGCGCGAGGACGCCCGTCAGGAATGCAATGATTGTCCCACCCATCGGAAAAGCTCCTAGACGGGATGGCTTTCAAAAAAGTAACCAAGACCGATGTTGTCGCCGCAACTCTATCGCCGTGTCATCCCCGCCGGCGCGACGGTGGGCCGCTGGCGCGCGCCCGATCGGTGGGTGATGCGCCGGTTCGACTGGCCGGCAGAAGGGCGCCTACGCGGCAGCATCCTGTTTCAGGCGGGGCGCGGCGATGTGTTCGAGAAATACCTCGAGACGCTGGCTCATTGGCATGCGGAGGGCTGGTCTGTCACCGCATTCGACTGGCGAGGGCAGGGTGGTTCCGGGCGGTGTTCGCTCGATGCCCATGTTGGGCATGTCGATCGCTTTTCACTCTACATCGACGATTTCGAGCAGTTCTGGCGGGCGTGGCATGTCGGCGCGGCAGAACCGCGCGTCGCGGTAGGTCATTCTATGGGCGGACATCTGGTCCTGCGCGCGATGGCGGAGCGCGCGATTGCCCCTGATGCGGCGGTGCTGGTGGCGCCGATGCTGGGGCTCAACAGCCCGATCGGCACCGGCCTTGGCGAATGGGGTGCGCGCCTGTTCGGCCGTATCGGCGATCCGGCGCGCCGGGCTTGGCGCGGCAACGAGATTCCAGCAACTACCGAGACCCGCCAGGCTTTGCTGACCCACGACAACGACCGGTACCAGGACGAGATCTACTGGCAGAAGTCGCAACCCGACCTCCTGCTCGGGCCACCGAGCTGGCGCTGGCTCGCCGAGGCGTTTGCCTCGACCCGGGCGATGCGCCGCGATCCACGCCTGGGCGAAATGCGGGTGCCCACGCTGATGCTGGTCGCCGATCGCGACAAGCTCGTGTCCGCCCGCGCGGCGGTTCGAGTGGCGGCGAAGCTGCCTGACGTGCGGCTGGTGCGCTTCGGAAAGGAGTGCGCGCACGAAATCCTGCGGGAGGTTGATCCGGTACGCAACCGTGCGCTGGGCGAGATCGATTCGTTTCTCGGCGCGCGGCTACGAGGTGGCGAATGACCGGCTATGACGTGGCGATCGTCGGGGCCGGAATGGCCGGTGCCAGTCTCGCGGCGGCGATCGGTACGCGTGCGCGCGTGCTGCTGATCGAGGCGGAGGATGCGCCGGGTTATCATGCGACGGGTCGCTCCGCGGCGTTCTGGTCCGAGACGTATGGCGGGCCGGGCGTACAACCGCTCACCACCGCCTCCGGTCCGTTCCTGCAAGCCGGCGGGTTCCTCGATCCACTTGGGGCGCTGCACATCGGGCGAACGAAAGATGCGGCGGCGGGCGATGCGTTTCTGGCGGACTTCGCGGGTAGCGGGATAGCGCTGGATCGCGTCGATCCGGCCCGCCGGATCCCTGGGCTGCGGCCCGAATGGACGCTTGGCATCGCCGAGCCGAGCAGCACCTATATCGATGTGGCGGCGCTTCACGCGCAGTATCTCGCCCTCGCGCGGCGGGCAGGCGCAGCGCTGGTGACGAGCGCACCGCTGCACATGGCGTCGCGCCAGGGCGGGGCATGGGTGTTGCAGGCAGGCGGCGCGACGTGCCGGGCCGACATCCTCGTCAACGCCGCCGGGGCGTGGGCCGATGCGATCGCGTGTCTCGCCGGAGCGGCTCCAATCGGCGTGCAGCCGTATCGCCGCACCATGATCCAGTTGCTGACCGATCCGCCTGCGCCCGCCGATCTGCCGCTGGTCGTCGATATTGCCGGCGGCTTCTACTTCAAGCCCACGGCGGACGGACGCGTGTGGCTCAGCCCACATGACGAGACCGCGTGCGCGCCGTGCGATGCGCAGCCGGAGGATCTGGATGTCGCGCTGGCGATCGACCGGCTGGAACAGGTGGTGGACTGGCGCGTGACGAAGGTGGAGCGGCGCTGGGCGGGTTTGCGGAGCTTCGCACCGGACCGCCTGCCGGTATACGGCTTCGACGCGCGCGTGCCCGGGTTCTTCTGGTGCGCGGGGCAGGGCGGCTTCGGCATCCAGACCGCGCCCGCGGCGGCCGCGTTGGCGGCGGGACTGCTGCTCGGGTGCGCGCCCGACCCGTCTGTCGCGGCAATCGATCCCGCGCGCTACGCACCCGACCGTCTGGTCGCGTTGGCCTGAGGAAGTTCGAGCGGCTAGTATTCCGGCGCTATTAACGGCGGTGAGCATGACCCATACGTTTGTGATCGAGCGGACACGGCCTGCGAGTCCGTCGCTAAGTTCGCATACAAAGGCGGAGTGATCTTCAGGGCCGGTGGTTTCGAGGAGACGTAGCGCCGACCCCGCGACTCAGAGGATCGCGCGAACCTTCTCCGGCGGACGCGCGAGCACTACGCCGTTTTCGGTTTCCACCAACGGGCGCTGGATCAGGATCGGCTCGGCCACCATAGCGTCCAGCACGGTGTCGTCGCTCATGGTGGTGACGTCCAGCCCGCGATCAGTCGCTTCGTTCGCGCGAACGCCTTCGGCCGGCGTCATTCCAGCGCGGGCATATAGTGCGGCGAGCTTATCACGGCTTGGCGGGGTCTTGAGGTATTCGATCACCTCGACCTCGACACCAGGTGTTCCTTCCAAGATCGCCAGCGCGGTCCGTGAGGTGCCGCAGCGCGGGTTGTGCCAGATCGTCGCCTTCATGCTTCCGCCTCCTTGACGAAATCCACGTCGCGCCGCTCCGGCCCGATCGCGGTCCACACGATGATAACGACCAGGGTAATGCCCGCCACCATCGCCAGCGCCAGACCGTAATCGCCGCCGTGCCGCTCGGCGATGTCGGCCTGGATGACGGCGTTACGCGCCGCGATCAGGTTGCCCAGTTGATAGGCGAACCCCGGAAACATCCCTCGCACAGCCGCCGGCGACAGTTCGTTGAGGTGGACCGGCACGATCCCCCACGCGCCCTGCACCGCGACCTGCATCAGGAACGCGCCCACCGCCAGCATCACCGGCGTTACCGAAAACGCCCACAGCGGGATGACCGGCACCGCGCACAGGCAACCGATGATGATCGCGCGCTTGCGGCCGATCCGTTCCGACCAGATGCCAAACCCGATCCCGCCGAAGATCGCGCCCGCGTTCATCACCATCGCGATCAGCCCGGCAGTCTGCGTCGACAGGTGGTGCTGCGCCTTGAGGAAGGTCGGGTAGATATCCTGCGTACCGTGGCTGAAGAAGTTGAACGCGGTCATCAGCACGACGAGGTACAGCGCGATCTTCCAGTTGGCGGCGAGCGCGGCGAACGGGTTGACGCGTGGCTTCTTCGCGAGCGCCTCGTACGCCGGGCTTTCCTCGACATGCATGCGGATCAGGAACACCAGGATGGCGGGCACCACGCCGATCAGGAACATGCCGCGCCAGCCGATATGATCGAACAGCAGGAAGAACACCAAGCTGGCGAGGAAATAGCCCGACGGATAGCCCGATTGCAGCAGGCCTGACACCGGCCCGCGCAATTTGGCGGGGATGCTCTCCATTACAAGGCTGGCGCCGATCCCCCATTCGCCGCCCATCGCGAAGCCGAACAGCGCGCGGATCACGAACAATGAGGTTAGCGACCAGGCGAACGCGGACAGCACCGAGAAGGCGGAAAAGGCGAGGATGACGATCATCATCACCGGCCGCCGCCCGAAGCGATCGGCGGCGAGACCGAACACCAGCGCGCCGAACGGCCGCGCGGCGAGCGTGAAGAACGTCGCCTCTGCGGTAGTCTTCACATCCGTGCCAAACTCCTTGGCGACGGCAGAGAACATGAACACCATCAGGAAGAAATCGAACGCATCGAGCGTCCAGCCGAGATAGCTCGCCCAGATCGAGCTTTTCTGCGCCGGGGTGAGCGCTTTCAGGTCGGCGATGACGGCCATGTCTGGTCCTTGAGGTGGGCGGACACCTTAGGGAGCGGGGCGGGGTTTGGGCAAGGGTGCCCTGCTATAGCGGATGGCCTGCTCGCGGTCATGTTGGCCGGGATTGCCCATCACCCTCACCTTCCCCGGCCTGCGCCGGGGAAGGGCTATGCGTAAGGGGCCGTCAGCCCAGATTCTCCGGCCGCGCCAGCCAGTCTTCCAGCCACTTGATGGTATAGTCGCCCGCCTGAAACTCGGGATCGTCGAGCAGCGCCTGATGCAGCGGGATCGTCGTCTTCACGCCGTCGATCACGAACTCCTCAAGCGCACGGCGCAGCCGCAGCAGGCAGCCCTCGCGGGTGCGGCCGTAGACGATCAGCTTGGCGATCATCGAGTCATAATAGGGAGGGATGCGATAACCCGCGTACAGCCCGCTATCGACGCGGACGTGCATGCCGCCCGGCGCGTGGTAATATTCGATCTTGCCGGGGGACGGTGCGAAGGTGCGCGGATCCTCGGCATTGATACGACATTCGATCGCGTGGCCGCGGAACTCCAGTTCCTCCTGCCGGACCGAGAGGGGATGCCCCTCGGCGATGCGGATCTGTTCGCGCACCAGATCCATGCCGGTGATCGCTTCCGTCACCGGATGCTCGACCTGAAGGCGGGTGTTCATCTCGATGAAATAGAACTCGCCGTCTTCCCACAGGAACTCGATCGTGCCGGCGCCGCGATAGGCCATGTCGGCCATCGCCTTGGCGACGATACCACCCATCCGCGCGCGATCCTCAAGCCCGAGCACGGGCGAGGGGGCTTCCTCCAGCACCTTCTGGTGGCGACGCTGGAGCGAGCAATCGCGTTCGCCGAGGTGGATGGCGTTGCCGTTGCCGTCGCCGAACACCTGGAACTCGATATGGCGCGGGTTGCCGAGATATTTTTCGAGATAGACGGTGGCATCGCCGAACGCGGCCTTAGCCTCGCGACCAGCCTGCTGCATCAGCGTTTCGAGCTCGTCCTCGGATGTGCATACCTTCATGCCACGCCCGCCGCCGCCCGATGCGGCCTTGATGATCACCGGGTAACCGATGCTCGCCGCGATCGCGCGGGCTTCCTCGACATCGCTGATCGCGCCGTCCGAACCCGGCACCAGCGGCAGGCCGAGCGCGCCGGCGGTGCGCTTGGCCTCGACCTTGTCGCCCATCGTGCGGATATGTTCGGGCTTGGGGCCGACGAAGATCAGCCCGTGCGCCTCGACGATCTCGGCGAACTTGGCGTTCTCCGACAGGAAGCCGTAGCCCGGGTGGATTGCGTCCGCGCCGGAAATCTCCGCTGCCGAGATGATGTTGGGGATGTTGAGATAGCTCTCGGCAGCCGAAGGCGGGCCGATGCAGATCGCCTGATCGGCGAGCCGCACGTGCATCGCATCGGCGTCTGCAGTGGAATGCACCGCCACCGTCTGGATGCCCATTTCATGACACGCGCGGTGAATGCGCAGCGCGATCTCGCCGCGATTGGCGATCAGCAGCTTCTTGATGTCGGGCATATTACGCTACGACCACCAGCGGCTGGTCGAACTCGACCGGCTGGCCGTTCTCGACCAACAGCGCCTTCACCGTGCCGGCCGACGGCGCGACGATAGGGTTCATCACCTTCATCGCCTCGACGATGAGCAAGGTGTCGCCCGCCGCAACCGTATCACCGACAGACACGAACGCCTTGGCGCCGGGTTCGGCCGAGAGATACACCGTCCCGACCATCGGCGATTTCACCGCATTGGCGCTGACCGCCGTCGGCGCGGCGACGATCTCCGGCGCGGCGAGCGCGGGCGCGGCCGCCGCCGGGGCAGTGGGCGCTGCATAGTGCATTGGCGCGGGTGCGACCTGCGCGGCCTTGCGGGCGATACGGATTTTGCGGTCGCCGTCCTCGACCTCGATCTCGGTCAGATCGGTCGCGTCAAGCATCTCGGCGAGCTGGCGGACCAGATCGACGTCGATCCGCATTGCGTCATTGGTGGTGTTGTCGGTCATGCGACCCCCGTTATCCCTGATCTTGATCTGGTTCAAACGGCGCGTCCTGTCAGAACCGCGCCGCCGCTTCAAGCGCCAGCATGTAGGAATACGCACCGAACCCCGCCACGGTGCCCTTCGCGGCCATGCCGACGTAGCTTTTGTGGCGGAACGCCTCGCGCGTGTGCGGATTAGAGAGATGCACCTCTAGCACCGGCGTCCTGATGCCCTTGATCGCATCGTGGATCGCGATGGAAGTGTGGGTGTGCGCGCCGGCGTTGAGCAGCACCGCCTTCGCGCCCACCGCCTGCGCCTCGTGCAGCCAGTCGACGAGATGGCCCTCATGATTGGACTGCCGCACGTCGACCGACAGGTCGAGTTCGCGCGCACGGTCTTCCAGCATGCCGGCGATGTCGTCGAGCGTCTCGTCGCCATAGATCTCCGGCTCGCGCGTGCCGAGCAGGTTGAGGTTCGGGCCGTTGAGGACGAAGATGGTGTCGGGCATCGTGGACTTTCGTTTGGCGGTGCGCGCGCCTATCTACGCCACGCAGGCGCGCCGGGCGAGATCAATTCGGGAATCGATATGCACACTGACGGAACCCTCTCGATCACCATCAACGGTGAGCATCGCCGGGTGCGCGCCGGGCTGACGCTCGCCGACCTCGCCGCCGACATGGGGCTGCTGCCGGAGAAGGTCGCGGTGGAGCGCAACCTGTCGGTGGTGCCGCGCTCGACGTTAAAGGATGTGCTGGTCGAGGATGGCGATTCGCTGGAGATCGTGCATTTCGTCGGAGGTGGCGATCACGCCGCACCGGTCGCAGCCGACACGTGGAGCGTGGCCGGGCGGACGTTCCGCTCGCGGCTGATCGTCGGTACCGGCAAGTACAAGGATTTCGCGCAGAACGCCGCCGCGCTGGACGCCTCGGGCGCGGAGATCGTCACCGTCGCGGTGCGGCGCGTCAACGTGTCGGACCCGAACGCGCCGATGCTGACCGAATTCATCGACCCCAAAAAGGTCACGTATTTGCCTAACACCGCCGGCTGCTTCGATGCCGACTCGGCGATCCGCACGCTGCGGCTAGCGCGCGAGGCGGGTGGCTGGGATCTCGTCAAGCTCGAGGTGCTGGGCGAGGCCAAGACGCTCTACCCCGACATGGTCGAGACGCTGCGTGCGACCGAGGTGCTCGCCAAGGAGGGCTTCTTGCCGATGGTCTATTGCGTGGATGATCCAATCGCGGCGAAGCGGCTGGAGAATGCTGGCGCGGTGGCGATCATGCCGCTGGGCGCGCCGATCGGCTCGGGGCTCGGCATCCAGAATCAGGTGACGATCCGGCTGATCGTCGAGGGCGCCGGCGTGCCGGTGCTGGTCGATGCCGGTGTGGGCACTGCATCCGACGCGGCGGCGGCAATGGAACTCGGCTGCGACGGCGTGCTGATGAACACCGCGATCGCTGAGGCGAAGGACCCGATCATGATGGCCGCCGCGATGAAGGCGGGCGTGGAGGCCGGGCGGCTGGCCTATCTTGCCGGGCGGATGGGCAAGCGTCGCTATGCCGATCCGTCGAGTCCGCTCTCAGGCCTGATCTGACGTCTCGCCATAGCTGATCTGGATCATTGAGGTGGAACAACGATGGGGTCCGACCGTTGTTTAAGCAGGTAGCGTCACGCACCTGCGCGACGCGGCAACCGACAGGAGATTCCATCATGGGTGAACTCGTCGACAAGATCAAAGGCAACGTCAACGAAGCGCTTGGCAAGGCCAAGCAGCAGAGCGACGATCCGGTAACGCAGGCCGACGGCGCTGATCAGGAAGCGACCGGCAAGGGCCAGCAGCTCAAAGGCAAGGTCAAGGGCATGCTTGGCGACGACATCTGAGTCATCGCCTGTGTCGAAGATACAGCCGCTCCGGGAAACCGGGGCGGCTTTTTCGTGTGAGGCTTATGCTGCTCCGTCCCGCAGCATCGCACCGGCGGTGATGGCGCGCATCTCCGTCTTCAGGTGGATCAGCTTGACTCCCGGCTCGGCCAGCGCCCGCTGCAAAGCCGGCGCGAACGCTTCGGTCGCCTCTACCGTTTCCGCCCAGCAGCCATACGCCCGTGCAAGCGCGGCGAAATCGGGATTTCCGAGCCGGGTGCCGCTGACTCGACCGGGATAGTCGCGCTCCTGATGCATGCGGATCGTGCCGTAGCCACCGTTGTCGATCACTAGCACCAGCATGTTCGCACCGTGTGTCACCGCCGTCGCGAGTTCTTGGCCGTTCATCAGGAAACAGCCGTCGCCGGCGAGCGCGACGATCATGCGTTGCGGATGACGCAGCGCGGCCGCGGTGGCGGCGGGAACACCGTAGCCCATTGCGCCCGCGGTCGGCGCAAGCTGGCTGACCGGGCCGGCATAGCGCCAGTAGCGGTGCCACCAGCCGCTGTAGTTTCCAGCACCGTTGCAGATGATCGTGTCTGCCGGCAGCATGTCGCGCATCGCCGCCACGCAGGGGCCGAGATCGAGCGCCAAGCCATCGCGCGGGGCGGGTGTGGACCAATCGAGATAATCGTCGTGCGCCTGCGCACCCGCCGCCAGCGCTGTCATGTCGATCGACAGCAACGCGTCCCCGAACGAGGCCATGTCTGCGCAAATCGCGAGATCGGTGCGATAGGTGCTGCCGAGCTCGACTGGATCGGGATGGACGTGAACCAGCGTTTGTCCGGGATGATCCGACGTGACGAGCGCGTAGCCATCGGTCGTCGCTTCGCCCAATCGCGGGCCGACCACCAGCAGCAGATCGGCGGCGCGTACGCGCTCGACCAGCTTCGGATTGGGGCCATATCCCAGGTTGCCTGCCCACACCGTGCAGTCGTTCGGCACCGCATCCTGCCGCCGGAACGCGCAGGCGATCGGCACGCCGCTGCGCTCGGCCCATGCCGCGATGTCGCGCGCGGCGGTGCCGGTCCAGCCGGCGCCGCCGACGATCATCACCGGCCGTTCGGCCGTATCCAGCAATCCGGCCAGCGCGCGCAGTTCGATCGGGTCGACCGCCTGGATGATCCGTTCGACACATGGGCGGTCGATCGCTTCCACGACATCCTTGAGCATGTCCTCGGGCAGCGCGAGGACGACCGGACCGGGCCGCCCGCTGAGCGCTGTCGCATAGGCACGCGCGACATATTCGGGGATGCGACGCGCGTCGTCGATCCGCGCCGCCCACTTGGCGATCGGTGCGAACATCGCCTCGAAATTGATCTCCTGAAACGCCTCGCGATCACGCGTGGCGCGATCGACATCGCCGATGAACAGGATCATCGGCTGACTGTCCTGCATCGCGACATGGACGCCGATCGAGGCGTTGGTTGCGCCCGGTCCGCGTGTGACGAAGGCGATGCCAGGCCGCCCGGTCAACGCACCGTCCGCGCACGCCATGAAGGCGACGCCGCCTTCTTGCCGGCACACCACAACGTCAATCGCCGGCGTGTCATGCAGCGCGTCCAACACCGCCAGGAAACTCTCGCCCGGTACGGTGAAGATCCGGTCGCTGCCTTGCGCCAGCAGTTGATCGACCAGGATGCGGCCACCGGTGCGAGCGGGAGGGGGGGAGATCATCATCGCCAAGTGTCTAAACGCTGGGCAGCGGCTTGTCGAAGGGGGGTGATCTCAACTTGTGCCGCGCGCTACTTCCCTAGCAAAGACCAAGGTCCAAGTGGCGTTGTGTTGGGATGGGAGCTGAGCGCTCAGCACCGCGCGTTGCGAGAAGGGATCGCTGCCCGCCTAGCAAAGGAGCAGAGGGCTTGCAGATTAGTGCGGAAGCGCGTTCGCAACCCGCGTTGATGGAACGCGAACAATGTCGAGATAGTTTACATACCCATTACGGGCATGCTGATCGTTAACCTTATAAGCCGCTCGTTTTCGCTACTTTTGCTAATTTGGCACGCGGTCTGCAACGCCATCAGCAGCCGAGCGGTAACGCTTCAGCAGGACGGGCCGATGCTGCCCCCGATCTCGCGTCGGTCCGTCCGCACCCGGCTCACGCACCGGGTACGGCGGAACCATTATCCTCAGGCGGCCTTGACCAGCCCGGCATCGGTGAGAAGCTGCGACAGTTCGCCGCTCTCGTACATCTCCATCATGATGTCCGACCCGCCGACGAACTCACCCTTCACGTAAAGCTGCGGGATGGTCGGCCAGTCTGAGAACGCCTTGATGCCCTGACGCACGCCCTGATCCTGCAACACGTCGACGCTGTCGAACTCGACACCGACATGGTTGAGGATCGCGACCGCACGGCTGGAGAAGCCGCACTGCGGAAATAGCGGACTGCCCTTCATGAACAGCAGCACGTCGCTCTTGGTCACCATGGCGGCGAGGCGTGCCTGGGTATCGTCGTTGGTCTCGGGGGTCATAACGCTTCCTTCACTCTGGAACGGCGGTGGTAAGTTGCAGGGCATGGAGCACGCCCCCCATGCGATCACCCAGCGCGGCGTAGACCGCGCGCTGCTGTTTCACGCGGGGAACACCGCGAAAGCTTTCGCTGGTGACGCGGGCGGCCCAATGATCGTTATCGCCGGCGAGGTCGGTCATCTCGACCTTCGCGTCGGGAATCGCGGCGACGATCAGCGCCTCGATCTCATGTGCGGCCATCGGCATCTATTCGGACGCCAGCAGCTGGCGGCGTGCCTCGACGGTACGCTCGTCGATGGCGCGGCGGACCGTGGCCTCGTCGCACTCGACATTCGCGGCGGTCAGATCGCCGAGCAGCTTGCGCACCATGTCGTCGTCGCCACCCTCTTCAAGATCGGCGTGGACGATCGATGTGGCGTAGGTGTCGGCTTCTTCCTTGGTCAGCTTCATCAGATCGGCCGCCCAATAGCCGAGCAGACGGTTGCGGCGCGCGTGAATGCGAAACGCAGCTTCCTCATCACGGGCAAATTTGGCTTCGAATGCGCGCTCGCGTTCATCGAAAGTGGTCATCTGGCGCTTCCCCTAAAGCCTGAAACTGTCTCCTGCGAAATAGGGAAGCCGTACCGGGTGCGCAACCGCGCCCTGCGCCGCGGGTCAGGCGCTGGCGTGGAACCTCTCGCCCGCCATCCACGGGCGGCTCTCGGCAAGACCCGCCTCATAGCCCGAGATCGCCGTATCGCGCGCGAGCGTAAGGCCGATCTCGTCGAGGCCCTCCATCAGGCATTGGCGGCGGAACGGATCGAGCGCGAACGGGAAGCGGTCCTGAAACGGCGTGGTCACCGTCATGGTTTCGAGATCGATCGATACGGCGTCCGTCTTCGCGACTTCAATCAGCCGATCGATCGCGTCCTGCGGCAAGACGACCGTGACAATGCCGTTCTTGAACGCGTTGCCGGAAAAGATGTCGGAGAAGCTTGGCGCGATCACGGCGGAGATGCCCATGTCGGCGAGCGCCCACGCGGCATGTTCGCGGCTCGATCCGCAACCGAAATTGTCGCCGGCGATCAGTACGGGCGCACCGGCGTAACGCGGATCGTCGAAGATATTGCCGCTCTCCGCCCGCACTGTCTCAAACGCGCCCTTGCCCAGCCCCTCCCGCGTAACCGTCTTCAGCCAGTGCGCAGGGATGATGACGTCCGTGTCGATGTTCTTTGCGCCCCACGGATAGGCGCGGCCGGAGACGTGGGTGACAGGCTTCATCTAGGTGCTTCCCCGAGGACCATCACAGAATGTCGGCGTACTTTACACCGGCACTCGCGCGATCAATGTTCGCCGATGACCGCCGCAACGCGGATCGGACGCGCGGTGGCCGCATACGCGGCAATGCCGCTTACGACCGTGCCCATGATAAGGAGGATCAATGCGCGTTTCATGATATTACCCCTGTGTCGAACTCGCGGACGTCACTCAACCGGCCGTTGATCGCGGCCGCAGCCGCCATCGCAGGGGAGACCAGATGCGTCCGCGCACCCGGGCCCTGCCGCCCTACAAAATTGCGATTGGATGTGGAAGCGCAGCGTTCGCCCGGCGGCACTTTATCCGGGTTCATCGCCAGGCACATCGAGCAGCCGGGTTCGCGCCATTCGAATCCGGCTTCGACGAAGATGCGATCCAGCCCCTCCGCCTCGGCCTGACGCTTGACGAGACCGGAGCCGGGCACGACCAGCGCGCGCACGCCCGCAGCGACATGGTGGCCGTCAGCGATCGCGGCGGCGGCGCGCAGATCCTCGATGCGGCTGTTGGTGCAACTGCCGATGAACACGTGCTGCACCGGCACCTGCGCCATCGGCGTGCCGGGGGTGAGGCCCATGTAATCGAGCGATTTTCGCGCGGCGACCTGCTTCGACGGATCGGCGAAGCTCATCGGATCGGGCACGGTGCCGGTGATCGGCACGACGTCCTCGGGGCTGGTGCCCCAGGTGAGCGACGGCGCGATTTCGGTCGCATCGATCAGCACGGTGCGATCGTACACCGCGCCTGGATCGCTCGGCAGGGTGCGCCAATAGGCGACGGCGGCGTCCCATGCGGCACCCTTCGGCGCCATCGGCCGGTCTTTCAGATAGGCGAAGGTGGTCTCGTCTGGCGCGATCAGGCCAGCGCGCGCGCCGCCCTCGATCGACATGTTGGCGATGGTCAGCCGCCCCTCGACCGAGAGATCGCGGATCGTCGAGCCGGTATATTCGATCACGTAACCGGTGCCGCCCGCCGCGCCGATCTTGCCGATGACGTGGAGGATGACGTCCTTCGCGGTCACGCCGGCGCCAAGCGTGCCCTCGATGCGGATCTCCATGGTCTTGGAGGGCGAGAGCAGCAGGGTTTGCGTCGCCAGCACATGCTCGACCTCTGACGTGCCGATGCCAAACGCGAGCGCGCCGATCGCGCCATGCGCCGACGTGTGGCTGTCACCGCACACCAGGGTCGTGCCGGGCAGGGTGAAGCCTTGCTCCGGACCGATGACGTGGACGATGCCCTGTGCGGGCGCGGTCGCGTCGATATAGTCGATGCCGAATTCGGCGGTGTTGCGCGTCAGCATATCGAGCTGCTGCGCGCTTTCCGGGTCGGTGATCGGCAGGCGATGCCCCTGCGCGTCGACGCGCGGCGTGGTCGGCAGATTATGATCCGGCACCGCGAGCGTCAGATCGGGGCGGCGCACCGTGCGGCCGTTGGCACGCAGACCGGCAAAAGCCTGCGGGCTTGTCACCTCATGAACGAGGTGGCGGTCTATATAAAGAAGGCACGTCCCGTCATCGCGCTTCTCGACGATATGCGCGTTCCAGATCTTCTCGTAGAGTGTTTGCGAATTAGCCATGATGCGCGCGCTTTAGCCATTTAGTGCGCGGCTGCAACCTTTGGCTGCATGTTCATTGCGTGAGAGCCGCTTGCAGACTGTTTACCATGATCGCCAAACCACGCCTATCAGGGGTGTTGCTTAGGCATCATTCGCCAAGAACATGGTGGAGGAAGGCTACGCTATCCGACAGCACCGGTGCTTTCCCTCTGAACGGTATCGACAGCGCCATCGCCACGTTTTCATGAGTCAGGTTAGGGTAGTCTCGAAATTCGGCAGTCGCGCCGAGCGACTTCAGTCGCCGCGAGAGATTGGCGGCGTTGCGCGGCTGCACTTCGGTATCGCCTGAAGAGGTGACGAGCAGCATCGGCGGCGCGTCGGCGCGCGCATAGGTGATTGGCTGGGTGATGCGCGGATCATGCGTACCCTTGAAGGCTTCGATCGCGCGCGGCGAAGTCCAGGGGTAGAAATCATACGGCCCGGACAGGCCGACCACCGCCTTGATTGTGTCCCGCGGCATGCCTTCATCGGCGAGATAGTGCGTGTCGAGGGCGAGCAGCGTGGCGATATAGGCACCGGCGGAATGGCCGGCGACCGCGATGCGGGCAGGATCGCCGCCGTATGCAGCGATGTGATTGTGCGTCCATTTCACCGCGTCCGCGCCATCCTCGACGAACGCGGGAAATCGAACGCTTGGAACCTTGCGGTAATCCGGCACCACGACGACGAAGCCCTGCTTTGCAAACGCACGCGCTGCAAAACCATAGGCATCGTGCGAGCCGGCTACCCAGCCGCCGCCGTAGAAGAAGATCAGAACTGGCAGCGCCTTGCCCGTGGCCCCGGTCGGCCGCCACACGTCGAGGGTCTGGCCATGGTTGCCGAAGCCAAGATCATGGCCCGGCCGTTCGGCACCCCAGCCTCCACCAAGCGCGCCGTCCAGGAAGGTGAGTTGCCCCGGCGGCGTCAGCAATGTCAGGATGGCGACGAAACCGACGGCGAGCAGCCCCAGCCCGATCGCGGCAACGCGGAGGATCAAGCCGCCTGCAACGGCAGATAGTGCGCGGTCGTCCGCTCGGCGACCTCCCCCTCGGTCACTCCGGGTGCGAGTTCGACCAGCGCGAACGGACTGTCATGGTCGGGGCGGCTGAACACGCACAGATCGGTAATGATCATGTCCACCACGTTCTTGCCGGTCAGCGGCAGCGTACAGGCGGGGATGAACTTGGCGTCACCGTTCTTGCTGGTATGCTCCATCACGACGATGATCTTCTTCACGCCGGCGACGAGATCCATCGCGCCGCCCATGCCCTTGATCATCTTGCCGGGGATCATCCAGTTGGCGATGTCGCCGTTTTCGGCAACCTCCATCGCGCCCAGCACGGTGAGGTCGATATGGCCGCCGCGGATCATCGCGAAGCTCTGGTCAGACCCGAAATAAGCGCTCTGCGGCAGTTCGCTGATCGTCTGTTTGCCGGCGTTGATGAGATCGGCGTCCTCCTCGCCCGCGAACGGGAAGGGGCCGATGCCGAGCATGCCGTTCTCGGACTGCAGCGTCACTTCCACGCCCGCCGGGATGTGGTTCGCCACCAGCGTCGGGATGCCGATGCCGAGGTTGACGTAGAAACCATCCTGCAATTCGCGTGCGGCGCGCGCGGCCATGTCGCCACGGGTCCAGGCCATTACTTACTCTCCGTGGTAGCGGGGTCGGGTAGGGGCGCCGATCCGGGCGTCCAGCGTTTGTCGGCGGGAAAGATCTCCGCCGGCGTGCCTTTCAGCGCGGTGCCGTAAACCGGGTTCGGCAGCATGAACCAGCCGTGACCCCACAGCAGGCGTATCTCGCGTCCCGCTGGAAGCTGGCGGCGCGCGGCGATGGTGAGGTCGCGCGCGTTGAACAGATCGCTGAAATCGCCGAGCTGATCGCCGACCATCGCGATCACGCAGTGGTGCACCGAAATGTCCTGACGGCGCGTATCCTTGCCGTTGCCGGTACTGCCGCCGTCGCCCTTCAGCCAGAGGTTCTTGCCGTACGCGACCGGGCCGACGCCAAGTCCGTTGAGCATCGCCGCGGTCTCGTCCGCATTCGCGCCCGACCGGTTCGAGTTGAAGATCACCTCGACATGCGCGTCGCGCGCGACCTTGATGGCGTCTTGCACGCCGGGAACGAGCGAAACCGCCCTGCTGCCCGACTTCTCCCACGCGTCCCAGCGCTCCGCGCTATAGCCGCCGCCTGCTGCAAGGCTGGCCTGCTCGAAGCCGAGGTTGAGCACCACCGTCTCGTCGATGTCGAACACCACCGCCATCGGCTTCTGGTCGCACGGCAGGAAGGCTGGTTTCTGGAGCGTCGCGCCGGGGGCGAGCACGACCGAACGGACATCACGCCCAATCGCACGATCCGCCGCGATACCGAGGAGGTACGTCTCCAGCGCGTTATAGGTCTGGATATACGCGGCGGCGGCTTCGCCCGAGCCGTAGAGATATTGCTCGCCCGCCGGCACCGCTATCGAACGCGACGGCGTCAACAGTGCCTCGCGGCGTCCGCCCGGCGTGGCGCGCCGATCGCGCCGGCGGCTTAGGCGAGACGGCGTATCGGTCATCGCCACCGTGATCGGCTGCACCATCGCCACGTGACCCGTAGGCGAGGCGGTGTCCGGTCTCGCATACGCGGCCTGGATGACGGGCGCCGCATCCGATGACGACCAGTAGACGGCATGGTCGGTACCGTTCTCGCTCCGGCCCGCCAGACGCGCGTCGTCACGACTGCCCATGTCGTTGGCCGTTACCGGCACCGCCGCAAAACCTTGCAGCAGCAGAAAGGCCGTCGGGAGCAGGGCAGGCAGTCGCTTCAAGCGGCGCGTTCCCGCACGGTGCGGAACTCGATCTTCTTGTCGTACGGGCTGCCGACGATCATCCGCTTTACGTAGATGCCAGGCAGGTGGATGGTATCGGGATCGAGGCTGCCGACCGGCACCACTTCCTCGACTTCCGCTACGCACACCCGCCCGGCGGTTGCCATCGGTGCGTTGAAGTTGCGCGCGGTCTTGCGGAAGATGAGGTTGCCGCTCTCGTCCGCCTTCCAGCCCTTGATGATCGACAGATCGGCACGGATGCCGCGCTCGAGGATGTAATCTTCCCCGTCGAAGTTCTTCACTTCCTTGCCCTCGGCCACCAGCGTGCCGACGCCGGTCTTCGTATAGAACCCGGGGATGCCGGCGCCGCCTGCGCGGCAGCGTTCGGCAAGCGTCCCCTGCGGGCAGAACTCGACCTCGAGTTCGCCAGCCAGATACTGCCGCTCGAATTCCTTGTTCTCGCCGACATAAGAGGAGATCATCTTCTTGACCTGTCGGGTACGCAGCAGCTTGCCGAGACCCTCGCCGTCGATGCCCGCATTGTTGCTGGCGATCGTCAGATCCTTCGTGCCGGCATCGCGGATCGCGTCGATCAGGCGCTCGGGAATGCCGGACAGGCCGAAGCCGCCCGCACAGATCGTCATGCCGTCGTGGAGCAGACCGTCAAGCGCGGCGGCGGCGTTCGGATAGAGCTTCTGCATGGATACTCCTTGACGATCCCCGGCGGATAGGGGCGCGGTGCGGCGGTGGTCAAGGGAGCATGCGCCCACGCTATTGACTACGCTTGTAATCATGTGTGATTACAAGCGTAGTCGGATTTAGGAGCGAGTCGTGGCGGAACGGATCAGCGATGCCGAACATGCGGTGATGGAGGTGCTGTGGGAAGACAGCCCGCTCACTGCGCAGGACGTGTCGGAACGCGTCGCCGCCACGCGTGATTGGTCGGCCAACACGGTCAAGACGTTGCTCGGCCGTCTGCTCGCCAAGAAGGTGATCGCGCATGAGGCGGATGGGCGGCGCTATCTCTACCGTCCGCTGGTCCCGCGCGAAGACTATGTCGCAGGCGAATCGCGGCGGCTGATCGATCGGCTGTTCGGCGGCAAGTTGACCCCGCTGGTCGCGCATCTCGCCGAGCGGGATGCGTTGTCGGCGCAGGATATCGCCGAGATCGAGGCTTTGCTGAAAGGTCTGAAATCATGATCGGCTGGATGATCGAAGGGCTGATCGCCTCGGGCGTGCTGATGGCGCTGGTGCTGCTGATCCGGCACCCGGTGCGGCGCGCGTTCGGTGCGGACGTGGCCTATGCCTTGTGGGCGTTGCCGGTTCTGCGTCTGGTGCTGCCGCCTTTGCCTGCGACGGTACCGCATCTGGTACCGCAGGCTATTCGCCACGCGGCGATTCTGCCGGTCAGGCAGGCAAGCGAGCCTATCGCGGTGATGTTGGCCGCCCCAGCCGCCGGAGCAGGGCAGGCGGCGCAGGCGTTCGACTGGACGGTGTTCGTGCCGGTGTTGGCGGCGGTCTGGCTCATCGGCGCGCTGGCGTTCGCCGGCTTCCACATCCTCGCGCACCGGCAGTTCTGCCGCGATCTGCTTGCCGAGGCGGCGCCGGTCGAGGCGCGTGGCGACATCGCCGTGATCGAAACGCCGGCGGCGCGCGGTCCGCTCGCGTTCGGCATCTGGCGTCGCTACGTCGCGTTCCCGGCCGATTTCAGCGCCCGCTACGACGATGCCGAGCGCGATCTCGCGCTGGCGCACGAGCTTGGCCACCATGCGCGCGGCGATCTGATCGCGAACTGGATCGGGCTGGCGGTGTTGGCGTTACACTGGTTCAACCCGGTCGCCTGGTACGCGTTCCGTGCGTTTCGTACTGATCAGGAAGTGGCGAATGACGCGCGCGTGTTGGCCGGTCGACCGGCGATCACGCGGCACACCTATGCCTGCGCGATCCTGAAAGCGGCGCATGGCGGCGCGGTGTCGGCGGCATGTCACCTCCATACCATCGACGATCTGAAAGGGCGGCTGCGCATGCTGACCACCCGTCGCATCTCGCGTGCGCGGCTGGCCGGCGGCGCGGCGACGGTGGCGCTGGTCGGCGTAGCGGCGCTGGGGCTGACCGCATCGGGCACGCAGGCGGCGGAGCATGTCCGCGTGCGGGTGAAGACGGTTACGGGCGTCGATCTGGCGACGATCGATCGGATCGCGCCCCTCGTGGCGCCGCTCCCGATCACGCCGGTAGCGACTGGTGACCGGCTTGCCCCACTTCCGCCGCTGGCACCGGATGCGCCACGCACCGCCGGGCCGCCGCCCGTGCCGCCCATGTCCGACGTTGATGTCGACGCACCTTCCCAGCCACCGGCCAGCGGCGCCTCGCACATCACCGCAGCCGTGGAGAAGATCGTGACGACCGACGGCCGCGAGATGCCCCGTCACATTGTCCGCATCGACGATGAGGATATCGCCACCGACGACAGGTTCGCCAATCTGCCGCAGGTCGTCTCGTCCAACTGCGGCGACAGTGCGGAACGCCCGCTGGTGATCCATGACGAGCAGGGCGGGCGGCGCCGCATCACCGTCTGCAACGACCGGATCGAGAAAGCCGCCGCGCACGCCACCGCAATGGCGGCGAGCGGCGCGGTCATGCAACGCAACGCCTATCGCTCGGCTATGGCAGGTTTGCGCAAGGCGCGCGCCAACGTCACCGACAATATGCGGATGCCCGCCGAGGGCCGCCGTGAAGCGCTTGCCGCGATCGACCGGTCGCTGGCCGAACTGGACGCGGACATGGCGGGCGCGCGCTGAGGCTGGACGCGCGGCGCGGGCTTGCGTTCGACGCGCCGCGCCGCCACATCGCGGTGATGGACGAACAGCAGACCGGCATCGCGCAACCGCTGGAGCCGCTGGTCGCGCGGTTGCTCGCGCCCAATCCGTCGCCGTTTACCTATACCGGCACGCAGGTTTATCTGGTCGGTCAGCGTGAACTTGCGGTGATCGATCCTGGTCCCGATGTACCCGAGCACATCGACGCGATCGTCGCTGCGATCGCCGGGCGGCCGGTCGGCGCGATCGTCATCACCCACACGCACCGCGATCACAGTCCGGCGTCGCGTCCGCTCGCGGCAATCACCGGTGCGCCGATCGTCGGCTGCGCCCCGCTCGCGCAGGGCAACACCGGCCCCAGGCTGGAGGCCGGGTTTGACATTGATTATGCGCCGGACCGCGTGCTTGCGGACGGCGACACGGTGGCGGGGGAGGACTGGACGCTCAGCGCGATCCATACGCCGGGACACACGTCCAACCACCTCTGTTTCGCGCTTGCCGAGACGAACGCGCTGTTCAGCGGCGATCATGTCATGGGCTGGTCCACCAGTGTGGTTGCGCCGCCCGATGGCGACATGACCGACTATATGGCCAGCCTCGACAAGGTGTTGCGGCGCGACGATCGCATCTATTACCCAGCGCATGGCGATCCGATCGACAATCCGCGCCGGCTGGTGCGCGGGATGATGGGCCACCGCAAGCAGCGCGAGGGGCAGATATTGCGGCTGCTGCGCGATGGTGCACGCCCATTGCCGGAGATGGTGGAACGCATGTACGTGGGCCTTGACCCGAGGCTGCGCCCCGCCGCCGGGTGCTCGGTGCTGGCACACCTGATCGATCTGCGCGGGCGCGGGTTGGTGGCGGAGCACGGCGAGGTCTGGTCGCATGTCGGCTGAGCCCGCACCCCCGCGTGCCTCGGCGTGGCTCGTGCCCGCGATCGCCGGCGCGGTGTTCCTGGCGGTGCTGGTTGCGCTCGGCGTGGGCGGCTACCTCGTCTACAGACATTATACCGTCAGCTACACGGTCGAGCGCGAGAGCGACGGGGTGACGATCTCCAAGGTGGTCGACGCGAAACTCGCCGGGGCGACCGACCTTCGCGTCAGCAAGTTGACCGGTACGGTGCAGGCGACCGCCTCCGACGCGGGCTGGGGCGGGGTGCTGCCGTCGGGGCTGGTGTTCAAGGCTCCGTTCGAGGCGGACTATTTCGTCGATCTCGCCAAGCTGGATCGCAGCCACTTCTTCTGGAACGCGACGTCGCGAACGCTGATCGTCACGCCGCCCGACGTGCGCGTCGACAGTGTCAACGTCGACGAGGCACGCGCGACCGTGGACCAGACGACTGGTCTCCTCGTCACGCGCGGTGCGATGGCGCGCCTTCGGCAGCGTGCTTCCGGCCGCGCCGAGCAGGTGGTGCAGCACGAGGCGACCGCCGCGAAGAACATGATGCGCGCGCGCGAGGCGGCGCGGCGCGAGATCGCCGATCTGTACCAGCGCCCGCTCACCATCGCCGGGCTCGACGCGCATGTCGTCGTGCAGTTCGAGGGCGAGGGCAATCGCAACTCGGAACAGTGGGACCGTAGCCGTTCACTCGACGAGATCCTCGCCGCCGGCAAGTGAAGACCGGCTGACAAGCGTCGCGCGAGCGCCTATCTGCACGCGCGAGGGAGACCAAGCGCATGACCGTCCAGACCCAAGACCTGCAAGGGCTCGACCTGCGCGCCGAGATCGACCGGCTGCGCAAGGAGCGCAACGCGGTCATCCTCGCGCATTATTATCAGAAGCCTGAGATACAGGATCTCGCCGATTTTGTTGGTGACAGTCTCGACCTCTCGCGCAAGGCACAGGCGACTGATGCCGACGTGATCGCGTTTTGCGGCGTTCGCTTCATGGCGGAAACGGCCAAGATCCTCAGCCCGGAAAAGATCGTGGTGCTGCCCGACATGGATGCCGGCTGTTCGCTGGAGGATTCGTGCCCGCCCGAGCAGTTCGCGGCGTTCCGCGCGGCGCACCCGGATCATATCGCGCTGACGTACATCAACTGCTCGACCGAGGTGAAGGCGCTCTCCGACGTGATCGTCACCTCGTCCTCGGCCGAGAAGATCCTGTCGCAGATCCCCGCCGACCAAAAGATCATCTTCGGCCCGGACAAGAACCTCGGCGGCTATCTTGCGCGCAAGACGGGTCGCGAGATGCTGCTGTGGCCTGGCGTGTGCATCGTGCACGAGGCGTTCAGCGAGACCGAGCTGCTCAAGCTTCAGATGGCCAACCCGGGCGCGCCGATCGCCGCGCATCCGGAATGCCCGCCCTATATCCTCGACCATGCCGATTATGTCGGCTCGACCAGCGGCATCCTCGCCTTCGCCGACACGATGCCGGGCGACACGCTGATCGTCGCGACCGAGCCGCACATCATCCACCAGATGCAGAAGGCGGCGCCTGCCAAGACCTTCATCGGTGCGCCCGGTGCTGATGGGAACTGCAACTGCAACATCTGCCCGTACATGGCGCTCAATACGATGGAGAAGCTTTACGTCGCGCTGCGCGACCTGACGCCGCGCATCGAGATCGAGGAAGGGCTGCGGCTGCGCGCGAAGAAGAGCCTGGACGCGATGCTGGCGATGGCGTCGGGCACGGTGGGGCTGGGTGATCTCGGCCCGTTCGTTGCAGCGTGATCGTCGCCTGACGGGGCTGTCCTACGCACCGTAATCTGTGATCTTTGCGCACCCTCTTAACTGGGGGTGTCGTGATGACCGGATTTATAATCGCTCGCGCCGGGGATATTGTCGAGCGGTTCGCGCCGCGGGCGGTACCGAACTATCAACAGGCGTTTGCGCACGGCGACGCGCTGCTTACCGCGCACGGCATCGCCACGCCATTGCGGCTGGCGCACTTCATGGCGCAGGTACTGCATGAAACCGGCGCGCTGACACAATTGGTCGAGAACGGCAGGTATTCGGCAAAGGCGCTCGGCGCTATCTGGGATGCCGGCAACTGGCACGGCTATTTCGCCAATCGCGCGGCCTGCGTGCAGATGGCTGACCATTGCCGGCGAGATGAGGGCGTAGCGCTGTTCAGTCTGGTGTACGGCGGCAGGCTCGGCAACGGTTCGGCGGCAACACGGGACGGCTGGACGTATCGTGGACGCGGCATCCTGCAAACCACCGGCCGCGCCGCCTATGCGACGGCGTCCGTGCGGCATGGCGTGGATTTCGTCGGCGATCCCGATCTTGTCACATCCGCTGAACACGCGCTCAAACCCGCGCTTGCGCAATGGTCCGATCGTAACTGCAACGCCGCCGCCGATCGCAACGATCTCGCGGGGGTCACGCGACTGGTCAACGGCGGCACGGTTGGGCTGGCCGAACGCGCGGCATGGTTCGCGCGGATCGCGGCCTTTACCGGCGTGCCGGCGCATTTTAATTCGTGACAGGAAAGCAAATTGCCGGCACCTTGCTGTCTGGAGGTGGTCGGTGTCGATTCAGTGTCTCTCTACCCAGGCGCAGCAGGTGGCGATCATCGACTTCGAGGCGTCCTGTCTGCCGGAGGCGGGAGAGTCCTATCCGATCGAAGTCGCGCTCGCGAAGGTCGATGGATCGACCCGGAGCTGGTTGATCCGTCCGTCACCCGATTGGCTGTTCTGGGATTGGTCGAGCGAGGCGGAGCAGCTTCACGGCATAACCCGCGAGATGCTGCTGCAGCATGGCCAGCATCCGGATGAGGTGCTCCAGGAACTGGTCGCGGAGGCAGGAGATTGCGCGATCTACGCGGATTGCGATCTCGACGCCTATTGGTTGGAAACGCTGGCGCAGGCGTGCGACCGGGCACCGCCATTCACCGTGCGATACCTAGGTGAACTGCTCTGTGCGGAAGGTGCGTCGCGCGGCGATGTCGTTTCCGCGCTGGAGCGGGCGAGGCTGTTGCTGTCGGCCGAACACGTCGCGCGGGACGACGCCAGCCGACTTGCGCTCGCGTTGCGACTGCTGGCGGTGTCGCGCCGTCACTGATCTAGCATAGGTGCAGCGGTGTCGATGAACCCGCGCCGAAGCCCATGCCGCTTTCCTCCCCCCTAATTGTTGCGGCTCCGAATGCCTATCTTCAGGGCCGACATCATAGCGGCAAAGGCGTATCGCACATGGAAAAACGCATTCTCGGCAACAGCGGGCTTGAAGTCTCGGCGCTCGGCTTCGGCTGCATGGGGCTCAATTCCAGCTACGGTCAGGGAATATCGAAGGACGAAAGCGTTACCCTGCTGCGCAAAGCGGTCGATCTTGGCGTGACGTTCTTCGATACCGCCGAAGTCTACGGGCCGTTCACCAATGAGGAGATCGTCGGCGAGGCGCTGCGTCCGGTGCGCGATCAGGTGGTGATCGCCACCAAGTTCGGCTTCAACGCGGACAAGGGTGTGGGCGGCGGGCTCAACAGCCGGCCCGATCATATCCGCGAGGTGTGCGATGCTTCGCTCAAGCGCCTCGGCGTTGACGTGATCGATCTGTTCTACCAGCACCGCGTCGACACCGCCGTCCCTATCGAGGACGTTGCCGGCACGCTCAAGGATCTGATCGCGGAGGGTAAGGTCCGCCATTTCGGCATGTCGGAAGCGGCCGCCGCGACGGTCCGGCGGGCGCACGCGGTGCAGCCGGTCGCGGCGCTCCAGAACGAATATTCGCTGTGGACGCGTGACCCGGAGCATAACGGCATTCTCGACACCTGCGAGGAACTCGGCATCGGGCTGGTGCCTTACAGCCCGCTCGGTCGCGGTTTCCTGACCGGCGCACTCGGGGCGGGCGAACTGACCGAAGGTGATTTCCGTAAGATGCTGCCGCGCTTCACGCCTGAGGCGATGGCGAAGAACCGGGCGCAGATCGATCGCATCAAGACCATCGCTCAGGCGAAGGAAGCGACGCCCGCGCAGATCGCGCTCGCGTGGCTGCTCGCGCGGCGGCCCTGGATCGTCCCGATCCCCGGCACGACGAAGCTGCACCGGCTCGAGGAAAATCTCGGTGCGACGGGCGTGACGTTGAGTGAGAACGAACTCGCCGAGATCGCCAGCGCGCTTTCGGAGATCGACGTCGAGGGCGCGCGCTACCCGCAACACTTGATGGCCGCGACCGGCAACTGAGCTGGCAACCGTTCCCGCGCCGATTTTCGCTGTGTCGACCAGCGAGACGCGGCGCGGGAACGGTGCCGTTGCGGGAACTGAATAGGCGTGAACAACACACTGTCGTTGAGAGGGCCGATCTGGCAAAGCCGGGCCATCTTCTAGTGGTGCGGGACAGGTTGATGCCTTTTCATCTCGATCGTTTCAACCTCGACGCCTTCGTGGCGTCGACGCTTGCCGAGGATCTGGGGGAGGGCGGCGACATCACCGCCACTGCCGTAATCCCGGCAGAGGCGCGGTTCAGCGGCGTGATGGATAGCCGCGATGCCATCGTCGTTGCCGGGCTCGGCTTGGCGGAGGCGTTCTTCCGCACGCTCGACCCAGGCGTGGTGATCGAGCGCCTGGTCGAGGATGGCGACAGCATTTCCCCTGGCACCGACTTGCTGCGGCTTCGCGGATCAGCGCGCGCGATGCTCACCGCCGAACGGTCCGCGTTGAACACCGTGCAGCATCTGTCCGGCGTGGCGACGATGACCCGCGCCTATGTCGATGCGATCGCGGGGACGGGCGCGACCCTGCTCGATACGCGCAAGACCATCCCGGGCCTGCGCGTACTGGAGAAATATGCGACGCGAATGGGCGGCGCGACCAATCACCGCATGGGGTTGTGGGATTCGGCGATGATCAAGGACAATCACGTCGCGGTGGCGGGGGACATCGGCGATGCGGTGCGGCGCGCGAAAGCGGCAGGGATCGCCAGCATCATCGCCGAGGTCGACACGGTGGAGCAGATCGCGCCCGCGCTGGAAGCCGGAGCGACGCACCTCCTGCTCGACAACATGCCGCCCGCGGTGTTGCGCGAGGCGGTGGCGCTGGTGGCCGGCCGGGTGCCGACCGAAGCGTCGGGTGGGGTTCGGCTCGACACGATCCGCGCCATTGCGGAAAGCGGCGTTACGTATGTAAGCGTCGGTCGGATCACCCAGTCGGCGCCGGCTGCCGACATCGGTCTTGATTTCGCCGCGCTTTCCTGACTTTCGCGGGCGGATGGTTGAGGGGACGACGCGCGTGAAACTATATCGTATCTTGCCGCTGCTTGCGGTGGCGCTGCCCGGGCTCGCACAGGCGCAGGCGCTGCAATGTGCGATACCCGCGTCAGTGCCGCGCCCGCACCCGGAACTTCCGTCTGACAAGGAACCGGTGCGGAACCTACCGATCGGCAGCTACACACTCGCGCTGACCTGGGCACCGGAATATTGCCAGGCGCATCGCCGCGATAACAGTGCCGATATGGAATGTGGCGGTGGCAACCGTTTCGGTTTCACGCTGCACGGGCTGTGGCCTGACGGTGTCGGCCCGGAGTGGCCGCAATATTGTCAGGCTACTGCGATCCTGCCCGCCGCACTGATCAAGCAACATCTGTGCGCGACCCCTTCGGCTCAGTTGATGCAACACGAATGGGCCAAGCACGGCACCTGCATGCCCAACGCACCGGCGGATTACTTCAAGCGCTCGACCGGGTTGTACGCCAAGCTGCGCTATCCCGATATGGACGCATTATCGCGCAAGGCGCTGACGGCAGGCGCTTTCGCGGCGGCGTTTGCAGCCGCAAACCCGGGACTTCCTGCCAGTGCGATCCGCGTCACCGCCAATCGCAAGGGGTGGCTGAACGAACTGTGGCTATGCCTCGACCGGAGTTTCGCCTTTGAACGGTGCAAGCCGAACTCTGGCGGCGTCACCTCGGGGACGGCGTTGAAGATCTGGCGCGGGCGGCGCTAGGAAGTCGCGAGATAGGTCGGCGCAGACCGGCCGCGATTCACGGCAAGCCGCCTGAGGTTGGCTAGCGTTGCTCGACGATGGCACTCGACGGGAAATGCTTGTCGAGGTGGCGCCGGATGATCTTCAGATTGCGCGAATTCGACCGGAACAGGGCGTCCGGAATGGCGCCGACGAACGGGATCAGGCCCAGGGCGAAGTCCACGCCAACGTTGCCCATCATCCGCGCCATCTGCGTCTTGGACATGCCGAGATTGCGCGCCTCCCAGACCATGTACGCCCCCATTGCCGCGCCGACCGCGTCACCGCCGATCGGAATCAGATCCAGGATCACGTCGAGGCCGATTTTCCGGTTGATGCCGGGGATTACGAACAACCCTTCGAGCAGGTGCTCCAGCGCCTCGATACGCTTGCGTACAGCCGCCACATCGGTCCCGACATATCCGGCGGCGCGGCCGTGCAGCGGTTCGGGCTTGATGCGGGTGGCCTGAGTCATAGAACCTCAATTGGTTTCGGAACGCAGCCGATTCAACGGGTGCCACGCGCGCGAGTTCCCCGTCCACGCCTTCAGCCGCAGCGACACTAGCGACCAGCGCAACGGCTGCGCCACCGGCACGTATGCTACATCGGCGGCGAGCGCGGCATCGGCCTCCGCGATGTGGCGCGCGCGCTCGGTCAACGTCGGCGCGTCGCGCGCGGCATCTAGCGCAGCCTGCGCGGTGTCGCTGCACGGCTGGCACGCGGTGGCGAGGTACCAGCGCGCGCTGTCGTACGGCGCCACCGCATCGACCAGCCGGAGTGCCGCAGGCTCGTTCCATCCGACGCGCTGCGGTACGATGCCGATCCGGATCAGGGCTGCGGCGACCTGAGCGTAGAGGGTCGCCGCACCTGGCCCGGCGGGCAGCGCCACGCGCAGCACGAGCGGCTCCGGATGACCCTGCCGCCACTGCCGCACGCGCTCGGCGGGTGACAACACCGCGTCGTCGCCCAACTGCCATGCCGGCACCGCCGGCGGCGCCGCCGAGTCGAGTTGCTCGGGCAGGATCGTCGGCGTCGAACCCCAACCCGGCGCGAATGCGGCGACGATCGCATTGCGGTCGATGCCGCGCGCAACTGCGGCGCGGTTCGCGGGATCGGCGAGGAAGCCGGTCCGGTCCGCAACCGCGAACCCGAACAGCCCGGCAGCGGGATCGATCCTGACGTTTGCAGGCGCGATCGTCGTTTGCGCGAGCAGCGGCCAATCCGCGAAGGTGCCGCCACTCACCAGATCCGATCGCTGGTGTGCGAACCGCAGGATCGCCTTGGCCGCGCGTTCCCCAATCAGGCGTACGGTCGCTTCGGGCGGCGGGGTGTCGTCGCCGTCATCGCTAGCCTGCTCTAAATCGGGCGCGGGGCGTAGCACCAGCCGTGGACCACGCGCGGCGACGATGCGAAATGGACCGCTGCCGCCCGGCGGCGCGGCGCGAACGATCGCCAACTCGGGCTGCGCGAACAGTTTCAGCAGGTCAGGCCGCGGACGCGTGAGCCGTACTTCGATCACCTCCGGCGTCATCTCGACGATTTCGTCAATCGCGGTGAGGAACGGGCGTAGCGGGTTGCGCGAGGTGCGGGCGAGCTGTCGCTTGAGGATCGCCACCACCTCTGCGGCGGTGACCGGCTTGCCGTCGCTCCACGCCGCGTCGCGGATACGGAAAATATAGCTCATGCCACCGTCGATCACGGTCCAGCGTTCGGCGACGCCGGGCTCGATCTGGCCGCTTGCATCGAACCGGACCAGCCCTTCCGCTACGGAATCGAGCAGCAACCGGTCGGGCCCGGCAAGTGCGCCACGGGCCGGATCCTTCAGTTCGGGCCGTTCGCCGATTGCGCTCGCCACTACCGCGCCCGCGTCACGACGCACGTCGCACCCGGCGAGGCCAAAAAGCAGCATGAAGGCAAGGCGGCGGCGCATCGGCGACCCTATTGCCACCGCTTCGCTGCTGCCGCTACCGCGCAAAGCACGCCGACTTTGCATTCGCGATTCCGCTTCCCGGCTTGATCGGGGAGGACCGAACGGCTCCAATGCGAGCGGTTTCAGATCTTGCGTTGGCGTCGATCATACGGAATTCATAACGCATCCAAGCTCTTGCTTCACTGCTTGAACTTGACGGTGAACGGATGCGATAATCATGTTGAAGCATTGGCCGGTTCTATTGACAGTGATGGGCCGACCGTGCTGGTAGCGCTATCAAACCGATAGACGAGCGGAGTGGGATATGAGGGGCGATACCGCGATTGTTGCGAGCCTGCCGGCTGACTGGCGGAGCGGGCGTTTTCTCGGCCGCGTGGAGACCCACGCCGGCCCCAGCCCGGTGCTGGTGCTGGAGGGCGAGGTGTTCGACATGTCGCAGGTCGCGCCAACCGTCTCGGCGCTGGTTGAAGCTGGCGATTTTTCGGGCAAGGGCGGCACGTCGCTCGGCGCGCTCGATGCTGCCGATATCAAGGTGCTCAGCCCGGTCGATCTGCAGTGCGTCAAGGCGTGCGGCGTGACGTTTGCGGTCTCGGCGGTGGAACGTGTCATCGAGGAGCGTGCGCGTGGCGATTGGGCGGCGGCGGGCGCGATTCGTGACAGCCTTGAGGCGCGCGTGGGCGGCTCGATCCGCTCGGTGCAGCCGGGCTCGTCGGAAGCGGCCGAACTGAAGGCGGCGCTGGTCGAGGCCGGGCTGTGGTCGCAATATCTCGAAGTCGCGATCGGCCCGGATGCCGAGGTGTTCACCAAGGCGCCGGTGCTTTCCACCGTAGGGCCGGGCGACGAGATCGGCATACGTTCCGATTCGAGCTGGAACAATCCCGAACCGGAGATCGCGCTGCTGGTCGACAGCAAGGGCCAGGTGGTTGGCGCGTGTCTCGGCAACGACGTCAATCTGCGCGATTTCGAGGGGCGTTCGGCGCTGCTGCTCGGCAAGGCAAAGGACAACAATGCGTCCTGCTCGCTCGGCCCGCTGGTGCGGTTGTTCGACGACAGCTTCACAATTGACGACGTGCGCAAGGCCGAGGTGAAGCTGATCATCGCCGGCGAAGACAATTACCGGCTCGAGGGTGCCAGCAACATGGCCGAAATCAGTCGCGATCCGCTCGATCTCGTCAAGCAGACGCTAAGCGAGCATCAATATCCCGATGGCTTTGTACTGTTCCTCGGCACGCTGTTCGCGCCGGTGCAGGACCGTGACGAGCCGGGCCGTGGCTTCACCCACAAGGTCGGCGACACCGTGACGATCGAAAGCGACCGGCTTGGCCGCCTCGTCAATCGGGTGGTGTTCTCGCGCGACGCCGCGCCGTGGGAGCTCGGCATCGGCGCGTTCATCGCCAACCTCGCCAAGCGCGGCCTGCTTGGGCACGCGGCATGAGCGGGGCAGTCTACCCAAGTCTCAAGGGCAAACGCGTATTGGTGACGGGCGGCGCCACCGGAATCGGCGCCGGCCTCGTCGAGGCGTTCGCGCGGCAGGGCGCGCGCGTCGCGTTTCTCGATATCAACGCGGAAGCCGGCGAGGCGCATGCCGCGCAGTACGAGGGTGTCGTGTTCCGCCCGTGCGATCTGCGCGACCTTTCGGCGCTGCAGGGCACGATCGACGCGATCCTTGGTGAGTTCGGCGGCATCGACGTGCTGGTCAACAATGCGGCCAGTGATGATCGTCATACCATTGACGAGGTGACGCCCGCCTATTGGGACGAGCGGATGGCGACCAATTTGCGCCACCTGTTCTTCGCCGCGCAAGCGGTGGTGCCGGGCATGCGCGCGAACGGCGGCGGCGTGATCCTCAACTTCGGTTCGATCAGCTGGCATCTCGGCTTGCCCGGGATCGCGCTGTACGAAACCGCGAAGGCGGCGATCGAAGGCATGACGAAGGCGATGGCGCGCGACCTCGGCCGCGACAACATCCGTGTATCGACCATCGTGCCGGGCAACGTGCAGACGCCGCGCCAGGAACGCTGGTACACGCCGGAAGGCGAGGCGGAGATCGTCGCCGCGCAGTGTCTGGACGGGCGCATTCAGCCCGCCGACGTGGCGGCGCTGGTGCTGTTCCTGGCTTCTGACGATGCTCGTATGTGTACCGGTCACGATTATTTCGTCGATGCCGGCTGGCGCTGATCGCTGATCGCGGTACGAGTACGGAATACGAGGGGTCGGCAAGGACCGACGGGGCATAACAAGGAGCAGGATGTGACAGGAACGGCGGCAATTTCGCCCGGACAAAAGCTGAATATCGGCTTCATCGCACTGATCGTGGCGGTGGCAACGATCGGCGGCTTTATGTTCGGCTACGATTCGGGTGTCATCAACGGCACGCAAAAGGGGCTGGAGGCGGCGTTCTCGCTCGGCAAGTTCGGTCTCGGCATTAACGTCGGCGCGATTCTGGTCGGTTCGTCGATCGGTGCGTTCCTCGCCGGGCGGATGGCCGATGCGATCGGCCGCCGCAACGTGATGATGCTTTCTGCGGTGCTGTTCCTTATCAGCGCGCTGGTCGCTGGCGCCGCAGGCAGTTCGTTGATCTTCATCTGCGCGCGCATCCTCGGCGGCCTCGGCGTCGGCGCGGCAAGCGTGATCTCGCCGGTCTACATCTCGGAAGTGACGCCGGCGGCGATCCGCGGTCGCCTGTCGAGCGTGCAGCAGGTGATGATCATCACCGGTCTGACCGGCGCGTTCGTCGCCAACTATGCGGTGGCGCGTTATGCCGGTGGATCGACTGCGGACTTCTGGTTGGGTTTCACCGCCTGGCGCTGGATGTTCTGGCTGCAGGCGGTTCCGGCCGCAATCTATCTGACGGCGCTGTTCTTCATCCCGGAAAGCCCGCGCTTTCTGGTCGCCAAGGGTCGTGAGACCGAGGCGCACACCGTGCTCACCAAGCTGTTCGGCTCGAACGAGGCGGACCGCAAGGTCGCTGAAATCCGTGCGAGCCTCGCCGGCGATCACCACAAGCCGAAGATGTCGGATCTGATCGACAAGACCACCGGCAAGATCCGCCCGATCCTATGGACGGGTATCGGTCTGGCCGTGTTCCAGCAGCTCGTCGGCATCAACGTCGTGTTCTACTACGGCGCCACACTTTGGGAGGCGGTCGGTTTCTCCGAAAACGACGCCTTGATGATCAACATCCTGTCGGGTGTGCTGTCGATCGCTGCATGCGTGTTCACCATCGCGACCGTCGACAAGATCGGCCGCAAGCCGCTGCTGCTGATCGGTTCGGCCGGCATGACGGTGACGCTCGGCACCGTCGCCTGGGCGTTCTCGACGGCTGTGACCGGCGCCGATGGCGCCGTGGCGCTGCCGGGCAGCAACGGGCTGATCGCGCTGATCGCCGCTAACCTGTACACCGTGTTCTTCAACATGAGCTGGGGCCCGATCATGTGGGTCATGCTCGGCGAGATGTTCCCGAACCAGATTCGCGGTTCGGGGCTGGCGGTATCCGGCTTCGCGCAGTGGATCGCCAACGCGGTGGTCTCCGTCAGCTTCCCGACGCTCGCCAAGACGCCGGGTCTGGCGGTCACCTACGTGGGGTATGCCACCTTCGCGGCGATCTCGTTCTTCTTCGTGCAGAAGATGGTCCGGGAAACGCGCGGACGCGAACTCGAGGCGATGGAAGGCTGAGTGCCGCGCCGCTCCCCGTCGGAGAGCGGCAGTACGCCAGACACGAAGAGGGGCGGCCGCTTGGCAAAGCGGCCGCCCCTTTTTGTTAGCGGGTCAGAGCGCCTCGCGCGCGTGTTTGGCGATCTGTACCGCGACGTCATGGTGCGCGGATCGCACGGTCGGCCGTCGGCGGGGTGCGGCATCGGACTGGCGGCGGATCAGTTCGTACTCGGCAAGCAGATGTTGCGAGGGCACACCCGTCTCGTCCGCCTTGCGCGCCTTGATTTCGCGGACGAGCAGGTCGACCGCCATGCGTGACATATCGGTGACGGGCTGACGGATCGTGGTCAGCTCGGGCCAGATCGTGGTGGCAAGCGCGGTATCGTCGAACCCGCAGACGGTCAGATCGCCCGGCACATCCAGCCCACGCCGGTGCGCGATCGCCACAGCCGCCGCCGCCATGTCATCATTGGACGCGAAGATCGCGGATGGCGGATCGGCAAGCTCCAGCAACTGGTCTGCCGCGTCGAGGCCGGATCGATAGGTAAACAGCCCCTCGGCGATCAGTTCCGACGCGTCGGCGAGGTTCAGATCGGCCAATGCCGCACGATACCCCTCCAGCCGCTCACCGCTCGCGGTAAGATTGCGGTTGCCGGTGATGAACCCGATCCGCCGATGCCCGAGCGATCCCAGGTGTCGCGTCATGTCGTACGCAGCCTGGCGATCGTCAATGCTGACCGACATTGCCCAATCCGGCGCATGACCGGTCGACAGAGCGACGATAGGTATGTCGCAATCCGCCAGCGCCTCCAGGATCACCTGTGAGTCGCCGAGCGGTGGCGGCAGTACAAGGCCGTCGATGCGGCCGCGCAGCAGGTGTTCGATCGCCGCGCCTTCGGTGCCTTCCTCGTCGCATTTCTCGACGATGATCTGCACGTTGGCACGGCTCGCCTGATCGAGGCTGCCAACCAGCAACGCGCTCAGATAGGCGAAGCTGGGGTTGGAATAGAGCAGGCCGATGCGAATTTCGTCGCCGCCTGCCAGGGTGCGCGCTGCGGCACTTGGCCGGTAGTTGAGCGCGGTGATCGCCGCCTCGACGCGACGTCGCGTTTCGTCGCGAACGTTCGCCTCATGGTTGATGACTCGGCTCACCGTCATCGGTGATACGCCCGCCTTGGCCGCAACATCGCTGATCGTCGGCACATTGCGTTGGCGCCGGGGGCGGGGTTCCTTCACATGCAAACCTTTCGCACAGCAGATTACGGACACGCGACATTTGCGCAAGGCCGATGCGCGCAACTTTCCCGGCATGTGCAGTCGTGCGGCAGTATATGGGCGATTACTGCCGCGCCGTCTCGATCATTTTCCTTGGCCCGGTGCCAATGGAAAGCTCAGTTGTTTGTACCACGTCAAATCGTGCTGCGGCGGCGCCGCGCCGGCTGGAAGCGGCAAATGGTTGACCGACATCCAGTAAGCAAGGCTCGCATCGCGCCACCATCGCGCCTCGCGCTCCTGCACGGCAAGATACGTGGCGGTCTTCTGCCAGCGCTCCGCATCGATGAGCGGCTTCAAAGTTGCCCAGCGCGTACGCATGTCGGCGACGTAAGCAACGCCGCGATCGTAATC
Source organism: Sphingomonas sp. BAUL-RG-20F-R05-02 (assembly GCF_022662305.1). GTDB lineage: Bacteria > Pseudomonadota > Alphaproteobacteria > Sphingomonadales > Sphingomonadaceae > Sphingomonas. Next base: position 387,815 of record NZ_JAKNQH010000005.1, read on the forward strand.
CGCGACCATCTCTGCCCATAACGTGCGACCGGACGCCATCTTGCGATCCCACTTCACATGATGAAACCAGAGCAGGTCCCGCTCCGGCGTCAACGCGGGATCGGCGAAGATCTTGGCGACCGGCGGGGCGTATTGCGCAACCGCGTTGCTGCCCGTGGCCGTGCGGTCGAAGCCGATGCCACCCGCATCCGCATGATTGTAATATGTCGGGTTCCATTCCGGCCGCTTGAGATCGGAGATCCACGGTCCTGGTCCGTAATGGCCTGACGTACTCATTTGATGCGCAAGCCCAAGCGGCGTCATGTAATCGACCACCGCCTCGCGGGAGCCTTGCATCATCTGCGTGACGGTATCGACGACGCGCGGGTTGGTGCCAAACGTCTGCTCCGCCCATTCCCGCGCGATCGCTTGGGACGACAACGACGGATCCCACGCCAGCCGACCGAACGCATACCAGTTCGCCTGGTTGAACGTCGATCCGGACCAGTCGCGATCGCGCCCGATATTGGCGACCCCGGCCATGCCGGTGAGCGTATGCCCTTCCAGCGACCCGTCGATAACCTTGGCGACGGTGGAGCCCGGTCCCTTCTCGAACGTGTCGGCGTCGAGGGTTTCCGTGAACAATGGCCCGAGATAGGCGAGGTGCGTCGCGAAGCCGAGATATTCCTTGGTAATCTGGAATTCCATCATCAGCGGCGTCTTGGGCATAGCCCCGAACAGCGGATGGAATGGCTCACGCGGCTGGAAGTCGATCGCACCGTTCTTGACCTGCACGATCACGTTGGGCGCGAACTTGCCGTCAAGCGGCTTGAACTCAGTATACGCCTGCTTGGCGCGGTCCTCTGCGTTGGTTTCGGCATAGACGAAAGCGCGCCACATGATGATGCCGCCATGCGGGGCGACCGCCTCCGCCATCATGTTGGCGCCATCGGCGTGGGTGCGGTGGTAATCGCGGGGGCCGGGCTGCCCTTCACTGTTCGCCTTGACGAGGAAGCCGCCGAAATCGGGAATGGCGCGGTAGATCTCGTCCGCCTTCGCCTTCCACCATGCCGCGACCTGCGGGTCGAGCGGATCGGCGGTCTTGAGGCCGCCAATCTCGATCGGTGCGGAGAAACGCGCCGACAGATACACCTTGATACCATAGGGCCGGAACACGTCGGCGAGCGCGGCAGCCTTGGCGATATAGGGCGCCGTCAAGCTGGTCGGACTGGCGTTGACGTTGTTTAGGACGGTCCCGTTGATGCCGATCGACGCATTGGCGCGGGCGTAATCCACGTAGCGCGGATCACGGAAATCGGGGAGGGTCCACCAGTCCCACAGCGATTGCCCCGCGTAGCCGCGTTCCACCGTGCCGTCGAGGTTGTCCCAATGATCCAGGACGCGCAGTTTGATACGTGGGCTTGAGGTCAGCGTCGCGGTGGCCAGTGCGTTCCCGGTATGCACGTAGCGGATCAACGCGAAGGCCCCGTAGAGGATCGCGCGATCGCTGTTGCCGGTAATCAGCGTCACCGCGCGCCCGCCGATCCGCACCGGTCGAACTGCATAGCCCTCATCCCCCAGCGTACCGAGATCGAGCTTCAGCGCGGTCACCTGTGGCGACGTGGTGCGCGCGAGCAGCACCTCTCGCGCGCCGTCGGGTAGCCCACGGCGGAGTTCGGCGGCGGCGACGCTGAGTGTCGGCGAGGATTGCTGCGCGACGACCGCCGCTGCGGCGTGCTCGCCGTTTCGCAGCCACAGGTCATAGCCGTCATCGGCGTGGGCAACGCCACTGGTCATACCAAATATTGCAACTGCGCCCAACAGCGATAGAATAGCCTTCACATGCCTCTCCCTGGTACCGCGTCGCCATTGACAACCGCCCATATCCTCGTGATTGACAGGGGTATCATCAGCACGGCACCACAGCAATGCCGCGCGTGAACACGCGGGAGGAAGTGCCGGTATGGAACATACGCCTGCGGCCAATCGGCAGTCGAGGAACAGTTCACACCCATTTTGCACTTCCCCGGCGACGCTTATGTCGGCATATGACCTGACCAATTCTAGAGGCTGGTCAGATCATGAAGCTCAGCGCTGTAAACAGCCGCCGCAGTCTCCTGCGTCTGACTGCCGACAGGTCGATGGCGACACTCGCCGCGCAGCGCAAGCGTTGCCGCCGCCCTAGACCGCGTACGCACCGCCTGAGCGATGCCGCCTTGCGTGAAGTGATCGAGTCCGACCTGCCCGGCATCGTGGCGGCGCCGAGATGCTCCGACTTTGAAACCATCAATCTTGAATTCGCCTGAGGATAGTCATGCCAAAGATCGTTTCCGCCCGCGTCATCATCACCTCGCCGGGACGTAACTTCGTCACGCTCAAGATCGAATGCGACGACGGCACTACCGGGGTCGGCGATGCGACGCTTAATGGCCGCGAACTGGCGGTGGCGAGCTATCTCGCCGATCATGTCGTCCCGTGCCTGATCGGCCGTGACGCGCACCGAATCGAGGATATCTGGCAGTATCTCTACAAGGGTGCATATTGGCGGCGCGGCCCGGTGACGATGAGCGCGATCGCCGCAGTCGACATGGCGCTATGGGATATCAAGGGCAAGATCGCCGGTCTGCCGGTCTATCAACTGCTCGGCGGTGCGGCGCGTGAGAACGTGATGGTGTACGGTCACGCCAACGGCACGACCATCGAGGATACGATCGCCGCTGCGCTCGAATATCAGGCGCAAGGCTATAAGGCGATCCGCATTCAATGCGGTGTGCCCGGCATGCCCTCCACCTATGGTGTGTCCAAGGACAAGTACTTCTACGAACCGGCCGACGCCGATCTGCCGACCGAGAACGTCTGGAATACGAGCAAGTACCTTCGCATCGTGCCCGAGCTGTTCAAGGCGGCACGCGAGGCGCTCGGCTGGGACGTGCACCTGCTCCATGACATTCACCATCGGTTGACGCCGATCGAGGCGGGGCGGCTCGGCAAGGATCTCGAACAATACCGCCCTTTTTGGCTCGAGGACGCCACCCCGGCCGAGAACCAGGAATCGTTCAAACTGATCCGCCAGCACACCACCACGCCGCTTGCGGTGGGGGAGATCTTCAACTCGATCTGGGACTGCAAGGATCTCATTCAGAACCAGCTGATCGACTATATCCGCGCCACCGTGGTCCACGCCGGCGGCATCACGCACCTACGCCGTATCGCGGCGTTCGCGGACATGTATCAGGTCCGCACCGGCTGCCACGGCGCGACCGATCTGTCGCCGGTGTGCATGGCGGCGGCGCTGCATTTCGATTTGTCGGTGCCGAACTTCGGCGTGCAGGAATATATGCGCCACACACCCGAAACCGACGCGGTATTCCCGCACGCCTACACGTTCGAGAACGGCGCGATGCATCCCGGTGACGCGCCCGGCCTGGGGGTCGACATCGACGAGGAACTCGCCAAGGGTTACGAATACAAGCGCGCGTTCCTGCCGGTAAACCGCCTTGAAGACGGCACGATGTTCAGCTGGTGATCGCTGCCGTGCGAATGTTTTCACCGTTACACTCCCCAGTGTAATCCTCGGGGCCGGTCGCCTGGCCGGCCCCGTTTTCTTTTGGAGGATCCGCGATGCGTCCGATGTTGAACTTTGCGCTGTTGCTGCTGAGCACGGGCGGTGTCGCCACCGCCGCACAGGCGGCAGGGCCCGGTTGTTCGTGGCAGGCGGCTTGGGCGTCCTCGCAAATGGCGCCCGCCACCGCCACCGCCGACGCTTTGCCCGCCAATGGGATGGCCGGCGCCACGCTGCGCGAAGTCGTCCGCCCGACGCTTGCGGGCAAGATGCTGCGGGTGCGGTTTTCCAACG
>NZ_JAKNQH010000050.1 GCF_022662305.1 Sphingomonas sp. BAUL-RG-20F-R05-02
CGATACGGACGTTTCCGAATTGTGTATAGCGCATTAACCACTGTCTTGTGCCCAATTTGGGACTCTTTCCATGCTTACATACGTGGAACCTTTTGCTAAAGACGCCTTGTCAGCTAGGACGAACCGCCTCATGGCGATTGCTAGGCCGAGGCATTTCCCTTGTCTCGGTCTAGTTTTTACGGCTTACGCTATTGCCGAAAACACTAATATGTGGTCGGAATGGTAGTGCCGCCCTATCCTGGCGATCCTCACTGGCCGTCGATCAAACTTCATTATCAACTGTTTCTGATCGAGTAGAGAACGAGGCCTCTGCGATTTTCATTAAAATAGCATCGCAATGATTCAAAAGTATAGCGCAAAAAGTAAGAAGATAGATCTCGTTGTCGTTCAAGCGGGTGTAAATCTCTTTGAAGATAACAGCCCACGCGCTAACAGCTTATCTGATCAACCTCGTCGTCATAGCGCCTGCATGGTCATCGGCACTGAAGTACTTAAGTACGTCGTTAATACAAAATCGGCTTAGATTAAGACTACCTAATGGCCTGGACTGCAAAGAGCGATGGCATTAGGTTTGTAGCAAGGGCCGAAGCCCAATAGCAGGGCAACTCAGCCCCATAGAGCGGAGCAGCCCTTCGACCGAAACTGTAATCGTGACCATAATGCCGGCGAAAATTGGCTTTAAGTCTGAGTAAAGTTTATCCTGCACAGGATCTTTCTTGATACAGCTTGCGGCGAGTAGGAGTATCTAGGGTACACGCTTGAAACTTCATGCTTGTGGCTGAAGTACGCAATCAGGCGCGGCGGAAGAGCTTTCTCTCGTGTGACAGCCCTGATGCTTATATCTAGTGGAGGTAAAACAAAAATGAGGTCGACACCTCGCACAAATTTGCAGGTGATCTTGCTCGGCGCGCTTGTACTATCCTCATGCTCAAGAGATGAGCGCCGCGCCCTCGAAGCAGTCCGCCGTCATGCTAAAGAGCCTGCAAGTGTCGAGATCGCGAACCTAACTTTAGGGAAAAAGCTGCACAACGGCGTGGTGTTATGCGGAGTTTGGACCGCCGCAACCGGTTACGGAAGTATGGAACCTTGGAGGGGCTTTATGCTTCTGCCCGATCAGAAGACCGCGCTCAATGTTCCTTTGGAATGGGAGCAAGATCCCAGCGGTGCGAGGGGATCAGCCTCAATAAATTGCCCTCGGTTTATCTTGCCGTAATCCTTTAGGAGGCGGTTGGCGCGGCTGCGCAGTTGTCCGCCGCTCCGGCACAACGTGGGGGAGGGGGGGGCTCAGTGCAAGCGAACCGGGCGGGCATGCGAGCCGCCCGGTTCTAAGCAAGGCCACAAAGGGGGAGCGACCGTGCCTACGGACCATATAGGAGCCTTCCAGGCATTTCCTACCGTTTTCCGTTTGTTCTAAAGTTGCCGATCGGCATGAACGTGCGATCCAAGACGCTTTCAGACGTCACCAGACCCGATGCAAATTTGCACATCCAATGCTCCTTCCATTGTGCCAATAAGAGCATCGTAGACGTGAAGCGAGTGGATCGCTGGTACCGCATTCATCTCTGGGACGCGCACATGTCGCGGCTCGGCAAGCATCTGCGCTGCTCCAAGTGCCTCGGCCGGCCGGAGCACATCAAGGTCACGCATCAGATGCCGAACGGGCCGCGCTGGGGACCGCAAAACGATAAAATCGGGTCTTAGCGGTTGGACGGTGCGAGGATGAGGCGTGGCGCGGTAGCGGCAAGCTGAGAATTGTTACGGTCTGGCCATGCATGGCGACGGACCATTACACTCCGCGGGGGAAGCGCAGGTCGACATTGTTGATACAATCGCTTGTGGGGGCACCGCACCATCGTATTGTGAGATCGCCAAACCATTGCGGCCGGCCATTCATATCTTGGGTGCACGGCAGTACGTGGATCAACTCGTCGGGGAAGGATACCGGGAGCGGCAACTAGCATCGCGCGGAAGGATTGCGGTTCGTGCCGTAGTTCGCTGCCGGCAAGCGTTTGAAAATACGCTTGATTCGCTTGGCTTTGCTAATGCCTCGCCCTTGTGTCCACTTATTCAGGCTCGTTCTACATTGGACAGCTGCCGATCATTCGACCGTTTGAGTACCTCACGGCGGCGGATAGCGATTAGTCGCTGTACTTCCAGATGCCGCAGCCTGGCTGGGGCGTTGGCGGCATTCGCGACCAGTTCATCGCCCAGTTCCGCAACGAGCTGTCGGCCGGCGCGATCGACGGCATCAGCGAGACGAATTTGTCGGTGAGCCCCGCGAATGACAGCACGCGCTGGTCTGCTGGCACGGTCGCCAACAAAAGCGACAGCTTGAACACCGACCCATCTTCCTCAAGCGCCACGCCGCCGCGCTGGTCGAGCGCATCAACGATCTGTCGCGCAATGTCGCGACCTCGCTCCGGATCCTTCAGCGCCACTACGAGGTGTTCATGGACACGCTGACCAACCTGCAGCGCGCTGCGCGCTTCCTGTACCTTCAGCAGCTATCATTCGGTGGCAAAGTCACCGGCCGAAATTGGCGGCGATAAGAGGCGCCCGGCCGTTCCGACGTTACCAAGCTGCGCGAGAACCGCCGGATATCCACGAGCGGCTCGC
>NZ_JAKNQH010000051.1 GCF_022662305.1 Sphingomonas sp. BAUL-RG-20F-R05-02
ACACCGCTCGCCCAGCGGCATCCGCACCGTGCGCATGGAAAACGTTCTTTGCGATATCCAACCCGATCGTGGTAACCTCTGACACGGACGCCTCCTACAGTGGTGTTCAACACCTCCACTATTGCACATCGATGCAGTCGGGGGGCGTCCACCCCATCACAACCGGCCGTTCAGGGGCATCTAAAGCCTCTCCAAAAGCGGCCACTCGTTCATTCCAGCCCGCGACGGAGCCCATGGTGGTTTCTGTTGTCCTCGCCGAAGTTTAGGCGTTAGGTTCGGGACTTAGCGACGGAACAACGCTTGCGGCACGTCTCCGTAATACCGCACCCGCCTTGGCACCTTCAGGATGCTGACGATTTGCTTTTCTGAAAACAGCTTCCGCTTCATCCGTCCGCCCCTTAAAGGGCCGGTCTTGAATTCAGGTGTATGAAGAAATTGGAATCGCGTCAGCTTCAGCAAGGCGCCATTCCTTTGCGCGTAAGCTTTGACACCTGTCGGGCAAGGACCTTCACAGCCACAGCGTTCGCACCGACGCGCCCGATTGCCGCGGCCGCCGTGTCGATGGTCTTTGCGGCATCCGCGGTTATATCGACAAGTTCCGATGCGATTTGCCGCTGCTGGCTAGCACTTTCGAATGATGCGGCTAGCAGGCCGTCCTGTTCGGTTACCAGCCCCGCATGGGCAACGGCAATTTCATTGGCAGCCTGCACGTCACGAGTAATCAGCATCGAGCGTTCCCCGATGATTGCGTTTGCGGTCGCCGTGCGAGTGGTCAGCACCGACATTTCCGCGGAGATCGCTGCGAACGCACCGCCCTCCCCCCCATATCGGGCCGCTTCGATCCGCGCATTTAAGCTCAACATCCGGCTTTCTCGCGCAATCTGTGCGATCGTAGCACTTATCGATGCCACGCTATCGACCGACTGGGCAAGCGCGTCGATCGTCGGTTTGTTTGCCACCAGCTGCGTCCGGGCCTCTGCAAGGGTCTCCGCCTGCCGGCGCACGCCAGCTTCCACATCGTTGGCTGCCGCCTCGAGGGCAGCGGCCAACGAAGCAATTTGCGTTGCGTGCTCCGCCATGCCCCGGATCACCGCCGTGGCGGCCTCGGCCTCGGATGCAACGCAATCTGCAATGTCGAGCAACCGCGTAGCGATCCCATCTAGCTGAGCATCGATATCCGATGCGCTCTCCGCCACATTGTTCACGATGGCTTACGCTCTCTCGCGAACAGCCGTCAGCATGGTTTCTGACAGAACTCCATAGGCGGCAGACCAGGCCTCCTCCGTATCCTGATCAAACGCTGGCCCAAGCCCCGCTCGCAGCGTTTCGATAAGTGCCGACCCGACGGCCCTATAATGGCGATCTTCTGCGCCATAGCTGATGTGTCGAATGGCCAATTCACGTGCAACTGGAACGATGGAATCCAGGCGATCTAGCGCGTCAACCACAGTCGCCAGGGTCAGGAATAGCTTGCGTCCCTGCTCTGCCATGTCGTTGCGGAACAAAGCACGTGTATCAGGCGCAAGCTCGAAAAGACGTCGATAAAACTCGGCTGCCGCAGCATCGGTGATTGGTACGACAGCGGCGAAGCTGTCCTGAACGAGATCGATTTGACGGGTCGAGAGCATGCCTTGGCTTTTAGACGTAAAACACCAACGGAAGAGTTAAGATCATAACGGACGCAATGCTGACCTACCAACGTTACTAAATGCTTTTTGGCCTCGGCTGATCGCGGCCTTGCCGATCGCGCTGACGCATACCGCGGACTCCCATCAGCCAAAACGTCTCCACTAGTTTACTTTCTCGGACGGAAAGGGCGGACGGGAAAAATATGCCCGCCTCGCGATGCGAAGCACATAGGGAAAACGCCGTAAATTCTCCGACCAAGGTTGGCGATGCGACGGTAAGCCGCTCACAGGCATGGAGACCCAGAAAGCGACGTCCAGGACCGCTCTAGCATTTGCCGTAAGCGGAAGTTCGTTCACCCGGGCAATTGCATAGGATATTGCCACGGAAACTTGAAGCACGGTTGTATCGGGATGTGCACGATGTTCGCGGAGGCACGCATGCGGTAGCGCTATTTCATGAGACGCACGCTCGATCAGCTCCTGACCACCATCGACGTCGACCCGCACGCTTTTTCGGTGTGCCGAATCCAGACTGGATGGAGGATGACCTTTCCCGCGTTCGCTGCAGTGACCATACACTTCGTGTTGCGGGGGTCCGGACATCTCCGGGTCGGCGCG
>NZ_JAKNQH010000052.1 GCF_022662305.1 Sphingomonas sp. BAUL-RG-20F-R05-02
CTCGCTGACGTGAAGATCGAGTGCCTGGCCTACGCTGATGTGGTCCGCCGTTATGACCGGCCGAGGCGCTGTTCTACCTGGATCCGCCCTACTAAATTGCGAGAACGACTAAGGCGACGACTTCGAGTGCCTCGCACCGGGCTGTGTTCGCCGGCTTTAACCTTTTGGACATCCAGACGACCTATACCGTCGGATCGGCAAGCGCCGGCGCGGGGAAGCGTGTCGGCGAACTCATCGCCCGAAACGGAGGAGCGGTGAGGGTATCGGCTGGGGTAAGCCCTAGCCGATACCGCTGGAATACCGCACAAAAGCGCCATTTTTGAATGGAGCGGCGGAGACTCCCTCCGCCGCGTTGCTAACAATCCGTAAGCCGCGCTTGTTTGCCCGTTCTCTCGTATGCCGAAGGGGACTCGTAAATTGGGGAAGAAACAGCGGTTAAGCCGTTGCTCCTTGATGCCGTATCCAGGATCAGACCAATCATCACAATCGGGTCGTAAAGTTTGCCTTGTGGGTCTTCGATACCTGCAAGTATCTTGTCGGCTAGTTGCGCAGCTTCCTCGGCAGTCACGCACAACGTCATATTCACAAGACCCACATCGATTCTCCTTAAGCTGCCTGATTATAGCGCTTCAGGGATGAACGAGCCTCAACCTGGAGGTGGACATTCGTGGCGTAGAATTCCTCCATCGTAAGACTGTGAGATCATCAGTGCGGCTGTTTTTATTGATCTGGTTAATTAATGCAAATCTAGCGCAGCTTCTCATCTTTGAGGTTTGGAACAAGCTTTAATAATCGACTCGTTTCCTACGTAGAAATACGATACTCTCCTACCGCACGCGAAGTGAGTGTGCTTTTTCCCATAGAATGCTCATGGTCGCCTTCGGGCGACCCTTTTTCTAATAAGCTAGTGCGCGCGCTACTTTACAGTCGTCGTCACGCGGCGGGGGCGTCTCCGCCGCGTCAGCCGCTCGGGCGACTAGAGTTATTCGCCGTGCGAAGCGTTAGGGCGACGAGGCATCATGCTATCACAAAATTCTTGCCAAATCTCCTCGAAATCACCCTCCTGGTCGCTATCACACCTATGGTTTTGCGGAGTTTTATCTTGCGAGTTGACATTTCTAGGCGTTGGACCGCTGCTATTAACTCGCGCCTTTGTACTGTGCATCACAAAAGTATTGGCCACTCGACTCGCCCCCCTCGGACATCAAGCGCTACGAAACGATGAAACGTTCCTGTTATGCGTTGAACTGATTCCTAGTAAATTAGGTCACTAGTGACGACTACGGACTATTCCTTGGGCGTCAGGCCAAGAGACAGAAGTGCCTGCAGATCATTTGGTCAATGTACGCCACGAGGAACGCATGGGGTATCACATCGGAAACTCGCCAGTACCATTTCTGCATACGCACCTCCGGAAGCGCCGGCCTCTCACCGATTGCAGCTGCCTAGTGGCGTATGATGTCAGCCTTCCGCCACTTACAAATGCGTCACATGGAGGAACGGCGAAGAAATCCTCCTTTGAAAGAGGCGCTTCTTCCTGTGGCGCTGCGCACCTTGAAGGTCACTGATGAAGAGAACGTCGAACAGTTAATTGAAACAGCGGTAATCTTCCGGTGATCCGGCTTAGCACCTTCCGCTAAAGCGACCTACCCGTTTAGCATGCGGCCAAGCACGACGACCGCAATTAGCAGCATGCTGGACCAGCCGACGAAAAGCGCCGCGTCGAACAACCACCAGTACCGCTTGTCCATGACCTCACCCTTCGAGCGCAGGTTACCTGCCAATTCCTGAGCAATCCTTAAGCGCTCTCCTGCGTAACGGAGGCTGATTGCCGCTCCATTGCTAAGCTCTTCGCTCATTTTACGCCCTAATCGCTGGCGCGAAAACGCGCGTGTGCCGCTACGCCGGTGTTAGATGTACGTGACGTAGCCTTGGATCTACGGTTTACAGGCAACCCTGTCATTCATCAGGATCATTTGATCAGATACTATGCGCCAGTTGCCTTGCATGGAAGCCACAAGCTACCTCTTGGTGCGCTCTGTGTTTTCGAACCGTCTCCCGGGCCGCAGGCCAAAAAACTGCTGTTGCGCTCGACCTCGTTGCCAGGGGGTGGTCTATGAGCGCGGTTGCAGCGGCGCTCGACGTCGCTCGCCCGCATCTCTCCGCGATGCGCG
>NZ_JAKNQH010000053.1 GCF_022662305.1 Sphingomonas sp. BAUL-RG-20F-R05-02
TTCCTCTACGCCGCCGCTGTCGTGCTCCTCGTTCGTCGACTAGCTCGTTACGCATGAGATTCGAGACGGGCTTTTAAAACAGCACGCGACCTGCAGTATGACGGTCAGATAGCTCGCGACGGCATTCGATGCCAGCTTTGACAATTTCCAACTCCGTAAGGCTTGGTCCGGGAAGCCGCTTCAGCCACTCCCAAGTATTTTTGTCGCGATATTGATGGCCCCCCAAAGCAACGCTGCTCACCATAACCCCGAGGCACCGCAAGTCCTCACTATCGTATTCGTCCACCGGAAACCAGCACTCAGCCGCAACGATATTGATTAAGCTAACCTCGTAGTCTGTACGCGCGCTTGGAAAACTTAAGTGAGTCCACTGTTGATTGTCTAATGGTACTTTATGGGTTATGCCATCATGAACAACAAAGCAAAATTGATTGTCCTTTGGTCGATTTGTCGCAAGCGAAATCAATGCCCATCCGCTGATCGTGCAAACCTCCACTTCTGCGCTCCACCCCGACCATCTTAACGGGCCGAAGCCAATCAATGTCTCTGCCGGCCACATACCGTCTGGCTGAGGCACCGGAACCCGAAAGCCATGAGCAGCGTCAATAAATTGTTTGTACTTGTGGAAGAGTGGCGTGCCCGGCGCTAGTCTATATGACGCGGATCCGGCCGGCATATGGGTTAGGTAGAATGACAATTGATCAACGCCGTATTTTCCAGCCAAATGGCAGGCGCGATCAAGCTCGTCCTCGGAATCATTCCAGCGAAATACGAGATAGCGCCACGTTACAATTGCGCGGCCACCCCTTGAGGGTCCGACCCTAGATTGGCAATAATTTCGGAGGCCTTGCAACGCAGCATCTAACCTACCGTTGACATGATACTTCTCGTAACTGTCTTGGAAGGCACCGCTGATCGTAAATGTCATTTGGTCAACATCAGCCGCCGCCACCGCCTGCGCTCGTTTGGCCGATTTAAGAGGTATCCCGTTAGTACTGCTCACGATGCGAACAGACGAAGAGGCAGAGCGCATATATCCCAGCATCGACTCCGCATCAGGATTTACAAATGGATCCCCATAATTAAAGAAGTACAATTCTTTAAGATAGGGCGCTGCCTCGTCTATAACCTTTATAAAAACATTAAGTTCTAGTTTGTCACGCTCGCGCGTTGCCAAATTTCTATCGTTGTTTGAATCGCATGCTGTGTTCGGGCAACGCAAATTACATGTTACGGTTGGCTCTATTACCAGCACGTGCGGCAGCAGTGGCCTAATCGCGAGATCTTCATTTGCCTCCCGCTCGGTATAGAGCCAGCAGTTATCGCAGCGCCGTCCGTTTGATAGGCCGACACGCATCCGCTCGATTTCAGGATTTGCAAATATTTCAGCAACACTTTGATTAAAAATGTTACCAAAGCTTCTCGCAGCATGTGGATCGTCCAGCCCGCATGTGACATTGCCATCTGATAAAATCGTCAATGAGTCTTCCAGCCAGACGCAGCGATAGGATTTGCCGTCGGGTGGAAGCATGGAAGCGGAGGGTTGACGATCCTTCTTCCAAACAACCTTTTTTGAGGTCGGTGTCGCTGGTAATTGGTTCGTAAGCATTGCAGACCAATTCAGTTATGGAAGCCTCCGATAACAAGTTAAGAGGCGTTCTGCGAGGCTCGAATTCGCTTTAGTTGGCGAGTGTATTAACCCGCACATTATTGATGCCAGTATTGAAATTGACGCACGAAATCGAGCGATCGTCCAAGAACGTGCACCGGGCGACAACGCGATGGTAACTCCTCCCCATCGGCAAACAGGTAAGCCGCTTTCCCAGCACAAGGC
>NZ_JAKNQH010000054.1 GCF_022662305.1 Sphingomonas sp. BAUL-RG-20F-R05-02
CCCGAGGCTGTGTAAAAACGCCGGAATATGGTATTAATCTGCGGGGTTTCGGGAGGCTTTGAGATGGGCCGTTTCGTAGAGTGTGCAGACCGCCGTCAGGACTTTCTGCTGCCGGCATCGCTTGATGATTACGTATCGGAGGACAACCCGGTTCGGGCCGTCGACGCCTTTATCGATGCGCTGGATTTGAAGGCGCTGGGGTTTGCCGGGATGACACCGGCTGAGACGGGGCGCCCGGCCTATCATCCGGCTACGATGCTCAAGATCTACCTTTATGGCTATCTGAATCGGGTCCAGTCGAGCCGTCGGCTCGAGCGCGAAGCCGGGCGTAATATCGAGCTGATGTGGTTGGCGGGGCGGCTGGCTCCCGACTTCAAGACGATCGCCAATTTCCGCCAGGCCAATGGCGCCGCGATCCGGGCGGTGTGCAGCCAGTTCATTGGCCTATGCCGGCAGTTGAACCTGTTCACTCGCGCGGTCGTGGCGATCGACGGCAGCAAGATGAAGGCGGTCAATAATCGCGACAAGAACTACACGGCCGCGAAAGTGCAGTCGCGGATGAAGCAGGTCCAGGACAACATCGACCGCTATCTCGAAGAGCTCGATCGCGCCGATCGGGAAGAGAGCGATATCGCCGAGCCCAAAGCGGCGCGGCTGAAGGAGAAGATCGGAAGGTTACGCGACCAGATGCGCGCCCTTGAAGCGCGGGAGGAGGAAGTTCGGCTCGCGCCCGACCAGCAGGTATCGTTGACCGATCCCGATGCTCGCGCGATGACAAGCGCGGGCCGCGGGACGAGCATAGTCGGCTATAATCTCCAGGCGGCCGTCGATGCCCAGCATCATTTGATCGTCGCGCACGAACTACTGAATATCGGAAGTGACCGCGCCCAGCTTTCGACCATGGCGGCCAAAGCCAAGCAGGCCATGGGTGTCGATGTTTTGGACGCCATCGCCGACAAAGGATACTTTAAGGGCGAAGAGATCCGAGCCTGCGAGGGCATCGGCGTAACCGCCTTCGTACCGAGGCCGCTGACGTCAGGTGCTAAAGCGCGGGGTCGCTTCGGTAAACAGGACTTCGTCTATGTGGAGCAGGAGAACATCTATCGATGCCCTGCCGGCGAGCGGCTGATCTATCGCTACACGTCGGTCGAGGCCGACATGACGCTCCATAGCTATTGGACGTCGAACTGCCAGACCTGCGCCCTGCATGACCAATGTACGACCGGCAAGGAGCGGCGGATCAAGCGATGGGAACATGAAGCCGTCGTCGAAGCGATGGGCCGGCGCCTCGATCGCAAGCCAGAAGCGATGCGAATCCGCCGGCAAACGGTAGAGCATCCGTTCGGCACGCTCAAAGCCTGGATGGGATCGACGCACTTCCTCATGAAAACTTTGAAAAACGTCAGAACGGAGGTCAGCCTCCACATCCTGGCCTATAACCTCAAAAGGCTGATCGCGATCTTCGGCGTCCAGCCACTGATCGCAGCAATGCAGACCTGAGGGGCGACGCTTGCCTCGCTAACGCGCCGCCCTGAAACCACTCGCTTGGCCCTGCGAGCGCGTTTTTACACGGCCTG
>NZ_JAKNQH010000055.1 GCF_022662305.1 Sphingomonas sp. BAUL-RG-20F-R05-02
GTGCCGCAACCCTTATTCAGAATGTATCGGCGAAGCACGACGTCAGCATTGGGCCAATCTACAATGCCGCACTCTTGGCATACGTCACCGCAGCAAAACCAAACGACGATGCGAAATCCGGGAAACATTTTGTTTCAATTGACAACGTGGCCATGGTCCGCAAACTCAATGACCTGCTCCGCGAAGCCGATGAACCAAAAACACGTGTTCGACTGACGGAGGATAGTGCCAGCCTCTATGGCATAGATCCTGGCTCTAAAGACTATCTCATCAAGGCTCTCACCCCTCCCGTCGAGGACGAAAATGGCGCATGAGGCGGGCAACCTCGATCAAGTACTTGTCGCTGCAACACTTGTTGCGGCGAGCCTCGCAGTGCTATTCGTCGTTTGGCAGGCGGATGTTGCTGGAGCGCTCGCGCTTAAACCCAACATCGGTGGTAATGCAAACGACGGTGAGTCGCGGGCGTCTGTGCGATGTGTACTGTTCACGCGATCGATGCCGCTGCTCGCAACCGCGATCGCCACATTCCTGATCTTGCTCCACCAAATCTGTCCGATCCTGGGCGAAGCAGGCCAATGCATGTGGAAGGATTGTCCATTCGACGATGCGAAGGCCCTCGCGGTCGTCAACGTCGTGGTCGTCGGGCTGCTCGCGTTTGGACTGGGGGGTCAGTTCGTCTCGCTCTGCGTCAAATGGCGGCGGCTCGGCGGGTTCACTTGGCTCATCAAAAGGAAACGTAAGGCGGGCTAGCTGTCCGCCGGCCGCGTTGGTCTGGCAGCGCAAGCCCTAACGCTCGAGGGCGGCCGACTTCAATTCGCCGCGCCGTGCCTCAGGAATTGGCCTTCGGCATCGAGGAGGAACGTATAGTGGTCCTTCCTGACCTCGCGTTCAACCTGTTCGGCGGTCATTGCTTCGATGTGGCCGAAGTATCTTCCAAGCAACTGTGTCTTGATCTCGCCAATCAAGTCGGCGTCCCGATCGGCAAACCGAGGACCGGACTCCTCGCGCAACGCTCGGATCATGACTGTCTCCGTAGGTCCCGCCGCGACATCGGTCCTGAACCTCGGTGGGTTCTCCAAGTGCTGGTTTGCAGCCGCGAGCTCGGCGGCAAGCTCTCGGGCCTGAAGCGAGCTGAGAGGGCCGTCGATCGCGTCCAGGATCTGTGAGAGTGCGGACGCCGACGCTCCGGCATCGTTAAGAACTGCGAACACATGCACTTCTTCGATCTGAAGATAGATTGTCCACCCGTCGGTCACCGTGGCGGCGTCGAACCGCCCCTCGTTCAGTATTGAGCCCTCCTCGCGACTCATGACAATCAACGTGCCTACGACCCCGTCGTCCAGCAAAGCTCCTGTATGGTGAGCGCGCGCCACCGCATGGAGGTGGTGAAACAGTTCTCCGCTATAGCGCGCCGCAATCTTCTCATCGCCTTTCCGTCGATCCAGGTGCCACCTGAGAAGACGATCCTTAAAGTGATACTTCAGGAATATCAGCACCAGCC
>NZ_JAKNQH010000056.1 GCF_022662305.1 Sphingomonas sp. BAUL-RG-20F-R05-02
TTTCGCCGTTTAGCATTGGGAGCGGCTTGGGCCTTCGAACCCAATCCAAAACCTAAATGAATCGCAGAAGTCGGGGAACCGGGATGGCGGCCTGAACGACCGGGATTGGGTCTCGCCTGCCGTAAATGGTAGAGCCGATCACCTTTGATAACGGCTTGGCAGGCGGTCCGATAGTACTTGAAGCGATCGGCAGCCGCGCCAAGTTCATGACCGTCTTCACGTCGCGACTTCAGTATATGATCATTCACGGTTGCGATGTGCCGGCGGGCGGTACACGATCAGGCGATGATAAGCCTTATCGCCCTCGCTCTCGCTATGCCGCCCGTTGTAACGGTTGGGCCGATGGTGCAGCCCGGCACTTGGCAGGTAAAGTCGAAACTCATAGACCTTACGATACCAGGTGTGCCCAGCTTCTTTGTTCGCATGGCACGTGGGAAAACCAAGGTCGAGCGCAAACAGATTTTGGCGGGTCAGGGCATCGAAGCGCTGCTCGCGCCGGACCCAAAGGCGCAATGCCGGATCGAAAGCCAGACCGTTGCAAACGGGCGCTACACGCAAACGCTAACCTGCCCGCAGAAGAAGGGCATGCCAATGCGTATTGTCCGCGTAGGAAGCTATGACACGACCGGCTTTGTTGGGCAGGCGATCGTCACCGGCAGCGCGCCTAAAGGAGCGCTTCGCATTGTCCTGGACCAGCGGGCGATCCGTGCTGGCGCTTAGCCGCGGCAGTCACCACCGCTAATCCGATAAAGGCTGCCAAAATAAGACCGCGATTGTTCCTCTTGGCGCCCTTAAGTAGATAGCGACATGAACGAGTAGCAGGAGTTGAGGAAGTCGAAGGGCGGGCTGAGAGGCTGTTAATGGCTCCAAACGCCCGCCGTTCGCCAAGTCGAGGTCGTCAGGTTAGAAGGAACTGAGATCGGGGCGAGAAGGGCACCACCGTCATAGTCGAGCATTTTCCCCTGACGCTTATGGCCTCCTCATCCTAGCGCCTGAGATCGCTCTTGCCAGTGGATGGCTCGGGAGTGAAAGTGTCGTCGGTCGCGCAGCCATCCGTGACCTGCTGATCAAGGCCGCTCGTTTCAACGAACAGGAACGGCAGAGGCTCACTATCCATCTGCCTAGCAGAGCAATTACGCTCCGACTGGACGAAATTGAACGGCATTGCGGAGCGTAGTACCGCCCCGCACAGGCTGATGAACGAACGGCCGTTTCTGGATGGTGCTCCTAGTTGCCTGAACGTCCTCTTTTGGGTCGTGCCTGCCGGTCGACGCGGGACTGGCAATGTCGATTCGCACGGTCTCATGACAGACGTCGAAGCCGCGCTCGAACAGCAGATCCTCAACGTTCCGCAAGCTGAGCGGGAAGCGCACGTACATTAGCACCACCAGCCAAATAACCGCCGGTGAGAGTTGAAGGGGATGGCGCAATCTGGCGGCGCTCTGTCAGCGCT
>NZ_JAKNQH010000057.1 GCF_022662305.1 Sphingomonas sp. BAUL-RG-20F-R05-02
TGGCCCGCGGCTTCCTTCTGTGGTTGCCGCCCAGTGTGCAAGAGGTTTTGATCGAATGTGCGTGCGATCGAGTACGGTCTTCTGTCAGGCCTTTACATGCGGCATTTTCAAAAGCTGCGGGCCAGTATGGTGATCTGCGGATCAGGTCCAAATCTGCTTTTCGAGCTCTAAGGCTCACGGAAGCCGGCTGGTTTTCCTAACCCAGATCTGTTCGATCATTGTGCCCATTCGGGTCGTCGCCTTCTCACACCCCCTTTATCCGACGTCAGGTAGCAACTGCATGTCGATCATGCTGCTACCTGCGCCGAATCTCGATAATCCTCGTTCTTTGTCAGTAGAGCCCAGATCGTCCGCGCCATCTTATTGGCAAGCGCGATCGCGACGAGCATCCTTGGTTTTCGCGCCGAGATGCGCGCCAGCCACGAGCTTTCCGGGATCGATTTCCGGCCGAGCCAACTCAGGCGCGACATTGCTCCGATAATCAGAAGTCTTCGGATATCGCTCTGCCCCGCTTTTGATACCCGACCGAGCCGTTCCTTGCCGCCTGAGGAGAATTGGCGCGGGACGAGGCCAAGCCAGGCGGCAAAGTCACGGCCGCAGCGGAAGCTCTCCATCGGCGGAGCAAAAGCTTCAACAGCCAAGGCAGTCAACGGACCAACCCCGGGTATAGTCTGTAAGCGCCGCGCGGTATCAGCTTCAGCTGCGAGCGCCTTTATCTTCGCCGTCCGGGTATCGATGCGGACCGTCTTCTCGACAATCTGCTTCATCAGATCACCGCACTCTTCGCGCATCAGTTCAGGCAGGTCGCTGTTCGGTTCATCTAGGATGTCTTTGATCCTGCCGAGCTGGTGAATGCCTTGCGGAACGACATGGCCAAATTCGTAGAGGCACGCCCGAAGAGCATTCACCAGCTCCGTGCGCTGGTGAACCAGCCGCTCTCGACCGCGAAACAGAATGGCACGACTTTGCTGTTCCGTACACTTGGCCTCAACGAAGCGCATTTCCGGCCGCTGTGCAGCGATCACGATGGCTTCGGCATCCGCCGCGTCGTTCTTCTGCCGCTTGACGAACGGCTTCACGTAATGCGGAGCAATCAACTTTACCTCATGGCCGAGCCTGCTCATCTCGCGTGCCCAGTAATGCGCGCTGCCGCACGCTTCCATGACAACTACGGCGGGGGGTTGTTTGGTCATGAAATCGGCAAAACTCTGCCGCGACAGCTTCTTTCGAAACTTAAGCTGTCCTGTCATCGATGCGCCGTGCACCTGAAAGACAGATTTTGCCAAATCCACGCCAATCATCGTATCCATTGTCACGGTTGCCGTCCTTTCCGCTCAGTGGCCTCAACACCACTAACTTGGCACATTGCGATGCCGTCTGGGGAGGGCGGCAACCACCCCATCTGCTTTGGAGGATATCGTACACCTGCCGGTGCCCGATTTCCTTCACA
>NZ_JAKNQH010000058.1 GCF_022662305.1 Sphingomonas sp. BAUL-RG-20F-R05-02
GATTGTGCAACCGCACGTCTGGAAATTTGCCTGGGCCGAGTTCAGGCATTTCGGCATTCCCACTTGATGTAGGCCTTGCTGTCAGAGGCCCATGTTTCGTCGATCTCGACGAGAACGGCGGAGACGAGGCGCAGGAGAGCCTGGTCGTTGGGGAACACCCTGACCTTGACCGTCCTGCGCTTGAGCTCCTGCTGGACGGCGCGCTCGATAGGGTTCGAGGTTCGAAGGCGCCGACGATGATGCTCAGGGAGGGTGAAGACGGCGAGGCCTTCAGGAATGGTGTTCTCCAGCCACTTGGCGAGAGCTGGCGCGGTGTCATGGTAGGCAGCGACGAGTTCGTCGAGCGCTGACTGGGCTCTGACCAGGGTACTGGCATTCCACACGTTGCGTAATTCAGCGCCAATGCGTCCGCGGATAGCGACATTGGGCGCGTGATGGATAGCATTGGCGGCCAAATGGAACTGGCATCGCTGCCAGGTGGCGGCGCCAAGTACAGCTCGGCGAGCGGCGCGAAGGCCGGCATGATCGTCGGAAACGATGAATTCGACCCCTCGCATCCCGCGCGCTACCAGGCCGTCAAGGAAACCGCGCCAGTGGACCTCAGCTTCTGACAAGGCGACACTGACGCCGAGCACTCGGCGCCGCTCGTCAGGGCCGATGCCGATCGCGGAAAGCACCGCCGCATCGCGCACAACGCCGCCATAGCGCATCTTTTCGTACCGGGCATCGAGGATCAGGTACCGGATTTCGCCAAGCGGGCGGTTCCGCCACGCTTCCAGTTCGTCGTCGAGCATGGCTGCGGCGCGGCTGACCTGGGAGGAGGACAGGCCTTCGATCCCGAACTCGCGTAGCACCGCCTCGGCCTGGCGGGTGGAGACGCCCTTTACGTACATTTCGGCGACCGCCAGCATGACCGCGCGCACCGAGCGGCATCCGCGCTCGAGCGACCGGGGGAAGAAGGGCTCGTCGTCATGGCCAGCGGTCTTGGGAACGGCCACGTTGACTGTGCCGGCTGGTGTATCGATCCGTTTGAACTTGTAGCCGTTGGCATAGCCCCGTCGCTCGGGTGTACGCTCGTAACGCTGCGCGCCCAGGAAGCGTTCGCGCTCAATCCGCATTGCCATCTCGAAGGTGCGCGCGAACACCGTCGCGATGCCTTCGGGGCCCTGCTCGATCAACTGTTCCAGCACCGCCTCGATCACTGTATCGTGCGCATTGTCCATTCGTTTTCTCCACGGTTGTGTTGCAACTCCATGGAATGCCGAAGATGGGCAGCTGGTGCCGGGGCATGCCCCGGCACCAGCTTAAAGCCGCACGGCCAAACGAATTTCCAGACCTCGTGTTACACAACC
>NZ_JAKNQH010000059.1 GCF_022662305.1 Sphingomonas sp. BAUL-RG-20F-R05-02
ACGTCTGTGACGGGAAGCTATTCGATCACAGACGAAAATGGGATTGTTAGAACAGATCAGATTACCACGCCAGATCATCAAAATGATATCATAACGGCACGCGGGTTTTTCACCAATCTCCACTTCGATATCAGCCCGAGCGACACGTATGATGGTTCAGGGCATGATAGTCTCTCGGGCATAAACTATGCCAAGCATGGGCTGGAAGTGCAGTATTCTGAAACTAACTCAACATATAATGGGCCAGGAAACGAGTTTGTACATCTTACCGTCGTATGCTTCACCGAGGGAACCCCGATCCGAACGCCAGGAGGAGATCGGCCCGTCGAGGCGCTCGAAGTCGGTGATATGGTGCTTACCGCATCCGGTGCTTACCGACCGATCCGTTGGCTGGGACAACGAACCCTCGATTGCACACGCTTCCCGGACCGTGAAGCCGTACACCCGGTCCGCATCATGACAGGCGCGTTTGGCCCCGGACTGCCAAGACAGGATATTCTGGTGTCTCCTGGCCATGCGATCTGCGTGGACGAAGTGCTGATCCAGGCCTCTTGGTTGATCAACAACGCGACGATCGTTCAGGAGGCTGTCGAACAGGTCTCCTACTGGCATGTCGAGCTCGACAGCCACGACATCCTTCTCGCGGCGGGCCTGCCAGCAGAGAGCTACCTGCCAAGCCGGAACAGTGCGTTCTTTGCCAATGGGTCCTCGCGCCCCGACGCGGTCTCCAGCGATCAGTCGTATTGCAGGCCGCTGATGCCCACCGGGCCGATGCTCGAACGTGTCCGTGATCGCCTTCGCGCGCGTGCCGAACAGCTCGGCTGGTGCGTCGATGAAACCCCCGATTCTCAGCTCGGCTTCATCGCGGACGGCCAGTTCCATAAGCCGAAGATCGTCGAGATGTCCGCCTACGTCGCACTCTCTTCGGCTCCTGACACACTGTCGCTCAAGTCGGCTTGCACAAAGCCGTCCTCGACCTCTGCATCGGCTGATCACAGGACCTTGGGCGTCGCGATCCGGACCCTGACCTTCAAAAGTGCGTCCGGCCTGCAACGCCGGTTCCTCGCTGAAGATTTGGAAGGAGTCGTGGGCTGCTACGCGCTCGAACAGGCAGACGAAATGTCTTTCCGCTGGACCAACGGCTGCGCAGAGCTGCCCGCGCGTTTGTGGGAGGGGTTGAACGGTCCACTGATGTTGCAAGTGGAACTCGCCCGCAAGTGTCTCCCACGTTGGACGTGCAGCGCTCCGGAAAGCGCTTGCCGCTTGGCTGGCCTCGAAGGAGCCGAACCAGCGGCGGCACTCACCAGTTCTGTTGCCCTTAGCTGAA
>NZ_JAKNQH010000006.1 GCF_022662305.1 Sphingomonas sp. BAUL-RG-20F-R05-02
CTTTTAGACAAAAACACCTTCGAAGCAGACGAAGGCTCGTTCCAGCCTCAGGGTCCGCCCGTACGAGGTTCCCTAGAATGGTGGTGGGATGGCGCGCTGCAAACGCATTCTGACGATCCGTCCATCAACTATCACGAGGCCGGCGATCCAATCACCGCCGAGGAACACTGTCAGGCCCCGGGCCACACGACTTTTAGTAGTCTTAAGGTCAGAAGCTTTAAGGATATTAGGAAATGCTGTCTCTGAAGGACCGGCAAACGTCGCTTCACCGATTGGAAGCGATGCCAGAGCTTTCTTGGCGTCGTTTATGATGCGCAGGCCGGGTACTGGGGTTAGTTCGGGATGCTCTCGCTGAAATGCGAGCATCTCGGGACCTTCTTTATCCACGAGCGATAACGAGTAGCCCAACCGTCTGCCCTTTTTAGCAGCCTCGCTAGCCGCTGCTAGCAGGCGGACTGCCTCGAGAGCGCTCTGTTTTTCCTTGAGGCTTGGAATAAAGAACGCATATTTTGGCGCATTGCAGGCCAAAGCTCCGCGCGCCTCCCCAATCCAACGATAGGCTACCTCGGTTGTCAGGTTGATCGGACGTCCACCAGACGCACTCGAAATTTCTGGGCGGCTGACTGGCTGAAGGTAAGTGGTAGCGATAGTCCGTTGGCAGAAGCCTGATTGCTCACTCAACAAGGGCTTGAGGTACAGTTTAACCCGTGTGGGGACGACTCCGCCAGGCGGCGGTGGCGGCTCCATGCCCTGTGCGCCTACAACAACTTCCAAGACAGGCAGGTGTCCGGGAGCGAGTAAAGCGTCGCCTAAGGCCTGTGGCGGCAGCGCTTTCGCTTCTTCCGGGCTTATTGATGGTCCTTCAGGTCGTAGTTGAAGCGTGGTCGTTGTCCGGGGCTCTGCCGCGTACAGGGCGGAAGGCACGAGGATCAAGGCAGCCATCGTCATGTATCGTCGCCACATTATCTTTGTCGCTCCACGCAGCCACCACCGTCTCCTTGTGGAGTCAGTCAAAGGCTCGCGCAACGACGACATATGGGCGACAGCCGTCGGTTTGTTTTTCTTCCAGACAGACGCCGGCTTGCTATCGGACGACAAGCCCGCAAAATGGCAGCTTGGAACGGACTGCCGCCGCACATTTCCGCGCACGCGCGCGAGGCGTGTTCAATTTCGAACGCTACCCATCATCGACAGAGTCAAGGTGGTGATTTGTTCGGACAAAGCGTTGCATGTGAAAGCCCAGATGCAGTCAGACTCTTATTCATTACTTCTGGCGAAAATAGGGCTGAGGCATTAGCGTTCTCCGCTTTTAAAGAGCCGATGACAAAAGGCTCGACCGTAGGTTTCAGAGCGGATCGCTTTCAAATGCGCGGGTACCTCGCAGAAGGCGCGTATCGCAACCTTGTGACACTTGGAGCTGGCTAATTAGGCTGCCTGAGGGACGACCGGCCGCTTCTATGAGTATCGACGTGATCGGAGCGTCTGGAGTTGGGCGACCGCGGAAGGTCCGGTCCTGGTCGGCGATGGTGGGATCGCTGCCCATCCCTTCCCTTCGGCGCAACGACCTACAAAGCGGCATATGGCTGGGCTTGGGAGATCCCCATTTTCGGCCATCTGTTCAGCTAAAGATCGGGGCAGCCTAGCCTAGATAGTCGAGTGGCTAGCTGCTTCATCATCTCGCGATGGCGCCGAACGCTCGCGACCATTACGTAAAGCCTGAGGAAGACAACGGTCCGTTTTGCGTAGCTCGCAGGTGCGTTTCTCGTTTTTCCCCGTAGTGAGGCGTTCGGTCTATCAGCCGAAAGATTGCTCGTGGAGCTCCCAATACCATCGGCGGCGCAACAGCGTCACCTGCTGCTGACCGTGCCATCGTCTTTTTGGTGTTTGCCGCAGCGGCACCGGTGGCGTCCATGATCAGCAACCTGCCGATCGCGATTGCGCGCGGAAGCGGTGCCGGCGTCTCCGTCGCCTTCCTGATTGCCGGCGCCATCCTGATCGCCTTCACCACCGGCTAAACGTTCGGTATCAGGCGTTCTAAAGTGACCGCGCAATGGGTTGAGGTCGTGGAATCTGTGTGAAAACACGGGCCGAACGCTACGCCGGATGTTCCAGGCTCATTCTCTAGCCGACTTTGCGTATGTAGAAGAGGTGCGGACCGACTTGGGCGACCTTCGTCATTGAATTGCGCCAGTAAGGAACGATCCAATCAGCATGATAGTGCGTCGCTTTACCCACGTCGGCGAACACCGCTCCGGCTAACGCGCGACGCGCAGCTCGCTTGGCCAGCGACCAACCGACATGCACCGGCCGGCGCTGGAGTGAACCATCGCAGGTGAAGGAGAACTGGCACCCGGCCGGGCGGCCACAGCCTTGATATACAACTCCGCAAATTGTTGCTGGAAAGCCAGGCGCACGCAGCCGATTTAGAATCACTTGCATCACCGCACGCTGTCCACGTTCATCGTCGCCGGCTTCGTAGAGCGCCGCTGTCGCCAGACACTCGGCAGCCTGTTCGCGTGCAGCGCGGCCGCCGCGAAAATAGAAGGCCTCGGCGCTCACGAGTCGATCCGTCTGAATTGACACCGCTACATTTGAGGCCCGGGCCTGCGCCACCGTCATTGGCTCAGCAACATTCAACTCGTGCGGCGTAGGCAGCAGCGTTGCCACTACCAGTAATAGGATGCCAGCCGCAGCGAGCAGCAGCAGCAGCCCGCGTTCGGGCGCACCGTTGCGCTTGGCGCTCCGCTTTCGAGGGCGCTGGCGCCGCGCAGGCAACAAAGACTTTTTTGATCGCTGCGGCACGATCTTTTCCTAGCTGCGGATATGCCGAGAGGCACGCAAACACGGAAGATTGACATACGAGTTGAGACGTGGACCTCCGCAATCGATGCCGAGGCTTGCTTTCACCTACTCGCGCGCTGCACACTCGACCCAGAATTGGACGTTCCAACCGAGCTGTCCGCGATCAAAACTTCGATCATTTGTTCATATCGGGCGGCTGCCTTTTGGAAAGCTAGATCAGCCGCCCTCACGTCCTATTGCTTGTCAGTAACTCTTGGCAAGATCGCCGGTGGCGGGTCGAGAGTCTTTCCAAGGATCAGGAGTTCGTCTGCCACTAAGCATCACCGACCACCTTCAGGATATCTCGCAACTGCCCAGTGGAAGGATGATCAGTGCCCCGTCTGGAGCGGCGTCGGACCAGCATGATGGGGAATATCATACCCGCTCCGATTACTGCGCCTCCTGAGCGTGGCGATAACCAGCGCGGCGAAAACTTGAGCGCCGGCTAGCATGGCCAACGTCAGCCACAAGGCGTCATGCAATCCTTGCATTCGGCCAATCAGGATCGGACCGGCTACCCCGCCAACGCGGCTGAACGCGACTGCGGTACCGACGCCAGTTCCGCGCAGCCGTGTCTCGTAACTCGCCGCCGTGAAATTGTTCATGACGGCGTGGGTTCCGAATACAAAGAACCCCGCGCCCGCCACTGCCGCGAATGCGAAGCTGCCGTGAATAGTGAATGCAAGCAAGATCAGCGAGGCCGCCGCACCAAGGAACCCGACGGCCATGACCGCAACCCGGTCGACGCGATCGGCCGACCAGCCGGCAACGGCGCCGCCCAGGATCTGCATGGTCATGAGCAACGTGCCATATCCGAAGGCCGTCTGCACCGCAGCGCCCTCGTGAAGCAGAATCGAGGGGAGCCAAGCGGTCAGGCCGTGCAGGCAAAACAGGCTGAGCGCGCTTGCCAACCAGATGGCGATCGTCGTCGCGCGGTGATCGCGGTCGAACAGCATGGCGATGCCACCACCTCGCTCAATTGTGCCGGTCTCGAAACCGCTCGCCTGCCGGTAGATCGACGCACGATCCGGCCGCGCCTTGGCCAGCACCGTCGCGACTCGGGTCCAGTCGCCTCGCGCGGCGAGAAAACGCACAGATTCCGGCAGCACCGCGTGGCACAGCAGCGCGATCAACAGCGCGGCCGAGCCGACGCAATAAAGCGAGTGCCAGCCAAAGTCCGGCGCGAGGGTAAGCCCGGCGATGCCGGCGAAGATGCCGCCAAGCGAAAATGGCAGCACGAACGAGATGGTCGCATAACGGTTCGCGTAGCGCGCCGGCGCCCATTCATTGATGTAGACAAACGCGATTGGCGACAGCATGCCGAGCGCAATCCCCAGGCCGGCGCGTAGAGCGCAGAAGACGACGAAGCTGTGCGCCAGCAGTGCAAGCGCGAGGCTGGCGAGCCCGAGCAGCCAAATCCCGGCGAGCATCACCCGCCGGCGCCCGAAGCGATCGGCAAGCGGACCTTGCAGCAGGGCGCCGATTGCCAGTCCCGCAATGCCGAGCGACA
The DNA here is from genome assembly GCF_022662305.1 of Sphingomonas sp. BAUL-RG-20F-R05-02. GTDB lineage: Bacteria > Pseudomonadota > Alphaproteobacteria > Sphingomonadales > Sphingomonadaceae > Sphingomonas. The sequence continues at coordinate 4,352 of NZ_JAKNQH010000006.1, forward strand.
GCATCAGCCCGATCTGCTGGCTGGAAAGGCTCCACTGCGCCTTCACATAGGGAGCAACATATGCGGCGTTGAACAGATCGTAGCCGTCGATGAACAACACGGTCCCGATCAGCGCGGCGAAGCGGATATGTGCCCCCGACAGGGGCGCGTCCGCCATCTCTTTCTCTACGTCGATCAGGTTCATGTCGCTCTCCTTGTATTTGTCTCGCTCGGTCGATCGGGCCTGTGTTCAGGCTTCGTCGATGACCGGGTTGGTCAGCGTGCCGATGGCGTCGATGGTGATCTCGACGGTATCGCCGGCCTTCATCCACACCGGTGGCTGGCGCTTGGCGCCTACGCCGCCCGGCGTGCCGGTCAGGATCAGGTCTCCCGGCGACAGGTTGGTGAAGGTGGAGCAGTAAGCAACCAATTCGGGTATCGGGAAGACCAACTGGTCAAAGCGCCCCTGCTGCATCACTTCGCCGTTGAGGCGGGTAGTGATCGACAGCATTTCGAGCGGCCCGATCTCGTCGGTTGTCACCATCCAGGGTCCGGAGGCGCAGGTGCCGGGGAAGTTCTTGCCGGGGGTGAACTGGCCGGTGTGCCACTGGAAGTCGCGGATCGAAGCATCGTTGGCGCAGGCGAAGCCGGCGACATGATCCATTGCATCCTCGCGGCTGATCCGGCGACCGCCCTTGCCCACGATCAGCAACAACTCGCCCTCATAGTCGAGCATGGTCGATTCCGGCGGGCGGCGGATCGCCTCGCCCGCGGCGATCTGGGTGTCTGCGAAGCGCGTGAAGATCGACGGATGATCGGTCTTGGCCCGGTTGGTCTCCTTGCGATGATCCTCGTAATTGTGGCCGACGCAGAGGATCTTGCCAGGATTGGGGATAATCGGCAGCAGGCTCACCTCGGCGAGCGCCAATGTCGGCTCCAGCCCCTTGATTGAGCCGGGCAACCAGCTGGCGGCGATTGCCGCCTTGAGATCGGCCGGTGCATCGGGTCGGCAGCCGAGATCGGCGATCTGGTCGTCAATCACCGCGCCATAGCTGGCGCGATCGCCGATGCGATAGCTGATGAACTTCATCGGTTGGTTCCTTCGATAAGCGACAGGGAAAAGTCGGCCGTTTTAGCCATGGTGCGAGCCGCCGGGATCGGGGACGAGGCCGACTGCGACGATCCCGGCGATCGCACACGCCTCGTCAATGTCGGACTGATCGCCGCTGATGCCGACGGCACCGACGATCCCGCCGTCGGCGGCGCGGATCAGGACGCCACCAGGCGCGGGAACGATGCGCCCCGCGGTCACCGCCGACAGTGCGGTAAAGAAAGAGGGTGAGGCAGCCGCGCGCTCGGCAAGCGTCCGGCTGCCGCTGCCCATGCCGAGTGCGCCATGCGCCTTGGCGGTGGCGATCTCGGCGCGGAACAGGCTGGCCGCTTCGTTCCGTTTGAGCACAAGCGGATGGGTGCCGGCATCGAGCACCACCACCGCCAGCGGCTTGGCATCGCGCGACGCTGCGTGTGCCAGCGCGGCATCGACGATCCGCGTCGCGACCTCCAAGGTTAGGCGGGTCAAGCTGCCACGCTCTCGATCACGGGCGCACCGACGCCGCGCAGGAACGCATCGAGCAGCGGACCGACGTCGGCCGCGGTGCGGGCGGTGCCGAACACATAGAAATCGGGGCGGACGAGCACGGCAACGGCGTCATGCGCCGCCAGCCAGGCTGCCAACGTGTCCGATTGCAGCGCCTCGATCGAGACGACGCCCCCGCCGAGGCGCTTGAAGGCATCCGCGCTGGCGGCATCGAGCACCGGATCACCGGCAACGAACAGCCGCAGCCCCGCGCCGGTGACATCGTCGAGCAGGTAGGAAAGACCCTCGGCATCGGTTAGCCGCGGCTGGATGAAGCGCTCCCCTGCCCCGGTGCTGGCGGCGAGCACCAGCCCGGTGATGGGGCTGATCAGATCCGCCGCGGTGTGAACAGTTCGCGTCGCCTCACGCTCGCGTATAATCCGGTCGCGAGCCGCGGCAGCGAAGGGGTCGAGTTCGCATATATACTTCCCGGCTTCGATCGCCGCGGAAATCACCGCGCGCACCTGCGGCTCGCGTTCGCCTTGATAGCCGTCGAGCAACGGTGCGCCAGCCAGGTCACGATGCACCAACGCCAGCTTCCAGGCTAAGCTGGCGACGTCGCGCATCCCATGGCACATCCCCTGCCCGAAGAAGGGCGGGGTCTGATGCGCGGCATCGCCCGCTAGGAATACACGGCCGACCTGCCAGCGATCTGCGACCAGTCCGTGGAAGCGATAGGTCGCCGCCCGGACCACCGTATGCGGCACATCGCCTACCCATGGCTCGATCAACGCGGCGACGCGCTCGGGCGCGCGCATCGCCTCGTCCTGCTCGCCCGGCAGCAACATGAATTCCCAACGGCGATGATTGCCACGCCCCGGCACGATCGTCGTCGGTCGACGTGGGTCGCACAGCATCACCGAGAGCTGCTGGAGATCGGCCCCGATCGGCAAGCCGGCGTAAGGCGGGAAGGTGACCGGCCCGTCCATCTCGACGTCCACCACCAGCCATGGCTCCTCGAACCCGATGTCAACTAACGACACGCCCAGCATTGCCCGGGTCGGGCTCGACGCGCCGTCGCAGGCGATAACGTGCCCTGCCCGCACCTGAACACCGCCATCGGCACGCTCTAGCGCGATCGTCACGCCATCGGCGTCCTGGTTGAGCCCGATTGCGCTGGCGCCCGTCCAAAAAGTGACGTTGGGCATCGCCGCAAGCCGCTCGCGCAGTAGCGCCTCGAGTTCGGGCTGGTAGAAGAAATAGTCGTTCGACCAACCGAAGCGGCGCGCCTGGCCTGCGGTGCCGAGATAACGCAGGACGCCGCCGTCGGCGCCGATGTGGAGGTGACCCTGGGTGTCGCGCGCCAGCGGCTCGAAACCATCAACCACCCCGGCCGACTGGAAGATCCGCATTACCTCATGGTCGATGTGGACGGCGCGCGGCAGCGGATAAGGATCGGCCTGCTTCTCGACCACCAGCACGTTAAGACCAGCGCGCCCGAGCAGGTTGGCGGCTGCACCACCCACCGGGCCGCAGCCGATGATCACGATGTCGAAGTCCTGCACGTTGATCCTCTCCGCACTGCGTGCTCGCTCGGAAGTTGAGCCTTGAGTGCACCCCGGCTTAACTACGGTCAAATGATGGAAAATGAGATGGTGCCCACGATTGGTGATGGCTAATTGGGGCCACCGGCGGGGTCGCTCAGATCGCCAGCGTGAAAGGGATGGCGAGTTGCGCAGCCGTGCACGCGTCTGACTTGGGGGGCGCGATGCCCCATTGATCGGTGCGGCCTGGCGCCCACGTCCAGTCTTGCGGACCGCCGACCCGGTAATCGTCGTCGACCTGCAGCACCTCGGCGGTATGCTCGACGACGAAGCCGAACGGATCGACGAAATAGGCGAACACGTTGTCGCCCGGCCCGTGGCGCCCCACCCCCCAGGCGATCGGGAAGCCGTTGTCGACCAGCCGGCCGGAAGCGACCATCACCCCTTCCCAACTGGGGAGGAGGAAGGCGACGTGGTTGAGCGTGTCGACCGGCGCCTGCGCGATCACCACGCTGTGGTGATCGCTGTTGGTGCGCACGAAACCCATCATCTTCGATCGATCGGTAAGGCGGAAGCCGAGCTGCTCCTCAAAAAAGGCGACATCGGCGTCGACGTCGGTGCTGTTGATGTTGACGTGCGCCAGCCGCTCGGGCCGGTCACGCTGCAGCGGCGCCGCGTCCGGCCGATGATCACCGTGGACGATTCTGATGGTGCGCCCGCGCGGATCGGCAAAGGCGAAGCCAGTGCCTCCCGCAGGCTCGTTGGTTATAAGGCCGACCGGCTTGACCATGGCGAGGCCCGCCTCCCTGATCCGCGCTGCCAGTCGCTCAAGCGCCTCCGCAGATGCGGCGCGAAACGTCATGTCGCGGATTGCCGCGACGCCACCGGCTCGCAGGCCGAGCAGATAGGAATCGTCGCCCGTGCCGCGCAGCCACAGCCGATCATCGTCACGGTCCGCGACGGAGAGCCCCCAGACTTCGGTGTAGAAGGCCTCGGCCCGCGCCAGATCAGGTACCTGGAACTGGACGCTGCGCAGGCTCTCGATCAAAAAGTTGTTAGAAGTCATCATTGTAGTCCGCTGCTCGGGGGAAGATCGTCGGCGCCAGGGAGATCGGCAAACAAGGCCTCAGGCGCGAGCCGATGCTTGGTAAGTCCATCGGCTTCGGCGTAGCGCAGGATTGCCTCCAGCGCGGCGCGATTGGCGGGAACGCCATAGCTCCACGGATCGCCGCCGAGTTCGGCGAGCGTTCGTGTGCGATCGGCCATTAGCCAGGGTGAGGCTATCTTGGGATAATCGCGATCTGTGAGATCGCTGCTCGCGAGCTGCCGTGCCCGATCGAACGCTTCGAACAGCGCCTTTGCAAGTCGCGGTGCTGTCTCGACACAGCGCCGCCTCAGCACCAGCAGGTGCATGATCGGAAAGATGCCGGTGTCGCCGAACCAGGCGCGCTCAGCCGCGCGATGATCGGGCCAGAGTCGCGCCACGCGCGGGTCGCCACGGGTGAACAGCGCCGGGGCGGTCGGGCTGATCACGCCATCAATCGCGCCTTCCTCGAGCAGGTCATTGAGCGTTTGCGTCGACCGCCGTACGGAGATTGACGGCGGCAGATCGAGCGTGGCGCGATCCTCGAGCACTGGGGTCGACAGGCCGCCGGTGATCCATTCGATGCTGGAGCGTTCGACGCCATAGCCATCGGCAAGGATCCCGCGCACCCACAAGGCGGCAGTCTGGTGAAAGTCGATCACCCCAATCCGACGACCGGCCAAATCCTGAGGCGAAGCGATGCCGCGATCAGTGCGTACATAGACGTTCCCGTGGCGGAACGCGCGCGACACGAAGATCGGCAAGCCGACATACGCGCCATTGCCAGCCGCAACCGCGGCGATATGGCTGCCAAGCGAGAACTCGCACACGTCGAACGTTTGGTCGCGCAGCACCGAGCGGAACAGCGCCTGCGGTTGTCGGCAGCTGATCGCCAGCGTCGCACCGTCGACATCGACACGGCCATCGAGCAGCGCCTCGATCCGGTCGGAGAAGGCGAGTCCTGCGCTCAGTGACAACGTTGAGACGGTCATATTGAGGGGCTTCCGTGTTCCGGCATGGCGCGGCGTTGACACAACCTTTGATACACGGTCAAATGATCGAAATACTGTGAGTACAAAGGTTTCCCTATGGCTGTCGATGCCACGCAAATCGCAAACCTGCTCGCGATCGCGCGCACTGGCTCCTTCACCCGCGCGGCTGCCGAAAAGGGCATGTCGCAGCCGGCGCTTTCGAACAGCATCGCGCTGCTGGAACGCCGGCTCGGCGTACCAGTTTTGACGCGAAGCCGACGCGGCTCCGAACTAACGCCCTATGGCGAGATCCTCGTGCGCCGCGCCGAGGGACTGCAGGCCTTGCTTTCGGACGCGGAGACGGAAGTCCGCCGACGGGTCGACGGTGTTGCCGGGCCGTTGCGGATCGGCGCCACACCGAGCGTCATTCCAACCTTGCTCGCTGACACGCTGATCGAACTGATCCGTGACGGCGACCCAGTTGATATCGAGATTCTCGACGGCCTTGATCAGACGCTGGTGCCGATGCTGCGATCCGGCGCGATTGACGTGATCATCGGGCCCGTGGGTGAGATGTTCATGTCAAGCGAAGACGTGGTCGAGCGTGTGCTGATGCAAGATCCGTTCGCCGTCGCGGTGGGGTCACTTAGCCCTTTCCGCCAGCATACCGCAGTGACGCTGGCCGAACTCGCCGATGCGCCATGGATCCTACCACGGCCGGGCAGCACCTATCGCAGCCATGTCGAGGCACTGTTCATGACCGCTGGTTTGCCATGGCCGCGCAACTGCATTCTCGCCAACTCGCTCCAGTTGCTGGAAACGGTGGTCGCATCGAGCGACCGGGTCACGATCGTCTCCCCAATTCAGCTTAAGCAGGCCGATGGCGCGCTGACCGTGATCCCGCTCGCCGACGCCGGCAGCCGGACGATTGGCTACAAGGTTCGTGCTTCGGGCCGGCTGTCGGCGCTAGGCGAGCGTCTCGTCAGCCTGCTGTCGGACAACGCGGCCGCCCGTATGCCGACCGACCGCGCCTCAACAGATCAGAAGCGGTAGTCGGCGAGCACTCCGAAATAATTACCATTACGGCCGCCATGCGCCTGAAAGGAGTCAGTCGCCGCGAAGTAGGTTTCGAACAATCGGAACTGCATTCGCTTGGAGAACTGCCACGAGGCATCGAGGTTGAGGTCGGTGCCGATCGCCCGGCTCGATGCGTAAGGCGCGAACGACCCTGACGGGCCGAGGTATACGCCGTCAGCCTTGCTGTTGCGCCACAGGAAGTCGGGGCCGACCAGTACCGTAATGTTGTCGCGCGGCTTGAGCGTCAATGAGGGGTAAAGGTCCATCAGGTTGGACAGGCCGAAGAATGCACCTTCTGTGATCAGCGACGATCGGCCGAAAGCTGCAACGAAGGTCCCGGCTTTGCCGTCAGCCAGATTGTTGTCGCCGCTGAACAGATTGGCGCGCAGGCCCAGCCGTGGCTTGAGCGGCTTGGCTACAAGCGTATAGCCGCCTTCGAACAGGATGGCGTAAGCATCGATATCGCCGCCGTTGAAGCTGCCGCTCTGGTGATTGCCCTCGAGATCGAAGTCCCACGCGGGTCCGCGACGCCACAGCCGACCACCCCAATTATCACGGTGATCGCGGCCAACGCCTTCACGCAAGGTCGCGCTGTCGCGATTGACCTCATACCAGTAACCGTCAACTCCGAACCCGGCGACGCGATTGGGGGCGCTGACGTAGACGCCGGTGAAGGTGGACGCGTGATTGGGGTTGTCGTCGAACGTGCCTGGTTGAATCGCCACAGGCCGCACGCCGAATACATCCACCGACACCTTGCCCGGCAGGATGTAGGTGGCGCGAACTCCCTGAAAGGTGAAGCGGGTATTCAATCCCTCGCGCGTGTCGACGAGCTTGCCGTTGCCGAGCGGCATCTCGAACCGGCCGGGTCGTAGCGTAATCTTGCCTGCGGAGCCCAGCGGAAGCGTCACATCGACAAACGCCTGAGCTATGTCGAGTTTGTCGCTGTTGGGAGGAGTAACAAACGAGGCGCCGAGATCGCGGTTGTCGCCAAGTTCGACAAACGCGCGAACGTAAGGCCCAACGTGAAGGTCGGCGAGCAGCCGCAGGCGCGACTGCACCGGGTCCTCGCCATCCTTTGCCCGCGCGCCAAGCACGGTGTGGTTCCAATTGGTATAATAGAGCCGCGCCTCACCGCCGAGCGACAGATAGACATCGTCTCCCGCGATCGGGATATGACGGATCTTCTCCACCAGCGGCGCGTCCGCTTTGGGTGTCGCCGACCAATCCTCGGTCCAGCGATAGAACTGCGGAAGACCTTGAGGCCCTGGCCGCCCACCCGGCAGGACCTCGGCAGGACGCGGCTGCGATCTTGGCGGCCGCACCCCGGTCATAGATTGCGACGCCAGCGGTCCGCCTGACTCGGTCGTCTGCGGCGAATTAGGGGGAACGCTCTGCGCTTGCGCGACCTGGGCGGCGAAAACCACCGCTGACAAACCTACCGGGGTCATGAGCACACGCAGTGTGGAACGCCCATATCTTCTTACCACAGTCAAAGCTCTCCGTGCCGGGCGTTCGCCGGTCTTCTTGTGGTGTTGTCATGCATGCCGGCGGGCCAAGAACGATTGCTCTCGGCCGGTCCACTAACCGGTAGTTACCGGCCGGCAGCCCGTTGCAGCCGTTGCTGCCCAGTGGGGACTTGATGTCACCGGCGCCGCTCGTACGTCCAATGATCGATTGGTGATTGGTGCCGAGATTTACTTATGGCTCACTCGTGGCAGGAGCGAATCAGCTCGCCGAGCCTGCGCGACGATTTCATCGTTCAGAACCTATGCCCTGATGTACTCTTTAGCGTTCTCGAGAAATCCTGCCGTTGAGGCTATCACCCGCCCCATCAGTTCCACGGCTTCGTTTAAGTTGCTCAACGACCGCACTGGAATAGGTCGGAGCTAGAGACACGACGACCCAGAAGTCGCCATTCGGGCCACTCCGTCCACTTCCCGAAACCCGCGGTTCGTTCACAATCTGATCCCGTTTCAGATTGGCTGCTTTATCAGCGGCAAGGTTCCGCTGTTTTCGCCAGTGTCACCGCGTCAGCTCTACGTTCAAAATACCTTCGATCGCAGGCAGCATCGCCTCGACCACAGCAGCGATTGCCTTGCCGTTCGGATGCACCCTGTCCGCAAGTACCATGTCTCGATGACCCAGCACACCGGCGGGAAAGAACGGCCAAGTCGTTGCACCATGGAGCTTGGCCAGAGCTTGCTGAATGTCTGCGTAAGGGGCCGCCCTCTTTGCGAGCAGCGGCGGGGGCATGATGGTTGTGAGCAGCACCGGGGCGCCGCAGCGGCCAAACTCGACGAGGATCGCCTCAAGGTTCGCCAGCGTGGACGACGGCGGCACCTGTCGGAGCACATCGTTGGGTCCGAGCTGGATGATCGCGAGGTCGGGACGGACTTGCAGGCGCGCGAGCACGCGGGGTAGCCTCCGCAACGCGTCGGCAGTGGTGTTCCCGGCAACACCCGCGTTGATCACCCGTGCGCCCGGATGTGCAGCGCTCAGAAGATGCTCCAGTTGAGCGGCAAAGCCGTCGGCGGTGGCTAGACCATAGCCAGCGACGAGGCTGTCGCCGAACGCGAGGATGAGCGGGGCTGATGCGGTCATGGAACACCGCAAAGATAGGTATTGCCGGGTCGATTTGTAGCGATGCCACGTCGCGTTGATGCCGATGCCGCCGCCGCGCGTTCAGTGATCCCGTACAATGGAGACAATGATGACCGACGAGACCGCCGTCCAAGCCCGCCGCCGCGAAATCGCGATGGAGCACGTCCTGTTCAAGCTGGTGGAATACGTCGAGGCTAAGCATCCTGGCCTGCTCGATCATATTGAAAGCAGCCTCGACCATCTGGGAGACCCGGCGAAGGACGAAAGCAAGGACGACGAGGCGGTGCGCGACATTGCCCGTAAGCTGATTGCCAGTGCACGAAGTGAGAGGGCCGCCTGAGCACCCTGCTGCCCTCTGGACGGAAGCAGACGACGCCTCCACCGCGCGACGGAAAGGTTGCATGTGGACATATAGCGGCACGCGGTCGTCACTCGCACCATCATGGACGGCGCCGTCCGACGGAGGCGCCTTCTATCTAGTCATAATGCGGTCGGCTTCGCGTCGGCAGGCTAGACCCAGTTCCGACCGTTCGCGACCAGGTTCCCGATGTGCCTTTCGGCCGTCCGTTCATGTCGCTGCTCCTGCCGCCGATTGGCCTAGCGCGCATCGTGCCGCCACCCGCTTGGGAAGGACCGCATGAACCCGACAATCACCGCGTTTGCGCAACTACTCAACCGCGGCCGAGGACTGGCGCGGAATTTGGCTGTGAGGTGGGCGTTTGAAGAAATGGGCCAGCCCTATAACGTACGTCTCCTTTCTTTTGCAGCGATGAAGCAGCCGGCACATCGCGCGGCAGCAGTTCGGGCATACCCCGACGTACGAGGACGACTCGTTTGCGTTGTTTAAATCGGCTGCCATCGTGTTCCATATCGCCGAGTGCCATCGGGGACTCATGCCTCAGAATGCGGAAGCCAGAGCACGGGCGATCGCATGAATGTTCGCTGCCAAGAGCACGGTGGAGCCAACGATCGTCGAACGCAGCATGGCGTTGCTGCTCGAGGCAGATCGGCCTTGGCATACTGAGCGCATCGCAATGCTAGATGAGCGAGTGAGGACAAGGCTAAGCGATCTCTCCCGCTGGTTTTCTAACCATAACTGGCTGGAGGACGAGTTCAGTGCAGCCGACATCGTGACGGTATCGGTTCACCGTGATGCTCCGCACCAAGTGCCCAGGCGATCGCGGCGGACGCGCAGTCAATCTCGATGCCGCTGTCTCGTACTCGGACTTGCGTCACGAGGGCAGCGAGGCGCTGCCGGCCACGACTGTTTAGCTCGGCATGCAGATCGCCGCATCGCGCTATGATCAGCGGCACCTCGGCAAGCTGTACGTGCGGCCATTCGGCCGAGGTGAGCGCGATCCCATCCTCAAACAACTTAGCGAGACGTGTCCCGACGGCGTCCTCGATTTCGATCGCTAGCAGCCGCATGCCGGCGGTACCCGGCGTGGTCTGGAGATCGCGGCTGGACATAGTAGCGGTAGCGCACCTTGGCCTTGCATGCATCAGACGCGATCAACGGCTCACCGCTCGCGTCGACGATCCGTCCGGCCAGCAGGCTGTGATGCTCGGCGCGTGGACCACGCTTGCCGCCCCGTACATGCCCGGCGAGCAACGCCTGCGCCTTGTCCCAGACTTCACGTTCGATGATTGGCTGGTGCAAGCGTTTGTAGACCTGCCCCTTGTGATGCACCTTGCCGATGTAGATTGCGCATTTGAGCAGCAGATGGATTTGGCCACGGCTGAACGGACCACCGCCATAGCCGGTGCCCGAGCCAATGCGGAGCCGGCGTGGCGAAACGGTGTCGTCCCGTGTCAGCGCCTCGGCTACCAGCCGAACATTGCCGAGCACGAGGTAGCGCTGGAACACCTTGCGGATGATCGCGGGATACCGCATTTTGCTCCGCTGAGATCGCTAGTGTCCCCTCACCTCAATCTTGTTGTCGACGCGAGATCAGCGATTACGTCGTGAAGTCGTCGGAGCTCGCTCAGCTGCTTGGAGAGATCAGATCAACCCGTAGTCTGGCGCTGTTTCTATGATGCGGGCTAGGTAAAGACGCGTGGCAGCGTTGAACGACCGGAAGTGGGCGCTTCCAGCCCGATCGCTTTTCGTCCCCACACCCCCCCGGTGAGCTTTGGACGCAATGAAAGCGTTCGGTCGGCTGAAAGTCGCGGTCTGGTGGAAAGCGGGCATTAGAGTATGCTATCGCGTGAACGCCAGGCGCTGGTACTCAGCCAATCCTTATCCGCATCCTCTCGGCCGCGGGGCCGCAGGACAATGTAAAGTCTTCGCGCACGTTGACGCGGAAGACCTCGAAGTCATTCATGTATGTTGATCCGAATACCGTTATCTGTTCGGGAAATGGACCTGGGCTCAGGACCTATTAAATTGCTTGCGGGGACGTTGATCGGTTGATTCAGTGGTGGCGCAAGGAGACGTTACCATGAGTGATATCATCTGATTGTCGGAGGCGCAGATGCGCCACATCAAGCCGTATTTTGCGTTATCGCACGGGGTGCTCGGGTTGATGATCGTCGGATTATTAGCGTGATCATCTTCGTAATCAGGAACGGTCTGCGCTGGTGGGACGCTCCTGCCGCGTAAGGACCGCCGAAGACGATCTACAATCGGTTCATACGTTGAAGCAGGTTTGGTATGTTCAACAAGATCCTTGCGGCGGAAGGCGGCAAGCCTGACCAGTTGATAATCGATGCCCCTTATCTCAAGGCGCACCAGACGGCTGAAGGCCTTTTAGAAAAGGGTCTGTTCCCCGACGTATTGGACGCACCAAGGGCGGCCTGAACTCAAAGCTACATGCCGTCTGCGATGGCAAGGGGAAGGCCGCTCGTCATGCTGCTCAGCGAAGGTCAGATGAGCGACTACAAGGGTGCCGCCCTCATGCTCGACGCCTTGCCCCGGGCCAAGGCACTGCCCGGGGACAAAGGCTATGACGCCGACTGGTTTTGCGCCGCGCTAGCAAAGCGCAAGATCACTGCTTGCATTCCCTCAAAAGCCAACCCGAAAATGCCGATTCAGCACGACGCAGCGCTCTATCAGCAGCGCCACGCAATTGAAGACGTGTTCGGAAGGCTCAAGGATTGGCGGCGCATCCAAACGCGTTATGATCGCTGCTCGCATACCTTCATGTCCGCCATCTGCATTGCCGCAACTGTCATCTTCTGGCTCAATCAACGAGTCCTGACCCTAACACGCCGACGGCTGAACACCATTCACTGAGTTTATGCCGGGATCGGAAGTGTCGCGATTATCACGAACCATCATCGCGGCGACCTCGTGCATCAACGCCGAAGGTGCGATGCGAGCGGAGATGATAGGTTGATATTGATAGGCGATCTCCACAAACATGGCTGGCGCGTCGGCTACCGCGACAATCTTGGCGTCTGAAGGGCCCATTCCCTTTACGCTTGAATTGCCCTTACCATCACCCTGCCTGCCGTAGCTCGACGGATAAACGAGCGCTCCGTAGCAACGTTGCCAATGGAGATATTGCCCATGCGGTTGGCCGTCGTCGACCTCCAGACTAGTCAGTATGATTCGACCGTTGTGCGCTAGATCGAGCGATCCGCCTTGGAGGTTTGCGCCTGTAAAAAGATCATTGATCTGCTTTTCGTCGATCTGCGTCTGGACCGAGGTCAAGGTGCCGATCCGAGCGGCGTTGTCGGAAACCTGAAGCGCGAGTTGACTGATCTGTTGTCGAACGAGAACATAATTGGCGAACTCGAAGGCCCAAAGCGTCGCGATGATCAGGAACGGGAGACAGAGCGCAAATTCTAACAGCGCCAATCCGCGCGTCTCCCGACGAAGCGTGCGAAACAGACGTACGGGCGCACTCACGGGCATGTCCCGGTCGGCGGTTCGGCTTGCTGATCGTTGGGCTGGTTGCGGATCAGTGTCTTAGCGGTCAGGACAGTCTGCGGTGATCCAGCAAGGAGGCTGGTCAACCCGAGCCGGCTGTAACTGGCTGTCGCTACGAGCAGGACGACGTCGCGGGCGCTGCCTCGCCCACTGACGGACCCGTCCTGATCCCAGCTCCCGTTACGATTGCTGTCTACGAACGCCTCGCCATGGTCGCATCGCCCGTCGTGGTCGGCATCGTTATACTCTTCCGCCGGACTGGCAGCGTTGCTGTAATCATGATAGCTTTTCGCAACCAGTTCGACCTTGGCACTCGGCATGATCTGGTGAACCGCGGTCGCCACCGTGGCGTTGATCGCGTTCATCTGCGTCGACGAGCTCGCGCTTTCCAGGCTGATATCGCGAGCCGCCTTCTGAAGCGATCCGACAAGCGCCGATCGCACATATATCGTGTGCCCGATCTCTAGGCCGCCGAGCAGCATGAGGACCAACACGGGCGCGATGATGGCGAATTCGATCAGCGTCGAGCCGCGATTGGACTTGACAAGATTGGTCAACATGGGACGGCTCATTTGGTCAGCCGCAACTGTGCGATCTTCGCAGCAATTTCGGCGAAGGTGTCGTTGAGTTGCTGACTATTATTTGCCTGGAAAGCGCGGCCTTGGGACGCACAAGTTTTGAGCAGCGGCGTCAGGTCGGTGCCGAACGCGATCACCCAGACAGTTATCCCCTTCTTATTCTTGGCAATAGTGCAATAGCGCGTCAGCCGATCCTCGACGATCGAGTTCTGGTCGCTGTCGCTCGGCAGAGATGAGGGATCGGTCCGCCGTCGGTCAAGCGCAGACAGCCCATATGCATCGTAATCTTGGATATGCGATTCCGTGTCGCCATCGGTCATGAAGATGATGTTGCGCGCGATCGAACTGCCGTCGGGCGCCGAGGTGTTCTCGCTGCCAAACAACCCTTCCTTTGAAATCAGTCTCAGGCCCCACAAAAAGCCGATGTCGTGATAGGTATCCCCGCGCGTCAGCAATGCGTTCAGATAGGATTGCAGCGCCGAGGACGTAAGCCCGGCCTCCTTGCTCTGCAGTTTTCGGGCAGGGCTGGGACAGGCGGCGCGGTTGTAGGGATAGCTTGAAAGCTGCGTATAACCGGCCGTCGTGTTCACGTCTGCGGTGTTGAAGCCAGTCGGCGGGGTCGCAGTGTAGTTCGTGACCTGACGCGCAAAGAGGAGCGCGGGCAGAAACGGGGCCCATTGGGTTTCCGGCTTGGACGTATCGGGCGTGCTGTCGACGTCCATGTCCCAAGCGGTGCCGGTTTCTCCCGGCCGTAACGTCTTTCGCTCCTCGATGCAGGCACTCGCGGCAACCCAGGACACCTTCTGGTCGCTGCCCGTGGCATTGCTGCCGGAAGGCGCATTAACGTTCGCCATCGATACGTTGCTGGCGCCTGCCATCAGTCCACTCGTGGCGGCACCCTTGAACGCGCTGACGTCGTAGCTGACGGGTTTGTACCAGAAGTAGTTCCGGGTCGTGTAGGTCGGCTGGCCGGCATTCGGATTGTTGCTGACGGTCTGCGTCTGGCTCTGCTGCGTGCTGGGATAGCTGTTCTTGGTGATCACGCACTGCCCGCTGGAATTGACGATGGCCGAATATGTGTCGCCTTCGTACGTGCGATAATTAGTACGCGAGCGCGGGACTGCGCTTGCGGAAGGGTTCCAAGGCGTGCTCGAGGAGTTCGTGGTCGCCGCCGTGTTTGCCGGCGCTGAGCAATTTTCGGGGTCGCCATAACTCGTCGTGGTGGTCGGTGTGATCGCTGGCGTCCATGCCGAGCTTGTTGTGACGGTGTTCCCTTGCGTCCCAGTTTGATCCTGCTGCTGCCGATCGAACTGGCGCGACTGATAGGTCCAATTGTTCACGATCCATTCGCGCTTGAGCAGCAACCCCACATTGACGGTGTTCGAATAGGGTACGAAGCCGTAACGCACCTGCGTACCGGAGATCTTGGCCTGCTCGAGCGTGTTGTAGAAGTTTAACACCGCATTGCGCAGCCCGGTGATCTTGTTGTCGGAATCGCCCGGATTGGTGTCGGTCATCGATCCGGTGGTATCGAGCACGAACATCACATCGGTGTTAGGCAATTGAAGTTGCGCGTCACAGGTACTGCCGAGCGTAATCTGCTTGAAGCCAAATATTTGCATCAAGGCCATCGGCACCGTGGTCGTCGCCGTCCCGTGTACGACCACATTCGCATCGACGGTTGGCTGCGGAAATTGGGTGTTCATCGAGCCGTACCGGCCCGGCGAGAAGTTCGCGTTAAAATAGGCTAGCGCGGTCGGGTACGTCGTGGGGAGGACATTCGTGCCCTGCATCGATTTGCGATACGCCAGCACCCCCGCGTCGCAGCCCTGCTGCATCCGCGTTTTTACGAGGTAGATACGGCTGAGGTCGAGCGCGCCACCGCCCATACCTAGCAGTAGCAACAGACCGAGCGCTGACAGGACCAGAACGTTTCCACGCTCGTCATTCCTCAGCCGCTTCAGCCATACGACCACTCGCCTCATCGCTTTCCCCCTGTCGACGAAGCACGCCTCATAAAGACGGCCGTTCATCACGGGATGGATAATACTTCATTATTCTTAAGAATTGATGCAGCGTGGCTTTGTCTGCACTTCAGACCAATGTGGCAGGTAGCGACCGGGGTGATACCCAGCACGTATGAGCCGCAGATCCCGAGCCAAACCGCCCTCCGTTCCATTGCTTTAACTCGTCGCCCGAGGTGATCCGCTTCATGGTGATGATATACATACGTTTTCCATTGTCGCTGCGGAACGCCGAGGACCTGCTTGTCGAACGCGGCATCGATATGAGCCACGAGACAGTGCGGCAGTGATGGAACAGGTTCGGGCCGATACTCGTCGGCGATATGCACCAGCAGCGCATCTAGCGCATGCGGGGCTTCCGCCATTGGCGCTGGCACCTGGACGAGATGTACGTGAAGCTGAACGGCGAGATGGTGTACCTGTGGCGTGCCGTCGATCACGAAGGTGAGATCCTCGAGAGCTACAGCACAAGGAGCCGTGACAAGGACGCCGCGCTGCGCTTTATGAAGAAAGCGCTGAAGCGTCACGGCTTGCCAGAGTCGATTACCACCGACGGTCTGCGCTCCTACCGCGCCGCGATGAACGAGCTTGGCAACGCCGAGAAGCAGGAGATCGGCCGCCGGGCGATCAACCGTGTGGAGAACAGCCACCTGCCTTTTCGACGACGAGAGCGCGCGATGCTCAGGTTCAGGCGCATAAAGACGTTACAGAAGTTTCCCTCCGTCCACGCCAACGTTCACAACCACTTCAACCTGGAACGCCATCTTTTCAAGCGCCAGATCTTCAAGGAACGCCGCTAGGCCGCACTGGCTGAGTGGCAGCGGGTCATGGCCTGAGGAACCGCCGCCGCAGCAGCAGCTTCATCCTGTAGAGACGAGTTCGCATTAGATTGACAGTGCGTGGCGGCACTATCGTCGGAGTAGAAGATCAGATTGGCGGGAAACTCCGCCTCGGCCGTAAGCGTCTCCGCGCTATCGTCGGCTTCGAACGTGAGACCGATCGCGGGGTGCTTCACCAGCGCGGCCGACAGTCGGGCCGCTGCGACCAACGCCTGACCGCGATCGACCCCGCGGCCCTCGATTGCGGTAAAGCCGAGCGACCGCGCCGTCCAGGCGGCATAGGCATCGGCGCGAGCAACGGTCTGGACCGTGGACGTCGACCCCGCCAATCGGCTCACGTCCGCCCAGGTGATGATTGAAAATCGCATATGAGGATCCTCGCACTCAGGCGGCATGCCGGAAGGCACGCTCGTCGGCAGCGACCGGCTCGAACGAGATGGCGTGTGTCAGCGGAGAGGCGACAACCACCGACAGGTTCATCAGCACGCCGTCAGGGTCGATCAACTCGCGGCCGACCGGATGGAAGCGCCAGCCCGCGAAGCGTCGCCAGCTGCGCGCTGGTGGCGCTGCTGGCTCTCTTACCACGCCGCGCCGCAGCACGGAGCGAATGCGCGCAAGCAGTTCACGTGGATTGGCCGGTTTGGCGATGTAATCGTCGGCACCGAGTTCAAGGCCAACGATCCGGTCGATATCTTGGCCGATCACGGGCAGGATGATGACTGGTGGACTTGAGGACCGGTCGAGCGCGCGCAGGATGGCGAGGCCGTCTTCGCCGGGCATCATGACGTCGAGCACAATGAGCGCGTAGCGTTAACGCTCGAGGGCGCTGCGCATCTCGCCGCCACTGGCACTTCGGGGCCGATTAAGTGAAGCTTGCCCAACCCGATCATTGGCGAAGTGACGCAAACCGCGCACGAGATCGACGCCGCCGCGCCGGTGCTGGCCAATTCGGTGCCGGATGCCGCCGATACGCGGGTGATCGCGCGGTATGCGGATCCGGGCGGCTGGCTGGACAAAAAGCCGGCGATCGTGACCCGGTCCGTCGGCAAGGGGAGCATCACCTATGTCGGCGCCTGGCTCGATGCTGCCGCCATGCGCGTGCTGGCGGGGCGGATGCTGGACGAGGCAGCCGTCGCCACGATCCTGCCCGTCGCCAGCCCCGACATCGAGGTGAGCGCACGCGCCGGAGCGGAGCGTTGCGTGCTGGTCGTCATCAATCACGGCGTCGCGGCACAGCCGGTCTCGCTGCCGTCCGGCGCGCGGCTGGTGGTCGGCGCCGTACCGGGCGGAACCTTGCCGGCACACGGCGTCGCCGTCGCCGAGGTGCCACGAGACGCCGTATGCCGTTAGCGCGGCCGCGGCATCGCCGTGCGCGGCCTACCGCCAGTGCGCCCGCTTCGACACCCGTCCGACGCCGGGGTTGAAGCTGTTGGTTGGATCGAGCGCGCGGTAATGATCGGTCAAGGCGGGCTTGGCGTAGTAGAGATGACCGACGTTATGTTCGGCCGGATATTCCGCACCACGCGCGTCCAGCAACGCCCACATCGCGTGTTCGATCGCGAGCGGGTCATGCCCGGCGCGGATCACGTAATCCTGATGGAAGACGTGGCAGAAGAAGTGGCCGTAGTAGAATCTGTGAGCGATCGCCGCCTCCAGTTCGGCGGGCAACGTCTCGAACCACGCGATATCGTTGCGGCGAAGCGCGATGTCGAGTGCGACGATATCGGCCACCTCGCGCGTATGCACGGTGCGGTAGCGCACAGCGGCGCCCGCTGCGGCAAAGCGGTGCGTGAAGGCGGCATCGCCCTCTTGCCTCGTGCAACGGAAGAACGCGCCCTCACCCGCGCCTAGCGCCTGCGCGAGCAGCGCTTCGGTCGCGTCCGCATCGGCAGCGGCTACGCGCAGCATCAGGTGATGCTCGAAACGGTCGCGGTAGTCGGTCAGCCGTTTGGGCAGATGGCTCGGGCCGAGGCGGGTGGCGACCTGCAAGGTCTTGTCCGCGACGTTGCGCAGGCCGAGCCAGCGGAACCAGCCGTCGACGCGGTCCTTCCACCGGAACAACGTCGGCAGACGCGCGGTGCCGAGGTGCCGGATCGCGAGGAACGTGTCCCGGCCGTAGCGTTCGGTGAGGACGAAGGCGTCGCGGTGGATGTACTCGCCCGCGATCGGCAGCGGCAGGTCGCCGCCGAGCATCTCGCGCCGCAAGCGGGTAAGGTCTGCGGTGTCGTTCGAACCGATGTAGAAGACGGTCGTGCCCGCCTCCTTCACGAACGTGTCGAGCCGCGCCGCGAACAGTACGACGTGGCCGGCCGATCCCGACGCTTCGAACAATCGCTTGGGGTCGGCATTGAAGCGCGCCGGGGTGTCGGCATCGACGTCGCGGACGTGGGTCGCGTAATCGTGATCGGACGCGCGCGCACCGGTGTCGCGCACCTCCGCCTCGGTGAAGCCGCCGCGCTCTAACCGCGCGAGGATTTCCTCCGGCGTCGTGCCGAGATCGATGCCGAGGTGATTGACCAGTTCCAGCCGGCCGTCCGCATCGACCCGCGCGTACAGCGCCAGTTCGGTGAAAGCCGGGCCACGCCGCACCAGCGCACCCCCCGAAGTGTTGCACACGCCGCCCAGCACCGACGCGCCGATGCAGGACGATCCGATCACCGAATGCGGCTCGCGGCCAAGCGGCGCCAGCGTCTTCTCCAGCACGTCGAGCGTCGCGCCCGGCAGGCACACCACCTGCGCGCCGCCCTGCACCAGATGCACGCCGGCGATCCGCAGCGTCGAGACGACGACGACCGGCCGGTCGTAATCGTCTCCGTCCGGGGTCGATCCGCCGGTGAGCCCGGTATTGCTTGCCTGCGGGATCAAGATTGCGCCCGCCTCGATCACTGCCTGCGCCACACGCCACAATTCGATCAGCGATGCCGGCCGCACCACCGCTGCGACCGGCCCGCTGCCGAAGCGGTATCCGGTGCGGAAGCGGTGCGTCTCGGCCTCGCCGGTCAGCACATGCTGCGCGCCGACCGCTGCCCGCAGCGCGGCAAGCAAGCCAGCGCTCACACCCGCACCAGCCGCACCGCCAGCCAAGGCTTGCCCGATAGCGCCAGCGTCGGCCGCGCCGGATCGTGGACGTCGTAATCGTTCATCTGCGCCATCGTGAAAGTGCCTGCCGGCGTGATCGTCATGTTCCAGGTATCAATGATGTCGGCACGGTAGCTGTGCAAGGCCCCGGCGCCCTTGCCCGGCAGCACCACCGGCCATTCCGCCGGCGTGTCCGCCCCGAAATAGCGCAGGTAATAGTCCTGATCCTTGCCGGCGAGGCGGTAGCCCCACCAGGTTTGGATCGGATCGACGCCGGGTGCCGGACCGTTCTCCAGAATGCCGCGCAGGAAGGCCAGCCGGGGCGCGCTGTGCCCGCGCAGCACACCGCCCTGCCCCAGCCATGATCCATCGGCGTTGCGATCACTCGCGAAGGTTTCGCTGTGGCCGACATAGGTGCCGCCGATCGTGCCCCACCAGAACCGCTCGACCATCGCCTCGGCCGAAAGGTTGCCCCATCGCTTGGCGATGTCGCCCTCGTAACATACCTCGTCGAAGATCACCGGCTTGCCCGTCATCGCGCGGTGCAGTTCGGCGCGGCCGTCGTCGAGCACCGCGTGGCCGTTCTGCACGCTGGCATGCGTGATCCACGGTTTGCGATGATCGTAATATATCTTGATCTGGTGGATCGAGCGCAGCCGATCGTTCGAGCATGCACGAAAGTGCGCACTGGCTGGAAGCGCAGGCGGCTGAAAAAGACAGTCCCGCCAAGCACCGCGTTCGCGTACGCGATCTCTTCCAGCCGCGCTACATCGGCGGGATGGCGTTCCTCGTCGGCATGTACCTGTTCTGGAACCTGTGGGCCGGTACCAACGGCTTCTTCTTTCCCTACATCCTGCGCACGGTCGGAAGTCAGACGCAGGCCATGTCGGTGACGCTGCAGATGCTGAGCTTCGGCACCGGCATGCTATCGATCGCGTTCATCTTCATGCCGCTGTCGGACCGGGTGAACCAGCGTGCGCTGTTCGCTGCCTCTGCGATCATCCAGATCGTCGGCATGGCGCTGCTCGCAATTTTTCCACTCTCACTTCCGGTGGCGATCGTCCACGTGCTGATGATGGCGATCGGGCAAGGCTTCGGCGCGCAATGCTTCTTCCAATTGTGGAGTTCGGAACTGTTCCCGACCTTGCTGCGCAGCACCGCGCAGGGCGTGATGTTCGCGGTGGTACGCGTGACGCTAGGCTTCTGGTCGTTCTTCGTGCCGGTGTTGACCGCGACCGGTTTCCACACACTCGCGTGGATCTTGACAGGGTTCCTCGCTGTCAGCGGTTTCGTTGGGACGACTTGGGCACCTCGCAACGAGGGCAAGTCACTGGCCGATCTCGAAGCCAAGTTAGGTTAGTAGCTTTGATGGTTAGCAAAGCGAGCGCAATGAAGCTGATGTAGCGTCGCTTCTGCAACGCATTTGTGGATATGCCGATAGCTGGCGTCACGTGCCGTGCGCACGGCTTAGCAGCCGGTGGACCCGAGCACGAGCACGAAGCCGGCCAGCAACAGCCCCCGCTCCCGTCGCTGACCGCTCGACGCCATCAGAAC
The DNA here is from genome assembly GCF_022662305.1 of Sphingomonas sp. BAUL-RG-20F-R05-02. Taxonomy (GTDB): domain Bacteria; phylum Pseudomonadota; class Alphaproteobacteria; order Sphingomonadales; family Sphingomonadaceae; genus Sphingomonas. The sequence goes on from NZ_JAKNQH010000006.1 coordinate 25,134, forward strand.
TTCGCGATCAACGTGACGCCGCCGATCATCAGCGCGCCGCCGAGCGCGCGTTGCCAGTTCATCGAATGCTGCTCCATGCGAAGAAGCCCGAAATGATCGATGGCGAGGCTGGCGAGGATGTTCGCGGTGATGGTGACGCCATTAACCGGGCCGGCGCCGAGCTTCTGGATCAGCAGGAAGCCGGCGAACACCGCCACCGCGCCAACGATGCCGCCGAGCGGCGCCCACCACGGCATCGACATGACGTCGCCGACGCTGGGCAGCGGTCGCGGCATGCAGGCGAATAGCGTCACGGTCGCGAACATCACCAGCATGAACGAAACCGAGGTCGCCAGCCACGGGTTGTGCAACGACTTGTTGAGCTGGCCACCCATCGCGGCGCCCACCGCCTGCAACATGCCGGCGACGAAGATGAAGGGAAAAGCCCAGGCAGCATTCATTGCGTGTGTCCTATCAACCGAGAAGGAGGCGGGTGCCGAGTGCGGCGATCAACGCCAGCGGCATTGCCACCGCGCCGACCTTGAGGAAGGCCAGGAAGCCGACATCCTCGCCTTCCCGGCGGATCGCGGTCAGCCACAGGATGGTGGCGAGCGAGCCGGTGACCGACAGGTTGGGACCAAGGTCGACGCCGATCAGCAGCGCGTCGGTGACCAGCCGGGGCGGCTGCGCCTGCGCGACTGCGGTGCTGGCGATCAGGCCCGCCGGCAGGTTGTTCATCGCGTTGGAGGCGAACGCCAGGACCGTGCCTGAGGCGGCTGCGGTGCGGGCTGGATCATGTGCGCCGCTGCGGATTGCATCGGCCACCATCCGGATGACGCCGGTCCGGTCGAGCGCCTCGACCAGTACGAACAGCCCGGCGACCAGCGGCAGCACCCCCCAGGAGATGCTACGCGCCAGTTCGACCGGCGACCTGCGGGCGAGCGCGGACACGCCCAGCGCGGTCACGATGCCGGCGAGCGCGGTCGGCAGGCCGAGTTGCTGGTCGAGCGCCGACATAGTGACGAGTAACGCCGCGGTCAGCAGGATGCACGCGAACGCGACCTTGCCACCGGTCGACAGGGCTGCGCGCTCGACATCGCAGTCGCAAGCGCCGGCGATCCGCTTGCGCTCGATCCAACGCAGCACGACGAAGGTCACGCCGATGGACGCCAACGAGGGCAAGGCGAATGAACCGAGCCACTGGCCGAGCGGCGGCATCTTGCCGCCATACAGCACCAGATTGGCGGGGTTGGAAATCGGCAGCACGAAGCTCGCCGCGTTGGCAATCAGCGCGCAGGCGAAGAGCAACGGCAGCGGCTCAGCCTTGGACTTCTTCGCGGCGGCGAACACGGCGGGGGTGAGCACCACGGCCGTCGCGTCGTTGGACATGAAGGTCGTGACGACCACGCCCGCGCCATAGACGAGCAGGAATAGCCGCGGCCGCGACTGGCCCGCCGCATTGACCGCCGCCGCCGCCACCCAGTCGAACACGCCGTGCTCGCGCGCCGTCTCGCTGAGCAGCATCATGCCGGTCAGGAACAGATAAACGTCGAGCCCCTTCGCCACCGCCGACCCGGCTGGCCCCGGCGGCATCAGCCCGGTGACGACGAGCAGCACCGCGCCTGAGATCGCCCAGATCCATTCGGGCCAGCGCATCGGCCGGATGATGACGCCTGCGGTCGCTGCCGCGCAGATCGCCCAGGTGGCACCTATCGCCGGGCTCATGGCTTCTTCCCGTTCTTGTTGGGGCCGAGCTGGGTGCCAAGGATGCCACGCTCGGGCCAGGCGCCGACCGTATGGATATCGAGGCCCGGCGCGACCGGCAGCGTGCGATGCGGGATATTGTCCTCCGGACGGACGAGCAGCGAGATCGTATCCTGGTCAGCGCCGGCGGTGACCGTCACCGCGTGCAGGCCGGGCGCGAGCGACAGAGTCGCGCGCCACAGCACGCCATCGGCGTCGGCGGTCATCGGCTGGGGTGCCCCGCCCGCCATGATTGTCACCACCGTGTCGGCGTCGCCGCCGAACAGCTTGGCGACGACCGCCACCTCGCCCGGCCGGGGCACCTGTCGGGGGTCGGCGGGCCGGGTGACCAGACGAAGGTCGGCGGGCGCGACGATCTGTACGAACGGCCAGCCGCCGCCGATTGGCTTGAACCGCCAGCTCGGCACCCGGTCGTGCACCGTCACGATCGTGTAGCCGGGGCGGCCGCCATCTTCCTCGATCTGCGCAGTCGACCGGGTCGCGCCGTAGACGACGCGGCCGTCGTTCAGCAACTCGTTGTAATGGGTGTGGCCGGTGTCGACGAAGGCGACGCGCGCATCGGCAAAGGTGCGCGCGATGGCTTCGCCGTCCGCGGCGAGGTCGCCGGGATAGGCGTGCATGAACACCAACGGCACCTGCCCTTCCGCCTCGGCGCGCGCCAGTTCCTCCAGCAACCGATTTCGGTGATGCATCGTCAGTCGGAAATCGGGGCCGCCTGCGCCCGCAGAGATCATATCGAGGAAGACGCAGCGATGCCCCGCGATCACCTCGACCTCGGGCCGGTTAATGGCGGGAAAAGCGGCCTCGTAGGTGTCGAGGCTCCCAAGCTCGAAATCGTGGTCACCCGGAATTGCGCGATGGGGGCGCCGCAACGGCACCAGCGCGTCGGTAATCGCGCGATACTGCTCGGGCGTGGCATGATTGGCGTTATCGCCGGGCAGGAACACGAAGTCCGCGGCGTCGCCGATCCTTTCGTTTATCTCGCCGACGATCGCCGCCAGCCGCTCGCGCGCCAGCCAGCCGTCCGCCTCGTCCATGTGCAGGTCACCGATATGGACCCAGCTGATCGTCGCGCTCATGCCCCGGCCTTCTCGTTGTCCGCCCCGCCTGCACAGGCGGGGCGCAGCGTTCCGGCAAAGCCGATCCACAAGGCGAGGCTCGCCAGCGCAAAGCTGCCCAAAACGTAGAACGCGACATGATAGCCCAACACCTGAGCCAGCCAGCCGCCGATCGCCGGCGACAGGCTCGCGCCCAGTCCCTGCACCGTCATCACCGCGCCCTGGCCGACATTTACCCGGCCGGTGCCGTTCAGCAGGCAGGCGACGAGGCCTGGAACCGCGACGCTCTGCAGCCCCGCGCCGATGCCGTCGAGCGCCTGGACCGGCCACACGCCCCAATGTTCGATGAAGGTGCCGGCGAGAAACCCGCGCAGCGGCAGCGCCGCGAACGAGATCAGGAGTACCAGCCAATACCCTCGTCCCGCCGCAACCTTCATCGCGATCAGGCTGGTGACGATCATCACCGCCTGCGCAACCACGACGGTGGTGGCGGTGAACAGCGCGGCGTTGCCCTTGCCGGCGCCGACTACCGCCAGTCCGTAAAGTGGCAGCATCGCGCCGTTGCCGAGGTGAAAACAGGCAAGCGCAGCGGCGAGGATCAGCATTGGCTTGTTGCGCAATAGCGCCTTGAACCCCTCGGCCTGACCGGCGTCCTGCTCGTCGTCGCCCTGTTGACCTTCCAGCCCGCGCGCGGCGCGATGGTCGATCGCCTTCTCCGGGATCGACAGGACCGAGATGATCGCGAGCACCCCAAAGGCCGCAGCCAGAAAGAAGATCGCCGGCATCCCGAACTTCCAGCCGAGATACCCCGACAGCCCCGCACCGATCATATTGCCGGCATGGTTCCACGCCTGGTTGCGACCATTCTGCGCGTTGAAGCCTTTCTGGCGAACGATGCCCAGCGTCATGCCGGTCACCGCCGGGCCGATCGCCGCACCGGCAATGGCGGTGGCGACCTGACTGACGGTGACGACGATGCCCGACTGCGACCACAGGATCAGGAACGAGGCGAGTACCGTGCAGATGCCGGTGACGACGACGACCCACCGCTTCCTTTGGGTATGGTCGATGAAGGCGCCGGCCGGCACGGTCATCACCATGCCGGCAACGCCGCCCGCCGTCATCACCGTGCCGATAGGCCCCGAGGTCCAGCCACGCTGCTGCAGGAAGACGCCGAGGAACGGCCCGATGCCTGCCTGCATGTCAGCCATGAAGAAGTTCAGCGCCTGGAGCGATCGGGTGGCACGCCGCGTCTCGCTAGATCGTGCGCCGGCAGAGTCACGTGTAGCCGACATCGCGCTCGTCGCCATGAGCATCGTTCCTATCTCTTGGCACAAGCGGCCGAACAGCCGCGTCATGCGCCGCAACAAAGTGTAAAGCGCCTCGGCATCTGCCTAAGCGCTGCGGTTCAACACCTTCTGAACCGGATTGTTCAGCTACGGTTTAGGTTACGCTTCAAGGAGCGGCTGCATCGCCATGTTCGGCACCGCCTCGCGGGGTGCAGCCTGCACGAGTACAGGCGGTTGGAAAAGCTGAGCGCTGACGATGTGATGGAATGCGGGATGGCTCAATACGGCCGCCTCAAACGAGAAAGCCATGCATGCGACGCCCCAGTACTTCATGGTCGTTCAGGGTCTTTCGTCTCGCGACACGGCCGACGTTCTTAAAAGACAGGATGTTTGGACATCAGGACTCTCGAAGCCCGTAAGCCGGTATAAAGATCAAGCGACTTGCGCGCTGGCCGCGGCTGCTCGCGCACCGGTTCGGATCGTATCGCGCAACTGCCATCGTTCCGTCGCACCAATGCAGTGATACTGAAACACAGCATCCCTAGGGCCACGCCAGCCGGCAAAGATAACGCCAGCCGGGCTGCCCAAGGGGACATCATTTGACGAAACTCATCTCGGCCGGCGCGCTCGCCGCGCTGTCCGTTGCGCTTTGCGCGCCCGTTTTCGCCCATGACTCGCCACTCGCCGCGCCCGCCGTTGCACCGGCGGCAGAGGAAGTTGCGGATGCCGATACCGTCATCGTCATCGTCACCGGTACGCGGGATCGCGGCGTGACACAGTTCAACTCGCAATCACCGATCGACGTACTGCCCGCCACCGCGATCGATGCGAGCGTCTCGGGCGATCTCAACGATACGCTCGCGCAGTTGCTGCCCTCCTTCAACGTGCAGCGCCTGCCTGCCGCCGACGGTCAGGCGTTCGTGCGCCCTGCCACGCTGCGCGGGCTGTCCGCGGATCAGACGCTCGTGCTGGTCAACGGCAAACGCTACCATCGCTCCGCGCTGCTCGGGACGCGCGGCGCGCAGGCGCCCGATCTCGCCACCATCCCCGGCCTCGCTATCAAGCGTATCGAAGTGCTGCGCGACGGCGCCTCGGCGCAATACGGGTCCGACGCGATCGCCGGCGTGATCAACATCATTCTCGACGATCAGCCCGGCCTCGACGCGTTTGGCCAGTATTCGCAATATTACAAAGGTGACGGCAAGGAGTATCAGGGCGGCTTTCAAGGTGGCATAGCCCTCGGTGATCGCGGCAGCTTCGTCTTTACCGGCGAGTACGACCACTCTGAAGCGACATCGCGCACTCGTCAGCGCCCCGACGCGATCGCGTTCCAGGCCGCCAACCCCGCGCTGAAGGTGCCGAACCCGGTGCAGCGCTGGGGCCAGCCCGATCTGGAAAGCATCCGTGGCGGCTACAACACCCACTTCGACGTGTCGGATGCATTCAAGCTCTACAGCTTCGGCACGTTTGGCGAGGGCGAAGGCGTTACCGACTTCAACTGGCGCAATCCGGCCGGCACCGCCTCGGTCTATGGCGCCAGCCCGGCCTTCCCCGGCTTCAATTTCAGCAGCCTGTACCCGACCGGCTTCACGCCGCGCTTCGGCACGACGACCAGCGACATCCAGGCGACCGGCGGCGCGCGCGGCGCACTCGCCGAGGCGTTGAGCTATGATCTCAGCGCGTCATACGGCGAGAGCATCATCGACTATACGCTAAACGAAAGCCTCAATGCATCGTTAGGACCGAGTTCGCCGACCGCCTTCTACCTCGGCCGGCTGCGGCAGCGGGAATTCAACCTTAATGCCGATTTCGTGTATCGCCTGCCGGTCGGCGGGCTGGAACCGATCAACGTCGCGTTCGGCGGCGAGCGGCGGCTGGAGCAATATAGCGTCCGCCCCGGGGACCCTGCTTCTTACGCGATTGGTGCCGGTGCGGCGGCCGGGCTCGCGCCAAATTCCAACGGCTTTCCCGGCTTCAGCCCGCTTCAGGCCGGACGGTTCGCCCAAGAAAGTTATGCAGGATACGGCGATCTCGAATGGCAGCCGGTCAAGATGCTCAGCGTCGGCGCGGCGGGCCGGTATGAGAATTTTTCGGCATTCGGCGGCAAATTCACCTACAAGCTGAGCGCTCGGCTGGAGCCGGTTGGTGGCATCGCGCTGCGCGGCGGCTATTCGACCGGCTTCCGCGCACCGACGCCGGGGCAGCTCAACACGTCGAACACCTCGCAGGGTCTCGACACCAAGACGTTGCAGGTGTTCAACAGCGGCCGGCTCGCCACCACCGATCCGATCGCGGTCGCGCTCGGCGCGAAACCCCTCAAGCCCGAAACGTCCGACACGATTACCGCCGGCCTAACCTTCAAGACCGCGTTCGGGTTGACCGGCAGCGTCGACGCCTATCAGATCAGCGTCGATGGCCGCTTCAGCCAGTCCGCCTCGTTCGCGGTACCCGCCGGCGTGCTCAACCCGCTGCGCTTCACCTCGGTCAGCTACTTCACCAACGATTTCGACACGCGCACACGGGGCATCGAGGCAGTGCTGAACTACGCGCAAGCTGTCGGTCCAGGTAAAGCGACCGCGACGATCGCCTACAATTACAACCGCACCAAGGTGACAAGCGGCACATCGGCGGCGATCCCCAACGAGACCCAACGGATCGTGTTCGAACAACGCCTGCCGCAGCACAACGCCACCGGCTCGATCGGCTACGACATCGGCCCGGTGGGCGTACTGTTCCGAGGCCGCTATTATGGCGGCTGGACCGACGTGTCGGGCAACGCGACCGGCGACATCTACCAGAAGTTCGGCGGCATCGCGCTTTTCGACGTGTCTGCGAGCTACACGTTTGGCAAGCATTTCACGCTGCGCGCCGGTGCGGAAAACGTGTTCAACCGCTATCCGGCGGAGGCCACCAACCAAGCGGTTCGCGGCCTGATCTATTCGCGCAACGCTCCATACGATACCGATGGCGGCCAATATTACGTCCGCTTGGGCATGAAGTTCTGAAAGGGTCGAACGGCATGTCGACGATCAGTCGCAGGACGATGATGAAGGCGGCGGGGATCATGGCGGCTGGCGTCACGCCTGCCGCCAGCCGGCTCGGCGCGACGATGTCGCAAGGCTCAAAGGCCGCCGAGCCGGACGACGAGGCGTATTGGGCCAAGATCGCCGCGCAATACGACGTCACGCGCGAGGTGATTCAGCTAGAGAACGGCAATTGGGGCATCATGGCCAAGCCCGTGCTCGCCACCTATGAACGCGCGGTCGAACGGGTCAACCGTGAGAACAGCTTCTACACGCGACGCGGCTTCTTCACCGATTACCACGCGGTGCGGCAGCGTGTCGCCGCGGCCCTCGGCGTCGGTGCGGACGAGATCGTGCTCACCCGCAACGCTACGGAGGCTTTGCAGGGGTTGATCGACGGCTACAACAAGCTCCGCCCCGGCGATGCGGTGCTGACCGCCGATCTCGATTACGACAGCATGCTGGGGTGCTTTGACGGCCTGAAGGCACGACGCGGCGCGCAGGTGGTGCGGATCGCGCTGCCCGAACCGGCGACCTATCAGGGTGTGATCGACGCCTATGCGCAAGCGTTCGCCGCTAATCCGAAGATCCGGCTGGTACTGCTCACCCATCTCAGCCACCGCACCGGCTTGGTCGTGCCTGTGCGCGAGATCGTCGCGATGGCGCGCGCACGCGGGATCGACGCGATCGTTGATGCAGCGCACAGCTGGGGGCAGCTCGATTTCAACTTCGCCGATCTCGGTGTCGATTTCGCCGGCTTCAACTTGCACAAATGGTGGGGTGCGCCGCTCGGCGTTGGCGTCATGTATCTGCGCAAATCCCGCGTGCACGACATCGACCCTGATCCCGCCAATGAGGGGAGTGCCTCGGACAGCGTGGCCGCGCGCATCCATACCGGCACCAGCGATTTCGCAGCAATGCTGACCGTGCCACGGGCGCTTGATTTTCAGGAGGCGATCGGGACGCCGCAGCGCGCGGCGCGGCTGCGCTACCTGCGCGATCGCTGGGCTGAACCGCTACGCACGCTGGACGCATTGCAGGTCCTCACGCCCAGTGATCCGCGCCTGCACGGTGGCATCACCTCGTTCCGCATACGGGGGCGCGTCACACCCGCCGACAATATCGCGGTGGCAAAGACATTGTTGGACGAGTTCGGCATTTTTACGGTCCATCGCACTGGCGTTCAGGCTGGTGCCTGCGTGCGCGTCACCCCGGCGCTGTTCACCAGCCCCGAGCAAATCGACAGGCTCGCCGCAGCCTTGCCCATTCTGGCCAAGCGGTTCGCACAGATTTGAAGACTATCGTGCCCTGCACTCAAGATCCATGCAGGTGGTGGTGCAAGCATTGGACAACGGGAGAACCGCCAATCCGCAGGTTAGCTTTTAGAGAAGCGGGTCTTTGGCATTCAACGCAAAGACGCGCTGATCCATTCTTGCCGGTTCGCGCACATTTCCCGTCTTCCCCACGTCGGTCACTTGTTCATGTCGGTCATATCCCGGTGCTTTGCCGGTTCAACTCGTCCGCTGTAGAGCGCGGCATCGTGATCGGGGCGGTCAAGACCGAACGGACGCCTGGGCCGTTGTCGCCATCCTCAAGGTTGCCGTTGAGCCGTTTGACCATCGCGTCCAGCATTCTCGTACCGAACCCCTTACGCGTACCCGTCTTGCCTCTTCCCTTGTCGGCCACAACGAGGCGGAAGCGTGCACGATGGCGCTCCAACCCGATGAAGATCGGGCCGGGACTGCCAGCATAGGCGTATTTCTGAGCGTTGATGACCAGTTCGACCACGATCAACCCGACTTGGACGGCATCGTCGGCAGTGATGACGATGGGCGCGAGATCGAGCGTGAGCAGGTCGGCCCACTCAGTGCCCATCGACGTTTTGAGGTCTGCGACCAGATCGGCCAAGTAGCGCGAGAGATCGACCGCCTGAACATTATCATCGGCGTAGAGCCGGCGATGTACGAGCGCGACCGCGGAAAGACGCCGCTGCGCTTCGCTGAGGTTTCCGCTCACCGCCGGATCATCGCTCGACCGGGCCTGGAGCGACAGGAACGCCATGACGAGCTGAAGGCTGTTTTGAACGCGATGGTTTACTTCCTTCAACAACGTGCCTTGCTGCGCGATCAGCCGATCCTTGTCAGCAACGGCGACGTTTAGATCTTCGGCGAGATCACGGACGCGGCGGTTCTGCCGGGCCTCATAAAGACGCGCCAACAACCGGCGAGCGGCCTCGGTCTCGGCGTGAGACCATGGTCGCGCGCGCCCCCGCACCTCTTCCGTCCATGCCTCGAACGAGGCTCTTGGCGTGAGCTTCTCGCCGGGCTGCAGAGTCACCGCCTTGTGCGGGTTACCAGCCCACTCGACCAACTCGCGTTCCTCAGCGCGAAACCACAGCAGGACAGTCGGCACCATGGATGAAAGCGTGATCGCCAGAAGACCGCTTGCGCGCTCGCGATATTCGGCAGCGGGCGCAAAGTCCTGACCGAGCATGTTGCTATGAAACGGCGCAGGCCCCTGCGTGCGAACCCATGCCGCGACCTCACGGATGTCGTCGGGATCGGGGCAGATCCCATCCTGATGAAGTGCACCGCCGTGAAGGACGGCAAAAGCGTCGGCTTCGAACATCCGTCGCAGATCGCCCGATGCGGTCTTGAACAATTCCTCAGGATCGACTTCGGTCGAGACACGTGCCGCAATCGCGTCCTCGTCAGCACGCACCCGAAGTCGTTCGCGATACTCCTCCGCTTGCTCCTTGGCGTTTATCTGACGCGCGAGCCCGGCCGCGATCAGCGACGCTGCACGCCGTGTTGCCGCGCTGAGATGCCGGGGCGTCAAATTGTGACAGGCGACCAGCCCCCACAACACGCCGTCCTTGACGATGGAGATCGATGCAGAAGCCGCCACCCCCATGTTCTTCAGATACTGGATGTGAATAGGCGAGACGCTACGCAATTCGACGTCGCTCAAGTCGACGCCGCTTTGCGCCGCCGGGCGGATGGGCTGAGGCTGGTACGCCACGTCTGGGATCACCCGCACACGATTACGCAGGTAAAGGGCGCGAGCCTGCGGCGGAATGTCCGAGGCAGGAAAATGGTGGTTGCGAAAGCTGTGAAGACCTTCAGCCAGATCCTCGGCGACGACGACGCCCGAATCGTCGTCAAGAAACCGGTAGATCATCACGCGGTCGAAGCCGGTCAGGCTCCGAAAGCTCTCGGCAGCGCGCTCGCAAAGTTCGAGCAGTCCGCCAGCACGTTCAAAGCTTAATCCCGCGTCGTCGATCCAAGTGAGCACATCCGTCGCCGTCTGCTGCTCGCTTTCCTCTAGCTCGATGAGCCATAAGTCGCCCGCCCGCCGGCCGGCCGCTTCCCACCGCGTGTCTGCGATACGGCCCAGGGAGCAAGTGGCGCGATCGCACTTGAGCAGGGTTTCAACGATCGACTTCCCGAGCAGCGACGCGAGGGTTTCCTCCTGCCAGCGCGTGCCGAAATGTTCCTCGAGGTCACCGGCCCCGCCTACGATCCGCAAGTCACCCCCACTTGCCAACAATAGCAAGCCGTGTGGCTGGATGCTGCCCGGGATGTGGATGGGTTCCCGGTCGCATTCGGAAATGTCGGAACCGAGTTCGGGGGCTTCAAGCGTCGTGTTCATCACATTGAATCATATAGGTATAGATCGAGACCTCAAGGCGATTGAACACGTTTTGACCGACCGACGGGCTGCGATCGCGGTGAGTGAGTGGTGTTGAGCCTCGCCGCGTCTACGCCGGGCTGCGCAAATTGGTCACATACCGGACGTAAGGCCGCAGGCAAACCTGTGCGGTTATCGCCGCTTATTGATCCAGATGGCCGATTTTCAGTGGAAGGCGAGAAGTCTGCCAAGCTGATCGTCGCCCCACGAAATTATTAAGATTCTGTCTTTATCACGGTGACATGGCTGCTGCTTTGTTCTCCGTCATCCAGTGCATGCGAGACATGCACGATGCTCGCCTGATGATCGTTGCAAGCCTGGTCTGTGCGATCGGCATCTACGCCTCGTTCGAGATCGGTCATCACGCTGCCCGGGCTTCCGGTTCCGTTCGAACCCGCTGGGGCTTGATCAGCATCGTCGCCAGCGGCAGCACCGCCTGGGCCACCCACTTCATCGTCCTGCTCGCGTTCAAACCCGGCATGCCGGCGGCGTTCGAACCAGCACTGACCGCGCTTTCGCTGACATGCGCAATCGTCGGGATTGGTGCCGGCGTGTCGATCTCGATCCGCGCCCGGCGACGTTGGCAGCATTTCGTAGCAGGGCTGATCGTCGGCGTCGGCGTGGCAACGCTGCACTACGTCGGTCAGGCGGCGTACCTCGTGCAAGGCACGGTAGCGTGGAACTTGGGTCTGGTACTGCCTTCGGTCGTTCTCAGTCTCCCCGTGTCGGGGGTCGCGATGATCGCGGTGGGCAGCCGGGACCGGCGCATACGGTCCACCGCTGCGCCGTTGCTGCTGCTGTCGATAGCGGTACTTCACTTCTGCGGCATGGCCGCCATGACGCTTCATTTCGATCCAGCCGTCAATTTCCCGGACAACGCCGTTTCTCCGCGCGCGATCACGCCGGTCGTTGCGGGTGTCTCCCTTGCTCTTATTGTATTGGCCGTCTTCGGGTGGCGCTTCGATCTCGCGGCAAAGGCTAGCTTGCGACACGACCGCAGGCGCCTTCGCGAGCTGGCCGACGTTGCGCTTGAAGGATTGCTGATTTGCCAGGATGACGTGATCGTCACCGCGAACGATAGCATTGAATTCCTGTCAGGGCACGAACCCGGCTCCTTGTCCGGCTGCTGCGTCAGCGCTCTGCTGCCCGGTCTGGACGTGTCCAGCATGCCGGAACGCGAGGAGCGCGAGATTGATCTCATCAGCGCTACAGGAAAGAATGTTCCCGTGCGTGTTCTGCGCCGCGAGGTGGCTCTGGGGCATAAACTGCAAACCGTAATCGCCGTCAGAGATCAGCGCGAACGGCTAAAAACAGAAGCGAAGATGCGGCTGCTCGCCTTCACGGACTCGCTCACCGGCCTCGCCAACCGGGCTCGCTTCTTTGACCTGTTAGCTTCACAAACAACATCGCGCCGCAATCGTGATCTGCCGTGTGCGGTATTGATGCTCGATCTGGATCGCTTCAAGATCGTCAACGATACGCTGGGTCACGCGGCGGGAGACCTTGTTCTCGCCATGGTCGCGGATCGGCTGAAATCCACGGTTCGGGACGACGATGTGATTGCCCGCCTCGGTGGTGACGAATTTGCAATTTTGCAGATGTCCCCCGGTCATGTCGCCTCGGTCACTGCGTTAGCAACGCGCGTTGTTGACGTTATCGCGGCACGACCATTCATGCTCGAAGGGCAGTCGATCTACCTGGGGGCAAGCGTCGGCATGGCGATCGCGCCGGCAGATGGCGACGACCCCACGGCGTTGATGCGCAACGCGGACCTCGCCCTATATGCGGCGAAAGCAAGCGGAAGGGGGGCGTTCCGCCGCTACGATGTCTCGCTCGATGAACAGATGCGGGAGCGTCGCGCGATCGAGACCGGATTGCGGCTCGCCCTTGCTGGAGGACAATTAGAGCTTCACTATCAACCTTTGCTGGACGCGAAGACACGGGGCATCACCTCTGCCGAGGCACTCGTGCGCTGGAATCACCCGGAGCGCGGGAGAGTATCACCGATAGACTTCATCGGCATCGCCGAAGAAACGGGCCTGATCGTCCCGCTCGGCGAATGGGTGGTTAGGACGGCGTGCGCCGAGGCGGCGACATGGCCGAAATATATGAGCGTAGCGGTCAATCTGTCGCCGGCACATTTTCGCGATCGGTCGCTGGTTCCCAGTATCGTGGAAACGCTCCAGGCCACCGAATTAGCTCCAGAGCGCCTCGAGCTGGAAGTGACCGAGGGCGTTCTGCTGACCGATGAAACCGGGACGCTTGATACGCTGAACCAACTCAGGGCGCTCGGCGTCAGGGTTTCACTAGACGATTTCGGCACTGGCTACTCGTCGCTCAGCTATTTACGCAAATTTCGCTTCGACAAGATCAAGATCGATCAATCGTTTGTGCGCCAGGTGCCGCAGGACGCGGAGAGCTCTGCCATTGTGCGGGCCATCATCACTATGGCCAAGTGTCTTAACATGTCGACGACTGTTGAAGGGGTCGAGACAGAGGGGCAATTCGACTTCTCCGTCGCGGCAGGGTGCGACATGATCCAAGGTTACTTGATCAGCCGGCCAGTTGATCGTGACGAACTGGCTCTGATAATTGCCACGAAAAGCCAGAACGCAGGCTTGGCCGAGGCGGCTTGAGCGATATGGTTTAGCAGAGTGTTTGGGCGTGGTGTCGCTACAATCACCAACGTCGTTGACGTCGTCATGCGGGTACGAGACCAGTCCTTCGAAACGTTGAATGGCGGAAACGCCACGGTCGCGCGGCCGATACGATCTGGTCGTTGCCGCGCAGATTGATGATCGTACATCGCTTTGGCGATGCTGCTGATTGGCGGATTTGTCGTTTCGTGCGTTGAGCAGGCTCCGACGACAGGCAGGATTTGCATGGATCAGAAAAGCGCGCCTCTGGCAGAGGCCTTGAAACAGATCGAAAACAAGCCATTGGTCGGCTTTGGCGCGCCAGGCCACAATCAGGGAGCTGCAATACCGTCGGGGATGCGCGCGCTGCTCGGCAAGCGCGTGTTTCAGGCCGACGTGCTGACACCGAAGGGGCTGGACGATCGCACGGAAGGTGCGCTCGCGCTGCAACGCGCGCATGAACTTGCCGCCGAGGCATGGAATGCGGATTTCTGCCGGTTCGTAACCGGCGGATCGACGCAGAGCCTCCACACGGTCATGGCGGCGGTCGCCGCTTCGGGTGACACCATCCTGATCGCGGCCAACGCGCACAAGGCCGAGCGGACCTATGCGCTGGCAAGTGGTCTCGATGCGGTCATCGTGCCCGTTCAGATCGACGCGGCGTGGGACATCGAACATGGCGTGACTCCCGACCTGCTTCGCGCGGCATTGGCGCAGAACCCGTCCGCCAAGGCTTTCCTGCTCGTAAGCCCGACCTATTACGGCGTGACCAGCGACGTCGCGGCACTGGCGGACATCTGTCACGACCATGGCATCCCGCTCATCGTCGATGCGGCGTGGGGCGGTGCGTTCGCGTTTTGCGAAGGGTTGCCGGACGATCCGCTGACCAAAGGTGCCGACGCGGCCGTCTACAGCGCACACAAGACCATGGGTGCGCTGGCGCAAGGATCGGTGATCGTCGCCAAAGGCAACCTGATCGATCGTCAACGGCTGTGGATGGCCTATGAGTTGTTCGAGACGACCAGCCCCTCGGTCCCGATCCTCGCGACGCTCGACGCGACCCGGCGGGACCATGCGCTTGGTGGCGAGCAGATGTGGCGTAAAGTCCTGTCGCGCGCGGAAAAGCTGCGGACGCAAATCGCCAAGATCGCGCCGTTACGCGTGTTCAGCCGCGAAGACGTTCCGGCCGACAACGATCTCGACATGACCAAGGTTCTGGTTGACGTGTCGGCGCTGGGCGTGTCCGGTTATGCCGTCGACGACTGGCTCTACAGCCATCACCGCATCAGCATGGGATTGTCGGACGCGAGCCACATCCTCGCCGTCATCTCGCTGGGCACCACGCAGTCGGATCTGCGAAAGCTGGTTCATGGTCTTACCGATCTGGTGAAACAACTCTCGACCGATCCGTCGATACTCCCACGAACGACCCCCGTGCCGAACGTGGCGACGCTCTCGGTAGACATGGCAATGCCCGGTCCCGCCGCCTTGAACGGTGCAGCGGAGATGGTGTGCTACGAAGATGCCGCCGGCCGGATCGCAGCGGAGATTTTGGCCCCTGCCCCGCCGGGCGTACCGCGCCTTGTTCCCGGCCAGCGTATCTCCGCGCAGCATGTCGCCTGGCTGGTCGCCCAACGTGATGCCGGTGCCTTCATCATGGACCCGGTCGATCCCACCCAGGCGACCATCAGAGTGGTCGCGCCAACGTCGGGGTGAGCGGCTATTCCGAGGGCGTGATGTAATTCGGCACTTCGGCGGCAGCGCTGCGAAACCGGCGGCGCGGCGTCGCGTTGAACGATCATGCGTCACATACCCCCGAAGTTTTCTCCCGACGCAATGACTTGGACGCTGATTTGCGGCATCGCCACGATCTGCGTCCTGCTCGGCCATGCGCAGGGCTTCGGCGTGTTGTTGGGGCGAGCGGTCTTGCCGGGCATTGGTCTGGCAGTGCTGGCGGCGGGGCTTGTGATCGGACGACGTAGCGGCAACGCACGGCTGACGGCGGGAGCCTTGGCATTCCTGCAGATGACCCTTTTCACGATATTGGGTGTGGTGCTCACCTACCTTCTGGCCGCGCGGGCGGGTCCGTTGTGGGATGCCGAGTTCTCGGCGGCGGATGCCCGTCTTGGGCTGGTATGGCCGACCGTCTTCGCTGCCGCCGACCGGATGCCGGCTGCGCTCCTGATGCTCGGCGGGATCGCCTATCACAGTCTGGTCTTGCAAATGGTGGTGAGCATCGTGCTGCTGGCAGGTGCCGGCCAATTGCAACGGCTGCGCACTATGGTGGCCGCGGCCATCCTGTCGGGTACGGCGACGGTCCTCATATCCGGCGTCATGCCGGCGCTCGGCAACCTGTTCGACCCACACCATTACAAGGCGTTGTGGCCGTCGGTGGCGTGGGTGGACCGCGATCTCGTCCTTCGGTTACGCGACGGCACGCTGCGGCAGGTCGATCTGTCCCATATGACGGGGATCGTCAGTTTCCCCAGTTATCATGCGACCCTGCCGGTTATTCTGGTCTGGGGACTGCGCCCCTTCTCCCGGATCCGCGCGCCCGCGACGCTCTGGGCCGGGCTGACGATTGTGGCCACCCCGTTGTTCGGCGGGCATTATGCCGTTGACGTACTGGCCGGCCTGGCGCTCGCGATCGGTGGGCTTGTCGTTGCGACGCGGCTTCCAACCCATCCCCCTGAAGGGATGCTCCAGCCAAAGCTTTGTGCTACACCCGTGCCGCGCACCGCCAAGCGACGCCGTATCGGCAGCAAGGACGGTGTCGGAGTGATCCATGACTTGGTATGAGAAGCTGCTGATCGTCGTCGGCATGGTGTTGTTCATGGAGTGCTTCGCCTGGGCGACGCACAAATATGTCATGCATGGCTGGGGCTGGGGCTGGCATCGCTCCCACCATGAGCCCCACGACAACACCGTTGAGCGAAATGACCTTTATGCGGTGACGTTCGCCGCCATCGTTATCGCGCTGTTTGCCGCCGGTACGTGGTGGGAGCCGGTTTGGTGGGCCGCGCTTGGTATTACCGTCTACGGGGCGATCTACGCGTTCGTGCATGACATGCTGGTGCACCAGCGGTTTGGCATGCGTTGGGTGCCCCGGCGTGGCTATTTCAAGCGGCTGCATCAGGCGCATCGCCTGCATCATGCGGCGAGAGGCAAAGAGGGCGCGGTCAGCTTCGGCTTCCTATTCGCGCCCGACCCGGCCCGTCTGAAACGGCAGTTGAGTGAACGAACGAACCGATGAGCACGACGTCTCGCCACCAGCACGAAGCCCAGCGCGGGATCGTACTGGCCGCCACGATCATGGCGGCGTGGCTGGCGGTGCACATCGGCGCTATTTTCTTCTGGCGGTGGAGCATCGTTACGGCGCCACTCGCCCTGCCCGTTATCGTCGTGCAGGCGTGGCTCAGCACCGGTCTGTTCATCATCGCCCATGATTGCATGCACGGATCGCTAGCACCGGGCCGGCCACGCTTGACCCGGGTTGTCGGAACACTGTGCCTGGGTGCCTATGCGGGTCTATCCTACGCGGCGCTGAGGCCCAAGCACCACGCGCATCATGCCGCTCCCGGCACGGCGAGTGATCCCGATTTCCATGCCGCCGCGCCGAAACGGGCGCTGCCGTGGTTCGTGTCGTTCTTTCGCAACTACTATACGCATGGCCAAATCCTGCGGATCACCGTGGCGGCGATCGCCTATATGCTGTTGGGCGCTTCGCTGCTCAACATCGTGGTTTTCTGGGCGATTCCGGCGCTGCTCGCCCTGGCGCAACTGTTTGTGTTCGGCACCTACCTGCCGCACCGCCACGACGAACAGCCCTTTGTCGATGCGCACAACGCGCGCAGCAGTACGTTGCGGCCGATCCTGTCGCTGATGACCTGTTTCCACTTCGGCGCGTATCATCACGAACATCACCTCAGCCCGGCCACACCCTGGTGGCGGCTGCCGGCACTCAGGCAGGAGACGCCAGCGCGGCGGTGATTGCGGCAGCCGCGCGATCCGCGCCGCCCCCGCCCGCGATCTCTGCCGCGATCGACCGCGCGGCCGCCCGGTAACTTGGCCGAACCATCACATCCTGCAAGGCATCCGCAAGCGTACGCACGCTCAACCGGCGCGGCGACAGCATCCGTGCCGCGCCGATCCGAACGAGCCGTGCGGCGGTACCGGGCTGCTCGAAGCCGATCGGCAACGCCACGATCGGCACGCCCGCCGCCAGTGCATCCAGCACGGAATTAAAGCCGCCGTGCAGGATCGCGGCCGAGCAGCGGCGCAGCACCGCAGCCTGCGGCCAGAAGGCGCGTACCAGCGGATCGCCCGGCAAACCGGCTTCCTCTGCCACCGACAGCCCGCCGCCGTGGCCGATCACCGCCCTGGCCCCGACACGCGCGCACGCCTCCGCCATGGTCGCGAACAACGCGCGCCGCGACCCCTGCAACGTGCCCAGCGAACAGAAGACCAGCGGACGCGGATCGTTCGGCGCATGAAAATCATCCGTTTCTTCGGCGCGCCAAGGCGAGCCGTAGAAGAAGCCGGGCGGCACATCGCGACGCGGGTAATCAAGCCCTTGCGGACACTGGGCGATCTGGATGCATGGCAGCTTGCCTTCGGGCGTAAGGCCCCAATCCCGCCGGCGCGCATTCAGCACGCGCGTGACCGGCCGCATCAGCCAATCCGTGACGGCATAGCCGGAGCGGTTGCGAAATCGACCCACCGCGTCGGCGCGGTAGCGCCAGCCGAGGAAGGGTGGCGGCACATCGGCTTCGCGCAGCAGCGGCAGGCCGGTGACCGCGACGGCAAAAGGAAGATCAAGCTTGCGCGCGATCAATGGGCCAGCGGGCTCCACCGCATCCGCGAGGACGGCCGTCGCGCCGATCCGCTCCAGCACTGCCGGTGCCTCCGTCAGCAGCCGGTCGGTCATCGCCGCCGTCGCGCGGATCATGCGCGTGAGGCGGATCGGCCCGCTCGGCTCGACAAGCGTTGCGAGATACGGTTCGAGAGCCGGCGCCGCTCCGCGCGGCAGTCCAGAGAAGTGAACCGCGGGATGGGTAATGAACCGCCGCGCTTCATCGACGTGCACCACCGACACACGCCAGCCCCGATCGATCAACGCTCCGGCCAATACCTGCGCCGGGTTGAGGTGACCTGCCAGCGGCGCAGTGATGATGGCGAGATGGCCTTGCGACCGGGGCGATGAAACACTGTTTTCGTGCACGGTCGCCTCAGCATTTTCAAAACCAGACGGCGGCGCGCAAGTGGGCGAGCGCCGTCCAAGCCGCGTGTAGCACGTATGTGCGATAAGCAGGCAATCGCACGTCGCTGAAAATGTGCTGTCGGCATTTTTTCAGGGTTGCTTGCGGCGTAATCCAACGTGAACGCCGGCCGCCCCGGCAGTGTAGCCGACTGGCGATCCTTGATGAGGCCAAAGTCGCGTCGCCGTGACCGGGAACCGCCACTGGCAAAGCCAGGACATGTATGCTTTCCTTCGATCAGGCGTCGGCAGTGCGTTGGGGAGACAGGATGCGGTCGGTCACGATACGGCGGATGGCAGCGTTACTCGCCGCAGCCGCCGCCACGCCGGTGCAAGCCGCCCCACCCCGCGTGCCGACACACTCGGGCGTGGTGGCAGGCACACAGGAGAAGACGATCGCCGTATTTCGCGGCATCCCCTACGCGGCGGCCCCTGTTGGGCCGTTGCGCTGGCGGCCGCCGATGCCGGCGCCACGCTGGGCCGGTGTGCGATCCGCGACCCGGTTCGGCCACAGCTGCTGGCAGGCGGTTTCGCCGCAGGGCTTCGGCCCCTGGACGCATGAATATGTCGTGCCGGGCGACATCAGCGAGGATTGCCTGTTCCTCAACATCTGGGCGCCGCTGAAGAAGGCGCGGCCACGGCCGGTCCTGGTCTGGATCCACGGCGGCGGCTTCAACTCAGGTTCCGGCGCGATACCGATCTACGACGGTGCGGCGCTCGCCGCACGCGGTGCCGTGGTGGTGACGATCAACTACCGCGTCGGCGTGTTCGGCTTTCTCGCGCATCCCGACCTGACACGGGAGGCGGGGGCTGCTCCGCCGGCCAATTTCGGGTTGCTGGACATAGTCGCGGCGCTTCGCTGGGTGAAGGCGAACATCGCCGCGTTCGGCGGCGATCCAGCGGCTGTCACCATCGCCGGCCAGTCCGCCGGGGCGATGGCGGTACAGGAACTCGTCTCCGCGCCGATGGCCAAGGGTTTGTTTCAACGTGCGATCGGGGAAAGTGGCCTGCCGCGCACGCTCACGCCCCTCGCTGACGCCGAGGCGCAAGGCACTGCATTCGCGCGGGAGAAAGGCGCAAGCTCCATCGCGGCACTGCGCGCGCTGCCGGCCGAAGCGCTGCAACCGAGCCACGGCGCCAATGCGGTTCGCTTTGTACCCGTCGCGGATGGTCGCCTACTGCCGGCCGGCGCCTGGCGAGCGGTCAGCGACGTGCCGATGCTGGTCGGCTTCAACAGCGATGAGGGCAGCGCGCTGGGCCAGGATTACGGGTCGACGGACGCGGGTAAGCTCCAGGCGCTGCTGGCGTCCGCTTTCGGCGCCTCTGCCGATCAGGCGGCAGTCTTGTACCCCGCCGCCACGCCCGAACAGCGTGCCGCGGCGAACAAGCAGATCCGGCGTGACCAGAACTTGGGCGCGATCGACAGCTGGGCGCTGCGTCGCGCCGCCACCGCACAACAGCCGGTCTATACGTATCTGTTCACGCACGTATTACCGGGTGCCGACACGGCGCGGTGGGGCGCGTTTCATTCCTCCGAAATCCCGTACGTGTTCGGGACGCTTCCGGCCGCCCCCGAACGCCCGATCACGCGCGAAGACAAGGATCTTTCTCGGCTGGTTTCCAGCTACTGGTTGAACTTCATTCGCCGTGGCGATCCGAACGGTCCCGGCCTGCCGATCTGGCCAGCGTCAACCGTGACCGCGCCGATGGCGCTTCACATCGACAGCCGGGTCGTTCCCGAGCCACTACTCCCGCCGGCCAAGCTCGACCTGTGGCGGCGCCTCGCAGGGTCGGCGACCGCGACGAAACCGTCCGGCTGAAGCGCGCGGCGATCATGGCGGCATCGGTACGTCGCCGCCTCACCAAAATGGTAGCGGCGTGTTGCCGACTGGCGGATCGCATGACACACGAGACTCTAGCAGGGAGAGGTCGGGATCATACTGCGTCCCGGAACCAGCGGGAGAACAGGATGCTGAAGTCGTTGCTAGCCATCGCGCTTGTCGCCAGCGCAGTGCCCGCCGTTGCGCAGGATCGTACCATCCCCGTCAATATCGTCGTGGATGCAAGCAAACCCGGCGCACCGGTCAACCCGATCTGGCGCTTCTTCGGTGCCGACGAGCCGAACTACGCGCCGATGAAGGACGGTCGCACGACCCTGGCCACGCTCGGGCAACTGATGCCGGACCATGTCTACTTCCGCACCCACAACCTGTTTACGTCGGGCGACGGCACGGCCGCGTTCAAATGGGGCTCGACCAACATCTATACGGAAGATGCGGCGGGGCATCCGGTCTACAACTGGACAATCATCGACCATATCTTCGACACGTACCGTGCCCGGCACGTCAAGCCATATGTCGAACTCGGCTTCATGCCGGAGGCGCTGTCGACGCACCCGGAACCCTATCAGCATGATTTCCGCCCCGGCAGTGGCGCACTGCGCACGGGCTGGGCCTATCCGCCCAAGGATTACGGCAAGTGGGAAAATCTGATTACCGCCTGGGTCACGCATTGCGTGGCCCGCTACGGTCGGGCGGAGGTCGCGAGCTGGTACTTCGAGACATGGAACGAGGCTAACCTGCCCCAATATTACTGGGCCGGCACGCAGGACGAGTTCTTCCGCCTGCATGACGCCGCAGTGCGCGGCGTGCGGCGCGCACTGCCGGAGGCGCGGGTGGGCGGCCCAGACATCGCCGGTGCCGGCGACGACTACATGACCGCGTTTCTCCACCACGTGAAGGCCGCAGGCACGCCAACCGATTTCCTGTCCTTCCACGCCAAGGGGAAACCCAGCTTCATCAAGGACGGTGCGGGATCACACGTTCGCATGGGGATTGCCGACCAGCTCAACGCGGCTGACCACGAGTTCGTCCAGATCGCCGCCGAACCCGCCTTCAAGAACAAGCCCATCATAATCGGCGAGTTCGACCCCGAAGGCTGCGCCGCCTGCCAGGGGCCGGCCAACGGCTACCGCAACGGCACCATGTATTCGAGCTACGAAGCAGCGGTATTCCCGCGGCTGATGATGCTTGCCGAGCGGCGCGGCGTGAACCTGGAAGGTGCGATCACCTGGGCGTTCGAATTCGAGGATCAGCAGCCCTTCGCCGGTTTCCGTCAGTTGACGTCGGGTGGCATCGACCTGCCGGTGATGAACGCCTTCAAGCTGTTCGCGAAAATGCACGGGCGCGTGGTCCCCGCCGCTTCCGACGCGGAGAAATCGCTGGATACCGTCATGAAGGAGGGCGTGCGCGGTACGCCGGACATCGGCAGCACGGCGGCGCTGGATGCGAACAGTCTGACGGTCCTGCTCTGGCATTATCACGACGATGATCTACCCGGTCCCGACGCCGCTGCGCACCTGACGCTGAACGGTCTTCCCTCCGGTCTGGCGGGTACGCGGTCGGTCGAAGTTTACCGGATCGATCGCGATCACGCCAACGCCTATGCGGCGTGGCTGGCGATGGGCGCGCCGCTCGCCCCCACCGATGCCGAGCGCGCGACACTATTAAAAGCAGCCGAGTTGCAGCCAGCCACCATGCCGATCACCGTCGCGGGCCGCCATGCGGCGTTGACCGTCACGGTGCCGCGCCAGGGCATCCTTCTGCTTCGTCTCGGCCACTAGCACGACGATCCCGCACCGCATTGGCCCCAGTGCGGGGTTGCGCCTTCGCCCTCCGCTGTCGATCCGGCTCGGGCTGTTGATGCTCGCGCTGGCGTTGGTCGCCTGAGCGTCGCGACCTTAACACGCGGCGCAGAGGATCAAGCCGTCCCCATCACCTGCGCGGCGAACCGCTCCATCTCCTCATCCTGCGGGCTCATCTGGAGCAGCAGCAGGTCGAGGCCAGCGGCCTCATATTCTTCGATCCGCTCGCGCAACTGCTCGGGCGTGCCGACGAGATTGGGGCGCAGCCCCCTGTTCGACACCGAATATTCCTGGATCTTCAACGTGCGCTCAAGCTGCGTGCCGGAAAGCCACTGGTCGAAATTGGCGTAGCCCGCCGGAAGATCGCTGACCGCGGTGATCCGCTCAAGCTCGCGCTTTGCCTCTGCCTCGCTGTCGCGCACGATCGCATAGGCGGCCATGCCGTATTGCATCGGCGCGCCGCCGGCCGCCGCGCGCCGTGCGGCCATGTCGGCGATCTTCGGAGCAATCGCGTCGACGGGATCGCCGTGCATCACATAGGCATCGCACTGCGCGGCGATCATCGCCTTGGCCTTGTCGCTTTCGCCACCGGCATAGACGGTCGGCCGCTTTGCGGGTTTTGGCGCGCAGATCGCATCCTCGGTCCGGTAGAACTGGCCGGAGAAACTGAACCGCTCCTCGCTCCAGAGCCCGTCCACCACCGTCAACCATTCCTGGGTGCGGGCGTAGCGATCATCGTGCTGGTCGAACTGCAAGCCATATTGCCTCGCCTCGTCCGCCCACCAAGACGACACGACGTTGAGCGCGAGCCGCCCGCCGGAGATACGGTCGATATTGGCCGCCGCCTTGGCGAACAGCGCGGGGTGGTGGAAATTCGGCCGCACCGCGACCATCAGCTCAATCGTATCGGTCACCGCCGCCAGTGCGGCGGCGGTCGACCACGCGTCCAGCGCCGGCGCCTCGACGCCTTTGATGTCGTTGAGGTTGAGTTCCGCGATCAGCGTTAAATCGTAGCCGATCTGTTCGGCGCGCTGGGTCAGCCGCTTGGCGTAGTCCCAACTCGCCTCCATCTGCTCGTCGGCGACGTTGCGCAGCCAGCCGCCGAACACCGGCATCCAGAAACCATAGCGCATCAGCCTCGTGCCCCCTCGATCCGAGCGATCAGATAGTCGACCAGCCGGTCATGCGGCTCCCAGCCGAGCACGTCGAGAGGCTTGGCGACGAAATTGGACAAGGCGTTGATGTCATAAAACCGCGGCGTGCCGTCACGATCGTCGATCATCACCTCGACCCCGCCGACGTCGAGATCCACGGCGCGCGCGATCGCTTCGGCGGCTTGCTTCAGTTCGGGCGCGGGATCGGTCGAAACCATCGGGATCGGCGCGCCGGGAATCTGGCAGGCGTCGGCCGGGCACAGATCGAACGTCCCCGCGCCTGTAATATCGAGTGCGTACAGATAGCGGCGATCCAGCGTCTCGATCCGCGTGATCTTGCCATCCCGCGCCGGCACGTAATCCTGCACCAGCAGCACCCCGTCGATACTGTTCGGCAGGGTCATGTCGGCAACCGCAGCGCGCAATTCGTCCATCGAATCGTAGCGGATGATCCCCGCCCCTGCCCCGCCGATATTGGCCTTCACCACCAGCGGGAACGTGAGCGTTGCCGCCGCAGCCACGACATCGGCGGCGCGGTGGACGACCCGCGTGGCCGGCACGGCAAGGCCAAGGCTGGCGATCAGCGACAACTGCCGCGCCTTGGAGGCATCAATCGCCAGCACCTCGGGGCCGTTGATGACCTGCGCACCCGCCCGCCGCCAGTGATCAAGCAGCGCCATCGTATGGAAGATGGGATGCTCGCCTGCCCGAAGGAAGCTCGACATGGCGAAGCGGTTGAAAACGAACGGTGCCGGCGCCATGCGATTCGCCGGATCGAAGTGGCCATCCGGCATCAGCGCAGCGTAAGATACGCCACGCCGGTCCAGCGCCGCGAACAACGGCGTGAACCATGCCGGGTGTTCGTAAAGAATGGCGAGGTCGGTCATAGGTCCGTTTCTTTACAGAGTGGCATGGGCGCGCGCCAGATCGGCGCACCGCTCAATGAGGATCAGCGAATTAGTACAGCGACTTCGGCCTGAGGCTGCGTCGTTGCAAGGCATTGAACAACCGCGCCGGCACATTATCGGTTGCAGGTACGCCGCGCGCGATCAGCCGCGCAAGAGCTTCATCACCACGGCGCGAATCCGGCCAAGCTGGCCGCGGCCGAGCGCGCCGTGCCGCTCCTCCGGCAAATGCGCGAGCGGATGACCATCCGGCCGAAACACATAATGGTCGAAATACGCCCGCCAGGCGGCCCGCTCCCGCTCCGGGCGGTGGGCGATGGCGGTCATCGCCAGCAGCAGCGTCGTATAAGGGGCGTCGGGCCCGACCGAAGCGCTGTCCCACCAGTAATTGAGCAGCATGTTGAACGGTGCAGTCGCATCAACCCGGTGCCACCATAATTTGGGCAAGTACAGCGCGTCGCCCGGTTCGAGTTCCACCGTCACAGCGCGCGCATGCGCGGCAGCGTACCGCGGGTAACGCGGGTCGCCAAGCGGCGCACCGGCAGCGAGGCTGGTCGGCTGGCCCGCCATCGTCAGGTCGATCGGCCCGACATACAGGTCGCCAATCGCATCGGGCGGATACAGCGTAAAACGCCGCTGCCCCGCAACCACGCAGGCGATGTTGTCGAACGTGTCGTAATGGCAGGCGATCGTCGAGGCGGTACCGATCCATGCGCGCGGGTTGACGCCCGCCGGCAACACCGACAGCGTATGCGCCTCTGCAAAACCGGGCAGGTACCGTTCGACCGGCAGCGAACCGACATAGATCGAACCCGCTTGCGCGTCATCCGCCGCCGCCGCGATCCGCGCCAGAGCACCAGCGAGCGGCATCGTCTCCCGCGCGAAGTTGAACCCATCGAGGTTCTCGGCATAGTCATAGCGGCCGGCGATATCGGCGGCGCCGACGAACGCCTCGGCCGGGTGGCCTGCGTCGAACCCGGCAAGATACGCCAGCAGCGCCGATCGCGACTGGGCGGCGGCCCGCACGACCGGCCAATCGCGACCGAAACCGCGCAGCACTACCGGCGCGCAGGCCTCGGTGATCGCCGCGAACGTCTCTGACGCGACCGGGCCGACGTGCTCGATCACGCGACCGTGGCCAACCGATCGTTGTGCAGCCGCGCCAATCGCCCGACATGCTGGATCGAACTGATGATCGTATAGGCCAATTGAAGATATCCTTGGCGGAACAGATCAAGTGCCGTCGCATCGTCGAGCGCGGACACACCGTCGCGGCTGATGGTGTACAGCCCATCGAGCGTAAGACGCTCGCCGTCGTCAAAGCGGAAAGACAAGTCGATCGGCTCGATCAGCTTGAGTGCGAGGCAACGTTGTATGAACCGGTCGGTCGGTTCGAGCCCGGTGCTGAGGTGTGCGAGCGCACGCTGGACCCGGCGCAGTGCGTCCTCCGGCTGACCCTCCGCATCGAACAGCGCCTCCCCGCCCGCGGCGCCGAAGCGGGGATGCTCACGGTCGATCACGATCGATTCGTCGGCGACATAAAAGCCCTCCCGCGTCACATCGAACAGGCGGCCGGCATCCTCTTCCTCCCGCGAATCGGCGAACAGCGGCTTGCCAGGTTGCAGCCCGAGCATCGCCCCCGCATAAAAATCGCCAGTATCGGCTCTTTTCGAAAACAGAATCGGAAAGCGTGCCGCCGCCGCCTCGAACTCCGCCGCGATGATCTGCACGAACAGCCGTTCCTGCGTGCGCGGCGACCCAATTCGGAGGGCTGCATGATTCTGACTGTCGAGAACTTCCCACGTCGGCATCGCCACCCATCCCCTTGATTGCGCCGGATATGTTCTACGACATATCGCTAGGATACAGCCGCACCGCGCGTCTCCCACGGTTTAGCGGGTGCAGACTGGATCGCCAAGCACACGGAAGGGACTTGCAAAAGATTTTTGGTAGCGGTACCACCACTGCAACAACGGAACTTGCCCCGCTGTCGCTGCTGCTGCTGAAACGCGGCGGTTTCGCCGGTGGTGCGGTAACATCCGGCAAAATGCCGGGCTAAAAACATGCCGATTTAACGGCTTTGCACTGGAGGGGACGATGAAAACATCAAAGATCTTTGCGCCTACGCGTTCGCGGGGCAAATTGCGGCTCGGACTGGCCGGTGCATCGAGCCTGATCGCGCTCGCGTTCATGGATCCTGCTGCCGCATTCGCGCAGGACACGGCACCGCAAGCGACGCCGGTACAGGATCCCGCCACCGCGCCACAGGCAGCAGTCGGCAGCGAACCGACCCAGACTGCAGCGAACCCGGTTGAACAGACCCAGCAGGACATCGTCGTCACCGGTTTGCGCGGTTCGCTCCAGCGCAACCTCGACATCAAGCGCACCTCCGAAGGCGTCGTTGACGCGATCTCGTCTGAAGATATCGGCAAGTTCCCGGACTCGAACGTTGCAGCGTCGCTTCAGCGTCTGCCGGGCGTATCGATCCAGCGCAGTGGTGCGCGCGGCGAGCCGACCGGCATCACCGTTCGCGGCTTCGGCGGCGATTTCAACACCACGCTGTACGACGGCCGTCGCATCTCGACCGCGACCGGCGGACGCCAGATCGACTTCTCGACGGTGGGCTCCGATTTCGTCGGTCAGCTCAGTGTCTACAAGACGCCGGACGTGTCGGTATCGTCGAACTCGATCGGTGCGACCGTCGATATCTCGTTCCCGAAGCCGTTCGATCACCCGGGTTTCCGCATTGCGGGCAGCGCTTCGGGTTCGGTGCAGGATCGCTCCGGCAAGGTCGTGCCGACCGGCGGCCTGCTGCTGAGCGACACCTTTGCCAACGACACGCTCGGTGTTCTGGCTGATGTGATCTACACGCGGCATGACACCACCAGCAACCGCGTCGGCGTGAACGGCTGGCCGGGCGGCTACTACGCGCCGTGCCAGCTTGCCGGCAGCACGGGCGATTGTGCCCCCGTTCCCAACGACGCCGCGCATGTGAATTCGCCCGCAGCGCAGAAACAGACGATCGTCGGCTTCTTCCCGCAGCAGTATACGTACGAGCAGGATTACACCAAGGACGAGCGCGTCGACGCGCGGATCGCGCTGCAGTGGCATCCGGCTGAGAACGTGATGCTGACGGTCGACGACAACTTCTCGCGCCAGACGGTCACCACCGATGCGTACGGCGTCGGCATGTGGTTCAGCCAGGGTTCGCTGCGCAACGTCACGCTCGACAAGAACGGTCAGGCGACCAGCTTCATCCAGGCGGGCACCCCGACCGACTTCGGTTCTGCCATCAACAAGTCGGTGTTGCAGACCAACCAGATCGGCGGCAACCTGAAGTGGGATGTCAACGAGCATCTCAACGTCAATGCGGATGTCAGCTATGCACAGAGCTGGCTCAACCCGGACGGCAACATCGGGTCGCAGAACGGCGACATCGGCTATGGCGGCAATCTTGGCAACACTACCGGCCTGACGATCAACGGCAACAGCAACAGCGCGTTCCCGTCGTTGACCACCTACGGCCCGGCCGGCAACCAATCCGATTATGCCAATCAGTCGTTGATCGGCTCGCACGTCACCGTCAACCAGACTCAGCGCAACATCGATCGGCTCAAGCAGGGTCGCCTTACCGCGACCTGGAAACAGGACGACCTGACGCTGAAGATCGGCGGCCAGTACGTCGAGGACACGTACAACCTTCTCAACGAGAGCACCTTCACGAACAACTACTGGCAGGCTTACTCCGGTTACGGCGCGCCGTCGGGCCAGGGCGGCGGCGGCATCAATCCGCTACCGGCAAGCCTGTTCCAAGGCTCGATCAACACCAACGGCTTCATTCCCGGCTTCAAGGGATCGCTGCCGCCCTCGATCCTCAAGTACAGCCCGATCGCCTATCAGAACTTCCTGACCGGCCTCGGCAATCCACAGACGCAGAATGTCCCGGGCTTCAACTACTCGCAGGTGCCGGGCTTCACCGGCACGTTCGATCAGAAGATCGATCCGGCCAGCATTCAGCGGATCCAGGAGGAAACCTGGTCGCTGTTCTTCAACGCGTCGTTCCATACCGACGTGGCCGGCATGCCGTTCAGCCTGAATGCCGGTGTCCGCAACGAGAATACGCACCTGACCTCGTCCGGTCAGGGTCAGTTGCCGTTGGTCATCAATCGCAGCCCGACCGACCCGACGTTGCTGTCGATCCCGAATCCTTCGGGCTACACGCCGGTGCAGAACATCACGACCCGCAACAATTATTCGTACTTGTTGCCAAGTCTTGATGCCAAGCTCAGCGTCACGGACAAGCTGATCCTGCGTATCGACGCCTCACGGACGCTGACCCGTCCGAACCTCGGCTTCCTGACACCGGTGCTCAGTGTCGGCAGCGGCCAGCGCGTCGGAGCGCTGACGGCGAGCGGCGGCAACCCCAATCTGAAGCCATATCTGTCGGATAACTTCGACGCGGCGGCGGAATGGTACTACCAGCGCAACTCGTACTTCTCGGTCGACTTCTTCCTGAAGAACGTCAGCAACTTCATCGTTGGCGGCGTGACCAGGCAGGCGATTAACGGCGTTATCGATCCGACGACCGGGCAGCTCGCGAACTTCGCCGTTACCGCTCGCGTCAACGGCCCGGATGCGACCGTTCGCGGCGTGGAAGTGGCATGGCAGCAGGTGTTCGGAGACTCCGGCTTCGGCTTCAACGCCAACGCCACCTTCGTCGGCACGAACAAGCCGTATAACCCAGCCGACATCTCGCAAACCGGCTTTGCGGTTACCGGCCTGGCGAACTCGGCGAACTTCGTCGGTTTCTACGACAAGAACGGCTTCCAGTTCCGCGCCGCGGTCAACTGGCGTGACGAGTACCTGCTACAGTTCGGTCAGAACCAGAACACCGGCCAGTTCGGTGCCGAGCCAACCTTCGTGAACGCGGCAACGCAGATCGATCTCAGCACCAGCTACGACATCACGCCGCACTTCAGCATCTTCGGCGAGGTTACCAACGTCAACAACGCGCAGCAGAGCACGCACGGCCGGTTCGCCAACCAGCTGCTCGACGTGTTCGATTACGGCCGGCGCTTCACCTTCGGCGGGCATTTCCGCTTCTAAACCGTTCCTCAACCTCGGGGGTGCCTATCCGGCACCCCCGTTTTTTTGGTATCGGGGCTAATGCAAAAGATCGAAAACATCGTGATCGTCGGCGGCGGTACGTCGGGCTGGCTCGCGGCCGGGATCATCGCCGCGCGGCATCAGGGCCGGATGCCGGCGGACTTCACCGTGACGCTGGTCGAGTCCCAGAACGTGCCGATCATCGGTGTCGGCGAAGGCACATGGCCGACGCTGCGCACCACGCTCGCCAAGATCGGCGTGTCCGAGACCGACTTCTTTCGTGAATGCAACGCCACGTTCAAGCAAGGCGCGCGCTTTGCAAAATGGACCACGGGCGAGGCAAACGAAGGCTATTACCACCCGCTGATGCTGCCGCAGGGCTTCCAACGGGTGAACATGGCGGCGCACTGGCTCGCCGACCATCATCATCAGAGTTTCTGTGACGCGGTGACCCCGCAAGGGCTGCTGTGCGACGACGGCCTCGCGCCGAAAACGATCGCCACGCCCGAATATGACGCGGTCGCCAACTACGCCTATCATCTCGACGCGGGCAAGTTCGCCGGCTTCCTGCAACGGCATTGCACCGAAAAGCTCGGCGTGCGCCACGTCCTCGCCGATGTCGGCCACGTTAATCAGGCGGAAAATGGCGATGTCACGGGCGTGGTCACCGAACAGGCAGGTGAAATCACCGGCGATCTGTTCGTCGACTGCACCGGCTTTTCCGCGCTGCTGATCGGCAAGACGCTGGGCGTGCCGTTCAAGAGCTGCGCCGACGTGCTGTTCTGCGACACCGCGCTTGCCATTCAGGTGCCGTATGAAAGCGAGGACGCACCGATCGCGTCGCATACCATTTCCACCGCGCAGACGGCGGGGTGGATCTGGGATATCGGCCTGCCCCACCGGCGCGGCACCGGGCATGTCTATTCGAGCAGCCATATTTCCGACGAGGACGCCGAGCGCGAACTGCGCGCGTACCTCGGCCCAGTCGGTGAGAAGGCCGACATGCGCAAGATCAAGATCCGTGGCGGTCACCGCGAGACGTTCTGGAAGAACAACGTCGTCGCGGTCGGATTGGCGGCCGGGTTCCTAGAGCCGCTCGAAGCCTCCGCGATCGTGCTGATCGAACTGTCCGCCAAGCTGATCGCGGAGCAGATGCCGGTGTGCCGCGAGGTGATGGACATCATCGCCGCGCGCTTCAACGCCACCACGCATTACCGGTGGGGCCGGATCATCGATTTCCTCAAGCTGCATTACGTACTGACCAAGCGTACCGACAGCGACTTCTGGCGCGACAACGTGCGTGCGGACACCATTCCGGATCGGCTGCGCGACCTGATGACGCTTTGGAAATACCAGCCGCCGTGGTTCCACGACGAGTTCGACCGCATCGACGAGGTGTTCCCGGCGGCGAGCTACCAATATGTCCTCTACGGCATGCAGTTCGGGACCGAGGTGTCGCGCGCCGCACTCGCCGGCGAGGCACGGATGGCGGAACAGACCCGGCGCGAGGCGGCGGTGCAGACGCAGCGCATGCGTGCCGGCCTGCCCCGCCACCGCGACCTGATCCGCCGGATCGTCGAACACGGCATGCCCGCCATCTGATCTTCTCCCCAGTGCGAACGAGGTACTTCATGGCTCTTGCGAAGACACTCCTGCTGATCGGTGCAAGCCTCACCGCCGTGGCCGCGCAGGCCCAGACCGATCCAACGAGCGCACCCGCGCCGCAAGTCTCCGCCGTACGCGCCGAAGCCGACCGGATGGCGACCGCGATGGTCGCGCGCATGACGTTGGCGGAAAAATACGATCAGTTGCTGAATGTCGCACCGGCGATCCCCCGGCTCGGCGTGCCGGCGTACAATTGGTGGACGGAATCGCTGCACGGCGCGATCGGCACGCTGCCGACCACCAACTTCCCCGAACCGATCGGCCTTGCCGCCACCTTTGACGCGCCGCTGGTGCATGATGTCGCCGGCACGATCAGCACGGAGGTGCGCGCGCTCCATACGCTGCGCACGCAGACCGGCCGCACCGGACGGATCGGCACCGGGCTCGACACCTGGTCGCCCAACATCAACATATTTCGCGATCCGCGCTGGGGACGTGG
Source organism: Sphingomonas sp. BAUL-RG-20F-R05-02 (assembly GCF_022662305.1). Lineage (GTDB taxonomy): Bacteria > Pseudomonadota > Alphaproteobacteria > Sphingomonadales > Sphingomonadaceae > Sphingomonas. The sequence continues at coordinate 56,742 of NZ_JAKNQH010000006.1, forward strand.
CCAGGAAACCTATGGCGAGGACCCGTTCCTGACCGCGCACATGGGCGTCGCGTTCATCACCGGGATGCAGGGGCCGAACGCCGATCTGCCCAACGTCATCGCCACGCCGAAGCATTTCGCGGTGCACAGTGGTCCGGAATCGACGCGGCACAAGGCCAACGTGTTCGTCTCGCCGCACGACCTGGAAGACACCTACATGCCCGCCTTCCGCGCCGCGATCGTGGATGCGAAGGCCAATTCGATCATGTGCGCGTACAACCGCATCGATGGGCAGCCGGCCTGCGCGAGCGATCTGTTGCTGAAGGATCACCTGCGCGGCGCGTGGGGGTTCCAGGGCTATGTCGTGTCGGACTGCGACGCGGTGAAGGACATCAGCGACAGCCACAAATACGCGCCCGACGGCGCTACGGCGGTGGCGGCGGCGGTCAAGGCCGGCGTCGACAACGAATGCCACACGCAGACGCTGAACGATACCGCAGGGCTAGAGGATCGTTACAAGGAGGCGGTGCAGCGCGGGCTGATTTCCGAAGGCGACATCGACCGGACGCTGGTCCGGCTGTTCTCCGCGCGCTACCGCAACGGCGACTTGCCCGGTCTGGCAGGGCGCACCGCCGGCGCGGTGCCGGTTAGCCAGATCGACACGCCCGAACATCGCGCGCTGGCGCTGGCCGCGTCCGAGAAGAGCCTCGTGCTGCTGAAGAACAATGGCGTGTTGCCGTTCAAGCAGGGCCTGCGCATCGCGGTGATCGGCCCGCTGGGGGATGCAACGCGTGTGCTGCGCGGCAATTATTCGTCCGAACTGTCCGCACCGCCGATCTCGGTCGTCGATGGCCTGAAGCAGGCAATGCCCGGCGCAACCGTGACGGTGGTGCCGTTCGGCAAATCCTTTACCGACGGTGACCGTGTACCGACCAGCGCACTGCGCACGCCGGACGGCAAGCCCGGCCTGCTCGCGCGCTATTATAACCCGGTCGAGACCCCGCCCAAGCAGTTCGCACCAGGCACGTTCCGCGACGTCACCAAGGCGATGCGGTTCTCGACCAAGCCGATCGTCACGCGGCGCGAAGCGGACGTGTCCGGCGGCAATCTCGACCTCGCCAAAGTTTCCGACCACCATCGCACCGTTTGGACCGGGTTCCTCGTGCCGCCCGCAAGCGGTGCGTACCGGCTGGGCATGAATGGCTCGGGCAGCCTGATGTTCGACGGCAAGCCGCTTGTCGAAGCCGCGGGCTCGTATGGCAGTCTCGCCACCTTCAAGGATGTGACGCTGGAAGCGGGCCGACGCTACCCGATCACCGTCACCACCGACGCGCATATCGGCGGCGGGGCGAACCTGGTGTGGAAGCGTATTTCTGCCAATCCTGACGCGGACCTGCGCGCCGCCGCCGCCGATGCCGACGTGCTGGTGGCCGCGGTCGGCCTTACCTCCGATCTCGAGGCGGAGGAAACGCCGGTGAAGGTGCCGGGCTTCGAAGGTGGCGACAAGACCACGCTCGATCTGCCGCCCGACCAGCAGGCGATGCTCGAAGCCGCGAAGGCGACCGGCAAGCCGCTGGTGGTGGTGGCGATGAACGGCAGCCCGATCAATCTGTCGTGGGCGAAGGACAATGCCGCCGCGATCGTGGAGGCGTGGTATCCGGGCGAAGCCGGCGGTCTCGCGATCGGCAACGTCCTGTCGGGCAAGGTCAATCCGGGCGGGCGCCTGCCGCTGACCTTCTACAAGAGCCTCGCCGATCTGCCGCCGTTCGGGGATTACGACATGACCGGGCGGACCTACCGCTACTTCACCGGAACCCCGGTTTATCCGTTCGGCTATGGTCTCAGCTACACCAGCTTCGCGTATGCGCCGCTCGCGCTGACGCCGGCGGCGGGCGGTGCCGAACAGGGCCTCGCCGTCGCCACCGAGGTGACCAACACCGGCAAGCGCGCAGGCGACGAAGTGGTGCAACTGTACCTCAGCTTCCCGGATGTGCCGGGTGCGCCCAAGGTCGCGCTGCGCGGGTACCAGCGCGTCACGCTGGCCCCTGGCGAGAAGCGGCAGGTGACGTTCACCCTCTCCCCGCGCGATCTCAGCGCGGTGAGCACGGATGGCACCCGCATGGTAATGGCCGGGCAATACCGCGTGCATATCGGCGGCGGCCAGCCGGGCACGGACGTGCCGGTACGCTCCGCGACGTTCAAGGCGGCGCAGTCCGCGCCACTGCCGCTGTAAGGGACTGTCGATGCTGCGCACCATCCTCGCTGGCGTAAGCCTGCTCGCCCTCGCCGGTCCGGCGTTCGCCGCACCAAGCCCGAGCGGGCTGATCGGCGATCATGCCGTGCTCCAGCGCGGCAAGCCGATCGTGGTGCGCGGCACCGCCACACCGGACGAGACGGTGACGGTGGTGCTCGCCGGCCGGTCCGCACAAGCGCGCGCCGGGCGGGACGGCAGCTTTACCGCCACCCTGCCCGCGCTACCGGCGGGCGGCCCATACGACCTGTCGCTGATCGCGCCGAGCGGCACGACGCAGGTGCACGACGTGCTGGTCGGGGACGTGTTCCTGTGTTCGGGACAGAGCAACATGGAGTTGCCGGTCGAACGTGCGCAGGACGCCGGCAGCGCGATCCACGGCCCGGCCGATGACCAGCTTCGCCTCGTCACCATCGCCAAGGTGACCGCACCGGTCGCGCAGGACCATTTCGCGCAGGCGCCGGCCTGGGCGGTGGCGGGGCCGCAGAACATCGGCGGCTTCTCGGCGGCGTGTTTCTACATGGTTCGCGAACTGCGCGGGACGGCGAAGGTGCCGATCGGCGCGATCCATTCGAACTGGGGCGGCTCGTCGATTTCGGCGTGGATGGGCGATGATGCGCAGCGCGCCGCCGGGCGCGGCGCGCAGGCCGATCTGCTCAAGCTCTACGCGCGCGATCCCGCCGCCGCGATGCGGACCGCCGCCGCGACGTGGGAAACGTGGTGGCGCACGCAAAGCGGCGATGCGCCCGGCCACGAACCATGGCAGCCGGATGCCGCGCTCGACTGGCAGGCGGTGCCGCGCACCGATTTCTACGAGAATTGGGGCGTGCCCGCGCTGCAAAGCTACCTCGGCATGTTGTGGTATCAGAAGACGGTTGATCTCACGCCCGAACAGGCGCGACAGGTCGCCACCATCGCGATCGGCCCGGCCGACGATGCCGACCGGGTGTGGATCAACGGCAAGCCGGTCGGTGGGCGTGGCGGCTGGGACGCGCGGGTCTATACCGTGCCGGCGGGAACGCTGGTGGCGGGTCGTAACGTCATCACCATCAACATCGAGAATGCGTATGCGACTGGCGGGCTGCCCGGCCCGGCCGAGGTGATGAAGCTGGGCTTCGGCGACGGCAGCAGCGTACCGATTGGCGACGGCTGGCGCTATGCGATCGCCAAGAAGGCCAGTGGCACCTCCCCGCGCGTGCCGTGGGATGACATCACCGGCGCGGGCACGATCTACAACGCGATGATCGCGCCACTTGGCAGCATCGGGCTGGCGGGCGTGGCTTGGTATCAGGGCGAGTCCGACACCGACATCCCCGGTTACGACACGCGGCTTAAGGCGATGATGGCGGAGTGGCGTCGCCAGTTCGCCGCCCCCGACCTGCCGTTCGCGATCGTATCGCTGGCCGGGTTCGGCAAGCCTGCCATCGCACCCGGCGAAAGCGGCTGGGCACGCGTCCGCGACGATCAGCGGCGGGTCGCGGAGGGCGACGGCCATGCCGCGCTCGCTATGGCGATCGACCTTGGCGATCCGCTCGACATCCATCCCGGCGAGAAGCACGAGATCGGCCGCCGCCTTGCCCGTGCGATGGCCAGCATCGCCTATGGAGCGACGCCGCCGCCTTCCGGCCCGCAGGCGGTGAGCGTCACGCGCGACGCCGCCGGGGGCGCGACTGTGACGTTCACGGGCGTGACAGGTGCGCTCCACACCCGCAGCGCCGCGCAGGCGACCGGGTTCGAACTCTGCGGCGACGCGGTGGGCACGTGCCGCTATGCCGCCGCCACCGCGAACGGCGCGCGCGTGACGCTGGCGGACGACGGCAAACCCGTGACGCGCGTGCGCTACGCCTGGGCGGATTTCCCGGTCGTCAACCTCGTCGATGATGCCGCGCTGCCGGCCGGGCCGTTCGAGATGGCGGCGCGGTAACGCAGCGGTTAGGACTCCTGCCGCCATAGCTGCTCATGCAGCCGCGTCAGGGCATCCGCATCCGCGCTACTGGTGAACGCGGCGCAGGCGCGCGACAATGCATCCTGCGCCTCTGTCCGGCACCGGGCGGTGGATTGCGGCTCGATCGCGCTGAGCGTGGCGAGCGCTTTCTGAAGCCGAATGCCGACCTCGATCAGCGCGGCGCCATCGCGCGCGATCGGCCGGAACAGGTCCTCGATTAGATCAGGAAAGGCGATGCGCGGCACGATCACGCCCGCCGTGTCGGCGGTCTTCTCTTTCGGTTCGTGTCGTAACATGGTGGCCAGAACGCGCGTGCCCGCCTCGATCACTGCGATCGCGGTGCCGGGATCGTTCACCGCCGGCGACAATGCGCGCGATGCGATCTCCCCCAGGACCACAAGCGCGAAGCGTGGATCATGGTCGAATGCACGGTCATGCTGGATCGTGAACGCCTCCCGCACCTGCTCCACCTGTTGATCGTCCAGCGACGCCTTTGTCCACACGAGCGGATGCGCGGGATCGGCGAGCATCCCCGGCAAGCTCAGCACATGAACGCTCGCCCCTGCCGCGTCGGCGACGTCGGAAAGCTCGGCGAGGTCGACATGGGTGATGCGCCCGATTTCCGTGTGGTGGACCAACACCGCATCGTCTGGCCGGGCGGTGTCGAATGCGGCGAAACTCAGCCGCTGCGTCATACCGCGCACGGACTGCGCCGCCGCCTTCTCGACACGCGCGATCGTGTCCGCCATCCGGCCGAAGCGGGTGACATGCTCGATCCAGCGCAAAAAGGTGATGACGATCAGGCCGATGACGAAGATCGTGCCGCCGAACAGGATCACGCGCCCGGTCTCACCGTAGATCCCGGTCGACAGTGCGATGATGCCGACGATAGCAAACAGGAAACTGCCCAGGAATGTCGCCAATGCGTTCTGCGACGTGCTGTCATCGACGAGCAACTGCACCGCGCGCGGCGTGATCGTACTGGTCGCACCCGAATACGCCTGCACCATCGCGGTGAGCGAAAAGGTCGTCACCGCCAGCATGCTGGAGGCGAGCAGGTTGAGGATTGAATCGACGGATTTCGAGCCGATCTTCGCCGCGAGATCATAAGAGATCAGATGCCCGGCGAACGCGCTGGCGAGCGCAAGCGCGACCGCGAAGACGCAGAACAGGCCCGCGCGGAACCACATCCGCCGGGTCAGCAGCTGAAGTGCCCATTGCCAACGCCTCATCGATGAGCCTCCCTGACCGCGGGTGAACCGGCGGCAATAGCCGCTCTCCCTGAACAAAAACGGCGGTGGCTGCTACCCCCTGAAGGCGTGCCGAGCGGAAAAGGCCGCACGCAGGAGAGGTGGACCGCGCGTTACGGCGCGGGTCGGTCGATGATCCGAAACTGGCCGCTGCAATGAAGCATGCTCATCAGGTACAACATGCCATCGAAGTAGCGCTGCTCACCGGTGGGCAGCTTCATGTCCCACAAAGCACGCAAGAACGCCTTCGAGTTCGCTCCCGGTGTCGCGGCAAAACCGCCGACGGCAGCCGCCGCCAGCATACCCGGCGAATGCCGCGTCGACAGCGGCTCGCCATCGAGCGTGTAGCGATCGGCGAAGCGGTCGAGCCCCTGCCCGACCAGGAACGCCTGTACGCGGTCGCTCAGGATGCGTTCGCGGGCATCCTTGCCCCACCAGGCGTAATCGACCGACCAGTTGCCGACCGTGCGCCAACTGTCATAGCCGAACGGGTCCGGCTTGCCGTCGCGCGTCAGCATAGTCGATCCGTCGAAATGGCTGCGATCGGGGGCAAGCCCGGTCCTCGGCCCGGTCACTACCGAGAACAGGTTGCGGCTGGCATCCGCCGCGCGCGCCCAGAAGGCACGATCCTCCACTGGCCCCCAACGCGCCCACAATTCGTAGAAGGCCGGCAGGTGATAGGACGCGTCGGTACCATCGACGTTGGTTTCCGCGACGAAGCGCACCATCGCATGGGGCTCGTCCACCATCGGCCCGACCGTGACGGTGCGCGGGCGATGACTGGGGTGATAAGGCGGCCACGGCGTGCCGGCCTTCGCGGCGTCGGCGGCGCCGGCGCGGTTGTTGAGGCTCGGCCACGGCGCATCGGGTTCGACGAACGGCGCATCGCCGGGGTGGATGCGGAACGGCGACGTACCCGTCAGCACCGGATGATGCCGCATCCCGCGCAGGATCGTGTCGGCCTGCGCCTGATAATCGTAGATGCCGTGCCCGCCCGGCCAACGCCGCGCCGCGAACAGCAGCGCCATCGCATAATATTCCTCACCATCGGGCGCAGCACCGGTCGAGCGCGGCGAGCCGTCCGTCGCCATCGACCAGGCGAAATAGCCGACCGACGGGTTCTTCGGATCGGTGATGAGCATGTACGTCTTCGACCAGTTCCACAGCGCGTCGAACTCGCGTTTGTGGCCGAGCTGCACGGCAATCATCATGCCGTAGCTCATGCCCTCGGTGCGCGCGTCGTTGTTCGCCCAGTCGGTGATGTAGGCGAGCGGGCCGTTCGCGTTCGCGCCGGTTTCGAAATAGACACGCTCCTCCTGCCCATCGCCGTGGAAGAACTGCTGGAACGCCGCCTCGACCTTGGCTTCGGCTTCGCCCGGCCGCGTGCCGAGTTGTTCGGCGAACAGGTCGCGATAGCGGCGGGTCTGGAACGCGCCGGTGCCGTTTCCGGGGAAGTGCGCGATCTGGCCCGGCGCCTGCTCGCGGTAGCCGCTATCGGCTGTACCCGGCGGCGGCGCGGAGGCGGCAAGTTGCGACGCCGCTGCGGGACCGGCGGCGATCAGCGCGAGCGCTGCGGTTAGAATCGGGCGAAATTTGGCCATTGTTCATCCGCTCGGACGCCCCCGGTCTGCCGGGCGGCTTTCATGATACCGCAACCATAGCGGATCGATGCGTCTGGGGAAGCCCAGAGGTTGTCTGCGAAATCGGCTATCCTCTTGCCTGCTAACGTATATGATAGCGGTAACGGCCCGGAGATGGTCGCCCCTAGGAGAAGCCTGTGCGCCTGACCTTGCTCGCCCTGTTCGCCTGTACCGCGCTGATCGCGAATGCCCCCGCACCGCAAGATCCGGAGCCGGTTGTCGAACCCGCGCCGGTTTCGATACCGCTGTGGGCGAAGGGACCGCCGGGTCACGACACCCGCCCGATCACCCCGGAAATCGGCCGTGATTACTGGGTGCGCAACATCCGCAATCCGTCGCTGCTCGCGTTTCCGGCGCTACCGGCGCACAATACCGGCACCGCGATTGTGATCTTCCCCGGCGGCGGCCACAAGCTGCTGGTCTGGACGAACGAGGGCACCAAGGCCGCGGTCGCGCTCAACCGCATGGGCATTTCGGCGTTCGTCCTGAAATACCGGCTCGCTCGCGAACCCGGCTCGCCCTACACGATCGAGGGCGATGCCGCCGACGATGCGCGCCGTGCCGTCCGCTGGGTGCGTGCCCATGCCGCCGACTACGGGATCGACCCCGCGCGGGTCGGCGTAATGGGGTTCTCGGCCGGCGGCGAGCTTGTCTCGCTGATCGCCGACAATCCCGAACCCGCCGGTCGGCCGAAGACCGACGCGATCGACGCACTGTCGGCGCGGCCCGATTTCCAGGTGCTGGTGTTCCCCGGCCCGCTCGGCATTCCGGCCAAGAACGCGGCCGGCGCACCACCCGCGTTCATCACCGCCGGCAGCCTGGATCCATGCTGCGCCGCTCCGGCGGTCGCGCTGTACGAACAGCTTCGCAAGGCGGGCACGCCGGCGGAGTTGCACATGTACGCGGACAGTACACACGCCTTCAATCTGGACGAATCCAACCGGATCTCGATCCTGCACTGGCCCGACCGGCTGAACGACTGGCTCGCCGATAGCGGCCTGCTGGAGCCGCATCACACGGCGCCAAAGCAATAGGAGGAACGTCAGCCCTCTTCGTCCGCCTCTGCCGCGATCCGCACCAGCGCACTGCGCAACGCGGCGACCTTGCTGGGTGGGAACAGCGCCTCGAAGCGGCGCTCGTGCGCGCGAATGATCGCCTCCGCGGCATCGCGTTGGACCAGACCCTGCGGCGTCAACGAAAGGGCTTGCGAACGACCATCGACCGGGCGTTTCTCGATCAGACCCTTGGCAAGCAGGTCGGCGATCAGCGGCACCATGTTGGCACGCTTGATCGCCAGCACGCGACCGATCTCACTTTGCGTGCAGCCCGTATTCTCGCCGATGAGGATCAGGATCGTCGCCTCGACCGGACGAAGCGGAATCGCCGCCAGCGCGGTGCCAAGCGCACTCATCATCACACCCGACGCACGGCGCAGCACATAGCCGAGCCGATCGGCGATCACATCGCGAAACCCGGTCTCGATCTGGTCTTCTTTCATCCCATGCGCGTATCGCTATCGCGTTCAAAAAGCTATTGCTATGGTACATAGCGGTGTCACGATCAGCGATACCGACTCATAATCAAAAGGAGAGGATGCATGAAGATCGCGACGTTGACCGCCGCCGCTTTGACACTCGCCGCCGGCGTGGCCTGGGGGCAGGCCGCACCCGCGCCGGAGGCGATGCACGCGGCGCAGGCCGCCTATGATGCCAAACCCGATACGCACGGCACCGGCCCGTACCCGGCCGTGAAGCTGACTGATCCCGGCCTGCCCGATCATGTGCTGTACCGCCCCGCCGATCCCGCCGCGATGGGCGCGCAGAAACTCGGCGTGCTGGTGTGGGGCAACGGCGGGTGCAGCGACGATGGCGCCAGCGCACGGTTGCACCTCGCGGAGATCGCCTCGCACGGGTATCTCGTGATCGCACCCGGCACCGTCTTGTCCGGCCCCGGCGCGCCGCCGCATGTCGATACGCCCCCGCCGCCCGGCCCACTTGGCGTGAAGGCCACGTCGGCGCAGGTTTCCGCCGGTCTCGACTGGGCGCTCGCCGAAAACGCGCGCAAGGGCAGCCCGCTCTACCAGCGGATCGATCCGAAGCTGCTCGCCGTGTCCGGGCATAGCTGCGGCGGGTTGCAGGCGCTTCAGGTTGCCGCCGATCCCCGCATCCGCGCGGTCATCATCCACAACAGCGGCGTTTTCAAGGACAACACCAACCCGATCCGCGGCATCACCATCGCCAAGTCGGAACTGAAGAAACTGCACACGCCGGTGCTCTACATCATGGGCGGGCCGACCGACATCGCCTGGCCGAACGGCAACGACGACTTCGACAAGATCGACACCGTTCCCGTCGCGCTCGCCAGCCTGAACGTCGGGCATGGCGGCACCTTCCACGATGATAACGGCGGCCGCGTCACGCAGGTCGATGTTGCATGGCTGGCGTGGCAACTCCGCCACGATGCCGCTGCCGCGCGCTGGTTCAAGGGCAAGGATTGCCGGCTGTGCACCGACAGCCAGTGGACGCTGCGCAAGAAGCGGATCGACTGAGGTAACGCTTCGGGTCGCTCAGCCGGCGACCCGGACCCAGTCGCCGGCCCAGCTTCGGGTCAGCGGAGGGAGGCCGGCGCGTTGGCCGGCGCCGTCGATATAGTCGGCGATCGCCTGCGCCTGCGTGCCCGTCGCCGGCTCCGGCCGGCCGGGCGGTGCGAACCAGATCGGCCGGAACGCCGTCTCCACCACTGTACCGGCATCGAAGCGGCATCGCCCGATCATGCCGTTCACCGCCTCCGGATGGAATGGCGCCAGCGTGTAGGCCGGGTCCGGTTGGAAGCCGAACATCCGTTTGCGCCGCTCCGCCCATTCGGCGCGGGCGGGATGGTCCTGCGCCGGGCTAAGCGCATTGGTGACGACAACGCCGTTGCCAAGTCCGTGGAAGATCGGCCGGCCCCGATACATCTCAATCCCCCGCACGATGTGCGCGTGATGCCCGAGAACGATATCCGCGCCCGCGTCGATCGCGGCATGGGATACCGGTCGCTCGTAGGGCGCAAGCGCGGCGGGGCGGTGCGTGATCCCCTTGTGCAGCGCCACCACCACCACGTCGGCGCTGCGCCGTGCATCGGCAATCTGCCGCGCCATCTTGTCGAGCGAGGCCGGGTCCGCCTCGATCAGATCCGCCTGCGGGCGGGTCGGTCCGCCATCGGCGGCGCGGACGACGAACGGGTTGGAGCCCGCGCGCATATCGCTCGCCCAACTGATCTCCGGCCCGACGCAATTGTAGCTGAGCAGCGTTACGCTCACGCCATCCGGCGCCAGCACCGCCGGCCGCCCTGCCTGCGCGAGGTCGACGCCAGCGCCGGCATGAGCGATGCCCAGCCGGTCAAGTTCGGCGATCGTGTCGACGATGCCCTCGCGCCCGCAATCCGCGATGTGGTTGCCGGCGAGCGACACCATGCAGATCCCCGCCCGCGCCAGCGCGGCAAGGTGCGCCGGGTCGGCACCGGGCGCGGGCACGTCGCCGACCATCTCCTGCCCGCGCGTGGTATGCGGCACTTCGAGATGCCCGATCGCAAGATCGGCGGCACGGGTGATCGGCGCCACGCCCGCGAGCCAATGGTCGGGCTCCGGCACGTCGAGGATCAGGTCGCCGAGAAAGACGATCTCGATCATGCGACCACCCCGTCCCGACGCAATGCCGCGATCGCCGCCGGATCGAGGCCGAGTGCGGCGAGCACCGCATCGCCATGCTCCCCGAGCAGCGGCACCCGCGCGCCGACACGCGCCGCGTTGGCGAACCCGGCGACCACGTCGAGCGGGCGTTCGTCCCCCGGCACCTCGACCTGTTCGAGCGTTCCACGCTGGCGAATGTGCGGATCACCCGCGATCTCGCCGACATCCCGCAATCGGACCGCCGCGACGCCGGCCGCAACGAGATCGCGCTCCAGCGTCGCCGCGTCGAAGCCGGCCAGCGTTTCGATCAGCCATGCCCGTAAGTCCGCGTAGTGCGCGGTGCGCGCCGAATGCGTGGCGAAGCGTGGATCGTCGATCATCGCCGCATGGCCGAGCACCCGGAACAGCGCGGCGACCTGCGTCTGTTCGTTGGCGCCCAGCGCGATCCAGCCGTTGCCGGTCGGGTAGAACTCCGACGTCGCGACGAGACGGAAGCCGCGGTTTCCCGTCCCCATCGGCACCGTTCCCGTCGCCGAATGCACCGCCACCGACGTGTTGACGAGCTTCAACGCCGCATCAAGCATCGCGATATCGAGGTGCGCGCCCCCGCCACCCACATCGCGCGTACGGAGCGCCGCCAGCAGCGCGATGACGGCGATGTAACCGGTGAAGGAATCGATAATCGGGATGCCGATCTTGAGCGGTCCGTCCGCGGTCGCGTTCATCGCCGCGATACCCGAAGCAGCCTGCGCGATGTGATCGTACGCGCCATAGTGCGCCATCGGCCCATCCTGCCCGAAGCCGCTGATCGACACGACGATCAGGTCCGGGTCGGCGGCGCGCAGATCGTCGGGCGCGAGGCCAAGCCGGGCCATCACGCCGGGCCGGAAGTTCTCCACCACCACATCGGCGGTGGCGATGAGATCGCGCGCGATGCGCTGCCCGGCGGCACTCTTGAGATCGAGTGCGAGCGACTGCTTGCCCGCGTTGATCGCGGCGAACGGGATGCTGAGCAACGGCGCACCGCCATGTTCGGTATAATGGCGAAAGCCGTCGCCACGCCCCGGCGGCTCGATCTTCACGATCTCCGCGCCGAGCTGCGCCAGCATGTTGGTGCAGGTCGGCCCGGAAATGGCGTGCGTGAAGTCGATCACTTTCAGGCCGAGTAGCGCGCTCATGCGCCAGCACCTTGCGTGCTGGAGAACACACCGCTTGCCGTCAGGCTGTCGATCTCGTCTTGCGCGAAACCGATCTCCGCCAGGATGGCGTCACGATCGTGGCCGGGCAGCGGCGCCGCGCGGTGTGGGCCGGGCGTCACCCCGCTAATCGTGAACGGCGTTCCGATCTGCTCCACCATGCCGCCGCCGGCGACGTCGAGTTCCACATGCATCCCGCGTGCGGCAGCGTTGGGGTGGCGCAGCGCTTCGCCCGGCGCGAGGACCGGCATCGCCTGCGTGTCCGCCCGTTCGAACAGCGCCAGCCAGTCGGCGCGCGGTCGGCTTGCGAACAGCGTGACGAGGTCGGCATGGATCGCCGGATATGCCGCAGCGTCAAACTGGCGCGCGGTAAGATCGGGCCTTCCGATCGCCTCACAGAAGCGCGCCCAATAGCGTGGTTCCATGTCGGTGGTGCACAGATAGGCTGCGTCGGCGCAGCGCCACACCCCGCCCTTCGGATGCCATGCGCCGTCGGGCGCACCGACATCGCCGGGATCATCGGCACGGCCGAGGCCGACCATCAGCAAGGGCATCGCCGCGTCGATCATCGCCACGTCGACATGCGACCCGCACCCGCTCGCCGCGCGCGCCGCCAGGGCAAGCAGGATCGCGATCGTCGCGTGCGCGCCCGCCATCAAATCGGCGACCTGAACCCCGGGCAGCGTCGGCACCGGCTGACCGTTCAGCCGCGACAACACCCCCGCCGCCGCCAGCGCGGCAGGATCATGCCCCGCGCGGTGCGCGAGCGGGCCATGCTGCCCGGCGAAACTGACCGAGGCATAGACCAGCCGCGGGTTGATCGCCGCCACCGCGTCGTAGCCGAGCCCGAGCCGCGCCATCGTACCGGGCCGGAAATCCTCCACCAGCACGTCCGCCGACGCGATCAACGGGTCGAGCACGCGTCGCGCGTCCGGGTGGCCGGGGTTGAGCGTGATGCTGCGCTTGTTGCGCGTATAGGTCGGCCGGGCGCGATCGCGCCGCATCGCCGCCGCGTCGGCGCTCGCGCCGAACATCGCCTCGGCCTTGGCAAGTTCACGGGGATGTTCGATGCGGATCACATCGGCCCCCATGTCACCCGCGATCCAGCCGAAATAGGTGCCCGGCAGATAGCGCGAGAACTCCAGCACACGCATCCCGGTGAGCGGACCGCTCACGCCGCTCCGCCCAGCCGCGCCGCCGCACGCGCGCGCGCCGGCCCCTCGATGAATGCCACGACACGCGTGTTCAGCCGCTCGAGATCGTCCGGCCCGAGCGCGAAATTGTCGACGCCGAGTTCCAGCACCGGGATCCCGGCATCAACCAGTGCGCGCACGGTGAACGGATCGGCATCGGACAGCGCGACGGCACCGTCGATCTGGTGCGACTGCGCCTCGTGCACATGCCACGGCCCCGACCAGCTCGGCATCCGCAGTTCATCCCCCATCGTCAGAAACCGCGCGGCGAGCGCCCGCATGGGATCGCGTCCGCCATCAAAGTTGCGGATATACCCGTCCGCCGCGAGCGCGAGGTACATCGACCACACGAACACCGCGCCATGGCTCTCCTCCCAGCGCTGGTAGAACGCGGTATCGCTCCACAGGCCACGACCGACCCACATCAGGCGAACGCGCTCCTCGTTCGTCGCGCCCTGCCCGGCAGCGACGCGTGCCGCCACCTCGTCGTGAAACGCGCGCGCCGCATCGCGCGCCCACACGCTGCCACGGTGCCACTGCGGCACCATCGTGGCGGGCATGCTGTCGACAATGCTGATCGGCGCCGGCACCGCCCGCGCGATCAGGTCGCGGGTCGCGCGGTAATAACTCTCCTGTTCGTTCACCAGCGTCATCACCTCGCGGAAGCGCGCTTCGTCAAAGCTGCGACCGGTCGCCTGCTCGATCTCGGCGACGACGGCGCGTAGTTCCGCGACGAGCAGGTCGAGCCGCTCCGGTTCGAGTGCAACCTCCCAATCATCGTGCATCACCTCCCACCAGCGCGTCTCGATCTCCGGTCGCGGATCGACGGTGCGTTCGTAGACGAAGCGGGCGGCGGCATGCTCGACCGCCATCGCTTCGAAAATGGCGGGTGTCGGATCGGACGAGGCGATGGCGTGAACGAAATCGGGTGATGGCAAGCCGCCCCAGGGCGCTTGCTCCGCATCGTCATCGAACGCCGCCGCCAGCGCCTGCGTGCTGTACGCCTCCACGTCAGCGGGATAGCCGTGATCGGCAAGCAGGCCACGATAGCGCCTGGACTGTCGCTTCGCCGCGACGATCGACGCCCACCACTGGTTGACCACGAACGGCAGGTCGAATGCGCGGAGAATCTCCTGCGGGGCGTTGGCGTTTACCACCGCGAACGGCGCACCGTCCGCCACCGCGGCGCGGATGCCCGCAAACCACTCGCGTTGATAGGTGCCGAAATCCGCCGCGACGTTCAGCGCCTTGCGACTGCGCTCCGGTGCGGTGCGTGGCGCTGTGGATGTGGATCGTTCGGGAGCCGCTTCGGGCGGGGCCGGACGCACGAACGGCGCGATCTGCAATCCGCCCGCCTGCGCGCGCAGCGGCTTGACCAGCCATGGTGCCACTTCATCGCCGTCTAGCGCGAGGTTGATGATCGTGTCGGCGCCGACAACCCGCGCATCGGCGATAGCCTCTCCCGCCAGCGTTGCGATCCCGCGTGCCGTCAGGGGAGCAAGTCGGTCAGGCTGGCTGAAATCTTCCAGCGTTCGGGCGGGTGGTACGCGGAACCGCGCCAAGCCCCAATCATGGCTTTCGCCGACGATCACCGCGCCGTCCCGCTCGATCTCGGCGTAGGCGCGGTCGTCTTCGGGTGCGCTGCCCGTTACCCAGATCCTGCGGGCGGCTACCATCGGCGCGGCGGGCGCGGCGAGGATCGCGTCCAGGTGCGCGATCAGGACGTCCGGCGGCAGCACCGCCGATGCGCCGACGATGCGGAGGAAGTCGGTTCCGCCCAGGGTCGGCGACGCGGCGCTGCGCTGCGCGTGGACCATAAGAGCGCACTCCCGCAACTGCGCTTCGACGACATGCCCGGCAGCGATCGTGTCGTCGGTCGGTGTCGCCCCGCCCTGTTCGGCCAGCCATGCGCCAAGCTGCGCTAGCCGACCGCGATTATACGCCCGGGAACTCTCGCGCGGCTGATGCAGCAGATCCAGCATCGCGAACCGCTTCGGCCCCGCCGCGCCGAGCCGCCGGAGTTCCCGCAAGGCGGCGAACAGTTGCGGCTGTTCGCTGTCAGCGCGGGTGATGAGAATGGGTGTTTCGGCCTGAGCGGGATCGAGCAGCCATTCGAGCAGCCGGTGCATGCGTCTGCGGGCCGTCGCAGGCCCGATCAGCGCGTCAGCACGCGGGGTCGCCACATCCGGCGGCGCCACCCGCACCGGTGCGAACCCCGCCGCGCGCAGGAATGCATCGGGCGCATCGCTGCCGATCGTGCGGATCACCCGCTGGCCGTCCGCCGCGAGTGCGCGCGCGACCGCATCGGGATCACGATAGGCCGCCGCGATCGCGGCCAGTGCGTTCGCGGCACCCGCCATCAGATCGCCCCGTCGAGCGCCAGCGCGGCGATACGCGCGTCGTCATAGCCGAGCAGATCGCGGAACACCTCGGCATTATGCTCGCCGATATGAACCGGCAGCACCTCGTCGAAGCCCGTCCGCGCCGACGAAAAGGTGATCGGCACGCCGACGCTGCGCAGGTCGACCGTGGAAGGGTAAGACG
This sequence comes from Sphingomonas sp. BAUL-RG-20F-R05-02, assembly GCF_022662305.1. Taxonomy (GTDB): domain Bacteria; phylum Pseudomonadota; class Alphaproteobacteria; order Sphingomonadales; family Sphingomonadaceae; genus Sphingomonas. The sequence goes on from NZ_JAKNQH010000006.1 coordinate 72,410, forward strand.
GGTGCGCGAGCGGCATCGTCTCGCCGCGTTCGACCACGCGCGGGTCGATCAGCGCCTCCTCGGGGTGGCGGACCGGCGCGACCGGCACGCCTTCCGCTTGCAACGCCGCCACGACATGCGCCACCGTATGCTGCGAGGACCAACCGGTGATCTCCGCCTCCAGCACGGTCGCGTTGGCGACGCGCAGGTCACGCCCGGCGAAGCGCGGGTCCTTGCCCAGTTCCGGCCGCTCCATCGCGCGGAACAGCCCCTGCGCGAGCTTCTCGTGTACGCCGACGATGGCGACATAGCCGTCGGCGCAGGCAAACACGCCGAACGGCGACAGCCGCTGCACGGTAAGCCCGGTCCGCGCCGGCATGCCGGCGGCGGCCAGCGCCGACCAGTTCTCGATCGCGACGAACGAGGTGAGCGCACCCAGCATCGACACGTCGATATGCTGCCCCTCGCCGGTGCGGTGGCGCTGCTCCAGCGCAGACAGGATGCCGATCACCGCAAACACCGGCGCGAGCATGTCGGCGACCGGGATGCCCATCCGCACCGGCGGCGCATCGGGATCGCCGCTGGTATACATCGCGCCCGACAGCGCCTGGATGATGACATCCATCGCCTTGCCGTCCGGACGATCCGCCCCGAAACCCGACAGCGAACAATAGATGATGTCGGGCTTGGCTGCCTTGGCGACATCGTAGCCCACGCCGAGCCTGTCGGCGGTGCCGGCGGCGAAGTTCTCCACCACGATATCGGCGTGGGCGCACAGGTCGGCGAATACGCCGCGCGCAGCCTCGGACTTCAGGTTGAGCGACACGCCGCGTTTGCCGCGTGCGCGGGCGAGGTGCGAAATCGAAATATCGTCGTCATGCGTGCGCTCGACGGTGATGCCGTCGCGCCCGACATAGGGGCTGTTGTCCCGCGCGAGATCGCCGCCGTGCGGGTCTTCGACTTTGATGACTTCGGCGCCGAGCCCGGCCAGCAGCAACGTCGCATAAGGCCCGGCGAGCGCACGGGTCAGGTCGATCACGCGCAGGCCTTCGAGCGGGCGGGATTGGGTGTTGGTCATTTCGGTTCCTGTCGCGTGTTGGGTGCGGCCGGTGGGCAAACGGGTTCGCTGCCGTACGGCGATGATCGGATAAGCCGCTGGGCTTCCTGGAAGATTGGTGTGCCATCGACACCGAAGCCGATGAGCGATGCGGCGGTGGCGGCGGAGTCGCGGTCGTACAGCGCGTCGAAGCGCGCCTGATCGGCGGCTGACACGGCCACGAACGCGACATGGTGCTGCTCGCCATAGGCGCGGCCGATCTGCTCGGCGCTGGTGATCTGTTGGTTGAGCGCGTCCTCCCACACCGTTTCGCTGCGGGCGAGGATCTGCTGGAGATCACGCGGCAGCGCGTTCCAGCGCGCGGCGTTCATCGCACGTGCCGGATAGGCGCCACGGCTGACCCGCAGCGTCGCGAAATGCGACGCGACCTCGGCGAAGTTCAGGCTTTTCAAGGTATCCGCCGGTGCGATCACGCCGTCGATCACGCCCTTGGCAAGCGCGGGATAGACCGACCCCATCGGCATATCCACCGGATCGGCACCGAGCGCGCGCAGCACAGCCGTGTTCTCGGCGGGCGAGCGGATGCGCAGGCCGCCCAGATCGGCAAGGCTGTGGATCGCGCGCGTGCGGGTGAGGATACCGGGCAGATTGCCGCCCTGCACCGCCAGCACGTGCAGGCCCTTCAGTTCGTCGCGCAGCACCGGGAAGGTCGCGAGCAGGCACTTATACACGCCGACCTGCTGCGCGATCGAGCCGACATGCCCGTAGAAGCCGACCTGTGCGCGTTGCGCGTGTGCGTTGCCGAGCGTGTAGATCGGCGTGATCAGCCCGACATCAGCAACGCCGTGGCGGATCTCCTCCATGCTCTGGTCGCTCGACAGCAGCGCGCCGCTCCACAGCGGGTGGATCTTGATACGACCATGCGACGCCGCCTCCACCCACTTCATCCACGTGATATCCGCTTTGCTGAACGGATGGCTCGGCGGGTACGGGCTGGCATAGGTGAGCGTCGTCACGTTGGGGTCCGGCCGCGTGCAGCCGGCGAGCAGCATCGCCGCTGCCATGCACAGGAGCGTGAGGTACTTCATCCCATCCTCCCCGGCAGCCACAGCGCCAGCATCGGCACCGCGATCAGCAGCGCGAGGTGGAGGAAATCGACAAGCAGGAACGGCACGATGCCGCGGAAGATCGTTGCCAAGGGAATGTCCTTGGCGATGCCCTGAATGACATAGACGTTGAGGCCGAGCGGGGGGTGGACGAAACCGATCTCCATGGTCCGCACGAGGAATATGCCGAACCAGATCGGGCTCATGTGCAGTTCGTGGATGATCGGCAGGAAGATTGGCGTGGTCAGCAGCATCAACGCGATGCCATCGAGGAACGATCCCAGCACCAGCAGCGCCACCGCCATCGCCACGATCGTGAGCACCGGAGAGGCATGGAAGCTGCCGACCGCGCCCGCCAGCGCACCCGCCACCCCGGTTACGCTGACGAACGTCGCGAACAGCAGCGCACCGATAATGACGAGGTAGATCATGCCGGTCGTGCGCAAGGTCGCGTCGAGCGCGCCCGTCACCGCCGCGCGGGTGAGCTTGCCACGCCACCAGCACAGCAGCAGCGCCGCGACCGAGCCGACCGAAGCCGCCTCGGTGGGCGTGAACCAGCCGATGAACAACCCGCCGATCACGAACAGGATCAGCGCGGCGATGTCGATCACCCGCACCAGTCCGGCCATCCGCACGCTCCAAGGCACGCGCGCGGTGCGCGGGCCGAGCGCGGGATTGATCCGACACATTACCGAAATCGCGATGACGTAGAACAGCGCCTGCGTCAGCCCGGGGATGATCGAGGCTGCGAACAGTTTGCCGATCGATTGTTCCGCGACGATGCCAAACACGATCAGCGCGCCCGAGGGCGGCACCAGCGAGCCGAGCGTACCGCCCGCCGCCAGCGCACCCGTTGCGAACGATGGCGCGTAATTCGCCTTGCGCATCTCCGGCAGCGCCACCGACGTGACCGTGGCGACGGTCGCAAGGCTTGACCCGCTGATCGCGCCGAACCCGGCGCACCCGCCGATCGAGGCGATAGCGAGGCCGCCGCGTCGATGCCCGACGAACCGTGCGGCGGTATCAAAGAAGTCGCGACTGGCGCCGGCCGCGAAGCACAGATGCGCCATCAACACGAACAACGGCAGCACGCCCAATTCATAGCGGCTGATTGTCGAGAAACTGACCACGCCCGCCTTGATAAGCGCCGCCTCCGGCGAGATCAGGAGCGACAGCCCACCCACCGCGATCACGATCAGGCTCACCCCGATCGGCAGGCCCAGCGCGAGAACGCCCAGCAGGCAGACGATGCCGATCACGCCGGCGACTTCGGGGATCATCGTCATGTCCGCCGCCGCACGGCCTGGCCGGTGAAGATCGCCGCCGCCAGCACCGCGCCCGCGATCCAGATCGCGCGCAGCCAGCGCACCGGCAGGTTCAGCACTTCGGTAACCTCATGCCCGTTCCAAAGATCGCTCGCCAGCCACACCGAGCCGGCGATCAGCACCACGAAAACCACCGCACTGATCAGATCGGCCGCGCGATCGAGCGCGCCCGCCACGCCCACGCCGACCTGCTCCAGCAGGATACGAACGCGCGCATGGCCGCGGTCGATCGTGGCGATGACGATCGCAGAGGTCGCGGCGATCACCACGCAAGCCTCGAAAATCTCGATCGCGCCGAGAAAGGTGAAGCCAAGGTGCCGTCCCGCGACCGCAAGCGCGTCCGTCGCCATCGCCAGCAACAACGCGACCGCGCCGACGCCGAGCGCGCCCCGCCGTATGTGGGCGGTGGCGGATCGCGCGTTCGGCACAGGCTCAGGGCCGATCGGCGTCGTCGCATCCGTCAGGATCTGATCGGTATCGTTCATAACCGCGTGTAACGCTCCGCCATGCGCCAGTCGCGCGCCAATCGCGGCGTGTCATAAACACGCTTTGTTTGACCAACTTGATTGACTAAGGCCGGTATATGCCTGCTCCAACCCCACCCAAAGCCGTCAACGAAGAACATCTCGAACTTGGCCGGCTCGGCAATTTCATCGGTTTTCGGCTGCGGCGTATCCAAAACCAGTTGTCCGGCGCATTCAGTACGCAAAGCGTCGCGATCGGGCTGCGCCCGGGTGAGTTCTCCGCGCTCGCCATCATTTCCGCCAATCCCGGTCTCTCGCAGGCAAAACTTTCGCGTGAGGTCGGGCTCGACAAATCGGCGGCGGTCGCCGTCGTCGACGATCTCGAACGGCTCGGCATGGCGGAACGCCGTCGCTCGCCCGACGACCGGCGGCGCCATGCGCTGTACACCACCGACGTCGGTGAGGCTGCGCTGGTCAAACTGTTCGCCCGGCTGGCCGATGTCGAACAGGACGTGCTCAACGTGCTCGGCCCGCACGATCTTCAGGTGCTGAGCGGCCTGCTCGACCGGGTCTACGATTCCGTCTTCCGCAAGTGATCGCCGCCGCAGGGCGGGGGCACGCGCCGCGCCCCCGCCTTTCAGACATACAGACCGCCGTACCGTCATAGCGAGACGGTTGCCGAGATCGAGATGATCCGCCCGATCGGATTGGACACGGTCGGGTCGAACCCACCGCCGCCGTTCGGGCTTTCCGGGATATTGACGAACGGCGGATCGACATTGAACAGGTTCGATACGTCCACCGCCAGCGTCAGCTTGTTCTTGTCGCTGAGCGTGCCGTCGAAGCGGTGCGCGACGTGCAGGTCGAAGGTGGAGTAATCCTTCACCGTCTGCGTCGGCGTGACGCGGTTGTTCTTGTACGAATTGGTGTAGTTCCAGAACACCACCGCGCTGGTGCCGTTGTTGTCATACCCGACCGAGCTGCGCGAGCGGAAGCGCGGCGGGTTGAAAATCGTGTTCACGCTGTCGAGGAACGGCGCGACGGTCGACACAGCGGTACGGTAGCGCGTGAAATACGTGCCGTTGGTGGCGATGTTGAAGTGGCTGAGCCGATATGACAGCTGGAAGTCCAGCCCTTCCGCCAGCGTCTTGCCGGCGTTGACGTTCTGCCCGTACACGAACAGCGTCGGGTTGTTGGGCAGCACGCCGAACACAGGGTAGCCCTGCTGCACGAATTGCTGGATCAAAGCCGCCGCCGGCGCGCCTTGGACGATACGATCGGCATATTGCGATGCCGATGCGCCGCCCTGCAGGATCGACAGGTCGGACAGGATGGCGTTGATCTGGCCGGTATAGTCGATGTTGAAATAGTTCACGCTCGCCCGGAAGTTCGGCAGCGCCGGCAGAACGAGATCGGCTCCGAGCGACCAGGTGCGCGCGTGTTCGGGCGTCAGCGGGTTGCCGTTGGCGAAGCCGGACAGCGTCGCGCCCGTCACCACACCGTTCGGTGTGTTGTAGTTCTGGATGAACAACGCATCGACCGCACCCTTGATCTGCGTGAGGATCGGTGCACGGAACGACGTGCCGTAGCTGCCGTGCAGCTTCAGCCCGCGTACCGGCTCCCAGTTGATGCCGATCTTCGGGTTGCTGGTGTGGCCGACATCCGAATAGTCGCTGTACCGCCCGGCAAGCGACAGATCGAGCGCATGGAAACCGGGGATGGCATTGTCGTCGCCGAAGATCGGCACGCGCAGTTCGCCGAACACCGACTTGATATTGCGCGCGGCATAGGTGCGCGAGGAATTGACCGCATTCGCCGGCCCGCTGTCGAGGCCGGTATAGATGCTCTCCCGCACATATTCGCCACCAAGCGCCGCGCGCACGTTGCCGCCGGGCAGGTGGAACAGCGAGCCCGAAACGCTGACTTCGCCCTCATGCTCCTCGTTCACGCCGGGTGCGCCGAACACCTGGTTGAAAACACTATTGAGCACGCCCGCGCTGTTGCCACCGAACGGGTTGATCGCGGTCGCCGGGTTGGCGCTGGCAAGCGCGGCGGCAAGCGCGCCGTTGTTCACGCCCTGCGTCGAGGTGCTGAGGCTTTCGTCGCGGCCATAGGTGTAGCTCGCGTCGAGCTGCCAGTCGCCAAACATTTTCCAGTTGAGGCCCGCCGTGCCCTCCAGCACCTTGGAGAAGCCGCGCGTGCTGTTGACCGGCCCCTGCCCGCCGAAATTGGTCTGCACCGTCTCCGACGTCGCCACCACGCCGGGCGGCAGGATGAAATACGGGTTGGTGCTGGGCAGCACCACCGTCGCGGTGGTGAGCGCCGGATTGAACTGGAAATCGCGGCGCGTGTAGAGCAGGTCACCGGTCAGGGTGATGCGCGAGCCGATCTCCTGCGTGACCGATCCCATCACGCTGTCGCGCCGCTGCGCCGGGATGAGATCCTGCGTCTTCAGCGTGTCGCACTTATTGACCGACCCCGCGACCAGGCCGGGCAGCGCGTAATTGGTGCCGTTGATCGCGATGTTGGCCGGGTTGCACTGGGTGCCGCGGTAATCGCCACCACCGCGCGCGCGCAGGTCCGCGCCGTAGAAGTCGCGATCGCGGCCGTTGAGCGCGCCGTGGCCGCTATGTTCGTACGACAACGTCAGGTTGCCGGTTCCCCAGCTGTGTCCGCCAATGATGCCGATGTTGTATTGGTTGTAGCCCTGATCGGCGGCGAGGCCATATTGCGCACGCGCCTCCAGCCCGTTGAAGCGCCGCCGCGTGATGAGGTTGACCACGCCCGCCACCGCGTCCGACCCGTAGATCGCCGAGGCGCCGTCCGCGACCACTTCGACCCGCTCGACCGCGATGGTCGGGATCGCGCTCGGATCGGGCAGACCGCCCGACGAACCCGACTGCACGATGCGGTGGCCGTTGAGCAGTGTCAGCGTGGCATATGGGCCGATGCCGCGAATGTTGAAGCCCGAGCTGTAGGTGATGTTGCCGGCACCGCCCGAGGTGCTGCGGCTGCCTTCGCTCACGCCCTGGTTGATCACCTGCGGCAGGTTCTGCACCAACTGCGTGGTATTGGTCGCGCCCGAGGAGAGCAGATCCGCACGCGTCTGTTCGATCAGCGACGAACCAACCGGCGCGACACCGCGAATACGGCTGCCGGTGACGACCACGTCCGCAGGCGCCTGCGTGGTCGTGGCGTCCGGCGGCAGCGCGGTGCCGCTGGTGCTGAGCTGCGCACGCGCCGCATCGGTTTCGTCGGGCACCTGCGTGGCGGGGGCATTCTGGCCCGGCTCCGGCGTGACCGCCTGCGCATAGGCCGCGCCCGTCCAGATCAACGCCGCAACCGCGACACCCGATCGCGCCAGACCTCGCATCATGTTCGTCTTCATTTTGCCTCTCCCATGCTCTTTTCGGTGCCGGCCTCGAAACGGACCGGTGTCTTGAATGGAATGTCGATGCGTGATGCCGCGCCGTAGATCGTCCAGCGTTTGGCGAGCCCGTCCTTGATCGCGGCGAGGTTGCGCTGGCGCGGGTCGGCGCCGGCGAGGGCGACGCGCAGACGGTGATGCGCCGGCACCACGTAAGACCGTGGCGACAGGTCGAACACCAACGTCGCCGGCTGCCCCGGCACCAGCGGCTCCGCGTCGCGCGTCAGCCCGGAATGGTATGGCAGGTCGAGGTCGTCGTAGGGCGGCTTGCTCAACTTGCGGTGGCTCGCCGCCAGTCGGCCCTGTGCCAGCACGACCGATTTGCCGCTGGGATCGACGTCTTCGAGATAGGCGAAGATGTTGGCTTGGCGGCCATCGGCCGCAGCGCGGATCGACACCACCGAATAGCCCTCGACCGTCGCCGGCTCGGCCAGCGCGGGACTGGTGAACACCGCCGCGCGCGCATCCGGCGTCTCGGGCCAGAACGGGAAATAGGCGTCGGTGGAGATATTGTAGTCGATCGGGTAATCGAGCGTGCGGCTGCCGCCCGGTTTGTCGGCAAGCATACCGCTGCGAACACCACCATCAGGCTGCAAGAATAGACTGGTACGCTTCACGCCGACACCCGGCAGCGTGTTGGAGCGGATCAGTTCGCCGCCGCTGCCATCCTGCCGCCACCACGCATATTTCGGCTCGGTATCGATGCCGTTCCGCTCGCCTTTCAGATAACGGTCGAAGAAGCGTTTCTGGATGGTGTTGATGTCAAACTGCTTGGGCGGTTCGCAGTGGCTGCCCGGACCGATGATCATCTTGGCGGGCAGGTTCGCCGCGGCGCGGATGATCTGCTCGGTCGGCTCGTCGTTCCAGTTGCCCCACAGGTACCACGCCATTCCGGGCCGGGTGAGCGCCGCCTTGTGGGTATACGGGCCGACCTCTTCCCAAAATCGCGTACCGGTCAGCGCCGACATGCTGTCGCGGTACGGAATGCCGTACCACAAAGGCGCCATCGGCGTGTTGCCGGCGTGCTGAGCGACCGCCTGCTTCAGCAGCACGCCGCCGGTGTCGCCGTCCACTGGCGCGCTGGCGAGGTCGATCGCGGTCGATTCCTCCGGCCGCGTGTTGAACTGGCCGGTGATGCCGCCACGCGACACGAACTCGTATTTGTCCCAATCGGTCGCGGCGGCGAACACCGCCTTCACCGCCGGCGGCGCCGCGCCCGCCACCAGCATCGCGGTGCCGCCGAGGTACGAACAGCCGATCAGACCGACGTCACCGCTCGAATACGGCTGACGGGCCAGCCACTGGACGATTTCCGCCCCATCCTTGGCCTCGGTCTGGTCGAGAAAGCCGCGACGCGCGCCGAACGATGCACCCTTGCCGCGAATGTCGGCGGTGGCGACGACATAGCCTGCATGGACCAGGTTGCGCAGCCCGAACTCGCGCGAGTCGAGCAGCTCGACCAGCTTGCCCTTGTCGTAATAGCGCGCGCGGTACGGCGTGAAGGCGAACACCACCGGCGCCTTGGCGGTGTCCGCCACACCGGCCTTGGCGGGCCGGTACACGTTCACCGCGAGGCGAACCCCATCGCGCATCGGCAGGTAGAAGGAGCGGCGCGCCACCAGCGGATCACCGCCGCCCGGCTGCTGCGCGACGCCGGCGGTCGAGCACATCAAGGACATCAGGGTGATGGCGGTGGTAGCGCCACACCGCCTGTTCAGTCGCGTCATCAACCAACCTCTCCTGCTGACGATCTGCGCGTCAATCAGGAATGGTGCTACTTACAACTGTTGTAGTTTACAACGTATTATTTGCGCGGCCGCACGATTTTTGCGGGGTCTGCCCGACGGTATAGCCGCTGCTGCCGCACGCGGCGAAAATCGCATATTACCGTGGCGCTCCCCTCGCTTCCCGTGCGACACATTGCCGCTATGCCCCATATCGAACGCCCGCGTCGCCAGATCCTGTCCGTCAGCACCCTGGTCGCGGTAGCAGCGCCGGCAGCCGCGCTCGCGCAGACGCTGCCTACCCTGCCGATCCCGGACTATCGTCCGCCTGTGGCCAGCCACGAACAATCCGCAAACAATATCCACATCTGGAGCCGACCAGCTCCAGTTCCGGTGGTACTCGCGGTGTCTCCCACCGGGTCGGACAGCGCCGACGGATCGCCCGCGCGGCCATTTGCGACGATCGCGCGGGCACAGGCGGCGGTGCGGCGGCTCAACGCGGATCATGACGTCACGGTACGCCTTGGCGACGGCATCTATCGGCTCGATGCACCTTTGCGCTTCACCGCCGCGGATGGCGGGCAGAACGGCTTCACCGTGCGCTGGGAGGCGGCCGCCGGTGCGCATCCGGTGCTGTCCGGCGGCACGCCCGTCGGCGGCTGGGCGCTTGCCGATGTGAAACGCGGCATCTGGACGGCCGCGATACCGCGCGGCGCCGATCCCCGCCAGTTGTGGGTCGACGGGCACATGGCGGCACGCGCGAGCGTCCGCGCGCCGCGCAGCGCCTTCACCTTCCACGAATGGGGGCTGGACATCACCGATCCGGCGTGGCGCTTCCTCGCGGACCTGCCCGATCAACACCGCGCCGAGGTCGAGAGCACCGGTTGGTTCACCGATCGCCACGCCATGGTCGATCGCATCGAGGGTACGCGCATCATCATGCAGCAGCCCGGCTGGCGCAACAATCTGATCGGCTTCGATACGGCCGCGCGCTCGGTGTGGGGCGACAACGCCGCGCTGTTCTTCGTCAACGCCCTTCCCTTCCTGCGCGAGGGCGGCCAGTGGTTCGCCGATCCGGCGGCGGGCAAGCTCTATTACAAGCCGCTTCCCGGGCAGGACATGCATCATGTCGCGGTGGTGCTTCCCAGACTGGAATCGCTGATGTCGATCAGCGGCAGCTATGATGTGCCGGTGCGCGATCTCCAGTTCCGCGGAATCAGCTTCCGCCACACCAGCTGGCTGCAACCCTCGGGGCCGGAGGGCTATGCCAGCCAGCAGAGCGGCGCCTATCTCGCCGGGGACGTGCCGGGCTATCCCGCCGATCCGGTCCGCGACTGTTCGTGGGGATGCTGGCCGTTCGAGGCGATGCGCAACCACTTCCGTCAACAGCCCGCCGCCGTGCAGGTCGCCGCCGCCAGCCGCATCGTGTTCGATGGCGACGAGTTCACCCAACTCGGCCAGATCGCTCTCGGCATCGGCAACAATGCCGACGCGAACGACAGCGGCATCGGCCTTGGCGCGGCGGCGGTCGAGGTGCGCCGCTCGCGCTTCACCGACCTTGCCGGTGGCGCGATCATGGTCGGCGGGGTCACACCCGACGCGCACCACCCGTCCCGCCCGGAAATGGCGATCCGCCACATCCAGATCCGCGACAACGTGATCCACACCGTTTCGCAAGCCTACCGCGAGCAGGCCGCGATCCTCGTCACCTACGCGACCGGCACGATCATCGCGCATAACGATGTGTCGGGCGCGCCCTATGACGGGATCGATATCGGCTGGGGTTGGGGCACCAACGATCCCGGCGGCAGCCCGGTCTACTACGCCGTAAGTCGTGGCTATTACGACGCACCGGGCAACCGCACCTACGACACGCCGACCACGCTGCGCGACACTGTCGTCACCGGCAACCGCGTGCATGACGTGAAGCAATGGTTTCCCGACGGCGGCGCGATCTACCACCTGTCGGCGGACCCGGGCGCGCTGCTGGCCGACAACTACGTGTATGACGTTCCGGGGGGCATCGCCTTCTATCTCGACGAAGGATCGCGCTACGTGACGATCCGCAACAACGTCGTCAGCAACGTGGGCGTGTGGCTCAACCTCAACTCACAGGATTTCGCCCTGCCGAGCCGCACCGCGCTCGACAATCTGGCGCAGGGCAACTGGTTCGACTCGGGCAAGCGCACCGGCACCTGGACCGACTATCTGAACAACCGCGCGATCGACAACGTCGCCGTCGCCAAGGGTCAATGGCCGGCTGAAGTCCGCAAGGTGATGGACGACGCCGGCGTCACGCGCCCGTAGCCGCCACCGGCAAACCGCGAACTGTTATGATAAATATCTTGCGACACATGGATGATAGCGATACCATTAGCCCTACTAACGCGGTGAGACATTCGCCGCCGGAAGCCGAGTGAAACGGCTCCGCACGCGAGGGGGGAGAGTCTGAACAATCGCGAACCGCGCTACGTTTCCGGAACATCCGCAACGCCCCGGCTCGTGGCAACATCGCAGCCTCAGCAAAGTCCGGTTGCAAGCGCGGCAGCCACGCGGAATAGCATCGTAGCACCCCGCCGGCACCCTTGAATATCGCCTGCCGACCCCGACACGATCACACTGCACAAGCCGCCAACCATGAAGCGGCACGCATGGGAGAGAGAAGCATGAGCCGCAAAGACGCGCTGTTCGACCGCCGCCAGGCGCTGTTCGCCTCCGCTGTAGCCACCGCCGGATTGGCCGCTCCCCGCGCTGCTTCCGCCGCTGCCCGCGCGACTGCCAACACGTCCGCAGGAACCTGTTCCACCCCGCCCGACGCGGTTGCGAAAACGCAATATGGCCCGGTGCGCGGCTATGTCTCGAACGGCGTCTTCACCTTCAAAGGCGTGCCGTACGGCGACGACACCGGCGGCGAGAACCGCTGGTTGCCGGCCAAGCCGCCGAAACGCTGGAACGAACCGTACAACGCCCTCGCCTATGGCGCCAACTGCCCGCAGACGCTGCATAATTTTCGCGCTGTCGAGCATACCTTCCTACAGCAGTGGACGGACGGTTTCCTCGGCGAGGACATGCTGAAGCTCAACGTCTGGACGCCGTCGCTCAGCGGCAGCCGCCCGGTGATGGTGTACTTCCATGGCGGCGGCTACAGCTTCGGTTCGTCCTACGAACTCGCCTCGCACGATGGCGCGCAGATGGCGCGGCACCACGATGTCGTACAGGTATCGATCAACCATCGCCTCAACGTACTCGGCTTCCTTGATCTGACCGAGGTCGGCGGCAGCGCCTATGACGGATCCGTCAACGTCAGCATGACCGACTGCATCGCGGCGCTGCGCTGGGTGCAGGAGAATATCGCGAACTTCGGTGGCGATCCCAGCAAGATCATGATCTACGGCCAGTCCGGCGGCGGTTCCAAGGTGACGACCTTGCTCGGCATGCCGGCCGGCAAGGGGCTGATCCACCGTGCGGCCGTCCAGTCCGGCGGCGGCGGCGCGATCCCTTCCGCCGAACAGTCGCGCGACTTCTCGCGACGGCTAATGCGCGAACTCGGAACCAAGGATATCGCTGCGCTCCAGAAGGCGGAGTGGGAGACGTTGTTCGATGCCGGCAACAAAGTCGCCACCGAAATCAACGGGCCGATGCGCGGCATGCCCGGGCCGTCCGCGACGCCTCGCGTCGGCTGGGGTCCGACCCTCGATGGCAAGATCATCGACGTGCGCTCCTTCGCCGATGTTGCCCCCGAAATCTCGCGCGACGTGCCGGTGATGATCGGCAACGTCAGCGAAGAAGGCATGCGCTTCGGCTCGAACCCGAGCGAGGCGGAATGGCGCGCAGACCTCACCAAGCAGATGGGCGCGACCAAGGCCGATGCGCTGATCGCCGCGATGAAACAGGCCCACCCGGAAAAGGCGATCCGCACCTTGTCCTACGGCGTTCAGGGGCTCGCCGGGCGTAACCGCGTGCAGGCGATGGTCGCGCTCAAATATGCCCAGCGGGCAGCGCCGGTGTACCAGTATCTGTTCCAGTGGCAGTCGCCGCAACTGGATGGCGTGGCGGGTGCCTGGCACACCGCCGACCTCGCCTTCTGTTTCGACAACACCGCCCGCTGCGATCAGGGCACCGGCAACACGCCCGATGCCCAGCGACTGGCGCGCACGATGGCGACCGCCTGGGCGACGTTCGCGCGAACCGGCAACCCCAGCCAGCCCGGCCTCGCCTGGACGCCGAGCGACCCGACCCGCTGCCAGACGATGGTGTTCGATAGCCAGTGCCGGATGGTCGACGATCCCGAGGGCACCCCGCGGCGCATTCTGCTCGGCTGACCGACACCTCCCCGACCAGACACAGGAACGGAAACGCATGCGGTTCTTCCATCATCTTCTCGGCTTGGCCCTCGCCGGTGCGACCTGCGCCGTCTCCATTCCCGCCGTCGCGCAGGATGCACGGATGGTGCCGATGGCAGCGCCCGCCGAACCCGGCGCGATCGCGCTGAACACCGGCGGCGTGGCCGGATCGACCGCGCCCGAGGCGTGGTTCAGCCAGTATGGCGTCGCGATGACGCGCAACGTCAGCAGCGCCACGCTTACCCCGTTCCTGCCCGATCCTGCCAAGGCGACCGGCGCAGCGGTGATCGTCGCGCCGGGCGGCGGTTTCCTGATGCTGTCGATGGAGAATGAGGGCTGGCGCGTCGCCAAGGCGTTCGCGGCGCGCGGCATCGCCGCCTTCGTGCTGAAATATCGCCTGAAGCCGACACCGGGGCCGATGCCGCAGTTCGAACAGGCGGTGACGGAAATGTTCGCCAGCGCCGGCCGCCCCGACTCACGGCTGAAGCCCGAGGACGCGGTTGCCGGCCTGTCGAACCAGATCGCCGATGCGCGGGCGGCGTTCGCGCTGGTGCGGTCGCGCGCGGCGCAGTGGCACGTCGATCCGACGCGGATCGGCATGATCGGCTTCTCGGCGGGCGCGATGACGACGATGGCGGTCGCACTCTCCGCGCCGGACACGAAGCCCGCCTTCATCGCGCCGATCTATGGGTCGATGGAGGCGGTCAAGGTGCCAGCCGACGCACCGCCGATGTTCGCGGTGCTGGCGAGCGACGACCCGTTGTTCGCGCACAAGGGGTTCGGCCTGATCGACTCGTGGCAGCAGGCGGACCGCCCGGTCGAGTTCCACCTCTACGAACATGGCGGCCACGGCTTCGGGCTCGGCAAGGCGGGCACCACCAGCACCGGCTGGTTCGAGGCAATGATGCGCTGGCTCGACACCAACGGCTTGCTCGCCAAACGGTAATCGCGTGCTCTCAAGGAGATATCTGATGGTTTCGAGACAAAGAGAGAGCTTCCGGCTTCCGCTGCTTGCCGCGATTGCCGCCGCCGCGCTGTGTGGGGGCGGCGCAGCCACGGCTCAGACCACCACGCCCGACCGGCTCGCACCCTATTTCCAGCCGGTCACGACGGGGGCGAAGGCGCCGGATGCGGACGGCTTTCTCCAGCGCTGGCTGCTGCTCGAACCGATCGTCAAGCCAAACCGCAGCAATTCGGGCTTCACCGGCAGCTACGTGCGCACCGCGCTCACCACCAAATATTTCCCGGGCCAGATGACGGCGGTGCCGCGTGACGGCGACACGGTCACGGTGGCCACGCCGCTGCGCTGGCATGCGCTCGACGCGGTGCCGTTCGACGTGAAGCTGTTCAACTTCGCGCAAGCCCTGGGCAAGCCGACCTATGGCGTGATCTTCCAGGCGGTCACCGTCATCACCAGCCCGCGTGAGCGCAGGAACGTCCGGCTCGCGGTCGGCTCCAACGCTGCGTCGATGTGGTGGCTGAACGGCAAGGAAGCGGTCACGCTGTCGGGCGACCGGCGCATGGTGATGGACGACGTGCTTTCGCCCCGCATCACCTTGAACAAGGGCCGCAACGTCCTGCGCGGCGCGGTCATCAACGGGCCGGGCCTGAGCGATTTCTGCGTCCGCTTCGTCGATGAGGACGGCAAGCCGATCCGCGACATCACCGTGGACGTGAAGTGATGCGCATCCGCCATCCCCAACCCGCACCGAAGGCAGGAACCGCCATGAAGCATTTCGCCACCGTCGCGCTTGGCCTTGCGGCGTTGATTACCGGCACCGGCGGCGCGCACGCGCAACTGGCCGGCGAACCCTTCATCCACGATCCCTCCACCATCACGCTGTCGGACGGGAAATACTACACGTTCGGCACGGGTCGCGGCGGGCTGGTGTCCGAAGACGGCTGGACCTGGCACAGCGGTGGCGAGCGGCCCGGTGGCGGCGTCGCGCCCGATGTCGTCAAGATCGGCGATCGCTACTACGTCGCCTATGCGGTCGGCGGCGGCGGCATGAACGGCGGCCACGCCAGCGACGTCAAGGTGATGTGGACCAAGTCGCTCGACCCCAAGTCGCCCCAATTCGGCTACCACGATGTCGGCACGGTCGCGTCGAGCGACGGTGTCGAGGATGCCGACGCGATCGATCCCGCTTTCCTCTACACCGGGGGCCACCTGTGGCTCAGTTACGGCACCTATTTCGGCTTCATCCGCATCGTCGAGCTTGACCCCAAGACCGGCGGCCGTCTGCCCGGCAACCAGCCGGTCGACGTCGCGATCGACATGGAGGCGACCGACCTGCTGTTCCGCGACGGCTGGTATTATCTGCTCGGCACGCACGGCACCTGCTGTGATGGCCCCAATTCCTCCTACAACATTCGTGTCGGCCGCGCGCGCTCACCGACCGGACCGTACCTCGACAACATGGGCGTGCCGCTGCTGAAGGGCGGCGGCAAGCTGGTGATCGACGGGCGCGGGCGGGTGTTCGGCCCTGGGCATTTCGGCCTGATCGACCTTGGCGGCGGCACCGAGAAGTTCTCGATGCATTACGAAGCCGACATGGATCGCAGCGGTCGTAGCGTGTTGGCGATCCAGCCGCTGCTGTGGCGCGACGGCTGGCCGATGGCGGGTGAGAACCTCAAAGCGGGCACCTATGAGATCGCGTCGGAGCGGAGCGGCAACGCGCTTCAGCTCGACGTGGATTTCGTGCGTATCCCCTTCGACTTCCGGCGCTCGTTCTTCGCCAAACCGGGCGAGCCGATCGTACCGATCCCGGACCAGACGCTTGCACAGGATTCGGCCGGCTGGCCGAGCGGCCGTGTCGCGGTCGATATGGGCGAATACATGATCCGCCCGCACCAGCAGTGGACGATCACCCCGGTCGCCGATGCAGGCGGCTACATGGGCGCACCCTATTACAAGATCCTGATCGCCGGCACGACCCGCGCACTCGCCGCCACGCCGGACAATGAGGTCGAGGCGGTGCCCGCCTTCACCGGTGCGCCTGCGCAATTGTGGCGGATCGACCAGTTGACCGACGGCAGCTACCGCATCTCGCCGAAGCTCCGCCCGACAGACGGCGGCGACCTTGCGCTGATGGCGATCGGTGCAAGCACCCCGACGCTCGCCGCCTTCGATCCGACGAGCGACAAGGGCCGCTGGACGTTCAAGACCCCCTGATCCGTCACCCGCTCACCCCGTTCCGCTCGCAAGGACTTCCCACGATGCCCTCGATCCGCTCCCGCTTCCGCCATTGGCCGCTCGCGCTGCTGCTCACCGCCGCCATGCCGGTCGCGGTCGCGGCGCAGGTCGCCACCAACCCGCCGCCCGCCGTGCCCAATGCGCGGCCGGTGACGATCGAGCACATCAAAGTCCACGCGCCATCGATCGAAGGCAATCTCGAAGGGGAGTCGGCGGATCGCGACGTTCTGGTGGTGCTGCCGCCGAGCTACGCCGCGTCGCCGAAGCGACGGTATCCGGTGGTGTACGCGCTGCACGGCTATTCGATCGGCGCGGAGCAGTGGAGCAAGGAAATCCACCTGACCGAGGCCAGCGCCGGTGCGTTCGCCAAGGGCAGCAAGGAGATGATCCTCGTCCTCCCGGATTCGAAGACCATCCATAACGGCTCGATGTATTCGAGTTCGATGACGACCGGCGACTTCGAGACGTTCGTGTCGCGCGACCTGATCCGCTATATCGACGCGCACTATCGCACCATCGCCAACCGGGACAGTCGCGGTCTCGCCGGACATTCGATGGGCGGCTACGGCACCGCGCGGATCGGCATGAAGCACCCGGACATGTACGGCGCGATCTATATGATGAGCCCGTGCTGCCTCTCCGCGCGGACCGCCGGCACGATCGACCCGGCGGCGGCGGCGACGCTGGAGGCGTTGAAGTCGCCCGCCGACTCCGCGACGCTCCCGTTCATGCTGCGCGCGCAGCTTGCCTCCGCCGCGGCGTGGTCGCCCGACCCGAAGGCGCCGCCGCTCTATCTCGATCTGCCCACCAAGAACGGCGTCGTGCAGCCCGATGTCCTCGCGAAATGGGCAGCGAACGCGCCGCTCGCCTTCGTCGATCAGTATATCGGCAACCTCAAGCAATACCGCGCCATCGCCATCGACGTCGGCGATCAGGACGGGCTCAAGGTCGATGCCGCCAAGCTGCATCAGGTGATGACAGATTACGGGATCGCCAACAGCTTCACCATCTACCCCGGCACGCATACCAGCAACGTCGCGACGCGCGTTCAGGAGAATGTGCTGCCATTCTTCAGTGCCAATCTGAAGTTCGAGCGGTAAGACGGCAGGATGACGAATACGGTTAAGCTTTGCGCGCGGACACGGCGTGCGCTGATCGCGGGCATTTGCGTGCTGGTCGCACCATGGAGCGTGATGGCGGCGCAAGGCCCGACCTGGACCGCCGATAACGGCAACGGCACCTACACCAACCCGTTATTCTACGATGAATTTTCCGATCCGGACATGATCCGGGTCGGCGACGATTTCTACCTCACCGGCACGACCATGCATGCGATGCCGGGCCTGCCGATCCTCCATTCGAAGGACATGGTGAACTGGGATTTCGTCGGCTACGCGCTCGACACGCTCGATCTCGGCCCGGCGTACCGGCTGGAGGGCGGCAAGAGCATTTACGGACAGGGCATATGGGCGCCGAGCTTCCGCTATCACGACGGCACCTTCTACATCTTCAGCAACGTCAACCACGCCACCACGCAGATGTTCACCGCACGCTCGCCCAAGGGGCCGTGGACGCGCACGCCGATGAAGCGGACCTTTCACGACCTGTCGGTGCTGTTCGACGATGACGGCAAGGTCTACGTCGTATGGGGCTATCAGGAACTGCATCTCGCGCAACTCGACGCCAGCCTGACCGACATCGTGCCGGGCAGCGAGCGGATCATTACCCAAAAGGGCACCGGCCTCGGCGAGGGATCGCATTTCTACAAGTTCGGCAAGACCTATTACATCACCACCGCCGAATATGCCGGCAGCTTCCGCATGCCCGCCGCGCGCGCGCCCTCGCCGCTCGGTCCGTGGGAGATCAATCCGTCGATCAGCGAGCATGAGGATTTCGGCGAGCGCAAGGGCTATCACCTCGCCGGCGGCAAGGATGTCGCGCACATCCTCCCGCCGGATCCTAGTGACCGCGACCACCTGTCGATGCATCAGGGCGGCATCATCCAGACACCGAAAGGCGACTGGTGGGGCTGGTCGATGTTCGAGGGCAATTCGGTCGGCCGGCTGACCGCGCTGTCGCCGGTGACGTGGAAGGATGGCTGGCCGTATTTCGGATTGCCCGGCAATCTTGGGCGTTCGCCCCGCACCTGGGTCAAGCCGATCGCCTCCAGCGCGCCGCCACACGCGCCTTACGTGCGCAGCGACAGCTTCGACGGCAAGCTCAACGCGGTGTGGCAGTGGAACCACGTGCCGGATCCCACGCACTGGTCATTGAGCGAACGGCCGGGCGCGCTACGCCTGCACACCCTGCCCGCGGCCGATTTCCTCGCGGCCCGCAACACCCTCACCCAGCGCGCGATCGGCCCGCAATCCACCGTCACGGCGGAACTCGACGCGAGCGGCCTTGTCGACGGCGATGTCGCCGGGCTCGCCCTCCTCGACCGCCCCTATGCATGGCTGGGGGTGGAGCGCAGCGCGAGCGGCCTTTCGATCGTGCGGTTCGACGAAAATGGCGCCCGCGTGGCAGTCGCTCCGCTGCGCGGTAGCCACCTGTGGCTGCGCGCCGCGTGCGACTTCGACAGCGAGCAGGCCCGCTTCAGCTATTCGAGCGACGGCCAGCACTTCACCGATCTCGGGCCGGACTTCACGATGGTCTATCAGTTGATGACCTTTCAGGGTGTCCGCTACAGCCTGTTCGCATACAATCAGCGCGGCGTTGCCGGCGGCCATGCGGACTTCGCCAGATTCGACGTTCACGAAGCCAGACCGGAAAGCCGCCCGGCCATTCCGTATGGTAAGGACATTACGCTGCGCCCGATTGGCGAAACGCACACGCCGGCATTGTTGCAGCCGCGTTTCAGCGTTCAGGATCGCACGCTTGGCCGGATCGCGCTGGTACAGGGTAGCCGCGCGTTGACGGTCGCCGCAGATGGCGGTGTATCGCTGGCGCCGGTTGGACCTGGCCCCGCGCAGACGTTCCAGTGGATGGAGAGCATGAGCGGCGGCGCGGTGCTGATGTCGCTCCAGACCAACCGCTATCTTCACGTCGATGCCGCCACCGGAACGCTGCGCGCCGACAGCCCCGGGCCGACCGCCGACAATGCCGACCTATCCCGCTTCACGGTGCGATGACGCCGCGCGAGCTGCTGGGCGCAGCGCTCCGCCACCACCAGAGCGGGCAGCTCGACGCGGCGGAGCAAGGCTATCGTGCCGTGCTGGCGATCGAGCCGCGCCATGCCGATGCTCTGCATCTGCTCGGCGTGATCGCGCATCAACGCGGCGATAACGACAACGCGCGGCGGCTTATTGCGGACGCGATCGCCCAAAACGACCGCGTCGCGGCGTTTCACAACAACCTCGGCAACGTGCTGGTCCAGCTCGGCCGGCATAGTGAGGCGGGCACCGCCTACGCCCGCGCGGTGCAGCTTCAGCCCGCCCATGCCGAGGCGCACGCCGGGCTGGCCGGCGCGCTCGCCCACCAGGGAGAATTGCCCGCCGCGCTCGCCGCGATCGACCGCGCCATCACGCTGCGGCCGCACGATGCCGGCAAACACGTCAACCGTGGCAATATCCTCGCCGCGATGGGCAGCGGCGAAGCGGCGATCGCAAGCTATCGCCGGGCGATCGAACTGGACGCAAAGCTGCCCGCCGCGCACAACAATCTCGGCCTTGCGCTTGCCAAACGCGAGGACTTCAGTGGGGCGGTGCACTGCTACCGGCACGCGATTACGATCGCTCCCGACCATGCGGACGCCTATCTCAACCTTGGGAACGCCTTGCAAGAAATCGGAGATGCCGCCGGCGCGGCGGATGCCTACCGCGCCATGTTGTCCCGCTGGCCTGACCGCGCGGATGCACGGCTGGCGCTGGCGATGACGGCGATTCCGATGATGCCGCGCACCGCCGACGCGGCAGCGGCAACGCCCGGTGCGTTCGCCGCCGCGCTGGACGATCTCGCCGCATGGGCGAGCCGCGCGCCGACCGGCCTGCATGCGGTCGCTGGAACCAGCCAGCCTTTCTACCTCGCCTACCGCAACGGCGACGTGACCGCGCCGCTACGCCAATATGGCGATCTGGTCGCCACCCCAGCGCCCGCGTCCCCACGCCACGCGTCGCCCGGTGACGGTCGCATCCGCCTAGCGATCGTCAGCGCGCAGGTGCGCGATCATCCGGTGTGGCGGATCATCCTCAAGGGCCTGCTCACGCATCTCGACCGCAGCCGGTTCGCGGTGACGCTCTATCACCTCGGCACAATGTCCGACGCGCAGACGAAATGGGCGGCGAACACTGTCGATCACTTCGTCACCGGCGCCCGCCCGGCGACGGCCTGGCAGGCGGTGATCGCGCAAGACCAACCCGACATCATCCTGTACCCGGAAGTCGGCATGGACGCGGTGACCGGCGCGCTTGCGGCCAAGCGCCTCGCCCCGGTGCAGGCCGCCTTCTGGGGCCATCCGATCACCACCGGGCTGCCGACCATCGACCTGTTCTTCAGCGGCGCGGCGCTGGAAGCCGCCGATGCCGACCAACACTATCGCGAGCGGCTGGTCCGGCTGCCGCGCACTGGCGTCTGTCTCGACTGGCACGCCGGACCTGCCGAGCCGTGGCGCGGGCCGCCCCGTTCGCCGGGTACCGTCCGCTTCGCAATCTGCCAGCAGCCGATCAAGTTCGATCCCGCCGATGACGCGCTGCTGGCGCGGATCGCGCGCGACGCCGGCGCTTGCGAGTTCTGGTTCGTCATGCCGCACCGCCAGCGATGGGCCGGCGAGCAGCTCATCGAGCGCCTCCGCGCCAGCTTCGCGCAAGCCGGTCTGGACCCGGATAGCTACATTAAAACGACCGAGTGGATGACCGCGCCGGCCTTCAACGGCTTTCTCGACGCGATGCATGTTTATCTCGATTGCCCCGCCTTTTCCGGCTTCACCACCGCGTTGCAGGCGCTCCAGCGCGGCCTGCCGATCGTCACGCTGGAGGGCCGCTTCCTGCGCCAGCGCCTTGCCGCCGGGTTGCTGCGCGACCTCGGCGTGCCCGAGGGGATCGCAACCTCCCCCGACGAGTATGTCGCGCGCGCCACCGGCTGGGCGGCCCAAGCGCGCGACGCCGCCGGCTGGGCAGACGCCCGCGAAACGCTGCGTGGGGTGGCGGCAGGTGTGGTCCCCGACCCCGCGCCGATCCGCCAAGTCGAGGCAGCGCTGCTCGCCTGCCTCGACACCCGCCCGGCCTGACGCTGCTCGCTCAGCGCGTCAGCAGCGCCGCGTCGGCCCATGTCACCGGCAGTGCCGCCGCACCGGCCGTGTCCGCCCGTGCGACCAGCTCGATGATCTTCACCCCCGTGACATCGGCGGTGATCGGCTGCCCCGCCTGCCCCCATTTCACCGCACGGCTGGTGGCGAGTGGCTTGCCGTCGCCATAGACCGTGAACGTCGCCGCGCGATCCGTGTCGCGCGCGGAATCGTTGACACCGACGGTGGCGGTGAACCGGCGATACCCGGCGTTGCGAACCTCCAGCCGGGAGTTCGCCAGCACGCCGATCCCGGTCGCGAACAGCTTGCCGTCGATCTCCAGTGCCTCGCCATACGGCGCGCTGTCCGGCTGTGCACCGCCCCAGCCCGCGTAGATCGGCCGCTCGCCGCTACCGCGCGTGCCCTGCCAGCCGCTTGCCGACCGGTGGATCGTCGGGTCCGGCACGGGCTGCACCACGCCGTCCACCGCCGGGTTTACGTTGCCCGGCTGCTCGGACAGGTAGAGGCCGTTGTCGAGACCATGCGTCCCGTGCGCGCGGAACAGCAACGTCTGGTGACCATCGAGGTGCAGCTTCACGGTATCGCGGAAGCTACGCCGCGCACCCGTCCACAGATCAACCAACGCAATGTCGGTCGCGTTCCTGAACTTCATGTGCGCGGCGGTCAGGTCGACGTCGATGGGCACGCCGCCACGGTTGAACACCGCCACCGCCTTGTCGCCGTTGCTCAACGTCTTGACGAAGATCTGCAACTCGTCGCTGTCGAACGCGACCACCGCCTGATTTCCGGCCGGGTCCTGATCGACCGCGATCACCTCGGCATTGCCGAACACGTCGAGCAACGCCTTGGGTGCGGTGCGCAGATCCATGCCGATCATCAGCGGCGCGTTGATCATCGCCCACATCGACAGGTGTGATCGCGCCTCGGTCAGGTGCGCCGCGTCGAAATCGCCCTTGCCGATGTACAGCATGTCCGGGTCGTTCCACGATCCCGGATGCGCATACAGCGCCCGCTTCGCCGCACTGTCGAAATTGGTGAGCATCCGCCCCCAGGTCGGGTTGATATCGTCGCTCGTACGCGAGATGTTGCCGAAATCCTTGCCCCAGCTGCGCACGTTGGCCGCGCCCCAGATGCACAGCGACAGCAGGTAATCGCCGTCCGGATTGTCGCGCACCAGCGCGGCGTTGATCTGCCGGAACAGCGACTGCACCGCCGGGATGTTCGATCGCGCGACAAATTCCATGTTCAGGATCGGCGGCAATGCGCGGTATTTGCCCGATACCACCTTCTCGCTGTCCGCCCCAAAGGCGCGCAGGCCACAGCCGTCCACCTTGATGAAGTCGAACCCCCATTTGGCGAAGTACAGTCCGATATCCTGATCGATATGGCCGTAAAGCCCAACCTCCCGCTCGGCGACCGTGCCCTTGGGCAGATCGGTATCATCGGGCGAATAGGCCTGCGAACAGGTGTTGCGGCCAAGATCGGAGTAGATCCCCGCCTTCAGCCCCATCGCGTGCAGCCGGTCGGTGACCGGCCGGAAGGATGGATCGGCACCCGCCTTAACGGTTGAGGGCCAGCGTGCCGAACGGATCAGGAGCTGGCCATCGGTCACCCGGCGTTGCGCCCACCAGCCGTCGTCGATGTTGACGTAGCGATAGCCCTTCGCCGCCAAACCGTTCCGAACGAGCGCCTGCGCCGAACCGAGAATCTTGTCCTCGTCGATGTCCGTCGCGAAGGCGTTCCAGCTGCTCCACCCCATCGGCGGGGTCTGCGCGCGGCCCGCCGAATACGCACTCCACCGGCTCGTCGGCGCGAGCGGGTCGTCCTTCGCCTGCGCGGTCGTTGCGGTGGCGACCGCCAACAGTGCGATGATCGCGCCGCTTACCGTCTTCATGATATCACGTCTCCCCTTCATCGGCGGACTCCGCGCGCTTACGCAAACGATGGCACGATCAGCCCCGTCGAGCCTCTATCAAGTCCAGCGCCGCGTGTATCGCCCTGATGACGCGATCTCGACCTTGTAGCGTTCGGCACCATGCCGGATGGCGACGCTCATTCCCGCCGGTCCCTGGATCGTCAACGCCGAAGGCCGACCGCCCCGCCACGCCAGATCGACGCGCAACCCGCCGCGCGCGCGAAAGCCCGCGATCGACCCTTCCGGCCAGGCGGACGGCAGCGCCGGCAGCAGGTGGAGTTCGCCGCCCCAGGATTGCAGCACCATCTCCAGGATAGCGGCACTGCCGCCGAAGTTGCCGTCGATCTGGAACGGCGGGTGCGCGTCGAACATGTTCGGATAGGTGCGCTTGGGTCCGAGCAGACCCGTCAGCACGGCATGGGCATGGTCGCCCTCCCCCATTCGCGCCCACAAACACGCCCGCCACGCGGTCGCCCAGCCAGTGGAGAGATCGCCGCGCCGGCGCAGGCTCACCTTGGCGGCCTCGATCAGGGCTGGCGTGTCGCGCACGTTGATTTGCCCGCTCGGATAGACGGCGTAGAGGTGGGAAACATGGCGGTGGTGCGGCTCGGGCGCTTCAAGGTCCCAGTCCTCCAGCCATTCCTGTAGCTGCCCGGCCTTGCCGATCCGGTCCGGCGCGATCCGCGCGCGCGTGGCCTCGACCTGCTGCAACCACGCATCGTCCCGCTCGAGCCGGCGCCCGGCGACAAGCGTGTTGGCGAACAGGTCGCGGATGATCTGCCGGTCCATGGCCGGGCCGATGCACAGCGACGATCCGAACGGATGCATGTTCTCCGGCGACAGCGACGGCGACGTCACCAGCCCACGTCCCTTCGGGTCTTCGATCAGCGTGTCGAGGAAGAAATGCGTCGCCCCGCGCAGCAGCGGGTACACCCGCGCGAGCAGCGCCGTCTCGCGCACATGATCCCAATGGTCGAACAGCGCGTTGCACAGCCATGCACCGCCGCACGGCCACAACCCCCACAGTGGCCCGTCGATCGGCGCGGTCGCGCGCCACAGATCGGTGTTGTGGTGCGCCACCCAGCCGCGCGCGCCGTACATGTCGCGCGCGGTCTGCGCACCGGTGACCGACAGATCCTCGACCATGCGCAGCAACGGTTCGGTGAGCAGGCCCAGCGCGGCGGGATCGGCCGCCCAATAGTTCATCTCGGTATTGATGTTGATCGTATATTTGCTGCCCCACGGCGGGCTGGTACCCTCGTTCCAGATCCCTTGCAGGTTGGCCGGCTGCGTTCCCGGCCGCGACGACGCGATCAGCAGATAGCGGCTATAGTGCAGGTACAGCGCGGCAAGGCCGGCATCGCTGCCGCTTTCGCCGCCCGCGATCCGCTCGTTAGTGGGCAGCGCCGCCGCCGCACTGGTACCGAGGTCGATCTTCAGCGCACCGAACAACGCACCGTGATCGGCGATGTGGCGCGCGCGCAGGGCCGCATAAGTCTGTTGTTCCGCCGCCTTGCCTGCCGCCCGCGCCTTGGCGATCGCATCGCCGCCGGTGTCGCGGAAATTCACAAAGCTGGTCGCGGCACTGATCAGCAGCGTGACCGCCTTGGCCCCGCGCACGTGCAAGCCGTCCGCGCCCGCGACGATCCTGCCATCGCCCAACGCAACGACGCGAAGCGCATAGTGCAACCCGGCAGGAATGCCGCTGGAGGCGACGTTGCGCCCGGTGATGAGAATCGCACCGGCGCCGTCCGCCGCGATCGTGACGTCCGGCGGCAACGCGCCCGCATCCACACGCAGCAGCCAGTCGGTCGCGACGACGCCCTGCGGCAGTGTCCCCTCGGCGAACTGCTCGCGCGGCGTTGCCACCACACGCGGTGCACGATACGCCAGATCGAAGTCGAGCCGTCCGCCCGCCGCCTCCAGCCGGACGACCACCACCTGATCCGGGTGCGACGCGAACACCTCGCGCGTGTACCGCGCCGCCCCTTCGGCGAAGCGCGTAGCGGCGATTCCCGAAGCGAGGTCCAGTGCGCGGCGATACTCGGTCGGCTCGCGCGCCCCGGCAAAGTTCAGCAACAGATCGCCGAGCGAGCCATACGGCATCTGCGCGATCGGCTTGCCCATCATCTTGGCGGAGGCGAGGTCGGTGGCCTCCTTGTAGCGCCCCGCCGCCAGCAGCGCGCGCACCTCCGGCAGCGCCGCCAGCGCCTCCGGATTATCGGCGCGGTAGGGCGAGCCGGCCCAGAGCGTGTCCTCGTTGAGCTGCAAACGCTCCTGCCCGACCCGGCCGAACACCATGGCGCCAAGCCGCCCGTTGCCGACCGGCAGCGCCTCGGTCCACGCGCCCGCCGGTTGCCGGTACCACAGCCGCTCGTCGGCCCGACGCTCCGCCGCGCGCGCCGCCAGCAGCGCCGGCGTCATCACCGCGAGGCCCGCCGCCAGCGCTTCGCGCCGGTTGATGTCGAACGGTGCGTCGATCGCTGCCAACGTCGTCTCCTGAACCGGCTTCACCCGTTTTGCCGGCTTACGGCTTTTCGGTGGTCGCCGCCATCGCCGCGCGCGCCGCGAGGATATAGGCGGACGTCGTGCTGACGGTATATTCGTTCTCGAACCACAGGAACGGCCAGTCGGTCTTTACCTCCGGAAAGTCCGGTTTGACGATCAACATGCCCGGCTCCAACCCGCCCGGGATGAAGCTGTAGTCGGCGCGGTTGTGACCGTAGCCGATCAGTTTCGACGCGGTGCCGACGGTGGAGACGAACGACAGATTGTTCGCGGGATGCCGCCCCAGCACATAATCGATCGCGTTCAGCGTGTATTCGGTGCCGACCAGTTCCGGGAATGCCTGATGCAGCAGATACATGGTCGTGCCGAAGCTGACGACCTGGTTGGACCCGGCCCACGACCCCTCGCTGATCGGTACGCCGAACGGGTTGTTGACGACGGTGCTGTCCACCTTCGCCTTCATCGCCCGCACCAGCGGCGCAAGCTGCTGGCGGTAATCCGCGTCCATGAACGGGATCGCCCGGACCGCCGCGCCGCCGACCCATTCGAAATGCTGGCGGATCACCGGCAGCAACTGCCGCAGCCGCGTGGCATAGGTGCGATCGCCCTTGCTGGTGATGAGCAGTTCGACCGTGGCGACCACATTGGCGTTCTCGGCCGAGCGCGGCGATGTGGAATCGTCACGGCCGTCGCCGCCCTTGATCGTCCCGTTCTGCTGCTTCGCCCATAGCGCCTTGGCCGCGGCAAGTGCCTCCGCCGCCAGTGCCGGGTTGCTTGCGGAAAGCGCGCGGCTGGAACTCGCCAACGCACCCGCGATCGACAGGTCGTTCGCCGGAAGGTCGGTGGTGAACGCCCAGCGATCATCGGGCTTGCCGGACGCGCCGTCCTTGCGCTCGTCCGGCTTCAGCGCCGGGTCGTAGAGCAGGCCGTCGGTCTGCGAGCCGGAGTCCCCCAGATGCGCATATTGCCGTAGCGTCGGATCGACGATGCCGACGATGGCATGACCGAACGTCTTGTACTGGGCGAGCAGTTGCAGCGTGCCGTGGGTGATCTGCTGCACCGCATCCTCGACGCCATCGGGCTTGCGGATCTCGACCGCGCGCGCGGCTTCGTCGACGCTGGTCTCGTCCCAGTCGAGCCCGAACAGTTCGCGCGCCCACACCAGATCGCGGATGACCGACGCATTCTCGGGCGTCTGGATGTCATAGTCGCCGGCATCCTGCCAGCCGCCCACCGCCAGCCCGGGAATATGCTCCCCCGCCTTGAACGGAGAATCCAGGTTGGGGCCCATCTTGTAGCCGTCGAAATGCACATGGTTGGCCGGTGCCTGCCGGGCATCATCAAGGTGCGAGGGTGCCGACCACACGCGGTACTGCTCGCGAATGCCCATATGGTCCATCTGTTCGGCAAGGAAGGTGTCGAGTGAAGCCTGCCAGATGTGGCCGTAGGCGTCGGCAGCGATCCGGAACGGGTTGGTCGTGGCGCCTGCATAGGAGATGGCATAGACGCCCGGCTCACGCACGCTGGAGAAATCGAACGCGGCGTAATTGTAGCGCGTCCAGCGTCCGCGCGGGATCAGCGTGGCGCGCAGCACCGGTTCCTTGCGGCCGTCGGCGGTGAGCTTGACCAATTCCGCTTCCTTGGGCGCGTTGAAATTGGGGTCGAGCTCGATCATCGCAACCTTGCGGCGATCCGGCGTATAGCCCGCTTGATTGAACGACACGACCGGCTGACGCACCCAGTTCTTCTCGACATTGGGGCGGACGTGCCACACGATCGCATTCTCGCGCGCGCCGGCGGGCACCAGCGATCGCACGACGAACCAGCCGTTCTGCGCGCGATTGCGGGCATCGTAGATCGCGAGCGGCGCCTTGTCGGAGGTGATGGTGACTCGCGTCAGCGGGTCCTCCGGCGCGAGCGTGAGCGACTTGCCGCCCGATGCCATCGGCAACGGATCGCCGGACCCGTCCTTCGCCATCGGGCCGGTGGGATGGCGCGGGAACAGGCCGGGCGCCGTGTCCATCAGATACGTCTTGCCGAAATACGCCGACGGCAAGAAATCCAGGTTGAAGCCGACCTTGCCCGCCAGACTGGCGGGCAGCGGCTGATCAAGATCGACGGCGATGCGGAAACCCTCGCCCTCGGCCGTGACCTTCACGTTGTAGGCGAGGTTCTGCGCCTTGTAGGCGGAGCGCACCACCACCTGGTTCGGCTCGCTGCCAAGCGTGCGGCTGATGAAGGCGGGTACCGGCGCCCATTGCTCGGGCGTCTTGTCGAGGCGAATGGCGCCATCGGTGGCGATCCGGTCGCCATGCAGCACGATCTGGATGCCGGCATTCTTCTCGTCAAAGAAGATCGGGCTGAACTGGTTCTGGTCGATGATGACGCTCAGGCCCTGCGTCTCCAGGGTCTGCGCCGGGGTCACCGCCAAAGTTTGCGCCTGTACCGCGCACGCACAGTTCAGCATGCTCGCAGACGCGAGCAGCGCGATGATCGATCGCTTCACAGGTTCCCTCTCCGCTTATTGGTAGCGCTATCTTTATCGAAGCTGTCATCTACCAGAGCTTGGGTCAACCCAGAAAAACGCCGTCACTGCCAGCATTTGCGCCTCGAGCGGGGTTATAGAACCCCGCCCGTTGATGGCGCTACCAAACTGCCGAGCCCGTTGTGGCGAGCCCAGCAGCGGGGCAGCGCTTCAATCCTGTGCGGCGTCCGGGAAGTCTGTCGCAAGGCTTTCGGCGCGCTGGCTTTCGATCTCGTCGATACGCTCCCGAAGCTTCGCGGTTGCGGCATCGATGCCGAACTTTCCAAGCACGAAATGGCGTGGCGCTTCCGCGCGCTCGGTAAGGTCGATGATCGCCTGCGCCGCACGGACCGGGTCGCCCGGTTGATTTCCGCTGTAGCCGCTGGTCGTCTTCATCCGCGCAGCGGCGGTGTCGGCGTAATCCGCGATACGGCTTTCGGTCTGCTTCAGCGAGCGGCCCGCCCAATCGGTGCGGAACGGCCCCGGTTCGACACAGGTCACCTTGATCCCGAGTCGCCCGACCTCGGCCGCAAGCGCGTCCGACAGCCCCTCGACCGCATGCTTGGTCGCGGCGTAATAGCCGGAGGCGGCAAAGCCGATCAGGCCGCCGACCGAAGTGATGTTGATGACATGGCCGGAACGCTGCTCGCGCATGATCGGCAGCACGGCGCGTGTCAGCGCGAACAGGCCGAAGACGTTGACGTCGAATTGCGCGCGGATCTCGGCGTCTTCCCCCTCCTCGACCGAGCTTTGGTAGCCGTAGCCCGCGTTGTTGACGACAATGTCGATGCGGCCGAAATGTGCCTTGGCGGTGGCGACGGCGCTATCAATCTGATCCTGCCGGGCAACGTCGAGATCGAGCGCCAGCCCGCGATCACCCGCATGCTCCACCAGATCCGCCACGCGGTCCGCTCCACGCGCGGTAACGACAGCACGATGACCGCGATCGAGCACCAGTTTGGCAAGTTCGCGGCCGAACCCGGTCGAACAACCGGTGATGAACCATACGGGGGTTTCATGGGGCATGGCAGACTCCGTTTCGAAATGTCACCGTTGAAACGGCCGAAACGCACCGCGGGTCCGCCATCCGCGACCGAACACCCAGTCTCGCCAAGCCGTTGGTCTGGCGACGGCTCTATTTGTCGGTAAACCGTTTCACCTTCACCGGCAGATCCTTGCCCTTGGTGCGACGCGACGGAACCTGCACCGGGTGCTTCTTCTTCCATTCGGCAAAGGTCATCGGCCCGTCGGGCGTGTCGATCATCAGGTCGTCGGTGCTCATGTCGGCGGCTCCAGGTCATGGCGGATGGCGTCCGGCGGACGCGCGGGGGTGTCGCACGATACCCGAACCACGATCAAGACGCCTCTGAGATGTGCGCCGCGAAGCGTGGATCGGAAAGCATTTTCCCGGTCCGCATGGTGATTCCGTTTTGGAAAACTGCGGTGATGCCCCATGTGGCGCAAGCTCCCGTTCAGGTCGGGTCTGCCACCGATACCGTTGTGATCGTTCAGGAAATGCAATGTTCTGTTTAGCGCGTGTCCAGCCAGGACGCTTGTTCGCCACAGCATCCGCCGTCGCGCTTGCGCTGGCCGCACAGCCCGCGCTCGCCCGACGCGCGGCGGAGCGCCCGGTGTCGGAAATGCTGTTCAACGCATCCAGCGGCAAGCTGCTCTACGCCGAGCAGCCCGACGTGGTGCGTCACCCCGCATCACTCACCAAGATGATGACGCTGTACCTGCTGTTCGACGCGCTCGACGCCGGCAAGGTTCGGCTCGACGATGCGGTGCCGGTTTCGCGTAACGCCGCGCGACAGCCCCCGTCGCGGCTGGGTGTTCCTGCCGGCCGATCGGTATCGGTGCGCACGGCGATCTCGGCGATGGCGGTGCGGTCCTCCAACGACATGGCGGTCGCGATTGCGGAGAAGCTTGCCGGCAGCGAGGCCCGCTTCGCCATGTTGATGACCGCGAAGGCGAGGCAGCTCGGCATGAGGAACACCAGCTTCGCGAATGCAAGCGGGCTGACCAATCCCGGCAACCTCACCACCGCGCGTGACATGACGAGGCTCGCGGTGGCGCTGCTGAAGAACCACCCGCGCCAGTATCCGGTCTTCTCCGCGCGCTCGATCACTTGGCAGTCGCATCGGCTCGCCAGCCACGATCACCTGCTTGGCAAGATCAGCGGCGTGGACGGGATCAAGACCGGCTATACCGTGGACTCAGGCTACAACATCGTCACCTCGGCGGACCGGGGTGGCGTGCGGATCATCGCGGTCGTTCTCGGCGACACGTCCGTGCAGGCGCGGGACCTGCGCGTGGCCAACCTCGTCGAACTGGGGTTCACGTCGCCTCCGACCGGGCGCCGGCGGCGGCGCTGATGCGGTCCGGATTAGCCGCCGCACCGGGCTTGCTGGCCAGGCACGCCGGTGGCACACAGCGGCGATGGAACGCGAGAGAACGTCCATGTTCGGGAGGATGCCAGTCGACGATCCGGTGACGGATCGGCGCATGGTACTGACACGCCTCGCGCAGACCTACGACCGCGCGCTGAGCAGGTTCTTCGAACGGCGCGTGAGCGTGAAGGCCGACGTACCCGATCTGGTGCAGGACGTGTACCTGCGCCTCAGCCGTATGCCGGACCCGGCCGGCATCGAAAAGCCCGAGCATTTCCTCTTCGTGACCGCCGCGAACGTGCTGAAGGATCGCGCGCGGCGCGGTGCGGTGCGCGGCGGCGGGCTGCATGACGAGATCGACGACGAGATCGCCGGTTCGGAGATTTCGCCGGATCGCGTCTTGGAAAGTAGGGAGGCGGCGCATCGCTTGCAGGCGGTGTTGCTGGAGCTTCCCGAGCGAACGCGCGACGTGTTCGTGCTGCGCGTGCTGGAGGGATTGAAGATGGCGGATGTCGCCCGCGCGATCGGCATTTCCACGCGCGCTGCCGAAAAGCATCAGGCCAAGGCGCTCGCCCACGTCACCGACGCCCTGGAGGATTGGCGCCATCGCTGAGGAGCTATCGCAGGCGGCGGCCGATTGGCACGCGCGGCTGCCGCAGGCCGGCGCTAGTGAGCGCGCCGCGTTCGTGGCTTGGCGCGCCGCCAGCCCAGCCCATGCCGCCGCGTACGACCGAGTGCAGGCCGCGCTTGAGGGCGCGCAGGGACTGGCGGAGGAAGGCCCCCTGCTTGCGCTTCGTCAGCAGACGCTCGCGCGCACGATGCTGGCGGGCCGATCGCCGCGCCCGCGGTGGGGGATGATGGCGGCGGGCGCGCTGGTGCTGGTGGGCGCGCCGCTTGCCGCCTTCGGTATCCGGGCGTGGACCACGCCCGCGCCGCAGGTCGTTACACGAACCTTCCGCACCGGCATCGGTCAGCAGGCAAACGTGACGCTGCCGGACGGATCGATGGTGACGCTCGACACCGACAGCGCACTCACCGTCTGGTACGGGGGTAAGGCGCGCGCCGCCAGCCTTAGCGGACAAGGCTGGTTCCGGATCAGGCCGGACGATGCTCCGTTCCGGATCAGCGCCGGCGGACGAGACTTCACTACGCGCGCGGGCACCTTCGATGTGCGGACCGACCCCGGCCGCGTTCGGGCTTTCGCGAACACAGGGCATCTCACGCTCGAAAGTGACGATTCAGCGGTCGCGCTGGCGCCCGGCAAGTTGCTGGCGGTGCAGGGCAGCGATGTCGTCATTCGCACGCTCGACGATCCGGTTGCCTTCACCGGCTGGCGCAGCGGACACCTGCAATTCGCCGACACGCCCCTGTCGGAGGCGGTGGGCGAGTTCAACCGGTATCGTACCCACCCGATCCGGCTGGCGGATGCGCGCGCCGGGGCGCTGCGGATTTCCGGGGCGTTTCGCACTACCGGCGCGTCCGCCTTCGTCGGCGCGCTCGCCACCGGCTTTCCGGTGCGCGTCGAACAGGACGCGCGCGATGGCATCGTCATCTCCGCGCGCTAAGCCTACAAAAAATATCGCCGCTCGGTTCGGAGTTCTGACGGCGCTGCGTCTTTGCTGTCGGGAGCCCCGCGCGTGACGGGGCCGCTGCGAGGGAGGCGTGGATCATGGATAGCGTTTGCGTTCGCCGCGTGCCTGATCGCGATGCCCATCCACGCTGCGTCGCACCCTTCCCCGCTGTTCGACATCCCCGCCGGCGATCTGGCCGATGCGCTGGTGGTGTTCGCCCGGCAGAGCGGGCGGCAGATCCTGTTCGCGCCCGCGCAGGTGCGTGGACGCCGGGCACCGCCCGTGCATAAGCGGATCGACCCGGATCGCGCGCTGGCGCGGTTGCTCGCCGGCAGCGGGTTTCGCGCGCGGTCGGCCCCGGGTGGCGCGTATCTGCTCGAGGCCGTCCCGATGCCGACGCGGCCACACCGCCCCGCCGCGCCCATGCCAGCGACCGCGCCGGTGGATGTTGCGCAGATCGCCGACATCGTCGTGGTCGGCACCCCCGGCGGCGGCAGCACGCGGCAGGCGGCGGCGTTCGCGGTTACGTCGGTGCCGCGCACCGCGATCGACCAGCTGGGCGCACCCGCCACCGCCGACGTGCTGCGGCTGGTGCCGGGGCTGACGATCGAGACATCGGGCGGCAAGAACGGTGCGAACATCTTCGTGCGCGGCTATCCGTCGGGTGGGGATGCCGAATACGTCACCTTCCAGACCGAGGGGGTGCCGTATTTCCCGCCCGCCACCCTGTCGTTCCTGGAGAACTCGCAGCTCTACCGCATCGACGAGAGCGTGCAGCGGGTCGAAGCGGTGCGCGGCGGCACCGGCGCGCTGCTCGCCTCCGGACAGCCCGGCGCAACCGTCAACGTGATCCAGCGCGAGGGCGGCGACCGGCTCGCCGGGCTGATCAAGACGAGCGTGATCGACGATGGCGAGGTACGCGCCGATGCCTACCTGTCCGGGCCGATCGGCCCGCGCACGCATGTCATGGTCGGCGGCTATGTTTCGCGCGGGGACGGTATCCGCTCGCCCGGATTCGCGGCGGATCGTGGCGGGCAGATCACCGCCAATCTGCGGCAGGATCTCACACGCGGATCGGTGTTGCTGTTCGCGCGCTATCTCGATGATCGCAGCCAATGGTTGCTGCCGATCCCGGTCAAGCAGACCGGGCGCAGCATCGGCGCGTATCCGGGGTTCGACCCCGGCACCGGTACGCTCGCCGGGCCGGATACCCGCACCGGCACCCGGAACGACGGCGCGCGCTACGATCTCGACGACGGGCGCGGCGCGCGTATCGTCAACCTCGGCGGCAATGTCGAACTGCGGCTCGGCGACACGGTGACGCTGCGCGACAAGGCGAGCTGGCTGACGGGCGATGCCGACACCACCGGCCTCGTCTCCGACAATGTGCCGCCGGAAAGCGCCGCCGCCTATGCCGCGCGGATGGGCGGAACGATCGCCAGCCTCGTCACCGTGGCGGACGGCCGCGCGGTATCGCCGTCGCAGGCGGTGGTGCGTGCCGGCATCTGGACGGTGGACAAGCGTATCGACGCTTTGGTCAACGACGCGACGCTGGAATGGGCGACGGGGCCGAGCAAGGCGACGGTCGGCGTCTACGCCACCAGCTACGGATCGCGCGACCATTGGGACATCGGCAACACGCTGCTGCTCACCGCGACACCACAGGCGCGGCGGCTCGATATGACGCTGGCGGGTGGCGCGGTGGTAACGCGCGACGGCTTCGCGAGCGGATCGAGCTTCCTGGTCGATGCGCGCTATCGTGGGCGCGATCTCGCCTTCTACGGTGTCGAGGAAGTCAAACTCGGCAAATGGCTGCGGCTCGATGGCGGCGTGCGGCACCAGCGCCACAGCGTCAACGGCAGCGCGCGCGACACGACGGCGGCGGGCGCAGGCGGCCCCGATGGCGATCCGCGCACCCTGTACGACAATGCCAACGTGGTATTCACCGATACCCGCACGCCGGTGCGCTATCGCGGCGGGGCGTGGTCATGGACGCTCGCTGCCAATGCGGATGCCACCGCCCGTTTCGGAGCGTTCGCGCGGTTCAGCCGGGGCACCAGCTTTCCGTTCTTCGACAATCTGCGCGACGGCATCACGCTCGCGCCGCAGATCGACACCATCGAGGGCGGGGTGAAGCTGACCGGTCCGCTCAGCCTGTATGCGACGCTGTTCCGCAACACTTTCCACGGGCTTGCCACCACCGTGATCGCCAGTGGCGCGCCAATCGCCTCGGTCGGCGGTGCGCGCGCGACCGGCGTGGAGCTGGACGGGACGTGGCGGGTGGCGCCGCCGCTGTCGGTGGCGTTCACCGGCACTTGGCTGGATGCGCGCTACCGGCGGTTCTTCACCGACGCTGGCCGCACCGATCTCAGCGGCAACCGCGTGCAGCGCCAGCCGGTGTGGCAATGGCGCGTCACGCCGACGTGGGATTTCGCGGTGGCGAGGCGCAAGGCGAGCCTGTTCACCACGCTCGCCTATATGGGCGATCGCTGGTCCGACGTGCAGAACCAGCAGTTGCTGCCGGGTTTCCTCAAATGGGATGCCGGCGCGACGCTCGACGTGTCGCCACGGTGGCGGGTGCAGGCCAGCGCCGACAATCTCACCAATGCGATCGGCCTGACCGAGGGCAATCCGCGCACGCTAGGGCAACAGGCGCCGGGCGCGATCTTCGCGCGGCCGATCCCGGGGCGTTCGGTCAACCTCTCCACCAGTTACCGGTTCTGAACGTGAGCCACCCGCACCCACCCTAATCATCCGGGCCTGCGTACATCCCGCCCGAATGTCCCGCGCCGGCACCCGCCCGGCGCGCCGGCTGCATGCGCCACGCAGCGCACCGCCGCCCCCAAAACAAAAAGACCATCAGGAGGACTTCCCCAATGATCCGTACCCACACCCTCACCCTCGCGCTGCTCGCCGGCACCGCGCTCGGCGCGGCGCCGGCGTTCGCGCAGGATACCACACCGACCAGCCCGATCGCGCCGCCCGCCACTGCGGATGCTGCGCCGATGCAGGACATCGTCGTCACCGGCAACGTCAACCGCGAGGGGCTTCGCAAGCTCGACGCGAGCTATTCGATCTCCACCGCCAGCGCCGAGCAGATCCGCGAAGTGCAGCCGACCTCGACCGCCGATCTGCTCAAGATCGTGCCGGGCCTGTGGGTGGAAAGCTCAGGCGGCAATGCCGGCGCGAACGTCTTCATCCGCGGATTCCCGTC
Organism: Sphingomonas sp. BAUL-RG-20F-R05-02; assembly: GCF_022662305.1. GTDB lineage: Bacteria > Pseudomonadota > Alphaproteobacteria > Sphingomonadales > Sphingomonadaceae > Sphingomonas. The sequence goes on from NZ_JAKNQH010000006.1 coordinate 108,395, forward strand.
CACCGGCGACGCGCCGTTCCTCACGCTCGAACTGAACGGTTCGCCGCTGGTCGCGCCGTCCGCGCTGTCGTTCATGGAGAACAGCTCGCTGTTCCGCCTCGACGATACGATCGAGCGGGTCGAGGTGCTGCGCGGCGGCCCCAGCCCGATCTTCTCGAACGGCCAGCCGGGCGCGACCACCAACTTCATCCTCAAGGAAGGCACGCAGGACCCGCACCTGTCGCTGCGCGCGACCTACGGGACCGAGGGCACCTATCGCGGCGACGTCGTGGCGCAGGGCCCGATCGACGCCAACACCACCTATATGCTTGGCGGGTTCTACCGCTATTCGGACGGGTTCCGCCACACCGGTTTCCAGGGTGATCTCGGCGGGCAGTTCACCGGCAGCATCACGCACAAGTTCGATGCCGGCAAGCTCACCGTCTACGGCCGCTACCTCGATGATCAGAACGCGTTCTACACGCCGATGCCGCTGGTCGAGAACAACGGCAAGTTCAGCACCTTCGCCGGCTTTGACGCACGCACCGACACTTTGGTCGGCAAGGAGATCGAGCATACGTTGATCGAGACCGGACCCGCCATCAACGGTGGTGCCACGCAGAAGAAGGCGGTCGACCTGTCACGCGGGCGCGGCGCGCGGCTCTACACGTTCGGCTCGAACTTCAGCTACGACGTGGGCGGCGGCTTCACCGTGCAGAACAACGTCAACTTCACCAAGGGCACGTCCGAGACGAACGCGCTGTTCACCGGATCGAACCCGCAGACGGTGGCGGATTATCTCGCCTCGGCGGGCGGCCCCGGCACGGTGACCTATGCCGGCACCGGCCAGGCACTGACCGGCGGCCAGCAGACCATCCAGGCCGGCATCTGGACGGTGCAGAAGCATATCCAGAGCTTCACCGACGAACTGAAGCTGTCCAAGGAGCTGTTTCAGGGCAACACGCTGACGCTGGGCGGCTATTACGCGCACGTCCTCGATCACGATACGTGGAACCTCGGCAACAACATCCTGCTCGCGCTCGAACCGCAGGCGCGCGTGCTCAACGCAAGCCTCGCCAACGGCACGATCCTGACCCGCAACGGCTTCACCAGCGGCAACAGCTACGACGTCAACGCACGCTACAAGAGCACCAACATCGCCGGCTATGTCAGCGACGAATGGAAGCTGGGCGCGCTGCGGCTCGACGGCGGCGTGCGCGTGGAGCGGGTGAAACTGCGCGATACGTTCGAGAACAGCTCGACCGGCGATCTCGATAACAACGCGCTCACCGCGTACAACAACGGCGCGACCTATTTGAACGGCACCTACACCACGGTGCGCTACAGCAAGACGCAGGTGTCGTGGACGGCGGGCGCGGACTATGCGTTCACCGGCAACCTCAACGGCTTCCTGCGGGCCAACCGGGGCGCGCTGCTGCCGCAGTTCGACGATCTGCGCGGCAACGCCACCACGATCCAGAACATCAAGCCGCAGACCGCCGACCAGTATGAGGCGGGCCTGAAGACCTCGACCCGGCTGTACGACGTGTACCTGACCGGCTTCTACAACCGCTTCCACAACCTGATCTTCCAGGACATCCGCAATATCAACGGCGTCGAGCAGAACGTCGTGCTGTTCGGCGGGTCGCGCGCCTATGGCCTGGAGTTCGAGGGTGCGGTGCGCCCGGTCGATGGCTTCCAGCTCGCCGTGCGCGGCGTGGTGCAGGACGGCAAGTTCAAGGATTTCGGGCCGAACTCGGGCAACGACGTCAACCGGCAGCCCAAGTTCCAGATCGCCGCGATCCCGTCGTACACGTTCCGCAGCGCGTTCGGTCAGGCGCGGCTGTTCGGCACGTTCACGCATATCGGCAACCGCTTTGCCGATATCGAGAACCAGCAGCGGCTCGGCAGCTACGAGACGCTCGATCTCGGCGCGTCGATCGACGTGAACGACCGCTTCTCGATTCAGGCGACCGTCGACAACGTGACCGATACGCTCGCGTTGACCGAGGGTAACGTCCGCACCGTTGGTGCCGCCAACGGCAACGGCTTCTTCCTCGGCCGGACGATCTTCGGCCGCCACGGCACGATCACCGCCGCGGTGAAGTTCTAAGTCTCTGTATCGCCGGCCGGGTCACCCACCCGGTCGGCACCTTTTATTCTATGAGGTTGTCATGATGCTCCGCCCATCGCTCGCGCTGGCGCTTGCCCTGCTCGCGCCAGTCGCTGCGACCGCGCGTCCGCAGCTTCCGGCGGACACCGCCCGCGCCGCGCAGACGCCCGAGGATATCTACGGCCCGCTGTACCGCGCGGTCGAACTCGCGCGCGTGTTTCCGGACAGCAAGACCTTCGCCGACATGGTGCCGCAAGGTACGCCCGCCGCGATCATGGCGGCATACCGCGCCGACGCGCCGAAGGATCGTGCAGCGCTTGCCGCCTTCGTCTCCCGCCATTTCCGCAAGATAGGCGAAACTGCCCCGAACAAGCTCACCATGCGCGAGCATATCCGCGCGCTATGGCCGATCCTCGCCAAGCCGCCGATGGCGGTGGTGCCCGGCTCCTCCGCACTGCAACTGCCGTATGCCTATGTGGTGGCGGGCGGGCGCTATCAGGAGATGTATTACTGGGACAGCTACTTCACCATGCTGGGCCTCAAGGCGGATGGCGAGAAGCCACTGATCGAGTCGATGCTCGCCAATTTCACCGCGCTGATCTCGAAGTACGGCCATATCCCCAACGGCACCCGCAGCTATTACCTGTCGCGTTCGCAGCCGCCGTTCCTCGCGCTGATGATGGACCTCTCCGACACGCATGACCCCGCCACCGATGCCGCACGCCTCGCCGCGCTGAAGGCGGAATATGCTTATTGGATGACGGGCGCGGGCTGTCTCGATGCGAGCGGCGCGTGCGAGCATGTCGTGCGGATGCCCGACGGCAGCCTGCTCAACCGCTATTGGGATGCCCGCGACACCCCGCGCGACGAATCCTATACCGAGGATGTCGCCACCTCCGCCACCGCCGGTCGCAACCCCGGTCAGGTCAATCGCGATCTGCGCGCGGGTGCGGAAAGCGGGTGGGACTATAGCTCGCGCTGGCTGGCCGACGGCAAGACACTCGCCACCATCCACACCACCGATATCGTGCCGGTCGATCTCAACAGCCTGTTGTGGAACCTCGAAACGTCGATCGCACGGCGCTGCACCGCTGTCGGCGATGCCGCGTGCGCGCGCGATTATACCGCGCGCGCCGCGAAGCGCTTGAGCGCGATCAACCGCTATCTGTGGTCGGCGACGGACAAGCGCTTCGTCGATTGGGATCGCACTTCCGCCAAGCCGACCCCGTCGATTAGCGCGGCGATGCTCTATCCACTGTTCGTCGGCCTCGCCACGCAGCAGCAGGCCGACACCACCGCCACGCTCACCGCGGCCAAGCTGGTCGCGCCGGGCGGACTGCGTACCACCACGCTCAGCACCGGCCAGCAATGGGACCAGCCCAACGGCTGGGCGCCGCTGCTGTGGGTCGGCGTGGCGGGGCTGGACCGCTACGGCAAGACCGCACTTGCCGAGGATCTCGCGCGGCGCTGGGTGCGCACCGTATCGACCTATTGCAATCGCACCGGGCGGATGATCGAGAAGTACGATGTCGAGACCGGCGCGGCAGGTGGCGGCGGCGAGTATCCGGTGCAGGACGGCTTCGGCTGGACCAACGGCGTCACGCAGGCGCTGCTCGATCGCTATCCCGCGCTCGATCCCGAGCGTGGCGACGCACACCCCTGACGAGGTCGCACGCGCCTCCCCTTGAGAATGGCGCGAGGATCGGGATAGGATGGCGCATGACCAACCCGCCCTCCTCGCAGGCCGAAGCCATGATCCGGCGGGTCTCCCCCGAAGGCAGAGCGCTCGCCAAACGTGACCGCGAACGCCGGCAGCGCGCCACGCTGCGGCTGGCCGGGCGCATGGTGATGGCCGGCCTCGGCATCGCGATCATCGCCGCCGCGATCGATCTCGCCGTTTTCCCGATCGGCGTGGTGGGCTGGCTGGTCGCGGTCGCTGCCTTCCTGTTCGCCTGCATCGTGATCGGGCTGTTGTCGCGCGCGAGGCCGGTCGTACTGGCGGCCTCCCCGCTCGGCACCTTGCCCGAGGATACGCAGCACTGGCTCGAACACCAGCGCGGGCTGTTGCCGCGCGCGGTGCTGCCGACACTGGACTCCATCGGGTTGCGCCTGCGCGACATGGCGCCGCGCCTCGCGACCCTCGACGCCGACACGCCGGCCGCCGACGCGGTGCGCCGCCTGCTCGCCACCGATCTGCCGGCGCTGGTGCAGGGCTACGAAGCGGTGCCGCCCGGGATGCGCGGGCGCGCGAGCAACGGCGGTGTCAGCGCCGACGCGCATCTGCTGAGCGGCCTCGCCCTGATCGACGGCGAAATCGACCGAATGACCGAACAACTCGCGCGCGGCGCGTTCGACGAACTCGCGACGCAGAGCCGCTTTCTCGAACTGAAATACGACGGCGCGGGTCCGATCGGCTAGGCGTTGACCGATAGCACCAGCGTCGGATCAGGGATTTCGGTCGGCGCATGGCCTGCGATCGGCAGGACGGCGGTGCCGATCGCGAAGAACTCGATGACGTGGCTCGACCAGCCGTGGCTCCCCTCGTGCAGATCGGCGCCAACCACGCCCTCCGCACCGGCCTGCGTCGCTTCGAGCTGCATTCGCTCCATCGCGATCTCACGCGCTTCGTACAGCGCCACGCTGAAATTGGTCAGCTCGACGTTCTGGCCGATACTGCCCAGCGACGAGATCGGTCCGCGCCGCGCGACGTGATAGACGCAACTGCCCATCACCATCTCCAGCGGACGATAGCCCGCCTGCAACAGCGTCCAGAAATCCTGCCCCGACAGCGCAGAGGTGAACGGCGCACCGCCCGGCCCCTTGAAGCCCTGATGCCCCTTGGCGTGGACGATGCCAGTGCCGATCGCGACGAACTCCAGCACCTTGGTGTCCCATTCGAGCCGCTTCACCGTCAGCCGCACGCCGACGATGCCGTCCGCGCCCATGTTGGCGGCCTCCTGCCGCATCCGCTCCATGGCAAGCGCGCGCGCCTCGTACATGGCGGTGCTGAGCACATCGAGTTCGACGCTGCTCGTCCAGCCGGCGAACTGAAAGCCGAGATGGTAGATGCACGAGCCGACGCACAGCCCGACCGGCTCGAACCCGGCCTTGCGCACCAGCAGGAACTCGTTGACCGAAAAGTCGGAGGTGAACACACCACCCGGATGCCCCTGCCGACGAAGCCCCGCTAGGCGAGTGAGCGCATGTTCGGGAATGCCAGTCTCATCGGCCATCAGATTCCACCTTCCTCGTCCATCACGTCGTTCTGATATGCCGAATGGCGCGCGCCGCCGGGCTCACGCAGCGGCGAGGCATCGTCGCGCATGTCGATCACCATCTCGACCGGGTGTGGCACGCCCGCGCCCGGCTTGGCGTCGACCACCGTGCCGATCACAATATGCCGGCCGAGATAGGCGGGCGGCTGCTTGTCGCGTTCGCGGCGGATCAACTGGCCGAAGTGGGTATGCGCGAGCACGCCGTTGCCCTGCTCCGCCACCTTCTCGCGCAGATCGCGGTGCGCCTCGCGGCGGATGCCTTCCCAGAAGTTGGTCAGCGTCATGATCGGGATGCTCTGGAACGAGCGCAACTTCGTCTGGATGTCGGACAGCGCCGTCCAGTCGCCACCGCCCCAGCCCGAATTGCCGTACGGGTTGCCGAGCCAGTCGAACCGCGCGCCGACCGCGATGCCGACCGGTACGATATCCGCCTCCAGCAGCCGCACGAATTCAAGCGCGGGCACCGTCGCGATCACCGGATGCGGGCTGGGTGCGAGCCCTTCGATATGGACCGCCGTGCCGATCAGGGTGAAGTCCATGCTCGCGCCGATCCGGTGTCGCAGCGTCCGCATCCGCACGTCGACCACGGCGTTGGCGCCCGCTGCCCGCGCCTCCTGCTCGATCCGTGCGAGCGCCTCGTGCCAGCCTTGCGCATGGCCCTCGGTCCAGCTCTGCCCATAGTGGAACCAGCAGGTGCCGGACACCGTCGCCACCGGCCGGATGCCGTGCGTGCGCGCGAGCAACAGTTCGGCGGGCGTCATCGTGGCGACCCACGCACCCGATCCCGCCGCCGCACCCGCCAGCCGCTCCGCCACGAATTGCGGCAGCCCGCCCGCATCGAGCGCGACCTGCCAGGCCTCGACCCGCTCGGCATGCTGCGCGGGCGACAGCGTATCCTGGTGGGGACTCGTCATGGGTTGCAACCGGTCATGAGGACGAGAGGTCGCACAGCCATCGGGCAAGCGCCAGTCCCGCATCGACCGGTGCGATGCGGCGCAGAAAAATTCTCCCACCCCCGTGCGGATCGCAGGCGAGCGCGCCGTCTGGTCATCGGGCGGCGCATCTTGGTCGATGTGCCGGGGATGGGAAGACGACACGATGTTCAAGACTTTTGGCGCGGTCGACGCGCTGACGGCGACGACGACCGACCGCGAGGATGCGCGGCGCGACTGGACGGTGCTGCTGCCGTTCTTCAACGAACGCGATTTTCTGGAAGGCACGCTCGCCAGCCTCGCACGGCAGACCGAGCCGCCACTGGTGATCCTGATCGACAACGGCAGCACCGACGGCAGCGGAGCGGTCGCGCGGAGCGCCTGCGTGCGCCTCCGCCTCGCCCACGTTTTGCTGCGTGAAACCACGCCGGGCAAGGTCGCCGCGCTGGCAAGCGGGTTCTCGCTGGTCAGCACGCCCTATGTGGCGACCTGCGATGCCGACACCTGGTATCCCGAAACCTATCTCGCCACCGCGCGCGCCGTGCTGGAGCGCGATGATCGCGTCGCCGCCGGCGCCTATTTCGTCGCGGCCGACGCCGGCAAGTGGCGGCGGCTCGGCAAGGCGCTGCACATCATCGCCGCCGCCGCGCTGTTGCCGGGGCAGTGCCATGCCGGCGGTGCCGGTCAGGTGTTCCGCACCAGCGCCTTGCGCGGCGCCGGCGGGTTCGATCCCACGCGCTGGAACATGGTGCTGGAGGATCATGAGATCATGCACCGCGTGCGCGATCACGGCCGGCTTGGCTATCACCCTGACCTGTGGTGCGCACCCGCCCCGCGTGACCGCGACCGCGCCAGCACGCGCTGGACGCTGGCCGAGCGGCTTTGCTACCACGCCACGACCGGCTGGGCAGGCGACTGGTTCTTCTACGGCTTCCTCGCCGATCGCCTCGCCGCGCGCCGCCTTTCGAGCGAACGGTTGCGCGAACGCGCCTATCAGGATTGCGCACCCGAAGCGCTGGCGGCTTGACCACGGCGGCGCGCCTTGTCCGGAACGGCTGCCTCGCCACGCTTGCAAGGCCGCGCGTTCGCGGACATGGCAAATGGCCATGGACTCAGGCCATTTCGGTTGACGCACGTGACGCAGGGCGGCGGACTGGCGGCGGCGTATCTGGAGCAGCGCCCCGCGCTGCTGCGGCTGTTGAGTGCCCGCCTCGGCTCGGTCAGCGAGGCCGAGGATGCGCTGCAGGACCTGTGGCTGAAGATCGAAGGCGGCACCACCGGCCCGGTCGAGCATCCCGCCGCCTATCTGTTCCGCATGGCCAGCAATCTTGCGACCGATCGGCGCGTGGCGGCGGTGCGGCGCGGCACGCTCGAAACCGCATGGGACGCGGTGCAGCCGCAACCGACCGAATTTCCCAACAGCGAACGCTTGCTGCTGTCGCGCGATGCGCTTGCCCATGTAGAGACGCGGATCGCGGCGATGCCGGAGCGGATGCAGGCCGCCTATCGCCTGTTCCGTATCGAGCAGGTGCCGCAGCGGGAGATCGCCACGCGGCTGGGGGTGAGCGTCAGCGCGGTCGAGAAGCTGCTGCACCGCGCCTATCTGCATCTGCACCGACCGGGAGGGTTGGACGATGACTGACCGATCTGTGCTCGAAACCGCCATCGACTGGCACCTGCGCCAGGAGACGATGGACGCGCATGACTGGCTGCGCTTCGTTGCGTGGCTGGAGGCCGATCCGTCGCATGCCGCCGCTTACGATCAGGTCAGCGTAGCCGACGTGCTGCGCCACGAAACCGCGCCGGAGGTGGTGGCGGCCAACGACAACCCGCCCCGGCCGCGGCGTTGGTGGCTCGGCGCCAGCGTGGCGGCCGCGGTGCTGGTGGCGGCGGTCTCGGCCCTGCACCCCTCGGGGCAGAGCCGCACGGTGGTGGCAGCGACGCCACAGTCGTTGCGGCTGGCCGACGGCAGCACGGTCGCGCTTGCCGCCAATACCCGGATGACGATCGGCACGGGCGGCCCGCGCGACGTGCGCCTCGATAGCGGTCGTGCGACCTTCCACGTCACGCACGACGCCGCGCACCCCTTTGCGGTTCAGGTCGGCCAATGGACGGTGCAGGATGTCGGCACCATCTTCACCGTCACGCACGCGAACGGCGGAGTCGATATCGCGGTGCGCGAGGGCGCGATCACCCTCGATCCGCAGGGCGCGGCGCTGCCGGTCCGCGCCGGGGAAGCGGTCTCGGTCGCCCGCGATGGCGCGACGCCGATCCGATCCGCCATCACGCAAAACGGCGAACGGACACTGCAAGTCGGCGGCGAGAACCTCGGCACCGTCGCCCGTACGGTCGCACTCGCGCTGAATGTGGGTATCGCCGTCTCGCCCGATGCCGCGCAGTCGCCCTTTATCGGCACGCTGCGATTGACGGGACGCGCGGCGAAGGACATTCCGCATCTCGCGGCGATGACAGGAATGCGCGCGACCAACGATGGGCGGACATGGACGATCGCTTCGGCGGAGACGGCGCGCTAGGCCGCTGATAACCGCGCTGGTTTGCCTTCTCGCCTGTCCTGCGGCAGCGATGGCGCAGCCGAAGCCACCGCACAGCAGGCCGTTGACCGGCGTCTTGCTCGACCTCGCTCAGCGGACCGGCACCGAGATTGTCAGCGTGGAGCCGGGCCTCGAAACCGTGCAGGTCACGCCTCCCAAGCCGACCGGATCGACCGAACAGATGCTGCGGCGCGTGTTGCGCGGCACCGGCTACCGCAGCGTTCGCGAAGGACCGCGCAGCTACCGCATCGTCCGCGCCGCCACGCCCCTGCCCCGCACGCAGCCCCACACCGCGCCGCCGCCGCTCCGGCAAGGCGGGGACATCATCGTCACCGCGTCCAAGCAACGCATCCCACTCGAACGTTTTCCAGGTACGATCACCACCCTTGCGCCGGACAGCGCCGTGCTCGGCCCGCCGGCCGGCCGCGACATGACCGCGATCGCCAGCGCGACGCCGGTGTTGCAGACCACGGCGCTCGGCAGCGGCCGCGACAAAGTCTTCATTCGCGGCATCGCCGACAGCAGTTTCAATGGCGCCACCCAATCGGCGACCAGTTACTATTTTGCCGACGTCCAGCTCGGCTATTCGACGCCAGAGCCGGCACTGGCGCTGGTCGACATGCAAAGCGTCGAGGTGATGGAGGGGCCGCAGGGCACGCTTTACGGCGCCGGTGCGATTGGCGGCGTGGTGCGGATGGTGCCTAATCCCGTCGACCTGAACCGCACCGGCGGCATGTTGTCCACCGCGATCGGCGCGACGGAACGCGGCCGCGCCAGCGATGCGCTCGCCGCCGCGCTCAATCTGCCGATCGTGTCGGGGGGAGCCGGTGTCCGAATGGTCGGCTATCAATCGCGTGACGGCGGGTATATCGATGCGCTTTCTCCACCCCGGCAGGCTATCAACGGCGTGACCCGGATCGGCGGCCGGCTGGCGGCGCGCTATGATCCGGGCGGTGGCTGGATGATCGACGCAAGCGCTCTCGCCCAGCGGATCACGGCGGACGACGGGCAATATGCCGATCGACTGTCCGGCGTGCTGATCCGCGACAGCCGGCTGACGCAACCGTATCGCAACAGCCTCGCGCTCGGCCGGTTGCTCGTCACCAAGCGGTGGGAGAGCGGGCTGGAACTGGTCTCAACCTCAAGCATCAGCCACTATACCGCCGAGGACACGTTCGACGCGAGCCGACGCCCGCCCGCACCGCTTGCCGAGTATCGCGATCACCGCTCCAACCGGTTGGTCACGCAGGAGGTGCGACTGTCGCACTCGCTGAGCCACGGCGCATCCTGGGTGGTCGGCGTCGCCGCGCTGAACAATCGCGATGCGCAGGACCGCACGTTTGGGCCGATCGCCAACCCCACCGACATCATCGCGGTCACCAACGTGTCGAGCAGCCAATCCGCGTTTGCCGAAATCACCGAACCGCTGTTCGCCAGGCTGTTCGTCACCGCCGGCGTACGCGCCACCTTCTCGCACGTCGACGGCACGCCATCGGTAAAGCCTCGCGCGGGCGATATCGTACGTGGCCGGCAGACCCACCGCGCCGACCCCACGGTTGCGATCGCCTGGGAGGTCGCACCAAGCGTATCGCTATACGCGCGCTACCAGTCCGGCTTTCGTACTGGCGGCCTCGCCGTCGCGCGCGGGATCGGACGGGTGGCGGAATTCGCGACCGACGATATCGGCATGGGCGAGGTGGGCTTACGCATGACCCGGCATGGCGCCACCGGCCTGTCGCTGTCGACGGCGGTATCCTATGCGCGCTGGACCGACATTCAGGCCGATCTCGTCGACCGGTCCGGCCAACCCTATACTGCCAACATCGGCGATGCGCAGATCCTTGCAGCCGAACTCAACGCCAACTGGGTGCCGGTCCCCGGCCTGACACTGAAGGGCGCCGCGCTGTATACCGACAACCGGGTCAGCGGCACGATCGCGGACAGCGCGCCGCGCGGCGACCGCCGTCTGCCCGATACGCCACCCTTCGCCGCACACGGCGGCGTGGACTATGGCTGGTCCGCCGGGCGCGACCGGCTGCGGGTCTCCGCAAGCATGGATTATGTCGGGCGCTCGGTCTTGGGCGTGGGCAACTACCTGGACATCGGACAAGGGCATTATGCGTGGGGATCGGCAGAGCTTGGCTGGCGCCGTGGCGCTTTGGACCTGTCGCTGACGATCGAGAACATCAGCGATACGCACGCAAACCGGTTCGCCTTCGGCAATCCGTTTTCACTCGCGAGCCGCGAGCAGATTACGCCGATGCGACCGCGAACGGTGCGCATCGGCGCGGGCATCAGTTTCTAATGAGTTGCGGCGTCACCAGTTGCCGCGATCGTCATCGCCGTTATCGTCGTCGTAGTTGTTGATCACCACATTTTCTTCCGGGCCGCCCATGAAGCCCTGACCGCCGCCGAATCCGCCACCCCGATGACCGCCGAACAGGTCCGACAACCCGCTGAACAGCATCTCGCCACCGGCGACACCCGCCGCCGTGGTCCCCGCCGTGCGCAGGAAGCTTCCCAGGCCACCACCGCCCGAGAAAATCCCCGGCCGCTCCTCGGGCGGTGGCGGCGCATAGGACGGCTGCGCCGCGCCGCCCCAAGGACCGGAACCGGGCGACAGAAAGCTGGTCGAGCTCTGCGGCTGGCTGACCTGCCGCTCCAGTTCGGCGATGCGCGCCTGCGCGGCGTGCAGCGACTGGTCCGCGACGATCGCGTGCTGGACGAGCAGATATATCGCATCAGGAGTGGCGGCGAGCGCCTGCCGGATCATGCCCTCCGCCTCGCCGTCCTTCGCGCCGCCGCGGGCGTTGGCCAGTTCGTTCAGGAAATTGGTAAGAAGGGCGCGTTCGTCGGGTGTCATGTCCGGTCCTCACGTTCAACGGCACCAGACATCGTTGGACGACCGCCCTGCTTCAAGCGGGTCACGCCTTCGTGACGGCAATTTCATGCGCGTGGCGTTCAACCGCCATGTCGGCGGAGGTGGCGGGCGTAGCAACGCGGATTTCACGGACGATCAAGGTTGCCGAAAGCGCCTGTCGTGCGGATCCCACCCCGCTCATTCCTCGGCCGATCCGAAATCCGATGGCGTCCGCCGCGCGGCGGTCTTGCCATGGTTGGCGAGTGCCTGTGCCACCCGGTTGAGCAGTTCATTGCGCCGGTACGGCTTGCCCAGTACGTCGCGGCCGTGGCGCTCCGGCCCCTCGGCGACGAGTTCCTCGTTATAACCGGTCGTCATCAGGATTGCGACGTTAGTGTCGAGCGCGGCGACCTCCTCGGCCAGTCGCAAGCCGTTCATGCTGCCGGGCATCACCAGATCGGTAAACACCAGATCCACCGGGTCGGTCGCGTGCAACCTCGTGAACGCCGCCAGGCCGGCATCGCCATCCTCGGCAGTCGAAACGCGGTAGCCGCTCGCTTCGAGGTTCTCGCGCGCCAAAGCGAGCACGTCGGGGCTGTCCTCCACCACCAGGATGTGCGCGGTGGGGGGCGGCGCCTGCGGTTCGCGTCGCGCTGGCGAGGTCGCCTCGTCCTCGACGTCAACGGCCGCAACCGGAAACAACATGCGCACCAGCGTACCTTGGCCGACGACGCTTTCGATCTCCAGCCGCCCGCGCGATTGCTGGACGAACCCGCTCGCCATCGCAAGGCCGAGCCCGGTGCCCTTGCCCGTACCCTTGGTCGTGAAGAACGGCTCGATCGCGCGCGCGATGACGTGGTCGGGCATTCCCTCACCCTCGTCCTTCAGTTCGATCGCGATATAGTCGCCAGAGGAAAGCTGTCGCGCCGCCGCATCGCCGTTGAGGTGAACCTTGGCGGTGGAGATCGTAAGCAGCCCCCCGTCCGCCATCGCGTCGCGCGCGTTGAGCGCGATGTTGAGCAGCGCCATCTCCAGTTGCTCGACATCCAGCACCGCCTTGGGGAGATTGCGCCGCAGCGACAGATGCAGCTCGACCTTTTTGCCGATTGAGCTTTCCAGCATCTCGGCGAACCCGTTGACACATTGGCTTACGTCGACCGCGCGGGGGTCGAGCCGCGTCTTGCGCGCGAAGGCGAGCAACTGCCCGGTCAGCCGCGCGCCGCGATCGGCGGCCCCGCGCGCGCGATCGAGATAGCGACGCTGACGCTCGTCGCCGATCTGCGACGCCAGCAGTTCGAGATTGCCGGTAACGACCTGCAGGAGGTTGTTGAAATCATGGGCGAGGCCGGCGGTCAGTTGCCCGATCGCCTCCATCTTCTGCGCCTGTTGCGAGGCCTGTTCGCTCTCGCGGCGCCGCGTCACGTCGAGCTGGCTTGCGAAGAAATAAACCAGCTTGCCGCTCGTGTCGTAAACCGGCCCGATGAACACCGCGTTCCAGAACGGTGTCCCATCGCGCTTGTAGTTCAAGATTTCGAGCGCGATCGACTCGCGCTCATGAACTGCCTCGCGAAGATCCGCGACCTGCTCGCGATCGGTCTGCGCGCCTTGCAGGAAGCGGCAGTTGCGGCCGAGGATCTCGCTCTCCTCATAACCGGTAAGATCGAGGAACGCCTTGTTGCCGAAGACGATTGGATTGTCGTCCTGATTGGGGTCAGTCAGGATCATCGGCATGCGCGTCATCTCGATCGCGGCGAAGTACACGTTGCCGCGATCCTCCAGACCGGGATTGGTGATCGTGCTTTCGCGCCAGTGCCGCCTGCCGACCTTGCCGAGCGGCTCGTGCCCCGGCGTTTCGGCGCGACCACCGGCGGGGATGCCTGAGCTTTGTCCGCCCTGTCCGACTTCGACGTCCTCCTCGTCCTGCCGCTTCACCCTCGGTTCGCTCCTAACATTCACCCTCCGCGTTCAACACGCGATTGCCGCAACGGTTGCCATGCCTCCCCCGGAACGGCGGTAGCTTACCCGGCGTGGCGAGTACACCGTTTGAGGACGGTCGCCGCTCCTGCCATAGGTGATGCGGTTCGACCAGTTCCGCCGCACATGCCGGGAGCATGGTTGCGCCCACGCCCGACAGAAGCAAGATCGTCAGACGCATGGACTGCGCGGCCGGTTCGACGAAGGTCGGCGAGCATGATATCTACCGCTCATGCTGACGACGTTCTCCACGACCGCGCCGCCGGTCGGCACGCACCGTGACGATGGCACCGCCCCCGATTTCCTCGTGATCGACGTAGAGACCGCCTGTTCCAACGTCAGCAGCATCTGCCAGATCGGCATTGTCGGCTTTCGGAACGGCGTGGAGGCGTTCGCCTACGAAACGCTGGTTGATCCATGCGATGATTTCTCACCGTTCAACATGCGCATCCATGGCATCAGCAGCGATCATGTCGCCGGCAAACCGACCTTTGCGCACGTCCACCCGGCAGTGGATGCGCATCTGTCAGGCAGGATCACCGTCGCGCACTCGGCATTCGACAAGGGTGCGCTCGCCGCCGCGTGCCGTGTGCATGACCGAACCGCGATCGCGACGACATGGCTCGACAGCGTTCGCGTCGCGCAGCGAGCATGGCCGGAACTGTCCAGCCACCGGCTCAACGTGCTCAGCAAGTTTCTTGGTTTCCGGCACAAGCATCATGATGCGCTGAGCGATGCACGCGCCGCCGGCATGGTGGTGGTCCGCGCGATCGATCACACCGGAATCGATCTCGCCGGCTGGCTCACCCCGCCGCTGCGGCGTGGCGGCAGCGCACCCAAACCGGCCAGCGACGGCCCCTTGAAGGGCGAGCGCATCTTCGTATTTGGCGCGCACCGCGACGGACCGCTCGCGTTGCGGCTTGCCAGTGCCGGCGGCCGCGTGGTGTCGTCGGTGGGGCGCACCACCACGATGCTCGTCGTCAGCCACGACCAGCCGTTCGGCCGCTACCCACAGTTCGCCCCCGCCTACCGCCGCGCCGAGGAACTCCGCCGCGACGGCGCGTCGATCACCATCCTCACCGAAGCGGAAATAGACGCCCGCCTCGTCGCGCCCGTCGGCTGATGTCGCCGCCACTGACGCCGGACCGCCGGTACATCGTCGTGCGCGGGCGGCTGTGGCGCGCGGCCAATCCGCACCTCACGCCCGAACGCCACGCGCAGTTGGTCGCCACGCTGATGGACGCGCGCCGCGCGGTCGGCCTAGCCAAACGCCGTGGCGACACCGCCGCAGAACAGACCGCCCACGCCGCGGTTGACGCTGCCAAGGTCGCGCTCGGGGAGCGGGGTGCGCCGTGGTGGTACGATGGCGCGCCCGATCTGAATCGTCATATGGTCAAAAACACGTCCTATGCGGTTTGGTACGACGCCCTGACGGCGGCCGAGACACGGTGCCGGATCGGCACTGCCGGCTGGTCGATCCCCAAGGCGGCGGCAGACGCTTTCCCCGCAGGAGCCTCGCACCTCGAACGCTATGCCGCCGTGCTGCCGGTGGCGGAGATCAATTCATCCTTTCATCGCCCGCACCGCCGCGCGACCTATGTGCGCTGGGCAGCAAGCGTGCCTGCCGCGTTCCGCTTCTCGGTCAAGCTGCCCAAGGAGATATCGCACACCCGCAAGCTGGTCGACTGCATCGAACCGCTCGATGCGTTTGTCGAACAGGCAGGCGGATTGGGTGACAAACTCGCCGTCGTTCTGGTGCAACTCCCGCCGAGCCTCGCGTTCGATCCCGTCGTCGCCTCGACCTTCTTCGCGATGGCCCGGCAGCGCCTCGGGCATGTCGTCGGCTTTGCGTGCGAACCGCGACACGCCACCTGGTTCGCGGCGGATGCGGACGCACTGCTTGTAGAACACCGCGTCGCCCGCGTGGCGACGGACCCGGTGCTCGCCCCCGGCGGCGAACGACCGGGCGGCTGGCCGGGGCTGCGCTATCGTCGGCTTCACGGTACGCCGCGCGTATATTACTCGTCCTATGAAGCCGATCGGCTTGGCGAGCTGGCGAAAACCCTTGCCGATGAGGACGACGGAGCGGCGCCCTCATGGTGCATTTTCGACAACACCGCATCAGGTGCGGCGACCCGTGACGCGGTGGACCTGCTTGCGCTGACATCCCCTGACGCTGCCTAGTCGGCGCAAGCGCGTGGCGACGACGCGGTCGCGGATGCCGCGTTCAACAATAATGCGGCCATCCGAGCCAGGCACTACAGCGGAATTTTTACCGAGCGGCGAGGACCGGCGACGTGCTAAACGAAGCGTCCGGCGCGACGGTCGCGTCCGGCGCGACGGTCGCGTCCGGCGTCAGCGTCGAATCGGGAAGCGGCACACCAGCTTCGGGCATATCGATCGGCGCGTCAGTTACGGTCACCTTCGCGCCGAGACGGGTCATGCCGAACAGCTTCTTGGCGAACGCCGTCGGCACACGCACGCAACCGTGCGACGCCGGATAGCCCGGATTGCGACCGGCATGAATGGCGATGCCGTCCCACGTCAGCCGCTGCATGAATGGCATCGGCGCATCGTTATAGAGGTTGGATTTATGCATCACCTGCTTTTGCAGGATGGTGAATTCCCCGGTCGGGGTATCGTGACCCGGCGCACCGGTGGACACCGCCGTGGCGCCGATCAACTGACCACCACGATAGACGAGCGCACGTTGTGACGCGATGCTCACCACGACGGTGATTCCGCCCGCCGGGGCGGCCGCATCGTCCCACACGAAGTGCCCTGGCGTCAGCGACTCCACCGCGTCCTCGGCGATCGCGCCCTTGGCAAACGCCGGCGGCGCGACACACGCCGCAAAGCCAAACATCGCGGCGCAGATCAGCGCCTGTTGACGAAGGTTTCGCATCGACATACCTCATCACCTTACGCACAACGGACAGAATCGCCCGGTTCGTCATCCTGTGAGACACAACGCACGACCCGCCGAGTTCGTGCCAGATTTTCAGCATCTTAACTTATGACGTTGTATCGCGCCCGATCGTGCATTGGTCGGGGTGAGATGATTGTTGCAACGGGAACCAAGGTGCTTTCGTAAGTCAACGTCAACCAAATGTCTGGTATACGGCCGATATTCCTTGTTACGGAGTGGTTCCGCCAGTGCATGAATTTCCGGACGTCACGCCTTCCCGGCGTGCTTTGTTGAAAACTTCGCTCGTAGCTGCCGGGGTCGCAGCGCTTCCCGCCACCACCTCCAAAGCGTTCGCGGTCGCTATGTCGCCGACGACATCGACGCGCGTGGTCCGTCCCGAACTGTTCCGTCAGGCGATGGCGGCACTGCATCGTCATGGCAATCAAATCGCGTTCAAGGATCGCATCGCGATCGCAGATTTCGCGGCGCCGTCTTCCCGGCAGCGTTTCTATCTGATCGATCTGGCGAGTGGCGCGACCAACAGCGTGCTGGTTGCACATGGCAGCGGCTCCGATCCGGCGCACACCGGGTTCCTGCAGCGCTTCTCCAACGCGGACGGCTCGAACGCGTCGAGTGAAGGTACGTTCATGACCGCAGATTATTATGTCGGCAAACATGGCAAGTCGCAGCGGCTGATGGGGCTTGATCCCACCAACAACATGGCGCTGGCCCGTGCCATCGTCATCCATTCGGCATGGTATTCCAACCCCGACATGCTGACGAAGCACGGCCAACTGGGCCGCAGCCAGGGCTGCTTCGCGGTCGGCCAGCGCGACCTCGATCAGGTATTCGCACGGCTTGGACCGGGCCGGATGCTCTACTCCGCCAAGATCTGACTGCCCGCCGGTCGCACGTCGCATCGACGTTCGACCGGCCGTTGCCTGCGACGATATCGGCAGGCCTCATAGTACCAGGTGTCGGTGCGCCTGAGCGGCGCCCTGCCTCACGACCTGCTCAGGCGTAGCTGCAGTAGCTCGGTGCTGCCCACTCCATTCTCAAATCAATCGTTCGCTGCGAAAGCGCTGATCCCGCACGTCCACGCTAGAAGCCATTGCATTTGATGGGACCGTGGATCATCATATGAAAATATGATCGGCAGCGGATCCATGAGACACCTGCTATGGGTAGTGGCAATCGCAGCAGTGTCGACGACGCCTGCGAACGCGCGGGCGCAGCGGATCGTGTTTGGTGACCCTGCCCAGAACCTACCCGCGCACCCGGCGCGTGGCAGCGATCCCGTCAAGTTCAGCTTTGCCGGCGAGATGCCGCGCATCGAAACGGGCGACGTACAAGGTGCGCGGCCATTCTTCGTGTCGATCGAAGAGGCGCCCGGCACCTACCGCGTTGCGGTCACGCTTGGGGGCACGTTGGCGAGCGACACCACCGTGAAGGCGGAACTGCGGCGGCTGATGCTGCTCGATGTCGGCGTCCCTGCGAACGGTCGTCGGACCGTCGACTTCCTCGTCAACGTCCGTACGCCGGAGATCGTCGGCGGCGGCAGCGTGCGGCTCAAGGCACCGCGCGAAACGACGGCGGAAGCGGTGGCGTGGGACCGCCGGCTGACGCTGGAATTCAACGGTCGCGATCCTGCCGTCCGGGACATCACGATCACGCCGGTGTCGGTACCGGTCATCTATCTGCTCGGCGACTCCACGGTCTGCGACCAGTCCGGCGAACCGTATGCGAGTTGGGGTCAGATGCTGACCGCGATGATCGGGCCGGAGGCCGTGGTGGCCAATCACGGCGAGACCGGCGAAACCGTCGCCGCTTCGAACGATCGCGGCCGCTTCGCGAAGATCCTTGGCGAAATCCGGCCGGGTGACCTGTTCGTCGTGCAGTTCGGCCATAACGACATGAAGGACAAGGCCAAGGACCCGCAAGCTGCGCTGAAATATCGCGACGGGCTCGTGGCGTGGGCGCGCGCGGTGCAGGCCAGAGGCGCGCGCGCGGTGATCGTCACGCCGATGAACCGCCACAGTTTCGTGGCGGGCCATGTCGTCAACACGCTGGAGGACTATCCCGAGATGGCGCGAGAGGCGGCGCGGCTCAGCGGCGCGCGGCTGATCGATCTCAACGCGCAGTCGAAGACGCTGTACGAGGCGTTCGGCGAACAACCCTCCCTCGCGCTGTTCAAGCACGATGCCGATGGCTCGAACGCCGACACCACCCACCACAGCCCGTTCGGCGCATGGGAACTTGCCCGGATCGTCGCAAGCGATCTCGCCGGTGCCGGATTGCCGGTGTCCGCTGCGGTGAAGCCCGCGTTCCGCAGCTTCGATCCCGCTCATCCTGATGCCTTGGCCGACTTCCACGTACCGCCCAGCCCGAACAGGCTGACCATGCGCCCGCTCGGCGACGATGCCTACAAAGGTCCGCTCTGAACTGCGCGCAACATGCCAGACGACACAAGATAAGGAACACGCCGTGGAATATCGTCCGACCCGCCGCCGCCTGCTCGAACATAGCGCGCTTGCGGGGGTGGGACTTGTGCTTGCCCCGCATCTCGCGAGGGCTGCGCGGGCAGCGGCGCCCTCGGCCCGGCTGACCTGGCTCGCCGGGACACCGCCACTGCCGACCGGGACCGCGTGGGGGGTGCCGTGGCCACGCGGCACCGTGCGGCGGTCCGACAGGGTCATCGTCCGGAATGGCGAGGCGGCGATCCCGGCGCAAACCTGGCCGATGGCCTATTGGCCGGACGGATCGGTGAAGTGGACCGGACTCGCCGTCGCCGCGGCCAGCGACATGGGCGACCTGACCGTCGGCATCGGCCACCAAAGCGGCCCACACCCGGCCACACCACTGGTGGTCGAGCAGAACGCACAAACCGTGATTATCCGCACCGGCGCGCTGACCGCGACGATCGATCGGGCGGGCGGCACACTGGTGCGCTCGCTCATCGTCGATGGCCGCGAAGTCGCCCGGGACGGGCGGCTGGTTGTGCTGCGCGAGGATCGTTCGCGAGAGGCGGCGGAGGGCGTGGTGCGCGAGGAACGGTTCGTCAGCCGCATCACGCGCGTCACCGTCGAGCAGGCCGGGCCGGTGCGCTCCGTGGTGCATATCGAGGGCACGCACAGCGGCGCCGGCGGTCGTTCATGGCTGCCTTTCTCGGTGCGGCTGTACTTCACCGCCGGGCTGAGCTCGATGCGGATGGTGCATTCGTTCGTATTCGACGGCGACCAGAAAACGGATTTCATCAAGGGCATCGGCGTGCGCTTCGCGGTGCCGTTCCGCGAAGAGACGCATAACCGCCACGTCCG
Organism: Sphingomonas sp. BAUL-RG-20F-R05-02; assembly: GCF_022662305.1. GTDB lineage: Bacteria > Pseudomonadota > Alphaproteobacteria > Sphingomonadales > Sphingomonadaceae > Sphingomonas. The sequence continues at coordinate 128,305 of NZ_JAKNQH010000006.1, forward strand.
CTTCGCGACCGACGGGGATCATGTCTTCGCTGAGCCGGTAGTGATGATTCCCGGCTATCGCCCATCCGCAATGAAGGACGCCGCCGCCGGGGAACGCGCGCAGTTGCTTGGGCAGCGGCTCCCCGCGCTTGCCCAGTTTACCGAGAAGGAGCGCGCCAATCTCGCCAGCACGGCGGTATGGGAAGACTTCAAGTTCAGCCAGCTCAGTGCCGATGGCTGGGACATGCACAAGCGCACCAACGCCGCGAGCGCGTGGTTGCAGGTGACCGGCGGGCAGCGTGCGGGCGGTGTCGCCTTCCTCGGCGACGTATCGGGCGGGTTCGCGATCGGTCAGCGCGACTTCTGGCAGAAATATCCCGCCGCGTTCGAGATTCTTGGCGCCGCCGGTGACGCGGGCACCCTCACCGCGTGGCTTTGGTCCCCCGATGCGGTGGCAATGGACCTGCGCCACTACGACACCAAGGGCCACGGCCTTACCGTCACCTACGAAGACTATGAGGAGGGTCATGCCGACGCCTATGGCTGCGCCAACACCTCCGAACTGATGCTGTGGGCGTGCGCCGACACGCCCGCGCCCGATACGATCGACGCAATGCGCCGCGTCACGCACAACCCGCCGCTGCCGATCTGCGCGCCCGAGCATTATCATGCCACCGAAACGCTCGGCTACTGGAGCCTGCCCGGCACCGCCGCGCCTGGCCTCACCGCCGCCGAGATCGCGTCAGCCGACACGCAGCTCGACCGCGCGTTCGGCTTTTATTCGGGCGAAGTCGAGCGACGCCGCTGGTATGGTTTCTGGGATTATGGCGATTATCGCCGCACCTACGATCCGATCCGCCATCAATGGATGTATGACATCGGCGGCCACGGCTGGAACGAGACCGAGTTGATGCCGAACGTGTGGCTGTGGTTCGCGTTTCTGCGAAGCGGCCGGGCCGACATCTTCCGCGCGGCCGAAGCGATGACGCGCAACAACAACGAAGTGGACGTGCATCACATCGGCCCCTTTGCCGGGCTGGGCTCGCGCCACAACGTCAGCCATTGGGGCGATGCCAAGGAAGCGCGTATCAACGAGGCGTTCATCAAGCGCTTCTTCTACTATCTCACCACCGACGAGCGCACCGGCGACCTGTTGCGCGAACCACTCGCCACCGTGGAGGCGTCGATCGCGCGCAATCCGCCGCTGCGCAAGATCGCGCCGCGCCCCGATGTGCCCGCGCCCCAGGCGTTCCTGCGGGTCGGGCCGGACTGGCTTGCGCTCGCCAGCAACTGGCTGGTCGAATGGGAGCGCACCGGCGACACCCGTTACCGCGATTATTGCCTGACCGGGATGCGCGATATCGGCGCGATGGGCGACACCTTCCTGAAGGACGATGCCTTCGCGTTCGATCCGGTCACCAAGCACCTGCGGTCGGTCGGTGCGCCCAACCAGAAGCCGAGCCAGTTCCTGTTCCTGTTCGCAGGGGACCAGATCGCCGTCGAGCTACAGGCGCTGATCCCCTGCCCGCCGTTCACGCAAGCCTGGGGCCGGCTGTGCGAACAGTTCACGCAGGGCAAGCGCGCCAACTGGTATTTCGAGCCGCGCATCACCGCCTATGCCGCCAATTTCACCGGATCGGCGGAGCTGGAGGCGAAAGCGTTGGCGCTGTACCGCGCGCTGCTGAAGTTTGGCGATGCCGACTATTTCCGCGCGACGCCGGAACGGTTCACCGGCCCGTCAACGGTGCAGGAAACGCTGGAGAACCCCGGCACCAGCACCTTCACGCCCGCGCTGGCGATCCCGGAGGTTTCGCAATGGGCGATCAACCTCATAACCGTGCCGGTATTGCTGCGGAAATTCGCCGCCACCTCAGGCTGAGCGCCGCGACGTCGGTCGCGGCCCGAGCGCGTCGAGCGCATCGGCATTGTCGCGGCCCCAGGCGTAGAGCATTTCTACCGGCTCGACAAAGCGGAGCCCGAGCGCCGTCAGCCGGTATTCGACGGCAGGCGGGATCGTGCCCTGCACGTGGCGCGAGACGAGGCCGCTCGTCTCCATGTCGCGCAGCGTCTGGGTCAGCATCTTCTTGGAGATGCCCGGCAGACTGCGCATCAGCACGCCATTACGCGCCACGCCGTCATGGCGGGCGTGCAGCGTATGCAGGATCATGCTCGTCCATTTGGTGACGAACAGCTCCATTACGCGGCGCGGCGCGCAATCCTCGCGCCAGCTATCGTCGGGTGAACCGGGTTGCATGGGTGGATACCTCCGGGTGCCTATGTCCCCAAAGGGTGCCGTCTAGAAGGTCGGCGTGGCCATGCCTAGCTGCGATGTGACAGACATTCAGGAGCATGATGATGGCCAAAACGGCATTGGTAGCGGGCGCAAGCGGGATCGTCGGCAGCGCGACGGCTGGTTTGCTGGCGGAACAGGGTTGGACCGTGCACGGCATTGCGCGACGCCCGGTCGAACAGGCGGGGGTTCAGCCGCTGGTCGCGGATCTTCAGGACGCCGCCGGCACCGCAGAGGCGCTGAAGGACGTGCAGCCCGACGCGGTGTTCATCACCACCTGGTTGCGGCAGGATAGCGAGGCGGAGAATATCCGCGTCAATTCCGCGATGGTGCGCAACCTGCTCGACGGCCTGCCCAAGCCGACTGGCCCGCGTCACGTCGCGCTGGTGACGGGCCTGAAGCATTACCTTGGGCCGTTCGAGGCGTACGGCAAGGGCAGCCTGCCGCAGACCCCGTTCCGCGAGGAACAGGGCCGGCTCGACCTTGAGAATTTCTATTACGCGCAGGAGGATGAGGTATTCGCCGCCGCCGCGCGCGATGGCTTCACCTGGAGTGTCCATCGCCCGCATAGCGTGATCGGCAAGGCTGTCGGCAACGCGATGAACATGGGCACCACGCTTGCCGTCTACGCCACGCTGTGCCGCGAGACAGGGCGGCCGTTCACCTTCCCCGGTTCGGCGGCGCAGTGGTCGGGCCTGACCGACATGACCGACGCCGGCCAGCTTGCGCGGCACCTGTTGTGGGCGACCGAAACCGAGGCTGCGCACAACGAGGCGTTCAACATCGTCAACGGCGACGTCTTTCGCTGGCAGTGGATGTGGAGCCGGATCGCGGAATGGTTCGGCATCGCGGCGGCACCGTTCGACGGCATCGTGCGCCCGCTCGAGACGCAGATGACGGACGATGCGGCAGTGTGGCGGGAAATCGCCGCGCGCGAAGGGCTGGCCGAGCCAGACCTCAGCCGTCTCGCATCCCCGTGGCATACCGATGCCGACCTTGGCCGACCGATTGAGGTGGTAACCGACATGTCGAAGAGCCGCCGCCTCGGCTTCACTGCGTACCAGCCGACCGATGATGCGTTCTTCGCCCTGTTCGAACGGCTGCGCGCCGATCGCCTCATCCCTTGACGAAGGTATGAGCCTAACAGCGGCGCCTGACCGCCGCCGCTGTTAGGCCTGCCATGCGAATGCTGCCGCTAAGCAGCGTCAGGCCCTCGATCCTGGGCGCAGCATCGCGTCAATCGTCTTGCGAGGGCGCGTTCTTCTGGTCACCGACCTTTTGATCGCCGAGTTGTCCCGAGCCGTGGTAGGCCTGCTTGGTCTGGCCGCCATGGCCGAGGAAATCACCCGGTGACGTGCCACCGCCATCCTTGCCAGTGTGCGGATTCGGATAAGCGCCACCAGCCGATTCACCGCCAGGCATCTCGCCCGAGGTCACGTCGCCGGCGTCACTATGGGGGTTCGGCGGCGCACCCGCGCCGTTCGCCTGCACCGGCTGCTTGCCGTCTTCGCTGTGTTGGGTTGGGTCCGCCATGTCGGTATCCTCTCAAGTCAAAAGCCCGTTCAGGCTACCGGGTCGAAACGCGCGGGCGGCCAAGACGATGCAATCACCCGCCGAATGCAGACGGCAACCCGCCAATTCCGGTGACCACCGCCATCATTCGCTGTAAGCGCCCGATGGACACCACATGGTAACCGGATCAGACTGGCTGCCCGCCGTTCCTGATCGAGCGCAGCCGCGCCTGTTCAAACGTCGTGGATCTTGACAGCGTCGTGGAAGTCGATCCGCTCAAGCACCGTGCCATCATCATCCGCAATATCCAGATACCCGCGCAGATCCACCTTCCCTTCAAGCACTTCGGCGCTGAGAAAAGAGCGGATTCCTGCGATTGCTTTGGCGCGTGCGATGCCGATATCGCTATACTCGCTACCCTCCTGGTCGAGCGTCTCGCCAGTGTAATTGTAGATATGAAGATGGTAGCGCGGCATGCCCAAAAAATGCTCCTGCCGCGCGGAGGTTTCAGTGGTTGATTTGCGTTAGCACGATTTTACGTGCGATCGTCCCGGGCCAGCTGGAGATACGCCGGGTCGAATTCCCCCAGATAAGCAAGCCGCTGAAAATCGAGAATCCGCACGGAGTTCGCCTCCTTGACCGCGATATTGTCCTCGCGCAGCCGCTTCAGTACGCGGTTGAGGTGGACGGGGGTCAATGCCACCGCATCGGCAAGATCCGCCTGCGTGATCGGGAACGGATATTCTTTTCCGCTGCCGAGCCCGTTAGCCTGGTGTCGCATCGCCATCTCGGCGAGCAGATGGGCGACGCTGGCGAGCGCATCCTTGCGGCCGATGTTGACGGTCCACTGCGCCAGGATGTTCGCGTCGGTAACCGTATCGCGCCAGAACGCCATGCCCAGCGCGGGATAGCGCTCGACCAGCTCCCGCAACGTGTGGTGCGGTATGCGCAAGATACGCGTCGGGCATAGCGCATGCAGCGCCCAGGTAACGTTGGGCTCGACGATGGAGAACAGGTCGGCCAGATCGCCTGGAATGTGCAGCGCGACGAAGCTGCGCGCGCCGTCCTGAATTTGCGCGAACCGCGCGACCATCCCGTCGACGACCAGACAGGCATGACTCAGCCGGTCGCCGACCCGCACGAAATCTCGCTCGACATCGTCGATCTCCGACACTTTGGCCAGATCCAGAATCGCCGCCCGTTCGGCATCGCCCAGCGACGACCGCAGAACAAGCCGGTTGAGAAACAGCGCGATCGCCTCGTTTGTCGTGCAACGGGCCATGCAGCGGCTCCTTTCGCGTTTAGATCAAGCCTTCTGACCGGCATCTCAGGCATGATCGTTCCACGCCGGCCATTGTTCCGGCCGCGGGACGTTCCCTTGCCAATCCACCCTGTCGGGTTAATGCCTTGCCCCGAAAACATGGGCGGCTTGGGCGAACGCCCAGTTGCGCTCGATACAGAGGGAGAATGACGATGGCGAAATGGGCTCGGCCGCTGCTGTTGGGCAGCGCGGCTTTGTTGGCTGCGCCGTGCGGCGCAGCCCCGACCCCGCCCGCGTTCGTGGCAACCAGGCACCGTATCGACATGGATGGCTACAGCTTCAAACTCGACGGCAAACGCGTCTACATCTGGTCGGGCGAGTTTCATCCCTATCGCCTCCCCAGCCCGGATCTGTGGCGGGACATTCTGCAGAAGATGAAGGCCGCCGGCTTCAACGCGACCTCGATCTATTTCTCCTGGGGCTATCACAGTCCGGCACAGGGTGTGTACGATTTCACCGGCGTCCGCGACATGGACCGTCTGCTCGACATCGCGGCGGAAGAAGGCGTGTACGTCATCGCCCGCCCCGGTCCGTACATCAACGCGGAGGTCGACAGCGGCGGCTTTCCCCTGTGGCTGACCCGCCACGCCGTCCGCAACCGCAGCGACGATCCGGCCTATCTTACGCTTGCCGACGAGTGGATGGCGAAGATCGACGCGATCATCGCCCGCCATCAATATTCCGATGGTCGCGGCAGTGTGATCGCCTACCAGGTCGAGAACGAATATTATCGCGGCGATCAGCCGAGCGCACGCGCCTATATGGAACATCTGAAGGCGCAGGCGACGGCGCACGGCATCACCGTGCCGTTTATCGGTAATCACGATGCCAATTTCGTCTCCGGCACCGGTGCGCTGAAGGTCGATGGTTGGGATTACTACCCGCAAGGTTTCGATTGTTCGCACCCGGACGTGTGGAAGCCGGTGCCCGACATGGCGATTAAACGCGTGCCCGACCAACCACTTATCACGCCTGAATTTCAGGGCGGCGCGTTCGATCCCTGGGGTGGTCCGGGCTATCCCAAATGCGCCACGCTCATCAACGACCGCTTCGCCAGCGTGTTCTACAAACAGAACATCGCCGCCGGCGCGACGCTCCAGAACTTCTATATGGTGTACGGCGGCACCAGTTGGGGCTGGCAGGCGATCCCGCAAAACTACACGTCCTACGACTACGGCGCGGCAATCACCGAAGGGCGCCAGTTCGACGCAAAATACGCTGAGGACAAGCGGATCGGCTATTTCACGCAGGCGGTTGCGCCGCTGACGATGACGGTCGGCGCACGCTCGGCGCGATTGGACAACAAGGCAGTCGTCGATATCGCGCGTCGCAATCCCGAAACCGATACCCAGTTCCATTATCTCCGCCACGCCGATTCAACGACGAACGCGGTCGACAACGTCCATCTCGACCTGTCGATCGCCGGGCGGCGGTACAAGCGCGTTCCGCAGGCGCCCGACACGGCGATCACCCTCAACGGGCGGCAGGGCAAGATCCTGCTCGCCGGCTATGCGCTCGGGCCGACGACATTGGTCTATTCCACGTCGGAGTTGATGACCCACGCATCGATCGCCGGACGGGAGGTCGCGCTGGTCTACGGCGATGCCGGCCAGCCGGGCGAGACGGTGCTGCGCGCCGCAACACGCCCCACAGTCGAGGTTCTGGACGGTACGGTGGCGCAGGACTGGTCGGATGGCGACCTGCGCCTCAACTACACGCACGGCGGTATTGCACGGGTCCGCGTTTCAGGCGCAGGCTTCACCCGGCCGCTGCTCCTGCTGATCGCCGACAAGGACGCTGCGGCGACGTTCTGGCGGCGCGACACGGCGGCAGGCGCGGTGCTGGTGCGCGGCACGCACCTGCTGCGCGGGGCTGTGCTTGCAGGCGGAACGCTGGATCTGTCGGGCGATACCGGCAGCGATGGCAGCTTCGAGGTTTTCGCCGACGCCGGCACGATCCGCTGGAACGGCGTGGCGATCCACGGTCGCACGACACCGAGCGGCAGCATCGCCGCGACGCTACCCATCGCGCAGCCGGTCAGATTGCCCGCGCTCGCCTGGCAGATGCACGAGGAAGCGCCGGAAATCGAGTTCGGCTTCGACGACAGCGGCTGGACCAGGGCCGACCGCACCGTCACCGCCAGCATCACCAAACCCGAGGCGCTGCCGGTGCTGTTCGCCGATGATTACGGCTTCCACACCGGCAACATCTGGTATCGCGGCCACTTTCAGGCGAATGGTGCGACCGGGATAACGTTGAAAGCGATCAGCGGCGGCAAGGCCGGCGCGGTCTCGGCATGGCTGAACGGGCAATTCCTCGGCAGCATTAAGGGCGAAACGCTGGAGAAGACCTTCGCCTTCCCGGCCGGCGCGGTGAAGGCGGGCGGTGACAACGTGCTGTCGGTGCTCACCGTCAACATGGGGCATGAGGAAGATTACGACGATGGCAGTGAAAACCGAACAGCACGTGGCCTGACCTTCGCCACGCTGAGCGGTGGCACCGGACCGATCATGTGGCGCTTGCAAGGTGTGCGCGGCGGTGAGGCTCTGGTCGACACCGTGCGCGGTCCTATGAACAACGGCGGCCTGTTTGGTGAGCGTTCGGGCTGGTCGCTCCCTGGCTTTCCGGATCGTGGCTGGCAGCCGGTGTCGCTACCCGCGTCCGCCACAAAGCCCGGTGTCACATGGTATCGCAGCACCGCGCGGCTGGCGCTGCCGAAGGGTCAGGACAGTTCGATCGCACTCGACATCACCGATGATGCCGCGCGACCGTACCGCGCCACGCTCTTCGTCAATGGCTGGCAAATGGGCAATTACGTCAGCCAACTCGGGCCGCAGCACCGCTTTCCGATCCCGACGGGTATCCTCAATTCCAACGGTGCCAATACCATCGCGATCGCGGTATGGAATACTGAGGCCGGTGGCGGCCTTGGCCGCGTGTCGCTGGTCGATCTCGGATCGTACAGATCGTCGCTGCGCGTGGCGATGGTGCCATCGCCCGGTTACAAAGCGGGCCGGTAAGACGTGGGCGCCGTCACCCACCGGGTGACGGCGCCCCTGCTCGCATCAGCCGCTGGCGGCGCTGGTGCGGATGTTGCCGTTGACACCGTTCGGGAAGAACCCGCCCGCTGCCAGCGACGATTTCGACAGATACACGATGTTCAGCACCTGGCCGGTCGTGCGGCTGTAGGCGATGCCGTTCGCATCCGTCGGCACGATGTTCGACACGCTGGCGTCCGCGCCCGAGATGCCCTGATCGTCGTCGCTCGACCCGTCGAGGCTGTCGCGCGCGTCAGAGATCTTGTCGGCAGATGTGCGAAGCGAAGGCGTCTGCAAGCCCTTGCTGTAGAGCACCGTCCGGATCAGACCGGCATGATAGGCTTCTGCGGCGAGGATACCGGCGGCAGCCTCAAGGTAGGTCTTGTTGGTGATGAGCGTCGAAGCACCCTTGTACGCGGTCACGCCGACATCCTCGAAGATGAACGCGCCGAGCAGGAAGTTCTCGTCGCTCGCATACGGATCGAACGTGTCATTCGCACCGATCAGACCGGCCGCACGTGCCGCCGCCGTGAACGCGCCCGTTGCGCCGCCGTCGATGTTGAGCGCCGGCTGCGCAACCGCAGCCGTGCCGAGCTGCGCGCGCAGGAAGTTGACGTGTGCAGCCTCGTCGGCCGCGATTTCACGCGCATATTGTGCGACGACCGGATCGGTGAAGGTAACCTTGCGTCCACCCGTTACCGTCCCCTGGGTCCCGGTGCCGCCGAGGTTCGCCGCCGAAAGGCCGGTACCGTAAACCGCCGTGACGTAAAACTGCGCCTCGAGATATTCGAGATTCAGCGCGAAGTTGAGCACGTCCGCGTCGGACACCGTGCCGGTTGAACCGGTCGGCGTGGGTGTGGGCGTCGGGGTCGGCGTGACGACGTTGGCGCCGTCACCGCTACATGCGGCGAGTAGCGACAGGCCACCGGCCGCAACCGTTGCGGAAGCGGCTGTGCGCATGAAGCGGCGGCGTTCCTCGCGACGTTTGTCGCCGGCGCGGAGAAGTTCGATCAATTGTTCTTGGTCGTTCATGGAATCTGCTCCTGAAGGCGTGGATCGGGTCAGTTCGCGGCGCTCGTGTTGAGCGTTCCGTTGACACCGGCGGGGAAGAAGCCGCCCATCGAAACTGCCTTGTTGTTGAGATAGACGATGTTGAGCACCTGTCCGGTCGACCGGCTGAACGCGATGCCGTTGCTGTCGAGCGGCACGATATTCGATGCTGGCGTATCGTTGATCATCGTCGACGAGATGCCCTGATCAAGGTCGCTCGACCCGTCCAGGCTGTCGCGCGCGTTCGAGATCGCGTCGGCGGAGGTGCGCAGCGACGGCGTCTGCACGCCCTTCGCGTACAACACGGTACGGACCAGCGAGGCGTGATACGCCTCGACCGCGAGAATGCCCGCCGCCGCTTCAAGGTAGGTCTTGTTGGTGATGAGCGGCGCCGCGCCCTTGTATGCGGTGACGCCAACATCCTCGAAGATGAACGCACCGAGCAGGAAATTCTCGTCATTCGCATAGGGATCGAACGACGCGCCGTCGCCGATCAGACCGGCCGCGCGCGCGGCGCTGCTGAAGGCGCCATTCGGATCGGTGCCGATGTCGATTGCCGGCATCGCCACGGCCGATGCGCCGAGTTGCGTGCGCAGGAATGCGACGTGCTGCGTCTCGTCCTGGGCGATTTCCTTGGCATAGGCGGCGACGATCGGATCGGTGAACGTCACCTTGCGACCGCCCGTGACAGTGCCCTGCTTGCCGGTGCCGGTCTGCTGGCTGGCTGGCAGGCCGGTGCCGAATACTGCGTAGCTGTAGAACTGCGCCTCAAGATATTCGAGGTTCAGCGCGAAGTTCAGAACGTCAGCGTCGGTCACGTCGGCGGCCTGCGCACGGCCCGGCAACGTCATCGCGGCAGCGCCCGCGCCTGCTACGGCAAGCGTACCCAGCGCCGATTTGAAGAAATCGCGGCGTTCGTTGCGGCGTTCGACCCGTCGGTCGAGAACCTCGATAGCATGTTTGGTTTCGTCAGTCATAATCTCGCGCTCCTGAAATTGTTGTTCGATCAGATACTTAACGTTTCAAACCAGACTCCATAGCAGTACTCCGTTGAGGGTGATGAGGATCGCCGCGACTGCCCATGCGATCAGGCCGACACAGCGGGAATTGACGAGGCCGCCCATCATCCCGCGGTCGTTCGTCATGCGGACGAGCGGCACCACCGCGAACGGCAGTTGCAGGCTGAGCACAACCTGACTGGCGATCAGCAACTTGGTCGCGCCAGCATCGCCAACCATGATGATGACCACTGCGGCCGGCACGATCGCGAGCATCCGCGTCGCCGATCTGCGCAGCCACGGCGGCAGCGTGAGACCGCCGAACCCTTCCGCGACGATCTGCCCGGCGAGCGTGCCCGTCACGGTCGAATTCTGTCCGGCGGCAAGCAGCGCCACTGCGAACAACACGCTGGCGGCGCCAGCGCCCAGCATTGGCGACAGGAGGTGGAACGCATCGCCAAGATCGGCGATGTCGTAGCGACCGGCCACGTGGAAGGTGGATGCGGCGAGGATCAGGATCGCCGCGTTGATAAACAGCGCGAGCGTCAGCGCGGTGGTGCTGTCGATCGTCGCCAGCTTGAACGCTTCACGCTTGCCGGCATCGGTGCGTTCGAACCGGCGTGTCTGCACGAGTGAGGAGTGAAGATACAGATTATGCGGCATCACGGTCGCGCCGAGGATGCCGATCGCCACGTACAGCATCGCCGGATCGCTGACGATGTGTGTCGACGGAACGAAGCCGTGCAGCACCGCCGCCATATCGGGCCTGGACAGCGCCAGTTCAAAAGCAAAGCAGCCGCCGATCACCACCAGCAAGGCGATGATGATCGCTTCCAGCTTGCGGAAACCGCGCTGCTGAAGGCCGAGGATCAGCAACACATCGAAGCCGGTCAGCAACACGCCGGCGACCAGCGGCAAACCGAACAGCAGCTTCAGCGCGATTGCGGTGCCGAGCACTTCGGCAAGGTCGCAGGCGATGATCGCCAGTTCGCACAAAACCCACAGGCCCATGTTGACGCCCGGCGAATAGGTGTCACGGCATGCCTGCGCGAGGTCGCGGCCGCTGGCGATGCCGAGCTTCGCCGACAGCGCCTGCAGGAACATCGCGAGGATGCTCGCGAAGAGAATGACCGACAGCAATGCATAGCCGAACGCCGACCCGCCGGCGATATCGGTAGCCCAGTTGCCCGGGTCCATATACCCGACCGCCACCAGATATCCCGGCCCCGCAAACGCGAACAGCTTCTTCCAGAACTGACCAACACCAGCCGGCACAGCGATCGAGCGATGCGCCGCGCCCAGCGAATTCATGCGACCGTCGATCGCAGCAGCCGGACGAACGGACTGTAATCCATAGGCCGCACCGCCTGCCTGATCAGTCATGTACGGCGGAGACATGGGCGGTTCCCTTTGGAAGCAGCACCGTGTTCAACCGTTCTGTCAGGTAAAGATACCGCTGACCCCGCCAATCGGGCAGATTAATCGACAAGCGTTAAAGGGCCTTAACGCCGGCGCAAAAAACTCACTTTCTGCGGATGTACTAGGGAACCGAAATGTAATTCAGGATATCGCGTGAGCCTGCGCCCGTCACCAACGATGCGACGCTCGCACGGCCGACAGGCGCGCCAACCATCGCGCCTTGATAATCAAGCAATCGGTAGTGCATCCGTAACCATGCCTGATCCGTTACTGAGGTATGCAACATGCCGCCGACAACGATCGGGCGGGGAGAGGGAGTAATCTGTGAATGTCCGCGAACAGCGTTTGGAACGGCCGAACCTCGATTGCATCCTGCACCGTCTGAAGCTCGATACGGCGCGCGACGCAGGCGAATCTACCACAATTCGTGGCCTGTGGCGTAGCGCGGAACATCATGTCTCGGGCTCGGTCGTGCGGCTGACCGCACCGCGCATCATCACTTCTGGCTGGGCGGCGTGGTGCCGGACGACCAGCGACCAGCGGCGCGTGATCTTTCTATTCCTGCTGCCCGGCGATGTTCTGACCCCGGCGATCGGTGGCGGCGGCAACGACTGCGATCTGATCGCGATGACGCGATTGTGCAGCGTGGACGCGACAACTCTGACCGCCGATGCCGCACCGATTGCGCACGCCTGGATCAATGCGGCCGATCACGAGTATCGCGCACGACTGCTCGATCATCTCGCCTGGCTGAACGATGGCTCGGCTCTGCGCAACCTGGCGCGCCTGCTGCTTGAACTGCGCGATCGCGTTGATGCGACCGGGCGCTGCGTGGCCGGCCGCTTCGACATGCCGATCGGGCAGCGCGTGCTGGCCCAGGCGCTCGGACTGAGCGCCGTGCAGGTCAACAAGATGATGCAGCAGCTACGTGACGCCAGTCTGGTCAGTGCGGAGCGTGGCTGGCTTTGCATCGACGATGAACCGGCGCTGCGCGACCTCGCGCATGGCAGCGTGAAGTCGCACCAGCGGCCGCGAAGCGCCACACCGTCCGCGATGTGCGCCGCAACCGCAACCGCTGAGTAACCGGGACGAGCACCTGAGCGCCCGCCCCTCACCCGTTACCAGTTTACGCCGATCCGGCCGTAAACGTAGCGCCCGTTGAAGCCGAACGGCGAATAATACGGGAAGCCGACGAGCCCGGTGCTGTTCAGCACCGTACCGCGTGACGAGGCGAGCTTCACGTAATCGGGATATTCGTCGAGCAGGTTGTTGGCGCCGACCGCGAGGTTCACCCGGTCGAGCAGCTTGTAGCGCAATTCAAGATCGAACAGCGTGTGCTTGCCGGTGTGGATATCATCCTCGGCGAAACCGGTGGTGCCCGGCTGCGTCACATCGCCGTAGTAGGACACGCGCGCGGTCGCGCCCAGCTTGTCGAGCGACCAGTCGATCGTGCCGACCACCTTCTCGCGCGGCGTGCCTTCCTCGAACGAAACGATACGCTGGCGGCTGAACACCGCGAGCGTGGTGCTGCCGGTCGACGAGGTGATCGTCGCGGCAGGCGGCGCCTTGGTGACCTTCACGTCGTTGAAGTTCGCCGCCGCGGTCAGGTCGAACGTGCCGAGGCTGTCGGTCGGCGCACGGTAATGCGCGACCACGTCGATACCCTTCGCGCGCGAGCGGATACCGTTCAGGAAATAGCGTGCCGCCGTGACGGTGGTGATTCCCTCGTCGCGCAGCCGCTGGATGACGACCGGGCCGCTGAGGTTTTCCGACAGCGCGATCTGGTCGCGGATCTTGATGTAATAGCCATCCACCGACAGGTCGAAGCCGCCCTTGCGGACGACGAAGCCTGCCGAATAGTTCACCGCCTTTTCCGGCTCCAGCGCCTTACCGCCAAGCGCCCGGCCGACCGCGCTGGTCGAGGGGAACAACCCGGTCTCGACGATCGTGCCGGTGGTCAGCACCGACGCGGTCGAGGTGTAATATTGCTGCTGGAGCGACGGCGCACGGAAGCCGGTTGAGACGGTGCCGCGCAGCGCCAGCCACGGCGTGAAGTCATAGCGCGCGGAGAGCTTGCCGTTCACGGTCGTGCCGAAATCCGAATAGCGTTCGAGCCGCCCCGCGGCGCCCAGCGTCAGGCCTTCGACCGGCTTGGCTTCGAGATCGAGGTAGCCCGACACGTTGTCACGGTGACGATTGACCTCGTTCGAGGGGAGGAAACCCGGGAAGCCCTGCGCGCCCGAGCCGACATTGCTGGGGGCACCCGGCGCCCGATCGTAGGAGGCATGTTCGCCGGCGCCGATCTGGAATCCCTCCCGCCGGTATTCACCACCGAAAGCGACGTTGAGCGTACCGCCGCCAAGCGGCAGTTCGCGCGACACGTCGAGGCCGCTGACGAGTTGATCGTAAGTGATCTTGCCATCGAAGAAGCTGGTCTGCGATGCCGCGCCATAGGTCGCGTTGCCGGAGTTCAGCGTCAGGAAATTGAGCTTGTTCTGGCCGTAGGAAACGCTGAGATCGACCTTCCAGTCGGAAATGTCACCGCGCAGGCCGGCGGTCGCGGTCAGATCCTCCGACCCCACCAGAATGAGCGGCAGGAAACCGTCCGGGTAGATCGCGGCGAGCGCGTCGGCACTGGCATTGGCGTTGGCACCGATACCGCCCGCAATACGCGGCGTGGCGGCGCTGACGCTGTCGCGATGCTGGTAGCCGCCGAAGCCGTACAGCGTGAAGCCGCTGTCGCCGAGCGGTTTGCCGGCGTTCGCATAGACGCTGTACTGCTTCACGTCCGGATCGCCGAAGCGCGAGCGCACGCGGAACGGACTTTTACGCGGATCGAAGTCGCCACGGCTGGTGGGATTGCGATCGAGATATTCGCCCGACAGCGTGAGGAATCCGTCCGAGCCGAGACCGACGCCCTGCCAGGCGCTGACGGTGACGGTTTCGCCGTCACTCTCGTGACGATCGCCGCGCGCGGTTCTCACGTCGGTGATCGACTGGCCGTAGGTGACCGTCGCGCCGCCGCCGCTGCGCGCCTCGCGCAGGCGCAGGTTGACGACGCCTGCGATCGCGTCCGAACCGTATTGCGCGGCCGCGCCGTCGCGCAGCACCTCGACTCGGTCGAGCGCAACGCTCGGGATCGTGTTGAGATCGACCGCCGCCGAGCCACGCCCGACCGAGCCGTTGGTGTTGAGCAGCGCCGAGGTGTGCGCGCGCACGCCGTTGATGAGCACCAGCGTCTGGTCCGGCGACAGACCGCGCAGCGTGGCGGGACGGATCGAGTCGGTGCCGTCCACCGCCGAGGAGCGCGGAAAGTCGATCGATGGCACAACGGCGGAGAGCGATGCGCCGAGTTCGGTGGTGCCCTGCCGCTGCAACGTCGCCGCGCTCAGCACGTCCACCGGCGACACGCTGTCGAGCCGCGAACGACCGGTGGTGCGCGTGCCAGTCACCACGATATCGCTCTGCCCGGGCGGTGCCGCGTCGGGTGCCGCAGGCACGTTGGCGCTTTCCGGAGCGGGAGTGCTTTCGGTGGCGGGCACGGTCTGCGCGCCCGCGCTGGTCGCGATGGCGAGCGCGAGGCTCGAAGCGGCAACGGCGAACAGCGGCCGGAGAGTGGTCATGAATGGAGTCCCTGTTTCATCTTTTTCTGTCACGATCCTGTAATCAGCGTGGGGCGCGCCGCGTAGCAAGAAAAATTACCGGGCCGCAAAGCCAGCGGCACGTCGACCCTATCGCGCGCCGCGGCATCGGAAAAACCCAAGCATCCGCCGGGAACCGCAGCCACGCTCAACCGCTGAAGCGGCTGACAATCAAGGAGTTACGCATGAGCGACCGCCTGACCATGCAGGATCCCCGCACGCAATATCCCGGCCCACCGTTCCCGCGTCAGCCGCAGCCCGTCCCCGGTCTCGCGAGCGAGATGGACCCCAAGCCTGACCACGGCGAAACCAGCTACGTCGGTGCCGGTCGGTTGAAAGGGCGCAAGGCGCTCATCACCGGCGGCGACAGCGGCATCGGCCGCGCGGTGGCGATCGCGTTCGCGCGCGAGGGCGCCGACGTCGCGATCTCGCACCTCGCCACCGAGCAACCCGATGCCACGGAAGTTATTCAGTTGATCGAGGCGGAGGGCCGCTCCGCGGTCGACCTGCCCGGTGACATCACCGACGAGGCGTGGTGCCGCGAGCTCGTCGCGCAAGCGGTCGAGAAGCTCGGCGGGCTCGACATTCTCGTCATTAATGCCGGCCGCCAGCAGAACCGGGAAGATATCTCCAAGGTGACGTCGGACGATTTCGACAAGACCATGAAGACTAACCTCTATGCGATGCACTGGATCGCGCAGGCCGCGGTGCCGCACCTGCCGGCGGGTGCTTCGGTGGTGACCACCGCGTCGATCCAGGCGTACGAACCCTCGGCGATCCTGCTCGACTATGCCACCACCAAGGCCGGCATCGTTGCCTATACGAAGGCGCTCGCCAAGCAGTTGCTGGAGAAGGGTATTCGCGCCAACGTCGTCGCGCCGGGACCGTTCTGGACCGCGTTGCAGTCCTCGGGCGGCCAGCCTCCGGAGGCGGTGGAGAAATTCGGCTCGGAAAGCAGCTACGGCCGCCCCGGCCAGCCGGTCGAGTTGGCGCCGGTCTACGTGCTGCTCGCCAGCCAGGAAGGCAGCTTCATCAACGGTGAGGTGTACGGCGTAACCGGCGGCGCCGGCATCGCCTGACGCGTTCGGTGGCACGGCGTACCCCGTGCCACCGCGCCAATCACCGGATCAGGCGGAAGGCGTCTCCGCCGCGTTGAAGTCGGCGGCGTCGTGACGCTCGCGCAGGAAAGCCCCCGGCCCGGCCACGCGGTTGACCATGCGCCCACGCCGCACTGCCTCCCGCCCGCCGACCAGTTCGGACCAGCGCGCGAGGTTGCTGTATTCCGTGACGTTCAGGAACGTCTTGGCATTGTACGCGCCGTTCAGCACCCCGCCATACCAGGGCCACACCGCCATATCGGCGATCGTATAGTCGTCCCCGGCAAGATACCGGTGCGCGGCGAGGTGGGTGTCCAGCACGTGAAGCTGGCGCTTCGTCTCCATCGCATAGCGGTCGATCGCATACTGGATCTTGAAGGGCGCATAGGCGTAGAAATGCCCGAAGCCGCCGCCGACGAACGGCGCGGAGCCCATCTGCCACATCAGCCAGTTGAGCGTCTCGGTACGGGCGGGTCCGGCCGTCGGCAGGAACGCGCCGAACTTCTCGGCTAGATAGATCAGGATTGATCCGCTTTCGAACACACGGGTCACCGGATCGGTGGAGTGGTCGGCGAGCGCGGGGATCTTCGAGTTGGGGTTGATCTCCACGAAGCCGCTGCCGAACTGATCGCCCTTGCCGATCTCGATCAGCCAGGCGTCGTACTCGGCACCGGCGTGACCGGCGGCGAGCAGTTCTTCGAGCAGGATCGTCACCTTCTGCCCGTTGGGCGTGCCCATCGAATAGAGTTGCAGCGGATGTTTACCAACCGGCAGCACCTTGTCGTGCGTCGCGCCCGATACCGGGCGGTTGATGCTGGCGAACTGCCCGCCGTTCGATGTGTCCCACGTCCAGATCTCCGGCGGGACATAGCCTTCGGGCTGGTTGCGGTTGTCGGTGTTATCGTCAGCCATGATCGTCTCGCTTGATGGAAAGGTGAGGTAGACGCGCGATCAGGTCTCGGCGAGGCCCGGCGCGGCGGGATCGGGCAGATCGGCGTCTTCGTGCGGCACGTATCGGATCGTCCATTTGGGGTAGCCGCCGGCGGTCAACTCGATATCGGGCAAGCCGATCGGATCATCGCCGGTTTCGATCCAGCCTTCGCCATAGCAACGGCCGCACGATGCCCGCTTGCAGCGGAAGCTGACCAGATCGATCTCGGTATTCCACTGGCCATGGCCCTTGCACACTGGGCACAGCGCATCGAGCGTACCGGTACGCGGCTGGAGCGGCACGATGTCAAATGCGTGCGGGCTATCCGGGCCGTCGCAGAGGACGATATTGCTGGCGTGGGGCATGCGATCCTAACTCGTTGCGACGCCTGTTCAACGTGCCCGACCCTGTCGGTATCCGCCAGCCCGGAACAGGCTACCGCAGGAACTTTGCCGGCTATCGTCGCTTTTGGCTTGGCAACGGCGTCCTGCCGATGAGGAGCACACCATCACCGATCTTTCCTGCGACGTCGCCGTCATCGGCGCGGGCACCGCCGGCCTCGCTGCGGAGCGGAGCGCGCGTAAGGCCGGCGCGACGACGCTGCTGATCGACGAGTCCTTTGGCGGCACGACCTGCGCCTCGGTCGGGTGCATGCCCTCCAAACTGCTGATCACCGCCGCCGCTGCCGCACATGGTGTCGCCAAGGCCGACGTGTTCGGCATCGTCGTGGGCGAGACCGGGGTCGATGGTGCTGCGGTGATGGCGCGGGTGCGGTCGATGCGAGACGCGTTCGTCGCCGCGACCTGCGAGACCATCGCCGCGCTGCCGGACGGCGTGCAGGTGCGGGCGCGTGCGACGTTCGAAGGCGCGACCACGCTGCGGCTCAGCGACGGTCGCCGCGTCACGGCCAAAGCGGTAGTGATCGCGACCGGCTCGCGGCCGAAGGTGCCGGAGATGTTCGCGAGCCTTGGCGATCTCGTGCTCACCAACGAAACCGTGTTCGAGCTTGAGGAGCTGCCGACGTCCTTGGCAGTGGTCGGCGCAGGCGCGCTCGGGCTGGAATTGGCGCAGGCGTTCGCGCGGCTGGGTGTCGCGGTGACGTTGCTCGACAAGGGCGAGACGCTGGCGGGGCTGAAGGATGAAAAGGTCGAGGCGGCGCTGCGCGAGATCATCCAGCGCGACATGGCGATGCACCTCGGCGTGGAGATCAGCGTCGCGCGCGAGGGCGATGCCGCAGTGCTGCGCTGGGACGGACCCGCTGCGGGCGAGGGACGGTTCGAGCGCGTGCTGGTTGCGACCGGGCGCCCGCCGAGCGTGGCGGACCTCGGGCTCGACACCACCGGCCTCGATCTTGACGATCATGGCGTGCCGACGTTCGATCCCGAAACGCTGCAATGCGGAACGTCGAGCGTGTTCATCGCCGGCGATGCCGATGCCATGGTGCCGGTGCTGCACGAAGCGTCCGACGAAGGCGCGATCGCCGGCGCCAATGCCGCGACCTGGCCCGAGGTAACGCGAGAGGAACGCTGCGCGCCGTTCGCGATCACCTTCACCGACCCGCCAGTGGCGGTGATCGGCGCGCCCGCCGAGGACGATAGCGTGATCGGTTGCGCATCCTTCGCGGATCAGGGCCGGGCCAAGATCGAGGCGCGGGCGGAGGGACTGGTGCGGCTGTATGCCGCACGCCCGGACGGGCGGTTGACCGGCGCGGAGATGGTGGGGCCGGGCATGGACCACCTTGGCCACCTGATCGCCTGGGCGGTGCAGCGCGGCGAGACGGCGACCGGCGTGCTGGAGCTGCCGTTTTATCACCCCACGCTGGAGGAAGGCCTGAAGACCGCGCTGCGTGAGATCTGCGCCACGATCCACGCGCCGCTGCCCAGCAACCGCGACCAGGGCAATCCACCCGGCGCCTGATGGCATATAAACGATACGCTCCGTTTCCGACTTATCACTGTTTTTGCAGCGCAGCATGCGCTACCGGCTTCACAGTTAGTTTCGGATCCACAACATGTATCACTTCCGCGATATGGCCGCACCCGCAGCAGGCGAACGCTCCGTTGATCCGGAGACGCCCGTGTTCAACGCGGAGGAGGCGCTCGTCCTGCAACTCGCCGCGCATGAAACGGTCAGCAGCGTGCGCGCGCCGGGCCGTTTCGCGCGGCTGATCGCATGGGCGTTCGCGGTGCGACCGGTCGCACCGCTCGCCAATGCCCGACTGGAGGCGTTGCGGCGGGCGGCGATCCTCGCCCGCGTCGAAGGCATGATCCCGGCGCCGGAGCGTGAGACGCTGATCGGTCATGGTTTCTCGCCCGCACAGGTCGCGCTGATCGGCTAACGCGCCCAGCCCTGCGCGGCCGGTTCCATCGCGTCGAGGAACGCCGCCGCACTATCGCGGTACGCCGCGCGCGCTTCCGGCTGCATCTTGTCCCAGGTGCCGTACATGTTGCTCATCCGTCGATTGCCACGGAAGCGGCGTTCGTGGCGCGCCAGGAAATCCCAGTACAGCGCGTTGAACGGACAGGCATCCGGCCCGGTCTTCTGCTTCACGTCGTAGCGGCAACGGCCACAATGGTCCGACATACGGTTGATGTACGCGCCGCCGCCGGCATAGGGCTTGGTCGCCATCCGGCCGCCATCGGCGTGCTGGCTCATGCCGATCACGTTGGGCAATTCGACCCATTCATAGGCGTCGGCATAGACGACGAGGAACCAGTCGGCGACCTCCTGTGGACGCACCCCGGCCAGCATCGCGAAGTTGCCGAGCACCATCAGCCGCTGGATATGATGCGCATAGCCATGATCGCGGGTGTTGCGCACCGCCTCGGCCATGCACAGCATGTCGGTATCGCCGGTCCAGTAGAATTCGGGCAGCGGGCGGGTCGCCTCCAGCGCGTTGGCGGTGGCGACGTCGGGCATCTCAAGCCAGTAATAGCCGCGCACATATTCCCGCCAGCCGATGATCTGGCGAACGAACCCCTCCACCGCGTTGAGCGGCGCTTCGCCCGCGGCATAAGCGTCGACGGCGGCCTGCGCGACCTCGAGCGGGGTGAGCAGCCCAAGGTTGAGCGCGGGGCTGAGCCATGAGTGGTACAGCCAGTCCTGCCCGGTCACCATCGCGTCCTGATAGGTGCCGAAATCGGGCAGAGCGGTGCGGATGAAGTGGGTCAGCGCCTGCCGCGCCTCGTGCGCGGTCACGGGGAGCGCGAACTTTTCCAGCCGCCCGAAGTGACCCGAGAAGCGGCTCGCCACCAGCGCGAGCACCTCGGCCGTAATCGCGTCGGGGGTGAAGTGCATCGGCTCGGGATAGTTGAGACCGCGCTTGGGCGGCGCGCGATTTTCCTTGTCGAGGTTCCACTGGCCGCCCTCGGGCTTGCCGTCCGGCTGCATGAGCAGCCCGGTCTTGCGGCGCATCTCCCGGTAGAAGAACTCCATCACCAGATCGCCCCGCGACTGTGCCCAGGTCTGGAATTCGAGGATGCCGCAGATGAAGCGGTCGTCGTTCAGGTCCTCGACCGGGATGCCGAAGCGTTTCGACCAGCCGTCGATCATCGCCTTCACCCGCCATTCGCCCGATTCGACGATGCGGATCGTGGTGGGCCGGTGCCGCTCGACCGCGCGGGCGACCTCGCCGGTGAAGCTGCCGGAGTTGTCGGGATCATCGAGCCGGACGTAATCGACCTGCCAGCCGGCCGCGCGCAGCTCCTCGGCGAAATGCCGCATGGCGGAAAAGATCAGTGCGATCTTGCGTTTGTGGTGGCGGACGTAGGTGGTTTCCTCCGCCACCTCCATCATCAGCACCACCGATTCGCCGCGCGGTACATCGCGGAGCGATGCGAGATCATGCGACACCTGGTCGCCGAGGACGGGAATGAGGATCGTCATGCGCGACCACCAACGCGTAAGGGTGCGCGGCGGGTGCAAGCGACCGCACGAGCGGCTAAGACAATAGGATGACCGACCTTCCCGTTTCTCAAAGCGACGCGCGTGCCGAGGCGCGTCTTGCCCTGCGCCAGTGGCTGGCGGCCGACGACGCCACGGTGCTGGCGCGGGTCGACGCGCTCGGTCGGCAGGCGATCGCAGCGGCGGCGGACGCGAGCGCGCGGCTGGATCGGGGCGTGACCGCAAGCCGCTCCGCGCAGGCGAGCCTGTCCGCGTTGCAGGCGCTGATCGCGCGCGTCGATGCGCCGCCGCCGCAACCGTCGTTCTTCCGTCGCCGAGTCCAGGCCGAGCCGCCGATCGACATCGCCACGCTGGTGGAGACGCTCGACCGGGAGCGCGATGCGGTGGCGCTGTCGCTGATCGGCCTCGACACCGATCTCAAGCGGCTGAGCGCGGCGGCGGCAGGGCTCGATGGTGCGCTCGCGCTGGTGCGCGCGTGTGGCGGCGCGGTGGAAGCCGCCGCGCGCGAGCTCGCGATCGACAGCCCGGAGCGCGCGCAGTTTCTGCGCGAGGCGGTGGCCGAGCGGTTGCTGGCGCGCGAACAGGATCTGCTCACGCAGGCCGCCGTCACACAGCAGGGCGTGTTGACGCTCGGGCTGATCGCGGAGAGCCAGCGGGCGCTCGCCGACACGCTGGCGCGGGCGCGCGACACCAGCGTCGCCGCGCTGCGCACCGCGATCGCCGCGCGGCAGGCGATCGCAGGCAGCCAGCGCCTTGCCGAGCAGACTGCCGCGCTAGACCGGACCGTCGACGCCGCGCGCGCGGCGGGCGGTGACGCCCGCGACGTTCGCCGTATCCTCGACGATGCGCTCGCGCAGGCGCAGGCGGCGATCGCGGCGGCGGAGGCGGGGCGGTCGCCGGGTTCGCGCTAACCCACGAAAACGGCTCTAGCGCGGCTCCGCCCCGATGCTCTACGACAGTTCGAGCGGGTTGACGTGAGTGTGCGGTGACAGGGTTTCTGGATAAACTGGCGGTGTGGCTGAACGGGCCGGCAAGTCCCGCGCCGGCACCGCCGCGCGCGGAGCCGCCGGCGCCCGCCGTGTCCGCTGACGATCCGCGCCTTCCCGACGCTTCCCGTCCGCTGGTGGCGCGGCTGCTCGCGCTGATAGCGGATATCGAGGCGCGCTCGCAGGGCGATGCGTTGATGGTATCGGCACTGACCGAGGTGCGGCAGATGCGCGACAGCCACCTGCCCCGCCTGATCGAAAGCTATGCCGAGATCCCGCCCGCGCACCGCGCCGAAATCTTCCGCCAGACCGGCCGATCCGCCAGCTACAACCTCAACCAAGGGTTCGAGCGGATGATCGAGCGGGTCGAGACGCTGTCGCGGACGCTCGCGCAGGGCGATCTCGACAGTTTCGCCGACAATCTGAAGTTCATCGAGACGCGCTACGGCAAGGACGACCCGCTGCGCTAGACGTTGACGCCGAACGACCGCGCGAGCGGGCCGAGGCCACCGGCGAAGCCCTGACCGATCGCCTTGAACTTCCATTCGCCATTGCTGCGGTACACCTCGCCGAAGATCATCGCCGTCTCGGTCGAGGCATCTTCCGACAGGTCGTAGCGGGCGATCTCGGCACCGCCCTCGGCATTTACCACGCGAATGAACGCGTTGGAGACCATGCCGAAGTTCTGCCGCCGCGCGTCCGCCTCGTGGATCGTCACCGCGAAGCTCAGCCGCTGGATCTGCGCGGGGATCTTGTCGAGCGACACCATCACCACCTCGTCGTCGCCATCGCCGGCGCCAGTGCGGTTATCACCCTGGTGGACGACCGCGCCGCCGCCGCCGCGCGCATTGTTGTAGAAGACGAAGTCTTCGTCCGACCCGACCTTGCCGCCCTCCCCCAGCAGGAACACGCTGGCGTCGAGATCGAAGTCGCTGCCGTCCGTCATGCGCGTATCCCAGCCGAGCCCGACGCTGACCGCGGTCAGCCCGGGGACTTCCTTGCTGAGGCTGACGTTGCCGCCCTTGGTGAGTGAAACTGCCATGTCGTGTCTCCCGTATCAGCCTCAAAACTCAACCGACGTGAACGCCGTAATTGCGCGCGAGCGGCCCGAGCCCACCCTTATACCCCTGCCCGACGGCACGAAACTTCCACTCAGCCCCCAGGCGGTACACCTCGCCGAAGATCATTGCCGTCTCGGTCGAGGCATCCTCGGCGAGATCGTAGCGTGAGATTTCGCGCCCCGTCGCGTCGTTGACGATGCGGATGAACGCGTTCGAGACCATGCCGAAACTCTGCCGACGCGCCTCGCCCTCGTGGATCGTCACGGTGACTGCGATCTTCTGCACGCCCGCCGGCACACGGGTGAGATCGACCTTGATCGCCTCATCATCGCCCTCGCCCGCGCCGGTGCGGTTGTCGCCGGTATGCTCGACCGCGCCGTCGCTGGAGCGCAGGTTGTTGTAGAAGATGAAGTCCTCATCGCCGCGCACCCGGTCGCCGGGGCCGAGCAGGAAGGCGCTGGCGTCCAGATCGAAGTCGGCGCCATCGCTCATCCGCGTGTCCCAGCCGAGGCCGATCAGGATGCTGGTAAGTCCCGGCTCTTCCTTCGACAGGCTGATATTGCCGCCCTTGCTGAGACTGACCGACATAGTGGCTCCTTAGCGATGAATATGGTCGCCGGTGGCGGTGACGACGTCGCACGCCTCCGCCCGATTGCTCCGCACCGAGGCGAGGAAGGCGAGACCGATGAACGCCGCGCCGATCAGCCCGGTAACGGTTTCCGGAATTTCGAAGCGAACCGACAGCAGCATGATCGCCGCCAACGCGACGATCGCATAAAAGGCTCCGTGTTCGAGGAAGCGATATTCGGTAAGCGTGCCGCGATCGACCAGCATCACCGTCATCGACCGCACGAACATCGCACCGATGCCGAGGCCAAGCGCGATGATGAACAGGTTGTTCGAGAGGGCGAACGCGCCGATCACGCCATCGAACGAGAAGCTGGCGTCGAGCACTTCGAGGTACAGGAACGCCGCCAGACCCGCCTTGGCGACGGCAGCGGTCGCGGCGGTCGCCCCATCCGAACCCTCTGCGTCGTCGTCGCTCTCCAGCACGGAGCCGATCGCCTGCACCGCGATGTACGCGACCAGTCCGAAGATGCCGGCGGCGATGAACGTCATCGCGTCCGCCGGCGCGATCAGCCGCGAGATGCCGTACAGCGCCAGCAGCACCAAGCCGATCGCCAGCCCCGAAATCTGCGACAATGCGCCGAGCGGCCGTTCGATCAGGCCGATCCAGTTCAGGTGCTTGTCCTCATCAAGGAAGAAGGTCAGCCCGACCATGCCGAGGAACGCGCCGCCGAACCCGGAAATGCCGACATGCGCGCCGGTGATGATGCGCTCGTAATTGACCGGGTCGGTCGCGGCGAGCTTGAGCGCGTCGATCGGCCCCAGGTGCGCGGCGATGCCGACGATCACCAGCGGGAACACGATCCGCATCCCGAACACGGCGATGATGATGCCCCAGGTAAGGAAACGTCGCCGCCACTTGGCATCCATGTCGCGCAGCACGGTCGCGTTGACGACGGCATTGTCGAACGACAGCGACGTCTCCAGCACGCCGAGCACGAGGATGATCCACAACACGCCGAGCGTACCGGCGATGTCATGCGTGATCTCCCAGCCGAGCCACGCGCCGATGGCGAGGCACAGCATTGTGAAGATCAGCGATCCCTTGAAATATTTGAACACGTCTACCCCCCGGTTTCGCCGCGTGACGCGGCCTTCAATCCTTGCGGCCATGGACCCATTGCAGCCCCCAGCCCAGCGTTTCGTCGAGCATACGCTGGTCGCGCATGTAATCGACGATGCGGGTCAGCCGCACGCGGCCACCGTCATTCTCGATCAGCACGACGCCACACAGCCGGTGATCGTTCCGCCCCTCCGTCAAGCGCAGCTCGATCGGCGGTTGGTCCGGCATCGTCACCAGCACCACGCCATCGGTCTGCTGCCAGTTGGGCACACCCGCATAGATCGTCGCAAACACCGCGACGCGGCGGATGTCCGGCCAGTGCGCGCCGTTGATGCGCAGCGTCTCGCCTTGCGACACGTCGCCGGTGCGATCGTCCCCCGACAGTGCGACGAAGGGCGCCTGTGCGAACGACCCGAACGCGCGGCCGACCGCCTGCACCGCGCCCCTGCGACCATCGGCAAGCTCGAACAGGCAGCCGAGATCGAGGTCAATCGCGCCGCCGCCGAACAGCCCGCGTCGCCCGCGCGACCAGTTGAGGTTGACGGTAATCTCGCCGAAACTTGCGCCGCGCTTTTCGAGACTGACGGTCTGGCCGCGCTTCTCCAGCGTCACCTTCGCAAGGTTGACCGTGCGCGGCGGCGGCGGCGGAACTGGCGTTGGGGCAGCAACGTCCGCCACGTCGATCCCGAACGAGCGCGCGAGTGGGGCTAGGCCGCCATCGAAACCCTGGCCGACCGCGCGGAACTTCCACTGGCCGGCGCGGCGGTACAGTTCGCCGAACACCATCGCCGCTTCGCTCGCATCGGCCAATGCCGGGCGGAACCGCACCGCGGGTACGGTGCCGGATGCGGCCACGGTGATCTCCGCGCCATCGATCCGCGCCAGCGTCAACCCACGCGCGCCGGCGGTGTCGATCGTCACGCAGAACACGATCCGCTCGACCATATCGGGGAGCGTTGCGGGTTCGACGGTGAACCGGCCCTGCCCTGCCGACGCGACGAAGCGCACCGCGCCACTCGCCCCTTCCGGCTGGTTGTAGAACACCATGTCGGCGTCACCCCGCACCCGGCCGACGGCGTCGAGCAGAAACGCGGAGACGTCGACCGCCACGCCCCCGGCCTGCGGCCACGCGAGCGTAACCGTCAGCGCCGACGCGGGCACGGGCACGGGCGCGTTGCCGCCGCGTTGCAGATCGCTCATGCGGCCGCCCTCCGGAGCATCGCGCGCCGCATCACAGCGTCGCGAGGATATTGCCCATCATGTCCTTGAAGGTGCGACCGGTGGTGCGCTCACCCAGCGCCTTCATCTCCCAGCCGCCGCCGGCGCGGGACAGCTTGGCCATCACCTGGCCGGTATGCGCGCCCGAGCCGGTCAGGTCATAGCGCGCGAGTTCCTTGCCCATCGTCGTATCGACCACGCGACAATAGGCGTTGGCGATCCGGTCGAAGCTGTCGCCGGTGAAGCTGTTGACGGTAAACACCAGCGTCTCCACCTTCGGCGGCAAACGCGTGAGATCGACGTTGATCGTCTCGTCATCGCCGTCGCCCGCGCCGGTGCGGTTGTCGCCACTGTGGACGATGCTGCCGTCATGGCTGGAAAGCTGCCGGAACCACACCTGATCGACCAGCGTGCGCTGCCCGTCGAACATCAGGCACGATGCGTCGAGATCGATATCGCCGCCACCGCCGCCGAACAGGCCGAGCAGACCCTTGGCCTTGCGCACGTCCCAGCCCAGACCCATCGCGACGTGCGTCAGCGTGCCGCCGCCCGATTTCTCCAGCCGTACCGACTGGCCTTTTTGCAGACTTACCAAGCGGCTTCTCCGTAAACGGCCGGCACGGTCGCCGGGTGTGTCACAGGACTATGGCAATGCCGCCGGGCTCGCAAGACGGTTCGGTCACGCGCGGGTCGCTACCGCACGAGCGGCACCACGTTGTTGAGCATCGTCACCTCCGGCGCATCCCCGGCCAGCGCCACCCGCACGGACAGCCCGCCCGCAGCTTGCGCCGGAATCGACAGCCGCACCGCCGCCGTCTTCGGCAGCAGATCGAGCGGCGCGGCGAGCGGCGGGATGGCCGCGCTCGCCAGCACGCGCCCGCTTGCATCGATCAGGCTGGCGGTGCCGCCCGGTACGGGCCGGGCACCAAGGCTGTGCACCGTGACGTTCACGCGCGCGCCCCGCACCGTTACGTCATCCACGCCGATGCCGAGATCGGCGCGCTCCGTCACTGGCGCACCGGGGCGGGTGAGCTGGAAATCATAGACGGTGGTGGTGCCGGGCGCGAACGCGACATCGACGCCGACGCTTCGCTCCAGCGTCAGCGAGGTGGACGGACCCGTCGCCAACAGCGTCTTGCCGGAGTCGACACTCGTCGCGCGGGTCATCGACCATGTGCCGGCGGTCACGTCCCAGCCGGTCATGCGTGCGTTTTGCACATGGTCGCTGCGGTTGTAGGCGAGCACGCGGAAGTGATCGGGCGTGGCGCCGGGCAGCAGGATCGCGACCTGTTCGGCCCCGCCGGCTTCCGCGAAGCGCCAGCTGACGGTGTGGCCGGGCCACTCCTGCCCGCGCACCAGCGCGATCCCGCCGAGCCGTTCGCGCTGGAGGATATCCATCGCCGATTCCACGCGGTCGGTCCACCAATGCCCCTCGGTCATCATGTAGAACCGCTGCGTCTTGGTGGTGATCGAGTCCGCGTGCAGCCGTTCGAGCGTGGCGAGATCGCCGTTCGCCTGCCAGCCGACATAGCGCGAATACGGATCGCTGCCGGCTTTGCCGAGGATAGTCTGCCGCCACGCCGCGCCCTGCGGCGCCAGCGCGAGCGCATCCTCGTTGATCGCGGCCAGCGTGCCGGTGCCGGTCTTGGCGACGCGCGCCACGATCGGGCGGAGGTACTTGGCGTCGCCGCTCAGGCGGAACGCGCCCCATGCGGTCTGCATCGGCGTTTCGATCCCGCCGCCATCGCCGACCCGCTCGGCATCGGTCTTCCAGTTGATCTCGTTAGGAAAGCTCCAGCCGCCATCCGCGCCCTGCTTGCCGTGGGCGAGCCAGCCGTCCATCACCCCGGTCACCTGCCTTTTGGCCGCCGGATTGCCGTTGTAGAGGCCGACCAGCATCGCCGGTTGCAGCATGTTGAACGCATAGGGCTTCTGCCACGACCACGGATCGTCGCGGTAGATCTTCCGCGCGCCGTACCAGCTCGATGCGAAATGCATGTGCCCGGCCGGGTTGACCAGCAGCACGTTGCGCATCGCGCGCACCGTATCCATCAGCCGCTCGACCGCTTTGGGTTCGCCCCAGTTGAGATAGAGCCGCTCGCCGTTGGAGTTGATCCCCTCCTCATAGGTGTGGAGTTCGTCGGTGGTGATATAGCCGAGGCCATCGACCATCATGCCGTTGCGGTACACCGCGTCAGACAGCGCGCGGAGCGAGGCGTTGATCTTGTCCGGCTCGACCCCCATCAGCGCGAGACCGGGCCATTGTTCGGTCAGGTCGGTATCGTCGGAAATGCCCCCGCCGAAATCCCCGTACGGAACTTGACGCTTGTCGATCCACCAATCAACGAACTGTTGGGACAGCTTGAGGTCCTCAAGTTGGCGGAACGCCCATAGCGGCGTGCCCGCCGGTGCCGCCGCCAGCGTGACCGGCGGCGCGTCCTCGGGGCGATAGTCGATGTCCGACCAATAGGTCCGCGCCAGCGCATTGTCGGGATCGACGCGCAACAGGTCGCTGATGTCCGCGAACACGCGCGCATACAGCCCCTCGCGTTTGGAGGCGGTATGTTCCTCGACGAGGAAGCCCCAATTGTCCTTCACCTGGTTGAACCGATCGGCGACATGCTCGGCCAGCGCCTCGGCACGCGGTTTGAAGACGAGGCGAAGCTTGGCGCCCGACAGGCTATGCGCGTCGAAATCCTGTGCGGCGGAGGCGATGCTGAGCCAAAGGCTGTTCTTCGGCAGGATACGATCGCGCAGATCGAGCCACAGCGTGCGCGCCTCGCCCGGACGCACCGATACCGACACGTCGATCATGTCGCGCCCCGGCCACAGCGGGTCCTTCACGCGGATGTTGAGCGGCACGAGACCATGCGCATCGGGCGTGAGCTTCATCGCCGGCAGGTCGATGGCGATACCGTCGAGCCCATCATGCAGGTTCTGCCAGCCGTAGTCCCACGCGCGGGCGAGCGGTTTGTCGGGATCGGCATCGGCGAAGTTGGACGGGATGAGGATGTGGACGATCGGCATCGCGTGCGCCCCGCGCTGCACCGTCCCGCTGGCACCGGCGGCACCGGCGCCGATCGCCGCCTTCACGCCCGCGCTCGGCAGCGCGAGCACGGTCGAGCGCTCGTCGGGTGCGAACCGGCCGGCGATGAACGCGTTGAGCGGGGCGAGCGCGGCGAGATCGGGTGCGGCGTCGGCATTGATCGTGTAGGAGAGCTTGAAGCTGCCGGTGGGTTCCGTGCCCGCACCGACGTCATAGGCCCAGAGTTCCTGAATCGGCTGTTCCTGCATCTGGTTGATGAAGGACAGCGTGCCGCCAGTGCGGGGCGCGAAACTGTCGACACTGCGCACGACACCCTTGGCCCGGGTGGCGAGCGTCTTGCCGGACCATTCCAGCGTGCCATACGCGGCGCCCCGGATCTCGACGCGGTTGACGGTTTCGCCCGGCGGCACGGTTAGGTCGTAGCGCTTGCCGCCCTCGACATAAACGTTCCAGTCGGGCAGCTCGAAATAATCGTCGCGACCAGGCAGCCGCGAGCGGTTGTAGACGCCGGGCCATGTCGTTTCGGCGATGCCGTCGACGCCCTTCCACATCCACTCCTTCAAGTCCTTGGCGTCGGCGAACTCGACCTTGCGGATGCGCGTGACCGGATCGACCAGCGGCGGCGGGGCGGCGTGGTCCCAGCCATAGCGGTGCAACCATGCCGTGCGGCGCAGGCGTGTATCGTCAGCGGGATCAACAGGCGGCTCACCCTTGGCGGCGAGCGCGGCGATGCCGGCGTCGCCCAGCATGTGATCGTAGACGCGGATCTCGTCGAGATCGCTGCCGCGCATGAAGTTATAGCGGCTCTGCACCTGATGCGGCGACATGACGCGCCCGGCCAGCCCGAACTGGTCGAGCCCCGCGTCGAGATCGGACACCTGATCCTTGCGCGCGACCGGCTTGCCGTCGACATACAGCCGCACGCCCGCCGTCTCGTCCCATGCGAAGGCGATGTGGTGCCAAGCATCCGCTGCGGGCAGGTCCGGCATTCGCCACGAGACGCGCACGCGCGACAGATTGGCGTCGGTAACGAAGGCGTCGAAACCATGGCCGTTCCAATCGATCCGCAGGAACGCCATGTCCCAACTGCTATGATCTGCGAAACCGGTGCGGAAGATCACGAACGGCGCCTCTCCCACCGGCTGCCGCGCGCGCCAGAAGAAGCTGAGCGTGCCGCGCGCCGCGCGCATGTTGCCGGGCGCGCGCCATGCGACATAGCCGTCATCCGCCCAGCGCGCCGCACCGCCGATCGCGCCATCGGGCACGACCGTGACGCCGCTGCGGAAATTGGGCACGGGATCGCCCGCCGCGACATCGGCGGTCATGCTCTTGTCTGCGGAAACGCGGAACAGCAACCCGGTGGGATCTGCCGCGCGCGCCTGCGCGGCGGCCGGCATGGCGGCGATGACGAGCAGACTGGCGCACGCCGACAGGGCCGTGCGACTGGTCGCGCGCAATGGCTGCGGACCCTTGCCTCCGATGGTTTTCACGGGCCTCTCCCCTCGCTTTATAGAGAGCGACGACACCGCTGCGTCTGGCGAACCCTATATGGTTTGCCGGACCGTGTGGCTGGCACCCTCTCCTGTTCTGCCACCATCATGCCCAAATTTGGAAACCGGTGTCAACACAGCGAGTGGCGATCTGGTTGTAGCGCGAGTCACGGTTGCCAAACTCGTTGACACCGGTCACCATAGGGTCAGGCCGGCAACACGGCGCGAGAGGAAAATGGCTATGGCGGGCACCGCAACCGAACGTCTCGACATAGCGGTCGGGCGCCGCGCACTGATCGGCGGCGGGGCTGGCGCGGCGGCCCTCGCGCTGTTGCCGCGCGCCGCGCGTGCGGTGACGCCGGCGGCGCGGATCGTCGCCGCATCCGGCATTTTCACCGGTGAAGCGCAGAGCGCGGGCGTGGCGCATCCGGTATGGAGCTTTCGTGGCATCCGCTACGGCACCGCCGAACGTTTTCGCGCGCCGCGTGCTTACGCCACACCGGGCAAGCCGCGCCTCGCCACCGTCTTCGGCCCGGTGTGCCCGCAGACTGGTCGATATCGGCCACAGTCCGAGGATTGCCTCTATCTCAACGTCTGGACGCCGCAGCGTGCGCCAGGCGCGAAGCTGCCGGTGATGCTCTACATCCACGGCGGCGCCTATGCGAACGGCAGCGTTACCGATCCACTTAACGACGGCGCGGCGCTCGCTGGCCGTGGCGACGTGGTGGTGGTGACGGTGAACCACCGGCTCAACGCGTTCGGCTACCTCTATCTCGCACGGTTCGATCCGCGCTTCGCGGACAGCGGCAACGCCGGACAGCTCGATCTGATCTGCGCGCTGCAATGGGTCCGCGACAACATCGCCGCGTTCGGGGGTGATCCGGGTCGCGTCATGCTGTTCGGCCAGTCGGGCGGCGGCGCCAAGATCGCCACGCTGACCGGTATGCCCGCCGCGACCGGTCTGTTCCACCGTGCCGCGACGATGAGCGGACAGCAGGTAACAGCGCAGGGGCCGCTCCACGCGACCGAGCGTGCCCGCGCCTATCTCGATGCGCTGGGCGTAAAGCCTGGCAGTCTCCAGCCGCTGCTCGACATGCCTGCGGAGAGGCTGGTCGAGGCGCTGGCGACGCGCGATCCGGTGATGGCGGGCGGGCTGTCGTTCGCGCCGGTGCTCGACATGACGTGGCTGGTGCGACACCCGTTCTGGCCGGATGCCAACCCGATCGGGCTGCCGATCCCGCTGATCCTTGGCAACGTGCATGACGAGACGCGCGCGTTCGTGTCGCCCGACACGCTCGGCGGCGTGACATGGGATACGCTGCCCGACCGGCTCGCGCCCGAATTGCGGATCGACGTGCTGCCGGAATGGGTGGTCGGCGAATATCGCAGGCACTTCCCAAAATGGTCGCCGGCCGATGTGTTCTACGCCGCCTCCACCGCCGGGCGCAGCTGGCGCGGACAGGTGATCGAGGCGGAGGAGCGCGCGCACGCCGGTGCTCCGGCTTGGGTGTATCAGGTCGACTTCGGCTCCCGCACGGACCCGCGGCGTGGCGCTTTCCACACGATGGATATCCCGCTGGTGTTCGGCACGCTCGGCGCGAAGGGCTCGCAGACCGGCACGGGCGCGGATGCGCGCCCGGCCTCGGCGGCGATGCAGGACAGCTTCGTCGCGTTCGCGAAGACCGGCGATCCCAACCACGCCGGTCTCGCCGCATGGCCGAGATACGACATGCCGACGCGTGCGACGATGGTGTTCGATGTGACCAGCCGCGTCGAGAACGACCCGCGCCGCTGGCAGCGCGAGCTGTTCGCGCGCATCCCCTACATCCAACCCGGAACCTGAGCGGCGGGCGAGCCCGCACGGGGTCTCAAGCAAGGCACTGGATACGGCAAGATACTATTGGCGTGGAAAAACGAGATGCAAGGAACGCTGCAAACGCTCCGCCACACCGGCACGCAGCGTGGTGGTCAGGAGGAGGCATGATGCGCAGGCGAGACGTGGTGATGGGCGCGATCCCGATGGCAGCGCTGTCCGCCGGACTGCTCCCCGCTGTGGCGCGGGCGCGGCATGGCGCGGCGGGCGCATTATGGCGGTTCGACACGTTGCGCCACATCGGCGGACGCACACCCGAGCTGGTCGGTGCGCCCACGCTCACCACCAGCCCGTGGGGGCAAGCGACGCTGTTCGACGGTGTCGACGATGGCCTGTTGATCGATCACCATCCGCTCGCCGGCGCGCGGACCTTCACGATCGAGGCGCTGTTTCGCCCGGACGGCGGCGCCTTCGAGCAGCGCTGGCTCCACCTCGAGACGGAGGATGGCTCGGCGCCCGGCCTCAGCAAGACGCGCATCCTGTTCGAGATCCGCGTGGTCGATGACGGCTGGTATCTCGACGCCTTCACCACCGATGGCCACGCCAAGCAGACGCTGATCGTGCCGGCCAACCGCTTCCCGATCGGTCGCTGGTATCACGTCGCGCAGAGCTACGACGGCAGCATCTACCGCTCCTATGTGGATGGGGTGGAGCAGATGGCGGTTCCGGTGCGCTTCGATCCGCAGGGGCCGGGCCGTGCCGCGATCGGCATGCGGATGAACCGGGTGAACTTCTTTCACGGTGCGGTGCGGGCGGCGTTCTTCGCGCGCAGTGCGCTGGCGCCGGCGGACTTCGTGCTGCCGCAGGCGCGGAACGGATAAGCCCTGGCGCGACGTTACCGGCGCGCGGTCACGTCATCCTGCCAGCCACCGCCGAGCGCCTGGATCAACGCCACCGCCGTCGTCTGCCGGTCCGACTGAATCTGGATCAGCGCACGCCGCGCCGACAGCGCGGTGGCCTGTGCGCTCACCACGTCGGTGAAGACGACGATGCCGGATTGATACTGGAACCGCACCGACGCCTCGCTGCGATCCGCCGCGATCGACGCCTCACGCAGCAGCGCCTCCTGCCGGGCGAGGATCGCGGTGGCGGCGAGATTGTCCTGCACGTCCTGGAATGCGGTGAGCGTCACCTGCCGGTAATTGGCGACCGCCGCGTCATAGGCGGCGCGGGCCGCCGCCACCCGCGCGCGGCGCGCGCCCGCATCGAAGATCGTCTGGGCAAGCGATGCGCCGACCGACCACAAGGATGCAGCCGAGCTGAACAGCCCGGACAGGCTGTCGTTGTTGAACCCGCCGTTGCCGGACAGGTTCAGCACCGGGAAGAATGCGGCGCGTTCCACGCCGATCTGCGCGTTGGCGGCCGCGACCTGCCGCTCCGCCGCGGCGATGTCGGGGCGGCGTTCGAGCAGGGTCGACGGCACCGCGACCGGTACGGCGAGCGTCGCCGGCGTCCACTGCGCCGCCGCCGGCAGCGCGAAGGCGGCGGCGTTCTCGCCCACCAGCGTGGCGATCGCATCCTCGAACTGCGCGCGCGTGCGCTTCTGCCCCTCAAGGTCCGATCGAGCGGAGGCGAGTTGCGACTGGCCCTGGAACACGTCGCTGTGCGGGGCGATGCCGGCATTGTAGCGATTGGTGGCGATGGTGAGCGAGCGTTGGTAGGCGGTGACGGTCGCGGCGAGGCTGGCGATCTGCGCATCGCTCGCCCGCAAGCCCAGGTAATCGGTGGCGAGTTCACCGTCGATGGCGAGCTGCGCGGAGGCGAGATCGGCACGGCGCGCCTGCTCGGTCGCGCGGGCGTTGTTCACCGTGTTGGTGATCTGGCCAAACAGATCGGGTTGCCAGCTACCGCTCAGCGCGGCGCTATACGTGGTTTGCGCGCGTCCGCCGGCCGAGGACGCGACGCCGTTGGTGACGATGGTGCGCGATCCGCCGCTCTCCGAATGGGTGACCGATCCGGTGGCGGACACGGTCGGGAACAGGCTGGCACGCGCCTCGCGCGTGGCGGCGCGAGCCTGGCGGTAGGTGGCGGCGGCCTGCGCGATGGTCTGGTTGTGCGCGTGGGCGCGCACGATCAGGTCGTCGAGCGTGGCATCGCCGAAGCCGCTCCACCAGTCGGCGCGCGGCGCCTGATCGGACGGGTTGGCGGGTTGCCAGCCGTCGACCGGCTTCCACGCGGCGGACGAGGCGACGTCCGGCCGCGTGTAATGCGGCGCGAGCGAGCAGCCGGCGAGCGCCAACAGCGGCAGGAGGGCGAAACGGACGGACTTGGTCATGCGGGTTGCTCGCTGAGTTTCGAGCGCCGGGCGTGCGCGCGGCGCGACGTCAGGCGGTCGAGATAGACATAGACGACGGGCGTGGTGAGCAATGTCAGCAACTGGCTGCCGATCAGCCCGCCGATGATCGCGACCCCAAGCGGCTGGCGCAGTTCCGCCCCCTCCCCAAAGCCGATCGCGAGCGGCACCGCACCGAGCGCGGCGGCGATCGTCGTCATCAGGATCGGACGGAAGCGCAGCAGGCTCGCCTCGCGCGCGGCGGCCTCCGCGCTGATCCCGCGGGTGCGCTGCGCGTGGATGGCGAAGTCGATGATGAGGATCGCGTTCTTCTTGACGATGCCGAGCAGCAGGAACACGCCGATCAGCGCGATGATGGAGAAGTCCATCCCGAACAGCATCAGCGCCAGCACCGCGCCGACCCCGGCGGCAGGCAGCGTCGACAGCACGGTCAGCGGGTGGACCAGGCTTTCGTAGAGAATGCCGAGCACGATGTAGATCGTCACCAGCGCCGCAAGGATCAGCAACGGCTGCTGCCCCTGCGTCTGTTGCGAGGTCGCCGCTTGCCCGGCGAAGCGGCCGTGCACCGTCGTCGGCATCGCGATGTCCGCCTCGGTCGCGGTGATCGCGGCTTGCGCGGTGGAAAGCGCGACGCCGGGCGCGGTGTCGAACGAGATGGTGGTCGAAACCTCGGTACCGTCGTGGTTGACGCTGGCGGCAGTCGCGGCCTGACCGAACGCGGCGATCGCGTCGAGCGGCACCATCGTCCGCGGCGTGTTGCTCAGCGCCGATCCGGTCGACGGGCTGCGCAGCGCCGGGTTGGTCGGCACCGCCGCGCTCGCCTGCGATGCCGACTTGCCGGTAGTGTTGGTCGTGGCGGAGGTGCCGGTCAGCGTCGTCGCTGTGGTCGCGGTGGTGGTAGTATTGTTGGTGGCGGTCGCATTGGGGCCGGTCGCGATCACCGCGTCGGCATGCGCGGGCACGCGCACGTCGGGCAGCACCTGCGGGCCGCTCGCCATGCCCTCCGGCCAGCCGAGGATGACGCTGTACTGGTTCACATCCTCGTAGATGTTGGCGACGGAGCGCTGGCCGAACGCGTCGTACAGCGCGTTATCGACATCGAGCGAGGTGATGCCGAGCCGCGCGGCGGTGTCGCGATCGACGGTGAGGAAACTCTCGACGCCGTTTTCGGAAAAGTCGCTGTCGACGTTCTTGAGTTCCTTGCGCTTGCCAAGCGCGGTGGCGAGCTTCTGCGACCATTCCTTCAACGCGGCGGTGCTGTCGGCGACAAGCGTGTACTGATAGGTCGAGTTCGACTGCCGCGCGCCGATCCGCAGATCCTGCGTCGGTGCAAGGAAGATGCGGATGCCCGCGACCGGTTGCAGCTTGCCCTGGAGGCGGGTGATGATGTCCGGCTCCTTGGCGCCGTGACGCTGCCCGACCGGTTTCAGCGAGATCAGGATGAAGGCGCTGCCCGCGCGGTTGCCGCCGGTGAAGCCGACCACATTCAGCACTGCCGGATCGTGATGCAGGATGCCGACGACCTGCTTCAGCTTGCGCTGCATATCCTGGAACGACACGCTCTGATCGGCGCGTACGCCCGCGAACAGCAACGGCGATTGCTGCTGCGGGAAGAAGCCCTTGGGCACCACTATGTACAGCCACGCGGTCAGCGCCACGACGCCGAGCAGCAGCAGCAATACCAGCGGTTTCATCGCCAGCGCCCAGTCCAGCGCACGTTCGTAGCCGCGTTCGACCCGCTGATAGCCGCGCTCCAGCGTGCGCGAAACGCGGCCGGGCTCGCGATCATGCTCGGGCGGGCGCAGGAACCACGCGCACAGCATCGGCGTGGTGGTGAGCGACAGCACGAGGCTGATCAGCACCGCCGCCGACAGCGTGACGGCGAATTCGCGGAACAGCCGACCGACGATGCCGCCCATGAACAGCAGGGGTATGAACACCGCGACCAGACTGACGCTGATCGACAGCACGGTGAAGCCGACCTCCGACGCGCCCTTCAGCGCCGCTTCAAACCGGTTCATGCCCTGTTCGAGATGACGCGTGGTGTTCTCCAGCACGACGATCGCGTCGTCCACCACGAAGCCGGTCGCCACCGTAATCGCCATCAGCGACAGGTTGTTGAGGCTGAAGCCGAGGAAATACATCACCCCGAACGTGCCGAGCAGCGAAATCACCGTCGCCGCCGCCGGGATCATCGTCGCGCGGAAGTCGCGCAGGAAGGCGAACACCACGACGATGACGAGGATCAGCGCGACCAGCACGGTGATCTCGATCTCGCGCAGCGATGCGCGGATCGAGCTGGTGCGGTCCATCGCCACGTCGAGCCGGATGTCGGGCGGGAGCTGTTGGCGCAAGGCGGGCAGTTCGGCCCTGATCTGGTTGACCATGCGGATCAGGTTCGCGCCCGGCTGCTGCGTGATGTTGACGACGATCGCACGCTTGCCGTTGAACAGCCCGAGCGTGCGCGTGTCCGCCACGCTGTCGGTGACGGTGGCGATGTCACCCAGCCGCACCGCCGCCGAACCGCGCCACGCCACCACCAGCGGGCGGTAATCGGCGGCGCCCTTGCCGGCGGCGTTGGTGTAGATCTGCCAGGAGCGGCCGTTCTTGCCCTCTACCAAACCCTTTGGGCGGTTGGCGTTGGACGCCTCAATCGCGGCGCGCACGTCCTCCATGGCGATGCCGTAGGCGTTGAGCTGGTACGGGTTGACCGCAACCCGCACCGCCGGCAGCGAGCCGCCGCCGAGTTCGACGTCGCCGACGCCGGGGATCTGCGACATGCGCTGCTGGATGATGTTCGACACCGCATCGTAGATTTGCCCCGCCGTCTTGGTGTCGGAGGTGAGCGCGAGCGTGATGACCGGCTGGTTGGCGGGATTCACCTTGCGATAGGTCGGGTTCTGCCGGAGCGTGGCGGGCAGATCGACGCGTGAGGCGTTGATCGCCGCCTGCACCTCGCGCGCGGCGGCGTCGATGTTCTTCGACAGATCGAATTGCAAGGTGATCCGCGTCGAGCCGAGCGAGCTGGACGAGGTCATCTCGTTGACGCCGGCGATCGTGGAGAGGCGGCGTTCGAGCGGCGTCGCAATGCTTTGCGCCATCACGTCCGGGCTGGCGCCGGCGAGGCTTGCCGAGACGCTGATGACCGGAAAATCGACCTGCGGCAGCGGCGCCACCGGCAGCGAGAAGAACGCGGCGATCCCCGCGAGCGCGATGCCGATGGTCAGCAGCATCGTCGCGATCGGTCGCCGGATGAAGGGTGCCGACAGGTTCACGGGCGCGCTTCCGGCCCGACCTCTGGCGCCCGCGCACCCCAGCCCCGCCGCGCCAGCGATTGCTGCGCACGGTCGAAATAGAGGTAGACGACCGGGGTGGTGAAGATCGTCAGCAACTGACTGACCATGAGGCCGCCGAAGATCGCGATGCCGAGCGGGCGGCGCAGTTCGGCACCCTCGCCCATGCCGATCATCAGCGGGATCGCGGCGAACAGCGCGGCGAGCGTCGTCATCAGGATCGGGCGGAAGCGCAGGATTGCCGCCTGCCGGATCGCCTCCAGCGGCGGCAGCCCTTCGTCACGTTCGGCGGCGATCGCGAAGTCGATCATCATGATCGCGTTCTTTTTGACGATGCCGATCAGCAGCACGATGCCGATGATGCCGATCACGTCGAGATCGTGGCCCGTGATCCACAGCGCGAACAGCGCGCCGACCGCCGCCGATGGCAACGTCGACAGGATTGTGATCGGGTGGATGAAGCTCTCGTACAGCACCCCGAGCACGATGTAGACGCACACGATCGCAGCGAGGATCAGATAGAGCAGGTTCGTGAGCGAACTGGCGAATGCACCCGCCGCGCCGAGGAAGGTGGTGGAGATGCCGCGCTTGAGGTTCAGCGTCGCGACCTTGGCCTTGATCGCGTCGACCGCGCTGCCCAGCGATACGCCCGGGGCGGTATCGAACCCGATCGTCGCCGCCGGGAACTGCGCGACGTGCGTGACCTGGAGCGGCGAACTGCCTTCGCGGATCGTCGCGATCGCATTCAGCGGCGTTGCGCCTCCGGATGCTTGCAGGTGAAGCAGCCCCAGCGACTGCGGATCGGTGAGCAAGCCGGGTGCCGCTTCGAGGATGACGCGATACTGCGTGGTTTCGGTGAAGATCGTCGAGACGATGCGCTGGCCGAATGCGGAATAGAGCGCATCGTCCACGCTCGACGCGGTGATGTTGAGCCGCGCGGCGGTATCGCGGTCGATGTTGATGAACGCGGCCGAGCCTTGCGAGCCGGCATCGGTGGTGACGTTGCGCACCTTCGACACCGATTGCAGCGCGGCGGCGATGCGCTTCGCCTCGGCGTTGACGTCGGCGGTGTTCGATCCTTCGATCGACATGCGATATTGCGTTGGGCCGCTCTCGGCATCGATCGTGAGATCCTGCGTGGGTTGCAGATAGAGCTGCACGCCGGGGATCTTGTCGACCGCCTGGGTCAGTCGACGCATCACGTCGGCCTGATTGCCGTGACTTTCCTTCAAATTGACGAACATGCTGCCCGAGTTGAGCGTGGCATTGTCCGATCCGTCCACACCGACGAAGGACGACAGCGATTGTACGTCGCCATCCTGAAGGATAGCCTTCGCCGCCTGCGCCTGAAGAGCCGCCATCTTGTCGTAGGATACGCTGGTCGAGGCGACGAGCCGCGCCTGCAGCTGGCCGGTATCCTGCGTTGGGAACAACCCCTTGGGGATGACGAGATACAGCAGCACCGTCAGCGCAAGTGTGCCGATCGCCACCAGCAACGTAGCGAAGCGGCGGTCGAGCACGAAGCCGAGCGCGCGTTCGTAACGCCGCTCGACCGCGCCGAACAGCGCGGCGGAGCGCTGCGCCACCCGGCTCGGCTTTTCGTCCGCGGGCGCCTTCAGCCAGCGGGCGGACAGCATCGGCGTCAGGGTGAGCGACACCACTGCCGAGATCAGGATCGTGATCGCCAGCGTAACCGCAAATTCGCGGAACAGGCGCCCGACGATATCGCCCATGAACAGCAGCGGGATCAGCACCGCGATCAGCGAAACGGTCAGCGAGATGATCGTGAAGCCGATTTCCGCCGCGCCCTTCAGCGCCGCTTCGAAAGGCGGCACGCCCTCCTCGATATGGCGCTGGATGTTCTCGATCATCACGATCGCATCATCGACCACGAAGCCGGTGGCGATGGTCAGCGCCATCAGTGACAGGTTATCGAGGCTGTAGTTCAGCAGGTACATCACGCCGAACGTGCCGATCAGCGAGATCGGCACCGCCAGCCCCGCCACCAGCGTCGCGCGTGCGGAATGCAGGAAGAAGAAGATCACCAGCACGACCAGCGCGACCGCCAGCACCAGCTCGAACTCGACATCGCTGACCGAGGCGCGGATACCGGTGGTGCGGTCGGCGATCACCTTCGCGTCGAGGCCGGCGGGCAGGCTCTTGAGCAGTTCCGGCAACTGCGTTTTGATCGCGTCGGTGGTCTGGATGACATTCGCGCCGGGCTGGCGCTGCACGTTGAGGATGATCGCCGGCGTGGTGCCGGAGAGTGCGCCGAGGCGGGTGTTCTCCGCGCCTTCGATCACCTGTGCGACCTGCGAGAGCCGGACCGGTGCGGCGTTCGAATAGCTGACGATCAGGTTCTTGTAATCATCGACGGATTCAAGCTGATCGTTGGCGTTGATCTGGTACGATCGGTTCGGCCCGTCGAAACTGCCCTTGGCGCTGTTGGCATTGGCATTGTCGATCGCGGTGCGCAGTTGCGACAGCGACAGGCCGTAGCTCGCCAGTGCCTGCGTATCGGCGCGAATTCGCATCGCAGGCTTCTGCCCGCCCGCCAACGAGACAAGCCCGACGCCGCTGATCTGGCTGATCTTCTGCGCCAGCCGCGTGTCGACGATCGATTGCACCTGCGTCAGCGGGATCGTCTTCGAGCTTATCGCGATGGTCAGCACCGGCGCATCGGCCGGATTGACCTTGGCATAGACCGGCGGCGCGGGCAGATCAGCCGGCAGCAGCGCGGACGAGGCGTTGATCGCCGCCTGCACCTCCTGCTCGGCCACGTCGAGGCCCTCGCTCAACCCGAATTGTAGCGTGATCACCGACGCACCCGCCGAACTGGTCGACGCCATTCGCGTCAAGCCCGGCATCTCGCCGAACTGGCGTTCCAGCGGCGCGGTGACGGTCTGGCTCATCACGTCGGGGCTGCCGCCGGGGTAGAGCGTGGTCACCTCGATCGTCGGGTAATCGACCTCGGGCAACGCCGACAGCGACAGCATGCGGAAGCCGACGAGGCCGGCCAGCACGATGCCGACCATCAGCAACGCGGTCGCGACCGGCCGCAGGATGAAGATGCGCGAGGGGCTCATGGGTGGTGCCGATCAGCCGCGCTGGTGGCGGCGACGCCCACCGCCCGCGCCCGCCGCCGGCTTGTCACCGGGCAGCGCGACCTTGGCGCCTTCGTTCAACCGGTCGCCACCATCGGTGATGACGATATCGCCGACGTTGAGGCCGCTCACCACCTGCACCTTGTCGGCGGTGGTGATACCGGTCTTGATCTTGCGCTGTGTTACCGTCTTGTCGGGCTTGAGCAGCCAGACGAAGCTCGAATCCTGACCGGAACGCACGGCGGCGGGCGGGATTGTCACGGCCCCCACGATCGTATCGACGGTGAGCCGAACGTTGACGAACTGGCTAGGGTAAAGCTGGCCGCCTGCGTTGGCGAACCGCGCCTTGCCCTTGATCGTACCGGTGGTGGTGTCGACCTGGTTGTTGAGCGTCGAGAACCGCCCCTGGTCCAGCGTCTGCGTGCGGGTCCGGTCGAGTGCCGTCGCCGGGATCTCCGCGCCTTGCGCGACACGCTTGCCGATCGCGGGCGCCTGATCCTGCGGCACCGCGAACTCGACGTCGATCGGCTGGAGCGTGGTGACCACGACGATGCCGTTGGCATCGCCCGCACCGATGTAATTGCCGACATCGACCACCTTCAGGCCGGCGCGACCGTTAACCGGCGATATGACCCGCGTGTAGCCGAGGTTGATCTGCGCCTGCTGCACCTGCCCGCGGTCGATCGCGATCGTGCCTTCGAGCTGCTTGGCGGTGGCCGCCTGCGTATCGACATCCTGCCGCGCGATCGAATCCTGCCCGAGCAGCGTCTGGTAGCGGCTGAGCTGGACGCGCGCGTTGGCAAGCTGCGCCTGATCCCGGATCAGCGCGCCGCGTGCCTGCAACAGCGCCGCCTGATACGGACGCGGATCGATGATCGCCAGCGTCTGCCCCTTCCGCACGAGCTGCCCCTCGCGGTAGAGCAATTGCGTGATCGTGCCCGACACCTGCGGCCGCACCGTCACCGTCGCCGCCGGCGTGACCGTGCCGAGCGCCTCCACCACGATCGGCAGGTCGGCGCGCACCGCCTTGACGGTGCCGACCGTCGTCGGCTGCGCGCCACCACGACCGCCACCCCCGCCGCCGCGTCGACCGCCGCCGCCCGGCCCGCCATGCTGGTTGCTCGAACTCGCATGCGAGAGCCACACCGCGCCCAGTACGAGCAGCGCCAGCGCGGCAAGCCCGCCGATCCAGCTCAACACGCGCCCGCGCCGGCCGATCGGACGCGGCGCATCGGCCACGGTATCGTCCCGGTAGGCTGGGGAGGTAGGCTCGGCCTCGATCATGGTGTTTCCGCAGGTAGCTTTCGTTGCCGCTACCGTCTCGGAACGGGCCTTCCTGTCAATCATACAATTGTCGCAGAGTGTCGCGGGGTACCGGTTTCGGGCGGCTTTTCCCGGCTGCGCGCCAGCGTCGCGGCTCAGGAAGAAGCGGCGTCGTTCCAGGTATCGAGCACGTCGATCATCTGCGGCGTGATCCACTCGAAATGGTAATTGAGCAGGAACAGCCCCCACAGCACGGTGCCGACGATCAGCACGCGGATGATGGTGCGAAGCGGCCGGAACTCATGCGGTGCGCTTTCGGCCTGGCCCGGTACCGGCGCGACGCCCGCCTCCTCGGCGGTGCGCACACCGAAGGGAAGCACGAAAAACACCGACAGCGCGCAGAACAGGAACCAGATCGCGAACGCCGATGTCCACCGCATCTTCTGGTCCCTCTTTCCTTCCGCGCGCCGGCAGCGTGGTTACGCCTCGATCAGCAGCACGTCCACGATCGGCTTCTTGCCGGTCCACCGCGTCGCCACCTTGCGCGTGGCGAGACGGATCGCCTCACGCAACTTCTCGCGATCCTTGGGCGGCTGCTTGGTGGCGGCAATCACCGCGTCGACAGTCTCCTCGAGGAACGGCACGCGATCCTCTTCGACCGGCAGGCCGTTGTAGCGCACCTGCGGCGTGCCGATCAGCCCGCGACCGCCGATCGCCACCGCGACCGACATCTGTCCGTTGATGCTGAGCTTGCGCCGTTCGTTGATCGTCCCGCCATCCCCAGGCAACAGCACGTCGCCATCGAGCACCAGCCGGCCGATCGGCGCATGGCCTATCTTCTGCGGATTGCCCGGCGCCAGCCGCACGATCTCGCCATTCGACTGGACCAATGCCTGCGGCACCCCTTCGGAGAGGGCAAAGCGCGCCTGCTCCATCAGGTGCCGCATCTCGCCATGCACCGGCATCAGGATCTCGGGGCGCAACCACTTGTACATCTGCGCGAGTTCGGGCCGGCCCGGGTGACCGGAAACGTGGACGTGCGCCTGTCGGTCGGTGATCATCACGATCCCCTTGGCAGCCAGCTGGTTCTGGATGCGACCGATCGCGACCTCGTTGCCGGGGATCTGCTTGGAGGAGAACACCACCGTGTCGCCCGCATCGAGCTTGATCGGGTGGCTGCCGAACGCGACCCGCGACAAGGCCGCGCGATCCTCGCCCTGGCCGCCGGTTGCGACGATCATCACCTTGTCGCGCGGCAGCCGCATCGCCGCCTCCGGATCGACCGTGGCCGGGAAATCCTTGAGATAGCCGGTCGCCTTGGCAACCTTCAGGATGCGGTCGAGCGAACGCCCCGCCACGCACAGCGCGCGGCCAGTCTGCTTCGCCACCTCACCCAAGGTATGCAGCCGCGCCGCATTCGACGCGAAGGTCGTCACCAGGACGCGGCCCTTGGCCTTGGCAACCACCTCCGTGATGCCGGCACGCACGTCCGCTTCCGATCCCGAGGGATC
The DNA here is from genome assembly GCF_022662305.1 of Sphingomonas sp. BAUL-RG-20F-R05-02. Classification (GTDB taxonomy): domain Bacteria; phylum Pseudomonadota; class Alphaproteobacteria; order Sphingomonadales; family Sphingomonadaceae; genus Sphingomonas. The sequence continues at coordinate 172,312 of NZ_JAKNQH010000006.1, forward strand.
GTTGTTGAACACATTGGTCGAATCGCACACCAGCGCGAGCACACCGCCGTCGCCGATCGCGCTCAATTGCTCCGGCGCGGCCGGCTTGCCAATCACCGGCGAGGCGTCGAGCTTCCAGTCGCCGGTGTGGAACACGCGGCCATACGGCGTGGCGATCGACAGCCCGCTCATCTCCGGGATCGAATGCGACAGCGGGATGAAATCCACGCCGAACGGCCCGAGCTGCAAGGTCTTTGTCGTGTCGACGACGTTGAGCTTGACGCGCTTTGCGTTGCCTTCCTCTTCCAGCTTGCCGCGGATCAGCCCTGCAGTGAAGGCGGTCGCATAGAGCGGAACGCCGAGATCCTCGGCGAGGTACGGCAGCGCGCCGATATGGTCCTCATGCCCATGCGTCAGCACGATGCCGAGCAGATCGTCGGCACGCTCTTCGATGAACTGCAGGTCCGGCAGGATCAGTTCGATGCCCGGATAGGCAGGATCGGCAAAGGTGATGCCGCAATCGACCATCAGCCATTTGCCCTGGCAGCCATAAAGATTGACGTTCATGCCAATTTCGCCGGAGCCACCGAGCGCCACGAAAAGCAGTTCGTTCTTGGGGGTCGTCACTAAGGTTCTGTTCTTTCAGTTGAGGCGGCATATGCCGCAAGAATTACGGGTCAGGGCCGGATCGGGCATCCCGCCACCGCCATGTGCTCAGCAGACAAGGCGGGCAGAGATACTGGCACGCGCCAGACAGGACTGGTCGGAACAAAGCTCACGCCGCATTCCATCACGGGTTCATATGGGCGCGATCCCACAGCATCGCCAGCCCCTGAATGGTCAGATCAGGCTCGATCGCGTCGAAAGCGTTGGTGTTGCGCTCGAACAGCGTCGCGAGGCCACCGGTTGCAATCACCGTCGCAGGTCTGCCGATCTCGACCTTCATCCGGCCGACCAGCCCCTCGATCATCGCAACATAGCCCCAGTAGATACCGATGTGCATCTGGCTGACGGTGTCCCGCCCGATCACGCTCGGTGACGGTGGCGCCTCGATCGCGATGCGTGGCAGCTTCGCCGCGGCGGTGACGAGCGCGTCGAGCGAGAGATTGATGCCCGGCGCGATGATGCCGCCTTTATACGCGCCGCGATAATCCGCCACATCGAACGTGGTCGCGGTACCGAAATCGATGATGATGAGATCGCCGGGGTGACGCGCGTGCGCCGCCATCACGTTCAACGCACGGTCGGCACCCACCGACTGCGGCTCCTCGACGTCAAGCGGGATTGGCCACGCCGCCTTGCCTTGCCCCGCGATCAGCGGATCGGAGCCGAAATACTTTTGCGCGAGCACCTGGAGATTGTGGAGCGCGCGCGGCACCACGGTGGCGATGATGACACCACCGACGTGGCTGCGCTCATATCCCTCGAGAACAAGCAACTGGCTCAGCCAAACCGCATATTCATCGGCGGTGCGGCGCGCATCGGTGGCGATCCGCCAGCGCGCGCGGATCGTGCCTGAATCGAGCAGTGCAAAAACGACATTGGTGTTGCCAGCGTCAATCGCGAGCAGCATTGGCGTCCCCCTTCATCTTCGCGGACCGACACCCTAGCTTCACAGCAGGAGCCTCACAGCAGGAAAATATCCGCCGCGTGAATGACACGTCGACTGCCGTCCGCCAAGCGCAGCACGAGCGCGCCGCTACTGTCGAGGCCGTCGAACAATCCCTCGACGGTGCTGTCGTCGGGCAAACGCGCGGTCAACGCAGTACCAATGGGATGGGCCCGATCAAGCCAGCGCGCGCGCACCGGCCCCAGCCCCTGCCCCCGCCAAACCCCAAGCCAGCGCGTGAACGTGTCCGCCAACGTCTCAAGGAAGCGCGCTGGATCGACCGTGGCGCCATGAGCCGCTAGGCTGGTCGTCGCCCGTTCGAGACTTTCGGGATGGTGCGCGAGATTGATGCCGATCCCCACCACCACCGCGTCGCCTGCCCGCTCAAGCAAGATACCCGACAGCTTGGCACCATTAACCAGCAAATCGTTCGGCCACTTGAGAACTGCAGTAGCTGCGGTGCTCAGATAGACCCGCACCACGTCCTCGACCGCCACGGCAGCGACCAGCGCGAGCGATGCTGCCTCAGGATCGCTGGGACGCAGTCTCACCAGCGTACTCGCATACAGATTGCCCGGCGGCGAGACCCACGCCCGCCCTTGCCGGCCGCGCCCGCCGGTTTGCTGCTCCGCCCGCAGCCACACCCCGTCCGGCCCGCCGTTCCGCGCCAAGACGAGCAGATCGGCATTGGTGGAACCGGTTTCCGCAACGGTGCGGATCGTCACTGACCGGCACCGTCGCGGCGATTGAGGTACGGAGTGGGGCGAACGTCCATGGCCGGGCTTGGTAGACCGAATAAACGCGGACGTAAGCGCCTAAGAGTGGCGCGCTCTAGGCTCCATAATCGGGTTGGGCCGGACACAGATCGTGCGGCGACCAAACCGCAGATGCTCAGAACAGCGCCTTTGCCGCTGCCATGGTCGCCAGCCCGAGCGGCGCAAGCAGCACCCACCCAACGGGTGACACGAACACCGCCGCCGCCGTTATAAGGCCGCCTTCGACGACGTCGCCGCTCTTGCCAAAGCCGTCGCCGACCGGCTCATCGAAATACATGACCTTGATGACGCGCAGATAGTAATATGCGCCAATCACCGAAGCCACGAAGCCGACCACCGCGAGCGGGTAAAGACCCGCCTGTACCGCGGCGTTGAAGACCGCAAGCTTCGCGTTGAAGCCGAGCAGCGGCGGAATACCCGCGAGACTGAACATGAAGATAGCCATCGCCAGCGCCAAACCCGGCCGCGTGCGCGACATGCCCGACAGGCTGCTGATCGTCTCTACCGGCTGCCCATCCGCACCGCGCATCTGCAGCACGACCAGAAAGCCACCAAGCGTCATGACGACATACACTGTCAGATAGAACAACACCGCCGCGACACCCGCCTGCGTCCCCGCAGCAAGGCCGACCAGCACAAAGCCGACGTTGTTGATCGACGAATAGGCCAGCAGCCGCTTGATGTTCGACTGACCGATCGCCGCGACCGCGCCGAAGATGATCGATGCGAGGCTCGCAAAGATTACGATCTGCCGCCACTGATCGACCGCCGGACCCATCGCCTCGACGGCGACACGCACTGCCAGCCCCATTGCGGCGACTTTCGGCGCGGACGCAAAGAACGCGGTTACCGGGGTCGGCGCACCTTCGTACACGTCCGGCGTCCACATATGGAACGGCACCGCACTCATCTTGAACGCCAGCCCTGCGAACACAAAGACGAGACCGAACATCAGCCCGTAATTGTGCGTGCCCGGCACGATCCCGGCATAGGCCTCGGCGATCCCGGAGAACAGCGTCGTGCCGCTGAAGCCATAAACGAGGCTGATGCCGTACAGCAGGATGCCGCTCGCCAGCGCGCCGAGCACAAAATATTTGAGGCCAGCCTCTGCCGAACGCGTGTCCCGCCGCATGAAGCTTGCCAGCACATAAGCGGCCAGGCTCTGCAATTCGAGGCCGACGTACAGCACCAGCAGGTCGCCCGCCGAAACCATCATGCCCATGCCGCACGCGGACAACAGGATCAGCACCGGATATTCAGGCCGCAGATTGTCGCCACTCGTCTGCTGGAAGAACCGCGGCGCCATCAGGATTGCCACCGCGCTCGCGCCGTAGATCAACACTTTAGAGAATGCAGCAAAAGCGTCGGCGCGGAACAGCCCGTCAAACGCAACCCCGCCGCTCGACGCCGGGCCCAGCAACGCGATCGATGCGCCAGCCAGTACCGCCACCGAAACCCATGAAATCAGCCGCGTAGAGCCCTGTCCACCCCAGGCTGCTACCAGCATCAGCACGATCGAACCTATCGACAGCACCTCCTCCGGCATCACCATCATGAGCGAGGCGCTCGGAAGCGACGGGTGCACCACGGTCATCGCGGCAGCGAGCATCATCGACGGGCTCATTGATGCGCCTCCACCTGCGAGGACGCCAAGGCCGCATGCCCGGTCACCGGCTGCGAATCCCCTACAGGCGCAGCACGATCGACCCGTGCAACCAACGTACCGACATCCTTTCGCATCGGAGCAAGGAAGCTTTCCGGATAAACACCCATCCACAGCGCAACCGCCGCGACTGGCGCCAGCAATGCAATTTCACGAACCGATAGATCGGGCATCACCCGGACATCATCCTTGGTCAAATCACCGAACACGACCCGGCGATAGAGGTAAAGCATGTAAGCGGCGCCGAGGATGATACCGGTCGTGCACACCGCAGTCGCCACGGTCGACACCTGATACGCGCCGTCGAGGCTGAGGAACTCGGCGACGAAACCGCTCGTGCCGGGCAGACCAATCGATGCCATGGTAAAGAACAGAAACAGCACCGCATATTTCGGCATATTGATGGCGAGACCGCCGTAGCGACTGATCTCACGGGTATGCAGGCGATCGTAGATCACGCCCACGCACAGGAACAGCGCGCCAGACACGAGCCCGTGGCTCAGCATCATGATCATCGCGCCCTCGAGCCCTTGCCGGTTGAAGGCGAACAATCCGATCGTCACGATCGCCATATGCGCGACCGATGAATAAGCGATGAGCTTCTTCATATCCGACTGCACCAAGGCAACCAGGCTGGTGTAAACCACCGCGATCCCGGACAGCGCAAGGATCAGCCATGTCAGTTGCGAAGACGCTTCCGGGAACATCGGCACCGAGAAGCGGAGGAACCCATAGCCGCCAAGCTTGAGGAGGACGCCGGCCAGGATCACCGAACCTGCCGTCGGCGCCTGCACGTGCGCATCCGGGAGCCAGGTATGGACCGGCCACATCGGCATCTTGACCGCGAAGGAGGCGAAGAAGGCCAGCCACAACCATGTCTGAGCAGTGCGCGGGAAGTCGGTCTTCAGCAACGTCGGGATGTCAGTCGTTCCGGTGTAATGGATCATCCACAGCATCGCGACCAGCATGAGCAGCGAGCCGAGCAAGGTGTACAGGAAGAATTTGTACGACGCGTAGATCCGGTTCGCCCCACCCCAAATGCCGATGATCAGATACATCGGGATCAGGCCGGCTTCAAAGAAGATGTAGAACAGCAGGAGATCCTGCGCCGCAAAGGTGCCGATCATCAGCACCTCCGTGAACAGGAACAGCGCCATATATTCCTGAACGCGCTTTTCGATCGCGACCCAGCTGGCCCCGATGCAGATCGGCATGAGGAATACGCTCAGCATGATGAGCATCAGCGCGAAACCGTCGATGCCAAGCTTCCAGTCGAATACGCCGATGCTGCCGGCGTTCTCGACGAACTGCCACTGGGCGCCGCCGATGTCGAAATTCGCCCAGAGCGCGATCCCGAGTATGAAATCGACCAGGGTTGCAGCCAGCGCGAGCCAACGGGCGCCGGCCGGGCTGAGGAACAGACACCCGATTGCGGCGAGTGCCGGTACTGCAAGCATCAGGGAAAGAATGGGGAAACCGCTCATCGTGTGATCGCCCAGGTCATCGCTGTGGTCAGCCCGATAAGCATGACGAACGCATAGGTGTAGAGATAGCCGGTCTGAAGGCGTCCTGCCGCGCGGCTGCTGAGCGAGACGAGCCAGGCCGAGCCGTCAGGCCCAAACCGGTTGATCGTCTTCTCGTCGCCACGGTGCCAGAACCAACGACCGATCGCGAACGCGGGCCTGACGAAGATCAGGTCGTACAGCTCGTCGAAATACCACTTGTGCAGCAGGAAATCGTATAGGACGCTGAACTGTTTGGCCATTGCGGAGGGCAGGCCCGGCTTTGCGATATAGGCGTACCAGGCGCTGACCAACCCGATCAACATAGCGATCGAAGCCGAAAGTTTGACCAGGGTCGGCAGTTCCTCGACCGCTTCGGAGAGTTCGGCGTGGAACGCGACTGCCCCGTGCCAATAGCTGTTGCCCGCGCCAGCATCCGAAAAGAACGGATGGAACACATAACCCGCGAACACCGCGCCCACCGATAGCAGGATCAGCGGGATCAGCATCGGGAACGGGCTTTCGTGGGGATGGTACCCACCCGTGCCTGCCGGCAATTCATGTGCCCCCGGCGCATGCGGATCCGGAGACGACCCCTGCCCCTCCTCGGCATCCCCACCGTGGTGAGCATGCGCCGCCTGCGTGCCGTGATCATCGTGGCCATGCGCATGATCGTCATGGCCGTGACCGTGCGCATCATGGACGGCATGCTGAATATGCTCGGACGCTGCCCAGCGCGGTTTGCCCCAGAAGGTCAGGAACATGAGACGCCAGGAGTAGAAACTGGTCAGCAACGCGACGATGATGCCGACGATCGAAGCGCCCTGCTGGTTGGCAGCCCAGGCCGAGAGGATGATCGCGTCCTTCGAATAGAAGCCTGCGAACCCGAACACGCCTTCGATACCGACGCCGGTGATCGCGAGCGTGCCCGCCATCATCGCCCAGAAGGTGATCGGGATACTTTTCCGCAGCCCACCATAATAGCGCATGTCCTGCTCGTGATGCATCGCATGGATCACCGAGCCGGCACCAAGGAATAGCAGCGCTTTAAAGAAGGCATGCGTGAACAGATGGAACATCGCGGCGCCATAAGCACCACAACCCGCCGCGAAGAACATGTAACCGAGCTGCGAACAGGTCGAATAGGCGATCACACGCTTGATGTCGGTTTGGACGAGACCACAGGTCGCCGCGAAGAAGCACGTGGCCGCACCGACCGTCATCACGACGTGCATCGCGAACGGCGACATCTCGAACATCGGCGACAGACGGCACACCATGAACACGCCGGCCGTAACCATCGTCGCCGCATGGATCAGCGCCGATACCGGAGTGGGGCCTTCCATCGCGTCCGGCAACCAAGTGTGCAGGCCGAGTTGCGCGGACTTGCCGCACGCGCCGACGAACAGCAGCAGGCAGAGGACTGTCATCGTATCTAAACGATAGCCGAAAAAGCCGATCGTCGACCCTGCCATGTGCGGCGCGGCCGCGAGGATCTCCGGGATCGAAACCGTCTTGAAGACTAGGAACGTGCCGAAGATGCCGAGCATGAAGCCAAGGTCACCGACGCGGTTGACGACGAACGCCTTGATCGCGGCGGCATTGGCCGACGGTTTGCGGAACCAGAATCCGATCAGCAGGTACGATGCAAGACCGACCCCCTCCCAGCCGAAGAACATCTGGACGAGGTTATCCGCCGTCACCAGCATCAGCATGGCGAACGTGAACAGCGACAAATAGGCGAAGAAGCGCGGCTGGTCGGGATCTTCCGACATATAGCCCCAGCTATAAAGGTGAACCAGCGCGGAGACGCTCGTCACCACCACCAGCATGACCGCCGTAAGCGCATCGACGCGCAACGACCACGAAACGTGCATGTCGCCGGATTCGATGAACTTCAGCACCGGCGTAATGACAGGCTCGCCGCCGCCGAGATAATGAATGAACACCGGCCAGGACAGTGCGCAAGCCAGGAACAAGGCGCCTGTCGTCACCGCCTTGGGGAAGGCTGCGCCGAACGACTTGTTCGAGAAGCCCGCGAGGATAGCCGCCGCGAGCGGCAAGAAAACGATGAAGAGGATCGAAGTCACGCCGGTGTTACCCCTTCATCCGGTTGACGTCGTCGACCGCGATCGTACCCCGGCCACGGAAATAGATGACGAGGATCGCCAGACCGATCGCCGCCTCGCCCGCCGCCACCGTCAACACGAACATCGCAAAGATCTGACCAACCAGATCATGCAGGAACGCTGAGAAGGCGACGAGATTGAGGTTCACCGCAAGCAGGATCAGCTCGATAGCCATCAGCATGACGATCAGGTTCTTGCGGTTGGCGATCAGGCCAAGCACGCCGAGCGCGAACAGGATCGCCGCGACGACGAGATAATGCGTAAGGCCGATCACAGTTCGATCCCCTGTCCTACGGTCGGCCGCGTGTTGCGCGTCGCATCCTGTGGACGGCGTGCGTTCTGGCGGCTGATGTTCTGCGGGCGGACACCACTGCGCTCACGGTGCGTCAAGACAATCGCGCCGATCATCGCGACGAGCAGCACCAGACCGGCACCCTCGAACACGAACAGATACCGTGAATACAGCAGCAACCCGAGCGCCTCGATGTTCGGCACGGCCGCGGAGGTTGGTGCAGCGCGACGCGCAAGTTCGATCGTCCCCGCGCTCCAGGCGCCGAAAGCGATCATGATCTCGGCCGCCAGCGCGACGGCAAAGGCCAGTCCGATCAGCGCGTAACGAACGAAACCGGCCCGCACTTCGGCGAAATCGATGTTGAGCATCATCACCACGAAGAGGAACAGCACAGCGACCGCACCCACGTACACAATGACAAGCAGCATCGCGATGAACTCAGCGCCGACAAGCACCATCAGCCCAGCGGCATTGAAAAAGGCGAGGATCAGCCACAACACGGCGTGTACCGGGTTGCGCGCAGTGATCGTCAGCACGGCTGACGCAATCACGATGACCGCGAAAAGATAGAAGGCGAAGGCCTGGATCACGATGTTACTTCGAACCCCCGTTCGCCTGAGTTTGGGTTATGGCCGTTGCAGCGCCTGGTGGCGTCTGCGCGTGCGGGCACACGAGCGGCGTTGAATCGATGTGGCTGCGCATTAACGGTACGGCGCGTCGGCGGCAAGGTTCGCTGCGACCGCACTTTCCCAACGATCGCCGTTTTCCAGCAATTTCGCCTTATCGTAGATCAGCTCCTCGCGCGTTTCCGTCGCGAACTCGAGGTTCGGCCCTTCGACGATCGCGTCGACCGGACACGCCTCCTGACAGAAACCGCAATAGATGCACTTGGTCATGTCGATATCGTAGCGAGTCGTACGACGGCTGCCGTCGTCGCGTGGTTCGGCCTCGATCGTGATCGCCTGGGCGGGGCATACCGCCTCGCAAAGCTTGCACGCGATACACCGCTCCTCACCATTCGGATAACGCCGCAACACATGCTCGCCGCGGAAGCGGGGCGAGAGCGGATTCTTCTCGAACGGATAGTTGATCGTCGCTTTGGCCTTGAAGAAATACTTCAAGGTCAGCGCATGCGCCTTCACGAACTCCCACAAGGTGTAGGATTTGATAAGCTGGCCGATGGTCATGCCGGTACTCCAACCCGCACGAGCATGAGGTAGCCCGACACGAGGAAAACGAAGATCAGCGACAGCGGCAGGAAAATCTTCCAGCCCAGCCGCATCAACTGGTCATAACGGTAACGCGGCACCGTCGCCTTGACCCAGCTGAACAGGAAGAAGAACCCGGCCATCTTGAGCAGCAGCCAGATGATGCCCGGCACCATGTAGAGGAACCCAATGTTCAGCGGCGGCAGATACCCACCCCAGAACAACGTCGCGTTCAGCGCGCACATCAGAATGACGTTGGCGTATTCGCCCAGCCAGAACAATGCGAAGCTCATCGAGGAATATTCGGTCTGGTAGCCGGCGACGAGTTCGCTCTCCGCCTCGGTCAGATCGAACGGCGCACGCTGCGTCTCGGCAAGCGATGAGATGAAGAACACCACCGCCATCGGGAACAGCAGCGGGTTGATCCAGTTGCCGTTGACCCAACCGAACAGATAGCCTTTTTGTGCCTCGACGATCGTGCCGAGGTTGAAGCTGCCCGCCCACAACACGACCGAGATCAGCACAAAACCGATCGCGACCTCGTAACTCACCATCTGCGCCGCCGCGCGGATCGCCGAGTAGAACGGGTATTTTGAGTTGGACGACCAGCCCGCGAGGATGATGCCGTACACGCCTAGCGATGACGCCGCGAGGACATAGAGCAACGCCACGTTGATGTTGGCGACCGACGCATTCTCGGCGAACGGTACCACCGCCCACACGATGAGCGCGACGGTGAAGGTGATGATCGGTGCGAGCAGGAACAGCGTCTTGTTCGCCGCGATCGGGATGATCGTCTCTTGCAGGAAAACCTTAAGACCGTCTGCGAACGACTGGAGCAAGCCGAATGGGCCGACCACGTTCGGGCCACGGCGCAGCGCCATCGACGCCCAGATCTTGCGGTCGACGTAGATGATCATCGCGACCGCAAGCATCAGCGGCAGCGCGATGATAAGGATATCGATCAACGTGGCGACGAACCACGATATGCCGAAGCCCCAGCCAAAACGATAGGTGAAAAACGAGGTCATTCCGCCGCCTCCGCGAAGTCCTGGCCATGCAGGATTTCCGACGAACAGCGCTGCATTGTCGGGCTGGCCCGGCAGATCGCGTTGGTCAAGTAGAAGTCCTTGATCGGATAAGCGACTTCGCCCTGCCCTGCCGCGTCGAGCGACGGCGGGTTCCAGGCGAAGGTCTTGAGGCCAAGCGTCGCGAGTTCGGGCGTATCCACGGCCATCGCCGCGCGCAGTTCGTCAAGCGTGTCGAACGGCAGCGTGTACCCAAGCACGGCCGACAGCGCGCGCAGGATCGTCCAATCCTCTCGAGCGTCGCCCGGCGGGAACACCGCGCGGTCGCCACGTTGCACGCGCCCTTCGAGGTTCACATAGGTGCCCGACTTTTCGGCATAGCTTGCGCCCGGCAGCACGACGTCGGCCGCCGCAGCGCCCTTATCGCCATGGTGGCCGATATACACTTTGAACGTGCCGGCGAATGCGGAGAAATCAACCTCGTCCGCACCAAGGAAGAACGCCAGCTTCGGTGTGGCCGCCGCGATATCGGCGATGCCACCCTTCTGCGCATAGCCGAGCATCAGCCCGCCGTTGCGCGCCGCCGCCGCGTGCAGCACGTTGTAGCCGTTCCAGCCTTCGCGCACCAGATTGAGCGTCTTGGCGAGCGCCAGCGTCGCGCCATGGCCGCCCTTCAGCGCCGCACCACCAACGATCACCATCGGTCGCGCCGCGCCCTCGAACGCCGACAGCACGGCGTCCGGCAGCTTGCCGAGCAGCGAAAGATCGTTGCCGAGCCACTCGACCTTATAGGTCAGGTCGAGTTCCGGCCCGATCGCAAACACCTTCGCGCCGCGCTTGATCGCCTTGCGGATGCGCGTGTTCACCAGCGGCGCTTCCCAGCGCAGATTGGTGCCGACCAGCAGGATCGCATCAGCCATTTCTGCGCCGGCGATCGTGGTGTTGAACGTCACCGCCGCGAGGCTAGACGTATCATAGTCCATGCCGGTCTGACGACCTTCGAGCAGGCTAGACCCCATGGCCGTGACCAGCGCCTTGGCGGCGTACATCGTCTCGCAGTCGACGAGATCGCCGTGAATTGCCGCTACGCTCGACCCGGCGTTCACCGCCTTGATCGTCGCAAACGCCTCGTCCCATTCGACCGCGACCAGCTTGTCGTTCTTACGTACGTACGGCCGATCGAGCCGGCGCCGCACCAGGCCATCGACGACATAGCGCGTCTTGTCCGACGCCCACTCCTCGTTGACGTCTTCGTTGATGACGGGAAGCGAACGCAGCACCTGGCGGCCGCGCGAATCGAGCCGGATGTTGGTGCCGACCGCGTCCGTCACGTCGATCGACAGCGTCTTGCGCAACTCCCACGGGCGCGCTTCGAAGGCATACGGCTTCGAGGTAAGCGCCCCGACCGGGCAAAGATCGATAACGTTGCCCGACAGCTCGCTCGACACGGCGTTTTCAAGATACGAGGTGATCTGCATGTTCTCGCCGCGGTACAGCGCGCCGATCTCTTCCACGCCGGCGACTTCCTCGGCGAAACGGATGCAGCGCGTGCACTGGATGCACCGCGTCATCACCGTCTTGACGATCGGCCCCATGTACTTTTCGGTAACCGCGCGCTTGTTTTCATCGTAGCGCGAGTGACCGCGCCCATAAGCGAGGCTCTGGTCCTGCAAGTCGCACTCGCCACCCTGATCGCAGATCGGGCAATCAAGCGGATGGTTGATGAGCAGGAACTCCATCACGCCTTCGCGCGCGTTCTTCACCATGGGGGAATTGGTGAAAATTTCCTGCTTATCCGCAGCCGGCAACGCGCACGACGCCTGCGGCTTGGGCGGGCCGGGCTTTACCTCGACCAGGCACATCCGGCAGTTGCCGGCGATGCTGAGGCGCTCATGATAACAGAAACGCGGGATTTCCTTGCCCGCGATTTCGCACGCCTGAAGCACGGTCGCGCCCTGCGGCACCTCTACTTCGACGCCATCGACTTTGACTATCGGCATTATTCGGCAGCTTCCATCATCGGCGCCTCGCCGCCGCCGTTCTTGGCGACGATGCGGCGCTCCATCTCGGGGCGGAAATGCTTGATGAGACCCTGGATCGGCCACGCGGCGGCATCACCGAGCGCGCAGATCGTGTGCCCCTCGACCTGTTTGGTGACCTGATACAGCGTATCGATCTCGGAGATATCGGCATCGCCGGTACGCATCCGCTCCATCACGCGCCACATCCAACCGGTGCCTTCGCGACACGGCGTGCACTGACCGCAGCTCTCATGCTTGTAGAAATAGGACAGCCGGCTGATCGCGCGGACGATGTCGGTCGACTTGTCCATGACGATGATAGCAGCGGTGCCGAGGCCCGAACCGACCTTCTTCAGCCCGTCGAAATCCATCGGGCAATCCATGATCTCGGCGGCCGGCACAAGCGGGACCGACGAACCGCCCGGGATCACCGCAAGGAGGTTATCCCAACCGCCGCGAATGCCGCCGCAATGTTCGTCGATGAGCTGGCGGAACGGGATGCTCATCGCCTCCTCGACCACGCAGGGCTTGTTCACATGGCCGCTGATCTGGAACAGCTTGGTGCCCTTGTTACCTTCGGCGCCGAAGCTGGAGAACCACGCCGCGCCACGCCGCAGGATCGTCGGCGCGACCGCGATGGACTCGACGTTGTTGACCGTGGTCGGACAGCCATACAGCCCCGCACCCGCCGGGAACGGCGGCTTGAGGCGCGGCTGGCCCTTCTTACCCTCAAGGCTTTCGAGCATCGCGGTCTCTTCGCCGCAGATGTACGCGCCCGCGCCGCGGTGCACGAACACGTCGAAATCGTAGCCCGAGCCGCTCGCGTTCTTGCCGATCAAGCCCTTGTCATAGGCCTCCGCAACGGCGGCGAACAGCACTTCGGCCTCGCGGATATACTCGCCGCGAATGTAGATATATGCGGCCCGCGCGCGCATCGCATAACCCGCGACCAGCGCGCCCTCGATCAGCTTATGCGGATCGTGGCGGATGATCTCGCGGTCCTTGCAGCTACCCGGCTCGGACTCGTCGGCATTGATGACGAGGAAGTTCGGCCGACCGTCCTTCGACTCCTTGGGCATGAAGCTCCACTTCATGCCGGTCGGGAAGCCAGCGCCGCCGCGCCCGCGCAGGCCCGACGCCTTGATGATGTCGATGATGGCATCCTGCCCCAGCGCCATCAGGTCCTTGGTATTGTCCCAATCGCCGCGCATGATCGCGGCGTCTAGGTTCCACGGCTGAAAACCGTAGACGTTGGTAAAGATCCGGTCCTTGTCGGCGAGCATCAGGCCCACTCCCCGCGATAATCGTGGTTTTCATCGACCATCGCGACAAGACTGGTCGGGCCGCCTGCCGGACAGGAATCGCGACGGCCGGTCTGTGAACCCGGCGTCAGCGGCCTGCCCTCGGCGAGCGCCTCCAGAATCGCAGTGGTCTTGTCGTAATCGAGATCTTCGAAATTGTCGTCGTTGATCTGCACCATCGGTGCATTCGCGCATGCCCCGAGGCATTCGACCTCGGTCAACGTGAACAGACCGTCCGGCGTGGTATGACCCTTGGACAAGCCCTTGTTCTTGCACGCCGCCAGCACGTCGTCCGACCCGCCAAGCAGGCACGGCGTCGTGCCGCAGACCTGCACGTGATACTTGCCGACCGGAGCAAGATTGAACATCGTGTAGAAGGTCGCGACTTCATACACGCGCATGTACGGCACGCCGATCTGGCGCGCGACGTACTCGATCACCGGCACCGGCAACCAGCCTTGCGTGTTCGTGTCCGCACCGACCTGACGCTGCGCGAGATCCAGAAACGGGATCGAAGCGGATTGCTCGCGCCCTTTCGGATACCTGCCCAGGATCTCATCGGCCTTCGCCTGATTCTCTGGCGTCCACGCAAACGCGCCCCAGCGCGCACGGGTCTCGGCTTCGTCTGGGATCTTCGGGGCGTCGGCCATTAGCGGATGAACTCCACGCGGTCGACCTTGTCGCCCACGAACGAATAGATGGACATGACTTCAAACGTCTCGCCGTCTGGCGCGCGCGAAACGTCCTCATGCAACACGACGGCTTCGCCGAGCACGTAGGATCGCAGGATCTCGGCCTTGTTCTGCGGGAACTGCGCGAACATCGCCTTCAGCCCCGAGCGCACACCTTCCTTGCCGTCCCGTATCACCGCACCACGGTAGGTCGCCTCGCAAGCAGCATCGGTCATATGTTCGCCATAACCGTCCGCGTCCTGCGCGTTGTAGAGCGCGATCATGCGATGCGAGGTTTTCAGACGGTCACCGCTCAACGGTCGCACTCACCGAACACGATATCCATCGCGCCGAGGATCGCGGTGGTGTCGGCAAGCATATGACCTTTCGAAATGAAATCCGCCGCCTGAAGATGCGAGAACGCGGTCGGGCGGATCTTGCACCGATACGGCTTGTTGGTGCCGTCTGCGACCAAATACACGCCGAACTCGCCCTTAGGGCTCTCGGTTGCCACGTACACGTCGCCTGCCGGCACGTGGAAGCCCTCGGTGTACAGCTTGAAGTGATGGATCAGCGCTTCCATCGACCGCTTCATCTCACCACGCTTGGGCGGCACGACCTTACGATCGAAGCTCGCGATCGGGCCATCCGGCATCTCGTTGAGACACTGGCGCATGATCCGCGCCGACTGCCGAACTTCCTCGACGCGCACCATGAACCGGTCATAGCAGTCGCCGCGCGTGCCGACCGGCACGTCGAAGTCCATCATAGCGTACGCGTCATACGGCTGCGACTTGCGCAGATCCCACGCCAAACCCGAACCACGGATCATCGGGCCGGAAAAGCCCCACTTGATCGCGTCTTCACGGCTGACCGTGGCGATGTCGACGTTACGCTGCTTGAAGATGCGGTTGTCCGCAACCAGGCTGATCGCGTCCTCAAACAGACGCGGCAGACGCGTGTCGAGCCACTCACCGATATCGGCGAGCAATTTCAGCGGCACGTCCTGATGCACACCACCGGGTCGGAAGTAGGCCGCATGCATACGCGCGCCCGATGCCCGCTCGAAGAAGCCCATGCAGTCTTCGCGGATCTCGAACAACCACAGGTTCGGCGTCATCGCGCCGACGTCCATGATATGCGAACCGAGGTTAAGCATATGGTTCGAGATACGGGTCAATTCGGCGAAGAACGTCCGCAGATACTGCGCGCGGATCGGCACTTCCAGATCGAGCAGCTTCTCGACCGCGAGCACGTAAGTGTGCTCCATGCACATCGGCGAGCAGTAATCGAGCCGGTCGAAATACGGCAGCGCCTGCATGTAGGTCTTGTGCTCGATCAGCTTTTCGGTGCCGCGATGGAGCAGACCGACGTGCGGATCGACCCGCTCGATGATCTCGCCGTCAAGCTCCAGCACCAGCCGCAACACGCCGTGCGCAGCCGGATGCTGCGGCCCGAAGTTGATCGTGTAGTTCTGGATGTCGATGTCGCCAACCGTCGGATCGGCGGCGTCCGTCACACCTTCGAGTTCCTGGAGGTAATCACTCATTGGTTCTGCCCCTCGCCCGGCGTGGGAACCACCGCCGGGTTCTGCGGCTTCGGCACCGCGTCTGGCTCGCTCTTGCCGGCGCCGGTTTGCGCCGGGCCTTCCGTGGTCTTCGCCTCGGTCGGCGCGACCTTGGCGGATTGCGCGGCATCAGCTTTTTGGATCTCGTCCGCCTTCAGTGGCGTCGGCGCACCTTTGGCTTCCGGCAACGCCGCCTTCTCGTCACCCGGCAAGATGTATTCGGCACCCTCCCACGGACTCATGAAGTCGAAATTGCGGAAATCCTGCGCCAGCTGAACCGGCTCATACACGACGCGCTTGGCCTCTTCCGAATAGCGCATCTCGACATAGCCGGTCAGCGGGAAGTCCTTGCGCTGCGGGTGACCGCGAAAACCATAGTCGGTCAGGATACGGCGCAGATCAGAGTTACCCGAGAACAGCACGCCGTACATGTCGTACACCTCGCGCTCAAGCCAACCGGCGACCGGCCAGATCCCCGTGACCGACGGCACCGGCTGCGTATCGTCGCTGCGGACATGAACGCGGATGCGGTGATTGCGCGTCAGCGACAACAGGCAATACACCACCTCGAAGCGTTCGACACCGCGATCCGGATAATCGACACCCGCGATTTCCATCAGCTGCTGGTATTCGAGACCCGGCGTGTCGCGCAGCGCGATCATCGTCTCCACCAAACTGTCGCGCGCAACATGCAGCGACACCTCACCGACCAGATCGGTCGCGAGATCGAGCTTGCCGCCGAGCACAGCAGTAGCCGCGTCGATCACGCCATCGTTGGCGCTATAAGCGGGTGCGGGCGCCCTCACCGTTCCACCGTTCCCGAGCGGCGAATCTTCCGCTGCAACTGCATAATCCCGTACAGCAACGCCTCGGCAGTCGGCGGACAGCCAGGCACATAGATATCGACCGGCACGACCCGATCACAGCCGCGCACGACCGAATAGCTATAGTGATAATAGCCACCGCCATTGGCGCACGAACCCATCGAGATCACGTATTTGGGCTCGCTCATCTGGTCGTAAACACGACGCAGCGCCGGAGCCATCTTGTTGCACAACGTGCCCGCCACGATCATCACGTCCGACTGGCGCGGCGAGGCGCGCGGCGCCGCGCCGAAGCGCTCAAGATCGTAGCGCGGCATGTTGACGTGAATCATCTCGACCGCGCAGCAGGCGAGACCAAACGTCATCCACCACAGCGAACCGGTGCGCGCCCACTGGAACAGCTCTTCGGTCGAGGTGACAAGAAAGCCCTTGTCGGTCAGCTCGCCATTCAGCCCGTCGAAGAACGTCTGATCGGGCTGCACGACCGGATTCGGTCCAGCGTCGCGGGTGAGTTCTACTCCCATTCGAGAGCTCCCTTCTTCCAGGCATAGACGAGGCCGAGCGCGAGTTCGCCGATGAACAACATCATCGCGAACCATGCCGTCCAGCCCAGCGTGAAAACGCTGACCGCCCAGGGGTAAATGAATGCCGCCTCCAGATCGAAGACGATGAACAGGATCGCAACCAGGTAGAAGCGCACGTCGAACTGACTGCGCGGGTCCTCGAAGGCGGGGAAGCCGCACTCATATTCGCTGAGCTTTTCCGGGCTCGGCTTGTGCGTTCCCGTCAGCCGCCCGACGATGATGGGCAACACGACGAAGGCAGTGGAAAGCGCCAGAGCCACGCCGAGGAACAACAGGATCGGCAGATATTGCAGCGGATCGAACAATGGGTTTCTCGCAAGTGCGAAGTGGGATGCCTTGGGCTTTAGGCCGATGGTCCGCATCGGGCAAGGGTCGAGCGCTTGAGAATGAATCGCAACTTAACGGAAATCAGCCACTTTTTCCCACAAATAGAAGGGCCGCACCGGGCGCAAAGCCTGATGCGGACATGCCCTCCGGAAGCGGCGATGCCGGCCGATACCGATCAGCGCAGCGCGCCGGCAATCAGCTTGTGGAGGCGGGATTGCAGCGCGTCGTTGGCGGCGAGGAACTCGTTACGTTCCATCATCTTGTCGCCACCACGGAAGTCGGTGACGAAGCCGCCCGCTTCCTTGACCAGCAACAGCCCTGCCGCCACATCCCACGGCTTCAGGCTCGATTCCCAGAAACCGTCGAACCGGCCTGCCGCCACCCAGGCAAGGTCGAGTGCGGCGGAGCCGAGCCGGCGGATGCCGGCCACTTCAGGCGCGACCGCACCGAAGATACGGCTCCACTGCACGAAGTCGCCATGACCGAGGAAGGGAATGCCGGTCGCGATCACCGAGTCGGCGAGATCACGCCGCGCCGAGACCCGCAGCCGCTGCTCCTGCACCCAGGCGCCGCGCCCCTTCTCCGCCCAGAAACTCTCGTCGGTGAGCGGCTGATAGACGATCCCCGATGTCACCTCGCGCTTACCGTTCGCGAGCGGCTCCTCGACGGCGATGGAGATCGAGAAATGCGGGATCCCGTGCAGGAAGTTGGTCGTACCATCGAGCGGATCGACGATGAAGCGCGGCTTGGACGGGTCGCCCGCGATCTCGCCGCGCTCCTCCATCAGGAAGCCCCAGTCCGGCCGCGCCTTGCTCAGCTCCTCGTAGATCGTCTGCTCGGCACGCTGATCCGCCATCGAGACGAAGTCGGCCGGACCCTTGCGGCTGACCTGAAGATGCTGGACCTCGTTGAAGTCCCGACGGAGCCGCGGCGCGGCTTTCCGCGCGGCGCGGTCCATGACGGTAAGGAGTCCGGAATGGGATGGCATGGTGGTTCCTTTAACAACGCAACGCGAGCAAAGAGTATCAGGTCGATCATGCCCTCGGCATGATCTGCGAGATGCGGGGCATCTCGCACCTGCTACTCGTCGTCGGCCGAACTGCGTTCGCCGGCCGAGCGGCAGCCTGGCGAATAGCTACGCTATCCGACTCAATCTGCGCGCTTGACGTAAGTCTGCTCGTACACGTCGACAACGATCCGCGTGCCCGCGCCGATATGTGGCGGCACCATGACGCGTACGCCATTGTCGAGCACGGCCGGCTTGTAGCTTGACGAGGCGGTCTGCCCCTTCACCACTGCGTCCGCCTCGACGATGGTCGCTTCGATCTGCGACGGCAGCTCGACCGAGATCGGGCGCTCGTCGTAGAGCTCCATCACCACGTCCATGCCGTCCTGAAGGAAGGCCGCGGCATCGCCGAGGATGCCGGCATCGAGCGTGATCTGCTCGTAATTGTCCTTGTCCATGAAGGTCAGCGCATCGCCGTCGCGGAACAGGAACTGGAAATCCTTGGTATCGAGCCGGATCCGCTCCACCGTTTCCGCCGAGCGGAAGCGCACGTTGTTCTTGCGGCCGTCGATGAGGTTCTTCATCTCGACCTGCATGTACGCGCCACCCTTGCCGGGCTGGGTGTGCTGAATCTTGACGGCTTTCCAGATGCCGCCTTCATATTCGATGATGTTGCCGGGACGAATGTCCACGCCGCTGATCTTCATGCCATGTACCTGTGGAAAGAGCGAAGGCGCGGTCTTTAGCCTCCACCGCCCGATCCGGCAACCCGCAGGCCGGTCAGATAGGGGAACGCGTTGACATCGGTGCCCTCGTACCAGTGTTGATCCGGCGTTGTACGGGTCAGGCCGAAGTGGAGGTGATAGTTGCCCGCCCCCGCATCGCCGGTATCGCCGACATAGCCGAGTGGATCGCCAGTATGCACCACCTGCCCCTCGTGCAACCCCGGCGCGTAGCCAGACAGATGCGCGTAATAGAATGTCCATTTGCGCGCTGGCGAGCGGACGTAGATGGTCATGCCTCCCTTGTCGCTTTGGAACAGCTTCTCGACCGTTCCCGGCGCGGCGGCGGTTACCAGCGTACCGGCAGCGGCGGGGATGTCGGTGCCGTGATGTTCGCGCACACCATTCTCGCGCGGATCACCCCACGTATCCGTGATCGCATCACGGGTCACACCCGCCACCGGAACGGCAAGCAGCCCGGACGCTCCACCCTGACGCGGACGCGGCATCCGCGTTTCCGAGACCACCTCGACCACTTGGGTCGTCGGCTTCCGGGTCGGAGCAGACCTGTGCGGAGCGTCGGGGAGGTTGAGCAACGCCAACCACCCCGCCACCGCCAAGGCTACCAGCAGGATCAGGATCAGCCAGGCCGTCCGCATGTTATTCCTGGAAGATCGCCGGCGTCCCCGGCTTGACCATCATTGCCAGCCGCGCGACGTTCCAGTTGGCAAGGCGGATGCAGCCATGGCTTTCCGCACGGCCGATTGTGGTCGGCTCGGGCGTGCCGTGAATACCGTAATGCTCCTTGGACAGATCAAGCCATACCACCCCGACCGGGCCGTTGGGGCCGGGCGGCAGCGTCGCCTTCTTCTCCCCCTTCTTGGCGTCCCAGAACAGCTTGGGATTGTAGTGGAACGGCGGGTTGTAAGCCGGGCCAAGAATTTTCCAGGTGCCGATCGGCAGCGGATCGTGCTTGCTGCCCATCGTCGCCTGGAATTGCGCGATGAGTTTGCCGTTGGCATCGTACGCGCGCAGCACCGAGTCCGACTTGTCGACGACAACCTTGGCGGCCTGCGGCTGCTGCGCGTCAACATTGAGGGTGCTCAGCGTCTGCCGCCATTTTTCTGGCAGTTTCGGATCGTAGTTGCGATTCACGGCCACCACCGCCGGCACGGTGATCTTCACCCCCGGCGTGAGCCTGGTATCGCCGCTGTTGAGCGCGACGAGAACCGCCGGCGTGGTGTGGAACATCTCACCCATCTTCTCCATCGCATTGCGATAGCCGAGTTGGGGCAGCTTCGCCTGTTCCGCCGGCTGCTTCGGCAATGGGTTGGTGAACGGACCGCCAAGAATTGCCGGCGTCAACGTGATCGTCTGCGTCGCGGGCATGTTGGCATACTGCTTGAGGGCCGCTTGCGTCGGCTTGTCCAACTTGCCGCTCGCGCTCAATCCGCGCGATTGCTGAAACCCCTTCAACGCTGCGGTAAGCGACATGCCGGGCTTGCCGTCGAGCACGCCGGGCGAAAAACCGAGACGGTCGAGGATCACCTGTACGTGCAGAACCGCCTGATCCAGAGCGGACGGAGCTTGCGGCTGAGCCGGAGCCGCCACGAGCGGAGAGGAAGCGCCAAATGCGAGGCAAGCTGCCAGCAAGATCGATTTGCGTGTCATTCGAGCGTCCTGAATCGTTATCAGCGTAACAACGACGAACAGCGCTGTTGTTTCCGCGCCGCAACGATTGCTGCCGCCCGAGCTTCACTGACGAGCCATGCACGCCTGGAGCCATCAGGCTGCATCTGCGCGGTTGTCACACTCCCGAATAAATACGTCTGATCAGCGCCAGCGGGTCGTTTCGTGCAAACAACGATCGCTATTTTCGATATGACAAGATAACGAAGCTTGAGCTGCATCGATCGCAGTGCAAGTGCCGCGATGCGGCGGCGGAACTGGCAGCGAAATGATTGCGTTTTAATTCCATGACAGAAGGCACGGCCAGGTATGAAGTGCTGTTCGCGCTCGATTCTGTTGCCTCCTCCGAACCGCGTGGCACCTTCCGGTGGTCCTGGGTACAGATTCGCACGGATGGGTTGGTGGCCGTGCGCGGGAAGGACTACCCGTCGTTAAGCGCAGCGTTGGACGCGGCGGCACAATTTAGACGTTCGCACGGTGGCGGTCCGATCCAGGTCAACATTCAAGAGACACATCATCGGGATGCGAACGACGCCATCCACCTGTCTTGACGCAGACTGACCGCGCCTCAGCCCCGTAGGATTACCCCAGCAGCGCGGCGAACGCCTTGACCGCAGCATCCTCGTCCCCGCCCCACACCGCGCCGGATACCGCTAGGAAATCCGCCCCGGCCGCCACCAGCGGAGCCGCGTTGGCAGGCGTGATGCCGCCGATGGCGACACAGGGCACTTCGAACATCGTTGCCCACCAGCTCAGGATGATCGGCTCGGCATGGTGTTTCACAACTTTGGTCGTGGTCGGATAGAAGCTGCCGAACGCGACGTAATCGGCACCCGCCTCGCCAGCCTCCATCGCAAGATGACGACTGTCATGGCAGGTCACGCCGATCTGCGCGGTGGGGCCGAGCACACGGCGCGCCTCCTGCGGATCACCATCCTCCTGCCCCAGATGCACGCCATCGGCACCGATGCGCTTCGCGAGCGAAATGCTGTCGTTGACGATAAACGCAACTTCGCGATCCGCGCAGATCCGCAGCAGCGGCTCCGCCAGTCGCGCAGCCTCGTGCTGATCCATGTCCTTCACCCGGAACTGAAATGCCGCGACCGGGCCGGCATCGAGCGCACGTGCAAGCCGGTCCGCGAATACACCCGCCACGTCCAGCGGCGAGATAAGATACAGCTGGCAAGGTGGGCGCCGGTCATCGCGACGGAACTGCTTTGCGAAATCGGGGTCGAGCGGGCCGAGCGGATCGTCTTCTGTCATACCGGCGCCCTAGCGCGGTTGATCCTGCTTCGCCAGTTCCGCTTCGATCGCCGCAACCAGCGCGGGATCGTCGGGAGCGGTCGACGGAGCGAACCGTGCCGCGACCGTCCCATCGCGGGCGATGAGGAACTTCTCAAAATTCCACAGCACTTCAGGTGCTTCGGTCGGTTGCATGCCATAACCTCGCAAGCGCTGACGGAACGCCGCGGGGTCACCCGCCGCCTCCGGCGCGGCGGCGATCAGCGCGGCGTAGAGCGGGTGTTTGCCCGGGCCGGACACGATGATCTTCGCAAACATCGGGAAGTCGACATCATAGGTGGAAGTGCAGAAATCCGCGATTTCAGCGTCACCACCAGGCTCTTGCCCGCCGAAATCATTGGCGGGAAAGCCCAGCACCTTGAAACCATGATCGCGATACTGCCGGTAAAGCGCCTCCAAAGCTTCGTATTGCGGGGTCAGTCCGCATTTGGAAGCGACGTTGACGACCAGCAGAACGTCGCCAGTATAGTCGGCTAGGCTGGTGTGGCGGCCGTCGATCGTTCTGACTGGAGTGTCGAGCAACGTGGTCATCGGGCTTCCCTCATGGCGTAATCACACGATGCCGACGCGCGCTATCAGGCGGGGAGCGGGCGGCAACGCGCCCTCCCCGCCTCGCTGACGTCAGGCTACAACCGGCTGCGCGACTTTATGAACCGACGCTTCGTAGATCTCATCGATCGCGGCGGACAACGCGGCGTCAAATTCAGCGTCGCTCATCTGGTGGCGCAGGTCCGACAGCAGCGCGCGGCTGAAGCTGGCGATCATGCCGGGATTCTTGGCAAGCTCCGCGCACGCCTCGGTACGGGCATAGCCGCCCGACAGCGCGACAACGCGCAACACGCGGGGGTGATCGACCAGCGCGCCGTACAGACCGGCCTGCTCGGGCAGCGACAGCTTGAGCATCACCTTATCCTCGCCCGGGAACGCATCGAGCGCTTTCAGCAGTTCCTCGACCAGCATCACCTCGGCCTCGGCGCGCTCCGGGCTCTTGATGTTGAGTTCGGGTTCGAGGATCGGCATCAGCCCGCCGGCGATGACCTGCGCGCCGATCTCGAACTGCTGCTTGACGATCGCGGCGATGCCCTTGCGGTTGGCGAGGTTCACCACCGAGCGCTCCTTGGTGCCGAACACGTTCAGCGCCTTGGATCGCGCCAGCAGCGCGTCGAGATCGGGCATCGGCTTCATCAACTGCACGCCGTTGGCCTCGTCCTCAAGCCCCTTGTCGATCTTGATGAAGGGGACGATGCCGCGTTCGATCAGCGCGGCGGGCGCGGTCTTGCCGTCGATCTGGCCGTCCATCGTGCGTTCGAACAGGATCGCGCCGATCACCTTGTCGCCGGTGAAGCTCGGCGCGGTGATGATGCGGCTGCGCATGTCGTGGATCAGCGCGTACATCGCGTCATCGCCGGAATACGACCCCTCGGCGATGCCGTAGCCGGCGAGCGCCTTGGGCGTTGACCCGCCGCTCTGGTCAAGGGCGGCGAGGAAGCCGTGGCCGGCGGCGATCTTGGCGGTCATGTCGGCGGTGTTCATGGCTGTTCCACTCCCAGTTCGTATTGCAGCGCACCGGCGCCGGATAAGTCGGTCGCGTCAGCGCGCGAGCGCGGCGACGCCGGGCAGATCCTTGCCTTCCATCCATTCCAGGAAGGCGCCGCCGGCGGTCGAGACGAAGGTGAAATCATCGCCTGCCCCGGCCTGGTTGAGCGCAGCGACGGTATCGCCGCCGCCCGCCACCGAGACGAGCGAGCCGCCAACCGTTAGCGCCGCCGCCGTCTTGGCGAGTGCGACCGTGGCGGCATCGAATGGCGGCGTCTCGAACGCGCCGAGCGGGCCGTTCCACACCAGTGTCCGGCAATTCTTGAGCACATCGGCGAGCGCCTCGACCGCCGCCGGGCCGATGTCGAGGATCATCTCGTCGGCGGCGACTTCGTGGACGTTGCAGGTCCGCAAGCTTGGCGGGTTGGCGGCGAACTCCTTCGACACCACCACGTCGTAGGGCAAATGGATCGTGCAGTTCGCGCCCTCGGCGGTTGCGAAGATCTCCTCGGCGGTGCCGACCAGGTCGTGCTCGCACAGCGACTTGCCGACATCGACTCCGCGCGCGGCGAGGAAGGTGTTGGCCATGCCGCCGCCGATGATGAGATGATCGACCTGGGTGACGAGGTGCTTGAGCACGTCAAGCTTGGACGACACCTTGGCGCCGCCGACCACCGCCGCGACCGGATGCTCAGGCGAGCCGAGCGCCTTGTCGAGCGCGTCGAGTTCGGCCTCCATCGCGCGACCGGCGAACGCGGGCAGCACATGCGCCAGCCCCTCGGTCGAGGCGTGCGCGCGGTGCGCGGCGGAGAAGGCGTCATTGACGTAGACATCGCCGAGCTTGGCGATCATCGCGACGGTTTGCGCGTCATTCTTTTCCTCACCTGCGAAGAAGCGGGTGTTCTCCAGCACCGCGATATCGCCGGGCTGCATCATCGCGACCGCATCTTCCGCGCCGTCCCAGTCGACGAAACGCACCGGACGGCCGAGCACCTGCGAATAGGGCCGCACCACCATCGCCAGCGACATGTCCGGGTTGCGCTGCCCTTTGGGGCGGCCGAAATGCGCAAGGATGAGGACGATGGCGCCCTTGTCCGCCAGTTCGCTGACCGTCGCGAGCGTTGCGCGCAGGCGGGTATCGTCGGTGACGGCACCATCCGCCATCGGCACGTTGAGATCCTCGCGCACCAGCACGCGCTTGCCGTGCACGTCGCCGATATCGTCGAGCGTCTTGAAGTTTCTCGCCATTATCGCACCACCTCGATTGTATCGCCTATCGTGATCCGCCCCTCGGCGACGACGCGGGCGCAGACGCCGCCGCGCCAGTCGGGCAGCAGCGCCGCCTTCAATCCGGGGGCCAAAGCTTCCATCCGTTCGCACGGGTCGGTCTCGCGCGTGATCTCCAGCACCACGTCGGCGCCGATCCTGAGCAACGTACCCGGCACCTGCGGCAGATCGAGATCGTCGACCAGCAGGTTGGAGCGCCGCGCCGTCCAGTCGTGGCTGTGATCGACCTCGGCCATTGCCGCCGCCCAGTCGATCCGCTCGATCAGCGTGACCTGCCGCCGGTAGGGCTTGCCCTTCATCGCGCCGCGAAAATCGCCGACGATGCCGCCCGCCAGCGTGACGTCGGCATGGTCGATCGCCTCCATCGCGCCCTTTGGAAAGGCATGGCGGGCGATCCCGGCGAGCGTACCCGTCGCCCCGATGGCGACCGTAGACACCATCGGGGCGACGCGGCTCATCAGATGAACTTCGCCATCGCGCCAGCGGTGTCGATCATCCGGTTCGAGAAGCCCCATTCGTTATCGTACCAGCTCACCACACGGACGAGCTTGCCGTCCATCACCGTCGTCTCCAGGCTGTCGATGGTCGACGAATACGGCGTGTGGACGATATCGATCGACACCAACGGCTCGTCCGAGAAGGCGAGGATGCCCTTGAGCGGGCCGTTCTCCGACGCGTCCTTGAGGATCTGGTTGATCTCCTCCTTCGTCGTGTCACGGCTCGGCATGAAGCTGAGGTCGACGAGGCTGCCGTCCGGCACCGGCACGCGGATCGCCGAACCGTCGAGCTTGCCCTTCAGTTCGGGGAGAACCTCGCCCACCGCGCGGGCGGCGCCGGTGGTGGTGGGGATCATCGACATCGCGGCGGCGCGGGCGCGGCGCAAATCGGGGTGGATCTGGTCGAGGATCTTCTGGTCGTTGGTATAGGCGTGGACCGTCGTCATCAGGCCGCGCTCGATACCGACCGTGTCGTTGAGCACCTTGGCGACCGGGGCGAGGCAGTTGGTGGTGCACGATGCGTTCGAGACGATGGTGTGGCCCGCCTCCAGCTTGTCGTGGTTGACGCCGTAGACGACCGTCAGGTCGACGTTCTTGCCAGGTGCGGAGATCAGCACCTTCTTCGCGCCCGCATCGATGTGCTTCTGGCAGCTTGCCTTGTCGGTGAAGAAGCCGGTGCATTCGAGCACGATGTCGACGCCCAACTCGGCGTGCGGCAGGTTGGCGGGGTCACGCTCGGCCGTCACGCGGATGTGCTTGCCGTCGATGATGATGTCGTTGCCCTGCGCCTCGACCGAGCCGGGGTATTTGCCGTGCACGCTGTCGCGGCTGAACAGCCACGCGTTTGACTTGGCATCGGCGAGATCGTTGATCGCGACGAGTTCGAGCCCGGTGTCGGCACGTTCCATCAAAGCGCGCGCCACGAGGCGGCCGATCCGCCCGAAACCGTTGATCGCAACCTTAACCGTCATAGCCGTGCTCCTCGTCGCCGGGGCGGAGGCGTCCTGCCAGTGCAGCAGGCGGTCGCGCCCGATTCCCGTGTTTCGCGGCGGTCTTTGCGGTGGGCGGAGGCTGGCGTCAACCGGGGCGCGGCAATTCCAATATTGTCCGACCGGCCATGCGTGCTATCGCCGCCCCATGGCAGATGAAACCACCCCTGCCGCGATCGAACGGATCGAACGCGCCATCGCCCGTATCGAAACCGCGGTCTCGGATCGCGAACGCGCAAACGCCGCGCTCGCCGAACGTCACGAAGCGCTGCGTGAGCGCATCGAGAACGCGATTCGTGATCTCGATGCGGTGATCGCGGGCGAATCCGTCCTCGATGAGTCGAGCGTCGACGACGATGCCGCTCACGAGAACACGGTAGACTGATGGCGGAGGTTTCGCTGTCGATCGGCGGTCGCAACCACATCGTCGCATGCCGCGAGGGCGAGGAAGCGCACCTGCGCAAGCTGGGCGCATTGCTGGATTCACAATGGCCCGACGCATCACGCGCGTCGGGCGGGATGAGCAACGAGCGTACCATGATGTTCGTGGCACTCCTGCTCGCCGACGCGCTGGATGAGGCGGAACGGCGGCCGCCGGCGGGGTTCACCGAATCGCAAGCGCTGACCGGCGTCGCCGAATGGCTTGAGGAGCTTGCCGATGCTCTTGAGAAACCCGCGCGGAACGCCTAAATTGCTTCGTGGCGGGCACTGCCCGGTACGAGCCTTACCGAACATCCCTGAGGCGATTATACTTCCTAGGGGGTTGTCCCTGCGCTGGCCCTGGCCTGTCGTACATGATCCCCACCTGATGCTAACGGCGTCAGAGGATATTCAGGCAAACGGCCACGGCGGTCCCGCCACCTTCCGCCCGGTTTGCCCATGACGCTCGAGAAGCGCGCGCTGCGGGCGCGGATGCGGTCTGCGCGGGATGCGTTCTTCGCCACCTCGCCG
Source organism: Sphingomonas sp. BAUL-RG-20F-R05-02 (assembly GCF_022662305.1). Classification (GTDB taxonomy): domain Bacteria; phylum Pseudomonadota; class Alphaproteobacteria; order Sphingomonadales; family Sphingomonadaceae; genus Sphingomonas. The sequence goes on from NZ_JAKNQH010000006.1 coordinate 199,772, forward strand.
CCCCGGATCGAACCCGGCGAGGCGTTCACCGCCCTGCTCTCCCATGCCGCCACCGTCGCTTCCTATGTGCCGATCGGTAGCGAGGCCGACCCGATGTTTCTCGCGCGCGCCGCCGTTGAGCGGGGCTGCGCGATCGTACTGCCGCACGTCACCACCCGCGCCGAGCCGATGCGGTTCCTCGCTTACGATGCGGAGGACGATCTCGCGCCCGGCCCGTTCGGGTTGCATCAGCCGCACCACGCCTCCCCCGCACTGGCGCCCGACATCGTGCTGACGCCGCTGGTCGCGTTCGACCGCGCCCTCAACCGGCTCGGCCAGGGCGCGGGCTATTACGATCGCGCTTTTGCCGCGTTTCCGCACGCGGTGCGAATCGGCGTGGCGTGGAGCGTCCAGCAAGTCGATGTGCTGCCCGCCGACCCGTGGGACATGCCGCTTCACGCGGTCGCCACCGAACAGGAATGGATCACACGATGACACCGACGTGGCGCAAACCCTTCGGCATGTTCGTGATCCTGGCGCTGATCCTGGTGTGGGTGGTGATCGTTGCGAGTTTCTCGGGCGTGGTGGCGCGGTGGAACCCGCTGCTCCAGCTGGGCTTCTACGGCGTGACGGGGATGATCTGGATCGCGCCCTTGAAGCCACTGCTCGCGTGGATGGAAACCGGACGCTGGCGCTAGTCGCAGCGCCGTTCGAGCGTGCGCAAGAACGATCGCGAAAGAGGCTAATTGCGGCGATTACGAGACCCCGCTTCGATGCGCCATCCCTGATACATCAAAGGGATGGCGCGAGTGACGGGGCTCGAACCCGCGACCTCCGGCGTGACAGGCCGGCGCTCTAACCAACTGAGCTACACCCGCTTGAGAAGCGTGAGGCGCGCCAACTAGGTCAGCGCTTCGGGGCTGTCAACCGACTTTCCCATGACTTTCTTCGTCAGCGTCTTTTTTGTTGTTCGGCGCATGCGCCATCGCGCCGTGTTCGAACAGGAAACCAGCGATATCCGGCTTGCCGACCGCGCCCAGCACGGTCTGCAGGATGATGAGCAGCGGCACCGCCAGCAGCGCGCCCGGCGTGCCCCACACCCAGCTCCAGAAACTGATCGAGATGAGGATCAGGATCGGGCTGATCGTCAGCCGCCGCCCGACGATCATCGGCGTGATCGCATTCGCCTCGACGAGATGGCAGCCCAGCATCAGGATCGCGGGGAACACCGCCGCCCAGATATCGCGAAACGTCATCAAGCCGCCCAGCCCGAGCAGCAGCACCGCCGCGATCGGCCCGAAATATGGCACATAATTGAGCAAGGCGACGATGCCGCCCCACATCAGCGGGTACGGCATGCCCATCACCCACAACACGCCGGACACGACCAGCCCGAGCGTTAGGTTGATGAGCGTGATCGTGCCGAGATAGGCGGCGGTATCGTCGACGACATGCTGGATCACCCGTGCGGTCGCCATCGCGCCGCCGAAGCTGGTGCGGCTGGTGATCGTGCGCCGCCGCAGCCGGGTCCAGCCCGCCAAGAAGAAAAAGATCACCAGGATGCCGAAGAACACCTGCACGATCGCACCCGGCGCGGAGGTGGCGGCGAATTCGAGGATCGAGCTCGGCGGGGTCACCGCGGCGGTCTGCGCGGTACGCACCGGCCCCGGCGCGGCGAGATGCCGCACGGCGCGGTTGAGGTAGCTCTCCAGGCTCGAATACAGGTCGATCAGCGGCGCGATGTTCATCTGAATGCGGTCGATCCGCTCGGGCAGCTTGCGGAAGAACTCCACCGCCGGCACCACGATCGCCGCCAGCGCGATATTGGCGGCGAGCACGAACAACACGATGCAGATCAGCGCCGCCACCGCCGAGGGCATGCGGCGCCGCTCCAGCCATTCCAGCACCGGCACCAGCGCGATGGCAATCACCAGCGCGGCGGTGGTCGGCAGGAAGAACTCCGCCCCTGCCTTCAACGCAAACGGCAGCGACACTGCAAGACCGATGCCGGCGAACAAGGTCAGCGTGGCGAGGATGCGGTCACGCCGCATCGCCAGCACCAGCATCATCTCGTCCGGATCGGAGACGGCGGGTATCGGTGAGAAGCCGCCAACCGGCAGCGACACGCGCGGCTCGTTAGCTGACAGATCCACGCCCGTGTCGTTCACCCGCAAAGCTCCTGTACCGAGAAGAGCGGACCCTAGCGGCATTCCCCCTGCTTGCAATCGGCGCTACGGGGCGAAATGGCCGATTACACCGAAGCGATGCTCCTGCCCTGCGCTGACGCACCCCGCGCTGTCGGCGTGCGTGGCTGATGTCGCTGCGGCATCGTCTCGTTCGCCCTGCCAACTGGCTGCGACGGCGGCTGCGGGCGAGCGAGGCGGCATTCGTGGTGCTCGCCATCGGCATCGGCGGCGCGGCCGGCGCGCTGAGCGTTGTGCAAGGCGCGATCGCGCGGACGCTGCAACACTGGTTTTTCGCGCTCCCCGGCACGTCGCGGCTCAGCGCGCAACCCGGCCTGTCGCTCGGCACGCTGATCGTGCTGCCGATCGGCGGTGCGGTGCTGGCGCTGTTCACGCTAGCGACAAGGGCGCGCAGGCGGGCGATGGTCGATACGGTGGAAGCGAACGCGTTGCACGGCGGGCGGATGGGAATCGCCGATAGTTTCGTGATCTCCGGCCAGACGATCCTGTCCAACGGTTTCGGGGCGTCGGTTGGGCTGGAGGCGGCCTATGCGCAGCTTGGCGGCGCTGTCGCCTCAATGACCGGCGGATTGCTCAATCTGCGGCGGCCGGACCTGCGCAATCTGGTCGGCGCGGGCGCGGGCGCGGCGATCGCGGCGGCGTTCGGCGCGCCGCTTGCCGGTGCGTTCTACGCGTTCGAAATCGTGATCGGTGCCTACACCCCGTCCGCGATCGCGCCAATCGCGGCGGCGACCTTGTCGGCGGTGCTCGTGTCGCAGACGCTCGGCGCCCATCCTTACGTCGTCGAGGCGGCATCGGGCGCCGCAACCGAGACGCATCACTACATCGCATATGCCGCGCTCGGCGCCACCTGTGCGGGGATCGGCATTGCGCTGATGCGCTCGGTCGCGTCGCTGGAACAGGGCGTGCGGCGGCTGCGCATCCCCGATTGGGCGCGGCCCGCGATCGGCGGCGCGCTGCTGGTGCCGATCGCGCTGATCTCGCCGCAGGTGCTGTCGGCCGGACACGGCGCGCTGCACAACGATCTGATGGCGTGCACCAGCATCCGGTTCATCGCGATGATCTTCATCTGCAAATGCCTCGCCTCGATCGTGTCGCTTGGCTTCGGATTCCGCGGCGGGCTGTTCTTCGCCTCGCTGTTCCTCGGCACGCTCGCCGGTACGCTGTTCGCGACCGCGCTGACGGCGGTGGCCGGGTACCAGATCATCGACCCGCACAATGCCGCGATCGTCGGGATGGCGGCGTTAGGCGTCGCGGTGATCGGCGGACCGATGACGATGGCGATGCTGGTACTGGAGGCGACGCACGATTTCGGGCTGACCGGCGCCGCCATCGCCGCGTCGCTAGTCTCCTCCACGATCGTGCGCGAACTGTTCGGCTATTCGTTCTCGACGTGGCGGCTCCACCTGCGCGGTGAGACGATCAAGAGCGCGCGCGACGTCGGCTGGGTCAAGACGCTCACCGCCGGACGGATGATGCGCGGCGAAACGCGCGAGACGCCCACCACCACGACCATCGCCGAGTTCCGCCGCCGCTTTCCACTGGGATCGGCGAGCAAGGTGGTGCTGATCGACGGGAAGACGCACTACGCCGGCATTGTGCGCACACCTGACGCATATGGCGAGGCGCTCGACCCGGCGGCGTGCGTGGCAAGCGTGGCGGTCAACACCGATGCTGCGCTGAAACCCGACATGGACATCAAGCAGGTGATGACCGCGTTTGACGCAAGCGGCGCGGACGAACTCGCCGTGCTGGCGGCGGACCGCACCGTACTGGGCGTGCTGTCGGAGACCTACGTGCGGCGGCGCTACGCAGAGGAGCTGGAGAAAGCGCAGCGCGAGCTGTTCGGCGAGCGGTGATGAGGCGATGTCGGGTGAAAGTGGCTGGTTCTCGGCCCGGTTTAAGCGCAATGCGTTATGTAGCTGCCGGCGGCGGCGGGGGCGCAAATGGATGTCGAACGCAGAACCAGCTCGGACACCCTCCGATCTCGTAATTAACAGAAATGATGGCCCTGCTACTTCCGGAAACGCCAGGCCGTAAACGAACGGCCTCAGCAAGTTTCATCGCGATAGCTAAACCACGGCTTGCTCCATAAGGCTCATCTACGACGCGGCAGGATTTGAGCCGCGTGCGCGACACGACGCAATCCAATGTCACGCCCCAGTCGGTTTCAGTTTTCTCGGCGCGTTCGAAAACGCCATGACTAGACCTTTGTGAAAATAGCAATGCCGCCTCGAGATGGCGCGGAGTTGCTTTGCAACCGTCACCACCGCAAAGCCATCCCGTTACCGGGAAGCTGCTGTCCTGAAGAGATTCAAATCCCTCCGGTACTTGAGACGGAACGGCTATCAAGAGCGCAAGTGCTGGCAGACTCAACAAGGTTTGCACTCCTCCAAAGCTGTCAGACACGCTGAACGAAGCGCTGCTTTCCAGCAAGCATGCAAAATCAGTAACGGGCGCGAACTTGGCGACAGCAGACAAACATAATGCGCACATCGCGTAAGCCACAGCGATTTGGCCTATCGCGCGTGAGGCTGTAGAGGCGCCACGATGATCCGTCTCTCCGGCCTGTACCTTCCGCTCGACCACGCACCCGAGGCGATCGCGCCGGCGATCTGTGCACGGCTCGGCATCGCGGCCGCCGATCTGCGTGGCTATACGCTGTACCGGCGTGGCAACGATGCGCGGCGGCGGAATGCCGTGCAGCTTGTCTACACGTTCGACGTTGACCTCGATGGCGAGGACGCGGTGCTGGCGCGGCTGGTCGGCGACAAGGACGTGCGGCCGACGCCGGACATGGCCTATCGCCCGCCCGTCACCGCGCCGGTGGCGTGGAGCGGCACGCGGCCGGTGGTGATCGGCGCGGGGCCGTGCGGGCTGTTCGCCGGCCTGATCCTCGCGCAGGCCGGGTTTCGCCCGATCATCCTCGATCGCGGAAAACCGGTGCGCGAACGCACCAAGGATACCTGGGGCCTCTGGCGGCGCGGGCAGCTCGACCCCGATTCCAACGTCCAGTTCGGCGAGGGCGGCGCCGGCACTTTTTCCGACGGCAAATTGTATTGCCGGGTGAAGGATCCGCGCTTTCTTGGGCGAAAAGTGCTGGAGGAGTTCGTCGCCGCCGGCGCGCCCGACGATATCCTGTGGGAAGCGCACCCGCATATCGGCACCTTCCGCCTCGTCACAATGGTGGAGAGCATGCGGCGGCAGATCGAGGCGCTGGGCGGCGAATATCGCTGGCAGACGCGCGTCGACAGGCTGGAGGTGGAACGCACCAGCGACACGCACCAGCGCATCCGTGGCCTGCACCTCCATGACGGCAGCTTTCTGGAGGCGGATCATGTCGTGCTCGCGGTCGGCCACAGCGCGCGGCCGACGTTCGAGATGCTGCACACCAGCGGCGTGCATATCGAGGCCAAGCCGTTCTCGATCGGCGTGCGGATCGAGCATCCGCAAAGCTGGATCGACCGGGCGCGGTTCGGCGCGTGCGCAGGCCACCCGGACCTTGGCGCGGCCGCGTACAGCCTGTCGCACCACTGCGCCAACGGGCGTACCGTCTACAGCTTCTGCATGTGTCCGGGCGGGCGCGTGGTGGCCGCGACATCCGAGGAAGGCCGCGTCGTCACCAACGGCATGAGCCAATATTCGCGTGCCGAGTTCAACGCCAATTCCGGCCTCGTCGTCGCGATCGACCCAGCGCGCGATTACCCTGGCGGTCCGCTCGCCGGGATAGACTTCCAGCGGCACTGGGAGTCGCTCGCCTATGTGGCGGGCGGATCATCGTACCATGCGCCGGGGCAGCGCGTCGGCGATTTCCTCGCCAAGCGCGCTTCAACCGCGTTGGGTACGGTAACACCCTCCTATCAGCCGGGCGTGACGCCGACCGATCTCGCCGCCTGCCTGCCCGATTACGCGATCGAGGCGATGCGCGAGGCGCTGCCGGTATTCGGCCGCCAGATCGCGCGCTATGACGACCCCGATGCGGTGATGACCGGGGTGGAGACGCGCACTTCCTCGCCGATCCGCATCACGCGCGGCAAGGATTTCCAGAGCATCAACACCGAGCGGCTGTATCCAGCCGGCGAAGGTGCCGGTTATGCCGGCGGCATCCTGTCGGCGGCGATCGATGGTATCAAGGTGGCGGAAGCGGTCGCGGCGAGCATCGCGGCGGGTTAAGCGCTTAGGTGCGTAGATTGGCGAGAGCGGCGACAGTGGTCGAAAACTGACACAGCCCCCCCCAAAAAATCCTCAAAGAGAGACAGTTAAGACCGTGTCCCAAAGTCATCACTGATGTCTGTAAGCAAACAACACTAATAGAGGGCGAACACCACTGCCGCGCGACAGCTATCATCCTGATATTTCATGATTCTTAAAATCCCGCGCGAGTCTAATTACTGAACGACCGCATAGCCGATTACATTACCGCCGTTGAACATCAGCGCCAGCTCCCTTCCACCCGGGCCGTAGAAAGCTCCTTCGAAGGTTCCGGTCACGTTCTGGTTAAGCGTTCCATACACCCGCCCGGTCAGCGGATCGATTGTCCCAGTGAAGCCAATCATCATGGTGCCATAGTCGCCAGATATCGATGTCGTTCCCTCGACAGTGTGACGATCGAAGTCAATAGTAAAAGTAGTGGCTTTCCCCGAGTCGGAGGTGCTTAATGCTGCTTTGCTGGCACCAAGATAGTACACTGTCGACAATCCCGAACGCGTAGCTTTACCGGATGTCTGCAGATCACTTTGGATAGTTCGTGCCCCGAACAAATAATAATGAACAAAACCTCGTGTGTTATTGGAAGTATAAGAGAATTTTTTCCAGAGGGCAAAACCTGAGTAAACTGACGGCACGTAATTACCACTGCTGTTAATACTAACGCGCAACGGAGATCGATCAAATGAAGAGTTTGTCGAGTATACGGCCGTGCCGTTAGCGTCGTAGGATATCGGGATCAATCCGCCTTGGTAGGAGCCGTCATCCCAATGATCGTAAACAAAAGGATCCGTCTTCTGAACGGCAGGTTGTGCCGTTAATAAGCTACCATTGTATCTGACTTTGTAGCCTCTGTCAGCAGAAGTGTACTCAAACCCAACTGACGAATTTTCCTGCTGGGGAGAGTCGACGGTGAAGACGGCTCCACCGACTGAATAGGTCTGCGTCATGCCAATCGCGTCGAAGCTGCGATCCCGGCTAAAGTCAGAGGCAGCGGTGTAAGCCACAGTTGATGTAGGCGTGGGCGTGGGCGTGGGCATGGGCGTGGGCGTGGGCGTGGGCGTGGGCGTGGGCGTTACCACCGCAGTTGGAGCGCCCGCGTCTGACAAAGAACTATCGCCACCGCATGATGCCAACGCCATCAACGGGATGATCAAGGAGTCTTGCAGTCGTAAACCTAGGCCGTGTTGACATAGTCTGTTATCCAGAGCTTGGCGGCCGCGAGCGAGAGGAAGCCGAGGAAGGATGAGGCGGTCTTATCGTAGCGGGTGGCGATACGCCGGGATTGCTTCAGTCGGTTGAAGAGGCGCTCAGCCTGGTTGCGATCGCGGTAGCGCCGGAAGTCGCAGGCGGCGGGTTCGCGGCGGTTCGCCTTGGGCGGGATGATTGGCAGGATGCCGCGCCAGAGCAGGTCTTCGCGCACGGCGTCCCCGTCGTATCCTTTGTCGGCGAGCAGGGCCTTGGGCTTGGCCACAGGCATGTTGAGCAGCGCGGGCACGGCCCGGTAATCCGACACCTCGCCGCCTGTCAGGACGAAGCCAAGAGGGCGTCCCTGACCGTCACAGCGGGCGTGGATTTTGCTCGTAAAGCCGCCGCGGCTTCGACCAAAGCCTTCCTTACAGGTCCCCCTTTAGCGCCCGCTGCCTGAGAATGGCCACGGACGATCGTGCTGTCGATCATGTGCTGCCAGTCATCGGTCAGCCCGAGATCGACCAGCGTGGCGAGCATCGCGTCCCACACACCATGCTCGGCCCAACGCCGGAAGCGGACGTAGACCGAGTTCCACTTCCCGTAGCGCTCATGCATGTCGCGCCAGGGGCAACCGACGCGCAACACATGCAGCATGCCGTTCAAGAACCGGCGGTTGTCGTGCGATGGGCGGGCTTTGCGACCGCGCTCTGAGGGCAGCAGCACCCCAATGATTGCCCACTCCTCGTCCGACACGTCCCCTCGATCCACCGCCGCCTCCAAAAGGCAGTCTTGAATCAGAGATCACGCCGTTTGGGAATCCACTATGTCAACACGGCCTAAAACTCGTTGCATGGCCTGCCCCATTGTTGCTCAATAGTAAAACATGACCTTGGCGAGTTAAATGCAGCATTTCAAGTTACTGTTTCACGTTCCTTGATGGACCTGCTGGGCAAAAGCGTCCATCCGCCTAAGCAACATTTACGCTAGGCATCTTCCAGTCACGCCGCAGCAGCAGCGCGATCGACCAGCCTGCCAGCAGGATCAGGAACGGCATCGCTGGGTAATGATAGCGAACCTGCCCGGTGAAGCCGAATGCGGTGAGCGTCACGAACGCCGGCATACAACCGAGCAGCAGCAGCGGCGCGCGCGCATCGCCGCGCCGCCACAACGCCGGCGCCGCGAAAGCGAGTGCACCGAAGCCGAACAGCAGCAGCCCCATGTAATAGAGCTGGTTCACGGCCTGCGCGGCGGTGAAGGCGAGCCCCATTCGCGGGTAGCTCGAGTCGATCCCCCACAGCCCGTCGCTGTCCTTGCGCCACAGCAGCATCACCTTGCGCCCGCCCAGCGCAAGCCAGCGCGCGGGATGATCGATGATCCAATTCTTGGCGAGCGCCTTGAAACGCTGATCGAGTTCGACCTGGCGAACGAGGTGCTCGCGATAGGGGATGCCGACGCCGGTCTGGTCCCAGATCGGCGTGCGTTCCCATTCGTACCAGTCGCCGGTCGCGCGGTCGTTGGCACCGTAATACAGCGCGATGCCACCATTGGTGGAGACCGGGATGAAGCTGCCCATCTGGACGGTATTACGAATACTCCACGGCAGCACCACCGCCGCCAGCGCGAGATACACCGGCAGCACAGCCCGCACCGCACCGCGCCAGCCGAAATCCTTGAGGCACAGCGCCATCGCGATAAGCGCGCCGACCGGGAACAGCATCGCCTGCGCGCGCATCAGCGTGGTCAACCCGAACAGTGCGCCCGCGCCGGCGAGGCTCCACCAGCGCCCCCGCCCCGCGATCAACGCGGCGAAGGCGGCCATCAGCAGCGCGGTCGACACCGTCTCCGAAAAAGGCTGGCCGGTATAGGCGATATGTGCCGGGTACAGCGCGTAGAGCAACGCGGCGATCCGCACGCCAAACCCACCCATACCGAGCAACGCGCCAAAATGGAACATGAGGGCGAGGATCGCGGCGGCACCGGCGAGGTTCAGCGCGATCGGTCCGAACGTGCCCGGCCCCACCACCAACATGCTGCCGGCGAGCGCGGCGGGATACCCCACCGGCCAGAAGGCGGTCGGCCGGCCACCTTCCTGAAAGCCCATACCACGCGCCATTTCACCGGCACGGTCCATGTACCACAATCCGTCCGACATCGGCTGTTGCGGCACCAGCACGAGTAGGAGGAGGCGCAAAACGAGCGCGAGCGCAAAAATCGCCGGCACCACCCACGCCGCCCCTTCTACCGTTGCGATCCAGCCGCGTCGTGCCGGTACCGCCATCGTGCTTCTGCCCCCCGCCCGGTCCATTGCCGCCCCCGCTTCGCCATCCGCACGCCAGCAACCAGAGCCGTGCGCGTCCGCAAAGCCCGCAGCGTAGCGAAACAGCGTTAATGGAACGCAATGATCTCAACCGGAGGTTAGCATTGCTGACGCCCGTCCGGTTTCGGCACGCACGATGACAACCGTGGCGTCGTGGCGATCGGCCCGATATACGCGTCGCTCCCGCTGTGTCCCGAGGTCCGCCATGATGAACAAGTCGACAATCGGGCGCGATACCACGCTATGCATGTCGCTGGCGGCGCGGCCCGGCACGTTCGGTTCGCGCTTTCACAACCGACTGTATGAACTGCTCGGGCTGGATTACGTCTACAAGGCGTTCACCACCACGGACCTCCCCGGCGTGATCGGCGGCATCCGCGCGCTCGGCATCCGCGGCAGTGCCATTTCGATGCCATTCAAAGAGGCGGTGATCCCGTTGCTCGACGGGTTGGACGCATCCGCCGCAGCGATCGACAGCGTCAACACCATCGTCAACGATGGTGGTCGGCTGACCGGCTTCAACACCGATTACAGCGCGGTGCGGACGTTGCTGGGCGACAGCGGCCTTGCGCCGATGCCGTTCGTGCTGCGCGGGTCGGGAGGGATGGCGAAGGCGGTTGCGGCCGCGTTGCGCGATGCCGGCTTCACCACCGGCACGATCGTCGCGCGCAATATCGTCGCGGGTCAGGCGATCGCGCGGACCTACGGATTCGACTGGCGCGCGGAGCTTGGCGATACCGGTGCCGACCTGCTCGTCAACGTCACGCCGCTCGGCATGGCCGGTGCGGACGCGGATGCGCTCGCCTTTCCGCAGACGATGATCGCTGCCGCACAGGCGGTGATCGACGTGGTGGCGCTGCCGGCGGAGACGCCGCTTTTGAAGGCCGCGCGGGCGGCGGGCAAGCCGTGCATCACCGGCGATGCGATCGGGATGCTGCAGGCGCTTGAGCAGTTCGTGCTCTACACCGGCATCACGCCGACGGCCGAGCAGGTCGACACCGCCGCCGCCTTCGCGCGCGGCGGCTGACGGTTTACGCCACGCCGGTGCCGCCGTTCGCGCTGAACAGGCTGCCAGTGGTGTAGCTGGTGCTGCCATCGGCCAGCGTGACGTACAGCCCGGCGAGTTCCGCCGGCTGGCCGGCGCGGCCGAGCGGCGTGTCCTGCCCGAACTTGTCCATCTCGCCCGGCAACTGCCCGCCGGCGACCTGAAGCGGCGTCCAGATCGGCCCCGGCGCGACCGCGTTGACGCGGATGCCCTTCGACGCGAGTTGCTTGGCGAGCGCTTTGGTGAAGATCAGGATGCCGCCCTTGGTGGTCGCGTAATCGAGCAGTTCCTTCTCCGGACTGACCGAATTGACCGAGGCGGTGTTGATGATGCACGCACCCGGTTTCATCATCGGGATCGCCGCCTTGCAGATGTGGAACATCGCATAGAGGTTGGTCTTCATCGTGCGGTCGAACTGTTCGAAGCTAATCTCGTCGATCGACGCCTTGGACTGCTGATAGGCGGCGTTGTTGACGACGATGTCGAGCCCGCCGAGCGCCTTCGCCGCGCGGCCGGGCAGCGCGTCGCAGAATGCGGCGTCGGTCAGGTCGCCGGGGATCAGCTCGATCTTGTGGCCTTCGCCGCGCAGCAGTTTGGCGACATCCTGCGCGTCCGGCTCCTCGGTCGGGAAATAGTTGATCGCGACGGCCGCGCCCTCGCGAGCGAAGGCGATCACCGCGCCGCGCCCGATCCCGGAATCGCCGCCGGTCACCAGCGCCTTGCGCCCGGCGAGCCGCCCGCTGCCGCGATAGCTCGTTTCGCCGCAATCGGGTACCGGGTGCATGTTGCGCTGAAGCGCGGGCCAGGGCTGTTTCTGTTCCGCGAACGGCTCGGTCGGGAAACGGTTGACCGGGTTGGGCGCGGGTCTGGCACCCTGAGCGGCACCGGCAAGCGCGGGGGCAGCGGCAAGGCCGGCACCGGCGACGGCGGCGCCCTTCAGCATGTCGCGGCGGGTGGTGCTGTCTGTCATGATTGCTTCCTTGGCAGGCACGGGCAGCGAGCGGGTGGCGCCTGCCGCCTCCCCACCTGAAAGTCTCGCGGTTCAACGGCTTGGCCAGCGCGGCGTTCCTGCATTTGCGCGCCGCCTGATCTCGATCAAAACGATTTGCGGCGGGCGATCCGGTGCTAAGGAGCCGTCATGACGCATGACGCTACGACCAAACCCAAACCGCTCGGCCAGACACTCACGCTGGCGATGGCGGTGGCAGCCGGCGTGGGCGTGGCCAACATCTACTATAACCAGCCGATGCTCGGCATCATGGAGCGCGACATGCCCGGCACGGCAACCGCGCTGGTGCCGACCGCGACGCAGGCGGGTTATGCCGCCGGACTGTTCCTGCTGGTCCCGCTCGGCGATCTGGTCGAGCGCAAACGGCTGATCCTGTTGCAGTTCCTCGCACTTGCCGCCGCGCTGGCGCTGACCGCGATCGCGCCGAACGCAGCCTTGGTAGTCGCCGCGTCGCTGCTGGTCGGCGTCGCGGCGACGGTCGCGCAACAGATCGTGCCGCTCGCCGCGCACCTTGCCGCGCCCGAACGGCGCGGGGCGACCGTGGGTACGGTGATGGCCGGGCTGCTGTGCGGCATCCTGCTCAGCCGGACGCTCGCCGGGTTCGTGGCAACGCACGCCGGCTGGCGGGAGATGTTCTGGCTGGGCGTGCCGATGGTGCTGGCGGCAGCGGGTGCGATGTGGGCGATGCTACCGCGCAGCATGCCCGACGCGACGCTCGGCTACGGCGCGCTGTTGCGGTCGCTGGGTGGGCTGTGGCGTGAATATGGAGCGCTACGGCGTGCGACGATCACGCAGGCGCTGCTGTTCGGTGGGTTCAGCGCGTTCTGGACCATCCTGGCGCTGCGGCTCCAGCAACCCGCCTTTCATCTCGGCGCGGATGTGGCGGGGCTGTTCGGCGTGATCGGCGCGGTTGGCGTGCTGGCCGCGCCGCTCGCCGGACGTGTGGCCGACAAGCGCGGACCCAAGCCCGTGGTGGCGATGGGGGCGGTGCTGGCGCTGGTCGCGTGGGGCTTGATCGGGCTGTGGAACAGCGTGGCAGGGATGGTGGCGGGCGTGATCCTGCTCGATTTCGCGGTGCAGTGCGCGATCGTCTCCAACCAGCACCTCGTCTACGCGCTGAACCCGGAGGCGCGGGCTCGGCTCAACACGATCTTCATGGGCGGAATGTTCATCGGTGGCGCGATCGGATCGGCGGCGGCGAGCGTGGCGTGGCATGCCGCCGGCTGGCCGGCGGTGGCAGCGATCGGCGCGGGCTTCGCGCTGATCGCGGTGGTGATCCAGTTGGCCGGGCTGGCGCGGCGCTAGACGCGGCGGGTGGCGGACAGCGCGCTGCCGGCGGCGGCGGTGATGATGCACAGGATCGCGCACCATTGCAGCGGGCTCAGCACCTCGTCCAGCACGACGAACCCGGCGAGTGCGGCCACGGCGGGCGACGCGCTGACGAGGATGCCGAACACGGCGGCGGGGACGCGGCGCATCGCCTCCATCTCCAGCGAATAGGGCAGCGCGCTCGACAGTGCGGCGATGGCGAGGCCGGTCGCCAGCACCGACGGGCTGAGCATCGCGGTGCCCGAGGCGGCAAGCCCGACCGGCAGCGTGAAGGTGACCGACACCAGCATTCCCCACGCCACCGCATCGCGGCCGAGCGTGGCGGAGACGCGCTTGCCGTAGATGATGTACAGCGCCCAGCATCCCGCCGCGCCGAGCGCGCAGGCGATCCCGACGGGGTCGAGCCGGTCGTGCGCGCGCAGCGGCAGGAGCAGCAGCAACCCGCAGACCGCGGCGGCGAGCCAAACGAAATCCGCCCTGCGCCGCGATGCCGCCAGCACGAGGCCGAGCGGCCCGATCACCTCGATCCCGGTGGCGATGCCGAGCGGAATGCGCGCGAACGCCTGATAGATTAGCAGGTTCATCAACCCGAGCATTGCGCCATACGCGATCAGCGCGGGCAGCAGCGCACGCGGCACGCGCCGCCGCCATGGCTGGCGCAGCGCCATCAGCAGCACCGCCGCAAGGGCAACGCGCAGCGCCGTCACGCCGAACGCGCCGACCACGGGGAACAGGTGCTTGGCGACGCTTGCGCCAAGGTTCATCGACGCTTGTGACCCGAAGGCGGCGGCGATGCCGATCAGCGTGGCGTTACGATCGGGTGCAGGCATAGTGCGCGCCATAGCCTGCGCACGTCGCCTTTGCCCGTGCTTTTACCGTTCCGCCGTCAGCGTAACCAGCCCGATCAGGCCGAACGCACGCGGCGGTGCATCCGGTGCGAAGAGCCGCTGCGCTCCGCACTCTCGCCCCGTGTGCTTATCGCGCGGTGATGCCGCACGCCACATCCAGCCGCCCGCCAAACCGCGCCACGACCCGATCCCCGACAGCGACCGGATGCACCCCGGTCACCGCACCGGTCGAGATCCACTGCCCCGCCGCGACCGGAATGCCCCGCGCCGCAAGCAGTTCGAACAGGAAGCGCGCCGCGCCGAACGGGCCGTCCAGCATCGTCGCGGTCGTCGCCCTGCCAATCAGCGTGTCGTTGATCCACAGCTCCACGGGCCAGACATCAAGGTCGAGATCGCGCCAGCCTTCGATGGCAGCGCCGACGATCAGCCCGTTGTTGTTGCCGAAATCCGACACGGTGACGGTCGGGCCATGATCGTTGATGCCCGGGAACGGCGAACTGGCGATCTCGATCCCGACATGCACGGCATCGATCAGGGCAGCCGCCTCCGCATGGCTATAGCGGGTTTTGAACGGATCGGGCGCAGTTCCGATCCGCAACAGGAACTCCGCCTCCGCCGCGCCGAACCCGTCGGCGAAGATCGGCATTGCCACATCATCGCCCGCGTCCACGACGTGATCGGAAAAGATCGGCCCGGCGAGCCGGTCTGTTCCGTCGAACGGGGGGCTGATCTTGCCAACCTTCCAGCCGGCGATGCGCGCGTCGGATAACGCGATCGCACGATCCTGCACGCCATACGCCTGCCCGAGCGATTCGGGGATCCGGCCAGGAAAGTCGGGCAGCGCGAGCCCGGCGCGGCGCGCGTCCGTAAAGGCCCGGGCAATCAGTTCCACATTGGATTCCGGCGACACTTTTAGCCTTTCGGTAAAGCTCATGTGTCGCGCCCGTATCGGAAACCGGTGTCAAGGACAACCATCCCGCCGAGGCTGGCTCGCGCCCGTTTCCGCGACTATGCTGGGCCATGGAGAAGACCGGACAACCAACGATCAACGACGTCGCGCGGGTCGCCGGCGTCTCAAAGAAAACCGTCAGCCGCGTCATCAACCGGTCCCCGCTGCTCAACGAGGATACACGCCGGCGCGTCGAGGAGGTGATCGGCGACCTCGGCTACATCCCCAACCCGCAGGCGCGCGCGCTCGCGCTGGGGCGCAATTTCCTGATCGGCCTGGTCCACGACAACCCCAATGCGCAAACCGTCATGAACGTGCAGCAGGGCATGCTGGAGGCCGTGTACGATACCGAGTTCGAGATGGTGGTACGCCCGCTCAATCGCGGTTCGGCGACGATGTTACAGGACTTGCGGCACTTTCTGGAGCGGCAGCGGCTGTTCGGCGTGCTGTTGATGCCGCCGATCAGCGAGAACGACGCGATCGCACAAATCTGCACCGACATCGGCTGTCGCTATGTGCGGATGGGATCGGCCGAACTTGATACCGACGACCACATGGTCGCCTCCAACGATCGCGACGCGGTGCGGGAGGCGACCAAGTACCTGATTGCGGAAGGGCATCGTCGCATCGGCCTGATCGCCGGCCCGCACGGCTTTCGCTCCGCGCGGGAGCGACGGCTGGGGTTCGAGGATGCTTTGCGCGATGCCGGCATCGCCCTTCCCCGCAGCATGATCGCGGACGGCAATTACCAGTTCGACTCCGGTCTGGTCGCGGCCGACCGGCTGCTCGATTTGGTACCGCGACCAACCGCGATCTTCTCCTGCAACGATGAGATGGCGGCGGGCGTGATCCACGCGGCGTGCCAACGCGGCCTCAGCGTGCCGCGCGACCTTTCGGTAATCGGGTTCGACGACACGCCGATCGCCGCGCATATGTGGCCGCCGCTGACGACAGTGCGCTGGCCGATCGCGACGATGGCGCGATCCGCCGCGCTGAAGCTGATCGCTGGCGTGACCGAGCAGACCTCCGACGATCAGGTGCGCGAACCATCGTTGTTCCGCTCGACGTTGATCCGTCGCGGATCGGTCGCGGGGCCGGCTGCGGATTGACGGCGCATGCCCGTGCGACATGACACCGTATCGTCGACGCCGTCGATATTATGGCCCTCGCAGCGGCCAGACCGCCGGATGTGACATCGGCTCAGGCAGCCTTAAGGGCCGGTGTTTACTGGTGCACCAACGGCTCCCCGGCGCAGCGCCGTGCCGACTACCGTAAGTACGGATCGCAGGCGATCGAGGCGATTGCACTTCGGCGAACTTCGCCTAGGGCGCCGCACCACGTGGGCAGGTGTCTAGCGTAGATTGTCCTTGTCGCGCGTCACCAACCACGACGCGACCGACAGCATCGCCAGCAGCGCCGGATACAGCACTTTGCCGCGCAGCGCGTGGCGGAACCCAGCCGGCTCGGGCCGCCGCGCGGGATGGAAACCCACCGGTCGAAAACCCGGCGATTGATCGTGCACGCGGAGGCCCGGCAAGACGGGGGCGACAGGTGACTCGACGTTTGACATAGGGTTTCTCCGCGACGTCGCCATCCTATAACACTCGCCCTTTGCGCTTCCGTTAACATGCGGCGCAATCCACCGAAATGGATCTTACCACACGCATTTCACGGAAGGCAAAGTTTCGCCTACGGAAGGGTATTCGTGACACGCCGACGGTAAGCCGGGAATTCGGCACCGACGACCTGCATCCTTGTCAGAGTATGGACTTTGCCCACGCGCGAAGGTCGCCGCCCATGGTGGCATCGCGGCAGGCCAGCGCGAAATTGGCCTGTGCGAAGCCGAGCTTTGATCCGCAATCATAGCGTTCGCCCGCGAAGGTGACGCCGTGGAACGGCTGCTGGCCGATCAGCTTCGCCATCGAATCGGTCAACTGCACCTCGCCACCGGCGCCGGCCTCTTGCGTGGCGAGATATCCCATGATTTCGGGCTGGAGGATGTAGCGTCCGGCCACGATCAGGTTGGACGGCGCAGTGCCCGCCTTCGGCTTCTCGACAAGCCCGCGCACCTCGGTGAGCGCCCCGTCGCGTGCGCCGGGATCGAGCACACCGTAGCTCGGCGTCTCCGCCATCGGCACTTCCAGCGCGCAGATCAGATTGCCGCCGACCTCTTCGTAGGCGTCGACCATCTGCTTGAGGCAACCGGGGCTGCCGACCATGAACTCATCCGGAAGGATGATCGCGAACGGTTCGTCACCGATCACGTGACGCGCGCACCAGATCGCGTGGCCGAGTCCGCGCGGCTCCTGCTGACGGACGAACACCGCATCCCCCGGCGTGAGCCGCGAGCCTTCCAGCGCCACCATCGACTTGCCGCGATCGGCCTGGGTGCGTTCGAGTTCGTAGGCCATGTCGAAATGGTCCTCGATCGCCGCCTTGCCGCGACCGTTGACGAACACCATGGTCTCGATTCCCGCCTCGATCGCCTCATCGACGGCATATTGGATGAGCGGGCGATCGACCACCGGCAGCATCTCCTTGGGCACCGCCTTGGTGGCGGGGAGGAAGCGCGTGCCCAGCCCGGCGACAGGAAAGACGGCCTTGCGGATCTTCATGCCGGCACCTTGTAGAAGTCGCGATACCAGTCGGCGAACCGCTTGAGGCCATCCTCGAGCATCACCTCGGGATGATAGCCTGTGATCGCGCGCAGCTTCGACACGTCGGCATAGGTGGCGGTGACGTCACCCGGTTGCATCGGCCGCATGATCTTCTCGGCAGTCTTACCGAGTGCGGATTCCAGCGCCTCGATCATCTCCATCAGGCCTACGGGCCTGCTGTCGCCGATGTTGAGGACGCGATGCTCCTTGCGTTCCGGCGGATGGTCGAGCGAGCCGATGATGCCGTCGACGATGTCGTCGATATAGGTGAAGTCGCGCGCCATCTTGCCTTCGCCGTAGACCTCGATCGGGTCACCGCGCAGGATCTTCTGGGTGAAGCCGAAATACGCCATGTCTGGCCGTCCCCACGGTCCATAGACGGTGAAGAACCGCAAGCCGGTCTGCGGGAAGCCGTACAGCTTGGAGTAGCTGTGGCTCATCAGTTCGCACGCACGCTTGGTGGCGGCGTAGAGCGACACAGGGCTGGTCGCCGGCTCATCCTCTGTGAAGCCCGCTCCGCCCATCGGCTTGTCGCCGTACACCGACGAGGACGATGCGTAGACGAGATGTTCGAAATCGGCCGCGTGGCGGCTGGCTTCGAGCAGCGAGAGATGGCCGGCGAGATTGGAGCGTTCGTAAGCGAACGGGTTCTCGAGGCTGTAGCGCACCCCCGCCTGCGCGGCGAGGTGGACGATGCGCTTCACCCCGTTGTCGCGCACCAGCGCGGCGATGGCGGGCGCATCGGCGATGTCGAGTTTGTGGAAGGTGAAGCCCTCCACCCCCTCGAACGTCGCCAGCCGCGCCGCCTTCAGCGCCGGGTCGTAATAATCGTTGACGATATCGACGCCGATCACCCGTTCCCCGCGGGCGAGCAGCTTATGCGCCGTCGCATGACCAATGAAGCCGGCGGCGCCGGTGACGAGGACGGGATCGGCCCGTTGCGCGC
>NZ_JAKNQH010000060.1 GCF_022662305.1 Sphingomonas sp. BAUL-RG-20F-R05-02
TGAACTGGCCCCCGTTTCACCCGGACAGGTTTGAGCCTAATACGGAGGCTTAGGGATAGCCCCTGAGCATAGGCTTATGTCTTTGTCTGAGATCATCACTGATGGCGGTCGGCGCCGTCACTGGAGCGCCGCAGAGAAGCTTAGGATCGTCGAGGAGACACTCGATGGTCGCGAGAGCATCTCGATCGTCGCCCGACGCAACGGTGTCGCACCCAATCTCTTGTACCGTTGGCGCCGGCTGATGCTCGAAGGTGGGAGTGTCGCTGTCACCGGCGACGATGACGTGATCAGCAACCGCGAGGTGCGCGAGATGGAGAGCCGCATTCGCGAGCTTGAGCGCCAGCTCGGCCGGAAGACGCTGGAGGTGGAGATCCTCAAGGAAGCGCTCGATCGTTCGCGCCCAAAAAAAACGACCTTGCTCATGCGCTCACCGCTGCCGGAAGATTTCCGGTGAGCCTTGTGGCGAGCACGCTCGGCGTAGCACGCTCGACGGTATACGAGCGCGTCACTGGTGCCATCACGACCCGCGGCCGCTACACCAAGGCCGACGACGCGCAACTGCTGCCGCTCATCCAGCAAGTCGCCGCGCAGCGGCCAACATATGGCTACCGCCGCATCGCGGCGGTCCTCAACCGTCAGCTTCGCGCGGAAGGAGCTGACCCGGTCAACCACAAGCGCATCTACCGGATCATGGCGGTAAACTGCCTGCTGCTGGCACGGCGCTACACCGAGCGGCCCGACTACGGCCACGACGGCGTCGTAGTGACCATACGGTCAAACCTGCGTTGGTGCTCGGACGGCCTCGAGTTCACGTGCTGGAACGGTGAGATCGTCCGAGCCGCCTTCATCATCGATGCGCATGACCGCGAGGTGATTGCCTGGCGCGCGGTCGCCAACGCCGGCATCAGCGGTTCCGATGTGCGCGACATCATGCTGGAAGCCGTAGAGGCCCGCTTCGGTGGACCGCGCGCAATGTCGATGGTCGAGATGCTAACCGACAACGGCTCGGCTTATACCGCCCGCGAGACGCGGATCTTTGCACGCCAACTGGGCCTGAAGCCTTGCTTCACGCCTATCCGGAGCCCGCAGTCCAACGGCATCTCCGAGGCATTCGTACACACCCTCAAACGAGATTACGTCCGCGTCTCACCGCTGCCCGACGCACATACCGCGTTGACATCACTCGCTGGCTGGATCGAAGACTACAACGAACACCACCCGCACTCGGGTCTCAAAATGCGTTCGCCGCGCGAGCATCGCGCAATGGGTTCAACAACCGCTTGAACCTGTCCGGCGAAATAGGGGCAAGATCA
>NZ_JAKNQH010000061.1 GCF_022662305.1 Sphingomonas sp. BAUL-RG-20F-R05-02
AACTGACCTGCCCCCGTCGAGTGGACCGGGTTGATTGTTAGTGGACTATGCTCGCCGCCGCCATATCCGGACGGAGGTGAAGCGAAGCGGAACCGGAGGCCGGATATGGCGGTGACGCCGTTTCCGGGGCCGGCGGTCGGTAGCCCAGGCTGCTGTGCGGACGGACGGTGTTGTAATGCCGCCGCCATGCTTCGATCAGCACCTTCGCCTCGGCGAGGCTGTAGAAGATCTCGCCATTGAGCAGTTCGTCGCGAAGCGACCCATTGAAGCTCTCATTATAGCCATTCTCCCATGGTGATCCCGGTGCGATGTAGAGCGTCTTCACGCCGATTTGGCCGAGCCATTTCTGCACCGCATTGGCGATAAACTCGGCGCCGTTGTCCGACCGTATATGCGCAGGTGGCCCTCGTGTGACGAACAGGTCGGCCAACGCCGCCAGCACGTCTTCATGTTTGAGCTGACGAGCAACGACCAGCGCCAGGCACTCTCGACTGGCCTCGTCGATGATGGTCAGGATGCGGAACTTGCGACCATCATGCGTGCGGCCTTCGACAAAGTCGTACGCCCACACATGCCCTGGATATTCCGGGCGCAGCCGGATGCACGAGCCGTCGTTCAACCACAGCCGCCCACGTTTCGGTTGCTTCTGTGGCACCTTTAGCCCCTCGCGCCGCCAAATCCGCTCGACCCGTTTATGGTTCACCGTCCACCCGGCATGGCACAGCAATGCCGTCACCCGGCGATAGCCGTAACGACCATATTGCTTTGCCAGCGCGATGATGTCTTCCGACAGCGCCTGTTCGTCATCCGCCCCGCGCGGCACCTTGCGCTGCGTCGATCGATGCTGGCCCAGCACTCGGCAGATCCGTCGCTCGGACACCGGAAGCGCTCGTTGCACATGATCGATGCAGCGTCGTCGCCGCGCAGGGCTCAGAAGTTTCCCCGCGCTGCCTCCTGCAAAATCAGCTTGTCCAGCGTCAGGTCCGAGATCGCCCGCCGTAGTCGCAGGTTCTCCTTCTCCAGATCCTTCATCCGCCGCGCCTGGTCGATCTTCAGCCCTCCATATTCCTTGCGCCAGCGATAATAGGTCTGCTCGCTAACCGCGATCCGCCGGCACGCTTCGGCCGTCGATGCCCCCTGTGCCAGCACAATCTCAACCTCACGCAGCTTGCCGATGATCTCTTCCGGCTTGTGCTTCTTGCTCGGCATTCGTCGTCCCTTTCGTG
>NZ_JAKNQH010000062.1 GCF_022662305.1 Sphingomonas sp. BAUL-RG-20F-R05-02
TGAGGGTCCCCCGGTTTCTCATCCAATCTTAAGGTGAGTTTCCGGCGTTCATTCGGCCGCTTTGATGGCCGCGGCAGCAGCATATTCGACCGGCGTCATCCAGCCAAGCGATGTGTGAGGGCGGCTCTCGTTATAGTCCCGCCTCCAGTCCTCGATCTTGGCTCGGGCGTCGGTCATGGACAGGAACCAATGCGCGTTCAGGCACTCGTCGCGAAGGCGACCGTTGAACGACTCTACGAAGGCATTGTCGGTGGGTTTGCCCGGTCGGCTGAAGTCCAGCGTGACGCCGTTCTCGTACGCCCAGCGATCGAGTGCTTTCGAAATGAATTCCGGACCATTGTCCACGCGAATAGTCTTGGGTGCGCCGCGGACCGACGAGATCCGTGCCATCGCCTCGACCACCTGTTCGCCCTTGATGCCCTGGTCGACGTCGATCGCCAGAGCTTCGCGCGTGAAGGCGTCGACCACGGTCAGCGCGCGTAACCGCCGACCATCGAACAAGGCGTCCGAAACAAAATCCATCGACCACATCTCGTTCGCCGCCAACGCCATGGGTTGGCGCTCGCGGTTAGCAGCGCTGACGTTGCGTCTTGGCTTCTTGAGCCGAAGGCTCAGTCCGTCATTCCGATATAGCCGATAGACGCGTTTGTGGTTCACGACCCATCCTTCCCGGCGCAGCAGGATGTAGATCCGAAAATAGCCATAGCGCGTCCGCGTTGCCGCCAGATCACGGATGCGCATCACTAGCGGTGTCTGGTCCGGCTTGTGAGAGATGTAGCGCACCGACGACCGCTCGACGCCCAGTGCCGAGCAACTGCGCCGCTCGCTTACAGCATGAGACGCCTGGACGTACGCGACGAGTTCGCGTCGCCGTCCAGGCGTCAGAGCTTTTTTGCCAAAACGTCCTGCAGGATGTGCTTGTCCAGACTCAGGTCGGCAACCAGCTGTTTCAGCTGCCGGTTCTCATCCTCGAGCTGCTTCAGGCGCCTCAGCTCGCCGACCCCGAGACCGCCGTACACCTTCTTCCAGCGGTAGAACGTCTGCTCCGAAATCCCCATCCGCCGGATGACTTCGACCACCGGCGTGCCGGTTTCCGCCTGCTTCAGCGCGAAGGCAATCTGCTCGTCCGTATACCTAGCTTTCTTCATTTCCAGCTCCTTGCCCGAAGGCTTCTCAAGGCCGGAAAACTCTCGCTCAAACTGGGCTAAAAAACAGGGGGGACGT
>NZ_JAKNQH010000063.1 GCF_022662305.1 Sphingomonas sp. BAUL-RG-20F-R05-02
CGATGAACGACACGCTGCACAGCATGGGCATGCGCTCGATCGTCAGCGTATGGCCGCGCTTCGAGCGGGAATCGCGTTACTATAACTTCCTCGCCACCAAGGGCTGGCTGCTGCACGACAAGGACGGCAGCGTGGTCGACGGTCTGCCGGTCCGCTCCGACCGGGCGGGCGCGCTGATCGATTCGACCAACCCGGAAGCGCGCGCCTGGTTCTGGGGCAAGATCCGCGACAATATCGCATCGCAGGGCTTCGACTGGTTCTGGCTCGACGAGACCGAGCCGGATCTGGTGCCGGACGGGCACTTCTTCTCGATCGGATCGGGCGACCGCTACCACAATCTGTTTCCGCTGCTGCACACCGGCGGCGTGGCGGAAGGCTCCGCGCGCGACCGGCCGAACCTGCGCAACCTGATCCTCGCGCGCGCCGCCTATCTCGGCACGCAGCGCAACGGCGCATTGTTCTGGTCGTCGGACGTGCAATCGACGTGGGAGGCGCTACGCCGGCAGGTCCCCGCCGGCCTCGGCTTCACCGCGACCGGGCTCGCCTACTGGAGCAGCGACACCGGCGGCTGGCAATATCCGAACGGCCCCAAGGCGGAACGTGCGCCGCTGCTCGACCCCGCCGGCGCGACCGCGATGCCGCCGTCGTACACCGACTATCCCGAACTGTTCACGCGCTGGTTCGCGTACAACAGCTTCACGCCGACGCTGCGCATCCACGGCCAGCGCCCGGCGACCGCGCTGTGGGACTACGGAACGGCGGCCGAGCCGGTGCTCGCCAACTTCCTGAAGCTGCGTTACGCGATGGTGCCGTATCTGTATGCATTGGGCTATCAGACATACAAGACCGGCGCGCCATTCATGCGCGCGCTGTTCATGGACTTCCCGAACGACCCCGCCGTCGCGACGATCGGCGACGAATATATGTTCGGGCCGGCCTTCCTCGTCGCGCCGGTCACCACGCAAGGCATCACCAGCCGCGACGTGTATCTGCCGGCGGGC
>NZ_JAKNQH010000064.1 GCF_022662305.1 Sphingomonas sp. BAUL-RG-20F-R05-02
CCCCGCCGGCAGATACACGTCGCGGCTGGTCACGCCCTGCGTGGTGACCGGTGCGACGAGGAAGGCCGGGCCGAACATATATTCGTCGCCGATCGTGGCGACGGCGAGGTCGTTCGGGAAGTCCATGAACAGCGCGCGCATGAACGGCGCGCCGGTCTTGTAGGTCTGATACCCCAGCGCATACAGATACGGCACCATCGCGTAGCGCAGCTTCAGGAAGTTGGCGAGCACCGGCTCGGCCGCGGTGCCGTAATCCCACAGCGCGGTCGCCGGGCGCTGGCCGTGAATGCGCAGCGTCGGCGTGAAGCTGTTATACGCGAACCAGCGCGTGAACAGTTCGGGATAGTCGGTGTACGACGGCGACATCGCGGTCGCGCCGGCGGGGTCGAGCAGCGGCGCACGTTCCGCCTTCGGGCCGCTCGGATATTGCCAGCCGCCGGTGTCGCTACTCCAGTAGGCGAGGCCGGTCGCGGTGAAGCCGAGGCCGGCGGGTACCTGCCGGTGCAGCGCTTCCCACGTCGATTGCACGTCCGACGACCAGAACAGCGCGCCGTTGCGCTGCGTGCCGAGATAGGCGGCGCGCGCGAGGATCAGGTTGCGCATGTTCGGCCGGTCGCGCGCGGAGCCTTCCGCGACGCCGCTGGTGTGCACCAGCGGGAACAGATTGTGGTAGCGGTCACCCGAACCGATCGAGAAGAAGTGGCCGTCCGGCACCAGATCCGGCTCGGTCTCGTCGAGCCAGAACCAGTCGAAGCCCTGCGATGCGATATTGTCGCGGATCTTGCCCCAGAACCAGGCGCGCGCCTGCGGGTTGGTCGAATCGATCAGCGCGCCTGCCCGGTCGGAGCGGACCGGCAGACCGTCGACCACGCTGCCGTCCTTGTCGTGCAGCAGCCAACCCTTGGTGGCGAGGAAGTTGTAGTATCGCGATTCCCGCTCGAAGCGCGGCCATACGCTGACGATCGAGCGCATGCCTATGCTGTGCAGCGTGTCGTTCATCA
>NZ_JAKNQH010000065.1 GCF_022662305.1 Sphingomonas sp. BAUL-RG-20F-R05-02
TGCCTCAGAGGCTGTGTCAGAACGGCTGCGCAACGGTGGACGATCGAGCTTCAACGTAATTCCGAGGGGTTGCGACACCATCCTTGGAAGAGACGATGTGGAACTCGCCCGCCCGTGCGCAGCATAGCCGCGTTGGGCTGCGCTATGGAGTGATCTAACCGACGCGGAGTGGCAGATCATCGCGCCGCTCCTGCCAAAGCCATGCCGCCGAGGCCGGAAGCGACGCTAGGGTTGGCGCGAGGTGTTGAACGCGATGTTCTACGTGCTGCGAGCAGGATGTCCCTGGCGCTTCCTGCCCGACAGCTTTCCGCCGTGGCGTACGGTGTGTCGATGGTTCGGTGAATTGCGCGACACCGCCGCGTTCGAGAGGCTCAACCATCATCTGGTGCAACTCGACCGGGTGCGGATCGGCAGGGAGCCAGCCCCTTCGGCAGCGGTGATCGACAGTCAGAGCGTGAAGACAACCGAAGCAGGCGGTCCCCGCGGTTACGATGCGGGCAAGAAGGTGATGGGCCGTAAACGCCATGCCATGGTCGATACCGACGGACGGCCGCTCGAATTCCTCGTGCACCCGGCCGACGTTCAAGATCGCGATGGCGCCGTGCCGCTGCTCAAGCGCTCCCGTATGCGCCATCCGTTCGTGAAGCTCGCTTATGCCGACAGCGCCTACAACAGTCCCAGGGTCGAGATGGCCATGGCGATCGGCATCGAGATCGTGCGCAAGTTCGCCGATCAGACCGGCTTCGTCGTCCACCGCGACGCTGGGTCGTCGAGCGGACCTTCGCCTGGCTCAACCGCAATCGCCGCCTCGCAAAAGACTTCGAGCACACCATACGGTCCGCCACCGCC
>NZ_JAKNQH010000066.1 GCF_022662305.1 Sphingomonas sp. BAUL-RG-20F-R05-02
TGGAGGCCGGCATTCCTGACGAAGCGGCATTGGGCGAAATCGTGTCATCAAAGCGTGGCCGTATCAGGCGATTGCCAACTCAATCGATCGTCATGCCCTGCGTCGGTAGTTCTGCAAGAGAACGAAGCTCGTGGACGGGGCAACCGTTGTGCTGACCGCGGAACTGCGTCGACATCTCGTAGGTGGGCTTGCGCGCACGGTTGACCCCGCCAATCGGCTGATGGGCAGCGAGCCCGTGCCATGGGCTAAACGCCACCGCCTTCTCCTGCTGCTCGCTGAGACCGTGCTGCCAGCCGAGCTGCGCGGGCACGGTGAGGCGAGCGACAGCCACGTACGGGCTAGCTTCCTCGTCCCAGACCACAGAGGAGTCTTCCACCGGCATCTTGTCGAGGTCGGTGCAAAGCTGCACGCGCAGCTCCCAAACGCTGTCCTGCTCGATCAGCTCTCGACCCATGTCCTCGCGCAACGCGTCCGGGCGGCCGGACGTATCGACCTTAATACCAGTGAGTTCGGTAAGGTTGGGCGACACCGGCGCGA
This sequence comes from Sphingomonas sp. BAUL-RG-20F-R05-02, assembly GCF_022662305.1. Classification (GTDB taxonomy): domain Bacteria; phylum Pseudomonadota; class Alphaproteobacteria; order Sphingomonadales; family Sphingomonadaceae; genus Sphingomonas. The sequence goes on from NZ_JAKNQH010000066.1 coordinate 538, forward strand.
CTGAGATCTTTGCGATATAGCTACCATGCCGTAGCGGCACCTGGGTGTAGTACGTCTCGCCAAGGGGGTGAGTGTTGGGCGCGCCACCCAGCGTCTGGATCGTCGGGCTCTGGATGCCGACCGTTTCGAGCGCTGCGTCGACGGTCTGCAGCACGGCGGACAGGCCCTTCTTCAGCCCCTCGCCCGTGTCGGTGGTCTTGGCGAGCATCTTGAGATTGGCAAGAAATGCTTTCGG
>NZ_JAKNQH010000067.1 GCF_022662305.1 Sphingomonas sp. BAUL-RG-20F-R05-02
CCTGATGTTCTCGCCGTCCGGACGTGATCGGTAGTCTGCAGGTCCGCAGTCATATTTGGCCTGGAAGGCTCGCGAGAACGGCCTCGGACCGGCGTATCCTGCACTCTGCGCGATTACCTTAATCGGCAAATCGGTCGTTCGCAGCAGCCGTGCCGCGATGCGAAGCCTGGCCTTCTGCACGAAGTCGATCGGACCCTGACCAAAGGTCTTGGAGAAGTGGTCCGAGAACGAGGCACGGCTCATACCGGAAAGTGAGGCCAGGCTGTCGACCGTGTGAGGAGCTGCGGGATTGTCGATGATGGCAGCGAGCGCTTTGGAGAGGCGAGGGTGGGATATACCTCCTCCAGAGAGCTCCGTCTGCCGTTCCCGTCGATCGCGCAGCAGTGCAATGAGCCCTTGCTTCATCAAGGCTTGGCACATCGCCTGCGTGCCGAACCCGGCGCGGGTGATTTCGTCGGCCATTGCGTCGAACACGCTCGCAGGGATGACGCCCGTGACCATGTCACCTGCAGTCGGTGCTCGCAGCAGGTCAAAGAAGCCCAGGCCGTCTTGATAGGGCGCTGACAAGGCTCCACATAGCATAAGCGTATTATCGGCGCCGCTGCCCGCAGTGAACTCAACCAATCCGTCCCCAAGCAGGGCGCAACAATCAGCGGATTCGCGGACCTCGGCGTGATCGCCGACCTCGCCAACCCAGTGCTGCTCCGAGGTAGGCACGATCAGCATGCTCGATGGCGAGAACGGGATCGGTGGTGA
>NZ_JAKNQH010000068.1 GCF_022662305.1 Sphingomonas sp. BAUL-RG-20F-R05-02
ACCAGCCACCGCCAAGATCACGAGGGCGGCCGCCGTTGCCAGACGCCGAGCTGGTTGCCGACATCCGGCTGCTTGTCGCCGACCTGCCAACCTACGGCTACCGCCGCGTTCATGCTCTGCTCCGCCGCGACGCGGAGAAAGCCGGGCGCGCAGCGCCTAATGCCAAGCGTGTCTACCGCGTGATGAAGGTGCACGGGCTGCTGCTCCGGCGTGACGGTGAACGCCACGAGGAGCGGCGCCATGATGGCCGCGTCGCCGTCGACCAGCGCAATACCCGCTGGTGTTCCGATGGGCTCGAGATCGCCTGTGACAATGGTGAGAAGGTCCGTGTCGCGTTCGCACTCGACTGCTGTGATCGCGAGGCGATGGGGCATGTGGCCACAACAAGCGGTATCACCGCTGAGGACGTCAAGGACCTGATGGTCGCCACCGTCGAGCATCGCTACGGACAGGTGAACCGCGTGCCCGAGCCGATCGAGTGGCTCACCGATAACGGCAGCTGCTACACCGCGCGCGACACCCGCAGCTTCGCTCGCAACATCGGCTTGGTGCCGCTTACGACCCCGGTCAGCAGCCCACAATCGAACGGCATGGCAGAGGCATTCGTTCGCACCCTTAAACGCGACTATGTCCGGGTGAGCCCGAGGCCGGATGCTCGCACCGTAATCGACCAGCTGCCAGGCTGGATCGACCATTATAACGAGGTGCATCCCCACCGTGCTTTGGGCTATCGTTC
>NZ_JAKNQH010000069.1 GCF_022662305.1 Sphingomonas sp. BAUL-RG-20F-R05-02
GAACTGTGGCTCGCGAATCGTGTAGCCCTCTAAGACGAAGAGCAATCGTCTAGCTGTCAAGGGAATTTACATGAGCAAAATCATCACGACATTCGCGGCGCTCGCGGCGGCCACCGTTCTTGGTGCGCCAGCTTATGCTAACGTCACCTGCGAGCCAGGTGACTGCGTCATCTCCGGCACGTCCAAGCTCGCACCTAAGGCAAACTTCAGTGTCACTCCTGGCAATGTCGATGCCAACTATCGTGGTTCAATCACGGCTAACCTGGGCAACACCGTAGCAAGCAAGGGTGCTTTCACCGATACCTTCAACTTCCTGCTTCCGACCAGCGGTACTGGCGGTGGTTCGCTTACAACCGTTGCTGCTAGCTTCCACGGCGCGACCGACCTGGACTTCACCTCCGTGCTGATCAACGGCGCCGCTGCTTCAATTACCAAGTCGCTCAACGGCATCGTTGAAGTTGCGTTCGCGGCCGGCCTTGCTCTTCCTGCTGGTATGAATTCGATCGTCGTGAACGGCATCTCTCGTGGCAACGGCTCGTACGGCGGCAGTATCGCGTTCACGCCCTCGGTTCCGGAAACGGCAACGTGGGGCATGATGATTCTTGGCTTCGTCGGCATGGGTGCTGCAATGCGCTATCGTCGTAAGTCGACCAACGTCGCCTTCGCCTAAGCTTAACAGCTTTGTGACACGGAAGGGCCGCCGGGTGACCGGTGGCCCTCTTCCGTT
>NZ_JAKNQH010000007.1 GCF_022662305.1 Sphingomonas sp. BAUL-RG-20F-R05-02
ACCAAGCCGCCATTCCGAACCGGCTTCTAAACGGCGGTATCTGTCAAATGCCGACGTTCAGCGTTTGCTCCTCTGATCTCATTGGCCGACTAAGATAGGGCCGGCTTCGGTCTTTCCGGGTTAAGACTGGGAATTGGGAAAGCCGAGTTCTAGGCACGCCAATGGTTGGGTCAGTGCTCTGCCACCGAAAAACTGGACCGCTTTTATCTTAGATCTGCCGTTGCAGCTGACGGGTTCGGGCTACATGCATCCCCTGATCCAGGGGATGCATGTAGCCGCAGAGAATTCGACTAGATCGGCACGCAATCCTGTCCGGGATCAAAACGAATTTCCGACGCCACGCCGATCAAATTGAACCCCGTCATCGACGAGCCGCATCACTGCGCGATGGTCGCTCAAAGGTGGTGCAGAATTCACATGGAGAGCGACCTACCGCTTCAAGGTATCTGCTCTGCTCAAGCCCAGTGGCAACGACGTTACGGTACAACTGCCGACCTATAAGTTTACCGGCTGATCGACGACGTGCAGCCTGACGCGGGGGAGGTCGCGCAGACGGCCGGGTTGACCTATACCACGACGCTCCACCCCGCCCTTCCGACTCGGCTTGCCCGATGCGATTATAGCATATGGTTGGCGGGACTACGCCCTGACCGGGTCGAAAAGCAATCTGATCGGTAGATCATCCGCCGCAAAGCCTACCGACAACCCAATGTTTGTCAGGCTCTGCCAACCATCAGCCCAACTGCGGAGGGCGCGGGGCTCCAGCGCGACTTCCACGTTCCCAGTGGCTTCCCCCGCCAAAAATGCCTTGGCGAACCCGACCAATGCGAATTCGGGGCTGTGGCGATAGACCTGCACGACGACATGACCGGCGCGTGCCGAGCGATTGGTCACGCACGCGTGAACGACAAAATCGCCGATCCGTGCTGCATCAAGCGTGAAGCGCGTATAACCGAAGCCGCTGCCGAACCCGTGCAGCGGGGCGATGCCGCGCATCGCGAGTCCGCGATAGCCGATGCGAACACCGTCCTCGTAGACGAGCTTGCCGGACGCATCCGGTGCCAGCGCCAGTGCGGGGTAGTCAGCCTCATCGCGCGCGAGGGTTACCGGCAAGCGCCCGCCCGGCTCGCGGTCGCCAGCGAGAACCTCGGCAAGCGCGCGGCCGAACTCCTGACCGGGATACCATGCCACCAGAAAAGCGGGCGCGGTCTCGGCGAAGGTGGCGTCAAACGCGTGGCCGACGTTGGTGACGATCACCACGCGCGGATTGGCCGCAAGCACCGCGTGGGCGAGCGCGAGCTGCGCTTCCGGCAGTCGGGTGTCGGCACGATCCTTGCTCTCGACGCTGGCGTCGGAGGTTTCGCCGAGGATCAGGAACACGGTGTCCGCCGCTTCCGCCGCCGCCACGGCGCGCACCAGCATCTCCTCGGGCGTTATCGGCCCGCGTACGCCGAACCACAGTCCTTGCACGCGGGCGGGCTGATGGCGGAACTCCACCTCGACCAGCACGGATCGGCCGGCTTCGAGCGTGACGGCGACACTGTCGGCCTCGCCACTCTTGAGGCGCCCCATCACATCGGACGCGGCGACGGTCTCGTCATGGCGCAGCACCTCGCCGCCATCGACGCGCATACGCACCGCGCCGGTCGCGCCGAGGTAGAAGATATGCTCGCCATCTCTCTCGGGGCGATACCAGCCAGATGCGCGGATGCCGGCGGGGCGATCCCACGCGCCCTGATCGTGTACGCCGACGAACCAAACCAGCGAATTGGTCGCGCGCGTTTCGCTGTGGCGCGGCGTGCCGGTGAAGCTGTCGTCGTCGAAATAGTCGAGCGTCATGCCGACGGCGCCGTCGCCGAGGTCGCGCGCCGGTGTCACCGGCATGGCGGGCAAGCGCGGCTGCGGATCAACGCCGGGTTCGTAGAGGATCGTCGCACCGGCGAAGCGCGCGCGGATCGCGTCAAGTGGGCGCAGCGCGTCGGGCTTGACCGCGATCTTGGCGAAGGTGCCGCCCTGGTAGCACGGTGCAGCGGCGTTGGGGCCGATCACCGCGATCGTGCCGGCGCGGGCAGGATCGAGCGGCAGAAGATCGTCATTGTTGCGCAGCAGCACGAAGCCGGCCGCTGCGGCCTCGACGAGCAGAGCCTCGGCATCTTCGACATCGGTCGTATCTCCGGCGGAGGCAAACCGCGCCGCGAAGGTGGCTACGCGCGCCGCGGCATCGGCTACGCGCGCCTGCGGCACGTCGCCACTCGCGACCGCGGCATCGGCGTGCGCGCCGAGGAAGCGCGCAGGGCCGGGCATCTCAAGATCGAGGCCGGCGTTGAGCGTCGGCGCGGTGGTGTGCGTGCCGAACCAGTCGCTCATCAGGACGCCGGCAAAGCCCCACTCGCCTTTCACGATGTCGGTGATGACATGGTGCTGCTCGGCGCACCACGATCCGTTGACGCGGTTGTACGCGGTCAGCATCCCGCCAGCGCCCGCCGCCGCGGCATATTCAAACGGCAGCAGATACACTTCGCGCAAGGCCCGCTCGTCCACCACGATGTCAATCGTGTCGCGCTGGGTTTCGCTATCGTTGCAGACGAGATGCTTGGTCACCGAGGCTACGCCGGTGGACTGCAGCCCAGTCGCCCAGGCCGCGCCCGCCACGCCGGTGAGCATCGGGTCTTCCGAGAAATATTCGAAGGCACGGCCGGCGAGCGGACTACGCGCGAGGTTGACGTTGGGCGCGAGCACCGCCTGCACGCCGCGCGCCACCGCATCGCCGCCGACCAGCGCGCCGACCCGCGCGATCAGGCCGAGATCCCAGCTCGCGCCGAGCGCAATTGGGCATGGCGTCAGCAGCGATACGTCGCGCTCGTCCACGCGGCCGCTGGCGATCCCCATCGGGCCATCCGCCATGGTGATCGATCGCACGCCAAGCGCGGGCACTTCGTGCGTCGACCACATCGATGCGCCAGCGGTGAACAATGCCTGTTCGTCCAGCGGCAGCGTGGTGATGTCGGGTGCGTTCATGCCGCCGTCTCCAGTGCAAAGGCCATCAGGTGCGCGGCCTGAAGTTCGATCTGCGCGGCGACGCCTGCGTCGGCGACCGACCCATCCGCCGCGAACGGCTTCTGCTCGACAGAGTTGATCGCGATCCCCGCCGGCGTCGGCCAGCCGCGCATCGCGTGGACGATGCCGCGCAAAGCGGCGAGCGTTACCCCGCCCGCCTGCCAGCCCGCCGCCGAGACGATCAGCCCGACCGGACGGCCATCGAAATAGGGCCGTGCATCGCCGCGAATATCCTCAAGCAGGTCGATCGCGTTCTTGACCAGCCCCGACACGCCGCCGTGATAACCGGGCGAGCCGATCACGATCGCATCGGCACCGCGCACCGCCTCGACCAGCGCGCGCTCGGCATCGTTGCGCGTCTGGCTTTCCGCATTGAAATGCGGCAGCGCGGCAAGCGCGGGGCCGTCGAACATCTCCGTCTCCGCCCCCCGCCGCGCGCAGGCGGCGAGCACGGCGCGCACCAGCAATTCGCTCGACGATCCGCTGCGCAGCGTGCCGCCGATGCCGACCACCCGCTTCGCCATTACGCACCCCCGCGCAGTTCGGGTATCACCCGCGTGGAGAGCAGATCGACCGTCTGGTTGCCGAGCCGCAACCGTTCGTCGGTCAACGGCCCGGTAAGCGTGCCGCACAGGATGTTGCCGATGCCCAGCTCCGCATAGGGCCGCAGATGTTCGACCACCGTCTCGGGCGAACCGTACAGGCACCAGGTGCCGATCCAGTCCTCGGTCAGCGCATCGGGCGTGCGGTCGGTCTTCTTGTTGGCGCCGTCGCTCTCGGCCTGCGCGTTGAACGCGGCCTCGCGCTCGATCGCGTCCTGATAGGCGCGCAGGATCGTCATCATCTCGTCGCGCGCCTGCTCGTCGGTTTCGGCGACGTGGACGAGCTGGTAGGTGTGCGTCGACCACGACAGCGCATCGCGCACCACTTCGGCGGAATGGCCGGCGGCCTCCAGCATGTCGCGGTAGATTTTGAAATATTTGCTGACATGCTCCATCGGCGCGGTGCCGCCGATCTTGGGCGGCGTGAAGGCGGGGATGAACGCGGGCCAGCCGTTCTCCGCAGCGCGGCGTGCGCTGGTTTCCTTCATCGCCACCGGCATCAACCGCGCGTGGCCGGGGGTGTAGGCCGCCGGTGCGATCCGTTGCAGCACGCGACCCTTATGCGGCCCGTTGTCGATCTCGACCGCCGGATCCTCCATCCGTTTCGCCCAAAGCTGCTCGGCGATTTCGAGGTTGCGCTCGGACACCGCCGACGCCTCCTTGTAGGTGACGCCGAAGCCGATCATCTCCTCAGGCGTGGTGCCCGAGCCAATGCCGACCAGCAGCTTGCCGTCGGTCAACTGGTCGAGGATGTTGATCCGCTCGACAAAGCGCACCGGGTGGTGGAGCGGCACCGACGTGACCGAAAAGCCGAAGTGCATGTGCGGCAGCTTCGCGGCGAGGTACGCCGCAAACATGTAGCTGTCGCTGGCGATCGGCATATAGCCGTTGAAATGATGGTCCGGCATGAAGATTGCCTCGAAACCGCGTTCGGCCGCGTACAGCGCGTGTGCTTCGAGATTGCGGATCAGCGGGCGATCCTCGTCAGGCGCCATCGAGCGACCGTTCAAAAAGACTGAAAAACGCATCTTGTCCTCCCCGCACCATTCGTGCTTCAGTGCCTTGCCATAACTAGAACCATAATTCTGCTTTGTGCAATGCCTTTCTGGCGTGGGATTGCAAAACGGCATCGCGGGAGAGGCGACATGCGACGATTGCGGATGGCGATGGTGGGCGGTGGTCCCGGTTCCTTCATCGGGCCGGTGCACCGCATCGCCGCCGAACTCGACCGGGAGATCGAGCTGGTAGCGGGCGCGTTCAGCAGCGATCCGGCGCGGTCGGCGGAGGCCGGGCGGCACTACCGGATCGACCCCGCCCGCGCCTACGCGTCAGTGGATGCGATGCTGGCGGGTGAACGCGGCCGCGAGGACGGTGCCGATTTCGTCGCGATCACCTCGCCCAACCACCATCATCTGCCGGCGGCGCGTGCCGCGCTGGCGGCGGGGCTGCCGGTGTTGAGCGACAAGCCCGCTACCGCTACGCTCGCCGAGGCGCAGGCGCTGGTCGAGGATGTCGCACAGGCCGCCGTGCCTTACGGCCTGACCTACACCTATTCGGGCTATCCGCTGGTGCGAGAGGCACGGACGCGTGTCGCGGCGGGGGCGCTTGGCACGATCCGCAAGGTAATGGTCGAATATCCGCAAGGCTGGCTCGCCGAAGCGGCGACCGGCAAGCAGGCGGAATGGCGGCTCGACCCGACCCGCGCCGGGCTGGGCGGCTGCATCGCCGACATCGGCAGCCACGCCTTTCACCTCGCCGAGTTCGTGACCGGGCAGCGGGTGACGCGGCTGCTGGCCGATCTCGGCACGGTGGTGGCGGGCCGCACGCTCGACGACGATTGCCAGGTGCTGTTACGCTTCGAGGGCGGTGCGCGCGGGTGCCTGCTCGCCTCGCAGATCATGCTGGGCGAACGCAACGGCCTGCGGCTGCGGGTTTACGGCGATGCGGGGGCGCTCGACTGGCGCCAGGAAGACCCGAACCGGCTGACGCTGCATCACCTCGACGGCCGCACGGAGATCGTGCAGGCCGGCGATGCTGCCCTGGGGCCGGCGGCGAAGGCGGCGAGCCGCACGCCGGGCGGTCACCCGGAGGGCTATTTGGAGGCATTCGCCAACCTGTACCGCGATTTCGCGCGGCAGTTGCGCGGTGAGCCCGGTTCGCTGGTGCCAGGCATTGTCGACGGCCTGCGCGGCATGGCGTTCATCACCACCGCGGTCACCGCCAGCCGCGACGATGCCGGCTGGGTCGACCTCATCGTTTAGGAGACGCAAACCCATGCGCACCATCAAAGGCCCAGGCATCTTTCTCGCGCAGTTCGCCGGTGACGCTGCACCGTTCGACAGCCTCGACGGGATCGCGGACTGGGCGGCCGGGCTCGGCTACAAGGGCGTGCAGATTCCGAGTTGGGACGCGCGGCTGTTCGATCTCGCGGCAGCGGCCGACAGCAAGGATTACTGCGACGACATCGCCGGTCGCCTGGCGGAACGTGGTCTCGTCATCACCGAATTATCGACGCATCTGCAAGGGCAGCTCGTCGCGGTGCACCCTGCCTATGACGCGCAGTTCGATGCGTTCGCCGCACCGCATGTGCGCGGCGATCCGGCGGCGCGGCAACGCTGGGCGGTCGAGCAACTCGGGCTGGCTGCGCGCGCCAGCCGCAACCTTGGCCTCGCCGCGCACGCGACGTTTTCGGGCGCACTGGCCTGGCCGTATTTCTATCCGTGGCCGCAGCGCCCGGCGGGGCTGGTCGAGGATGCGTTCGACGAACTGGCGCGGCGCTGGCGGCCGATCCTCGACAGGTTCGAGGACAACGGCGTCGATCTCGCCTTCGAAATCCATCCCGGCGAGGATCTGCATGACGGCGTGACGTTCGAGATGTTCCTCGACCGGGTCGGCGGCCATGCCCGCGCCAATATGCTGTACGATCCCAGCCATTTCGTGCTGCAACAGCTCGACTATCTGGCATTCCTCGACATCTATAACGCGCGGGTGAAGTGCTTCCACGTCAAGGATGCGGAGTTCACGCCGAGCGGGCGATCGGGCGTATACGGCGGTTACCAGAGCTGGGTCGACCGACCGGGGCGGTTCCGCTCGCTCGGTGACGGGCAGGTCGATTTCAAGGCAATCTTCTCGAAGATGGCGCAATATGATTTCCCCGGCTGGGCGGTGCTCGAATGGGAATGCGCGCTGAAACACCCCGAACAGGGCGCGGCCGAGGGTGCGCCGTTCATCGCCGACCATATCATCTGCGTGACCGAACGCGCGTTCGACGACTTTGCAGCAGGGGGCGCCGACCGTGCGCTCAACGCGCGTTTGATGGGGATTTGACATGACCGCCACGATCCACCGCCGCACCCTGATCGCCGCCGGCGCCGCCGCCATCGCCGCCCCTGCGCTCGCTGCCTCTGCCCTTGCTGCCAAGCCGGGCGATGGGCGGTTCCCAAAAGGCTTCCTGTGGGGCGCCGCCACCGCCGCGCATCAGGTCGAGGGCAACAACGTCAACAGCGATCTGTGGGCGGTCGAGCATGTCACGCCGACCGCGTATAGCGAGCCATCGTGCGATGCCGCCAACAGCTTCGCGCTGTGGCCGACCGATCTCGATCTGGTGCGGAACATGGGCCTCAACAGCTATCGCTTCAGCCAGGAATGGGCGCGGATCGAGCCGGTCGAGGGCCAGTTCTCGATCGCGATGCTCGACCATTACAAGGCGATGATCGCCGGGTGCCGCGCGCGCGGGCTGACGCCGCTGGTGACGTTCAATCATTTCACCACGCCGCGCTGGTTCGCCGCCTCGGGCGGGTGGAGCAATGCGCAGTCACCGTCGCTGTTCGCGCGCTTTTGCGAACGGGCCGCCCGCCACCTCGCCGCTGACATCGGCTATGCCACTACGCTCAACGAACCGAACCTCAGCGGGCTGCTCGGCATCGTGCTGCCGCCGGGCATCGGCGACCGGCTGATGGCGACCGACCGCGCGATGGGCGAGGCGGCGGCGCGCGCGTACGGCGTGGCGCAGTTCAACCCCGGCAACGCGCTGTGGATCGCCGATCCGGCGCGGGTGCAGGCCAACATGCTCGCCGCGCACGCCGCCGGGCGCGCCGCGATCAAAAATGTGCGGCCCGACCTGCCGGTCGGGGTCAGCCTCGCGATCATCGACGATCAGGCGGTGGGGCGCGATTCGATGCGCGATGCGATGCGCGCGAAACTGTATCTGCCGTGGCTGGAGGCGGCGCGGACCTGCGATTTCGTCGGCGTGCAGAACTACACGCGCTCGCTGTGGGATGCGCGCGGGCGGATGCCGGTGCCGGCCGGCGCGCCGGTCAACGATGCCGGTGAGGAGATCTACCCCGCCTCGCTTGCCGGTGCCGTGCGCTATGCCTATTCGGTGGCGAAGGTGCCGGTGATCGTCACCGAACACGGCATCAACACCGCCGACGATGGCCCGCGCCAGCGGCTGATCCCCGCCGCGCTCACCGAACTCGCCCGCGCGATCGACGATGGCGTGCCGGTGCGGGGCTATATGCACTGGTCACTGATCGACAATTTCGAATGGGTGTTCGGCTACGGCCCGAAGTTCGGCCTGCACAGCCTCGACCGCACCACCTTCGCACGCACGCCCAAGCCGAGCGCCGCGATCCTCGGCACGATCGCACGGCGCAACGCGGTCTAGCGCGCGTTGAGGCGGAGCAGCGCTTAGAAGTCGTTGAAGGTGAGGCGGGTGTCGAGCTGGTCGAACACCCGCACCATCCGCCCGGGGACGACCTCCCCGTAATGGCCATCGTCACCGATCCGCCGCGCTGGAAGATCGGCATAGTGGCTGCTCTCCGTCGAGATCGCCGACAGCAGCACCAGCGGACTGTTGCCGAGCGGCCAAGTCGCCGAGCGTCACGAAGGACGGTGTCGTGGTGAATTGTTCGTACAGCCAGCGCGCGAACGGCGAGATCGGGCGAAGATCGGCGCCCAGCGCGGCGATCGACACCTGCATCTGGCGGTAGGCGGGCTGCGGCACCTGCCAGCGTGGCACGCGGCTTTCCTCGACAACGTAACGCGCGGCCGCCGTGTCGACCGCGAGGTTATATTCTCAGCCACCCGCCGGGTACCCGCCGCCGGCGATCCAGATCAGCGTCATCCGCTTGGCGATATCGGGCGCGAGCCGCAGCGCGGCGGATCAACTCCGAAGCCGTTTCGCGCCCGGCCGCCGCGCTGCGCCCTGCGAGCGCGGCATCGGCAAGCTTGGGATCGACGGCGGAACTCGTCACCAGCGTCACGCGGGTCTCGGGCGTGAGCAACTGATGCGCCAGCGCGGCAAGACCGTCGGGATCGCCGGCGAAGTCATTGTCGACGATCACGCGCGCGCTCGGTCGCTGCGGGATCATCCGCGCGACCTGCGCCACCGCGCGACCGCGCGACCGCGCGACCGCGCGACCGCGCGACGCGCCGTCGCGATACCCACGCCACCTAGCAACAGCAATGAACGCCTATCGATTATGGCAACGCGCGGTAGCGGAAATCCTGAAACCGCACCATCCCCTTGCCCGCCGCGAACAACGCGGGGCGCAGGCTGGCGAGATCGTCGACCGTGTTGGCGTTGTAGCCGGACACTTCGCTGCGCACGCCGTGGCGGGTCCAGTGGGTGCCGTCCGTGCTGTAGTAGAACGTGACGATCTGGCGGTCGTTGACGATGCGGAGATGCATGGTGCGCACCGCGGGCGCCGGCTCGCGCCAGAAGCTGACCTTGCCGCCGCGGTAACTCGTCATCGCGGTGCCGTCGATGCCCATGCCGAGGAACAGCCGGTCGTCGAAGAACAGCAGCAGGCCACCCTGCGCGCCGCCCTCCACATCGACCAGCACGCTGATCTCATAAGCGCGATCGCCGACGAGTTGGGTCAGCGGTGAGCAATCCTGCGGGCCCGCCCCCTTGGCGGCGAGAGTGAGCGCGCCGCCGGTGACCCGCGCGCGGCGAAGCTCGTCGGCGGTGCCGGCGTAGAAGCTCCAGCGCGTGCCGAAGCTCGGTTCGGTGAAGGCGTCCGATCCGGCCAGTCCATGCGGCAGCGCGGTGCCCGCCGGCTTGGGCAGCGGGCGGGACAGGTCGCCGCCGGTCGCGCGGAACCAGCCATTGGCGGTCCACTCGATCGGCTCCAGCAGCGTCTGCCGGCCGAGCGAACGGTAGCCGTTCTCATAACCGTGGTAGACCATGTACCATTTGCCGCCCGGCCCCTCCACGGCGGTGGCATGGCCGCGCGACCACCACGCCTCGGCAACGTCGCGGGTGCGGACGATCGGGTTGTGCGGGCAATTCTCCCACGGTCCGTCGACCGACCTAGAGCGCGCCGCAATCACCATATGCCCGGTCGCCGGGCCGCTCGTGCCACCCACCGCGCTGATGAGGTAGAACCAGTCGCCACGCCGGAACAGCTTCGGCCCTTCGAGCGAATAGGCTTCGGTGATCCAGTTGTCGGGATAGTGCCAGCCGTCATAGACCTGCTCGATCGGCCCGTCGGTGGAGAGACCGTCGGCGGACAGCCGCACGCGCTTGATGCCCGACAGGAACAGATAACGCCGCCCGTCCTCGCCGACGACATGGCCGGGATCGATCAGCGTGCCGATGCCGAGATCGACCGGCTCGCTCCACGGCCCGTGCATCGAGGGCGCGTGGATGACGTAGATGTTGGCGAAGCTCTTGAGGCCCTTCGACCACGGCGCGGCCATGAACGGGATGTAGATGTAATACCGCCCGTCATGCTTGACGAGATCGACCGCGAACACCGTGCCGAGCGGCCGAGCCAGCGCCGGGCCGACCGGTGTCCAGTTCACCAGATCGCGCGAGTGCCAGATCAGCAGACCGGGCGCGGCATCGAACGACGAATGCGTCATCCAGTAATCGTCGCCGTCTTTCAGGATCGACGGATCGGGATGATCGCCGGCGAGGATCGGGTTGAGATAGCGTCCATCGCCGAGATCCGCACGCCGCTGCCCTTCGACACCCGGTCGCCAGCGCGGCTCCGGAGCCCTTGCTGCGGATGCTGCCAGCGTCGCCGCCGGTAGCATCGTACTGGCGGCACCAAGCGCGAGCAGATCGCGGCGTGAGGTGGTCATGCCGCGACGCTCACCGTCTTCTCGTCGGTGTTGATCGACGGGAACGGCAGGTAGGACACGCGCAGCCGTTCGGCGAGGGTCAGGCGGTGTTCGCCCGGCGCAAGCGCGCCCTGCCCGACCACGCTGATCGTGGCCTTGGCACCGAAGTTCCAGCGCCGATCGTATGCGGTCTCCATGTCCGCCAGCGAGATCGGCCCAGCGCCCTCGTCGAAGCGGATCGCCTCGCGCCGCACCGCTTCGCCGTCGAGCGTAATGGCCAGATCCTCGATCATCGACAGGCCAAGCCCGCGATAATAACCGAGCTTTGCCTCGAATGCGAAACCGTCGGCGGTGGCGCGCACGCTGTCGTCCACGATCAGATATTTGTCGAACATTATGCCTGCTCCCCGATCAACCGTTCGAACATCGCGTGCTGGCGACGGACCTGCTCGCGGCTGTCGACCGGCATCACGTCCTGTATCCAGCGGTTGCCCTCATACTCGCTCGACAGCGTACCTTCCCAGCCGGCCGCCGCCAGCACCGGGATCACCTCGTCATAGGCGATCGACGGATCGGTCGCATCCGCGTTCATCTCGTAAAACTTCGCCTGGATGTGGCGGAAGTACGGGGCATATTCCTTGAGCCGCTTGGGGTTGGCATAGGGCGCGTGGCGCAGCGTCTCGGCCATCGCAACCTCGGCCTTGTTGCCCTGCATCTTCACCGCGACTTCGTAGATCGTGTACTCCGACATGATCTTCTGTTCGTGCTGGTCGACGATGAACTGCGTCACCTCGGGCCGCGCGCCCTTCCGCTCGAAGCGGGCGCGGAACGCCGGCGGATAGTGTTTCATGAAGATGCCCATGTCGGGCAGAATGCCGAGATGTCTCGTGCCGAGCTGGTCGGCAGTGTCGATCGTGCGCAGGATCCAGGCATGTTCGAGATGCCACGGCGCGTGCACCTCGACTCCCATGTGCACGTCGAGTTCTTCGGCATAGGGCACGCAGTGCGCGAGGATATCGGGCCGCACGAACACCAGGATGCGCATGTTGCGGATGCCGAGGCGATTGCACAGTTCCAGATCGCGGCGGATCGATTCAACCTGCTCGTCGTCGCTCATCAGGCGATCCTTGCGCCGCTTGGTATCGAGGAACATGTCGTAGCAGGTCAGCTCGCAACCGTGCTTCGCCACCGTCTCCTGCCACCATGCCACCTCAGCGTCGGTGACGTTGGGGAAGCTCGGCATGTTCTGTTCGGGCAGCAGCTCGATGCCGGTCGCGCCGATCGAGGCGGCGAAGGCGATGCAATCCTCAACGTTCATCTGGCCGAGGAACAGTTCTTCCTGAAAACTGTAGAGGCTGACGCCCCGTTTGATCTTGGACATGGCTTCAAACCTCGGCAGTAAGGGGATGGGAGGCGGCGCGGCGGACCGCACCGACAATGGCGACCAGCGCACCGATGCCGCCGATGATACCGGCGCACAGAAACGCGCCCTGCATCGTCACGGTCGCGGTGCGGATCAGGCTGACGAGCAGCGGGCTGAGGAACTGACCGAAGAAGAAGCACGCGGTCCACACGCCCATTCCGCGCCCGCGATGTTCGAACGGCAGCTTGCTCTGCGCCCAGGCGAGCAGCGTCGGGATGGCCATGCCGGCGCCGGTCTGCTGAACGGCGAGGCCGGCGACCATCACCTGCCAATTTGGAGCACGTCCGATCGTGGCGAGCCCGAGCCCGAGCAGCGCGAGCACGATGGCGAGCTGCGCGCCCGAACTCAGCCGTCCGGTCAGCCAGAACACGCCGGCCCCTGCGATGATGAACAGGCTGGGAATCGCGGTGATCCGGCCGAGATCCTCAGACGATTGAACACCGACCTCACGGAAGGCCATCCCGCCGTTCACAATGAAGACGTAGTAGAGGAAGGCGGTGAACAGTGTGACGGCACCGATCTCTACGGTCGTCTTCCACGGGAAACGCGTGGTCGCCGGCGCCGCACCGATCGCGAGGCGCTGGCGCAGCGTCGCGTCGTTGCGTGGCTCGAACATGAACACCAGCATCGCGACAAAGATCGGGAAGGCGACGAGGTAGATGAGGAATACGCCGTTCCAGCGCAGCGCGGTGAGGTAGCCGGCACCGAAGATCATGCCGCTCGCCAGCAACGGTCCGGCGCTACCCTGCAACGCCAGCCAGCGCCGCCGGGGCACATCGTCCCAGTAATCGCCGATCAGCGTGTTGAGCGTGGTGAGGATCGCCGCCTCCGTCACGCCGAGCACCACGCGCGAGGCGTACATCAGGTTAAGATCGTTCAGCAGGAACGGGATCGCGCCGAGGAACGCGTAGAAGAAGGTCGAGATCAGCAGCAGCTTCCGCCGTCCGAAACGATCCACCAAAATGCCGGCGAACGGCGCAAGCAGTGCGATCGCGAGGCCGGGAGCGGACACCATTGCCGGCACCATCCAGCCCGCGTTCGGGTTCGCCGAAAAATGGTCGATGATCGCAGGAACGGCCGGGAACAGCGTGACGATTGCGAGGATCGGCAGGAAGCCTGCCGCGATCACCGTCAATCCCTGCCCGATTCCCGGCTGCCGCTCGTCGCTCGCCGCGTGTGCCAAAACCCTCTCCTGTTATCAGGCCGTCGTGGTGACGGTCAAAATACGAACTCTTGTTCTATTTCTGACTACCGTTATGCTCGGACCCATGTCAAGCTGGGTTACAGGGGAGGAGCCGGTCCTAGGAACCGGCATCGAGGCGCTCACGCCGGAGCGGCGCCGGCTGGCGTTTGCGTGCGTGTTGCTCGCCTTCGTGCTGGATCTGGTCGATACGACGATCGTCAACACCGCCCTCCCTGCGATTCAGGCCAATCTGCACGCCGGCGCGCCGGCGACGCAATGGGTGGTGACCGGCTATTTCCTCACCTTCGCGGTGCTGCTGGTCGCGGGCGGGCGATTGGGGGATCTGTACGGCTACCGCCGCCTATTCCTGATCGGGGTGTTTGGCTTCACGCTATCCTCGGTCGCGTGCGGGTCGTCCGAGACGCCGTTTGCGCTGGTGCTGTGCCGCGCCGTGCAGGGCGCGAGCGCGGCGATGATGGCGCCGCAGGTGATCGCGTTAATCCAGTTGATGTACTCGCCGCTCGAACGGGTTTCGCGCATGGCGGTGTTCGGGCTGGTCGGCGGGCTTGCCGCGATTGCCGGCCCGGTTTTGGGCGGGTTGTTGATCCAGTCCGATGTCGGCGGGCTGGGCTGGAGGCTGATCTTCCTCATCAACGGGCCGATCGGCCTCGCCGCGCTCGTCGCCGGCTGGCGGCTGCTGCCGGAAGGACGATCGCCGCACCCGCTGAAGCTCGATCCGTTGGGTACGCTGCTGCTGGCGGCCGCGTTGCTGGCGCTGCTCGTGCCGCTCATCAGCGGCGAAGCGGCGGGATGGCCGCTCCGGGCGGTTGCGCTGCTCGCCTCGTGCGTGCCGCTGATGGCGCTTTTCTGGCGCCACTCGGTCGCGCGTACCCGGCGATTCGGCTCGGCGTTGATCGCGCCGGAACTGCTCCGCATCCGCAGCTTCGCGCTCGGCCTGTCGATGACGTTGCTGTTCTCCGCCGCGACGACCGGGCTGCTGCTGGCGCTGAGCATGACCTTGCAACGCGGCTTGCACTATTCGCCACTGCAGGTCGCGCTGCTGCACATGCCGTTCGGGTTCGGTGTGATGGCCGGTGTCGCCGCGATCGGACCGCGTGCACTGCCGCGTCTCGGGCGCTTGTTGCCGGCCGGCGGTGCGCTGGCGATGGCAGCGGGCACGGGTGCGCTGGCGGTGGCGATCCTGCAAACCGCCCCTGCCCCGCTGCCGCTGGCTGGCGCATTGTTCGTCGCCGGCATCGGCATGGGTTGCGTGACCGGGCCGCTCGGACCGATCACGCTCGCGCGGGTCGATCGGGGCCATGCCGGCGTGGCGGGCGGCATGCACAACGGCGTGCAGCAGATCGGCGGCGCGCTCGGCAGCGCGTGCGTGGGCAGTCTGTTCTTCGCCTCGCTGCGCGCCGGCAGCGCCACCACCGCCTTTGCGCCGACCGCGGTGTTGATCGCGCTTCTGCTCGGCGGAGTATCCGCCGTCGCGATGCTGCTGCCGCGACAGGTGTTCGCGCCGGAAGACTAGCCGACCTCGCGTCTCGCCACCGCGAGCAACTGCCCGCGCAGCCAGGCGAGACCGGGATCGCCACCGCGCGCGCGGTGGTATTGCAGCACCTCGCGCATCAGCGGGAAATCGAACGGGATCGGGCTGGTCGTGATCGGCAGGCTCGCCGCCATCAATGTCGCCAGCCGCGCGTGCATCAGCCCGATCCGCTCCGTTCCCGCCAGCATCCACGGCACCGCAGCGAAACTCGGCACGGTCACGCCGACGCGCCGCGACACGCCGAGCTGCTCCAGTTGCCGATCGGCGAAGGCGGCGGGCACGTCGGTTCCGACCATCACCGCGACATGCTCCAGCGCGCAGAAATCCTCGCGGCTGATCGGCCCGGCCAAGGCAGGATGATCGCGCGCGCCGACCACGACGTGGCTGTCCTCGAAGGCGAGGTCGAGCGGGTGGCGCTGCGAGGCGAACTCCTCCGGGATGACCATGAGGTCGATCTTGCCCTCGTCGAGCCGCAACGCGGCGCGCTCGCTGGGCAGTTCCAGCGATAGCCGCAGCCCCGGCGCCTCCCCGCCGAGTTGCTCCGCCAGCGGCCGGATCAGCACCATCATTACATAGTCGGATGCGGCGATACGGAAGGTACGGCGGGCGCTCGCCGGGTCGAAAGTGGCCGAACTATCGACGATGCCGTCGATTGAGCGCAACACCGCCACCACCGGCTCCAGCAGCGTCTCGGCCAAAGCGGTCGGGAACATCCGCCGCCCCTCCAGCACCAGCAACTCGTCGCCGAAATAGCTGCGCAGCCGGGCCAGCGCCGCGCTCACCGCCGGCTGGCTGAGATTGAGCCGAGTCGCCGCGCGCGAGACGCTGCGTTCCTCCATCAACGCGGCGAAGGTGGCGAGTAGGTTGAGGTCGAGTCCACGAAAGCGCATCGCATACCTATCATTTGAATGGATAGCTTAGCATCCAAACAATCACCTTCATAGAAGCGGATATCGGCCCTAAAGCCGGTAACGGCAGCGACCATTAAGCGTCGCGCAAGAGAGGACACGTCTTGGCACCGGAAACCTCAGCACTGGTCATCGGCGGCGGCATCGGCGGCCTGACCGCAGCGATCGCGCTCCGCGGCAAAGGCTTCGCGGTCAAGGTGATCGAGCGCGATCCGAACTGGTCGGTTTATGGCGTCGGCATCATCCAGCAGGGCAATGTCGTGCGCGCGATGGCGGCACTCGGGCTCATCGAGGATTATCTTCATGCCGGATGGGGTTTCGATCAGGTCGAGATCGCGATCCCGACCGGGCAGATCGTCGCCAAGATCCCGACGCCCCGGCTGGTCGAGGGGCTTCCCGCCAACGTCGGCATCGGCCGCCGCGCGCTTCAGAAGGTGCTGGGCGACCGCACCCGTGCCGCCGGCGCGGAGGTGCGGCTCGGCATCACCGCCGAGACGCTAGAGGATGACGGTAACGGCGTTACGGTACGCTTCAACGATGGCAGCACCGGCCGCTACGATCTCGTCATCGGCGCGGACGGCCTCTATTCGCAGACCCGCGCCACACTGTTTCCAGATACGCCCGCACCCGATTTCACGGGCCAAGCGGTGTGGCGCTACAACTTCCCGCGCTTGCCCGATCTCAAAGGTCTGCGCGTGTTCGAAGGCCCGACCGGCGTCGGCCTCGTGCCGCTGTCTGACGCGCTGATGTACATGTACGTCACCACGCCCGAACCCGGCAACCCGCGCTACCCCCGCGAGGGGATCGCGGCGGTGATGCGCGACAAGCTCGCCGGTGTACCCGCCCCTGCCATTCAGCGCTTGCGCGATCAGATCGTCGAGGATGACGAGGTCGTCTACAAGCCGCTCGAATGGCTGTTCGTGGAAGGCCCGTGGCACAAGGGCCGGGTCGTGCTGCTCGGCGATGCGATCCACGCGACCACCCCGCATCTCGGTCAGGGTGCGGGCATGGCGATCGAAGATTCAATCGTGCTCGCCGAGGAACTCGTCCGGGCCGATAAGCCCGGAGCCGCGTTCGACGCGTTCCGCGCGCGCCGCTTCGAGCGCTGCCGCTACATCGTTGAATCCAGCCGCGCGATCTGCCTCGGCCAGCTCGGCCTCGCGCCGCTGGTCGAAAACGCATCCGCCACCCGCGCGATGTTCACCAAAGTTTCCGAACCGATCTGAGGACTATCCCGATGAGCCGTGTCACCGAAATCCGTTATGTCGGCTATGGCGTCGCCGATCTCGCCGCAGAGCGCGACTTTTATGCCAACGACTGGGGCCTGAAACTCGTCAGCGAGCAGGACGGCATGGCCTACTTCGCCGCCGAGGGTAGCGACGAGATGTATGTCGTGCGGCTGCGTGAGGATGCCGCCAACCGTATCGACGTGATCGCGCTCGCCACCGGCAGCCGCGCCGATGTCGACGCGCTGTTCGCCAAGGTCGAAGCGGCCGGCTGCAAGATCATCTTCGCACCGAAGGCGCTCGACAGCCTCGGCGGCGGCTACGGCTTCCGCTTCTTCTCGCCCGATGGCCTGCCGTTCGAAGTGTCGTCGGATGTCGCGCGCGGCACCGGCCGCGCGCTGGTGAAGTGGGAGGCGGTACCGCAGAAGATCAGCCATATCGTGCTGCATTCGCCCGATCACCGCGCGATGGTGGGCTTCTTCACCGATGTGCTCGGCTTCAAGGTGAGCGACTGGCTGGGTGACTTCATGGCGTTCCTGCGCTGCAACGAATGGCATCACCGGCTCGCGATCCTGCCGGGGCCGCCCTGCCTCAACCATGTCGCCTACGACATGCTGTCGGTGGACTGCATGATGCGCGGCATCAACCGGCTTAAGCAGGCCGGCACGGACATCAAATGGGGACCGGGTCGCCACACCGCCGGCAACAACACGTTCAGCTATTTCACCACGCCGAACGGCTTCGCGGTGGAATATACCTCGGAGCTTGAGCAGGTCGATTTCGAAAGCCACGAACATCAGGTCCATCAGCCCGGACCGCACACGATGGACCAGTGGGGCACCGGCGTCGGCGGCCCGCAGACGATGCCGCATCCGAAGCCCGATGCCGGCCTGTTCGAGCCGGTCGCAGTGTGAGGCGCTGATCGGATGGCCCTGCTAGACCTCTTCCCCAATTACATCTGGAACCTTTCTGTTGCGATCGCGCTGGAAAGCGGCGGGCGCGTCGGCGAGATCGTCGATATGTGCCAGCCGATCCGCGATGCGGCGGCAAAGGGCGCGGATGCCGGTACGCCCGCGTTCATGGCGCAGTGGGTGGCGATGGCCGACAAGTTGATCGGCCTGGCCGACGAGGACGAGGCACGCGGTCGCGGCTTCTCCGCCGCCGCAAAGCTCGACCGCGCGGCGCTGTACCTCATCACCGCCGAGCGCATGCAGGGCCACGGCCATCCCGGTCGGCAAGAAACCTACGCCAAGGCGCGCGCCACCTTCGACAAGGCGACCGGCCTCGGCAACTTCAATCGCGAGCGCGTCGAGATCCCGCTCGACACCGGCACCATGCCTGCCTTGTGGGTGCGTGCACCCGGTGACGGCCCGCAGCCGGCGGTGGTCTATTGCAACGGTCTCGACAGTTCCAAGGAGCTGCTGTTCTGGTCCTGGCTGCCCGATGCCCTCGCCCGGCGCGGTATTTCGACCCTGTGCGTCGACCAGCCCGGTAGCGGCGAGGCGCTCCGCCTCCAAAACCTGCCTGTCGATCCGCACAGCGAGCATTGGGCATCGAAGGCGGTCGACTGGCTGGAGAGGCGTACTGAGGTCGACCCGAAACAGATCGGCATGACCGGCATTTCGCTCGGCGGGCATTTCGCGCCCCGCGCGGTCGCCTACGAACCGCGCTTCGCCAGCGGTGCGGTGTGGGGCGCCAACCACAATTGGGCTGAGGTCCAGCAGAAGCGGTTGCGGCGCGAGGGCGAAAACCCGGTACCGCATTACTGGGCGCATGTGATGTGGGCGTTCGGCGCGACCGACATGGAGGATTTCCACATCAAGTCCGCCGCGATGACGCTGGACGGCGTGATGGACAAGATCACCGTGCCGTTCCTCGTCACCCACGGCGAGAAGGACCGTCAGATCGCGCTCGATTACGCGCATCAGGCTTATGACCAGCTTACCAACTCGCCACAACGCGAACTCAAGATCTTCACCCCGCGCGAAGGCGGCGTCGAGCATGTCGGCGCGGACAACATGGCATATGGCCGCGATTACATCGCCGACTGGTTCGCCGATACGTTGGGAGGGCACACCGCATGAGCCGCCGTTTCGTCGATCTGTCGATCACGCTCGATAACGACGTTATCACCGATCCGCCGTTCATGCGGCCGAAGATCACCTACCAGACGCACGCCGAGACGGTGACCGAACTCCAGCACTTCTTCCCCGGCGTGACGGCGGAACAAATCCCCGGCGGCGTCGGCTTCGCGGCGGCGGAAACGGTGACGATGACGACGCACAACGGCACGCACCTCGACGCGCCGTATCATTACCACCCGACGATGAACGGCGGCGAACGCGCGATCACCATCGACGAGGTGCCGCTGGACTGGTGCTTCCGCCCCGGCGTGAAGCTCGACTTCCGTGGCTTCGAGGACGGTGATGTCGTCACCGCGGCCGAGGTCGAGGCGGAACTGACGCGTATCGGCTACGACCTCCAGCCGCTCGATATCGTGCTCATCAACACCCGCGCCGGCGGCGCGCTTGGCGATCCCAATTTCGTCAACATCGGCTGCGGCATGGGTTATGAAGCGACCATGTATCTGACCGAACGCGGCATCCGCGTCACCGGCACCGATGCGTGGAGCTGGGATGCACCGTTCAGTTACACCGCGAAGAAAGTGGCGGAGACCGGCGACACCTCGCTGATCTGGGAAGGGCACAAGGCCGGGCGTGACATCGGCTATTGCCACCTCGAGAAGCTGCACAACCTCGAAGCGCTGCCGCCGTTCGGTTTCACCGTGTCGTGCTTCCCGCACAAGGTGAAGGCGGGCTCGGCCGGCTGGACGCGCGCCGTCGCGATCTTCGAGGCATGAGGCTCGCGACCCGCCGCAACAGCACGCCCGATGGCGAACTCGTCGTCGTAGCGGCAGACGGCGCGCATGCCGCGCCGACGAGCGGCATCGCCGCGACGATGCAGGCGGCGCTGGAACGGTGGCGTGACGTCGAACCCGCCCTGCGTGCACTGGCGGACGCGGTCGCGGGCGGCACTGCGCCGGGGCTGACGACGCTCGATCCCGCCACGCTTGTCGCCCCCCTGCCTCGCGCGTGGCAATGGCTGGATGGATCGGCCTATCTCAATCACGGCGATCTCATGCAGAAGGCATTTCGCCTGCCGCCGATCGAGACCGATCGCCCGCTGATGTATCAGGGCCTGTCCGACCGTTTCCTCGGCCCCCACGACGATGTGCGGTTGCCCAGCGAAGACGACGGCATCGATTTCGAGGGCGAAGTCGGCGTGATCGTCGATGCGGTGCCGATGGGAATCAGCGCAGCCGATGCGCTCGGCCACATCCGGCTGATTATCCAGATCAACGACTGGTCGCTGCGCACGATCGCGCCGATCGAGATGAAGACCGGTTTCGGCTGGGTCCAGGCCAAGCCCGCATGCAGCACGGCACCGTTCGCGATCACGCCTGATGCGCTGGGCGATCGTTGGCACGACGGCCGCCTCGCCGCGATCCTCGAGACGCAGGTGAACGGTGAACGCTTCGGCGCGGTCGACAGTGGCGCGGAGATGGCGTTCGGCTTCCACGAACTCGTCGCCCATGCCGCCCGCACCCGCGATCTCGTCGCCGGCACGATCATCGGCTCGGGAACTGTATCGGCGACCAACTATGCGGAGGTCGGCTCGTCCTGCCTGTCCGAGCGGCGCGCGATTGATACAATCGCCGGACGACCGCTCACGCCATTCCTGCGCTTCGGCGACCGCGTACGGATGGAGGCGCGCGTGAACGGTCAGCCAATCTTCGGCGTAATCGACCAGCGGGTGATTGCGGCCCGAACCGGGTAGACAGCCGCAGATAACGCGCGCTTGACGTACAATAGAATAGAATTAGAGTTATATTATAGTTTAACGCAGCTGGGACGGCATCGTCCCGCATAGACTGCATAGCATGGGGAGGATTTCGATGCGGCTTCTGACGACCTTGATGGCAACGAGCGCGATGGTTTGCGGCGTGGCGCCGGCTTATGCCCAGACCGACCCCGGCCAGCAGGCGCCGGTGGTATCGAGCACCCCGCCGACCAGCCCGACTGCCCCCGGCCAGACCGGCGTGGATGCCAGCACCACCAGCGTGATGCACACGGCGACCGGCGATCAGGCACCCGATAACGCCAATGCCTCGACCCAGCAGATCGGCGACATCGTCGTCACCGCCAACCGCGTCGCATCCTCCGCACAGAAGACGCCGACTGCGCTGACCGTGTACAGCGGTGCCGATCTCGCCGCCGCCGGCGTCACCAGCGTCGCCAATCTCGCCCGCGTCGACCCGAGCGTGAACTTCACCGCGCGCAACGGCGGCGGCTATATTGCGGTGCGCGGCATCGCCTCCACCGACGTGACCGAGATCGGCGATCCTTCGGTGCCGATCGCACGCGACGGCTTCTTCACCAACCGCTCGTTCAGCATCCCGACCTCGATGTACGACCTCCAGCGGGTCGAGGTGCTAAAAGGCCCGCAAGGCACGCTGTTCGGCCGCAATTCGACAGGTGGCCTGATAAGCCTCGTCACGCGGCGACCCGGCAAGGAACTCGGCGGCAACTTCGCGCTCGAGGGCGGCAACTACGGCACCGTCAACGCCGAGGCCGGCGTCGACATCCCGGTCGGCGATCGGCTCCAGCTCCGCTTCTCCGGCATCGCGCATCGCCACGACGGCTACCGGGTGCTGACCGGCATCGGCGGGCGCGGCGATGACGACCAGACCACCTCCGGCCGTTTCACCGCTGCGTTCCAGCCGTTCGACGGGTTCGAGGGGGTCGTCCAGTACCAGCACGACAACGTGAACGATGTCGGCGACGTCGCGACGATCAGCCCGGTCGGTCAGGTCCTGCCGACCAGCTTCAACGAAAAGCGCTTTCCAAATTACGCGCCGACCACCAACAAGGTGACCGGCAACCGGATCCATTGGGAATTCACCTCCAGCAACCTGCCGCTCGGCGCGTCGCTCACCTATTCGGGTGGCTATGACAGTTCGCACTGGCGCCATGCGCTCGACGCGAGCGGCAACGCCAGCAATCCGGTCAACTTCATCCAGGCGGAGAACCCCGATACCTGGAACCACGAGGTTCGCCTCGCCACGCCGCAGGACAAGGTCGTGTCGGCACAGGTCGGTTACTTCCACTTCAGCGAGAACAACACGCTCGACAGCGGTCTGCTCGAACGTCAGGGCACCTATGCCGGAAATTACCTCGTCCACTTCAACTACAACGTGCGCACCCAGTCCGATGCCGGCTTCGGCCAGTTCAGCGTCCGCCCGACCAGCACGATCCGCCTGACCGGCGGCTTCCGCTACACCTGGGACAAAAAGGATCGCGTCGGCACCTCGCAACTGCGCTGCGACATCGCCGGTATCCCGTCGTTCCTTTACCCCGTGCTCGGCTGCGTCGGCACGCCGCCGACCTTGCCGGGCCTCGGCAACGGCAGCATCCGCGTCAGCAAGCCGACCTACCTTGGCGGAATCGACTGGAGCCCTACCGCGCGCAACATGGTCTACGCCAAATACTCAACCGGCTATAAGTCGGGCGGGTTCAACTCGAACGGTTCGGCTCCCTCGGTCGATTACGGCCCGGAATCGGTGCAGGCTTGGGAGATCGGCACCAAGAACAAGTTCCTGGACAATCGCCTCCAGGTGAACCTCGACGGCTTCTATTCGACGTATAAGGGCTACCAGGCGTCGCAGGCGACGGCAGTGGTTTCCTCGGGCACCGGCGTCTTCAACATCGGCAGCGCGACGATCTATGGTGCAGAGGCGCAGGTCATCGCGCTGCTCGGCAGCGCCCGGCTCGATCTCAATGCGACCTACCTGCATTCCCGGTTCGACAAGGACGTCGGCTTGGTCAGCACCACCGATCCGCTGACCGGCAATGTCGTCTCCGCCAGTGTCGCCGGTCACGCTTTGCCGAACGCACCCGATTTCGTGATCTCGGGCGGTCTCGAGGACAAGATCCCGCTCGGCGGCAATGGTGCGTCGCTGACGCCGCGCATCAACGCCAAATATTCGACTTCATATTATTTCGACGTGTTCAACTATGCCGACACGCGGCAACGCCAGTATGCCACCGCCGACGCCTCGCTGACGTTCGCGCCGGCGAGCGGCCATTTCGAGGTGAGCGTGTTCGTGCGCAACCTGACCGACAAGGCGGTGTTCGCCAACGCACAGCGCAACTTTACCGCGATCCCGTCGATAAACGGCTATCAGTTCCAGGCACCGCGCACCTACGGTGGACGGTTCAGCTTCAACTTCTGACGCCTCGCGACACCCACAAGAAAACACCCGCTCCGAGCTATCGGAGCCGGTGTTCTCGTATCGACGATCGTTGCGAGATAGGCGTGCTTAGATCGTCCCGCTCTTTAGCATCCCCACCGCCGCATCACACGCCCGCGCGGTCAGCGCCATATAGGTGAGCGACGGATTCTGGCACGCCGACGAGCTCATCTGCGCGCCATCGGTGACGAACAGGTTGGCGACGTCATGCGACTGGCTCCATTTGTTGAGCACCGACGTTTTCGGGTCGAGCCCCATGCGCGCGCCGCCCATCTCGTGGATCGCCGAACCGCCCGGGCCGGGCTGGTCGAGGCCCATCACCACCATGCCGCCGGCCGCCTCCAGCATGTGCTTGGCCTCGGCCTTGGCATCGGCAAGCGCGGCATGTTCGTTGGCGCCATGTTCGAACGCGATGTTGAGCACCGGCGCACCGTGCGGATCGGTCTTCACCCGGTCCAGCGTCAGCTGGTTGCTGGCGCGCGGAATGCTCTCGGCGAAGGTGACGAGCACCATCTTCCACGGGCCGATCTCGCGCAGCTTCTCCTTGAACGGCGCACCCACGCCCGGCATCCGTTTGCCTTGCGTCCACGTGCTTTGCAGGGCGCCGCCCTGGAAGCTGTAGCCGCGCGTGAAACCCGGCGCGTCCTGCGCATCGAGATTACGGAAGCGCGGGATGACGATGCCGGTCGGGCGGTTGCCGTAGGTGGTGCGGGTCTCGAACCCGGGCATCATCGCCATCGCCGCCAGCGTCGTCGCGTGATCCATGATGTGCGTGCCGAGCACGCCCGACGTGTTGCCAAGCCCATGCGGGAACGCCTCCGAGTGCGAACGCAGCAGAATATGGTTCGAGTTGAACGCACCCGCATTCAGGAACACCAGCCGCGCGGTCGCCTGGCTGCGCGTGCCGGTCGCGATGTCGAGGATGCGCACGCCGGTGGCGCGGCGGGTATGCGGATCGTAATCCACGCCTTCGACCACAGAGTCGGTGACGAGCGTTAGGTTGCCGGTTTTCTGCGCCGCCGGCAGCGTCGAGCTTTGCGTCGAGAAATACGCGCCATACGAACAGCCGCGTGCGCAGATCGAGCGATACTGGCACTTGCTCCGTCCCTCCTTCGCCTCGGTGAGGTTGGCGGTGCGGCCGATCGTCAGGCGGCGATCCGGCCACTGCCGGCCGATCGTCTCGCGGACATGCTGTTCGACCGGGTTGAGCGCCATCGCCGGCTGGAAATGCCCGTCCGGCAGCGCTGCCATGCCCTCGTGCGCGCCCGATACTCCGATGAAATCCTCGACCTTGTCGTACCATGGCGCCACGTCGGCATAGCGGATCGGCCAGTCGGTGCCGTGGCCGTCGGCCTTGTTCGCGCCGAAATCGTAATCGGACCAGCGATAGCATTGCCGCCCCCACGTCAACGACCGCCCGCCGAGCTGGTAAGAGCGGAACCAGGTGAAGCCGCTCGCTTCGGGCGTGGTGTAGGGGTTCTCGACATCGTTGACGAAGTGGTTCTGGGTGAATTCATTGAAGTGCCGGTTCTTGGCCTGCACCGGATAGTCCTGCGCGTACAGGGCGGCATCGCCCTCACCGCGAAACGGCAGGTCCCACGGCGCGAGCGTCTCGGTCTCGTACTTGCCGTGTTCGATGTTGCGGCCACGTTCGACCAGCAACACCTTCAGCCCCGCCTCGGTGAGCTCCTTCGCCGCCCAGCCGCCGGTGATGCCGGAGCCGACCACGATCGCATCAAAATGTGTGTTCATCCGAAATCCACCGCGGTCCAGTCGCTCGAATAGGCGTGCATGCCGGGCGTGATCGGCACATCCGGGTCGAAGCGCCCCGGCACGAGTTCGTAATTCAGCTCACGCGAGCCGCCGGTTTCGGACGTGTAATAGCCGGTCAGGATGAGATCCTTGATCTTGTGCCAGGGATGATCCTCCTGCCCCGGCGTGAAGGCGTGTGCGTCGAGCGCGGTCAGCGCGGCGAGTTGCTGCGGCGCTGCCGCCTTGAGGAAGTCACCTTTGGCCAGCACGTCGAGCTCCTCGCCGATCGGGGTGAGCAGCCGGCGGCTCCCCTCCGGTTCGGCATCGGTGTCAAGCGTCGAGGCGCCGACGATCGCCCCACCCGACCCCGGGCTGCGCGTGCCGTCGAGGCCGTGTTGCAGCGCTTGCCACACGAAACTGGGAACGGCGGTGCCGAGCGACCCTTGCGTCTCCGTCGCCGGGATCAGCAGGTCGCTGACCACATCGAGCAACGCACGCCTGTCGGTCCGCGCGCGCCACCAGCGGGCGATCTTCGGCGCCTCGAAGCCGATCACCGGCAGGCAGAACAGCAATGGCAGGGCGGCCAGCCCCAGCATCTCACGCCGCGCGATCACTGGCGCGGAACCGTGTTCCCCGCTCATAGCGGCGTTGCCTTGCCGAGCCTCATCATATCTCTCCGTCCATGCGCGCGCACAGAATTAGACTTTCTATTCTGTTTACCGGCAAATGACGGTTCCCGCAAGCGGGCGGATCAGTCGGGGCGGCGCGCCAAGAAGGCCGCGCACATTCGGCCAAGGTCTTCTTTCAACTCGGTCCAATCGCCCTCGTCCGACACTTCCTGCGAAGATCCGAAACCGAGATAGCGCGCAATCGTGGCGTAGATCACCCGGTAGGCGGAGCTCACCGCCCGCTCCGGTCGCTCCGCACCGATCGCGTCGCGGTAGCACAGCATCTCGCGTTGGATAAGCAACCCGATCCGGTCCGCCGATGCTTTGCCGACGCCGGACAGCTTTTGATCGTAGCTCGCGCGCAACATCATCGGGCGCAGCACAGCAGCGTATCGGCGCAGCGATTCCGCATAGGCTTCCACGATATTGGAAACGAACGATTCCAGATTGTCGGATTGTTCACGTACCGTTTGAAGCATCTCG
The DNA here is from genome assembly GCF_022662305.1 of Sphingomonas sp. BAUL-RG-20F-R05-02. Taxonomy (GTDB): domain Bacteria; phylum Pseudomonadota; class Alphaproteobacteria; order Sphingomonadales; family Sphingomonadaceae; genus Sphingomonas. Next base: position 26,236 of record NZ_JAKNQH010000007.1, read on the forward strand.
CGTTGCTCGCTATCTACACGCGCGAGCACGCTCATATGCACCGCGCGGATCAGATCGTCTTTACTGTTGAAGCGAAGATAGATCGAGCCGATAGAAACTCTGCCCGCCTTAGCCACTTCAGCAAGCGTGAAGTCGTCGTTGCCACACCGTATCATCAACTTTTCGGCCGCGACCAGCATGCGTTCGTAAGACGCGCGGCTACGACCCTGCTGCGGCTCGCGCGACACCGCACCCAGGGCAGCATCAGTGTTCATCTAAGTCCCTAACATGTTGATCAATGAAAATAATTCCGGCAATATGGCCATTCTCGATACTACGCAATCGCCCGCAATTACGCGGTTCGTGCCGGCGGTCGGCAAATGGTCGCGACTCAGATCCGGGAGGAAGCGCTATCGTGTCAACGCTGTTCTTCGGTGTGGACTGACGTCGAAGCGAGACCCGCAGATCTAGTGCAACTTGTTGGAAACGCATAGCTACTGAAAGCATGAGGGGGTTCCCGATCGGCGCCGATCGAGACTCTATCACCATCGTAATTCCCTTAATTTTATAAAAATTTGCATCGCGTGTAGCGGAGACCCGTTTTCGATGCCGATCCAGACCCGCCGGGCATATTGAGCCAACCGATCCCGAATGCCAGCACAAGTTCAGCTATGACGGCAACGGCGCGATTTCGGCATCGGCGCTCGGCGGCGCCCCGGCCGACGTGATGATCGACGTTCTCAGCCTAGGCGACGGCAGCCTCGATTATGAGCGCTTCCTGATCGTCGCCGAGCTTGAGGACCGCATTCGCGACGGGACGATCGACCCCGCCAATGTCACGGAGGAAATCGCGTTGTGGAGCGCGATCGACGCCTACGGAAAGCGCAAAGCCTTCGGCCACGTGGCAGTCCGCTATCTTGGGGACGAACCGCTGTAGCGACGCGAAAGCTGCACGAACTTCGAGCCCATGACCGTATTAAAGTGCCGGATTAACCTCACGTAACCGTCAGCTTTCCGCTGTTTGAGTCGAAAGCGGACTGTCAGTCTCTGGTGAATGAACGGAAGCAATCGTGTTTCGGTGCTTCAAAACGGCCGTTCCGCTTTCCACCAACTACAACATGCGAAATCGCCGCATCGAGTCTTCCGATTAGGACATCACAATTGTTGCCATACGCTCGGCGTTGACGGGGAAAACGTGCATTTCCGGCGGGAAGTAGCAATACCGCACACGCGCCGTTACTGCGACGCGGTGAACGCCGGGGGTCAGGCCACCGGTTTTTAATACCAGCACCGATGCCCATTCGAACATGCCCCAACGCTTGTCGACCGCCTCGCGTAGTTCGGCCAGGCCGTATACTTCGTCGCGGATGCGCAGGCGATTTTGCTCGTACGGGAATTTCTCACCATCGACGGTGACGTCGACGCCATCGAACAATGACAATCTCGTGCCATGGTAATTGGGTATCCGCAGCCGGACTTCGAAGCCATCGCGTGCACCGACCTGCCCGAAATTGCGAAATCCGGTGCTTTGGATCAAGCTGCGTTCAAGCATATGCGTCCTCATTCAAGATTAGCTGTGACAACAATGGGACGTCATGCATCCGAGTCGACGGCTTTCCGAAATAGCGCCTGCTGACGACGAACCTGCTCAATCGCGAGCCAGGGCTTGCGGAGCCCTTCATACTCGCTCGACAGATAACCCGAATAGCCAGCTCGCTGTAAAGCGGGGATGACCTTAGCCCACGGGATGTTCTGATCTTCGAGATTATCGTCAATCTCGTGAAACTTCGCCTGCACGAAAACAATATATTTCGCGATTGGAAGCAGATCGTCCGGATCAACCCGAATACCATTCAGGAAATCGAGACGCTCCCGCATTTCCGGCGTAATCTCATGCTGCCCCCAATGTTTCAGTGGCCGATCCTGAAAAATGCCGGTGTCGATCAACAAGCCGAAATTTTTGGTCCCGGTTCGTTCGATAAACTCGATATAGCCATCCACAACCGGATGTCGGATCGGGGTCGGCGCGTGAATCTCCGGGCATATGACGATGTCATACTTATGCGCCAGATCGAGCACCCGTTCGACCGCGCTCGACCAATTTGGATCTGGATCGAGTTCTTCGGAAGTCACGCCGAACTTTGGTCGTAGAAATTTGAAGCCCAATCGATGCGCAAGGTCCAAATCGCGTCGAAGTTCGATTGCGCTTTCTTCCGCCGTCAGGTTGCGCGATAAGGTAATCCGGTTGTCGACCCAGGTGCACATATTCGTGGGTTCGAGGGCATGTTTATCGAGCAACCGGAACCAGTTGTCCAACCAGGCGGAGCTTGGATTTGGATACCCCTCCACATGCGCCTCGCCGAGAATTTCCACACCCGTCGCACCAGTGTCTGCGACGTGATCGAACATATCGTCCAGCCCCATCACAGTGCCATAGTCATCCGTGTAGCTATAGAGCGACACGCCATATTTAAATGTCTTCGGCACAGGCTATATTCCTATAATCAGCGCCACCGCCACAACTAGGGGGCGGTGGCGTAACACTTTATCTAATCGGTGATTAGCAGGTTTGCAAGGCCTGGCATTGAACGGATCTAAGGTTCCTGCGCACGGCTTTATCCAGCGTCGCGAAGGGCACGGCCTTTGCGAGAGACACTTGCACAAATCATTGAGCGGTGATTAGATCTGCTTTCGCTGCTGTAACCGTCCATGAGGTGGCATGTGCAAACAAGCCCGAAACACTGATCGGCACGTCGGCACTGATCCCGCATCGTCTTCATCTGAAGCTCGCATTCCGATCAGCACAGAGCCCCCAAAAGCCATTGGCGGCGGTCGGCTCGCCGGCAAGACTTGCTTCGTCACGGGGGGTGCGCAAGGTATAGGTCGCGCCATTGTCGAACGCTTCGGCGCAAAGGGCGCGGAAGTGATCGCCGCAGATCACAAGTTCGACCATGCCCCGCCCTTCGATGCCGGGGTCCATCGTCTTGTTTTAGACGTGACTACGAGAGCGCGGTCGCGCGCGCGGCGTCGCTCTGGTCGCAGACCACTGTGCTGGTGAATTGCGTAAGCATAGTCTCAAATGGCACAATACTGGACTCCGCGCCCGCCGAGTTTGACAGAAGCTATACCGTCAACACACGGTCGATGGTCCTGACGATCCGTGCATTCCTGCCGGCCATGCTGGCTCGCAAAGAAGGTTCGATTATTAGTATCGCATCGGTGGTATAATCCGTGATGGCCGCACAAAACCGCTGCGCTTATGCCACGAGTAAAGCGGCGGTGATCGGACGGAACATGGCGGTCGCCAAAGACTTCATCGCCGACGGCATCCGCTGCAACGCGATCAGCCCTGGCACGGTCGAAAGTCCCTCGCTTGGCGATCGCTTCGCCGCGACCGGCGATGCGGACGCCGCTCGCGCGGCGTTTATGGCACGGCAACCGACCGGCCGACTGGGGCAACCGGCTGAGATTGCGGCGGCCGCACTGTTGCTTGCGTCGGCCGAGGCGGCTTTCATGACCGGTACAAAGGTTATTCTCGACGGCGGCATGCCTGTAACCCTTCCAATTGCCCGATCCGGGTAGAAAACAGGCGCCAATCTGAATGGTCATTGATCGCTCGCACCGAATTCGCTTTTAGCGCGCTGACGTGCCGCTAGTCTGGTGGGCCACCGGGAAAAGATACATGGCGAATTCAAAACCCTATCACCGCGAGGATCTGCGCGAGGAGCTTCTGGAGGCCGGCCGCGCTTATATCGCGCTGCACGGACACAACGGTTTGTCGATCCGAACGCTGGCCCAGCAGGTCGGTGTGTCCCCCGGCGCACCCTATCATCATTTTCCCGATCGTCGGCAATTTCTGCTCGCGCTGGCGATCGAGGGGTTCAAGGATCTCATTGCTGCGAGTGCGGACGTGCTGGCCGCGCCGCTGCCCAGCGACAAGAAACTGTTGGCCATGGGCATGCAGTTCATCGACTTCGCCGACAGCAATCCGCGATTGCTCGATCTCATGTACGAAAGCGAGCTGACCGCTCCGACACTCGACCCTGAGCTTTTGCGCTATCAGATCGTCGGCCACGATGCGCTCAACATTCCGATCGCGAGCAGTCGGCCAGATCTCGCCGAAGACGAGATCGAGCTTCGCAACCTGGTTTTCTGGTCGACGATCTACGGCTTCGCCTCGATGCGCCGCAAAGGCATCATCCACGCACGCGAGGATGAGGTGACAGATCAGAACTTCGCGGTCGCGGCGGTTTTGCGCAAAGCGGTCGAATCGGCTCTGGCCCCTTGATCGGCTGGGCCGGCGTTATCGATCAAAGCGGCCTGATACGGACATTGCGGAACAGGATTTCAGCACATTCGATCTGCAACAGGATACGGCCGCGCGTCAGCGGAACATATTTCCCGTTCGAACGCGCTTCCATGTCGAACAGCGTGTTGACGATGCGGCCGTTGACGATGTGAGCCGCCTTTTGTCCCGTTGCGATTAATTCCACGGTGTTCCAGTCGGTCAGCGATGCGAAATCGCCATCCGCTTTCAAATTCTGCCGCAGCGAACCGCCTGCGTCGACCTGCGGCCCGTAGACGTGATAACCCGGCGGATTGTCCGGCCACGATGGCAGACCGCCGAGTGAAATCCCGCCGACAGCCCGATGATTGATCGGCAGGGCATCGCCGGTGTTCCGTTCCATGATCTGATATTCAATACAGTCCGGCCACAACAGATCCGCTCCGGTCGGCGTGTGGTAAAGGATGCCGCTGTCGCGCTTCCAGTTGGGACGCGGTTCATAGCGCCGGGTGCCCCATTTATACTCGAGCGAGAGGTGGTAGTCGCCATATTCCTGTGCGGTCGCGAGATACCCCATGCCGGCGGCGGGCGGACCCCGATAACTCGGGCCAAGAATGTGCAGCATGCCGTCGTGGATATCGATGACATGATCGCGATCGAACGCGCCATTGCCATCCTGAAAAAACGTCCAGCCCGACAGATCACGACCGTTGAATAGCGGCCGCCAACCCTGCGCATCCGGGGTTTCAGCGATGCGGCCAACCGCCTGAGCCGCCATCCCAAGCGGTGCCATCATCGCACCGCTCGCGGCAATGAGACCAAGCGCCTCGCGTCTCGTCGATTCCATAACCGATCCCTCCTAGCGCCGTTCGCCTTCCGCATGTCATCGCCACGACGCGCTCCTCTCTGCGGATTACCGTGAATCTCATTCTCAACATTCCTATTGGGTTTGCCGAGCTTTCAATCTAAGTGGTGATTAGTTTGGCAGTCTCGTGCTGTCAAACTGTGAAACGCAGCGACTTGCGAGCCGCATTTAGATAAGCAGCGCGCTACGTGTCGCGCCGGAGAGGACCGATGATCGCAACCGCCCGATACCGCGCTATGCTGACCCGAGCCGCATTGCTTGCCACCGCACTGACGTTGCTGCCTGCTGCCGAGCGCGCGCCTGGAGGCGATACGGCTAACGCACCGGCGGCCACGAAGCGCCTGACGCTGGAGGAGCAATTTCAAGATCCGCCGGCATCGGCACGGCCCCGCGTATGGTGGCACTGGATGAACGGCAACATCACGCAGGATGGCATCGCCAAAGATCTTGCGTGGATGAAACGCGTCGGTATCGGCGGCGCGCAGAGCTTCGATATCAATCTCGCCACGCCCCAGATCGTCGATCATCGGCTCGTCTATATGAGCCCCGCTTGGAAAGCGGCGTTCCGCTTCGCCGCTAGCGATGCCTCCCAACTCGGCCTGGAACTTGCGATCGCATCTTCGCCGGGCTGGTCGGAAACCGGCGGCCCATGGGTAGCCCCGGCGGACGGCATGAAAAAGCTCGTCTGGAGCGAGACGATGATACCCGGAGCGAAACCGTTCACAGGCTCGCTCAAGCACCCACCGGCAGTGGCAGGGCCCTTCCAGGGCATCCCACGCCAGCCGGACCTCTCGGACCTTCTCGCCGGGACGACACCAAAGCATATCGACGATTTCTATCGCGACGTCGCGGTGTTCGCGGTGCCTGAGACAGTCGTCGACAAGACCGTAACGGCGCGCGTGCGCGATGGGCTTGGTGCCTCGATCGACATCGCATCGCTTACTGACGCCGACCAGCAAACCGGCTACACGGTCGCCGCCCCCAAGCCGGACCAACCCCGCATTCTGCAGTTCGATTATCCCGCTGGGCAGACGCTGCGCTCGGCGCGGATTTTCCTGCCCGGTGCCGCGATTCCGCTGATCGGCGCGCTGTTCACCGCCCGGCTCGAGGCGAGCGCGGACGGTACGGCATGGCGCAAGGTGACGGACATGCCGCTGGATGAGGTTCCAACGACGGTAAGCTTCCCGGCGGTGACCGCGCCGCACTTCCGTGTGGTGATCGGCACCGCACCAACGCCCGCGCCGGCCGCCACCGGGCCCGACATCGGGCTGGCAACCGGCAGCGTGTTCGGCAAGATGCTTGGCGGCCAGTTCGCAAAGCCGGTTACAGTGGGGGATATCCGCCTGTCACCCGAACCGCGTATCGACCGGTTCGAGACGAAAGCCGGATTCTCGATCGCGCGCGATTACTATGCGCTTGGCGCGCCCGGCGATGACGCGACCGGTGCCCCACCTGAAGCGACGATCGATCTTACCGGCCGGATGCGCCCCGACGGCACGCTTGACTGGACGCCGCCACCGGGCCGCTGGCGGATCATCCGGCTCGGCTATTCGCTGCTGGGAACGACCAACCACCCCGCGACCGACGAGGCGACCGGGCTGGAGGTCGACAAGTTCGATCGCACCGCCGTCCGCGCGTATCTCGATCATTACCTCGGTATGTACCGCGCGGTTACCGGGCCGGATCTGCTGGGGGCGGCCGGCGTGCGCACGATGGTGACGGACTCGATCGAGGTCGGCGCAAGCAACTGGACGCCCAAGCTCATCGAGCAGTTCAAGAAGCTGCGCGGCTATGATCCGACGCCGTGGCTGCCGACGCTCACCGGTGTGCTGATCGGCACGCGCGAACAATCGGACCGCTTCCTGTACGACTATCGTCGCACGCTGGCCGACCTGATCTCGAGTGAGCATTACGGCACGGTGACCGACGTCGCACATCAGTCCGGCCTTAGCCTTTACGGCGAAGCGCTGGAGAGCAACCGACCGACGCTTGGCGATGATATGGCAATGCGCCGCCATGCCGATGTGCCCATGGGGGCAATGTGGGCGTTCGGGCGCCGCCAAGCCCCCTCCCCAAATTACGTCGCCGATATCAAGGGCGCGGCATCGGTCGCGCATCTGTACGGACAAAATATCGTCGGCGCGGAATCGATGACGGCGGCGGACGCGCCTTGGGCGTTCGGCCCAGCCGATCTGAAACGCGTGATCGACCTCGAATTCGCGCTGGGCGTCAACCGCCCCGTCATCCACACATCGGTCCACGCGCCGGTTGACGACAAGCTTCCAGGATTGTCGCTTGGCGGGATCGGCCAGTTCTTCAACCGGCAGGAGAGCTGGGCTGAGCTTGCACGTCCCTGGGTCGACTATATCGCACGCAACGCATTCCTGTTGCAGCAAGGTCGGAACGTCGCCGATGTCGGCTTCATTTATGGCGAGGAAGGCCCGCTGACCGCGCTGTACGGCGAGACCGGCATACGCGGCGCTCCGACCGCGAACGGCTATGATTTCATCGATTCCGCCACGCTGTTGAACGCGCTGCGCAACGACGGCGACGCCGTCGTATCGCCCGGCGGCGCGCGGTATCGCCTGCTGTATCTCGCCGGATCATCCGATCGAATGACACTTGCCACGCTTCGCAAGCTTGCCGCTCTGGTCGAAGGCGGCGCAACGGTCGCCGGCTTAAAGCCAAGCGGTAGCCCATCCTTGGGTGAGGCGACGAAAGAATATACCGCACTCTCGTCGAAACTGTGGCCCGGTGGGGCCGAAGCGCGGATCGGCAAGGGCCGGATGCTCGCGACCCGCGATATCGATACCGCGCTGCGTGAGGCTGATATCCGCCCTGACTTCACGTTTACGGGCGCAAGCCGGGCGGCGTTGATCCCCTTCGTGCACCGCCAGCTCGCCGATGGCGACAGCTATTATCTGGTCAACCGGCGCGACCAGCCCGAGACGATCGAGGCCCATTTCCGCGTCGTCGGCAAGGCCCCGCAGATCTGGCATGCCGAGACCGGCCGGTCTGAACCGGTCAGCTACCGGATCGAGCATGGTGAGACGATCGTCCCGCTCACGATGGCAGGTGAGGATTCGTTCCATGTCGTGTTTCGCACGCCCGCGATAGCGGCGGTTCACGACGAGCGTGTAACCCAGCCGGTTCGCGTCGTCGCCCTCTATCGCGACTGGATGGTCGCGTTCCAGCCGGGACGAGGTGCGCCTGCGCGCGCGCACTTCCAGACGCTCGCGCCGCTCGATAGCAATACCGATCCAGGCATTCGCTATTTCTCTGGCGTCGCGACCTACACCCATCGGTTCACCACCCCGCGTGACTGGAAGCCCGGACAGAAACTGCTGCTCGACCTCGGCGAGGCGAAGGAGATTGCCGAGGTACGGGTCAACGGCAAGCTCGCCGGTTATGCATGGCACGCGCCATACCAGGTCGACATTGCCGCGGTAACGAGAGCGGGTGTAAATCATCTCGAAGTCCGCGTCGCCAATCTGTGGGTGAATCGCTTGATTGGCGATCAGCAGCCGGGCGCGACTAAGGTCACATGGACCGGGAGCGCGACGTACCGCGCGGATGCACCGCTACGGCGGTCCGGGTTGATCGGCCCGGTCACATTGCGGCGATGATGGCGGGTCATGCTTCGAGATACGCCTCGTTCGTTGTGGCGCGGCGCCTCCGTAGGGCATGAGGTGTATGCGATGCGTAGGACGCGATGAATACCCTCAGGCGAAAGGTAACGGGACGCCGTGTAGCGACCGGGGGTTAGACCGAAGGTGATCGGACTCGCTCCCTCGTGCTGGTTCAGAAGTGGAAACCGGTGCGAATGCTGTAGGGGCGCGGGGCCATCCATTGATAAGCGTTGATGAGAATACATTACGTTTTACGCCCAGAAATGCTTTCTCGATGTCCCGCTAATGGTTGGATTAAACACGTTGGTGGGATCGAGTTGGCGATAATGTGCCGACAAGGCGGGTTTTGCAAAATAGATGTGTCAAACGTTATGCTCTGCGGGATATTCCGCCCCGCGTATGTCGAGCAACGCGAGCATGTCTCGCTTCACTGTGGCAGCATCGCTACCCAATTTTAAACATAGTCCTGATGCAGGACGTGGCAGAAGAGATAGCCATAGTAGAGGGGCAGATGTTTCCGCAAGACATGAAGGTTCAGTGGTCGCGCAAGCTGCGGGACGCTCATCCGGTCGGCACTCGCTTTCGCATCCGCGTTTTCGAGGAAACGGGTGAACCACCTCGATATCGCTGTGGATCGGTAGCCAAGGTGGCCGAACGGAAGTTCGGGGAACAGGTTGGTCTCACCACACAGGCGTTGCGAGGCCGCGAACGCCAGAAAGCCGCAGCGGATCAGTTCATCGTGGACGGGCACGACCCGTTCGCTCGCGTTCGTCTTCACGCGCTTCTCGTCCCCGGTAAGACTGACGCCCGAGGTCACGTTAAAGCAGGCAACCCCGTCCATCTCTCGAATGTCGGATACCTCAAGCTGGCAAATCTCGTTGAGTCGTAGGCCGCTGAACAGCGCGATCAGCGGCACCCAGAATCGAGCGCGGCGCGGTCGCTGATCGCCGGGGATTGCGTAGCCATTCGCGTCGTCGCGACATCCGGTGTAGATCGGCGCATCGAAGATGCGGCGAAGCTGCTCGGTTGAGAACGGATTGCGCTTATCGCGCTTCTTCACCGGGTCGGGGAGCTTGAGCCCCTTGAGCGGATTGCGATCGAGATACCCCTCGTTGATCGCCCAGTTCATTACCCCGCCGAACCGATTGACGTAGGCGTTGAGGTTCGCGGTGCTGATGAGGCGGGCCTCGCCACTCGCCTTGGCGGCAGCGACCACCTCCTTGATCGTCATGTCAGGGAAGCGTTGATGCGCGCTCTTCGGCATCTCGCGGAGCAACGCCACAGAGTCGCAGCATCCCTCGCGCGTGATATCGGTGAGCGCTGTCTGCTCACCGAACACCTCGATCACCCATTTTCGGGTTGTCGCGTGGGCGATCAGGGTCCGTTTGCTCCATTGGTGCTTCGGGTCGGCGATGAAACGATCGTAGACATCGCCAATCGTGCGCCTGTTCGATGGCGGGGGCGGCGCTGGCGGTTGCGGAGCAGCCGGAACCCATGGCAACAAAATAGGCGGGCCGTTCAGCGTGGTGACGATCAAGGCCGGATCGGCCAGCCTGCCGATCGAGGCCCGCGCCTTCTCGAACTCGCTCTCCACATCTGCCGCGATCCTATGGATGCGCCGAAGCGCCATCGCGTAGCTGTCAGTATCGAGTGAGCGCCATACCTCGCGCCCTTCCCAGACCGTCAGGAGATCGGTCGGCACCCGTCGTCTGTAATGGAAGATGCCGCGCTTCGAACACAGGCCAATCGGTCGATTGTGTAGACGCCCTGACGACGATTTCCCGAGCATTTACGAGGGCTTGGAGCACCACGAGCGGCATCATTGTGTAGACGCTTGGTGGAGACGATCTTGGTGCTGAACCGTAATTTCGACGGTTTTGTGAGGACTTCCAATGGCTTGGAAGTCGCTGGAGCGGGCGAAGGGATTCGAACCCTCGACCCCAACCTTGGCAAGGTTGTGCTCTACCCCTGAGCTACGCCCGCTCTGGCGATCTGCCTTCCGAACGCTGCCGGAAGGCGGGGTGAGGCGCGGCTATTAGCTGCGCTGTTCGGGGCTGGCAACCCCCATATTCACGTTCTCGTCGATCTTTGTGAAAAGCCTTGGCTTGTTCGCCCAAGCGCCCACATAAGGCACCACACAATCGAGCATTGGAGCGCGACTTGGCTACCCTGGGATTGAACGCCGCCGAACGCGAGGCCGTCGAGAGCTTCCGCCGCGACGTGGTCGAACCATCGATGACGAGCCTCGTCATTATCGATTTCTGGGCGGAATGGTGCGGACCGTGCAAGGCGCTGACGCCGTTGCTGGAAAAGGTCGCGGCGGCCTATGCCGACAAGGGCGTGGTGCTGGCCAAGGTCGATACCGACAAGAACCAATTCATCGCCGCGCAATTCCAGATCAAGTCGATCCCGACCGTCTATGCGATGTTCCAGGGGCAGCTTGTCGCCGATCTCACCCCGGCGCGCACCGAATCGCAACTGCGCACGATGCTCGACCAGATCCTCAAGCAGTTACCGATCGAAAGCGAAGGTGCCGCGCTGGAGGCTGAGATCGAGCCGATGATCGCGATGGGCGAGCAGGTGCTGGCCGACGGCGATGCCGAGCAGGCGGTCGATATCTTTCGCCAGATCGCGGAACTCGCGCCGGACAACGCCGCCGTTCATGCCGGGTTCGTGCGTGCGCTGGTCGCGAGCGGCGATCTCGACGCAGCCGACGCGCATCTGGCGCTGATCCCGGCGGAGATCGCCAAGCTTCCCGAGATCGAGCGGGCCCGGGCGGCGCTCACACTTGCGCGGGATGCCAAGCCGGTCGACGATCTCGCGGGCCTTGCCGCCGAAGTCGCCGCCAATCCGCACGACATGGACAAGCGCTTCGCGCTCGCCGGCGGGCAGATGGCGTCGGGCGACCGCGAGGCCGCCGCCGCCACGCTGCTGGCGATGATCGCCGAGGACAAGGCGTGGAACGAAGCGGCCGCGCGCACGCAGTTGCTCAAGCTATTCGAGGTGGTCGGGCTCGAAGACCCGTGGGTGTCGGCGCAGCGTCGCAAGCTTTCCGCGATCCTGTTCGGATGAGCGAAGCCGCGAAAACCACACGGCTTTCGATCTTCCCGCTGCCGGGCGCGTTGCTGTTCCCGCGCATGCATCTGCCGCTGCACATCTTCGAGCCGCGCTACCGGGCGATGGTGTCCGATGCGATGGCGCGCGACCGGCGCATCGGCATGATCCAGCCGCGCACGGGCAAGATCACCCGCAAGGACAGCCCACCGCTGTTCGAGATCGGCTGCGTCGGCAAGATCGGCGAGTTCGAGGCGGGCGAGGATGGCCGCTACAATCTGGTGCTGGAAGGCGTCGCGCTGTTCCGCATCGTCCGCGAACTGGACGTAACCACGCCGTTCCGGCAGGTCGAGGCGGAACTGCTGCCTCTGGCGGACGAGCCCGAGATGCTGTCGCTGTCGCGCCGTTCGCTGCTGGAAACCGAATCGCGCGCGTTTGCGGATGCGCAGGGTTATGCGGTCGATTGGGATGCGGTGACGCGGCTCGACGACGAGGCGCTGGTCAACGGCATCGCCCAGATCGCGCCGTTCGACGTTGCCGCGAAACAGGCGTTGCTCGAATCGCCCGATATCGAGGATCGCGCCGAACTCATCATCCAGTTGATGCAGTTCTTCGGTCGCCATGACGGCGAAGATTCGGTGACGCTGCAATAACGTTCCGGATGCGGGGCGGTGGCGAACCACGCGCCCCGTGACCGGTCAGGCCTTCTTGCGGCCGCGCTTGGGGGCGGCGGCAGCCTCGGCGTCGTGTTCCTCGTCCGGCTGGTCTTCGCCGGCTTCGGTCAGCGCCTCGCCAAGCGCCTTCAGCTTCTCCTGATTGGTCTCGGCCTTGTCGGCGATCTTGGTCGTCGCGGCACCAAGCCGGTGGAGCAGCGCATGCACGCGATCAGCATCCGGTGCGTCCTTCTCCAACTGCTTGCGCAGCGATCCCAGATCCCGAAGGATGCCCTTCGCGCCGGTCGTGTCGATATCCGCCAGCGCGGCTTCCCAATCCTCGATCATGTCGGCGCCCTTGGCGGCCTTGGTCGTTTCCAAACCGCGATTGATCGCGTTCATCGTCCCGGCGAATTTCACGGCCATGCTGTATCCTTTCAGGCAACCGGCAAACACCGGCGGCCGTCAAACGGGACATAACGTGGAAAGCCGCACCGTCGGCGCTGCTAAAGCGGCAGAACGTGCCGTAAGCGGCACGTTGCGCTGGCGATTGATCCAGATCAGCGGTGCATCACACCCGCATCGGCATCAGCACGTACAGCGCGGCGGCCTTGTCGTTCTCGCGGATCAACGTCGGCGCGGCAGCGTCGGCGAGATGCACCTCGACCGTGTCGCCGTCCAACTGGCCGAGGATGTCGAGGAGGTAGCGGCTGTTGAAGCCGATCTCGAACGGCAGCGAGACATATTCGCCCGGCACTTCCTCGGCGGCGGTGCCGTTGTCGGGGCTGGTGACCGACAGGATGATCTTGTCGCGATCGAGCGCCATCTTCACCGCGCGCGTCTTCTCGGTGGCGATCGTCGACACGCGGTCGACGCCTTCCTCGAAGCTGCGCGGATCAATCTTGAGGATCTTGTCGTTGCCGGTCGGAATGACGCGGCTGTAGTCCGGAAAGGTGCCGTCGATCAGCTTCGACGTCAGCAGCGCATGGCCGAGATCGAAACGGATCTTGGTCGAGGACAGCGACACGCCGACCTGCGCATCGACCTCGTCGAGCAGCTTGCGCAGTTCGGCGATGCATTTGCGCGGCACGATCACGTCGGGCATCGCCTCCGCGCCTTCCGGCCGTGGCATCGTCACGCGGGCGAGGCGGTGGCCGTCGGTCGCGGCGGCTTTCAGCACCGGCTGCGGATCGGCCGAGACGTGCAGGAAAATGCCGTTGAGGTAATAGCGCGTCTCTTCGGTCGAGATCGCGAAGCGCGTCTTGTCGATGATCTGTTTGAGCGTTTCCGCCGGCAGCTCGAACGTGACGGGCAACTCGCCCTCCGCGATCACCGGGAAGTCGTCGCGCGGCAGTGTGCCGAGCTGGAAACGCGCGCGCCCCGCCACGATGGTCAGCTTGCCATCGGCGGCGGCGAGGCTAACCTGCGCGCCCTCGGGCAGTTTGCGCGCGATATCGAACAAGGTGTGTGCCGAGACGGTGGTCGCGCCGGGCTGATCGACCGCTGCCGCAATCGTCTCGTTGATCTGGAGGTCGAGATCGGTCGCCATCAGCTTGAGGCCGCCCTCCGCCGTCGCCTCGATCAGCACATTGGAAAGGATCGGGATGGTGTTGCGCCGCTCCACCACCGATTGCACATGGCTGAGGCCCTTCAGGAGGGTCGCGCGTTCGATCGTCGCCTTCATCTCAATCCCCCGGGCCATCAGCCCACTTATCGTCCCGCCCGGCGTTAAAAGCCGTGGGTTAATGCGCCGTTTCCATCCTTAGGGTCCAAACCCCATCACGGCAACGGTCGTGATCGCCCGGAGAAGGCTGCTGGCAAGGAGCGCGGCGCAGACGCGTGGCACAAGCCACGCGCAAGTCAGCGACGTAGCCAGCAGCCTTCTCCGGGCGACCGCGAAGCGGCGGGCGGCTTTTGTCGCACAGCGGCGTCGCGCGTCGGTCACGACGGAAAGCCATCGCGCCCTCCTTGCTCCTACCTGTGCGTCAAAAGCCGCTCCGTCCCGACCATTGCCGTGATGGGGTTTAGACCCTCACGCGAAAAGGGGCCGGAGCAAGCGCTCCGACCCCTCCCCTCGCCCGATTCGGACGCTTAGAAGCGGTAGCCGACGCCCACCGCGATCTGGTGGCGATCGGTGTCGACATCGAAGTTGTTGGTGTTGGCGCCGTTGCGATACTCCAGGCGCGCATCGCCGTAGTTCGAATAGCGATACTCGATCTTGGCGTAGGTGTTGGGGCTGATCGCCTCCTCGATGCCGGCGCCGACGCGGTAGCCGTCGAGGTTGTAGTGCGCGCCGGTCTCGGTCACGCCGTCGCTGGCGGTCAGGTCGAGCCGCCCGTTGGTGTAGCCGCCTTTGGCATAGACGAGCGTGGTCGGCGACACCTTGTAGCCGATGCGCGCGCCGGCATAGAGGTCACGTCCCTGCTTGACGCGGCCATAGCCGAGTGCGGCGGCGCTGTACGGTGCGTTGGTGACCTTGCCGGTCGAGCCGGTGATCTCGCCCTCAACGCCGATCACGATGTTGCCGAGATCCTTGTCGTAGCCGATATCGCCACCGTAGAGCAGGCCATCCGCCTTGCGATCGCTGTCGATATCCGAGTCCGGGCCACGACCGGGCTGGAGCTTGTCGTAGCCGAGCAGCACGCCGACGCGCGGCCCATTGAACGCGGTGCCGGAAACGGGGGCGGGCGGCGGGCCGTCTTGCGCCATCACGGGTGCGGCGACGCCCAGGCCGAGCGCGGCGGTGGCGGCGGTGACAAGAAACTTCTGCATGATACTCACTCCATTACACATTTCCGCAACTACCGGGCAGCATCCGGGGCGGGGAATGCTCAAATAGGTGAGCGGATCGGGCGTTGCATGAACCTCAGATAAACGCGGAAATCCGTTGCTTTTGCGCCACACGGGGTTGAAAGCGCACCCATGGCTTCCAAGGCAGCGCCGTTCATGATTTTGGCAGGCGTGGGCCTTTGGCTGTGCGCCGCGCCGGCTGGCGCGCATGACGCGATCGGCGTGTACAAAAATTGGGGTGCGTTCAGCGATCCGTCGCCGTTGCACTGCTTCGCGATCGCGCAACCGGTGCAAAGCGGCGGCAGTTCGCGCTGGCGCCCGTTCGCCAGCGTTGCGAGCTGGCCGAGCCAGAGCGTGCGCAACCAGCTTCACATCCGGCTCAGCCGCACCCGCGACCCCCGCGCCCGCGTCACGCTGTCGGTCGGCGAGCGTCGCTTCGAACTCGTCGCAGGGCGTGCCGACGCGTGGGCGCCGGATGCGCGCACCGATGCCGCGATCGTCGCGGCGATGCGTTCGGGCCGCAGCATGAGCGTCGAGACACTGGCGAACAGCGGCGGCCCGTTCGCGGATGTCTATGCGCTTGGCGGCGCGGCGACCGCGATCGATGCCGCGGCGCTGGCGTGCGTGCGGGCCCACAGCTGAGCCGCGAGTAGAAAATCCTGCGAAACGCTGCTATATCGCAGTCTATGCAGACAGCTTCCGCCGCACTGATGCCCATCCCCGGGCACATCGATCCCGTGCCCGTGCCCCGCGCCGCCGTGCCCCGCCCGGACGGCCGGATCGACCTGCTCGGCCTGTCCAAGCTCGACTTGCGCATGGCGCTGGAGACGGCGCAGCTGGAACCCAAGCAGGCGAAGCTGCGCGCGAAACAGCTTTGGCACTGGATCTACAATCGCGGCGTGACCGACTTCGCGCTGATGACCGATATCTCCAAGACGATGCAGCCGTGGCTCGCCAATCGCTTCGCGATCAGCCGGCCGGAAGTGGTCGAAGCGCAGGTGTCGACCGACGGCACGCGCAAATGGCTGTTGCGCGCGCCCGATGGCGAGGATTACGAGGCGGTGTTCATCCCCGACGCGGATCGGGGCACGCTGTGCGTGTCGAGCCAGGTCGGCTGCACGCTCAACTGTCGGTTCTGCCATACCGGCACGATGCGGCTGGTGCGCAATCTCACCGCCGCCGAGATCGTCGGGCAGGTGATGCTGGCGCGCGACGCGCTCGGCGAATGGCCGTCGACGCCCGAGGGGCGGATGCTCACCAACATCGTGATGATGGGCATGGGCGAACCGCTCTACAATTTCGATGCGGTCAAGGATGCGCTCGGCATCGTCATGGACGGCGACGGGCTTGCGCTGTCGAAGCGGCGGATCACGCTGTCGACCTCGGGCGTGGTGCCGATGATGGCGCGTGCGGGCGCGGAGATCGGCGTCAATCTTGCGGTGTCGCTGCACGGCGTCACCAAGGAGATCCGCGACGAGATCGTGCCGCTCAACCGCAAATACGGCATCGAGGAACTGTTGCAGGCGTGCGCGGACTATCCCGGTGCGAACAACGCGCGGCGCATCACCTTCGAATATGTGATGCTGAAGGACAAGAACGACAGCGATGCCGATGCGCATGAGCTGGTTCGATTGCTCAAGCATTATCAGTTGCCCGCCAAGGTCAATCTGATCCCGTTCAATCCATGGCCGGGCGCGGCGTATGAGACCTCGACGCCGGAGCGGGTCAAGCGGTTCTCGGAAATCGTTTTCCACGCGGGCATCTCCGCGCCGGTGCGCACCCCGCGCGGGCGCGATATCGACGCGGCGTGCGGCCAGTTGAAAACGGCGAGCGAGAAAAAGAGCCGCGCCGAACTCGACCGGCTGGCCGAGGAGAAGCAGGCGGCGCTGGGGTAGGCGCGCCAGCAAGCGTCAGCAAAGCTGACGCGAGCAGAAGGCGCGCCCGGCCGGCGGCGCTACAGCGCCGTCCGACGACACGGGCTTTGCCCGTGGCGAGCACCCGCTCCTTACGGCACACTCCCCAGCGCAGGCCGGGGTCCAGTCACGCAGGTCTTTGTAACGATGCCCACCGCGTTCCCCTCTACGGTCCGTAAGCGGACCCCGGCCTGCGCCGGGGAAGCGAGAGGCCGTTCGTGAACGTCGGTAGCATAGCCCTTGCCGCCGTTGCAGGCGTGTTCGGCGGCGCGATGAACGCGCTTGCCGGCGGTGGTACGTTCGCCACCCTGCCTGCGCTGATCGCGCTCGGTCTGCCTGCCAACGCCGCCAACGCCACCTCCAACGTTTCCCTGCTGCCGGGCGCGGCGGTGAGCGCGTGGGGGTTTCGCGACGAACTCGGGCCGCTCGGCGGGGTCGATGTGCGAGTGCTGGCGGCGATCACTTTCGTCGGCGGGCTGGCGGGCAGCCTGCTGCTCGTGTCCACGCCGACGCATCTGTTCGATCTGCTCATTCCCTGGCTGCTGCTCACCGCCGCACTGGTGATCGCGTTCGGGCCGCGTGCTGCCGCCGCGCTGCACAGCGTCGTCACGATCGGGCCACGCGCGCTGGTGGTCGGGCAGGCGCTGCTCGGCATCTATGGCGGCTATTTCGGGGGCGGCGTCGGCATGATGCTGACCGCGACCTACGGCTTGCTCGCCAACATCACCCCGCGCGCCTTGTTCGCGCCGCGTACGCTGATGCTCACCGTCGCCAACGCGGCGGCGGCGATCGTGTTCGTCTCGACCGGTCTGGTGCGCTGGGACGCGGGCGTGCCGATGCTGATCGGCGCGATCGTCGGCGGGTGGCTGGGCGCGAGACTCGGCAAGCGGCTGTCGCCGGGCGTGGTGCGTGGTGGCACGCTGGCGGTGACGTGCGTGGTGACGATCGTGTTCTTCGTGCGCGCTTACGGCTGATCGGGACGGCGCATTCGGAACAGGTTCTCGTCGCCCACCTCGAAATAATCCGCCGGGCCACCGCCGCGCAGGATCGGACGGGCGCGGCCGGTCTGGTACACGCCGTCCTCCAGCATATCGGGTGCGATATGCACGCCGATCACCTCGCCGAACACGACCCAGGTGTCGACGGTCTGGCCTTCCTTGGTCTCCAGCCGCAGCGTCTGCGTTGCGCGGCATTCCAGCTGAACCGGGCTTGCCGCGACCCGGTCGGGCTTCACCAACCGCGAGGGCAACGCTTCGATGCCGGCGAGGTCGAACTCGTCCACCTCCGGGCCGACCATCGCCGCGCTGGTGTTCATCACCTCGGCGAGCGCGCGGGTGGCGAGGTTCCAGACGAACTCGCCCGTCTCGGCGATGTTGGCGACATTGTCCTTCCACCCGACCGACGCGAAGCCGATGATCGGCGGTTTGTAATTGAACAGGTTGAAGAAGCTGTACGGCGCGAGGTTGCGCACCCCGGCCGCGCTGCGCGTGCTGATCCACCCGATCGGGCGCGGGCCGACGATCGCGTTCATCGGATCGTGGGCGAGACGATGGCCGGTGGCCGGCTCGTAAAAATGATGATCGGTGGTCAAGACACAGTTTCCCTTGCAGCGCGCGTGGCTCTACAGGATTTGCGACGGTCGCGTAACCATCCGCGCCGGTTTGGCGTATACGGACCATGACCATGACAGACACCGATCCCCCGCCCGCCAGCACGCCGCGCACGATCTATCGACACCGGATCGCCACGCGGGTCTGGCATTGGGTGAACGCGGTGACGCTGTTCATCATGATCGGCAGCGGCCTCAGCATCCTCAACGCGCATCCGCATCTGTATTGGGGTGCGTACGGCGCGAACTTCGACCATCCCTGGCTGAACACGATTCACTGGCCGAGCTACGTGACGATCCCGGCGCACTATAACCTTGCGATCGCGCGACGCTGGCACCTGCTGTTCGCGTATGTGCTGTCGTTCGGGCTGCTCGGCTATATGGTCATAAGCCTCCTCAACCGGCATTTCCTGCGCAAGCTGCGGGTGCGGGCGCGCGATTTGTCGGCGACGAACCTGTGGCATGACGTGCGCGAACATCTCGCCATGCGCTTCCACGATCCGGCCGATCCGCAGGCCTATAACATCTTCCAGAAACTGTCGTATGTGGGCGTGATCTTCGTGCTGATCCCGACGATGATCCTGACGGGACTCGCCATGTCGCCGTTCATGGACGCGGCATGGCCGTGGTTGCTCGATCTGTTCGGCGGGCGGCAGTCGGCGCGTTCGGTCCACTTCATCGCCGCCGCCGCGCTGACCGGGTTCATCGTGATCCATCTGACGCTGGTGATTTTGGCAGGGCCGATCAACGAGGTACGGTCCATGATTACCGGGCGCTGGCGCGTGCCGGAGGAGGAGGCATGACGCTGCTTACCCGCCGCACACTGATTGCCGGCAGCGCCGCCGGTGCCGGGTTGCTGCTGTCCGGTTGCGACAAGGTGGCGCAGGTGCCGGCGTTCCGGAAGATTCTGTTCTCGGGCGAGATCATGAATCGCGGCCTGCAACGCGCGCTGTCGAACCGCGCCGCGCTCGCGCCCGAGTTCACGACGGCGGAGATGTCACCCCGTTTTCGCGTCAACGGCACGCACAATCCCGGCACGCCCGACTACACCGCGATGGTCGCGGAGAACTTCGCGCACTGGCGGCTGAAGGTCGGCGGGCTGGTGGCGCGGCCGCTCAACCTGTCGCTCGCGCAGGTACGCAGCCTGCCTACGCGCACGCAGATCACCCGCCACGATTGCGTCGAGGGGTGGAGCGCGATCGGCAAATGGCACGGGCCGCAGCTCGGCACCTTGTTGAAGGCGGCGGGTCTTCGCGACACCGCGCGCTATGTCGTGTTCACCTGCGCGGACCTCTATAACAGTCAGCCCTATTACGAGTCGATCGATCTGCTCGACGCGTTTCACCCGCAGACCATCCTTGCCTGGGCGCTCAACGACCGGGTGCTCGATGTCGGCCACGGCGCGCCGCTGCGGCTTCGCGTGGAACGGCAGCTTGGCTACAAACATGCCAAGTATCTGATGCAGATCAACGCCGTAGCATCACTGGACGGAATCGGACGTGGCAAGGGCGGCTATTGGGAGGACAATGTCGATTACGATTGGTATGCGGGCATCTAATTGTTAACGGCTCGCGCATGGCTCTGATCGACATGTTCCTCGCCGCGCGGGTCCAGCGCGGGCAGCTCACCGTCCACCACGCCGACGGCACGACCAAGACGTTCGGCACGCCGACGCCCGGCTTCCCGCAGGTGACGATCCGCTTCACCGACAAAGGCGCGGCGGCCGCGATCGTGCGCGATCCCGCACTCGGCGCGGGTGAGGCGTACATGCACGGGCGGCTGGTCGTCGAACACGGCGATGTACGCGAGCTGATCAATCTGCTCAGCTCGAACGACCCTTGGGAGACGGGCGCGAACCGGCTCGCCGCCGTGCCGATGCGCCGCGCGGTGGAGGCGGTGACGCACCGTATCGGCCGCATCAACATGGCGAAGCGGTCGAAGCGCAACGTCGCGCACCATTACGATCTGTCCGATCGGCTGTACGATCTCTTCCTCGACGCCGACCGGCAATATAGCTGCGCGTACTTCACCGATCCCGCCAACGGCCTCGAACAGGCGCAGGACGACAAGAAGGCGCATATCGCCGCCAAGCTGGCGCTCAAACCCGGCATGACCGTGCTTGATATCGGCTGCGGCTGGGGCGGCATGGCGCTGTACCTGCATGCCAAGACCGGTGCGCAGGTGCTTGGCGTAACGCTGTCGGAAGAGCAGCTAAAGGTTGCGCGCCGTCGCTCGGAGGAAGCAGGCGTCGCCGACAAGGTTCGCTTCGAACTGATCGACTATCGCCATGTGACGGGTACATTCGACCGGATCGTGTCGGTCGGCATGTTCGAGCATGTCGGACCGGCGCATTACCGCACCTTCTTTCGCAAGTGTCGCGACCTGCTCACCGACGACGGCGTCATGCTGCTCCACACGATCGGCCGCGCCGGTAAGCCGGGCGTAACCGACAAGTGGACGACCAAATACATCTTTCCGGGCGGCTATAACCCGGCGCTGTCCGAAATCGCAGCGTCCTACGAAGGGCTGCGGATGATGATGACCGACGTGGAGGTGTTGCGGCTGCATTACGCCTATACGCTCGACGCCTGGTACGAACGCACGGTGGCGGCGCGCGAGGCGATCGTCAGCCTGTATGACGAGCCGTTCTACCGGATGTGGCAGTTTTATCTCGCGGCCGCGGCATCGGCTTTCCGCTTCGGCGGCTTGGTCAACTACCAGCTTCAGTTCTCGCGCAACCGCCACGCGCTGCCGATGACGCGCGATTATATGGTCGAAGGTGAGCGGGCGTTGCGAGGATGATCCGCGCCGCCTGAGACCCCTTTGGGCGTACCATAGCCCGGCTCTGGTACGCCCGTTGGATCAGGCTGGAATCTGCTGGCTGATGCAGTGGAAGCTGCCGCCGCCGGTCAGGATCGCGTCGGCGCGCAGGCCGGTCACCGCGCGGGTCGGGAACAGCGCCTGGATCGCCGCGACGGCCGCATCGTCGTTAGGTGCGCCGTAAAGCGGCACCACCACGGCGGCATTGCCGATGTAGAAGTTCATGTAGCTCGCCGGAATCACCTCGTCGTCGCGCAGCACGCGGCCCGGCGAGGGAATGCGCGTCACGTCGAGGCCGGCCGCGTCCGCCGCGTCCGCCGCTTGTGCGTAGACCAGCCAGTTGGGGTCGTTCTCGGTCGCCTGTGGGATCGCCACCACGCCGGGCGCGACGAAACGGGCGAGATTGTCGACATGGCCATCGGTATGGTCGTTGAGCAGCCCGTCGCCAAGCCAGACGATCTCTCCGAAGCCGAGATCCGCCTTCAGACGCGCCGCGATCTCGTCCTGCGACAGATCGGGGTTGCGGTTGTGGTTGAGCAGGCACTGCCGGGTGGTGACGACACGACCGGTGCCGTCGCCGTCGATCGCGCCGCCTTCCAGCACCCAGTCGCAGCGCTCCACCGCGACGCCGATCATGTCGGCAAGGCGCAGGCCGATATCGTCGTCGCCAGGCAGATCGTATTTGCCGCCCCAGCCGTTGAAGCGGAATGCGCGCGCCGCGCCGTCGCCGGTCAGGATCGGCCCGGTATCACGTAGCCAGATGTCACCGAACGGCTGCACCACCACCTCGGCCACGTCCCCCGCCACGCGCACCGCAGCGCGCGCCGCCTCGTCATCGGCGGCGACCAGGATGACCTGCTCGCCCTCGCCCTCGGCATGAACCGCGCGTGCGAACGCGGCGACTTCCTCCCGTGCCGGTTCGAGATCGTCTTCCCACAATTCGGGGTGGCTCGGGAAACCGATCCAGACCGCCTTGTGCGGCGCCCATTCAGGTGGAGGGACGATGTTCGGCATAACTCAGGTCCTAGTCTGCGGCGGCGCGGCTCTTATCGCGAATCGCGCGGAATTCGGCGGTCTTGTACCAATTCGGCCATTGATCGCCATCGGCGAGTTCGCGGCCCAGTCGGTAATAGAGCGTGAGATCCTCGACCGCCCCCGACCAATCCCACTTGGGATCATATTCGTCCTGCGGCTTGTGATAGCGGTTGGCGATATAGTCGAGCGTCGCGGCATGGCCTGCCGCCTCGCCACCGACCAGCAGATCCTCGCCGGCACCGCCATCGAACATCGGCACGCCCAGTTTGGCGAAGCTGAAATGATCCGAGCGGAAGTAGCTGCCGCGCTCCGGGTTGGGTTCGGGTTTCACCACCCTGCCCTCCGCCTCGACCAGCGTCTTCATCAGGTCCTCAAGCTCGGACTTGCCCGCGCCGGTGATCTCGAAATCATGGGTGCGGCCCTTTACGTTGAGCACGTCCATGTTGACCCCGCCGACCGTTTCGCTGAGCGGATAGACCGGATGCTCGGCATAATAGCGCGAGCCGAGCAGCCCGGCTTCTTCCGCCGTCACCGACAGGAACACGATCGAGCGGCGCGCCGGACCCGCCTTCACCTGCGCCTGGGCAAGCGCGACGAGGCCGGCCACCCCGCTGGCATTGTCGAGCGCGCCGTTACAGATGCCGTCACCCTTGACCGGGTCGCAGTGGCCGAGGTGATCCCAATGCGCGGAGTACAGCACGTATTCGCCCGGCGCGGTCTTGCCGGGCAGGATGCCGATGACGTTCTTCGAGGCCTGCCGGCGGATCGTATTGTCGAACGACACCGACGCCTTCACCCCGAGCGGCACCGCGCGAAAGCCCTTGTGCTTGGCGGCTTCTGACAAGGCGGCGAAATCCTTGCCGGCACTGGCGAACAGCGCCTTGGCCTTGTCGAGCTGCATCCAGCCGACCGCCGCGCTCTCGGTCATGTGGTCGCCCGCCTCGTCAAGTTCGAGCTGCGGGCCAGTGTTGCTCGACTGGACGACGCCCCAGCCGTACGCCGCCGGCTCGGTGTCGTGGACGATGATCGCGGCGGCGGCGCCCTGTCGCGCGGCCTCCTCGTATTTGTAGGTCCAGCGGCCGTAATAGGTCATCGCCTTGCCCTCGAACAAACCGGTGCGCGCCGCCGATTGCCAGTCGGGATCGTTGACGAGGATGACGACGGTCTTGCCGTGCACGTCGAGCCCGGCATAGTCGTTCCAGCCGCGTTCGGGCGCGTTGATGCCGTAGCCGACGAACACGACATCGCTGTCCTTGATCGCGATATGCGGCACGACCCGGTAGCTTTTCAGCACCACGTCGCTGCGGAACGCGAGCGCGAGCGGCGCACTGCCGCCGGTGATGGTGAGCGGCGAGACGTTGGTGGCGGTGATCTCGACCAGCGGCACCTTCTGGAACCAGCCACCGTCGACGCCCGGCTTCAGCCCCGCCGCCTTAAACTGCGCGACGATGTAGGCAGTGGTTTTGTCCTCGGCCGGGGTGGTTGGCTTCCGGCCTTCGTATGCGTCTGACGACAGCGTCTGGGTGACGGACCTGAGCGTGTCGACCGAGATGGCAGGCGCCTGCGCGAGCGCAGGCGTGGCAAGCAGCGACAGGCCGAGCAGAGAAGCGCGCATCAACATTCCCCCGAAGTGTTATCCGGCGGTTCTGGCAGTGCGCTCGCAAGCGCGCAACCGGTGGCGATCAGAACAGCTTGATCTCGGCGAGGCGGACCTGCGCGCCGGGCGCCTTGCGGATGACGAGGCGGACCGCGGTCGTTCGGATCGGCTGGAAAGTGACCGCATCGGTCGCGTTGGCGCGCGGTGCGCCGCCCTGCGTCGGAAGCGGTCGCCACTGGCCGTCCACCTGGTATTCGAGGGCGTAGCTGTCGGGCGCGGCGAACGCACCACCAGCGAAGAACGACAGTTCCGCGCGGGTGAGCGTGACGGGCTTGCCGAAATCGACCGCGAACCATTCGTCGCGGGTCGTGCCGGTCGACTCCCAGCCATTGGGCAGTTCGGGCATGAACCACACGCGCCCGTCGATGCCCTGATGCAGCCGTTCGGGGTCGGTGCCGCTCGATGCGCTCGGTTTGGGATAGTCGCTACGGACGAGGCTGATCGATTGCGCGCTTGGCCGCACGATTACGGGGTTCGGCGCGGCGGGAACCGGCACCACCAGCTTGCCGAGCTCCCCGCGCGACGCGACCAGTGCCCCGTCGAGATAGACGCTCAAACCCGCGCGCCCACGATAATGCCGCCCGTCGGCATCGTAGAACACCGAGAGCAGCCGCCCGTGATACGGCACGTCCTGCACCGCGAACCAGCGCAGCCGATCCCTGCTGCGGTCGTTCACCGGCAGCAGCGGGTCGATCACCACGCTGTCGTCCGCCTGCGGCTCTATGCCAGCGAGGCCGGAGATCACCAGATCGTCGAAGCCGCTGTGGAAATAATGGTGGCTGCGCGGCAGGCCGACGATCGGCTTGCCGGTGGCGGGATCGTAATCCTCCTCCAGATCGAGCTTCCCGCCTTGGTAATGCATGCCAGCATATTGCCGCAGCAGCCGCAGGTAATTGCCGCGCCCGATTGCGCCGTCTCGCCCTGCGTGGAGGCGATTGGCAAGGCCGGTCAGCACCTGTGTCGTCTGGAACGGCCAGACGGGTCCGTTCCACTGGCATTCGCGCAATCCGGTCGCCGCGTCATAGCGGTACTGACGCATGTAATATTGGTAGCTCGGCTCGGTGGTGCGCAGGCCCGTCGGGCCACCGAGCTGATCGGCGGCAAGGATGTGTTTCCACGCGCCGTCATACTTCGGTTCCGCACCGATCAGGCCGAACGTCCACGGCAGATACCCGACCAGTTCGCGCGCGCGGATCTGGTCCCAGTAATGCACATATTGGTTGTCGACCTTGTACCGGTCGATGAAATGATCGTTCTGGTCGCTCCACAGCGCGTCGAGCACACGACCACGCGCTCGTTCCGCACGGGCGGCGTAATCGGTCGCGGTCGCGCGGTCCCCGGCGAGCGCGGCGAAGCGGCTGATCGCCAGTGCGTTGGCATATTGATAGCTGTTGATCGACGGGCGGAACGCATCGCCGCCGCGGAAACCGTCCTTGCCGCCCGAAGCGTCAATCGAGGAGACGGTGTATTCGGTCGCGTCGAGCAGCGGCTCGATCCAGTACAGCCCCTTGGTGAAATCGAACCGGTCGTCCCACAGCCCGTAGACGTGGCGCATCGCCGGCAGCAGCGCGAGCGCGGCCTGGCTGTCGTGATCGACCAGATACCGACCCCATGCGGCATCGGCGATCGCCTCGCTGAAATGGCGGTCGTTGCCGCCGTCGAGATAGAGGAAGCGCAGGTAATCGTCGGCGAAGCGGCGGTCGCGCAGCCAGCGCCCCTCGGCGATGTGGAAGGCGGTGGCATCGTTGAGGCTGGCATAGGGCTCACGCTGCCAACCGACATCGTTGAGGAATTCGGTGGAAATATAGCCTTTCGCACCGAGATCGCGCTGGTGTGCGCGGAACACCTGCCAGCGGTAGTAATACACCGCGTTCAGCGTCTCGTCGGAACTGTCGAACAGCGGGATGCGATCGCGATACCAGTCGGCATCGTTGCCGTAGCGGTGCTGGAGGATGGTGTCGCGCGCCAGACGCGGAGTCGGCGTCGAAGCCGCCGCCAGCAACAGCGGGGCTGCGCACAGCATCGCCGTGCGCACCGTCCGCAGCGACGATCCGGCACGACCGATCGCCCGGATGAGCGAGTTACGTCGGCCGGATCGCCCGAGCATCACCGGAACCCGTATCGCACGCCGAGCGCGAAGGTCCGCGCCAACAGGGTGGTAGCGAGATTGTCCGTCACCGGACCACCGGCATCCCCGAACTTGTAGTAGGTCTGCTGCGTCGAGTTGGTCAGGTTGGTCGCGTCGAACGTGACGCCGAGCCGCTTGGTGAGCGCATAGGTAAGCTGCACGTCGAGGCTCTTTTCAGGCGTGCGCCACACGCCGATCGGGTTGGCGAACAGCCGCGCCTCGTTGTTGGCGAGGAACTCCTTGCGCCATACGTACGACACGCGCGCACCAACGGGCCCGCGATCATATGCGAGCGTCGCGTTGTACGACAGTTTTGACACGCCGAAGAACGGCGACTGGAACTGCCCGATCAGCGTGCCCTTGGCATCAAACTGCGGGATGTTCTGGCTCGAATCGAGCACGGTCAGGCTGCCAACGAAGCCGAGGCCATCGAGCGGACCCGGCAGGTAATGCGGGAAGTAGGTGACGCCGACCTCGACCCCCTTCAACACGCCGTTGGACGCATTGAGCGGCCGCGTGATCGCGAACGTGTTGGTGGCGCCCGCGACGATGCCGTTGTTGGGGATATTCTCGATCTGCGTGACCGGCACCACCAGCCCGTCGATCTCGCGACGGAAGCCGGTGACGGTGATCGCGCTGTCGCGGTCGAAATACCATTCCAGCGCGACGTCGTAGTTCCTCGACTGCGTCGGCCGCAGGTTGGCGGTACCGGCGGAGCCAGACCCGTAGCCGACGTTGGTGAGATCGCCGGTCAGCGTGTAGTTGGGGTTGAGATCGGTGTAGTTCGGACGACGCAGCGTCTCGCCGAAATTGGCGCGCAGCCGCAGCTTGTTGGTGATTTCGTAGCGCAGCGTCGCGCTCGGCAGGAACTTGCTGGTGGCGACCGAGGCGTCGGTCTCCGCAAAATTGTCGAGCCGGTTGAAGAACTGCGAATTGGTGTCGACCGTCACGAAGCGGACGCCCGCCTCGATCTGGAGCGGCCGGCCGAAGATCGACAGCTCGCCGTCCGCCATCGCATAGGCGGCCATCGTCACTTCGTCGGTCTGGAACACGCGACCGAGCGTCAACTGGTCCGATGTCTTGAGCTTGTAGAGCGAGCGCACCTTGTCGGCATTGGCATTCAGCCAATAGCCGTTGGCGAGCACCCAACTGCTCGGCACGTCGGCGCGGCCGTCGAAGAAGCCCGAGTTGGTGAAGGTCGCGCCGTCACCCAGCGACGACAGCGGCACGCCGAGGTTGGCGGCGTCCTGCGTGCGGGTAGACACGTCCGCCTTGCGATCGTCGATACGCCAACCACCCTTGATGCGGCGCAGGAAGCCGCTGTCCCAGGTGTATTCGCCGTCCAGCGTAGCGGTGATCGCGCTGCCGTGATCACGCTCGGCATTGTCGTACAGCTGCGCGACGTTCCAGATCGCCGGATTGGTCAGCAGCGAGTCGTCGCGGAAATGGTAGGACGGAATGCCGCCGCCATTGTTGAAATCGACGTTGATCTGGTCGGCGGTGCGCTCGGTCCGCATTGCGATGAAGGAGGTGTTGTAGGTGCTGGTCTGATACGCGATGTCGGCGACGATCTTGCCGCGACCGCCGGCCACGTCCCACTTGCCGTTCAAGGCATAGACGAAGCTGTCGGTCTTGTTCTGGGTGTAATCGCCGCTGTTGAAGCCGTAGACGTTGTTGGCGACGCGCGACTTCACGATGTTGGTGCCATCGTACAGCGTCGGCGCCTGCGGGTTGTCCCAGAAATCGACGAAGCTGAACTGCAGGCTGTTGAAGGTATTGCCGCGAAAGCCCGAGTAGAACGCCTCGGCCGTGTAGACCGAGCTGCTGTTCGGCGCCCACTGGAACGCGATGTTGGCGGACGGCCGCTCGCGCCGGCCGTACAGGTCGGAGCTGAACACCGCGTCGCGCGACAGGACGTAGGGCGTGGACACGCCGTTCACCAGCATCGAGGAGCCGGGCGCCGTTGCCAGCCCCGCATCGGTGCCGACCTGCCATGCGCCCAGCCCCGGCGCGGTGATGAACGCGCCAGTGGTCGGGTCGGTCGCCGCCGGGAAGATGCGCTGGAACGGCACGAGACCGGTGCCCGCCGCCGGGTTGAGCGTCGCGAACGGCACCAGCGCGCCCGCCGTTGCCGTCATGTCGCGGTAGTTGGTCTTGCTGTAGCTGCCATTCACCAGCACGCCGATATCGCCGATGCCGGTTGTCCAACGATCGCTGACGAGCAGCGCGGCGTTTGGATTATAGCTGTCGGCCTGTTCGTTGTAGATGCCACGCGCGAGACCTGAAATCGCGAAGCCGTCAAAATCGAACGGGCGGCGCGTCTTCACATCAACCTGGCCGGCAAGACCGGTCTCGATCTGGTCGGCGGCGCGCGTCTTGTAGACGTCGACCGACTTGATGAGGTTGGCCGAGATATCCTGCAACGAGAAGGACTGGCCGGCGGCGGTGAAGATGTTGCGCCCGTTCAACGTGGTCAGCGCGTCCGGCAGACCGCGGATCGAGATGCCCGCCGCCTCGCCGCCGCTGCGGTTGGTCACCTGGACGCCGGTGACACGCTGAAGCGCCTCGATCACGTTGTTGTCGGGCAGCTTGCCGACATCCTCGGCGACGATCGAGTCGACGATCTGCGTCGAATTCTTGCGCACGTTAAGCGCGCCGACGATCGACGCGCGCACGCCCTTCACGACGATCTCGTCTGTCTCGGGATTGCTGGACGGGATCGCCGTGTCCGCAGGCGCGGCGGTATTGTCGCCCGAGGCGGCGGTGGTGCCGCCGTCGCTTGGCGGTGTCGACTGCGTGGTGCTCTGTGCGAACGCCGGTCCGCCCGCGAGGAGCGCCAGCACCGAAACCGTGCCAAGGATCGTGCGATTCGTAGCCATGTCACATCCCCTCTTCAGACCGTTCTATGCGGTCATTAGTCCAACAATTAATCGATAGGCATTTGCCGCTGTCGCGCGGTGTCGTCAAGCATAGCGGCGCGATTTCACGGCAGTGTGACGCAAAAGCTACCATGCGCTCACAACATATCTTGCGAGCGCTTATAATATGTCAACTTAAGTCGGAGTAATTAGTTGTCGGTTGCAACCTTTAATAAGGCTGCGCCGTGGGCGGGTACCTCGGTTGCCACCGCCCCGCGCATCCGGCCAAGCGGTGCGCGCGCCCAGAGATCGCGGACAGTCGCAGAACCCGCGATGCCAAGCCTGTCGAGCGGCAAGGCAACGCGGCGCTCCGCCTTCGAGGTGTTGAACAGCGCGACGTAATATCCCCCGCCCGGTGCCGCCGCGCTCCAGATCCGCGTGCCGTCCTCCAGGTAATGCGGGCGGTTGTCGCTGCTCGCCTGGTTGACCGCGATCACCTCCGGGTTGGTGAGCAATGCGAGCGTCCCCCTGTCGAGGTGGCGCAGGTCGCCACCCATGATGAGCGGGGAACGCGCGATCGACCACAAGGTCATCAGCGTACGCTGCTCGTCGGGCGTGAAGCGCGTATCGCGCGCGCCAAGCGCGAGCCTGCCGAGCGGCAGCATGTCGCCATCCGGCCAGTGTCCGTTGCCGGCATACAGACTCCAGTTCTCCAGCCGGGTGAACTGAGCCTCCAGTTGCGGCCACTCGTCCCAGAAATCGTCGGCGATGCGCCACATCTCGGCATGGCGGCGGACGTGATCGGCGCGGACCAGCGGGGTTTCGCCGGGCGACAGGCTGAGGATCATCGGCCGCCCGGGCCGTTCGATCGCACGCGCGACCGCCTCGATCTCGGGCGCATGCGCGTCATACGGGCGGCTCATGTCGTCGACCTTGACGAAATCGACGCCCCAGCGGGCATATTGCGCATACACGCTGTCGTAATAGGCCTGCGCACCGGGCTTGCGCATGTCGACACCGTACATGTCGGGGTTCCACGCGCAGATGCTGGTCACGTCGGCGATATCGCGCGCGCGATAGGTCGTGCCGAGCACCGGCAGGTTACGCTCCACCGCAAGGCGCGGGATGCCGCGCATGACGTGGATGCCGAAGCGCAGGCCGAGCGCGTGGACCTTCGCCGCAAGCGCCGCAAACCCCTGCCCGTTCGCCGCGGACGGAAAACGATTGGGCGCGGGCAGCACCCGACCGTTCGCGTCCATCGTCGGCATCGGCTTGGCGCTGTAGGCGTAGCTGCTCGCGTTCGGCTCGTACCATTGGATATCGACGGTGAAGACATCGTAGCCGGCGGGCAGCAGCTTGGCCGCCATGATCCGCGCGGTCTCCAGCGCCTGCGCCTCGGTAATCGTGGTGGCGAAGCTGTTCCAGCTGTTCCATCCCATCGGCGGGCGCGGCGCGAGCGAGGGCCTGGCCCGCTCCACCGCGCCGGCGACCGCCGGCAGCGCCGCCGCCGCGACCCCGGCGGCGAGCAGTTCGCGGCGGCCGATCCCGCTCATGCGCGCAGCGGACCGTTGGCGACGGGCGCGCCAAAGTCGGGCACGCCCTCCGACGTATAGCGGAACGGCTGGACGCGGGTGTGCCGATTGGGATCGAACAGCGGATCGCCCTTGATCTCGGCGTAATCGCGCGCGTGATAGACCAGCATGTCGCGGCCACGTTCGTCGGTGGTGAAGCTGTTATGGCCGGGGCCGAACACCTTGTGCTCGGGCGACGATTTAAACACCGGCACCGGCGATTTCGACCAGTTGCCTGCGTCCATGATGTCGGCATCGTCGCGGCAGGTGAGCATGCCCATGCAGTAGCGCGCATCGGTTGCGCTGGCGGAGTAGGTCATGAACAGCCGGCCATTGCGCGCCAGCACCGCCGGCGCTTCGTTGACCTTGTAGCCGCGCACCTCCCAATCGAGCGTCGGCACCGACAGCCGCACTTGCTTGGCCGCAAGCGTCAGCGGTGTCTTCAGCGGCGCCAGATACAGGTTGCTGTTGGTGTCGATGCCGGGCTCGCGCTGCGCCCAGGCGAGGTAGCGCTGTCCTTTGTGCACGAACGAGGTCGAATCGAGGTTGAAGCTGTCCCAGTCGGTCTGGAGCTGGCCGAGCACCTTCCAGGTGCCGGTCATCGGGTCCGGCCCGTCGCACACCACCGCATAGGTGCGGATGTGGAACACGTCGTCACCCCCGCCGCTCGGACCGGCGGCGTAATACATCGTCCAGCGGCCATCGACGAGATGCAGTTCGGGCGCCCAGAGAAAGCCGGACATCGGCCCGGTCTTCTCATGTCGCCACAGCACGCGTTCCGGCGCGGTGGCAAGGCCAGCGATCGTGCGCGAGCGGCGCAGCACCAGCCGGTCGTATTCCGGCACCGATCCGGTCATGTAGTAATTGCCGTCCGTATAGCGGAAGACCTGCGCGTCGGCGCGGTTCCTGACCAGCGGATTGACGATCACGGGCTTCGGCGCGACGCGCGCCAGCGCTGGCGTAGCGGCAAGTGCAGCGGCGGCGGCAACGAAGCCGCGGCGATTCAGGTCGGTCATGGTTCAATCCTCCGCTTGCGGCCAGCCGTCGGCGCCCCAGCGGATCGAAGCGATCCGGAGCGTCGGGGCACCATTCTTGTCTTTGTCATAGGCGTGATAGACGACGTAATCCTTGCCGTCCGTGTCGTGCAGGAAGCCGGGGTGGCCCGGTCCGCGGAAACGCCCCTTCTCGGGCAGGTCGGCACGCAGGAACACGGTACCGCCGCCGTTCAGCATACTGCTGCCGTCCTTGCCGAGATACGGACCGGTGATCTCTTTCGACCGGCTGACCACGGTATAGTAGGTACTGTTCACGCCCTTGCAGCAATAGTCGTAGCTCGCGAACAGCCAGTAGGCGCCGCCATGCCGGATGATGAACGGCGCTTCCACCGGGGCCGGCGCGCCGGCGGGCGCAGGCCGGTGCGCGATCGCGATCGGCTGGGCGGCGGGGTGGAGCGGCTTGCCGGTCGCGGGATCGAGTTCAACCAGCTTCAACCCACTCCAGAAGCTGCCGAAGCTCAGCCATTGCCGTCCGGTGGCGTCGACGACCAAGTTGGGATCGATCGCGTTGTAGTCGTTGGTGGCCATCGACATCAGCACCAGCCCCTCGTCGCGCCAGCCGTAACCGGGGGCGGCGGGATCGAGCGTCGGGCTGGTCGCCAGCCCGATCGCCGAGCGGTTCGAGCCGAATGTCGATACCGCATAATACAGCCGCCAGCGCCCGTTCACGAACGCTATGTCGGGCGCCCACATCCCTTTCGCCCCCGGCACCGCCTTTGTCGCCCAATCGGGCAGCGCGGTGAGTGGAGGCGGCGCCTTCGTCCAGTGCACCAGGTCGGGCGAGGTCTTCGCCGACAGACCGGTGCCGAACACATAATAGGTGCCGCGTTCCTTCGCGATCACCGGATCATGCGTCGGCACCAGATCGCCGGTCAGCCGACTGTTGAGCGTGACACCCGAGGGTGCCGGCGACTGCTGGGCACTCGCAAGACCTGCGAGTGCCAGCGCCGCCATGCCGAGAACGGCTCTCCGCATGGTCTTCTCCTGTCGCGCGACCGTTTATTGCAGGTCGAGCATCACCACCGACTTGGCCGGCAGCGCGACACTGAGCGTCGAACCGTCGATCCGCGCGCCGGTGAAGGCCGCAGGAGCCACCGCGTTCGGCGTGTTGAAGTCGTTATACGCGTTGATCGCCCCGGCGGTGAGGATCTGACCCGACACGGCGCTCGCCGTAACCCCGGCGAGCCCGACGCTGACCGTGATCGGCTGATTCGGGTTTAGGTTAGACAGCGCGACATGCACCTTGCCCGCCTTGTCCCGCACCGCCGATGCGCTGATCTGCGGCATCGTCCACTTGTCCTTGCCGTACCATGGCGACTTGATGTCGAGCGGCAGCACGGTCGCGTCCATGTACGGCTTGTACATCTGGTAGACGTAGTAGGTCGGCGTCTTCACCATCTTGTCGCCTTCGGTAAGGATCATCGCCTGCAGCACGTTGACCATCTGCGCGATCGCCGTCACCCGCACGCGGTCAGCATGATGCGCGAAGATGTCGAGGTTGATCGACGCCACCAGCGCGTCGCGCAGCGTGTTCTGCTGGCGCAGGAAGCCGGGGTTGGTGCCCGGGTCCGCCTTGTACCAGGTGCCCCATTCGTCCACCGCCAGGAAGACGCGCTTCTTGGGATCGTATTTGTCCATCACCGCGGCGTGCTTGGAGATCAGCTCCTCCATCCGCTCGGTATCGGACAGCGTTTCCGCCCAACCCGCTTCGTCGAACTGCGTCGAGGATGCCTTGGGCGGCCAGCCGCCGCCGCCGGGCACGGTGTAGTAATGCAGCGAGACGCCGTCGATCTGCCCGGCGGCGTCGCGCATCATGGTTTCGGTCCATTTGTAATCGTCGCCATTCGCGCCCGACGCGATCTTGACGATCCTGGTGCCCTCTGGCGCGACGATGAAGGTCGCGTAACGCTTGGTCTCGTCGGCGGCATATTCGGCGCGCATGTTGCCGCCGCAGCCCCACAGTTCGTTGCCGATGCCGAACAACGGCACCTTCCACGGCGCCTTGTGGCCGTTCCTGGCGCGTTCGTCGGCAAGGCTGCCGGCCGGTGCGGTCATATATTCGACCCACTCCGCCATTTCGCGCGGGGTGCCGTTGCCGACGTTGCCGGAGATGTACGGTTCGGACCCGAGCTGGTCCATCAGGTCCATGAACTCATGCGTGCCGACCGCATTGGGTTCGGTCACGCCGCCCCAGTGCGTGTTGACCTTGACCGGGCGCTTGGCGGGCGCGCCGATGCCTTCCCGCCAGTGATATTCGTCGGCAAAACACCCGCCGGGCCAACGCACCACCGGCACGCCGAGCTGCTTCAGCGCACCAACCACGTCGTTGCGGAAACCGTGCGTGTTGGCGATCTTGGAGTTCGTGCCGACCCACAGGCCGCCATAGATGCCGTTGCCGAGATGCTCGGCGAACTGCGTGAAGATGCGGCGATCGTAGACCGGGCCGGGCGTGTCGGCATGCAGCGTCACAGTGGCGGTGCCCGCCGGCGGCGGGGTCTCGGTCAACGGCGTCGATTGTTGCGCCACGCTTCCGGTGGCGCCGGCGACCAGCGCCGCGCCGGTCAGCATCATCTGCAGGAACTTCCGCATTATCATCCTCCCAGTTTTAATCGTTGAATGCTTCTACGCTCTCGCGTCGTGCCCGCAGGAATACATCGGCGACGAGCTTGAGCGGGCGTGTGTCGATCTCGCTGCGGCAGGTACTTACCAGTGTCGCGAAATGTGCATAGAGGCCGGAATATTCGCGGTCCTCACCGTGATCGGCGCTGCCTGGCAGCGTCAGCACCGCGCCGCCGTTAGAGAGCGTGCAGGTGCCGGCATCGGTTTCAACCACGATGTCCCAGCGTTGCGGCCCCGTCTGCCGCCAGTCGAGATCGACGTGGATGGTCATGCCGGCGGTATCGCAGAAGGTGAGATCGGCGGCGATCGGTGCGGCGCGGTTGGCCGGGATCGCGAGCGTGCCGGCGCGTAGGAAGAACGGGCGCGGCAGGATATGCGTCGCGATCGACAGTGCGTTGATGCCGGGATCGAACACGCCGAGACCACCCGGCTGCCAGATCCAGGCCTGCCCGGGATGCCAGACCCGCACGTCCTCGCGCCACACGATCGACACGCTGTCGATCCGGCGTTCCGCCAGCCAAGACCGTGCAGGTGCGACCCCGGCGGCGAAACGCGAGTGCCATGCCGCGAACAGAGTCACGCCGGTCTCGGCGGCCTGCGACTTTAACGCATCGACTTCGGCGAGTGTCGCGCCTGGTGGTTTTTCCAAAAAGACGTGAATGCCGCGCGCCAGCGCCTGCGCGGCAAGATCGTAGCGCACCTGCGGCGGCGTACAGAGCGCGATCGCATCCACCGCCGGCCCGTCCGCCAACAGCGCGTCCAGGCTGGCGCGGTGCGGCACACCCGCGACGGTCTGCTCCGCAAGCGGACTCACCGTCGCGGCGAGGCTGAACGCTTCGTCGCCCAGGATCGCGGGCAGATGCTGGTCGCGCGCGATCTTGCCCATGCCAACGATGGCGATGCGGATCGGGTCCACGGGGTCAGAGCGCCTTGACGACTGCCGGCTTTGGCTCGGCACGGGCGAGCGGGTTGCGCAGCGGCAGCGTAAACGGCGCCGCCGCAATCTCGAACACGTCACCCACTTGCGTTTGCACCCCCGCGCTGAACGACAGCGTGGCGGTTCCGAAAAAGTGCACGTGCACGTCCCCCGGGCGGCGGAACAGGTCGTATTTGAAGTGATGATGCTCAAGGTTGGCGAAGCTGTGCGACATGTTCGCCTCACCCGACAGGAACGGTTGCTTCCACAGCGTCTCGCCGTCGCGCACGATGCGGCTGGTGCCCTCGACGTGGTCGGGCAGCGCGCCGACCAGCAGTTCCGGGCCGAGCGAGGCCTGCCGCAGCTTGGAATGTGCCAGCCACAGGTAATTGTGCCGTTCGGTCACATGATCGCTGAATTCGTTGGCGAGGCAGATGCCGAGCCGGAACGGCGTACCGTCCGGGCCGATCAGGTAGATGCCGGCAAGCTCGGGCTCCTCTCCACCATCCTTGGCGAACGCGGGCATTTCCAGCGGCGCGCCGGGCGCGACGAGTTGCGAACCGTCGCCCTTGTAGAACCATTCGGGCTGCTGGCCTTCCGCGCCGCCGGCGGGCTTGCCGCCGGCAACACCCTCCTGGAACATGCGCATCGAATCGGTAAGCGTCTCGGCAGCGGCGGCGGCCTTGTGCATCTTGTCGCGTCCCTCGGCCGAACCGAGGTGGGTAAGCCCGGTGCCGGCCAGGATCATGTGTGCGCTGTCGTCATGGTCGATCGGGGCGATGATCTCGCCGGCCGCGAAGGCTGCGGCGAGGTCGACGGTATCGCCGGTGCCCAGCGCCGCCACCGCGTCCGCCAATCCGGTGCCGCTCTCGATCGCCTTCAGCGCCAGTGCGCGGATCGACGCCACCCCGTTGACGAATGCTGCGCGGTCGCCATCGGCGGCGATCACCGCTCGCGTGCCGGATGCTGTACGGTGCTGCAACAGGCGAAGCGCCATGCGATCAATCCTCTCTTCGGTGCGCGCACCGGGCGCGTTCTGCCGTCAAAGTACCTCGGCGCACCCAAAACCCGACCAAACTTCCCGCCTGGTTGGCGCGGTCAGCCCGACCGCTCGTGTCCGCCGTTCGATTACTCCTACTTATTTTTGCCAGCCGGGCAATGCAATCTTTCGTTTTGAAACGGCGAAACGGCTGGTACGGCTGGCAACGGGAGATAAGGATGACCGAACAGGACCAAGGCGTGGAAGGCGCGGTCGTAGAACGCACGCCGCGCGGCACCGGGCGCCGGCTGAACGGCGCGATCGCGCACAAGATCGGCATAGCGATCGTCTCGGGCGCCTATGCGCCGGGCGATATCCTGTCGAGCGAGGTCGATTTCTCCGAAGCGCTCGACGTGTCGCGCGGCGCGTACCGCGAGGCGATCCGTGCGCTTGCGGCCAAGGGGCTGGTCGAAAGCCGGCCGAAGGCGGGCACCCGCGTACTGCCGCGCGCGCGCTGGAACCTGCTCGATCCCGACGTTCTGACCTGGGCCTTCGCGGGCGAGCCGGATGCGCAGTTCGTTCGCAACCTGTTCGAACTGCGCGCGGTGGTGGAACCGGCGGCGGCAGGGTTCGCGGCGGAGCGACGCGATCGCGACGATCTGCGAATTCTTAAGGACGCGCTCGGCCGAATGCGTCGCCATTCGCTCGCCACCGCGGCGGGCCGCGCCGCCGATCGCGATTTCCACGATGCAATCCTGCGCGCCACCCGCAACGACGCGATGATGGTGCTCGCCGCCAGCATCGGCACGGCGGTAAGCTGGACGACACAGTATAAACAGCGCGCGCGCGAGCTGCCGCGCAACCCGATCCCCGATCACGCTCGCGTCTACGACGCCATCGCAGCCGGCGACCCGGCCGCCGCAAATGCCGCCATGCGCATCCTCGTTGATCTCGCGCTGGAGGATACCGCGAGCGCTATGCAGAACGTCGCTTAGCCAGGCGTTTCGATGGGCATCAGGGCCTTGCTCTGCCAATTCTTGTCTGACTATACATTCCATGCACAAGGCGCCGCATCGCTGGCGCTCCAGGAAGGGACTCAGAGGATGCTGAATATCTGGCGCGCCGGCGTGGCGGCTCTTGCCGTGGCGACCGCCTTCACCCCCTACGCGGCCAACGCCGCCGAAGCCAAGCGGGAGGCGGCAGGCACGCTTGCTGACGGTTCCGCGGTGGAGGCGGTGACGCTCTCCAACGGTCACGGCGTATCGGCGCGCATCCTCAACTACGGGGCGACGCTTCAGTCGCTGATCGCGCCGGATCGCGACGGTAAGCTCGCCGACATCGCACTCGGCTATGACGATGCGGCCACGTATCAGAGCCACCCCAATTATTTCGGCGCGACGATCGGGCGTTATGCCAACCGCATCGCCGGCGGCAAGTTCACGCTCGACGGCAAGACGTACCAGCTGCCGCTCAACGACAAGGTCAATTCGCTGCACGGCGGCGGCAAGGGGTTCGACAAGCAGGTCTGGAAGATCGTGTCGGTCAAATCGGGGCCGACTGCTTCGGTGGTGCTCGCCTATTCGAGCCCGGATGGCGACGCCGGCTATCCCGGCGCCCTCGATGCGACCGTCACCTACGCACTCGACGAGAGTGCCGCGCTGAAGGTCAGCTACGACGCGAAGACCACCAAGCCGACCGTCGTCAACATGACCAATCACAGCTTCTTCAATCTCGCCGGCGAGGGCGCACCGGCGGGTGCGACCTTCCACACGCTTATGATCCCTGCCAAGGCGTACACCCCGGTCGACGCGCACCTGATCCCGACCGGCGAGCGTCGCCCGGTCGAGGGCACCGTGTTCGACTTCCGCGCACCCCGCGTCATTGCCGAGGGCATCCGCGATGGGCGCGACGCACAGATCCGCTTTGGGCAAGGCTACGATCATAATTTCGCGCTCGACAAGGGCCTGACCAAGACGCCGGAACTCGCCGCACGGCTGGAAGACCCGGCGTCAGGCCGCGTTCTCGAAGTGCTGAGCACCGAGCCGGGCGTGCAGTTCTACACCGGCAACTTCCTCGATGGCACGTTCGTCGGCAAGCATGGCCACGTCTATCGAATGGGCGATTCGGTCTCGCTCGAGCCGCAGAAGTTCCCGGACTCACCCAACCATCCCGATTTCGTGTCGGCACGTGTCGATCCCGGCAAGCCATACCACAGCGAGATGATCTTCAAACTGTCCGTCGCACCACGCTAAAGGCAGCAGCTTCGTTCCACGTGAAACCGTCCCGTTTGCGCACTGGGGCAGACGGGCCGGTTGCGTTTTGGCGACCGCTTTACGACGGTGCGTGACGAAGCTACGCCTTTCCCCGGGGACGTTTTGGGGAGCGGGATGAAACACATAGCATGGGCGGCGTTGGCCGTAGCGTCGCTGGCATCGCAGGCTGGGGCGGCGAGCGACGCCGCTACGCATTTCGGCGCGCGCGAGGATGTTCGTCAGATCAGCATTTCACCTGACGGCAAACGGATCGCGTATATTGCTCCAACCGGTGCGCGCGGTGACGCCATCATCATCGCCACCGTCGCGACCGGCGAGCTGACTGCGATCTCATCCTCATCAGGCAATCCCGATCGGCTGCAATCCTGCCATTGGACCACCGATACCCGGCTGGTCTGCAGTATCTACATGGTGGCGACCGACGCGCAGCAGCGCGTGCTACCGTTCTCGCGTATTTTCGCGCTCGATGCCGACGGCAAGCGTGTCGTCATGCTGAGCGCGCGCACCAACGATCGATCGCTGAACTACGCGCTTGGCGGTGGCGAGGTGATCGACTGGCAGGCCGACCGAGCCGACGGCAGCGTGCTGATGACACACACCTACGTGCCCGAATCGACCACGGGCAGCCTCGTCGCCAGCACACAGGAGGGGCTGGGCGTCGACCGTATCGACACGGTCACGCTCAAACGCACGATGGTCGAGCCCCCTCGCAAGGGCGCCGAGGCGTATATCAGCGACGGCCACGGCATCGTGCGGATCATGAAGCTGCGCGGCGAGAATACCGCCGGTTACATGAAGAATTCCGTCAGCGTATTCTACCGCACGCCGAACAGCCGCCAGTGGAAACCGCTTGGCGTCGTCAAGCAGACCGACACGACCAGCATCGGGTTCGATCCGGTCGCGGTCGATCCTGACAAGAATGTCGCCTATGGGTTTGATGCAGTCGACGGCCGTACCGCGCTCTATGCGGTCGCGCTCGACGGATCGTTGAAGCGGGAGCTGGTTCTCGCCCGGCCAGATGTAGATATCGATGCCGCCATATCGGTCGGGCGACAGGATCGTCTGGTCGGCGTCAGCTTTGCCACCGACAAGCGCCAGACGGTGTATTTCGATCCGGACCTCGCCAAGCTGTCGACCGCGCTTTCGAAGGCGCTGCCGGGCCTGCCGCTCGTCAACATTGTCGATGCCACCGCCGACGAAAGCAAGCTGGTGATCTTTGCCGGCAGCGATGTCGATCCCGGCCGCTATTACCTCTACGATAAAGCAACCCGTAAGCTGGCGGAACTCCTGCCGGTACGCCAGGCACTCGCCAAGACCACGCTGGCGACGGTCAAAGCGGTCAGCGTCACCGTCGCCGATGGCACGACGATCCCCGCCTATCTGACGCTGCCGCCGGGAAGTTCCGGCAAGAGTCTGCCTTCGATCGTCATGCCGCACGGTGGGCCGGACGCGCGTGACGAATGGGGGTTCGACTGGCTGGCGCAATTTTTCGCGAACCGCGGTTATGCCGTCCTCCAGCCCAACTTTCGGGGCTCGACCGGGTACGGGATCGCCTTCTTCGAAAAGAACGGCTTTCAATCCTGGCCGATCGCGATTGGCGACGTCAACGACAGCGGGCGCTGGCTGGTCAAGCAGGGCATCGCGGATCCAGCTAAACTGGCGATCGTCGGCTGGTCATACGGTGGCTATGCGGCACTGCAATCCGCAGTGGTCGATCCGCAGTTGTTCAAGGCGATCGTCGCAGTGGCGCCGGTCACCGATCTCGAAAGCCGCCGACAGGAATGGCGCGACTTCACCAACTTTCCCCTCATCGACGCGCAGATCGGTCATGGCCCGAATGTCGCCGCGGGATCGCCGGCGCAGCATGCCGATCGTTTTGTCGCGCCGGTGCTGCTGTTCCACGGCGATCTCGACCGTAACGTCTCAGTCGCCGAATCCCGGTTGATGGCGGCGCGGCTAAAGAGCGCGCATAAGCTGGTGACGTACTCCGAAATCCCGACGCTCGACCATCAACTCGAGGATAATACGGTTCGCGCGACGATGCTGGATACGATGGACGGGTTTCTGCGCAAGTCGCTGGGGTTGCCGGCGACGCCGTGAGGGTGGGTTTAAGGCTGAGATATAAAAAAGGGCGGCCGTTGCGGGCCGCCCTTTTTTGTTTTCTCGGGGTGGGCGAGGCGGGCGAAGCCCGCGTCGTCGGTCAGCGCCATGGCACCGCCGGCCACTCGCGCTGAGGAACCTCGATTTAGCTTCGCTAAATCTCGATCAGCGCGAGTAGAACTCGACCACGAGGTTCGGTTCCATCTTCACCGGGTACGGCACTTCGTCGAGCGTCGGCACGCGCGTGAAGGTTACCTTGGCGGCACCGTCCGGAGCGACGTAATCGGGGATCTCACGCTCGGACAGCGCCTGCGCTTCCATCACCAGCGCCATTTCCTGCGCCTTCGAACCCAGCGTGATCTCTTCACCAGCGAACACGCGACGCGAGGCGATGTTGCACTTCACGCCGTTGACGCGGACGTGGCCGTGCGAAACGAGCTGACGCGCGGCGAACACGGTTGGCGCGAACTTGGCGCGGTACACGATCATGTCGAGACGCATCTCGAGCAGGCCGATCAGGTTCTGGCTGGTATCGCCCTTCATGCG
Organism: Sphingomonas sp. BAUL-RG-20F-R05-02; assembly: GCF_022662305.1. GTDB lineage: Bacteria > Pseudomonadota > Alphaproteobacteria > Sphingomonadales > Sphingomonadaceae > Sphingomonas. Next base: position 67,570 of record NZ_JAKNQH010000007.1, read on the forward strand.
TGCCGCCTCATGGTAGCATGCGCGGAACTGCTTCTCGGTGACGTCGCCGTAATAGCCCTTCAGCTTCTGCTTGGCGCGCAGCTGCAGACCGAAGTCCGAAACCTTGCCCTTGCGGCGCTGGCCGTGCTGGCCGGGGCCGTACTCACGCTTGTTCACCGGGGACTTGGGACGGCCCCAGATGTTCTCGCCCATACGGCGATCGAGTTTATGCTTGGCGCTGGAACGCTTCGACATGATATTTCCTTAGACACTTGCCAACAACAAGACCGGCGCGTTCTGAAAGACCGTGCCGATCGATACCCGGTCATCGCGCCGGCAAGACATGCCGGGGCCACCGCTTCACCGGGGTGCGGGACCAAATGCGAAGGCGGGCGGTTAGCGGCGGCCCGCCCAAGAGTCAAGGCGATCATCCGCCGAGACGAACCTTGCGCATGCGGCTATGCGCACCCCACTTGACGCCACCCGGCCTAGCCTTTCACCCTCGTGCGTACACGTAAGGATGTGACCGAACCGCCATGCAGCTAGTTATCGTCGAATCGCCGGCCAAGGCGAAAACCATCGAGAAGTATCTCGGCTCCGACTACCGCGTGCTGGCGAGCTACGGCCACGTTCGCGATCTGCCGCCCAAGGACGGCTCGGTGAACCCCGACGAGGGGTTCGCGATGGAATGGGAAAACTACGCGGACAAGACCAAGCAGCTCAAGGCGATCACCGATCTCGCCAAGACTGCCGACCGCCTGATCCTCGCCACCGATCCGGATCGCGAGGGCGAGGCGATTTCGTGGCACGTGCAGGAGGTGCTGAAGAACCGCAAGGCGCTGCCCAAGGATGTGCAGCGCGTGACGTTCAACGCCATCACCAAGGCCACCGTGACGGAGGCGATGAAGCATCCGCGCGAACTCGATACCGATCTGATCGACGCGTATCGCGCGCGCCGCGCGCTCGACTATCTGGTCGGCTTCACCCTGTCGCCGGTGCTGTGGCGCAAGCTCCCCGGGGCCAAGTCGGCGGGCCGCGTGCAGTCGGTCGCGCTGCGGCTGATCGTCGAGCGCGAGCGTGAGATCGAGGCGTTCCGCGCGCAGGAATACTGGTCGGTTGCCGCACAGATGGAGCAGGACGGCACGCCCTTCACCGCGCGCCTGACGCGCTGGAACGGCGACAAGATCGACCGCCTCTCGATCGGCGACGAAGCCACCGCGATGCGCGCCAAGGCCGATGTCGAGGCGGGGCATTTCACCGTCCAGTCGGTGGAGACCAAGCCCGCCACCCGCAACCCGCCGCCGCCGTTCACCACCTCGACGCTCCAGCAGGAGGCATCGCGCAAGCTTGGCTTCTCGGCGGATCACACGATGCGGATCGCACAGTCGCTCTACGAGGACGGCGCGATCACCTATATGCGGACCGACGGCGTACAGATGGACGGCAGTGCGATCTCCGCCGCGCGCCTCGCCATCGCCAACCGCTATGACGCCGGTTACGTGCCGGACAAGCCGCGCCACTACACCTCCAAGGCGAAGAACGCGCAGGAAGCGCACGAGGCGATCCGCCCGACCGATTTCGGCAAGGATCGCGCCGGCTCGGGCGATCATGGCCGGCTGTACGATCTGATCTGGAAGCGCGCGCTCGCCAGCCAGATGGCGTCCGCGCGAATGGAGCGCACGATCGTCGAACTGGCTGAGGGCACCGGCCGCACCGCTTTGCGCGCCACCGGCCAGGTCGTGCTGTTCCCCGGCTACCTCACGCTCTACGAGGAAGGCACCGACGACAGCGCCGACGAGGACGCCCGCCGCCTGCCCCGCCTGCGCGATGGCGATGCGCCAGCCAAGAAGGCGGTCGACGCCGAGCAGCACTTCACCCAGCCGCCACCGCGCTTTTCCGAAGCCAGCCTCGTCAAGCGGCTCGAGGAACTCGGCATCGGCCGGCCGTCCACCTATGCGTCGATCATCAAGACGCTCAAGGATCGCAGCTACGTCCGCACCGAGAAGAACCGCTTCTTTGCCGAAGAAAGCGGGCGGCTGGTGACGGCGTTCCTCGAACGCTTCTTCGAACGCTATGTCGGTTATGATTTCACCGCCGGACTCGAGGACGAACTCGACGAGGTGTCGGGTGGTCGCGCCGAGTGGCAGGCGGTGCTGGAGGCTTTCTGGAAGGACTTCAAGCCGCGCACCAGCGAGGTGATGGAGCAGAAGCCGTCGGAAGTGACCGCGGAACTCGACAAGTTCCTCGCGCCCTATCTGTTCCCGGAGCGCGCCGATGGGGCCGACCCGCGGCTGTGCCCGAATTGCGGGGTCGGCCAGTTGGCGTTGCGTGGCGGCAAATTCGGTGCGTTCGTGGCGTGTTCGAACTATCCGGAATGCAAATACACCCGCCGCTTCGGCCAGGGTGGTGCAGCCGAAGACGGTGCCGCACTCGAGAACGAGATTCTTGGCAACGATCCCGACACCGGCCTGCCGATCGAGCGCAAGTCCGGACGGTTCGGCCCGTACGTCCAGCTTGGCGACGGCAAGGAGGCGAAGCGCGCCTCGATCCCTAAGGACATACCCGAACTCGATCTCGAATGGGCGATCAAGCTGCTGTCGCTGCCGCGCACGATCGGCACGCATCCGGAGACGGCAGAGCCGATCCTCGCCTCGATCGGGCGCTATGGACCGTATCTGCAACATGCCGGCAAGTACGCGCGGTTGACCTCGACCGAGGAGGTGTTCGAGACCGGCATGAACGCGGCGGTGGTGAAACTCGCCGAAGCGGCGGCGGGTGGCGGTCGTCCGCAGCGCGGCGCTGCGCGCGAACCGCTCAAGGTGCTCGGCAAGCATCCCCGTACCGAGGCGGAGATCAAGCTGATGGAGGGCCGCTACGGCGCCTATGTCACCGATGGCGAGACCAACGCGACCTTGCCGAAATCGATCGAGAAGGATGCGCTGACGCTTGAAGAAGCGGCGCAACTGATCGATGCGCGCGCGGCGGCGGCACCGGCCAAGCCGAAGAAGAAGGCACCAGCCAAGAAGGCCGCGCCGAAGAAGGCGGCGGCGAAGGCTCCGGCCAAAGCGGCAGCCAAGAAGGCGCCTGCCAAGAAAGTCGCACCAAAGGCCGCAAAGGAGGCTTGATCGCCTGACCCGCTAAACCCGTTCGTCCCGAGCGAAGTCGATGCATATGCCAAGGCTACGCTCGGCACGAACGGACGGTGGTGCGCTTTCAGGCGGCGTAGCGCGGGCGTGCGCTGCTCATCGCCAACCAGGCGCGCGCAGCCTTCTGTGCGACCGAGATTTCGCGTGGCGACATGTCCTCGGCGATCTCGCTACGGCAGGCCATCGCCTCTTCGCTGCCGGCGACGGCGGCGAGGTTGAACCATTTGTGCGCCTCGACCAGATCGATGCCGACGCCGGATGCGCCGCTCGAATACACCATGCCGAGATCGTACAACGCACCCGCATCGCCGCGTGCCGCATCGGCGATGCGACTGTCGATGAGAAACTGCGCGCTTTTCAGGCTGCTGCCCATGTCCGTGAACCCCCGTTTTAACGATCAACTCTGTGACGTCAGTGTCGCGCATGATCGTTAAAGAATCGGTTAACGGCGATTAAGCATAAGTCCGGAGCGGGATATCGCGCAGGTCGGCAACGACGACCCGATTCGGCGCTATGCAGCCCGGGATCAACTCCGCAGGATTACAGGGTTTTGCCTTCGCAGCGCAGGCTACGGCACCGCGCCGGCTCGTCCGCATACGAATCGATACTTCATCGAAACGCCGAAGCGGGTGTTCAGATCGCTTGCATGTCGACCGCGATGTTGTCGATCAGCCGCGTCGAGCCGAGCCGCGCGGCGGCAAGCAGGCGCAGCGGGCGGCCGGGTTCGGGATGCTCGGTCAGCGTCTCGGCATCGACCAGGCAGACGTAATCGATCGCGAACCCTGCCCCCGTCAGCATATCGTGCGCGCCCGCGATCGCGGTCGACACGTCGCCGCCCCGCCCGATCTCACGCGCCGCCACGCCGAGCGCACGCGGCAACGCCACCGCGCGCACCCGCTCGCCCTCGTCGAGGTAGATGTTGCGGGATGAGAGCGCGAGCCCGTCATCCTCGCGCTGGGTCGGCACGCCGACGATCTCGATATCGAAGTCGAGATCGGCGACCATGCGGCGGATCACCGCGAGCTGCTGGAAATCCTTTTCGCCAAACAAAGCCACATCGGGGCGGACCTGATTGAACAGCTTGGCCACGACCGTCGCCACCCCGTCGAAATGCCCCGGCCGGGCCGCGCCGTCCATCCCGGCGCTGACCCCGCCGACCGAGATGTTGGTGCCGAAGCCGGCCGGATACACCTCCTCGACCGGCGGCGCCCACAGCACGTCGCAGCCCGCGCGGGTCAGCATTTGCGAGTCCGTAGCCTCGCGTCGCGGGTAACGCGACAGGTCTTCGCCCGCCCCGAACTGGCGCGGATTGACGAAGATCGACGCGACGATCCGCCGGCCCGGCCGCTTCGCCGCCTCGATCAGCGCCATGTGCCCGGCGTGGAGCGCGCCCATCGTCGGCACCAGCGCGACGCTCTCGCCCGCCGCGCGGAAGGCAGCGATAGCGTCTCGCAACGGGACGATCTGACGGATGGTTTGCATGGGCGTCTAGCCTCCGGTAAGAATGGCCCGGCCTTCTATGGGCGATGGCCGATACGGGCAACACAAGGATCATAAGACATTGCCGGGCGACGGAAAAAAGCCGCACATCATCGTGTTCGCAAACGAAAAGGGCGGCACGGGTAAATCGACGACGGCGGTGCACGTCGCGATCGCGCTGGCGGCGAAGGGCGGCCGCGTCGCCGCGTTCGATCTCGACCACCGGCAGCGCACGGTCGGGCGCTACCTCGACAACCGCGCGACCACCGCCAAGCGCACCGAGCGTGATCTCATCATCCCGCGCCACGCCACGCACGACGGCAAGACGCCGGAGCGCTTCGAGGAGCTGTTCGCCGATCTGTCCGAGGGCAGCGACTTCCTCGTCATCGATACGCCGGGCCGCGACGATCCGTTCGCGCGGCTGGCGGCACAGCGCGCCGATACGCTGGTGACGCCGATGAACGACAGTTTCGTCGACTTCGATCTGATCGGCCAAGTCGACCCCGACACCTACAAGGTGACGCGACCGAGCTTCTATGCCGAGCTGATCTGGGACGCGCGGAAGATCCGGGCGCGCACGGATGGCGCGACGATCGACTGGGTGGTGTTGCGCAACCGCGTTCAGCACATCGAGGCGCGCAACATGCGGCGCGTGTCCTCCGCGCTCGACCAGCTTGCCAAGCGAGTGGGCTTTCGCATCATCCCGGGGCTGGGCGAGCGCGTCATCTACCGCGAACTGTTCCCGCAAGGGTTGACCATGCTCGACGCGGGCGCGTTCGGTGAGATGGGGCTGAGCCACGTCGCCGCGCGGCAGGAGCTGCGCGAAATGATGAACGCGCTGTCGCTGCCCGACGTCGCCATCCCACAAGTCGCATAGTGGCGAAGGTCCTCGTCCTGATCGCGTTGATCGCGTTCGGCTGGTATTATCTGCGTCGCAAACCCGCGCCCGCGCGCATCGACGAGGCAGAGGCGCGCGCGATCCTCGGCGTCAGCGCATCGGCCGACGCGGACGCGATCCGCGCCGCGCACCGCCGGCTGGTCTCGGCGGTCCATCCCGATCGCGGCGGCTCGGCCGATCTGGCGCGACGGATCAACGCCGCACGCGACGTGCTGCTCAAGCGGTGACACACCGCATCGACCCCGCCATCCTGCGCGAATATGACGTGCGCGGCGTGGTCGGCAAGACGCTGCATACAGCGGATGCGCATGCGCTCGGGCGTGGCTTTGCGAGCGTGGTGCGGCGCGGGGGCGGTCAGCGTGTCGCGGTCGGTTATGACGGGCGGCTGACCTCGCCCGCGCTGGAGGCGGCGCTGGTCGCCGGGCTGACGGCAAGCGGCGTCGACGTGGTGCGCATCGGCATTGGGCCGACCCCGATGCTGGCGTTCGCGGAGGCGACGTTAGCGGTGGATGGCGGCATACAGATAACCGGCAGCCATAATCCCGCCGATCAGAACGGCCTCAAGTTCACGCTGCACCACGCGCCGTTTTTCGGCGACGATCTCCAGCGGCTTGCCCACCTTGCCGAGACGGGCGACTGGACCGAGGGCGCGGGCGCGATAACCAAGGCGGACGTGCTGCACGCCTATCTCGACCGGCTGGTCGCCGGGTTTGGCGGGGCGGCGTACCGGATTGGCTGGGATGCCGGCAACGGTGCGTCCGGCACGGTGATCCAGCAGCTCGTGCAGCGCCTGCCGGGTGAGCATCACCTGCTGTTCACCGATATCGACGGCAATTTCCCCAACCATCATCCCGACCCTTCCGAAGAACCGAACCTGGCCGATCTCAAGGCGCTGGTCGTGGACAAGCAGCTCGATTTTGGCGTGGCTTTCGATGGCGATGGCGACCGGATCGGCGTGGTCGACAGCCTCGGCCGTACGCTCGCGGCGGATCAGGTTCTGTCCGTTCTGGTCGAAACCGCGCTAAGCCGCGCTCCCGGGGCGAGCGTGATCGGCGACGTGAAGACCAGCAGCGCGCTGTTCGAGCGGGTGCGTACGCTCGGCGGCGTGCCGGTGATGTGGAAGACCGGCCACAGCCTGATGAAGACCAAGATGCGCGAGACCGCTGCGGTGATCGGCGGCGAGATGAGCGGGCACATCTACTTCGGCGGCGCATTCGGCGGGGTGGACGATGCGCATTACGCCGCCGTCCGGCTGATCGACGCGGTGGCGGCGAGCGGGCGCACGCTTGCCGATCTGCGCGATGCGATGCCGCATATGGTCAACACGCCCGAACTCCGGTTCGCGGTGCCGGCCGCGCAGAAATTCGCGGTGATCGAGGAGGTTCTCGCCCGGCTCACCGACCAAGCCGCAGCCGTGAACCGCACCGACGGCGCGCGGGTCGATACGGCGGATGGCTGGTGGCTGCTGCGCGCGTCGCATACGCAGGACATGCTGACCGCGCGTGCCGAGGCGCATGATGCGGCGGGGCTGGAGCGGCTACTCGCCCAAATCGACGCGCAGTTAGAGGCGAGCGGGATCGTGCGCCCGACGTGATCCGGCGGCAGGGCTGGCTTTTCCCCGCCCGAGCCGCCACCTAGAGGACATGCCGCCACCCCCGCCCCCGCCCATGATCCGTGTCGTCGATCTCGAAACCACCGGCCCCGCCCCGCCCGCGCACGGCGTGTGTGAGATCGGCTGGCAGGATGTCGCGTTGCAGGCCGACGGCAGATGGGAACTGGTTGGCGAAGGCGGTTCGCGGCTCGTAAACCCGGGCCGCTCGATGCCGCCGATCACCCAGGCGATCCACCATATCCTCGACGAACAGGTGGCGGATGCGCCGCTGTGGCACGATGTCGCGCGCGCTGCGCTCGATCCGTGGCCGCGCCGGCTCGCGCTCGCCGCGCACCGCGCCGATTTCGAACAGCAGTTCTGCACGCCTGCGCTGACCCGCAGCGCCGAATGGATCTGCACCTGGAAATGCGCGATGCGGCTGTGGCCGGACGCGCCCAGCTTCTCCAACCAGGTGCTGCGCTATTGGCGAAAGCCGGAGGGGATCGAGCATGAACGCGGCTTGCCCGCGCACCGCGCCTTCCCCGATGCCTATGTCACCGCCTTCCACCTGCGCGACATGCTGAACGAGGCGAGCATCGAGCAGCTGCTCGAATGGTCGAACATGCCCGGCCTGTTGCCGCGCGTCCGCTACGGCCCCGATCGCGGCAAGGAATGGCACGAGATCGAGGATGACTCGCTCACCAAGTTTCTCGGCGACCGTGACATCGACGTGCGCTTCACCGCCGAGACCGAATTGGCGCGGCGGCAGGGCGGCGGCTTTGTCGGTCGGCAGAGCCTGCAGGAACGCCTGCTCTGACAGTTCTGAGTTGATCTATATCAATTCTGTCCCACTGGTGTTTTACGGCGGTGCGCTCTACCAACCACAGCGATGATGGGACGGGTGATACGGGCCGTGGGCGGCACGCAGGAAGCGGTCGGCCGTCTGTTGATCACGTGCATGGCCGTGGGCTTCATCGCGTTGCTCGCCGCCGGTCTGGCTGCGGTGTGGACGACCTCGCGCAATCAGGCGCATACCGACGCAGTCAACCACACATACACCGTTAAGCTCGCGATCGCGCAGACCCGCACGCTGGTTGAGCAGGGCGAAACCGCACGACGCGGCTATCTGCTGACCGGCGACGCGGATTATCGACAAAATTATACTTTCGCCGCCGCGCAGACCTCGCCCGAGATCGACCGTATCGCGGCGCTGACGTCTGACAATCCGGTCCAGCGCGCCAATGTCGCGGCGTTGCGGCCGCTGGTGCGCAACCTGGTGACGCAGCGCGACCTATCGATCGCGCTCACCGCAACCGGCCGGACGAGCGAGGCGGTGCAGCGCTTCATCGCGGAGCGGGTGGCGCGGCGCATGTACCAGATCCGGACGCTGCTGATGCGGATGGCGGACGAGGAGTCACGCCTGCTCGCGATCCGCGATGCCGAACAGCGTGCGGCCGTGCGCGCATTTTACGGCGTGCTTGGCGTCGCGGCGGTCTTGCTGCTCGTCGTCGCGCTGCTCTCGATCGCGACGGTGCTGCGCTACACGCGCGATCTCGCCAGCTCGCGCGACCAGTTGCGGGCTTTCGCCGAGTCGCTGGAGGAGCAGGTCGTGGAACGGACCACCGATCTCACCCGCGCGAACGAGGAGGTGCAGCGCTTCGCCTATATCGTCAGCCACGATCTGCGCTCGCCGCTGGTCAACGTGATGGGCTTCACCGCCGAACTTGAGGCCGCGACAGCAACCATCTCTGGCCTGATCGACCGGGCCGAGGCGGAGGCGCCCGGGATCGTCACCGAAGACATGCGGCTCGCCGCGCGCGAGGATCTGCCCGAGGCGATCGGCTTCATCCGCACCTCGACGCAGAAGATGGACCGGCTCATCAACGCGATCCTCAAACTGTCGCGTCAGGGCCGGCGCGTGATCTCGCCCGAGCCGCTCGATATGGCGGCGCTCGCCGTGTCGATCCGCGGCAGCCTGCAGCATCTGCTCGACGATCGCGGCGCCGAGATGATCGTGAAGGAGCCGATGGTCGGCATCGTCAGCGACCGGCTCGCGGTCGAGCAGATCCTGTCCAACCTCGTTGAGAATGCGGTCAAGTATCTCGATCCGAAACGGCCGGGGCGCATCGTGCTGCGCGGCGCACGCGAGGGCATGCGTGCGGTGTTCGAGGTCGAGGATAACGGCCGCGGTATCGCCGCATCAGATCATTCCCGCATCTTTGATCTGTTCCGCCGCTCCGGTACGCAGGATCAGCCGGGCGAAGGGATCGGACTCGCGCACGTCCGCGCCTTGGCGTATCGGCTTGGCGGAACTATCGACGTGGCATCGGAACTGGGTCGGGGCTCCACCTTCCGCGTGAACCTGCCCCTGATCTATGCCGAAACCAAGAACCGAAGCGAGCGAGACCCAGCATGACCGACCAACGTTCCGTCAGCATCGTGATGATCGAGGACGATGAGGGCCATGCCCGCCTGATCGAGAAGAACATCCGCCGTGCCGGCATCCTGAACGGCATCAACCATTTTACCGACGGCACCACCGCGCTCGACTACCTGTTCAACCACGAGCACGGCCCGGCGCACAACGGTCCGGCGCTGGTGCTGCTCGATCTCAACCTGCCCGACATGAGCGGGACGGACATTCTCGCCAAGATCAAGGGATCGCCCGAGCTGAAGCGCACCCCGGTCGTGGTGCTGACCACCACCGATGACAAGGTCGAGATTCAGCGCTGCTATGATCTCGGCTGTAACGTCTACATCACCAAGCCGGTCAATTACGAAAGCTTCGCGCAGGCGATTCGCCAGCTTGGCCTGTTCCTGTCGGTCATCCAGGTGCCGGAGATCGAAGGCGACTGATGCTCAACGCGGTCCCCGCCTCTGCTGCGACGCACGTCCTGTATATCGACGATGACCAAGGTCTTCGCCGGCTGGTCGGGCGTTCGCTCGCGCGGCATGGCTTCGTCGTGACGGTGGCGGAAGGCGGCCCGCAGGGTCTGGAGCTTGCCAAGGCACAGCGGTTCGACCTGATCGCGGTCGATCACTACATGCCGGGCATGGATGGCCTTGAAACGCTGGCACATCTGCGCACGCTCCCGGACGCACCGCCGGTGGTGTACGTCACCGGTTCGGAGGAAGGCCGCATCGCCGTCGCCGCGTTGAAGGCCGGCGCGGCGGATTATGTGGTGAAGGCGGTCGGCCCGGACTTCTTCGATCTGCTCGTCAGTTCGTTCTCGCAGGTGCTGGAGCGCACCCGGCTCGAACGCGACAAGCTCGCCGCCGAACAGATGCTGCGCGCCAGCAATGCCCGGCTCGAGGCGCTGCTGCGCGAGGTCAATCACCGCGTCGCCAACAGCCTCCAGATCGTCTCGGCGATGGTGCGGTTGCAATCGACCGCGCTTGTCGACGACAGCGCACGTGCCGCGCTTGAGGATACGCAGCGCCGCATCGCCGCGATCGCGCAGGTCCATCGCCGGCTCTACACCACCAACGATGTCGAGCAGGTCGACATGCGCGAATATCTCGGCGCGCTGGTCGACGAACTCGGCGAAACCTGGTCGAGCGAGGCGGAACCGCGTACTCTGACGCTCGTCGCCGAACCGATCCGGCTGACGACCGATCGTGCGGTGTCGCTGGGCGTGATCGTCACCGAACTGGTCAGCAACGCCTGCAAATACGCCTACCCGCTCAAAGGCGGCGAGGTGCGGATCGCGCTGTCGCATGTCGGGGACGAGCAGTTCCGGCTGGCTGTCGAGGATGACGGCATCGGCATGGACACCGCCGCGCCCGCGCGCGGCACCGGTGTCGGCACCAAACTGATCCGCGCGATGGCGCAGAGCCTGCACTCGATCGTGGAATATGATGTTGGGCAAAGCGGCGTGGGCGGCGTGCGCGCGACGTTGACGGCCGCGCTCGGCTAAGCGTCAGTCGGTGGACAGGCCATGTGCCGCGTCCGCCATCCGCTCCCCGCCTTCGGGTTCTGGACGCTCGCCGAGCACGGTGACGATGCTGCCGGCGATGATGAGCAGGCCGCCGACGATGATCGTCGCCCCCGCCGGATCACCGAACAGACCGATGCCGAGCACCGACCCGACCAGCGGCTCGATGTTGATGAACACGCCCGCCGCAGCACTCCCGACCCGCGCGGCGCCGACATTCCACGCCACCGTCGCGAGGAAGGTCGACAACAGCCCCTGCCCGACGATCCCGCCCCACGCCGCCGCCGACACGTGCAGCGGCGGTGCGCCATGCAGCAACAGCGCGATCGGCAGCACCGTGATCGCGGCGATAACAACCGTTACGGCCGGCACCGCCATCGCGCCTGCCATGCCGGGCGACGTTTTCGGCGCGCCGCGCAGCGCCAGCAGCCAGCCGAGGAAGATCACCAGCGATACCAGCGACAAGGCGATGCCGAGCGGCGAGCCCGATCCGTCCGGCTTGCCCGCGATCAGCACCGCGCCGAGCGTCGCCCCAATCACGCCCAGCCAAGACGCGCGGCTCACCCGCTCGCGCAAGACGAACGCCGTAACCGCGATCAGCGCCGGCATCGCGCCGACCAGCAGCGCCGCCAGCGTCACGGTGACGCGCGCCAGCCCTTCGAACTGCACCATGAACGCGACGCCGTAGCAGATCCCAGCCAGCACCACCGGCCCGTTGCGGAACAGCCTCCGCGCCTCACGCGAGGCAAGCGCGAACGGCAGCGACACGATCGCCGCGACAGCGAAACGCAGCAGCACCATGTGCGCTGGCACCATCTCGTGCAGCGCGATCTTCCCCAACGGGAAGCCAAGGCCCCAGAAGACGCCGGCGAGAGCAAGAAAGACGAACGGCATAGCCATGCTCGTCGCACAGCATCGACGACTTTGCCACTCGTCAGGCAGCGATTGTCCTTTGCAGGCGTACACCTGCATGCACTGCGGTTGACGCTGCACCGCAGCATCGCCACTTGAACGCCATGCCTGCAACCGCTCCCGCAATCGATGACGCTCGCCCGAACGCGCCCGTCGCGGTCATCCACTTCGCGCTGGCGATGGGCGGTTTTGCGATCGGCACCACCGAATTCGCAACGATGAGCCTGGTGCCGTATTTCGCGAAAGGTCTCGGCATCGATGCGCCGACCGCCGGCCACGTCATCAGTGCCTATGCGCTCGGCGTTGTAGTGGGCGCGCCATTGCTGGCGGTGGCGGCGGCAAAACTGTCCAGGCGTATGCTGCTGATCGCGCTGATGACCGCCTTCGCGCTGTTCAACGGCCTGTCCGCGCTCGCGCCGAGCTATTACTGGATGCTGTTGTTCCGCTTCCTGAGCGGCCTGCCACATGGCGCTTATTTCGGCATCGCCTCCCTGGTCGCGGCATCGCTGGTGCCGACCAATCAACGTTCGCAGGCGGTCGGGCGGGTGATGCTCGGGCTGACGGTGGCGACGATCCTCGGCGTGCCGCTCGCCAACTGGCTGGGCCAGGCGGTTGGCTGGCGCTGGGGCTTCGGCGTGGTGGCGGTGCTCGCGCTGCTGACGGTGCTGCTCGTCGCCTTGTTCGCGCCGCGCGACACGCCGGAGCCGGGAGTCAGCCCGCTCACTGAACTCAGCGCGCTCGCCAACAAGCGCGTATGGCTGACGCTTGGCATCGGCGCGATCGGGTTCGGCGGGATGTTCTGCGTCTACACGTACCTTGCCTCGACGTTGCTCGACGTTACGCGCGCTTCTGCGGCGAGCCTGCCGCTGGTGCTGGCGGTGTTCGGCGTTGGCATGACGCTCGGCAACATCATCGCGCCGCGCTTCGCCGATCGTGCGCTGATGCCGACCGCGGCGGTGCTGCTCGCCGGCAGCGTCGTGTCGCTCGCGCTCTACCCGCTTGCCGCGCCGCATTTCTGGTCGATCTGCCTCGACGTGTTCGCAATCGGTTTCACGGGCGCCCTCGGCGCTGTGTTGCAGACCCGGTTGATGGACGTGGCCGGAAAGGCGCAGGCGCTTGCCGCTGCGCTCAACCATTCGGCGTTCAACACCGCCAATGCGTTGGGGCCGTGGCTGGGCGGCATCGCGATCGCGGCGGGTTACGGCTGGACGTCGACCGGCTGGGTCGGCGCGGCGCTGGCGCTGGCGGGCCTCGGCGTACTGGGCCTGGCGGTGCTCGACGATCGCAGGATCGCGTAACCCGCCACTGCGGACAGCAACGAGCCGAGCAACACGCCAACCTTGACCTGATCCTGCAACGCCGCCCCGCCTGGGAAAGCGAGGCCGCCGATGAACAGGCTCATGGTGAAGCCGATCCCGGCGAGCAACGCCACGCCGTATAGCTGAGCCCAGGACGCACCACTTGGCCGCGCCGCGATGCCAAGTCGCGCGGCCAGCGCGACACCACCAAGGATGCCGGCCTGCTTGCCGAAGAACAGCCCGACCATCACCGCGATCACCAGCGGCGCGCGCAGCACATCCGCCGGCAGGCCGCCAAGCGCAATGCCGGCGTTGGCAAAGGCGAACAGCGGTACGATGCCGAACGCCACCCAAGGCGACAGCGCGTGTTCGAGCCGGTGCAGCGGCGAGTGCGCGTCGTCCGGCGTACCGCGTGAGCGGATGATCGGGATCATCGCCGCCGCCAGCACGCCCGCAACGGTGGCATGGACGCCGGAGAGCAGCACCAGCCACCACAGGCCTACGAAGGCGAGCAGATAGGGCGCCAGCCTCATAACACCACGCCGGTTCATCGCCGCCATCACCAGCAGCATCCCCCCTGCCCCGGCCAGCGCGATCCAGTCGATCCCGGTCGTATAGGCCACCGCGATGATCGCCACCGCGCCCATGTCGTCGACGATCGCCACCGTGGTCAGGAACAGCTTCAACGATGGCGGCACGCGTGGGCCGAGCAGCGCCATCACGCCGATGGCAAAGGCGATGTCGGTCGCCGCCGGGATTGCCCAGCCCGGCCGCAATGCCGCATCGCCGCCGGCGACCGCGAGGAACAGCGCGGCCGGCACCAGCATCCCCGCCGCCGCCGCGATCACCGGCAGCCGCCGCCGCGCGGGGTTGGACAGGCGCCCGTCGACAAGCTCCCGTTTGATCTCCAGCCCGACGAACAGGAAGAACACCGCCATCAACGCATCGTTGATCCACAGATGCACCGTCATTCCCCCGAGCGCCGGCGCCAGCACAGGTCCGGTGCGCATGTGCAGCAGGTGGAAATAGCCGTCGCTGAAGGGCGAGTTCGCGATTACCAGGGCCAGCGCTGCTGCCGCCATCAGCACGATGCCGCCCGCCGCCTCCTGCCGCAGGAAATCGCGCAGTACCGAGCCTGCTCTCGTGGTGATCGTCTTGGTCATGCCCCTCGCCTAACCCATCGTTCCTCGCGACGGAACCGGTCATGCTGCAAGCCACGCAATCGATCGTGCAACGCGCGCAAGATGAGCGATTCCGATTTCGCCCGATTTCTGGCGGGAGTATAAGGGCGATCGCAGCAAAACGTAGATCGGAGCAGGACATCAGACGGACTGGCGTGGGCCTTTGGATCGGGACGACTGCACTTGTGGTCGCCGCCTTCTGGCTGTTGCTTTTCGTCGCGCCTGCGCTGTTCAACGCGCATACGTCGACCGGCCTCTGGCTATCGATCCTGTTGCTCCTGCTCGTGCCGCCCGGTCTTGCGCGCATCTTCGCGCGGGTGGTCCGCATGCTGGGCTATGAACAGGAGTGAAGCATGGACTTCGAGGATGACGGGATCGGAGGCGGCGTGTTGCGTCGCTTCGCGGTCCGGCGCACGGGCACGGCGGTGATGCTGGTCATCACCTTCGGCGTGCTGGCGATTTTCCTCATGGGTGCGTTCGCGCGGGTGCAACCGGGCTATGTCGGCATCCGCGTCAACAACATCGGCGGCAACGCGGGCGTCGCGTCACAAGCGTTGCCGGTCGGCTGGTATTTCGCGCCTCCGGGTACCAACATCTACGAATATCCGGTGTTCACGCGCACCTACACCTGGACGCACTCCACCACCGAGCAGAACGGCACGGATGAGTCGTTCAGCTTCCAGGACAAGAACGGCCTCGGTCTGTCGGCCGATGTCGCGGTCGCCTATCACGTCGATGCCAGCCGCGCGCCGGTGCTGTTCCAGCGCTATCGCACCGAGATGGACGCGATCGTGGCGGGGCCGGTGCGCAATGCGATCCGCAACGCCGTGGTCGAACGCGCCGCGCAGCTCGGCGTCGAGGAAATCTACGGCCCGCACAAGAGCGAGCTGATCCAGACCGCCTTGCGCCACGTACAAGCGTATTTCGCGCCGTTCGGGCTCCAGATCGAGCAGCTTTACTGGGCGGGCAACATCGTGGTGCCCGACGCGGTGCTGGCGCAGATCAACGCCAAGATCGCCAACGAACAACAGGCGCTCGCGGCGCAGGCCAACGTCGCCACCGCGACCGCCGACGCGCAGGCCCGCGCCGCCAAGGCGCAGGGCGACGCCAAGGCGATCCAGGTCGAGGCGGAGGCGATCCGCACCAACCCGGAGATCGTCAACCTCCGCGCGGTGGAGAAGTGGGACGGCCGGCTGCCGACCTATACCGGCGCGAGTGCACCCTTGCCGTTCATCGGCGCCAAGTAACGGGGTCGGCCGGATCGTTCGCGATCCGGCCGATCATTGCTGCCGCTCGCGTCCGAAATTGAGACCGCGCGTGACGTTATAGTCCAGCACCGTCATCACGAAGAACGCCGCTGCCTGTTTGATCTTCGTCCACCAGCTGGTGCGTTCGGCATAGAGTTCCGGGGTAATCCGCTCCGAATCCACCACTTCGCGATCGAAATAGCCGCGAACATGCGCGGCGAAGGCGGCATCGTCGATCCGCAGCATCATCTCGAGGTTGAGGAACAGGCTGCGCACGTCGTAATTGGCCGAACCGATATACACCACGTGGTCGATGACGAAGAGCTTGGTATGCAGCTTGGTCGGCTGATATTCGTAGATTTCCACACGCTTGCGCAGCAACCCGGCATAGGTGAAGCGCGATGCCCAGATCGCCGCGCCGTGATCGTTCTTCGATGCCAGTACGATCCGCACGCGCCCGCGCATGCCCACGGTATCGAGCCGCTTGAGCATCCCCGGGCTCGGCGCGAAATAGCCGGCGATCAGGGCGATGTCGCGTGCGCCGTCCATGTCGTGCTTCACCGCCCGCGCCCATGGTGACAGCCGCCGCGTCGGACCGCCGAACAGCCAACGCGCGGCCCCGTGCGGCTCGCTCCAGTTCGACAGGTCGCGGCCGAGCGCGCGTAGCGGTGCCTTGGGCAGCTGCGCCCACTGCGACAACGCGTCGAAATAGCCGGTGATGCGGTGTGCCGCCGGCCCCTCGACAAGCAGACCGAGGTCGCGCCACGCCTGTTCCGCCGGTGTGCCGAAATATCCGTCCTCGACGTTGAACCCGCCGATGATAGCGCGCGCCGTCTCGACCGCTTCGCCATCAGCCAGCGCCAGCTTCTGATGGTTGCGCAGCAGGTAACGCCGCCCCCATCGCGGCACGAAGCGGCAGACGCGCACACCCGCATCGCGCAGCGGATCGAAGAAGTGATGCTGCGCGGCATGTTCGCTGC
The DNA here is from genome assembly GCF_022662305.1 of Sphingomonas sp. BAUL-RG-20F-R05-02. GTDB lineage: Bacteria > Pseudomonadota > Alphaproteobacteria > Sphingomonadales > Sphingomonadaceae > Sphingomonas. The sequence goes on from NZ_JAKNQH010000007.1 coordinate 84,216, forward strand.
CAAGCCCGTCGACGATCAGCGACACCGTCACGCCGCGCGCCGCCGCCCGCAGCAGCGCGGCGCGCACCGCCTCGCCGACACGATCGTCGACATAGATGTAGTAGAGCATGCGCAGCGTGGTTCGCGCGCCGTCGATCAACGCGATCAGCATATCGAAACGTTCCGGCCCGGTGACGAGCATGCGCAGACGATTGCCGTCGACCGTAAACGTCGGTTGTGAGTCAGACACTGCCATGGTGGCGTCGTGGCGCGCAGGAGACGGTTGGGCAAGTGTCGCTTCGATCACGTACCGCCGTCACCACCGCACAAGGCTCGCGTCGCAATCGGCACCCTCAGTCGCCGGCATGGCGCATTTCTTGACTTGGCGGCGTGACGCGCGTAGGTCACCACGCTTATCCCCAGCATTATCCACGAAGGAAGCCGTTCATGGCGCGCGTCACCGTCGAAGATTGCGTCGACAAGATCCCGAACCGGTTCGATCTGGTGCTGTTCGCCGCGCAGCGTGCGCGGCAGATTTCCGGCGGCGCCGAGCTGATGCTCGACCGTGACCGTGACAAGAACCCGGTCGTCGCGCTGCGCGAGATCGCCGAGGAACTGGTTCGTCCCGATCACCTCGAAGAGTCGGTCATCTCCGGCATGCAGAAGGTTCAGGTCGACGACGACGACGCACCGGACGAGGTCGGCTCGCTGGCAGCATCGGCCGAGGCGCTACGCCTCACTGCCGCCGCCCCGCCGCGCAACCAGAACCTGGGCGCCGATTACGACGGCTGAGCCGAGGTAATGGGTTTAAAAAAAGGGGCGTCCGTTCGCGGGCGCCCTTTTTCGTGGTACCTCACCTGCCACGGCTGGAATGCCCGAACCACGCCAATCCGCAGCGCCGCTCGAATGGCCGCAATGAAGGGGCGACCGTTCGCACGGCCGCCCCTTCATCGTCAGCGCTGGCGCAGTGTGTCAGCCGCGACCGACCGACGTATAGTCCAGCCCGATCCGTCGAACTTCCGCCGGCGTGTAGATGTTGCGCAGATCGACCAGCACCGGCTCGGCTAGGATTGACTTGATGCGTTTTAGGTCGAGCGCGCGGAACTCGTTCCATTCGGTGACGATCACCAGCGCCGACGCACCCTCCGCGCAGCTATACGCGTCGGTGGCGAACTCGACGTCCTTCATCACCAGCTTGGCCTGCTCGATCCCCTCGGGATCATAGGCGCGGACGTGCGCGCCCTCGTCGATCAGAGTCTGCGCGATCGCGATCGCGGGCGAATCGCGCATGTCGTCGGTGTTGGGCTTGAACGTCAGGCCGAGCAGCGCGACCGTCTTGCCGCGGATCTCGCCGCCCATCGCCTTGACGATCTTGCGCCCCATCGCGCGCTTGCGGCTGTCGTTGACCGCGACCGTCGCCTCAACGATCTTGACCGGTGCCTCGTGATCCTCGGCGGTCTTGAGCAGCGCGAGCGTATCCTTGGGGAAGCACGACCCGCCATAGCCCGGTCCTGCATGCAGGAACTTCGAACCGATGCGGTTGTCGAGGCCGATGCCGCGCGACACGTCCTGCACGTTGGCGCCGACCGCCTCGCACAGATCCGCCATTTCGTTGATGAAGGTGATCTTCACCGCCAGGAAAGCGTTGGCGGCATATTTGATAAGCTCGGACGAGCGGCGCGCGGTGAACATCAGCGGCGACTGGTTGATGAACAGCGGACGATACACTTCCGACATCACCTCGCGCGCACGCGCATCCTCGGTGCCGACGACGATACGGTCGGGCCGTTTGAAATCGTCGATCGCGGCGCCTTCGCGCAGGAATTCCGGGTTGGAGACGACACAGATGTCCGCGTCGGGCGCGACTTCGCGCACGATCCGCTCGACCTCGTCGCCGGTACCGACCGGCACGGTCGACTTGTTGACGATCACCACCGGCTTCTTGACCGCCGCCGCCACTTCGCGCACCGCCGCATAGACGTACGACAGATCGGCATGGCCATCGCCCCGCCGTGACGGCGTGCCGACCGCGATGAAGATCACGTCGGCCTCCGCCACCGCGCTCTCGGTATCGGTGGTGAAGGTCAGCCGGCCGGCGGCGACATTATCGGCGACGAGCGCGTCGAGACCGGGTTCGTAGATCGGCATGATGTTCTGGTGGAGCCGCTCGATCTTGCCGGCGTCCTTGTCCACGCACGTCACGCGGTGGCCGAAATCGGCGAAACACGCGCCCGACACCAGTCCAACATAGCCCGTGCCGATCATCGTAATCTGCATGTCGCGATCCCCCATAAGCGTCGCCAATGTCCACGCCCTTACACATTGCAATGCAGCAAACAACGTGCACGCCACGCGGATCGGCGCCGAAGCGGTGCGAACTGTAGATGCATACCACGCGGCCGCTTGTTCGGCTGCGGTTAAGCGCGTAATCGCGAGACGCAAGCATGGCCAGACCTTCCCAGACCCGTTCCCGCACGCCCGCGCGCCCGACCAAGCCGCTGTGGCGCCGCCGTCTCGTCCTGCTGATCCAGATCGGTGTGGGGCTGGCCGTGCTGGCCTTCGCGGCGATGGCGATCACCGTCTATGTCACGCGTGCGCAGTTGCCGAGTTTCGACCAGCTCAAGTCCTCGCCCAACGGACAGATGATCCGCGTGCATGCCGCCGACGGCACGGTAATTGTCTCGCTGGGCCCAAGCTACGGCGATTGGCTGACCTACGACCATATCCCGGCGGTGATGCGTGAGGCGATGATTTCGGTGGAGGATCGCCGCTTCCGCTCCCACATCGGCGTCGATCCCGTCGGCATGGCGCGCGCGATCAAGCTCGGCATCGCCAATCGCGGCACCGGGAGGCGTCAGCAGGGCGCGTCGACGATCACGCAGCAGGTTGCGCGGACCATCTTCCTGTCAAACAAATACGATCTCGGCCGCAAACTGCACGAGGCGTTCCTCGCACTCGCGCTGGAGCGCAAGTTCTCGAAGGACGAGATCCTCGAACTGTACCTTAACAAGGTGTATTTCGGCGGCGGCGCCTATGGCATCGACGCAGCGTCGCGCAAATTCTTTGGTCATGGTGCCGATCACCTCTCGCTGGCAGAGGCCGCGATCATCGCCGGGTTGGTCAAGGCGCCGTCCGTCTATTCGCCGACCGCCGACGAGACCGCCGCCAAGGACCGCGCCGGCGTGGTGCTCTCGCTGATGGAGGAAACCGGCGCGATCACGCCGGGCGAAGCCGCCGACGCGGATATCCAGAACGTCAAGTTCGCGCCCGAGCCCAAGCAGAACAGCGTACGCTACTTCACCGACTGGGCGCTGCCGCAGCTCGCCACGCTGATCGACGAGCCGACCCGCCCGCTCGAGGTGTGGACCACGCTCGATCTCAACATGCAGCGCGCGGCCGATACGGCGGTGCGCACCAATGCGCCGGCGGGTGCGCAGGGCGCATTGGTCGCTATCGACCGCGACGGCGCGGTCCGCGCGATGGTCGGCGGCAAGGATTACGTGTCGTCGATCTACAACCGCGCGACCACGGCGGTGCGGCAGCCGGGATCCGCGTTCAAACTGTTCGTGTATCTCGCCGCGCTCGAGGCGGGCCACAAGCCTGACGATTCGATCGTTGACGAGCCGATCACGATCGACGGCTGGAGCCCGCGCAACGATGCGCGCCATAACATCGGCCAGACCACACTGCGCACCGCCTTCGCCTATTCGATCAACACCGTCGCGGCGAAGCTCGGGCAGGAGGTCGGTTTCGGCACCGTCGCGGATATGGCGCGGCGCTTCGGCATCACCACGCCGGTCAACACCCACCCCTCGATGGTGCTCGGTACGTCGGAAGTGCATCTGCTCGATCTGACGCGCGCGTTTGCCAGCGTCGCCAACAAGGGTGTGGCGGTAACGCCCTATGGCATCACCAAGGTGACTGCCGGCGGGGAGGTCATCTATACGCAGCAGATCGACACCAGCCACGTCCTCGTCGCGCCCTATGTCGCCGCCGAGATGACCGATTTGCTGCAAACCACCGTCAACACCGGCACCGGCAAGGCCGCGCAGATCGGCCGCCCGGTGGCGGGGAAGACCGGCACCACCTCGTCGAGCAAGGACGGTTGGTTCGTCGGCTTCTCCTCAGGTCTTACCACCGGCGTGTGGATGGGGCGCGACGACGCCAGGCCCGTCGCCGGTCTGCACGGCGGCACCGCGCCAGCCAGGGCGTTCCACGACTTCATGGCGGTGGCAGTCGCCAATCGTCCGGTCGAGCAGTTCGACACGCAGGTGACGCTGCCCGACATGTCGATCGAACCCGACGAAGAAAGCTACTACGGCCAACCGGACAACGGTGTGTTCGTCGATGACGACGGCAATCCGGTGCAGCCCGAAGCACCGCAACCCCGTCAGTCTCGCGACCAGCGCGTCGATGCGGATGGCAATCCGATCGGCGACGGCGCCGTCGCTCCGGACGAGGACGCGCAACCCCGCCCCGAAAAGCTCGATCAGCAGTGGATGGATCATGTGCTCGGTCGCGATCAGCAGCCGAACCGCCCGCGCGGCGATCGTCCGGTCGGCGCACCGCCGCCGGTGCGCCCGCAACCCGGCTATGCGGACCCGCGCCCGAACCAGTGAAGCGCGGCACCGTGCGCGCGGAGCCATGCCCGCGATTCCTCAGGCTCACCGTCGTCGAGATCGGCGGCAAGCGCGTGGAAATCCGGCCCGTGGTTCATGTGCACACGGTGCGCGACCTCATGCGCCACGGTCGATCGCCGCACGAACGCCGGCGCGAGGATCAACCGCCAGCTGTAGCGGATCGCACCGCTGGACGCGCAGCTGCCCCAACGCCCGCGCGGATCGCCGATACTAACGGTGGTGACCGTCACGCCGGCGCGCGCGGCATGTTCGGCGGTTTCAAGCGTCAACACGCGCAGCGCCTCGCGCCGCAGCCACAATTCAACACGCCGCGACAATCCATCGAGCGGACCGCCGCAGAGCAGCCGATCGCCGTCGAGCGTGATCTTGCGGGGGCGTCCGGGATCCCAGTCCAAACCCACCGGCACACCGCCGATCGGGATGGTCACACCCGGCGCGAAGGGTCGCGGCTCCGGCAGGCGGGCACGCTGCGCATCGATCCAGGCCTGCTGCCCCGCCGCCCACTTCAGAGCCGCCTTCACCGGCGCGCGCGGCGGCAGCGTCAGCCGCACGCGCCCGCTCGCCGGATCGACCGACAGCCGCGCCCGCCGCGCCCTCGGGTGGCGCACCACCTCGAGCGCGTCGCTCACAATACGCGATCGATCACATGGTTTTCGAAGTCGCCGGCATCGTCCTCGGAGATCGTCCAGCCCTTTACCGATTCACCGGCGCGGTGCACCGCGTCGCGATCCCCCGAGACGAGGTAATGCCAGCCCGGCAATGGCTCACCCGCCGCACGCAGGCGGTACGCGCAGGTCGTCGGCAGCCAGTCGATCGAATAGACGTTGTCCCGGTTCAGCCGCACGCATTCGCTGACATAGGCATGGCGGTGCCGGTAATCCGAACACTGCGCGGTCCGGCGGTCGAGCAGCCGGCACGACACGTTGGTCGGGAAGAGCTCGCCAGTCTCATCGTCCTCCAGCTTGTGCAGGCAGCATTTGCCGCAGCCATCGCACAGCGCCTCCCACTGCGCGCGATCGAGCTTTTCGATCGGGGTGTTTTCCCAGAACCGGTTGCTCACTTCACCCACCGCGCCAGTTCGCCGGCCACCGCGTCAGGCGTTTTGTCGACCGGGATCAGCGCCACAGGCTGGCCCTTGGGATCCATCAGATACGCAACGCGCGAATGCTGCACCATGTACCCCCCGCCGGGGGCGGGCGGCTGCTTCTGGTAGAACACGGCATATTCCTTTGTCACCGCCGCGATCGCCTGCGGGCTGCCGGTCAGTCCGACCATGCGCGGGTGGAAGGCAGCAACGAAGGGTTTGAGCACCGCCGGCGTATCCCGCTCGGGGTCAACCGTGACGAAAACCGGCACCACCTTCGCAGCGCGCGCGGCATCCTTCGCCTCGAACGCGCGCAGGCCGGCGCCAAGCGTCTGCATGTCGGTCGGGCACACGTCAGGACAGAACGTATAGCCGAAATACATCACCCGATACTGACCGGCGAAGCGCGCATCGGTGACCGTGCGGCCGTTCTGGTCCGTCAGCGTGAAAGGGCCGCCGATCTTCGCACCGGCGAGCGGTGGCGACTGGGTAGCTTCGGGCGCTCGCGAACAGGCTATTGGCATGCTGGCCAGCAGGGACGCGGCGAGCAGCGCGGTGATTGCGCGGACATTTGCGTTCATGGTGCAGGCAGCCTTGATCTGATAGCGGCGCAGGCGCAAGTCCGGACCGTACAGGCAAAAGGTCGATTTCACCAATGAACGCACGTCTTGCGGGTCTTTCCCTTCTCGTCGCCGCGCTGGCGCTCCCTACCGCACCTGCCACCGCGCAGCTCAACCAGTCGGCGGGTTACAAATTCCTCCAGGCGATCCGCGATGCGAAGAACGACGACGTCATCGCGATCCTTTCCAAGCCCGGCCAGACCATCGTCAACACGCGCGACTTCAGCACGGGGGAGGGTGCGATCCATATCGTGACGAAGCGGAGCGATACGGCCTACCTCAACTTCCTGATCGCCAGCCAAGCCGACGTGAACCTGCGCGACAACAAGGGTGAGACGGCAATGCTGATCGCCGCCGGTAACGGGCGCAGCGATATCCTCGAAATCCTCAAAAAGGCTGGTGCAAACGTCAACCTCGCCAACAACAGCGGTGAAACCCCGTTGATCCGCGCGGTGCAGCACCGCGATCTGGCGACGGTGCGCACGCTGCTCAGCGAAGGCGCCGATCCCGACCAGACCGACAACGTCGCCGGCATGTCGGCGCGCGACTATGCGCATCAGGACACCCGCTCGCCTGCCATCGCCAAGCTGATCGACGAGACGCCGAAGGCTGCAAAGCGCGTCGTGTCCGGGCCGAAACTGTAAAGCGGATCAGAACCCCTCCACCGCATCCGGATCGAGCACAGCGATAAGCCTGCGTGCCGCGCGGCGCGCAAACGCCAGTGTTATGCGCTTCCGCGCCGGGGCAGGCAGGGCGGTGGTATGGGCCTCGCGTGTGATGACCGCATCGTAGCGATCCGCGACGATGATGCCCGTACGTTCAGGCAGGAACGCCGCCCCGTCGAGCGGCGACACATCGAAGCCGGCCGGCACCGCCCAATAGTAGCGGTCGCAACAGCCGAGATAGTCGGTCCATTTGCCATCCCCGAGCAGGTCGGCTCGCGACACCTTGATCTCGACGATCACGACGTTGCCCCGCGTGTCGAGCGCCATCAGGTCGGCCCGCCGGCCGCCGTCGAGCGGCACCTCGGCGATGGCGACGAGATCGTGGCGTAGCAACATCCGCACGGTGCCGCGCGCCACCTCGGCGGCGCACAGCGACTGACGGACGGTATCGAGATCAGGCGTGGCGAGCATCACTCGACACTAGAACATTCCGCGAACAGGTCAATTCCGCCCGTTCGGTAACGATCGTTCAGCGATAGAAGATGTGGTTGCCGATCGACGCGATCTGCGTGCGGCTGGCGCTGAAGCTTGCGTGACGCGCGTGGAAGAACAGCGCCTTGGGCGCGGGGCTGTCCCATGCATCGTTGAGCGCGACGCGCGCAACGGCGAGCGCGACACGGTAATTGTGGTTGTCCGATACGTCGGGAACGCGGCCACCGCGCACGAACGAGAACTGGCCGGGCTGCGTCACCACCGAGCAGATCGACGTGGGAAACTTGCCCGACTTGCTGCGGTTGATGATGACTTCGGCAACGGCGAGTTGGCCGCTGAGCGGTTCGCCCTTTGACTCGAAATAGATCGCACCAGCGAGACACTGCAGCGCATCGTTGCGCGCGATGTCGTCAGAATGGGCGGTATCGGTTTGTGCGGCGACCGCATCGTCGAGCGAGGCGTAGCTGGGAGCGGGAGCAGGCTGGACTTCGGCGGGATCGGCACGATCAACCGCGGGAGCAGTGCTGGAATCTGGTGTGGTTTGCGTCACGAGGACGGCAGGAACCATTTTTGCCGCAGGGGCGTTATAACTTTGATTGATTTGAACAGCAAAGCCGGGAGTGCTGGCCCCGGCGAGGCCGGTGAAGCTGGTCAAGATCGCTGCCAGTGTGGCAGCGCGATGCAGAAACGACATTCGATCGACTAATGTGCGGTGGTGCGCGCAAGCGACCCTGCCCTGTTACAGGCCGGTCCCCCCGGACATCCCCCGACTGCGTAACCACTCCGGATCGCACCCGGACTGACACAACGCGAAAACGTTGTCCGCGCCTTGCCAGCGAGAACGTTAAATGGTCAACGCGGCAGGATTGTTTCTGCGGCGACTCGTTGCGCAAACGGGATGTCGAGATCGACGACCCACAGATCCGGGTCGCGGCTACGACGGCGCTGCCAGTATGCGGTCACCTCCGCCGGCGAATCGATATCGCCCGGACCGGCGGAAACGAGGACAGGATTGCCGGAGAGATCCCGACCGGGCTCGACAAACCCGTCAAACCGGCCTTTATCGTTCAAAATTAGCAGTATAGAGCCAGCTTGCTGGTGTCCTTTAGCCAAGACCATGGCCATGCCGCCAGCGTCGTTGACGCGCCGCAGCAGCGCGGAGACCAATATGCCGCTCGGCAAGCGGTCGTTCATGCATCCACCCGGTAGCCTGGAAGCGCTGCCAGGGCGATTCGGGAGCGCATGAACGTGCCGGTACCCCGCGCCACTTCATCGCCTTGCTCGTCGATCAGCCGCGCCTCTGCGACGAACACCCGCCGCTGCCCGCTGATCCAGCGACCCTCGGCGATGACCGGCCCACTCCGCAGCGGCTTGGTCAACAGCAGGTTGAACGCGGTGGTGAGCAGAAAGCGATCCGACACCAGACTGTTCGCCGCGTAGAAGGCGGCATCGTCAAGCATCTTGAAATAACTTGTACCGTGCGCCGCCCCGCCGGCATGGAAATAGCGTTCATCCACCTGGAAGTGGATCCGTGCGACCCCCGCCTCGAAGATCTCCAGGCGTGACTCGAACAGCCGATTGATCGGTGCGGCAGCATAGAGATGCTCCAGCGCGCGGAAATGCGCTGCTTCCCCTGCCGTGGCAGGATCAGGCGGCGTCACGCGCCTCGCCGGTGCTGAACAGCGCGTACAGCGCATCGGGCGATCCCGCACCGCGCAACTTTGCCACGAGCGCGCGATCGCGCAAGGATCGCGACACCAGCGCGAGTGCCTTCAGGTGTGCGGCTCCGGCATCGGGCGGCGACAGCAACGTGAATATGATGTCGACCGGCAGATCGTCCACCGCCCTGAAATCGATCGCGTGCGCCAGCCGGGTGAAGATACCGACCACGTGGGGCAGCCCGTCGATACGTCCATGCGGCGTCGCGACACCGCCACCGAAGCCGGTGCTACCCAGCTTCTCCCGCGCGGAGAGCGCGTCGGTCACCGTCACCGGATCAAGCGCATAGGCCGACCCGGCGATCATACCGATCTGCTGAAACAACGGTTTTTTTGCACTAACGGCAAGATCCGCCACCACCGCACCGGGCAGTAGCAGATCGCTGAACTCAGTCATGACATTCCTTCGGCCGTTCACCGGCGCTTCTCCGCCGGCGCGCATAGACCGGAATGCGCGCCGGCGAAAGCGTCAGGCGATGCCGTTTGTCGCGCCAGTCGCAGCGCGGTGCGGCTCGACCCAGCCGATCGTGCCGTCGCCCCGGCGGTACACCATGTTGTACGCGCCCGATCCGACGTTGCGGAACAGCAGCGCGGCGGTGTTGCGCAGGTCGAGCATCATCACCGCGTCCGACACGGTGGCGTCGGGCACGTCGACCCGCGTCTCGGCGACGATCAGCGGGTAATCGCCCTCAATCTCCTCCTCGGCGGGATTGTCCTGGAACACGGTGTAGCCGGCGTTGTCGGTGACCGTGCCGTCGTCAGCGATGGAGGCGCCACCGGCGGGCACGGCGCTGCGGTCCTTCAGGCGGCGCATGTAGCGGCGCAACTGCTTCTCGATCTTGTCGGCGGCACCGTCGAAGGCGACGTGCGCCTCCATGCCGCTGTTGTTAGCTTTCAGCACCAGACCCTGCATGACGTGCGCGACGATGTCGCAGGCGAACGCGCCGTGCGGGGCGGGGCTGAAGGTGACCTGCGCCGAGATGGCACGGGCAAAATATTTGGTGGCGATCGCCTGGAGGCGCTCGTCGACATGGACCTTGATCGCCTCGCCCGTTTCGACCTGATGGCCGGAGACTCGGATATCCATGTGTATTCTCCTTGTATGTCGGGCGGGAAGGCTGAACCCTCCGTCCGCTATCGTCAACCAGATGCCGCCGCACCCCATAACGGGTCGGTGACATTCTTTAAAAACGCGGCGTGGCGCGCAAGTTCCGCCGCGCTCGCCGTAAAGGTACGGGGCGGCCGCACCGTGACCGGGCCACTCGAGACGGTGACCTGAGGCTCGAGAACCGGCGTATCGGTGAGCAGCCCAAGGCCGATCTGCCGCCCGCCGGTGAGTTCGACATAAACCTGCGCGAGCAATTGCGCGTCGAGCAACGCGCCGTGAAACGTGCGTGCGCTGCGGTCGATGCCATAGCGCGAACACAGCGCGTCGAGGCTGTGCTTGGCACCGGGGTGGCGTTGCCGCGCGATGACGATGGTATCAACCATGCGGTGCATGCCGACCGGCGGCCGTCCGCACCGCCCGAGTTCGCCGTTGAGGAAGCCGAAATCGAAGGTCGCATTGTGCGCCACCAGCGGCGCGTCGCCGAGGAAATCGACCAGCGCGTCGACGCCGTGGGCGAACAGCGGCTTGTCGGCGAGGAACGCATCGGTGAGGCCGTGGACGCGCTGCGCCTCCGCCGGCATCGCGCGTTCGGGATGAAAATAGGCGTGGAAACTCTTGCCGGTCTCGACGCGGTTGAACATCTCGATACAGCCGATCTCGACCAGACGGTCGCCGTCGGCAAAGCTGAATCCGGTGGTTTCGGTGTCGAAGACGATCTCGCGCATGGCGGTATTATCGGGCTTCGGGTCCGCTCAGGCAAGCAATCACGCGCGCAACGGCGGCGTGCGTCTCGGCCAGCGTGCCGCCGGTCGGGATGACGAAATCGGCGCGCGCGATCTTGTCCGCGTTGGGCATCTGCCGCGCGAGGATCGCCGCGAATTTCTCCGCCGTCATGGCCGGCCGGGCGAGGACACGGGCGCGCTGCACCTCGGGCGGCGCATCGACCACCGCCACCTTGTCGACATACCGCGTGCCGCCGGTTTCTAACAGCAATGGCACGTCGAGCAGCACGATCGCGGCGTCGCGGTTGGCGGCGAGGAAGGCGGCGCGCTCCTCCGCGACGGCAGGGTGGACGATCGCCTCCAGCCGCCGCAACGCCGCAGCGTCGCCCAGCACCGCCCTGCCGAGCTTGGCGCGATCCACGCCGTCCGCCGCAGTGGTGCCGGGGAACGCGGCTTCGATCGCCGCGACCAGCCGCCCGCCCGCGCCCTGCAACCGGTGGACCACCGCATCGGCATCGAACACCGGCACGCCGGCGTCCGCGAACATCGCTGCCACCGTCGATTTGCCCATGCCAATCGAGCCGGTCAGGCCCAGCGCAATCACGCCAGCAACAGCGCGCGCAGTTCCTCGTCACGGTCGCGCGGCGGGGCGACGCCGAAAAACAGCTCGAACGCGATTGCCGCCTGTCCGACCAGCATCTCCAGGCCATCGACCGTTTCCAGCCCGCGCGCATCGGCCTGCGCGAGCAACGGCGTCTCGATCGGCGCGTACACTACGTCATATACCAGCGCATCGTCGGGCAGGGGGGTGAGATCCACGTCGAGATCGGGCTGGCCGACCATGCCGAGCGTGCTGGTGTTGACCAGCAACGCCGCCGCCGGGATCGCACTGCCGAGTGGGAGTGCCTTGCCCTTCAGACCGAACGCCGACAGCAGCGCCGCGCCCTTCAGCACGTTGCGGTTGAGCAACGTCACCGGCCCGACGCCTGCTCGCGCCAGCGCGAACAGCACCGCGCGCGCCGCACCGCCCGCGCCAATCACCACCACCGGCTTACCCGCCAGATCGCGGTCGGCGATCGGCGTATAGAAGCCGGCGGCATCGGTGTTGGTGCCGATCAGCCCGTCGCCCTGCCGCAGCACGGTGTTGATCGCGCCGATCGACGCGCGCACGTCACCGGGATCACCGACATGATCAAGCGCGGCGAGCTTGTGCGGCACGGTGATGTTGCACCCGCGCCAGTCGGGATCGGCCTGCCGCTCGGCGAAATAGCCGGCGAGATCCGCCGCCAACACATGCCGGCGGGCATATGTTGCATCCAGCCCAAGCGCATCGATCCAGAAGCCGTGGATCAGCGGCGATTTGGAATGGGCGATCGGATCACCGATCACTTCCGCGTACATCGTCATGTCTGCATCACCCCTCGTATGCGCAGATAATCGAGCACCTGGAGCAGCGGCAGGCCGAGCACGGTAAACTGGCTCCCTTCGATACGTGAGAACAGTTGCGCGCCTGGCCCCTCGATCCGGTAGCAGCCGACGCAGCCGGAAATCTCCGGCCATTCCGCGTCGAGATACTGCTCGATGAACGCGTCGGATAACGTCCGGACGTGCATCTTGGCGCGATCGACCACGCGCCACACCGGCCGCCCGACTTCGGCGATCACCGCCGCGCTGACGAGATCGTGGCGTTTGCCCGACATCCGGCGGAGATGCTCGGCGGCATTCTCACGGCTAATCGGCTTGTCGAGCATGGTGCCGTCGTCCAGTTCCACGATCGAATCCGATCCCAGCACCAAAGCCCCCGGCACCCGCTGCGACACCCGCAGCGCCTTCAGCTCAGCGAGCGCATCTGCGAGATCGCGCGCCGGCAGACCGTCCGCGCGCAGCGCCGCCTTGGCGCTCTCCTCATCGACCCCCGCCGACACTGCCTCGAACGGTACGCCTGCCGCCGACAGCATCGCCCGCCGCGATGCGCTTTTCGATGCGAGCAGCAGTTTCATGCGTCACCCCGTTCCGCGACCAGCGCGATGATCGCCGCCGCCGTTTCCTCGATCGATCGCCGCGTAACATCGATCACCGGCCAGCCGTTATCCGCGAACATCCGCCGCGCCCAGGCCACTTCGCGCGCGACCGCTTCCTGGTTGACGTAATCCGTCTCCGGCGCCTGATTAAGCGACAGCAACCGGTTGCGCCGTACCTGGATCAGCCGGTCGGCGCTGGTGGTCAGCCCAACCACCAGCGGCCGTTTCAGCGAGAACAACGCGCGCGGCGGCGGGCTTTCCACCACCACCGGGATGTTGGCGGTCTTGTAGCCGCGGTTGGCGAGATAGATCGAGGTCGGCGTCTTGGACGAGCGTGAGACGCCGGCCAGCACGATATCAGCCTCCTCCCAGTCCTCCGCGCCCAGACCATCGTCATGTGCGATGGTGAACTGGATCGCATCGACCCGCGCGAAATAGGCGGCGTCGAGCACGTGCTGCCGCCCCGGCCGCGCCTTCGCCTGCTGGCCGAGCAAGCCGGACAGCGCGTTGGTCACGCCATCGAGCGGCGCCACCGCCGGCAGGCCGAGCGCGTGGCAGCGCATCTCCAGCGCTCGCCGCGTCTCGCTGTTGACCAACGTGAACACGACGAGGCCTGGATTTTGCGAAATCTCCTGAAGGATGCGTTCGAGATGCCCCTCGGTCCGCACCATCGGCCAAAAGTGCCGGATCGTCTCGACGTCGTCATACTGCGCAAGCGCGGCCTTGGCGATGTTCTCCAGCGTTTCGCCGGTCGAATCCGAGAGGAGATGGAGGTGCAGCCGCATCCGCGGAGCCTCAGCAGGACAGAAGTGTGGATAACATCGGGACGATCGCTAGCGGAACTTTGCTTTTGCGAAAAGGCCGATCGGACGGTGGAAAAGCCGCGTTTTCTCCACAGCGGCGTGCACATCGCGGCGATTTGTCCACAGCCTGTGGAAAGCGGGTGCGACGGAATCGAATCCGATGCGTTTGGCGGTGTTCGGGGCGTCAAGCTGTTGGCATTTCGGGGACGGCGGCATAAGCCCCGGCTTCCACGTGCCAATCACCTCCACATCCTTTTAGATTCTTCTTTATAGTAAGAGGTAGACCGTCCTTGAGCCCCGAGACCATCCGTTGAAGCCCTTACTCGCGACGTTACGGGGGTGGCGACAGCCGGTGCCGCCGGTGTGGCTCATGCGGCAGGCCGGGCGTTACCTTCCGGAGTATCGTGCGCTGCGAGCGGAGAAGGGCGGCTTCCTCGCACTCGCCACCGATCCTGAAGCCGCCGCGGAGGTGACGGTGCAACCGATCCGCCGTTTCGGCTTCGATGGGGCGATCCTGTTCTCCGACATCCTGATGGTGCCGGCAGCCCTCGGCCAAACGCTGACCTTCGGGGTGGGGGAGGGGCCGGCGCTCAGCCCGCCACTGGTCGATCACGCGCTTGAGGCGCTGACCGCGAACCCGGGCTTCCTAGATCCGGTGTACGAAACGGTGCGGCGGGTGGCGGCAGCCCTGCCGGCCGAGACGACGTTCCTCGGCTTCGCGGGAAGCCCCTGGACGGTCGCTACCTATATGGTCGCGGGGCGCGGCAGTCGCGACCAGAGCGAGACGCGGCGGTTTGCCTATGCCGATCCGGTGCGCTTCGCGGCGATCGTCGATGCTATCGTGGAGTCGACCGTCGAATACCTCTCGGCGCAGATCGAAGCCGGGGTGGAGGCGGTGCAGTTGTTCGACTCTTGGGCCGGCTCGCTCGCACCCGCACAGTTCGAACGTTGGGTGATCGCCCCCAATGCGGCGATCGTCAGCGCCTTGCACGCGCGCTACCCGCATGTCCCGGTAATCGGCTTCCCCAAGGGCGCGGGCGGCAAGCTGCCCGCCTATGCGCGCGAGACCGGGGTCGATGCGGTCGGCGTGGACGAGACGGTCGATCCGCACTGGGCGGCCACGCACCTGCCCGCCGACATGCCGGTGCAGGGCAATCTTGATCCGCTCGCGCTGATTGCCGGCGGCGAGACGCTGGAGAGTGCCGTCGCAAACGTGCTTGAGGCGTTTGCGGATCGGCCCCATATCTTCAACCTCGGGCACGGTATCCTTCAGGATACGCCGATTGCCCATGTCGAGCGCTTGCTGGCGCTGGTTCGGAGCGCGCGATGAATTTCCTCGGCAACGCCTATCCCTGGGTCAAGGCAGCGCACCTGATCTTCGTGATCTTCTGGATGGCGGGCTTGTTCATGCTGCCACGCTATCTGGTCTATCATCAGGAGGCGCTCGGACAGCCCGAGGAAGCCGCCCGCTGGGTCGAACGCGAGGGCAAGCTGCGATCGATCATTCTCACCCCGGCGATGGTGCTGGTGTGGCTGCTGGGGCTGCTGCTGGCGGCGAACGCAGGGTTGTTCAAGGGTGCGCCCGGGCTGGGCTGGCTGCACGCCAAGCTTGCGCTGGTGGTGATCCTGACAGGCTATCACGGCTGGGCGGTAGGCTATGCCAAGAAGCTGGCGCGTGGACAGGCGACGCTGGCGGGGCGCACATTGCGCATGGTCAACGAGGTTCCCGCGATCCTCGTCACGCTGATCGTCATTCTGGTGATCGTCCAGCCGTTCTGACTTGACTTGCGGCAAGGCGGGACCTAGCTCTGCGTGGCATGTCGCTGCGCAGCGCCGTCCTGGCGTTCGTTTTACGGCATCCTCCCTGCAGCATCGTCGTGCGATCCTCGCCGACCGACGCGTACCCATCCAGCACATCCTGCGGACACGCCCCCATGCATCTCAAAGACCTAAAGAACAAAAAACCCGCCGAACTGGTCGAGATGGCGGAAGGCCTCGGCATCGAGGGCGCCTCGACGCTGCGCAAGCAGGATCTGATGTTCGCGATCCTCAAGGTCGCCGCCGAAAATGGCGAGCAGATCATGGGGCTGGGTACGATCGAGGTGCTGCCGGATGGCTTCGGTTTCCTGCGCTCGCCCGAGGCGAATTACCTAGCCGGGCCGGATGATATCTATGTGTCGCCCAACCAGGTGCGGAAGTTCGGCCTGCGCACCGGTGACACGGTCGAGGCGGAAATTCGCGGGCCGAAGGACGGCGAACGCTATTTCGCGCTGGTGAAGCTCACCGCGGTCAATTTCGACGATCCCGATGCGGTCCGCCACCGCGTCAATTTCGACAACCTCACGCCGCTGTACCCCGAACAGAAGCTGACGCTCGATCCCGCCGATCCGACGATGAAGGACAAGTCGGCGCGGGTGATCGACATCGTGTCGCCGCAGGGCAAGGGTCAGCGCACGCTGATCGTCGCGCCGCCGCGCGTCGGCAAGACGGTGATGCTCCAGAACATCGCGAAGGCGATCACCGACAATCACCCGGAAGTGTTCCTGATCGTGCTGCTGATCGACGAGCGGCCCGAGGAAGTCACCGACATGCAACGTTCGGTGAAGGGTGAGGTGGTGTCGTCGACCTTCGACGAACCCGCCACCCGCCACGTCCAGGTCGCCGAGATGGTGATCGAAAAGGCCAAGCGGCTGGTCGAGCACAAAAAGGACGTGGTGATCCTGCTTGACTCGATTACCCGTCTCGGCCGCGCCTACAACACGGTGGTGCCGTCGTCGGGCAAGGTGCTGACCGGTGGTGTCGACGCGAACGCACTCCAGCGCCCGAAGCGCTTCTTCGGTGCGGCGCGCAACATCGAGGAGGGCGGCTCGCTTTCGATCATCGCGACTGCGCTGATCGATACCGGCAGCCGCATGGACGAGGTAATCTTCGAAGAGTTCAAGGGCACCGGTAACTCCGAAATCGTGCTCGACCGCAAGGTCGCGGACAAGCGCATCTTCCCGGCGCTCGACGTCGGCAAGTCCGGCACGCGCAAGGAGGAGCTGCTGGTCGATCAGGGCAAGCTGTCCAAGATGTGGGTGCTGCGCCGTATCCTCATGCAGATGGGCACGATCGATTCGATGGAGTTCCTACTCGACAAGATGAAGAACTCGAAGACCAACGAGGATTTCTTCGACAGCATGAACCAGTGATCGAATGCGGCCTGCGCCATGCGGGCGCAGGACTCGCGTCGATCCGGCCGGCGGTGCACCGCACCGACCGACGGCAGCGCGGGCTGTGCCCGCGCTTTTTTTTACGCGCTCAAAGCAGCCGCGAGCCACTACCCTCGAAGTTCAGCAACCACCGCTTGGTCGCCACCCCGTCGCCAGCCGAATACGCTCCCAGCGACCCGTCCGCATTGGTCACCCGATGACACGGCACGATGATCGGCAGCGGGTTGCGCGCACACGCCTGCCCGATCGCGCGCGCACCGGTGCCGATCGTCCGCGCCAGCGCCCCGTAACTGAGCGTCTCGCCAAACCGCACCGCGACCATCGCCGCCCGCATCTCTTCCCCACGCGGGGAGGGCGACACCGCCAACGGCAGATCAAATACCGTTAGCCTACCCGCAAAATATGCCGCGATTTGCGCGGCGCCATCCGCCAGCGCACCTGACCCCGCGACCCGCTCACCCGAATCTGCTTCGATCATCACGCGCTCGATCACGTCGGGCGTGCCGATCAGCCGCACCACGCCGATGGGCGTTGCGATCCGGGCGAAGTCGCGCGCATACATGGCGCGACTATGGAGCCGTCAATTCCGACGCTCAAGCCAAGGACGCGGCGATGAAGATCAATGTCGAGGTCGATTGCACCCCGGAAGAAGCGCGCCGCGTGATGGGCCTGCCGGATTTCACGCCGGTGCATGACAAATATATCGAGATGCTGACTCAGTCGATGGACGGCGTGGTATCGCCTGACGTGATGGAAAACATGATGCGGAGCTGGGCGCCGGTCAACGACGCGGGCATGAGCTTCTGGCGCAAGATGTTCGAAGGTGCGTCGTCCAAACCATGATGGATACGATTTTCGCGGTTTCCAGTGGTGTTGCACCGGCGGCCATTTCGATCCTCCGGATCAGCGGCACGCAGGCGCTCGCAGCCGCCACACAGCTGGCCGGCTCGCTGCCATCGCCACGCAATGCCCGCGTACGATCGCTGCGCGATCCCTCTACCGGTATATTGCTCGATCGTGGATTGGTCCTGGTGTTTCCGGGACCGAACAGTGCAACCGGCGAGGATCTGGTCGAACTGCACATCCACGGTGGCCGTGCGACGCAGCGTGCGCTCGAGGATACGCTGGCGAGCATCCAGGGTCTGCGACCTGCCGAACCGGGCGAGTTCACCCGCCGAGCGTTGGCACACGGCCGCATCGATCTGACTGAGGCGGAAGGGCTGGGCGATCTCCTTAGCGCCGAAACCGAACAGCAACGTCGTGCGGCATTGCGCTTGTCGGAAGGTGGTCTCCGTCAGCGTATCGAGGGCTGGAACGACCGACTGCTCGCGCTTGCCGCCGGGATCGAGGCAGCGCTCGACTTCTCGGATGAGGACGATGTTCCGGCCGAGGTCACACAGTCTTCGGGGCAGATTATGGTCGTGTTGGCCGACGAACTTGCGGCACTCGTCGCTGCGGCGTCGGTCGAACGCTTGCGCGACGGTATCCGTGTCGTGATTGCCGGTCCCCCAAACAGCGGCAAGTCGACGCTCATCAACCGTCTGGTCGGGCGCGACGTGGCGATCGTCTCGCCGATCGCGGGGACGACGCGCGACCGGATCGAAGCGCCTGTCGTTCGCGCCGGGATCGCGTTCGTGCTGACCGATACCGCAGGTCTGCGTGATGCCGACGCGGATCAGATCGAACGGATCGGGATCGAACGAGCGGAGGCTGCGATCGCTGGAGCCGATATCGTGATCTGGCTCGACGATGCGGCACCTTCGATAGAACACGCGCTGTGGCTGCATGGCCGATCTGATCTGCCCGGACGGGAGGACATGCCAGATGGACCGGCGTTTTCGGTATCGGCGCATAGCGGCGTGGGGATCGAGCAGCTCTGGGATGTGCTTGGTCAACGGGCTGCGGAGATCGGCGGCGTTTCAGACGATATGGCGATCAACGCCCGACAGCGGAAACTCCTCGCACAAGCAGAGGTGGTACTGCGCGAGGGGGCGGGCGAGCAGGATATCCTGTTGCGAGCAGAGGCGATCCGCAGCGCCCGGCTTGCCTTCGACGCGATTACGGGACGTGCCAATGTCGAGGCGGTGCTCGACACCCTGTTCGGCCGATTTTGCATCGGCAAATGAGCGTTCCACGTGGAACGCTTTGACTTGCCCGCTACTCCGGCATAGCGAAGCGGCATGAGCAGATTTGACGTGATCGTCATCGGTGGCGGCCATGCCGGGACCGAAGCCGCCGCTGCGGCTGCGCGGCGTGGTGCGCGTACCGCGCTGGTAAGTTTCGATCCGACTAAGATCGGCGCGATGTCCTGTAACCCCGCGATTGGCGGATTGGGCAAAGGCCATCTGGTCCGCGAAGTCGATGCGTTCGACGGGTTGATTGCCCGTGCGGCCGACGCGGCGGGGCTGCATTACCGCATGCTCAACCGCAGCAAAGGGCTGGCGGTGCAGGGGCCACGCGTTCAGGCCGATCGGCGGCGCTATGCCGCGGCGATTCAGCACATGCTGGCGGAGCAACCTAACCTTACGATTGTTGCCGGCGAAGCCGCTGCGCTTGTTACTCAAGGGAACCGCGTCACCGGGGTGGTTCTAGGTGACGATACCTCCCTTGTCGCGCATTCGGTCGTTTTGGCAACCGGCACGTTCCTCGGCGGGAAGATCTTCCGCGGCGAAGAGCGCGCCACGGGGGGCCGTATCGATGAAGGTGCAGCTAGCCTTTTGGCTGAGCAGCTTCGTGGCGCCGGCCTACCGATGGCACGCCTGAAAACTGGTACGCCGCCGCGTCTCGATGGTCGCACGATCGACTGGGCGAGGCTCGACGAGCAGCCAAGCGACGCCGAACCTTGGACAATGTCGCCGCTCACCACCTCGCGCGTTCTGCCGCAACTGCACTGTGCGATCACGCGGACCAACACGACGACCCACGACATTATCCGCGCGGGCCTAGATCGCTCACCATTGTTTGGCGGCGCGATTGCAGGAGCGGGACCACGCTATTGCCCCTCGATCGAGGACAAGATCCATCGCTTTGGCGATCGCGAGGGCCATCAGATTTTCCTGGAGCCGGAGGGTTTGGATGATCCCGTCATCTATCCCAATGGCATTTCGACATCTCTTCCTCTCGACGTACAAACCGCGCTGATCGCGTCGATCGTGGGGCTGGAGCGAGCGCGTATCCTGACGCCAGGCTATGCGGTAGAATATGATTACGTCGACCCCCGCGCGCTCGCGCCGACCCTCGAGTTGCGCGCGATCTCCGGTGTGTTTTGCTGTGGGCAGATCAACGGCACCACCGGCTATGAGGAAGCAGCGGGGCAGGGTCTGCTCGCCGGGATTAACGCAGCCGCACACGCACTGGAGCTTGCGCCCGTCGTGCTGGATCGCGCGAGCAGCTACCTTGGCGTGATGATCGACGATCTTGTACTGCAAGGTGTGACAGAGCCGTACCGAATGTTGACCGCGCGTGCGGAGTATCGGCTACGATTGCGAGCGGACAATGCCGAGACGCGGTTGAACCCGATTGCGGCTGCTGCAGGGTGTCTTGGTGCGGCGCGGCTAAGACGCATGCGTCAACGTGAAGAAGCGCGTGGCGAGATTATGGAGCGTTTAGAGCAACCGGCATCGCCTGCGGATCTCATTGCACGCGGCGCTCCTCTCGGCGACGGGCCGCACAAGCGTTCCGGCGCAGAATGGCTACGCATCGCGGGCGTGACCGTCGAACATGTCGCGGCGGACCTCCTCACCGGTACTGATGCGGACCTGTTGGGGGAGGTTATCGAGGACGTGCGGTATGCGCCTTACCTCGCACGGCAGGAGCAGGAAGTCGCGCAAGTCCGGCAAAACGACACCGTCAGCCTCGCTGGCGATCTGGATTATGCCGTGATCCCGGGGTTATCGAACGAGATGGTAGAGCGCTTGAGTAAAGCCTGTCCGGCAACCTTAGGACAGGCCAGCAGACTGCGCGGGATCACACCGGCTGCGCTCGCCGCGATCCTGTTGCACGCGCGCGGGCGGCAGGCAGCATGACGGAAGAGGAAGCACGGGACTGGATCGTACAGCGGTTCGGTTCGACGGCACAGCATCAGATGGAGCGGTTGGTCGCGCTTGTCGAAGCGGAGGCTGGGCAACAAAACCTAGTCGCGCGTTCGACTCTGGAGACGATCTGGGCTCGGCATATCGTAGACTCAGCGCAGTTGATTGGCTTCGCGGAAGGGCAGTCTGGGACGTGGCTCGATATCGGCAGCGGCGCCGGCTTCCCCGGATTGGTTGTAGCAGCACTGACAGACCGGCCCGTGCTGCTCGTCGAACCGCGCAAGCGTCGTGTCGCGTTCCTGCAAGAGACAGCGCAAAGTCTAGGCCTCGAAAGCCGGGTCACGGTGATCGCCAGCAAAGTTGAAACCGTCCGTGAACGCGCAACGGTGATCTCCGCCCGTGCCGTTGCGCCGCTGATCGATCTGTTTGGCGCGGCATCATACTGTGCTGCCCCAGACACTCTATGGTTGCTGCCAAAAGGCCAGTCGGCGCGTGAAGAGGTGGCAATCGCCCGGCATGCATGGCATGGAGCGTTTCACGTGGAACAGAGCCTTACCAACACAGAATCTCTGATCGTGGTAGCACGAGGAGTGGCGCGTCGATGCAAGTCATAACGGTCGCCAACCAAAAAGGTGGTGTGGGTAAAACGACCACCGCAATCAATCTTGGTACCGCGCTCGCCGCGACGGGCAAGCGCGTATTGCTGATCGATATCGATCCGCAGGGTAACGCGTCGACCGGGCTCGGCGTCGGCCGGAACGAGCGTGAGTGCTCGATCTACGATGTCCTGCTGGGCGAGGTGCCGCTGCAAAAAGCGGTGATCGGCACCTGTGTTCCTGGTCTTGATCTCGTGCCCGCTACCGTCGATCTCTCCGGCGCGGAGATCGAGTTGGTCGAGTATGAAGAGCGCACCCACCGGCTCAGCCGCGCGATCAGTCGTTCGGATCAGCGCTGGGACGTGGTGCTGATCGACTGTCCGCCATCGTTGGGCCTGCTCACGCTGAATGCGATGGTAGCTTCGAATTCGCTGCTCGTGCCGTTGCAGTGCGAGTTCTTCGCGTTGGAGGGGTTAAGCCAGTTGCTCAACACGGTCGAACGTATCCGGGAGCGGTTCAACCCTGGTCTGTCGATCATCGGCGTTGCGCTCACCATGTATGATCGCCGCAACCGGCTTACCGAGCAGGTTTCAGCGGACGTGCGCGCTGTGCTTGGCCGCGTCGTTTTCGACACCGTCATCCCGCGTAACGTGCGCTTGTCCGAGGCACCCAGTCATGGTTTGCCCGCACTGATCTATGATTTCCGCTGTTCAGGATCGGAGGCCTATATCGCGCTTGCTCGTGAGTTGCTGACGCGTTTGCCCGACTCCTTCACACCTGACCACTCGACCAAAGCGGCGGCATGAACGACAGCACCACACCGATCAGCCGTCCCAAAGGTCGATCAGGCCTAGGGCGCGGTCTAGGCGCCCTAATGGGCGAGATGACGCGCGAGCAACCGGTCGGCGCGAGCCAACCGGTCGCGCAAGGCGTGCGCATGCTCCCGGTGGGGTCGATTGCACCGCACCCGGGCCAGCCGCGTCGTCACTTCAAGGAAGAGGCACTGGACGAACTGGCAGAGTCGATCGGTGCACGCGGATTGATTCAACCGATCGTCGTGCGACCGCATGGCACAGGATACCAGATCGTTGCGGGCGAACGCCGTTGGCGCGCTGCGCAACGTGCACGGCTGCACGAAGTCCCGGTGATCGTGCGTGACTTCAGCGACACCGAGACGCTGGAAGTCGCGCTGATCGAAAACATCCAGCGCCAGGATCTCAATGCGATCGAAGAAGCGGAGGCGTATCAGCGCCTGCTTGCCGACTTCGGCCACACGCAAGAAGCGCTCGGCAAGATCGTGCACAAGTCGCGCAGCCATATCGCCAATCTGCTGCGCCTGCTGGAACTGCCGAAGCCGGTGCAGGATCGTGTCGTCGATGGCGCGATCAGCATGGGCCATGCCCGCGCACTGATCGGCGCGCCGGACGTTGAGGCGCTGGCCGACCAGGTTGTCGCCAAAGGGCTGTCGGTCCGAGATACCGAGAAGCTCGCGCGGACGGTCAAGCCTGAAACCGCGCGGGTACGTGGTCACGGTAGCGGCGAGCGCGATGCCGATCTCAGCGCGCTGGAGCATCAGCTTGGCGATCTGCTCGGGCTGTCGGTGCGGATCGCTTATGGTGCCAAGGGAGGTTCGTTGACGCTCGGCTTCTCGACTCTCGATCAACTCGACATGCTGTGCCAGCGCCTCAGCGGCGAGCGGATCTGACGTTCAACGTTGCCGGGCCGCCATCCGCGCGATGACGGTCATCGCAGCATCGGCGACCACGTTTCCGGGATTATTCGGCGACATGATCGCACGCTCGGCTTGGCGGATCCGCTCGATCGCGTCGCTGATCCGGGCAGTATCCCACAGCCGTAGCGCACGTGTCGTGCTAGCCCGCTCGCGGAAGAACACGCGCTCGATCAGCGCCTTCGGGTCTGCACCCGCGTCGATGTCCGCCTGCATCTCGGCTAGCGCGATCAGGCGCCGGGTGAGTTGCCGCAACACCGGGATCGGCGATACGCCCGCTTCCGCGAGGCCGGCGAGTTCGTCCGCGAGCGTGTCGGGATGACCGTCGAGCGCAGCCTCGATCGCGCGCGACATCTCGCTGTCGCCGAGATTGGCGCCGACTGCGTCCAGTGCGGCATCGTCCAGTTCGCGTGGCCGCTCCGGTGCCGCGTCAAGATACAACGCAAGCTTTTCCAGCTCACGTGTCATCACGGCGCGATCGCCACCGCTTGCCGCTGCGAGCCTTGCAGCGGTGCCGCCGGTCGTTCGCAGGCCATGCTCACGCGCGATCGCGGTCGCGAGACGGTCGGCATCGCCACCTTCTGGCAGGTAGCAGGCCAGACACATCGCGCGTTGGTGGGCGAGTGCAAGCTTGACGACTTTGGCCGTGGCCTTGAGCGTGGGGGCGAGCACCACCACCGGGTTGCCGCTCCGATCAGCGTCTAGGAGCAACGTCAGCGCTTCTAGGCTTTCCTCGCCCGCGCCGGCGACGCGGATATGACGTGCGCCGCCGAACAACGACAGCGCTGCCGCCTCATCGGCAAGTAGTCCGGGGTTGCTGCGCAGTTGGGCGGGTTCGAGATCGATCCGCTCGGCTTCCGGGCCAAGCGCCCGTCCGAGCCGCGCCGCCAACTCGCGTGCGCCGGACTCGTCGGGTCCATGGAAGAGATACAAGCGAACGTCGGGACTAGCCGCATCGATGGCGGTGCGTATCTGGTTGGCGTTTGCCTTCACGGCTCGGACGCGGGCGCGTGTTCGGCGTATAGCGCGACGCGCGACACAATCTGATCTGCGACGATGGCCGAGAGGTTTTCCAAAGCCGTGTTTTCGGCCGCGATCGTGGCATATTCGGAATTGACCACGTCGATGCCCGCATCCGATCCGGCTGTCGCGTCCAACACCACGGTACCTTTGGCAAGCTCGACCAGTTGATAGCGCGCCCGCAGCGTGCGCCGTTCACGCGACACGCTGTCATCGCTCCGCACGCCCAGGCCGATGATCTTGTCGTCGAGGCGGACCTCAAGCCGGTACAGCGGGGCCTCGCCATTTGCCGCCAGCTTATCGCGTAGCGCATTGGACATCAGCCAGCCGGACTTGCCTGCGATCGGCGCGACTTCGACACGGGTCAGCATCGTCGCGACGGCCCCGCTGCTGCCGCCGGAGTACAGCGGATGGAGCCCGCACCCTGGCAGCGCCAGCGCAAGCAACAGAGCGGCGGCACGCACCCTCATGCGACGAGGTTCACGAGGCGGTCAGGCACGACGATGACCTTGCGCGGCTCCTTGCCTTCCAAAAAGGCGATTACCTTTTCGGATCCGCGTGCCATTGCCTCCAGCGTTGCCTTGTCGGCGCCCTTGGCGGCGGTGAGCGTGTCGCGCAGCTTGCCGTTGACCTGAATGGCGATCGTCACCTCTTCCTCGACAAGCAGGGCAGGGTCGACTTCCGGCCAGGCGGCGTCGGCGATCAGCCCATCCTGTCCTGCCATCGACCACAGTTCCTCCGCGATATGCGGCGTCATCGGCGCGACCAGCCGGAGCATGGTCATCGCGGCATTCTGCCGATCGGGCGATGCGGGTGCCTTCTCGATCGCATTCGCCAGTGTGTAGAGCGCAGCCACCGCCTTGTTGAACTGCAGCCCCTCGATCGCTTTGGCGACCGCATCGGTGGTGCGGTGGACCAGCCGGCGCAGCGGCATGTCGGTATCGCTCACCGCTTCCGTTGACGTGCCGTCGTTCTCGAACAACCGCCAGACCCGTTGCACGAACCGCCACGAGCCTTCGATACCGGCCTCACTCCATTCGAGGTCGCGCTCGGGCGGAGAGTCGGACAGCACGAACCAGCGCACCGCATCGGCGCCATACTGATCGACGATCTCAGTCGGGTCGACGGTGTTCTTCTTCGACTTCGACATCTTTTCGACGCGACCGACGATCACATCCTCGCCGGTGTCCGTAACGAAGGCGCTGCCGTCCGCACGCCGTGAAATCGCCGACGGTTCGAAGTACGTTGGCCGTTCGTGCTCTTGGCCGCGCTGGTAGTAACTCGCGTGCGTCACCATGCCTTGCGTGAACAATCCGGCAAACGGCTCGGCGATGTCGAGCATGCCGATATGCTTAAGCGCGCGCGTCCAGAACCGTGCGTAGAGCAGGTGGAGAATGGCATGCTCCACCCCGCCGATATATTGCGCGACCGGCAGCCACTTTTCCGCCGCCGCCCGGTCGAACGGCTTGTCACCCGGCTGGCTGGCGAAACGGATGAAGTACCACGACGAATCGACGAACGTGTCGAGCGTATCGGTCTCCCGCCGCGCATCACCGCCGCAAGACGGGCAGGGGACATGCTTCCAGGTCGGATGGCGATCGAGTGGATTCCCGGGGATGTCGAAGCTGACGTCCTCGGGCAGCACCACCGGCAACTGTTCGCGCGGCACCGGCACCGCGCCACAGGCATCGCAGTGGATAATCGGGATCGGCGTGCCCCAGTAGCGCTGACGGCTGACGCCCCAGTCGCGCAAGCGGAACACGGTCGACCCTGTGCCCCAGCCTTCGGCCTCGGCACGCTGGATAACAGCGCGCTTGGCATCCTCGATCTCAAGCCCGTCGAGGAACTGCGAGTTCACCAGCGTGCCCGGCCCGGTATATGCTGTGTCGCCGACGAACACCGGATCGGTGTCGTCACCCTCCGCCACGACGCGGCGCACCGGAAGATTGTATTTGCGCGCGAAATCGAGATCGCGCTGGTCGTGCGCGGGCACGCCGAACACCGCGCCGGTGCCATAGTCCATCAGAACGAAGTTGGCGATGTAGACCGGCACCTGCCAGTTTGGGTCGAACGGATGAGTCGCGGTCAGCCCGGTGTCGAAGCCGAGCTTCTCCTGCGTTTCCAGTTCGGCGGCGGTGGTACCACCCTGTTTGCACCGCTCGATGAATGCGGTGACCTCAGAATTTCCGGCGCTTAGCTTCTGCGCGATCGGGTGATCCGCCGCCACCGCGACGAAACTCGCGCCGAACATCGTATCGGGCCGGGTGGTGAACACCGCGACCTGTTCGCCGTCGCTTAGGTTCCACGTGAAACGTAACCCCTGGCTCTTGCCGATCCAGTTCTCCTGCATCAGTTTGACCTTGTCGGGCCAGTGCTCAAGCTCACCCAGACCGGCGAGCAGCTCGTCGGCGAAGTCGGTGATCTTCAGGAACCACTGCGACAGCTTGCGCCGCTCGACCAAAGCACCAGAGCGCCAGCCGCGTCCGTCGATCACCTGTTCGTTAGCGAGCACGGTCATGTCGACCGGGTCCCAGTTGACCGACGATTCCTTGCGATAGACGAGATCGTGCGCGAACAGATCCAAGAATAGTGCCTGTTCCTGCCCGTAATATTCAGGATCGCAGGTCGCGAACTCGCGGCTCCAGTCGAGCGCGAAGCCGAGCCGCTTCAACTGCGCCTTCATCGTCGCGATGTTGTCGCGGGTCCAGCCGCCGGGGTGGACGTGCTTCTCCATCGCCGCGTTTTCGGCGGGCATGCCGAACGCGTCCCAGCCCATCGGGTGAAGCACTTCGTGGCCCGTCATCCGCCGGAAGCGCGCCAGCACGTCGCCCATTGTATAGTTGCGGACGTGCCCCATGTGGATTTTCCCCGAAGGATAGGGAAACATCTCAAGCACATAGCTACGCGGCTTAGAGGAATCGTCGCGCGCGGCGAAGGTACGGTGCTGGTCCCACGCCGCCTGCCACGCCGCGTCCGACTTCAGGCTGTTGAAGCGTGACATGATGGTATTGGTACTCCGCTAGGGGCGGTTCAGTTCGTGATCGCGGCCCTGCGCAGGTCGCGTGCGCGGGTGAGGATGATGTCTTCCAGCTTCTGCACGGTCGCGGCCTGCACCGGCGATTCGACCCACTGGCCGTTCTGGTTGACTTCGCGAAGCGCTGCGACCCGGAGGCCATCGGCGCGCAGATCCTGGTCTAGGATCGTCACCGTGACCTTCATCCGCTCGGTCGGCGCGGCCGGGTTTACATACCAGTCGGTGACGATCACGCCGCCGTTGGAATCGGTCTGGAGAAGCGGCATGAAGCTCAGCGTGTCGAGGCTGGCGCGCCACAGATAGGCGTTGACGCCGATGGTGGTGATCTTCGACGGCGCCAACGCCGCCGATTTGGGATGACCACCCTTGTGGGCGCAGGCGGCAGACGACAAAAGCAGCGAGACCACGATCGCGGTGCGCAACGGGCGGGACATGGGCGGTTTCCTGAGCGTGGTCATGAAGAAGCCTGTCTCTATAGAATGTACCGGCCCCGCCGCAAGCCGCGAGCGCGACCGGCACCCTGTGGCCCGGGAACCACATGCCGGATAAATTGCGTCAGTATAGTGGCAGGCGGGAATGGAATCGTGATAGGCGCGTTCCAACTTATAAGAGCGGGTAAGCGCAAGGCTTTGCCGGCAAAGGGAAACGGGGACTGTTCGGTGATTTCGATTCGGCTGCTATCGGGAATAGGGGTGGGGGCGTTGATCGCCGTCGGCCTCGCCGTGGCGCCCGCAATCGGCGCATCGGACGATGCCAAGCTGCGTGCCGTCCGCACGACCGCGCCGGTCTATGGCGGTATCGGCGCGTTCACCCCCGCGTCGGCCGATCCCCGGCTGGCCGCGCTGCTTGCGCAGGGCGGGCTTGACCCGGCGGGTTTTCGCTTCACGCCAGCCGAATCGCATCGTGAAGGCAGCCGTGCCGTTACCGTGGCCGTGCAGGCGCGATCCTCGCGTGGGGTGCTGGCGGCGGAACGGACCAGTGGCGCGTCGGTTGCGGCGGTACAGCTCGCGCCGATCGCGTACAATCTTGGTGTTGCGGTCGGTTGGCGGCGTTTCGCCGTATCGGGTGATATGACCAAGATCGATCTTGCCGGCCTGCCGGGCAGCCGCGAGGCTACCGATGTCGGGGTGAGCTACACGGGCAAGCGCTTCAGCGGTCAGGTCAAGGCGGGAAGCGATCGGCCGCTACCGGGTGGACCGAAGCTGATCGAAGAGGCACCGGCCTATTCGCTCGACGTAGGTGGATCGTACCGGCTGACGCGGAACTTCGACGTTACCGCCGGCGTGCGCTACAAGGCCGAACACAGCGACCGGCTGGCGGACCTCAATGTCGATCGGCGCGACAGCCAGGCCGTTTATGTCGGGACCGCCTTCCGCTTCTAGGCGGTACGGTTTCGCCGTTCGCGCCGCGCGAACCGCCAATCATTTTCGCCACCATAAACGACGTAGCCCTGCATTAGCCTCGCGTTGCCGGCCGGGTTTGCGCGGGACCATCGGCACCGCTCCAGGCATCGATCGCCGCCCAGCCATGAAAGCCGAGGCCACGCAGCCGTCGGAACCGAACGCCATCCATTCCACCTAATGCAATGGCAGCGATCGGCAGCCCCCGCCCGATTGCCGCCGCTCTTGCCGGGCCGAGCGCACGCGCGCCGGGGTGCGACCGTGTCGGAAAGACCGGCGACACCAGTACCGCGTCTGCTCCGGCACGACATGCGGCGACAGCGTCTGTGCGGCGGTGCGCAGAGCGGGTCGACAATCCGTGCGCCGCAAAACCGTTGTGGACGCCGTCCTCCCGTCGCGCCAGTCTGGCGTTGCCAGCGCGCAGCAGCACCAGTCCACGCCGCCGGGCCAGCGTTGCCAATCGCGCAAACAGGGCGCGGCGTTCGGCAAGTGGCGTGGCATAATGGCGAAACACCACGCCGCTCCCACGCGGCAGCCGCGCAACTGCCTCCCATAACGCATCGCCCAGCCGCTCGTCGGTCATCAGCCAGAGCGTGGGAACGGGGTGGCGGCGCGGCATGTCGCACCCTATAGCGCCGGCGATGCCTTCCGACGATCCCGCCGCCGCGCTCGCGACCATCAACCAGGCGATCGGCCAGAGCGCGCGCCTCGCCCGCCGCGATCCCGGCGAGGTGACGCTGATCGCGATCTCCAAAACGCACCCGGCCGAGGCGATCGTGCCGCTGCTCGAAGCGGGTCAGCGCGCGTTCGGTGAAAACCGCGTGCAGGAGGCCGAGGCGAAATGGCCCGCCCTGCGCGCCCGGTTCCAGGATGTGACGCTGCATCTGGTCGGTCAGCTCCAGTCGAACAAGGCCGATGAAGCGGTTGCGCTGTTCGATGCGATTCACTCGGTCGACCGGCTGTCGCTGGTCACCGCGCTGGCCAAGGCTATGGAAAAGCAGGGCAAACGCCCCGAGTGCTACCTTCAGGTCAACATTGGTGACGAACCGCAGAAGGGCGGCTGCGCGGTCGCAGATGTGCCTGCTTTGCTCGGCGCCGCGCGGGCTGCCGGGCTGCCGGTCGTCGGGTTGATGGCGGTCCCGCCCGCCCTTGTCGAGCCGGCGCCGTACTTCGCCTTGCTCGCCAAACTGGCGCGCGATCACGATCTTACCGGCCTCAGCATGGGCATGTCGTCCGACTTTGAAACGGCGGTGACGCTCGGCGCGACGCATGTCCGCGTCGGTAGCGCGCTGTTCGGAGCACGGGCATGACGTTCGACGCGCGCAGCAAAGGCCATCAGCCTTCGGGGCTGCTGTCCGGCAAGTTCGATGCGCTGATCTTCGATTTCGACGGCGTGTTGATCGACAGCGAGGCGCTCGGCAACGCGCATCTTGCCGACTATCTCACCGGCATCGGCCATGCGATGTCGCGGCAGGAGGCGATGACGCGCTTCATGGGGTTGTCGGGACGCAGCTTCATCGACGCGATCGAAACACATATCGGCCAGCCCCTCGGTGAGGATTTCTACGCCGCGCGGGCAGAGGAGGATGCACGCGTGATGTCGGAAGGCATCGATGCCGTCGCCGGTGCAGTCGCGTTCGTGCGCGCAATGCCCGCCGATTTGCCCAAGGCGATCGCTTCGTCCAGCTCGACCGCGTGGATCGCGCGGCATCTCGATCATATCGGGCTGCGCGATGCGTTCGGCGACCACATCTACTCCGGCAAGGAGCATGTCGCCAATGGGAAGCCCGCGCCCGATCTGTACCTCCACGCCGCGCGCGCGATCGGCGTGGACATCACGCGGGCCGCAATTCTCGAGGATTCGGTCGTTGGCGCAACCGGAGCGGTAGCATCGGGCGGGTATGTGATCGGCTTCTGCGGCGGCAGCCACTGCGCGTCCGATCATGCCGAGCGGCTCCGCGCGCTTGGTGTCTCGGCGATCGCGGCCGACTTTACCGAGGTCGCCGCGTTGCTCGCCTGACGCGCGGTCCCGCGACTCGCCCATTTTGCTTCCGTTCGGACGCGCGAATCCCTATATCCTCACCATGACGACACCCATACCCGCAGCTTCCAATCAGAACGATTATGGCGCCGACTCCATCAAGGTGCTCAAGGGCCTCGATGCGGTCCGCAAGCGCCCCGGCATGTATATCGGCGATACCGATGACGGCTCCGGCCTGCATCACATGGTGTTTGAGGTGTCGGACAATGCGATTGACGAGGCGCTCGCCGGGCATTGCGACCGGATCGACATCACGCTGAACGCGGACGGCTCGGTTTCGGTCGAGGATAACGGCCGTGGTATCCCGACCGGGATCCACAGCGAGGAAGGCGTGTCGGCGGCCGAGGTCATCATGACCCAGCTTCACGCCGGCGGTAAGTTCGAGAACACCTCGGACGACAATGCGTACAAGGTGTCGGGCGGTCTGCACGGCGTCGGCGTGTCGGTGGTCAACGCGCTCTCCGAGTGGCTCGATCTGACGATCTGGCGCGACGGGCAGGAGCATTATATGCGCTTCGCATTCGGCGATGCGGTCGCCCCGCTCAAGATCGTCGGTGACGCGAACGGCAAGAAGGGTACCAAGGTGACGTTCTTCCCGTCACCCGCCACCTTCAAGATCACGGATTTCGACTTCGAAAAGCTCGAGCATCGCTACCGCGAACTGGCGTTTCTCAACTCGGGCGTGCGGCTGTTCCTCACCGACGCGCGGCATGAGGAGAGCAAGACGGTCGAGCTGTTCTACGAAGGCGGTATCGCCGCGTTCGTGAAGTATCTCGACCGCAACAAGCAGCCGCTGATGCCCGAGCCGGTGGCGATTTCCGGCACCCGCGACGACGTGACGATCGACGTCGCGCTGGAGTGGAACGATTCGTATTACGAAAACGTGCTGTGCTTCACCAACAACATTCCGCAGCGCGATGGCGGCACGCATCTTGCCGCATTCCGTGCAGCGCTGACCCGCACGCTCAACAACTATGCCGAGAAATCCGGCATGTTGAAGAAGGAGAAAGTCTCGCTCACCGGTGACGACATGCGTGAGGGATTGACCGCGATCGTCTCGGTCAAGCTGCCGGATCCGAAGTTCTCGTCGCAGACCAAGGACAAGCTCGTCTCGTCCGAGGTGCGCCAGCCGCTCGAATCGTTGATGGCGGACAAGCTCGCCGAATGGCTCGAGGAGAACCCGGCGCACGGCAAGTCGATCGTGCTCAAGATCATCGATGCCGCCGCCGCACGCGAAGCCGCCAAGAAGGCGCGCGAGCTGACCCGGCGCAAGGGCGTGATGGACATCGCCTCGCTGCCCGGCAAGCTCGCCGATTGTCAGGAGCGCGACCCCGCCAAATCCGAACTGTTCCTGGTCGAGGGCGATTCGGCCGGTGGTTCCGCCAAGCAGGGCCGTGACCGGCACTTTCAGGCGATCCTGCCGCTCAGGGGCAAGATCCTCAACGTCGAGCGCGCGCGCTTCGACCGGATGTTGTCGAGCCGCGAGATCGGCACGCTTATCCAGGCGATGGGCACCGGCATCGGCCGCGACGACTTCAAGATCGACAAACTGCGCTACCACAAGATCGTCATCATGACCGACGCGGACGTCGATGGCGCGCATATCCGCACGCTGTTGCTGACGTTCTTCTACCGGCAGATGCCCGAGATCATCACGCAAGGGCACCTCTACATCGCACAGCCGCCGCTGTACAAAGCGACGCGCGGGCGGTCGGAAGTATACCTCAAGGATGATCCCGCGCTCGACGAATATCTGGTCGAGAACGGCGTCGCCTCGACGGTGCTGGAAGGGGCTGCCGGCGGCACGCGTTCGGGCGCGGATCTGCGCAGCCTCGTCGATCATGCCCGGCGGATGCGCACCCTCATGCGCTACGTGCCACGCCGCTACGATCAGACTATCGTCGAGGCGCTGGCGATGGGTGGCGCGTTCGATCCTACCCTCGACGTGGCGGCGCGTGGTGCGCTCGTCGCTACCGTCGTGCAGGGTCTCGACGCCGCCGATCCCGAGGCGCGCTGGTCGGCCGACGTTAGCGAGGAGGGCGGCATCCACTTCAAGCGACTGTGGCGCGGCGTGACCGATCACCACATTCTCGAGGCGGCGTTCCTGATTTCTGCCGAGGCGCGCAAGCTGCACGCCCTCGCTGCCGAGAATGCGGAGGATTATACGCAGACCGCGCGGCTGGTGCCGTCGCGCGCCGCCGCGGCTGCGGCAAACGCCGCCGAGGCGGAAGCCGATGCCACCGCCATCGAGGAGGAAGGCAACGCCGAAACCGCCGCGCCGATCGCGATCGGCAAAGGCGAGTCGATGGTGGCACGGCCCTCGCAGTTGCTCGAGGCGGTTCTCGCCGCCGGTCGCAAGGGGCTGGCGATCCAGCGCTACAAGGGTCTCGGCGAGATGAACCCGGAACAGCTTTGGGAAACCACGCTCGACCCGCAGGTCCGTTCGATGCTGCGCGTCGAGGTCGAGCAGGCCGATGTCGCGGACGAGATCTTCACCCGGCTGATGGGCGACGTGGTCGAACCGCGCCGCGAGTTCATCCAGGAGAATGCGCTCAACGTCGCCAACCTCGACGTTTAAGCGCCTGGGCGACCCGCAGTCATTGCGGAGTCGCGCAGGCTCGATACAGTGCGACGAACCATAAGAGGATCAGCCGATGCGTTACCTTGCTCTCGCCGCCGTCGCCGCGTTCGTACCGGGGGCGATCCTTGCTGCACCAGTGGTATCGCCCGCGATCCAGAAGGCGCTCGCCGATCCCGCGCGTGCCGATCAGCAGCCGGATGATGCACACCGCAAACCAGCGGAGCTGCTGGCGTTCGCAGGGGTGAAGCCCGGCCAGCAGGTCGTCGACGTGCTGCCGGGCGGCGGCTATTGGACGCGGATTTTCACCGGCGTGGTCGGCTCGAGCGGCCACGTCTATGCGGTATGGCCGAAGGCTGCCGCCGCTTACGGGGCGAAGGGTGTGGCGGCGCTTCAGGCGAAGAACCTCGCCAACGTCACCGTGGCTGTCGATCCGGCGATCATCACCGTCACCAAGCCGGTCGATCTCGTCTGGACGGTCCAGAACTATCACGATCTCGCCAACAACGGCGGCGGCGAAGCGGCACTCGGCGCGTTCAACGCGGCGGTGTTCAAGGCACTGAAGCCCGGTGGCATCTACGTCGTGGTCGATCATGCCGCGCCGGCAGGCTCCGGCCTAGCGGATACCGAAACGCTGCACCGGATCGACCCCGCTGTCGTCAAGCGCGAGGTGACCAACGCGGGCTTCACGTTCGTCGGCGAATCGAAGGCGCTCGCCAATCCCGCTGACGATCACACGCTGAAGGTGTTCGACCCCGCGATCCGTGGCAAAACCGATCAGTTCGTCTACAAATTCCGACGCCCGTGACGCCGCATGCGCGGGCGCTGACGGCCTGGACGGCGGCCAGGAAAACGCCGCCGTCCCTCGAAAGGTAACCCCGCGATTACGGACGAGGGCGTCTGCGTGAAGTTCCGCGCGAACTGTGTCGATCGGCCAGCGCGCGTGCGGTTACAGCAGATAATGCCTGTTTCCGCTTCACGACGCCCACGGTCGTATCGAGCTTCCTGTCGCCATTTCCCGGGTGGATGATCGCGACGTCGAGCGATAGTTCATTGCCGGGCGTTGCCGCCGGCAGCATTCCCAGTGCGGGCCGCCGCGCGCGCATGATCGCGTGCGAAGGTGCCGAGGCCGAGATCGGTGCCGCACAGCCGGTCCCAGACCCGGAAATACAGGCCGTAATTACCCTTGTAATGCTCATGATGCCGCTGGTGATGGCTCGCGGTGATGATCCAGCGCCCGACCGGACCACGCCACAGCACCGGCGGGAACATCTCCCACCCCATGTGATTGGTGACGCCCATCACCGTCATCACGGTCAGGACGATGCCGAGTCCGATCGGGTGGATCGGGATCACGAACACCAGCAACGGCACCACCAGTGCGCCACTCAGCGATTCGGACACCGAGAACGCCATCGCCGCCCACGCCGTCGGCGGCCGGCTGGCATGGTGAACGGCATGGACGCGGCGAAACCATTTCGGCTGGTGCATCCAGCGATGCGACCAGTAAAACCAGGTGTCGTGCGCGAACATGTACAGCAGCACCGACACCGGCAGATACCATAGCGGGAAAGCGTGCAGGTCGCCGTATATGCGCGTCCAGCCGCGATCGCGCCAACCCCAGGCGACCACCCCGGCGGGCACACCGTAGATCACGGCCGCAGCAAGGCTCCAGCCGATTTCGCGGCGGATCTGCGTGTTCAGCCCCGCGTACAATCCGGGATGGCGCGCCCGCGTCGCGGCGGCGAACGCGCCGCTGACCAGCAGGTACCGCAGTCCCACGATCACCGACATGGCGAGTGCGGACAGGGAGATGGCGAGCAGTGTTGTCACGAGAACACCCGTACACGCTTGGCGCGGCATTTGCACTGTTGCGTGAATCCGCTAGGGGCAGGCGATGGCCGAAGTCCACCACTGCGACCTTGCGATCGTCGGCGGCGGCCTCGCAGGCGGTCTGCTCGCGCTCGCGATTCACCAGCGCCGCCCCGATCTCGATCTGCGCCTTGTGGAGGAGAGCGATCGCTTCGGCGGCAACCACGTCTGGTCGTTCTTCGCCGCCGATGTCGCGCCGGAGAATCGCTGGCTGATCGCGCCGCTCGTCAGTTACGGCTGGGCTGGGTATGACGTTGTTTTCCCTGGTCACGCACGCACCATCGACCAACATTATTACTCGATCGAATCGGAACGGCTCGACCAGCGCATCCGCCAGCGGCTCGCACCGGCCGCGCTGATGACCGGGCAGCGTGTCCTGGCGGTCGCGCGCGACGGCGTGATGCTGGCGGGCGGTGACCGGATCGCCGCCAAGGGTGTGATCGATGCGCGCGGCCCGGCTGATCTGGGCCAGCTCGATCTCGGCTGGCAGAAGTTTGTCGGCCACGAATATGACCTTGCCGATCCCCACGGGATCGACCGGCCAACCGTCATGGATGCCACCGTATCGCAGGCGGAGGGGTATCGCTTCGTCTATTGTCTGCCATTCATGGCGACACGGATGTTCATCGAGGACACCTATTATAGCGACACGCCTGACCTCGACGGGCCCGGGCTGGGCGCGCGCATCCACGCCTATGCCGCGCTCCGCGGATGGGCGCCGGAGCGGCTGCTGCGCGAGGAGGCGGGCGTGCTGCCGGTGGCGATGGACGGCGATTTCGAGAGCTATTGGAAGAGCGGCGGCGCTGGCGTTGCGAAAGCCGGTATGCGCGCCGGGCTGTTCCACCCGATGACCGGTTACTCGCTGCCCGATGCGGTGCGGCTCGCGACACTGGTGGCTGGGACGGGCGATCTGTCGGGTGCGGCGCTGCATGATCTTACCTTGGATCACGCACGTCAGCTGTGGCGTGCGCGGGGCTTCTATCGTATTCTCGCACGGATGTTGTTTCGTGCCGCCGAGCCGGCGGAACGTTACCGCGTCCTCGAACGCTTCTACCGTCTCGATCCGGGCCTGATCGGGCGCTTCTACGCAGGAAACACGACGATGCCGGACAAGATCCGTATCCTTTCCGGCAAGCCGCCGGTGCCGATCACGCGCGCTGTCGCCGCGCTCGCCGGCTTTGGCGGGGGTGCGCGTTGATGCCGCCGGTGACACGCTCCGCGATCGTGGTCGGCGCCGGCTTCGGCGGGCTGGCGCTCGGCATCCGCCTGCAATCGGCGGGCATCGACACGACCATCGTCGAGGCGCGCGACAAGGCCGGCGGCCGCGCGTACGTCTGGGAGCGCGACGGCTTCACCTTCGACGCCGGCCCGACCGTTATTACCGATCCGGCGTGCCTCAGCGAGCTATGGGCACTGAGCGGCCGCGACATGGCCGAGGACGTGTCGCTGGTGCCGGTCACCCCGTTCTACCGGCTCAACTGGGCGGACGGCGTCAGCTTCGATTATTCCAACGACGACCCCGCGCTCACCGCCGAGATTGCCAAGCTTAATCCGGACGATGTCGCCGGCTACCGCAAATTCCTCGATTATGCCGCCGGCGTGTACGAGGAAGGGTATGTAAAGCTCGGCGCCAAGGCGTTCCTGGATTTCGCGTCGATGATCAAGGCGGCGCCCGCGCTGGCGCGTTATCAGGCGTGGCGTTCGGTCTATTCGGTGGTTTCGTCGTTCGTGAAGGACGAGCATCTCCGTCAGGCGCTGTCGTTTCACACGCTGTTGGTCGGCGGCAACCCGATGACGACCAGCGCGATCTACGCGTTGATCCACAAGCTGGAACGCGACGGCGGTGTATGGTTCGCACAAGGCGGTACCAATCGGCTGATCGCCGGGATGGTGACGCATTTCGAGCGGCTGGGCGGCGTGCTGCGGCTGAACGATGCCGCTACCAGCATTGAGACGGTGGGAGACCGCGCCACCGGCGTCACCACCGCCAGTGGCTGGTCGGCGCAGGCGGACATGATTGCCTGCAACGGTGACGTGATGCACGTCTACCGCGATCTGCTCAAAACCTCGCGCAGCGCGCAACGCACCAAGAAGCGGCTCGACCGCAAGCGCTATTCGCCGTCGCTGTTCGTCGTGCATTTCGGCATCAAGGGCACGTGGCCGGGCATCCCGCACCACATGATCCTGTTCGGACCGCGCTATAAGGGGCTGCTCGCCGACATCTACGATCACGGCGTGCTGCCGGAGGACTTCTCGCTGTACCTCCACCACCCAACCGTGACCGATCCGAGCATGGCGCCGGAGGGGCATTCTACCTTCTACGCGCTCGCGCCGGTGCCGCACATGGGCAAGTTCCCGGTCGATTGGGCGGAGATCGCGCCGATCCTCGAGAAGCGCATCCTCGACGAGATCGGGCGGCGGCTGATCCCGGACATTCACGAGCGGATCGTCACCAAGTTCAGCTACACGCCGAATGATTTCGCGCAGGATCTCAACGCGCATCTCGGCAGTGCGTTTTCGCTGGAACCGATCCTCACGCAGAGCGCGTGGTTCCGCGTCCACAACCGTGACGACCAGATCCCGAACCTGTACTTCGTCGGTGCCGGCACGCATCCCGGCGCGGGCATCCCCGGCGTGGTGGGAAGCGCCAAGGCGACGGCGGCGTTGATGCTGGAGGAACTGCGGTGATGAAGCGGCTGGCGGTATATTGCGGATCGGCCTCGCCGGCGGATCCCGTCTATATCGAATCGGCGCGCGCGGTCGGGCGCACGCTGGCGGAGCGTGGCATCGGCGTGGTGTACGGTGGCGGTCGCCTTGGCCTGATGGGTGCGGTCGCCGATGGCGCGCTAGCGGCGGGTGGCGAGGTGATCGGCATCATCCCGACCGCGCTGGTGAATGCTGAAGTTGCACACAAAGGCTGCACGGAGCTGCACGTCGTCGAGACGATGCACCAACGCAAGCAGGCGTTCACCGATTTGTCGGACGGTTTCATCAACCTGCCCGGCGGCACCGGCACGATGGACGAATTGTGGGAAGCTCTGAGCTGGGCGCAGATCGGCTATCACGCCAAGCCGGTCGGGTTGCTCAATGTGGCGGGTTATTACGATCACCTCATCGCCTTCGTCGCGAAGATGGGCGAGGTCGGTTTCCTGCGTCCGCAGCATCAGAATATCCTGATCGTCGACGACACGCTCGACGGGTTGCTCGCCAAGATGGCGGCGCATGAGCCGGTCGAGACCATCACCAAGATGCGCAAGTCGGACCTGTAACGGGTGCGATCCGGCGCCGTAGCCAGCCGTAGCGCGACGGTTGCCGCCGCGCAGCGCTCGATTGCGCTTGGATCGAAGAGCTTTGCCGCCGCCAGCCGGCTGTTCGATCGTGAGACGCGCGAGCGGGCATGGCTGCTCTATGCCTGGTGTCGCGCCTGCGACGATATCGCCGACGGACAGGACCATGGCGGCGACCTGACCCGCGTTACGGACCCGCAGGCGCGGCTGGCGGAGATTACCGCCAAGACCGAAACTGCGCTGGCGGGGAAGGTGGTCGGCGATCCGCCATTTGACGCACTGCGGATCGTCGCCGCCGAAACGAACATGCCGCACCGTTTCGCGCGGGATCTGATCGCCGGTTTCGCGCTCGATGCGGAGGATTGGCGACCGCGTAGCGAGGGCGATCTGTACCGGTACTGCTACCATGTCGCGGGCGTGGTCGGCTGCATGATGGCGGTGGTGATGGGCGTCTCGCCAGACGATGACGCGACGCTCGACCGCGCGTGCGATCTCGGCATGGCATTCCAACTCGCCAACATCGCGCGCGACATAGAGGAGGATGATCGCGGTGGGCGCTGTTACCTGCCGGTCGAATGGCTGGTGGAGATGGACTTCCCGCCCGGCCAGCACATGAAACCGCCGTTTCGCAAGCGTTTAGCCGTGTTGTCGCGCCGTCTCGCCGATCGCGCCGCCGCGTTTGAGGAGAGTGCGCGCCACGGCGCGCCCGTACTGCCGTTCCGCTCTGCCTGGGCAGTGCTGTCGGCGGCGGCGATCTATGGCGCGATCGGGCAAAAGGTGGCGGAGCGTGGCGAGCATGCGTGGGACCACCGCGTCACCACCTCGACGGGGGAGAAGGTGCGCTTCATCCTGCGTGGGCTGGCGGAGGCGCGGACCAGGGCGGTGCGGTATCCGCCGACGGAGCGCCCGGCTACGCTGTGGCAACGGCCACGCTAATGCGCGCTCAGAGCCTTCCGAACGCGGCTTCGTAGCCGCTACGATCGCCTGCGGTGAGCAGCCGCGCCTGTTCGATCCACCGATCACGCGCCATGCGGCCTTGGAACGCGCCAAGCCGCGCGTCGAGCGCTTCCGCTTCCGCGGGGCTGAGATCGGCGATCTGGTCGACGCGGGTGTAGCCGAGTTCGGCAAGCGTGCTGGCAAGCTTGGGGCCGAGACCTTTCAACTGCGTCAGTTCCGATGCGCTGGACGCCGCCGGAGCAGCGACCGGGGTCACGACAGAGACCGGTTCGACCGTGGGTTCCGCAGCGGGCGGGGCCGGCGGCACAGCGGCGGCGGCAGGCTCGGAAATGCTCTCGGCATGTGGTGGCGGCGCAGGTGGTGTGATCGGTTCCGCGTCGCGGCGGACCGGGGAGGTGGCGGGAACGTCGCTGCCCAACGGCGCTTCGACAGCAGGCGGGGCGGTCGCGCCCGCCTCCTCGGCGATCTCGCGATTCTCGGCGACCTGTCGGTCGGCCTGGCGGCGGCGGCGGCGCAGCACGCTGCCCCACCAGATGATGAGGATCGCAGCCGCAGCGAGCACGATCATCAGCACGATGTGGACCATGGTGATCGGCCCCATCAGATCGATCGAGGCGGTGCTGTGCTGGGCGCTCGTCGTGGTGTCCATACTATAGCTCCGTTGGGGTGGGCGGGCTCTTAACGCAACGGCACGCGATTAGTCGCGTGCCAGCGCCTCGGCGATCAGCCTGCGCGAGTTTGCGATGCCGTACAGCGCGATGAAACTGCCCATGCGCGGGCCCTGGCTTGAGCCGAGCAACGTCTCGTACAACGCCTTGAACCAGTCGCGCAGCGTCGCGAAACCGCCGACGCCGGCAAACTGCGTCTTGCCGATCTCGTAGACGATGTTCTGGATCGCCTCGGCATCGCCATCCGCCGGCAGTGCCGCCAATTCGTGATCGAGCCGTTCGAGCGCGGCCCGCTCCACCGCATCGGGCGCGCGTTTCACCAGCGTCGGCGCGACGAAATCGCGGCCATAGGCGATCGCGTAGCCGATCATCCGGTCGAGTTCTGGATATACCTCGGGCGTCGCATCCGGCACGTAATTGGCGAGGTACCCCCACACCTGCTCGCTCGTGGCCTCGCCCATCACGCTGACGAGGTTGAGCAGCAGCCCGAACGTCACCGGCAACGCACCCTCCGGCAGCTTGCCGTCGTGAATGTGATGCACCGGATTGCCGAGCCGTTCCTTCACGGTCTGCCCGGCATAGTTGCCGCAGAACTGCCAGTATTCGTCCACCGCGCGCGGGATCACGCCCATGTGCAGCGACTTGGCCTTCTTCGGCTCGCGATACGCGAAGAAGGCGAGGCTTTCGGGCGAGCCATAGGTCAGCCATTGTTCGATCGACAGGCCATTGCCCTTCGACTTGGAGATCTTCTCGCCCTTTTCATCGAGGAACATCTCGTAGTTGAACCCCTCGGGCGGGCGGCCGCCAAGCACGCGGCAGATCTTGGAGGACTGCGTGACCGAATCGATCAGATCCTTGCCCGCCATCTCATAATCGACGCCGAGCGCGACCCAGCGCATCGCCCAATCGACCTTCCATTGCAGCTTGGCATGGCCGCCGAGGACGGTCTGGGTGATGCGTTCGCCGTCCGCGTCGGTGAAGGCGATCAGACCGCCGTCGGCATCGATCACCTCGACCGGCACCTGCAACACGATGCCCGACTTGGGGCTGACCGGCAGCACCGGCGAATAGGTC
The DNA here is from genome assembly GCF_022662305.1 of Sphingomonas sp. BAUL-RG-20F-R05-02. Lineage (GTDB taxonomy): Bacteria > Pseudomonadota > Alphaproteobacteria > Sphingomonadales > Sphingomonadaceae > Sphingomonas. The sequence goes on from NZ_JAKNQH010000007.1 coordinate 125,567, forward strand.
GCGCGGCGATCCGCGCCCAATGTCGGCAGCATCACGTCCAGGATCGCCTGATAGTGGCGCAGCGCGCCCTTCAGCGCGTCGTCGAAGCGGCCGTCGGCATAATAGTCGGTCGAGGAGGCGAACTCGTATTGAAAGCCGTAATCGTCGAGAAAGGCGCGCAGCCGCGCGTTGTTGTGCGCGGCGAAGCTGTCGTGCGTGCCGAACGGATCGGGGATGCGCGACAACGGCTTGCCGAGATGTTCGGCGAGCATCGCCTTGTTGGGCACATTGTCCGGCACCTTGCGCAGGCCGTCCATATCGTCGCTGAACGCGATCAGGCGGGTTGGCTGGTCCGACAGCGCGTGAAAGGCGTTGCGCACCATCGTCGTGCGCAGCACTTCGTTGAACGTGCCGATGTGCGGCAGCCCCGATGGGCCGTAGCCGGTTTCGAAGATGATGGCCGCACCGTCCGGCTTGCCGTTCGGATAGCGCTTGAGCAGTTTGCGTGCTTCCTCGTAGGGCCAGGCTTTGGATTCGAGGGCGGCGGCGCGGATGTCGTCTGTCATGGTGCGAGCGGACTAGCGCGATCGCGCGCGCGCGTCACCCCGGCGTGCGTTTCGTTATGTCACGCGGATGTGTTAGGGACGTGCCATCGTCGGCACCGCTTCTCGTGTAAGCGCCGGCGGCTGAGAGACTCGTGCTCCCGCTTACCAGCCGGGGACCCGATTCATGATCCAGCTTCACACCCTTTCGTTCCGTGAGGCGCGTTGATGTCGCGCGCAGTCCAGATCGACGCCCCGCGCGAGGATGTCGTCGCGATGTGCGCGAAGCGCGGCGTGACGATCAGCGCGATCGAATCTTTGGTGTCCGGTGGCACGCGCGTCGTGCTGAACACCGGCGCCGATGCCGAGATCATCCGCACCGCCTATCGCACCAAGATCATCACCGCGCCGGTGGTCCGCGCGAAATGGGCGCAGGTCTGACACCTCAGCCCGCTAACCTTATCGGAGAAACACGATGGCCAAAGGCCAGAAGAAGAGCAACCGCGAGGTCCGCAAGCCCAAGAAGGAGACGGTCAAGAAGCCGCTCGCCGAGCCCTCGTCCAAGAACGCGGTCAAGACGGATATCAAGGCGTGAGCGGCTCGGCACCCGAGAAGGGTACGGTCGCGCGCGTTCGAACTCGCGCGCGGCGGTGGTTGCCGCAGCGTCGACGATATTCGCCGCACGCTGGTGCGGGAACGCCACGACAGCGTGCTGTCGCATCTCAGCGCGCCATCGCTGGTGCGGCAGTTGCGCGTGGCGCTGGCGGGATGATGCCGCGACGTTGACCGGCAGCGGTTGCCATTCTGTTCCGAACCGTTATTTCTGACTTGTGCTGCCGCATCCCGCCCTCCACGCCAGCCACGGCGGCATCTGGATCGCCGATGCGGATGGCACGCGGCCGATCGGGCGGGGCGAGGCGATCCGCATCGCCGCCGACACGCCGGTGATCCTGCTCAACGCGCCGCTGGTGGCGCAGCGGCTTGGCTATGCGGAATTGTCGGGTCTCGACGTGCTCGAACTGTTCGCGTTGCTGTTCCCGGCGCGCTTCATGGTGCCGACGCCCAAGGGGCTCGCGCGGGCGGCCGGACTCGACGCGCCGGCGAGCGACGGCGACGTCGCCGCGTTCCTGCGGCGTGCCGCCTCGGCGTTGCTCGATGTGACCGAGGGCGACTGGCCCGAGCGCGAAGGCGCGTGGAGCGCGACGCAGAACCTCGGCCGATTGCGCTGGCCGTGGGCGCCGATCCTGGCGGCGCGGCTGCACCGCCCGGCGACGGCGGAGCGCTGGCTGTTCACCAAGCTTCCCGAATGGTCGGAAAGCGCACCGCGTCCCGCGCCGCGCACCGTCACGCTCGGCGTGGAGGAAACCGCCGCGCGGCTCGCCCATCTCACCGGCAGCGCCGCCGAGGAACGCGTCGGCCAGCGCGCCTTCGCACAGGCCGCGACTGAGGCGTTCGCGCCGCGTATGGTCCGCGACGCGCCCAATCTCGTGCTGGCGGAGGCAGGGACGGGCATCGGCAAGACGCTCGGCTATCTCGCGCCCGCGTCGCTGTGGGCGGAGAAGGCGGGCGGGGCGGTGTGGGTGTCGACCTATACCAAGGCGCTGCAACGCCAGTTGGCCGCCGAGACCACGCGGCTGTTCCCCGATCCGGCCGAGCGGCGGCTCAAGGTGGTGACACGCAAGGGCCGCGAGAACTACCTTTGCCTGCTCAACCTGGAGGATGCCTTGCAGGGCGGGTTCGCCGGGCGCGCCGCCATCCTCGCGCAACTGGTCGCGCGCTGGGCGGCGTATAGCGCGGATGGCGACATGGTCGGCGGCGATCTGCCCGGCTGGCTGACGACCTTGTTCCGCCGCGCCGGTCACACCGCACTGACCGACCGGCGCGGCGAGTGCGTTTATGCCGGCTGCCCGCACTACCGCAAATGCTTCATCGAGCGCGCCGCGCGCGCCAGTGTCGAGGCGGATATCGTCATCGCCAACCATGCGTTGGTGATGGTCAATGCGGTGCGCGGGCGCGAACTCAACACGCGGCCGACCCGCTATGTGTTCGACGAGGGGCATCACCTGTTCGATGCCGCCGACATGATGTTCTCGACCGCGCTGACCGGTCAGGAAACAATCGAGCTACGCCGCTGGCTGCTCGGCCCCGAATCGGGCGGGCGCGGGCGGCGGCGTGGGCTGGCGGCGCGGCTGTCCGACGTGGCGAGCGATGACGAGGCGGGGGCGCTCGCCATCGCCGATGCGGTCAAGGCGGCGGGCGCGCTCGCCGCCGACGGCTGGTTACAACGGCTGGCGGAGGGCGCGCCGTTCGGACCCGTAGAGCATCTTCTCGCCGCCGTGCGCGGGCTGACCTATGCGCGCGCCGAGACGGATGGTGATGCGGGGTATGGTCTCGAAACCGAACTGGTCGAACCTGACGCGGCGTTGGTCGAGGCGGCGGGGCAGGCGGCGCATGCGCTCGATGCGTTGGTGCGGCCGCTGGTCGCGCTCGGCCGGCGGCTGGAGGCGGTGCTGGCGGATGCGCCTGACTGGATGGATGCGCCCGCGCGCGCGCGGATCGAGGGCGCGATCGCCTCGCTCGGCTGGCGAGCGGAGACGGTGGCATCGTGGCTGGCGCTGCTCGCCCGCGTCGGCGGCCCGGCGGCGGAGCAGTTCGTCGACTGGCTGATCGTCAACCGCATCGAGGGGCGCGATTACGATATCGGCCTGCTGCGCCACTGGCTCGACCCTTCCAAGCCCTTCGCCGAGGTGGTGCTGCGGCCTGCGCACGGTGCGCTCGTCACGTCGGCCACGCTGCGCGGCGGGGGCGCCGACGCGAACGAGGGGTGGGACGTGGCAGAGGCGCGCAGCGGTGCGCAGCATCTGATTCGCCCCGGCTCCCGCTTCTCTGCGCAAAGCCCGTTCGATTACGCCAACCACGCGCAAGTGCTGATCGTCACCGACGTCAAGCGCGGCGATCTCGGCGGCCTCGCCAACGCCTATGCGCGACTAGCGCTGGCGAGCGGCGGTGGGATGCTCGGGCTGTTCACCGCGATTCGCCGGCTGCGTGCAGTTCACGCCCGCATCGCCGACCGGCTCGCCCGCGAAGGGCTGCCGCTCTACGCGCAGCATGTCGATCCGATCGACACCGGCACGCTGGTCGATATCTTCCGCGACGATCTCTCCGCCTCCTTGCTCGGCACCGATGCGTTGCGGGACGGGGTGGACGTGCCGGGGCGTTCGCTGCGGCTGGTGGTGATGGAGGGCGTGCCCTGGCCGAAGCCGAGCGTGCTCCATGCCGCGCGCCGACTCGCGGGCGGCGGTTCCGCCTATGACGACCGCATCGTGCGGGCGCGGCTTGCACAGGCGTTCGGCCGGCTGATCCGCCGCGCTGACGATCGCGGTGCGTTCGTATTGCTATCCTCGGCGATGCCGTCGCGGCTGCTGTCAGCCTTCCCGCCCGGCGTTCCGGTAGCGCGCGTCACGCTCGATGAAGCGATCGCGCGCGTAAGACGGCTTCCTTCCGTGGTCGAATCGGGGCAAGAGGCGGTCGAGGACGCCTGACGGAGAAGGCCCGAGTTGAAAACGCTTACCCTGCTCCGCCATGCCAAATCGGGCTGGGACGATCCCGTCGCCCGCGATTTCGATCGGCCGCTCAACGGCAAGGGCAAGCGCGCGGCCGCGATGGTCGGGCGGCACCTGCGTGATCTCCGCCTGTCGTTCGATCATGTCGTCGCCTCGCCTGCGGTGCGGGTGATGGAGACGCTCGACGAGATCGAACGCGGTTATGGCCGGGCGCTGGGCATCGGGTGGGACCGCCGGCTGTATCTCGCCTCGGCGGAAACGCTGCTCGATCTTATCCAGGCGCTGCCCGATACGGCGGCCGACGTGCTGCTGGTCGGGCACAATCCGGGGCTTGAGGACCTGGTGCTGATGCTGGTGCCGGGCGGCACGGGCGATCTGCGCAGCGCGGTCGAGCTGAAGTACCCCACTGCGAGTGTCGCGCGAATGACGTTCGCGGTGGACGACTGGAGCGGCGTGACGACCGGCGGCGGTGCGCTGGCATTGTTCGTACGGCCGCGCGATCTCGACCGGACGCTGGGGCCGGACCAGGACTGATCCCGCGCGCTCCGAGCTGGGCCCTGCCTGCCGGAGTGCAGGCGGGAAGCTCAGCTCGGCTTCTTGCCCAGCAGATCGCCAAGCCCGGCGAGCGCGCCTTTCGGCTTCGCCTCCTCCTCGGTCAGTACGCCCGCGTCGCGCAGCACCGCCGCCGCGTTCGCGCTGCGCGGGAACGGATCGAGCGCAAGCGCCATCGTCTCGGCCGCCGCTTCGCCGAGATCGATCGCACCGCCTTCATAAGGGATGGTGTCGAGCGAGCCTTCGTCCAGTTCGATTTCCTCGTCCTCGCCCGCAAAGCCTTCGGCCACGAACAGCAGCGCGACCGGCTCGTCCACAGTGACCGGGATCGGTTCGTCGGTCACGGTGCAGGCCTGCACCACGTCCGCGCCGACACGACCGCGCACCGCGATACCCGCCGCCTCTTGCCGCACTGCCAACGTTGCGTCGAGCCGGACGATCGAGACCAGCCCGAACCGCGCGGCGAGCGCGGCACGTTCGGCGGCGTCCGCGGTGATCGTCACGCTGCGCTCACCCGCTCCGATTGTGTCGATCCGCTCGGGGCGCGAAAATTCAGGGGCTGTCATGGCAAATCTCCGGCGATGATCGTGGCCGTGGGGGTGCGCGTGAGCGCGTCGCGAAAGTCGTGGAGCGCTGCCGCGACGTGGGTCAGCGCGGCGGGTGACGGGGCGGTGCCGCGATAGACGTTGCGCACCAGCGCGGCGTCGAGGCCGCCTGCGGCCAGCCCCTCGCGATACGCGCCGATCCGCCCGCCGAGCATGCTCATCATCTTGCTGATATGCTTGCCGACGATGATGTCACCGATGCCGATCTGGCGCAGCTGCCCGTCCATGTCGTCGACGAACCGCTCCGTCACGCGCGCAACCGTCTCGGCGCCGGCGGGATCGTCCTCCAGCCGCAGCAGCACGAAGGCGAGCAGGCTCGCGATCATGTCGAACCGGCCGTCCACCGTATCGGGCACCGCGCCGTCGAGGTACCAGTGCGGCGCGCGGCCACGTGCCACGATCGCGCTATACAGCGGCAGCGCCTCGGTATCCTGCGCCCCGAACATTCGGCCGATCCAGTTCAAGTGCGTCGACTCCCGCAAGCGCGGCCCTTGTTTGGCCATCAAGCTCGGCATATTGAGGCGATCGCGGCACGATGCAATGCGCGGTTTTTCGTTGCGGTAGCGGGTTCGGCAACTGGCTGCGTGCCGAGGAGATAATGATGACGGTGATTTCGGCGCGACGGTTCCTGGCGCCCGCTTTGGTCCTCGCGGCATTTGGCGCCAGCGGTTGCACGCAGTTGCGCACGCATCAGGGCTACGTAATCGATGCCGATCTGGTCAATTCGGTGCAGCCCGGCGTCGACACCCGCAAGTCGGTATTGTCCGTGCTGGGCACGCCGACCTTCGCCGCCGGGTTCCAGCAGCAAGGCGACTGGTATTACATCTCGCGGGATGCGCGCAACTTCGCCTACAACAACCCGCACGTGAAATCACAGACCACGCTCCGCATCAGCTTCGACGCGAAGGGCACTGTTACGGGAATCGACCGCACCGGCAAGGAACAGATCGCCTCGATCTCGCCGATGAAGAAGACCACGCCGACGCTTGGCCGCAAGACCAGCTTCTTCCAGCAGTTGTTCGGCAACATCGGCACGGTCGGCGCGATCGGCGGCGGTGGCAGCAGTCAGCCGAGCAACACCGGCCGCGACAAGCCGTAACGCGTCGTATCCGCTACGCAGGGCTAAGCGCATCGCTATGCCGCATTCGGCAAGGTAAAGGTGCGTTCGGCGGAAGACACCTCGGCCCGCCCGTCACGTCTGCTGTACGTATGCGACCGTCATCTTGATGGATGCGTGTGGCGCGCTGCGCCGTCGATGCCGGATCGGCCGCGCACGGGTGGGGGAGGGTGCGCGGCCGGTGCCGGTACAAAGCTACTGGGCACTAGTCCCGAAAGGGGGGAAAGGGACTCCGGCGTGAACGCGCCTGACCCAGAATGGTTCTCCGGCTTTTTGTGCGCCGAACGATAAACAGCATTTGAACGACCGCGTGCAGACGAAACGACGCGCCAAAGGCGATAATTCCTGGCGACGCAGACTCCGCAGGCGCACCAACGTCGGGCACGACAGCAACCTTTGCTTCTCATCCGCTTCGTATTGCCGCTCGCCGGCACCATCAGTGTAAAACGGCCCGGCCGCTGCACTAATTTCGTCCCGGCTGAAACGGCGAGACGATCGTCGGCGGTTGATCTGCGTCCAGCGCTGGTTTGTTGAGCTTGATTATCAAGCGCGTTGTGCGACACACCGTGGCGACGAACGAAAGATTGCGAATTCGGGGGCGAAGCGCTTTGGGGGCAGGGGGTATCGTCATCGCGGCGGTGGACGCGGTGTCGCGGGAAAGCATGCTGTTTGCTGCGATCGGATTTCTGATCGGCGGACTCGATGATCTTGCCATCGATGGGGTGTTCCTCGCCGTCTGGGCGCGGCGCCGACTGCGGCGGGTCGACATCGGCGATGGCTTTGTTGCGGATTATCCGATCAAGGCAACACCGCGCTGCTTCGCGGTGTTCGTACCTGCCTGGGACGAAGCGCCGGTGATCGGCGCGATGCTGCGCACCACGCTCGCTCGCTATGAAAGTGTCGATTATCGGCTTTACGTCGGCACCTACCCTAATGATCGCGCGACAATCGACGCAGTCGCCGCCGTTGCGGAAAGAGACGCGCGCGTGCGGTTGGTGATCGGCGAAAATAACGGGCCGACCACCAAGGCGGATTGCCTCAACACGCTGTGGCATGCGCTGAAGCGAGATGAGGCCGCGGGATCCAGGCAAGCGGCCGCGATCGTGCAGCATGACGCCGAAGACGTGGTGCACCCGCAGGAATTGCGGATTTATGATGCGTTGCTCGACCGCTATTCGGTCGTCCAGTTGCCGGTGCTGCCGCTGATCGATCGACGCGCCCGGCTCGTTTCGGGCCATTATGCGGATGAGTTCGCGGAGGCGCACGCCAAGAACCTGCTCGTGCGGCAGGCCCTTGGTGCCGGCATCCCGCTTGCTGGTGTCGGCTGTTGTATCCTGCGGGAGACTTTGGAGACGTTGTCGCAGGCAAGCGAAGGCAAGCCGTTCGATTCCGGCAGCATCACCGAAGATTACGAACTGGGCCTGACGCTCAGCCGGCTCGGCGCGGACAGCGTGATCGCCCGCGTACGAGAGCGGGCGGGCGGACCGCTGGTGGCGGTGCGCGCCTATTTCCCGTCCACGGTCGCAACGTCGGTCCGTCAGAAGGCGCGCTGGATGACCGGCATCGCGCTTGCCGGGTGGGACCGGATCGGCTGGGCGCCGGTACATGATCTGGCGGAACACTGGATGCGCATGCGTGATCGCCGCGCGCCATTTGCGGTGCTGATCCTTGCAGTGGCCTACATCGCGCTGGTTGTCTCGGCCGGGTCTGCCGTGGCGCATTGGATCGCCGCCACGCCGCGGCCGCGCATCAGCGGCACGACCGCGCGATTGCTGGAGGTGAATGCGGCGCTGCTCATCTGGCGCATGATGATGCGGGTGGCGTTCACCACCCGGGATTATGGCTGGATCGAAGGGCTGTGGTCGCTCCCGCGCGCGCTGGTCGGCAATTTCATCGCACTGGTCGCGGTTCGTCGCGCGGTCTGGCACTATGCGCGACTGTTGCGCGGTGCGGATCTGCACTGGGACAAGACCGCGCACGTGTTTCCCGAAGCCTCGGCGCTGGAGACGTGATCAGCGGGCCAGGGCGTCCGCTCCGCTTCCTTGGCATGTCGCTGGCGGGCTGGATCGGCTTGCGCGCGGTGATGTTGTGGCCGCACGTCGCGACCGTGCCGGACCTTGCCCGCGCGCTCGTACCGGGGCTGCCGGTGCGAACGGTGCTGCCGCCGCTCGCGCAACTGCCGATGATGACGGCAACGCCGCATGCACCGCTGGCCTGGTGGATGCCCTCTGCGCGCGCGGCGACGGTGCGCGGCGGGCGGCATCGGGATCCCGATCGGCTGGCGCTCGCGTTGCTTGGCTTCGCTCAGTTCGGGCCGCCCGACGATGCCGCGCCCGAGCCTGCCGCACCGCAACTGCTCGCCGGTCTGCCCCGGCCGGCGCCGCCGCCGCTTGCCCCAGGTACGGCCGTGCCGTCCCGCTGGTCTGGCAGTTTCTGGCTGGTGGCGCGCGGCGGTGGCGGCGTGACGAGCGCACCGCTCGGCGGGCAGCTCGGCGGATCGCAGGCGGGTCTGCGGCTGGCCTATCTGCTGGCTCGCAAGCACCGCATCGCAGCGATGGCGCGTGTCACCAGCCCGCTCGGTTCCGGCCTGCGCGAGGCGGCGGTGGGGCTGGAATGGCAGCCGACGCGACTGCCGGTGCGCATCGTCGCAGAACAGCGCGTGGCGCTGAACGCCGGCAAGGGCGGCCCGGCGGTGACGCTGGTCGGCGGCTTCGGTCCGCTGCCGATCGGCGGCGGTTTCCGGCTGGAAACCTATGCGCAGGCGGGCGCGATCCACCGCGAGCGCACCGAAGGGTTCGTCGATGGCGCGGCGCGTGTTTCGCACCGGGTGATGACGCTCGGCGCGATCCCGCTCGATCTCGGCGCGGGCCTGTGGGGTGGTGCGCAGCGCGGGGCCGAGCGGCTCGACATAGGTCCCTCGGTTTCGGCCACGCTGCCGATCGCCGGGCGACAGGCGCGGCTCTCGCTCGACTGGCGTGAACGGGTAGCCGGGCAGGCGCGGCCGGGCTCGGGCGTGGCGCTGACGCTAGGGGCGGATTTCTAGAGCAGGCGTGCACTATGCGCCTTTCGGGAGGTCGTGGGCGGCCAGCGCATTTTTCCGCCGCTCCCCGTCAACCGAGCTTTGCCCCGACCCGCGCAACCGGGTATCGCCCATCGGCAATGGACATCTACCTGCCGATCGCGAACCTGTCGGTGAACGCGCTGGTGATCGTGCTGCTCGGCGGCGGGGTCGGGTTGCTGTCGGGCCTGCTCGGCGTCGGCGGGGGGTTCCTGACCACGCCGTTGCTGATCGTCTACGGCATTCCGCCCACCGTCGCTGCCGCGTCCGCGGCCAGCCAGGTAACCGGCGCGAGCGTGTCGGGCGTGTTCGCGCATTTCCGACGGGGGGGCGTGGATACCAAGATGGGCGGCGTGCTGGTCGCGGGCGGGCTGCTCGGGTCGCTTGCGGGCGGGCAGGTGTTCCGGCTGCTGCAGGCGACCGGGCAGATCGATACGGTGATCGCGATCGTCTACGTGCTGCTGCTCGGCTTCATCGGAACGATGATGGCGCGCGAATCGATCGGTGCGATCCGCGTCGCGCGCGGGGCGCGGGCGCCGCGTGCGCGCAAACGGCGGCATCACCCGCTGGTCGCGGCGCTGCCGTTCCGCACGCGCTTCTACCGCTCGGGCCTGTATATCTCGCCGCTGGCGCCGCTGTTGCTGGGCTTCTTCGTCGGCATCCTGACGATCCTGCTCGGTGTCGGCGGCGGCTTCATTCTGGTGCCGGCGATGCTGTATCTGCTCGGCATGACCACGCAGGTGGTGGTCGGCACCTCGCTGTTCCAGACGCTGTTCACCACCGCGATGGCAACGATGGTGCACGCCACCACCACCAAGGCGGTCGATATCGTGCTGGCGGCGCTGCTGCTGCTCGGCTCGGTGGCGGGCGCGCAGGTCGGCGCGCGTTTCGCCGCCAAGGCCAAACCGGAATATCTTCGGCTCGGCCTCGCGGTGGTGGTGCTGGCGCTGGCGGTGTGGATCGCGATCGGGCTGGGGTGGCGACCGGCGGAAATCTATTCGGTCGAAGTGTCGTGAGGGTTTTAGCGTCGGCACTGCTGTTGCTTGCGCCCTTGCTGATGGCGACCGCGAACAAGCCCGTGCTGGTCCCCGACGTGGCGCAACGGCAGGTCGAGATCGTCTACAGCTTCACCGGCGCGGACCTGCTGCTGTTCGGCGCGATCCTCTACCCCGGCGGACGCCTGCCCGATGACGACAAGCCCACCGACATCGTCGTGGTGGTGAAAGGCCCGACGCAATCGATCCTGATGCGCGAGAAGGAGAAGCTGGGCGGGCTGATCTGGGTCAACGCCGCGCGCCAGCGCTACCGCTCCGCGCCGAGCTTCTACGCGATCGCCTCGTCGCGGCCGATCGCGCGACTGCTCGACGATCGGACGCGGGCGATCTACGAACTCGGCCTCGACAGCCTGCAACTCTCGGCCGCCTCCAGCGCGGCCAGCGCCGAGCAGACTCGCTTCGCGCGCGGTCTGGTCGATCTCAAACGGCGGACCGGCCTGTACGTACAGGCGCCGGGCAAGGTCGAGATCACCGATGGCGTGCTGTACCGCGCGGTGGTGACGATCCCCGCGCGCGTGCCGGTCGGGCGCTTTACCGCGGAGACGTTTCTCGTCCGCGATGGCCGGGTGCTTGCGGTGGCGACGCGCGAGATCGAGATTCGCAAGTCTGGCTTCGAGCGATTCGTCGCCCGCTCGGCCGAGCGGCATGCATTGTTGTACGGGCTCGTCGCGGTGGCGCTGTCGGTCGCGTTCGGCTGGGGCGCGGGCATGGTGGCGCGGCGGTTCTAGCCGCGCGCTGCCTTCACCCCGCACCGAAGATCGGGCAAGCGCGCCAAACCCGATCTTTACGACTCATCCGTAAGGGTCGTCCAATCAACAGGGTGGGACCAACAGACGCAATGACCGAGATGCCGGGCGCCGACGCCTTCGTCACATCCGCCGATTCGCTCGCGGCCGTGCGCGACCCGATCGGCATGGTGATGGAGATTGCCGGATCGAGCAGCCAGGTGATGCTCGATCCCGATTGCCTGACGGCGATCGGGGGTCATCCCGATCCGATCGTCGCGGCGGCCGGTTCTGTCGGCAGCCCGATCAAGATGCGCGTCGGCGGTATCTGGCTGGTCGCGAGTGTGCGTTCGCTGAAACTCACCGATGGCGGCGATCGGATCGCGGCGGTGGTCGATTTCCTTGGTGAAGGCGACGAACATCCCGGCACCGGCGTGCTAAGCCGCTTCCGGCGTGGCGTGACGCGCTATCCGACGCCGGGCTGCTACGTCTACCCGGCCGCCACGGCAGATCTCAAGCAGATCTACGCCACCGAGGATCGCGCCCATATCGAGATCGGTACGGTATATCCCACGCGCGACGTGCGCGCCGCGCTGTATGTCGATGCGATGCTCGGTAAGCATTTCGCGCTGTTGGGATCGACCGGCACCGGCAAGTCGACCACCGCCGCCCTGATCCTGCACCGCATCTGCGATCTCGCGCCGCAGGGGCATATCCTGATGATTGATCCGCACGGCGAGTATGCCGCTGCGTTTCGGTCGAACGGCGCGATCTTCGACGTGTCCAATCTCCAGATGCCGTACTGGCTGATGAATTTCGCGGAACATTGCGAGGTGTTCCTGACCTCGACCGGATCGTCGCGGCAGATGGATGCCGACATTTTGGCCAAATGCCTGCTGCTCGCACGCGCCAAGAGCCGGCTGGGGCAGGAGATCGCCAAACTGACGGTGGATGCGCCGATTCCGTATCTGCTCAGCGATCTGCTCAACTTTATCCAGGCGGAAATGGGCAAGCTCGACCGGGCGGGCGACACCGCGCCGTACATGCGGCTGAAAACCAAGATCGAGGAGATCAAGAGCGATCCTCGCTATGGTTTCATGTTCTCCGGGCTGCTGGTGGCGGACACGATGGCCGCGTTCATCGAACGCATCTTTCGCCTGCCCGGCGGCGGCAAGCCGATCTCGATCATCGACGTGTCGGGCGTGCCGTCCGAAATCACCTCTGTAGTGGTGGCGGTGCTGAGTCGGATGGTGTTCGATTTCGCGATCTGGTCGCGTAACGAACCGCAGCGCCCGATCCTGCTCGTCTGCGAGGAAGCGCACCGCTACATCCCCAACGATCGAAACGGCGACGCCTCATCGGTCGGCAAGATCCTCAGCCGAATCGCGAAGGAAGGCCGCAAATACGGCGTGTCGCTCGGGCTCATCACGCAGCGCCCGTCCGATCTGGCGGAAGGCGTGCTGTCGCAATGCGGCACGATCATCTCGATGCGGCTCAACAATGATCGCGATCAGGCGTTCGTCCGCGCCGCCATGCCGGAGGGCGCACGCGGCTTCCTCGATTCGATCCCGGCTTTGCGCAACCGCGAGTGCATCATCTGCGGCGAGGGTGTCGCCATCCCAATCCGCGTCGCGTTCGACGGGCTGGAGGAGGCGAAGCGGCCGGCATCCGAAGACCCGCTGTTCTCCGAATCGTGGACGGAAGTCGGCGGCGAGGACGAGATCATTGCCCGCACGATCAGGCGGTGGCGGGCGCAGGGGCGGTAGCGTCTTGATGCAAAACTTAAAAGTTTTGCATCAGGAAGCTAGGAAGCGATCCAAAGCCACCATCATCGGATTGCTGCTCGGCTTGCCCATCTTGAGCCGCCTATGATTACAGCACCGAGAGCCCAAATCAGCGCTAGCTGAAAAACGCTTGCTCCGATCGCTAACGGCAAGACAGATTTACCGCTGACCTCAAATTGATGCTCTGCAAATTTGACGCAGGCGCTACCGGAATTAGCGACATGTAAATGGCACGACCCAAGGTTGCGGAGGTATATTCCCACATGCTCGCGCGATAGCGATGACCAACGCAGCAAGGTGGCAATAACTAACCAAACCACGGAAAATATGGTGCCGACGCGAAGCCAGAACCGTAGCGGCATGCGGAGAAGAGCTTCAACCACGCGGATGCTTCCAATAGTAACAGGCCATCAAAGCACGTCGGCGGTGTTCCTAAAAGTGACAAATGGCGGGCTTCAGCTAGGCGACCATGCGAAATTCACAAATTTTGCATCAAGTGAAAGGTGCACAAAACCAGGCACGCCGCTGATGTATAATTCTAATGCACAAGCAGGTTGCGGCCGTGTCGTCGCTTACCGCCCCACCTTCACCGCCAACAAAGATCCCACCCGCGCCTTGAACGCACGCAGCGCCTCGCCCGAGAGTTGCACCACGCTCGACATCGAGATGCTGCGCGGATTGACGGAAACGCCGTTCTTCCACACTTCCCAATGCAGGTGCGGCCCGGTCGAAAGGCCCGTTGAACCGACATAGCCGATCACCGTCCCGCGCGCGACACGCGTTCCGGGGCGCACCGCGATACGGCTCATGTGGCCATAGCCCGTCACGATCCCGCCGCCGCTCGCCAGCTTGACGAAGTTGCCGTAGCCACCGGTGCGGCCGGCGAACTGGACCACGCCGTCCATCGCGGCGTGGATCGGCGAGCCCCATGGTGCGCCGATGTCCAGCCCCTTGTGCATCTTGAGGTACCCCAAGATCGGGTGCATCCGCAGGCCGAAGCTGGAGGTGATGTGCCCCGCCACCGGCATCCCCATCACCCCGCGCTGCTCGGTCTGGCCGGACGACTCGAACCACTGCGCGCGGTCGCCGTCGCCCCATTTCACCAGTTGCAGCCGGCGCCCGCCGCCACGGTTCAGCCCGGCGAACAGCAACCCGCCCAGTTGCACCTCGCCGGTGGCGGCGCGCGCCTGTTCGACGATGATGTCGAAACTGTCCGCGGCATGCACGTCGCTGCCCACCGACAGCCGGCTGGCGATCGCGCGGATGTACGATTCGACCGCCTTGGCGGGCGCGCCGGCAGCGCGCGCGGAGCGGTACAGGCTGGAGCCGACCAGGCCCTGAATCCGCAGCGGGGTATGGTCGATCGCGATCACCTGCCGGCTGAGCGCGAGCGCCCCACCGACGCGCTTCAGCGACAGTTGCAGGTCAAAGCGCGCGCGGAACGACAGCGCGTCGAGCGGGCGTGCCACCGCCTTGCTGTCGCGTCGGCCGAGCGTCAGGTCGATTTGCGTGCCGGGCGTGAGATCGCCGAGCGAGGTCGCGCTGGTGATGAGCCGCACCGCTTGGTCGGAGTCCCGCTCCGACACGCCGGCGCGGCGCAGCACCGCGGCGAAGCTGTCGCCCGTGCCGTAACTTGCCGACAGGTCGATGCTCGGCCGCTCGGGCGTTTCGGTGAGGGGGGCCACGAAATCGGTCGCCGCCATGCGGTGGCCGGTGTCGGCGCCGTAGGCGAGCGGCGCGATCGATTGCGCGCGCGCTTCGTCCCACTGGTCGCCGGTGAGCGGTGCGGCGACATCGCCGGCGATCGGGTGGCCGCGACCGGGCGACAGCATCAGCGCGCCCGCGCACAGCGCGGTGCAGGTGAGGGCGCCGCGCCACCACTGCGCCGATCCGATCTGCGATCCCAGATCCGGCACCCAGTCGATCTTCTCGACGCCGCTGCGGAGGCGATCGAATGCGGTCGGAGCAGGGAGCGGCACCAGCGCGCGGCCGAACGACACCGTCGCCGTGCCGCCGGCCTGTTCGATCCCGGATTCGTTACGCAAGAACAAGGCTGACTGCCCCCGATACCACGCCGCCCAACACGTTAGACCCCCGGCGTGAGGCCGAATCCCGTGTGGCGATGAAAAGTGAAAGTCAATTTAACCGCGCTGCCGCGCCCGTGCCGCTGCGGTGAAGCGTTCGGCAGGTGAGACAATGCTGTCGATTAACCAAATACCACAAGCATGCGATATGGTTAGCGCGGACCACTCCCTAAGGGCTTTCCGAACATCACGGCGGCCATGGGGTTGCGCATCGCCGTGCGCGGGGCGATGTTGATGGCGTCATGTCACGCGCCGATCACCGGGTCACCGCCGTTCTGGGGCCGACCAACACCGGCAAGACGCATCTCGCGGTTGAGCGGATGTGCGCGCATTGCAGCGGCATGATCGGCTTCCCGCTGCGGCTGCTCGCCCGCGAAGTCTATGACCGGGTGGTGAAGATCAAGGGCGCCAACCAGGTCGCGCTGATCACCGGCGAGGAGAAGATCGTCCCGAAGGACGCGCGCTGGTTCCTGTGCACCGCCGAGAGCATGCCGATCGACCGCGATGTCGCCTTCGTCGCGGTGGACGAGGCGCAATTGGGTGCCGACCCGGAGCGCGGCCACGTCTTCACCGACCGAATCTTACGCGCGCGCGGCCGCGAGGAGACCATGCTGCTTGGCTCCGAGGCGTTGCGCCCGATGGTCAAGGCGCTGGTCAAGGATGCCGAGATCATCACCCGCCCGCGCTTCTCGACCTTGAGCTACGCCGGTGCGCGAAAGATCAGCCGGCTGCCCAAACGCTCGGCGATCGTCGCCTTCTCGGCGGAGGAGGTCTACGCCGTCGCCGAGATGCTGCGCCGGTTGCGCGGGGGTGCGGCGGTGGTGATGGGCGCGCTGTCTCCGCGCACGCGCAACGCGCAGGTGGCGATGTTTCAGGCGGGCGAAGTCGATTATCTCGTTGCCACCGACGCGATCGGCATGGGGCTCAACATGGACGTCAGCCATGTCGCCTTCGCCTCCCTCCACAAGTTCGACGGCCATCGCCAGCGTCGCCTCACCGTGGCGGAGATGGCGCAGATCGCCGGCCGGGCCGGTCGGCACCAGCGCGACGGCACGTTCGGCGCTTTGGTCGATGAAGGACCGAGTGCGTTCGGTTCCGAGGAGGTACTGGCGATCGAGGAGCATCGCTTCGCTCCGCTCGACCACCTCTATTGGCGCGAGGGTGCGCCCGATCTTTCCAGCATTGACGCGCTGATCGCCAGCCTGGAGGTGCGCCCGGACTTCCGCGTTTTGCGTGCCGCACCGGAGGCGACCGATCTCGCCGTGCTGAAGCGGCTGGCGGGCGAGGACTGGGTGCGGCAGCGCGTGCGTGGGCAGCGCATGGTGACGCGGCTGTGGGCGGCGTGCGGCCTGCCCGATTTCCGCAAGCTTGGCGTCGATCCGCATGCGCGCTTCGTGGGTCGCGTGTTCGGCTATCTTAGCGACGGCAACGGCCATGTCCCGCACGAATGGTTCGCGAACGAGATCGCCCGGCTCGACAATGTCGCGGGCGATGTCGAGACGCTCGCCGGGCGGATCGCGGCGGCGCGAAGCTGGGCGTATATCGCCAACCGCGTCGACTGGCTCGCCGATCCCGCGCACTGGAGCGCGCGCGCCGGCGCGGTCGAGGAGCGGCTGTCGGACGCGCTCCACACCAGCCTGACGCAGCGCTTCGTCGACAAACGCACCACGCTGCTGATGCGGCAGATCGGTGCGGACCCGCGCGCACTGCCGGTCACGGTCGGGCCGCAGGGCGAGGTGAGCGTCGAGGATCATCCGATCGGCACGCTCCAAGGCTTCCGCTTCGTCGTCGCGCCGGAGGCGGGCCATGCCGACAAGCGCATGTTGCTCGCCGCCGCCGAACGTCGCCTCGGCAGCGAACGCGCGCGCCGCGCCAAGACGCTGGCCGAGGCGGTGGACGCGGACCTAAGCCTTGCCGACGATGCGCCGGCGATCCGCTGGGGCGGGCATGAGGTGGCGCGGTTGGCGCCAGGGCCGTCGCTCGCCCGCCCGCGCGTGGTGCTGGATCGCGGGCTCGATTGTCTGGAAAAGGCCGCGCAAGGGGCGGTGCGCGCGCGGATCGAACGCTGGACCACCGAACAGATCGCTCGGCGGCTGCCGGTGCTCGCCGCGCTCGATGCGGCGATGCGCGACCCACAGGCGACGCCGCCGCTGCGCGCGGTTGCGGCGGCGCTGGTCGACGCGGGCGGCATCGCCGCGCGGATCGGCATCGGCAGCGCGGTCGACGCGCTCGATCCACCCGCGCGCAAGCGGCTGCGGACGCTGGGGGTGACGATCGGCGCGCTTGATGTGTTCGATGCGCGGCTGCTCAAGCCTGAGCCGGCACGCTGGCGGCGCGCGCTGCTCGCCGCGCGCGGTGTCGCGGTGTCGCCGCCGCCGCCGACCGGGCCGACCGTGCTGCCGCGCGCCGCCGCTGGCGCGTGTCTCCAGCACGGCTACCGTCCGCTTGGGAGCCAGGCGGTGCGTGTCGACCTCGCCGAACGCATCGCGCGCGCGGTGCATGACGGGCGCAGCGGCCACCGCCCGTTCGCGCCCGATCCCGCGCTCGCCACCTCGATCGGCATGACGGCGGATACGCTCGCGCGGCTGATGGCGGCACTCGGCTTCCGCACCGCCAAGCCCGAGAGCGGCGAACCGCGCTGGGTGTGGCGCGGCCTGACCCGCGCGGTCGAGACCCGGCCAAGCCACGACAACGCCTTTGCCGCGCTTGCCGATCTGGGCGTGCGGCTTGGCTGAAGGGGCTGGCGAAACGATGCGGCTCGACCGCTTCCTGTGGTTCGCGCGGCTGGTGAAGACGCGGACCGTGGCGCAGGCGCTGGCCACCGCCGGCCACCTCCGCCTCAACGGTCGTCCGGTCGATCGCGCCGCCGCCGCCGTCCGCATCGGCGCGGTGATCGCGTTCGCCACGCCCTCGGGCCGGGTTCGCGCGATTCGGGTCGCGGCGCTGCCCGATCGGCGCGGGCCACCCGCCGAGGGCCGCGCCTGCTACACCGACCTGCTTGAGAACGCCTCGCAGCAAACGCCCGGTGATTGACGCGACACGCCAGCGCGCATAGCAGGGCGCCCGAGTATCGTCCCCCGGAGTGAGTACAATGACCTACGTCGTCACCGATGCCTGCATCCGCTGCAAGTATATGGACTGCGTCGAGGTGTGTCCGGTGGACTGCTTCTACGAGGGCGAGAACATGCTCGTCATCAACCCGAGCGAATGTATCGACTGCGGCGTGTGCGAGCCGGAATGCCCGGCCGAGGCGATCCTGCCCGATACCGAGAGCAATCTCGAACAGTGGCTCGAACTCAACACCACCTTCTCGGGGCAATGGCCCAACGTGACGCGCAAGCTCGACCAGACGCCCGCCGATGCGGATGCGATGAAGGGCGAAACCGGCAAGTTTGACAAATACTTCTCGGCCGAACCGGGCAAGGGCGACTAAGCGCCCACGTCGCTGCCGTAACGATCCCCCGCGCTGATGGTACGCCCGCGTTGTCGACGCCGGGCTGGTAATTTTGTTGCAAGTCTGTTATAGGATCGGCGACGGAAGCGCGGTTGCGCGCTTTCCTGCTGGAGACGTACCACCCACCACCCCGTAGCACCCCTGCATTACCCTCGCACGGTGCTGTTGCACGGGATCACCGGTCCACAGAAAGGCTAACGGAATGGCTGCCAAGGCGCTGTCCTTCGACGTCGGCGATTATGTCGTTTATCCCAAGCACGGCGTCGGCCGTGTCATCGAACTGCAGCGGCAGGAAATCGCCGGGATGCAACTCGAACTCTATGTGTTGCGCTTCGAGAAAGAACGCATGACGCTCCGCGTTCCCACCAACAAGGCGGAAAGCGTCGGCATGCGCAAGCTGTCGAGCGACAAGACGTTGCGTGAGGCGCTCGAAACGCTGACCGGCAAGCCGCGCGTGAAACGCACCATGTGGTCGCGCCGCGCGCAGGAATATGAGGCGAAGATCAACTCCGGTGATCTCGTTTCGATCGCCGAAGTCGTGCGCGACCTGTTCCGCGCCGACGATCAGCCCGAGCAGAGCTATTCGGAACGCCAGATCTTCGAAGCGGCGACCAGCCGCCTCGCGCGCGAACTCGCCGCGATGGAGCAGATCGACGAGCCGGCCGCGCAGGAGAAAATCCTGGAGATCCTGCGCAAAGCCGCTGCGATCCACAACAAGGACAAGGTCGCAGCCTGATCCGGGCATCGCGATCGACAGGAAAGGGGCGGCCGGTAACGGTCGCCCCTTTTCGTTTGTGCGAAGTGTCGTTGTGTATTATGCGTGCAATACACGATGGAGGATTAGATGCGCCGTTTGGTCATGATCGCTTTGCTGCCGCTGATCGCCTGCTCGCAACCCTCGCGCGGGTCCGATGCCGCCAGCGAAACGTCCGGGGCGACCAAGAGCACGTCGCGCCTATATGATCTCTCCGGCTTCACCGCCGTCGCGGCGCGCGGGCCGGATGATGTCGATGTCCGCACCGGCAGCGGCTTTTCGGTTCGTGCCGAGGGGCCGAGCGCGCAACTCGATCGTCTGCGCATCACCCGCGACGGCGACTCCCTACGGATCGATCGCAAGCCGAATACCGGTCTGCATTGGGGCGACAGCGGACACGTCAAGATCTTCGTGACGATGCCGCGCATCACCGCCGCCAATCTGGTCGGTTCGGGTGATCTCGCGATCGACCGGATCGACGGCGACCGTTTCCGGCTCGACAGCCAGGGTTCGGGCGACGTGGCGATCGGCACGCTCGGCGCGGAGTCGGCGGAACTGTTGCTCGCGGGATCGGGTGCGCTCACCGCGAGCGGCGACGTACGGCGCTTGGCGATCCAGCTCTCCGGTACCGGCGATGTCGATGCCGCCGGGCTGAAGGCCGGGGCGGCCACCGTCGCAGTCTCCGGCACCGGCGATGTCCGCGTCACCGTGGATGGCGCGGCGCAGGTCACCGCGTCTGGTACCGGCGACGTCGATCTCGGTCCGAAAGCGCGCTGTACGATCCGCAAGGGCGGCACTGGCGAGGTGCGCTGCGGCTGAACCCCTTGCGCGCCGCGGTAAAGCGGGCGATGCCTGCGGCGTGACCCGCTTTTTCCTCGCCATGCCGCTGCTCGTGCTTGCTGTTCCCGCGCACGCGGAGGAGCGGACGTTCGCGATCGGCAGCTTCGACCGGGTGCGCGTCGAGGGGCCGTTCCGCGTGATCGTTACGGTCGGCGCGTCGCCCGCCGGTTCCGCAAGCGGTGACGCCCGCACCATCGGCAATCTCGACGTGCACGTCGACGGCACCACGCTCAGCGTGCGCGCCGGCACCAGCGGCTGGGGCGAACAGGGCGGGGCGGGCGGCTCGGCCGCGCCGGTGATCCGGGTCGCGACGCCGGCGCTGCGCAGCATCGTCACGATCGGCGCGGCGCAGGTGCGGGTGGCCGGTGCCGCATGGCGTGGGCAGCGGCTCGACGTATCGCTCACCGGCAGCGGTTCGTTCGCCGCGCCGTCGATCGACGCGGACCAACTCGTCGCCACGGTGCTTGGTTCGGGTACGATGACGCTCGGCGGGCGCGCGGCGCGGGTGCGGCTGACCACCAGCGGCACCGCCAGCGTCGCGGCGGCCGCGTTGGTGGCGAACGACCTGATCGTCCGGCTCGATGGCAACGGCACGATCGACGCGCAGGCACGCTATACCGCCGCCGTCACCAGCACCGGGCTCGGCGAAGTCACCGTCTATGGCAGGCCGGCCTGCACGGTGCGGGCGGACGCGGGCGGTCCGGTGGTGTGCGGCAAGCGGGACGCGCCGGCGGGTTGACGCGGTACGCGGTGGGCGTGGTCTAAAGCAGCGCCAGCGCGCTCAGCTTGGCCAGCAGCGCCGACGGCATCGCGTCCGCCGTATAATCGCCTTCGCCAAAGTCGAGCGGCGCATCCTCCGCCTCCAGATAGCGCCAGCCCTGATGCGCGCGCTTGGGCCGGGGCTGTACCCGCATCAGCGTGGGGCCAAGCAGGATCGCCACGCGCCCGTCCTCGGCCTCCCCGAAACCGGTGATCGTCGACCGCGCTACCAGGGTATGTTTGATGATCCAGAACAGCGAACCCTGGCCCGCGATCTCCTCGTGCCGCTTGGGTAGGTAACGGGTGGTGAGGAACAGCGGACCCGCCGCGACGCGCGCCGCCAGCCGTTCGTCGAGCATGTCGAAGCTGGTGGACCCGAACGCGACCTTGGTGAGGTGGAGTGGCATCCACTCCATCTGGGCGCGGGGTGGCTAAGCGCCAAGCCCCCACAGGGTCGCCAGGCCCAGAAAGGAGAAAAACCCCATCACGTCGGTCATCGTCGTCACGAACACCGCCGAGGATACGGCGGGATCGACATCGAGCCGGTCGAGCGTCACCGGGATCAGCACACCCGACAGGCCGGCGATCAGGTTGTTGATGATCATCGCCAGCCCGATGACGATGCCGAGGTGCGCGTTGCCGAAGATCAGGAACGTGCCGACGCCGATCAGCAACCCCAGCATCGCACCGTTGGCGGCGGCGATGCGGAATTCGCGGAAGATCATGCGCGCGGTGTTCGAACTGGTCAGCTGGTTGGTGGCGAGCGCGCGCACCACCACCGCCAGCGTCTGTGTGCCGGCATTGCCGCCCATGCCCGACACGATCGGCATCAGCACGGCGAGCAGCGCGAACCGCCCGATCTCGCCCTGGAACAGCCCGACCACCGACGCGGCGAGCATCGCCGTGCCGAGATTGACCACCAGCCACAGGATGCGCGTGCGCACCGTCAGCAGCAGCGGTTCGTTGATATCGCCTTCGCCTGCGCCGGACAGGCGCAGGATATCCTCGCCGGCTTCCTGCTGGATGATGTGCACCACGTCGTCGACGGTGATCATGCCGACGAGCCGCCCGTTCATGTCGATCACGGCGGCGGAGATCAGCGCATATTTCTGGAAGCGCAGCGCGACTTCCTCCTGATCCATGTCGACCGGGATCAGGGTCTGCTCGCGCTGCATAACGTCGGCGATGGCGATGTTGCGCGGGGTGCGGAGAATCCACGACAGTTTGCACGTCCCGATCGGTTTGTGCGCGGGATCGACCACGTAGATTTCCCAGAAATCGGTGGTCAGCGCCTCATGCGTACGCAGATAGTCGAGCACGTCGCCGACCCGCCAGTGTTCCGGCACCGCGATCAGCTCGCGCTGCATCAGGCGGCCGGCGGATTCCTCTGGATAGCTCAGCGCCTCCTCGATCGCGGCGCGATCGTCGGGGTCGAGCGCGCGCAGCACCTCGCGCTGATCCTCCGCGTCCATGTCCTCGATGATCGCGACGGCATCGTCGGTGTCGAGTTCGGCGGCGATGTCGGCGATCTGGTGCGGTTCTAGCGCGTCGATCAGATCCTCGCGGACGTAATCGTTCATCTCGGCGAACACGTCGCCGTCGAGCAGGTCGGTCACCGCCTTGGCGAGATCGGCGCGGTCCTCGTGCGGGGTCAGCTCGAACAGATCGGCGATGTCGGCGGGGTGGAGCGGCTCGACCAGCGCGCGCGCGCCCTCGGCATCGCCCGCGTACACCGCGTCGAGCACCGCGCGGACGAACTCGGGTTTCAGCCGATCGTCCTCGTCGAGCTGGTCTTCGGTCTCGTCTTCGGCCTCGACCGGGGGGAGTTCGGTTTCGCTCATGCTTTCGCCTCCCTGCCAACCGGCGATCCGTTCGCGGGCTCTAACGCTGCGGGGACACAAAGCCAACGCTTGTGCTTTACACATGACGTGATTGTCAGCGGGAGGGATACTCCCTACGTGGCGATCATCTCATCAGGACAAGGATAGCAGGATGGCCGATACCCCCGAAACGCTGACGCTGACGCTGGAAACCGGCGATGTCGTGATCAAGCTGCGCCCCGATCTCGCGCCCAAGCACGTCGCGCGCATCGCCGAACTGGCCAACGAAGGTTTCTACGACGGCGTGGTGTTCCACCGCGTGATCCCGGGCTTCATGGCGCAGGGTGGCGATCCGTCGGGCACCGGCATGCGCGGGTCGGACAAGCCGAACCTGCCGGCGGAATTCTCCAAGGAGCCGCACGTGCGCGGCGTCGCGTCGATGGCACGTACCAACGATCCGAATTCGGCGAACAGCCAGTTCTTCATCGTGTTCGACGACGCCCGCTTCCTTGACGGCCAGTACACCGTGTGGGGCGAAGTGACCTCGGGCATGGAGCATGTCGATGCACTGCCCAAGGGCGAGCCGCCGCGCACCCCGGGCAAGATCGTCAAGGCAACGGCTGCCTGAACCGGATCGGCCTCCTCCCCGTTCGCGGGGAGGGGGCATCTGCTAGACGCTTGGGTCGGCGATCGCCGTAACCAGCCAGTCGTGGAACAGCTTGACCGGGCGTTGCAGCATCGCCCTGGGTCGGCAGGCGAACCAATAGGAATACGGGCTTTCGATCTCGATATCGAACAGCCGCACCAAGCGTGGATCGCGCGCATCCTCGAAATGGCTCTCGTGCATGAACGCGACGCCAAGGCCCTGCGCGGCCGCCTCCAGCATCAGCGGCCCTGAATCGAAATGGTCGATCGCGAGCGGTGCGGTATCTTGCAACCCCGCCGCGCTCCAGAATTCGGTGAACAGATCGGGCATGTCCTTATGCACGAGCGCGGTGATACCGGCGAGCTGCTCCGGGCGGGTGATCGGTTTCGGTCCCTCCAGCATCGCGCGCGCGCCGATCACGTACACCGCATTGCGGTCGAGCCGCTTGCCGTACAGCGCCGGGTCCATCTCCCGCGCCAACGCGATCACCGCGTCCAGCCCTTCGCCCAGTCGCGCGAAGCCGTGGCTGGCGGTGTCGATATCGAGATGCAGTTCGGGGTGCTTGCTGCGCAGATCCCCCAGATGCGGGAACAGCCGCTGCGACGCATATAGCGGCATGATCCCCAGCCGCAGCCGCAGCATCTCGGTGCCGCTTGTCATCACTTCGACCGCATCGGACAGGCTGTCGAGCGCGGGTGCGATCTGCTGCAACAGCCGTTCGCCGTCACCGTTCAGCACCACCGCCTGATGGCGACGTTCGAACAGCGGCTTGCCGATGAAACGCTCCAGCGCCTGGACGCGCCGGCTCAGCGCCGGCGCCGACAGCGCCAGTTCCTGCGACGCGGCCTTGATCGAGCCGAGCCGAGCGACTTGGACGAACGCCTCAATCGCGGTCAACGGGGGCAGTCTGCGCATCGAACTCCCGCTTCCTTGTGCACTGCAACGTAAGCGCTCTGGATGAAGCTAACCAGCTTTAAGATGCAAAAAGTGAAGTGCGATTGCAATATACGCATCTTTGCGGAAACCTTTCGCACTTGCACAAGTTTCCGCCGCGCTGCACAAAGCCCGTGCCTTTCAGGCATCCTCTCCTAAAAACTTTTACGGCCAGCCCTTTCGGGTTGGCCTTTTTTTTGTTTCGCCGATGTGCCGACCGTGGCTGCCTCGCCCTAGCCGTGATGGAACCACCTTCCTATCTCCCGCGCTTGACGGTCGGATTTGGGAGCGGGTGATGGCTGACAGCGAACCGGGAAAGAAGTTGCAGGTCGCCAACGCGCGCCCGGAGGATAGCGGGCGTGGTCTCGCCCATGTGCCCCGCGCGATCATGGCGGCGCTCGGCCTGACCGAAGGCGACGTGATCGAGATCGAGGGCAAGTCGACCACGCCGGCGCGCGCGGTCGCGCCCTATCCGGAGGACGAAGGTCTCGAGATCATCCGTATCGATGGTCTTCAGCGTGCCAATGCAGGCGTCGGCTCGGGCGATTACGTCGAGGTGCGCCGGGTCGAGTCGAAGCCGGCGACGCGGGTGGTGTTCGCACCCGCACAACAGAATCTGCGGCTGCAGGGCTCGTCGAACGCACTGAAACGCACCTTTCTCGGTCGCCCGCTGACGCAGGGCGATATCGTTGCCACCGCCGGGCAACAGCGCGTCGAGAACATGCCGCCGGGCGTGCAGCAGTTCCTGCGCTCGCCGGCCTACGCGCTTCAGGAAATCCGTCTCGCCGTCATCAGCACCACGCCGAAGGGCGTCGTGCATGTCGATGAGAATACCGAGATCGAGCTGCGCCCCGAATACGAGGAACCGAAGGAAGCCCGCCGCGCCGACGTCACCTATGACGATATCGGCGGCATGGGACCGACCATCGACCAGTTGCGCGAGATGGTCGAACTCCCCTTGCGCTACCCCGAACTGTTCCAGCGACTCGGCGTCGATCCGCCCAAGGGGGTGTTGCTGCACGGGCCGCCCGGCACTGGCAAGACCCGGCTGGCGCGCGCGGTCGCGAACGAATCGGCGGCGGAGTTCTTCCTTATCAACGGTCCGGAGATCATGGGGTCTGCGTACGGCGAATCGGAAAAGCGCCTGCGCGACGTGTTCGAGGAAGCCGCCGCCAATGCGCCCTCGATCGTGTTCATCGACGAGATCGATTCGATCGCGCCCAAGCGTGGCCAAGTGTCGGGCGAGGCGGAGAAGCGCCTCGTCGCGCAGTTGTTGACGCTGATGGACGGGCTGGAGGCGCGCGCCAATGTGGTGGTGATCGCCGCTACCAACCGCCCCGAGGCGATCGACGAGGCGCTGCGCCGGCCCGGCCGGTTCGACCGCGAGATCATCGTCGGCGTGCCGGACGAACGCGGTCGTCGCGAAATCCTCGGCATCCACACGCGCGGTATGCCGCTTGGCGACAAGGTCGATTTGGCGGAACTGGCGCGCACCACCTACGGCTTCGTCGGCGCCGATCTTTCCGCGCTGGCGCGGGAGGCGGCGATTGAGGCGGTGCGGCGGATCATGCCACGGCTCAATCTCGCCGAGGGGACGATACCGCCCGAGGTGCTCGATACGCTGGCGGTTACGCGAGAGGACTTCCTCGATGCGCTAAAACGCGTCCAGCCGAGCGCGATGCGCGAGGTGATGGTAGAGGCGCCGCGCGTTCGCTGGGAAGATGTCGGCGGGCTCGACGATGCGCAGATGCGGCTCAAGGAAGGCGTCGAGCTGCCCTTGAAGGATCCGGATGCGTTCCGTCGTCTTGGCATCCGCCCGGCCACCGGTTTCCTGCTCTACGGCCCGCCCGGCACCGGCAAGACCTTGCTGGCCAAGGCGGTCGCGCGTGAGGCGCAGGCAAACTTCATCGCTACCAAATCGTCCGATCTGCTCAGCAAATGGTACGGCGAAAGTGAACAGCAAATTGCCAAGCTGTTCGCGCGCGCGCGGCAGGTCGCACCGTGCGTGATCTTCATCGACGAACTCGATTCGCTGGTGCCGGCGCGCGGCGGCGGCATGGGCGAGCCGCAGGTGACCGAACGCGTCGTCAACACCATCCTTGCCGAAATGGACGGCCTGGAGGAATTGCAGGCGGTCGTCGTGATCGGCGCGACCAACCGTCCGAACCTGATCGACCCGGCGTTGCTCAGGCCAGGCCGGTTCGACGAGTTGATTTACGTCGGCGTGCCCGACCGCGCCGGGCGAGAACGAATTCTGCGGATCCAGTCGGCGAAGATGCCGCTCGCGGACGATGTCGATCTTGCCGATCTCGCTGGCCGGACCGATCGCTTCACCGGCGCGGATCTTGGCGATCTGGTGCGGCGGGCAGGTCTGGTGGCGCTGCGCCAGTCGCTCTCGGTCGACCTGGTCACGCAGGCACATTTCGACGAAGCGCTGAAGGAATCGCGCGCTTCGGTGACGCCTGAGTTGGAACGCGAGTACGAGCAGATGTCGACCCGGCTCAAGCAGGACGCATCGTCGCTCCAGCCGATCGGCTTTGTCGCGCCCGGCCAGTTGCGGCCCCGCGAGAGCTGATGGCAGGGTGTCGCGACCGGCCGTTCGCCGGCGCGGCACCCGCCGCTGTCGCTACTTCCGCCAGCGATAGCCGCGCGTAGCCTTGGCGATGATCACTTCATATCGCGCATACCAACGGCCGCGCCCGGCTTCGCGGATGTCAGTGTGGCGTGGGTTCTCGCGCCACGCGATCGCGCTGGCCTCATCCGCCCAGAAACTGACGGTGATGCCGAAAAGATCGTCGCCGCGCGCGCTTTCGAGGCCGCAGTACCCCGGTTGCGTGGCCGCCAAGGCAGCCATCTCCGCCGCAGCCGCAGCCGCAGCGTAGCCGGCATCATCCTCGCCGGTCCGAAGCGACATAAACACGACGATCGTCTGGCCAGTCCGGTCCTGATCCACGCTTTGGCGATGCCGCGTGCACGTCGGGCTTGCAACCGATTTGCGATCGTGGTGGTTACGCCGATGTGACAACCACGACAGGATGCGCCGTTGCCCCCTTCCAGCCTTAGTGATCGCGCAGCCGTCCGTCCGCGCAAATGGCAGAACTCTCCGCAGGCGATGTTCCTGCGCGGTTTCATCAAACATCCCGTGATGGTGGGCTCGATCGTGCCGTCTTCGCAGCGGCTGATCGCGAAGATGCTGGCACGGGTCGACTGGGGCAAGACCAAGCTGTTCGTCGAATATGGCCCCGGAGTCGGCACGTTCTGCCAGCCGATCCTCGACCGGCTCGCCCCCGATGCGACGCTGCTGGTGATCGATACCAATCCGGATTTCATCCAGCATCTGCGCCGCGAGATCCGCGATTCGCGCTTCATCGCGGTCCAGGGATCGGCGGCGGACGTGGCGGCGATCATCGCCGGGCACGGTTTCGACGCGGCCGATTACGTGTTGTCGGGCCTGCCGTTCTCGACGCTGCCGCCCGGCGTCGGCGATGCCATCGCGGCGGCGACCCATACCGTACTGAGTCCGGGCGGCGCGTTCCTAGTATACCAGTTCCGCGCCCGCGTGCGCGATTTCCTCGCCCCGCATTTCACCCGGATCGACCCCGCCTTCGAATGGTGGAACGTGCCGCCCGCGCACCTCTTCTGGGCCTGGAAGGACTAAGCCGCGATCGGAAAGCGCAACAGCCGGTCCTGCACCGGCACCAGCGCTTCGGCACCGACGCCCACCGCGCGCACGATCTCGGGATGGCCGACGTCGAGCCCACCGGTCAGCGATCCGAATGCCGGCAGCACCAGCTTGCGCGCGGTCGCTACGAAGCACCGCCGCGAGATGTTCTGGCCACGCACGCGCAGCCGTAGCTTGGGATGGTAATGGCCGGATAATTCTGCCCGCACCTCTCCCGCGACGGCTTCATGGCGCAGCACCAGTCCGTCGACCACCGCCTCTGCCACCACATCGCCGCCGCAGCGATCGACGAGCGCGAAATCGTGATTGCCGGTAATCCAGGTCCAGCGGCGCGTGGCGGTCAAATCGCGCAACATCGCCTGCGCCGCCTCCGGCAAGCGGTCGCAGCCCGCGCTGTCGTGGAAACTGTCGCCCAGACACCAGATTTCCGCCGCTTCGGTCGCGGCAGCGAGCGCGGTCAGATCCGCCAGCGTCGCCAGCGAGTCATACGGCGGCAGCATCTGCCCGCGCATTGCGAACCAGCTCGCCTTCTCGAAGTGCAGATCGGCGACGATCAGCGCGGCGCGCGCCGGCCAGAACAACGCGCCTTGCGTCAGCGCGATCAGATCGTAGCCTGCGAACGAAAAGCGAACCATGTTCCGGCTATGACGGCAAAAGCGCTGCCGGATCAAGCCCGGACCGGTACATGCGCGGCGCAACAATTCCCTTTGCACGCCCGTTCAGCAAGCGTACAGCGCCCCGTCTTTCAAGCCGCCCACATTGACAGGTCTGCCCATGTCCTCCGTGCCTGAAACGACAGGTCAGCCCGCGTCAGCGCACTTGGCGCACCCGCATCCCGCCATCGCGGCGCTGACGATCGGCGCGATCGGCGTGGTGTTCGGCGACATCGGCACCAGCCCGATCTATGCTTTCCGAGCCGCCCTTGCGCTCACCACCGCTGACGGTGCGGAGGTGAACGAGGTGCTTGGCGTGCTGAGCCTCGCCTTGTGGTCGCTGATCTTCGTCGTAACCATCAAATACGTCGTGTTCCTGATGCGCGCCGACAATCACGGTGAGGGTGGTGTGCTCGCGCTGACCGCGCTGGCCAGGCGGGCGCTCGGCAAACGCTCGATGATCGCCCTAGTGCTGGGCGCATCGGGCGCCGCGCTGTTCTACGGCGATGCGATCATCACGCCCGCTCTATCGGTGCTGTCGGCGGTCGAAGGCCTTAAAACACTGCCCGGCGCGGGCGGGATGTTCGGCGATGACCTGATCCTGTTCCTCACCATCGCGATCCTGATCGGTCTGTTCGCGATCCAGTCGCGCGGCACTGCCAGCGTATCAAGGCTGTTCGGGCCGGTGTGCATCCTGTGGTTCCTGTGCATCGGCGCGCTCGGCCTATGGCATATCTCCGACGAGTTCTCGATCGTGCG
The DNA here is from genome assembly GCF_022662305.1 of Sphingomonas sp. BAUL-RG-20F-R05-02. Classification (GTDB taxonomy): domain Bacteria; phylum Pseudomonadota; class Alphaproteobacteria; order Sphingomonadales; family Sphingomonadaceae; genus Sphingomonas. Next base: position 154,931 of record NZ_JAKNQH010000007.1, read on the forward strand.
CGCGTTCCTGCCATCCTACGGCGTGATGTTCCTCGCGACGCACGGCGTGACCGGGCTGTTCGTGCTGGGCGCGGTGTTCCTGACGGTGACCGGCGCGGAGGCGCTGACCGCCGACATGGGTCATTTCGGGGGCCGCCCAATCCGGATCGGCTGGTTCAGCCTCGTGCTGCCGTGCCTGTTCCTGAATTATCTGGGCCAGGGCGCCTTTGTATTGAACGCGCTGGAGACGGCGCATGCGGCGGGTCGCGACATCGGCGATCAGGACTGGTTCTTCCTGATGGCTCCCGAGTCGGTGCGGCCGTTCCTCATCGTGCTGTCGTTGATGGCCACGATCATCGCGAGCCAGGCGGTCATCACCGGCGCCTATTCGCTCACGCAACAGGCGATCCAGCTCGGCCTGCTGCCGCGCCTGCGCATCCGCCAGACCTCCGCGTCGCAGGCCGGGCAGATCTACCTGCCGTCGATCAACTGGCTGTTGCTGGCCGGCGTGCTGATCCTGGTCGTCCAGTTCCGCACCTCCTCGGCGATGGCGGCGGCATACGGCATCGCGGTGACCGGTACGATGGTGGTGACGACCTGCCTCGCCTATATCGTCGTGCGGCATACCTGGGGCTGGTCACGGGCGCGATCGATTCCGCTGATCCTGCCGTTCCTCGCGCTCGATCTGGTGTTCTTCGGCGCGAATATCCTGCGCGTGGTCGAGGGGGGCTGGGTGCCGCTGCTGGTGGCGGCAGTGATCGGCTTCCTCGTGGCGACATGGGTGCGCGGGCGCGGCATCGTGCGCGCGTTCGAGAAGCGGCAGAGCGTTCCGCTCGCCGATCTCGCCGCCGCCTTGTCGCGCCGTCCGCCGGAGCGGGTCGAGGGGACGGCGGTGTTCCTGACCGCCAACGCGGAGGGCGCGCCGGGCGCGTTGCTCCACAATCTCAAGCACAACAAGGTGCTGCACGAGCGTAACCTGATCGTCAGCATCCGCACCGCCGACCGACCGTTCGTCGATGAGGATGAGCGGATCCGCACCAACCCGATCGACGATAATTTCAGTTCGATCGTGTTGACCTACGGCTTCATGGAATCGCCCGACGTGCCGCATGACCTCGGTCTGGTGAACACGGGCGAGCGCAAGGTCCTCAATCCGGCCAAGACGAGCTATTTCATCGGCCGCAACACCATCAAGCCAGCGGCGGATCAGGGTATGCCGATCTGGCAGGACCGCGTGTTCATGTTCCTCCAGCGCAATGCCAGCGACCCGACCGACTTCTTCCACATCCCACCGGGCAAGGTGCTGGAACTGGGCGAGCAGGTCACGGTGTAGGCTGGACGGGCCGCGGCGCTTGCTTGCTTCCCCGGCCGCCGTCAGGCGCTACACGGGCATGAACGCTCGCTTCTGACTGGACCCCGGCGTTCGCCAGGAAAGAACGGCAGGACGCGGGGACCGCCCGGTCAGATCACATATTCGACCGTTTTCGCCTGTTCGGTTGCCTGCGCGGTGGCCGCGCGTTTGGCCGCGATCTCGCGGTGGAGGCGAATGATCGTGCGGCTGCCGGTGGTCTTGAATGCAAACGGCAGCACGCCGTGCAGCACCGCCGCGACGCCTGCACCGATCATGATGACGCCAAAGCGCGTCGCCACGCCGAAATGCTCGGCATAGCTTTCGCCGACCGAGGCAGGGTGATCGAGGAACAGGCGGCGGAACATCGGCTTCTCCTTTGCCGGCAGTCTAGGCGTGCGACGCCTTGGCCGCAATTTGTGTCAGCATGTCGGCGGCGAGTGCGCTCAGCGTGTCGTCGCGCGCACCCATCACCACCACCCGGTCGCCCGGCCGCGCCTCCGCGATCAGCACGGCGGCAGCCGCGTCGCGATCTGCGACATGACGCGCGCGCGGACCAATATCCGCGATCAGGTCGGCGCTGGTGACCTCGCGGTTGACGGTGCCGCCCTGATACACCGGATCGGGCATCACCAGCAGGTCGTCCGCCCCAAGTTTCTCCCGCAACATCTCGACCAGAGCATGTCGCATGACCTTGAGCGGGCCGTAGCCGTGCGGCTGGAACAGCAGGAGCAGCCGCCCGGGGAAAGCGTGCAGCGTATCGAGCGTCGCGCCGATCTTGTCGGGGTTGTGCCCGAAATCGTCGATCACCGCCACGCCGCCGGCTTCGCCCACCAGCTCGAATCGCCGTTTGAGGCCGACGAACCCCTCGATCGCGGCGATCGCTTCGGCAAGCGGCACGCCAGCGGCCCGCGCCGCGCCGATCGCGGCGAGCGCGTTGGAGACGTTGTGCCGCCCGGGCACCTTCAGCCGCACCCGGTGACGCGCGCCGTTCGCCACCAGATCGAACGAGCAGGCGAACGGTTCGGGCGCGAGGTTCTCGGCGACGAGATCGGCCGGGCCTTCCACCGCAAAGGTGATCGGCGGCTTGGGCAGCGATGCGGCCAGTGCCGCGGTTTCGGCATCGCCGATGTTGAGCACCACCGTCTCGGCGCCTCGCGCGAAGTCGCCGAACAACGTACGCAGTTCCTCGAGCGACTTGTGGTCGAGGCTGACGTTGTTGAGCACCGCGATCCGTGGCCGATACAGCACGATCGAGCCGTCGCTTTCATCGACCTCGCTGACGAAAGCCGCCCCGCTGCCGACCAGCGCACTGGCGAACGGCGCTTGCGGCGCGGCGAAGTTCTTCATCACCGCGCCGTTCATCACGGTCGGATCGCGGCCGCATGTGTGCAGGATCCAGCCGATCATGCCGGTCACGGTCGATTTCCCGCTGGTACCGGCGACACCGATCGGCAAGCGGCTTGCGTTGAACAAATCAGCAAGCAGCTGCGCGCGGGAAAGCCGTGCCGCACGCACCGCCTCGGCGGCGACGATGTCGGCCACGGTCGCCTCGATCGCGGCGGACGCCACCACGATATGTTCCCCCGAGGTAACGCCGCTGCCGTCCTGCGCGTACAGATCGATGCCGAGCGCACGCAGCGCGTCAAATTTCGCGGGCAACCGCGCCTGGTCGAGAGCACGGTCAGACCCCGACACGCGCGCACCGCGCCCGGCGAGGATCATCGCAAGCGGCATCATCCCGCTGCCGCCGATACCGACGAAGAAGTATGGGTTGGTGAACTGCATCGCCTCCGGCTAACGCGTTTTGCATCATCAGGGCAATCGTCGTTCGCCTTTGGCGGAGGCGGGCGGGAGTGAGCGACAGAAATGAAAATCGCGGTTTGCGCGCCAGCCCGTCCGATCGATCCCGTCGTGGAGCCGCGCATCAAGGCGCTGGCGGCGATCACCTTTCCGGAGGTCGAGATCGTCTTTCACCCGCAATGTTACCTCGAGGAGGGGCATTTCGCCGGCAGCGATGCGGTGCGCGCCGCCGCATTCCTGGAAATGGCTAACGATCCCGCATTCGACGCGATCTGGTTCGCGCGTGGCGGGTATGGGTCGAATCGCATCCTCCACACCGTGATGCCGCAGCTTGGGCCGGCAGCGCAGCACAAACACTATCTCGGCTATTCCGACATGGGCTTCCTGCTCGGTGCGCTCTATGCGCGGCGGATCGGGCGTCCGGCGCATGGGCCGATGCCGTCGGAAGTCAGCCGCAAGGACGATCAGGCGCACGATGTGATGCGGTCGCTCGGCTGGCTGGTGCGCGGTGACCGCTCGGGGCTGGAGCCAAGCCTCGACGGGCGGCCGGCGGCGGCGTTCAACCTGTCGATTCTCAGCGCGCTGATCGGCACGCACTGGTTGCCCGACCTGACCGACCACGTGCTGATGATCGAGGAGGTGTCTGAACCGCTCTACCGCGTCGACCGGATGCTGTCGCAGATGGCGCACGCCACGCAGTTGAAGGGTATCGCCGGCATCCGGCTAGGCCGCGTTACCGACATACAGGTCAACGTGCCTGCCTTCGCCGAGACGCCCGAACAGATGATCGTGCGCTGGTGCGGCGAGATGGGCGTGGCGTATCTCGGCCGCGCCGATATCGCGCATGACGCGCAGAACAAGGTTGTGCCGTTCGGCGTGGCGTGAGCCACCGCGCTTGCCTATATAGTGTTCGCCCGCATAAGCGGTCCCATTCCCTTCCCTAGCCGAGCGAACCCTTCATGTCCGAGATGTTCCGAATCACGCTGCCCGACGGTTCCGTCCGTGAGGTAGCCCCGGGTACTACCCCGGCGGACATCGCCGCCGCGATCGGGCCGGGCCTCGCCAAGGCGGCGATCGGTGCGCGCGTCGACGGCGAACTGCGCGACATCACGCGGCCGTTCGAGCAGGACTCGCAACTCGCGCTGGTGACCAACCGCGACGAGGCCGATGCGCTCGAATTCGCGCGGCACGATTACGCGCACATCCTGGCCGAAGCGGTGCAGCAGCTTTTCCCCGGCACGCAGATCACCTTCGGTCCGTCGACCGACGACGGCTTCTATTACGACTTCGCGCCCAAGGATCGCCCCTTCACCGAAGAAGATCTGCCCGCGATCGAGGCGGAGATGCGCACCATCATCCGCGCGGACAAGCCGCTCAAGCGCGAGGTGTGGGAGCGCGAAGCGCTGATCGCGCGCTGGCGCGAGCAGGGTGAGACGTTCAAGGCGGAATGGGCCGCCGAACTGCCGGGTGACGAGCCGCTGACGGTCTATTGGTCGGGCGAGGACTGGCTCGACATGTGCCGCGGCCCGCATCTCGCCTCAACGGGCAAGCTCGATCCGGACGCGTTCAAGCTGACGCGCGTATCCGGCGCCTATTGGCGCGGCGACCAGAACAACGCGATGCTGAGCCGCATCTACGGTACCGGCTGGCTCAACAAGAAGCAGCTCGCCGAGCATCTCACGCGGCAGGAGGAGGCTGCCAAGCGCGACCACCGCCGCATCGGCGCGGAGATGGACCTGTTCCACCTCCAGAGCGAGGCGCAGGGGTCCGTATTCTGGCACCCCAACGGTTTCGTGCTGTGGCGCGCGCTGGAGGCGTATATGCGCCGCCGTCTCGACGCGGCCGGCTATGCCGAGGTCAAGACGCCGCAGTTGATGGACGCGCGCCAGTGGGAGCAGTCCGGCCACTGGGGCAAGTACCGCGAGAACATGTTCGTGGTGCCCGACGAAATCCCCAATGCGGAAGAAGAGGGGCCGATACTGTCGGGCAAGGCCGACCTCATGGCTCTGAAGCCGATGAACTGCCCCGCGCACGTGCTGATCTTCCGGCAGGGCATCAAATCGTACCGCGACCTGCCGATCCGCATGGCCGAGTTCGGCTGCTGCCACCGCAACGAACCGCATGGCGCGCTGCACGGCATCATGCGTGTGCGCCAGTTCACGCAGGACGACGCGCATATCTTCGTGCGCGAGGACCAGCTGATCGGCGAGGTGCGCGACTTCTGCGAGCTGCTCGACAGCGTGTACCGCGATCTCGGCTTCGAGGATTATGCGGTGAAGCTGGCGCTGCGCCCGGAGAAGCGCTTCGGCTCGGACGAAATGTGGGACACGGCCGAGCGCGAACTGCGCGAGGCGGTGCTGCAATCGAACTTGAGCAACACGATCAAGGACAAGTTCGAGGAGCTGCCGGGCGAAGGCGCGTTCTACGCACCGAAGCTTGAATTCCACCTCACCGACGCGATCGGGCGGACGTGGCAGGTCGGCACCATCCAGTCCGACCGCGTGCTGCCCGAGCGACTCGATGCGTCCTATGTGGGCGATGACGGCGAGCGCCATCGCCCGGTCATGCTTCACCGCGCGATCCTCGGCACGTTCGAGCGCTTCCTCGGCATCCTGATCGAACATCATGCCGGCCGCTTCCCGCTGTGGCTGGCGCCTGTGCAGGCGGTGGTGGCGACGATCGTGTCGGACGCGGACGGCTATGCGGCCGAGGTCGCGCGGCGGCTCAAGGCGGCTGGCTTGCGTGTCGAGACAGATTTGCGCAACGAGAAGATCAACTACAAGGTGCGTGAGCACAGCCTCGCCAAGGTGCCGAACCTGCTGGTGGTCGGCAAGCGCGAGGCCGAGGAAGGCACCGTCGCGCTACGTCCGCTGGGTGAGGGCGCCAAACAGGAGGTGCTGACGCTCGACGCGGCGATCGCGCGGCTGGTGGCAGAGGCGACCCCGCCCGACCTGCGCTGAAACGGAAGAAGCCGGCCGGACCTTGTGGTTCGACCGGCTTCGCGTGCGCTCGGCTGACGATCAGAGGCGGTATTTCAGGCCGAGTTGCAGGATCGGATAGACCTTGTACTTGTCGAGCGTGTCCTGGACCTTGAGGCGCTCCTGATCGAGTTGGGCGATGAACAACGCGTTGTTCGACAGCGATCCGTTTGCACGGTAATCGCGGATCTGCACCGCGCCCTGGAACAGCGCGCCCGCCTCGATCGACAGGCTCAGGCCACGGCGTAGCGTGCCGCCGTAACCGAGCGTAAGCTGCGGTGCGAAGTCCTTGGTGTCCGCATCGCCGTCGATGGTGCCGATCTGCGCGGGCGTAAAGTTGATACCGCCGATCCGGGTGTCACGCATCGGCGTGGCATGGATGCGGCCTGAATTGCCGTTCGCGCGCGCGCCCGCCGACAGGCGGAAGCCGCCGCCGAACGGATAGATGTCGATCATCGCGCCGCCGGACTTCAGGTTGGCGGTGCCGTCGTACCGGACATCGTTCGACTTCACGGTGTGGCTGAACGACAGGAACGTCGCGTTCGCGCGCACGCCGATCGTTTGGTTTACGCGGTAACCGACTTCCGGTCCGACGCCAAGCGTACCGCCGGTCACACCCAGGCTGACGTGCCCCGAGTTCGAAGCCGACCTATCCTGCGCGGACGCAGGCGGGGCAAGCACCGGCACTGCCGCGACCAGCGCAGCCCAAAACATCGCCTTCATGAAAACCCCCGAATCCTATCAGCGCCTATGGCGACGCGTGAACAACCAACGACTCGCTACCCGCACGGCAGTAGATTTTCCATTTCGGAGACGTACTTACGGGATGAGCACGAGCCGCCCGGCAGGGACTGGTAAAGGTTTGCTGTTAACGATTGGTTTTCGTCCGTGTCCTTTGACACCGAAACTTGCCTTCTCACGTCAGAACAAAGCGCGATATGTCAAAATGCGGTGGCAGGTGACTTTACCTTTGAGGCCGTTCTCTGATACTGCTTCTATTCGATCCTTGCATTTAGTGTCTTACATCGACGTCGCGGCTTTACCGCGTGTGGCATGCGACCTCACATCATACCGCTGAGCGTAGTAGCTTGTAAGAATCGTTGAATTGGTCCTAAAAGTCCGCGTTACGATGCTCTTTGCGACAGGCCGGAGCAAACTTGATTGATCGTCAATTTTCGGGGGGAACGAACGTGACGGTCAAAAGGCCGACTATCGCCCAGCAGGCGTTGGACGAGCAGATTGCACGCATGATCCGGACCCTGCGGCGTCAGCGGATCGCGATAATACTGATCGGCTTGGCCGGCGCCGCAATCGAACTTACGACGTTGTACCCTCACCTTTAGTGCTTGCAGCACGCGACCATCGCCATCGCGCAACTATCTTGATCCTGTGCCGCCTGCTGTCACACAATCAAGTCGTGATGACGTTGATACGACATAGCCGGAGTGACTGGTAAATGACAGGAAAGGGCTGCTTTGTGGCACTGCCCCCCGATCTGTCACGTAGATGCTCGTTTGCAGAGCGTCCCCTTCTTTTACATTCAACGTCATGAATATCAGCGCTGATTGGCACCCGCTTCAGCGGTTTATAGTGCGATGCGCAGTCCCGAAAAGGATCGCATATTAGAACGCCAGCGGCTTCCTAAAACCTGTCTTCGGCAGGAATTTAAGAAGATTGACGGCGTCCGGAACGACAATACGTGGTGGAAGGCGAACGTTCGCTTCGTGGTAGTTGGATAGCGGGAGGGATGGGTACATCAGGTTCCGATTGCTCCATCCGTCTCGCCGGCGCTTCGCTGCGGCCCGGGCGGAATGACTGTGATAGCCGGCGGGATTATGCTTTCATGCGGCGGTTCCGCGCCGCCGCGTCAGCACGAGCATCAGCGTGGGGAGGAACACCAGCACGAGCGGCACTGCCGCGCTCAACCCGAAGATGATTGCGGTGGCGAGCGGGCGCTGCAGCCCCGCACCGCGCGACAGCCCTAGCGCGAGCGGTGCCAGCGTCAGCGCCGCGATCAGCGCCGACATCAGGATCGGCCTCAAACGCTTGGCGCTCGCCTCGCGCAGCGCGGCGGCGTCCACCACGCCACACCGGGGCAGTTCGGCGAGGAAGAAGATTACGAGTTCGGTCACCATGCCGACCACCATCGTCAGCCCCATCAGTGCCGAAATGTCGAGTTCGATCCCCGTTGCCCAAAGTCCGGCCAGCACCACCGCTGCTGACAGCAGTACGGTGACGATCGCCGCAAGTGTCCAGCTCAGCCGACCGAACAGGACTGTCAGCAGCAGTGCGCTCAGCATCAGTGCAGCGAGGAACACCATCGTGAGATCGGCAAAGCTCTGCTGCTGCTGTGCGTAAAGGCCGCCATATTCGACCCGCACCGACGTCGGCAGGTGCAACTGCGTAACGGCAGCGCGGACGTCCTTCATGCCCGACCCGAGATCGCGGCCCTCCAGCCGTGCGGTGACCGCGACGAAAGGCGCAAGATCCTCGCGGGTAATCTGCGTCTGGCCGGCGGCGACGTCGACACGCGCGATCTGGCCGAGCCTGACGAGATGCCCGTCCGGCGCCGTAAGCGGCAGTTGGGCGAGCAGATCGGCGCGCGATCGAAGCGCCGCTGCGGCCCGGACGCGCGCGGTGACGAGCTGCTCGCCGATGCGCAACTGCGTTGATGGCGTGCCTGCAACCAGCGCCTCGACCTGCGTCGCGACCGCATCGGGATCCAGCCCTTGCTGGAGTGCCGCCGCCGCATCGACCTTGATGGCGAGCGCATCGCCGGCAACCCGCAGGCCGTCCACCACCTCGACGATGCCGGTGATTCTACCGATGGCGGTGCCGACGCGCCTCGCCGACGCGGACAGCAGCTTGGGATCGTCGCCGAACAGCTTGACCTCGATCGGCTGGGGCACTGCGGTCAGATCGCCGATCAGATCTTCCATCAGCTGCGCGGTTTCGATTTCGAGGCCGGGCACCTTTGCGCCGATCTGGTTGCGGATGTCGGCCATCACCTCTTCGATCGGGCGGCGCGATCCGCCCTTCAGCCGGATGAACAGATCGCCCTCGTCGGCTTCGGTCAGGCCACCGCCGAGCTGCGCGCCGGTCCGCCGCGAGTAGCTTGCTACCTCCGGCGTCGCGGTGATGATCTGCTCGACCTCGCGCAGTAGCCGGTCGGTGTCGCCGAGTGCGGCGCCGGCCTGTGCCTTGTAGTCGAGAATAAAGCCGCCCTCGTCCATCGCCGGCATGAAGCCCGACGGCACCTGCGTCCACGCCGCATAGCCGAGCACCGCCAGCGCGACACCTACCACCCCGACGAACAGGCCCGGCCGCGCCAGTGCTCGCCGCGCGGCGCCGTCGTTCCACCGCGCAAGCCGCGCCTGAAAGGCGCCGGCACGCTCCGCTGCCGCGACGTCCCGCGGCCGCACCCAGCGTTCGGCGAGCAACGGCAGCACGCACCGTGCGAACAGCAGCGACAGGCCGAGCGCCGCCACCATCGTGAGTGCCAGCGCCTTGAAGAACCCGCCGGTCACGCCGCTGACAAAGGCGAGGGGGGTGAACACCACGATCGTCGCCGCGGTCGATCCGATCAGCGGATGCGACATCTCCGCCGCCGCGCGACCGACCGACGTGCCGCCTTCCTGCAAACGGCGCATGATGTGTTCGAGCATCACCACCGCATCGTCGACAACAAGACCGACCGCTGCCGCCATGCCGCCCAGCGTCATCATGTTGAAGCTCATGCCAAGCGCACCGAGGATCAGGCACGTGGCGGCAAGCACGGCCGGCAGCATGAGCCCGGTGATGACCATCAGCCGTACCGATCGCAGGAACGCGAACAGCACCAGCCCCGCCAGCACCGACCCGATCAGGATCGCATCGCGTACCGCATTCGCCGCGCCGGTCACCAGCTCGGACTGATCGTAGAACGGCGTGACCTTCACGCTTGGTGGCAGACCGAGTTGCGCCAGCCGCGCGTCGACATCGGCGACGATCCGCACCGTGTCGCCGGTCAGCGACTGCCGGACATTGACCAGCACCGCATCGTGACCGCCCGACGAGACCTTGGTAAAGGCGGGCTCGATGGCGGGGTGGATCGTGGCGAGCTGGCCGAGCGTGACCAAACCCGCGCCGCTGCCGCTTGCCGCCTTGACGGGCGTCGCGGCGAGATCGTCGATCGTCGCGATCCGCCGCTCGCTCAGCACCAGATACAGCCGGTGACGATCCTCCAGTCTGCCGACGCCGCGTACCGCATTGGCCTTGCCGATCGTCGTCGCGATTGCATCGAGGGAGAGGCCGAGCGCCTGCGCCCGCGCCGGGTCGACATCGACCGCAATCTCGCGCGGAGCGCCGCCCAGGATATCGATACCGGCGACGCCCGGCACTGCGGTCAACGCCGGCCGGATGGTCAGTTCGGCGATCTGGCGCAGCGCATTCTGGTCGAGGCTGTCCGACGTCAGCGCGATGCCGAGGACAGGGAAGATCGTCGGATCGGAACGGCGCACATCGAAACGCGTGCCAGCGGGGAGATCGGGCAGGACGGTGGCGAGCGCGGTCTGCGTCGCCAGCGTCGCTGTCACCATGTCCTGGCTCCACGGGAAGTCCATCGCGACCTCCGCCGAACCGCGGCTCGTGGTCGAACGCACGCGGCTGACGCCCGGCACCGCGCGCAAGGCGATCTCGATCGGGCGGGTGATCTCCGCCGTCATCGCGCCAGCGTCACGATCGCCGGCGTCGATCGCGACGACGACGCGGGGAAAGTCGATATGCGGAAACAGGCTAACCGGCATCCGCGTCGCCGCGAACAGCCCGCCCGCGACGAGCAGGAACGCGGCGAGCCACAGCGCCTGCGCATGGCGGTGCAAGACGTCCTTCACCGCGTTCGGACCTTCATGCCGTCCTCGACCGCGGTGCCGCCTGCGGTGACGACCCGCTCACCGGCGCGCACGCCCTTGGTGATCGCAACGCGTGCGCCGCTCGATGCTGCGGTTTCCACATCGCGGCGATGCGCGACGCCGCCTGCGACGACGAAGACATAGGGCTGGCCGCCATCGTCGAGCAACGCGGCATAGGGGATAGTCAGTGCGTCGCCGGCACCCGCGACAGCCACCGTCGCGCTCAGCGTCTCGCCGATGCGCAGGCCACTGGCGGCGGGCACGCGCGCGTAGACGGAGGCAAGCCGGGTCTGTGGATTGACATTGGCGTCGACCGTGTCGACCGCAGCGGCGATCGGCGCGTGCGAGCCTGTGCCGGCGATGCGGATCGTCATGCCGGGATGGACAGCCTGCGCACTGTCCGGATCGATGCCGAACCTTACCCGCAGGGCGTCGGCGCGTACCATGCTCGCCACCGCCGCGCCGGCCTGCAACAGATCGCCGACCGTAGCCGCGACGGTATCGACCGTCCCGGCCGCCGGCGCGCGCAGCACAAACCCGGCGGTGCGGCTGGCGAAGCTGTTGCGCAGCGCATCGGCGGCGGCGGCGGCCGCGCGGGTGGTCTCGACGTCGGCGTCGCTCATCAGCCCGTCACCGCGCATGCGGGTCGCGCGGGCGAACGCCTTGTCAGCGGCGGCGGCATCGCTTGCGGCCTTGGCGGCATCGGCGCGGCCCTGCGCCGATGCTTGCAGCCGGGCGATGACCTGTCCCTGGCGTACCGTCGTACCGGTCGCCACGCGGATTTCGGCGACGGTCGCCTCGGCCGGCGCGACCAGCGACATCCGCCCCTCCGGCCCGGGTTCGACCGCCCCGTACAGTGTCATGTCCTCACGCGCGGCACCCTGTGTCGCCGGCGCGAGCGTTACCAGCGCGACCGGCGTGACGGCGGCGGTATCGGTCTCGTCGCTGGCCGAGCACGCGGCGAGCAACGCCAGCGGCGCGGCGATCCAGAATCTCGTCATCGCGTCCACGCCTCCCGCAGCGTTCCGGTAAGAAGTTCGAGCGCGATGTCCTGCTCGGCGATCGCCTGGTTTGCCTGGACAAGCTGGCTACGCTTGTCGCACCATGCTTGCCCGGCGGCATCAGCAGTGGATTGCGCGAGATCGCCGCGTGCCGCAGCCGCCGCGCTGCTCGTTGCGTAACGCTCGACGTTCGGCAGGTCCCGCAGGATCGCTTCGCGCTGCGCTCGCGCGATGCCGAGCCCGCTGACGGCGGCGGCGATCTCGGCGCGCGTCTGGAACAACCGCGCCGCATATTCGGCGCGAAGCTGCTCGCGGGTTGCCCGCTCGACGGCGATGCCGCCCCGGTTGCGATTCCACAGCGGCATGGTGAAATCGACGGTCGGACCGACGATCATGTTGCCAGACGTATCGCGGTTTGCCGTCAGCGTAAGCGCCAGCGTCGGAAACTGATCGAGAATAGCCTTGCGATAGGCTGCTTCCTGGGAGGCATAGCCTGCACGTAACGCGCGCAGATCGGTTCGATTTTCCTGCGCAATCTCGAAGAGCGCCGCAGCCGTCGGAGGTGGCGCATCTTCTGCGGCTGGCGCGAGGCGCAGTTCCGTGGCCGGCGGCAGGCCGAGTAAGCGGGTCAATTCGAACCTCGCCGTGTTGAGGTCGCCAGCCGCAATTTGCAGCTTACTCTCCGCATCGGTCGCGGCGAGCCTTGCGGTCTGCACCGCGTCGCCCGCGATGTCGCCGCGCCCGGCGGCGCGCAGGTTGCGGTCCAGCAGCGAGCGCGCACTTTCGCGGCTCGCCTGCGCGAGCGCTAGCGCCTGCGTAAGTGCGACAATCCGCACCGCCTGTAGCCGTGCCGAACCCGCCGCCTGCCATTCGCTCCAGGCGAGATCGAGGCGCACCTGATCGGCCGCCGCGTGCGCCTGCGCGACCCGCACGCCGCGTGTCCTGAGCGCATTCAGATCGAGCGCGAGCGCGCCGACCAGATCGGCAAGCGGGTCGGGTCCGCTCAGCACCTTGCTCGCCCCGATGTTCAGTGTCGGGTCAGGAAGAAGCCGCGCGGCGAAGATCTGCGCCTCGGCAACGCCCGCCTTGGCCCGCGCCGCCTTGAGATCCGGGCTGTTGAGCACCACCAGCGTCGCTACCGCATTGCCGTCGAGCGGCTTGGCAAGGTCGATCGCGACGGGTTTGAGGTATGGCCTTTCGATCCTCGCCGCCGCGATCGAGAGCGCCGCCATATCGACGGGCGTGAGCGTGGAGGGGGCGGAAGCGAGCGGCGCGGGCGTATAGCTCTGGCACCCGGCGATGAGCAGGCACAAAACCGGCATTGCGCGGCGGATCATGCCATCCTCGGGAGCGTGAGCGCCACGACGAGGCCGGGCAGCGCGTCTTCGATGGAGATCGTTCCGCCATGCGCGGCGGCGACCGCTTCGACCAGGCTCAGGCCGAGGCCGTTGCCCGGCGTGGTGCGGCTCGCCTCGCCGCGATAGAAGCGCCGCAGGATCGCGGCTCGCTCGTCCGGGGGCACGCCGGGGCCGTCGTCCGCTACGGTGATGCGCGCCCCGCCGGTGGTTGCGCTGAGGTCGAGCCGCACCCCGGTTTCGGGCGGGGTATGCGCGCGCACGTTATCGAGCAGATTGGCGATCGCCTGCGCGAGCAACTCGCGGTTACCGCGCGCCTGCAGGTCGGGCACAATGCTCATGGCAAGATCATGCCCGCTATCGCTCAAGGCAGGCTGAAAGCTCTCGCCGACGTCCAGCACAAGCGCTGACAGGTCCAGCAGCGTAAAACCCTGTTCAAGCCCGCCGCCTTCGACCTCGGCTATTCGCAGGATTGCGCTGAACAACTGGAGCAGCGCTTCTCCCTGCTCGATCGCGCGTTCGGCGGCACCCTCGACCCGGCCGACGTCCTCCAGTCGTGCACGCAGCCGCAGCAGCGGTGTACGCAGGTCGTGCGCCACATCGCTGGAAACCTGGCGGAGATTTTCCATCAGCCCCGCGATCCGGTCTAGCATCGCGTTGAGTGCGAGAGCTACGGCGTCGAATTCATCCCCGGCGGCGCTGACCGGCATGCGCTGCGTGAGGTCGCCGGCGACGACCGCATCGGCGGTGCGGCTGATCCCGCCGAGCCGGTGGCGCAGATACCGGCCTAGCAGCAAAGCGCCCGCCATTCCCACCACCAGTACGCCCGCGAACGCCGCACCGAACAGCGACAGGATCGTCGCGTCGATGGTTTCGATCGAAGCGGAGTCCAGCGCGACCGCCAGGCGGTTGTCACCGGGAAGGTCGGTCGCCTTGACTCGCACCGTGCTTCCCCGTTCCGCAACCCCCGTCGTCGCGATGGTTGCGAAGCCGAGCTCGGGATAGGGGATCGGCACCGCGCCGGCGATACGGCGCCCGGAGCGGTCGAACAGCGCATAGCCGAAGCTTTCCGGCAGATGCCCGTGCCACCGTTCGCGTTCGGCGATTTCGGTCATCAGGCCGGGCGTGCCCCCCGGCTCCTGCGTGAGGTCACGCAATTCCGCAGCGACATGGTCGTCGCGCTGACCTCGGAATTCGGCGTCGGCGGCAAAATACACAGCCGTCCCCAGCAACAGGATGGCAGTGGCGAAGGCGGCGGCATAGACCAATGCGATCCGGTATGCGGCACTTTTGCAGGTTTTAGCCATCGCTGCGCATTCGGTAGCCTGCGCCGCGCACGGTCTCGATTAGGTCGTCAGCAAACCCCTCGCGCAATTTGGCGCGCAGGCGACTGAGGTGGCTTTCGACGATATTGGTCTGTGGATCGAAGTGGAAACCCCACACTTCCTCAAGGAACATCGTGCGTGTCACGATGCGGCCGGCATTGCGCATCAACACTTCAAGAAGCGCGAATTCACGGGGTTGCAGATGCACCGGTCGGCCCGCGCGAACGACATCCCGGCGCAGCTTGTCGAGCGTGATATCGCCCACCTCCAGCCGGGTCACCGCAGTATTAAGAGGAGCGCGTCGCACCAGCGCGTTCAAGCGCGCGACCAGTTCGGCCATCGCGAACGGCTTGACGAGATAGTCGTCGGCGCCGGCATTCAGCCCGTCGACACGGTCGGCGACGCCGCCTTTCGCGGTCAGCACCAGTACGGGCGTGGCAACCTCGCGCTCGCGAAGCCGGCGCAAGACCTCCAACCCCTCCATCTGCGGCAACATGCGATCGAGAATGATCGCGTCGAAGCCCGGTGTCGCGCCGGTATGAAGTGCGTCCGCGCCGTTGGTAACCTGCACCAAGGCATGACCGAGATCACCAAGCCCACGCTCGATGAAGTCGACAATTTCCGCATCATCTTCCGCAAGGAGGATACGCATGATCTCAGCGGCCCGGCCGAGGGGCTGAGACTGGCGAAGGCTTACGCATATTCATCATCGGCTCCGGCGGATCTTACGCGGCAATAGGGTGACCTGCGAACGGGGGCACATCATTTGTCCCAATGTTCGTTAACATTGGCACGCGGGCGCAGCGGCGGCGATACCCCTGCCGCGCGTGTCCCTAGCAGATGGTCGCTCGTGGTCGGTGGCCCAGCGATGCTTGCCGTTATGCGGCGTGCGGCCTGACCACGATGATGTGGAACGACCCTGGCAACGGCACGCCGCGCTTCTGTGATCCGACCGGAGCGGCAAGTCGCGCCGTAGGCAGGTAGAGCGTACCGTCGCGCGGATCGACCGCGCCGGTGCGGGCGCCGGGCTCCGTGGGAATGTTTGCCACCACCGCTGGGCCGCCGTTGGCATCTAGCGCGATCTCGGTCAGCACGCCGCTCTGCCCGCAGGGTACGAAGGCGAGGCGGCGCGCGGCGTCGAGGATCGCGGCGTCCGCCCCCAATCCGATATCGAGCAACTTGACGAGCTTGTGCTTGCCGGCGTCGACCACCGCCGCCTTGCCGTTGGCGCAGGCACTGATGAGCAGAGCGGTCGTGGCATCATAGGCCAATCCGCTCGGCTCGGTGCAGCCCGGCAGTGCGATCGGCACGCCTGCGGTCGCTGTGGCGAGGTTCGCCGTCTCGATCTCGCTGGCGTCCTCGTTATTGACGTAGAGCGTGCCGTCCTTGCCAAGCTGCGCGAATTCCAGACCGGGCTTAAGCGCGATGGTGCCGACGACCCTCGCCGCAGCCACATCGATCAGCGATACCGTGCCGTCCTTGGCGTTGATCACGACGGCGCGGTGCTTAGCGGCATCGTACAAGGCTGCATCGGGGTCTTTGCCGACGGCGATCTTCGCCTTTTCCACGCCGGTTGCCGGATCAATCAGCCGGACGCTGTCGTCGCGCCCGCTCGTGACCAGCAACAGGTGCTGGTCCGGGATCGGCACAACCGCGTGGCTCTTGGCGGTCGATCCGACCGATCGCACCCGAGCCGTCGCGAGGTCTGCAATGGTAACGCTGTCGGCACGCGCGACATAGACCTGGCGCGTCACGGGATCGACGCTCGTGTAGTCCCAGCCGCCATCCGGCCCGGCGATCGTACCTGCGACGGCATAGCTTGGCGTCGGCCGAGCGTCGGCAAGGGTGGGGAAGAGCAGCATCTCGATGCCGAAACCCAAAAAGTGTGAGGTGCGCATCTATCGATCCCATGCTGTACGGTCGACAATAGTCTGCGCGGTGAATATTGCAGTTTCGAGCGTTTCACCGTGTCGCCGCGCGACATTGGGATCATATAACCTGCCGCCGCTTCGGTACGCGTGCTTCGCGATTATGTTTTCCCAATCTTCCAACGGTCACATTCGCGCAATTGAAGTGTCACGCAACACCCATAGCCCCGCCGCATAGAGGCGACGGGGACCGTTACAGTTATGAAAACGATGACGACGGCGCACGCGCGCCGGCTGGGTGCGAGTGCATTCGCTATCCTCATGGCAACCACGGCTAGCGCAGCTTTCGCAGACCCGGCGCCGGCAGGGGCGGCACCGGCGGACATCGCCAAGATCGATCAGACCGGTATCGCCGAGGGTTCGGACATCGTCGTCACCGCGACTCGTGCGAACGAGATCGCGCCCGTCACCGCCTCGCTCCAGACCACGCAGCCCCAGTCGATCATCTCGCGCTCGTTCATCGAGGATTCGCTGCCCGCGACGTCCGATTTCAACCAGATCGCGCTCATCAGCCCGAGCGTGTCGGGCTATGGCAACGCCAACGGCAATGGTCTGTCGGAAAGCAAGGCGCAGATTCGCGGCTTTCAGGATGGCGAATATAACATCACCTATGACGGCGTGCCGTTCGGCGACACCAACGACCCGACGCACCATTCCAACACGTTCTTCCCCTCCAACACGATCGAGACGCTGATCGTCGATCGTGGCCCCGGCAACGCCAGCCAGCTCGGCCAGGCGACCTTCGGCGGCAACATGAACCTGTTCAGCCGCGCCACCCGCGACGACGCCAGCATCGAGGCGAAGGGCAGCTACGGCAGCTACAACACCTATCTGCTGCGCGGCGTGGCGCAGAGCGGCGCGATCGACAAGCTCGGCGGCACCGAGATCGTGCTGAGCGGGCAGCATATCAGATCGGACGGCTTGCGCAGCTACAGTCCGTTCACCTCGAACAACGTGTTCGGCAAGATCACGATCCCGGTCGGCCCGGATGCGCGGCTGACGATCCTCGGCACCTATAACGAGAACGACTTCAATCAGCCTGACAAGGACGGCGTCACGCTCGGCCAGAAGGCGCTGTACGGCCGGTATTTTAGCCTCGACAACGATCCGAATACGCAAAACTATTACAAGTACAACCACACCCACAAGACGACCGATTTCGAGATCGTCAAGTTCGAGGCGAACATCGCCCCCAACTCGACCTTCGAGAATCGCGCCTACACCTACAGCTATGACAACGAGACGCTGAGCGGCAACGACGTTACGATCTACGGTACAGCACCCACCGCAACCTCAACCGCCGCCGACATCGCCGCCGCCGTCACCAAGGCGAACGTCGTCACGCTCACGCAGGGCGGCAAGACCAGCTTCGGCGTGCCCGGCTACACCAAGACCAATCGCTACCGGATGTACGGCGATATCGCCAAGACGCGGATCGATTTCGGCTTCGGCGCGATCACCACCGGCGCGTGGATCGAATGGTCGGACACCTACCGCCAGCAGCGCGACGTCAACCTGCTGACCGGCGCGCCCAACTTCGCCGAGAAGGCGCTGACCGCGGCACAGCTTTCCGCCGCACCCGCCGGCACGATGCAGCCGCCCGCCAACGTCAAGTTCGATCAGAATTCGCACACGAACCACACCGAGGAGTTCGTCGAACTCGAACTGCGCCCGCTGCCGGGGCTGAAGATCACGCCCGGCTTCAAGCATGTCGATTTCAACCGCAAGGTCGATGCGCTCTACAACCAGACGACACGCTTCGCGCAGCGCACCAGCGATACCTACAGTGCCAACCTGCCGTTCGCGACCGTGAACTATGCGGTGACGGATTCGCTCGCCGCCTATTTCCAATATGCGCGCGGCTTCCTCGCGCCGGCGCTGAGCGCGCTGTACGTCGCCAATCCCGGCTTCTCGACCATCGCGCCGGAACGCTCGACCAACTATCAGGGCGGTGTCGTCTATCACGGTGGCAATATCTCGGTCGATGCCGACGTCTACAAGATCGATTTCAGCAACAAGTTCGCGTCGTTCGTCTCGCCCGATCCAACCGTCGGCACGATCTTCATCAATCAGGGCGCGGTGCAGTATAAGGGCGTCGAAGGGCAGATCACTTACGCGCTGCCACGCGGCTTCGCGGTGTTCGCCAACGGTTCGCGCAACTACGCCAAGACTGACAATCCCGGCGCAATGAAGCTCCAAGTCGCCAACGCGCCCGAATTTACGGCGGCGGGCGGCGTCCTCTACAAGCAGGGACCGATCCGCTTCTCGCTGATCGACAAATATATCGGCCGCCAGTGGTTCACCGATCCGACCGCCGTCACCAACGCTGCGACGCTTGCAACGTACAATTCGTATCGCAGCAAGGGGTATAACTCCGCGATCCTATCGGTACGCTACGACCTCGGCCCGGTGCGTGTCGGCTTCGAGGTCAACAACCTATTCGACGACAAATCGGTCACCAACATCAGCACCGGTAAAAGCGCGCCGTACGATCAGTACATATTCAATACCGGACGGGCCTACACCGGCGACATCACCGTCACCTTCTGATCCTGACAGCGGGGTTCTCGGCACCGCAACCCACCGCCGCACGTCGCGCTATTTTAGCCGCGACGTTGCCGACCACCCGGCCTTGGGGTCTTCGCGCCCGCGCGGTGACGTCGCTGGCCTTAATCGAACCTGCGCTGAAAGCGAATTGGAGCAAACTCGAGCCGTTCAGAAGGCTGCGTGCTGAGAGATGGCATCAGGCGGAGACGATTTGAACACGAATAATCGGCATTGGGCGATTAGCGACCGCCCGTTTTTCTCATCGAAAGTAGACGGTCGGCTTTCGAATCGCAGGGCGCGCGCGCCCTGCGCCAGTCCTGGCTGAATGTCTTGGTCTGGTGAATTCCAGATGGGCGGCTTTGGGGCGCAAGCGGTCGAAAGTTGCCCCTGTCTATATGAGGGCGCGCCCTGGCAGTCGCTCGTGAGGATTGGGCGCTTCTTGCGTTCGTCCGCGCGCTGCTTCGATCAGAGGCTGCGCAGCTCGAGCGTAGGCAGCAAAGCTGACCGGCGTAGCGCCCACGCCATCACGCATCAGGTAGACCGCCTTATCATCGGCGTTCAGGATGATGTCCACATCATGCGCGAACACGTAATTCAGCCAGACGCCGACGTTATCGTCGACCCACCCCCCAGTTAGGATGTGGCTTGCGAAGTTCCAGCACCAACGGGCTCCAGATCGCTACACCTGCTTGGCTTTGCGCAAGCTCGTCCAATGCAGCGTTGATCGCGAGCTTCACCTCCTGCTCCTGCCTGTTGACGGAGATGCGGTCAGCTTAAGAGGCGGCGCATCAAAGAGCGGAGAGCGCGAAGATTGTGAGGCCAAGCGCCACGGTAAGAACAGAAATGACGAGAGCAGCAATCAGCCGCACATTGAAAACCCGCTTATTTCGCTCTGTTCTGCCGTGCAACAACGCTACTCCCCGGCGGGACGTTACCACTTAGCAGTCGATAAACATTTAAGCCGACGTAGTTGCCCTTGTCTCGCTGGGAAGTGCCCAAGGATCTGATTCATCCCTGAACGGAAGTCCTCTTCCGGGAGCGGAGATCCTGCTACGAGTGGCGAGTTATGGGTCGTAGAGGCGGTGCCGTCTACCGCACGTCCTTCGTGGCGAGCCTGCCGCCCGTCCATGCTAAAACGAGCGGCACCTTAATGTTGATGTGCGGCGGCAATATCACTTGGGAAAATGGATCCCACAAAGCTTATTGCCATCGGGGTCGCGAAAATAGGCGAGCTCGATCGTCCCCATCGACGCAGTCTCGCGTGGTCCAGGCGGTGCTTCGATCGAGGTGCCGCCATTGGCAACGGCGGCATCGTGAAGCTGCTTCACTTGCTCAGGTGAGTTGCATGAAAAGGCAACGGTACTGCCGTTCGCAACGGTCGCAGGTTCATCGTTGATCGGCTGGCTGACGATGAAGTTCGTTTCGTTGCCATTATTGTAGATGAGCCGGGTGTGGCCGCTGTCGGCGATATTCCGCATCGGTTCACCGACGCCGAGTATGCCGAGCACCGTATCATAGAATCGCTTCGATCGTTCGATGTCGTTCGATCCGACCATAGTATGAAACAGCATGCTTTTTCTCCTGCTCAAGGCATTATTCGATAGATACCGGTGATGTGGACGCTACGGGCGGTCATCCAGTTCCGGAACACCGCTCTGCCCGTAGGCGTAGGCAGGGTGCATCCGAACGGCAAGGCAATCGCTGCTGTCGAGGCGATGCTGCCTGCGATCGAAGGTATTTTGAACGTAGAGCTGACGCGGTGACACCGGCGAAAACAGCGGAACCTTGCCGTTCATAAAGCAGCCAATCTGAAACTGGATCAGATTGTAAACGAATGGCGGGTTTTGGGAAGTGGACGGAGTGGCCCGAATGGCAACTTCTGGGTCTTGTGACACTAATGGTTTAATAACGCGCTGCTCAAATGCCAAGTGTTGCAGAGTGACCGTCTCCGGCATTGAATGTACAGCGCCGCCAAGCCGCCCTTGGCGTGATAAGACTGTCCCAGTATGCTGACCCTGACAGCTTATAGGGTATTACGTCACCAATCGGCTGCGGCTTGCTGCGAGGGAACCGGTCAAGCGTGCCCTTATCTCGCTGATATCGTCGAAAGCCAAGCGCGTTGGCTGAATATCATGATCTTCTACGCGAGCAGACCATGAGGCCTGACGCGCGCGATCGGGTTCAAACCCGGCCCGGTGTGGCGCGTCGCGAGCAGGTTGGCCAGAGCAACGCCAGTTGAACCTTTCGTCAAACACAAATGCACGATACGGACAATGCTTACCAAGCCGCAAGAAACTGATCTATGCTTGAAAGTCCTCTCGAAACGCGCCTCTCGCGCCATCTAGCGCTTACCTTTTCGGAACGTGACGCATTGCGCTCGCTTGAACGCCGCCAACGCACCTTCCGGTCTGGGGACGTTGTCGTTCACGAAGGTGAGAGCTGTGACAGCCTCTATATCGTGGCAAGCGGCTGGTTGCATGGCTCGGTAAAGCTCAAGAATGGCGGTCGGCAGATCCTGCGCTTCTATTTCGTCGGCGACATCACCGCGACCTTCTCAATCGCGTGGGGATATAGCGCCGCAACGCTGCGAGCGGTGAGCGAAACAACACTATTCGAAATGCCCAAGGCGGCGTTTGGGCGGCTATTCCGCGATCATCCGCGGCTGGGGGCATTGCTGTTCGCAGTGGCGGCGTCGGAACAGGTTGCAATGGCAGACCGGCTGACATCGGTCGGGCGCACCGATGGATTTACGCGCATAGCCACGCTACTCCTCGACATTCGCTCGCGTTTGCGCGTGGTCGATGGTCATGCGGGATCGACATTCGAGCTCCCATTGACCCAGCAGGATCTCGGCGACTCGGTCGGGCTAACCAAGACGCATGTCAGCCGCTCGCTCAAGGCTCTCGAGAAAACCGGTCTGGTCGAACGCAATGCGCGCATAATCCGTATCAATGATGTCGACCAACTCGCCACGCTGGTCGATTTTCACGATCGCCATGGCGAAGTCGCGACCGACTGGTTGCCCCCGGTTGGCGCGCGTGGTGACATGGATCACCCCGAAATGCGCGTGCGGGGACATATGTAACTGCCGAGGAACTTTTTCGCGCTGCGCGCCCGATTCTGAGAAGTCCATCGCTGCCAACTGGTTAACGATCCCTCGGCCCATGGCGGGCCGAAGTAGGGATCAGACATGGCAGAACGGCTTGGCGTGGCGATTGTAGGTGTAGGTGGCGCCGTCGCTACCACCGCTATCGCGGGTATCGAAATGATTAAGGCAGGGTCGAACAGCCTCAACGGGCTTCCTCTCGCCAATCGCGATGTGGCCGGCATGATCGCATACCGTGATCTGGAATTTGGCGGATGGGATCTGACTGAGGATTCACTCGGCGCGTGCGCAATGCGGCACGGCGTGATCGGCGACAGGGAACTTGCCGACGGTGCCGCCGCGCTTAACACCATGCGCCCGTGGAAGGCGGTGGGCAGTACTGCATACTGCGCCAATATCGATGGCAGCAACAAGCTCGAGAGCGGCCACCGCGCTGCCATCCAGCAGATTCAGTCCGACTTGCGTCAATTCTGCGCCGAGAAAGGACTCGACCGTGTCGTCGTCGTCAACCTCGCGTCAACCGAGCGTGTCCCGCATGCCGATGATGCCGCGCTGCAATCACGCGAAGCGTTCGAGCGCGGGCTGGACGAGGATGACGCCGCAATCAGTCCGGCAATGCTCTACGCCTATGCCGCGATTGACGCGGGCACGCCCTACGCTAATTTCACGCCGTCGGTCGCCGCCGACATCGCGCCGCTCGCCGAGTTCGCAGCGGAGCGCAACGTCCCCGTCGCTGGCAAGGATGGCAAGACCGGGCAGACATTCATGAAGACGGTGATTGCGCCGGCGCTGCGCGACCGTGCGCTCCACGTCGATGGTTGGTTCTCGACCAATATCCTGGGCAATTCGGACGGTCTCGCGCTCGACGATCCCAAGTCGCTTGCGTCGAAGCTCGGCACCAAGGGTAGCGTACTCAACGACATCCTCGGCTATCCGGTCGAGGATCACATCATCATGATCCATTATTATCGCCCGCGCGGCGATGACAAGGAAGCGTGGGACAACATTGATTTGACCGGCTTCATGGGCCAGAAAATGCAACTCAAGCTCAACTTCCTGTGCAAGGACTCGATCCTCGCAGCTCCGCTTGCGATCGAGATTGCGCGGTGTCTCGATCTTGCGCAGCAGCGCGGCGAAGGCGGCGTGCAGGATCAAATGGGGTTGTTTTTCAAGCTTCCGCAGACGAGCAGCGGGCGCAAGCCGGTCCATGCGGTCCCCGAGCAGCAGGCGATTTTAGATCACTGGCTCGACGGCAAGACCGCGTGAACCAAATGCCCCTGTCTGGCGCGGCGGAGGGTCTAGTACCCTCCGCCGAATTGACGCCCGCCGCGCTGCCGTTCCTGCGCGAGCTAGGCGATCTTAAGCGGGTCTTCTCCGCGCAGGCGCCTGGATCGATCGCGGAACGTTTGTTCGCCCTTGGCTGGGCGGCGCTGGTGCGCGGCGACGCTCCTGCGGAGGTGATGGAACAGGTGACCGGTGCCGCGCTGGTATCGGCGCGGCTGGGGGATCTCGACCTTGCGACACTGAACAGGCTCGGGCTCGGCGACGATGCGGTGACGGTGCTCGAACGCGCATTCGACGAAGTTACCCACGACCTTAATCCCGCGCTGGCGCAGCGGCTGCGTGCCGCGCTTGCGCGGGGACGCCCCGTGCCGGGCCCGGTGCCAAGCTTCGTTGGCAAGCTCGCGCATCAGCCCCGCGCGGGTGTTACCTGCCCCGGGCATCCCCGAATCCTGTTGCAGCCCGCGGAAAATCACGCCGAGCATTGCCTGATGGTCGCGGTATATGGCGTGCTTGCCAGTCCGTGGCACGGCGCGGACCCGGTCTCAGTGTTTCTTGCGGGCATGGCGCACCATTTCCACAATGCCGACATGCCCGACAGCGGCTATTCGGGCGAGATACTGCTCGGCGACCGCCTCGACACCGCGATTGCGACCGCGCGGCAGGCATGTCTTGATGAACTCGCTGCAACCGCGCCTGACCTCGCACTGGTGATAACGGCGGCGCTCGCGCCAATTGGTGGCGACGTCACGCCAGAAGCGCGCGCGTTCCACGTCGCCGACGTGCTCGACCGCGTGCTCGAGATCGAGCAGCATCTTCGCGCGGCAGGGCTGACGATGCAGGTCGTGCTTCACGATTACGGGCTGGTCCATGATGGCCCGGCAAAAACTTTCCACGACCGCATCCTTGCCGACGCCGGGCTCGCCTAATGCCCGCACTGGCGTTTACCGAGATGCCGCTGGTATCCCCTGTCACGGGGCAAACGCTTGCCTATGACACGCTGCATTCGCTCGCCGCGCCGGGGGAGCGCTGGCCGGTGGTGGATGGCATCCCCTATCTACGCGTCGATAGCGAAGGGCTTGCCGCAGTCGCACTCGACCATCTCGACGCGGGCTGCCCCGACGATGCGCTGATTGCGCTTCTCACAGATCAGGATGCGTGGTGGACCGGACCCGCGACCAACTTGACCGAACTTACGCGGCTTGTCCGCGAACGCGAAACGCTATCGCTGCGCGAGGCGATGGCGTTGCTGCGGCTGGGCCCGGTCGCGGATTATTTCGCTTATCGCTGGAGCGATCCGACCTATCTCGCGGGGCTGGCGCTGCTCGAAATGCAGGCGACGCCTACCGGAGTCGCGTTCGAGCTGGCGTGTGGAATTGGCCATTATCTCCGCGAGCTCACGCGGCGCGGCATCGAATGCCTCGGCGCGGATGTGGTGTTCGCCAAATGCTGGCTTGCAAAAAACTGGGTCGCCCCCGGGGCGCACTACGTCGTTTTCGATGCCGCCGCGCAATGGCCAGTTGTGCACACGCGGTTCGGTCTCGTGATGTGTCACGACGCCTTCTATTTCCTGCCCGATCAGACGGAGGTGGCCGCCCGGTTGCGCAACGCCCTCACTGAAGGGGGAACGCTCGCAATAAGTCATCTGCACAATTCGGAGCACGCCGGAGGCGCAATGGGGCCGGCATTGTCCGCTTCAGGTTGGGCTGCGCTTTTCCCTGACGCACAGGTCTATGACGAACGCGCGTTGCTTGTTGCGTTGCTCGGGGGCACGGTTGCCGCCCCGAGTGGCTGGACACCGGAACCCTCTGTTGAAGCGTGGTCGCTGGTCGAAGGAGCGGGGCCGCCGCGTCCGATTGCACGGGGGTTAGCCATGCCGCCTGACGGAGCCGTGCTGCGGCGCAATCCGCTGCTTGGCGACGATGGATCGGTTCGCTGGCCGTCAAAGCGGTATCAGGACGAATACGCTGCGGGCTGCTTCTGGGCAGATCCTGCCGGCGCCTCGCCGTTCAACGCGGATGACGTCCGCCTGAGGCGCCTTGTCGATTTGCCGGAGCGATGGTGATGCGGTGGGGAATCGTAGGCTTTGGCTGGGTAGCACGCGATTACATGGTCCCCGGAATTGTCGCGGCGGGCGGGGCAGTGACGGCGGTAGCCGATCCTTCCCCGGAAGCGCGCGCGCGGGCGAAACGAATTGGGATCGTCGCTTTCGAGACAACTGAAGCGATGCTGACGTCGGGTTTGTGCGACCTCGTTTATATCGCGACGCCCAACGATGCGCATCTCGCCCCCGTCCGCGCTTGCGCGGCGGCGGGGATCCCAATGCTGTGTGAGAAACCGCTCGCCGCCTCGCTCAAGCAGGGCGAGGCGATGGCGGCTGCGGTTAAAGACGGCCCGCTCTACGGCACCGCGTTCGACCAGCGGCATCACCCCGCACATCGCCGGATCGCGGAAGCCGTCGCGAACGATGCGATCGGTCGCCCCGTTGCGATCCGTATCCTATACGCTTGTTGGGTCGACCCCGACTGGACTCCCGATGGCGGCGCGCACGACAACTGGCGCGCCGATCCGGTCCGCGCGGGCGGTGGTGCGGTGATCGATCTTGCGCTGCACGGGCTCGACCTCGCCGAGTGTCTGCTGGGTGAACCACTGATCGACCTGTCGATTGCATTGCAAAGCCGAATTCATGCCTATGCGGTCGACGACGGTGGGATGCTCTCTGCCCGCTCGGCGTCGGGCGCGCTGTTCCAAAGCCATGTCGCCTATAACTGCGCGGAGAACCTACCGCGCCGTAGGCTCGAGGTCCTTGGCGAGCGCGGGTTGCTTATCGCTACCAACACAATGGGTCAGACCGCGGGCGGCACTCTGGTGCAGCAATGCGGCAGCACCGGCGCGCAGACGTCGCTCACCTTTGACACTGCGACCTCGCCCTTCGCTGCGCAGGCTGCTGCGTTCATGGCGGCGGCATGTGGCGAACCGCATGATTTTTCGATGCCCCGCGATCTGGCGCTGATGCGCTTATTCGACCGGGCCTATCAGAAAGCACGATCATGCCTTTAAGCTGGTTCGCCTGCGCCAATTGCGGGTTCTGGCAGCGTCATTTTGCGCCGCCTGATTGCCCCGTCTGCACCGATGTCCGCAACGATCTGCCCGAGGATGGCTGGTGCTTCCTCCCCGAAGCCGACGTCGCCGCAACGCATGGCGGGTCCGCGCGCGAGGTCGCACCTGGCCTGTGGGCGTTCACCACCAGTCCCACGCTCGGGCTCGGCGGGACCGGCTGGCTGATTGTGCGCGACGGCGGCAACATCGCGTTCGAGGCGGCGCCTTATTACTCGGTCGCGATGCTAGCGCAGATCGAGGCGCTCGGCGGTATTGCGTTCCTCGCGGCGAGCCATGCGCATGGATACGGCGCGCTGTTCCAGCTCCAGTACCTGTTCGACCCCGAGGTGGTCGCGATTCAGCGCGACGACCTCCAGCTGACCAAGGCGTTCCGAGTCACCATGCCATACGACGACACACTAGAACTCGCGCCAGGGTACACGCTCTATCATGTCGGCGGGCATTACGAGGGGCAGGCTGCGCTTCACGATGCACCGGGACGCCGCCTGTTCTGCGGCGACATGTTCAAGATCGACCAGGATCCCGCCGGTCGGTCACTCGCAATTTCGAGCCACAAAGCGTTTCATAAGGATATTCCGCTGACTCACGCTGAACTCCGCCGCTACCGTGAAGCCATCGCCCCGCTCGATTTCGACGCGGTGCTGACCCCGTTCGAATATGCCCCCGAAGTCGATCGCGCGGTTACGCTTGCCGCGCTCGACGATGGACTTGCGCGTGCGCCGGGCGTGCAGAGGTTTGCGCTGTGAGGATCGGGCTCTCCGCCGATCTCGGCCCCGCCGCGCGCGCCTATCTCGATGCGTTTCCCAAAGGCGATGTCATCGCCTTCCCAATCCATCCGCTCGACCGGCTCGGCATTCCCGTCTGGGTCGTCGCGCTGTTCCCGGAGGATCCCGCGCTTGGCGGGATTATGCCCTACGGCGTCGGTTATGGCGCGACCGACGAAGCTGCAGTGCTCGGCGGGCTTGGCGAGATCGCCGAGATGGTGTGGCCGACGCTGACGCTCGGCGCGCGCGGCAAGACGCGCGGGAGCTATGCCGATCTGGTCCGCAGCCTCGGCGCACACGCGGTCGCCGATCCGCTAACGCTGTGCCTGCCTGCGGGGTCACCAGTCGATCATGAAACGGTGCTCGAATGGGTCGAGGCCAGACGCTGGGCGGATGGCTCCAGCGTGCTGGTCCCAATTGACCTCGCGGCCTATTCGTCAAAGGAACTGACCCCGGGTTACCAGCCGTTCACAACGATCATCTCGAACGGGATGGGCGCCGGTCCCGATCTCGACTGGGCAATCGGGCACGGGCTGTGCGAGATTCTCCAGCGCGACGGCAACGGCCTGTTGTTTCGCGCGCTCGACCGTGGGGTTATGCTCGA
The DNA here is from genome assembly GCF_022662305.1 of Sphingomonas sp. BAUL-RG-20F-R05-02. Lineage (GTDB taxonomy): Bacteria > Pseudomonadota > Alphaproteobacteria > Sphingomonadales > Sphingomonadaceae > Sphingomonas. The sequence continues at coordinate 182,959 of NZ_JAKNQH010000007.1, forward strand.
TCTCGACACCAGCCTTGCGCCTTCGACCACCGCGATTCTCGAGCGGTTCGAGGCGGCGGGAATCCGCGCGATGCCTAAGTTCGCCACCGATCAGTTTGGAATGCCAAACCTTTACTGCGTCGGAATTGATGAACACACGCCCCCCGCCGCGCCGATCATGGTGACCGCTTGCGGAGAAGCGTGTCACTCCGACCGCACCGCCGCGCTCGACAAGTGCCTGACTGAATTTGCCGCAAGCCGTGCGCGCAAGGCTTTCGCGCATGGCCCAGCCGATCTCGTCGCACAGGTCGCACCCGCTGATTATGTCGCGCGGTTCATGGCGCAAGCCGGGGGTGCCGCCAAATCAAGTGACAGCCGCGCGTTCGATGCGATGCGCGACTGGACTGGGCGGGACGCCGCGACCTTGCGGGGGTGGCTCGCCGAATCGGTTCTGTCCGAACGCGGATCGCATAGCTTCGACGCATTGCCGACGCTGCCCACACCCGACGGCCATGCGCGCGCCGCCGCGGCGCGTGCGGCGGTCGAGGCGGCGGGGTTCGACGTGCTTTATGTCGACATGTCGCCCGCCGACCTCGCGATATCGGTGGTCAAGGTCATCGTCCCCGGCATGGAGGTCGAAACGATGAGCTATTACCGGATCGGCGCGCGCAACACTGAAAAGCTGCTTGCGCTCGACTCGCCGCTGATCAAGTTTGGCGTAAACGAAAGCCAGACTCTGCGCCGAGTCCGGCTGACCCCAGCGGATGCGGAGCGCCTGGGCAACCCGCTGTTCGACACCGCCGTCGCCGACGCGCTCGTCGGCCCACTGTACCCACTCTACCGCGAGCCCGAGGCGCATCACGTTGCCTTCGCCGACGAACGGAGGCGCGCATGAGCCTGCGCTACGCTTACAACACCAATGGCGCGGCAAACCATCGGCTCGACGATGCACTCCGGCTGATCGCGGACTCGGGCTATGCCGGCGTCGCGCTAACGCTCGATCATCATCACCTCGATCCATTCGCGTCCCGCTGGGAGCAGGAAGCCGACCGTGTCGCCGCGTTACTCGACACGCTGTCGCTCGGCAGCGTGATAGAGACCGGCGCGCGCTTTCTGCTCGATCCGCACAAGAAGCACGAGCCGACGCTGATTACCCCCGATGCGGACGGTCGCGCCCGACGCGTAACGTTCCTGTGCCGCGCGCTCGACGTGGCGGCGCGGCTCGGGAGCGAGACGGTGTCGTTCTGGGCGGGAGTGCCGTTGGCCGGTGTCGATCCCGCCGAGGCGCGATCATGGCTCGACGCCGGACTAGAACAAGTGCTCGATCATGCCGAGCGGGTCGGTGTCGACGCGAGCTTTGAACCCGAGCCGGGAATGCTCATCGAGACGGTCGGCGATTACGACGCACTTGTCGCACGGCACCCGCGGCTTCGGCTCGCGCTCGATACCGGTCATTGTCTCGTCACCCAGGATATCGAACCCGCCGACGCGGTCCGCGACTATGCCACGCGGATCGGCACCGTGGCGGTGGAGGATATGCGTCGTGGCGACCATACGCATCTCCCTTTCGGGGAAGGTGACATGGACATGCCCGCGGTGCTCACCGCGCTCAAGGCGATCAACTTCACCCGACTGGTTTGCGTCGAACTTGGGCGGGAAAGCCCGCGCGCACATGCCGCCATTCCGGAATCGATCGCCTATCTGCGGAGCATTGAGGCATGAGGATTTGCTTCGTCTCCCGCCGTTTCTTCCCGGCAATTTCAGGCATGTCGATCTATGCGATCAACCTGCTGCGCCAACTCGTCGCTGGTGGCCACGATGTCACGATGATCAGCCAATATTACGGTGATCCCGCACGTGCATCCGTCTATGGCGGTGGCCCGCCGCCCGCGGTACCGGGTGTACGCGTCCTCGGCCTTGAAGCGGTGGGCGAGCAGGCAAACGGCAATTTTGAACGTGATATAGACGGAATTGTTGATGCGATCGCGCTTGAGCACGCGCGTGCCCCTTTCGACATCCTACACGCTCAGTACGGCTATCCAACCGGCTGGGCGACCATGATCGCGGCCCGTCGCTTTGGTTTGCCCTGCGTCGTATCAATTCAGGGCGGCGACGGTCACTGGGTCGGCTCGTGCTGCGAGACGCACCGGCTCGCGATGGTACGCGTGCTTGATCATGCGGGAGCGTTGCTGATTGGCGGCGACAGCTTCGCGGGCGAAGTCCACGAACGCCTTGGCACCGCGCTCGACCGGTTTACAATCGTTCCGGGTGCAGTCGACACCTCCCATTTCACGCCAGCACTCAAGAACGAAACCGAAGGTCCGGTTCGCTTGCTGTATCATGGCCGGGTCGACGCCCGCAAAGGCGTGCTGGACTTTTTGCAAGCATTACCGGACGTACATGGCAACTGGCGTGCAACCATCTCTGGCATTGGCCCCGACGTCGAACGCGCGAAGGTGCTTGCCACCGAACTTGGGCTTGCTGATCTCGTGATGTTCAGCGGGTATGCGGAATATGACGCGGTCCCCGAACTGTACCGAGCGCACGACGTCTTCGTGTCGCCGACTTATGCCGAAGGGTTCTCGAACACGATTCTTGAGGCGATGGCGTGCGGTCTTGCGGTCGTCTCGTGCCATGCCGTGGGCGTGGTCGACTGCGTCCGCGATGACGAGAATGGGATGCTGACCGATCCCGGCGATGTGCCTGCGCTGGCGGCCTCGCTGACCAGCGTCATTATCGACGCGGACCGGCGCGCGCGCTTGGCGAGGGCTGCACTAGCCGAATGCCGCCGGGTGTATAGCTGGGAAGCCGTCGGGCGGCAGATCAGCGGAATCTACCACAGCCTGCATGACCGCCCGCAAAGCCCGTTCGACGCAACGTTGCCGGTCACTCCCTGCCGCTTTCGCAGCGAGCCACATCTGCTGTGACCGACTGATGAAGCTACTCGCAATATCACCCCATCTGGACGATGCCGCCTTTTCGGCCGGAGGGCTGCTTGCGTCCCGCGTCGACAAGGGCTGGTCCGTCACGATAGTGACCTGCTTCACCGGCAACGTCGGGCACCCGACCGGTTTCGCGCTCGCCTGTCAACTCGACAAGGGGTTGGGCATCGGTGTCGACTATATGGCGCTGCGCCGCGCAGAAGACCAGATGGCGTGCGATGCGCTTGGCGCACGTGCAATCCATTTACCGTTCCTGGAAGCGCCGCACCGTGGTTACACCTCTGCAAAGATGTTGTTTGCCGAACGACTGCCCAATGACCGGATCGTCGATGATGTCGCGGCGGCATTGGCCGGGCTCCTCGCGACGGAACGGCCGGCTCTCGTACTCGGGCCTTTGTGCCTCGGCAATCATGTCGACCACCACATCGTTCTGGACGCGATACGGCGTTCGTGTGCCGCTGATAGTGTATTGCTGTGGGAGGATTGGCCTTACGCAGACCGCGAAGAGCGCGTTGCCGCCAAGCCTGCGGTGATAGAACACCTGACGCATAAAACGCGCGCTCGGCGTATCGCCGCCTGCGCTGCGTACGGCTCGCAACTCGGCTTCCAGTTCGGCGGAGTCGAGGCGATGACCCGCCGGACCGAACGGATCGCAGAAGAACGCTTTTACCCACTTGATCCACTTGACGTGGTCTGATCGGCAACACGCGTTTTATTCCGGCAAAGCTGTAACTATGATCGCAGCTTCTGTCATAACCATTGGGAAGGGCTACCATCCTACTGTCGCCGACATGCTGTTATGAACGGTTCGGTGCCAGTGCTCCGGTCGTTTCCGCACAAGATAGGGCGGCCGCACCGGGCAGTTCATGCGTCTGGTTGCGCTCGGCCGCGATCACCGCGCCATCGAGCACGATGACGCAATCCAGCGGCGAGGAGGAAGAGTCCGAGCCTTTATAGCGGGCGACTTCAATGGCCATGCGCGGCCAACGTTCGTTTTCGCAGCGCTCATTGTCATTCTGCTGATCGGTGCAACAACGCATCAGTCCGGGTCCCGCCGCAGCGCCATGAAGCGGTTCCGGGCAAGTTGCGGCACCGCGACGGGTCCAATCCCGCATTGATCCCGCCAAGGCGGCGCGCCGCTGCAACATAGGCAAGGAACCCCATGATCTTATGACGTAGGCTGAACAGATAGAAGCGGCGGATGCCCGCGCACGGCGTCACCGGTGCGGTGAAGTCCTTCATCACATCGCGCAGGTCGTTGGCGATGAAGCCTCGGATGTGCGGGCTGTGGCGGAGGTGTTTGGCATACAGCGCGCCGTCCCCGAAGGCGTAGCCGGCGAGCAGTTTGACGGCATCGCCCGGGTCGCGGCGGCCGTGATGATGGTCGACCGTGAAATGCGGTTCGTACCGCACCGGAATGTTCTGGCGCTGCGCACGGAACAGGAAGTCGGTATCCTCGGCCGAGACGAAGCGCGCGCCCGCCCCGAAACGCTCGTCGAACGCGCCGATCCGCGCGATCGCGTCCGCCGTCATGGCAAGGTTCGCGCCCATCACGAACCCGCCGGGAAACTGGTCGGCAGCGGCGATCATCGGGTGATCCTCGAGCTTCACCGTCACCGCGATATCGCGCGGATCGCCGAGCAGGATGCGGCCGCCGATGATGGTCGGCTCGGTCACGTCGGCAAAACACGCGGCGAGCGCACCGAAATAGTCGGTGTGGAGCACGCAATCGTCATCGGTCATCGCGACGATGCGGCCCATTGTCCGGGCGAGACCGGTGTTGCGCGCGCGCGCGAGGCCGGGGCGCGGCTCGGCGAGCAGATGAACCGTGAACGGCTGGCCAGCACGCCACGTCGTCAGCCGGTCGGCGGTGTCGTCGGTCGAGCCGTTGTCGACGATCACCACCTCGATCGTCAGATGCGGTGCGGCACGGATCGCACGGTTGATCGAGGCGAGCGTCGCCGCAAGACTGCCGGCACGATCGCGCGTGCACAGCAACAGGCTGATATCGGTCATGCGGCCACGCCAAGCGACGCGACCGCCGCTTCAATCGAGGGTGCGGTCCGCACGCCCTCGATACCTTCCGTCCAGCAGCGGATATAAGCGGAGATCTTGCCGTAATCATTGTCGAGCGCGATATGTGGGATGCCGAGCAGCGTCGCGAGGATGTGCGCGTGCAGCCGGTCGGTCAGAATTCTGCGTCCGCGCGACAACAGCCGAAGGCCGCGTTCGACCCGCGCTTCCGCCATACGATCATACGCCTGCGCCTTGGTGGTGCCGGCGGTATCGGGCAGCGCATCGTCGTCGAGCCAGTCGAGCACCACCGCGCCGGGCACCCGCGACAAGGCCGAACAATCTTCCGCGCGACGCTCGTCATCGGTGCGCATCAGCATCAGCAGGTCGCAATCGGCGGCAACGCGGGCGGCTTGCGGGCCGAGCGCGAAGGCGGAGTCCGGCGCCAGATCGGTCGCGCAGGACAGATGGCGGGCGGCGAAGTCGAGGCTCGCACGATCGCGCACGTACAGGTGGAAGTCGGGATGATCGGCGACGATCGCGCTGAACGGTGCGATCCGGGCGGGATCGCGAAAGTGGATCGACTGGGGCAGTTGCACGACGGGCCGGTCGCGGATGTCGCGCAGGATGGTCTCGCGAAACGTATGATGATGCAGCCAGATATCGCCAAGATTGCCGCCGCCGTGGAGGAACAGCACGCCGTCCGGGCAAGCGCGCCGGAACGCCGCCGCATCGAAATCATCCCATGTCGCGACATAATCGGGTGATCGCCCGGTGATCGCGCGCAGCATCCGCGTCTCGCCCAGCCAGATCGCGCTGTCGCCGACATTGGCGTGATTGGGAAAATCGACCAGCGCATAGGCCTGGCCCGGCCCGACATGGCGGCGATACAGCATGTCCAGCAACGCGTGCTGCGCGGCGATCCCCTCTGCCATGCTGGTCATGCGGGAACTGGCTGCACCTGATGGTACAGCGCCTCGCACGCGTCGAGCCAGCGGTCGCGCGTGAACAGGCGATCGACGCGATCGCGTGGCACGTGGCGCGGGATTGCCATCGCCGCGCCGATCGCCTTGGCCAGCGCGATAGCGTCGTTGGCGGGGGCGAAGTGTCCGGCCTCGCCGATCACCTCGCGCGCGGCGCCCATGTCGAGCGCGGCGATGGGCAGGCCGCACGCCATCGCCTCGATCGCGACGAGGCCGAACGGCTCGTCCCAACACGGCGTGAACAGGAATACCGATGCGCGCCCCATCTCGGCAGCGAGCGCCGCGCCGTGCAGGTGGCCGCCATAGCGGATGTCGCCGCCCAGTAAGGGCTCGACCTGCGCGAGCCAGTAATCGGGATCCTCGATCTGCCCGAACAACGTCAGCGGCACGCCGGCCATCCGCGCGGCCGCTGCTGCGAGATGCGTGCCCTTGTTGGGGGTGATGCGGCCGCACCACACCGCGCTGCCGTCACCGGTCGCGACGAACGGCCATGCCGCCGGATCGATGCCGTTGTGCAGCACCGATGCCCTTGGCGGCGCGCCGTCGGGCCACCATGCCGCCATCTGCCGCTCAGACGTGACGGTGAGATGATGGCCGGGCGTGGCGCTGGCCTTCACGAACCAGTGCAAGGCATCATACGGGGGGACGTGCAATGACGTGACCGTTGGCACCACCGCCGTGCGGCGCGGTTCGATCGCGAAGCGATGCAGGCTGTTGTTGTGCACCACGTCGAAGCTGCCCTCCGCGATCCGGTCGCAGGCGGCTGCATAACCGTCGTCGAGATGCGCGATCAGCGGCGCCGATCCGCGATGTTCTGCCCAGGGGAAGGTGCGCTCGTAATGTTCGTCAACCACCGGGTCGATGGTGAAGCGCGGATCGCTGTCGCCGGCCGCGAACAGCACCACGTCGTGCCCGCGCGCCATCAGCCCGTCCGCCAGATACCAGCTATGCGACTCCATCCCGCCCATGAAGGGTTGCGCGATCGGCTGGCGGACGTGCGCCAGCAGCGCGATCCTCACGCCGCCGCTCGGGCTTCGAGAATGCGGATGACGGTGGTGGTGTTCGAATAGGGCTGGTGGCTCTGCTGCCCGGTCAGCGCGAGATCGTCGGCATCGGGGCGGCGCAGGATGCGGATCGGCCGGCCGGGCGCCTGATCGATCAGCCCCATCAGTTCGAAGGCATGCAGCCAGTGCCCCATCGTTCGATAGCCCCATTTGGTTTCGAACAATTCGGCGTTGCGCACTACGCTGTCGAGATGATGGACCGGGGGCATGTGGTGCGGATGGTACTGATGATAGGCGAGCCCGCCCTTGATCCAGCCGATCGGGATGCCGGCTTGGTCGATCGTCTTGCCGTAATCGGTATCCTCGCCGCCATAACCGACATAGCGTTCGTCGAACCCGCCGCTTGCAAGGAAGGTCGCGCGGCGCATCGCGAAATTGAGCGACCAGAAACAGCGATAATCGGTGCAGAGCTGGATGCCATCGGCGGGCGGCCCCTGCCGGTCGGAATGGCGCACCGCCACCTCGGCGAAGGCATCGTACGACCAGTCGCCTTGCGTTGCATTACCGGGCAGGTACATCACCTCACCCATCAGCAGCCCGTCGAATTCGTCCAGCCGCCGCGCGTAATCGGCGACGAGGGTGGGCGTGGGGATGCAATCCATGTCGAGGAATACGATCGCGTCCCCCGTCGTCGCGCGCGCCGCCGTGTTGCGGGCGGCGGCGAGCGCCAGTTCGGGCGCGGCCATCATCATCTGGCGCACCGGGAACGGCGCTTCGGGCAGCACATAGGGTTCGTCCTGCAACACCGCGACGATCAGTTCGACCGGGCGCTGCGTCTGTCGGCCGAGACCCAGTACGAGATTGTAGAGATGATCCGGGCGACCCCCGGCCAGCGTAACGACGGAAACGGCATCCATTGGGGTCAAGCTCCGGTAAGATCTAAGGGCAGGGTAGCGGCTGGCGCGGGCGTCCACAGGCGCGCCGCCAGCGCCTCGAGCCACATTGCGGTATCGTGCGCGGGCGTATCGGCGATCATGCCGCGCTGCGCGTCGGGGCGATGCGTGGCGCGCGTCTCGGCGAGCGCCTGTTCCCACGCATCGGCCGAGGACGGCAGGTGCGGGCGCACGCATGCGACCCCCGCCGCCGCCAGCGCTTCGGCCTTGCGATGCTGTTCGTCGAAATAGCGCCACTCGGGGATCGCCAGCCATGGCCGTGCTGCCGCGAGGATCTGCTGGCAGGTGGTGTTGCCGGTCGAAGCGATGACGAGATCGGCGGCGGCGACATATTCGGCGGGGTTGTCGACCCAGCCGCGATGCTCGATATTCGCCGGCTCGGTCGCATGCCAGTCGCGCTGCACCGGGCCGATTGTGATCCACCGGGTGCCCGGTTTGGCACGCGCGCCGACCGCGAGCGGCGCCTGGCCGAAACCATCGCCACCCCCGCCCGAAAGGACGAGGATCGTCTCCTCGTCCGCAGCCACGCCGATACGCCGCCGGGCAAGCTCGCGCTCCGGCACGCAGATATCGACGCCGAGACCACCGGCGAAACAGGTCTTCGCTCGCATCGCCGCGTCCCATTCGGGCTGGGCGAGATCGGCGTGGAAGGCGGCGAGCAGCCCGGCCGCGCCGTCATAGGCGGCGCGGTGGCCGGGGTCGCCGCGATCGCCATGCTGCAACACCTTCACATGCGGCACACTGCATATCCGGGCGAGCTGCGCGATTTCGGCGGAGACGTCGCAGATCATCAATGCGGGGTTCACGCTGTCGAACCAGTTCGCGATCGTCGCCATCGCGCGGCGGATGCCCGGCCAACCGAGCGGCGCGCAATGCAGCGTCGCCGGCGTGGCGATATCGTCCATCGTCGTCGCCTCGCCACCGCCCGGCTCGAACAGGGAGGGGATGCGCACGATCTCGACATGCGCGGGCAGCGCCGGAAAGATATCGTCACGCGCGCAGAAGATCGTCAGCGGGCGCGTGACCGGCAGCGCGTTGGCGATCGCCGCGCAGCGCTCGGCATGGCCGCGTCCCTGATGATGGACGAAATAGCCGAAGGGTTGGGTCATGCCGCGACCGCCACCGGCGACGTCAGACCAAGCCGTTCCAGCCCCTCCATCACCCCCGCCGCATGCCGCGCGCGCGCGCGGTGCAGGCCGCTGCGCGGCGTCAGCGTCGCCAGTTCGTCGCTGGCATTGGCGACGACGATGGCGCGGCCGCAGGCTTCGAGCATGTCGGCATCGTTGCCGCTGTCGCCCGCCGCGATGCACTGGGCGAGCGACAGGCCGTGGCGCGCGGCATAGGCGCCGACCGCCGCCGCCTTGCCCCCCATCGGCGCGATCACATCGATCAGCCGACCGTGCGAGAAGATGACGCGCGCGCCGAGACCAGCCGCCGCGAGCGTGGTGCGGATGCGTAGCGCATCGGCTGCCGTCCCGAAGAAGCTGAGCTTGTGCGGGCCTTCCGTCTCCACCGGCTGCGGTTCGATCCCGAGCGGCGCGAGCGCTTCGACCACGCCCGCACGGTCCCAATCGTGATCGAGCGCGGCGTGATAGGCCGGGCAGGCGGTCCAGCGACCGGTATCGTCGGCGATCATCATGCGCGTGCCGACATCGACGATATAGGCGTCGGGATCGGGCAACTGCCACTGGCGCAGCACCGCGCACGCCGCATCGAACGAGCGCCCGGTCGCGACCACGAACGGAAACGCGCTGGCGGTGCGCCATTTCGCAAAGGCTTGCGCGCCGGAGGCGCAGCCGGTGAGCGTATTGTCGATATCGCAGGCCAGCAGCGCGGGCCGCGCCGTGCCGATTTCGTCGTATACCGCGAGGCTCCCGGCGGCGTAGCGTGACCAGTCGTATGCGCCGACCTGGCCGATCGCCGCCTCGGCGAAGCGGCGGTGCAGCGCCGGGTCGGCGATGATCGCCAGACAGGCTTGCGCGATAGCGGCGTCGTCGCGCGGATCGACGAGCAGGCCGTGACCGATCGTCTCGACGATCTCGCGCGGGCCGCCGTTGCCGGTCGCGACCACCGGCACGCCCATTGCCGCCGCCTCGATCAGCGTCAGCCCGAACGGCTCGTGCAGCGCGGGATTGACGAACACGCCACCGCGCGCCGCCAACGCATACAGCGCCGACACGTCGTCCGCGTCATGCGCGCGCGGCAGGACCATGCGCCCGCGCAGTACCGGGTCCGCGCCGAGCGCCCGCATCTCCGTAAGCACACCCTGTTCCTCGGGCGTACACGATCGGTCGTGCTGGCCGGCGAGAATGACGAGATTAGCGCGATCGCGCAGCGCCGGCGTCGCCGCGAACGCGCGGATCAGCGCGACGAGGTTCTTTTTCGCGACCGGTCGCGCGATCGCGAGGATGATCGGCTTTTCCGGCGCATCAAGCCATTCGCCCAGCCGTTCCGCCAGTGTCGTCGCGCCGTTCGGGGTGGGACGCTGCGGTACGCCGGGGGGCAGGCAATGGATACGGCCGTCGACCGCCACGCCATAGGCGCGCACCTGGCGTTCGGCTTCATCGTGCGTCGAGACGATGATGCCGTCCGCCGCCGCGAGCGCGGTGCGCTCGGCCTGAATACGCGCATCCATACCGTCGCCCGCACAGCCCTGCACACGCTTGTCGATGCCGAGTGCATGCGGCGTATAGACGAATGGGATGCCAAACCGCTGCCGCGCCGTGATGGCCACCGCCGCCGCATCGGCGAAATGCGCGTGGATCACGTCGGGGCGTCGCGGCAGACGCGCGATATGGCTGCAAAACGCCTTCGTAAAGGCGTTGAGATCCGCCGCCAGCGCTTCCTTTTCAAGATACCGCCGATCCTCGGTCGCTATCCGGTCGATGGTGACGTTTTCTGCGAGGACTTCGCTCACGCACGCATGGCGGGGCGACAGGCGCGCATCCTCGAACAGGCGGGTTACGATCGATACGTGGTTCATGCCGTTATGGCGTACCTGAGCAAGCGCTGCATCCATGACATAGGCGATATGTCCACCGGTATCGGCAGTGATTCCAAAGGCGACGGGCGGCGCGTGAAGACACCCGCCCAACGCGAGATGTAAAATGAACAAGATTGCCCCCCGATTGCTACCTCCGTAACGATCAGTTCGGCTCTGGGATCCACCGATCCGCGCGGACCCTCACTTTCGGCGCAACGCAACCATGAAATGCAGCGATTATAAGTGGATTTTAGCGGCGGGGTTATACCCTGTCGCCAATACGTCGGCTCGGCGTGTTGACGATGTACGGCGGTGCCGCGCGTCCCTGCCGACCATGATTTGGCGAACGCGACGACGGCGCGCAGCGCGGCGGACTGTTGGCGGCGGGTGGGGTAGTAGATGTAAAGCGGCTCCTTCGGATACGTTCAGTCCGGTAGCACGCGAGTCAGCGCGCAATCGGCAAGTGCGTCCGCCACTCAGGCGAGCGGCCCCTTGCTCGTGGAGCTTTTCCCGGATTGGCTGAATGACGTCTCCCTTCTGTACGTCTACTACCACTCTCGGCACCAACCAGCGTCAAGGTGCGGGCTCTCACCGACTTTCGCGCAGCAGCGGCGCGCGATCTGCCGGAGGCGCCCCGCGTAGCGTGATTGGCGGCATAGAACGTATTCGGCGTCAGCATTATCATCTCCGCAGTGAAACGGCTGCGGGAACCGTGTCATGACAATGAACGAACGTCCGCTTGTGGGAAGGACGATGGTAGTGCTGAATGACCGCAAGCGGGTCTGTGCGGTCGCAGACTTCCCAATGCCATGCGTCAGACGCATGGCGTTGCGCGGCTGTCGACTTCCTAGTTGTCATCGGCAGAGAAGCGCTTAGCAGCATCGCTCGCGATGAATGTCTGGCTGGCGCATACAGACACCTGCGGTACAAGCGCGTGAGTTAACGAGGAGCGTGCGCGATGAAGGCCATTGTTCGGGTGCTTGCCACCCTGATCTGGATCGTCATGCCCTCAGTCAGCAGGGCCGAGGTGCCAGGACACAGGGGGTCGAGTGGCACTATATCGCGCCGGCCAAGCCGCAGCGGAACGGCTTCGTCGAAAGCTTTAATGGTCGCTTGCGCGACGAGTGCCTGAACGAACAGCTGTTCCCATCGCTAGCGACGGCAAGACGGATCATCGAGGCATGGCGGACGGATTAAAACACCGTGCGTCCGCACAGCAGCCTTGGCGGGTTTGGCACCCGCCGAGTTTACGAACCGCTCCCGCCAAGGGCATATGGACACCGAAGCTGAGTTATCAGCGGCCTGAAAACGGGGAGCACGTCACTTCCAAGCGCCTGATACCGATCGGTCAAGCGACATGAACGGGCGACCGGAGTTGGGAAGCCAAAAACGCGTCGCGAATGTCTGGAACTGGGTCATTTCACCTTTGAAACCCTACCCACGACCGTGGCTACTTGCTGCCTTGGCCAGAGCCTTCGCCAGTTCCTCGAGCGAGTAGGGCTTTTGCAACAGTTCGAAGTCGGCGCCATCCTGCTCGGCAAGAACGCTGCTGTACCCGCTGGTGAGAACAACGGGTAAGTGCGGGAATTGTCGGCGCACTGCCTCGCGCAACTCGATCCCAGACATGCCGGGCATGACCACATCAGAGAAAACCATGTCGAAGTGGCCGTCGCTGCCAAGTTCGACGAGCGCACTGGCCGCGTCTATCGCCAGCTTGGTTTTGAACCCAAGCTCGCTTAACGCCTGCGTTGCAAACGAGCCCACCTCGCTATTGTCCTCCACGACGAGAATGCAGGCACCCGGCAGCAGAGGCGAGCCGCCGTCCTCGGTGAGTCCGCCTGCCTCCCGAACATCGTCAGCAGCTTTCGGGAGGTAGAGGGTGAAGGTGGCGCCTTCGCCAAGCACGCTGCTGACGATCACCTCTCCGCTAGATTGTTTAGCGAACCCGAACACCTGACTGAGACCTAGACCAGTGCCATGGCCGACGCCCTTCGTCGTGTAGAAGGGCTCGAATATGCGTTCGATCTGGTCCGGCACGATGCCGCCGCCGGTGTCCTGCAGGGAGATCGCGACGAATTGGCCGGGCACTGCTGGATGCGAGCGCACTGCGGGAATGCCGTTCACCTCGTGAACGCCGATCGTCAGCGTGCCCTCGCCGCCCATCGCGTCGCGCGCGTTCACGGCCATGTTGACCAACGCGGTGTCGAATTGGCTGCGGTCGGCCTTTATGAGGGAGGGGATGTCGGGGACCTCCACCTCAATGGCGATGCGCGAGCCGGTCAGCGTGCCCAGCATGTCGCGGAGGCTGGCGATGCTCAGGGAGACATCGAACACCTCCGCCTTGAGCGCTTGACGTCGAGCAAAGGCAAGCAGCTGGCTGGTCAGCTTGGTCGCGCGGTCGGCGGTGTCCGAGATCGCCGCGATGTAGCGCTCTCGCTTTTCTTCGGGCAGATTCGGACGCCGCAGGAGGTCGACCGAGCCGCGGATCACGGTGAGCAGGTTGTTGAAGTCGTGCGCGACGCCGCCGGTGAGCTGGCCCACCGCCTCCACCTTCTGGCTTTGGCGTAGCTGTTCCTCCGCCTTGAGCAGCGCCGCGTCGCGCTCCTTCTGCTCGGTGACATCCCGCGCCACGCAGTAAAGCAATCCCCCGGCCGGCACCGCGGACCAGGCGAGATCGCAATATCCGTCGTCCTTGGTTCGGAACCGGTTTTCGAAGGACAAGGTGGTGAACCCCTCGGCGAGCCGCCCCACCTCCTGCCGGGTCTTGATACGGTCGTCCGGGTGCTCCAGCCATTCGGATGTTCTGCCGACAATGGCCTCCGCCGGCCAGCCGAGGGCCCGCGACCAGGCTGGATTGACGCTGAGCCACACGCCCTCTGCACTCGCTACCCCGAGTAGGTCGCGGCTTACCTGCCAGACGCGGTCGCGCTCCTGCGTGCGCTCCTCCACTTGCTCCTGCAACGAGCCCGCGAGCGCTTGCAACTCCAGTTCGGTGCGGCGGCGCTCGATCGCAATCCGGGTCCGCTCGGCTACCTGCTGAACAAAGTCGACCTCGTCCGTCGTCCAGGTGCGCGCTCGTTGTGATAGCACGCAGAAGAGAGCGGTCAGCCTTCCCTTTTCCACCACGGGTGCGTTCACGAGGGCGCTCACGCCGACGGCGTCGAATGCTTCGGGAAAAGCAGACGTTCGCGGGTCGGTCCGCACGTCGGCGATCACAACGGTACGGTCGCCAATCAGGTCATCGATGTACGAGCCGTAGTTCCGCATCGAATGTTCGCCTGCGATCCCGTACTGCGGAGCGATCGCCCAATCGCGCTCGATCAGCAGTGTCTCGTCCGACGCATCGATTCGGCCGAATCCTGCGGCACTGACATCGAGCGTGCGTCCAACGATCTCGGCTGCGGCAGCGGCCATGGCGATCGGGCATTCCATGTTGCGGAGGGCATCGCCAAGGGTAAGCAGACCCGTACGCCGCGCTTCCACGCCCGCCTTCTTCGCCTCTCGCTCCCGACGCTCGCTGATGTCTTGGAAGGTGCAGATCGCGCCACCCAGTCTGCCGTCCTGGATGATCGGCGTTGCCCGGTACTCCACCCACAGCGGCTCGCCGCCGATGGGAAAGAACAGCTCCTCGGTGACGTGTGCGGGCGTGCCGTCCCGCGCGGCCCGGTAGATCGGGCATTGTGCTTCGGGATAGGGCGAGCCGTCGACATGAGTGTGGTGAATGATGTCGTGCAGTCGACGGCCAATGACGTCCTTGGCGCTGGTCAACCCCATCATGCGCAGGAACGCCGCGTTGCAGGTTGTGGTCAGGCCGGTCTGATCGACGGCGTAGAAGCCTTCGCTGATCGAATCGAGCAAAAGGCGAAGGTTGGCTTCGCTGCTGCGGAGCGAGGCATTGAGGCCGCGCTGATGCTCCTCGCTCGCCCGCAAGCGCGCCTCACCGGACTTCCGCTCGCTGATGTCGCTGAACAGAATGGCGACCAACCGCTCCTCCGGCTCGCCGACGCGGTACGCGAACACCTCGTACCAGCGACCGTCGAGTGCTTCGGCCGGCAGCGTGAACCGCTGCGATTGGCCCGACCGCGCGATGCGCGCGTACATGTCGAACCAGTGCTGCTCGTGATCGGGCACGAGGTCCCGCATCCAATTGCCGGGTGCGTCGGCCAAGCCTGTCTGGCGTTCGAAGGCGGGGTTCACCTCCAGAAAGCGATAGTCGATCGGCTGGGCGGTGTCGTCGCAGCGCACCTCAATCAGACAGAAGCCCTCGTCGATGCTGTCGTACAGCGACCGGTAGCGATCCTCGCTCTCCGACAGCGCGACCCTTGTATAATGCTGCTCGGTGCGGTCGCGCAGGATCTTCACGTACCCTTCGAGATTACCGCCGTTGCCGCGCAGCGGCATCATCTCGCCATTGGCCCAAAAGCGTGATCCGTCCCGTCGCAGGTGCCAGCGCTCGTCGACGCCGCGACCGTGACGGACGGCCGCGCTCATCTCGGCTTCAGAAATGCGGCTCTCGACGTCCTCGGGGGTGAAGAACAGGTCGACCGGCTGGGCGATAGCCTCGCTCGCGCTCCAACCCATGATCCGCTCCGCGCCGATGTTCCACGACGTGATCGTGCCGGCGAGGTCCAAGCCGACTATGGCGTAGTCGATCGCGTTCTCGATGATCAGACGTGCCTGACGGCCGGACAGGCTTTCGTCGACAGATCCGGTAGAGTCGGTTTGCATGTCTGCATCAATGTCGCATCGGGAGGACGGCGACAATTAGGATTGTACTTCACGAGCGACGCTGCGGTTGGCCTTCGATCGGCGTTGACCGTTGTGCTCGGGAAAATGCCTCAGCCAAGCGGGTGAATTCCCCATGCCGTGATCGCGTCGGCGTCTCTGCGGGTCAACGTCGCCTGCTCGGGCGACGCTTCCAATATGATCTCCTATTCGGCCTCTTCCTGGTCTTGTGAGAGCGCATGCGCCGCCGGTTACGCGGCAAGTCGATGTCGGCAGCGGCGATTCTGGCTTAAGCCGTCAATGAACGAATGACCGCTTTCGGGGAGCGCAGATGCTTCAATGATGTCCGTTTCTGAGTCTTCGCGGCGGCGCGGGAAAGGAGGCATCGCGTGTTTGCCAACGAGATCTACCGGTAGCACACCAAACTCGACACTCGACACTCGACACTCGACCTTAGCCAGCAGCCATACATCTACTATGCTGGATATGTGGAGAACGATTCGGCTATCGCTGCACTGGGCGCCTTAGCGCAGGTCACACGCCTCGATGTGTTCCGCCTGCTGGTGCGACATGAGCCGGACGGCATGGCTGCGGGCGAAATCGCCCGCCAGCTCGACGTGCCGCAAAATACCATGTCGTCGCACCTCGGCATTCTGGCACGCGCCGGCCTCGTCCGCGCCGAACGGCATAGCCGCTCGATCATCTACCGTGCCAATCTGGACGGCCTGCGCGCGCTGACGCTGTTTCTGCTCAAGGACTGCTGCGCTGGTAGCGCCGAGCTTTGCGCGCCGCTTATCGCTGAACTCGCCCCCTGCTGTTGAAAGAAAGCGTCGTGGCTGTCGATACCGTCATTTATCACAACCCCGAGTGCGGCACATCGCGCAACGCCCTAGCCATGATCCGCAACGCCGGCATTGAGCCGCATGTGGTCGAGTATCTGAAGACCCCGCCCTTGCGCGCGCTGCTCGTCTAGCTGATCGAGCGCGCCGGCATGACGCCCCGCGAGCTGTTGCGCGAGAAGGGTACGCCCTATGCGGACCTTGGGCTGGGCGACACGTCGCTGCCTGACGACGCGCTGGTCAATGCGATGATGGCGCACCCGATCCTCATCAACCGGCCGCTGGTCGTCTCGCCGCTTGGCGTGAGACTCTGCCGGCCGTCCGAGGCCGTGCTTGAACTCCTGCCCGCTGACCAGCTCGGCGCCTTTGCCAAGGAGGATGGCGAACAGGTGGTGGACGTCTCGGGGCAACGCGTCGCCTGATGCTGCCTGCGGTCCTGATCTTCGTCGCCACGATCGCGCTCGTCATCTGGCAGCCCAAGGGGCTCGGGATCGGGTGGAGCGCGTTTACCGGCGCAATCGTGGCGCTGCTCGCGGGCGTCGTCACGCTGTCCGACGTGCCGGTGGTGTGGGGGATCGTCTGGAACGCTACCGCCGCATTTGTCGCGATCATCATCATAAGCCTGCTGCTCGATGAAGCCGGGTTCTTCGAGTGGGCGGCGCTCCACGTCGCCCGCTGGGGTAGGGGCCAGGGGCGCCGGCTGTTCGCCTTGGTCGTGCTGCTCGGCGCGGCCGTGTCTTCGCTGTTTGCGAACGATGGCGCGGCCCTGATCCTCACACCCATCGTCATCGCCATGCTTCGGGCGCTGGGCTTCGGCAACAAGGCCACGCTCGCCTTCATCATGGCGGCGGGGTTCATCGCCGATACTGCGAGCCTGCCACTCGTCGTCTCCAACCTCGTCAACATCGTGTCGGCCGACTTCTTCCACCTTGGCTTCAGCGCGTATGGGAGCGTGATGGTGCCGGTCGATCTTGTGTCGATCGCCGCGACGCTGGGTGCGCTGCTGCTGTTCTTCGGCCGCGACATACCGCCGACCTATGACGTGGCGGCGCTCCGCGTGCCGCGTGACGCGATCCGCGATGCGGCGACCTTTCGTGCCGGTTGGATCGTCCTTGCGCTTCTGCTCGCCGGCTTCTTCCTGCTCGAACCGCTGGGCGTGCCGGTCAGCGCCGTTGCTGCTGCCGGGGCGATCCTGCTGCTGGTGATCGCCGGCAGGGGCCATGTGATCGAGACGCGCAAGGTGGTGCGGGGCGCCCCGTGGCAGATCGTGATCCTCTCGCTGGGCATGTACCTAGTCGTTTATGGCCTGCGGAACGCGGGTCTGACGGATCATCTCGCGGCGTTGCTCGCTCGTACCGCTCAAGGCGGCGTGTGGGGTGCTGCGCTGGGGACGGGCGTGATCGCGGCCGTCCTTTCGTCGGTCATGAACAACATGCCGAGCGTGCTGGTTGGCGCGCTTTCGATAGACGCCGTGCACACTGCGGGACCGATTAAGGAAGCGATGACCTACGCCAACGTGATCGGCTGCGACCTCGGTCCTAAGCTAACGCCGATCGGCTCGCTCGCAACGCTCCTGTGGCTTCACGTCTTGGGGCAAAAGGGCGTGCGGATCGGGTGGGGCTATTATTTCCGGGTCGGGATCACGCTGACCGTGCCCGTTCTGCTCATCACCCTTGCGGCGCTCACGCTTCGGATCGAATTTGCCTGATGCCCCTTCGCGACCTCGCCGAATCCGACCATCTGCCGGCGCTCGATCCAGCTTATGCCATCCAGCGCCCGGCGCTGGGGATGCAGCCGAGGCCGAGGGCGGAGACGTGGAGGCCGCTGCGGCCGAGTTCGCGGGTCTGCATGATATGTCCTTTCACTGGTTCGAGCCGTCGGCATCGGCGAACACGTCACGCATGTTGCCGATCGCGGTGCTGGCGGTCGGCCAGCCGGCGTAGAAGGCGAGGTGGGTGACCGCCTCGACCAGTTCGTCCCTGGTCACGCCGTTCTCGAGCGCCTTCTTCAGGTGGAACGGCAACTCGTTCTGGCGATAGGCGGTGACGAGGCTCGCGACGGTGATCAGGCTCCGGTCGCGCGGCGATAGGCCCGGCCGCGGCCAGATGTCGTCGAACAGCACGGTATCAGTGATCTCAGTCAGGCGCGGCGCGATGTCGCCCCACGGCGCCCGCATCGGTTGTTCGTCGGCCATGGCGGTGTCTCCTTCGACAGCCATGTATGGTTTTCGCCTCCCGTTGATTAGACGGTGCAGTCCGCATGCGGCTGTGAGATGTACTCAGCAATGCCGCGCCATTCGATCAATGACCTCGTCGCGCTGCGCACCATCGTGCGCGAGCGCAGCTTTACCCGCGCCGCCGCGCAGATCGGTGTGTCGCCGTCCGCGCTCAGCCACTCGATCCGCGCGCTCGAGGATCGGGTCGGCGTGCGGCTTCTGACCCGCACTACCCGCAGCGTCGCGCCAACCGTGGCTGGCGAGCGTCTTGTTGGGGCAATCGGGCCGCACCTCGACGGGATCGATGCCGAGCTCGCCGCCCTAGCGGGCTTACGTGACAAGCCGGCGGGCACGATCCGCATCACCACCGGCATCGACGCGGCACAGACGATACTGTGGCCGGCCCTTGCCGAGCTGCTGCCGGCATATCCCGATATCCAAGTTGAGATCGCGATCGACACGGGCTTCGTCGACATCGTCGCCGAGCGGTTCGACGCCGGCATCCGCCTCGGCGAGACGGTTGGTCAGGACATGATCGCAATCCGGATCGGTCCCGACATGCGGATGGCGGCGGTGGCGTCGCCGGCCTATATCGCAGCCTGCGGGACGCCGGCGAGCCCGCGTGAGCTCGCCTCCCACAACTGCATCAACCTGCGCTTTCCGACGCATGGCGGACTCTACGCCTGGGAGTTTGAGCATGACGGCCGCGAGCTTACGGTGCGGGTTGAGGGGCAGGTGATCGTCAACGACATCGCGCTCGCGCTCCAGGCAGCGCGGGACGGCGGCGGGATCGCTTATTTGCCGGAGGAGTATATCGCCGCCGACATTGCTGAGGCCCGGTTGGGGCGCTTGCTGTCGGATTGGTGTCCGCCGTTCCCAGGCTACCATCTTTACTATCCAAGCAGGCGGCAGCTCTCGCCCGCGATGGCGGTCCTTATCAAAGCGTTGCGGGGCCGCGGTCATGCTTCCACCATCGTTGGCGACGTCACGATCGATCGATGAACAAACGGCAGAGACTAGGCGGCGCAAAGTAGGCTCTGAATGTCCGGCTGTGGGTCAAGCTGCATACCGCAAGCGTTTCATGAGTTGCGCTAGCGACGCCGGTGGAAGGGCTTCAGCGAAAAGAAAGCCCTGTAACTCATTACAGCCAGCGCCTTCGAGAAAAGCGCGCTGCTCGCGCGTTTCGACTCCTTCAGCCGACACGGACAGGCCCATTGCGTGACCCAGGCGCACCACAGCATGGATAATGGCTGCGGCGTCATCTACCTCCCCGAGGCGGCTGGTGAAGCTCCGGTCAATCTTGATCTTGTCCACCTGAAACTTGCTGAGATAGCTCAGGCTCGAATACCCTGTTCCGAAGTCGTCCAGTGCGATACGAAAGCCTGCACTACGGAGCTCGGCTAGAACCGCTCGGACGACTGCGTCGTTGTCGAGGAGAACGCTCTCCGTCACCTCAAGCTCGATCTGTGCAGGCCTGGCTCCCGACTCTTGTACAATCGCGCGTATTTCGGCGGCGAGATCGCCCGAGCGGAATTGCACTGGCGACAGGTTCACCGCTACCGAAAGGGATGGCCATGCGCGAGCGACGTCGCAGGCGTCGCGCAACACAAAGTGGCCAAGCTCGCGTATTAAGCCGGTTTCCTCGGCAATCGGGATGAAGGCGTCGGGCGAAAGAAGGCCGCGGACCGGATGCTGCCAGCGTAGCAAGGCCTCAAGGCCGATGATCTGCGTGCCGGTGCCATCCATCTGCGGCTGGTAGTTGACGAAGAGCTCCTGCTTGCGCGCGAGCGCATCGCGAAGGTCGTACTCGAGTCCGCGACGCGTTTTGACGCTCTCATCCATGTCCGTGCTGAACACTCGATACCCGTCACGCCCCTCGGCCTTGGCACGGTACATAGCGATGTCGGCCATGCGCATCAGTTCGGTGCGGTCGCTGCGGCAGGATTGCGCACAAGCAATGCCGATGCTGGCACCGATGAACACGCTGGTGCCGAGGATGGCGAATGGCTCGCGTACCGCATCCACCATTGCTTGAGCGGTTTCCTCGATATCCGACAGGTTCAAACGGTCGTCCAGGAGTATCGCGAACTCATCGCCGCCCAACCGGGCAACGACGTCGCCCGGATTGATCAGGCCGCGAAGACGCGCCGAGACCAGCTGGATGAGCTGGTCACCGCCGGCATGCCCCAGCGTGTCGTTGACTTGCTTGAACCTATCCAGATCAACAAGCAGAACAGCCCAAAGACGCTCCGCATGCGCATCGGACACCTTATGATCGATGACCGCGTTGATATGAGCACGGTTTGGCAGACCTGTGAGAACATCATGGTAAGCCAAATGGTGGGCCTGCGCTTCCTTTGCTTGCAGTTCGACGTGAGCCGCGGCGAGCTGCCTGAGTGACACAGCATCTTTGCGCATCAGCTTCGCCACGCTGAAGAGCAGCACGCCCAGCGCGGCGAGCAGTGCAACCAATGCAGCACCCGCGCTTGGCGCCATCGAGCTCCATACCGCACGTCCGGGCCGATCCGGCCGCCAGACGAAGAAACCGAGATTGCCTCCCCGGCTGGAGACAAGGGTTACGCCGTGCTCGCTCGGTTTCAGCTGGTGGGAACGCTGTACGCGAGCACCGGTAATCGATTGTAATTTCACCAGGTTCTGCGTGAAGCCGGCATCCAGGTATCTAATGCTGACCAGCAGAGGTTCTCGCCCCGGCGCGGCTGCAACTTTGCTCGTGTCCGGGATCAGACGCATGACACTCATCGCCGCGGGACGTCCCATGACCACGCCCAGGTCGGTGGCATGGATGGAGCGGGTGGAGGTCCTAACTGTCGAAGTAGCGCTGAGGGCGCGTCCTGGCAGTCGCTCGTGAGGATTGGGCGCTTCATGCGTCCGTCCGCGCGCGGCTTCGATCAGAGGCTGCGCAGCCCGGGCGTAGGCAGCAAAGCTGACAGGCGTAGCGCGCACGCCATCACGCATCACGTAGACCGCCTTATCATCGGCGTTCAGGATGATGTCCACATCATGCGCGAACACGTAATTCAGCCAGACGCCGACGTTATCGTCGACCCACCCCCAGTTAGGATGTGGCTTACGAAGCTCCAGCACCAACGGGCTCCAGATCGCTACACCCGCTTGGCTTTGCGCAAGCTCGTCCAATGCATCGTTGATCGCGAGCTTCACCTCCTGCTCCTGCCGGTTGACGGAGACGCGATCAGCTTGAGAGGCGGTGCCTCGAAGAGCGGAGAACGCGAAGATTGTGAGACCAAGCGCCACGGTAAGAACAGGAATGACGAGAGCAGCAATCAGCCGCACATTGAAAACCCGCTTATTTCGCTCTGTTCTGCCGTGCAACACCGCTACTCCCCGGCAGGACGCTATCACTTAGCAGTCGATAAACCGTTAAGCCGACGTAGTTGCCCTTGTCTCGCGGAGAGGTGCCCATGGACGCCCGAGTCAATCCTGAACGAATGAGGTGGATGGCTCCCGCTCACGGCATCTAGGTGCCAAAGTGTGAAAGCTATGCGCTTCGTACCGGTGAAGTCGCCGGAGCAGCAGGCGGCGCTATCGATGCACAGGACGCGGGACCTGCTGGCCGAGTTCGACATCGATATCTTGCAAGGGCTTCACCGCGCGTTGGAGATGGCGCGATCGATCGTCGACGGCGAGGCGCCAGACATACCGTCAGAGGCAGCAAAGATCGTCTGGCGCTTGTCCCAGCAAGCTCGATACCCACGCGCAGTGTCGGGAGATCGACCTGCTTGCTTGGCAGAAGACCAACGATACGGCTCGCCGCCTCATGTCGATCCCCGGCATCGGCACGATCGGCGCGACAGCGCTCGCCGCATCGGTCACCGACCCGTACCACTTCCGCTCGGGGCGCGAGTTCGCCGCGTGGTTAAGACTGACGCCGCGTCAACACTCGAGTGGTGGCAAAGAGCGGCTCGGGCACATCACCAAGATGGGCGACAAATACCTTCGTACGCTGCTCGTCGTCGGTATGACCTCACCGATCAGAGGCGTAAAGCAAACGCCAGAGACCGCCGATCCACGGCTTGTGGCGCTGCTCGCGCGCAAGCCAACACGCGTTGCGGCCGTCGCGATGGCGAACAGAACCGCCCGGGTGGTCTGGGCGATCATGGTGCGCGGCGAGACATACCAAGCGCGGCATCAGCCCAGGCTCGCCGCATGACGATTTAGCTGGAAACCGCCGAGACAAAGGAGACCAGCTTCACGATGTTGTAAGCGCGATGCGATGTGATGGCGAACCGGTCAGACCGGGGGCAAGGAGAACCCAACGGACGTCTAAGGCGTCATAGCCTGTTGAACGGAATGGGACCTGACTCGCGGACCCCATCAGGGCCAGCAGTCTTCAGCGACTGCGCAAACAGGCCGAACAAAGGACTGCGCCCGACTCCACGTCAGAACGTCGAATTACCTTGCAACGCGGGAGCTATCCACAGAGGACGTTCGCTTCCGGAAGCAGATATCCTGCTCCGAGTGGCGAGTTATGGGTCGTTGCGCCCAAGGTGAGGGAAAGGCAGCTATCCCCCGGTCGCGGAACAACACCAGACCTTCCGCAGGCGCCCAGTTGCAGCCGTTACGTTCCGGTGCAACGCTGCGCGTATGAGACGCTATTTGCCCTTGGCGATACTTGCGATCGGCGCGGCGCCGGTCGACCATCCCAGAACCTATCTTCTTTCCATCAGCACGATACCGCTCCGTGACACCGAAAGCGTCGAGGCGTTCTCATTGGAAACGTGGGGTGTCGAGTTCCGGTCTGTGTGTAGCATTCCGAGCGGCTGGCGGATTAAGGCAGGCAGTAGCGTCACGCCAAATGGAGCGCTCGAAGGAAACGGGAGCCAAGGCGCGACATGGTTCAACACCGGCAGCCCACGTCAGCTACGGGACTTCGTGCTGGTCACCCTCTACGCGCCGGTTCAACGCGCCGACATCGTCAGCCGGACAGGCGAGGTTCCGGCAACCTTTAAGGGAACTGCGACCATCAGCACCGACGATGGGGATGTAGAGCGCGACCTAAGCTACAAGAACATCACTCTCCGCCCGGCTTCTCACTGCCCTTCTCGGTAGGTAGCTTTTCACCATTCCGCGACATAGCCGCCCGGCTGCAAGCG
>NZ_JAKNQH010000070.1 GCF_022662305.1 Sphingomonas sp. BAUL-RG-20F-R05-02
ACCCACACATACCAAACCGTCTCAGGAAGCTCCGAGGCGGTTTTTTATCGTCCTTTTTTAAGCTCTTGCGTCGTTTCGGCAGCCCTCAAATCCGCTCACTGGATTTCCCTGCATGCCACTACGTCGATTTGCATTTGGGGGTATTTTGGGGGGTATGCCAGCCAACTCGGCAGGAGCATCCCCAATGGCTCTCAAGGACCTAAAGCACGCTACGCTACCAAACGCGCTAAGGATTACAAGCTGACCGATGGGCAGGGGTTGTACCTGCTCGTCCGGCCCAATGGCTCGAAGCTCTGGCGGATGAAGTACCGGTTTGGCGACAAGGAGAAGCTGACGTGCTCCCCGTTTTCAGGCCGCTGATAACTTAGCTTCGGTGTCCATATGCCCTTGGCGGGGGCGGTTCGTAAACTCGGCGGGTGCCAACCCGCCAAGGCTGCTGTGCGGACGCACGGTGTTGTAGTCCGTCCGCCATGCCTCGATGAGCCGTCTTGCCGTCGCTAGCGATGGGAACAGCTGTTCGTTCAGGCACTCGTCGCGTACGCGACCATTGAAGCTTTCGACGAAGCCGTTCTGCTGCGACTTGCCCGGCGCGATGTAGTGCTACTCGACCCCTGTGTCCTGGCACCAGGCGAGCACAGCGTGACTGGTCAGCTCGGTGTCGTTGTCGCTGACTACCATGTACGGCAGGCACTCCCGGCTATAATCATCAATGACGTTCAGC
>NZ_JAKNQH010000071.1 GCF_022662305.1 Sphingomonas sp. BAUL-RG-20F-R05-02
TCGTCACGAAGGCGGACCTGCTCATGCACCGCCGTTTCCGTGATGTACGACCGCACCCGTGCGCCGCCACGATCGACCTCGCGCTTGCCGACGACGAGCTGCTCCTCGACAATCGGGATGCTCTGTTCGCCCTCGACGTCAATACCGGTACGATCCGACCCGTAGGCGGCTGCTCCGACGCCGGTGCCAACCGCCGCGGCAGGAGTATGGTCCCAGCCTGACGACTTCCACTGCTGCGCGCGGTCATCGACATCGATGCTGTCAGACTCTTCGAGAACGCGGACAGCGGCGTCGATATTGTCGTCATTGACGTCAGCAGTTAGCAGGAAACCGCCGCGACGGACGCCCTCCTCATAGGTATGGCGGTCTTCGTCAGGCACGAACGCATTCTTGATCGAGGCCCACACGCCGGGGTCCTGGGTGGTCGACTTGCCAGTGGCATGAAAGCCCGAGCTGGTCTTGTCATGGATGCTGATGTGACCAGTCTCGACGTTGGCGGCTTCCAAACGGTTCTTCGCGGCTTCTGCGTCGGCGCGCTGATCGAACAATGCGGTGATGGTCCGGGTCATAATACTCTCCTTGGGAAGGTTGAGGGTTACTTGCTCGTCACAACGAGTTCGGTGCGGCGGTTCTGAAACTGACCGCCGGCGGTGGCATTGCTGGCAACGGGACTGGCATCGCCGCCGCTAGCCGTGCTGATGCGCTTGGCATCGATACCC
>NZ_JAKNQH010000072.1 GCF_022662305.1 Sphingomonas sp. BAUL-RG-20F-R05-02
CCTTCTCGATCGGGTTGAAGTCGGGGCTGTATGGCGGGAGGAACAGCAGGCGGGCGCCGGCCGCTTCGATCAGGTCGCGGACGCTGGCGCGCTTGTGGCTGGAGAGATTGTCCATGATCACCACGTCGCCACGCTTTAGGTCGGGCACGAGTACGCGGTCGACATAGGCCTCGAACCAGTCGCCGTTGATCGGGCCGTCGAGCACCATCGGCGCGACCATGCCGGTCATGCGCAAGCCGGCGACCAGCGTGGTGGTCTTGCGATGGCCGTGCGGGTAGCCCATCCGCAGCCGCTCGCCGCGACGGCAGCGGCCGTGGCTGCGGGTCATGTTGGTCGCCGTCCAGGTCTCGTCGATGAACACCAGCCGTTCGGGATCAAGGTCGAGCTGGCCGTCGAACCAAGCTTCGCGCTGGCTCAGGACGTCGGCGCGATCCTGCTCGATCGCGTGCCCGGTCTTTTTTGCGCGTGATCCCGTGGCGGGCGAAGAAGCGGTGCAGCGTCGAGATCGCCACGCTTACGCCCGCCAGCCCAAGCTCGCGGCGCAGCTCGTCCAGCGTGATGTCGCGCCCGGCCTCGTGCAACGCCAGGATCGTCTGCGCGTGCGCCTCGATCCGGCGCGACCGGGTGTCGCCGCCCTGTGCCTTGGCAGCGTAGCCACCGGTGCTGCGGCGCTGGTCATGCCAGCGGATCACCGTCGCGGCCGCCAC
>NZ_JAKNQH010000073.1 GCF_022662305.1 Sphingomonas sp. BAUL-RG-20F-R05-02
CCTTGGGATCGGGGAAATAGGTGTGATCGATGTCGAGCTGCCCCATCCGCGTCCAGTAGAACCAGTCGAGCACCATCACATCCAGCGGCAGGTTGCGCTTGCGATACCCCTCCGCCACGCCGAGCAGCTCGGCCTGGCTCTCGTAGCGCGCCTTCGACTGAATCAGGCCGAATGCAGCCTTGGGCGGGAGCGGGGTGGCGCCGGTCAGCTTGGCGTAGCCGGCATAGAGCTGATCGGTGCTGTCGCCGGTGATGACGAAGAACGAGACGCGCTCGCCGACGTTCGACTGCCAGTGCGTTGCGTTGTTGAGGCCGGGCGACACGGTGGTGGCGGAGGGGTTGTCCCACACGATGCCGTAGCCCTTGTTCGTCACCATGAACGGCACGCACACGCTTTCACCCGCCGGTGCGTCGTAATTGTGCCGACACTCGATGGTGCGGCCCTTCAGGTCGAGCACGCCCTCCTGATTCTGGCCGAGCCCGTAGTAATGCTCGCCCGGCTGCACCGCGAAATTCGCGCCGACGTGGAAGGTATGTTCGCCGTTCACATCGGCCGGGGCCATCTCCCAGCCGGTCATCTCGGCGATGGTGTGGCCGTCCGCCCCGCGCACGCTGATGCCGACGTGCGGCAGCGCCGGCGCGAAATAGCGCTGCATCTGCGTCGG
>NZ_JAKNQH010000074.1 GCF_022662305.1 Sphingomonas sp. BAUL-RG-20F-R05-02
GTTCCATCCCAGTTCGTGTCGCCGTAGGTGTCTGATCGTCCAGATCAGTGACACTGATCGTCCAAATGATCTGCTTGCGTGAGCCCAAACCGGCCGGGGCACAGTTTCCATTGAACCCCATGCTTGCAGAAGGTCCATTCCATGTCCGATGATCTCCACCGCTCGCCCGTTGCCTTCACACCAAACATTGAGGTGCGCGCCGACGACGAAGCGGAGACCATCCAGGGGCTGAATGAGCAGCTCCGCCTCATTCAGGAGACGACGGCCAAGGACTATGGCACCGCCGTTCGCGGCGTCCACGCGAAAGGTCACGCGATCGTCAAGGGTAAGCTTGAGGTGCTCGCCGGCCTTGCGCCTTCTCTCGCCCAGGGCCTGTTTTCGGCACCCGGCAGCTATGATGCGCTGCTGCGTTTCTCAACGCTGCCTGGCGACATCCTCGAAGACAGCGTCAGTGTGCCGCGCGGGCTCGCGGTCAAGCTGTTCGGCGTTCCCGGCGACCGCCTGCCGGGCTCGGAGGCCGACACCACGCAAGACTTCATCCTGGTCAACGGCCCGGCGTTCGCAGCCCCCACG
>NZ_JAKNQH010000075.1 GCF_022662305.1 Sphingomonas sp. BAUL-RG-20F-R05-02
TGTGGGGGCTGCGAACGCCGGGCCGTTGACCAGGATGAAGTCTTGCGTGGTGTCGGCCTCCGAGCCCGGCAGGCGGTCGCCGGGAACGCCGAACAGCTTGACCGCGAGCCCGCGCGGCACACTGATGCTGTCTTCGAGGATGTCGCCAGGCAGCGTTGAGAAACGCAGCAGCGCATCATAGCTGCCGGGTGCCGAAAACAGGCCCTGGGCGAAAGAAGGCGCAAGGCCGGCGAGCACCTCAAGCTTACCCTTGACGATCGCGTGACCTTTCGCGTGGACGCCGCGAACGGCGGTGCCATAGTCCTTGGCGGTCGTCTCCTGAATGAGGCGGAGCTGCTCATTCAGCCCCTGGATGGTCTCCGCTTCGTCGTCGGCGCGCACCTCAATGTTTGGCGTGAAGGCAACGGGCGAGCGGTGGAGATCATCGGACATGGAATGGACCTTCTGCAAGCATGGTGTTCAATGGAAACTGTGCCCCGGCCGGTTTGGGCTCACGCAAGCAGATCGTTTGGACGATCAGTGTCACTGATCTGGACGATCAGAGACCTACGGCGACACGAACTGGGATGGAAT
>NZ_JAKNQH010000076.1 GCF_022662305.1 Sphingomonas sp. BAUL-RG-20F-R05-02
GTAATTACCCACCCCCGGTCTGAGGGGGTTTAGGCGCCCAGGGTAGCGGCGATGGTACCGAAGATGTTGGTCCCAGGGGTAAGGCGCGCGGTGGCGACGACGGTCCTGATGTCAGCTTCCCCCTGAGCAGCCCACATGGCGCGGTAGCCATTGGTGATCTTGCGCTGGATGACGGCGGGGCGAAGGTCGCGCTCGCAGGCATTATTGGTCGGTTCGACCTTGCCGGGCCAATATGCGAAGGTAAGGAGCTGCTCCCTGGCGCGGGCGAACCTGTTTCGCAGCTTCATCGTCAGTTCGCACGACGTAGGCGTCGTGATGATGTCGTCGATGGTTCGTTCGAGCGCGCGCCGTCTTGTGGCAATCGTCGATGGCGCCAGACGGCTGATGCCTTCCGCCAGCCCGAACGCCTTGTTCAGCCATAGTTTGAGCCGCATCGGCAGGAAGTCCTCGCTGTTCTGGAGCGCATAGGCGACATCACGCGCGAGATGGGCGAGGCAGGCCTGGTGCGCATCGGCATGACCCTGCTGGGCGGCATAGCGA
>NZ_JAKNQH010000077.1 GCF_022662305.1 Sphingomonas sp. BAUL-RG-20F-R05-02
CGCCGCTCACCGGCCCACCGCCGTATAGGTGAAGCCAGCCGCTTCGACCGCATCGCGCGGGTAGACGTTGCGCAGATCGACCAGGATCGGCTGCGACAGCAGGCTTTTCACACGCGGCAGATCAAGCGCGCGGAACGCATCCCATTCGGTGACGAGGACAAGCGCGTCGGCGCCTTCCATCGTCTCATAGGCGTTGTTGCAATAAGCGACGTCCTTCAGCACCAGTTCGGCCTGCTCCATCCCCTCCGGATCGTAAGCACGGACGGTGGCGCCGGCATCCTGCAACGTCTGGATCACCGCGATCGCGGGGGAATCCCGCATGTCGTCGGTGTTGGGCTTGAAGGTCAGACCGAGCACCGCCACCGTCTTACCGCGCACATCGCCGCCCATCGCGGTGATGACCTTACGACCCATCGCGCGCTTGCGCTGGTCGTTGACGTTGACGACCGCCTCGACGATGCGCTGCGGCGCGTCGAAATCCTGGCTGGTCTTGAGCAGCGCCAGCGTATCCTTGGGGAAGCACGAACC
>NZ_JAKNQH010000078.1 GCF_022662305.1 Sphingomonas sp. BAUL-RG-20F-R05-02
TGAGGTGGCCCCTTAAATGACCTGACAGGATCTCGCTCTTAGGTAAGAGTGAGGCATATGACTGACGGTACGACCAGGCGTTACAATGATGGCGAGGTCCTGTCGGGTGTTCAGCGCCGGAGGCGATGGACACCCGAGGAGAAGGTCCGGATCGTCGAAGAGACGTATCTGCCGGGGATGAGCGTGTCGCTTGTCGCCCGCCAACACGGCATCAGCGGAAGTCAGGTCTTCACCTGGCGCAGGCTGATGAGTCAGGGCGCGTTGACGGCCGCAGCCGCTGGCGAAGAAGTGGTGCCGGCATCCGAGTATCGTGCGCTCGAGGCGCAGATCCGCGAGTTGCATCGGCTGCTCGGCAAGAAGGCCATGGAGAACGAGCTGCTCCGTGAGGCCGTCTCCCGGGCCGCAGGCCCAAAAAAACTGCTGTTGCGCTCGACCTCGTTGCCGGGGGATGGTCTGTGAGCGCGGTTGCAGCGGCGCTCGACGTCGCTCGCCCGCATCTCTCCGCGATGCGCA
>NZ_JAKNQH010000079.1 GCF_022662305.1 Sphingomonas sp. BAUL-RG-20F-R05-02
GTCCGAGCTGACCACACCCGCCTGACGCAGCTTCGATACCGCGTCATCGCGGCCGCCTGCAAAATGCGCCTGCGCACGGCGGAGCATGTTCATCAGACCGCCCTGGCTGATCGTCAGACCGAACACATCGGCAAACGCCCCCTGGAGCCGTTCGTAGGACAACGCCTGGAAGGTCTTCAGATAGGTCGCGATCGCATGGATCCGCACGCCGAACGGCGTCCCCCTCGCCGCGTCCGGTAGCGCGGCCCTCACACGCATCCCGCACGATGGGCAGCGAACCGCCAGCCGCCTGTGCCGCTCCACGACCGGCGTGATTGGCGGCAGTTCGACCGTGTCGTGCTCGCTGACCGTCTCGGCAACCAGATCGGCCGGCAGTGCAGCGCAACAGCCGGTGCAGGTGTCCGGACGATGATCGATCGCGCGATCGAATGCCTCGCTCAGTATCCGGCTATGGCCCTCATGCCCTGGCTTTCCGCCGCCGGGCCGCGATGCC
>NZ_JAKNQH010000008.1 GCF_022662305.1 Sphingomonas sp. BAUL-RG-20F-R05-02
CGACGATCGCGAAAGCATGCGTGGCGCAAACCTTGCGGCCATGCACCATCTCCGCCGGCAATTGCCAAATTACGCGTTCCCAGCCGGCGCGTCGTCATAAGTTCATCAATCTGATTGTCCGCGCGGCGGAAGACGATCTTTGAACAGCTTGGGACCTGCTCCCGAGAGTACCTGCCGACGGCCAACATGGAGAATATTTAATGTACATCGTTGTGATGTGACGCCGTACGGACCCTTGGGTGACGATGGTTGTAACGATGGCGACTTAAACAACGGGTAGCGGCCCGGGCATCGGGAGAACGTCCCGAGGCTAGGGGTAACGACATGAAAACTTCGCCAGGCGTCCGCCTGCAGCTGCTACTCGGCAGCGCTCTTATCGCACTCAGTGCTTCGCCGGCACACGCCGCGGATGCAGCTGCCCCCGTTCCCGCGGCAGCGCCCGCTGATGCCGAGCCCGCAGCAGATACTCAAAACGTCGGCGTACCTGACATCGTCGTTACCGCGACGCGCCGCGAAACCAATCTTCAGAAGACACCCATCTCCATCAGCGTTCTCGGCGCGCAAGGCATTGCCGACCGACACGTGCTCAGCCTGTTCAATCTCGCCGATGGCTCGATACCGTCGCTGCGCGTCGCCACGTTTGAAGCACGTCAGTCAGCACTGACGATCGGGATCCGCGGCATCGTTCCTTACGACCAGAACCAGACCGCACGTGACGGCGGCGTCGGCGTGTATATCGACGGCGTTGCCCTCGGTAAGACCCAGGGTCTCAACGCCGCGCTGTTCGATATCGAGCGCATCGAAGTCCTGAAGGGGCCGCAGGGCACGTTGTTTGGCCGCAACACCGAAGGCGGCGCGCTCAGCCTCGTTTCTAAGGCGCCCACCGGAGAGTTCGACGGTCGCATGACCGCTGGCGTCGGTAATTACGGCAGCCGCAACGTTGACGCGCACCTCGATCTGCCATCCTTCATGAACATCGCGTTGAAGTTCGACGGCGTATACCAGCATCAGGACCCGACCGTGAAGGATCCGCTCTCGGGTTCGACTGGCTGGAACTATTACGATCGCAAGGGCGGCCGCGCCGCCGCGCGCTGGACGCCGATCGACGGGCTGACGGCGGATTTCGCATATGACTATGCGAAGGACAACAACACGCCGAACTTTAGCCAGTTGGTCAACTACAACCCGAACGGCTACGCCGTTGGCAGCTACACCAATCCCGCCACCGGCGTGGTTGGCACGCAGCTATACCAAGCGAATGGCCAGACCTGCGGCGGCACCAGCAGCCGCATCTGTATCGCGCCGAAGGCGCCGCTCGTCGGCGTCCATCCGGACCGCCAGTATGTGGCGGACGTTGGGGTGCCGCAGCAGCCAAGCGAGGATATCACGCATGGTTTCTCATCTAACCTGAAGTACAAGGTTGCGCCTTGGCTCGAGCTGCGTTCGATCACGGCGTGGCGCGGTGTGAGCACGGACCAGTGGGACAATTCCGGCGGTCCGGAACGTCAGACTTTCGCTCCCAACTCGAACTTCAGCCGGTACAGCCTGTCTTTCTTCCGGCAACACCAGTTCAGCCAGGAAGTTCAGGCAGTCGGCAGCGTTCCGCAGTTCGACTACGTCGTGGGTGCCTATTATTATACCGAGCACGCAACCGAATATGCCGCAACCCCGTTGAGCAATCTGTGGAACGCAGACGGCACGGGCTACACGGTTCGCAGCCCGATCCCGGGCAACGCGGCCGCGATCTCGAGCGCGAACTCGGGCTACCAGCAGTACGACCCGTCGTGCAACAACACGCTTGCGCCAACCGTTCCGCAATTCACCAACAGTTGCCAGTTCATCACCCGCGCAAGCCAGGCGCACGACCACAATTACTCCGTGTTCGGCAACCTGACCTTCACCCCGGAGGCGTTGGGCGATGTCGTGCACATTACCGCCGGCGGTCGTTGGACGAAGGACGACCGTCACGGTACGCTGTATGTCGTAAACAACCGCTCGAACCTGGTGACGCCGGCTGTTACGAACGTCGCTTCTCCGTTCAGCTTTAAGAACAGCATCAGCCGATTCGATCCGATGATCAACATCTCGTTCGATGCAACGCAGGACGTTCACCTCTACGCCAAATACGCGACCGGCTTCCGCGCCGGCGGCGCCAACGACCGCTCGCAGAGCTTCAACGCGTTCGGCCCCGAGTCCGTGAAATCGTATGAAATCGGCGCTAAGATGGACTTCTGGGAGCACCGTGCACGTCTGAACATCGCTGGTTACATCATGGACCGCAGCAACACGCAGTTTGACTTCGATCTTTACGACACGTCAGCGACCAGCCCGACCAACGGCAGCCATATCGAGCAGACGCAGAATGCTGGCGACAGCAAGATCCGCGGCATCGAAGCGGATCTGACCGTGAAGCCGATCCCGGACCTTACGCTGACCGGCTCGTATGCCTACACCTACTGGCGCGCACCGTCGGCGGTGAACTCGATCACGGGTGGCCTGCCGCAGCAATTGTACATCGTCTACACACCGAAAAACGCCGCATCGGGCGCGATCGACTATGTGAAGCCGGTCCAGATCGCGGGTGGTGCCAACATTCGCCTCCACCTCGACGCGAACTATGCGAGCAGCCAGTACAGCTTCCAGCTGGAGCCGACCAAGACAAGCGCGAGCTTCGTCGTGAACGGTCGCCTCGCGCTGGCGGACGTGATGGTCGGCGATCGCAGCAAGGTCACCTTTGCGGTGTGGACGCGCAACCTGTTCGACACCACCTACATCTACCGGCGTTCGGCCGCCAACTCCGTGCCGGTCAACAACTATAACGGCACCACGCTGGTTTCGACCAGCTATGCAGGCGTGCTTGGCGACTATGCCAACTTCAACCCGCCGCGCACTTTCGGCGGCGAGGTCAGCGTCAGCTTCTGATCCGCTGAACGCCTACGAAGGGGGCCGGTAACTGCGAAGTTGCCGGCCTTTTCGTTTCCTACCGCAAACGTGGGAAAGAGATCACCAGCCGGAGCCCCGGCGCAGCGTCCTCCAGCCATAGCGTCCCATCGTGCAACCGCACGATCGCTTCGACCAGCGACAAACCAAGCCCCTGCCCCTCAACCTGATCGTTGAGCCGGCCGAATTTCCGCATCGCCAATGCGTGGTGCTCGCGGGCGATACCCGGGCCATCGTCCTGGACTGTCAGCACCACGACGTCCGCCGATCCCGCGAGTGATAGTGTCGTCATCGTACCGGTGGGTGTGTGCCGGATCGCGTTCTCGATCAGATTGACGAGCATCTGGCGCAACAAATTGGCGTCGCCCAGCACCCTTGCCGACACGAGCTGGGTAACGGCAAGCCGATCGCCGACATCCCCCGCCACGGGCTCCAGCATTTCGACCACGTCGCCGACCAAAGTGTCGACATCTACGGTGCCAAACCGTTTGCGCCGCGCGTCTCCTTCAATCTCCCACAAGCGCGTCAGGCTGGTGAAAAGGTCAAGCAAGCGATCAGCCCGCATGACGAGCGCCGCAAGCCCGTCGGCCTGCGGCGAATCAGCCGCATGCCGCGCCAGTGACGCCGCCTCGCCGCGCAGTTGCGCGAGCGGCCCCCTCAATTCATGCGCGATATCCTTTGCACCATGCTGCAGGTTCGTCATGCCAGCCTCGATCCGGTCGAGCATGTGATTGAACGAAGCCGCTTGCCGGTCTCCCGCTGAGCCGGAGCCATCCAGCGGAATGCGTCGGCGCAAATCGCCCGCGACGACCGCGTCGATCGCCGCCTGCATCCTTTGCCGCTCGCGATCCCTCGGTAGCCACGCGCGCACGATGTGCCGTACCCATGTTGCAGGTCGCCACGCCACGTCAGGCCTTGTCGGTGAGCATGTAGCCGACGCCGCGGATCGTCGCGATCGGATCGCGTTCGCCGGCAGTGGAGAGGTGGTTGCGCAGCCGCGTCATATGCGATTCAACGATGTTGGTTCGGGGTACAAAATCATAGTTCCAAACCGCTTCGTAAAGCATCTGCCGGGTCACGATCGTATTGGCATTGCGCACCAGTTCGCACAGGATGCGGAACTCGATATTCTGCACCTTGATCGTGCGCCCCGCCCTGGTCGCGCTGCGCTTGACCTCGTTCACCTCAATATCCCCAGCCCACATCACGCCTGATTTCTGCGTGGAGGCACCGCGCCGCAGGATGACGCGCAGGCGCGCGTCGACTTCCGCAGGGGCTGCGGGCTTGATGAGGTAATCGTCGGCACCCGCCTCAAGCGCGATCAGCCGATGGTCGAGATCATCGACGGCAGAGATCATCATAATCGGCAGATCGATACCACGATCGCGCAGCAGCGCGGTGACGGCGATGCCGTCGACAAACGGCAGCAAGCAGTCGAGCAGGATTGCGTCAAACCGGGTTCCGGTCGCCTGGATGAGCGCGACACGTCCATCGCCTGCGATCTCGCAGTCGTGGCCGAGCTCCGCGAGATCGCCGGCAAGCTGCCGGGCGGCGGCGCCGTCGTCCTCGACGATCAGTAAGCGCATGTTACTCTTCCACTTTGCTAATCTAGCCCCGGGGGTGGGCTTGCCAGCACGCACACGCCAAATCGCGTGAAATTCGCGTCACCTTAGCAATGCTTTCGCAAAGCTGCGATGTCGCTAAAGCTATGCGCATGGATAATGAGATCGTTACGCGCGAACGGGTGCGCCGGATGACCCGCATCGGTCTGGCCGTGTTGCTGGCCGGGCTGGGATTGTGGATCGCCGGTGCGTTCGTGCCGGCATTGGTGTGGGCCGTCGTCATCACGGTGGCGATCGACCCGTTGCGGCAACGCGTCGTGCAGCGATGGCCGGGCGACCGTGCGCGGACATGGCTGGCGGCGATCGGCACGACCGCACTCGCGCTACTGGTGGTGATTCCCCTTATATTGGGCATCGCCGAGGCCGCGCGTGAGGCGCATGATGTGGCCACTTGGGTCACGCTGGCGCAGACGCAGGGGCTGCCGGTACCGGATTGGGTTTCGCATCTTCCGTTCGGTTCCCATGTCCTGTCGAACTGGTGGCAGGAGAACCTCTCCACGCCCGAGCGTGCCACGCTGCAATGGCAGCATTTTCGCGGCGCCGAATGGGTGGCGCGCACGCGGCTGATCGGTAGCAACGTGCTGCACCGCGCGGTGATCTTCGGTTTCACGCTGCTCACGCTGTTCTTTCTGCTGCGGGATCGTGACGCGATCCTCACGCAGTGCCGCCACGCCAGCGACCGTATGCTCGGCCCGCCTGGCGAGCGCGTTGCACTGCTGGCCGCGCTGTCGATTCGCGGCACGATCGACGGGCTCGTGCTGGTCGGGATCGGCGAAGGCGTGGTGATGGCGGTGGTATATCTTGCGCTCGGCGTACCGCACGCTTTGCTGCTCGGCGCGCTGACGGCAGTGGCCGCGATGATCCCGTTTGGTGCGGCGTTGATGTTCGCGGTGGCGGCACTACTGTTGCTCGCCAAGTCTTCGGTGGCGGGTGCGATCGCGGTGGTGGTGATCGGACTCGTCGTCGTCGGTATCGCCGACCACTTCATCCGACCGATCCTGATCGGCGGCGCGACTCGCCTGCCTTTCCTGTGGGTGCTGATCGGCATCCTTGGCGGGGTTGAGGCATTCGGGCTGCTTGGTCTGTTCGTCGGCCCCGCAACCATGGCGGTGCTCATCATGCTATGGCGCGATTTCGTCGGTGAGACACACGTGGAGACGACTGCGATCTAGCGCGGGTGCGAAGCGCGGCGCAGCCGGTCGTTGATCGCGGTGCCGACGCCCTCCCCCGGCACCGGTGCGACGGCGATACGAGCCTTGTCGCTTGCATCTGCCTGATGCAGCAAATCGAACAACCGCGCCGCCGCCTCCTTGAGGTCGCCCGTGCGCGAGAGCGATGCATCCCCGAAGATCGGGCCGAACCCGATCATCCACTCATCCGGCTCAGCGTAGATCGCGCCGGTACGAAGCGGTTTGGTCGGCGCGTAGTGCGAGGCGAGTTGCCCGGGCGCCTCGATCCGCGCCTCGAAGCCGCCTAGTCCCGGATCGAAGCGCTCGACGCCGGGGATCGACTGCCATCGTTCGCCCGCACCTTGCTGGATTGTGGAGAGCAGCGCGTTCACGCCGATCGGCCCGTGCCGCAACACGCGGGTCGTGCCGTCAACTTCGTGCACGATCGTCGATTCCACCCCCTGCTCGCACGGGCCGTCGTCGAGGATCAGCGGGATGCGACCGCCGAGGCTCGCCTGAACATGTGCTGCCCGCGTCGGACTGATCGCCCCACTGCGGTTGGCGGAGGGTGCCGCCAACGGCCGCTCGGACTTCGCGATCAACGCGCGCATGGCGCGGTGGGCAGGAACTCGGATGGCGATCGTATCGAGCCCGGCGGTGGTAATCGCCGCGATCCCCGATCCGGCGCGGCGCGGCACCACCAGCGTCAACGGACCGGGCCAGAATGCGGTGGCGAGCGCCTCGGCGCGTGAGTCAAACTCGCCAAGCCGATGCGCCATGTGCAGATCCAGCACGTGCACGATCAGCGGATTGAATGCAGGCCGGCCTTTGGCGGCGTAAATTTCGGCGACCGCCACCGGCTCGGTAGCGTCGGCAGCGAGGCCGTACACCGTCTCGGTCGCGACTGCGACCACCGCGCGGGCCTTGATAAGCGCCGCCGCCTCGGCGATGGCGGCGTCGCCGAAGGGTAAGATGCGGGTGCTGTCGGTCGGACCGGACGCGTTCATTGGATCGCAGCCTAGCATGTTGCGTCGCAATATATAAGAGGGCCGTGATGAATAGCTTCGACATTGCCGCCTACCTGGAACGCCTTCACCTGCCCCAACCGGAGGCAGCCGATGCGGCTTCGCTGGAGGCCCTGCAACGTGCCCACCGCTTGGCGATCCCGTTCGAGAACCTCGACGTCATGCTGGGCCGAACAATCGCGATCGACAGCGACGCGGCGTTCGCCAAACTGGTGACCGCACGGCGTGGTGGTTATTGTTTTGAGCACAACCGACTGTTCCTCGACGCACTCGCCGCGCTTGGTTTCGCCGCGCGTCCGCAGCTTGCGCGGGTGTGGCTCGGAGCGACCGCCGTACCGCCGCGCACCCATGCGATCAGCATCGTTACGCTGCAAGGCGACGAATGGATCGCCGATGCAGGGTTCGGGGGTAGCTACACGCCGCCGATGCCGTTGGTGGAAGGTGCCGAGGCGCATGCGCCAGATGGCGCGCGCTTCCGTCTGACACGCGATGCCGAACACGGCTGGATGCTGTGGCGCGCCGGCGACATCGCCACGACAGACGGGCGTGGCGGAGGCGACGGCTTCCAGCCCCAGTACAGTTTCGTGGTCGGGCCTGCCTATGCTTCGGATCTGGCGATGGGCAACTTGTGGGCTGCAACCGCACCGGGCAGCCGGTTCCGCACCACCAATGTCGTCAGCATCGTGCTGCCGAAGGGCTTCGCTTCGCTGACCGACCGCCTGTATCGCCGCCGTTCCGGCAACGACACGACGGAGGCGGAGATCACCGATCCGCGCGTTTACCGGATGCGGCTGAGCATGTTGTTCGGCATTGACCTGACCGCCGAAGATGTCGCGAAACTGGGTCTGTTTTGAGAGGATAGATACCGGATTCACGATGCTACGCCGTTTGCCGACGCAGCTACCGCCTCGTGAGGGCGTTCTGAATGACGCTAGGTTTTCACGGCAACGCGATTCAGCCGATCAGGCGTCGACGCCCTCCAACATATCGGCGGCACTCAGTCCGAGCAGGCGCATGTGGTCGCGGATGCGCGGCCAGCTATCGCGCAGGAATCGCGTGCGCTCTGCCTCGCGGAGTTGCTCGGCGGCACCGGGCAGCACGAACATGCCGACGCCGCGCCGCACCTCGACATAGCCATCGTCCTGGAATGTCTGATAGGCCTTGGCAACGGTGAGCGGGTTGGCGCCGTGTTGCGCTGCGAGCGAGCGCACGGATGGCAACTGATCGCCGGCGCGGAAATCACCGCGAAGGATCGCGGCGACGATGATACCGCGCAGCCGGATGTAGACCCGGCTGTCGTCGTTGCTAAGCGCTGTCATGCCGCCCTAATACAGCAACCGTGCCGCCCGTCCAGCGGTCAGCCGCCCCATTCCGAGACGACCGCGCACAGGTCCGGGCGTGGCCGCTCGTCGAGCAGACGTTCGGGCGTGCCGAGGAACATGAACCCGGCGATCCGTTCCGGCGCGGCGCCGAACGCATCGCGCACCGCATCCGAATAGGCGGGCCAGCCGGTCAGCCAGCCGCCGACGAAGCCTTGTGCGTGCGCGGCATGAAGCAGGTTCATGCACGCCGCACCCGCCGACAGTTCCTGCTCCCACACCGGGATCTTGGATGTCGGGTGCGGCGCGGACAGAACGACCACCAGCGCCGGGGCCTGATGCGCGAATTGGACGAGCGCGTCGACCTCAACCTTGGTCGCCTGCGGGCGCTCGGCGCGATAAGCGTCGGTGATGATCTGGGCGAGCCGGTCGCGCTGACCCTCACCCACCACCACGAAGCGCCAGGGGGCGAGCTTGCCGTGATCGGGCGTGCGCGCGGCAACCTGGAGGATGGCCTGCATCTGCTCGGCAGAGGGGCCGGGCGCGACCATGTCGCGCGGTTTGCCGGAGCGGCGGGTGGTGAGCAGCGAAAGCGGCGAATGGGTGTCGTTGAACATGCCGCCGTATGTAGCCTGTGCTTCCAAGTATTTACAGGCCGGCAATTACCGCTAGTTTCATCCGCTACCAACCGCCCCCATTCGAGCGGGCCGGACAGTCTTTGGGAGCTTATCGACATGGTGGACACCCCGACCGCGGACGGCCCGCGAGAGCC
This sequence comes from Sphingomonas sp. BAUL-RG-20F-R05-02, assembly GCF_022662305.1. GTDB lineage: Bacteria > Pseudomonadota > Alphaproteobacteria > Sphingomonadales > Sphingomonadaceae > Sphingomonas. Next base: position 8,848 of record NZ_JAKNQH010000008.1, read on the forward strand.
GGACATCACCCACGTTCCGCCTTATGCAACGAAAACGTGGATGGGCCATCCACCCCAGCTTGCCCGCCTGTTTACGATCGAGATGTGGGAGCGCTTCGGCTTCTACGGGATGCGCGCGCTGCTGGTGCTATATCTGACCAAGCACTTCCTGCTGGCCGATCATCAGGCGAACGGGATCGTCGGGGGCTATCTCAGCCTGGTGTATCTCACGCCGGTGGTCGGCGGGTGGTTGGCCGATCATTATCTCGGCTCAAAACGCGCAGTGCGATGGGGCGCGATCGTCATGGCGGTAGGCTATTTCATGCTGTGCTTCGGCGGTGAAGCGGCGCGGCCATATGCAACCATCGAAGGGCAGCGTTACGCGGTGACGGTCGCACCGACAGCCTCGGTGCTCGCCACCAGCGACGCAGCGCAGACGGTGACCGTGAACCGCCAGACGCTGACGATCCACGGCCAGCCCAACGGCGCGGTGCAGTTGCGCGCCGCATCGGGCCAGGTAGTGCGGACCGTCGCCAAGGCTGATTTCGTGCCAGGCGCCGAACGCTCGCCGCTCTACACCATGCTGATGATGCTGGCGCTCAGCCTTGTCGTGATCGGCAACGGCTTCTTCAAACCGAATATCTCGACGGTAGTCGGCGCGCTTTATGCCCCGGGTGACCGGCGCCGCGACGCCGGGTTCACGATTTTCTACTGGGGGATCAACCTCGGCTCGATCGGCGGGCAGTTGCTGTGCCCGCTGTTCGCCGGCTGGTTCGGCTGGTGGGCCGGCTTCCTGGTCGTCGCGATCGGCATGTTGATCGGCTATGTGCTGATCCGGTTCGAGGGCGGCCGGCTGGCCGGCTATGGCGAAGCGCCGGCACACGGCGGCCCGGATCGCGCACCGCTGATCTACGTGTTGTCGATCCTGGCCGCGCCGGTCTTCTACCTGATCTTCGCCAACGTGATGAACACGCCAGAAGCGGCAGCGGGCAGCGGTTTGTGGGGCTATATCCTCGCCACGCCGTTTCTGGGCAAAGTGCTGTTCGCCACATTCGTCGCGGCTGTGATCGGCATCCCGATCTGGTCATGGCGGGCGGGCGACCGGACCGAGCGCGAGATGATGCTGGCGGCGATCATCCTGGTCGTATTCAACGTCACGTTCTGGACGCTGTTCGAACAAGCCGCATCCTCGCTCACGCTGTTCGCCGATCGCAGCACGACACTGCACCTGTTCGGTATCTTCATCTCCGCGCCCAACACGCAGCAGTTCAACCCGCTCACCATCGTGCTGTTCGCACCGGTGTTGAGCTGGGTCTGGGTCACGTTGGCGAAGAAGGGGCTGGAGCCGTCGATCCAGGTGAAATTCGCGCTCGCGCTGATCCTGGTCGGGCTTGGCTTCGTGCTGCTGTCCGCCAGCGGGCCGTTCGCCAATGCCGAGTTCCGCGTCGGATTGTGGTGGCTGGCACTGACCTACTTCCTGCACTCCATCGCCGAGCTGTGCATCTCGCCGGTGGGTCTTTCGATGATTACAAAATTGTCTATCGCGCGTGTCGTCGGCATGATGATGGGCGTGTGGTTCCTGTCGATCTCGATCGGCGAATATCTCGCCGGGGCAGCGGCGCAGGCCGCATCGGTGCAGACGGTGGGCGGACAGGTGACAAATCCGGAGGTCGCGCTGCACACCTATCTCGCCACCTTCCTGACCGGCGGCGAATTGACGATCGGCGCGGGCGTTCTGCTGCTCGTCATATCGCCGTGGCTGAAGCGGCTGATGCACGGGGTAAAGTGACGCCCCCGCCCTCTCGCGCTGGCTGCACGCCAGCGCTATCAGAGCGGTAATCCACCCTTGGAGCGACGCATGGCACGCAAGTATTTCGGCACCGACGGCATCCGCGGCCTCACCAACAAGAGTCCGATGACGGCGGCGATGGCGATGCAGGTCGGCATGGCGGCGGGCGCGCATTTCCGGCGTGGCGACCACCGCCACCGGGTCGTGATCGGCAAGGATACGCGCCTGTCGGGCTATATGCTCGAAAACGCGATGGTGGCGGGCTTCACCTCCGTCGGCATGGACGTGGTGCTGGTCGGACCGATGCCGACGCCTGCTGTGGCGATGCTGACGCACGAGATGCGCGCCGATCTCGGCGTGATGATTTCGGCCAGCCACAATCCCTATCAGGACAACGGCATCAAGCTGTTCGGGCCGGACGGCTACAAACTGTCCGATGCCGACGAACTCGCGATCGAGGCGCTGATCGACGGCGAGGTGCCGCTCGCCGCCGCCGAGGAGATCGGGCGCGCGCGGCGCGTCGAGGATGCGCGCGGGCGTTATATCCACGCCGCCAAGCTGACCTTCCCGCCCGGGCTGACGCTCGACGGGCTCAAGATCGTGGTCGATTGCGCGAACGGCGCCGCCTATCAGGTCGCGCCCTCCGCGCTGTGGGAACTGGGCGCGGAAGTGATCGCGATCGGCGTCACCCCCAACGGCAAGAACATCAACGACGGCGTGGGCTCGACCGCGCCGCAACTGCTGTGCGAGACGGTGGTGGCGAGCGGCGCGCATATCGGCATTGCGCTCGACGGTGATGCCGACCGGCTGATCGTGGTGGACGAAACCGGCAAGGTGATCGATGGCGACCAGTTGATGGCGACGATAGCGAGCGGTTGGGCGCGCGCCGGGCGGTTGCAGCAGGGCGGTCTGGTCGCGACTGTGATGTCCAACCTCGGGCTGGAGCGGCACCTCGCCACGCAGGGCATCAAGCTGGTGCGGACGAGCGTGGGGGATCGCTACGTGCTCGAGGCGATGCGCGCGCAGGGGTATAACGTCGGCGGCGAGCAGTCCGGGCACATCATCCTGGCCGACTATGCCACCACCGGCGACGGGCTGGTCGCGGCGTTGCAAATCCTCGCCGAACTGGTGCGCGCGGGCGTGCCGGCGAGCGAACTGCTCCACCGCTTCGATCCGCTGCCGCAATTGCTCAAGAACGTGCGCTTCTCGGGCGGCAAGCCGTTGGAAGCGGAGAGCGTCAAGGCGGTGATCGCCGAGGCCGAGGCGGAACTGGTCGGCAAGGGTCGGCTTGTCATCCGCCCGTCCGGCACCGAGCCGGTGATCCGCGTGATGGCGGAGGGCGACGATTCCGCACAGGTCGAGCGCGTCGTCGACCGGATCTGCGACGCGGTGCGGGCGGCGGCGGCCTGATGCTGGAGATGCGCCCCGATTGCGAACGCTGCGGCGTCGACCTGCCCGCCAATGCGGCGGGCGCGTTCATCTGCTCGTTCGAATGCACCTATTGCGCGGAGTGCGCGGAGGATCTCGACGATCGCTGCCCAACCTGCGGCGGCGAGCTGATGGACCGCCCCGCGCGGGTCGGCAAGGCGCTGGCGGGCAACCCCGCCTCGACCGTGCGCCGCTTCAAGGGGCATGCGTGACGACACCGCGCATCCTCATCATCGCCGGATCGGATTCGGGCGGCGGCGCGGGCGTACAGGCCGATATCAAGACGGTGACGATGCTCGGCGGGCACGCGATGACGGCGATCACCGCGATCACCGCGCAGAACACGCTGGGGGTGCAGGCGGTGATGCCGGTGCCGGCGGAGATGGTGGCGGCGCAGATCGCGGCGTGCGTTGGCGATATCGGCGTCGATGCGGTCAAGATTGGCATGATCGGATCGGCGGAGATCGCGCATGTCGTGGCGGATGCGCTTGGCGACGTGCGCGTGCCGGTCGTGTTCGATCCGGTGATGGTGGCGACCAGCGGCGCGACGCTGGCGGATAATGCGACCGTGGCGGCGTTTGCGCGGCTGATGCGCGCGGCGAGCGTGGTGACGCCCAATTTGCCGGAACTGGCGGCGCTGGGCGGCGATGCGGCGACGTTGGCGGCGGCGAACCGCACGGCGGTGCTGGTAAAAGGCGGCCACGGCGAGAGCGAGACGCTGACCGATCGGTTGATCGGACCCGATGGCGAGATCGCGCGGTGGGATAGTCCGCGCATCGACACACGCCACACCCACGGCACCGGCTGCACGCTCGCCTCGGCGATCGCGGTCGGGCTGGCGCGGCGCGAGCCGCTGCCCCGGGCGGTCGAACGTGCGCGGGCGTTCGTGCGGCTGGCGATGCTGGGCGCGGCCGGCCTTGGCGGCGGGCATGGGCCGATGGCGCAGCAGAGCGTGCGGCTCGATCGTGATGGCCCCAACCAGATCACGCTGCCGCTCACCGACTTCGCGACGAGTGCCTCCTTCTACGAAGCGCTCGGCCTGACCCGCATCGTCGATGCCGCACCGCGTTATGCGCGGTTCGAAAGCGCGAACGGCGTCACCGTCTCGATCGAGGCGGCGGAGGAGATGCCGCACGGGCCGATGCTGTACGTCGAGTGCGACGATCTCGACGCCGCCGTCGCCGCGCTACGTGCGACCGGCGCGGTGGTAGGTGATCCACAGACGCAAAGCTGGGGCTGGCGCGAGGCACGCACGCTCGACCCTGCCGGCAACGCGATCTGCCTCTACCAGGCTGGCGAGGCGCGGCGGTTTCCGACATGGCGGATCGCCTGATGCCGACGCCGAAACGCCCCCTCCCCAGGCCGAGCCTCCGCCACGAGAAGCTGTGCCTCGCCCCCGTCGCGGGGGTGGACGAGGCCGGGCGCGGGCCGCTCGCCGGGCCAGTGGTGGCGGCGGCGGTGATCCTGCCCGCGCGTGGCATCCCGCGCGGTATCGATGATTCCAAGAAGCTCCCCGCCGCCGAACGCCTGCGGCTGCATGACCGGTTGCAGGCTTGCGCGCAGATCGGCATCGGCATCGTCGAGCCGGACGAGATCGACACACTCAACATCTACTGGGCGACGATGAAGGCGATGACCCTGGCGGTCGAGGCGCTCGGTTGCGCGCCCGGCCATGTGCTGGTCGACGGCAACCGTCTGCCGCGCTGGGGCTTCGCCGCCACGCCGATCGTATCGGGCGACGCAATCAGCCTGTCGATCGCCGCCGCCTCGATCATTGCCAAGCATACCCGCGACACGATCATGCGCGCGCATCACGACGCGCATCCGCATTACGGCTGGATCACCAATCAAGGCTATGGCGCGCCCGAACATCTTCGCGCTTTGCGCGAACACGGCCCCTCGCCGCTGCACCGCCGCAGCTTCGCACCGGTCGCGCAGGCCGCGGTCGCGTTCGCGCCAGCCGTCGCGGCGGAATAGCGAGCGGGCGGTTGAGTGGTCGCGGTGGCGACGGGTTAGCGGGGGTGTGGAGGAAACGCACACGTTTGGGAGTGATGCTGTCGCGCGATTTCTGCGGTTCCCGGTCTGTCGGACACCTGCTATCAACGCTCGTCTTGTGAAAGTTCCGCTATGCTTCGCACGTTAACGGCGGCCGCGTTCTTGCCGGTGGTGATCTGCTCTCTGGCTCTCGCCGCTCCTGTGCTGGCATCGCCGGGGCCGCCCCCGCCGGACTATATCGTCGAAGCGGCCAAGCATCTTGTTCCCACACAAACGGCGGCGACATTCGATGGCTATGCTGACGAGTTGGCAGGCGACGTAACAGTCTGGGTCGATGGTGAGAAGATCGCATCGAATAAAGCTGATTGGCTCGTGATGGAGCGTCGCAGGGTTGGGAAGGTCGACCGACGTGTCTTGGGGTATGCGGTTGGGTACAACACGATCCTTGTCTTCGATCAGTTCGACGACAGGTCCGCCTTACCCGATAATCCCGACATGGTATTCGACTCACGTTTCCTGACGCGCGCAGTCCAGTATCGTTTTGGACCTGACCACATGATCCATGCGATACACGTCACGCAAACCGAAGGCGTGCTGCAGAAGCCGTTCTGAACCAGCGAAGCGTTAGCCATGATTGGCCGATACTGCGGCTGCATGAGGGCCGGCCGTTATCCGGGCTCGGGGCCGCAAACCAGTGGCGCGTAGGGAAAATACCTACGCCATTTCAGTGAGTCTTTTGCGCCACACACCATCCCTTGGGCCTGTGGATAACTCCACGACTCAATATGTGGATAAGTCTCGGAATGTTCCGCTGTGTTAACGCTTTAGCAGTGATTCCCATTAACCAATGTTCGCTTGACGCGAGTCCCGCGATCCGCAGGAAGGGGCGGAATGGAACACAGGGATACGGGCATGGGGCTGTTGGAAAAGGTTAAGACGCGCGGCGCGAAGCCGGTTGTGGCAGCGCCTGCGGAACTGCCGCTCGACCGGATCATCCAGCGTGATTGCATCTCCGCGATGCGCGCCCTGCCGGCCGCGTCGGTCGACATGATCTTCGCCGATCCACCCTATAATCTGCAACTCGGCGGCGATCTGTCGCGGCCAGATGGCAGCCATGTCGATGCGGTGACGGACGAATGGGACAAATTCGACAGCCTCGGCGCCTATGACAAGTTTACCCGCGCCTGGCTCGCCGAGGCGCGGCGCATCCTGAAACCGAACGGTTCGATCTGGGTGATCGGCAGCTATCACAACATCTTCAAGGTCGGCTCCGCGATCCAGGATCTCGGCTACTGGATCCTCAACGATATTGTCTGGCGCAAGTCGAACCCGATGCCGAACTTCAAAGGCACCCGCTTCACCAACGCGCATGAGACGCTGATCTGGGCGTCGATGGGGGAAAAGGCGCGCTACACCTTCAACTATCGCAGCATGAAGACGCTGAACGACGAACTCCAGATGCGCAGCGACTGGGAGTTCCCGGTGTGCGGCGGCCCGGAGCGGTTGAAGAAGGATGGCCACAAGGTCCATCCGACACAAAAGCCCGAGGCGTTGCTGTATCGCATCCTGCTGGCGTGCACCAAGAAGGGCGACGTTGTGCTCGATCCGTTCTTCGGCACCGGCACCACCGGCGCGGTAGCGAAGCGGCTCGGCCGGCACTGGATCGGCATCGAGCGCGAAGACGCTTATGTCGCCGCCGCACAGGAACGGATCGACGCGGCGCTGCCGCTGGACGAATCCGCGTTGACGACGATGCAGTCGCCCAAGGCCGCGCCGAAGGTGGCGTTCGGCGTGCTGGTGGAAAACGGCTACCTCACCGCCGGCGCGGTGCTGTTCGACGCCAAACGCAAGCACCGCGTGCTGGTGCGCGCGGACGGCAGCGTGGCGAGCGTGTGCGGCACGCATATCGGATCGATCCACAAGGTCGGCGCCGGCGTGCAGGGCGCGCCGTCGTGCAACGGCTGGACCTACTGGCATATCGAGACGGCGGGCGGGTTGCAGCCGATCGATACGCTGCGGCAAACGTATCTGCTGGCGACGCAGCCTTAGGGGGTCTGGCAACTCTGCTCTGGCCTTCGCCGGGAAAGGTAGCAGGGGTCGACGGCATCTCGACACGAACCGCCCCGCCGGATTACGGCTACCGCCATGACCTTCCACCTGCGCCCTACCCAGTTCGTCGATACGCCCGTCACGCACCCCGACGGCGGCGTGGCGCGGCTGGCAGGGGGGATGCTGTGGTTCGCCGCGTATGAGGTGATCAAGGGATCGCGGCGCAGCACCGTGCCCGTCGCCGAGATCGCCAACCTGGGGCCGGGCGCCGCCGCGATCCACGCGCGCATCACCGCGCCGCGCGCTGCGCTGACGATCGGGGAGCGCACGCTGCGGTTCGATCAGCCGATGGTGGCGGGCATCCTCAACGTAACGCCGGACAGTTTTTCCGATGGCGGCACGCTTCAGGACGATCCTGAGGCCGCCGCAGCGGCGGGGGTCGCGATGGCAGCGGCGGGCGCGGCGATGATCGACGTGGGCGGCGAATCGACCCGTCCCGGCGCCGCGCTGGTATGGGAGGGTGACGAAGCAAAGCGCGTCTCGCCGGTGATCGAGCGGCTGCTGCGCGCGGGCACCCTCGTGTCGGTCGACACGCGCAAGGGCGCGGTGATGGAGGCAGCGCTCGCGCTTGGCCCGGTGATCGTCAACGACGTGTCGGCGTTGCTCTGGGATGAGCGTGCCGCCGGCATCGTCGCGCGCGCGAACGCGCCGGTGATCCTGATGCACTCGCCCGACCCCAAACGCGGACCACATGGCGGCGACGGATATGCGAACGTGCTGACCGAGGTGTACGACTGGCTGGAGGTGCGGATCGAGGCAGTAGTGGCGGCGGGGATAGACCGCGCCAAGGTCATCATCGATCCAGGTATCGGCTTCGGCAAGAGCCTGGCCGACAATCTCGCACTGATCAACGGGCTCGCGCTGTTTCACGGGCTCGGCTGCCCGGTCATGCTCGGGGTGAGCCGCAAACGGCTGATCGGTGCGCTGTCGGGCGAGGCACCAGTGGCCGAGCGGCTCGGCGGATCGATCGCGCTGGCGGTGAAGGGCGCGGAAGCGGGCGTACAGATCCTGCGCGTGCATGACGTCGCGGAGACGGTGCAGGCGGTGCGCGTGTGGCGGGGCCTGCGCGACCGTGCGCTGGTCGGCTGACACAGACGCACACCGAACCTTGCAAGCCGAATGGAGACACCATGATCCTGTTATTGTTGGCCTTGGCATCAACCAAGCCGCCGGTGGTGGTAAGCGCGCTGACGACACGTCATCTCGCCGAGGATTGCCGGGGGAAGGACACCGATCCGACCGCCAATTTCTGCACCGGCTATATCATGGGCGTGTTCGACACGCTGTCGTCATCCTATCAAATATGCCCCTCTGCGGCGGACGTTTCCACGATCGATGCGGTCGCCGTGGCGCGCAAGTACATCCGCAAGAACCGAAAGGGGTGGAGCAGCGCCCCGTGGTTTGTCGTGCGAGAGGCTTTCGTGACCGCCTATCCGTGTCACACTGAACCCGACGCTCAGCCTAAGACCGCTCCCAAACCCGACGCCAAGGCCAAGCCGAAGCCAAGGCACCTCAAGCGGTCCCGTTAGCGGTCAGGCCGCATTGTCGATGCCCAATTCCCCCAGCTTGCGGTACAGCGTGGATCGACCAATGCCGAGCCTCCGCGCAACCTCTGTCATGCGGCCGCGATAATGGCCGATGGCGAGACGAATCACGTCCGCCTCGATCTCCTCCAGCGCGCGCAGATTGCCGTCGGCATGGAACAGCGTGACGCCGCCCGAAGTCGCCATCGGCGCAGGCCCGGGCACGCTGTGGCGTTGCGCGCTGAGCGAGGCGATCTGCGGAAAATCCGCCGAGGTAAGCGCGGCGCCGTCGCACAGCACGGCCGCGCGGAATAATGCGTTCTGAAGTTGGCGGACGTTGCCCGGCCAATCATATTTGCCGAGCAGCGCCAGCGCTTCGTCGGTGATGCCGAGCGGGCGCAGACCGGGTTGCTGTGCGATGCGGGCGAGTAGGTGGCGGGCGAGCGCGGGGATGTCGCCCTGTCGTTCGCGCAAAGGGGGGATCGTCACCTGCACCACGTTGAGCCGGTAATAGAGGTCCTCGCGGAAGCGGCCGGCCTCGACCTCCTCGATCAAGGTTTTGTTGGTGGCGGCGATCACGCGCACGTCGACCTCACGGGCGTGACGCGCCCCGATCGGCTGGATATCGCCGGATTGTAGCACGCGCAGCAGTTTGACCTGCGCCTCCAGCGGCATCTCGCCGATCTCGTCGAGGAATAGCGTGCCGCCGTCCGCTTCCTGGAAACGGCCGATCTTGCGTTCGAACGCGCCGGTGAAGGCGCCTTTCTCATGCCCGAACAATTCGCTTTCGACGAGATTGGACGGAATTGCGCCGCAGTTCACCGTTACCATCGGCTTCTTGCCGCGCGGGGATGCGGCGTGGATCGCCTCCGCCACCACTTCCTTGCCGACGCCGGATTCGCCCTCCAGCAGCACCGGCACGCGCGCGCGCGCCGCCTTGGCCGCAATGGCGAGCGCGGCGCGGAAATCGGGCGCCGAGCCGACGATCTCGTCGAAGGCGAGCAGCGCGGGGATCTTCTCGGTAAGCGGGCGCAGTTCGCCCGCCGCCTTGCCGGCGACCGCCGCGTCGAGCGCGCCGAGCAGCCGTTCGGGCGCGAGCGGTTTGACAAGGAAATCGGTCGCCCCCGCACGCATCGCCCCGACGGCCTGCGCGACCGAACCGTTAGCGGTAAGCAGCAACAGCGGCAGCGCCGGACGCCGGCTGCGCAGTTCGGCGATCAGCGGCGTGGCGTCGGCATCGGGTGCCCAATGGTCAAGCAGGATCGCGTCAAGCTGCATCCCGTCCTGCGTGCCAAGCGTGGCGATCGCCATCTCTCCATCGGCGGCGAAGATCGCGCGCCAGCCGCGCCGCGCCGCGATCGCCGCAACGAGACGACGCTGCGCCGGCTCGTCGTCGATCAGCATCAGCAGGCGTTGCCCGTTACGCGTCATTCCCACACCCCAAGTACCCTTTGGAGCACCTCTGCTATACGATGAGGGTAAAAGCCGCCTTAAGCGCCCCATCGCGGGACTTGAGAGACAGGCCCACACAAGCTAAGCCTGTCGGGAGATAAGCATTGGGGAGATGCGACATGGCCGAAGACGGCGATATTAAGGTCCACGAAGCGACCTATTCGAAGGTGATCGGCCTGCTGAAATACGGCGCGGTGGCGTGCTTTCTGCTCGCCTTCGTCATCGTCTATTTCGCCCTCGCCCCTGCCAGCAAGTAACACGCAGGTGAAGATCGCCGTCCTGCGGGAAAGCGCCCCCGGTGAGCGTCGTGTCGCCGCCACGCCCGAAACCATCAAGAAGTTCATCGCGCTCGGCGCATCCGTCGCGGTTGAGGCAGGTGCCGGCCTGACCGCCGCAATCGCCGATGCCGATTATGCCGCCGCCGGCGCGAGCGTGAGCGACCACGCAGGTGCGCTGGCAGGCGCGGGCATCGTGCTGGGCGTACAGGGGCCGGACCCGGCTGTGCTTGGCGGCGTGGCACCCGGCGCGCTGGTGGTGGCGGGGCTGAACCCGTTCGGCGACCGCGCGCGGATCGACGGCTATGCCGCCGCCGGTGTGGAGGCCTTGGCGATGGAGTTCATGCCCCGCATCACCCGCGCCCAATCGATGGATATTCTGTCGTCCCAGTCCAACCTGTCGGGCTACAAGGCGGTCTTGGACGCGGCCGGCGAATATGGCCGGGCTTTCCCGATGATGATGACGGCGGCAGGCACGATCTCCGCCGCACGCGTGTTTGTGATGGGCGTTGGCGTGGCCGGGCTACAGGCGATCGCGACGGCGCGGCGACTGGGTGCGCAGGTTTCCGCCACCGACGTGCGGTCCGCCACGAAGGAGCAGATCCTGTCGCTCGGTGCCAAACCGATCTTCGTGGAAAACGTGGCCGGGATCGAGGGCGAAGGGACGGGCGGCTATGCCGGTGAGATGTCGCCCGAATACCAGGCGGCGCAGGCCGAGCTGGTGTCGGCGCACATCGCCAAACAGGATATCGTCATCACCACGGCGCTGATCCCCGGCCGCCCTGCCCCGCGGCTGATCTCCGCCGCACAGGTGGCGAGCATGAAGCCGGGCTCGGTGATCGTCGATCTCGCGGTCGAACAAGGCGGCAATGTCGAAGGCGCGGTCGCTGGCGACATCGTATCCGTCGGCGGCGTGAAGATCGTCGGCCACCGCAACGTTCCCAGCCGGCTGGCGGCGGACGCGAGCGCGCTGTTCTCGCGCAACCTGTTCAACTTCCTGTCGGCGTTCTGGGACAAGGACGCGGCCGCGCCGGTCCTGGATGACGAGATCGGCGACGCGGTGCGGCTGACCCGTGGCGGTCAGGTCGTCAACGCGCGGTTGCTCACCTGATGGGGATTTTCAACGCCACCGCGATCGACCCGCATGATGTCGACAAGGTCCATAGGCATGCGCTGCTCGAGTCCGAGCGGGTGCTGTTCGCGTTCAAGACGGTTCGGGACTTCATCGTCTTCACCGAATGGCGGCTGCTCTACATCGACGTGCAAGGCATCACCGGGTCCAAGACGTCGTATCTGACCATCCCCTATCGCTCGATCACGTCGTTCGCGATCGTGAGCGCGGGGACGTTCGACCTCGACGCCGAGATCAAGCTGTCGCTGTCCGGCCTCGCGCCGATCGAATTTAAGATCGGCCGCAGTGCCGATGTGCGCGGCTTGCAGACGTTGCTGGCAAGCAAGCTGGACCGGTAGGAGCAAACCATGGACTTCATCTCGATCCTGTCGATCTTCGTCATGGCCTGCTTCGTCGGCTATTATGTCGTGTGGTCGGTCACGCCCGCGCTGCACACACCGCTGATGGCGGTGACCAACGCGATCTCCTCGGTCATCATCGTCGGCGCGTTGATCGCGGCGGCGGCCGCCGGGATCGGCGCGGGCGGCGCGGTGTCGAAGTGGCTCGGGCTGATCGCGGTAGCGCTGGCGAGCGTCAACATCTTCGGTGGCTTTGCGGTCACCGCGCGGATGCTGGCGATGTACAAGAAGAAGGAGCGGCCGGCGGCCGTTCACAAATAGGCGCCACCCAAGCCGATATCGCGGCTTGGATGGACGCCGCTCCGGCGCGGACGACCGGCGGATGCCGGCCCGGCGCGGGCATGACGAGGTAGGGGGAATATGGAACAGCTGACGGTCAATCCCTGGGCGGCACTCGCCTATCTCGTCGCGGGTGTGTGCTTCATCCTTGCGCTGCGTGGGCTGTCGAGCCCGGCGACGTCACAGCGCGGCAACCGCTACGGCATCATCGGCATGACCATCGCGGTGGCGACGACGCTGATCGTGCATGCACCGACATTGGCAGTCTATGTAGATTCCAGCCCGATGGCAGGCGTTCCGCGTCACGTAGATCGTCCATTTAACCTCGATCTGGTGACTTTGGTCGAAATCCTCGCTGCGATCGGCATCGGCGCCGCGATCGGCCTCGTCACCGCGCGGCGGATCGCGATGACCGACATGCCGCAGCTCGTCGCGGCGTTCCACTCGCTGGTCGGCATGGCGGCCGTGCTGGTGGCGGCGGCGGCGTTCCTCAATCCGCAGGCGTTCGGCATCGCCGACATGGTGATCCCGATGATCGGCCAGCCGTTCCTGGTGATCCATCAGGTCAGCCGGATCGAGATGGGGCTCGGCATCGCGATCGGCGCGATCACCTTTTCAGGTTCGGTGATCGCCTTCCTCAAGCTCAACGGCAACATGGGCGGCGCGCCCATCCTGCTGCCCGCGCGCCACGTCATCAACCTCACCGTGCTTGCCGCGATCCTCGGTCTGGTCGCGTATTTCACGCAGGACCAGAGCGCGTGGGTGTTCTGGACGATCACCGCCCTCTCCTTCGCGATCGGCTTCCTGCTGATCGTGCCGATCGGCGGGGCGGACATGCCGGTGGTGGTGTCGATGCTCAACAGCTATTCGGGCTGGGCCGCGGCGGCGATGGGGTTCACGCTGCACAACAGTGCGATGATCATCACCGGCGCGCTGGTCGGATCGTCGGGCGCGATCCTCAGCTACATCATGTGCAAGGCGATGAACCGCAGCTTCATCAGCGTGATCGCGGGCGGCTTCGGCGCGGTGGCGGCAAGCGGCGGTGGTGGCGCCAAAGTCGACCGCCCGTGGAAACGCGGCAGCGCCGAGGATGCCGCGTTCCTGATGCAACAGGCCGAACAGGTCATCATCGTGCCCGGCTACGGTATGGCAGTGGCGCAGGCACAACATGCTCTGCGCGAAATGGGTGACAAGCTGAAGGAACACGGCGTGCGGGTGAAGTACGCCATTCACCCGGTCGCGGGACGCATGCCCGGGCACATGAACGTGCTGCTTGCCGAAGCGAACGTTCCCTATGACGACGTGTTCGAGCTGGAGGATATCAACTCCGAATTCGCGCAAACCGACGTGGCCTTCGTGATTGGCGCGAACGACGTCACCAATCCCGCCGCGAAGACGGACAAGACCTCACCGATCTACGGCATGCCGGTTCTGGATGTGGAGAAAGCCAAGACCGTGTTGTTCATCAAACGCTCGATGGGTGGCGTCGGGTATGCCGGTGTCGACAACGATGTGTTCTATATGGACAACACGATGATGCTGTTGGCCGATGCGAAAAAGATGGTCGAGGAAATCGTCAAGTCGCTCGACTGACGACTGCCAGCGTCAGACATCGTGAGAAATTGCCACGAGATGTTGAAACATTCAGTTGAAAACGCCACCATCTCGTTACCAGGGAAGATGGCACACTGTATTTTGCCCTCTGTAACGGTGAGATCGCGTTCCGAGCTTTCGCTATTCGAACGAAATCAACGGTTAAATTCGTGAGAATGACCCATATCGGAGATTTTAGACCTGCTCCATTCTGGAGAAATGCGTACTTTAGCTATGGGGAAAAAGCAGGGAATCGATATGCATAGATGGGAAGGATGGGAAACCGCGCGGCCGCCGGCCGCCTCGGTCGCCGCGCTAGTGATTGCCGATCATGATGCCGACGACGCGACCGCAGCAATCGACGCGGTCGGCACGCGCATGGTTGGACGGGTTGGCTGGGCGGAGGTGACGCAACGGCTCGACACGCAGGGTCCGCTTCAACTGATCGCGCTCGATTGCGCGGGTGCCGACGATAACACGCTGGCGGCGGCGCTCCCGCTTATTGATCAGTTCGCACGCGACACCGATGCACGCCTGGTTGCGACGATGGCCGACTCGCAGGTAGATCTGGTTGCGGCCAACCTGTTCGGTCCACATGTCGAGTTGCTCTGCGCGCCATCGCTCGCGGAGCGGGTCGCGGTCTACGCCCTGTCCGTATCGCAGGGCGGCAGCCACCGGTTGTCCGATTCGGCGCGCGATATCGAGGTGGTGCGCCTGCGCCGCTTGAACGAGGAGATCGCGCGTATTGCCGAAACCTTGGCTCGGCTCAGCCGTACCGACTCGGAACACTCGCCGCGGGGCCGGATCGCCGATCGCACGATGGGATATACTGCGCCACCCCCGGCCACCACGGGCGAGGCGCCTCCGGTCGCACCGCGCGAGGTGCGTGCCGCGATTCGGGCACGCCGACTGCGCGACCAGCACTTCGATGCCGGACTGTTCGAGGATCCGGCATGGGACATTCTGCTCGATCTGTTCGCAGCACAGCTGGAACGCGCGCAGGTCTCGGTTTCGAGCCTGTGCATTGCAGCCGCCGTTGCGCCGACCACGGCGCTGCGCTGGATCGCCAAAATGACCGACGCTGGCATGCTGGTTCGCGTGCCCGACCCGTTCGATCGGCGACGCGCCTTTATGGAGCTATCGACCGGATCGAGCGACGCGATGCGCAATTATCTGGGCGCCGTGAAGCGCGCCGGATTGCCGCTCGGATAATCGGCCTCCAGTCTTCGTACCGGCTAGCGTCGCCATGACGCCAAGCGTTGCGGTAGATATTGAGCTCTCATCTGCCCGCCCGGCCTCCTGCCGGGCGGGCATTTTCAACGATGATGCACCAAAGCGCGCAATGAAGAACCTGGATGGCTTGCACTATATCCCACCATATACAATAAGCCGCTTCAGCGCTTAATAAGAGCGTAGCGGATCCGCTGCGCCGAAAGGGGTTTCATGACACATCCGGTCCTCCGCGCCGCGAGCGCGGCGTTGTTGGCGTGCACGCCGGCCACCGCCCTGGCAGCGTCGGCCCCCGCACCCGCCGCAGAGGCTGCCGATCAACCGACGAATGATGCCGACATCCTTGTCACCGCACGCCGCCGCGCGGAAGACCCGCAGACGATCCCGGGTTCGCTGTCCGTGGTGAGCGGTGCGCTGCTCGACCGGTCGTACACGGTCAACACGCAAGGGCTGTCGGTGCTGGTGCCGTCGCTCAACTACAGTTCGGCCAACCCGCGCAACACCGCCTTCACGATCCGTGGGCTGGGTTCGAGCGTAGTGGCGGTGAGCCAGGCGAACGACGGGCTGGAGCCGGGCGTCGGCTTCTACGTCGATCAGGTCTATCACGCGCGCCCGGCCACCGCCGCCTTCGATTTCAGCGATATCGATCATGTCGAGGTGCTGCGCGGGCCGCAGGGCACGTTGTTCGGCAAGAACAGTACCGCAGGCGCAATCAGCATCACCACGCGAGCACCCACCTTCACGCCCGAAGCATATGAGGAGGTGTCGATCGGCAGTCGCGATTACGTGCAGGCCAAGGCCGCCGCATCGGGCGCGCTGATCGGCGATACCGTCGCCGGCCGCATCTCGGCGGTCGTCACCCGGCGTGACGGCGTGATCCGCGACACGCGAACCGGCGCCAATCTCAACACGATCGGCAATCAGGCGGTGCGCGGGCAGTTGCTTATCAAGCCTACGCAAGCTTTTCAGGTGCGCCTCACCGCCGATTTTAGCAACTTCGAGAGTGATTGCTGTACACAAGTGTATCTGCGCGTCGCCCCCACCCTAAAGGCGGCGACGCGGCAATATGCCTATCTGGCCGCGCACGTGCCCGGCGGCGCGTACACTCCGGCGAGCCTCAACCCCTATGATCGCGTAACCGATATCGACGCGGCGCTCGGCACCAACACCAACGAGGGCGGCGTCTCCGCGATCGCCGACTGGAACGTCGGACCCGTAACGCTCACCTCGGTCAGCGCGTGGCGGTTCTGGAACTGGGATGCGGCCAACGACCGCGACTATACGGGCATCCCCATCCAGACGACGCAGCACATCCCCTCGCGGCAGGACCAGTATAGCGAGGAACTGCGCTTCGCCTCGAACGGCTCCCACGCGATCAGCTATGTCGGCGGCCTGTATTTCTTTCGCCAGCGCGTGATCGGGCGGCCGATCTCGATCTACGGGCCGCTTGCCACCTATTGGTTGCTGGGTGGCCCGTCCGCCGCGCTGCCGGGCAATCTGCTCGACGGTTACGGCTCGGACGGGCGTACCGATTTTCAGTCGAACAGCTATGCTGCGTTCGGCGAGGTCAACTGGCGGCCGCTGCCGCGTGTCACGCTGACCGGCGGGCTGCGTTACACCTATGAGGAGAAGACCGGCAGCTACAACACCTTCACCTTCGGCGGCCCGAGCGGTCTCAGCCAGGCGCAGATCAACAGCCAACTGTCGATCCTGCGTGGCCAGTCGTACAATGCCAAGGTCGACGGCGGCGCCCTGACCGGCCGTGCTAGCGTGTCGTATGATGTCACCGGAGGCTTACTCGGCTATGCGAGCTTCGCGCGCGGCGCGAAGTCGGGCGGGATCAACATGTCGGGGCTACCGCTCAACAACGCCGGGCTGCCGGCACTCGGCACGGCGGTGGTACGACCGGAGACCAACACCGCCTACGAAGTCGGCATCAAGACGCGGCTGTTCGACCGGCGGCTGATCCTCAATGTCGACGGTTTCTATACGCGGGTGACCGATTTCCAGGCGAACGTGACCGATACCGGTGCTGCGGCTGCGCTTCGCACCTATCTCGCCAACATTCCGCGTGTGAGCGTGAAGGGGTTCGAAGCGGATGCGACCGCGATCGTGATGCGTGGCTTCTCGTTGCGCGGATCGGTCGCCTACGCGGATGGCAAATATGATTCGTACCCCAACGCGCCCTGCCCGATCGAGCGGATCAGCAGTGCGACCACCGTCTGCAACCTCTCGGGCCGGCCGCTATCGAGCCTGCCGAAGTGGACCGTATCGGCGGGCGGCGATTACACGCTGCCGGTGCCACGGCTGCATGGCGATGTCATCCTGCACGCCGATTCCGTATCGCGCACAAGGCAATATGGCGATCCGACCGATTCCGCGTACACGCTCATCAAGGGGTATACGCTGGTCAACGCCAGTCTCGGCTATCGCAACCGCGCCGGTTGGGAGGTCGATGTGTTCGCGCGCAATCTGTTCGACGCCAACTACCTGCAGAACGTGACGATCCAGGCGGGCAATTCCGGTCTGATCCTCGGCACGCCGAGCGACCCGCGTACGATCGGGCTGACGTTCCGCGCGCGGCAGTAACGCGTCAATCGTTCGTGCCGAGAGATATGCAACGCGGAACGGCGGCAGCGCATCGATCCGATAGCCGATACCGAATGAGAGCGGGGCGCTCATCCGCACCGTCCCGCGCGAGGCCGCGACATACTACGTCATCGCGCACCGCGAGAAGTGAGTTTCAGGCGCGCGCCGGCAACGCCCAGTCGATCGGCGCGCGGCCATGCTCGCGCAGGAACGCGTTGGCCCTGGAGAACGGCCGGCTTCCCAAAAACCCGTTGTGTGCCGAAAGTGGCGACGGATGTGCCGATTTCAGCACGAGATGCCGACCGCCGCGTGACACGTCGTCGATGAACGCCGCCTTCTTCTGCGCGTAATTGCCCCACAGCATGAAAACCACCGGATCTGGCGAGGCCGCCACCACGCGGATCACCGCATCGGTAA
Organism: Sphingomonas sp. BAUL-RG-20F-R05-02; assembly: GCF_022662305.1. Classification (GTDB taxonomy): domain Bacteria; phylum Pseudomonadota; class Alphaproteobacteria; order Sphingomonadales; family Sphingomonadaceae; genus Sphingomonas. The sequence continues at coordinate 27,036 of NZ_JAKNQH010000008.1, forward strand.
ACCGCTCCCAGCCTTTGCCCTGATGCGAGGCGGCAGCCCCCATCCGCACGGTCAGTACCGAATTGAGCAGCAGCACGCCCTGCTTCGCCCAATGTTCGAGGAAGCCGTGGTCGGCCCGCGCGATGCCGAGATCGGCATGCAGTTCCTTGTAGATGTTGACGAGACTCGGCGGCGTGCGCACGCCCGGTTGCACCGAGAAGCACAAGCCATGCGCCTGCCCCTCACCGTGATACGGGTCCTGCCCCAGGATGACGACGCGCACCTCCTCGGGCGGCGTCAGGTCGAGCGCACGGAACCAGTCCTCAGACTTGGGGAACACGCGCGCGCCAGCAGCTTTCTCGTTCGCCAGGAAGCACCTCAGCGCAGCCATGTACGGGCTGTCCAACTCGCCCCGCAACGCGGCGAGCCAAGCGGGGTCGAGGGTAATCTGGTCGCTCATCGACAAACGCGTGGCCGATGGCGCGCGCGCCTGTCAATCGTCAGCCGGGCTCGCCCATGTCGGCAGGGGGATGCTCGGGATCGAAGTCAGACACCTTGGCGTCACCATATGCAACCAGATCGGAGGAAACCGATACACTATACGCCGGCATCGGCTCGACGCGTGGTGGCGCGACCGGGATCGGCGCGGTGATGACGATGGGCGCCGGCGCGGGCGCATTGCTCGCGCGCGTCGCTACGATCGTCCCGGTAGCGTGTGCGGCCGGCGAGACCATACCGCCGAGATGGGGTGTAGCAACGGCGACCACGGCGAGAAACCCCGCGAACCCAGCGAGTTGATGTGACACGTGCGACCTCTGTATTTTCCAGATTGTGTGCACTGGCTTAGTGGTCGCGATCTAAAGAGCCGCTTACAAGCTGCGGTAAAGAAAGGTTTGTTTCGCGCCTACGCAAACCTCCGCGATGGCGGCTTTTCCTGCGGTTCCACCCTTCGCACCACACGAAGAATGTCATCCAATCTCAAGCTTTTGGGCGGCCCCGCCGCGACCTCCCGCCGACCTGCTGCGGCAGGCTCTCGCTCCGACATCCGTGTTCGTGCGGAGTGTCGTTTCCCCAGCCGCAAAGCAACGACGGTGGCGCGTCAATCACCCAGTTCGGGCGATTTCGCGCCAGCCGATGTCGCGCCGGCAGAAGCCGCTCGGAAAGTCGATCACGTCGAGCGCGGCGTAGGCGGCGGTCTGCGCGGCCTGTACGTCAGCGCCGCTCGCGGTGACGGCCAGCACGCGGCCGCCGGCTGCGACGAGCTGCCCCTCAGCCAACCGCGTGCCCGCCTGGAATATCTTCGCGCCACTCGCCTCCGCCGATACCACGCCGCCGATCGTGCCGCCGGATTGAGGCGTGCCGGGATAGCCGCGTGCCGCCATCACGACGGTCAGCGCGGTATCGTCCGCGAAGCGCGCGGGCCCTCGCTCGCCAAGCCGTCCTTCCGCGACGGCAAGCATCACGTCGAGCAGATCATCCTCCAGCCGCATCATCAACACCTGGCATTCCGGGTCGCCAAAGCGCGCGTTGTATTCGATCAGCTTCGGCCCGTTGGGTGTCAGCATCAGCCCGGCATAGAGCACACCCGAAAACGGCGCACCCTCCGCCGCGAGCGTGCGCACGGTGGGCCAGATGATCTCTGCGATCGCGCGGGCTTCGAGGTCGGGCGTCAGCACCAGGGCGGGGCTGTAGGCGCCCATGCCGCCGGTATTGGGGCCGGTATCGCCATCCCCGACCCGCTTGTGATCCTGCGCGGAGCCGAACGGCAGGATCGCCGTGCCGTCGGTCAACACGAACAGGCTGGCTTCCTCACCTTCGAGGAACTCCTCGATCACCGCCTCACCGCCGGGTGCGGAGAACAGGTCGTTCAAGGCGGCTTCGGCCTGCTCGCGCGTCTCGGCGACGGTCACGCCCTTGCCTGCCGCCAGCCCATCCGCTTTCACCACCACCGGCACGCCGAAACGGTCAAGCGCGGCCAGTCCATCGTCCAGCGACGCGACGTGCGCGTAACCGGCGGTCGGGATGCCGGCGCGGTCGCACAGCGCCTTGGTGAAGGCCTTCGATCCTTCCAGCCGCGCCGCCGCCGCCGAGGGGCCGAACACCGCCACGCCTGCTGCCCGCAGCGAATCTGCGAGGCCGTCGACCAGCGGCGCCTCAGGGCCGATCACGACCAGTTTAATCGACTGCGCTGCCACGAAATCCACCACCGCCGCGTGATCGGTCACGTCGACCGCGACGATTCGCGCATGCGCCGCAATGCCCGGATTGCCCGGTGCGGCGAACAGCGTATGGAGGCGCGGCGATTGCGCGAGCTTCCAGGCGAGCGCATGTTCGCGGCCCCCCGAGCCGATCAGCAGGACATTCATGGCGGACCCTTTTTACGACACCCAGACGCGGCTGGTAGCCGACGACGTGCCCGGCGACAACGCCGCGCCGCTGTCGGTCGGCGAACTGGCGGCAAAGCTGAAGCGCGTGGTGGAGACAGAGTTCGGCCATGTTCGGCTACGCGGTGAAATCTCCGGCTACAAACGCGTCGCCTCGGGCCATGCCTATCTCAGCCTGAAGGATGACGGCGCGGTGATCGACGGCGTGATCTGGAAGGGGCAGGTCAACATGCTGCCGTTCCAGCCGCAGGACGGTATCGAGGTGATCGCGACCGGGCGGATCACCACCTATCCCGGCCGCTCCAAATACCAGATCATCATCGAGCGGATGGAACTGGCCGGCGAAGGCGCGCTGATGGCATTGCTCGAGAAGCTGAAGGCCAAGCTCGCCGGCGAAGGGCTGTTCGAGACGACCCGGAAAAAACGGCTGCCTTACCTGCCGCGCGTGATCGGCGTCGTCACCTCGCCGACCGGCGCGGTGATCCGCGACATCATCCACCGGCTGGAGGATCGCTGCCCGAGCCACGTCATCGTCTGGCCGGTCAAGGTGCAGGGCGAAGGCTCGGCGGCGGAGGTGGCGGCGGCGATCCGGGGCTTCGACGCGATCCCGCCGGGCGGTCCGGTGGCGCGGCCCGATCTCGTCATTGTCGCGCGGGGCGGCGGCTCGATCGAGGATCTGTGGTCGTTCAATGAAGAAGTGGTGGTGCGCGCGATCGCGGACTGCTCGATCCCGATCATCTCGGCCGTCGGTCATGAGACGGATACGACGTTGGCGGATTACGCCGCCGATCTGCGCGCACCGACGCCGACCGCGGCCGCCGAAATGGCGGTGCCGGTGCTGGCCGACCTGCGCCTGACCATCGCCAGCCACGGCCAGCGCACCGAGAAGTGCGTGCGCCGCTATCACGAGCGCAACCGCGAGCGGCTCGATGCGCTGGTACGCGTGATACCGAAGCGCGACGCCTTGCTCGGCCCGCAGCGGCAGCGCGCCGACGATTTGGGCGCACGGCTGGACCGTGGGCTGGAACGGCGCGTGACGGTCTCGCGCGGGCAACTCGACCGATCGGCCGGCGCGCTTCGACCGGCGGTACTGGAGCGCCAGCTGGAGGGCGCGCGCGACCGGCTGGACCGGACGTGGCGACTGGCCCAGTCGCTCAACCCCGATGCGCTGCTCGATCGCGGCTATGTCCGCGTGACCGCGCGGCCGGGCGGCGAGACGCTCGTTTCCGGCGTGGCGGCGCGTGCGGCGGGCGCGGTGACGCTCCACTTCCGCGATGGCGCGATCGACGCCAAGGTTGAGCGCGCCGGCGGCAAAGCCTATGACCGCAAGCCCGAACCGGCCCAGCCCGACCTGTTCTGACAAGAGACGTTGCCATGCTGATGCCCAACACCGATCGCCTCGCCCGCCTGCACTACATGGCCAACGGTTTTCGCGTGCTCACGCCCGGCGATCACGTTGTGTGCGCTGCGAGTGGCGCGCAGATCGCCCTGGAGGATCTGCGCTACTGGAGCGTGGCGCGGCAGGAAGCCTATGCGACCGCCATCCTCGCCACCGAATCATTGAAGGCTTGATGCGCCGCGCAGGCATCGGCGCGAGCCTTACCATCCTGCTGCTCGGCAGTTGCGCGATCGTGCCGCCGCCCGTCGACGCCAATGTGCGGCCACTCCCCGCCGATCCGGTCATCCACGCGCCAGACGTCCAGCCGCCGCGACCTGCCGAGCCGGTAACGTTCAGCTACGCCGGCAGCATGACGCAGGGCGGTCTGGTGATCGGTATCGCCCCAGCTGGTACGACGCAGCTGACGGTGAACGGCGCGAACGTCGCCGTCGCTCCGGACGGCCGCTTCGTGTTCGGGTTCGACCGCGACGCCGGCCCGTCCACCACTCTGGTTGCGACGCTTGCCGACGGGCGCCAGGTGCGCGACGAAGTGACGGTCGCGCCGCGCGACTGGAACATCTCCCGGCTGTCGACCTTGCCCAAGTTCCCGGTGCCGGAAGCGGAAATGGCGCGGATTCGTCCGGGCGAGCTCGCACAGATCGCCGCGGCCCGGCGCGCTCAGACCGATGCACAAGGCTGGCGTCAGCACTTCCTCTGGCCAACGACCGGACGAATCTCCACGTTGTTCGGCTCGCAGCGCATCTACAAGAACGGCGAAGCGGGTGCGTACCATTCCGGTCTCGATATCGCGAAACCCACCGGGACGGTGGTACTTAGTCCTGCCGACGGCGTGGTGATCCTGGCAGCGGACCACCCCTTCACGCTGGAGGGCAATTTGTTGATGATCGATCACGGCATGGGACTGAACACCGCCTTCCTGCATCTGTCGCGGATCGACGTACATGTCGGCGACCACGTCCGCCGCGGGCAGGCGGTCGCGCTTTCGGGCGCGACTGGGCGCGCTACAGGGCCTCACCTGCATTGGGCGATCCGCTGGCGCGACGCCAAACTTGACCCGCTGCTGATCGCCGGGCCGATGCCGCATCCGGGATAGCGCGACGCCGATGGTACGTAAAAAGCCCGATGTGGCATAATTACTACAAAGAATGTGAATCACACATATTCACAGTACAGAAGCTTTACAGCCACTCCGGCCCCGTTATGCCTCCTTCATCCGCTCCGGGATCGACCTGAACAGGTTCGAGGGGGGCTTTGTATCTCCCGCATCGTCGATACGGCGGGCGGGGGGTCGCACAGGGGGTATATGATTTTGCATTCGACTCTGAAGAACCGTCTGCTCGTCGGCGCTGCCTCGCTCGGCGCGCTGGCTGCGTTTGCTGCGCCTGCGTTTGCACAGGATCAGGCTGCACCCGCGACACTGCCTTCCGACGCGCCCGCAACCGGGCCGGCAGCCGCGCCGACCGATGATATCGTGGTCACGGGCTCGCTGTTCCGTCGCACCAACACGGAAACGCCGTCACCGGTTACCGTGCTGACCACCGAAACCCTGTCGCGTGCCGGCATCACCAACATCAACGACGCGGTGCGCTCGATCTCGGCCGATGGTGCTGGTTCGATCTCGACCGGCTTCACCAACGGCTTCTCGGCCGGCGGCGCCGCCGTCTCGCTGCGCGGTCTCGGCGTTTCGTCGACGCTGGTGCTGATCGACGGCACGCGCTCGACCAACTTCCCGCTGAACGACGATGGCCATAACGCCTATGTCGACCTCAACTCGATCCCGTTCAGCGCGGTCGAGCGCGTCGAGGTCCTGAAGGACGGCGCATCGTCGAGCTACGGCGCCGACGCGATCGGCGGCGTGGTCAACATCATCATGAAGAAGCACTTCACCGGCCTCGCCGGCACGGTCGAAGGCGGCGTGACCGAAAAGGGTGACGGCGCACGCTATCGCGGCAACCTGACTGCAGGCTACGGCGACTATGACGAGAAGGGCTGGAACTTCTACGTCAACGGCGAATACCAGAAGGATCAGCCGATCTCCGCCACATCGCGCGGCTTCCCGTACAACACCAACGATCTCAGCTCGATCGGCGGCCTCGACAACAACACCGGCGACAGCGCGCTGACGACGCAGTCGACCAACGCGGTCGTGCGCCGTGCGCCGCAGACCGATCTCAACAACCCGTTCGCGGGCGGTGTGGCGACTGGCACCTACACGCTGCTCGGTGGCACCGCAGCATGCAACTACGGCACCTTCACGGTCGCCGGCGCAGCCGGCGGCACCGGCTGCAAGCACGATTACGGCAAGGAATATGGCACGCGTTACAACGACATTCAGCCTGCGCAGGAGCGTTACAGCTTCACCGGTCGGCTGAGCTTCCGCGTCGCGCCGACTGTAGAAGGCTATCTGACCGGCAGCTACTCGCACAGCGAAGTCACGATCGGTCGTCAGCCAAGCGGCATCCGCCAGACTCAGCCTTACGGTGCCTCGCCGACGCAATCGTCCAGCAACCCAGGTATCGTTCTGCCGGTGTACATCTGCTCCACCGGCGTAAACTGCGCCACAGCAAGCGACCGCACGCTGAACCCCAACAACCCGTATGCAGCGGCTGGTGCGCTCGATCCCGCCAACAACGCAGCCCGCATCTATTATGCATTCGGCGACATCCCCGTTTACAGCAAGCGCGACAACGAGGTGTTCCGTGGCGCGTTCGGCCTGAACGGCGACATTGCTGGGGACTATCACTGGAAGATCGATGCGGTCGGCGCACGCGACAACTTCTCGATCGAGAACCACGGCGTGCTCGACATTGCCGGGCTGAAGAAGGCGGTCAACACCGGCGCGTACAACTTCGTCAATCCGGCGCTCAACACGCAAGCCGTGCGCGACATGATCGCACCGGTTTATACCACGCCGTCGCATACCTCGCTGATCTCGGTTGACGCATCGATCGCCAAGGATCTGTTCGCGCTGCCGGGTGGCAATCTCCAGGTCGCAGTCGGTGGTCAGTTCCGCCACGAGACCGAGGAAAACAACAGCAACAACCCGGGTCTGACCAAGTACGCCAACACCTCGGCGGCATTCGGTACGCATGACGTGACGGCAGGCTACTTCGAAATCAACGCGCCGATCCTGACCACGCTGGAGGTCAATGGTTCGGGTCGTTACGACCACTATTCGGAAGGGTTCAGCCACTTCTCGCCGAAGATCGGCGCCAAGTGGACGCCGATCAAACAGCTGGCGATCCGCGGCACCTACTCGAACGGCTTCCGTGCACCGACTTTCGCGGAGAACAACCCGCTGTCGAGCTACGCCGGTTTCGTAACCGTTACCCCGCCCGCTTCCTTCCAGCAGGCGCACGGCGGCCTCATCACCGGCACCAATCCCAACACCAATCCCTATGCCCAGGCTTACAGCCTCGGCTCGGGTGCCACCGGCAACCCCAACCTCAAGCCTGAGAAGTCGCGTAGCTTCACCGGCGGCGTGGTGGTCGAGCCGGTTCGCAACGTCAGCTTCACGGTGGACTATTACAACATCAAGAAGACCGACGTGATCGTGACCGGTCCGGATGCTGCCATCGCGCGTGCGAACTATTTCGCGGGCACCGCGCTTCCGGCAGGGTACACCGTTTCGGCTGTCGATGCGCCCGATCCGCTGTTCCCGAACGCGCTGCCGCGCGTGCTCATCATCAACGTGCCGTTCGTCAATGCGGGCTCGATCAAGAGCTCGGGGCTCGACTTCGGCGCCAACGTGAGCGTTCCGATCACCGATACGATCAAGTTCACCAGCCGCCTCGATCTGACCTACGTGATCCAGTACGACCTCGATCCGGGCAACGGCAGCAAGATCCAGAAGTATGTCGGTACGCTTGGACCTTACGAGCTGTCGTCGGGCGCCGGCACGCCGCGGGTGCGTGGCAACTGGCAGAACACGATCGAGTTCGGTCCGGTCGCTCTGACCGCGACGACCTATTACGTGTCGCGGATCAAGGAAGTCGCGGCGGACGAGGGTGATGACCTTTCCTGCGCCGGCGGCAACCTGTACGGCACGGGTGACAAGTTCTGCTACGTCAAGCGCTTCATCTACGCAGACGTCAACGCGGCATTCCGCGTCAACGATGCCTTCACCCTGAACCTGTTCGTCGGCAACATCACCGGCGAGAAGGCTCCGCTCGCGCCGGCTTCCTATTCGGGCGCGAACTACCTGCCGACCTGGCACATGGCCGGCATCGTGGGTCGCAGCTTCCGGGCGGGCGCGAACTTCAAGTTCTGATCGCTTCCGATCTGACCTGAACACAAATGGGGCGGCTTCCTCACGGAAGCCGCCCCGTTCTTTTTTGCCCGACGATGCGGTTAGGCTACAGTCAGCTCCAGCTTGCCGTCACCCTCGTTGACCCGCACCGTAGCACCATCCTTCACGCTGCCGCGCAGGATCAGATCGGCGAGCGGATCCTGCAAGTAGCGTTGCACCGCCCGCTTCAAGGGCCGCGCACCGTATACGGGATCGTAGCCGACCCGCCCCAGCCACGTGCGTGCACCCGACGTGAGATCGAGCGTCACCTTGCGATCGGCAAGCAGCTTGTCGATGCGCGACACCTGGATATTGACGATCGGCGCCATCTCGCTCTGCCCCAGCCGGTGGAACAGCACGATCTCGTCGAGCCGGTTGAGGAACTCGGGGCGGAAGTGCCCGCGCACGATCTCCATCACCTGCGGCTCCACGCTCGCGACATCCTGCCTGTCCTCCAGCGTGGTCAGCACCTGACTGCCAAGGTTCGAGGTTAGCACGATGATCGTATTGGTGAAATCGACGGTGCGGCCCTGACCATCAGTCAGCCGTCCATCATCGAGCACTTGCAGCAGCACGTTGAACACGTCGCCATGCGCCTTCTCGACCTCGTCGAACAGGATCACCTGATACGGCCGCCTGCGCACGGCTTCGGTCAGCACGCCGCCTTCCTCGTAACCGACGTAGCCGGGCGGGGCACCGATCAGCCGCGCGACTGCGTGCTTCTCCATGAACTCGCTCATGTCGATCCGCACCATTGCCGATGGGTCGTCGAACAGGAACTCGGCGAGCGCCTTGGTCAGTTCGGTCTTGCCAACGCCGGTTGGTCCCAGGAACAGGAACGAGCCCATCGGCCGGTTGGGATCCTGCAACCCGGCGCGTGAACGCCGCACCGCGGTCGACACGGCGCGCACGGCGGCGGCCTGCCCGATCACGCGCTTACCAAGCGCTTCCTCCATGTGGAGCAGCTTCTCGCGTTCGCCCTCCATCATCCGGTCGACCGGGATGCCGGTCCAGCGGCTGACCACGCCGGCGATATCGTCGGCGGTGACTTCCTCGCGCAGCATCGCGCCCTTGGTCGCGCCCTGCGCCTCCGCCACCTGACGTTCCAGCGCGGGGATGCGTCCGTAGGACAACTCCCCCGCCCGCGCGAGATCGCCCGCACGCTGCGCCTGTTCCAGTTCAAGCCGGGCTGCGTCGAGCTGCTCTTTCAGCTTCGACTCAGCTGCGATCTTGTCCTTCTCCCCCTGCCAGCGTGTGGTCAGTTCGGCGGATTGCTGTTCGAGATTGGCGAGATCTTCCTCCAGCGTGGCAAGCCGGTCCTGCGAGGCATCGTCGCTCTCGCGGCGCAGCGCCTCGCGCTCGATCTTGAGGCGCAGGATGCGACGGTCGAGTCCCTCGATCTCCTCCGGCTTCGACTCCACCTCCATGCGGATGCGGCTGGCGGCCTCGTCCATCAGGTCGATCGCCTTATCGGGCATGAAGCGGTCGGTAATGTAGCGGTTCGAGAGCGTCGCCGCCGCGACAATCGCACCATCGGTGATGCGGACGCCGTGGTGAAGCTCGTACTTCTCCTTCAGCCCGCGCAGGATCGAGATGGTATCCTCGACGGTCGGCTCGCCGACGAACACCGGCTGGAAACGGCGCTGGAGCGCTGCGTCCTTTTCGACGTACTTGCGGTATTCATCGAGCGTGGTCGCGCCGACGCAGTGCAGTTCGCCGCGTGCGAGCGCGGGCTTGAGCAGGTTGGAGGCGTCCATCGCCCCATCGCCCTTGCCCGCGCCGATCAGCGTGTGCATCTCGTCGATGAACAGCACGACCTGCCCCTCCGCGCCCTTCACCTCGTCGAGCACGCCCTTCAGCCGTTCCTCGAACTCGCCACGATATTTCGCGCCGGCGATCAGCGAGCCCATGTCGAGCGCCATCAGCGTGCGGTCTTTGAGCGTATCGGGCACGTCACCATTGGCGATGCGCAGCGCGAGGCCTTCGGCGATCGCGGTCTTGCCGACACCCGGTTCGCCGATCAGCACCGGGTTGTTCTTGGTACGACGCGCGAGGATCTGGATGGTACGGCGGATTTCCTCGTCGCGACCGATTACCGGATCGAGCTTACCATCGCGCGCCGCCTGCGTGAGGTCGCGCGCGAACTTCTTCAGCGCATCGTAGCGATCCTCGGCACTGGCGGTGTCAGCGGTGCGGCCGCCGCGCAAGGTGTTGATCGCCGCGTTGAGCGCCTCGGCCTTCACGCCCGCCGCCTGCAACGCCTTGCCCGCAGCCGTGTTCAGCGCAAGCGCAAGCGCGACAAGCAGCCGCTCGACGGTGACGTAGCTGTCGCCGCTCTTCTGCGCGATCTGCTCGGCGCTATCGAGCACGCGCACCAGATCGTTATCAATGCCCGGCGCATTTTGCGCGCCGCTGCCCGACACAACCGGGATTTTGGCAAGGGCGAGGTCGGTTTCGGACAGAGCGCGTTTGGCGTCACCGCCGGCAGACTGGATCAGGCCAGAAGCCATCCCCTGTTCGTCTTCGAGCAGCGCCTTCAGCAGATGTTCCGGGGCGATGCGCTGGTGGCTCATGCGGATGGCAACCGTCTGCGCCGATTGCAGGAAGCCCTTAGCGCGATCGGTGAATTTTTCGAGGTTCATGGGTGTAAGTCCCTCCTTTACTGGATCGCGATATGGTGTTGCCTTTTTACAACACAAGGGCTGTTGCTGATCATTGTAGGGTAGTGACATTCTCCCGGCATCAACAACGGCGTCTTATGCCCCTCATGCTCGTCGAGACCGTCACCGGAACCGGAAAACCGCTGCCAGTCACCGCCGCCAACGATGCGTTAAGCGGCGATTCCGCATAGGATCGACATGGGCGGGGACAAGCGTCCGGGGAGCTTCAACACGCAGCTTCGTAAGGCGTTCAGGTTCCGGTGGAGGCCGCCGCATTGAGAACGAATGCGGCGGCTAAGTTGCCATCGCTGAGGTGACGCCGCTTAAGTTGTAAAGAGCGATTACCGATGAACGCGCGCGGTACCGGCCCATTTCAAAACGTGGGCGCGCGGCTACGCGACATTCAGAACAAGAGTGTTGTGGTCAGTACGCAACGGTACGCGCGCTTACGCTCCGCCAAGCGCCGTCGACAGCGCGTGCAACGATCGATCCTGCACAGGCGTTCTGGGTCATGATTGGTGATGCCAAGGTGGAGCGCCCGCAGCTTGACAGTCGCGGCCCGCCCGTCGAGGTGATCCCGGCAGCGTCGGTCGCGACCGCGCGTTGATGAGTGCGAATGTAGAGGAGTGACGTGATGGCGGCAGTCGATGGCAATTGGGATGTCGTGGTGCGCACCCCGCTCGGTGATCAGAAAGCGGTTCTCGCCGTGCGCAGTTCGGGCAACAGCTTCACCGGCTCGCTCAGCGGCGCGCTTGGATCGGTCGAGATCCCCGAAGGTACGGTCAACGGCGACACGCTGGGCTGGGTGATGTCGATCACAACGCCGATGTCGATGACGCTGGAATGCGGCGCCACGATCACGGACGACGTGCTGACCGGATCGGTCGGCGCCGGCATGCTCGGCAGCTTCCCGCTCTCGGGCACACGTAAGCCCTGATTGCACGGCGGTGGGCAGCGGCTACCTGAGCTCACTTTCACGATGCTATGAGGCTCTCCTGCAGAGCTAAACCTGATGCCGCCAGCCCGTGTTCAGAGCCGGCCGATCCTTGTGACGTGGCCCATCTTCCGGCCGGGGCGAACATCCTTGCCGTAGAGGTGCAGATGCGCGCCCGGTTCGCTGAGGATGTCGGCCCAGCCGTTTGCCTGATCGCCGATCAGATTCTCCATCACCACACTCGGCGCGGTGAGGCCGGTATCGCCGAGCGGCAATCCGCAGATCGCGCGGATGTGGTTCTCGAACTGCGAAGTCATCGCGCCTTCGATCGTCCAGTGCCCTGAATTGTGCACGCGCGGTGCCATTTCGTTGAACACCGGGCCGTCCGCGCCGGCGAAGAACTCGCACGCCAGCACCCCGACATAACCGAGCCGGTCCGCAACGCGCCCGGCGAGCGCCGCCGCCTCGCCCCACTGCGCCGCGATCTCGGCAGGGGCGGGCAAGGTCGAACGCGCCAGGATGCCGTCCTGATGCTCGTTCCATGGCGGCGGATAGCTCACCATCGCGCCGTCCGCACCGCGTACCAGAATGATCGAAAATTCGTGGCTGAAGCGCACGAATCCTTCGAGGATGGCGGGCCGGCCGCCGATCGCGTTCCACGCGGCTTCCGCCTCGGCGGCGGCGTGGATGCGGACCTGACCCTTGCCGTCATAGCCCATCCGCAGCGTCTTGAGGATGGCGGGCGTGCCGATCGTCGCGAGTGCGGCGTTCAGTTCCGCCAGCGTCTCGACCTTTGCCCATGGCGCGGTGCGGCCGCCGAGTTCGGCGACGAAGCTCTTCTCCTCGGCCCGGTCCTGCGCGACGCCGAGCGCGGCGGGGGCGGGATGTACCGTGACCTTGGCGGCGAGATACACGATCGGGTCGAGCGCGATATTCTCGAACTCATAGGTGACGACGTCGGCGAGTCCGGCGAATTCGTCGAGCACGATGCGGCTGTGATAGTCGGCGCGGGTGAAGCTGCCGGCGGTCTGCGCGGCGACGCTCTCCGCATCGGGCGCGAGGACGTGGGTGCGATAGCCGAGCTGTGCCGCCGCGACCGCAAGCATCCGCCCGAGTTGGCCGCCGCCGAGGATGCCAATGGTCGAGCCGGGGGGAAGCGGGGTCATGGTCTACTTTCGTTGGCGGATCTGCACGGATTACGCCGGTTCGGTGGCGACGCCGTCGGTTTGTGCGGTCCGCCACGACTGCAACCGCGCGGAAAGCGGCGCATCCGCCAGCGCGAGGATCGCGGCGGCCAGCAGCGCCGCGTTCTTGGCGCCGGCCTTGCCGATCGCGAGCGTGCCGACGGGGATCCCGGCGGGCATCTGAACGATCGAATACAGGCTGTCGAGGCCGCTCAGTGCCTTGGACTGAACCGGTACGCCGAGCACCGGCAGATGCGTCATCGCCGCCGCCATACCGGGCAGATGCGCCGCGCCGCCGGCGCCCGCAATGATGACCTTGAGGCCGCGCCCGGCCGCTTCGCCGGCATAATCGTAGAGCCGCTGCGGGGTGCGATGTGCGGAGACGACCCTGCTCTCATGCGGGATGCCGAGTTCGCTCAACAGATCCGCGGCGTGGCGCATCGTCTCCCAATCGGAAGTGCTGCCCATGATGATGCCGACCTGCGGTTCCATCATCTGCCCCTAGCGAGGCCGCGCGGCAAGGGCAACGGCGGAAAGCGGGTCGACAGCTTCGGCGAGAGGGTTATGTTCGGCCCATAACAAGCAGGAGAGCGCGCATGAAACTGGCCAGCCTCGAAGGGGGCCGCGACGGCCGCCTTGTCGTCGTCTCGAACGATCTCGCCTGGTGCGCCGATGCGGCGCATATCGTGCCGACCCTGCAAGCCGCGCTCGACGATTGGGACCAGGTGGTTACCGTTCTCCAGAACCTCGCCACCGATCTTGAGCATGAAACGATCCCGATGCGGCGCTTCCACGAACATGCCGCCGCCGCCCCCCTGCCCCGCGCCTATCAATGGGCGGACGCCTCGGCCTATGTGAACCACGTCGCGCTGGTGCGGCAGGCGCGCGGCGCGGAGGTGCCTGACAGCTTCTGGCATGATCCGCTGTTGTACCAGGGCGGATCGGACGGGTTCCTCGGCCCTCGCGACCCGATCCCGCTTGCCGACGAAAGCTGGGACCTCGACCTGGAGGCCGAGGTGGTGGTGGTGACCGGCGACGTGCCCGCCGGCGCCACTCGCGAAGAAGCACTGGGCGCAATCCGGCTGGTCGGCCTCGCCAACGACGTGTCGCTGCGCGCGCTGATTCCGGGCGAAGTCGCCAAGGGGTTCGGGTTTTTCCAATCGAAGCCGGCAAGCGCGCTGTCGCCGGTGTTGGTCACGCCCGAGGCGCTCGGCGACTGGTGGCAAGACGGCAAGCTCCACCGACGCATCAACGTCGACGTCAATGGCAGCCCACTCGGTCGGGTCGAGGCGGGTGTCGACATGACGTTCGATTTCGGTGCGCTGGTCGCGCATGCGGCGAAGACACGCGCGCTGGCGGCGGGGACGATCATCGGCTCTGGAACCGTCTCCAACCGCGATGCAGACGGTGGCCCCGGCAAGCCGATCGTCGAAGGTGGCGTCGGCTATGCCTGCATCGCCGAACAGCGCAGCGTCGAAACGATCCGGGGCGGGCAACCGTCCACGCCGTTCCTCAAACGCGGCGATACCGTGCGGATCTGGGCCGAAGACGATAGGCATCATGCCATCTTCGGCGTAATCGAGCAGACCGTCGGCGAATAAGACAGGGGGCAGGTTTGCGAGCGATGAAGGCGATGCTGGCGGCGGCGCTGCTCGCGCTGGCCGGCGGTTCGGTCGCGCAGGCCGCGTCGCCGCAGCGCGCGACCGCACACAAGACGGTGAAGGGCAAGGCGGCGAAGCACCGCAAGGCACGCCGCCCGCGCCACCACGCCGCCGCCGCCCCCGAGGTCGTCGCCGAAGTCGCGTCGTGCATCCCGCCCGCGACGCCGATCGCGGGGGCGGTGCCGACCCCGCTCGATCTGTACGGCCCGATCTTCACCGCCGTGCAGGCCGCGCGGCTGTATCCGGACAGCAAGAGCTTCGCCGACGCGACCCCGCTGCGCCCGCATGCCGCGATCCTCGCCAACTGGTGCGCGACGCAACCCGAGACGCCGGACCAGTTGCATGCCTTTGTCCAGCGCAACTTCACCGTGCCGATGGCGGCGCCGACTCCGCCGGCCGACCCGTCGCGCCCACCGGTGCAGGACCATATCGCCGCATTATGGCCGCACCTGACGCGCCCGCCGCTCGTCGCGACACCCGGCGGCTCCGCGCTGTCACTGCCGGAACGCTATGTCGTGCCGGGCGGCCGCTTCCGCGAGATGTATTACTGGGACAGCTATTTCACGATGCTGGGCCTGAAGGCGGACGGGCATGGCGACCTCGTCGACTCGATGCTGGCTGATTTCGTGTCGCTGGTCGAACGCTATGGCCATATCCCCAACGGCACGCGCAGCTATTATGTCGAACGCTCGCAGCCGCCGGTGCTGTATCTGATGATGGCGCTGTCCGACACGCACGACCCCGCGATCGAGGCGCGCCGGCTAAAGGCGTTGATCCGCGAGCATGACTTCTGGATGCAGGCCGAGCATGTCGTGACGATGCCGGACGGCAGCGTGCTCAACCGCTATTACAGCCACGCCGACCGCCCGCGCGAGGAATCGTGGCGCGAGGACGTCGCCCTTCAGGCGCGTACCGGGCGGGACGCCGGGCCGCTGTACCGCGACATCCGCGCTGCGGCCGAAAGCGGCTGGGATTTCAGCTCGCGCTGGTTCGCCGACGGTAAGACGCTGGCGACGATCGACACCACCAACGTCGTGCCGGTCGATCTCAACAGCCTGCTGTACGGCATGGAGGGTGCGATCGCCGATTCCTGTCGGGGCGACGGCGATGTGGAATGCGCCAAACGCTTCGACGCGCTCGCCAACGCACGCCGCGCGGCGGTGGAGAAGTGGCTGTGGGACGACAAGGGCGGCCGGTACGGTGACTGGGATATCGCCAGGCACGCTTTGCGCCGGGGTCTGAGCGCCGCCACCGCCTTTCCGCTGTTCACCGGACTTGCCGCGCAGGACCGGGCGGAGATCGTCGCGTCGACCATTTCGGACTCGCTGGTCGCGCCGGGTGGCCTTCGCACCACGCAGGCGCGCACCGGCGAGCAATGGGATGCGCCCAACGGCTGGCCGCCGCTGCAATGGATCGCGATTGAGGGACTGAACCGCGCCGGCCACGAGACGGCGGCGCGCGAACTGGCGCAGCGTTTCCTCGCGACGGTGTTGCACGAATACCGGGCGAGCGGGCGGATGCTGGAGAAATACGATGTCGAGCAGGCCCGACCCGGCGGCGGCGGCGAGTATGCGTTGCAGGACGGCTTTGGCTGGACCAACGGCGTGGTGCGCGCGCTGATCGCACGCTACGGCAGGGCCCAGTGAGCAAGGCTTCGTGACCGTCGTTACCGGGCGCGATGCGATGATCGCGGGCATGGCGCCTGTCCTGCGCGAGGGATGCTTCGTGTTCTGCACCGCGCCCGACCTCGAACGCTTCGGAGCCGATGCGATCAGCCTGTTCCGCGAGGATGAGGGCTGGTCCGCGATCCTGCCGCTCGATCGCGCAGTCGTGCTTGGCTTTGATTGCGCCACACCGATGCGCCAGATCACGTTGCAGGTGTTCTCCGCGCTCGGCGGCGTCGGGCTGACCGCGGCGGTGGCGGGCGCGCTCGCCGGGGCGGGCATCGCCTGCAACATGGTCTCGGCGTTCCACCACGATCACGCCTTCGTCCCCGCCGCGCATGCCGATCGCGCGCTTGCCATGTTGCAACGGCTGCAGGCGGACGTTGCCGTCGCCTCGTCCGCCGACTAAGGCGCGCCTCCGGGGCCACGTCCTCGTACCGCCCACGCGGTTGCATGTCCGGGACGACCCGGCTTCTCAACTCGGGAGGGCGGTATGCCCTGGATTGCACTGACCATCGCCGGACTGCTCGAAATCGTATGGGCGTATGCCATGAAACAATCGGCCGGCTTTACGAAGCCCGGACCGGCCGCGGTGACGATCGTCGCGGTAATCGCGAGCTTCAGCCTGCTCGGCTATGCAATGCGGACCCTGCCGCTCGGCAGTGCGTACATGATCTGGACCGGCATCGGTGCGCTTGGCGCATTCGTGCTGGGCATCGTCCTGCTTGGTGAAGCGGCGACGCCGGGGCGGCTGGTCGGCGCGGGGCTGCTGCTGGCAGGATTGCTGATCCTCAAGGTGACGTCTTAAAGCGGATGCCGAAGCGGCATGACGAGCCGCTGCGCGCACTCGCGCGACACGGCCCGCACGCCAGTGGGTTCGGCGAGCTGCCTTAATGAAAATCGTGGCTTTTTACCGGAATCGCCGGCTTCTCGCGGTAATGCCAGTCGATCCGGCCACGCTTCCACTCCGGGTCGCGCGGGTCGATGGTACCGCCGTGCGTCGCACCATCGCCGGGCATGGTGAGGCGCGGCAGTTCGATGTCGCCAACCTGGCCGAGCAGACCGGTAAGATCGACAACGCGGTCGGCGACGACATGGATCACCAGCCCCTCCTTCTGTACGCGCCCGATGATCGAGACCATCGTCGCGGTCATCACGGTGCGGCGCTGCGCCTCGAACCGGTCGGGCCACAGGATACCGTTGGCGACGCCGGTCTCGTCCTCGATGGTGATGAACAGCACGCCCTTCGCACTGCCCGGCCGCTGCCGCACGAGGATGATCCCCGCCACCTCGACACGCGCGCCGTCCCTTATGTGTTGAAGGTCGCCGCATGCGCGGATACCGCGCCGGGTGAGGTCGCCGCGCAGGAAGGTGAGCGGATGCGCGCGCAGCGAGAGTTGCGTCGCGCGGTAATCCTCCACCACCTCACGCCCGGCGGTGAGCGCGGCGAGCACGACCGGCGGCTCGATGCCCGATGCGCGCGCATCCGCGGCGGCGAACAGCGGCAGCGGCTTTGCGCCGAGCCCACGCACCGCCCACAACGCCTGCCGCCGATCAAGCCCGAGTGCATGGAACGCATCGGCCCGCGCGAGCTTCTCGAGCGCGAGCGTCGACAGTTTCGCACGCCGCCACAGGTCCTCGACCGAAGCGAACGGCCGCTCGTCGCGCGCGAGCACGATGCGGCCGACGTCCGCGCCGGCCAGCCCCGAGACGATACGCAGGCCGAGGCGGAGCGGTGCCAGCAGACCGCTCGGGGCTGGCGTGAGGATGGTGTCCCACTCGCTCGTGTTGATGCACGGCGGCAGCACCGTAACGCCATGCTCGCGCGCATCGCGGACGATCTGTGCGGGGGCGTAGAACCCCATCGGCTGTGCATTGAGCAAGGCGGCGCAGAATACGTCGGGGTGATGATGCTTCATCCAGCATGAAGCGTAGGCGATCTTGGCAAAGCTCGCCGCGTGGCTTTCGGGGAAGCCGTAGCTGCCGAACCCCTCGATCTGCTTGACCAGCCGCTCGGCGAATTCCTGGGTGATGCCGTTCCTGCGCATCCCCTTGATGAGATCGTCGCGGAACTCACCGACACCGCCGGTTTTCTTGAACGTGGCCATCGCCTTACGCAGCTTGTCGGCCCGGGTCGGCGGAAAGCCAGCACCGATGATCGCGACCTGCATCGCCTGTTCCTGGAACAGCGGCACGCCGAGCGTCTTTTTCAGGACGCTTTTCAACTTCGTGCTGGGATATTCGATCTCTACCTTGCCCTCGCGCTCCTGCTCGCGGCGTTTGAGATATGGGTGCACCATGTCTCCCTGGATCGGCCCCGGCCGCACGATCGCCACCTGAATGGCGATGTCATAGAAGTTCGTCGGCTTCATGCGCGGCAGCATCGACATCTGGGCGCGGCTCTCGATCTGGAACACGCCGAGCGTGTCCGCCCGCTGGATCATCTCGTACACCGCAGGATCGTCGACCTGCATTTCCGGACCGGACATCACGAGGTTCAGCCCCTTGTGCGCGCGCAGCAGCTCAAAGCAGCGCCGCATGCAGCCGAGCATGCCGAGGCCGAGGATATCCACCTTCATGAAGCTGAGATACTCTATGTCGTTCTTTTCCCACTCGATTACGCGGCGATCGACCATCGCCGCAGGTTCGATCGGGATCAGCGAATCCAGCCGGTCCCGCGTCAGCACGAAGCCGCCGGGATGCTGCGAGAGATGCCGCGGCGTGCCGATCAACTGCGCGGCCAGGCTGAGCGCAAGCGCAAGCCGCGGTTCCGTCTTATCGAGGTTGAGCGCTTCGACATGTTCGTCGGGAACGCCCTCGCTCGACCAGCCCCAGATCTGGCTGGCAAGTCCTGCGGTGACGTCCTCGGCCAGGCCCAGAGCCTTGCCGACTTCACGGATGCTGCCCCGCGAGCGAAAACGGCTGACGACGGCCGTCAACGCAGCATGATGATGGCCGTACGTATCATAGATCCACTGGATCACTTCCTCACGACGTTCGTGCTCGAAATCGACGTCGATGTCGGGCGGCTCCCCACGATCTTCCGACAGAAATCGCTCGAACAGCAACTGGTGCCTGACCGGGTCTATCGAGGTGATGTCGAGCACGAAACAGATTACGGAATTTGCCGCCGAACCGCGCCCCTGGCACAAAATACCTTGGCTACGGGCGTATTGCACGATGGAATGAACTGTCAGAAAATAGGCGGCATAACCCCAGTGCTTGACCAGTTTAAGTTCCTTTGTCAGCAGTTTGCGATAGGCCGCACTTGGCCGCGCATCTTTACTTCTGATGTTAAGCGCGCGCCACGCCAACTTCTCCAGCGCCTTTTGTGGGCTGTGCCCGCTCATCACCAACTCATCGGGATATTGGTGACCGAGTTCGCGCAACGAAAAGGTGCAGCGCTCCGCGATCGCGGCGCTGGCCGCGATTGCGTGCGGAAAGCGACGGAAGCGGCGCGCCATCTCCCCCGGACTTTTAAGATGCCGGTCGGCGCTGCGTTCGCGGCGAAAGCCCAATGCGTCGATGGTGCATTTCTCCCGGATCGCGGTAACGACATCCTGCAACATGCGCCGTTCGGGCAGGTCGTACAGCACGTCGCCGCTGGCGAGCGGCGTCAGCCCGAAACGCCGCGCGGCATGGTCGAGTGCGTGCAGGCGTGCCACGTCGCCGGGGCGGCGCAACTGGGTGAGGCAAACGTGGCCGCGCGTGCCGAACACGTCCGCCATCCACCGCAACGCTACCGCATCCGCGCCGGCGATGCCGGGCACCAGCGCCGTCACCAGCCCATCGGCATACGCCGCGACATCCTCCCAATGCAGAAAGCAGCGCCCCTTTTCACCGGCCTTGCGGTCGGCACGGCTCTTGCCGAGCGTGAGCAGCCGCGTGAGGCGACTCCACGCGGCACGGTCCTCGGGCCAGACCAGCAGCGACGTGCCGTCGACCAGATCAAGCCGACAACCAGGGATCGACCGGATCGCAACGCCGATTTCGGCGAGTTGATCGCAGGCGTAGAGGGCTTGCACCACTCCGGCGACGGAATTGCGGTCGACGATGCCGAGCGCGGGCAGACCCAATGTCGCAGCGACCTTGAACAGTTCCTCAGGCGACGCCGCCCCGCGCAGGAACGAATAATGCGTCGTGACCTGGAGTTCGCAGTAGGTCACCCGAACGCACCGTGAATGAACCAGGCAAGGTCGCCGGTCTCGGCCCGCTCGCCATCGCCGCGACGGAACAGCCAGAAGCGATGGCCGATTTCGTCCTCGACCTGAAAATAGTCGCGGACCAGTTGCGCCTCCGCGGTGCGATGCCACCATTCGCCGAGGATGCGTTCCGGCCCGTCGGCACGGACGATCCGGTGCGTCTGCCCGCGCCAGGTGAAGCGGCGCGGCGGCTGGTCGGGCAGTTCGGCGATGACATGATCGAGCTGTTCGGGCCGCCGCAGTAGGCGCGCCGGACGCGGCCAGCGTGGATGCCAGGGGTGCAGATCGACACCGCGATCGAGTTGACGGATGTCGTCCGACTTGAGGCGAGGGCCGGCACGCGGCGCCTCGCTCATGGGCGGCGCGGGTGCAAGCGAGCGTTCGGGCACATCGCTTTCGACCGCGCGCATCCGCCATAGCCGCGCATCGCCGATGCGGTTGGCGAGCGTATCGACGAGGGGAGCAAGGTCGGCGGGTCGATCCTCCAGCCGTTCGTCGAACGGCTGCGCATCGAGCCGGTCGGCACGGCGGACGTGGAGCGCGAGCGCGTCGATGCCGTAGCCCGGGGCGATCTCCTCGATACGGCGGGTGATGAGACGCAGCATGTGTGCGCCATCGCGGCTTGGCCGGGCGAGGCCGATGTGGAGGCGCTGCGGTATGCCGTCGATGCGATCGGCAACGAGTTCGATTCGCCGTGCCCCCTGCCCGACCTGCGCAAGCGCGGTGACGAGGCGCGGCATCAGTACACCAAGCCAATGCGCAATCGCCTCGGCCGTGGCGATCGGCTCCATAAAGCGCTGCTCGACCAAGATCGGCTCGGGCGGAACGACCGGATCGAGCGGCTCGGCGACACGCCCGCTCGCCTGATCGATGCGGGTGACGAGCGCGTCTCCGAACCGGCGCACGAGGGGCGCGCGCGGCATTGCGACAAGCTGGCCGATTGTATTCACACCAAGGTGAACAAGCGCATCGACCGCACCGGCATCGAGACGGAGCGCGGCGAGGGGCAAGCCGGCAATCGCCTCGACATGACGCGTGGGCGGCACGATGCTGCACCCCCGTCCACCGAACCGCGCCATCGCCCAAGCCGCACCCGCCGTGTCCGCCACCGCGATCCGCGCGGTGAAGCCCAGTCGCCCAAGCAGTCGAACAATGCGCTGCGCCATCCGGGCCTCACCGCCGAACAGATGCGCGGAGCCGGTGATATCGAGCATCAGCCCGTCCGCATCCCCCCCGTCCGTTGTGGAAAGCGCAGTGAGCGGCGTCCAGCGGCGTGCCGCCGTGATGGCGAGGCGCAGCAGATCGGCGGCGTCACCTGCGGGATCGGCGTCGCGGATATCGAGTTCCGGCACCAGCGCACGGGCCTGCGTTATCGCCATGCCGGGGGCCAGGCCGAGCGCACGTGCGCCGGCGCAGGCTGCGGCGATGACGAGGCGGCTGCCCTGTTTGATGCTGGTGACGAGCGGGCGATCCTCACCGCTATGGCGGACCGGGGTCGGACGCTCGGGCACGGCGATGTCACGCAATCTCGGACGCTGCAACGTCTCGCGTCCGGAAGAGTCCGGATGCCCGGCCATGCTGCGCGGGTCTGGCCCGAGCGATTTCGGAACCGAGCCCGCCGGGCGGAAGGGTTGGCCCCCGGTCGCCTCGTCGGCACGCATCGCGCGGAACGGTGGTGCGGCCGCTTCGCTGCGACGGCCGAGGTCGCGAAACGGAGGCCGCTGGTGTGCGGGCAGAGCAGCGATCTGCGCTTCGACGTCTTCCCGAGCCCAGCGCGCGCCCGGACGCCAACCTCCGCCGCGAGGGACAGAGCATGTTTCCGCACGTTCGGCGGCAGCGGCTTTCTCGAGGGGGGTAGCGCCACGGCCAAAGCCCGTGTCGCCGGACAGCGCTTCGCGCCGCCGGCCGCCTTCGTCGCCGTGCGAAATAGCTGCGCTATTTGGTCTCGCGACGTCAGGCCGCCTCGACATAGACGTATCGATCTGCGTCATCCGTCGCAGCCGTTCGATCGACCAGTCGGGCAGGTAGAGCGAGGCGACCCGTTTCATCGCATGCCTCCATGATGGTTTGGAAAGGCTCGCCGCCGCGCTGGCGGACGAGGTCGATGTGCCAGCAGGCGCGCCCCACCCCCTCGACCGGCAGCGGCGTGGAGGGCGCGCTGCCGATCCGCCAGCGTGTGATTGCGGCGGAGGGGACGTGAAGCGGATTGCCGCCTTCCCTCGCATGGCGTTTCAGCAGCAGCGCGATGGTCTTGCCGCCTTCCGCCGCCAGTTGCAGGCGGCGCGTATTGGGCATGGCGGCGCGCTTGACCTCGCCGATCACCGCACCGAGGCCACGGTGCCGCAGCCCCTCCTCCATTAGCGCCAGCACCTCGGCATCGTCGGCGGCCTCCGCATAAAGCACGCGGTCAGGATCGAGCCCGGCCTGATACAGGCCCGGCGCGAACAGATCACGCCGGCGTACCACCCACAATACCGGCCCCCATGCCCGCGCGGCGGCGCCCGCCATGAACAGCGTCGCAGCGGCATCGTCGCCGGGATTCGGGCTGGCGGCGGCAACCTCATGCAACGAATCGAGCCGCAAACCGCCGCCCGCGATCCGCTCGTCGAGCGCCGCCACACCGAACGGCAACACCGGGCGACGCTTGTAGCCGTCGCCCTGGATCGCTCGCAGGCTTTCGCGCAATTCTGCTATAGTGGCTGACGACACGATTCGACTCGCTGCTAACTGTTCCTATTTTGTTCTGTTTTGATGCGGCGAGTCAATGGCCTTGCGCAACGGAGATCTAGCAAAGCCGGTTGAAATATAATAACAACAGTGCACAAGATGATTTCGGGCGCTGATGAAGGCGATCCGAACCGAAGCCGGAGATGTGATGTCCAGCGACCGTCAAGGCGCGAACCTGCCCCCCCTCTCGCTGTACGTGCCGGAGCCGCGCTTCCGACCGGGCGATGCGGTTGATTTCACGCAGGTAAAGCTGCCCCCAGCCGGCCAGGCGCGTCGGCCCGACACCGCCGACCGCGCCGAGGATTTTACCGACCTTGCCTATGATCTCGTGCGCGTGCTGGACGAGGATGGACAGGCGGTCGGTCCGTGGAACCCGCGACTCGACCCCGATACGCTGCGCGGCATGCTGCGCAGCATGGCGACCGTGCGTGCGTTCGACGAACGCATGTTCCGCGCGCAGCGACAGGGCAAGACCAGCTTCTACATGAAGTGCACCGGTGAGGAAGCAGTGGCCGTGTCCGCCGCGTTCGCGCTCGATCGTGACGACATGTGCTTCCCGTCGTACCGCCAGCAGGGCCTGCTCATCGCGCGCGGCTGGGATTTGGTCGACATGATGAACCAGATCTATTCTAACAAGGGCGACCGGCTGCAGGGCAAGCAGTTGCCGATCATGTATTCGGTCAAGGAGGCGTCGTTCTTCTCGATCTCGGGCAACCTCACCACGCAATATCCGCAAGCGGTCGGCTGGGCGATGGCGAGCGCAGCCAAGGGTGACACCCGCATCGCCGCCGCCTGGTGCGGCGAGGGATCGACCGCCGAGGGTGACTTCCACTCGGCCTGCACCTTCGCCAGCGTGTACCGCGCGCCGGTGATCTTCAACGTCGTCAACAACCAGTGGGCGATCTCGAGCTTTTCCGGGTTTGCCGGCGCGGAGGCGACGACCTTTGCGGCGCGCGCGATCGGCTATGGCATCGCGGGCCTGCGGGTCGACGGTAACGATGCGCTTGCGGTCTATGCCGCCACTGCCTGGGCGGCGGAGCGCGCCCGCACGAACCAGGGACCGACCCTGATCGAGCATTTCACCTACCGTGTCGAAGGCCATTCCACCTCGGACGATCCCGGCCAGTACCGTTCCGCCGGCGAGGCGAGCGCATGGCCGCTCGGTGATCCGGTTACGCGGTTGAAGAACCACCTCATCGCACTCGGCGAGTGGGACGAGGAGCGGCACGTCGCGCAGGACAAGGACGTCGCCGAAATGGTCCGCGCCGCTCAGAAGGCGGCCGAAGCGAACGGCATCCTCGGCCACGGGCTGCACCAGCCGCTCGACACGCTGTTCGACGGCGTGTTCGAGGAAATGCCGTGGCACTTACGCGAGCAACAGGCACAGATGATGGCGGAAGAGACGGCAAGCGGCCGTCCGTGGGCGCGCAAGTGATGGCTGAGGACGCAAACGTGCAGGCTACCGAACCCACCACGCGCATGAACATGATCCAGGCGATCAACTCCGCGATGGCGGTGATGATGGAGCGCGACCCCGCCGTGATCGTGATGGGCGAGGATGTCGGCTATTTCGGCGGCGTGTTCCGCGCAACCGCCGGGCTTCAGGCCAAGTTCGGCAAGACCCGCGTGTTCGACACGCCGATCACCGAATGCGGCATCATCGGCGTCGCGGTCGGGATGGGCGCCTATGGCCTGCGCCCGGTGCCGGAAATCCAGTTCGCCGATTACATCTACCCCGCGCTCGACCAGTTGGTGAGCGAGGCGGCGCGGCTGCGCTATCGCTCAGCCGGTGAGTTCATCGCGCCGATCACGGTGCGATCGCCGTTCGGCGGCGGCATCTTCGGCGGCCAGACCCATTCGCAAAGCCCCGAGGGCATCTTCACCCACGTCTCGGGCATCAAGACGGTGATCCCCTCGACGCCGTACGACGCCAAGGGGCTCCTGATCGCCGCGATCGAGGACAACGACCCCACGCTGTTTTTCGAGCCAAAGCGCATCTACAACGGCCCGTTCGACGGCCATTGGGACAAGCCGACGCAGAACTGGTCGCAGCATCCCGCCGGCGCGGTGCCGGAGGGCTATTACAAGATCCCGCTCGGCAAGGCGAACGTGGTGCGCGAGGGGGAGGCGCTGACCGTGCTGGTCTATGGCACGATGGTGCACGTCGCCTCCGCCGTCATCGCCGAAGCGGGCGTCGATGCCGAGATCATCGACCTGCGCACTTTGGTGCCGCTCGATATCGAGACGATCGAGGCATCGGTGAAGAAGACCGGGCGTTGTATGATCATCCACGAGGCGACGCGCACCGGCGGGTTCGGCGCGGAGCTGTCGGCCTTGGTGCAGGAGCGCTGCTTCTACCACCTTGAGGCGCCGATCGAACGCGTTACCGGCTTCGACACGCCCTACCCGCACAGCCTCGAATGGGCGTATTTCCCCGGTCCGGTGCGGATCGGCGAAGCGCTCAAGAAGGTGATGCGCGATTAGGGATGGGTTCCCATCCCCTTGTGTTTCCAGATTTCGCTCGAACAAACGGATTTGAAATGGCGCGTTTCACCTTCAAGCTGCCCGATATCGGTGAAGGCATTTCCGAGGCGGAGATCGTCGCGTGGCACATCGCCGTGGGCGACCGGGTCGAGGAGGACCAGCGTGTCGCCGACATGATGACCGACAAGGCGACGGTCGAGATGGAATCGCCGGTGTCCGGCGTTGTCGTCGAACTGGCGGGCGAGGTCGGCAAACAGGTGTCGATCGGCGCGGCGCTGGTGGTGATCGAAACTGACGCGGTCGACGTCGGGGCCGAAGAAGCGCCCGCGCTCGGACCGATCGATCTGGTCGATCCGACGGAGCAGGTGTTCGAGGCGGAGAACCCCGGTGTCGAGGAGGTTCTCGCACCCGCGCACTCCCCGGCACAGGCATCGGTGCCGTCTGAGGGGGCTGAACCCGAAGCGCCGCGTCCCGCTGCCGCAGATGCTGGCCCGCGGTCTGCACCGGGCAAGGCAGACGAGGCGAAGGCGCCGGCGACCGTATTAGCCTCGCCTGCGGTACGCGACCGCGCCAGGACGCTCGGCGTGGATCTCGCGCAGGTGAAGCCAGCCGAGGGCGAGCGTATCCGCCATGCCGATCTCGACGCATTCCTGCGCTACGGCTCCGCACAGGGCTATCACGCTCCACACGCGAACCGCGCACGCGCCGACGAGACGGTAAAGGTGATCGGCATGCGCCGCCGCATCGCCGAGAACATGGCGGCGTCGAAACGCGCGATCCCGCACTTCACCTATGTCGACGAGATTGATGTCACCGCGTTGGAGGACATGCGCGCCGACCTCAACGACAATCGCGGCGACCGCCCCAAACTGACCATGCTGCCGCTATTGATCGCGGCGATCTGCAAGACGATCCCCGCCTTCCCGATGCTCAACGCCCGCTATGATGACGAAGCCGGCGTGGTCACGCGTCACGGCGCGGTGCATCTCGGCATGGCGACGCAGACCGACGCGGGGCTGATGGTGCCGGTGATCCGCGACGCGCAGGATCGTAACGTCTGGCAGCTTGCCGCCGAGATCACGCGACTGGCGGAAGCCGCACGGACCGGCAAGGCGACGAGTTCGGAACTGTCGGGATCGACGCTGACGGTCACGTCGCTGGGGCCGCTTGGCGGCGTTGCGACCACACCGGTCATCAACCGGCCGGAGGTGGCGATCATCGGCCCGAACAAGATCGTCGAGCGGCCGGTGTTCCGGGGCGACGACATCGTGCGGGCGAAACTGATGAACCTGTCGATCAGTTGCGATCACCGCGTGGTCGACGGCTGGGACGCGGCGAGCTTCGTGCAGGCGCTGAAGCGGTATCTCGAAACGCCGGTGCTGCTGTTCGCCGACTGAACGGCGATTGGCGCGCCGTTGAACAGGCCGCACTCTCAAATGTGACGCCGCCCCGGTAACACCCCCGGGGCGGCCATCACGTTTGCCGGTTATAAGGAGCGGCGACCGGTGATGAGTTGGAAGATCACGACGATCACGGCGATCACCAGCAGGATGTGGATAAGCCCGCCGCCGATATGGATCGCGAAGCCAAGCAGCCACAGCACGACGAGAATGACGGCGATTGTCCAAAGCATATTGAGGCTCCCTCTAGTAATACCTGATCTGAACGTCGCGTGATGCAGAGCGTTCCGCCTGCGTGACAAAAGCTTCGATTAACCTGCCAACAGCCTTTGCACGTGCGCCGAGATCCGTCGTGCGACCCCGCGCGGCAGCAGGCGGACCGAACCCGCCATCGCCGCGTTCCTCGCGCCCGCCACCTTGATCGCCCTGCCCTGCGCGAGCGCCGCCATACCGTCGCGTACCACCGTCTCCGCATCGGCCGCGTTTTTCTCGAAGAAGCCGCTGCTGCCCATTCCGGCGATCCCCGCGAACTCGGTGCGGGTCGGGCCGGGGCATAGCGCCGTCACCCGCACGCCCTGCCCGCGCACCTCCTCGTGCAGCGCCTCGGAGAAGCTCAGCACGAATGCCTTGGTGGCGTAATAGACCGCCATGCCCGGTCCCGGCTGGAATGCTGCGGTCGAGGCAATGTTGAGGATGCCGCCACGCCGCTTCGCGACCATTCCCGGCAACACCGCATGCGTGAGTTCGACCAGCGCACGACAGTTCAGGTCGATCATCGCCGCCTGCACGGCGCCGTCACTATCCGAAAGCGCACCGCGAACGCCTAAGCCGGCGTTGTTGGCGAGCGTATTCACCGTCAGCCCGCGTGCGGCGATCTCGCGCATCAGTTCAGGCACAGACCCGGCCGCGCCGAGATCGCAGGCGATCACGTGCGCCGAAACGCCCGTGCTGGCGATCCTAGTCGCCAGCGCCTCCAGCCGCTCGGCCCGCCGCGCGACGAGTATCACGTCGTTGCCGGCCGCCGCCGCGCGTTCGGCGAACAGCGCGCCGAGCCCGGCCGATGCGCCGGTTATGAGCCAGGTGTCGCGTGCCATATCGTCGTCTCCGTGTCGCCGCAAAGCGTTGCAACAACGCCACCATGCAGCAAAAGCCCACTGACACGATCAAGATTGTATTGCCAAGCAGCGGGGCACGCCCCACTCTTGGGGGAGTGCTGCGCCAATACGAACTGGTCGATCGGGTTTTGAGCTACGATCCGAATGCCGACGAGGCGTTGCTCAATCGCGCTTATGTGTTCTCGATGCAGGCGCACGGCAGCCAGAAACGCGCGTCGGGCGACCCGTATTTCAGCCATCCGATCGAGGTGGCGGGTATCCTCACCGACCTGCGGCTCGACGACGAGACGATCGCCACCGCGATCCTGCACGACACGATCGAGGATACCGTCGCCACGCCGGAGGAGATTACCCGGCTGTTCGGACCGTCGGTGGCGCGACTGGTCGATGGCGTGACCAAGCTTTCCAAGATCGAGGCGCAAACCGAGAACGAGCGCGCGGCGGAAAACCTGCGCAAGTTCCTGCTCGCCATGTCCGACGACATCCGCGTGCTGCTGGTGAAGCTGGCCGACCGGCTGCACAACATGCGCACGCTGCACTTCATTTCGAAGCCGGAGAAGCGCCGCCGCATCGCGCGCGAGACGATGGATATTTACGCGCCGCTCGCCGAGCGGATCGGCATGTACGAATTCATGAAGGAGATGCAGACGCTCGCCTTCGCGCAGCTCGAACCCGAAGCGTATGAATCGATCACGCGACGGCTGGAGCAGCTGAAGGACGGTGGTGACGACCGCATCGAGAAGATCGGCTCCAGCCTCAAGATGCTGCTGTCGCGGCACGGCATCGAAGCGGAGGTCAACGGCCGCGAGAAGCACCCCTATTCGATCTGGAAGAAGACCAACGAGCGTCACATCAGCTTCGAACAATTGTCCGACATCATGGCGTTCCGCGCGATCGTGCCGGACGAGGAGGCGTGTTACGCTGCGCTCGGCGCGATCCACCGGCGCTGGCCGATGGTGCCGGGACGGTTCAAGGATTACATCTCGACGCCAAAGCGCAACGGGTACCGCTCGCTCCACACCTCGGTGATCCATGCCGAGAACCGCCGCATCGAGATCCAGATCCGCACACCCGACATGCACGAGGAGGCCGAACTCGGCCTCGCCGCACATTGGGCGTACAAGCAGGCCAACGCCCATCCCGAAGCGCAGGTGAGCTGGATCCGCGATCTCGTCGAGATCCTCGACAATGCCGAGAGCCCTGAAGAGCTGCTCGAACATACCCGCATGGCGATGTATCAGGATCGCATCTTCGCCTTCACGCCGAAGGGGGAACTGCACCAGTTGCCCAAGGGCGCGACCCCGATCGACTTTGCCTATGCGGTCCACACCGATCTTGGCGATCAGGCGGTCGGTGCGAAGGTCAACGGGCGGGTCGTGCCGCTACGCACGATTATCGCCAATGGCGATCAGGTGCAGATCTTGCGATCCAAAGCGCAGCACCCGCAGGCAAGCTGGATGAATTTCGCGATTACCGGCAAGGCGCGTGCGGCGATCCGACGCTTCCTGCGCCAGACCGAGCGCGAGGAAACTCATGCGCTGGGCCGCAAGCTGTACGACGAGGTTGTGTCGCGCCTGCCCGCGCCGCTTGGGGCCGAGGCGATCAAGGTCGCGCTCACCCGGCTTAAACTTGCCGATGAGGCCGCGTTGATGGAGGCGATCGCCCGGCGGCGCATCACCGATGCCGAGGTCATGGAAGCGCTGATGCCCGGATCGGTGCAGGCGAGCGGCCAGCAGCAGGCGCCAGCGCAGACCAAGGCGATCTCGATCCGTGGTCTCACGCCGGGCGTCGCCTACGATCTCGCCGAATGTTGTCATCCGGTGCCGGGCGACCGCATCGTCGGCCTGCGCCGACCGGACCAGGGCATCGAGGTGCATGTCATTGAATGTCCGGTGCTCGCCACCGCCGACGATGCTGACTGGGTCGATCTCGCCTGGGGCGACAAGACCGAGGGCGGCACGGCGCGCATCGCCGTGGGGGTCAAGAACGAACCCGGCTCGCTCGGCACGATCGCGACGATCATTGGTGGACAGAAGGCCAACATCGTCAACATGCGGCTCGACAACCGCGACACGGGTTTCCACACCAATACCTTCGACGTGGAGGTGCACGATACGCAGCACCTGATGCGGCTGATCGCGGCACTGCGCGCGGCGGATGCGGTCAGCGGCGTGGAGCGGATCTAGCCGTGCCATGGGCCGCCCGCGCGCCGCGACCGATGCTTTTGCAGCCAGACCGGTTCGGGTCTACAAGCGCAACATGATCCGTTTGATGCCACGCCCCGCCCACCTGCTCGCGCTTGCCGCTGCGGCATGCTGTTGCCCGCTTCCGGGTTCAGCGCAGACACAGGCGGCACCGGAGACGGCGCAGCCGACCGCCGCGCCCGATGGCGACACGATCCGCCTCAGCGACGAACAGCGCGACAAGATCCTCGACAGCAACACCATCGAAAGCGCGGCGCGCGCGCGGGGCGAGATGGACGCCGGCGGCGCCCCCCTCTCGGGCATCCACGGCGAAGTCGGCGCGATGATCGGCTCGAACGGCACGCGTGGCATCTACGGCACGGCGGCGATCCCGCTGGGCGACAATGCCGGCGCGGTGGTCTCGTTCGAAAACAGCCGTTACGGCTACCCCCGCCGCTAACCGAGGAACGGCAACCAGCGGAAGCGCGGGCCGGTGCGCGCGGTAACGATCGTGCCGCGCATCACCGCAACCGGCCACGGCTCCAGCCGTTGCCCCTTGCACGGCCCGGAGATGCAGGCACCGTCCGCAACTTCGAACAGCGCGCCGTGCCAGCGACAGGCGAGCAAGGTGCCGGTCGAGACCTGGTGCACGATATAATCGTCCGGTGCCGCCGCCAGCGGTACGCCAGCGTGCGGGCACAGATCGACGTACCCCGTCACCGTATCGCCGGTGCGAACAACCACGCCGTCGAACCTCCCGGCCTTGAACGACAAGCGGAAACCGCGCGCGGCACCATCGGCGATGTCGGCGAGCGGCCCGAGTTTGATGCCGGGCGGCGTAATGTAGATGCGGGTATCGGTGGCCATCGCGGCGCCTTATCGAATCAAAAAGCTTTGGATGCTACCGCCTTCGCGGTTGGGGATCGGGGGAGCTTCGCGAGCATGCAGCAATTTTCGGCATCGGCATTCGGCGGCCAAGGCGCTATGCGCGGGACTATGCAACGTCCTGCCCTCTCCGTCGTCATCCCGTGCTATAACGAGGCTGCCTGTCTCGATCAGCTTTACGCGCGCGTCTCCGGCGCGGCGCGGGCGGCGGTGGGTGAGGATTTCGAGATCCTGTTCATCAACGATGGATCAAAGGACGATAGCTGGCCGGTGATGCAGCGCCTCGCCGCGGCGGACCCGCACCTCGTCGCGATCAACCTGTCGCGCAACCACGGCCATCAGCTTGCGCTCACCGCCGGGCTCGACCTGTGCGCGGGCGAGCAGATCCTCATTATCGACGCCGATTTGCAGGACCCACCGGAATTGCTTGCCGACATGCGCGCGATGATGACCGCGCAGGACGCCGACGTCGTTTATGCGGTGCGCCGCAAGCGCGCGGGCGAGTCTTTGTTCAAGAAGGTGACGGCGGCGGCGTTCTACCGGCTGCTCGACCGGGTGACCGACACTGCCATCCCGCTCGATACCGGCGATTTCCGGCTGATGAGCCGGCGCGCGCTCGACGCGTTCCTGTCGCTCCCCGAACAGGCGCGCTTCATTCGCGGCATGGTTGCATGGGTCGGCTTCCGGCAGGTGCCGTTCGTGTACGACCGGCACGAGCGGTTCGCCGGTGAGACCAATTACCCGCTCGGCAAGATGATCCGCCTCGCGCTCGACGCGGTAACGGGGTTTTCAACCGCGCCGCTTCGGCTCGCCAGCCACGCCGGGCTGGTGCTGACCGGGCTGTCGCTGCTGCTGTTCGTCTACATTGCGGTCGGTTTCCTCACCGGCAGCGCGGTGGCGGGCTGGACCTCGACGATGCTGGTAGTGGTGCTGCTGGGTGCGGTGCAGATGTTCGTCTTGGGCATGATCGGCGAGTACCTCGGCCGGCTCTACGTCGAATCGAAGCGGCGGCCGTTGTATCTGGTAGCCGACGTGGCCGGGCCGGTGCAGGGCCGCGCGACGCTGGGCTTCCGCGCCGAGCCGCGCGTGGTACCGGGCGAAGCAGCCGTGGAGACTGCGGCGGAGTAAGCCGCGCCGTCGGCTCCGCGCCCGGATCGACGCTCAGCCGGTAACCTTCGCCAGCAACGCCGCCGCTGCCGCCGTCTCGGCCTCCTGCTTTGACCCGCCCTCGGCCTGCGCCTCCGCAAACCCGCCCAACGTCGCCTTCACGATGAAGCGCGGTGCATGGTGCGGGCCGGAACGGTCTACCACCTCGTAAGCCGGCGCCTTGCGGTTGTTTGCCGCCGCCCACTCCTGCAACGCCGACTTTGGATGCAGCGGCGCCGCCGTCGCGCGCATCGGCCGGTCGCCCCAAGCGGTACGGATCGCGCTCCGCGCCGCCTCCAGTCCGACATCGAGGTACAGCGCGCCGATCAGCGCCTCCATCACGTCGCCGAGCACATTGTCGCTGTCCGCCGCGCCATCGTCGCGCGCCTGTTTGCCGAGCCGCAACTGCGCCGGCACGCCAAGCGCGCGCGCGACGTCGGCGCACGCCGCGCCGGTTACCAGCGTGTTAAGCCGCCGCGAGAGCGCGCCTTCCGGCTCCTTGGGGTATAGCGCGTACAGCCACTCCGCCATGACGAGGCCGAGCACGCGGTCGCCGAGAAATTCGAGCCGCTCGTAATTCGCCGCCGCCTGGCTGCCATGCGTCAGCGCGCGCTCGTAACTGGCGAGATCGGCGGGCGCATGACCGAGCGCGCCCGCGATCCAATTCCTAAGCGCCTTGCTCAAAAGCCTTCCCCGATGCGGTTCAGCCGCGCGGCGGTGAACCACGTCCACGGCAGCAGCCAGTTGGCCGAACCATCGGTCGACCAGAAACCGACCACCGCCTTGCCCTCGATCCGCTCCATCGGCACGTACCCCATGCCTGAGGCTTCACCCGGCAACGCGTCGGCGGGCGCTGGGAAGCGGCTGTCCGAACTGTTGTCGCGGTTGTCGCCCATCACGAACACGCGGCCGGCGGGTACGGTGTATAGCTTGGTGTCATCGCGGTCGGGCATCTCGCCCTTGTCGAGCACGTTGTAGCTCTTGCCGTCGGGCAGCGTCTCGCGGAACTGCATGTAGCGGCATACCGGCTTGCCCTTGGCGTCGACGCTCTGGAACGGCGTGTCGCAGGCGTCGGTGCCGTAATTGGGCGACAGCGGCAGGATGAAATCGCCGATCCGTTGCTTCGGCACGGCGACGCCGTTGAGGATCACCTGACCGTACCGCACCTGAATGGTGTCGCCGGGCAAGCCGATCACGCGCTTGATAACGTCGACGTCGTCACCCGGCGGCCCGCGGAACACCACCACATCGCCGCGCGCCGGATCGTGCGGGAAGATACGGCCGGGGATCAGCGGCACGCCCCACGGCAGCGACCAGCGCGAGTAGCCGTAATTCCATTTCGAGATGAACAGGTAATCGCCGATCAGCAGGCGCGGCATCATCGATTCGCTCGGGATGCTGAACGGCGCGAGGATGAAGCTGCGGAAGATCAGCACGACCACCGCAAGCTTGAGCAGGAAGGTCAGCGTCTCGCGCGTCTCCGAACGCGGCTCTCCCGCCTTGGTGGTAACGCGGGCGGGTTTTAAATCGGGTTCGGACATTTTCGGGCCTTTGGTCAGGGTGCCACCCCTCGTCAAGCTGGTGGTTGTAATGTGGCGCGGCTAGGACGATCTGACCATCCCGTCCTAAACCATTTCCGAGGTGCCCATGCCCGCCGACTGGACCGCGATCGAACAGCTCCCTGCAACCAAGCTCACCGAGCTTTTCGCCGCCGATGCCGGGCGGCTCGGCAGCCTCAGCCTCGACGTTGCCGGCATCCACTTCGACTGGTCGAAGACGCACCTCACCAAGGATGCGGTTGCCGCGTTCGAGGCGCTGGCGAAAGCGCAGGATCTGGCCGGCAAGCGCGAGGCGCTGTTCGCGGGCAAGGTCATCAACACCACCGAAGGCCGTTCGGTCACGCACGTCGCCGAACGCGGCGAGGGCGCGGAGGAGGACGTCGCCAAGGCGCAGGCGCTGCACGCCCGCATGCGCGCGCTGATCGACGCGATCGATGCCGAGGCGCTCGGCCCGATCGCGCATATCCTCCACGTCGGCATCGGCGGGTCGGCGCTCGGCCCCGATCTGCTGGTCGACGCGCTCGGTCGCGAATCGGGCCGCTACGACGTGGCGATCGTCTCCAACGTTGACGGTTCGGCGCTGGAGGAGGTGTTCGCCAAGTTCGATCCGACCGCGACGCTGCTGGTGGTCGCCTCCAAGACCTTCACCACCAAGGAAACCATGCTCAACGCCGAAAGCGTGCTGCAATGGATGGCCGAGGGCGGTGTCGAGGACGTCTACGGTCGCGTCGTCGCGCTGACCGCCTCGCCGGACAAAGCGGTCGAATGGGGCGTGGACGAAACGCGCGTGCTGCCGTTCGCCGACTCGGTTGGCGGGCGCTACTCGCTATGGTCGTCGATCGGTTTCCCGGCCGCGCTCGCGCTCGGCTGGGACGAGTTCGCAGACCTGCTGGAAGGCGCGGCCGAGATGGACCGTCACTTCAAGCAGACCGCGCTTGGCCAGAATGCGCCCGCGCTCGCCGCCT
Source organism: Sphingomonas sp. BAUL-RG-20F-R05-02 (assembly GCF_022662305.1). Taxonomy (GTDB): domain Bacteria; phylum Pseudomonadota; class Alphaproteobacteria; order Sphingomonadales; family Sphingomonadaceae; genus Sphingomonas. The sequence goes on from NZ_JAKNQH010000008.1 coordinate 61,855, forward strand.
TCGCCGACCTCTACTACGCGCAGGTCCGTCACTGTGAGACGCGCGCCACGTTCGCCTATGACGAGCGACTGCGGTTGTTGCCGTCGTACCTCCAGCAGCTCGAGATGGAATCGAACGGCAAGGGCGTGACCATCGACGGCCAGCCGCTCACCCGGCCGAGCGCGCCGATCACCTGGGGCGGCGTCGGCACCGACGCGCAGCATGCGGTGTTCCAGTTGCTCCACCAGGGCACGCACCTCGTGCCGGTCGAGTTCGTCGCGGTGATCGAGCCGGGCGATACGCTGTCCGAGGATCACCACCGCCAGTTGCTGCTCAATGCGTTTGCGCAGGGTGCCGCGCTGATGGCGGGGCGCGACAATGCCGACAAGGCGCGCGCCTATTCAGGCGACCGGCCGTCGTCGACGATCCTGCTCGACACGCTCGATGCACGCACGCTCGGCGCGCTGATCGCCTTCTACGAACACCGCACGTTCGTCAGCGGCGTGCTGATCGGCATCAACTCGTTCGATCAGTTCGGCGTGGAGCTGGGCAAGGAAATGGCCAAGGCGGCGGACGCGGGCGGCCAGGAGTTCGATGTCTCCACAACCGACCTCATCAAACGCGCATTCGGATGATCCGGTAGGCGGCGGGCTCACCCGGGTCCGCCGCCTCCTCCTGAACAATGCGTGGCAACACCGGCGCCGCGTGACGCCGGCTTATGCGCCCTGTGGAACCGGCGCGCTGGTGCCGCCGCTGGTGCGGTGCGCGACCCGCATGTCATCGGTGAAGATCAGCCCGCTATTGATCCGCCAGTCGCCGATCAGCGGATTGCTGGGATCGGGAACGGTCAGATATCCGGGTTAGGGCGTCTCTTGCGGGGTGTCCCGTGACAGCCGGCAAGCACCAGCAGACCTCACAGAACAAGAGGTGGCGTATCGACCTGATTCTGCCGACCCTTGCAGCGCTGCGGGGCGCTCCCCAACTTCCGAACATGCGGGCCGTCCGGCCCTCAGCCAAGCGCTTCCATGCAGCAAAGCCGCATTGCGACAAATGCGCTTTCATGGGGTTCGTGCGCGGTCTAGGAGCGCTGGATGAGCGATAGTTACGATTATGATCTGTTCGTCATCGGCGCCGGTTCCGGCGGCACCCGTGCCTCGCGCGTCGCCGCAGCCTATGGCGCCAAGGTCGCTGTGGCGGAGGAATACCGCGTCGGCGGCACCTGCGTCATCCGCGGCTGCGTACCGAAAAAGCTGCTGATCTACGGCGCGCATTTTGCCGAGGATTTGGCGGACGCACGCCGGTTCGGCTGGAACGTGCCGAGCTGCGATTTCGACTGGAAGGTGCTGACCGACAACGTCTTCGAGGAGATCGACCGGATCAACGGTGCGTACACCTCGACGCTGACCAACAACGGCGTGACGATCATCAACGATCGCGCGGTCGTAACCGGCCCCAACAGCCTGCGCCTAGGTGACGGGCGCGAGGTGACCGCGGCGCGCATTCTGGTCGCCACCGGTGCGACGCCTTCCGTGCCGAAGTGCCCAGGCCACGAACTCGGCATCACCTCAAACGAGGCGTTCCACCTCGAAGCCATCCCGAAGCGGATCGTCATTGCCGGTGCCGGTTATATCGCCAATGAATTCGCCGGCATCTTCCACCAGTTCGGCGCGCACGTCACGCTCATCAACCGGACCGACGTCATTTTGCGCGGTTATGACGAGCAGATCCGCGATCGGCTGCTCCAGATTTCGATGATGAAGGGGATCGACTTCCGTTTCCACGCCGATTTCCGTGGCATCGAGAAGCAGGCCGACGGCAGCCTGCTGGTGTCGATGACCGGCCACGACCCGATCGAGACCGATTGCGTGATGTTCGCGACCGGCCGCGACCCCAACACCGAAGGTCTAGGGCTGGAGAGCGCCGGCATCACGGTCGATGCCAAGGGCGCTATCCCGGTCGACGATAGCGGACAGACCGCGTGTGCGAGCATCTACGCGATTGGCGACGTCACCAATCGCGTACAGCTCACACCCGTGGCGATCCGTGAGGGGCAGGCGTTCGCCGACACGCTGTACGGCGGGAAGCCGACGCGGGTCGATTACGACAACATCCCCTCGGCGGTGTTCAGCCATCCCCCGATCGCAAGCGTCGGGCTTACCGAGGGGCAGGCCAAGAACAAGTTCGGCGCGGTAAAGGTCTACGCGTCGGATTTTCGGCCGATGAAGAACGTACTCGCCGGCCGCAACGAGCGCGCGCTGTACAAGATGGTGTGCGATAGCGTGACCGGGCGGATCCTCGGCCTGCACATGATCGGTCCCGACGCGCCGGAAATCCTGCAGGCGGCGGCGGTGGCGGTCAAGGCCGGCCTGACCAAGCAGGCATTCGACGACACGATCGCGCTGCACCCGACGATGGCGGAAGAACTGGTGCTGCTACGATAGCCAGCCCGCCGGCCGGGCGTCAGTGCGCCCCGGCCGGCGTCTCCATGATCTCGGTCAGGACGCCGCCCATATCCTTGGGGTGGAGGAAGAACACCGGCGTACCGTGCGCACCGATGCGCGGCTCCCCGAGCAGGCGAACACCCCGACCCTCGAACCACGCCTTGGCAGCGGCGATGTCGGGCACTTCGTAGCAGACGTGGTGCTGCCCGCCGGCCGGGTTCTTGGCGAGAAAGCCGTGGATCGGCGATGCGTCGCCGAGCGGCTCGATCAATTCGATCTGGGTGTTGGGGGTGTCCACGAAGCAAACCTTGACGCCCTGCGCAGGCAAATCGAACGGTTCGCCGATGCGGGTGGCGCCCAATAGGTCGCGGTACAACGCCACCGATGTCGCGATCGAGGGCGTCGCTACCCCGATGTGATTAAGCCGGCCGAGCTTCATCGCCTCAATTTCCCGCATCATCGGTCTTGGGTGCCGGAACGGGCGGCGGCGGCGGTGCTGGCATCTGGCCGAACACTTGCCCGCATGCCTCCACCGTCTGGCGGATCGGCGCCTCGCTGCCCGGCCCGGTGAATACCGCGTCGACGGGAGCGTTGGCGGGGTCGATCGCGCGAATTTTGATGGTGTGGGCGTGCGCGATCGCAACCGTCAGCGTGGTGACGACACCGTCCTGCGCGGTGAAGGCGCCCCCGCCGGGGAACTCCCAGTTGGTGCCGAGCGCCGGGCCGTTATCGGCCGTCAGCGTCACCGGTCGCGGTGTCGCCCTGGCGAAGCCACCCTTGGGGATGAACTGCACCGATACGTTGTTGATGTTGCCCGCCGCCCGATCGCACCGCACCACCAGCCGTGCGCCGCCATCGGCGGTGCGGACCGACACCGACGTCGAGCCGAGGTGCGTCGCGGGATCGATCTTGGCAATCGTGGTCCAGCCGGGCGCGGCAGCGGCGGGCACCGCGGCCGCCTGGAGCAGCAACATCAGGATCATCTTCGCTCTTTCCTCCGGCGATGGTCGCACACGCTGGGCCAAAGCCTAGCCGCGAGACAAGCGGCGCGCAAATAGCGGCAATTCGAACGCGCCGCCACCTTGCCACGTCCCCGCCTGACCGGGCAAAGAGCCTGTCAGGAGACCGGCATGTCAGAACAGACCCTCTACCCCGTGCCCGAGGAATGGGCGAAGCGCGCGCGTGTCGATGCGGCGGGCTACGAACGGCTTTACGGGCGCTCGCTCGCCGATCCGGGCAGCTTCTGGCTGGAGCAGGCGCGGCGGCTGGACTGGATCAAGCGGCCCGAGATCGCCGGCGACTGGTCGTTCGACGAAAAGGACTTCCGCATCCAGTGGTTCGCGGACGGCAAACTGAACGTCGCCGCCAATTGCATCGACCGGCATCTGGCGAAGCGCGGCGATCAGACCGCGCTGATCTGGGAACCGGACGATCCCAACGCCGAGCCGCGCCGCTTCACCTATGCCGAACTCCACGCCGAGGTGTGCCGCTTCGCCAACGTGCTCAAGGCGCAGGGGGTGGCCAAAGGCGACCGCGTGACGGTGTATCTGCCGATGATCCCCGAGGCCGCGTTCGCGCTGCTCGCCTGTGCGCGGATCGGCGCGATCCATTCGGTGGTGTTCGGCGGCTTCTCGCCCGAGGCGCTCGCGGGGCGGATCACAGATTGCGACAGCCGGATCGTCATCACCGCCGACGAGGGCCGGCGCGGTGGCAAGACCGTGCCGCTTAAGGCTAACGTCGATGCGTGTGCGCCGAATGCGCCGGCGCTGGAAACGGTGATCGTCGTGCGCTCGACCGGTGGCGCTGTGACGATGCAGAATGGCCGCGACGTATGGTATCATGAGGCGGCGGCGAGCGTCTCCGCCACCTGCCCGCCCGAGCCGATGGGCGCGGAAGATCCGCTGTTCCTGCTCTACACCTCCGGCTCGACCGGCAAGCCCAAGGGCGTGCTGCATTCCTCGGGCGGCTATCTCTTGTGGGCGAGCCTGACGCACGAACTCGCCTTCGATTACCGCGCGGGCGACGTGTGGTGGTGCGCCGCCGATATCGGCTGGGTGACCGGACACAGCTATATCCTCTACGGCCCGCTCGCCAACGGCGCGACGACGCTGATGTACGAAGGGCTGCCCAACTGGCCCGACGCGAGCCGGATCTGGCAGGTGTGCGACCGGCATCATGTGCAGGCGCTCTACACCGCCCCCACCGCCTTGCGCGCGCTGATGAAGGAGGGCGACCAATACGTCACCAAGACCAGCCGCAAATCGCTCAAGCTGCTCGGCACGGTCGGCGAGCCGATCAATCCGGAGGCATGGCGCTGGTATCACGATGTCGTCGGTGAGGGCCGCTGCCCGATCATCGACACTTGGTGGCAGACCGAGACCGGCGGCCACATGATCGCCCCCCTGCCCGGTGCGACCGCCTTGAAGCCCGGTTCCGCCACCACGCCGATGCCGGGGGTAGACCCGCAGATCGTCGATGCCGAGGGGCAGGTCCTGAACGGCGCGGCCGAGGGCAACCTCGTTATCGCGCGGAGCTGGCCGGGGCAGATGCGGACCTTGTGGGGCGATCACGAGCGGTTCTTCCAGACGTACTTCACCACCTATCGTGGCAAATACACTACGGGTGACGGCGCGCGCCGCGATGAAGACGGCTATTACTGGATCACCGGGCGGGTTGATGATGTCATCAACGTGTCGGGTCACCGCATGGGCACCGCCGAGGTGGAAAGCGCGCTGGTACTGCACCCGCAGGTGGCGGAGGCGGCGGTCGTCGGCATGCCGCACGACATCAAGGGGCAAGGCATCTACGCCTATGTGACGCTGAACGCGGGCGCGGAAGCGTCCGACGACCTGCGCCGCGATCTGGTGAAATGGGTGCGCGGCGAGATCGGGCCGATCGCCACGCCCGACAAGCTGCAGTTCGCGCCCGGCCTGCCCAAGACGCGCAGCGGCAAGATCATGCGCCGCATCCTGCGCAAGATTGCGGAGGGCGACGTGTCCGCGCTCGGCGATACCTCGACGCTCGCCGATCCGGCGGTGGTGGACGATCTGGTGGCGAACCGCGTGGCGTAGCCGCGCGGGGGGATTGCGGAGCGGCGAGCGTACCGTTACGCTTTGACAATACACTGTTTGTTGGGGGACTTCATGCGCTTATCGATCCTGCTCCGCTGCTCGGCGGCGGTTGCGCTCGCCGTTGCCGTTCCGATCGTCGCGGCGCCCGTCGCCAAGACCGTCTACGGCGATTTCGGGGTAGATCTCGCCGCGCGTGACACGGCAGTAAAGCCGGGCGACGACTTCTGGGCCTATGCCAACGGCAACTGGGACAAGGCGACGCCGATCCCCGCCGACAAGGCTTCCACCGGGCCGTTCGTGCTGCTGCGCGACAATGCCGAGGCAAATGTCCGCACCATCCTCGACGACATGGCAAAGGATCCGGCGAAGTACGGCGCAACCGGCCAGCAGGTCGGCGATTTCTACGCAAGCTGGATGGACGTGCCCGCTATCGAGGCAAAGGGCGCCGCGCCGCTGAAACCCTATCTCGCCAAGATCGCGGCGGCGAAGGACCGCACCGCGCTCCAGACGCTGTTCGCAAGCGTCGGCTATGCGACGCCGGTCGAGATCGGCATGATGCCCGGCCTTGCCGATCCGACGCACTACACCGCCGTCGCAGGGCAAGGCGGGCTGGGCATGCCGCGCGACAATTACCTGCTGCCGGGCGAGAAGTACGACGCGTTCCGCAAGGCGTACCGCGCGTACATCCAGCAGATGCTGACGATGGGCGGCATCGCCGACGCCAGCGCCAAGGCGGATGCGATCTTCGCGCTCGAGACCGCGATGGCGAAGGACCAGTGGTCTCCGGCTGAAAGCCGCGACATCGCCAAGCTGAACGACCCCGAAGATATCGCCGGCCTCACCGCCAAGGCGCCCGAGTTCGACTGGCCGCTGCTGGTCAAGACCGCCGGGTTGGAAGCATCGCCCAAGGTGCTGATGACCCAGAACACCGCGATCGCGGCGATGGGCAAGCTGTTCGCCGCCACCCCGGTATCGACGTGGCAGGATTACCTCGCCTTCCACTTCATCAGCGATCACGCGACCTACCTCACCAAGGCGTTCGACGACGCGCATTTTGCCTTCTACAGCCAGACGCTGTTCGGTGTGCCCTCGCAGCGCGAGCGTTGGCGGCGCGGCATCGCCATCACCAATGGTGCGCTCGGCGAGGCGGTGGGGCAACTCTACGTCCAGCGCTTCTACCCGCCCGCCGCCGAGCGCCAGATGAACGAGCTGATCGAGAACCTGCGCGCCTCGTATCAGGAGCGGATCTCCAAGGCGCCCTGGATGGACGAGCCGACCCGCAAGGCGGCGCTTGCCAAGCTCGCCGCGTTCGAGCCGCGCATCGGCCACCCGACCAAATATATCGATTATTCCAGCTTCAAGGTGGTCCGCGGCGATCTGCTCGGCAACGTGATGCGGTCGGGCGAGTTCGAGCATCAGTTGGAGCTGTCGCGCTTTCCGAAGCCGGTCGATCGCAGCTTGTGGGGCATGACCCCGCAGACGGTGAACGCCTATTACAGCCCGCTCGCCAACCAGATCACCTTCCCCGCGGCGATCCTGCAACCGCCGTTTTTCGACCCCAATGCCGATCCGGCGGTGAATTACGGCGCGATCGGCGCGGTGATCGGCCACGAAATGGGCCACGGCTTCGACGATCAGGGCGCGGGGTTCGGTCCTACCGGCAAGTTCGAAAACTGGTGGACGCCGACCGCCAAGGCGCAGTTCGAGAAGCGCACCGCTGCGCTCGCCGGCCAGTATGATGCGTACGAACCGGTGCCCGGCACACACATCCAGGGCAAGCTGACGCTGGGCGAGAATATCGGCGATCTCGGCGGGATCGAGGCGGCATACGGCGCGTACCAGCGCTATCTCGCCAAGCACGGTGCGACAGGCAAGATCGATGGCTTGACCAGCGACCAGCGCTTCTTCCTCGCGTTCGCGCAGGCGTGGCGCGGCAAGACGCGGCCGGATGCGCAGCGTCAGGCGCTGCTCACCGATCCGCATAGCCCGGTGTATTTCCGCACCAACGGCGTCGTCCGCAACGTCGATGCATGGTACACCGCGTTCAACGTCAAGCCCGGCGACAAGCTGTACCTGCCGCCCGCGCAGCGCGTTCACATTTGGTGACACTCGCGTCGGGGGGCGGCGAATCTCACCGCCCCTTGGCGAACGAGTCGAAGGAGCCTTACCCAGCCGCCCTGGCCAGAGTGTAGGCGTAGCGTGCGCGCTGCTCCGAGCCCTTCGGGTACTGGCGCAGCTGGTGCAGTTGCTCGCCGGTCAGCGTGAAGCGCCGGTACCCGTGCGACACGAGGCAATAATCCAGTACCGCCTGTAGCTGGTCGACGACGTCGTGGTATGCGGCAACGCGAAACATCTGCGTGTAGGTCGAGTTGCGGTACAGCACGCGGTCCGGCGCCACCACGTTCATCGCCGCCTGATAGCCGGCGGCGCCTCGGTAGTCGGCGCCGCCCGGGCCGGTGGTGTGTTGCAGGCCCTGCACCAGCCCGGCCAGTTGCGCACCGTTGAGCGCGGCCAGCGCGTGCGCCGTTCCCGGCTTCATGCTCACCTCCAGGCCATAGGTCTGGTTTGCGCACGTCAGCGCATCATGCTGATAGTCGGCAAACGACACGCCGGGTTTGGTCCAGCTGACATTGTCGGGCTTGCGCTTGGCCTCGGCGGGGCGCGCCGTGATGGTCACGGCGGTGACGAGCAGGGCACCGGCTACAAGCAGACGAACCAATGGCATCGCATGTCGCTCCAACTATGCCCGCGCAGGTTCAGACTTCCGGCGCGAGCCGTTTCGCAGAGGGTATATCAGGCTAAAACGCCGCCGATGCGGTATCGTTCAACCGCGGGTATTGCACCGCCTTAGCCGATCAGGCTGACCCGCCCGCCGGCGTGCCGTTCCAGCCGCGCCGCCAGTTCCAGCTCCAGCAGCACCGTCTGGACAACCATCGGCGCCGCGCCGGACTGGCGGATCAGTTCGTCGACGGCGACCGGCACCGGGCCGAGCAGCCCGGAGATGCGATCGCGTTCGGCCGCGCTGGCATCCTGCGGCGGCGGTCCCGCGAAACGCGCGATCGGTGAACGCACCCGCCGCGCGTCGATCGGACGGATCGCCTCGATGATATCGGCGGCGGACTGGATCAGCGTCGCACCTTCGCGGATCCAGCAAATACGGTTGCACCACGGGTTCGCAGACGCTTTATGCTGCCCAGCTATGACCCTTCCTGCCTTCATTTACGCCCGATACAGCGCTGCCGAACAGGGGCGCGGCACCTCACTAGTGCGCCAGTTCGAGAAGGGTCGAGATTACGCGCAGCTTAAGGGCTGGCTTGTCGATCCAGACCGGGAAATATCCGACAAAGGACGTTCCGCATTCCACGGCGCAAACAGGTCCGAGGGTGGAGCGCTTTACGAATTCGAGCGGCAGGTTGAGAAAGGCTTCTACCGGAACGGCGCGGTGTTCGTTTGTGAGCACTTCGACCGCATCAGTCGAATGGGCTGGGAAGAGGTTCACGCCTTTCTAAAGCTATGCGTCAGCAACGGTGTCAGCGTCGCGACGATAGAGGGCGACCGTTACTATCCTGCCGGTCAGCGCATCGACGGCGGCACCATCATGGAATTGGTGTTCAAAGCGGAGGGCGCGCGCGAGGAGAGCGACAAAAAGAGCAAGCGCGGTCTCTACAATTGGTCGAAGAAGGTAGAGGCCATCCAGAACGGCGATAGCGCAGCCAAAATCGGCTTGGCACCCGGTTGGATGGATCGCGACCCGAAGACCAACGAGCCGGTGCTAAACGACCATCGCACGAAAGTCCTCCGCGAGATATTCGACCTCTATATCGACGGACACGGCTTGCCCTCGATCGTGCAGGTATTGAACGACCGCAAGGAGCCAAGCTGGTCCATTGGCGGACGTGCAAAGGGCAATGGTTGGAATACTGCCTACCTGCACAAGCTGCTCACCAACCGCGCCGTGCTTGGTGAATACGTACCGATGTCGCGCACGCATGGCGGGATTGTGGAAACAGCAAAGGGCCTTCGTGTCGCAAATCACTATCCGCAGGCCATACCTGCTGAGGTGTTTGAAAAGGTCGAGGCGGTACGAAAGCTGCGTCGGTTTAGCGGTGGACCAGCCGAGGCAAACGTCAGCAATCTATTCTCAGGGTCCGCCTTCTGCACTTGCGGCGCGCCCATGTATTTTCAAAGCCAACAGAAGGCGGGACGGTCCACCAACCATAAAAGTCGGATCGACGGCCGCAAACTCACCTACACTAGTGGGGTCAATCGCAGCTACCTCAAGTGCAACAATAACCGTCGCAAGCATAAATGCGGCAACGGCATCAATTTCCGCTACGAGCACTTGGAACCGGCCATCTTGGATGCGGTACTCGCTGTGGCGATTGACGATAAGAAATTCGCCATACCCGACCAGATAGCCGCCCTTAGTGCGAACATAGCTGAGTTGGAGCGGATGATCGAAAACAAGCGCCACAATCTAACGTCGATTGTCGATGCGCTCGCGGAGCAGTTCATCAAAGCGCTGGCCGTCAAAGCAGCGCAGATTGAAGCCGAGATTGACGAGGACGAGATCAAGCTACGTGAGATGCGCGACGACTATGCGCGTCAACGTGGTGGTGCAAACCCGATTGAACATCTGGCCCGAGTGCTTGAGGTCAAGGAGAGCATCAACAGTGAGGATAAGCATGCGCGATACAGCGCGAGGGTCCGGGTCAAGCAGGCGCTCTCGTTCCTCACTCGATCAGTCTTTGACGCCGATGGCGCGGTAACGGTCATGCTCCAGAACGGCCTCATGGCTTGGCGCTTCGATCGCAACGGCAACCAAATCGCTGCGCCAGTGGACTTGCGCAACCGCTTGGACCTTCATCGCGGCCTACCGGGCAATCCGCAGATGATTGCAGACGTGCGCAACCGTATGGAGCAGCCAGATCGACCAAAAGTCGATCCATCCGAGCAGAAATGGAAATACGGCGGCTGAGAGCGTCTGTGAGGACCAGACAGGAAGAGCGCACCCAGCAAGCGCGCTCCTCGTGTGTGGCTCCCTGTGGCCCCTGCTAGGGCGTCAGTGGCGCGGTAACTCGACTACGTTGTCCTCGTGGCCGACCTCAATGCGGAAGTGCGTGTTGTAGCGCTCGCAGTAGCAGCGCACGCCTTCGATCGTCACCGCAAACTGATCGTCTTCGTACTTTGCATCATAATCGAAGTTGTTGATTGCGAAGTCTGCGATTGCGTTCAACTCGATCTGCGTAAGCATGTGTCGGCTCCTTGTGTCCGACACTCGATCAATACTCTCCTATTCAGAAGAGCAACCAGAAAATCACCTACTCGCCATTCTTCTATTCGGACCACCTTTCCATTTGCTCTGTCACCAGAATGACGCTTGATACCTTTGTGGCACAAAAAGGAGTAGCCACATGGAATGGAAAGCAATGCTCGGCCCGGTAGCGCTGGAGCAGCTACAGGCAAATCATCGGGAGCAAGAACCGCTCAAAGGCACCAAGCGTAAGATCGACTTCCTGCCTGTCTGCAAACTATTTTTGCTGTGGGCGAGCGCGACGTGGTTGGTCACGGAACTTGACGAGGACGGCTTAGCGTTCGGGCTGGCCGACATTGGTCATGGTACACCAGAACTCGGCTACTTCTCGCTCGATGAGATATGGGAGGTAGTTGGGCCGGGTGGTCTGCGCGTGGAGCGCGACATACACTGGCAGGCCAAAAAGCCCCTAAGCCAGTATGCAACCGAAAGCCGTCGATCGGGGTACATCAAGGCATAGCGCCTGAATAAATAGAAACGGCAGGACATTATTTACCCTGCGGTTTCTCCTTGCAATACGGTTGGGAGCCGGTGGTTTGGTCATTTCCACCGGCGTACACTTCGGCGAAAAGCGTTAGAAAGGACCTTGTTTGCGCAACGCTGCTTTTCGCTTGGCTTGCTCCAACTCTCGCGCCCGGGTGGCGAGCCTCAGCTTCTCCTCATGCTTTTTATTATTTTCGACAATGCCGTAGATCACTGCGACTGGGATAATAGCACAACAAATCCACATAAGAACATCGCCACTATCGTAGCCAGTAACTGAGCCAAGCGCAGCCACGCCAACGGTGACGGCTATGATCCCGACTATCGTGCCAAGGATAATTCCCACGATGCCGATAAATCGCGAAGCACCTAGCATGAGGATAGCGGCGATGACGAGCAGTAGGAATACGATCATCGCACGACCCTTCTTTAAGCGTTCGCGGCTTCCTTGGCGGCGCGCTGGCGCTCGGCGCGAGCCTGTGCGGCCTTCTTCATGTTGGCCTTGGCCTCGTCGCTGACCGGCCCACGCTTGCCACCTGCCTTGGAGATATGCACCTGTGCATCGCCGTTGCCGTGGTTCTTCAACTCGGCATCAAACTCGCCAGCATCCACGGCGGCTTTGAACGCCTTCATGAAATCACCAAAGCGCTCCTCGGGAAAATGGTTGGTCGCAACGCCGTTGATGTCAAAGGTCTCGCCCTTCAGCTTCACCGTCAAGGCAACCACACCGTTGCTGGCCTTCCACCAACGGCCCGGCGCTTTGGTGCTGCCGTTCTCGAATTGCTTGGTAGCCTGCTCAATGCCCTTGAGCAGCGGCGCGCGGAGTTGTTCCGGCTTGGCTTCCTTGCGGTTAAACGTCTCCGACAGCTTATTGTCGATGAGGCTTACGAGATCTTTGAGCGCCATGTTGCTTCTCCACTAGTAGTGGAGCGATAGGTGCTGCCGATAAGCAGGATGTCAAGCGCAGACGCAAAAACGGGAGGCCGAAGCCTCCCGCTGGGTAGTGTTGGTAGAGGGTTACTCGGTTGGCGTTTCCTCCGGCTTGCTGGCTTTCTTGGCAGCGCGCGTGGTTCGCATTTTGTCCTTGCGTGCTTCCATAGCGCCGGTTGCAGCGTTCAACTGCTCGTCCAGCTTGCCCGCTGCGATCTCCTTCGCAAAGTAGTCCAATGCGGCTTCGAAGTCCTTTGTTTCCACGGCCAGCTTGGTTTCTTCGCCAGACAGTTTGAGAGGCTTGTTGGCTACGCGAATGGTGAACGCGGTGTGGGAAGCACCGCTGGTAAACCAGCGCCGACCTTCCACCCTGGGGTCTTTGAAAAGCGCGAGTTGCTTCTTGATCCCGTCGAGCACAACCGCCTTTGCAGTGCGTTGACTCTGCGCGCTGTCTGCGAACTCCGCGACGGTGTGTGCGGGCTTGAGGTTCTTGGGGTCGAAAGCAGCCATCGTATTCACTCCGATCTTGTAGCGCTCGATTGCCCTACCCCAGTCGTATGTGTTCGCCTGACAAACAGAGCAACCGAAAGGCGACATTTTGTAATATCAGTTCATGCGAATCCAGCCTGCTCCGTCAAGAACATGATGGCCGCCGCCGTTTGGTTTAGTTGATAAGCCGCCAATTGCTTCTCTACTATACGGGGAACCGAACCTGCGCCGTGGCCACCCTCTTTGTTCCTGACGGTGGCCACCCCCATCAGCATCATACGAAGGCCCTTCATCTGCTCCTGCATCCAAGAGGGAATAAGCTCGTGATCGTAAAGTGCTTTGATCAAGGCAGAGGCATTTGAATTCACGTCAACATCTGTCCAGTCTTTTTGAGCGGCTATCACTTTGATCACGCTCTCAAAAGCTTTTCCACAATCGGCGATGCAATCATCGTAATTGCGCTGCTTGAACTCCTCAAAGGCATCGCGGAATTCAGAATTTGCCGCTTCGAAAATAGGGGATGCCAAAATAGCAAGTGCCGGGACAACCACCTCTTGGTAAGCGAACTGTGACGTCACCTCGATCAGTTGGCCATCCTGATATTGAAACCCAAACCCATCCTCCATCATCCATGCGTTAATTGTGTCAATTATAGTAATTATTGCCGGCGTTGTCCTCGTTCCGAATGAACGCACGTTCACATAGTCGACAGCTTGCGCTCTTTCTAGCGCTAGCGAACATGCCGCCTCCAGCGCAGTTAATCTAAGATCGTGCTCAAGCTCAGTTGTGTTTGGTCGCTCATCAAACCACCAAGACATAAACTCGCCTCCCAAGTCATGACCTTTCGCAAGCGCAAGCACTCCCGCTTGCTCCCTCATGAAAACAACGAGATCACCCATAATTTGTTTGTCGTAGGCGAAGGTAGCATTTAGACTTAAGATATTTTGAAAGAGCTGTGTGAGCAGTTTGCGTCCAAACGGCTCGGTTCGGAATACGGGGGCAGCGCCGTTGTTTTTTCTTAATTGTTTCCGGCGAGCATAAGTCATCGGCAAAGCCATAATCAACGGAGCCCTTTTCAATACCCGAATGCGTAAATAGCCGTATGGCGCAGAACAAACAAAAGCAACTAGATGGGGACACGGCAAAGAGCATCGCACAGATCGCACGCAGGGACCGTGAACTTGCGACGATCGCGGAGATCGCGGACAGCAACCTCAATCCAAAAGATCATTGGCGCTCGGTTTTGCCAGAGCATATAGAAGCGATCAAAACGCGCCTTCTTGGAGGCGACACGCTGCGGAGGACGTGCCGCGCGCTTGGCCTTGATCCAGCAAGCGTCACGCGAAACCTGCATGAGAACCCCGAGTTGCTCGCGCAGTATCTGGATTGGAAGGCGTTCGGCACGCACGCGCTTTACGAGAACCTGCTAGAATTGCCTTTCGATCCGACTATGAGCGATGCCGACAAGCTGCTCTATTACAAGGTCGTGTCTAATTACGCTCCAAAGATGAACCGTCAGGTGTATGGTGACAAGGTGCAGGTTGATGTCGTGGAGCACAAGCCGGTTATCCTCGATTGGAACATCATTGAGGGTGATGGCGGGGACGGCGTTTAAGTAAGAGAGATTTCATTTGCCCTCAAGGTAGAGCGAACATAAACGACGACTACGGGTCGCAAACCGTTGAAAGCCCCGGCAGGAATACTGCCGGGGCTTTCTTGTATCTCCGGCGCATCATAGTCACAGACACCCGCAGAACCCTCAGGAACGCCAGCAAGCCCCACTTATGGAGTTGGGTAGCGCTAAGCAGGATAGACCCTCACAGACGCTCTACGAGCCAGCCCCGTAAGAACAGGGATTACTCTGCCGTGATGTAACAGCAGACCCACAAAAGCCGTAACAGCAGGCTTGCTCTTCTGACAATGTGACAACAGAGCATGAGGGTCTAGAGGAGATTGTTACATGCTTGTCGGCTATGCCCGCGTGTCCACAACAGACCAGAGCCTAAATATACAGATAGCCTCACTAATCGCGGCTGGATGCGAGAAGGTCTTTAGTGAGAAGCTATCTGGGACGACGAGCAACAGGCCGCAACTCCAGACGGCGATGGAGTTCGTGCGGGAAGGCGATGTGCTGCTCGTAATGCGGCTCGATCGCTTTGCGCGTAGCAATCGCGATCTCCACAACATGCTCCATCAGCTTGTAGCGAAGGGCGTTGGCTTCCGCTGCATCGAACAGGCGGGCATCGACACGACAACTAGCCTCGGCAAGCTGATGCTTGGCGTGCTTGGTAGTGTGGCAGAGTTTGAAACTGATCTCCGCAGAGAGCGTCAGCGAGAGGGCATCGACGCCGCTAAGGCCAAGGGAGCCTACAAGGGCGGGAAGGCCCGCATTGACCCTGCTAGGGTGCGTGCGATGCTATCTGAGGGGATGAGACCGGGAGAGGTTGCGAAGGCACTCGGATGCAGCCGCATGACGGTTCACCGGGCGTCGGCCTAATCAAGAGCAAGGGGTATATACCCCTGCCTCCTTTTCAGGCGCTGGGTGTGTGCTCACAGATATTTCTCCACTCTGAGAAACCACCGCCGCGCAGATATTTTTTGCCACCTTTCTAAAACCTCGCAGCAAGAATATCCTGCCATGCGGGGGAACCATGACGAAATCACCTGACTATTACGCTGTTCTCGGCGTTAGCGCCGCCTCTGATGAAGTGGTTATACGCGCGGCGTTCAAGGCGCTGATGCTCAAATATCATCCTGACACGAACAGAAGCCCGGACGCTACGGCTCGCGCCGCTGCAATCAACGAGGCGTTCAGCGTTCTGGGCGATCCAGAACGTCGTGCGGCTTACGACGCCTCACGTCGCGAGCGCTCCGCACCGCCAGCCTCGCCTCCGCCACCACCAGACAAGCCGGCGTCTGGCGCAGCCGCTAACTCCGAAGTGCCGAAGGTAGCAGCAAAAGCCGGTTGGGGCAGTCGCATCGTTGGGATGATAGCGGTCGTCCTTGTCGGAGGAGTCGTTCGCGTAGCCATTCAGAGCATTAACAGCGGATACCATTCACCTGCTTTGGCGAGCACCGCCGCCGCTGGAGAACCGGAAATGACGGACACGCTATCCGATAACATCGATGTTGCGGCAGACCGAATGGATGCAATGGCTGACGCTACTCAGCCAGCCGGATTTGGCGGGAACACTCAGGCCCTTTCGTCGCCGCCATCTGGAACGGAGACGTTCACCTTACAACCGCCGACAAGCATAGACTTCAATGTGATCGAGGGCGCGGGCAATACCTTCGCAAAGGTGCTCAGTCGCGGCGGAATTGCCGGAGCGCGGGCTTGGAGCCAAGAATGTCATAGCAAGTTGGCCAAGGCCCCTAGCTGGCCGGGCGCTGATCGCTGCGCTGCTTTTGATTACGCTGCTCGGTACATGGACCTGAGTTTCGTTCAGGCCGCAGGTACGAGGGCCGACCCATATTTCGCCTTCGAGGCCGAAAACCAAGGTGACAACTACAAGGCTGTTGGCGGTCAGTATTACATCGCTGGCGAACGTCTTCAGCATATCCGCTCTGCCGTCGAACCAGTCACTTATGAAGCCGTCATGGCCGGAATTCGTCAGCGCGAAAATAGCAATGCGCCTGATCCCGGGATTGACACCACAACAAACGATGCAGCGACGAACTAAACGAGAGGCTGCATTACGACTATTTTCCTACTCCAAGGTAGGCCGGTCTTTTTCAGCTTACGTCACGATCCTGATTATCTATCAGGCGCTCGAGAAGCATCAGCGATGCGGCCTCATCAGCATCCTTTTTTTCACGACTTTCCATTCGTACTGGGATCAAATCGTTATCCAGGACGATCAGTGCGTACTCCATGTATCCAATAAAGTCGGTCGCATCGGTGAAATAATTGCGGAATGCGTTTCGCACATCTTGCCGATTTCCCCTTACAAGCACGATGTCTTTCCGGTTGTCCTTGTTGTCATCTTCCAATTCGAACAGATCAACGATCGCCTCGGCAGCATCCTTATAAGTCCGCACCTCAAGAGGTGATCCCTCGGAGAATATGAGGATGATATTGTTTCGGTTTCCTTTCATACCGATGTTGGATTTCTCCAATTCTCGGAGCATGTCCATGAAGTTCAATTCGTGATCGTGAGCAGTAAAGAGGGCTACCAACTCTTCATTCGCGAGGTGCTCTAGAGGCCCATATCGACCCTCAAACACTCGTGCGATCATTTCACTGGCACACGCCAAAATGTCTTCGTAGCGGCGATCGCCCGACTTGAACTTCGGATTACTGCCCGTCACAAGCCCAACAATCTCTACGCACGTTGCCCACGCATGTTGATAGATCGTTCGATACTGCAACTCGATCTGAAGACCTTTATAGCTTGCCCCGCGATTGCTGTTTACATCATACTTGTAAACGTCGTGGATACCCCTGTAGCCATCACCCTTTGGTGACTTAATATAGTCGTACTTGTTCGGGTCATTTCTAAGTTCGTGCTTGAAGCGCGCCTTCTGAAACTGCTCCCGGAATTGGTACAACTCCGCAATTGTGGGAAAAATAAGCCGGCAACCCGCTACGTCATCCATTCGATGAAGTCGCATCCCCGGCAGGCGACGCAATTTGCCAAAGATCGTGCTTCGCCGCTTATGCCGCTGGGCTACGACGATATTCTTGTTGCGTGTTCTAGTCCGCAACACGGCTTGGAAGCTGTTTAGCACATGACGATGCGCCGCGCGCCATCGTTCGATGACCGTATAGTCTTCGGCAGAAGCCGTACCCTCTCTGACAGCGTTACCCGCTCGGCTTACACGCTCTCTAGAGCCGCCAGGGAAAGTCTCGACAGGTAAGGCCATAAAGAGACGTTAAGGCGTAGAACTAAGGAAATCAAACCACAAATCCAAATACGAAGTCGTACAACTTCAACGGTTTCTCTAAATATCGGATGAAAACTCCGCTTAAGGGCATCGTTCCACAATTCGTATTCAATAAAGACCAGAGAGCCGCTTATGCTCTGGCTACCACCGCGGCACACAAGTACCTCTTGTTTTACGGGCCTAGCCGTTCCGGCAAGTCGTTCCTGATCCTCTTTATCCTGATCCTGCGCGCCTTGCGTGCGCCGGGCTCGCGTCATGCCGTGTTCCGTGGTGCGCGCAACGCCTGCGAAACCACGCTGTTCAAGCTGACGCTGCATCAGGTGCTCGACAAGTGCTTTCCCGGCATCAAGAACCAACCCGGCTTCGACATAGCGCTATCAACGATGACCGTGACGTTCCCCAACGGCTCGATCATCACCTTTGATGGCCTAGATGCCGATCGAATGGACAAGGTGCTCGGCAACGAGTTCAACACCGTCTGGATCAACGAGTGCAACGACGACGAGATTGACTACGGCACAATCAGCCAGTTGATGTCTCGTTTGTCCGTGGTCAGCAAGACCGAGGACGGTAAGCTACTCCAGAACAAGATGTTCTTTGACTGCAACCCGCGCTTCTATAGCGATTGGGAATACAAAGCCTTTAAGCTGAACATCAATCCCGAGGACGGCGATGCAATGCCCGATCCCGAGGAGTGGTGTGTTGCCAAACTCCGCACGGAAGCCAACCAAGAGAACATCGCAGCCGATTACATCAAGACGCTGCACAAAGGTAGCGCGGCGAAGCGACAGCGCTTCCTTGTCGGTGAATGGACGGATGAGAACCAGCATAGCTTGTTTACGGAAGCTATGTTCAGGGATCATCGCATTCCCAAGCCGCTGACCGTGCAGGAACCGCATGAGGTTCTAGATATGCTGGCGGATCAGGGCATCATGCTCGACCGCATCACAATCGCCGTCGATCCTGCGAAATCCGACGACGCCAAAAGCGATCTCACCGGCATCACCGTTCAGGGCATCGCCAGCGACGGTCAGGTCTATGTGTTGGAGGATCGCAGCGACCGCCTCTCACCTATCGTGGTGTGTCAGGACATCAAAGAAGCCTACGACGCTTGGGGTGCCAGCCGCATCATCGTAGAAAGCAATGCCGCTGGCTCGTGGCTCGACGCGACCATGCGAACCGTCTGGCCCGCTGCTCCACTAAAGAACATCGCTGCAACAGCGCAGACTGGCGGCAAACGTGAGCGCGCGGAGCCTGTGTCAGCGCAGTATGAGCGCGGCATCGTCCACCACGTAGGGACGTTCAAGGATTTGGAAGTTCAGATGATGGAATATGGCAGTCCAGCGCAGAAGCGACGTGGCAAGTCGCCCGATAGGCTGGATGCGGTAGTATGGGGCATCACCGAATTGCTCGACCTCGCGAACGAGCAGAAACGCACGCCCGGTTACACCGCGATCAAAACAGTTCGCCTTCGCTGACTTTCTAGGCTTTCACTGCTAGATACAGCGCTTTGCCAAGTTCAGTGGCGTCGATATATTCTCGTTGCTTGACCCGAGACGATATCTCCCTACCCCAAGCAATGTGCTCCGGTGTCTTTGTCGCAACGGCTCCGCCGCTGCCGCTGAAATCTAACCTCATCGCGCGCGAAAGGCACCCCTGAACAACTAAATTATCAATTGATATTGGCGTGAAGTTGGGATGAACGTGCTTCAACAAGGCATATAGCCAATCTACCGGCCACCCTTTCTCTCGATCGTCGCCTATCCCATGCGTGTCGCTGTAAACTCCTGTATCCGGGAACGGCTCATCGGAATACATCCGCTGAAATAGAGAGGCATCTTCCGGCGTCAGTCGCGCCAAAACATCAATAAGCCGCCTATCACTCCCGGTATTGACTCCGTCATCCGAAGCACGAGCCAAAAGTCGCGCGAAGAGAACCTGTATCTCAGGCTCATCCTGCTTTGTCGCCTCGTCAAACCATGTGAACGCGAATTTATCAGGTATCTTAGCCGCGTTCATTTTCAAACCAAGGCGATCAGCCTCTGCTTTTAACAAAGGCTGATACTTCATGGCATTCTTCATACGCCAGTAGGTAGCGCGATCTCCAATTAGTGAAGCCCATGCTTCCGAGAGCGAGCCACCAACAGGAGCCATCATCTCTTTTACGAGATCGATAGCTTTTCCAAGTCCAAGAGCATCCATAGGTCTTTGCTGCCAGAACTCGTCACCAAGGTAAATACCAGCGGCGGGAGCCGTGCCCCTTGCCAAGCGTGCGTCTGTGACGCTCCCCCGAGTGCCCTTGGCAAGAGGATCACAGTGCCTATCGACTTTAAGATCAACGAACCCGATCCCCGCATTTCGTGCCACTACTGCGAATGGGAAGATAACCGCGCTTTCGTTAACGGCGAACGCGCTGTGAAGCGCATGGGCAGGAAGTACCTGCCACAAGCCAACCCCGACGACACCCAAGCAGAATATCAGGCGTTCCTAGACCGGACCCGCTTTCTGCCAGCCGCTGCGAAGATCGCGCAGGGCTTGTCCGGTCTCATCTTCCGCAAGCAGGCGCAGCTTAACAGCGCCAGCACACGCATCCAGCTTCTCACGCAGCTAATCACCCCGGATGGTCAGAGCCTAGACGATCTAGCCGAATGGGTGGTCCGCGAGACGCTGATTACCAATTTCACCGGCCTGCTTGTCGATCATCCTGACCGCACCGGCTTCGACGGCCTGAGCGCTGCAAATGAAATCGAAAAGGGCTATCGTCCTCGCATCGCTGGTTATTGCGGCGAAGCAATCCTTGAGGTCACTCCCGGCCTCGTAAACAACCAGCGTCAGATTGTCCGCGTGCGTCTCAGTGAGGACGAGGGCGCGACGATCCGCGAATTGATGCTGAATAATGGCGTCTATCAGGTCCGTCTCTGGACGCGCACCGATGGCGGCTTTGCACCCGGCCCGATCACCACCCCCGGTCGTAACGGCCAGCCCCTTAGCGAAATCCCGTTCGTGCTCGTCAGCACCGGCGACAAGCTGACGCCTGAACCGTCGCTGCTCCAGCACTCGGTTGACCTGAACCTCCAACATTATCGCGTTCAGGGGCTTCTTACGTCCGTGCTCTACTTCCTTAGCGCGCCGATCCCTGTCGTGACCGGCCTAAAGCCAATCCAAGGCGCTGACGGCAAGGACATGCCGATCAACCTAAGCGTTGCCCCCGGCGCGGCGTGGGTCTTCCCCGAACCCGATACCAAAGCCGAGTATCTGGAGTTTAGCGGCGCTGGTGCGTCCACGATCACGGAGGAATTGAAGAATATCAAGGACGAGCTTTCGACCATTGGTCACTCGATCCTTGCACCTGAAAAGCCAGCCCCAGAAGCGGCGGAAACGCAGATGCTGCGCCGTGCTGCGGAGAACGCCACGCTGGCCGGCTTCACGCGCTCGATCTCCCGTAAGCTGGAAAAGGCGCTCAAGCAGTTCGCACAATGGACGGACCCAGCCGCATCGGATCTAGCGTACAGCCTCAACACCGACTTCCTGCCACAGCAGATGTCACCGCAAGAAATGACGGCGCTGCTACAGGTTCTGGTGGCGGGTAAAATCTCGCATTCGACATTCCTCTACGCGCTGCGCGATGGGGAGATCGTCTCGCCCACGCTGGACGTGGAAGCAGAGATTGCGGCGACCGAACAGGAAGCGGCTGACCGTCCGCCGGTCCTCTAATGGGCAGCGTGAACGAAGCCCTGCGCGACAGGGCGATCCGGCACGCACTTGAGATTGGGCGATACGGCAAGGGACGTTCAGGTCTCCAAGGTGCTCTTCACGAGCTTTGTGGTCTTCAAGACCCTGAGCATCGCATCCACCTTCCTCCAGACCGCGAGTGCGTTCCAGTTGGTTGGCAAAGCCGCCGAGGGACTTAATGCGATCATCAAGGGCGCGACCGCAGCACAGGCATTGTTCAACGCGGTCGTCCTCGCCAATCCTTTCGTGGCGGCAGCGGCAGCAATCACCGCGATCGTCGGCCTGCTCTACACGTTCCGCGATAGCATCACGCTTGGTGGCGGCTCGCTGACCACGCTGGGCGATCTGGGCCGTGCGTGTTTCGAGAGCATTATGCCTGCCGTCAACGCGGTTGGCTCCACCATTAGCAGCGTCTTCGGCGCGATCAGCGGCACGGCGCAGACCGTGTTCAGCGCGGTCGGCGGTTTCCTCACAAACGCATTCTCAGGCGTAAGCGCTGCTTGGCAGTCCACATTCGGGGATCTCGATCTTTCTTTCTCAGGGGTGCTGACCGGTGCAGCGCGTGTCGCTGACGGCATGGTCGGCCTGTTCCGTGGCTCGTTCCTCGCGATCGGCGCTATCTGGAACGATCTGCCCGCACTGCTTGGCCCTAACATCATGTCCATTCTGGCCGGTGCGAAGAGCATCGTTGTCGGTATCGGTCAGGGCATCGCTGGCGTTTACAGCGCTGTCGTAGGATTCGGATCGTCGGTCGTTTCGACCGTGTCCGCGATCTTCAACAGCGTTGCCAGCTTCATCGAAAAGTGGGCCAACACGGCAATCACCGCGATCAACGGTGTGATCGCTGGCGCGAACAAACTGGGCGCAAGCATTGCGCCACTCGACAACATCACCATCGGCAAGGTCGCTGCGCCTAATGTGCAGACGCCATTCCAGAAGGCAGGCCAGGACGCTAAAGCCGCGTTCCTGTCAGGGTTCGGACACGAAGCAGAGAACGCCGTTACGGGCCTGCTCAAGCGCGCGGACGCCATTGGTGCTAAACGTCGCGGACAGGGCGCAGCGGGCGCCACAGGGGCAGCACAGGGCATCACAGCCCCTAAGCCTAACGACGATGCGTTCGCGGACGATAAGAAGCCGAAGAAGACTAAGGCCGAGGAGGAAGCCGAGCGCCGCGCCAAGCAGGAAAGGGAATTCTGGGCGACGCTCAAGGGTGAGGCCGAGACGGCCAAACTGCTTCCAGCAGCCGCAGAGGATTACAAGAAGGAACTGGAACTCCAGAAAATCCTTGGTCGCGATCTTACCGATAGCGAGAAGAAGCGCGTCGATAGTCTCATGGACGAGGCGCGCACCTCCAAGTTCGTCACCGCTGCACTGAACGACCACAACAAGGCTGCTCGTCAGAACGCACAAGATCAGAGCGCGTTCGCGGCTAAGATCATGGGCCAGACAACAGAGCAAGCAGACGTGGAACAGGCCATGTTCACGTTCCGCAACAATGCGCTCGACGCTGGGGTTAATCTGGCGAGCAAAGCCTACCAGATCGCAGAAGCACAGGCGCGCTTGGATGCTCAGAATGCTTCTTCGATCAAGAAGAAGAACGAGCAGCTTGCAACGGCAGTTGATCTCGCGGGCCAGTATAGCACGGCCTACCAGAAGTACGCTGACAACAAGAAGATGATCGACAACAAAGCGGCTCTGGAAACTGGCTACAATGGCGGCAAGAACGACATTGGCATCACCAAGCAGGTTCACGATCAAATCGTGGAAGGCATGGGCAAGGCGATCACCGACAAGGCCGCGCAGCTTGAGGATCAATTCGGCCAGCGCATCAGCGATCTAGGCGACCAGATTAGCGGCAAGTGGGGCGATGCAATCAGCGGCATCGGCAAGCTGATTTCCAGCATGGCGAAGGCCGCGCAGGGCGACTTCTCCGGTCTGGGCGTTGCTGGCAGCCTCATCAACCTGCTTGGTACGAACAAGGACGGCAGCAAGAACGATCTGTCCAAGCAGGCATCCACTTCCACCAGCGATATGGTTCAGGGCGTTCTCAAGAGCAGCACCTATACCGCGCCCCTCAAGAGCCTGTCCGATGGCTTCGGCAGCTTCAAGACTGACCTAAAGGGCCTGTTCGGCAAGAGCGGCGACTTCACCAAGAGCCTTGGTAGCGTGCTGGGCAAGGCTGGCGCAGGCGCAGCCATTGGCGATGCAGTCAACGGCCTTGCGGGCGCGCTCGGCGTCAAGCTGAACAAGACCGGCAGTTCGCTTGGTGGCGCTGTAGGCGGCTTGGCCCTCGGCCCCTTGGGTGCAATCGGCGGCTCGATCCTCGGCGGCTTGCTCGGCAATCTGTTCAGCAAGCCCAAGTCCTCCAGCACCGGCTTCACCACCGATGCCAAGTGCAACGTCGCGGTTGGTAACGTCTCGGGCAGCAATGCATCGTTGAAGGCCGCTACCAGCGGTGCAGCGGGCGAGGTTTTGTCTGGCCTACAGAAGATCGCGAGCAGCATCGGCGGTTCGCTCACTGGCGCACCTAATCTCCAGATTGGTACGTGGGACGGCAAATGGCGCGTCAATGACAACGCGACATCCTCGAAGCTGAATTACAACAATTTCAACGAAAGCACGCTTCACGACTTCGGCGCAGATGGTGAGGCTGATGCCGTCGCGTATGCGATCAAGAAGGCGTTGACGCAGGGCGTAATCACCGGCTTGAGCGACCTTGCACAAAAGGCATTGAAGGCGCTGGACGCTGATAGCGCTGTCTCGTTCATTCAGCAGTGGTCGTCTGCGCTCTCGGACTTCAAGAGCATGACCGATCCAATGGGTGCGGCTGTTCAGGCAATCATCGACCCCTTGAAGGCGTTGCGCGAAACAATGCTAACGATTGGCGCCTCCACGGAAGACCTGACCAAGCTGGACGAGTATCGCGCAGCCAAGCTGGACGCGGTTCTAAAGCAGCAGACCCAGAGCTTCACCGATATTCTTGCCAACCTCAATGGTGATGCCGGTGGCGTGACCGCGCTCTCGCAGCTTACCAGCGAACTATCTGACTTCGACAAGTTCAAGTCTGACATCGCAAGCGGCAAGACAGTCAATCAGGATGATTACAGCGCATTGGTGCA
Source organism: Sphingomonas sp. BAUL-RG-20F-R05-02 (assembly GCF_022662305.1). Lineage (GTDB taxonomy): Bacteria > Pseudomonadota > Alphaproteobacteria > Sphingomonadales > Sphingomonadaceae > Sphingomonas. The sequence goes on from NZ_JAKNQH010000008.1 coordinate 86,297, forward strand.
GAAAATCATTGGCAACGCTGGCAACGTCTATGGCACCAACAACAGCCAGTATCAGGACATCGTGTCGCAGTTGAAGGGCACGACCACGGATGCGCTTGCAAATGCAACAAAGCAGTTCAACGCAGATGCCGGTTCAGTGCCAACTGCAACGTCCACGGACATCGCGACACAGACGACCGCGCTAACAAGCGAACTGAGTGTCCAGACAGGCTACCTCTCGCAGATTGCAGCGGGCATTAACAACCTGAGCACAAGCGGCGGAACTGTCACGACCTATGGCAGCGTCAACGGCTCTGTGGCGAAAGCCTATTAAATAGAAGATGGCGACTACACTTGATCCGAACCGCGCGGCCTTCGTTACCAACGAGTACCGCTATGTCACTCCAACCAGCCCGACTGTGAAATCTCGCAATCCAGCGGCTCGCGAGGTCAAGGTAGATACAAACCTCGACCAAGCAGCCGCCACGGCACTCGCTGCAAAGTATCTGGCAGAGAACATCCAGCCCCGCGTGTTGGAGATTGTGCTGCAAGGTATCATCAACTTGGACGCGTTCATTGGTGGACCGCCAAGCTACATTCCCAACTTCCCCAAGCTGGCAACCGATGGCCGCACAATGAAAGTCATTGGCGCAACCGTCGATTACGGCGCGGGCAAAACAACAGTGAGGGTTCGCGGCTAATGGGTCTTTATGTTTGTGCGCCTAGCGCGTTCTCCGTCACCAACAGCAATTCCGGCCCGCTTACGCCAGCTTCACAGCTAGGCTTGGAAGTGCCCGGCATGGTGTGGCGCTCGGCTAACCTCACCACCGTTTACCTGACCGTCCTCGTTCCCGCTGGCTGGGACACGGTCGCGCTGGTGGAAAACAATATGCGATCCTCGGACACATGGCGCATTCGTGCTGCCTCGACAGAAGCCGCCACTACTAGTGGACCAACCTATGACAGCGGCACGCTCTCCGCTTGGAGCGGAGCGGCCCCAGCCAATCGTGCAATGAGCCTCGTTGCCTTGCCCACTGCACGTACCGAGACTTACGTTAGGATCGACATTACGAGCACCGGCAACCCAGACGGCTTCGTGCAGGCGCAACGTCTCGTAATCGGCAAGCGCCTTGAAAACGTAGGCGCAGACCTCGGCGTTGAGCGCAGTTATGAAGATACCTCGAATGTCGAAGACGGTCCCGGCTATATGCAGATCGACCGCTTCAATGTCCGCACGCAATGGAAGTTCACAATCAGCGACATCAAGGAAGCTGATTGGGAGGGTAATTGGGCACCGTTCCTAAAGCGCGTTGGCGTTAGCCGCTCGTTCCTGTTTGTCGAGGATAGCAACCCCGCGTTTCTGAATAGCCGCTCTGGCCTCGTTCGTAGCATCGTAAGTGCAAAGGGCGCACCGAAGAGCAGCGACTTCTACGTGCTCGACATGACGGTTAAGACGGTCAGCTAAGAACCGCCTCCCTCGGTAAATAACCGATGGGAAACATGCTAATCGAAGTCGCGCCGCTCCTTAATGGAGTTACAAAAACTGTCTGGATGTCATCTGCTGGCAATTACGACGCTAGTGGCACTTTGCTGAACAACTTGCAGTGGCTGCCGGTTATCACACAACAGCCGACGCGAGACATTTCGCTTTCCAGCGATGGCGTGTTGGACACGATCACGGTCAGCTACGGCGCAGTCAACTTCTGGATGGCTCCAGACTTCTCGAATGAGGTTTGGTCTAGCTACGAATGGGTAGGCGCACTCGCGCGCATTTACGTCGGCAATGCAGGCGATCCGTTCACCGCTTACACTCAGATTTTTGAGGGCAGCGTAAGCAGCCTTGAGCGTGACGGCATCACGGCAACGATGCAGTTGCTCGGCCCAGACGCCTCCCTCGATCGAAATATCCTGTCGCTGACTTACGGCGGCACTGGTGGCGCAGATGGTCCGCCCTCGCTGGCAGGCAAACTCAAGCCGATGGCGTTCGGTCAGTGCCTTACCGTCGAGCCTGTCCTTGTCGATCAGGCGCACTGGATTTATCAGGTCCACGGCTACGGCGCGGTATCCGCGCTCAACGTCTATGACTTCGCTATTGCGCTCGATCCGGCCAAGCGCAAAGCCGATCAGGCCAGCTATTCCGACCTGGCCGCACTGACGCTGATTCCCGGCGAATGGGCGACCTGTCTCGCGCAGGGCTTGTTCCGTCTCGGCGCTACCCCGACGACCAAAATCAGCGCAGACGTGACCGTCGGCGGCTCCACGGTCGCGACCATCGTTCCCGCCATCCTTGCTGTCGCAGGCGTGCCCGCCGCGAAGGTCGGAGACTTCTCCGCGTTCTCGTCGGCTGGCTGGTGCCTCTATCAGACCGAACAGGCGACCGTTGGTGATCTCGCACGAGCTGTGCTCCAGCAGGCAGGCGGCTACCTCATCGCGGACGGTACGGGCAAATGGAGATGCGGCGACTACTTTGCGCCTCAGGCAGCGGTGACGCTGACCCCGGACAGCACGTCCATGCCGCTGGTGCAGTCCTACAAGGAATTGCCCAGCGCAGCGCCGATCTACAAGGCGAGCATCGGTTATAGCCGTTGCTGGAACGTCCACAGCGATAGCGACGTGTCGCCGGCTCTACGCGATCTGTCTGACGCGAACGCTGCCAATGCGGCTGCACTGAAGGCGCTACAGGATAACGCCGCGCAGACTGCATCCGATGCACAGGCTGCAAAGGCCCGCCTCGATAGCATCGAAGCCGACGGCGTGCTCGATCGCAGCGAGAAGGCAGAGGTTATTGCCGAGTTCTCGACTGAGACCGCGCAGCAAACCGGCCTCCAGAACCAGACCACGAACGTCGATGTCACCAGCGAGAAGGCAAACCTCGCATCCGCATACGCGGCCCTGAAAGCATATCTGGAAGGCTTGTCGCCTGCCTACACTGACAGCACTCAGAACACGACAATCGACCGCGCCACGTTCAATACCAAGTGGGGTAATTATTGGCTCGCCAAGCAAACTCTGGTGAACAAGCTGGCCGGTCTAGGCTCCACGACTGCGAATTGGGGTGGCGTCACCGGCACCGGCAAGCCTGCCGATAACGCGGACGTTACCAGCCAGAACACGGCCAAAGACACCGCCGCAGTTGGTGGCGTAGCAGCTTCTACGGTTGTCGGCGCGATCAAAGATAGCAGCGGCAACGTCGTAGGCGTTCAAGCGCTTAAGGATGCGACCGCAGCCGCAGCATCGACCGCAGCTACCGCACGAACCGAAGCGGCACAGGTCCGTACCGATCTCACCCCGTCGGTTTCGCAGGCTCAGAGCGATGCGACCGCAGCAAAGACGGACGCGGCAAAGGCCCGAACCGATCTGGCCTCGGAAGTGTCCCGCGCGCAGGGTGCAGAGGGCACGCTGACCACGAACCTCGCAAGCGTCAAGCAAACTGCCGACAAGGCTACCACGTCCATCAGCGACGAAATCCTTGCTCGCACGACAGCAGACAGTTCGCTTGCAAACCGCACGACGACTTTGGAGAGCGGTTTCACTAAACTAAACGACAATCCGAACCTGCTTGGTCCTATCAATGAATGGACCGGCGCGGTGACTTACTTCGCGAACCAAGTCTGGGGTCCAATCATCGCTTGGTCGGGCACCCTGCCGGATCATGAAGAGGTTTTCGCGACCAGCCCGCGTGTCACACTACAGGCGAGCACCACCTACACACTCAGTTGCGATCTTCAAGGCGCAGGCGGTGCAACCGTTTACTCCAACATGGACGTGGTTTGCTACGATGCTTCGGGCAACATGCTACTCGATGGACCAAACACCAACAGCATTACCAATCAGGACTTCTCTGACAGTCGCGGGATTGGTGCGGTTGCGATCACGTTCACGACACCGGCCAACACCAGCTATGGAATTGTGCGGCTCGTCGGCAACGCCCGTAACGTAACGCTCGCCTACATTGGTGCGCGCAAAGTCAAGCTGGAGCGCGGTAGTGCCGCGACGATCTACAACGACGCAATGGCGTTGCCGATCGTCAACGCATCGTTGAAGACGGAAGCCACAACGCGCGCGACCGCAGACACGGCCATCAGCAATCGCACCACTACTCTGGAAAGCACGGTCAATAATGCGACGACCGGGCTAGCAGCGACAACCGCGCGCATTGCAACAGAAGAGACCACGCGATCCAATGCCGACACTGCGCTGGCTAATCGGGCTTACACTCTCGAAAGTCGAGCAGGTAACTCCTCCAACTACGCGAACCCCAATGCCAACTTCACCGCTTGGCCCGATGGTGGCGCAATTCCGGCTCAGTGGTCTTTCTGGAGCAATCGCGGCACCTTCACCCGCGAGAACTCACAATTCACAAACGGAAACTACCTACTCGGTCATGCCGTAACAGATGGTAACGATGCCGGTCTAGCGACAACCGTTTATCTAACCCCCGGCTATTGGGTCATGGAGGGGCAAGCATGGTGCTCGTCTGGCACATTCGCTGGCGCTGGTATGTATGTCGATAACCTCGCGCTGCTGAACTTCTCGACTGTCCCAGATAGCAATAACACGACAGGTGCCGGCGGTCTCGGTGTCCGTAACTGGTCATTTATGATCCAGACCGCATTCACTGGTAACGCAGTTCTCTACCTAATGACCAACTGGAGCAGCTTCGGAACCACATCGGCCAAAACACTGCATTGGCTAAAATGCGGCATCCGTCCTGCGACCGATGGCGAGATTAAAGCACAGAAGGCGGATGCGACCCTCAACAATCCGGGTGGCATCGTCGCTCGTATGGGCACTGAGGAGACGACCCGTGCAAGCGCAGACACGGCTCTAGCAAATCGCGCAACGTCTCTTGAGAGCACGGTCAACACTCCGACAACCGGCCTTTCGGCTCGCATGAGCACGGAGGAGACGACACGCGCTAACGCAGATACGGCATTGTCTAATCGCGCTACCAATCTGGAAAGCACCGTCAATAATGGTACCAGTGGTGTAGCTGCAACCTATGCGCGCATTGGTGCAGAGGAAACCACCCGAGCGAACGCCGTTAGCGCCGTTGCGAACCGCACCTCCACGCTGGAAACACGCGCGGGCAACAGCACGAACTTCACAAACGCAAACCCGACATTCGCGGCTTGGCAGGACGGTGCAGCTTTCCCCGCACAATGGAGCACTTGGCAGGGCGGCACAGTCTCGCGTGAAGCGGTCAACTTCACCTCAGGGGGCTATGCGGCTTACCAGAACGTACCAAATGCCGATCAGGGTTTTTGCACTCAGTTCTACGTTACGGCGGGTTATTGGGTCTATGAAGCAAGCGTCTGGTGCTCAACCGGCACGTTCCAAGGTGCGGGCCTTTACGCGGATAATCTGCCCGGTCTGAACTTCTCAACCGTTCCTGACATCAACAATGTGACGGGTGTTGGTAGCACCGGCATTCGCAATTGGTCGTATTTGGTCCAGACTACCTACACCGGCCAGATCAACCTCTACGCTATGGGCAATTGGGCGAGCTTCGGCACAACGTCTGGCAAGGTACTCCACTGGCTTAAGGCGGGCATCCGCCCTGCGTCTTCCGCAGAAGTCCTCGCGCTTAAAGCGGACGCCACTCTCAACAATGCGGGCGGCATCGTTGCTCGTATGGGCACGGAGGAAACCACGCGAGCAAACGCGGACAGCGCACTAGCGAACCGCGCAAGCACTCTGGAAAGCAATTTCACAAAGCTGCTTCCTGCGCCAAACCTGCTTGGCCCTCTCAACGATTGGACCGGCCCCGGCTCGTTTATCACCAACGGCTATTGGGGTCCGACATTCCAGTGGGGCGGCCAAAGCGGTGATTTTGAGCAGCTATTCGCACAAAGCCCGCGCGTTTACCTGCCCGGCAACGCGACCTTCACTCTAAGCTGCGATCTACTCGCTGCGGGTGGTGCGACCGTTTACGCAAGCATGGATGTTATCGGCTACGACGCCAATAACAATCTCGTCCTAGATAGCCCGAATACCAATAGTCTTACAAATGCTGACTTCTCAGATGCTCGCGGTATTGGCGCAATCGCTGTTACATTCAACACGCCATCCAATCTCGCATACGCTTACGTTCGCCTACTTGGTAACGCGAGGAACGTAGCGCGTGCAGACATCGGTTGTAGGAAGGTCAAGCTAGAGCGTTCGCCATCGGCAACGGCTTACAGTAACGACATGGCTGTCACGATCGTCAATTCCTCGATCAAGGATGAGGCGACCACTCGTTCCAGCAATGACGGCGCGCTATCAAATCGCATCGGCACGCTGGAAGCGAGTATCTACACAGGCGGCACCGGCCTTGCTGCTCGCATGAGCACAGAAGAAAATGCGCGAGCGAACGCAGACGGTGCGCTGGCTTCTCGCACAGGCACGCTGGAGGCCAGTGTAAGCACAGGCGGCAATTTGCTCACGTCGAGCAACTTCAATAGCGGTTCTGCTGGTTGGGGCGCTGCCTACACCAACGCTTCGTTCTCGGCTGGTATCAACATCGCGGGTGACGATTGGCACCCCGCAAACGAAAACGCATTGTCATTCACGCAGAATAACAACGACGGTGGGCAGTACGGATACTGGTACAGTGATCTTATTCCGGTCAATCAGGGGCAGTGGTATCAGGTCTCCTGCTACGTTGCGAGCCATCGCGCCGATAGCGGCATCGGCTATGAGTTCTGGAACTACAACGGCCAGACGCTCCTCGCCAGCACCCAACCAGTTCGTATCTCTCGCGGCAGCAATGCCAACGGCGGCAAAGACCTGAATAGCTGGGACAGGGTTTACTTCAACGTCCAAGCCGCAGGCCCGCTGATGAAGGCGCAGCTTTGGAAGTGGGGAACGAACGGCGGTAACAATGACAGTTACGCTTGGTTTGTTCGTCCGCAGATTTGCGCCGTGGCAAATGGCAATGCGCCCTACAATCCTTATTCGCCAGCAAGCGGCTCCGCGCAGTTGGGTAACACCACTGCTCGCGTAGCTACATCGGAAGCTGCAATCAGCAACCTGAACGGACGCGCTGCGGCTTACTGGCAGGTTCAGACGGTAGCGGGCAACAACCGTGCTCAGCTTACCGTTCGTGCAGATGCAAATGGCGGTGCGGGCGTGGACATCGTGGGCGATGTGAACTTCTCCGGTAACTTGAACATCGGCGCTGATAGCGGAGGCAATCGCACAAAGATCACCAATCAGAACTATCAGGTCTTCGATGGCAACGGAGTGCGTCGTGTCGCGCTCGGGCTGGGCTTCTAATGGCAGACGGCCTACAAGTCTGGGATGGTAGCGGCACTACCATGTTTGATGCGACCACGCAGGTTGTGAAGTTCCTCGGAACCATCACAATCGGCTGGTCTCCGAGTGGTGCAAACTACACAGGGGACGCACGCTCCGGATCATTGAGCGATGGCCGTTTCACGCAATACGGGGGGCACGTTCCCTTCTTTGCGCGTATCGACGGCGGCTATGCGAACGATTATTCGGACGCGCAGTGGAGTTTCAGCGGTAACACACTGACTTGGACGTATCCGCTTGCTGATCCCAAATATGTCACGCTCAACGGCACGACCTATCCGGCGGCGCGACCCGTTCAGACGATTATCTACGGTATCAGGTAAGTATCTGATGACCGATGGTATTCAGATAAACGACGCAAACGGCAAACTCCAGTTCAATGGGGAAATGCAGACCTATGCCTTGCGCTTAACCGGCACGGCTTACGTCGAGAGCAGGGCCATCGGCAACACTTGCCCGACCAGCGTGCTCATCCCTACGACCGACACCTACAGCAACGCTCTCATCGCCCTGGGCAATGGTAACGGCTACGCGGCTGCTTATGCGGGCCGCTACAACAACCAACGCATCTACGCCACCAACAGCGCTCCAGCGGGAACGCCCTTCGACTACTACATTTTTGAGCGCAGCAACCTCATCCCGGCGACCAACTTCGGCTTGGAGGTTCGGAACGCCAACAATGAGATTACCTTTTCCAGCAATCAGCGGGTAATGAGCATCCCGACGATCTTGGGCAATCCCGGCCTTACCGATGGTGGTAGCCCGAGTGCAACTTATGGCGGGCGCACGCTGGCTTATTGTCAGGCGAACTTCGCAGGGCACACGCGCAAGGGTGGCGTCCTTTACAGCAACAGCAACGGTGGTCCGCTCATAGCGGACGGCACCGGTCCGTGGTGGCGCTACTCGCAGGACGGCAAAGTGTATGGCGCAGTCGTGTCGAACAATCGCCAGACAGTGACTACCAAGCAGATTAGCTGGAGCGATGTTCAGGTGCGTGCTCAGACAGCTAATCAACCATTGCCCGACGATGTTACGCGAGACGTTGTGATGTTCGTTGTTGACGTGACGGGCATCCCCATCGGCCAACAATTCTTCTAAACCGCTTAAATAGGCGACTAACAATAAGAGGGAGAACCCCCATGCCTACAGAGACTATTACCGACGATCAGGCAGCAGCGCTGCGCGAACAGCTTGCTCTTTATGAACGTCAGAAAGCCTATCAAGCGGCTCTTGCTCGCAATGCCCTCTGCCTCGTGCTCAAACCGATCGTAGAAAGCGAAGAGTTCATCGACCTGCACCAGAAGATCAGCGACATCAGAGATAACGGACCCAAGGACGATATGTTCTTCGGCATCCCTCTGGATGCGATCTTTAACGGCATGACCGGCCTTGGCATTCAGGTGGCAAACTGGACTGCACCCGTCGATCCAAACGCACCGGTCGCTCCACTAGTAGTGGAGGGCAGCACCAATGAATAAGGATCAGGAAGCAGCCGCACACGCCGCAGCAGATGCGGTTCTAGCTGGCCGCGCGACTGCTTACTGGCAGGTTCAGCCTAAAGCTGGCGAGAACAGGGCGGAACTGACTGTCACCGCCGACAAGCCTGAGATTGCCGAGCAACCATCGTTCTTTAAGGATGTGCTAAACGGGGTCGTGGGCATCGCTAAGACGATCTGGCACGTTCCGGCAGCACAGGGCGCAATCGCTACGCTGGTGGTGCGTGCGGGCGTTCCTGCGACGGTCGTGGCCGTCCTCGTCCCGATCATCGACGCGCTGGTGAAATGATGAGCGATCCCGCAACCCTTGTCGACATCGCCGGGATGAACATCACGGCTGGTTCCCTAGGCATTATGCTGACGGGGATCGGCGGTGCCATCACGTTCTGGTTCAAGCTGAAATCTGAGGGTCGCGAGACACGTAAGGAGCAGGCAGCAGCGCGCGCCGTCGCGGAGAAGGCGCTTAATACGCGCCTTCATCCTATCGAGGTCGCGATCAGCACGTTCAAGAGCAAAGAGGAGCTGGCGGATGACCGCGCAGCAATCCTTCGCGACATCGACGATATTCATCATGATCTAAAAAACGAGCGCAGCCGTGTTGATGCCCTCGACACCAAGAGGCAGGAGAGCGACCGTTGGCCAGCAAAGGTCGATCTTACGATTGCGAACATCGAGAAGGGTCAGGCTCGCATCGAGATTTCGATCAAGGAGAACCACAAGGAAACGCTGGAGCAGATGAAGGCTTGGGCCGAGCAGTTCAGCGCCAGCATCCGCGAGGTCAGGGACGTGAAGCCTCGCACTTGAAGCGCTCGATCCTGCATCCTAGGTAATGCGCCTACGGGTTTCACCCGCAACAGGCTCGCCACTGCTGGCAGTGGGGCAGTCCTTGGCTGGGAACTGATCGCCCATCACGTTACCGTCCACGCCGCTTTTCACATCGCATTCGGGTTTGTCCCGAAGATCGGAGAATGGCTTATGGAAAAGGTAGCTGACATGGCAAAATCAATGACGACGATTTGGAATACCTACTCATCGGAAATCAAAGAGCTTTCACTCTCGGTGCTGGTAACAGCGGCTGCAACAATCTGAGGCCCCGGCGTTGTCCGGGGCCTTTTGCAATTACGACCGCGCTCATCTGGGACGAATGGGCCTAGGGCAAACAGTGGCGCGGCTGCTTTATGGTTTCTGCGCGGCGGAAATCACAGGGCTTTGCCTCGCAAGTCGTGAATAAGTGGGTTTTGGCCGGGGTTTCCGCTTGGGGGTAATCCCGGCGGCGCGGTATTCTCTCGCCATGCCCATACCCATTCCCAAATCGCGTGCCGCCGATAGGCGCTTCAAGGAGGTAGAGACCGTCAGGGTTTTCACCTCTGCCGGTCATCCTTGGATCGGTTTTGCGGCACTGGTGCTCCTGCGCGCGCCGCTAATCGTCGGGGCAGTCCTAGCTATCCGGCATTTCACCTGACAACCGATCTGGGCAAGGCGATGAACGATAGCCCGTCTCAGCCCCGCCATCTGCGACGAACGGGCTGCGTCCAAAGCCCATAATTCAGGTGTCATCGACACCCTCCGTTTTGGGCCAAGTCAAATCAGCGGTGACGTAGCATATTGGCGCGCTGTATGATGCTGACATGCAGCAATATCTCGATCTCATGCGACGTAAGACGGCACGCGACGATGTTGCAATCGTGAAGGATTTCAACGCTCGCGGGCATCCTTGGATGGCTTTCACGATCGCGATGGTTTCGCGCATACCTTTTCGCTTCATCTCGACCGTCATCGCGGGACAGACGATTATCGACCACCTACCGATCTGGTCTTGGAGATGATCGAACACCCGCTTCAGCCCCGCAGATGCCCGTGCAGCGTCGTTCCGATATTCTCATACATAACGGGACATAGTCTCGTTGCTGGTATCACGGCAGCGTTCGCGATACTTTGACACCGCCGTCTATCGGCTATGGAGTTCATTATGCTGAAATCGCTTCTGCTCGCCGTTTCCCTCGTTGGCCTCGCCGCCGCACCCGCAATCGCCGCGCCCTGCCGTGACGCCAAGGGCAAGTTCGTTAAATGTGCGGATAAAGCAACGGCCAAACCCGTGCGTTGCAAAGACGCCAAGGGCAAGTTCGCGAAGTGCGGGACAGCGGGCGCGAAAGCAATCTGACACGAATGCATTGCAGGGGGCTGCCAGAACAGCCCCCTGCGATTTCCACCTAACGGAACGCGCCCTTGTAAGCGCCGCAAGCGTGCTTCTTGATTTCCGCACGAGTTATCTCGTTGCCGTCAATCAGATATGCGCCCACGATCTGGTTTTCGCCAGACCACTCCAGCGCCACGCATGCCTCAGCGGCAACCGGCTCCTTGCGGGCAAAGCTGTCCGAATAGTCGTAAACCGCGCTCGTCTGGAACAGGTCGCCATACTCACGTCCACAAGACGCACTCCGATAAGCCGGATACACTGTATCGTTGAGCATCTGCCTGAACGGCGCATTCTCAAACCCTTCACCGTTTAGACGCTCCATCGTCCAATCAAACGCGCCGAATACAAGCCTGTAGGCCTTCCCGTTAGAATCGAGATTGCCTGAGGCCGTTGCCTTGCCATTTGCGTCCTTGACCCAGATGCTGACGTGCGGGCTGGTGCGGCGCGGCGTTCTCAGATGAGCTATCTTCTCTTCATACTGCTCTGGATGAATGATGGAAGGCTGAGTGCCGTCATGCTGTTCTGGCTCGACATCTGAGTGAAGCTCTGGCTTCTCACGAGCCTGCGGCGAAGCAGCAATCATGTCAGGCTTATGATTTACTTTCGTTTCGTTTCGTTTCGTTGAGCAGAAAAACTCCAGCTTTTCCACGGCGTTGCGGGGCATTTTTGCTGAAACGATGCTGAAAGCGTGCTGAAACTCTGCTGAAAGAATGCTGAAAAACTGCTGAAAGGCATCTTCAAGTTCCGCATCTTTCAGCATCCTTTCAGCAACCGGTTCAGCATCTGTGTCAGCATTGCGCTCGCGACCTTCGGCAAACAACTCCTCGAACGGGCGGACCTTGTCCCAGCCCATCCTCTTTGCATAGTCACGCTGATGTCGAGTTAGGATGATCGTTTCTGGGTAGTCCAGAGCCTCGCCAGTGCGAATGCGGATGTTGTCGAGCAGGTTTTTTCTCAAGCCGTTGCCCACCCCCTTCTTGGTCATCAGGTCAGGTATAGCGCGTGCGAGAACGCCGTAGGTCTTTTTGTCGTTGATGCTACCAAAGCGGCCACCGATTGTCGCGAGAGTTGCGTTGATGTGTGTGAACAGAGGTGTGGCGTTTTTTGCCATCTTATATCTCCCAAAGAAAAGCCCGCCTGTGCGGGCTGGATTTGCACAGGCGGGCCAAGGCTATTCTTCGAGATGCAAGGGGCTCCGCTGTCATAGGCAACAGCGGTTTCCAGCCCCGTCGCTTACATTTATATTTATAACAAACGGGTCAAACCGCTGTCACTATATGAGTGCACCGGCACTCAATAAGACCAGAAATCCCCCAACGCCCGTATCACGCCGTCCATGTTCCCAGCTTCCCAAGCAGCATCGGCGATCATCTTTGCGTTACGTCGATGGGCGAGCACCTTAGAGGAAACGTCTTCGTCTTCTTCGTCGGCACTAAGTGCGTCCGAGGTAATGTGTAGGGAATAATCTAGGTCATCCTCAAGCACCGAACCATTCTCAAGTATCGAGCGCAGCCGTGGGTCCGATACGTTACCAAAACTCATTGGTCGCTTCCATTCCATTCTCTCAGATATGCAACTATTAACGCTATCGAAATCGCTCTGTCATTATCGATTCCTCAGTGCGTCTTGCACCCGCACGAGGCGTGCATCTAATCGCGCGACGCTGCAATGACGGCCTGAAGTGTCGGGATCATAGTAAGCTGCTCTGACACTCGTTCCGTCAACATAAGCCTCGGCGACAACCAACGCCTTTTCGAGTTCAACTCTGACCTCGGCGGCAGAGGTTGCGAACATAGCTTGGCCGCTTTTCTGGATGCGCCGCGCTCGGTTGTATGCGCCAATCGCCTGTTTGCGCTCGTTAAAAATCAGATCATTTGGCGCAACGTCGCTCCAAGATCGAATGTGACGCACCAGTTCTCTAGATGCGCGCTCGACCGCCTCTTCAGTGCCGGGAACCGCTTGCGCTTCGACCAGTGCCTCGCCGCGCTCGCGCAGATCGCATAAGACGCCCAAGTGCTCGTTCTCCACGCCATCTAGCGCGCACTCCTGTAGACGCGCCCAGAAGCGGCCCTGAGGGTCGTGTATGAGCACGTCGAGCTTTCGCAGCTTTGCCCAGCGCTGCTTGACGTTCCAGACTTGCTCTTTGGACAGTCGCATAGCTTTGAAGCCGTCAAGACGCTCCGCTCTAAGCGGAGGCGTCGACACAAGTGCGCTAACCGGGATCATGTGATGAGCGGGTGATCCACGCCGGAAGTTGCGTCGAAAATCTGTCGCGGTAACGCCGGTTGCAAGCAAGATGTGGGTGTATTCGCTGGCGCTCTGCTTCACTACCGTTTCGAAAGCGGGCCACGCTGCGCGATCTACGCGGACTTCTCGTAGTGTCGCGACCAAATCGGGGGTCCAATCCTTCACCTCGCGCTTAGTGCGTCTTACCTGATGATAGCGTTGATCGCTCGACTTCATGCGGCTTTGTGGCTCGCCCCAATTGCCAAATTATTAAAGGCTAGACGTTTACATTTTGGAAACGAACGCCGGATACGCAGGGGGCGTCGGGAGCAATCCAGACACGCTATTTGACACGACGAAATCTCTAGAGGCGACAGGGCAACTAGTCGGGAAACCGGCAATGTCTGGGAGGAAACTCCTTTGCAGTCCAGCGCAGCGGTTGGTCCCACGACCTGATGCCAATGCATCAGGCCGACGAACTTAGGTTCACCATACGCTGAATATCGAGAGTTGCGGCAGTAATGTCGCGTCAAGCTGCTCGATAGCCTTGCTGTCAAAGGAGATCAGCTATGTCGAATGCAAACAACAATCTCGTCAGCACCTCGCTGTCGAACAACACCAATCTCGACCTCGATGTTACAAACGAGGCCGAGTTCAAGAAACTGTATGAGGGTTTCCGCAACAGCGTGATGGCCATTGGTAAAGGCTACTCAGCCGAAGCCAAGAAGCTCTCCACGCGCAAGCGAGATGCACTCTACGTCGATCTCGGTGCGGCAGCCGCCGTCGCCGAAGTGATGCTTGATCCCATGAACGTCGATTATCTGATCGACGCTCTCGACTTTCATGGCATTCCTGCCGTGATGGACCCGGATAAGGGGAATGTATTCGTTCCTATCTGCCGGCTCCTTTGGGGTCATTGGCCAAAGGCAACCAAGGGCAATCCCGATCCCGCGTTCACGTGGGATCGCAGCCCTGAACTGTATGGCAAGGTGCTACGGGGCGCTCGCGTCCTTGGCGTCAAGCCTGCTGATCTTGCTGCTCAACTCTCGAAAGAGAAGGGCTTCAAGAAGTTCAAGGAAGCCGACGATAAGCGGTATCTCAAGGACGATCTCGATGAGAAGGTGAAAAAGGAGCGGTTCGAAAAGGTCATCTCTGATGACCCCAAGGCTGTCTTCCCTTCGGAAGGCTTCAATATCCCGACGAAGGACCGCCCCTCTTTGGTGGCTGTTCTATGTGCCGTTTCCGACGATGGTCTAGAGCTTCGTGCTCTCCAGAAATTGGACATATCGGTTCAGACGCTGGAGCAGCAAGTTCACAAGATGGCTCCCACACTTGTGGGGGGCATTTTGTTGCGACAGGCTGAGCGCAAGGCGAATGATGCGGAGGCTCGTGCATTGGCAGCGGAAGCTGCTCTGGCACAGTCCATTACCGACGTTGCTGTTGACGTTGCAGCGGGCGTAGCCCGTTGGAACGACGACAACGCAGCTTCCTGAAAACATGGGGCCGAGGGGAAACTCTCGGCCCTATTTGATTAGGAGGCCGCAATGGCATCTGCCCTTTATATCAGGCTGCTTGAACGTAAGATCGAGCGGCTCAAAGACCCATATGGGCTTAGCGCGCGTGAAAAAGCCGGCATCGACGGAATGCTGACAGTTGAAGAGTTGGAAGAGGTAGATAGGCTTCGTCGGGAGATTTATGAATACAACGAATTCATGGCGCTCCCCACGGATCTTTATCGTGAGTATCGCTTCACAATGTATAACGCTTTCAGCTTGTTCTATCAGGAATATCCTGGCCAAGTCTCAAGGCTCAAAAGTGCCAAAAAGCGTATTGCCGCGCGGCGTGCACGAGGGATCAAAAACCCTACGGCTTATGCCGCTGACGAGGAAAAGGTGCGATTTCACACCGAATTTCCGATGGTCCTCGTCAACTCCATCCGCGCCGCTTACGAAAAAATGTCAGCGGAAGATGCTCTTTTCTGGGAGCATCGTGGAGAGTGGACGCCCGACAACCTCCCTCGCCATGTGGAGAGTTGGGAGAACGTCTTTTGGCCAAATCATCCCAATGCACGCCGTCAGGCCTACATTGAGGTTTTTAGCAACAAGATCCAGCAAAGTCGTGCTGGCTTATAAATGACGATTTCAACCCGGTAGGTTCATCCCTGCCGGGTTTTTGTCGTATTCGACAGCGTCGCGGTTCAGTTGCTGATATTCGCGTTCCCAGCCCCTTTGACCCGCCTTTTCGGTGTTTGGCGATAATTATTATTGACAACATAAAGGGAGGGGCACCCAATGAACAAGATCGACATCACCCGTTTTCACTCTGGTAAGCGCGGCTACATCAAAGCCGACAGCAGTAAGATCGCCGTTGATCCAGAAGGTCGCTTGCAGGAGATTGTGCAGCATATAGAGAATGCTGTGGCTCAACTCAGGTTCGGACAGGGCGAGCCACGCGGACTTAGCTTCGCGGAATGGCGCGGCGCACGTTGCAGCAACACGGAGGCCAACCTCGTCGCCGTTCACGCGCTGGCGCTCGATTACGATGCCAAGCAATTCGAGGCATTGAAGGACGCCGCCGATAAGCTGGGTTACGCTAGGCTCTGGGTCTTGGGTGAAGACCGCGCACAGACAACCAACGCAGTTACCCTCGTGATCCCCTTTAAGGCGTCTCTGACGCCCGCGCAGTATGCGCGCATCGCAAGTTGCATCGCGACCGAGTTGGGCATCTACGGGATGCTAGAGGGCGCTCTAGCGGCTACTCACATGGTCAACGTCCACGCGACAACCCTGACGGCGTTCGAGCGCGGCAAAGTGCTGGACGGTGAGGCTTACATCAAGCGCACGGCCAAGATGTTTCAGGGCATGGACGCCCGCCGCTACGAACGACCAGCCCCACCCACCCCAGCTGTCGAGGTTCAGGTCGAGCGTCCCTTCTACACCACCAGCGATGGCCTGTTCGAGATGCCGTTTACCGACGCCGATCTTATCGTCATGCAGGCTCACCAAACAATTCACGGCACCACGCCAGACCTGACCCAATACGGCAGGCTGATCTACTAACAGGAGCGCAGCGTCGAGCAACCGGCGCTGCCGCCATGAAAGAGCCACTTACTGCTTCGGAGGTGTCGCCTCGATTGCATCTAACTGTGCCAACAGGTCCGCGAACTGATCGTCCTCAGGCTCCAGATGGTACACCCGCGACAGCTTCGCGCCAAATGCATCGACGTCTCGCTGGGTCAGCAATCCCACGGCTACGACTTGATCGCCTCGCACACGCCATCTCCTCGTTGAATTGTATCAACCAAGGGCGGCGTGCGTTTGTTGCGACATTATTACACGAAAGCGGCAGGGCGTTGGCCGCACCCGGAACGGTCCTGCTCAGATAGGGCAGCGAAGTCATGGTGGGTTAAGGTAAAACCATTAGGAACCTATTTTCCAGCCGAGGTGATTTGGGTCGCTTAAGGTGGTGTGGCTAACCCGGTGCCCCCCGCGCCGGGTTAGTCCTTCTCCCGGCTTTCCCGGATCAGCGTTTTAAGCTGCTTCTTTATCGTCTCGCCCGATAGGTGTGCGTGGACGCTTTCATGCTGCTCTTTGGTAAGCTGCCGCTCGATATCTTTGACGTTCGAGACGGAGCCTGACCTAGCAAGCTCGTAGGCACGCTCGACGGTAGTCTTCATCTATCCTCCTGTGGAGCGCCAAACGGCCCGTCCCACGAGATCGTGCGCGGCTGCTCCCCGTATTGGTCATCCATATATTCGTGAATTGCAGCGCGGAAGTTGGACGCCTCCTCCTCGGTTTCAATGGCTCGCGGCCATACGGTCGTCTCCTCGATGGGTGCGCCCTTTGGCGTTTCGTCGTACCATTCGAGTTTGATTTTGATATGCGGCATCGAACCACCTCCGATAAAATCTCGCCTGCCGACTTTCCTACAGTTCTCCTTTTGTTCTAACAAGGGGCCGAGGAGGATTCGGTATGGCAAGCGTGACACCAGAGCTGATTGAGGACGTAATCGCGGAGGCACCTGCATGGTGTAAGATCGCGCTGACGATGCCCAACGAGCGCCTACGCGGCGATGCTCACGCGGCTCTGGCGCAGCACGTCTATGAAGCGCTTTATCAGCAGGTCGTCATCGATCTAGACCAATTGGCACTCCCACTTTGACGTGGGCGCCAACATACGGCTCAGGTCGCTTAGCGATTATGCTCGCCACGACGCCAATCTCCTGATCGACTGCCGTGCGTGCGATCATGTGGGCATCCTCGATACGAGGAAGGTGCAACGCTGGTACTTCTGCCACCGCTGGAGCGAGCAAATTGAGGTTCTAGGGCTGCACCTCTACTGCTCTGTATGCCGGGGAAAACCTAATCGCATCCGGCCAACACCGCGCAAACCTGACCGGCCGGAATGGATGGAACTAGAGCAGGATTGGAAGCGGCTGGTGAAGAGGCTGCGTGGATAGGTTTCCGCAGAGGTTGCTATCGTTCAATCAAAAGTGATTTCTACCATATCTACTTGAACTTATGTGCGAAAACAATAATACTTCAAGTCGTCTCTCTTTTTCGATAGTATTCAAGCTGTCTTTCGCTGATTCTGTTGAAAAAGAGGCAGAATGAAAGGGTTAGCTGTAGCAGTCTCGGTGTGCGTCATGGCCACCATCACGTTGTCCGGATGTTCTAGAAGCGATGCGAGGAAAAGAGGGCTTTTGGATGCTAACCAAAACCTCGTCGATAAAATAGCGGACAATCTGTACGCGCATATACATGCTGACGGGAAATGTCGCCTACTCTTCGTAGATTACGATGCGCAGGTCGCACTACGCACAACCGATCGCTCTGAATCCTCAGGTGTTCCCGGTCATACGATTGTTCTACACCGGATTATCAATGGCAATCGTTTGCCAGACGTACAGTGTAATGGTTCGGATGCTTGTGCAAAAACCGAGAGCGACGTTGGCCTTGGATGCCATACGTCTTGTGTTTACGGCACCATCGACGGCACTCACAATACGCCACAGGCGTGTTGGAATCCGTAGCTGTCAAAGCCTGCGGGGCCGGCATCATCGGAGAGTAGCTCCTCGATGTTACGGTACAAAGGACCGCCCAAAACTGCGAAAAACGATATAGGCGGGTCCGTAGTGCAACCAAAGTATGCTGGATCAGGCCATTGCAACCTTGCGCGCGCGGGTCGAGCGGACTGCCCGGCACCGCCATTACCTCACGCCCCATCTCGCCCGCCAGCCGCGCGGTGATGAGCGAGCCGGAGCGCGGCGCCGCCTCCACCACCAGCGTACCGAGCGAAGCGCCGGCGATGATGCGATTGCGATGCGGGAAGTGCCGCGCGCGCGGCTCGATACCGGGCGGTTGCTCGGCGATCAGCAGCCCTTCGCGGGCGATCCGCTCCTGAAGGTCGGCGTTCTCGGGTGGGTACACCACGTCGATACCGCCCGCGATCACGCCGATCGTACCCCCCTCGATCGAGCCTACGTGCGCGGCGGTGTCGACACCCCTGGCGAGACCCGACACCACCGTGATGCCGTCCCGTCCCAGTTCGGCAGCGATCTGCCGCGAGAAGCGGCACGCCGCCGCCGACGCGTTGCGCGCGCCCACCATCGCCACGCAATCGCGCGCCAGCAGCGCGACATTGCCGCGCACCATCACCACCGGCGACGCATCGTCCAGCTGCGCGAGCAATTCGGGATAGTCGGCATCCTCGATGAACAGATGGCGCGCGCCGAGCTTGCGCGCCGCCGCGAGTTCGCGTTCCGCTACGGCTGGCAAGGCGACCACCGGCGAGCGCCCGCCACCGCGCGCCGCCAGCCCCGGCAGCGCCTCGATCGCTGCCGCCGCATCCCCGAACCGCGCAACCAGCTGGCGATAGGTGACCGGGCCGATCTGCGCCGTGCGGATCAGGCGGAGACGCGCGACCTCTGCCGCATCAGCCACGCGCTTTGCTGCCGACCCGTGGTTCACTGCCGTCGAGCAACCGCTCGATATTGGCGCGGTGCTTCCACAGCACAAGCAGCGCACACGCGATCAGCGCCGGCACGAAATCGAACCGGTCGAACAGCGCGGCCGCAACCGGCGCGCTCACCGCCGCCGTCATGCCCGCGACCGAGGATATCCGCACCCCCGCCAGCAGCCCCAGCCACACGACCGCATAGACCAGCCCGATCGGCCAATGCAGCGCGAGCACAATGCCGAGCAACGTCGCCACCCCCTTGCCACCGCGAAAGCGCAGCCACACCGGATAGAGATGGCCGAGAAACGCCGCCGCCCCGGCCAACACGCCGGTTCCGGGCACCAGCGCCTCGACAATCGCCACGGCCGCGAAACCCTTCAGCGCGTCGAGGATCAGCGTCGCCGCCGCCAGCCCCTTGCGCCCGGTCCGCAGCACGTTGGTCGCGCCGATGTTGCCCGACCCGATCTGGCGCAGGTCGCCCGCGCCGAACGCGCGCGTGAGAATGACTCCGAACGGAATTGAACCGAGCAGATAGCCGAACAGCAATACGGCCGCCGGTGTACCCCATAGATATTCGGTCGGCATGGATCGTTTCGCCCCCAGTTGTCACCCTTCTAGCGGCACGCGGGCGCACGCGCCATGCTCTCCATCAAGCACGGAGATTGTCAAACCGTGGGTTGCGGCTATGGCCTGCGCCGATGAGCGACGCGCGGCCGATCCTGTTCTTCGATTCGGGGGTCGGCGGCCTCTCGGTGCTCGGGGCCACCCGCGCTCTGCTGCCGCAGGCTCCGTTCGTCTACGTCGCCGATTCGGCCGGCTTTCCTTATGGCACCAAGACCGAGGCCGAAATCGCCGCGCGCGTGCCGGCGTTGCTCGGGCGGCTGGCGGAACGCTATCGCCCGCGCCTGATCGTGATCGCGTGCAACACCGCCTCTACGATTGCACTGGGCGCGGTGCGCGGCGCGCTCGACCTGCCGGTGGTCGGCACCGTGCCCGCGATCAAGCCCGCCGCCCAGACCAGCAAAACGCGCGCGATCGGCGTGCTCGGCACCGATGCCACCGTGCGCCAGCCGTATGTCGACGATCTCGCCGCCCGGTTCGCAGCCGATTGCGTGGTCCTGCGCCACGGCTCGGCCGAACTGGTAGCCCTCGCGGAGGCCGAATTGCGCGGCCATGTCGCCGCGCCGGAGCGTTACCGCGCCATCCTGGCGGGACTGCTCGATCAGCCCGGCGGCGAGCGTATCGACGTAATCGTCAACGCCTGTACGCACTTCCCGCTGGTGGCGGGGCAGCTTGCCGCCGCTGCCCCCCGGCCGCTCACCTTCGTCGACGGTTCGGCCGGGATCGCGCGGCGGATCGCCCATCTGACGCAGGGACAGGACTGGCCGGACACGCCCGGCGCCGGGCGCGCCGTGTTCACGGGCGTCGGCGCGGAAGATGCGGCGCTGCGCCCTGCCCTGTTGCGCTACGGGCTTTGCGACGTGGAGTCGCTTTGACGGGTCTTGCACCGATGCGGCAGGGCTGCGACAAAGTGTCCAGCAGCAAAGGCCGGCGCGATCGGTCTACAAGGGCGTGCCTGCATGCGGACGTGTCACGCACGAATGCACGCAATGCGCTGGAATGTGGGAGGGATTGCCCCTAAATGCCGACGATCATGGAATCGCATGCACCGGCGCGCGGGGTCGATTACTCGCGGATTTTCACTCAGGCGATCGATCGGCTGCACGCCGAGGGTCGGTACCGGGTGTTCATCGACATCCTCCGCAACAAAGGGGCGTTCCCCAACGCGCGCTGTTTCGCCGGGCATAACGGGCCGAAGCCGATCACGGTGTGGTGCTCCAACGATTACCTAGCGATGGGCCAGCACCCCAAGGTGGTCGCCGCGATGGAAGAGGCGCTCCACGATGTCGGTGCGGGTTCCGGCGGCACGCGCAACATCGGCGGCAACACGCATTACCACGTCGATCTGGAAGGCGAACTCGCCGATCTGCACGGCAAGGAAGGCGCCCTGCTGTTCACCAGCGGCTATGTGTCGAACGAGGCGACGCTGGCGACGCTCGCCAAAATTCTGCCGGGCTGCGTGATTTTTTCCGACGAGCTCAACCACGCCTCGATGATCGCCGGCATTCGCAACGCCGGCTGCGAGAAGTTCGTGTTCCGCCACAACGATCTCGACCATCTCGAAGAACTGCTGGCGGCGGTCGATCCCGCCACGCCGAAGCTGATCGCGTTCGAGAGCGTGTATTCGATGGAGGGCGACGTCGCGCCGGTGGCCGCGATCTGCGACCTTGCCGACAAATACAACGCGCTGACCTATCTCGACGAGGTGCACGCGGTCGGCATGTACGGCCCACGCGGCGGCGGCATCTCGGAACGCGAGGGCGTTGCCGACCGGCTGACGATCATCGAGGGAACGCTCGGCAAGGCGTTCGGCGTGATGGGTGGCTATATCGCGGCCGACCAGATGATCGTCGACGTGATCCGCAGTTATGCGCCGGGCTTCATCTTCACCACCTCGCTATCGCCGGTGCTGGTGGCGGGCGTGCTGGCGAGCGTGCGGCACCTGAAGGCGTCGAGCGTGGAGCGCGAGGCTCAGCAGGCGGCGGCGGCGAAGCTGAAGGCGATGCTGACGGACGCCGGCCTGCCGGTGATGCCGGGCGAAACGCATATCGTCCCGCTGATGGTCGGCGATCCCGTCAAGGCCAAGCGGATCAGCGACATCCTGCTTGCCGAATATGGCGTGTACGTACAGCCGATCAACTATCCGACCGTGCCGCGCGGCACCGAACGGCTGCGCTTCACGCCGGGTCCGGCGCATGACGAGACGATGATGCGCGACCTGACGAAGGCGCTGGCGGAAATCTGGAGCCGGCTGGACCTCCGCAAGGCGGCCTGACCCTCGCCGGAACCTGAATTGCGTCCGGAGGTTGTATCGTAACGAACCTGCAACGAAGGACGTTACGATGGGAAAAGGCTGTATTCTCTGGCTGTTGGGCGTGCCGATCCCCGTAATCCTGGTGCTGTACCTGCTATTCCACCACTAAACCTCGCGAAATCGGCGATGTCGAAGAAACCGTTTCAACATCGCCGTCAGAGAGGTTGGCCCAACCGACCGATCGCACTCGCAAAACGCTCGCGGCGGCATCAGCCGCCGCACGTTAAACCGCCCGGCTCAATCGAGCGGACCACGCATAGCCGTTGCGCAGCGAGGCGAAGCTTGCGGTCAGGCCGGTATCGCGCGCGATACCGCAGGCAGCGCCTTTCAACTCCGCACGCGGCGTCACGTCGAACTTGGCGAGCCACGCGAACAGCAATGCCTTGAACGGCGACGGCAACCGCTCCTGCTGGCCGAAATCGACGATGTCGAGCCGCCCGCCCGGCGCCAGCTTGCCGGCAGCCTCGCGCAGCGCGCCCTTCCAGTCGGGTATCATCGAGAGTGTGTAGCTCTGGAAGATGCGGTCGAACGTCGCGACCCCGAACAGCGCCATGTTGTCGAACGCGGTGGCATCGCCCTGGGCGAGCGTGATGCGGCCGGTCAGGCCAGCTTTGGCGATACTCGCCCGCGCAGTCTCCAGCATCGCCTCGGAGATGTCGACGCCGTAATAGCGCGCATCCGGCCAGCGCCTAGCCGCCGCGATCAGGTTGCGTCCGGTTCCGCAGCCGATCTCCAGCACCGTGCCGTTCGGCGGCGGTGCGAGACCGGCGATCAGCGCGTCACGGCCGAGCAGATAATATTTGCGGGTCAGATCGTAAAAGTGCCGCTGCGTCTTGTAGATCGCATCCATATGGCCGGCATGACCGGCGCCCACATCGCCCGCCATTATTTCAGCACGTAGAGATGGACGCCGCCATAGATCGAGGAACGATCGCGTCGCGTGTAGTCGAGCGAATCCTCGGCGCGGTAATCCCATGCCGACAGGATATCGTCCGGCACCCGGCCCGGCAGGATCGTGGCGATGCCGGCGGTGCGGAACAGCACGCGCGCGCCCGGCTTGGCGGTACGGGTGATCTCGCCCCACAGTTCGGTAAGCTGCTGGTCGGTCATCCAGTCCTGCGCGTCGAGCAGGATGTAGCGGTCGAGTGAGCCGGCATCCTGACTGCGCAGGTATTCGGTGAAGTTGGTGTGACGCACCTCGATCCGGCTGACCCGGTCGACGATCTCGCCGTAATGCGCCTTCTGGAGATAGGGCGGCAGCGGGGCATTGGGGTCTTCGCTATAGCCGCGGTTGAACGCCTGCCACGCGAAGTAATTGTCCTTGAGATCGAAATCGCAGGCGAGCTTTTCGAGCCGCTCGCGCAGCACCACCGCCATCTTCTCGTCGCCGGCGAGCGCCTCGTATTGCGCGGGCGGGATGCCGAGCCCGAACAGCGAGGCGGGCTGATCGGTCAGCCATTTGATGAAGCCCTTGTCGAACACCGGCGCGAACTCGCGGTCGAAGATCTCGCGCTGCTCCTGGATGGTCTTGGCCTTTAGCAGCACCTTCGGGTTCACGCCGTTCATCCGCGCGATCAGATGCGCCGCGCCGATGAAATTGCCGAGTAGACCGCGCTTGTAGACGCCCTTGGCGAAACCGCCGATCCGCCGCCGGCCGACCATGTCGCGACCTTCCCAATACCGCTTGCTCGTCTCGTCGAGATGCGGGCGGACGTAGGTGCGGTAGGCGAGGATATTGGCACGGCTGTTGGCACGCGCGAAGAAGCGGTGGAACGTCGCGTAATCCGGCAGATGTCGCGCCGCGACGACCTTGAGCTTGTTGAGCGCGATATGCGCGGTGTTGAGATCGACCGCGGTGATCGCCTTCGGGTTGGCGGTCAGATACGACATCATGTTGCAGCCGCCCGATGCGATCGTCACGACATGGCTGTCGGGCGTGATCGCCAGCGCTTCCATATCGACCGCCGGATCTTCCCAGATCTGCGCATACACCAGCCCCCGGAACGCGAAGGTGAAGGCGCGTTCGAGGATGCCCTGTTTCGACAGATGGTCGTGACGATGGACCGCCGCGCGGACGGCGCGGTTCTTGGGCGGGCGGGCGGCGATAGCCATTTCAATCTCCTGCGGGCCGGCGGGGTCGCGCGGCGCTCAGCTACGACAAAGCGATGACGCTTCCATGACGCGTTCGCGTCCAAATGAAAAGAACCTGTCGGTGGGGTGTTCCACCGACAGGCCCTTTACATTTGTCACCCGGCACGAGCTATCGAGGGAGGAAGTACGTAGCC
Organism: Sphingomonas sp. BAUL-RG-20F-R05-02; assembly: GCF_022662305.1. Lineage (GTDB taxonomy): Bacteria > Pseudomonadota > Alphaproteobacteria > Sphingomonadales > Sphingomonadaceae > Sphingomonas. The sequence goes on from NZ_JAKNQH010000008.1 coordinate 110,671, forward strand.
GGGGTACCTGCCTTTCGCCGCCGAGGAGAAAGACTGCCGAAGATACGACGCGCGGACCACTTCGGATGCACCGCGATGCCGATTGCCGCTATTTTATGGCATCAGTCGACCGCCACTGGCGCCGACCTCAAGCGTAAGCGATCGGAGTGCCTGTTCCGCGCTGGCGAGCAGCGACCGGAGCTTAGGCATGCCGCAGACTTACACCGCGGAAAGATCGCCCTTCAGCACGATCGGCCCGGTCGGCGCACCGGTCGGCGAGCCGCCCTCCGGCTCGATCGTCACCGCCAGCGTCGCGCCGGCGGCAAGCTGGCGGCGAACCGCAACGCCCGGCGTAACGCTGGTCGCGCCGCCGCTCGCCAGCAGGGCGAGCGAATGCGGCGTCTTGTCCGCGCCGATCACCCACAACTCGGCGCTGCGGCCGGCGGCGGGCGTATCGCCCGACGTGACGCGCAGCAGGCCGCGCGCTGGATCGTACACCGCCGCGATCGCCGTGCCCTTCGCGGTCGGTGCGATCGACGCGACCAGCAGCGACCGCACCGCCGGCGTTTCGACCGGCGCCGGTGCCGGCAGCGGCGCCTGCGGCGGTCGCGCGACGACGAACACGAGCAGGCCGGCAGCCGCGATGCTGGTCAATCCCGCCAGCGCCGGCCAGAAGCGGCTGCGCGGAGGCGCCACGCCATGCGGCGCGTCGATCGACCGCTCGACGCGCTCGAACACGCCGCCCGGCGCGGCGACCTCCGGCCAGATTGCGAAGAGCTGCCCGAAATAGCTGCGCCACGCCTCAACATCGTGCGCAAAGCCGGGTTCAGCCAACACACGCCGCAGCGCGGCCGCGCGTTCCTCGCCGTCGAGAACACCGAGCGCCAACTCGGCGGCGGTGACGTCCGGCATATCCTGCGGCGTGCGGATGTCGGTCATGCCTCAAGACACTCCCGCAACCGCGCGAGGCCGCGCCGCACCCAGCTCTTCATCGTTCCCAGCGGCACGCTCACCCGTTCGGCGAGTTCGGCATAGGTCACGCCCTGGAAGAACGCGGTGCGGATCGAATCGCGCTGGTTGTCGTCGAGTTCGTCGAGGCAACGGTGCAGGCTGTGCGCCTCCTCGTCGGCGATCAGCGTGTCGCTGGCGATTGGCGCCGTATCGGGGAGGTCGGGCGCATCCTCGATCGGCGCAGTCGGTCGGGAGCCTTGCGCGCGCCGCCAGTCGATCGCGCGGTTGCGTGCTATCGTCGCCAGCCAGGTGATCGGGCTGGCGCGCGAGGGTTCGTAGGCGCCGGCACGCTTCCAGATCGTCAGATAGACATCGTGCAACACGTCCGCCGCCGCCTCCCGCTCTCCGCAGATACGCAGGCAGACGCCAAAAAGCTTCGCGTTGGTGCGCAGATACAAGTCGCGGAACGCGGCGCGGTCCTCCTCGCCGGTGCGCAGCAGGATCGCGACGAGTTCGGCGCGCGCTGCATCGCGCGTTGCAATCGATCCGGCTGGTGTTTCCGTCATGCTACCGCTCTATGGTGTCGCGGGTCGGACCGCAACGGGTGTGGCAATCATCGGCGGCTTTGCGTAAGAGCCGCGCGTCGCCACCTTACCCGGGACTCGCCGCCTTTGCGCATCGCCTTCGCCTCCGATCATGCCGCCGTCGATCTCAAGGCCGCGCTCGTCGCGTGGGCGCAAGGGGCGGGCCATGACGTGACCGATCTCGGCCCGGAAACCGCGGCACGGGTCGATTACCCGGATTATGGCTATCGCCTCGCGGAATATGTCGCGGCGGGCGCGGCGGATTTCGGCGTGGCGCTGTGCGGGTCCGGCATCGGCATCTCGATCGCGGTCAACCGCAACCACGCCTGCCGTTGCGCCTTGGTGAGCGATCCTTTCGCCGCCACCCTTGCCCGCCAGCATAACGACGCCAACGTCATCGCGATGGGCGCACGGCTGATCGGGCCGGACATGGCGCAGGCCTGCCTCGAATCCTTCCTCGCCGGGCAGTTCGCCGGCGGCCGTCATCAACCGCGCGTCGACAAGCTCGGCGCCCCCGCCCTCGAAAGGGAAAGCGCATGAGCACCCAGATCGCTGACAAGCCCCTCAACGACGTTCAACCCGACGGCTTCTTCACGCGCAGCCTCGCCGATGCCGATCCGGCGGTCTTCGCTGGCGTGCGCCACGAACTGAAACGCGAGCAGGACCAGATCGAGCTGATCGCCTCCGAAAACATCGTCTCCAAGGCGGTGCTCGAAGCGCAGGGTTCGGTGTTCACCAACAAGTACGCCGAAGGCTATCCCGGCAAGCGCTACTACCAGGGCTGCCACCCCTCCGACGAGGTCGAGCAGCTTGCGATCGACCGCGCCAAGCAACTGTTCGGCTGCGGCTTCGTCAACGTCCAGCCGCATTCGGGCGCACAGGCCAATGGCGCGGTGATGCTCGCGCTGGTCAAGCCGGGCGAGACGGTGATGGGCCTCAGCCTCGACGCCGGCGGCCACCTCACCCACGGTGCGCGTGCCGCGATGTCGGGCAAGTGGTTCAACGCGGTGCAATACGGTGTCGATCCGGTCACGCACCTGATCGACTACGACAAGGTCGCGGAGATCGCCCGCGCCAACACCCCGAAGATCCTCATCGCGGGCGGCTCGGCCTATCCGCGCGAGATCGACTTCGCGAAGTTCCGCGCGATCGCGGATGAGGTCGGTGCGTATTTCATGGTCGACATGGCGCATTTCGCCGGCCTCGTCGCGGCGGGCGCACACCCCTCGCCGCTGCCGCATGCGCATGTCGTCACCACCACCACGCACAAGACGCTGCGCGGGCCGCGTGGCGGCATGATCCTGACCAATGACGAAGCCATCGCCAAGAAGATCAACTCGGCGGTGTTCCCGGGGCTTCAGGGTGGCCCGCTGATGCACGTCATCGCCGCCAAGGCAGTCGCCTTCGGCGAGGCGCTGCGGCCCGAGTTCAAGAGCTATGCGGCCGCCGTGATCGAGAATGCCAAGGTGCTGGCCGCAACGCTTAAGGAACGCGGTGCGGAGGTCGTCTCCGGCGGCACCGACACGCACCTCGCGCTGATCGACCTCACCCCGCTCGGCGTGACCGGCAAGGACGCCGACGAGGCGCTGGAGCGCGCCGGCATCACCTGCAACAAGAACGGCATCCCCAACGATCCGCTGCCGCCGACCAAGACCAGCGGCATCCGCGTCGGCTCGCCCGCCGGCACCACGCGCGGGTTCGGCGTGGCCGAGTTCCGCGAGATCGGCAACATGGTCGCCGACGTGCTCGACGGCCTCGCCAAGAAGGGCGAGCAGGGTGACGCGCAGGTCGAGGCGGACGTGCGGCAACGGGTTGCCGCATTGTGCGCGCGCTTCCCGATCTACGCGGAGATGTGATGTGCGCTGTCCCTTCTGCGGACATGAAGACAGCCAGGTAAAGGACAGCCGCCCCACTGACGACGGGGCGGCAATCCGTCGGCGGCGTCAATGCGAGGGGTGTGCGGCACGCTTCACCACGTTCGAGCGCATCCAGTTGCGCGATCTCGTCGTGCTGAAAAGCGAGGACCGGCGCGAACCGTTCGACCGGGAAAAGCTGCTCCGCTCGATCTTGATCGCAGCGCGCAAACGGCCGATCGAGCCGGTGCGGCTGGAAAAGCTCGTCTCCGGCATCCAGCGCCAGTTGGAGACGCAGGGGGAAACCGAGATCCACTCGCAGCGTATCGGCGAAATGGTGATGGACGGGCTGAAGGGTCTCGATTCGGTCGCCTATATCCGCTTCGCCAGCGTCTATAAGGATTTCCGCGAGGCGAAGGACTTCGAGGAGTTCGCCGGCAACGTGACTGCGGTCGCGAACGGATAACGCCGCCCGACCGCCGCCAGTCCCCGGCGAACCGCCAAACGCGTGTCGCCCCGCCTCTTGTCCAACCCGCGCATAGAAGGATAGGGCCTGAGCGATGAGCTTCTGGGTCTACATCCTGCGCTGCGCCGATGGCAGCTATTACACCGGCCATACCGACGATCTCGAACGCCGGGTCGGCCAACATCAATCGGGGGAGTTCGAAGGCTATACGCTGTCACGCCTGCCGGTGGAACTATTGTGGTCACAGGATTTCCCGTCGCGGGTCGAGGCGCTGGAGGCGGAGCAGCGGGTGAAGCCCTGGGCACGGGCCAGACAGGAGGCGTTGACCGCCGCGGACTTGGAGGCGTTACGCATCGTCGCCATGCCGCAATCCCAGCACGATGTCCCACGACCGGACCCGGAGCGAACGGCACATGGCGATGCCGGGCCCCGTCCCCAGCCCGTTCGTGCCGAGCGGGAACGGGGAACCGCCACAGTGCGATCCGAAACTCAAGCTCCAGCGCAAACACCGCCCCCCGTCATCGTGCTCGTCCGCCCGCAACTCGGCGAGAACATCGGCAAGGCGGCCCGCGCCATGCTCAACTTCGGGTTGGTGGAGATGCGTCTCGTCGCCCCGCGCGACGGCTGGCCGAACCCCGCCGCCGGCCCCGCCGCCTCCGGTGCGGACAGCGTGCTGGAACATGCGCAGGTGTTCGACACGCTGGCGGAGGCGATCGCCGATTGCCCCAACGTCTACGCCACCACGGTGCGCAAGCGCGGTGTCACCAAGCCGGTCGTCACCCCCGAAGTCGCCGCGCGCGCGATCCACGCCGGGCCAGGCCGCACCGCGATCCTGTTCGGGCCGGAACGCTCCGGACTTGAAACCGACGATGTCGCGGTCGCGCGCGAGATCATCACCGTCCCGATCAACCCGGAATTCGGCTCGCTCAACCTCGCGCAGGCGGTGATCCTCGTCGCCTATGAATGGTCGAAAGGGGTGGCGCTATCGCAGCCGCCCGAGGTCGATCTGCCCGAGCCTGCCCCACAGGAGGAACTCGACGGTATGATCGCGCAACTCGATGGCATGCTGGAGGAAGCCAACTTCTTCTTTCCGCCGGATCGCTCGCCGGTCACGCGGCGAACGCTGCGCACCCTGCTCACCAAACCCGCCTGGTCGAGCCAGGAGGTGCGCACGCTTCGCGGCGTCCTGTCGGCGCTCGCTGGCGCCAAGCGGAAGAAAACGCTCGACTGACGCGGGATCATCGCTCGGTTGATGACGGTTGCGGCATGACGGCCGACTTGATACCCAAACCGGGTGGCACCTCGGCCGCGATCTGTCTGGAGCACCTCATGCGCTTGCCCCTCATCACCGTCGCTGCACTATCCGCGCTGATCGTGGCCGCGCCGGGTTTGGCCAAGGACAAGAAGCCGATGGACCCGAACTAGCGGATCTGCCGCAGCGAGGTACCGACCGGCTCGATGATGTCCAAGAGCGTGTGCCACACACGCGCCGAATGGATCATGATCGACGAACAGAACCAGGCCGCAACCGACAGCGCGATCCGCTCGCGCCGCACAAACGGCCAATAACCGCACGACCGCCCGGGTACGGCCAATCATGCCGCTCCCGGGTTCGGCACGTCAGGCGGCGAGGCTCGGGAAGCCGGCCCGGAACGCCGCCACCTTGGGCTTGTCCCAATGCGTGATATACGGGTGGTTCGGATTGCGATCGAAGAAGTGCTGGTGGTACGCTTCCGCCGGGTAGAAGCCGCCGGTCTCCAGCTTGGTCACGATCGGCGCCTTGAACGCATGCGCCTGCGATAGCTGCGCGATATAGGCCGCCGCGACCGCGCGCTGCGCCGGGTTCTGCGGGAAAATCGCCGAGCGATAGCTGGTACCGCTGTCCGGATACTGCGCGTTCAGCGTGGTCGGATCATGCGCGACCGAAAAATAGACGCGCAGCAACGTGGCATAGCTCACCTTCGCCGGATCGTATACGACGCGGATCGCCTCGGCATGACGCGTCGTCTCGCTGCTGACCTGATCGTACGTCGCGGTATCGGCACTGCCGCCGGCATAGCCCGCTGTCACGGACTTGACGCCCTTCACATGCTCGAACACCGCTTCCATACCCCAGAAGCACCCGCCCGCCAGGACCGCGACCTGCGGCTTGCCGGCGTTCGGCACGTCATGCTGCGCGGCCGGAATCGGCACCGCGCGCTCCGCGCTGGCCGCCCCGCCCGAAAGCGCGAATACCGCCGCGCCGGCCAATGCGACGCCACCAATCAGGGATTTCATCGTGAGGTTCTCCATGCCACCGATATCGGTAGCGGAGCGACGATTTACACCCCCCGGCTGAACCATGCCTGACGGTGGATCAACCGGCATACGCCTTGACCAGATCGAACAGATAGTCGCGCCCCTCGAACAGCGCCTTGACGCCGATCCGCTCGTTCAGGCCGTGCATGCCGTTGCCGTCGGCATCGAACATAAGCCCCGGCGCGCCGTATACCGGAATGCCGATGCTCTCGAAGAAAACGCCGTCGGTCGCCCCGGTCGACATCAGCGGCAGGATCGGCACGCCCGGAAAGTAACGCGCCGCGACCGCCTTGGCCGGCCCCAGTACCTGCGGGTCGAGCGCGGGCGGGATCGCGGTCGGCCGGATCGGGGCGTTGGCGGTAACGGTCACCTTGGGGCCGGCAAGATCCTTCAGCTTGGCGAGCGTCCCAGCGACGGTCTCGCCCGGGAAGATCCGACAGTTGACGTTGGCGGTGGCACGCTGCGGCAGCGCATTCTCGGCATGACCCGCCGCCAGCAGGGTCGCGACGCAGGTGGTGCGCAGGGTTGCGCGAAAGGTCTTGTCGCGGTCGAGCAGCGCGGCGGCCTCGGCGTCCTGCGGATCGGCGAGCAGCCGCCGGATCGCCTCGGCTAGCAGCGGCGGCGTGCCCTTGCGATCCTGCGCCATCGCGGTGAAAAACGCGCGCGTCGTGTCGGTGAAACGCACCGGAAAGTCATAGCCCTGCACGGCCTTCAACGCATCAGCGAGATCGTAGATCGCGTTGTCGCTGGTCGGCTGCGAACTGTGCCCGCCCGGCCCGGTGGTGGCGAACGTATAGTTCTGCGCCGCCTTCTCACCGACCTGGATGGCGAGCAGTTCGGGCTTGCCATCGTCGCCATAGCGGCCACCGCCACCTTCGTTGAGCGCGAATTCGGCGGCGATCAGCGCGGGCCTGTTCCTGGTCAGCCACGCCGCGCCGTTGAACGCGAAGGTGGTTTCCTCCCCGCAGGTGAGCGCCAGCTTGACGGTGCGTTTCGGGTGATACCCGGTCTGCCGGAAGCGGATCAGCGCATCCGCCCAGATCGCCGCCATGGATTTATCGTCGGCGGTGCCGCGCCCGTAGTAATAGCCACCCTCCTCGACGAGCCGGAACGGGTCGCGCGCCCAGTCCGCCCGGTTTGCCTCCACAACGTCGATATGCGCGAGCAGCAGGATCGGCTTTGCGGCGGGGTCGCTGCCCGGCAGGATCGCCACCACGCCGCCTTCCTTCGGGTGGCCGGGTGCCGCGAACAGCGTCACGTCGCGCGCCGGATAATTGGCATCCTCCAGCCGCGCCGCCACCTTCGCGGCGGCATCGGTGCAACTGCCGGCGGACAGCGTGGTGTTTGTCTCCACCAGTTCCTTGTACAGCGTGAGGAATGACTGTTGATCGGGCCGCGTCTGCGCCGTGGCGGGCAGCGCGGCGACCAGCGCCACCGCGCCCGCGAGCGCCCACGCCAGTCTTTCCATCCGCCCCGCCTTTTTTCGCGCCAAAATCAGAGGCTAACGCGCACGCGCGGGAAAGCAATACGGACGCGACGCGATCAGACCCCGCGTTCGGCCAGCGCGCGTTCCCAAGCCAGCGCATCGCGCACGATCAGATCGAGGTCGTCACGCTGCGGCGTCCAGTCGAGCGCCTTCAGGATCGCGCCGTTGTCGGAAATCAACGCCGCCGGATCGCCCGCGCGCCGCCCCTCGATCTTGCGCGCGATCGTGACGTTGGTGACGCGATCAACCGCGTCGAGCACCTCCAGCACCGAGAAGCCGCGCCCGTAGCCTGCGTTGAGCGTGTGGCTCTTGGCCGGGTCGGCGGTGAGCAGGTCGAGCGCGGCGACATGCGCCGCCGCCAGATCGCTGACGTGGATATAGTCGCGCACCCCGGTCCCGTCGGGCGTATCGAAGTCGGTGCCGAACACGCCGACGCTCGCGCGCTTGCCGGTCGCCGCCTCGACCGCGACCTTGATGAGATGCGTGGCGCCCGCCGTCGACTGGCCCGAACGGCCCTGCGGATCGGCACCGGCCACGTTGAAATAGCGCAGCGCGCAATAGTTGATCGGGTGCGCCGCCGCCACGTCGCGGAGCATCGCCTCGGTCATCAGCTTGGACATGCCGTACGGGTTGATCGGCACGGTCGGGTCGCTCTCCATCACCGGAATGCGCGCGGGCGTGCCATAGGTCGCGGCGGTAGAGGAGAAGATGAAGTGCGGCACCCCGCACACCACCGCGCTTTCCAGTAGCGCGCGTGTCGCGACGGTGTTGTTGCGATAGTATTTCAGCGGATCGCTCACTGACTCCGGCACCACCACCGATCCCGCGAAGTGCATGATCGCCTTGACGTCATGATCGCGGATCGCGGACCGCACCGCGTCGTCATCCTCGATGTTCGCCTCGACCAGGGTCGCGCGGGCATCGACCGCCCAGGCGAAGCCGGTGACGAGATTGTCGACCACCACCACCCGGTAGCCCGCGTCGAGCAGCGCCAGCACCGCATGGCTGCCGATATAACCCGCTCCGCCCGTCACCAGCACCGCGCCGTCGATCATCATATCCTCCTGCAGCAGCGCCGCCTATCGCGCAAAGATTGCGCCACGCCAATCGCTTCCTACATTCCACCCATCAATAAGGAGCAAGACATGGCAACCGAAGTCGCCACCTTCGCGGGTGGATGTTTCTGGTGCACCGAGGCGGTGTTCGCCGACGTGATCGGCGTGGAGAAGGTCGAGAGCGGCTATATCGGCGGTTCGGTCGCGAACCCGACGTACAAGCAGGTGTGCGGCGGCGATACCGGCCATGCCGAGGCGATCCGCGTCACCTTCGACGCGGACCAGATCCGCTACGCCGAACTGCTCGACATCTTCTTCGCCACGCACGATCCGACGCAGCTCAACCGGCAGGGCAACGATGTCGGCACGCAGTACCGCTCGGCGCTGTTCCCGACGACGCCCGACCAGCGCGAGGAAGCGCAGGCCGCGATCGCGCGTGCGGCGGCGGACTCGGCCAAGCCGATCGTCACCACGATCGAGCCGGCCTCGCACTGGTATCCGGCCGAGGATTATCATCAGGAATACTGGGACGGCGAAGGTCAGCGTAATCCCTATTGCCTAGCGGTGATCCCGCCCAAGCTCGCCAAACTGCGCAAGAGTTTCGCCAAACGCTCCAAGGCGGTTGACGCGGCGGCGTGATTGGAAAACCCCGGCCGCTGTTACCAGCGGCCGGGCCAGCTTCTCTGTTCCTACTTCGGCGAGAGCAGGAATTCCATTACGGAACGCCGATAATTTGGCGTGCCCTTTCGTAACATAAGCCATCCCAACCGGCTCCGGCCTTCGCCCGGGAGGGAAAGACGAGGGTAGCGGCGACCGCAGCTGCCCCTTTTTCGATCGGCCCACCAGCCAAGGCGCACGCCAGCCACCAGCCAGCGCACGCCCGGCCATTATCGTCCCAGCAACACCCGCGCCTGCCCCGCGATCTGCGCAAGCATCGCCGCGCTGGGTGCAGCCGTGCCGCGCGCACGATCGATACCGGCGCGGAACTGCCCGACGCGGCCGGCATTGTCCGCCAGCCAGCGTTCCACCCGCGCCTGCGGGTCGCCCGCGTCCTCGCCACCGGTGCCGCGGGCGAGGAACTCCAGCCGCAACTGCTGGAAATCCCGCGCCAGCCCGGCGAGAAGCAGCCGCTCCCACGGGTCACTCGATGCGATGCGCGCGGCGTTGGCCTGCGCCCAGTCCAGACCGAGCGCCTGTCCCAGCCGTGTGAACGCCCGCGTCAGCACCGTTTCGTCGAGACCGACCCGCTGGCCGAGATCGGCAAGCCCGACCGCCCCGTCCAGCTCGAACAGCCGCACCACCTTCTGCGCCAACGCGCCCGGCGCGCCGACCGCTTCCAGGCTGGCGGCGATGCGCGCGCTCTGCGTGCTCGCCTCGTCAAGCAGCAACGCCTTGGTCTGGCGGTCGAGCTGGGCAATGCCCGCACCGATCCGCGCCATAACCATGCCGGGCCCGGCACCGGTGGGCGACACGCGGAGCAGATCGGCGATGTGCGAACGCGTCGCCACCGCAACTTCGTCGAACAGCGCGATCCGCGCCGCTTCGGGCATGTCCGCGCTCTCGATCTCCGCCCACAACGCCGGCAGATCGAACAGCCGTTCGGCCACCACGAACATTGCGGCGATATCGGGCAATGCAGCACCCTCCTCCTCCGCCAGTTCGAAGGGGTGGAGCATGCCGAGCCGGTTGATGATGCGATTGGCAAGCTTGGTCGCGACGATTTCGCCGCGCAAACGGTGCTGGTCGATCGCCTCGGGGAAGGCCTCGCGCATCGCCGGCGGAAAAGCCGCGTGCAGATCGGGCGCGAGATCGGCATCCAGCCCTAGCGGGCTGTGTTCGATAGCCGCCTGCAACGCGAGCTTGGCCGTGGCCAGCAGCACCGCCAGTTCCGGTCGTGCCAGGCCCAGCCCCTCTTGCGCGCGGCGCAGCAGGATGTCGTTGGCGGCCAGCCCCTCGACCGCGCGGTCGAGCGATCCGGCGCTCTCGAAAATCTCGATTAGCCGCACATAGCTCGGCACATCGCGGGCGCCCGTGCTCTCGGCGATCGACAGCGCCAGCGTCTGGAGGCGGTTATCCTCCAGCACGATGTGCGCGACATCGTCCGTCATCGACGCGAGCAGCGTGTTGCGGTCCTCATAGGCCAGCCGCCCCTCGATCATCTCACGGTTGAGCGCGATCTTGATGTTGACCTCATTGTCCGAACAATCGACGCCGGCCGAATTGTCGATGAAGTCGGTATTGATCCGCCCGCCGGCTTGCGCGAACGCGATCCGCGCCGCCTGCGTCACGCCGAGGTTGGCGCCCTCGCCCACCGCCGTCACGCGAAGCTGCTCGGCATCGACGCGCAACCGGTCGTTGGCAGGGTCACCCACCTGGATGTTGTTCTCTGACGCCGCCTTCACATAGGTGCCGATGCCGCCGAACCACAGCAGGTCGACCGGCGCCTTCAGGATCGCAGAGATCAGCGCACCCGGTTCGATCTCGGCCTGGTCCACGCCCAGCACCGCGCGCACCGGTTCGGACAGGCGGATCACCTTGTCGGTACGCGGGAATACGCCACCGCCTGCGGAGATCAGGCTGGCGTCGTAATCCGCCCAGCTTGAGCGCGGCAGCGCGAACATGCGGGCGCGCTCCGCCCAGCTTGCCGCCGGGTCCGGGTTCGGATCGAGGAAGATGTGGCGGTGGTCGAACGCCGCGACGATCTTCAGCGCCTTGGACAGCAGCATGCCGTTGCCGAACACGTCACCCGACATGTCGCCGCAACCGACCACCTGGATCGGCTGGGTCTGCACGTCCACGCCGCGCTCCGCAAAGTGGCGCTGCACTGACACCCATGCACCCTTGGCGGTGATCGCCATCGCCTTGTGATCGTAGCCGACCGAGCCGCCGCTGGCGAACGCATCGCCCAGCCAGAAGCCGTGTTCGATCGCGATCGCATTGGCCACGTCGGAGAAGGTCGCGGTGCCCTTGTCGGCGGCAACGACGAAATAGGGGTCGTCACCGTCGTGGATGACCACCTCGTCGGGATGGGTCACCACGCCCTCGACGATGTTGTCGGTGATCGACAGCAGCGCGCGAATGAATACGCGGTAGCTTTCGGTGCCCTCCGCCAGCCATGCATCACGGCTGGACGGCGCGGGCAGTTGCTTGGGGTAAAAGCCACCCTTCGCCCCGGTCGGCACGATCACCGCGTTCTTGACGCGCTGCGCCTTCATCAGGCCAAGGATCTCGGTGCGGAAATCGTCGCGCCGGTCAGACCAGCGCAAGCCCCCGCGCGCGACCGGGCCGGCGCGCAGGTGGATACCCTCCACCCGCGGCGAGTAGACCCACACCTCACGCCACGGCAGCGGCGCGGGCAAACCGGGAACGCGGTGACTGTCCAGCTTGAATGCCAGAGCGGCCTGTCCAGCAGGCGCGAACGCGTTGGTGCGGAGCGTCGCGGCAATCACGCTGCGCAGCGCACGCAGGATACGATCGTCATCGATCGCCGACACCGCATCCAGCCCCCGCTCGATCGCCGCGTCGGCGGCGGCGACGTCCCGCGTCGATAGCGCCGGGTCATGCGCCACGTCGAACCGTTCGATCAGCGCCGCCGCGACCTTCGGCGCACGGCGCAGCGCATCGACTACGGTGGCGAGACCGTAGGTGAGCCCCGCCTGCCGCAGATAGCGGAACCACGCGCGCAGCAACACCACCGCGCGCGGGCTGATGTTAGCCTCTACGATCAGCCGGTTGAACGCATCGTTCTCGGCGGCGCCTTCCAGCACCGCGCGGATCGCGTCCTCCAGCACGGCCGGGTCCTCCGCCAATGGGTCGCCCACCGTTTCAATGAGGAAGTCATGGACGAAGCTCTGCCCCTCATCAGTCAGCGCGGTCGGCTGTTCCTCGATCACGCGGAAGCCGAAATTCTCCAGCACCGGCACCGCATCCGACAAAGCTAGCGCTCCACCCATCCGGTACAGGTTCAACCGAAGCGCACCGTCCGCCTCGCGGTACAAACGTACCGACCTAGCCTCAGGCGCTTCCAGCCTTGCCAGCCGCACGATGTCGTTAGCCGCCTCTTCAGGAGTTTTCGCGTTGCGATAGCCTTGCGGGAAGCTACCGGCATACCGCAGCGCCAGCCGCGCCGCGCGCGCCGGCTCGACTTGCTCGGCCAGCGCGGATTCCACCGCCGGCGCCCAGCCGCGTACCATCCGCGCGATGCGCGCATCCAGTGCCGCCGCATCCGGCATCACGCCCGGCCCACGCAGATCGATCGTATAGCGCAAGAGCGCCGTCACCCCGTCCATCGCGATCGCCCAGTTGAGCAGGCTGCCGTTCGCCGCCTCGACCAGCATCTCGCCGATCGCGACCCGCCGCCCGGTGGTAAGGTCGTCACGCGGAAGCCAGACGAAGGCGAACAGGTGCCGCCCGAGGATACTGCGCACCAGCACCAGCTTCGGCCGCGGCCGGTCCGCCAGCGACATGGCGGTGAGCGCGAGTTCCTCCAGCGCATCGAACGCGAACGCCGTCGCCAGATCATGCGGCAGCGATGCGAGTGCATGGGTCAGCGCCTTGCCGGCGTGCCCCTTGGGATCGAAGCCGAACTTCGCCTCCAGCGCCGCCAGCCGTGCGCGCAGCACCGGCACCTCCTGCGGCGGTGAGGCCAGTGCGCTGCTCGTCCACAACCCGGCGTGGATCGACAGGCCAACCACCGAGTCACCACGTCGCACCGGCACCAACGCGAGATCGAGCGGCACCTGGCGGTGAACAGCGGAGATCTGGCTCGACTTCAGCAGCAAAGGCGCCTCGCCGCCCTGCTGAAACCAGTCGATCGCAAGCTCCCGCGAAGCCTCGGCGAGGATCGGCACGGCGTGGCCGTTGCGTGCGATTCCCTGCGCGGAGGCAAGCCCGTCCTCCCATTGTTCATGCGCGAGCAGCGTGAAATTGCGGTCGAGGAACCAGCGCAACAGCGCCGCGCCCTCCATGTGCTCCGACGTCGCGCCCAATGTTTCGGCGTCGGCGGCCATCGCCGCCTCCAGCGCCGACCAGTCGTGCACCGCCGTACGCACATCGGCAAGACTATGCTCCAGCGCGGCGATCAACTCGCGCCGGTCACGCGCATCTGCGCGCTCCAGCTCGAGGTAGATCATCGATTCCGCCACACCGGCCGCTACGTCGCCGATCGCGGTCAGTTCGCCGTCGGGATCACGCGTCGCACCCACGACAGGGTGGATAATACGGTCGATCGCGATGTCGTGCGCGCCGATCACCGCCGCGATCGAATCGACCAGGAACGGCATGTCGTCGTTGATGATCGCCAGCCGCATCCGCCGGCGCGGGTCGGTGACGGCAAGCGGCTCAAGCGCGAGCACCGGCGTGCCCGGGCGGCGGTGCGCGCCCGTCGCGACGACGAACGCCGCGGCCTCAGCGATCGCCTGCGCGTCGAACCCCTGTAGTTCGCCGGGAAGCGCGCCCTTGGTCAGCCGGGCGGCGAGCGCCTCCGCCAGCAGTGTCTGCGTCGTGTGTGCCATAACTCGCCCTAGATGACCGTTCGTTACGCGAACACTATAGGACGCTACTACCGTCGCAACACCCTCTGCCGGGAGGGGAATGCGAAAAAATCAGGCAGTCGCTTGGCGCATTGCCTTTTTTAGCAGCACCGGATCATCATCCAGCTGGGCCACGATATCGAGCATGCCCGCCTCGCCCGCCCGGGCGAGCAGCACCACGAAGTCGCCAGCAGCGACCGTCGACGAGATTGCCACTTGAGCGATCGGCGTCCGTTCGCGTAGCTGCGCGACGGGATCAGCCATCACAGCAGGCACCGGCGCGCGGGCGGCGCGCTCGGCCTGGACAATCCCCTTGATGCCGCCCTCCACGCTATCGAGGTAGCCCGCCAGCCCGTCTGCCGCGATGCCGATGCGGCGGGCGTGGGACAATACAGATGCGTACTCCGCCAGGCGTGTCTTGTCATAATTGCCGCCGAACACGAGCTTGACCACCGGCGTCATCGGCGCGCGTAATTGTAGCGTGATCCCGGCATCTTCAAGCAGGTCTTCGTAGCTTCGCGGGTCGGCGTCCGCTGCTGCTGCAAACGCGTAAGCCCGGTCGAGCGCGTGATAGAGCGCGGCGCGCGTTCGCCCTTCCGCGCCGTGCACTGCGTCGGCTGACTCGCGTGCCAGCGCGAGATGATCGAACAGCGTTTCCGGCGGGGCCGGCGTCACTGCGAGGGATGCGGTATCTTGGACGCTCTCGATCTCGTCACCGGGTAGCGTGGCATCGCTGGGACCATCGGCCCAGGCGATCGCGGCCGCCGCCGCCGCCGGGCCGCTGCGCACCGCTGCCGCCAGTTCCGCGTTCAGACGATCCTGCGTCGCATCGTCAACCAGTTCCTTCCAGTTGATGACGCCGTAGATGAAATCGATCGAATCCTCATGCGAGGAGAACGGCATCAGGATGCCGCGATACAACGTATTGTGCCCGCGCGCATTTACGAACTCGGCCTCGAACCCGATCGGAGCACGGTTCGCGATGATCTGGAGGTAATGGTCAGTCAGCCGCGACAGCAAGGAACGACTCGGCACCTGCGAGATGTGCGTGATCGTGCTGTCGATCGAACATTCCTCGCGCAGCGCCCGGCCGACGAATGGAATCGCCGGATTATCGACCCCTTCCGAAAAATCGAGCAGCACGCTGTGCGGACCGAAATCCGCGATATTTGCCGGATCAAGGTTGCCGATCGCCGGATAGGCACGTCCGTGTAGCAACGACACCCAATGGTTATACGCACGAACATGCATGCGCCGCTCGTCGGTGCCGATATCCAGCCGCGGACCATCGACATCGCCATCGCGCACATCGACTTCCGCCGCCCCGCCCCGGTCGCCCTCGACCCCGCGAACATTATCCATGCGCAACCGACCCTATACGGGATTCGCCGCCCGAATCCCTGTTCTGATGCGTCTGTGCGCGCTCTTTGGTAAACGCCGCGTAAAATCGCCTATCCGAACGCTTCCGCAAGAACACCGACTTGCCACACGCCATTTCAGATGATAGGCGGCCGCCCTCAAGATCGGCGATGCAGACCGCCGATCACCAGATGCCGCTTTAGCTCAGTTGGTAGAGCATCGCATTCGTAATGCGGGGGTCACAGGTTCGAGTCCTGTAAGCGGCACCATCCTAAGACATTGATTTTGAGTTTTTTGGCTTGCAGTGCGTCGGGCGCTCGCCAGATCGATGATTCTGGTATCGCAAGTGCGCATCGGTGTGCCGACCGACGTCGGCCCAGAATGATTCTACGCCATCAATGAAGTCGCCCAGATACTCGGGTCGAAGGTGGCGATAATGCTTCTGATTGGTTCCCAGGCCTCGGTGGCCCGCCGCCGTCTCGATCTGGGCCTCGGGCACGCCGCGCCGGTGCATCTCAGTGCTTGCGGTGTGCCGGAGCGTATTGGGAGACCCGAGGCCGACGAGCTTCGGTCGAGGCGCGGTCTCGCCGAGCTTACGTCGAGGCGGTAGCCAGAGCGGAGCACCGGTCTTGTCTGTCGCTTGGCCACACGGTCTGGCCGCGATCAGGGTCTTCTCGAACGCGGTCTTGATGCTATCCACTGGCACTAAATTGAAGCCTTGTGCGCCGGTCACCGGGTCGGTGCACGGTTTGCGCCATTGGATCGCTCGCCCGCGGTGAGTCTCGAGCCAAGGCGCGAGCGTGGGGCAGACCGGAACGATCGAGCGGCGCTTCTTGGTCTGCTGGCGCCCAGGCGCGTTGAAGTAGATTCGACCGTCCCGGACCTGCGTGTCTTTGTCGAGCTCCAGAACTGCCTCAACGCGAGCGTTGGTGCTCAACATGACCATAACGAACATGTGGATGTGGTGGCGCTGCTCGCAGGCCCAAGCCGCATCGAGAAGCGCGGCGACCTGCTCGACCGTGTATACGAGGTGCGTGGTTCGCTTTTCTCGCGGACGTCTGGAACGAAGGGAGCCGACGTGATCATGTTGTGCTTCCGTGCCCAATCAGGGGCTGTCGCAAGGCCGCTGTGTCCCGGGAGACGGTGGCGGGACTCACGCCGTGTGCACGACGCCAAAGATGGAAACCCCCGACCAGCACGATGGTGATGTCGGCAACCGTCGGCGGTCCAAGCAGCCGGCCAGCCGCTTGTTCCATCGCAAAGAAAGACAGCCGGTGTGCGCCGCCGTTCGCGTAACGCACGGGATCAGAGAGCTTGGGCTGCGCATGCTGGAGTAGCCAGTCAGCCATGAGCTTCTCGACACAACAACCTCGATTGGAGCCTGCACCGGACTTTGCGACGCGAGGTAGTGCTCGGGTAGTGCATCGCTCGCTTCTTTGGGCGGCTGATCTGGGCTACCGCCGCCGATGCCAATCGACTTGCGGCATGTCCGACGCCCTCCACTTGCGCCGCCGTCATACCAGCAGATGTTCCAGTCGTCTCTGTCTGCGCGACATCACAGCCAGAAAGAACCGAGCTGGTGCCGGGTGCGACCGCCGTTCTTACTGGTTCGTTGTCCTGCTGACACAGTGCGTTCAGTTCCTTTCGTCGGCGGTGGCGATGGCGTTGTAGATGGGGTACGAATTGGCGACCTGTAGGACTCGCGGCTGCTGTCGTGTCGGCTGACACCGTACCGGCTCTGCTGTTTCGCTTCGCCCGACTATCTCGCGTCACGCGGCACACCGGCCCATCCTGACAACTTGAAAGATCATGATACCGTCAACCTGCGCTACCAGAGCACAGGACAGGCGTACCGATGGCTATTCCGGATGGGCGACCGCGAGGTCGAGGTGGTGCCGTCTTCCGGCATCACCGTTGATGCGAGCGAGGCGCTGGTCGCGACAGTTGTTGCAGGAGGAGGCATCGCCATGCTCGCCACGTTCATCGCGGCGCCGCACGTCAAACGAGGAGAGCTGGTTCCGGTTCTTTCCGGCTTTGCCGTCGAACGTCGCAACATCACGGCGCTCTGGCCCGAAAGCCGGCGGGCCAACCCGGCCGTTCGCGCCTTCCTCGCCATGGTGCAGGGCTTGTCGACCGAAGGTTCGGCGAACGGAGCCCATTCCGGCCTTATGCCTCACTCAGGGCTGGAGTAGCTCCAGATCGTCCAGCAGGCGGGCGTGCGTGGGTTGCCAGCCAAGCACCTCCCGCGTCTTGCGGCTGGACGATGGCTGGTCCGCCGAAAAGATCGGACCGAGAACGCCGAACGCCTCCGATGACACCGACTGCACAGGCAGGCCCAGCCGACGGCCGATGACCGTAGCGATATCGCGAACCGCATCGCCCTCGTCGTCGACCGCATGCCATGCCGTGCCCGGATCCGCGCGCTCGAGTACGATACGGAACAACGACGCCGCATCGCGCGCGTGGACCGCTGGCCAGCGCTGCGAACCGTCGCCGGGATACCCCGATACCTGGGTCCGCCGGGCGATATTAGTGAGAAGCCCGGCGAAGCCGCCTTTCCCCTCGTTGTGCACCGTTCGAGGCAGGCGCACGGCCGCGCTTCGCACGCCGCGCGAGGACAAGTCCAGCAACGCCATTACGGCGCGCCCGCGGCCGCTCAGTGGTCCTTCAATGACCGAGGGATCCTCCTCTGTCGACACGCGTCCGTTCAGGACCGGCGTACCCGACACGGCGACGATGGGGCGGCCGCTGCCGATCAGGGCTTCACCCATTGCCAGCAACGCCGCGCCTTCTTCTGCCACGGACCTCGACAACGCCTCTGGACTGCTGAAATCGTTCGAAAACGCCAAGTGAATGACGCCATCGGCTTCGGCGGCGGCATGGCTAAGAACCTCAATGTCTCCCAGTGCCCCATGCACCGGAACCGCGCCGGCGTTCGCAGCGGCAGCAGCCGCCGCGTCCGATCGGGTGAGCGCCAGAACGGCATGACCATGCCCGATCAGTTCGGCTACGACGGCGGAGCCGACCAGGCCGGTTGCGCCGGTTACGAAAACACGCATGAGGCTTCTCCTATATTCAGTTGTGCATAATTACCGGTTCGCCAAACCGATAGCTTGATGCCGTGATGGCGCCCATGAAGGCAGTCTCGTGATAGACGCGGGTGCCGGCATCGTTTCCGGCCGCACCGGCGACGACCATCAGCGGAATGAGGTGATCCTCGCGCGGGTGAGCAGCGCGGGCAGCGGGCGCACTCGTCCAGTCGAGCAGGAGATCTTGGCGCTCTTCCGGCGAGGCATGGACCAGCGTCTCGTTGAGCCACCCGTCGAAACTCGCCGAAGCCTGCTTGCCGGCACCGCGGATGATGCTGCGAGTGTCGTGGAAGCTGAAGCCGCTGCCGACGACCAGCACACCCTGGTCGCGCAAGGGAGCGAGCAGTTCGCCGACGCGGATGTGCTCTGCGGGATCAAAGTCGGCTTTCATGGCGAGTTGTACGAGGGGCAGCGTCGCCTCGGGATACAGGATATGCATCAGCGAGAAGGTGCCATGGTCATACCCGCGACGCGGATCTAGCCCCGTCTCGACGCCGCCACGCTCCAGCATCGCTCTGGCGGTCTCAGCCAGTCCCGGCTCACCGGGCGCGTCGTAGCGGATGCGGTAGGTGTGCTCCGGAAAGCCCGAATAGTCGTAGAGCATTGGCGGTCGGGCCGCGGAGGACAGAAGGAACCGGTCGGCCTCCCAATGCCCGGAAATCATTAGCACGGCGCGCGGCATTTCGCCCAGCTCCTGGCGCACCTCCTGAAGGGATTGCTCCAGCCGGTCGTATACGCCCGGTCGCCAGTCCTTGAGCCATGGCCAAGGGCCGCCGCCATGGGAAAGGAAATAAGTCGGCAGTCGGTGCTCAGCCATGGTCGCGAGTCCAATGAGATGGGAACCGCCCGGCCGGCTGCGCCGACCGGGCGGATCGGGTCAGGCCGACAGGCGCTGTACGGCGGTACGGGCCTTTTCGACTGCCTCCTCGCGCTTGTCGGGGTTGTTGAGGCCCTCAGCCACGACGGTCTCGATATCGGTGATGCCAATGAACCGCAGCGCGGTGCTCAGAAGCGACTCTGCGTGTTCGGCAGCCTTGAAGGCGGATTCTTCACCGTAGTAACCTCCACGCGCGATCGCGAAGATGACGCGCTTGCCGCCGGCGAGGCCCTCGGGGCCATTCGGGCCGGGCTTGAAGGTGGTGCCGGGAATGATGATCCGGTCGATCCAAGCCTTCAGCTCGGAGGGCAGCGTGAAATTGTACATCGGCACGCCGATCACGACGGTGTCCGCCGCCAGGAACTCGGCCAGGATGGCGTCACTGGTGTCGCGCTTCGCCTGTTGTGCGTCATCCAGCACCGGCACCGCTTTCGAGATCGGATGGGCGGAAGGTGCCGTGACGGCGGTGAAATGCGGCAGGTCCTCCGCCACGATGTCGCGGTAGGTTACGTCGTGCTGACCGTTGCCAACAAGCTGCTGGACGACGAGCTTGGTCAGTTCGCGGGACACCGAGCGGGGGCCGGTGATGCTGCTATCGATATGAAGGATTTTCATGAAGCGGGTTCCGATTGTTGCGTCGGTTATGGTATGTGCCTGCTCGGAAGACGCCGCAAGAACGCACATTTTTGATACCGGAGGCACATGAATGTGACTGAAACGCTCGACGAAGCGTTGCCAACAGCGCGTGAAGCGCGCTCCTGCCTCAAGGTCACGCAGGTGCTGAGCCGCGTCGGCGACAAATGGACCGTGCTGGTCATCATCATGCTGCGCGAGCGTCCCTACCGATTTAATGAACTGAAGCGCGGGATCGATGGCATCTCACAGCGGATGCTCACGCTGACGCTGCGAAACATGGAGCGGGATGGCCTCGTCACCCGAACGGTCACGCCATCCATACCACCCCGCGTCGACTATGAGCTCACCGAGGTCGGCACATCACTGGCAGGGCCAGTCAAGATACTTGGCGACTGGGCGTTCCGGAACCTCAAGCACATCGCCATTTCGCAGGCCGCATATGATGCGCGCAACGATCCGCCTCGAAGTCCTGCGCCTACACCATGAGAGCGCCGAACCGCTCGCGTCTGGTATAGCGAGCGGCTCTCATGTTTCGACATCAGCCTGATGGATGGCAGATCGGCAGGTCTGCGATCGTCTCGCGCATCCACCGCTGCACTGGATGCGCGTCGTTACGCCGATGCCAGGACATGACAAAGGACACCGGCCCAAGATCGAGGGGCGGCGGGAAGATGGCGAGCCGATTGCGGCTGCCAGAATCCATGACGATACCCTTCAGCACGGTGGCGATCATGTCCGAGGCGGCAACAATACCAGGCGCGGCGTGCATCTGCGGTAGGCTGAGTGCGATCCGCCGACGCTTGCCTTTCGCTGCCAGCACGGCATCGACCTGCCCGAACCGGTCACCTTCGGGGGAGACGAGAAGGTGGGACAGGCCGAGAAAGGCTGCCAGATCGAGCGGCTGCGATGCGGCGGGATGGTCGCGGCGCAGGATGCAGACGAAGCGATCCTCGAACAAGGGGCGGGTCAGGATACGGCCGCCCGCTCCCTGCCGGGCTGGCACCCCGATGGTAAGATCGGCTTCACCGCCGTCGAGCAGGGACACGGCATTGTCGCGGTGCGTGTAGGCGTTAATCCGCAAGGTCACGCCCGGAGCGACCGCCCGCAGCCTGTCGGTCAAATGCGGCAACAGCACGATGGCCGGGTGGTCGGACAGCGCGAGCGTGAAGCTCTGCGTGGACGTGGCGGGCTCGAAGCGTTGCGTGAAGTCCAGCGTACGGCGTATCTCCGCCAGCGCCCGGCCGAGCGGTTCGGCGAGTTCCGTTGCGCGCTGCGTCGGTTGCAGGCCGGAGGGGCCGCGCACGAACAGCTCGTCTCCGAACAGTGCCCGCAGCCGGGCGAGCGCTGCGCTCATCGCCGGCTGGGTCCGGCCGGTGCGTTTGCCGGCACGCGTGACGTTGCGCTCAGCCATGAGCGCGTCGAACGCGACCAGCAGGTTCAGATCGATCCCATGCAAATCCATGGGGATGATGTTGCCATATACTCACTATCGATTTCAACGATGCGTGTGCGCAACTTAGTTTGCGGTCATCCACGAAGGAGACGGAACATGGCGCATACGACCGCCGCAATCAGCGGCACCCTGAGCGAGGAGGACCGGACCGCGATCGAGACGCTGTACCGCGCCTTTTCCGAACATAATCCCGATCTGCTTGACCAGGCCGTCACGACCGATTGGCGAGACATTCCGCTCGCGCCAGGCCAGCAGCCCGGCCGCGAAGGCATGAAGCCGTTGATCCGGGTGTTCAGTGCCGCCTTCCCTGACGCGAAGGTCACGGTGCATGAGATCATCGGCGCCCCCGGTCGGGCCGGCGTGCGGGCGGAGATCACGGGTACGCACAAGGGCGAGTGGTTCGGCGTCGCGTCGACCGGCCGCACTTTCACGCTGCCGATCCACGAGTTCCACCATACCGAGAACGGCCGGGTGACGCACACCTGGCACATGGAGGATTGGTTCGGCTGGCTGCATCAGATGGGCGCCATGGGTGCGCCTGAGGAGAATGCATGATGAAGGCGTTTCAGCTCAGCGGCTATAAGGCCGATCCCGCATTTAACGAGGTCGACACGCCGCAGCCCGGTACTGTAGAGGTGCTGGTGCGCGTCGCCTGCGCGGCGCTCAACCCACTCGACGTAAAGCTCCGGAGCGGGGCGATACACGGCGACTTCCCGCTCACCTTCCCGGCGACCGTTGGCACCGACCTCAGCGGCACGGTCGAAGCGCTTGGCGCCGATGTGACCGGCTGGACAATCGGTGACCGCATCGTGGCACGCACCGCGCCGACCAGCAGCGGTGCCATGGCCGAGTTCGCACGCGTGCCGGCGGACCAACTTGTGAAGCTGCCCGATGCGATCGGCTTCGACGATGCCGCTGGTATCCCGACGGCGGCGGGCACGGCATGGCAGGCGCTGTTCGAGGTGGCGGAGCTGAAGGCCGGGCAGACTGTCCTTATTCATGCCGGTGCGGGCGACGTCGGCAGCTTCGCTATCCAATTCGCCCGTGGCGCTGGCGCGCGTCATCGCCACGGCATCAGGCGAGGGCATCGCGATCGCCCAATAACTCGGTGCGAACACCGTGATTGAGCCTTGCGAGATGCTCTGTATAGAACCAGCAGCGGGCAACTGCTCTTTTCGCAGCAGGAGGCAGTCCCTGTTTACGTCAGCCGCTCACCCAACCGGATGCTATCTCGCCGCTATGTCCCTCCGGCGCCAGCGCGGCACGCAGTCCTTCCAGCATAAGCGGCATCGCCTGCGTGAAGGCGTAGGGCGGATTAACGATATAGAGGCCCGCGCCATTATACATGCCGGGCTGATCGCTGTCGTATAGCCAATGCTCCACCCACAGCATTTTTGGGATGGCCAGTTCGCGTAACCGCTCCTTCCAGCGCCAGTGCGTGGCGCGGTCCTTGAGCGGGTACCAGATTACCGTCACGCCATGCGCCCACTTGCGGTAAGCGGCGGCGAGGGTTGCTGTGATACGTGCGCGTTCGTCGGGCTGCTCGTACGGTGGGTCGACCACCACCACGCCGCGCGCGGTGCGGGGCGGCAGCAGCGCCAGCCAAAGCTCGTAGGCGTCGCGTTCATGCACGGCAGCGGACGTGTCGCGCATCACGCGGCGTAGCGAACGGGCGTCCTCGGGATGTTTCTCGTTCAGGATCAGGAAGTCCTGCGGGCGCAGAAGCTGCGCCAGGATCCGGGGCGAGCCAGGGTAGAGGTGCGGCTCGGGCCCGACATTCACCGCCTGTACGGCGGCGCGGTAGTCGTTCAGCAAGGGGTTCGGATCGGCAAAGGCCTGCAGCACGCCCTGCGTGGCCTCGCCGGTACGTTGGGCTTCATCGCCGCCAAGGTCGTACAGCCCGCAGCCCGCGTGGGTGTCGATCAGGGTCAGCGCGCCCTGTTTTAGCTGCAAGGCCCGCACAAGCGCGATCAGCAGGCTGTGCTTCACGACATCGGCGCTATTTCCAGCATGAAAGGAATGTCGATAGTTCATTGAAATCCGAAATCTGACGGGGTGCCTGTATACGTGCGGGCGCGCACGCCTGACGTTTGAGGCGATCGGGCAACAGCCCGGTAGACGAATACGGTCGGGTGCAAACCTTCAGCGTACGTCGGCGCAATAGTTGAAGCCTGCGATAGCGGCCGTCGGGTGGCAGAGACGCACGGACCCGCGCGCTTCAATTGCCTTCGGCATCGACCGTGAACACCACCGGCTTGCCCCGGGACATCGGCTCCCAACCGGCCGACACAGCGGCGCGCACGCACCGAGCGATCATACCGTCATCGAGTTGAAGCCGACCGCGCGGCAAGCCCTTCAAAAGGCGCTTAGGTGGTGGGAATTCTACCCACGCCTCGCGTTTGGCATCGCGCTGGAGAAGGGCGATCGTCATTCCCCTCCAACCTTCGTCATCCGACTGATGCGGTTCACGCTGGAGGTGCCAATCGTATGTGTCGCCATCGACATCGACAGTGCCGCTGCTGCTTTGAGTTTTCGACATGACGGCAGTTCTACCATACCGGCCCGGCAAAAGCATAGGTTCCGGGCCGGACAGGCTTACGGCTCAAGCGGGCGGGTGTTCAAAATCGATGGCATCCACGCCGATACTAGCGGAACTGAAAACCACGCCGCCGTGTGTCCAGACTTAGCGCTACGGGCAGCACTTCGGATTGCCGCCGCCCTCAAATCAGGTCGGTCAAGATGTCTGATCCCGCAGCCGGGCAGCCTGTTCACGCCATCCCTCCCGCACGATCGTTCCCCTCGTCCTGCCCAGCCTGTTTTCTAGGTCGCCAAGCTCGGTATCCGACAGCCTCGCGACGTCGCTATACGTCGTCAGCCCCTCGCGCTTCAATGCCTCGGCACTGTCCGGCCCGACACCATTGATCAGCGTGAGATTGTCACCAAGCGCGGTGCTGCCCCAATGCGGATGATTGCGGGTCTGATGTTCCAGTTCGCCAACCCGGCGGTTCGCCTCGGCAAGCTGTGCTTCGGCCGCTTCTCGTTGCCGGTGTTCAATCTCAAGCTGACGCCGTAGCGGCTTGGTCCGGGGACTTAGAAGAACGCCCACGATGATACCGATCAGAAAAATCAGTCCGAGCACGACCAATTGGTTGAAATCGAAATTCAGATGGTTGGGATCAAACTTCATCGTGGCCTCCTTTGTTGATTTGGTTGCAATGCGGAGATTGATGCGAAAAGGCCGATAGTGGTTCGCCCCGATGCCGGCGAGCCGCGGATAGCGCCTGACACCCCGGAGTTCTCTATCGCGACTATCTAACATCAGACAAACGCTTTCGAGGGGGAGAACCGATGAACTGGCAGAGATGGCTTCAAGACTGGGGGATCCGCGTTCCGAACGCGCCCGATTTTGTATCGCTCGTTCTGGCTGCCGTGCTGGTGATCGGCGCTTTTACGGTCGGCTGGTTCCTGGGCGGCTGGCTCTGTGAACCGATCGGCGCGGCGATCCGGCGCTGGACCGGACGCGAGAACGCTTACGGGAGCAAGATCGCCCAGTCGGTCGTCAATTACGGCGTCGTTACGCTGATCCTGCTCGTTGCCAGCAATGCCGGCCAGTTCAGCCCGCTCAGCCTGCTGATCTTGGCAGTTGGTATGGGTATAGCCGTCGCCGCTCTCGCATTCAGGATCGCCAGGGCGTCAGGGATCGGTGAGGCTGTCGCAGGTGTCCTGACGGTTGTCGCGTTCGTGGCGGCCACGGCGGGCACCCTCGGCGGAATGCAGCCGCTCACTGCCGGGCTGAACGGTGTCGGCCTGGATGTCGGCACGCATCGGATCACGCTGCTCAGTGTCGCCAACTTCGTGGTCGTGGTTGCGGTGCTCTACCTCGCCGCGCGACTTGCCAATCGCGTCGTGCTCCACTCGATCGGCAGGATGAAGGCGCTCGACGTCTCGCAGCGCGCTCTCCTGCAAAAGCTCGCCAGCATCCTCGTGATCGTCGTCGCGGCGCTGCTCGGCATCGATATCCTCGGTATCGACCTGACCGCGCTCACCGTCTTTTCCGGTGCAGTGGGGCTTGCGATCGGGTTCGGGCTACAGAAGACGTTCGGCAACCTGATCGCCGGCCTGATCCTGCTGATGGACAGGTCGGTCAAGCCCGGCGACGTCATCGTGGTCGGCGACACGTTTGGCGCGGTCACCAAGATCGGGGTGCGCGCTGTCTCCGTCGTCACGCGCGATGGCAAGGAACACCTGATCCCCAACGAACAGCTCATGACTGATCCGGTCGAGAACTGGTCGTATTCCAGTCGCAACGTACGCATTCATATCAAGGTAGGTGTCGGTTACGACAGCGACCTTCCGCTGGCGCAGCGACTGATGATCGAGGCGGCGACTGCCTCTCCTCGGGCGTTGAAAGAGCCCAAGCCGGCAGTGTGGCTGACCGGGTTCGGCGATAGCTCGGTCGATCACGAGATTTTGGTGTGGATCACCGATCCCGAGTCCGGCGTCGGCAATGTGCGTTCCGACGTGCTCAATCGACTATGGGTGTTGTTTAAAGACAATAATATCGAGATCCCCTTTCCTCAGCGGGATATCCATATCCGCAACCAGCCTAACAATGCGGCTGGTGAAGCATAACAAACGGAGACGACAGGGTTCTCTCGTCCGGCGCGGAAAAGAGTATGAAAGTCGCTGCTATTGCAATCTGTGGGGCTTAGGGGTTCTGATCTTGGGTAGCGTCACGGGCAGCGGCGCGGGGTACGGTGTCGCTTCCCGCTAGTCGGAGCTACGATTACAGCGCATTCGCCTGCTGACGATCAGCTTTCCAGTACATTGATCGCAGAACAGCGGACGTCGGGCGCCTGTTCAGCTTGGCTCGCCGATAATGTCATCTTCGGCTCAGCGCGCGATACTGTGCAACCTAGATGCTGGCCATCCCGGTTAGTCGTTCCCAGTTCGCGAACGCGAGACCACGTCGCGTCGCATCATCCAGGTCGACGGTTTCGAGGAACCGCCGCGGCTCGCCGCCGGGGCGATACTGATAGGGAAAGTCGGTCGAGAAGAGCAGACGATCCGGCCCGACGATGTCCAGGCAGCGCCGCAGGTAGGGTTCGCTCCACATGCCGCTGCCCGTGACGTAGAGATTGCGACGGGCATAATCGCCCAGCGGCCGGCCAAGCTCGAGAGCGCGGCTTATCACGGCCGCCGTGCGCTCAAGGTAGAACAGCACCACCTCGCCCCAATGACCCAGAATGATCTGAAGATCGGGCAACTCGTCGAAAACGCCCGCCGCCGCGAGCCGCACCCATTCCAGTCCTGCTTCGTAATGCCAGCCCAGGCCGAAAGCGGCGAGTGCGAGGTCGGCCCGTTCGCTTACGCCAGAGTAGTTGGCCTCGCGCACCGCTGGCGCCGGCGTCTGGGGATGGATGAAGAGCGGGACGCCAAGCTCCGCAGCCTTCGCCAACATAGGCCTGAGCGCGGGATGATCGAGATGCCGCTCGCGCGTGCGTCCGCACAGCAACGCTCCCTTGAGGCCGAGTTCACGGACCGCCCGCTCCAGCTCTCGCGGGGCAGAATCCGGGTCGGCGGTGGGCAGAGCCGCAAACCCTTGAAAGCGGCTGGGATGACGGGCGCACGCATCCGCGATCAGATCGTTGACCCGGCGGGCCTCCTCCACGGCCCGAACAGGCTCCAGATTATGAAGCCCCGGCGTGGTCAGCGACAGCACCTGCACGTCGACGCCCTGCTCGTCCATCATCGCCAGACGATTTTCGCCGAGATCGGCCAGACGCTCGCCCGTTTCCCCACCGTCAGCGATCGCAGATACGGGGTCATAGGGCGGCGGCGCGGAGGCCCAAGCCTCACGCACGCTGACAGGGAGAATATGTTCTTCAATGGCGATCAGGCGCATATTCGTCTCACATTGGTTTGCGGACAACTGCTGACCACGGCGCAAGGTTTCCGGCGTCCGTGTCAGCCCCGCATGCGCAACGGTGAGCCCCGCCCGTTCGTCTCGCAGGGCAGCAGCGGCGGTGCCGGGCAACGCTCTGGCGTCGCCCTTGCTTCATCTGTGCTGCGTGTCAGATTACGTGATCTGGTGCGTGACACGGCATGCTTGCTGCGATAGCTGTCACGCGTGATCGTCATACGGCAGCTTCTCGCGTACCGTTGCTTTGCCGCGCTGATCTGCGTGGCGACGCTGCTGCTGAAGCTGATCGTACCCACCGGCTTCATGATCCAAAACGATCATAGCCGCGTGCAAATCGTCCTTTGCTCCGGCACCACATCCAGCGAGATGACGCTTGGTATGCCGGGGATGCACGCCGACCGTACCGGCCACGGCACATCCAGTAACCACGGCAAGGCGGAAATGCCCTGCGCGTTCGTCGGCCTGTCAGCGGCGATGGCAGGCGTGACCGATCCTGTCTTGGTCACCGCCCTCGTCGCCTTCATCATGGCGACTGGGCTCGCCGCGACAGCACTGACAAAGGCGGCGGGTGACGCGGTATGGTTGCGCCCACCCTTGCGGGGCCCGCCCGCCGCCCTTTGACGTGTCAGTTCGCGTCCGTTCGCGGGGCGCGCGTTCACATTTTGTGCCCGTCGCTGGTTGGCTGACGGGCAAAGGGTTATGCAATGCAGCATTATTACCTCGTCGTCGGCGTAGCCGTGCCCTGCCTCCTGCTCGCCTGCCCAGCCTCCGCTCAGACCGAGCAGGCCGCAGGCCGCGACATCGTGGTCACCGCTACACGGTCCGCTACCACGCTGGCCGACGTGCCTGCGAGCGTAAGTGTTGTCACAAGCGACCAGATCGAAGGCACGCCGGCACGGTCGATCGAAGACGTATTGCGGCGGGTTCCATCGGTCGACCTGCCCATCGTCAGCTCCAACGAACAGCACCCGACCAACACCATCGTTTCGATGCGCGGGCTGAGCGGGATACGCTCGCTCGTGCTTGTGGACGGCGTGCCGATCAACGACCCCTTCTTCGGCTATGTCCAGTGGAGCGAGGTGCAGCTGGAGACGATCGACCGCGTCGAGGTCGTCCGTGGCGGGGGTGCGCCGCTATGGGGCAACTACGCAATGGGCGGCGTCATCAACATCCTTACCAAGCCGATCGACAAGGATGCACTGGTGGCGGAAGCCGCCGGCGGCAGCCGGGGCGCATACCGGGCGGACGGCCATGGCGCACTGGCGGGGAACGGCTATGGCATCGGAATCGACGGGGGCGTCAACCACAGCGACGGCTATATCGAACAGGTCGAGAGCGCCCGCGGCGCGATCACCGTGCCGACCGGGTCTACCGCCCACAGCGCGGCGCTGTCTGGCAATGCGGACCTGACGTCCAACCTCACTGCCCGCGCGCGGGTGAGCTATTACGACAACGACCAGAACTTCCTGACCCGCCTGAACACCAACCAGCAGCGCACATGGCGTTACACGGGCACGTTGAGCTGGACGCCGAATGCCGGCGGATCGGTCGACCTGACCGGCTTCCACAATGACGAGCGGTTCGTCACCAACAATCCAGGCACGCCCGATGGGTTCGGCGCAAACGATGCGGAATACGTCCAGAACCGGCATTTCACCCGCGCAAGCGACTGGGGGGCATCGTTGGTGTGGAGCCAGACCTTCGCCGGTCCGCTGCGCTCGCTCTCCGCCGGTGTCGACTACCGCGGCGTGCGCGGCAGCGACCATGCGGCCATCTTTGCCGAGACGGGGGTGCAGCTCCGCACCGACACCGGCGCGGGCAACCAGCGCTTCCTCGGAGGCTTCGTTCAGGCGGATGTTCGCCCGTTCGACCGGCTCCAGATGCTGTTCAGCGTGCGCTATCAGGATTTCTACAGCTTCAACGCGGTGGACAATACACCCGGCGGGTCTGGCAACAGCGTACCAAACAGTCACAGCAGCGATGTCGACCCCCGCCTCTCGATCCGCTACCAATTGCCTGCGGGGTTCGCCGTGCGGGGCGCGATCTATCGCGCGTTCCGTGCACCGACGCTCGACAATCTGTACCGTGGCGCATCTGTTCCCGGGTATATCCTCTACAGCAACGCCGGGTTGAAGCCGGAAACGCTGGAAGGCGCAGAGCTGGGGCTGGATCTCAACCGTGGCCCGATCCGCATACAAGCCACGGCCTATACCAGTCGGATCTCCAGTTTCCTGACCTATCGCTACCTGGATCCGGATATGCTTCCGGCGGGTTTCGACATCGGCGCCCGACTTATCAATGCCGGACGCGCGCGCAGTCGCGGTGTTGAGGCGGAGGTGACCTGGCAGGCGGCGCCGTCTTTCGCTGCAACGCTTGCCTATACATATGCGGACTCGATCGTCACCCGAAACCCGGAAGACACCGCCAGCATCGGCATTCAGCAGGCAGGGATTCCAAGGCAGCGGATCAGCGCTTCCGTCGACTGGACCGGCCCGTACGGCATCAAGCTCTCGCCCCGCCTCCGCTATCTGTCACGAACCAACGGCGATCCGGATGGGATCTATCGAACGGATGCGCATTTCATCGCCGATGTCGCCGTCAGCGTGCCGGTACGGCAGGGATTGGAAGGGTTCGTCCAGATCGAGAACCTGTTCGACCGACGCTACATCGGCGTCAACGACGGCTTCACCGCGCCTTTGTATGGCAAGCCGTTTAGCGCGATGGTTGGTGCTAGGCTAAAGCTCGGCAAGCCCTAAGCCGACTGCGGTCGTGCATGTACGACCGGTGCTCATGCAATCCATCATCGATCTGTGAGGTCGGCAACTTTCACGCACTCCAAAAGTTGAAGAAGGAGGTGCCAAGGCTCTGACATCTGCGCAGAACGGTTCCTCCTGCGGCATCCCCTGCTCGACCTGACAGGCGGTGGGCGCGGACGGGGCGTTTAGCCGTCGGAGCAAGCATGCCCGTGGTGTTGAGGATGTAACCTGATGGACGGACAGCAGTCCCGCGATCCCGCCGACGCGATCCTCGGCCGAGCGCAGGTGCGGATCGACGGCCCCGCCAAGGTTTGCGGAGCTGCCGAATTCCCGGGCGACTTCCATCCGCGTGATCTCGCATACGGCGTGCTTGTCACCAGCCCGATGGCGCGGGGGCGGATCGTGCGCATGGACACGTCGGTCGCCCAGCGCAGTCCGGGCGTGCTCGACATCCTGACCTATCGCAACGCCGGCAACGCCGTGGCGCCGGTGGGTCACATGATGGCGGACGGCTGGGCGAACAGCACGCTGCGGCCGCTCGCGTCGTCGGAAATCCATTACGCCGGACAGATCGTTGCGGTGGTCATCGCCGAGACGCTCGAACAGGCGCGGGCGGCGGCGCTGGCGATCCGCATCGGCTATGAAGGCGCGCCGCATGTCGGCGGGCTTGGCGCGACCGGAGCCGTGTCGGAGCCGCTCGCCAGCCTGCGTGCCGGGTATGAGGACCGTCACATCGGCGACTTCACGGGTGCGATTGCCGGGGCGGTCGCCAGCATCAACGTGGCGTATACGACGCCGATCCAGCATCATAATCCCATCGAGCTGCCGGATACGACCTGCGTCTGGAATGGCGACACGCTGATTGTTTACGAACCGACCCGCTTCATCGGCGCGGCACGGAACGGCCTCGCCGCGCAACTCGGCATCGATCCCGCCAAGGTGAGGGTGATCGCGCGGTTCATCGGCGGGCATTTCGGCGCCAAACTCGGCTTGTCGCAGCACACCGTGTTCGCCGCGATCGCCGCGCGTCGGGTGCAGCGCCCGGTGCGGATCGTGGTGAGCCGTCGCGACAATTTCACCATCGCCAACCACCGGACCGAAACGCATCACGCGATCCGGCTTGGCGCGGATGCGGACGGGCGGTTCGTGGCGCTGTCGCATACCGCGACCACGGCGACATCGCGCTTCGACACCTTCGCGATGGAGGGCACCGACGTCAGCACCGCGCTGTACGCCTGCGCCAACATCGCCAGTGAGGAGCGCGTCGCGCGCGTGGACCGCAACACGCCGGGTCCGATGCGCGCGCCGCCGGAGGTGCCATATCTGTTCGCGCTGGAGTGCGCGGTGGACGAACTCGCCCACGCCATGCGGATCGATCCCGTCGCGCTGCGCCGGCGCAACGATACGGCGACCGATCCGGTCACCGGCCACCCCTTCACCACCCGCCCGCTGATGCGCTGCTTCGACGCCGGTGCGGCCGCGTTCGGCTGGGAGCGGCGATCGGCACGACCCGGCGAGACGCGCGACGGGCGGTGGCGGATCGGTCACGGCTGTGCCGCCGCAGCCCGGCCGGCCAAGATCGGCCCGGCGATCATCCGCGTACACCAGACCAGCGACGGCATCGTCCACGTCCAGACCGCGCATCACGAGATCGGCAACGGCCTGTACACGCTGCTGGCGATGGTCGCGTCCGAGCGGCTCGGCGTTCCGCTCGGACGCATCAACGTCGAACTCGGCGACACCGCCCTGCCAGCGGCCGGCATCTCCGGCGGATCGTCGACGACGACCACGCTGGTGAACGCACTTGCCGAGGCGTGCCGGCAGCTTCGCGCGCAGCCATCCGACCGGGCACGCTCCGTCGAAGTCGCCTTCACGCCACCGGGCGCGGAGCCCTCCGCGATCGACGACCTGAAAAAGGGCCATCTGAAGCTGATGAGCACACCCAAAGACCGACTGGCATGGAGCTTCGGCGCGCATTTCATCGAGGTCGGCGTGCATTCCGATACAGGTGAGGTGCGCGTCCGCCGCCACGTCGGCGCCTTTGCCGCCGGCCGAATCATCAATCCGCTGACCACGCGTAATCAGTTGCTCGGCGGCATGATCTGGGGTCAGAGCGCGGCGTTGTTCGAGGGGACCATCGTGGATCCGGCGACGGGCGCCTACCTGAACCGCGACCTCGCCGAATATCTGGTGCCGACCGCTGCGGACATCGGCGAGATGACCGCGATCATGGTCGAGGACGAGGATCAGGCCGTCAACCCGGAGGGCGTGAAGGGACTCGGCGAGATCGGCATAATCGGCGTTAACGCAGCAGTGGCAAATGCCGTTTTCAACGCGACGGGGCGTCGTATTCGGCATCTGCCGATCCGCGTCGAACAGATGCTGTGACGTAGGTTCTAGGGCTTGCCGAACCACCTTTGCAGGCGGGGACGGATGCGGAGGAACCGCAGATATGCCTGCTCCAGCGCGTGCAACACAAGGCGATGTCGCGCCATCAGACCGAGCGGCCGCAGCAGCGGAATCGCGCGCCACATAGCGGCAAACGCGGCCGCGCCGGACAGGAGACGCCCGTCCTCCATCGCATGAAACCGGGCCAGCAGTTCGGCGCGGTCGACCGGGCAGGTCGCAGGCCCGGTCGCATCGACGAAAGCGATCCGTCCGCGGGTATCCAGCCGCCGCATGAGCGCGATCTCGCGGCGACATAGCGGGCAATCGCCGTCGTACCAGACGGAAAGACTCACCGCGTCCGGGCCGGATTATCGCGCCAGATACGCCCGGCCAGCAACGTGGCGAAGCCGAGCCAACCGACGAACGGGACGCCCATCGCCGCAGCCGGCCTGTCCACTTTCGCGGCGGTGGCGACATAGGCGGCGCTGCTCGCCACCATCGCGCCGGACGCCATTGCGCTCGCCGCCAGTCGCTTTTCCCTGAAGAACAGCTCAGTCCAACCGCCTACCATCGCGGTATTCAGCAGCCACAGCCCGACCGCCGCATTGCGCGTCCGGCCGGAAGGCTGCCGCAACAGCCGATAGCCACCGACCGCCAGCCCCGTTTCCAGCACCGGCCACACTGCCCCGAAGACTGCATCAGGCGGCGTGAAGCCGGGCTTGTCGAGCCGGCGATACCAGCGGCGAATACGCGGATGCGTGCGATCCGGCGCATTGCGACGGCCGAGCACGGCACTAGCGCCAAGCACAAGACCGACCGCCGCCAACGCGGCGAGCGGCGCAAGGCCGACGTCAGGCTTGGCAGGTGCGTCCACGCTCATGCCTGCCCTAGATAGCGCTCGAGATCATCGCTGCCGCCGATCCTCTCATCGTTGATGAAAATCTGCGGCGTGGTCGCCACGCCCTGTTCTTCCTCGAACGCGTCCACTTCCGCGCGCGACCGCAGGATGCGATCATCGACCCGGAAGCCCGCATTCTCCAGAATGTCCTTCGCGCGGACGCCGAACGGACACGTATGATCGGGCAGGATCATGCGGTAGAGCGTCGCGGTCTTGTCCTCAGCCATCAGGCACCTCCTCGGGCACGATCGCCCGTGCGGCTACAGCGTTTCAGCGGGCACAGCGTTCCAACGGCACCTGCGCGCTTGGAATGGCGGCATGGATCGATCACGGCACCGCAGAGTTCTCCGGAAAGACAGTAGCATTCCGCCGCTAACCCCCTCCCGCTGCGCCGGATTGCCGGCCGACAAGGACAGACCGATGCAGACCCGCAAACTCGGCCAGCAGGGCCTCGAAGTCTCCGCGCTTGGCCTCGGCTGCATGGGGATGTCCGATTTCTACGGCAGTCGTGACGAGGCCGAGGCGGTGGCGACCATCAACCGCGCGCTCGATCTTGGCGTCACCTTTCTCGATACCGCCGACATGTACGGCGTCGGTGCCAACGAAGAGCTGGTCGGCCGCGTCGTGCGGGAACGCCGCGACTGGATCGTCGTGGCAACCAAGTTCGGCAACGTGCGCGGCGAGGATGGCAGCTTCAAGGGCATCAACGGGCGTCCCGACTATGTTCGCGCCGCCTGTGACGCCAGTCTGAAGCGTACCGGACTGGACTTCATCGATCTCTATTATCAGCACCGCGTCGATCCCGCCGTACCGATCGAGGAGACGGTGGGCGCGATGGCGGAACTGGTGCAGGCGGGCAAGGTCAAGTATCTTGGCTTGTCCGAAGCCGCACCCGCGACGATCCGCCGTGCCCACGCGGTGCATCCGATCACCGCCCTCCAGACCGAATACTCGCTGTGGAGCCGGGATGTGGAGGCCGAAATCCTGCCCGTCTGCCGGGAGCTTGGTATCGGCTTCGTGCCGTATAGCCCGCTCGGCCGTGGCTTCCTCACCGGTCAGTTCAAGACACCGGACGATCTCGACCAGGGCGACAGCCGTCGCAATCATCCCCGCTTTCAGGGCGAGGCGTTCCAGAAGAACCTTGATCTCGTCGCGGCAATTCGCGCGATGGCGGCGGACAAGGGCTACACGCCCGCGCAGCTGGCGCTCGCCTGGGTGCTGGCGCAAGGCAAGGACATCGTACCGATTCCGGGCACCAAGCGGCGGACGTATCTTGAAGACAATCTCAAGGCGCTCGACGTGGTGCTGAGCGCGGCGGATTTCGCCCGCATCGATGGGATCCTGCCGCCGGGCGCGGCGGAGGGGGCGCGCTACCCGCAGGCATCCATGGTCGCCATCGACCGATAGGCTTCACGCGACGGGGCCGGCAGCCGGGGCATGGCGCCCTGCCCTAATTACAGCACGTCACGGTGCATAAAGTCTTGACCGCGCCGACGGCAGAGGCCCTACGCGCGACCATGATCGCGCCCGAACGTGCAATATCGATGGTGTCGAAGCTGCGCCGTCCGAAGGCGCTGTCTCCGTTAATGATCCAGGAACAAATTGCCGTTTGCATTGATTGCCGCTGCAGTGCAGCAAGTAAAGTCATGGACGGAGCCCACGCCTTTGCCTTTTCTGCGTAGTCCGACCCGCTTCATCCTCCACTATGTCGCCGCGCGACCGTGGATCTTCCTGGCACTGGGGCTGCTGGTCGCTGGAGCTTCGCTGAGCTCGATCGGCGTGCAATTTGCCATGAAACTTCTGGTCGACGCGATGACCGGTGACGTTCGCGCGCGCGGCACCGTCTATGCGGCGCTGGGCGTCTTCCTCGGCCTCGTCATACTGGAGAGCCTGTTGCAGCGTGTCGCCGCACTGACGCTCGGCCACGCTACCGTGTCCTCCGGGGTCGGCATCAGGCTCGACATGGTGGAGTATCTCACCGGCCATCAGATGCCGTTCTTCCAGAACCAGCGGGCAGGTTCGCTTGGACACCGCATCTCTGGCCTCGCAGGGATCTTCGGCGCGATTGTTCACCGCTTGCTGCAGGAGGTGACGCCGCCGCTGATCGCCTTTGTCGGCGCGATGCTGATCTTCGTCACCATAGACGTGGCGATGGCCGCGATCCTCGGCGTGGTGTTCATTGCCGTCACCGCGACGCTGATCCTGCTCGGGCTGCGCGGCCATGTCCATCACAAGGCCTTCGCCGAACACGCCGGCACCGTCGGCGGCGAGTTGATCGACCTGATCGGCAACATCTGGGTAGTGAAGGCGTTCGCCGCCCGTGACCGCGAACTCGAGCGGCTGGAAGGCTTCCTGGACGAGGAAGCCAGTGCACAGCGGCGTGGCTGGTTCTTCGTCGAACGGATGCGTGGCCTGCACGACATCGCGCTCGCGGTCCTTGTCGGGGGTACGCTGATCTGGGCGATCGGCCGCTGGTCGACGGGCGCGATCTCGACCGGCGATGTCGTCATCATCAGCACGATGACGTTTCGCATCCTGCACGGTTCGCGCGATCTCGCCATGGCGCTGATCGATACCAGCCAGCAGTTCAGCTATTTGCGCGAGACGCTCGACATCATCGGCGTTCCCCAGACCTTGAACGACGCGCCTGACGCGGCGCGGCTGCGGGTTGGCGAGGGAAGCGTCGAACTCGCAAGCGTCACCTTCGGGTACGATCCCCATGAGCCGGTGATCCACGACCTGACGCTGACGATCCCGGCCGGGCAGAAGGTCGGTATCGTGGGTTCATCGGGAGGGGGCAAATCCTCGCTCCTCCAATTGATCCAACGTTTCCATGATCCGCAGATCGGCCACATCGCCATCGATGGCCAGCGCATCGATCAGGTCACGCAGGAATCCCTGCGCGATGCGATCGCGGTGGTGCCGCAAGAAGTGCTGCTGTTCCATCGCTCCGTCATGGACAACATCCGTTTCGCGCGTCCTGACGCCAGCGACGAGGACGTGCACCGTGCCGCCGAGGCGGCCGGATGCGATGATTTCATCCGCCGCCTCGCGCATGGCTATGACAGTATCGTCGGGGAACGTGGCGCCAACCTGTCCGGGGGCCAGCGCCAACGCATCGGCATCGCGCGCGCTTTCCTGAAGAATGCGCGTGTCGTGCTGCTCGACGAAGCGACGAGTGCGCTCGATTCCGAAAGCGAGCTCGAGGTGCAGAACGGGCTCGACGCGCTGATCCGCAACCGCACCGTCATCGCGGTCGCGCACCGCCTGTCGACGATCGTCGGCTTCGACCGGGTGATCGTGGTGGATCGCGGGCGCGTCGTCGAGGACGGGCCACCGCAGCAGCTGCTGCGGCAAAAGGGCGGCGCCTTTCGGCAGCTTTGGGTCATGCAGGTCGAGGGGCTTGAACGCTCGTCGAGCTACCCGAGGGACTTTGCGGCTGCTGGGGAACGGCTGCGAAGCGCATCGGTGGAACGCGGGCGCCAGTTACGCGGCGCGATCGTAAGCGCTTGGTCGAACGTCGCGGAGCGCGATCTCCGATAAAGGTTTCGCGCGCCCGTTCACCATGACGGGGGGCCACACTTCCGACGGGTTCCTACACCTCGCCGCGCCGCCTTTCGTTGCCAACATGCCTTCGCGCCGTGCCTGCAGCCACGCAGCCGAAGCCTGTGCAGTTGCACGCCTGACACGACGCCAGCAAAACCGACATCGATGTCAGAAATGTTTTGACACACTCGCGCGGTTTTGCTTTTGAGGCGTCAAGCTCGTGACAAACGGGCGATCTCGGAGGGAATTGATAATGACGCGGCAAGTACTTGCTGCGAGCACGGCGCTCGCGGCTGCTCTCGTGTTTTCATCTGCAGCACATGCTCAGGCAGATGCCACCACACAACCTACTGCGACCCCCGCAGGGCCAACGCCGGCGGCACAGCCATCGGACGCGACCAACGGTTCCGGACAGATCCAGGACATCGTCGTCACCGCGACCAAGCGCGAGACCAGCCTCCAGCGCACGCCGATCGCGATCTCCGCGTTCAGCCAGGCGACGCTCGACCGGCAGCAGGTTCGCGACGTGACAGGGCTCGCCAATTTCGTGCCGAGCCTGCACTTCGCGCAACAGGGCGATCAGGGCGCAATCCTGCTGACGCTGCGCGGCATCGGCAACGACGCCGCCTATACCGAAGTCGCCGATCCTGAGGTCGCGATCTATGTCGACGGCATCTATTCACCGCGCGCGCAGGGCGCGTCGGTGTTGATGTACGACATGGAGCGTGTCGAGGTGCTGCGCGGCCCACAAGGCACGCTGTTCGGCCGCAACGCGACGGTCGGCGCGGTCAGCCTCATCACCGCCAAGCCGCAGCTCGACGGCTTCCACGCCAGCATCGAGGCGGTCGGCGGCGCCTATAACCACTTCGGCACGCGCGGGATGATCAACATTCCCGTCACCGACAATTTCGCACTGCGCGCCGCCTTCATCACCGATCGGCACGATGGTTATATTGATTACCAGCAGGCACCGGACGTGGCGGGCGTGAACCGCTCCGCCTTCGTGACCAGCGGGCAGAAATACTATGCCGGTGACCAGAAATCCGCGCGCCTGTCCGCGCTGTGGGATCTCGGCCGCTTCAAGTGGAACCTGTCGGGCGAATATTACAAGGATACCGGCTCCCCGATCCTCAGCCTGTTCCAGACGCCGCGCGCCGGGCAGAAGTTCTGGTCCGCGCTGGTCGACACCGCACCGCAAACCGATCGCTATTCGTGGGGCATCCGCTCCAACATGACGTACGATCTCTCGGATCATATCGAGGCGGCCTATATCGCCGGCTTCACCCGTGTCGGCGGCAGCGCCGATTCGGATGCCGATGCCGGCGCGCATCCGCCGTTCAGCAACCCGGACGGCTCGCTCAACCTGCCCAACGACAGCTTCGGCGAAAACAACACCGCCTTCTCCCGCTACGACTTCTGGAGCCATGAGCTTCAGCTGAAGTCGA
Organism: Sphingomonas sp. BAUL-RG-20F-R05-02; assembly: GCF_022662305.1. Lineage (GTDB taxonomy): Bacteria > Pseudomonadota > Alphaproteobacteria > Sphingomonadales > Sphingomonadaceae > Sphingomonas. Next base: position 149,244 of record NZ_JAKNQH010000008.1, read on the forward strand.
TCGGCGCGAACGCGATCGACTGGATCGTCGGCGGCTATTACAGCCACGAGGTCAACAAAATCCGTTTCGATATCGATCAGCGCAACGGCTATCGCAACGGCACGTTCAACTGGGCGGGCAGCTTCATCCAGGCCGATCGCGAGATCGACTCGCGCGCCGCGTTCGGCCAGGCGGTGTGGCACGTCACCAACAAGATCAACCTGACCGGTGGCCTGCGCTACACCAGCGACGAGAAGCGCGATATCGGCGGCCGCAACGTCACCTTCTCGGGCTGTTCGGCCACGCTCGCGCCCGCCACGCTCGCCGCCTGTCAGGCGGCGGTGCCGAACCTGCCGGGCATCTTCACGGTCGATCTGCATCAGGCCGGCAACGCGCAGGATCTGGTCAACACGCTGAATGCGCAGACCGCGCAGTACGGCAATCTGTGGGACATCTCGAACAATGATGCCTATGGCAAATGGAACAAGCTGACCTGGCTTGCCCGTGCCGATGCCCAAATTACGCAGGGCACTCTGGCCTACGGCAGCGTCAGCACCGGTTTCAAGTCGGGCAATATCGAGGATGGCGGCCTGCTCGCCGGCCCCGAGACGCTGACCAACTATGAAGTCGGCACCAAGTCGCGGTTCTTCGACAATCACGTCACCCTGAACCTCGCGGCCTATTACGAGGACTTCAAGGGCTATCAGGTCAACCAGGCGGTGACGACGCGCAACGCCGCGGGCGACATCATCGGCAGCCAGATCATCACCACCAACGCCAAGGGCGCGAAGGCTTACGGCTTCGAGGCGGAGATGACCGCGAACCTGACGCGGACCGACCGGATCAACCTGTCGGGCACGTACCAGCACACCGAGTTCAAGGATCTCTTCACGGTCGACAACCGCATCTACAACAACACGCCCGACAATATCGAGAACCTGAAGGGCAACCAGTTGCCGCACGCGCCGCACTTCTCGGCGACCGGCACTTACGAGCATGATTTCGAGCTGGCCAATGCCGGGCGGATCACGCCACGCTTCACGCTGCATTACGAAACCAGCAGCTGGCTGACCTACTTCAACGGCGATGTCGCATCGCGCTACCCGACCGCAAATCAGGCCGGCAAGGGGCTGCTCGGCACCGCGTTCGACAAGCAGGACGCGTTCGCGCGGATCGACCTCGGGCTCAACTATACCGCACCGGGTGGTCAGTACGAGGTCGAGGCGTTCGCACTCAACCTGACCGATCATCGCATCCGCACCAGTTCGGGCGTGTCCGGAACGGTCGGCACGAACGGCCTGTCGACGGTCTTCCTGTCCAACTACGAACCGCCGCGCACCTGGGGCGTCCGCGTCCGCGCCAAGTTCTGATCGTCCCCCAAGTCTCCTCCCAAGGAGCCTGACTGCGGCCACTGCCCTCCTCACGGCAGGACAGTGGCCGCCATTTTCAAAGCGGCTTGATGTCAGGCATGAGGGTTGATCCACAAAGATCATGGGCGGAGTGGCCACGATGACCAGACGGATTGTGATCGTCGGCGGCGGGACTGCCGGATGGCTCAGCGCCGCCTATCTGGCGCGTATGTTGCCACGTCCGCCACACGCGAACGGCTGGGCGATCACACTGGTCGAAAGCGCGGACATCCCCACGATTGGTGTCGGCGAAGGCAGCTTCCCGACGCTGCGCTCCACCATCGCGACGCTCGGTCGCAGCGAAGCGGAGTTCATCTGCGCCAGCGACGCGACCTTCAAACAGGGCGTGCGTTTTACCGGCTGGGCTGGCCGCGCCACGCCGGGACGTCCCGACGACGACTATTTCCACCCGTTCAATCTGCCGCTCGGCGGCGACACGCCGGGGCTGTTACCGTTCTGGCTCGATTCCGCAGGCGATCCGAACCGCCCCGCCTATGCCGACGCCGTCACCACGCAGGAACGCGTGATCCGCGCCGGCAAAGGCCCCAAGCGCCCGCAGGACCCTGATTTCGGCGGCTCGATGAATTACGCCTACCATTTCGACGCCGCCAAGCTGGCTTCATGGCTGCGCGAGGTTGCCACCGCCAACGGCGTGAGGCGGATCGAAGCGACGATCGCCTCGGTCGAACGCGACGCGAACGGTACTATCGCGTCGGTGACACCAGCGGGCGGTGCACCGGTAGCGGGCGAGATCTTCCTCGACTGCTCGGGGTTTCGCGCGCTGTTGATCGGTGAGACGCTGGACGCGCCGTTCCACGACGTAGGCGACATCCTGTTCAACGATCGCGCCATCGCGATGCAGGTGCCGAGCGCGCCAGACGCACCGATCGCACCCTATACGCTCGCGACCGCGCATGATGCGGGCTGGATCTGGAACATTGGCCTGTCGAATAGACGCGGCACCGGCTGCGTCTATTCGAGCCGCCACATGTCGGACGATGCGGCCGAAGCGGTGATCCGCCAGTACAATGGTGTCGACCTGCCGACCCGCCTGCTGCGCTTCCGCACCGGCTACCGCGAACGCCAGTGGGTCGGCAACACGGTCGCGATCGGCCTGTCCGCCGGCTTTTTCGAGCCGCTGGAATCGACCGGGATCATGCTGATCGAGGTTGCCGCGCGCATGGTCGCGGATATGCTGGCCGGGCCGCTCGACGCGGACGCGATCGCCGGCGCGGCGCGGACCTTCAACCGGCAGATGACCGCGCGGTTCGCGGCGATCGTCGAGTTCCTCAAGCTGCATTACTGCGTCAGCCAGCGCACGGACACGCCGTACTGGCGCGACAATGCCGATCCGGCGAGTTGGCCGGAGGGGCTGCGTGACAAGCTTGCGCAATGGCGCCACCGGCTCCCTTCGCGGTTCGACTTCGTGGCCGACCAAGAGACGTTCTTGCCGCCGAGCTGGGCGTTTATTCTGCACGGGCTTGGCTTCGCGACCGAAGCGGGGCGCGGCGCACTTTATGCGATGCCGCGTGAGACACAGGATGCCATCGCAACATTCGGCAAGATCCGGCACGCCGCCCAACAGGCGGCCGCCAACCTGCCCGACCACCGTTCCCTCGTCCTGCACTATCACCGAGCCCGTTGAGAGGTCCTATGCGCGCGATCCTTACCCCGAAGCGTTTCCTGCTGCTCGCCGGCGCGGCGTGCGTGTCTCTTTCCGCAGCGGCCAGCGCCGAGCAGCCCGAGCAGACGCCGTGGCTGAACCGCAAGCTCGGCGCGGAAGCGCGCGCCGATGCGCTGGTGCGCGCCATGACCATGGACGAGAAGATGCAGATCGTCCGCACCTGGTTTCCGCCCAAGGCACAAGGCATGCCCGGCGCGCCCGACGACCTCATTCCGTCGGCGGGCGAAATGCTCGGCGTGCCGCGCCTCGGCATTCCAACCCTGCGAGAGAGCGATGCCAGCCTCGGCGTCGCCAATCAGATCGAGCAGCGCAAGGGCGACACCGCGACCGCGCTCCCCGCCAGCCTCGCCACCGCCGCCAGCTTTGATCCCGAAATCGCCTATCAGGGTGGCGCGATGATCGGCGCGGAGGCGCGCGCCAAGCGCTTCAACGTGCTGCTCGCCGGGGGCGTGAACCTGACGCGCGATCCATGGGGTGGTCGCGATTTCGAATATCTTGGCGAAGACCCGCTGCTGACCGGCGTGATGGGGGGTGCGCATATCCGGGGCGTGCAGAGCAATCACATCGTCTCGACGATCAAGCACTTCGCGTTCAACGCGCAGGAGACAGGCCGCATGATCGTCGATGCGCGGCTCGACTGGGCCGCTTTGCACGAAAGCGATCTGCTCGCGTTCAAGCTCGGCATCGAGGGCGGCCACCCGGGCTCGGTAATGTGTTCGTACAACCTCGTGAACGGTGACTGGGCCTGCCAGAACAAAACGCTGCTGACCGATATTTTGCGCGGGCAATGGGGCTACAAGGGCTGGGTCATGTCGGACTGGGGCGCGGTCCATTCCACCGCCAAGGCAGCGAACGCCGGCCTCGACCAGGATTCCGGCGCCGAACTGGACCGCGAGGATTTCTTTCGCGAACGCCTGAAGGCGGCTGTCGCCAGCGGCGAGGTTCCCAAGACGCGCTTTGACGATATGGTGCGCAACGTCTTGACCGGCGTGATCGAGACCGGCCTGTATGACGATCCCGTGCCGGCGACGAACCAGCCGATCGATACCGATGCGCATGCGCGGGTCGCGCAGAAGGCCGCCGAGGAAGGCATCGTGCTGCTGCGCAACGCCGGCGGGATGCTGCCGCTTGCCGCCACCGCGAAGCGCATCCTCATCATCGGTGGCCATGCCGATGTCGGCGTGCTGTCGGGCGGCGGTTCCTCACAGGTCCGCTCGACCGGCGGGGTACCGGTCGAGATCCCGCTGAAGAGCGGCCCGGCGGCATCGTTCGCGCGCACTACCTGGCACAACAGTTCGCCGATGCGGGCGGTGCAGGCGCTGAACCCCGGCGCCCACGTCAGCTATGTCGATGGGACCGACACTGCGGCCGCAGCCGCCGCGGCGAAGGCGGCGGATCTGGTGCTGGTCTTCGCGACCCAGTGGCGCACCGAGGCGGAGGACGTCACCACGCTCGCTTTGCCCGATAAGCAGGACGCGATGATCGCGGCGGTGGCTGCCGCCAACCCGCACACCGTCGTCATCGTCGAGAGCGGCGGCCCGGTGCTGATGCCGTGGCTGGACAAGGTGCCGGCGGTGCTCGCCGCCTGGTATCCGGGCCAGCGCGGCGGCGAAGCGATCGCCAACATCCTGTTCGGCAGGGTCAACCCGTCGGGCCGCTTGCCGATCACTTTCCCCGCTTCGGACCGCCAGGCGCCGCGCCCGCAGCCGGTGGGTCTCGACGCAATCGCGAACGACGACGCCGCCTCCAACGCCGGCAGCGCGGGTGGCGAGGCAAAGGGCTTCACCGCCGACTATCCGGAAGGCGCGGACGTGGGCTACCGCTGGTACGCAAAGCGCGCGCAGCGACCGCTGTTCCCGTTCGGCTTCGGGCTGTCGTATACGCATTTCCGCTACGCCAATCTGAAGGTGTCGGGTGGCGCCGCGCTGACGGTGAGCTTCGACGTCACCAACGCCGGGCCGCGTTCCGGCGCGGACGTGCCGCAGCTTTATGTGACGCCCCCTACGGGCGGCGCTGTCGCCCGCCTGAGCGGTTTCCAACGGATTGAGCTCCAGCCCGGCGAGACGCGCCACGTCACGCTGAATGCCGAGCGGCGGACGCTGGCGGCGTGGGACGAGGCGAGCAAGGGCTGGCATCTCGCCGCCGGCAGCTACCGCGCCGCGATCGGCCACGATGCGCTCGACCTGGCGCTGACCGGATCGGCGACGCTGGCTGACCAACGCTTCGAGCCCTGAAGGGCCGAAGCGCCCTTCGAGCGATCGCGGTCCGGACCACGCCGGGTCACCGCGACGCGGTGCTAGTCGGCTGTCGCGGTTCGCGGTAACGAGAAGGCGTTGTGACGGCCGGACCTGCTCCCATCGCTGCAAGGCGCCTGTTCCGCCTGTCGGTCGGCGTGTTCGCGATCGGCGGTTTCGTCACGTCGCTGGTCAGTCTGCTGGTGCCACGGCTGACGGCGCTGTACGGATCGAGCTATTCACACGCGCTTCTCGTGCAGATGGCGTTCTACCTCAGCTACCTGCTCTTCGCCGTCCCGATCGGGCGGATCATAACGCGGCACGGATACATGCGGTCCGCGATGATCGGGCTGGCGATCATGTCGGCGGCGACGGTGTTGCTGCTGATCGCCAACGCGATGCGGCTGTTCCCGCTGCTCCTGCTGGCGTTGCTGTTGCTGTCGTGCGGCATCACCTTCCTGCAGATCGCCAGCAACACCGTCGTCGCGGTGGTGGGCCGGGCGGACGGTGCCGCATTCCGACTGAACCTGCTGCAAGGGTGCAACTCCGCCGGCACGATCGCGGCGCCGCTGTTCGGTGCCGCCTTCCTGACCGAAGGGGTCGGCGCGGAAGGTGGGCCGCCGTTCCTGTTCGCGCTTCTCATCCTCGTAGTGCTGACGATCTCCTATGCCCGCAATCGTCGCCTGCTCGACACCGCACCAGCAGCCAAGGTTGCGGTCGGGCGCTTCGATCTGCTTTCCGCGATCCGGGATCGTAAGCTCGTGTGGGGCATGGCGGCGATCTTCGCCTATGTCGGCGCGGAGGTCAGCATCGGCGCGTTGCTTGCCAATTACCTGATGCAACCCGGCACATTGCACGCGCGCGCCGCCATCGCCGCGCGGATGGTAAGCTTGTATTGGACGGGCGCCATGGTCGGGCGCTTCGCTGGCAGCATCCTCATGCGACGGGTCACTCCATCAACGCCGCTGCTAATCGTCGCCCTTTGCGCCGCCGGTTTGACGGCGATCGCCGCCGGTGGGGGCGGGCTGTCCGGGTCCGTGGCGCTGATCGCGGTGGGGCTGTGCAACTCGATCATGTACCCGACGGTGTACGTTCTCGCGCTTCCGGCGCAGGCGGAACGTGCCACCTCGGCCGCGACGCTGCTGTGCATGGCGGTGGTCGGCGGCGCGGTGATCCCGATGCTGTGCGGCGAGATCGCGGATCGCGCCGGACTGGGCCCCTCGCTCTTCGTGCCGGTGCTGTGCTACCTCGTGGTCGCGGCCTTTGCCGTATCTTGCTCTGGACGGAATTCGGAACGCGCGTGAGTGTCACCAGCATCAAGGATGTAGCCGCTCGCGCAGGCGTTTCGCCGAAAACCGTATCCCGCGTCATCAACGGCGAACGCCACGTCCGCGCAGACAAGCGCGAACGGGTATTGGAGGTCGTCCGCGAGCTGGATTACAAGCCGAATGCGTTTGCGCGCAGCCTGTCCAGTTCGCGTTCGTATCTGCTCGGGCTGCTGATCGACGATCCGGCATCCGGCTACGCCGCCGACGTGCAGCTTGGCGCGCTGATGCGGTGCCGCGAGAAGAACTACCATCTGATCGTCGAGCGGGTCGAACGGGATACGCCCGATTGGGAAGCCGAGCTGAGCCGATCGCTCGGCGTGATGAAGCTGGACGGCGTCATCCTGACCCCGCCGCTGTGTGACGACGTGACGTTGGCGGCGCTGCTCGAACAGGCGGCGATCCCGTTCGTGCGGATCGCGCCAAGTGCCGCAGAGGATCTGTCGGGCTTCATCCGCATGGACGATTGTTCGGCGGCGGCGGAGATGACGCGGCATCTCATCGGCCTGGGCCATCGCCGCATCGGGTTTATCAAGGGTGACCCGGCGCACGGCGCGACCTCTGCCCGCCTGCAGGGCTTCGTGTCGGAAATGACCCGTGCGAACCTGACCGCCTCGCCCAATCTCATCCGCGAGGGCGACTTCTCCTCACGCAGCGGGTTTGCCGAAGCCGAGGCGTTGCTCGCGCTCGCCGAACCACCAACGGCCATCTTCGCGAGCAACGATGACATGGCATTGGGTGCGCTGATGGCGGCGATGCGGCGCGGGCTGGCAGTGCCGCAGTCTTTGGCGATCGCGGGGTTCGACGACGCGCCGACCTCGCGCGTGACCTGGCCGCAACTCACCACCGTCCATCAGCCCAAGGCGGCGATGGCCGCCGAAGCCGTCGATATCCTCACCGATCCGGCCTATCGCGACGCCATGACCGAACCGGCCTATCGCCGCGCGCTCGATTACCGGCTGATGATCCGTGGCAGTACCGATGCCAGTACCGTCTCGACATCAAGCGTGCCGTGACAGTGGCGGCGCGCAGGACGTTCAGCGCGCCGAGGTGAAGTCGGCGCCGGCCGTCAGCGTGCGCTCCGGCAGACGGAGCGAAGTTGACATCGGCAGGTCACGCGCCGACCGGCCCAGCCACACCGTGTACGCACCAGCGCGCTGCGTCCACGCTCCCTTGCTTTCATCGAATATGGAAAGCAGCCGGGGATCGACGGTGACGGTGACGGTGCGCGCGACACCGGGGGCAAGGGTGATCTTGTCGAACGCGCCCAGCCGGCGCGGCGCTTCCCAGTGGCCGTCCGCCGGGCCGACATACACCTGCGGCACATCAGCGCCGGCGCGCTTGCCGGTGTTGCGAACCGTGAAGCTGACCTGCAATGCCTGCCCGGCGAGAACCGCCCGAAGGTTGGAATAGGCGAAACTGGTATAGCTAAGCCCGTGTCCGAACGGCAGCGTCGGCTCCAGCTTGTGCGCGTCATACCATCGGTAGCCGACCGCCGCGCCCTCGGAATAGACCACGTCGAACGGGGTATGCTCTGGCAACCCCTCGCCATCAAGCTTCGGCCGGGGAAGCTGGTCGACACTGCGCGGGATACTGACCGGCAGGCGGCCCGACGGATTGATGCGCCCGGTCAGCACGTCGGCGATCACGTCGCCGCCATCGGTGCCGGGATACCACGCCTCGACCGCGCCCGCGACCCGGTCGAGCCACGGCATCAACACCGGCCCACCCGTTTCAAGGACGACGATCGTGTTCGGATTGGCGCGCGCGACCGCTTCGATCAGCGCATCCTGTCCGTCCAGCAGGGAGATCGAAACATCCCGAGACTCAGCTGCCCATTGCGTTACGAAGACGATCGCGACATCGCTCGCCGCAGCAAGGCTGGCGGCCGCCGCCGGGTCCTGCCCACCGTCGAAGCCGATCGTCGCGCCCGGCAGGTTGCGGCGCAGCGCCTTCAGCGGTGAAGAGGGTAGGTACACGACCGGCCCCGGCCAACTGGTCGGCTCGACACCCGGCACGGCATTGCCGCCGCGCGGATAGACCTGCGCCGAACCGCCACCGGACAGCACGCCGGCATCGGCATGGCCGCCGATCACGGCGATGCGCCTGGCATGTGCGGACAGCGGCAGCACGTCACCCCGGTTCTTGAGCAGGACGATACCCTCTCCCGCCACCTTGCGCGCGACCTCGGCATGCGCGGCGAAGTCGATCGGGGCGAGCCCTACGGGGAAATCGATCACACCCTTGGCGAACATCGTGCGCAGCACCCGCCCCGCCATGTCGTCGAGCCGGGCCTGCGGCACGTCGCCGGCGGCAATCGCAGCGGCGAGTTTCGGACCGAAGTAGAAGTCCTCTGCGCGCTTATACCCGGTTTCCTGATCCTCACCGGCGTTGGCCGCCTTCACCGTCGAATGGGTCGCGCCCCAATCCGACATGACATACCCCGGAAAGTGCCAGTCGTGCTTCAACACCGTGTTGAGCAGCCAGTCGTTTTCGCAACTGAAGTCGCCATCGACCTTGTTGTAGGCGCACATCACCGAGCCCGCGTGGCTCTTCTCCAGCGCGATTTCGAAGGCGAGCAGATCGCTCATTCGCGCCGCGCTGCGGTCGATCACCGCGTTGACGATGTTACGCCCGGTTTCCTGATCGTTCATGGCGTAATGCTTGGCCTGACCGATGATGTGCGCGCTTTCGACGCCCCGCGCACCTGCGCCGGCGATGGTGCCGGCAAGCAGCGGATCCTCCCCGGCATATTCGAAGTTGCGGCCATTGCGCGGTTCGCGGACGAGATCGACGCCACCCGCCAGCATCACGTTGAGGCCCGATGCCCGCGCCTCCGCCCCGATCATCGCGCCGCCCTGCTCCGCCAAAGCGGGGTTCCAGGTAGAGGCGATCGCCAGCCCCGATGGCAAGGTGGTGCGTTCGAGCGGCTTGGCGCGAAACGCGTTCTGGGTCGCGACCCCTGCCCCCGCATCGGTCTGCCACTGCGGCGGTATGCCGAGCCGCGGCACGCCCGGCACAAACCCCGCCGACGCATAGCGCGCGAGCGGATCGACCTTGTAGCCGGGAAGATCGGAGCCGAACCAGCCGGACAGGATGCTTAGCTTCTCATCCTGCGTCATCGCGGCGAGCAGCAGCTTGGTGCGCGCCTCCGGCGAAAGCTTCGCGTTCATCCACGGCCGGGGTGCGGTGGTGCCCGTCGGCTGTTGCGGCTGGGCGGATGCCGCGCCCGATGCGAGGAGGGCTGCGAGCAACGTCGCAAGGGCAACTGACTTCATTCCGGCTCTCCGAACGCTCATGCGCGTTATCCGATTAACGAAAATGGGAACGCTGGCGCATACGACTTAGGTCGTAGTAGCATTGCGGCGCTGCTGGTCAGCGGCGGCGCGACAAAGCATCCAGGGCGGCGCAGGCGTGCATTCTCAGTTCGGGCTCCCGCGTGACCTCCAGCATCGCGCTCAGGCTGGAACGCGCGGCCTCGACATCACCGGTATTCAGTTGCAACCGGGCATGTTCCCACCACGCATGCGCGTTGGATGGCGCGATGACCGTCATGCGCTGGTACAACGTCAGCGCGCGATCCAGGTTACCGCCCCGCTCAGCCCGGCTGGCCTGGTTCATCAGCAGGCGCACCAGCACGGACCGGTTTGACATCGCCGTCAGATGTTCCGGGCGCGGCGCGGCGTCCCGACCCAGCACCGCGCGCAGCAACGCGGCGAATTGCTCCGCATCCAACATCGCACCGCCGTCGAACGGATCGATCAGCACCGGCTCCGTTTCCGAGCCGATGCGGGCGACCACATGCCCGGGCGTATTCAGCGCATCCGCCGCCCAGCCAAGCCGACGCGCCGCCGCCACGTAGAGGATGGTAAGGCTGACCGGCAAACCGCGCCGCCGGTCGATTACGCGAATGAGGTCGGCATTGTCAGGGTCGTCATAACTCTGCCGATCGCCGACGAAGCCGAATTCGGTGCCGATCACCCGTGCCAGGATCTTGGCGCGCGCCACCGCATTCTCCGCATCGCCGCCGAGCACGACCAGCCGCTCCGTAATCTCGCCGAGAAGGTCGACGTAAGCGGACAGGTCCAGCCCGGCATGGTCGAGCGCGGCGATCTGAAGCGCCGCCGAGTCAAGCGAGATCGCCTCGTCCTCGAGCAGCCCGATCTGCAGGATCGCATCGGTGTTCGGTGTCTCGACCAGCGCCGTACCCTCCTCGTGAAATCGTGTCCGGCGCGTCATGTGATTGCGGCGCCACATCCGGATCGCCGGTGGCGCGGCACCGCCATGCCACCAGAATACGAAGGTAACGCACCGCCCCGCCCGCGGTGCCACGGCTGAACCCGTCCGGCCTCGAAATACGGCGCCGTGCCAGCCAAAACCGATCGCAGCCCCTCGGCTACGCCCGGCCCCGCAACAGCAGATCGCGAAGGCACCGAGCTACCAACCGTCAGTTATACCAATTTACCGGTGCGGATCAGTTCCTTGTACCAGTCCGCGCTGAGCTTGGGCGTGCGCTTCTCCGTTTTGAAGTCGACGTGGTGGATGCCGAAGCGGGTGTTGTAGCCGTCCTCCCACTCGAAATTGTCCATCAGGCTCCACAGGAAATAGCCCTGAATTGGATAGCCCTCGCGCACCGCGCGCTGCATGTGGGTGATGCAGTTGCGCAGGTACATGATGCGGTCGGCATCATAGACCTTGCCATCCGGTGACACCACGTCGTCGGCGGAACAGCCGTTCTCCGAAATGAAGATGCGCTTCGGCTTCCACAGGTCCGATACCGTGCGAATACCCCAGTACAGCACCTCTGGCGCGACATAGAGCCACGGCGACACCATGCGCGGGGAATGCTCCAGATGCGGCAGGATCGCATAACCGCGCGGCTGATCGGGCGCGGCGCGAACGTAGTTGGGCGTGTAGAGGTTGAGCGACACGAAATCGAGCGGGCTGCTGATGATCTTCATATCCCCCGCCTGCACGCGCGGCGCATCCTTACCCTGTGCGGTCAGGTAGGTGTCGAGATACTTGCCTTCCATGATCGCGGTGAGGAACATCGCGTTCTCCTCGCGCACCGCGGCCTTGGTGGCGGCGATATGCTCGGGCGTTTCGATCACGGGCACGAACATGCTGGTGTTGTCGGCCAGCCCGATCTGGGTGCCGGGTCGCGCGGCGGCGCGGATCGCCTGCACGCCGAGACCATGCGCCAGCACGCCGTTATGACGGATCTGGTTGACGTCACGCGGCGGCAGCTTGAGGCCGGGCGCCTTCTGGCCGGTCATGTACGACAGGTCGGTGAAGCAGCGCAGTTCGTTGACCGTCATGATGTGCTTGACGCGGTCGGACAGCTTTCCTGCCATATAGCCGGCGTAATCGGCAAAGGCATAGGCCGTGTCGCGCGATTGCCAACCGCCGGCGAGCCCGGTCGGCAGATCCCAGTGGAACATCGTCGCATGTGGCGCGATGCCAGCGGCGAGCAGCCCGTCGACCAGCCGGTCGTAATAGTCGACCCCCTTCGGATTGGGCGCGCCCCGCCCGCTCGGGAAGATGCGCGACCATGCGATTGAGAAACGATAGGCGCGGGCGCCAAGCGCCTTCAGCAGCGCGATATCGTCGCGATAGCGGTGGTAGCTGTCGCACGCCACGTCGCCGGTATCGCCGTTGGCGACCTTGCCCGGCGTGTGCGAGAACACGTCCCAATTGGTCGGCCCGCGCCCATCCTCGTTGACGGCACCTTCGATCTGATAGGCCGCCGTCGCGCAGCCCCATGCGAAATCGCGCGGGAACGCACCATCCGCCACCGCCGGGCGCGGGCCGGGCTGCGCTGTTGCGGCGCCCGGCGTCAGCAGCGATGTCGCGAGCGCGGCGCCGCCCAGACCCAGTCCCAGTTCGCGGCGCGTTACATCGGCCATGTCATCTCTCCTTGTAGGTCGTTTGCGGCGATCACCGACTGTAGCGTGCGTGATCGTAGGTCAGGGTTGTTCGGCGAGCGAGAAGATCCGGGCGGCAGGCGTCCACTTCGCGTCGCGGTCTGCCCAGGGCAAGGGGCGTTGAACGCTGTCCATCCTGCTTTCCCACTCCTGCACCGCTTCGATCGTCTCACGCGTCGGTGCGTAATCCTCGCGCGTCTCCATCACCATGACAAGGCGATTACCGCTGCGATAGATCTCCATGGCGAGAATGCCCGATCCACGAATGTCCGCGCACACCGCCGGTGGCACCGCCCCCGCGGCGTGCCAGCGCTCGTACCGGTCGATCGCCGCCGCTTCGTCGACGAGATCGATAAGCAGGACCTGGCGTGGCATCAGTGCGGCGAGCCGTTCAATTTACCCATCCGCCATCGATGACGTGAACCGCGCCGGTCGTAAAGGCCGCATCGTCGCTCGCCAGATACAGCGCGAGATTCGCGATCTCCTCCGCGCGACCGAGCCGCCCCATCGGCTGGCGCGCGATGAACGCGGCCTGCGCGGCGGCATAGTCGCCGGTATCGTGCAGCCGCTGTTGCAGCGACGGCGTGTCTATCGTGCCGGGGCAGATTGCGTTGCAGCGCACCCCCTGCCCGACGAAATCGGCCGCCACTGCCTTGGTCAGCCCGATCACGCCGGCCTTGGTCGCGCCGTAGGCGAAGCGGTTGGGAATGCCCTTCACCGAACTGGCGATTGACGAAACGTTGACGATCGCGCCGCCGCCCCGCGCCAGCATGCCCGGCAGGAAAGCGCGGACCGTGCGGAACATCGCGGTCATGTTGATCGACACCGCCTGCGCCCATTCCTCCTCCGTACAATCGAGGATCGTGCCGGCGTGAACGATCCCGGCGATGTTGGCGAGCACGTCAATCCCGCCGATCTCACCCGCCAGGGCCACCACGGCGGCTGCATCGGTCACGTCGAGCGCGCGCGTCTCGCATCCGTCCAGTCCGGCTAGCGCGTCGAGGTCGCGATCGGTAGCGATCACGCGTGCGCCTTCGGTCGCGTACAGCTGTGCGGTCGCGCGACCGATGCCGCGTGCCGCCGCAGTGATGACCGCTACCTTGCCTTCAAGCCGTCCCGTCATGCTGTCGTCCTCATTCGTGTCGGCAGGCACGCCGGGCCGATCGGCTCGAAGGCCTTGTAGGTCAGGATGAATTCGCGGTGGCCGAGCGTTTCGGAAACGCTGCGCTCGCCCCCGGCCACCGCCAGCACCGCCGCGACAATCTCCTCGCCGACGGTGTCCAGCGTCGCCTCGCCTTCGAGGATGCGGCCGGCGTTGACGTCCATGTCCGCCGCCAGCCGCCGCGCCGTCTCCGGATTGGCACACACCTTGATGACCGGCGCGATCGCCGAGCCGACCACCGATCCGCGCCCGGTGGTGAAGATCGTCAGGTGGCAACCGCACGCGATCATCTCGACGATCTCGGCATTGTCGGAGATATTGGGGAAGCCGAAGCGCGGCTCGCCGTCCGGCACCACGTCGAGCAGGTAGAGTCCGCCGGTCGGCGGCACGTCACCGGGCTTGATGAGGCCGCTGATCGGTGAAGACCCCGATTTGGAATAGGCCCCCATCGACTTTTCTTCCTGCGTGGTCAGCCCACCCTCGGCATTGCCGGGCGCGAAGCTGCCGAAGCCCATCACCGTGTAATAGCGCTCGGCCTTCTCCACGCAGGCGACGATCGCCTCGCCCAGTTCGGGCGTGACCGCGCGCGTTTCCATGATGCTCTCGCAGCCGACCAGTTCGCCGGTCTCCTCGAAGATACAGGTCGCGCCGTCCGCCACCAGCCGGTCGAACGCGCGGCCGACGGCGGGGTTGGCGGTGATGCCGCTGGTCCCGTCCGAACCGCCGCAGATCGTGCCGATCACCAGTTCGTCGATCCGCATCGGCACGCGTGGGCAATCGGCGATCGCCGCCTGCACGCGCGCCACTGCGGCGAGGCCGGCCGCGATCGTCGCGGCGGTGCCGCCGGTCTGCTGGATCACGTACAGTTCGACCGGGCGACCGCTCGCCGCGATGTGCGCCTGCAGGCGTTCGCGGTCGAAGCTCTCGCAGCCGAGCGACACCAGCACCACGCCGCCGACATTGGGGTGCGTCGTCACCGCTTCCATGATCTTGGCGGCGTAAGCGTTCGGATAGCAGCCGGGAAAGCCGATCAGGTGGACATCCGCATCGTCCGCCTTGTCGACGATGCGCCGCGCGACATGGTGCGCGCATTCGACGAGGTACACCACCGCGACCGTGTTGCGGATGCCCTTGCGTCCGTCCGCGCGCGCATAGCCGAGCATCATGACCCTGTTGCCGTCACGGTCGTGCGACTGTGCGCCGCGATGTAGTCGCTCTTCATGTTATGCATGTGGACCCATTCCCCCGGATTGGCCGCCGCCGTCATCGATCCGATCGGCGCACCGTATTTGATGACCTTGTCGCCCGCCGCCAGCGATCCGCGCGCGACCTTGTGGCCGACCGTGATGCCCTCGCGCGCGGGGATCGTCCCGCCGGAGGTCGGCAGGATGTCGCCCGCCGCGATCGGCGCGACGCAGATCAGCACGTTGTCGTCGGGGTGTAGCAGGATAAGCTGGTCCGCCGGCGAAATCTGCGCGGGCGTGTCGGCCGCGGCCTTGTCGAGCGCGGCCCAGACGGCTGCCGGCACGTCCGTGCCGATCCGCGCCACCATCGCGTCGACCTGCTCGACGCCGACCAGCCCCGCGACCACGCAGGCGACGGCGGGATGGCGCAGCGGATGCTGCAACGCCGCCGCCGACAGCGAAACGCCGGCATCCGCCGCCACTGCCGCCAGCGCCCGAGCCCGCGCGACGATCTCAGCGGAGGGCGGCGCGTAGTCGTAATGCAGGTCGCCCGCGTCGGCGGCGATCGTGTCGTGCGCGAGGATGCCGCTGTTATACGGTCCGCCCGCGATCACGCGCACGCCGAGCGCGGCGCAGCGGTCCAGCAACGCGGTCGCGCGCCGATCGAGCAACGTGTAGCGCCCGGCCAGCAAGATTACGTCGAGCGGCACCGCATCGAGCAGTTCCTCGCACACTGCGATCTCGTTCACGCCGATCCCGATCGCGCCGATCGCGCCCGCGTCGCGTAAATCGCACAGCACGCGGTAGCCGCCGTCAAGGAAGGCGTCACGGTGCCGCGCATGCTCGTCCCCATGCGTCTCGACGCCGAGATCGTGCGCCAGGACGATGTCGATGCGGCGCCCCTGCAGGCGCGCCGCGCTCGCCTCGAACGAGCGGAGCACGCCCTCCGCCGAATAATCGTAAACCTCGTCGAACGGATCGGCATCGACAAAGCCTTGCCGCGTCCCCGTCTGCGTCGTCGGCACCAGTAAACGCCCGACTTTAGTCGAGACGATCGCCGCCTCGGTCGGATCACAGGCGGACAACGCAGCGCCAAGCCGCCGCTCGGCGAGGCCGAAACCGTAGCGCGGGGCGGTGTCGAAATAGCCGATACCCGCCGCCAGCGCCGCGGCCACCGTGGCCATCGCCTCCTCGTCACTGACCGCGCGGTACAGGTTGCCGATCGCGGCGGTGCCCATGCCGAAGCGGGGGAGAGCGGGCGTGGTCATGAATTTGCTCCTTGCGCCAGACGATAGATGCGGCTCGCGTTGCCGCCGAACACAGCCGTGCGCTCCGCCGCCGGGATCGCGTTCTCCGCTAGGTCGCGCCACGCGCGGTAGCTTTGCCGCAGCGTCACCACCGGCCAGTCACTCCCCCAGATCAGCCGGGCCGGGCCGAACAATGCGCGGAGCATTTGGATACAAGGCAGCGTTGCCGCCGCATCGCCTTCGGCGGCTTCGGTGACGAGACCGGACAGCTTGCACGCCACATGCGGCAACGCCGCAAGCGCCGTCATAGCATCCACCCAGGCATCATTCGCTTCGCCGATCACCGGCTTGGCGGCGTGATCGATCACGATGCGCAAAGCCGGGTGTCGCAGCGCACAGCGTTCCAGCGCGGCGAGATGGCGCGGCCGCACCAGCGCCTCCAGTACCAGACCCGCGTGCGCCATATGGGCGAGCGCGACGTCGAGCGCGGGATCGTCATACCAGGTGTCGGCACGATCCTGCACCATCGGCCGAAGGCCGAGCAGTTTGCCCTCGCTCATCAGCCGGTCGATCCGCGCTGGCGCATCGGGAGCGGTAAGGTCGGCCCAGCCGATCACGCCGGCGATGCGCTCGTCCGCGCGCGCAAGATCGAGCAGCCAGCGTGTATCCGCCTCGCTCTCCTGGCTTTGCACGAGAACGACGTGCGTGACGCCGGTTCCGGCGATCTCGCCCCACAGTTCGTCCGGCAGCACGTCGCGATGCAGCGTCGGCAGCTCCGGACCCGGCCACGTGCAGTCGTTCAGGCCCGGGCGCCAGAGATGGACGTGCGCGTCGATCACCGCGCCACCTCGCCACGGTGCGAGCGCGCGAACAACGCCACCACCACGAAACACGCCGCCGGCACCAGCATCGCCAGCGCGATCGCGCCGGTCGCGTCGGAGATGAAGCCCATTATTGCCGTCAGCACTGCGCCGCCGATGATTGCCATCACGATCATCGACGCGCCAGGCTTGGTCAGCGGACCGAGGCCCCGTAACGACAGCACGAAAATGGTCGGATACATGATCGACATGAAGAAGCTGCTCGCCACCAATGCCGCCACACCGACTCCGCCGCCGACAAGCGCAGCGACCAGCACGAGGGCGACGTTGATTGCGCCGAACACGCTCATCAGCCGCGCGCCGTCTATCCGAGCCAGCAACGCGGCGCCGACGAACCGCCCGGCCATGAACAGTAGCAAGGAAGCGGTGAGCAGCCACGCCGCGTGCTGCGTACCGAACCGCGGCAACTCCGCCGCAACGTAGCGGATCAAGTAGCTCCAGATGCCGACCTGCGCGCCGACGTAGAAGAACTGCGCACCAACGCCGGCGATATAGCGCGGCCGCCGCAGCAGCGCACCGACGCCGGACAGGATGCCGCCTTCGCGCTCCACCCCTTCACGCCGGGTCGCCGCCGGCGGGAGCGGGGTCGCGATCAGCAGCGCCGCCCACGCCAATACCACGATGGCGATGGCGAGGTACGGCAGGCGTACATCGGCAGCGTCAGGTACGGCGGTGGCGGGCGTATCCGACAACAACAAAGCGGCACCCAGCGCCACGCCGGTGACCGAGCCGAGCGGGTTGAACGCCTGCGCGAGGTTGAGGCGACGGTCGGCACTTTGGGTTGGGCCCAATACCATCACCAGCGGGTTCGCCGCCGTTTCGAGGAAAGCAAGGCCGCTCGCGATGACGAACAAGGCGACGAGGAAGAACGGATAACTCGGCTGCAACGAGGCTGGCCAGAACAGCAAAGCGCCGCCAGCGAACAGCAACAGCCCGGCTACGACTGTCGCCTTGTAGCCGAACCGTTCCGCCGCATAGGCTGCCGGCAACGCAAAGCAGAAATAGCCGAGGTAGAACGCGGACTGCACCAGTCCGGATTGCAGATCGGAAAGTTGGAAGACCTGCCGGAAGTGCGCGATCAGCACGTCGTTGAGGTTGTTGGCCAGCCCCCACAGGAAGAACAGCCCGACGATCAGGATCATGCCCGCGCGGCCGGCGATCGCCGGCGCGTCTCGGTTCGGCGTGCCCTCGGCCATTGTCACATCCTCCGTTTGCGGGCGGCCGGCATCACCGCCGTGTTCCTTAAAAAAATCGGCCAGAGCCCGGAGGACTCTGGCCGAAGGGGAGGAAGCGTGTCGAGGATCAAGTCGCCTCAGAAAGTAACGCGCGCGACGATGGTGACCTTGCGATCGGTGATGATCGCATCACGCGGGCGCGTCTCGATGCCATAATAGGTCGAGGTCATCGTGTTCAGCAGGTTCACGCCGTTCGCGGTCAACGAGAAGTGCGGATTGACGTTGACGGTGACGGAGGCGTCGAGTTGGCCGAACGGCTTCTGGAACACCGGCAGGTTGCCCGAACCGTTGCCCGAGGTCGTCACCAGGAACTCGCTGCGCCAGTTGTAGGCGACGCGGGTCGAGATCAGGCCACGCTCGTAGATGCCGACGATGTTATAATTGTACTTCGACAAACCTTCGAGCGACACGTTACGCACCGGCCCCGCCGTCGCCGGGCTCGGCGCGTCGGAGTCGACATAGGTGAAGTTGCTCTGCACGCCCAAGCCCTTCAGCGCGCCCGGCAGGAAGTCGAAGAACTGCTGATAGGCCAGCTCGAACCCCTTTACCTTCGCATCGGCGACGTTGTTGTACGACGTGACGTTGTACGTCGCCGTCACGCCATCGTTGAAGGTGACGTCACGCGTGGTGATGCCGGTCTGGATGTAGTTCGAAATCTGCTTGTAGAACGCGGCCGCGGTCAGCGAGCCGGTGTGCGAGAAATACCATTCGGCGGAGAGATCGAGGTTCTTCGACTCCATCGGCCTCAGATTGGGATTGCCGCCCGACGTGTCATGCTCCTGGAAGATCTGCGCGGTGCCCGGCTCCGAAATGGTCAGCGCCGGGTTGAGCTGCGACAGCGACGGGCGCGAGATGTTCTTCGACGCGGCGAAGCGCAATTGCAGCTTGTCGGTGAGGTGCGCGCGCAGGTTCAGGCTCGGCAACCACGTGTTGTAGCTTTGCGCGACGCTGACGAGATTGGCGGTGGTGTCGCCGGTGTTCTGCTTGCCGTCCGGCCCGGTGATCAGCCCGGTCTGCTGAAGGTAGCCCGCGACGTCCTGATCGGTGTGCACGAAGCGCACGCCGATGTTGCCGTCGATCGGCACCGGCAATTGATCCGCCTTGAAGAACGCCGCCACGTAGCCGGCATACGTCTTCTGCGACTGCGTGCTGGTGCCGCTCGCCTGGTACGGCGCGGCGGTCGAGATGCCGAGCGCGGCGCGCGTCGCGTCGTAATTGAGCGTGGTGTTGCGCGAGAAGAACAGCCCCTCGTTCGGCACCGATGCGTCACCACGGAAGAAGTCGCGCAGGCCGACCACCTCAAGCTCGCTCGGCACGCCGGACAGCTGGGTATAGCGATAGCCGGTGTCGCTGAACACGTTGGAACGATCGGCGAAGCGGAAGCCCGCCTTGATCGACCGCAGAATGCCGCCGTCGAACTTATATTCGCCGTCGAGCCGACCGGTCTTGTCCTTCGCCTCGGAGTGGTTGAGGTCGTCGAGATAGAACGCCGCATTATACGTCGATGCGTTGGTGGCACCCTCGGGCGTCGTCAGCGTGAAGCTCGGCGTCGTGCCGGTCACCTTCTGCATCAGCGTGCCGTCGCCGACGCCGTTCAGGCCGACGATCGAGCGCACGTCCTGCGTGTTGGCATCGACAAATTGGCCGTCGGCGGTGATCGTCAGGTGCGACGACGCTTCCCACTTGCCGTGCAGCGAATAGTCGGTGGTACGCGAGTGGCGCGTTTCGAGGCTGGTGTTCGCGGCGGCCGCGATATTCTGGTAGGTGCCGCTCTGCACGTCGCCGTTCGGCGCGAAGGTGAAGGCGGCGCCCGGCGTCGGCACCATCTGCGCGCCGGCCGGTTCGGCGAAGTAGCTGTAATCGTCGAACCGGAAGTTATAATCGTTACGGAACACCTCGCCGGTGAACTCCAGCGTGTCGGTCGGCCGCCACTGGAGCGACGCGTCGATGCCGAAGCGCCGGCGATCGCCGTAGACCTCGCCGATGCCGGTGCCGTGCGCCAGCGTCGTGGTCTGGCCAAGCCGGCCGAGCGTCTGCGCGGCGGTATAGTCGGGCAACGAGTTCGGGGTGCCATCAGCCTTCAGGCTGGTATCGAGCGTGTTGAACGGCTCGGTCGTGATCGTATCCTGCCGGAATGCGGTGCGCTGGTACGACGCGCTGACCAGCACGCCGATCTCGCCGATACCGGTGTGCCAGCGATCGCTGACGAGCAGCGACGCGGACGGCTCGCTCTTGCGGACCAGGTCCGAATAGGTGTTGCTGACCGCGCCCGACACCTTCAACCCGTCGAAGTCGAAGGGTTTGCGCGTGCGGAAGTTGATCGTACCGCTGAGCTGATCCTCGATCAGATCGGACGACGGGTTCTTGTAGACATCGATGCCGGCGAGCAGTTCGGACGGCACGTCCTCCAGGCTCAGCGTTCCCGCCGGGCTGGTACCCTCGCCGCCGCTCGCGGTGAAGATGTCGCGGCCGTTCAGTTCGGTACGGACCTGGGTCAGGCCGCGGATCGCGACCGAGCTGCCTTCGCCGTACTGGCGCTGGACCTGGATGCCCGAGATGCGCTGCAACGCTTCGGCGACGTTGCGGTCAGGCAGCTTGCCGATGTCCTCCGCCACGATCGAATCGACGATCTGGTCGGAATTGCGCTTGATGTTCTGCGCGCTCTGCAAACTCGCGCGCACGCCGGTGACGACGATGTCCGCGGTGGCGGACGCCGGCGCGGCGGATGCGGGATCGGTCGCGACGTTCTGGTCGCCGCTCGGCTGGGTTGTGCCGCTCTGCGTCGTGGCCTGCTGCACCGCCGGATCGGTTGGCGGCGTGGCGGTCTGCGCGAAGGCGGGCGATGCGGCCCCGAGCACCAGCGCAGCGGCGGACGCGCCGAGCAGCATCGTGGCCTTGCGAGTGCTCTGCGTGGTGATCTGAAGTGCCATAATTCGTCCCTCTCCTGCGTGCATGGCCCCCGGGCAGGGCTCTGAAGCCGCTCCTTACGTCCGCCGTTACAATTGTGAAATATAAAAATTGCTTTCACGGGTGATTTTTCGCTACCGCATGGCGGCCGCCGCCGGAGCGACGTACAAGCGCTCCGATAAGCAAACGGGGGAGAGGCATGGCAACGAAGTCGCGGTATCAGGCGCCGGCATTAAAGAAGGGGCTCGAGATCCTGGAAGTCCTCGCCGCCGCCAGCGCGCCGCTTACCATGTCGGACATCTCGGTCGCGCTGGACCGCTCGATCAGCGAGATCTTCCGGATGTTGCAGGTGCTCGAGGAACATCGTTACATCGTCCGCAGCGAAGAAGGGTACCGCCTCACCAATCGGCTGTTCGCGCTGAGCATGGGTCAGCCGCCGGTACGCGATCTCGTCTCCACCGCGATGCCGGTGATGGAAGGTTTGGCGCGCCGGATCGGGCAGAGCTGTCATCTCGCGGTCGTATCCGGTGCCGAGATGGTGGTGATCGCCGGCGTCGATTCCCCCGGCTTGTCGGGCTTCGCGGTGCGCGTCGGCTACCGGCGGCCGCTGCATCGCTCCGCATCCGGGCGCATCCTGCTCGCCTTCCAATCCCCCGACGGGCGCGCCGCTATGCTGGAGGACGTGCGCGCGACGGGCGATGCGGTCGATCTGCCGGTGCTGACCGCGCAACTCGACGCGATCATCGCGGACGGCGGCGGCACATCGCCCAGCCCGGTGCTGACCGGGATCATCGACCTGTCCGTGCCGGTGCTGTCGCTGAACGTGGCGCGCGCGGCGCTGACCATCCCTTTCGTCGACGGACCGGGCGCGCGGGTCGGGCTGGCCGAGTCGCAGGCGGCGCTGCGCGAAGCGGCTGAGGCGATCGCCGACCAGCTCGCCCCGGTGCTGCGCGATGCTACACTCCGCCCGGACGAGGATCAGGAAAAGGATTCGGACGCATGAACGACCTGTCACGCCGCACGCTGATCGGCGGCTCCATGCTGCTCGGCCTTGCCGCCGCGGCCACATCGGCGGATGCGCAGACCAGCGCACATGACGAAGTGGTAGAGCTGTGGCCCGGCCCGCCGCCCAGCAGCACCGGCGCCACGATCACGCGCAAGATCGCCGATCAGTCGAAGGACCCCGCGCACCTCGATCGCTGGGTGACCGGGATCGCGCGGCCGGTGCTGGTGGTGTACCGCCCGGCCCGCCCGAACGGCACGGCGGCGCTCGTCATGCCGGGCGGCGGATATGGCTTCCTGTCGTATGACAATGAAGGCGTATCGCAGGCGGCATGGCTCAACGCGCGTGGCGTGACGGCGTTCATCCTGCTGTACCGCTTGCCATCGGAAGGCTGGAACGATCGCGCCGACGTGCCGCTTCAGGACGCACAGCGGGCGATGCGCGTGATCCGTTCGGGCGCGGCGCGGTTCGGCATCCGCGCCGACAAGATCGCCGTCCTCGGCTTCTCGGCCGGCGGACACCTCGCCGGGTCGCTCGCGACGCGCCATGCCGAGCGGACCTACGCGCCGGTCGATGCTACCGATACGCTCAGCGCACGGCCGGATGTGGCGGGGCTGATCTACCCGGTCATCACGCTCGACCAACCATTCACGCATGTCGGATCACGCGACATGCTGCTCGGGCCGAACTCCAGCGTGGCGGAACAGCGCGCGCGTTCGGTCGAGCGCAAGGTCGACGCGACCACACCGCCGACGTTCCTCGTGCATGCCGCCGATGACGGGCTGGTGCCGGTCGCCAACAGCATCGCGATGTTCGACGCGTTGATGGCCGCCAAGCGACCGACAGCGCTGCACGTGTTCGAGGACGGTGGCCACGGCTTCGGCGTGCGCCTGCCGCGCGCGCAATCGGCTTCGGCGTGGCCAGGCCTGTTCGCGACCTTCGCGACGCGGCAGGGCGTCGCGCTGTGAAGGCGTGGCCGGTATTGCTTGCCAGCGTGCTGGCAGCGGCGCCGGCCGCCGCGCAGGCACCGCATTACCAAAGCTCGCCCGAACGGCGGACGGTGGTGGAAAAGGACTGGGGACCGTGGCTCGGGCCGTTCCGTGCGAAACTGATCCCCAGCCTGATGCGCGATTTCGGTGAGCGCTATCTCTACCAGCCCGCCAACGCTGCCCTGCCCCCGCCCCGCGCGGGCGAACGACGCGTGGTGTTCCTGGGGGACTCGATCACCGATCGCTGGAACCTTGCGGCGAGCTTTCCCGGCAAGCCCTATGTCAATCGCGGTATCGGCAGCCAGGTGACCGCGCAGATGATCCTGCGCTTTCACCAGGACGTAATCGCGCTGCATCCGCAGGCGGTGGTCATCCTGTCGGGTGTCAACGACGTGCAGGGCTTTCTCCAGCAGGAGACGCCCGAGCAGATCGAGGCGAATTGGGAAACCATGGCCGATCTCGCCGATGCACATGGCATAGCGGTGGTGTTCGGGTCGTTGTTGCCGGTCAACGACTATACCGACGCGGCACGCGATGTCGTGAAGGAACGCCATCCCGACGAACTACGCGCATTGAACGCGTGGCTGCGCGCGTTCTGCGCGCGGCGTCACTACGCCTATGCCGATTACTTCGCGGCGCTGGTCGATCGGAACGGCCTGATGACCGCGGCCTACACCAGCGACGGCATCCATCCACTCGACGCCGGCTATGCCCGCATGGCGCCGGTCGCCGCGCGCGCGATCGCGACCGCTCTCGCCACCCACCTCAGGAGCAAATGATGCGCTACCTCCCCCTGATTGCGATCCTGCTTGGCTCGGCGGCGTCCGCCCAGACCAGCGTGCCCGGCGACCCCTATGTCGGCGATCCGGTCGGCATCGTCGCCGATCCCTGCCCTGCCCACCCCAAGCCGGCCGACAAGGCCGGGTGGCAGATGTGGAACCTGCACATGATGACTCGTGATTACGGGCAGCTCTGCCGCTACGCCGCGCAGAACGCCGCGATCACGCAGCCGGTGCGCGTGGTGTTCATGGGCGATTCCATCACCGACAACTGGATCGGTGCGGATCCGACGCTGTTCACGAACGGCATCGTCGATCGCGGCATCAGCGGGCAGACCACACCGCAGATGCTGGTGCGCTTCCGCCGCGACGTGATCGATTTGCACCCGCAGGTCGTGCATATCATGGCCGGCACCAACGACATTGCCGGCAATACCGGCGCGGCGACGATCGAGACGGTACAGGGCAACATCGCCAGCATGGCGGAACTCGCCCGCGCGCATGGCATCAAGGTGATCCTCGCCTCGATCCCGCCCGCCGCCGCCTTCCCGTGGAGCCCGGACAAGCGGCCGGTGCCGCAGATCGCCGCGATGAACACGTGGTTGCGCGGTTATGCCAAGGCGAACGGCTTCACCTATGTCGATTATCACGCCGCGCTGACCACGCCGGAGGGCGCGATGAAGCCCGGCCTCGCCAGTGACGGCGTGCATCCCACCCCGGCGGGCTATGCGGTGATGCGCCCGCTCGCGCTGGCGGCGATCGCCACCACGCTGGGCTCGCGCAAATGAACTCGCTCGACCGCCGCCGCTTCCTCGCCGGCAGCGCTGCGCTCGGCATCGCGCAGGCGGCGCGCGCGGCCAGCCCGATGGGCGCGGCGCGCGGGCCGGTGCAGGCGAACTGGCCGTCGCTGGTCGACAATTACCGCTACCCCGACTGGTTCCGCGACGCCAAGCTCGGGCTGTGGGCGCATTGGGGGCCGCAATCGGTGCCCGAGCAGGGCGACTGGTACGGCCGCTTCATGTATATGCAGGGCCACCCGATGTACGAACATCACCTCAAGACCTACGGCCATCCGTCGGTATCGGGGATGAAGGACATCCAGCATCTGTGGTCCGCCGCGAAATGGGACCCGGATGCGCTGATGCAGCGCTACGTGAAGGCAGGCGCCAAATATTTCCTCGCGCTCGCCTGCCATCACGACAATCTCGACTGCTACGACAGCCGTTACCAGCCGTGGAACAGCCTGCGCGTCGGGCCGAAGCGCGACGTGGTCGGCGAGTGGGAGAAGGTCGCGCGGCGTGCCGGGCTGAAGTTCGGCGTGTCCAACCATGCCGCGCATGCGTGGCACTGGTATCAGTCGGCCTATGGCTATGATCCGGTCGGCGCGAAGAAGGGCGTGCGCTACGACGCCTACACCCTGCGCAAGGAAGACGGGCGCGGCACTTGGTGGGAGGGATTGGACCCGCACGACCTCTACACCGGTCGCCATGCGGTGCTGCCCGACGGCATCGACAGCATCGCCGCAATGGAGGCATGGCACGACAAGCACGACGGCCAATGGGTCGAGACGCCCCCGCCGGGCGACCCCGCCTATGTGACGAAATGGCTGCTGCGGCAGACCGACCTGATCGACAAGTACAAGCCCGATCTCGTCTATTTCGACGATTACGAACTGCCGTTCGGCCCGGTCGGGCTGGAGGCGGCGGCGGATTACTACAACCGCTCGATCGCATGGCACGGCAAGATCGACGTGGTGCTGACCGGCAAGCAGTTGAAGCCCAACCAGCGCTTCGGCATCCTGCAGGATGTCGAGCGCGGCTACACCGACCATCTGTGGGACGAGCCGTGGCAGACCGACACCTGCATCGGCGACTGGTTCTACAACGTCGCGCGGCTCAACGACCGCAGTTACAAGACGGCGGAGGACGTGATGCAGCGGCTCGCCGACGTGGTGTCCAAGAACGGCAACCTGCTGCTGTCGATCCCGCAGCCCGGCGACGGCGCGATCGATGCCGAGGAAGAGAATATCCTCGACGGCATGGCGGGGTGGATCGCGGTGAACGGCACGGCGATCTTCGGGTCGCGGCCGTGGCGGCGCTATGGCGAGGGGCCGACCCAGCTTGCGGTGGGGATGCAGAACGAAGGATCCGCCAAGCCGTTCACGTCTGCGGATATCCGCTTCACCACCAACGCGGGCGCGCTGTACGCGCTGTTCCTAGCGCCGCCCAAGGGGCGCGCGACGATCCGCTCGCTCGCGACGGGGCGCGAGGGTGTGGTCGAGCGCGTGACGTTGCTGGGTGGCGGGACGGTGCCGCACCGCCGCGACGCGACCGGGCTGCATTTCGATATGCCGCCGGGTGCGGGCGGCTTCGTGCCGGTGGTGCGGATCGACGGGCGCGGGCTGGTCTGAGCCCGCGCCACTCGCTTTAGCGGTAGTGGCCCATCGTCACGCGCAGCAGCACCGGCTGGTCGGTGATGTTGAGGCCGTAATCGGTCTGGTCGCCGTTCCACACGCGTGACGTAATCCACGCGCCATCTTTCAGCGTGCCTTCCTCGACGCTGACGATCATGCCGTTTGCCGGCCCGCCGGCGCGACCGGCGAAGTCGAAGCGGATGTGGTCGCCCATCACGAGGAAGCTGTCCGCCGAGAGTTGCGCGACCACGCCGCCGCCGACCGGGCGGTTCGCCCATTCCGGCGGGTCCGATTTGATCCACGTCCAGCTTTTCTGCCCGAACTGCCATTCGCCGAAGCCGGCGGTGATCGTCCAGTCGCCCATCGTGGTGGATTGCGCGGTGCCGTCCTCTCCCTTGGCCACGCCCCAGGTCGGGTGGCTGGCGGCGATCGTTGCCCAATCGCCGGCGATGGGGGCGAGCAGCGCGTATTTGTCGGCGATCGCGGCGACGGTCGGCGCATCCAGCGCCTTGGCGCCGAGCGGGTAGTTGTAATAGCCGGTCTCATCCATGCCGAACGGCGCATAGCCGATCGTGCCGCGCCCCAGCGCCGCCCAGAAGAACCGCGCGAACGGCTCGGCGTTGCCGATCTCCGGCACCATCAGCGCATTGTCAGGCCGGGCATAGGCGTCGAGATAGGCGAGCACGTCGGGTGCCTTGCCGTCGTAGATGTCGGGCGCCTCGAAATCGATCGCGGGGGCCGCCGCCTTCCAGATCCGCAGCACGTCCTGCTGCGGGCCGCCGCTCGCCACGCCGTCCGGGTCGGGCACGTTGGATGGCCCGGCGAGTGCCGCGTTGACGTACATCGGCAGCGGCTTCACCGCCTTGCCCGCCGCCGCGATCTCGTTGACGTACACGGCGGTGTGCCAGGTGTTGAACGCGCGGTCGGCCTGCGCGCCGAACAGCGTGGTCCAGGTGCCGGCGCGCTTGCCGAGCGCCTTTGCCAGCGCGGCCGGCACCGGCTTCGCGAACAGCGCGTTCGCCACCGCGCCGTAATCGCGCGGGTTGCGGTAGCTGCCGGTCTCGTTCTCGGGCTGAACCAGGATCACGGTGTTCTGCGGGTCGTGATCCTTGAGGTAGCGCATCAGCGCGACGAACGCGCGCTTGTCCGCCTCCAGCGTGGTGCGGAACATCGCCGACAGCGTGCCGTGGTCGGCGCCGGTGCGCGTCTTCATGCGCGGGAAGCGGCGGTTGTCGAGCTTGACCCAATCCGGCGTGTAGCTGGGCGAGGTGTTCTTCCACGTGCCGAACCACAGCAGCACGACGCGCTTGTCATGCGCGCGCGCCTGATCGAGCAGCGTGGCCACGAAGCTGAAATCGAACTGCCCCTCGACTGGTTCGATCTGCTGCCACGCGACGGGCACCTCGACCGTGTTGGCGTGGAGCCGGTCGAGCAGCGGCCACACGACCGGCAGCGCGGCGGGATAGTTGCTCGAATTGTTGACCTGCGCGCCGAGCATCAGGAACGGTTTGCCGTCGACGATCAGGGTATGACGCGCGCCGTGCGCCTCGAGGTGGGGCAGCGTGGTTTCCTGTGCCAAGGCCGGCGTGGCTGCCGCTGTGGCGAGCAGCGCGAGCGTGATCGCGATCTTCATAACCCCTCCATTGGTCTAGCTATGCGCCAAATGTCGCGTACGATGTAACGGTGATCTTCAACGAACACGTCACGCCACTTGCGCCGGTGAATGAAGATATCATAAGTGAAAATTACAGACGAACAAGCTAGGCTCGGGAGAGAAACGATGACGACGGTGCTGCAAACCCGAGCGGCGGCGCGTGCCGTTCTCACCGCTGGAGCCTCGCTGCTCGCGCTGATCGCCCTCCCCGCCCTCGCTGCCCCGCTCGCCTCGCTTGATCGTAACGGCGCACGCGTATCGGTGGAGCCATACGCGGCCAACATCGTGCGCGTCACCATCGCGATGGACCCCGCGCTCGCCGACGCTCCGCCCGGCGACGGCCCGAACGCGAAGCCGGATGCGACCGGCTGGACGCACACCACCAGCACCGTCGGCGACGTGTTCACGTCCGCAGCCGTCTCGCTCACCGTCAATGCAGAGCCGTGGCCAACCGCG
>NZ_JAKNQH010000080.1 GCF_022662305.1 Sphingomonas sp. BAUL-RG-20F-R05-02
AGCCGCCTGTGCCGCTCCACGACCGGCGTGATTGGCGGCAGTTCGACCGTATCGTGCTCGCTGACCGTCTCGGCAACCAGATCGGCCGGCAGTGCAGCGCAACAGCCGGTGCAGGTGTCCGGACGATGATCGATAGCAAGGTCGAATGCCTCGCTCAGTATCCGGCTATGTCCCTCATGCCCGAGCTTTCCACCGCCGGGCCGCGAGGCATCGCGGCGCTCCTTGCGGTCGGTCGATGGCGGCTTCGACGATGTCCGCGACGTCTTCGCAGGGCGCTGCAGGCGCAGCACCAGTTCGATCAATTCCTCGCGGCTCAGGCGCTCGAGATCGGGACGGCCCATGACCCCCTTGAATCAGTGATCTCGCTTACCCGCAAGGGGGTGGGTAATTAC
>NZ_JAKNQH010000081.1 GCF_022662305.1 Sphingomonas sp. BAUL-RG-20F-R05-02
CACCCCTTTGAATCAGTGATCTCCCTCAGCCGCAAGGGGGTGGGTAATTACGTAACCAAAATGAGTAAGTACCACATGACAGGCGGTACAAAATCAGAGGCAGTTATGCGACTGTATGTTAGGTTGTTTTAATCAATCCGGTCCATGACTGGGACACCTGAGGAACTGCAACGATGTGATCGTCACTCTAAGCCGCTTCTACTACTAGAGCGGTTTCCGGCCGACGTGAGTCAAAGGGGATTCACACGGACGCTCTGATCTGATCCACCGTGTCGGCTGGGATGGAGGCCGGCATGGATGGGCAAGCCGTTGTCGATGGACCTACGGTCGCGGGCGTTGGCCGCGGTTGACGAAGGGATGAGTTGCCGGGCTGCGGCGCGGT
>NZ_JAKNQH010000082.1 GCF_022662305.1 Sphingomonas sp. BAUL-RG-20F-R05-02
TGGCGGCGGCAGCCGCATCCTGGGCGGCCTTGTCGGACGCTGCCTTGGCGGCATCCTGCGCAGCCTTGTCGGCAGCGGCCTTGGCGGCCTGATTGGCGGCGGCAGCCGCATCCTGAGCGGCCTTGTCGGACGCTGCCTTGGCGGCATTCTGCGCAGCCTTGTCGGCAGCGACCTTGGCGGCTTGATTGGCGGCGGCAGCCGCATCCTGAGCGGCCTTGTCGGACGCCGCCTTGGCGGCATCCTGCGCAGCCTTGTCGGCAGCGGCCTTGGCGGCCTGATTGGCGGCGGCAGCCGCATCCTGAGCGGCCTTG
>NZ_JAKNQH010000083.1 GCF_022662305.1 Sphingomonas sp. BAUL-RG-20F-R05-02
GGCGGTTCGCTGCCCATCGTGCGGGATGCGTGTGAGGGCCGCGCTGCCGGACGCGGCGAAGGGGACGCCGTTTGGCGCGCGGATCCATGCGATCGCGACCTATCTGAAGACCTTTCAGGCGTTGTCCTACGAACGGCTTCAGGGGGCGTTTGCCGATCTGTTCGGTCTGACGATCAGCCAGGGCGGTCTGATGAACATGCTCCGCCGTGCGCAGGCGCATTTTGCAGGTGGCCGCGATGACGCCGTATCGAAGCTGCGTCAGGCAGGTGTGGTGAGCTCGGAT
>NZ_JAKNQH010000084.1 GCF_022662305.1 Sphingomonas sp. BAUL-RG-20F-R05-02
CGACGCCTGTGGCGCTCCACGACCGGCGTGATCGGCGGCAGTTCGACCGTGTCGTGCTCGCTGACCGTCTCGGCAACCAGATCGGCCGGCAGTGCCGCGCAACAGCCGGTGCAGGTGTCCGGACGATGATCGATAGCAAGGTCGAATGCCTCGCTCAGTATCCGGCTATGTCCCTCATGCCCGGGCTTTCCACCGCCGGGCCGCGAGGCA
>NZ_JAKNQH010000009.1 GCF_022662305.1 Sphingomonas sp. BAUL-RG-20F-R05-02
ATTCGATGTGCTGAAAGCGTGTGGGTATCGTTGATCATCCATGGCCAACGAACGACTGTCATTGACCCGTGATTTCAACGGCCCATTCGTTCACGGTGCGGACCGGTTGGAGCATAGCGCCAAGCAGCAAGCAGATAGCGCCGATCGGCGCACGGAGCTTGCTGCCGATCGAACAGTCATGGCAGCGGAGCGCACCTACGCAGCCTGGGTCCGTACCGGGCTTGCCGCTCTAGCCGCAGGAATTGGCGCCCGCGCATTGCTTGAGAACATCGTGCCCGGCTGGCTTGCCGGTGCGACCGCAACCGTCCTGATCCTGTTCAGCGGCTTCTGCTTCGTTGCAGCGGTCTGGCGTGAAATGATTCCTATCGCCCCACCGCGGCCCGACACTCAGCGACTGCCGGCTTGGTTGCTGATCTCTGTGAACGGCTTCCTAGCGATTGCCGTCTTGGCGGCACTCGTCGGGATTTGGCTGCAATAACCGGCGTGACTATCGCCATTTTACGGATTCTGCTTGCATGACCACGCCGCAACTTATGTCGATTGGCCTGCTGATTGGCATGATGGGCCTCTTTCTTTGGGGCCGATTTCGCTATGATGTCACGGCCATCATCGCCCTGCTTGCCGGGCTGTCGCTGGGATTGGTGAAGCCCAAAGCGGCATTTACTGGCTTTTCCGATGACATCGTTATCATCGTTGGATCGGCGCTGGTGATCTCATCGGCAATGCAGCGTTCCGGCCTAATCGAGAGCGCGCTCGGGATACTGGCGCGGCGCGTGACACGCGTCCGGTCGCAACTCGTGGTGCTGACTACGGCAGTCGGGGTATCGTCCGGGCTCGTAAAGAACGTCGGTGCCTTGGCTATGCTGATGCCGGCAGCCGTGCAGACGGCGAAGAAATCGGACACTAGCCCCTCGGTGTTCCTGATGCCGATGTCGTTCGCTTCGCTCCTTGGCGGGTTGATGACCCTCGTTGGTACGTCGCCGAATATTATTGTCAGCAGAGTACGAGAGCAGATGACCGGTGAGCCGTTCGGCATGTTCGATTATCTGCCAACGGGGCTGGGCCTGCTTGTGGTCGGCCTCATTTTCCTGCGTTTCGGCTACCGCCTCCTGCCCAGGGAACGCCGCGCAGCGCCGACAATGGGCGAAGCTCTAAACATCACGGACTATGTCACTGAGGCGACCATCCAAGACGGATCGCCCGCTGTCGGCGAAACGGTTGAGTCCTTCATCGACCGTCATGATAATGAGGTGACGATCGCCAATGTTGTCCGTGACGATGTGCGCACGAGCATTACGGCCGAGTTCCTTCTGGCTGCCGGCGACACGCTGATCTTGGGCGGTGACCCGGATACGCTTGAGCGTGTCATTGCGGGTGACCACCTAGCACTTGCCGGACAGCATCGTGACCTACCGGAAGGCAGCGAAGATGATGAGGTTGGCGTCATTGAGGCGGTCATCACCACCGGCTCCGTGTTGGTCCGCCAGTCCGCTGGACGACTGCGGCTTCAGCAACGCTATGGCGTCAATCTCATCGCGGTATCGCGCGCCGGCAAACGGCTGACCAAGCAGCTCAGCGAGACCGTCTTGCGCGCCGGCGATGTCATTGTTCTTCAAGGACCCCTCACACTCTTGCCGGAACGCATGCGTGACCTCGGTACGCTGCCGCTGGCAGAGCGTGCCCTGCGTCTGGGAAGTTCGAAGCGTCGCTTCCTACCACTTATCATCCTCGCGGTGGCGATGACCGTAACCGCGACCGGCTATGTGCCTGTGGCCGTCGCCTTCTTCGCCGCTGCCGGTCTAATGATGGCGACCGGAGCGCTACCGCTGCGAGATGCCTATGATGGCGTCGAATGGCCAATTCTCATCATGCTGGGCGCGCTCATTCCGGTCAGTGAAACCCTGCGCACCACCGGCGCGTCGGATGTACTCGCGACCTCGCTTGCCCATCTGGCGGCCTCCTTGCCGCCATGGGGCGCGGTCGCCCTGATCCTCGTAGCGGCGATGGCTGTGACGCCGTTTCTCAACAATGCCGCGACGGTCTTGGTGATGGCGCCAATCGCGGCGGTGTTCGCGCATGACCTCGGATATCGCCCCGAAGCCTTCCTCATCGGGACCGCTATCGGGGCAGGATGCGATTTCCTGACGCCGATTGGGCATCAGTGTAACACCTTGGTTTTTGGTCCTGGGGGCTACCGCTTCAGCGATTACGCCCGGCTGGGCGCACCACTATCGGTTCTGGTGGTCTTGGTTGGTACGCCTCTAGTGATGTGGACTTGGCCACTGCACTGATCGCCGGGTACTGTTGATGGGCAGCATGGCCAAGCCGCAGGCGTTCGAAGATACTGAATGGCGTCCGTGGCGAGGAAGCGTACCGGGCGGCTCGGAAGGTTGTGGCACCGCAGATGTAGCAGGCGTAGGCGGCTTCATGCGTTTTTTCCACTCGCGGGCAGCCATGCCCGTTCTCATCGTCCTACTGCTTGCAACAATCACGGCAGCTGGACTGGCGACGTCTTGGACGCTGTCGATTGTGATGTGGCTTTCGAGCGCCGTTCTCGCCGCAGCCCTGTTTGCAACCTTGATGCAGGACGCCGACTGACATGGCTTCAGCGCCACTGATCGATAGCGCAGCTAGTCCACCTGGATCTGGTCGGGTGGCGCCATCGTGGCTCCGTAAAGCTTTTCGATCCAGCGAAGCTGCACTCATCGTGCTGGCCATCATGATCGGCAGTGCAGCCGGATTGCTCAGTGTCGTCCAGGGTACGCTCGCACAGGCGATGCAGCATCTGCTTTATGCCTTGTCGCCGGATGAAAGGCTGAGTGCGGCCACGACGATCCCTTACCTTGCTCTACTTGCCCTGCCGGCTGGTGGAGCCGTCCTCGCACTCTTCTCTTGGGTTACTCATGCTCGCCGGCGCCGGATGGTCGACGCTGTAGAGGCGAACGCCCTTCATGGTGGTCGCATGTCATGGTCCGACAGCCTCGTTATCTCCGGGCAAACGATCCTTTCCAACGGCTTCGGTGCGTCTGTGGGGCTTGAGGCGGCGTATGCGCAGTTGGGAGGGCTCGTCGCCTCGCTCAGCGGCAACTGGTTTGCGTTACGCAGGTCCGATCTGCGCATCTTGGTCGGCGCCGGAACGGGCGCCGCCATCGCAGGTGCATTCGGGGCTCCATTAGCTGGGGCCTTCTATGCCTTTGAGATCGTAATCGGGGCCTATACGATATCAGCGCTGGCACCTGTCGCTGCGGCGTGCCTGGCGAGTGTCCTTGTGGCGCAGGCGTTTGGTGCTCAACCGTATCTGGTTGCGGCTAATGCAGGCGAACAGATCGAGACGTTCCACTACCTTCTCTACGCCGGTCTTGGGGCCTGTGCCGCTGGCGCTGGTATACTGCTGATGCGGGCTGTTGCGGAGATGGAAGCAGCTACACGCAAACTGCCGATACCCTCGATTTGCCGGCCGATATTGGGCGGTCTTCTGCTCATCCCTCTGGCGATGCTCACGCCGCAAATTCTCTCTGCTGGTCACGGCGCCCTCCACCTCAATCTTGAAGCCGAGGTATCGCTGCGCTTCCTCGCCGCCATCTTCGTCGTCAAGTGCGCGGCCTCCATCATCTCACTTGGCTTTGGCTTCCGCGGTGGCCTGTTCTTCGCATCCTTGTTCTTGGGCAGCCTGCTGGGTCACCTGTTTGCTGGTTCACTCGAATGGATTGTCGGATCGCCTGTGATCGACCCGCACAATGCGGCCCTGGTGGGGATGGCCGCATTAGCGGTCGCCGTAGTTGGCGGGCCGATGACGATGGCGATGCTAGTCCTTGAGGCGACCCACGACTTCTCCCTTGCCGGCGCGGCCATTGCAGCATCGCTGGTCTCGTCCACCATCGTCCGCGAGCTGTTCGGCTATTCCTTTTCTACGTGGCGCCTGCATCTCCGGGGCGAAACCATCAAAAGCGCCCGCGATGTCGGCTGGGTCAGAACGCTTACAGCGGGCAAGATGATGCGACGTGTCGAAAGGGCTACGCCGTGCAACACGACGATCGCCGAGTTTCGTCGGGCGTTTCCGCTTGGTTCCACAAGTCGGGTCCTACTAGTCGATGACCACGAAAATTATGGCGGTATCGTACAGACTGCCAGTGCATTTGCCGAAGAGGTCGATCAGAAGGCACCGATCGGGTCGCTGGCGATCCACACGGGTCTCGCCCTTACGCCGGATTCAGACATCAGAAGCGTCATGACTACGTTCGATACCGAAGGTGCGGACGAACTGGCGGTAGTTGGAAGCGACGGGGCAGTTCTCGGCATCCTCTCCGAGAGCTATGCGCGACGCCGCTACGCAGAGGAATTGGACAAGGCGCAACGTGAGTTGTTTGGAGAAAGCTGACCAGCCGGCACGCAGCAAACGCTTCGTCCTACCGGTCTCGCTTAAGCCGGGCTTCGATTTTGACCCAGAACATGCCGCATCGCAGACCCATTCCGGCGAGTTGGGCGCCATGTACTGACATCAGCTCCGCACCGCGGCGAAACTGTTCAACCGGCACGGATATGGCGACGAACAGCCCGGCGTAGAGCAGCTGCGACATGATCGAGTGGATCACGACGGCGACCCCCAGCACTATCAGGCGGGCAGGCACGGAAGGCCGATGCGGCGCCGGATCGGGGCCTGTAATGAGCTAGGCGTAAAGGCATCCTGCTGCGACGAAATGGAAGTGCACCAGGTAGTGGAGCGCACCTGCCCTCTCTAAAGCAGCCAGTCCGCTTTCCTTCCCATTGTCGGCATTCAGCGGCCCGATATGTAGAAAACCCAGTCGTAATCACCATTGTGCGACAAACAAGTGCTTTCCGACACTCTCGAGACGTCGTGTCGACCTAGCCCAGCGTCATGCCGAATATACCGGACACGGACAGCGGGGCGCAGGTTTCACCGGAATCCTCATTTTTGCACCTGAACGACAGCGCCCGGCATCATCGGGTCGCCCGGAGCAATGACGAGGTAACGGCGCATGTCGCCTTTCGCGTCGCTGACGATCTGGCGGAGCGGTCCGAGCGTGTTTACTATCGCGCCGCCCGCCGGATTGGTCATGAACTTCGCCAGAGGCTGGATCACGCCGCTGCCGTCAGCGTGGGAGGATAATCCAAGGACATAGGGCATCTTTGGGCTGAGGCCCGCAACCGCCGCCTGCAAAATCTGGACCTGGCCTTGATCGAATAGCGTGACCTGGCTGCGCCCAGTCCCGGATAGAGTCAGCTGGATCTTCATGCCGGCCTGCGCGAGCGGCACCAGGTTTGCACGGCCATCGCCTACCGGCACCGCGCCGGGAACATATGCCACGCCTTGCGGCCCCTGACCGATTGGAATCGTCGCGATGACGGTGTTGCTTGCTGTGTCGATCGCCGCGACCGCATCGGCGTTCTCCAGCCCGACATACATCCGCGTGCCGTCGCCCGACGGCCATAGGCCGTGCGGGAGCGCGCCGACCGGGATGCTCGCCACCTGCACGAAGTCAGTGGTGCGGAACACCTTCACGACATTCTCGGTGCCGACCGTCACAAAGGCGAACTGGCCATTCTTATTGCGGGCGATATTGACGTGGTTGGTGATCGCGCCGGTATCGAACGTCTTGAGCACTGCGAAGGGTGGCTTGGCGTCGAACACCATGACCTTGCCGACGTCCTTGAGCGTCAACCAGACCTGCTTACCGTCGGGCGTCGCGGCGATGTCAGGGCAGAACGGGCTCGCCTGCTTGACGCGACCGACGATCTTCTTCGAGGCGGTGTCGATCACAACTGTCTCGGGCGAGAAGCTCGAACAGACGTAACCGTATTTCCCGTTTGGCGAAAAGATCGTCATGCCGGGGCCATTAGGAACGGGGATGCGCGTGGTCGGCGCGAAGGTCTTACCGTCGAGCACCTGGATATAATCCTCGCCGCGCACCGCGACCCAGACTTCGCGACCGTCGGGGCGGAAGAACGCTTCGTGCGGCGATCGGCCCACATAGGTCGTGTGCTTCACGGCATTGGTCGCAGTGTCGATGAACGTCACCGAGTTCGAGCCGATCGATATTACCGCCAGCGTCTTGCGATCGGGCGAGAAGCCCATGCCGTGCACGAGCAGCTGCCCCTTGTAGAGCGGGCTGAGATTGGCCGGGGTCTGGTCGCCGAGCTTGATGACGCCGAGCAGCGTGTTGGTCGACGGATCGATCACCGACACGGTGTTGGAGAACTGGTCCGAAGTGTAGAACCGGTCGTGCGCGCTAACAGGGATGTCGGGGGTCGCGTTCGGTACCTGCTGCGCAAATGCCGGGGCCGAAAAAGACAGGGCAGCACAGGCGGTTAAGGTAAAACGCTTCATGGACGGTCTCCGTGATGGGGGTGACCGGTCGCGGTCGGTTCGGTGTGAGGCAGCAACGCGCCGCCTTCGGATAGGATGCCCTGCATCACCGCGATTTCCTGACGCTGTTTGACGATGATTCCCTGGGCGAGCCGGCGCAGGCGTTCATCCTTGCCGAACCGCAGTTCGACTTCGGCCATGTCGATCGCGCCCTGATGATGCGGGATCATCATTTTGGCGAAGTCGCGATCGGGATCGCTCGAATAACCGGTCATCATCGCGCCGTGCATCCGCGCCATCGCCGCATCCATTGCGGACGCGAAACCGTCCGTTTGCGCTAAAGCACCCGTCGATACGGACACGGCTATCGCCGTTAGCAAAGCCGTGCGAAATTTCATCGTCATGCCTTTAGTGTTCCCATTTATGACACGCGAGCGATCAACGCCGAGCGTGACAGCGTAATGATCGCGGCGCAGCCGTCGATCCAACGCATAAGCATGGTTGTTCTGATCATCTAACAAGAACGGTAGGCGATCTATGATCGCGTTTTCGTATTGAAACCATCGCGACCATGCGTTGGACGCAGGGGACATATCGGTCGATCTAACGGCATCGGACTGGCACGATCACCCGCCGGATCCGCGATAAGGATCAAACGATGAAAGCTGCGATCGTTTTGGTTGCCGCGATGTTGGCCTCCGTAGCGCCAGTCCCGGTGATCGCTCAGGCCTATTGGGCTGCACCTGCGGCGGACGACTTTCCCTACGATATCAAGGCGGTTCAGGCACCGTGGTCGAAGGCTGATATCGACCTCAGCCATCATGACCGGATCTATGTGTCTGACCCTACATCGACGAAGATCGTTGTCATCGATCCTGCAGCGGGCAACGAACTGGGACGCATCGACCTCGCCAAAAGCGCGATAGCTGAGCCCAGCTTTTCCAGCCCCAGAGTCCAGCACCTGGCTGCAACGCGTGACGGGCGGACCCTGGCGGTATCGGCATCAGCGCAGCACAGTGTGACGCTCGTAGATCTGGCCACGAACACGGAACGAGGCCGGACCGTGTTCCAGACGTCGCCTACCGCCGTCGCGTTTACGCCCAATGGGCACGAACTCTGGGTTTCGCTCGGCGATGAACATGCCATCGCGGTCGTGGATCCTAAGACCGCGCGGGAGATCACCCGCGTACCAGCAAGTGGCGGAGCGGGCGCGACCATCCTGTCGCCAAACGGACGCTATGCCTTTGTATCGCTTACTGAAAGGCCGTCCATCCTGGTTGTCGACGTCGAGGATCGGCGCGTCGTCGGACACGTTGCCAGCAACGGTGCAGGTGCGGGAGCAATCGCGGTCTCGCCAGATGGCAAACAGATCTGGGCAACACGCCGCGAGAGCGGCACGACCACGGTCTTTGCTGCCAAACCGCCGTTTGCGGTACACGAAGTGATAAACACTGGTCCAGCGACGGGCGCGGTCAACTTCGCCCAGCGCGCAGACGATTCCTTTGCCTATGTCAGCGTTGGCGGCGATCAACCTGCAATCAAGGTCTATAGAACCGACAGCCTGGAGGCTGTGGCAACCGTCCCGCTACAAGCGGCTCCGAGTGCGGTTTGGCCGTCGGGCGATGGTACGAGGATCTATGCCAGCCTGGCCGGAACCAACAAGGTCGCTGGGATCGACACGCTGACGTACACCACCGTGTCGACGATCCCGATCAGTACGGATGCGCAAAGCCTGATCTACGTTCCTGGTGCCGTAAGATCAGGAAAAGGTCTCGCCAATCTGGTGCCATCCGGGCGCGATGCGGCGCTTGCCCTGGCGGCGCGTTAATCGGTCTCACACCGTCTGTAATCTTCCAACGAAAGCCCTTTCCAAAATGACCAAGCCCCCCGTCAGGATCGCGATCAGCGGTGCCGCAGGACAAATTTGCTATTCGCTGCTCTTCCGGGTCGCGCAGGGTGACGTGTTCGGACCGGACCAGCCCGTTATCCTTCAACTGCTCGACGTGCCGCAGGCGCTGGACGCAGTACGCGGCGTGGTCATGGAACTGGAGGATTGCGCGTTTCCGCTGCTGGCAGATGTGATCATTACTGATGATCCGATGGTGGCTTTCAAGGACATCGATGCGGCCATGCTGGTCGGGTCTCGTCCCCGCTCGAAGGGCATGGAGCGCCGTGATTTGCTCGCTGCCAACGCAGCGATCTTCAAGACGCAGGGCGCAGCGCTGGACGCAGTGGCCAAACGCGACGCCAAGATCCTGGTCGTCGGCAATCCCGCCAACACAAATGCCTGGATCCTTGCGCAAAGCGCGCCGGGTTTCCCTGCCGAAAACATCACGTCGATGATCCGCCTCGATCACAATCGCGCGCAGGGACAGCTTGCGGCCAAAGCGGGTGTCGGTGTCGATGCGATTACAAAGCTCGTCGTCTGGGGAAACCATTCGCCGACGATGTTTGCCGACTGGGGGAATGCCGAACTCGATGGCCAAAAGCTTGCCGACCGTATCGGAAACGAGGCCTGGTACCGCGAGACCCTGATCCCCACCGTTGCGCAGCGCGGCACCGCGATCATCGAAGCACGGGGTGCGTCCTCGGCCGCATCGGCCGCAAATGCGGCGATCGACCATCTGCGCGATTGGGTGCACGGCGCAGGCGACAATTGGGTGTCGATGGGCGTGGTGTCAGACGGCTCCTACGGTATCCCGCAAGGGCTGGTGTGCGGCGTGCCGGTGCTCTGCAAAAGCGGTGGCTATGTGCGTATCGAAGGACTGATCCTCGATCCATTCCAGCGAACGATGCTCGAT
Source organism: Sphingomonas sp. BAUL-RG-20F-R05-02 (assembly GCF_022662305.1). Taxonomy (GTDB): domain Bacteria; phylum Pseudomonadota; class Alphaproteobacteria; order Sphingomonadales; family Sphingomonadaceae; genus Sphingomonas. Next base: position 9,127 of record NZ_JAKNQH010000009.1, read on the forward strand.
CGCACGATTGCCGAACTGGTCGATGAACGTGAGGCGGTTATCGACATTCTGAAATGACCAATCTGTAATTATGATTGAAACGACCATAATATTTGGTTGGTGCGATTGATCTCCTTTCCCTATCATTGGGGCAAGGAGATCGGGCATGACCCTGGAACAACTCAGGATTTTCGTCGGTGTCGCAGAGCGCGAGCACATGACGCGCGCTGCCGAAGCGCTCAATGTGACGCAGTCGGCCGCAAGCGCTGCCATCGCCGCGCTAGAAGCGCGGCACGGCGTGCCGCTGTTCCACCGGGTCGGCCGTGGGATCGAACTGTCCGAAGCGGGCCGTATGTTTCTGGTCGACGCACGCGCAGTGCTTGGCCGTGCTGCCAGTGCAGAACTTGCATTGGCCGAATATGCCGGACTGGAGCGCGGCACACTGCGGCTGGTCGCGAGCCAGACGATCGCGGGCTATTGGCTACCCCGCCAGCTGGCGGCGTTTCATGCGCGCTACCCGTCCATCACGATAGAACTGGCGATCGACAACACGGAAGGGGCCGCGGCGCGCGTGCTCGACGGTGCAGTCGAGCTTGGCTTCGTCGAGGGTGTGATCGACGAGCCCGCGCTCGCGCATTGGACCGTCGCGAACGACCGCATGGTGCTGGTGAGTGACCGCGCTGCCGACACGATCGACGAGGACTGGATCCGGACCGCGCGCTGGATCGTCCGCGAGCAGGGATCGGGCACGCGCTCGTCGTTCGAGGAGGTGTTGCGCCAGCGCGGCGTCGATCCGTCGGACCTTACCATAGCGCTGACCCTGCCATCGAACGAGGCGGTCCGCAGCGCGGTCGAGGCCGGCGCGGGCGTCGCGGTGCTGTCGCAGCATGTCGTCGCACCTGCAATCGCGGCCGGCACGTTGCACGATCTGCCGCTCGGTCTGCCGCGGCGTCCATTCTACGCGCTGCGGCACAAGGAGCGCTATCGTACCCGGGCGGCCGACGCGCTGACCGATCTCATCAAGGAGACTGGGAAGTGACTGCCGATCTGAAACCCGTTCTCGATGGTCTGAAGCCGCTCAGCCGGCTTGATTCTCCGCGCGAGATGATCCGCCAGTTCACCCCCAACTGGTTCGCCGCTACGATGGGCACGGGCATCCTCGCGCTGGCCTTGCCGCAGGTGCCGGGCGTCGGCGCATCGCTGCACCCGGTCGGCGAGGCGTTGTGGTATTTCAACATCGCGCTCTTCACGCTGTTCGCCGGGCTCTACACCGCGCGCTGGACGATGTTCGGGCACGAGGCGCGTCGGATCTTCGGGCACAATACCGTGTCGATGTTCATCGGCACGATCCCGATGGGCCTCGCGACGATCATCAACGGGTTCCTGGCGTTCGGCCTGCCGCGGTTCGGCGCCGGCGTTATCCCGATCGCCGAGACATTGTGGTGGATCGACGTCGCGATGTCGCTCGCCTGCGGTGTAGCGATCCCCTACCTCATGTTTACCCGGCACGAACATTCGCTCGACGGCATGACCGCGGTGTGGCTCCTGCCAGTGGTCGCGGCCGAGGTCGCAGGCGCGAGCGGAGGCCTGCTCGCACCGCATCTGGCGGACGCGCACCACCAGTTCGTGGTGCTGGCGACCTCCTTTGTCCTCTGGGCGTATTCGGTGCCGGTCGCGTTCGGCATCCTCGCGATCCTCATCCTGCGGATGGCGCTGCACAAGCTGCCGCACGAGAGCATGGCCGCATCGAGTTGGCTCGCACTAGGCCCGATCGGCACCGGTGCGCTCGGGATGCTGGTGCTCGGCAGCGACGCGCCCGCGATCCTCGCCGCCAACGGCCTCGGCCAGATCGGCGCGGTAGCGCAGGGGATCGGCACGATCGCCGGGCTGCTGCTCTGGGGCTTCGGCCTGTGGTGGCTGGCGCTCGCGACGCTGATCACGATCCGCTACTGGCGCGCGGGCATTCCGTTCAACCTCGGGTGGTGGGGCTACACCTTCCCGCTCGGCGTCTACACGGTCGCCACCTTCAAGCTCGGCACGACGCTCCAGCTCGGCTTTTTCGGGATCGTCGGCACCGTCCTTACCATCGCGCTCGCAGCGATGTGGCTGCTGGTCGGCGCCAAGACGGTCACAGGCGGCTGGCGCGGAAACCTGTTCGTGTCGCCCTGCATCGCCCAAGCCAATTGATGGGCCGAACTGATCGTCCTGCCGGATCGAACCGGCGCATCCGATCGACCCGTACCGGGCAGACCGTCGGACGGATCGCGCATAAGAGCATGACATCGAAGGGAGAATGCTGGTGGACAGCCTGGATATGAAACTGGCGCAGGCGACGAACCGCCGTCGCTTTCTCGCAGAGGCTGCGATCGGCAGCGGCGCGTTGATCGCCGCACCCGCGCTGGCGCAGAGCATTGTCGATCTGCACCTGCCTGGCGGTCCGTCGGAACGACCGATGACCAGTGCGTTCCCTGGCAAGGGCAACATGATCCTCCAGCGTATCCACCCGCCTTTGCTGGAAACGCCGATGAGCGTGTTCAATGGTGACGTCTTCACGCCAAACGACCAGTTCTTCGTCCGCTGGCACTGGGCTGACATCCCCACCGCGATCGATGTCGAGGCGTTCCGGATCAAGGTGCACGGCGCGGTCACGCGGCCGCTGTCAATCTCGCTCGCGCAACTGCTGAAGTTGCCACGCGTCGAGCTGGCGGCGATCAACCAATGCTCGGGCAATTCGCGTGCGCTGTTCCAGCCGCCCGTTGCCGGTGCGCAGTGGCGTCACGGGGCCATGGGCAACGCCAAATGGCTCGGCGTGCGCCTGCGCGACGTGCTCGACATCGCCGGCGTGAAGCCGGGCGCGGTTGCAGTGCGGTTCGGTGCGCTCGACCAGCCGGTGGTCGCGGGTGGACCGGATTTCGCCAAGTCGCTGTCGATCGACCACGCACGCGACGGCGAAGTGATGCTCGCCTTCGGGATGAACGGCGAACAGATGCCGCTCCTCAACGGCTTCCCGGTCCGGCTGATCGTACCCGGCTGGTATTCGACCTATTGGGTCAAGATGCTGAACGACATCGAGGTGCTCGCCGCGCCCGACGACGGTTACTGGATGGCCAAGGCGTACAAAATCCCTGACACTCCAGGCGCGAACGTGCGGCCGGGCCAGAAGGATTTCCCGGCCGTTCCGATCAACAAGATGATCCCGCGCAGTTGGGTCACGAGCCTCGACGAAGGGCAGGCGATCGCGTTCGACCGGTCGATCCCGCTGGGCGGCATTGCGATGGGGGGCGATTGCGGCGTCGCCAAGGTCGATGTGTCGACCGACAACGGCAAGACCTGGTACAAGACGACGCTCGGCCCCGATCACGGCAAATACAGTTTCCGCCGCTGGGACGCGCAGGTGCCGCTCACGCATGCGGGCCCGACCAGGCTGATGTCGCGCTGCTGGAACACCGCCGGCATCGCGCAGCCGATGACGCCGATCTGGAACCCGGGCGGGTTCATGCGCGGCAACATTGAAACCACCAACATCGTCGTCGGCTGAGGAGCGCTCCCCCATGAAAACGCCTTCCATCGGCACGCTGTCGTTTGGGTTCGTCGGCGCGACCGTCGTTCTGCTACTTGCGATCGGTGCCCCGAACAGCCGCATAGCCCCGCCGCCTGCCGCCCCGGCCGCACCACCGCCGCCAAGCGTTTCGGCGCGCGGCTTCTCGCTGGCGTCCACCTCGGTCGATCTCCCGACCGACGAAGGGCAATATCCGGCTGGTCCGCATGCGGACGTCATCAACGCCAACTGCACCTCGTGTCATTCGGCGAGCATGGCGCTGAACCAGCCGCCACTCTCTTCCGACCAGTGGACCGCGGAGGTCACCAAGATGCGCGAGGTCTACAAGGCTCCCGTTGCACAGGCTGACGTGCCGGCGATCGTCGCTTATCTGACCGCCATGAGCGCAAAGCAGCCGGGTGCCGCGAAGGGCAAGGCGCAAGACCCCGATCCGAAGGCTGCGCCCGACGTATCGGGGGGATCAGGCTAAGCCCATCAACTCACGACACGCGGTTCTGCGCGCGAAGTGCTGTGCGGCGTGGCCTCCGGGGGAGGGCGTCGACGCCAATCGAAACACTGCTCGCGCCCTGCGCGTTCGCAGGTGTGCCATGTGGCACACCTTACGCGAGAATCGTCACCGGCAGGGCCGAGACGCCGGCACGATGGCTCGGTCGGCACGCCCAGCGGGCCGATAGAGCCGTGCCCGCGGGGTCCCGCCCCACTCGTTGGGGACTTCGGAAAAGAGCGTAGGGTGCCGACTGCCTGCCTACTTGGTGCTATCAACGTCTGGACCGAAACCATATAGCTGCTATCCTGGATATATGGAAAACAACACGGCAATTTCAGCGCTCGGCGCGCTCGCACAAGGAACACGCCTCGACGTGTTCCGCCTGTTGGTGCGGCACGAACCGCATGGCTTGGCTGCCGGCGAAATCGCCCGTCAGCTCGACGTACCGCAAAACACGATGTCCGCACACCTCGGCATCCTCGCCCGTGGCGGGCTGGTGCGATCCGAACGTCATAGCCGCTCGATCATCTATCGTGCCGATCTCGACGGCCTGCGCGCGCTAACGCTCTTTCTCGTCAAGGATTGCTGCGCCGGCAACGCGGAGCTGTGCGCCCCGCTGATCGCCGAACTCACCCCATGCTGCTGAAAGGACGCCCGTGGCCGTCGATATCGTGATCTATCACAACCCCGTGTGCGGCACGTCGCGCAACACGCTAGGCCTGATCCGCAATGCCGGCATCGAACCGCACGTGGTCGAATATCTGAAAACCCCGCCCTCGCGCGCGCTGCTGGTCGAGCTGATCGACCGCGCCGGCATAACGCCCCGCGAGCTGCTACGCGAAAAGGGTACGCCCTATGCGGAGCTCGGCCTGGGCGACACATCGCTGTCCGACGACGCGCTGGTGGATACGATGATGACGCACCCGATCCTCATCAACCGGCCGATAGTCGTCTCACCGCTCGGCGTGAAGCTCTGCCGGCCGTCCGAAGCCGTGCTTGATCTGCTGCCGGGCGATCAGCGCGGCGCGTTCGCGAAGGAAGACGGACAACAGGTGGTAAACGCCTCGGGCCAGCGCATCGCCTGATGCTTCTTGCCGTCCTGATCTTCGTCGTCACGATCGTGCTCGTCATCTGGCAACCCAAGGGGCTCGGAATCGGGTGGAGCGCGATCGCCGGGGCCGTCTTGGCGCTGCTCGCGGGCGTCGTCACGCTGTCCGACGTCCCGGTCGTTTGGGGCATCGTCTGGAACGCGACGGCTGCATTCGTCGCGATCATTGTCATAAGCCTGTTGCTCGATGAAGCTGGATCCTTCGAATGGGCGGCGCTCCACGTTGCGCGCTGGGGCAGGGGACATGGGCGCCGACTCTTCGTCCTGATCGTGCTGCTCGGCGCGGCGGTGTCGGCGTTGTTCGCCAATGATGGTGCGGCGCTGATCCTCACGCCGATCGTCATCGCCATGCTGCGCGCGCTGGGGTTCAAGGACAAGGCGACGCTGGCGTTCGTCATGGCGGCCGGGTTCATCGCCGACACGGCCAGCCTGCCGCTGGTGGTCTCGAACCTCGTCAACATCGTGTCAGCCGACTTCTTCAAGATCGGGTTCGGCACATATGCGTCCGTGATGGTCCCGGTCGATCTGGTGTCGATCGCCGCCACGCTGGGCGTGCTGCTGCTGTTCTTCCGGCGCGACCTCCCAGAAGACTATGACGTGGGGGCGCTCCGCGCGCCGCGCGATGTCATCCGAGACCCCGCGACCTTCCGTGCCGGCTGGATCGTCCTCGCGCTGCTGCTCGCTGGCTTCTTCCTGCTCGAACCGATCGGCGTGCCGGTCAGCGCCGTTGCCGCTGCCGGCGCGATCCTGCTGCTGGTAATTGCGGGACGGGGCCATGTGATCCAGACCGGCAAGGTGCTGCGCGGCGCACCGTGGCAGGTCGTGATCTTCTCTCTCGGCATGTACCTGGTCGTCTACGGGCTGCGAAACGCGGGCCTGACCGACCATCTCGCCGCGCTGCTCGATCGCACCGCTCAGGGCGGCGTGTGGGGGGCGGCGTTCGGGACAGGCGTGATCGCGGCCATCCTGTCGTCCGTGATGAACAACATGCCGACCGTACTGGTGGGCGCGCTGTCGATCGACGCGACCCATGCCACTGGCGCCGTGCAAGAAGCAATGATCTACGCCAATGTCATCGGCTGCGATCTTGGCCCCAAGCTGACGCCGATCGGCTCGCTCGCAACGCTGTTATGGCTCCACGTCCTCGGCCAGAAAGGTGTTCGGATCGGATGGGGCTATTATTTCCGTGTCGGTATCACGCTGACTGTGCCGGTATTGCTGGTCACGCTTGCCGCCTTGGCATTGAGGATCACGATCGGATGACAGCCCTGATCTACATCGGCGCGGCGCTTGCTGAAATTGGCGGATGCTTTGCCTTCTGGGCCTGGCTTCGCATGGCGAAGTCACCCTTGTGGCTTGCTCCGGGCGTCGTCTCATTGATCCTGTTCGCATGGCTCCTCACCCGCGTGGACAGCGATGCCGCGGGACGAGCGTATGCCGCTTACGGCGGCATTTACATCTGTGCATCGCTTGCTTGGCTCTGGACCGTCGAAGGCGTGCGGCCCGATCGCTGGGATGTGAGCGGCGCGGCGCTCTGTCTGATCGGCACCTGTATCATCCTCTTGGGACCACGAACCGCCTGATGCCTGTTCGAACGCTCTCCGACCCCGACCATCTGCCCGCGCTCGATCGAAGCTATGCGATCGAACGACCTGCTCATGGCCTCGGCGCGGGTGCTCCGCCGCCACGAATCCTTCTGCTCTACGGTTCCTTGCGCGAGCGGTCATTCTCGCGGCTGTGTGTCGAGGAAGCGGCGCGACTACTGCAATTCTTCGGATGCGAAACGCGCATTTACGATCCCTCGGCGCTGCCGTTGCCCGATCAGGTCGTCGGCGACGACCATCCGGCCGTCCACGAGCTGCGTGAACTGTCGTTGTGGTCGGAAGGTCAGGTGTGGTGCAGCCCTGAACGGCACGGCCAGATCACCGGCATCATGAAGCTCCAAATCGATCATCTGCCGCTCTCGATGGGCGGGATGCGACCGACGCAGGGACGCACGCTGGCAGTCATGCAGGTATCGGCGGGTTCGCAGTCGTTCAACAGCGTCAACACGCTGCGCGTGCTCGGCCGCTGGATGCGAATGGTGACGATACCGAACCAGTCGAGCGTCGCCAAGGCGTTCGCCGAATTCGGCGAGGACGATCGCATGAAGCCGTCGAGCTATTATGACCGCATCGTAGACGTAATGGAGGAACTGGTGCGGTTCACGGTGCTGCTGCGCCCGCACGCGGCACAACTCGTCGACCGCTATTCCGAGCGCAAGGAAGTTCGCGTAGGGATCGACCTGACGACAGACTTGTCGACTATCGCGACCACGGCACCCCCTCGAGGTGTTTGACCTCGCCCCGACGCGATGGAAGATCAGAGCGGCTACTGTGCAATACCAGCCAATGGCCTGCTGGGCTGTTAGTCGTCGACCGTCGAAACCGACTACGTGATCAGTCTTCGCGACGTTCGATGTTGTCCCCTAGCCCCGGCGCTTCTGGAGACGATCGGTCGTCTTTACGCTTCTCCGAGGCGACCATTTCGCCAACTTCGACCATCTCCGCGGTTTCCTGCGTGGTCGGCTCATCCTTGTCCGTCTCGGCCATATGCGTCTCCTTTAAAGCATCAACGCCAAAGGCTCGCTATTAGATGCGAGGAGACGCGCAGGCGTCGGATCAGTCGTCGTCGCGGTCCTGCTTTTCGCGGGAAACGACCTTGAAGTTGCGGTTTAGCTTGATGTCATAGCGGCCGCCACGGCAGCGTGCGTCGTCGACCTCGAAGCCACCATCGTCGCGCTCGATCGAGCGTGGCGCAGTGCAGCCGATCCGCTTCAAGGCGGTAAGCGTCGAGGCCCGCTGGCGCGGGGTCACCCGATCGTCGTCAGCGAGGGCGGGGGAAGCGATGACGAGTGCCAGCGCGCCGGCAGCGAGATATTTGAGCATGGAAAAGACGTCCGATTAAAGGTCCATGGAAACTCTGAATCCAATGCGGCCCGCGCGCCGATCGTTCCGAAATCATCCCCACCGTCGGGTGATAACGAGAGCAATCGCCAGAACGACGACCGAGAGAACAAGACTTGCCAGCACATAGCCGATCGCGGCGCCGGTCTCGCCGCGCTCCCATAATGTCACGGCATCGAGCGAGAAGGTCGACCAGGTCGTAAATCCGCCGATAAGTCCCGTCGTCACGAACAGGCGCAACTCCGCATTTTCGATGCTCTTGGCGGCAAACAGGCCGATCATCATGCCCATCAGCGCCGAGCCGACCACGTTGATGGCCAAGGTTCCCCAAGGGAAGGTTGGCCCCATAAGACGTAGTGCCACGATGCCGACGCCGTGACGCAGCATGCCGCCCACGCCCGAGCCCAGGAACACGACCAGAAAGCCAAGCCAGATCGGCATCGTTCACCCCGTCACTATCATCTGAACTGCCGTCACCGAGAGGAGAGCGGCGACCAACAATTGGAAACGGTGCACCGAAAGGCGCTTGATGAAATCATGCGCCAACGCGCCGACCACGACCGAGGGAAGGAAGGCGACCAGCACGTTTCTCGAGAAGCGGCGGGCGTCGGCATCGGACGACAAGCCGGAGACGACCGACCAGAGCCGCGCGCGGTACAACCAGCAGATCGCGAGGATCGCCCCGACCTGAATGACGACATCGCTGATCCCGGCTTGCCGCCCTTCGTAGCCGATCAGTCGTTCGGTCAAAATGAGATGGCCGGTAGAGGAAACCGGGATGAACTCGGTCGATCCCTCGACGATGCCGAGGACGATCGGAGCGATCAGCGAGGGTAGATCCGTCACGTCCGGGGCTTCGGTCGCGACACGAAGGGATTGGTGAAACGTGCTTTGGCGCCGAGCTCGGCTTCGATCTCGATCAGTCGGTTGTATTTGGCCAAACGCTCACCCCGGCAGGGTGCGCCGGATTTGATTTGCCCGGCGCCGACCGCAACCGCGAGATCGGCGATAAAGGCGTCCGTGGTCTCGCCCGACCGGTGCGACACCATCGTTCCCCATCCCGCAGCGTGGCAGATGCGAACCGCCTCGATCGTCTCCGTGACGGTGCCGATCTGATTGGGTTTGATGAGGGCTGCGTTGGCAGCTTTTCGAGCGATGCCTTCCCGGATGATCCGGGGATTGGTGACCAGGAGATCGTCGCCGACGATCTGGATCCGGCTACCCTGGCTTACGGTCTGGTCGATGAACCCTTGCCAGTCCTCCTCACCGAACCCGTCCTCGATCGAAACGATCGGATACGCATCGATCCAGCGCCCGTAGAGCGCGAGCAAGCCTGCGCGGTCGAGCAGGCCCGTTCCCGACCGCGCAAGATCGTATTGCTCCCCATCCGATAAGGACGATGCGGCTGGATCGAGCGCGATGGCGATGTCTGTACCCGGTCGATAACCCGCGGCTTCGATCGCATCGACGATCAACTCGCAGGCGGCCTCGTTGCTTTTGAGGTTCGGGGCAAATCCGCCTTCGTCGCCGACTGCCGTCTTGAGGCCGCGACCATGGAGGAGGTCGCGCAATGCGGCATAGGTTTCCGCACCATAGCGCATCGCTTCGGCGAAGCTGGAGGCTCCCACCGGAACGATCATGAATTCCTGAAAGTCGAGGCTGCTATCGGCATGCTTGCCACCATTCAGGACGTTCATGCACGGCATCGGAAGGAGGTAGTCGGTCGTACCGGCGAGCGTCTCGTAAAGCGGCTGCCCGAGCACCGATGATGCGGCGCGCGCGACCGCCATCGAAACACCCAGAATCGCATTGCCGCCAAGCCGCGCCTTGTTCGGCGTGGCATCGCGTTCGATCATCACCCGGTCGATGTCCGGCTGCGCGCAGACATCCATTCCGATGATCGCGCTGCCGATCTCGCCTTCGACGTTCTGCAGGGCTTGCCGAACACCCTTTCCGGCGAAACGATCGGGGTTGTTGTCGCGGAGCTCGACGGCCTCATGTGCGCCTGTCGACGCACCCGACGGCACCGATGCCGATGCTGTGATGCCGTTGTCCAAGGTCACGGTGACGGACAAAGTCGGATAGCCTCGGGAGTCGAGGATCTCGAGGGCACGGAGGCTGGTGATGTGGCTGCTGGCCGGCATGGTCGGAGTCCTTGTCACTGAAGGATAGCGCGACCGATGATCGCGGTCGTGTAACTGAAATCGTAGAGGATCGCCCCTCCGGTCGGGATATCGAGGGTCTCGACCCGGGCGGCATCAAGGCCGTCGAGCGCCATAACCAGCGCCCGCAACGCGTTGCCGTGGGAGACGACGAGTGTCGTGCCGCCACTCATCACGGCAGGCAGCATCGTCCGAACGTAATAGGCGAGCACGCGCGCGACGGTGTCGCGCAGGCTCTCGCCGTGTGGCGGGGCAGCCGCATAGGAGCGTCGCCATTGGCGGACCTGATCTTTACCGTAGCGATCCGACGCCTCGGTCTTGTTGAGACCAGTGAGCGCACCGTAATCGCGCTCGTTGAGCGACCGGTCTACCGTGATAGGGACATCTGGTGCCCCCATCACGGCAGTGACGATAGCCGTCGTGTCCGCGCAACGCCGAAGGGTAGAGCGGAAAATCCGTGCAGGCCGAATGCCTTGCGCGATCAGGCGGTGTGCGATCGCCTCGGCCTGACGGTGCCCCAGAGGCGTTAGCGCCGGATCCGCAGAACCAGTAAATCGGTTGGCTGCGTTGGCTTCGCTTTCGCCGTGTCGAACGAGGACCAGACGCGCGTGCGGGAGCATCGTCACCCCTCAGTGCGCCATCAGCAGGGGTATATCGGCAGCGGCGAGGATGTGGCGCGTCGTGCCGCCCATGAACCACTCGATGATCTGGTTGTGCCGATAGGCGCCGGTCACGAGAAGCTCGGCGCCGATCGCTTTCGCTTCGGCGACGAGCTGGGCACCCAGATTCTCGCTGGAGCGCGGCACCACATGCAATTCGTGACGAACACAGATTTCGTCGAGCAAGGCTTCCAAGCCCAGCGCCGGATCGGTTTCTTCACCGATGCGGATTGCCGTGACACGCTTGGCGACACGAAGCCACGGGGCTGCCTCCTCAATGGCGTGGCACGCCGTGTCACTGTCGCTGAGCCCGACGGCCATGTGTTCGAAGCCGGTTCGCGCGCCGGCTCTCCACCCAGCCGGGACGATGAGGACGGGCTTGTCGGTCGAAAAAATTGCGGCGTGCAGGGCGTCGCCGCCGTCCATCGTCTGCTCGCGCGCGATGACGATCAGCGCATCGACATTTGCCGCCTCCTGTTTGACCGTCGCTTCTTCGGTGCCGACGATCGAGCGCCAGGCGACCTCGGGTGTGTCATCGCTGGTAGCTGCGGTCCAGGCAACGAAGGCGGCCCGCGCCGCATCCGCGCGCTCTTGGGCTGTCCCCTCGTCGCGCGCGCGTAGGCGTTGAAAGTCGATCTCCTCGCTCGCAACCGCGATCTGCTCGGGATCGACGACAACATTGAGGGCCTCGATCGATGACTCGCCAAGAGATCTGGCGGCGAGAACCGCCGCATCGAGGCAGGCGGCAGCGCTGTCGGCACCGACAATCACGGCAAGCAGTTTCATGGCATCGTCTCCCGGGCGGGGGTGAAGGCGTGTGTGAAGTTTCCGGAATGCTGGGCACCGGATCGTTTGAACCCTTGCGACGGCGCAGGATGGCTCTTCCCCGCCCATCCCATCCAGGCACCCTCATTTGGATACGCGAAGTACCGCGTCACAAGGCGCATCATGACTGGTTCCACGACCGAATGACCGGCTCGTCGCCATCATGTTCGTACCCGAGGACGCTGATGCTGGCCGTATCGAGCAGGAAATGGGCAGCGGCCCCGACGGGTAAGCCGAGCCAGCGCGCTGTCAGCACGCGGAGAATATGAGCGCTCGAGAAGATCAGGACATCGGCGTTGCGCCCACGCAGCGATGCGATGACGCGATCGGCTCGGGCTGCGACCGCCTCCGGAGTCTCTCCTTGCGGGCAGCCGTCGCGGAACAGGTTCCAGTCCGGGCGGTCGGCGAGGATCTCCTTCCTGGTTCGTCCCTCGTAGGCGGCGTAATCCCATTCCGCGAGATCGTCGGCAGGCACCAGGCGGGTCGCGAAACCGGTCAATTCCCCGGTCCGGCGCGCCCGTATCGAAGGGCTCGACCAGACGGCGGTAAAGTCCAAGCTTGGCAGACGTTCGGCTATTCGTTTCGCCGCGGCTTCTCCTGCCTCGGTCAGCGAGATGTCAGTCCGTCCCGTATGCTGCCGCGAAACGCTCCAAGCGGTTTCACCGTGACGGACGAGCCAAATCTGTGGGAGCCGGTTCATCGCCGCATCGCCTTTTCACCCGATGGGACGGATGCTGTTCCTATACCGAGCGTCCGATCGGGGAAGCCGCCGGCATCGAGATAGCGGATGCCGCCCAGCTGCTGATATTGCAGGACGGTCGCGAGGCCGTTGGCAGCAGGCTGCGAGCGCTCTTCGCGACCCTCGTAGCGCGGCACCGTTCCACCCGGCATCGCCTCGCGCAGTACCCGGCCGGTCAGATGGCCGCGCGGGGTGGGGAGGAGATTCAGCAATGCCATCATGGTGCGGCCCACGTCGACATTGCTGACCGGTGCTGGATCGACAAAGCCGCGCTTGAAGTCCGGGCCGGTCGCTGCGGTAAAGTTCAATGTGTCACCGCGGCCGAAGCTGCCGTGCATGCCCTGCCCCTGCTGGAGGGTCGTATCGGAGACTTCGATCTGGCAGTTTGTCGCAATCGCACACCCGGTGTTGGCGGATCGGAAGTTGACGACGATCGACGGCACCGGCGGGAGTGCCTCGCCCTTCAAATTGATCGCGGAAAGCGGCAGTGTTCCGGCGATTGCTCCCAGGCGGTCATCGACGAAGATACCGCTGACATAGTCCTGATCCAGCAGTGCGGAAACGACCCGTGCCGCTAGGGCAGGATCGCGGGTCGGTAGATAGAGGAGGTCGGACCCGCCATTTGCCGCCACCACTACGTCAGGTCTCGTCGCATCGGCACCGAGCACCGCGTTGCCGCGGCTCGGATGCTTGCCGTCCGCGACCCGCGTGTTGCCCGCTTCTGGATCGAATACGGGCATGTTCAAGGCGGACGCCAGATCAAGCGCAAGGAAGCCGGGCGGTAGGAAACCTTCGGGAACATCGACATAGCGCCCGCGTGCTGCGGAGCTGGTCCGGCTTTCTTTGGAGATCGTAGAGAAGCCGTGATCCGACGTGACGATGATGTCGGTCGTCTTCGCAAGACCCAAGCGATCGAGTGCTGCGCGCAGCTTCGCTAGATCATAGTCGGCATTGCGGATCGCGGCGAAGGTCGTGGGACCGTTGATGCCCGGCGTCAGCTGATTGAGGCTGTCGCCCTGATTGTGCTGCGTGCCATCGGGATCGCGCGACCAGAACACCATGGCGAACGGCCGGTGCTGCTTTCGGAAGACCGGCAAAGCGACCCGGGTCGCGACGTCGATGAGATAGTCCTGCTGCACGCGGTTGGCACTCGTCGTTCCGGGGATTCGGGCATCCCCGGACCGTCCGTTACTGCCGCGGTCCGGTGCTTGCAGCGCAAGCCCTGCCTGCGTGAGGCGAGCGGCAACGTCGGCAGACAGCGGAATCCCGCCGGGACGCCCGGTTGAATCGTCGATGATGAGTGTGGTGGCTCCGTCGCGTGCACGATGGTCCTGGATCAATGCGGGACCGAGCTTGCCGATCGCGGCCGTGCCGTACCCTGCTTGCCGCGCCGCTTCGAGAACGGTGGTCTCGTTGAGGTAATTGCCCCCGAAATGCTCGTCGACCTCGCCCAGAACAGCATCGTTCTCGAGGAAGGGCGTCACGCTGCCGGCAGCTGCAGCAATCGGCGCACGAGTCCATATCGTGTTGCTGAAGTCTCCGGTGTCGCCGAGCTGGTGACCGGTTGCGAGCGCCGACGCATTGGCGGTGGTGAACGTCGGGAAGACCGAGTGGCTGTTGGAAAAATAGGTGCCGGTGTCCCGCAATTGCGCGAGCGTCGGCGCGCTCTGGGATGTGACGATCTTGCCTCGCAGGCCGTCGATCACGACAAGAATGACATTGTGGGGCGCCGGGTGGCGCTTTGGCGTGCGCGCCTGAACCGTGGGCGAGACCGTGAGGACCAGGGTCGCAGAGAGTGTCGCAAGGAGGCGCATCGTTGGGTTCCGGTTTCGAGGTTCAGGCAAGGGCGACGAGCACGGCTCCCGCACCGATCAGGACGATCCCAAGCCAGCCGCGGGTGGAAAGATGCTCACCGAGAAACGCCACGCCGAGCACCGCGACGAAGACGACGCTCAGCTTATCGATCGGTGCGACGCGGGCGGCATCGCCGATCTTCAAGGCGCGGAAGTAGCAAATCCAGGAGGCACCCGTCGCAAGGCCCGAAAGGGCAAGGAACAGCCAGCTTCGCGGACTGATCGCATCGAGTGGCTGAAATTTGCCCGTGACCGCAAGAAGGATGGTCAGCACGGCAACTATCACCAGCGTCCGAAAGAGCGTGGCCAAATCGGAGTCGATCCCTTCGACGCCGATCTTCGCGAAAATCGCGGTCATCGCGGCGAAGCCGGCGGAGCCCAATGCCCAGACGAGCCAGGACGCTGAAGCGGTGCTTCTCATCCTCGCGCTCACTCCGGCTCTGCCGCGAGGATCGCGGGCGCGGCATCTTCGTGACGGATACCGGCAGAGCCAATGCTCCAGTGTTCGAGATGCTTGTAGACGATAACCTTGCCACCAAGGATCTCGCCATGTGCTTCGCAGAAGCGTTCCAGTTCGTGGCGCTGCCCGATCAACTCGACACACATGGTCAGGTGCGGATCGGCGATTTCGGAACCATTTTCGCGCACCGGGCCGTGATTGCTGTAGCCGTAGTGCGTGTTGTGAGCGACCGCGTTCATGATGCCGTCGCGCTTCGCTTGCGCGACAAGCTCACGGTAGAGCGGCTTGCGCGACCAGAAGCTGCGCGATCCGGTCGCGATCTTGTCGGATGGCTTTAGATAGATGCGGATCATACCGATCTCGCTCGGCGTCACCTTATGCTGTTGAGACATCAGTCATGCTCCTTGGTGATGACGGGGGTCGGGGATGGACGGGGGCCGCGCCGTGACGCACGAGCATCGCGCAGGGTCGCAGCCCCGGTATGCGCGCGAGACGCGCGCTTTGGCACCGCGATCCGCTGCGACAGGTAGATGCCGTTATGGCCCGAGCAGATGTAGGCGATGAAACAAGCGACTGCGATTGGGACGGCGTGGGCCGCTCCGAACAGCTCGATCCCCATGATCGTGCAGGCGAGCGGCGTATTGGCCGCGCCAGCGAACACCGCAATGAAGCCTAGTCCCGCGAACAGATCGAGCGGTGCGCCAAGCAGCCAACCGAGCGCATTACCGAGCGCTGCGCCGATGAAAAATAGTGGGGTCACCTCGCCGCCCTTGAAGCCGGCGCTAAGCGTCACGACCGTGAACAGCATCTTGAGCGCCCAGCTCCACCGATCGGCAGGGCCGGTGAAAAAGCCGGCGATCGTGGGATCACCGGGAATGGCCGACCATACGCCTAGGCCGAGATAAGCGCGTGTACCAACGATCCAGACCAGCGCGATGACCAGCACCCCGCCCAGCGCCGCACGCGCAGGGCCGTAAGGGATATGGCGCTTCAAAACTCCGCCGAAGGCGTGGTTGGCTTCTGCAAACACAAGTCCGGCGAGACCAAACGCTACGCCGGCTATTGCCGCCTTGAAGAGCAACACCGGCTCGACGAACAAGGCACCGCTCGCGGAGGCCACATAGGTGATGTGGTAAGGCGTATGATGGATGCCCCAGGCGTGACATGCCCAGTCGCCGACCAGCGCGGCTAGCAGACAGGGGATGATGCCGCCGTATTCGATACGTCCGACGGCCAGCACCTCGAGTGCGAACACCGCCCCGGCGAGCGGGGTCCCGAAGACCGCACCGAAGCCGGCTGCGACACCTGCCATAAGCAGAATGCGGACGCTGGCAGGATCGAGCCGGAAGAGGCCGGCAACGGCGCTGGCGAGACTGCCGCCGAGCTGGACCGCAGTGCCCTCACGCCCTGCGGAACCGCCAAAGAGATGAGTGGCGATCGTGCCGATGAAGACCAACGGTGCCATGCGCAGCGGAACGCCGCCTCCGGGCTCGTGTATCTGCTCGACGATGAGATTATTGCCCGCTTCGACCGAACGGCCGGTCAGGTGATAGAGCAACGCGACCGCCGCTCCGCCTAAGGGCAGGAGGTAAAGCAGCCAGGGATAGTCGAACCGCGCCTGTGTCGCGGCGTCGAGGCTCCAGAGGAAAGCCGCGCAGAGTGTTCCCACCAGCGCCGCCATCGGCACGAGGATCAGCGTCCAGCGCAACACCGACAGGGCATGGTCATGGCGATCGCGAAAAAAAGCGGCCAAATTTAATTCGTTATAGAGATTGCGAAACGTCGCGCGCACAATTCCTCCTTGCTGCCTTGCGGCGCCCGGTAGGAATCATCGGCCCTTGCGAGGGCGGTTCGGCCAACATAGCCAGGCGGAAATCCATCGCCTTCGGCCGCTATATGTCGCCGCGGTGCGGCAACGTCAATCCGATGTAGAAATGAAACTGTATGGTTGCCGGATGACAGGCCCGAAACGGCAGGATAACTGACGGACCGATACTGTTGCTCGCAGCCATCCGATTGCTGTGGCCGGCGGAGCAGGCGAAGAGCCGCCGCCCAAGGGCGGCGAGGTCACGCCGCTGTTCTTCATCGGCGCGGTGCTGGGTCATGCGCTCGCCGGCCCGATCGGTGTCCCCGTCGACCTCCTTGCCGCGCTCGGTTTCGTGGCGGTGTTCGCGGGCGCGGCCAATACGCCGCTCGCCTGCACGATCATGGGCGTCGAGCTGTTCGGCGCCGAGACCGCAGTGCCGGTCGCGGTCGCCTGTTTCGTCGCTTACGCCTGCTCCGGGCATAACGGCATCTACCTGTCGCAACGGGTGGCGGTGCCGAAGCGGGCGGGCAGCACCCTGCCGCCGGACCTGACGCTGCGCGATGCGCGCGCGCTCCGTCCCGTGTCCGACCTTTCAGACCTGTTCGCTCCTTACCTCACGGAAGGCTTATCCATGTCCGACGCCCACCACGTGTCGCAGACCGAGATCGGCTGGTCCGCATCTACATGAAGCTAGCCGATAAGGCGGTAAAGCCGGGCACGCGCTCACGCTGGGCTGCCAAGCCGCTCGACCGAACGCTCGTCGCGCAGGCCAAGGCGGACGGAATCATGAACGCTGTCGCCCACTATACCCACTACGGCTACAGCAACCACGGCCCGGTGCATGAGAACGGCGCCGAGATCGCCGATCCACACCTCACCATGTGTGTCGAACTGATCGGCCAGCGCGAGCAGCTCGAAGGCTTCTGCCGGGCGCATGGCGACCTGCTTGCGAACAAGGTCATCGTCTACAAGCACCTGGAGCATTGGACGGTCAGCCCGGCGGGCTTGCGCCAGGAAGATGCGGATACGGCCGAGCTGGTTGGCTGAGGCATGGGGCCATACCTGATTGTGTTCGCCGGGGCTGGTTCCGACGGCATGCTGCGGTATGGGCTGAACGGCCTCAGCCTGCGCCTGTTCGGCCCCGACCTGTCGATCGGAACGCCCATCATCAACGTGCTCGGCTCATTCCTTATGAGTCTGCTGGGGGGCTGGTTCTTGTTGCGAAGCGGATCGAGCCCGGGATGGCGATTGTTCCTCACCACCGGCGGGCTGGACGGCGTCACGACCTTCTCGACCTTCTCGCTGGAAGCGGCCTTGCATTAGGAGAGAGCCGAAGTCGGGCAAGCTGCCCTTTATGTTGTCGGATCGGTTGGGCTGGGCGTGCTCGCGCTGTTCGGCGGCCTCGCTCTCGTTCGCTCCTTCAGCCCGGCTTAGCGGCGCCAACCGGCTCAGAAGCGATCATCTTCCTTGACGTTGTCAACCTTCGCCTTGTGTTTGGCGCGGACCGACTCCTCCAGCTCCAGAATCTCGGCCGATTCTTGCGTGGTGGGCTTCTTCTTGTCGATATCGCTCATGAAGTCCTCCGTCTGCAAAACTACTGGTACACCGTTTCGCGCCAAGGA
The DNA here is from genome assembly GCF_022662305.1 of Sphingomonas sp. BAUL-RG-20F-R05-02. Classification (GTDB taxonomy): domain Bacteria; phylum Pseudomonadota; class Alphaproteobacteria; order Sphingomonadales; family Sphingomonadaceae; genus Sphingomonas. Next base: position 27,332 of record NZ_JAKNQH010000009.1, read on the forward strand.
TTATTCAGGGTTTCTGCTCGGCGTCCCGCCGGTCCGCTTCGGCCGGGGTCTGCCGGGCGCGTTCGCGGATACGGCGTTCGAGCGGTGCGCCGACGAACAGCACGAGCATCGCCAGCAGCAGACCGCCCACAAGCAGTGGCCACACCGCCAATCCCGCTGCCGCTCCGAGCGTCGCTGACACCCAGATGCACGCCGCCGTTGCCAGCCCATGCACCTCCTGCCCGCTGCCGACGCGCAGGACCGCGCCCGCGCCGATGAAGCCGACGCCGGATAGGATGCCCTGCATCACCCGACCTGCTGCATCGGCGTTCACGTTCGGCAAGCCGCTGTGGACGATCGCCTGGACGGCGATGCAACTCGCGAGCCCGACCAGCCCTAGCGTCCGCAGACCCATGATCTGTCGGTTCTCGCGTGACCGTTCCCAGCCGAGCGTCATGCCGGCCGCCGTCGCCACGATCATCCTGCCGATCGCGTCGACCCAGAAGGCGAGATCGACCGACAAAGGCGGCGGATTCACTCGACCAGCACGTGGACGTGGTGCCAGGCCGTGCAGAGGTATCCGGCGAAGTTCCACATCGTATCGGGTAGTTCGGGCTGACCCTGGCCCGCATCGTCGAACGCGCGCACCACAAGGTGCTGGCGCCCCTTGGGCAGTTCCGCATCTAGCGACCAGCGCTGCCAGCTCCACTGCCCGTCCGGATCGTCGGAGAAATCGACCTGCCGCCAGTCTCGACCGCCGTTCAGCGACACCTCTACCCGCGACACGCCGCGCTCATAGGCGACGGCATAGCCCTCGATCCGGACCTTGCCCGCGGGCAGGCTCTCGCCCGAACCAGGCGAGCAGATCGCGGCGTTGAGCGGCATGGCGTTGATCGTCAGCCCTTGCGTCCAGTCCGCCGTCTCGCTGGTCACGTCGGCCGGAAAAAGCTTGTAATCGTGCGCCTGGATCGGCGCCTCGGAGGGCGTGTCCTTGACCTCGATCCGGGTCAGCCACTTGGCGCTACGCACGCCAGCATAGCCTGGCACGACCAGACGCAACGGCGCACCGTGCTCGGGTGCCAGCGGTTCGCCGTTCATCGCCCAGGCGAGCAGCACGTCGGGCGCCCGCGCCTTGGTCATAGCGATCGAGACGCCGAACGGTGCCACCTCGCCTTCCACATCCACCTCGTCAGCGCCGGTGAAGCAGACGAACAGGTTGGACGCGTCCGATGCTCCAACTGCATCCAACAGGTCTGCGAGCCGCACGCCCGTCCACTCGGCATTGCCGATCGCGCCTATGTCCCATGGATCGCCTGAAGTCTTGCCCACCTGTTGGAGATCGGTCCGGCGGTTGCCGGCGCATTGAAGCACAGCCGTGACAGTCCGGACCGGAAAGCGCGCCTTCAACTCCGCAATCGAGATGGAGCACTCGCCCACACTGATCCCGCCCACCTCAATCCGGTGATCGGCCGGCAGGTCCGGCACGGGCCCATGGCTGCGCACATAGAACAGGTTCTGTGGCGTCAAAAACCGCTCGATCAAGGCGCCGGGCACCGGCTCGGCGTTGTAGGGCTCGGGGTTCCGCTCTATCATCAGCTCGCTCATGCTATTGTAACGCCTGACAATCGGTTTGGCCTCGGCCTCATCCTCACTATCTTGCCCGATCATGCGATGTGCAGCGCGGCCAGCAGCGTCAGGCTGATCGCGGCCAAGCCGAGCAACGACAACACGACGGCCATGGTCACGCGGCCCCCGGCCTTGGCGACGGTGCGGACGTCCACGCCGAGCCCGAGCGCCGCCATGGAAACGACGGTCAGCAGCGTGGCGCTCCGGCCGATCGGCGCGATGGCGACGGTCGGCACCAGACCTAGCGAGCGGCAGGCGACCAGTGCGAGGAAGCCGATGATGAACCAGGGCACGAGGTGGGCGAGGTCCATCCGCTTGGCCGTAGGCGCACCGGCGACGAACTCGCCTTCGGGAACCGACTGCGGCGCGAGACGAGGCGCCACCAGCGACAGAACAAGGCACACCGGCCCGAGCATCAGCACGCGCACCAGCTTGACGAGCGTACCCATCTGCACGGCGGTGGCGCCCAACGGCGAGGCGGCTGCGATCACCTGCGGCACGGCATAGACAGTGAGCCCGGCGAGCGCCCCGAAGGCGAGCCCGCCCATGCCGAGCGCAATCGCGAGCAGTGGCAGGCCAAGCACTACCACCACACCCAGTACCGCCGTGAACGCGATCGAGGCAGCTACGTCGTCGCTGTCGGCGCCGATTACCGGTGCCACGGCCGCGATGGCGGAGTTGCCGCAGATTGAATTGCCGCAAGCCACCAGCAGCGCCATCCGCGTTGGCAAGCCGAGCAATCGGCCGATCCCAAAGCTGAGCAGGATTGCGCTCACGACCACGCCGGCGATACCGGCGAGGAGCGGCAGCCCGGCCGCCAAGATGGTCGCGGCACTGACCGAAGCACCGAGCAGGACGACCGCCACCTCCAGTAAGTATTTGGCGCTGAATGCGATGCCTTCGTGCCACCTTTCATCCGGGGTCCACAGGCTGCGCACGGCGGTGCCGATCAGGATGGCGAGCACCAGCGCCTCCAGCCACGCCTTGCCGGCCAGTGCGCGCTCGCCCACCTCCAGCGCGTAGGCCGAGCCGGTGACGGCGAGGCAGAGGCCGACGCCGGGCAGCAGCGCGGGCAATCTGCTAGTCTGGACGGTCGGGAATATACGATCGGGATAGGCAAAACTGGCCACGGCGGTGTTCCTTCCGTCGCACGATCTAAACCCTGCCTACCGATCGCTCCAACTTAGCCTTGTTGTCATTCCGATCGTCAATCGTGATCGGTTTCTATATCAGGTGCGGTGTGACACTGGAGCAACTGCGCATCTTCGTCGGCGTGGCCGAGCGCAAGCATATGACCGTCGCGGCGCGGCCTTAAACGTCACGCAGTCAGAGGCTTCCGCAGCCATCGCCTCGCTTGAGGAGCGACACGCAACCAAGCTCTTCCACCGCGTCGGGCGCGGCATCGCTCTGACAGAGGCCGGACGGCTGTTCCTGACCGAGGCTCGCGGAGTTCTTGCGCGGGCCGACGCGGCCGAGACGGTGCTGGAGGAGCTTGGCGGACTGAAGCGGGGCACGCTGCGCCTCGTCGCCAGCCAGACCATCGCCGTCTGCTGGTTGCCGCCCATCCTTTCAACTTTCCATGAGCGCTATCCGGCGATCAGTATCGAACTGTCGATCGGCAACACCGGGCAGGCCGCGGTACACGTCAATGACGGCAAGGCCGATCTGGGTATTGTCGAGGGCGAGATCGAAGATCCAGCGTTGGCGCATTGGCCGATCGGCGAAGACCAGCTGTTGCTCGTCGGAGCACAACCTTTCGCCGACATCGACATCGACGCGACATGGCTGCGACGAGCGCGCTGGGTGCAACGGGAGCCTGGATCAGGCACGCGATCGACGTTGAATAGCGAGTTGCGCGGCTTGGGGGTCGATCCGGCTGCCCTCGACGTGGCGCTGACGATGCCGTCTAATGAAAGCGTCCGAACGGCCGTGGAGGCTGGGGTGGACGTTGCTGTCCTGTCGGCGCTGGTGGTCGACCCGGCCATCAAGGCAGGTCTGTTGCACGTCGCACCGATCACATTCGCTCCTCGCCCCTTCTTCGGGCTGCGGCATAAGGAACGCTATCGCACGAAAGCCGCGGATGCGCTGTTGGACGTGATCGGGTTGCAGCGGCGGTAGGTACGCATCGGCATTCTCAAAACGCCATCCTTTGTGGGACCGCCCGCGATCGCCATCTCCTTGCTGAAACCTGTCTGACCGCACTCCACCAGATTTGCGCCATAGTAGGACGGGACATCGCCCACGAGCGGCCGGATCTGGCAGTAGCTGTTGTTCAGCAGACCGTGCCGGGACGACGCCTTTGTCCCTGAAGGCATCGATTACGGCGGAAAACCCTGTCGCCATCCTGGATGCACGACAAACGGGTGTTTTCCGACATGGCAGGTCAATCGCCTCTCACTCAACAGGGGGATGGCTGGGAGGGGTCGCGAAGCCGAACATCGTGTTCGCGTAGGGTGAGTGGCAGGTTTTGAGAGAAGCCGCCATTTACCCCTTTGCTGAGGAACGGCGTGAGTTGGTCGGAACCCGCCGATCCGCTTTAACGTACTTCGTCTAACGATCCTTGGTGAGCTCGACCGCAGTCGCACGGTCGTTGCTGGAAGCCCTGCGACTGTCACCGATGTCCGGTCGATCGCCTGCCTCGATGCGGCTGGCTAGATCGCTGTGAAGCGAGACCAGCTCGGGTAGAGAATGCTCCCCAGCCGCAGGCCCCAGCCTGCGCTCTGCATCGTCGAAGATATCTATGGCGCCCGCCAGTTCGGGTTCGCCGTAAAGCGCTGCGCTTTCCCCTGCACGCCATAGCTCGGCGAGTTCGTGGGACCTTATCAGGCAAGCCGAGGCTGTACGATCGACCGCCACGGTGGTGCCCGGTGGTGCCGGCGGCGCAGCCCCCCTCCCCTTGATCTCGGCTCGCGTTAGTGCCGCCAGGCGGTAGCGCAGGACCCGGGTCTCCGGGGTATCCGTTGGTGAGGGCTGATACTGCCGGTTCAGGAGAACAATAAGCTCGGCTGTGCTGGCGGCCGACGCGGCGTTGCGCCAGTCCGTCAAGGACCGCTCGTCCGATAACAGATCCGCGGGTTGAGTCAGGATAAAGCGCTCGAGGAGCGGATCGCTGGCTACTGCGACAGGCAGGGGTGCTCGGTTACCGTTAGCGGCGGCATGGGCGAAGCCGATCGCCGCCGCAATCGTACCGAGTTGCGTCTTCATGATTTCACGATCGCCGATCGATCGCCCTAGGATCATCTCGAGGATCGGCGTTAGATCCGTCACGGCGGCCTGGCCCGCATCGATCGTGTCGAGCCTATGGACGATCTCTTTGTGTGTCGCCTCGATGCGCTGGGTGCTCGCGGTCAGCGCATCGAGCTGCTCCTGCACGAACGTCAACGCATCCAGAACGCCTGCAAGAGCAACGCTTACCTTGTCCGTGCTCATCGTTCTGGCCCACCCTTATCCGGCGAACGCACTCGGTCCCGAGTGGCGCGGTCGCGATCCAATATCTCGCGAAGGACCTCCTCCGGCTTGCTTGGCGTCGGTGCCGTGGCCTGCCGTTCGGCCTCGTCCATAAGCGAGCGAAGGCGCTCGGATACCCCCGAAGGTCGGCGTTCATGCGGCGTGTCTTCGGTCCGCTCGGGTCTCTCCCGAAGTGCTTGCTTGGCCTCCAGCTTTCCACGCAAGACGCGAGAACGTTCCAGTGCTGCGGCGATCGGATCGGGCCCGGGATCCGCAACAGCGGGGCGCGTCCGAGCATCGACAATCGCGCCGCGCGTGCGGGACGGTGAACCGGCACGCATCGCCCGAGCGGAGTTGGGCTCGGGCGGCGGCAATGCCGCGACGAACCGCCCGAGGCTCTGTGCCACCACCTGATCGGCGAGGGAGGGCGAAGCCGACAGCTCCGCGACGGATCGCATATAGGTCGCGCGAACGATGGCCTGCCGACTTGCAATAATGGCCTCGACCGGGTCGGATATACCCTGGTCGCGGAGGCGCATGGCGCGCTCCGCCCGGCTCCTATCGAGCCGCGGAACCTGCCCCTTGTCGCGCATCTTTTGTACCGCAATGTGCTCATGCGCGGGGTCAATACCGCGCGCCCTGGTCGGCGTGGCGTTGGCCTCGATGCCGCGTTCGCGGAGCTTCTCGGCGAAGCGTTGCCGCCATCGAAACAGATCATCCCGGTCCGGATGAAAGCGGCGCCCGTCAAAATCGCGACGCGCGATCGTGATGTGAACGTGCGGATGGTCGCGATCGACGTGAAGGCCGGCAACCCACGACCGGTTCGCAAACTCCTCGCGTGCGAAGTCCAGGGCCGCCGCTTTCAAACGCTCCGGATCGGTCCCCGTCGGCATCGAGAGGATCATCGAAATGGACGTCGCACCCTTGCGTCTGGCGTCCCCGTCCATCTCGAAGCTATGCCAATCCGTCGCGAGAATCTGCATGTCCCGTCCGTCACGCAGCATGACGCCCTCGCTCGTTTCAAGACCGAGTTCCTCGTCGGAACCGTGACCCAGCCGGCTGATGTAGGCGAAGTTGGCCATGACGTGTCCGCCGCCATGCTGTCGCCCCGTGATCCGCACCATGACCTCGGGGACGCGACGCGATGTGCGATCCGCAGCCATGGTCGCCTGGCCGCTCATTCGGGCCTGCGTTCCGCCCCCGAAAGCGTGCTTAGCCTGCGCACTGGCACGCGACGTCCCCGACGAGGATGCGGCTTTCGGGAACATCGACGCAACGGCAAGACCGAGCATCGTGCCCCCCGTTCTCGGGCCCTTTGCGTTGCCGCCTCCAGTCCCGAGGCGGTACTTCTTCGGCGGCGCGAAGACGCCCGCCATGGAGTCCATCGTTCCAGAAGAGAAGCGGAAGCTCACGCTCCTGACGCTCGGTAGGTTTCGGTCCAGTACCCGACCTCTGCCCCGATCGAAGCAGATAGGCCCAGCCGGGTCGTAAACAGCAGCGTCTTCAGTTCCTCACATTTCTCGATGAGGGGACCGGCGACGCGGGCGATGTCGAGCGAGCTTTCGGGCTGGTTGGCGGCGTTCATCGCATGGACCGCCTGGTTGATGTTCCGGCCGATCAGAAGCACCTGCTTGCGCAACGCGACGATCTCAGCCTGGGTGGCTGGCGCCAGCCTCAGCACGCCCGCCTTGTCCCAAAGCTGCCAGCGAAGCGTGCGTTTGATCCATTCGTTTCGCGTCATCTTCATCGGCGCCGCTACGGTGTCGATGCCTTCGACCTCGCTCCGGTCGAGGCGGACGGTGACGCGAATGAGATCGTCGGGATCCCCCCTACCCTGAATCGGCATCACCGGAATGTCATCGTTCTCCGGAGCCAGCACTGCGTTGGCCAATACGTTTGCCATCCAGCGACTTCGGGTCTGCCCATTCGCCGCGGCAACGCGGTCGATCTCGGCGACCAAATCGTCCTTCAACCGCAGGCCTACATTCATCTCAAAAGCCCCGTGCAGCGGCGCCCCACAAACCAATGTTAAACATTGGTGCCGTGAGGCATATCCTGCCATCCCTAGTAATTGCCTGTTCTCATGAAACAACGACCTTTTTGGAGCTAAATCACTCCAAACGCGGAGGTGAAAAGTGATTGACTGTATGCTTGCTACAAGTAACTTTCGTTCTTGTGGCGCCGGCGCAAGGCGTTTGTACGATTAGGTACGCCTACCTGCTATCTCCCGGATTGCCCGCAACATGGTAAGTTGTTCTCTATTGGAACCGGATTCAAAGAATGGCTCGATCAAGAAACGCCGTCGATCTCGCAACAATCGAGGCTCGGCGGGAAGCTCTAAAAGCGGAACTTGCTCATCTGGACGAACAGGCAAAGGCGGCGGAGCAGACGGCTCGAGACGCTGGTCGTCCGGTTCTAACCGCAGCGCTCGAGCGGGTTAAAATTGCAGCGATCGACAAAGCGGATGCCCGGGCAATCGCGACGGCTATTTCGAAACACGGCGGCAAAGCGGTGGCAAGCCAGCTTGCGTCGCTAGGCTAGGCTTCCAGGTCCACCATCCAGACGAGAAGCCGGCGTTGGCCTAGTATCCAGATTAGGGCAGCCTCATCGGATGCCTCAACGCTTGAACCTGACCGCTCTCCTTGTCGACGAATATGACACCGCGCTCTCTTCTTCGTCGAGAAGCTTGGCTTCGAACTGCGTGAAGATACCGTGCTGACCGATGACAAGCGGTGGGTGGTGGTCGCGCCGCATGGTGCGGCAAACGGACTGTTACTAGCGCGAGCGGTTGGCGACCGGCCACGTGAGGCGATCGGCGATCAAAGCGGCGGTCGCGTGTTCCTGTTTCTCGAAGCAGACGACTTTGCCCGTGACCACCTCGCTTACACGCAGCGGGGCATCCGTTTTGTTGAAGCGCCTCGCCATGAACCATATGGCACGGCGGCGGTCTTCGAAGACCTCTACGGAAACCGATGGGATTTGATCGAACCTAGCGTGGGCAAGGGATGACCTTCGATCCGCCATTCTATGCGGTAAGCGCATTGGCTGGGATCGAACGCAGCGGTTCCCCAATCTTGGCAGCCACGGCCTGTCTGGGTGTTGCGCCGACGGAGGCTGACGGCCGGCGCTCGCTTCAGCGCGGCCTAGCAGGATACCCGAAAGCAGATTGACGGCGCCAGATCAGGCTGCCCCCTCCCCTGCCGGCCTGCCACAGACTGCGTCGTGTTGGTGGTTGGCGATCGCCCGTGCGCCTGTGCACGCGAGCGCCGCTCGTATGGTGTTTCGGGCGCTGTCGCGGTCCTGCCAAGCGAGGTATCACGCCCTATTTATTCGATCGTGGGGCCGCCTTTAACGAGGTTCTGCGGCGCGCGGGCGGTCAACCAAGATTGCGTTGCGTCGCCGCGCTAACGGCCATGCAAGCCCCCTGCCCTGCCTATGAAGCAGCCCCGCCAATCTCGCGCTCGTAAAGCAAAAGCGCCGCATCAGCGACGACGTCGGCGAGCACGCGTTTGCGTGCCGGGTCCGCGTCACGAAGAGCATAGAGTCGCGCAGCGGTCTCGGGATCTACCCTCACGTTGATCGCGATATTGCGATTGCCGGTTACGCGTGGCGGCCGTTGGAATGTCCCGGCTTGGGGACGCTCTTGAGGCACGGGCGCCGCTACAGGCGGAGCAGCTACAGCTGGGACAGCCGGACGCGACGGAAAGCCCGCCCCGTCGCTGATCTCGCGTAGCTTGGCTGGATCCTTGTTCGGGGGCGTATCATCGAACTCCGAGAGATCGAGCCGGGTCCGGGTCATGCTGCCTCCTTCACGGTACGCGCCTTACGCAGCCTCGCGATCACCGCTGCCGCGTAGGCCTCGGCGTTCTCGAGCGCTGCCTTCATGTTGCCGACGCCTTTGTCGTTGATGGTGCGAAGCGTTCCACCAGCGGCGAACATCGCGCGGTAGGCCTCGCGATTATAGATCATGACCGGAAGGACTGGAATTTCAGCATCGTTGAACTGCTCCGCGATGTCCTTCTGATTGTTCGAGCGCAGCGCCGGCGGGATTTGGCTGAACAGGATCGCATAATCGATCTCTGTCCTGGTGCCGCGCGCCGTCTGCTTGACGAGCTTGATAGCGCGGGCAGCCTGGGTGGCATCCAGATGCGACCCCTTGCAAGGAATGATCACCAAATCGCTTTGCGCGATTGCGAACGTGACGGTCGCGGTCGCCGCGCCTTCGAGGTCGACGAGTGTGAAGCGCGCCTCCGACGCGCCCCTCTCGATCTCGTCGATGATCGCGTTTTCGTCGCGGCACCCGACGACAGTTATCGCATCCGGTCGTCCCGGTAACTGGCCCCAGTCGACCAGCGGAAGGTTCGGGTCAGCATCGATCAGGCGCACGGTACCCCCCGCCTCCGCCAACTCTCCGGCGAGCAACAATGTCGCGGTGGTCTTGCCCACCCCGCCTTTCGGCGACACGAAGCTGATGACTGGCATGCTGCTCTCCCGTTGCGGCCAGGTTGCTACCATGTAGCAGCCAGCGTTCATGAAGCTGCTATATCGCAACCTAGCAGCTAGCGTCTAGCGACTTTGACGCAATCTGACAGCGAGCAGCTTGCGATATGGTTGCGATTTGATCGCAAATAGACCGCGAGGTGGTAGCGAGTTTATCGCGAGCCTGTTGCAGCTTAGGTGCGACAATGTTGCGGTTAAGAAGCTACATGCTCGCGGCCTGGTTGGTAGCCGGTTGCTACTTGCTACCAACTAGCGATACGCACCCTTGCGATACCGTCGAGACGCGGTTGTATAGGCGCGAGGAGCAGGGCCACACCGTGTATGAACATGCTACGTCATAGCTATCGGGTTGCTACCCGAACGCAAACCGCGATCAGATCGCTACAATGTCGCTAGCTCGTTGCTACCAAGCAGCTACCAGACGAAGGAACAATCACCCTCAGTTCGCGTGTCGCCAAAGCAATTGATGAATCCGCAGTGCCAAGCCACAAATCGACAAGAGATTGAGACGCCGAACGCGACGAACGCGATCGGCGTTCACCAAAGCGCAAAATGGCGAAATCGATCGTGAAGTACCCACGGCCCGATCTCGTTCGACACGACCTGCACCACACCGGATATAACGACGCTCAAGACGAAGACCCGATCCTCTAATCGGGCGGCCGAGGCCGCCCGGACGATGTTCATTCCTCCCAGAGCGGCTTGAGCTTGCGGGTCCGCTTTACTGCGGGGAGGGGTGCCCGCTCGGGCATCCCGTGTGCTGCGATCTCCGCTCGGACGTTTGCAAGTTCAGCGAGCCATGCCTGGGTGCGTGCGGTTTGGACGTGCATGTGAACCTCCGTCTGTTCGTTGAGACGGATGCCGGCTGACGATCGGGTGGGGTCAGGGTCACAGGACCGCGCAGCGGCCGCGCAAGCGGGGCGTGGGGGTGCCGATTTTGTCGTGGTCGGAGCGAAGCGAAGGCCGCGTCAAAATCGGGGGAACCGCGCATCCTTGACGCTGGCTCCGCCCGGTCGTCACGATGGACAGAGTCGACGACAGAGCCTTTCCGACGTTGGTAGGGCAGGGGAGGCGGCGACCCACGCGACGGTCTTGCCTCCCACGCGCGCCAATCACCCTTCCCGTACAACCGTCGTTGCCCAAATCGCGACCGTCAGCCGGTCGCTATCGAATTCCGCGGCAAGTCACGGGCATTGAGCCACTCGATCTCATCGGGAAGAAGGCCGCTTCATGCGGACGTTGCCACGTGGGAAGTCGATCTCGCGTTTCCGTCGCACGCGCTCGGTTGCGCTCATCGCAGGGCGTTGAGTGGGGAGGGGGGACTCGACATTCGCGATCCGATCCTCTCGGCAGAACGAAGAGCCCCGACGCCATCACGCCGGGGCGGTGCATCATCGTTCGTCGACGCGCATGATCGTCAGGACGCGCGTGGTCTTGAAAGGATCTGCCGGATCCTCCGAGCCCGCGCTCAGGTAGTGATTGTAATAGTCGATCTTCCAGTAGCAGTCGGCGCCTTCAAACCGGAACCGGCCCAGATCGTGCTCGCCGTACGTGTCGATCGCTTCGTCGAAGGCAGCGAAGTCGCGAACCGCGCGGAGCAGCTCCGCCCGCTTGCGGAAGTTTCGGAAGAGGCTGACGTCGCCTATCAGGTCTGCGATCCCGCTGGTCATCACGACACGGTTGTTGCCCGGGGCGGTGAGATGCTCGCGCAGCCAGTCGTTGAGGCGGGCGATCTCCGCTGCGCCACCCTTGGCGTGGTTCGATTGAGGCGTTTGCTCGGCCATGATGGTCTCCTGCCAATGACCCCGACGATCGGGGCCTTTCGACAGGCGACAGGACGGCCGGGGCATAGATCGCTCGCGCACCCGTAGGGTCGCAACGGAGTGGAGAAGCCCGCTGGCGGGCTTGCGCGGGAGGGCGCCCCGGCCAGGACGTAGGAGCCCGAAATGCCGCGCGGATCGTCGACCTGGAAGAGACTTCAGGTCGAGGCTGATGCTGGACGACCACGCCGATCGGGGCGTATCGTTCGACCATGGAAACGGCTGCCAACATCGTTGCCCTGTGGCCCCGCTGGATGGACAGCGCCGGCGATATGCTCAGGATGAAGGCGTTGGTCCGGACCCGGTGCTGCAAATGCGGAACGCTGATGCGGGCCGAGCTGGAAGACATCGTGGCACGCCACGGCTCTAACTATTCGCTCGTCGACAAACTGGAGCGCTGCCGGATGGTCGAGTGCGAAGGGTCTACCTTCTATCTGGCGTCGCGAACCTATGGCCGCGAATGGGTGACGCTCCTGCGCGACCCGCGACTGATGAAGGTGTTCGAGGCACTGACGCCTGTCCGGACGGCGTGGAGCTGATCGCCAGCCTCCGGAAGAGATTCCGTCTGAATTTGGATCCCGCACCCAAGCGGTGGACAGAAAGAAGCAGAAGCCCTTCGTCTCACGGCGCTGCTGTGCTTGCGCAGCAGGGCCGGGGCGGGCTCGATGCCCGCTCCGGCGCCTTCATGACGAGCGGAAAGGGGAGGGGGGCCGAAGCCCCCCGGGAGGCTCAGGCGTAAGGGTCGTACTCGTTGACGATCGTGAGCGAGCCGTCGTGATCTTCGGCGGTGATGACGGAATATTGGGTGCCGACGGCGATGACCATGGTTGCCACCATCAAGGTTCTTGCGAGGCCCATGGCGTTTTTGCGGGCGATCCAGATATCGTTGAACATGTCCGAGGCTCCTGTGAAGCCGGCGGGGTTCATCCCCGCTCGACAGGCGCCCGACAGGACGGGGAAGGGCCGCGATCACTTTTTTCGCTTGCGAAAAAAGCCGTAGCGAAGCGCCCGGACCCCTGGCGGGTTGATCGTACAAGGCCCTGAGCCGGCCCAAGGATTGCGCCTCAAGAGCGGGGTGAAGCCCGCCTGCCCGGAACGTCGTGCTCAGCGTTGGTTTGCCGGTAACGCGCGCCCTCGCAGGCGCGGTGGACACCTGCCCAGTCCGTGCCCCCTCTCTGCGCCCCGATGTCGACGGGGACAGTGCGCTGCGCGGCGGTGCAGCCCCGGCCGGGCTAGGATGGAAGGAAGTTGCCGCTTTCCGGAAAGAAGTTTCCGCGCTGCGCGTCCGTCAGTCGATCGTCACCCGAACGGGCCGAGACCGGCTACGGGCTCGGTGCAGCGAAGCGGAATAGAGCGACGGTCCCGGCTTCGCCGGGAGACGCCAACTCGGTTCGAGACACCAACAAAGACAACCCGGTTTCATAACAAGGGTTTAGACGGGATGGCGAGCTCTACCGTCCCTTATGCCGTGGTCGTCGACGACGATCCGTTTATCCTCATGCACGCCTGCGACATTCTAGAGGAGGGCGGGGTTTCGTTTTCACGAGGCGAGTACGGGCAAGGAGGCTAAAACCCTTCTAGCCGATCACGCCGACGATGTGACGCTACTGTTCTCCGACGTGGAGATGCCTGGCGACACTGACGGGTTCGCGCTGGCCCATTACGTTGCCGAGCATTGGCCCTGGATCGAGATCGTGATCGCAAGCGGCAACGTGAAGCCGGGTCCGGGGGACATGCCCGACAAAGCGACGTTCATCGGCAAGCCGTTCAACGATCGTATGGTTCACCGACATTCAGGGAGAAGCTGCCGCACAACAAGCAACCCGAGCAGCTCAAGCAGGCGGTTTAGCTGCTTTTTGCAGAATTTGTGACCTTGCGGTCCTGATTGCCGGTGAACGCGAGAAGATGCCCGGAGCGTCAGCTCCGGGCCCGTACTGCCTCCCTCAGAAGGGGACGTCATCCGCCTCATCGTCCTGGGCGGCGCCTTGGCGTTCCTGGCGGCTTTTGCCGTAGGAAAGGAAGGTCACTTCGTCGGCGATGATCTCGACACCGTAGCGCTCGATGTTCTGATCGTCGGTCCAGCGGGTGTAGTGGATGCGGCCCCGGACCATGACCTTCTGGCCCTTCTCGACATACTGCGCGACGGTCTTGCCGACCCCGTTGAAGCAGGTGATCCGATGCCATTCGGTGTCCTCGACCCGGCGACCTTCGCCATCCTTCATGGTCTTGCCATCCTGGTCGCGCTTGGGCCGCGAGGTGGCGAGGGAGAAGTTGGTGATCTTGGTGCCGCCCTGGGTGGTACGGACTTCAGGCGTGGCGCCGACGTTGCCGGCGAGGATGACGAGGTTCTGCATTTCGAGGTTCCTTTTTTGCTCGCCGGGGGGTCCGTCCCCTCGACTGAACACCAAAAAAGACGGCCAGGACGCCCTCTCCACCGAAAGCGCGAAGACGCGAAGGGGAACCCCGATCGAAGGGGTGGTGCGGGCAGCCGTGGCACACGGCAACTCGGCCCGAATGATCGCGGGTTGGAGGGGGTGGACGGCCGGATTAGGTCGTTCAGGAAAGAGAGGGGATGGACCCCCACCGGCGGGCAACGGACATGGAACCGTGAGGCAGGACGCCCTTGTCGCGTCGCTCGTCCGGCAGTGTCACTGTTCCTGGTTCCGCTATCCAGGCGCTCTCTGACACCCTCCCTCGCCGGTGCTCGCGCCCTGCGCCGGTGCCTGTCGTGAAGGATGATGGTTGCGGCGTGGACCTTGGTGCCGCCTTTCGCCGTCACGGCGCGCGCGCGTCGTGCGTGTCGAGATGACGATGGGGGGTTCGTGCTGCGCAGCGTCCCGCCTGGACGGCAGGAACCAAGCGCGGCTGACGTGCCTGCCGGCAGTGCATCCCACCTGGCACAACGCGGCGAAGCCGGCGCAGAGACCAACGCGGTGGAGGTGGCGTGCCCCCTGTCCGGGAGGAACACGGCCCCGGGGCAGGCTCCGGCCTCGCCCCAAGGAACCGCTCCGCGTCGGAATCGCGATTTGGGCGCGATAAGTCCCCGTCAGTCGAGCGTCACCCGAACAGGCCAAGACCGGCTAGGGGCTCGGCGGAATAGCGCGCTGGTCGCGAGACTATTCACCCGAACCTTCGCAAGATTGCCCTTAGGAACCAGTCATCAACGCTCGGCTGTTCGCCTTGGAAAGCCTGCACGACCGATCATGGCATCGACAGCGCGATCCGCTTCCTCACCACTCAGGCGGGAGGCCGGGGCCGGAGTCTGCGACGGTGTCGAAAAGCCTCGTTCCGCGCGCGCGAGGAGCGCTGTGGTTGTCCGTCATGACGACGTGGTAGGTGTCGCCGTCAGCGGAAGCGCGAAGCGCCAGCTTTGCGCAGCCGTCTGTAACCGTTTGGGCGAGGCATCGGTTTGCTCCTCAACGGGGTGGAAGTAAGTGGATTTCCGCGGGGAGGCCGCAAAGGGCGAGGCCGCTGGCTTTGCCAGCGGCCGAGCCGAAGCTCAGGCGACCTCTCGGTCGCGCTGAGCGTTCTGAGCTGCGGGCGGGGTGCCGAGCGGGCCGCGGCGGTCGACCACGCGGATACCGGCCTTCTTGGCGTCGATTACCAAGCGCTCGGTCACGCCGTTACCCTGGAAGGCGATGACGTAGCGAGGTTTCAGCGAGAGCATCTGCTCGTTGCGACGGAAGCCGGCACGATCACCCAGCTTGCGATCGAGACCGAAGCGGACTTGCTGGATGCCGTTTTGCTCGGCCCACGACGCCGCAATGCGCTCGATCCCCTTCATGTCGCCGCCATGGACGAGATACATGTCGCCGACGCGCTCCCGAACCGCACCCAGGGTGCGCAGCAGATTGTCGCCAAACGCCTTCATGTCCTCGTCGGTCCGGAAGGTCAGCCGTCCCCCGGCAAACACGACCGGGGTGCCCTGAGCCGTGTTGGCGTCACGGACGCGCTCGCGGCGAGCCTGAAGGAAGGCGCGTCCGTCAACGATTGCCGACGTAACCCCGAGCGAAATGCGGTTGCCGGTCGACGGGATCCAGGAACGGCCGGTCTCGCGGATATAGTGAGCCGCTGCGGTGTCGCGCATGTGTTCGTAGCAGGTGGCGGCTTCCTCGATCTTCTTCGCAAGGTCGATCTTGTCCTCGAGGTTAGCGGTGTTGATCTCCGAACCGTCCTGCTCGGCCAGGAGGAGCCTGATCTCGTCGGTGAGACGGTCGATGGTCGCGTGCTTCTTCGCCGCGGCCCGGTGGAAGAGGTTGACTAGGCCCCAGCCCATCTCCTCGATGTCGCGCTCGAGCGACGTGTTCTGGAGGGTTGCGAACAGGTCGCTCCAGATGGCGGTGGTGGTCTGCTCCAGTGCTTCGGTCGAGGGCGGGCACATGCCTGAAATGTCTTCGGCGCGGGGTTCGAGGTGTCCAAGCTCCAGATCGGAGAGTGCGGCAGCGAGGGAAGTGGTCATGGGGTCAAGCCCTTCATCTGATCGAGGCCGGCGGCCTATCCGCCGGATGCGCACCTCCTGGGCGGCCGAATAAGAGGCGCCCGCACCGGAGCGCAGCGGAGGGAAACCGCAAAAACCGGGGTGGTGCGGGCAGCCGCAAAGCGGCAACTCGGCCCGGATTTTTGCGGTTGCGGGGGTCTCGCGGCCGCCCATGTGTCGCATCTCTCTGGCGGAGGGCTGTCGGGCGTCAGGTGGCGTCGGGCGCAGACGTGACCACGCTTGCTGCTACGGTTGACGTGGGGCTCAACTCGAACGTCGCGATGTCGTTGAGAAGCGCCTGCCACGTTGCACACAAGCGGACCATCGCCGCTGGGGTGATCCGTGGGCGCTCTATCGGCGCCGATCGCATCGACCATGGTGCGCAAGCGGGTCGACCAGATCCTCGCTCCGGGTCGCGGCATAGCCCACGCACGCCGTAGCTTGCGAGAACAGGCCCGGGACGGGCAGGGCGAAGCAGCGCCGCCAATCGAGGTCAAGGCGCCAAGGCGCGACGTCCGCACCTCCAGCGACAAGCGCTGCCGACGTGGGATGCCCCGTACCGAGGCTCTTCCACCCGTCGGTCGTATGCGACGTATCGACAAGCGGAGCGGCAGGCGCTGACGACATCTTCCGCCTCGACCGTGATTTCCGCACGGTAATGGGCAGGGTATTCGAAAGGGGTCGGTGAAGGTCTTCATGAGACCGGACTCCTGAAGGCTGGCAAAATGGGAGACACAAGCGGCTCGGGTCATTCGTAGCGGGGACGCCCGGCCGGAAAGGCGAGAGCGGGCCAGCCTTCGTGGGCGTGGGTCCCGAAGCGACCAGCGGAGAGGATGCTGCTGATCTCGCGCGCGTGATCGCCGACGTTCCAATCGCGATTGAGATGCGCCTGAAACTCCAGCGCCATCGTCCACCCGTGGTCCTTGTGACCCTCGGCAAAGGTGACGCCACAGGCAGTCAGTGCCGGTTCGGTACAGAGTTCGCCGGAATCTCAGTACGATGGTGATGGTCTTTGGCCAGCGCGTCGGACGCGCGATGAAAGTCGTCGAGCCAGCGCCCCATCGGGACGCGTTGCTCAGGGAGAAGTGCGGCCTGCGCGGCCTGAAAATCGAGTAGCGCCAAGGGCGCCGTCTCGATGATGCGGTCGACTTCGGCCGATGATAGGAGGCCGCGTTCGCGGATGAACTCGGTGATGCTGCCGGGACGCGGCGTCGCACCGCGACGGCCAAGCACCGGCTTGCGCCACAGGCCCTCGACATTGCGAAGGCGAGGCTTGGCTCGCGCTTCCATCAACACAATGATGCGCAGCTCCTCGGTTGAAAGCTCCAGCACCTCGTCGGGCTTGATGCTGCCACAAAAATAGCAGCTCGATTTGGGCGGGACGGGGAGTCCGGCGCGCGCGATGCGCGCCTCGCAGTCGGCGCGCGACCATTCCCATTCCCGCAAGGGGTAGCGGTAGGCGTAGCGAGGATCCTCGCACCCGACCGCATGATGGTAACGCTGCGTGTCGCGTCCCGAGGCGTCGTAGCCGATCAGCTTTACCACGCGCCCGCCTGCGTCCCAGCAGCGGCGCGCGGGTTCCCACTGGGCGGTCCAGGCATCTTGCGGGGCCGCCTTCCATTTCTGGCTGCACGACCCGCCACCAAATACCACGGAGGGCAGGGTGGCGTTGGTCAGCATGTTCTCGGCGATGCCCGCATAAGGCGGCCAGTGTTTGAAGTTGCGGGGCTGGTAGCGGACGATCTCGGATGGGATGCCGCGTTCCGACATCCAGGCCCGGAACACGGGGATGAACGCATAGGTCGCCGATTTTTCGGCGCCGGGATCGGCGAAGAGAACCATGTCGACGGGCTCGCCGCGTTCGGCGAGCTCGACGATCATGGCGGTGGAGTCAACGCCGGCCCCCCAGGCCGCGATGACGGGCGGGCGATCAACCATTGGTCGTATCCCGGACGATGATCGCCGCATGAACGATGCGGTAGGCGCGCTTGCGAAACGCCGGGATGCGGCAGATCGCGCGGCTTTCCGGGTCGCGGAACAGCGGCGTCTTGCCCTTGGGGTTGGCAACCACCTCGAAGCGGCTGCGGTCGCTGCCGTCGCTGAAGCGCATGGGCTCATCGAAGATGATGATCTGCCCAGGCTTCGGGGTCGGCTTGGCCCGGTCGAGCTTCTTCGCGAGCAGGTTGGCGCGGCACCGCGCGCGCCAGGCCAAGGCATATTTGCTGTCCGTAGCGGTCAGCTCGTCGAGGATCGCGGCCGGGCACTCGCTCTCGTTCGGCCCGACCGTTTCATCCATATCCTTGTACCCGAACGTGCAGCCGTCGCGCGCGCCGGTGCTGGTCTTGGTGAGGCAGACGATGCCGAACACAATCCGTTCGACGTCGTCCGCGAGACGCTCGCAAGCGGCGTAATAGGTCGATCCGACCATGGCCGATGCCAGCACGGTCAGGCGATGCGTGTCTCGCTGGTAGGTGAACTGGTTGTCGAGATAGGAGCGCGAGGTGGCGTGGCCGCCCAAATCGCGCATGAAGAGCCAACCCATGATAAGTCTCCGATGACGTGAGGATCAGGCGGCAGCGGCGAGGCGCGGAGTGCCTACGTCACCAACCGTCGCCGTGAGCCGGCGCTGGAACGTGGCTGCATCCAGCAGCTCGGCGATCGGTGCGCGCTGAACGGGGCCGGCGTGTTCGCCGCCCCGGCAGCGATTGAAAGTGATTTCGCTGTCGGGGAGGAAGCTGTGCGGCCGCACCCGGATCGACAGATCGGCGTGGCGCAGCTCGGTTGTTCCGTCGTCCGCGATCCCGCCCATGTCCGTGTCGATGCGGACGTCATGCGCCTCGAGGCCGATCGCCGCAGCAAGCGAAGCGAGCGCGACGCGTGCCTGTCGATGGAAGGTCCGTTTCGCCGCGCCATCGCCGGCGACGGTATTGCCGGCGATGGCGAGCAGCGCGGATCCGGCGATGACGGTGCCCCGACCGTCCGCACAGCGCAGGCGCAGTTCGTTGGTGCTGGGCGCACCAAATTCGGCGACGGACGCCAGGTTGCGGATCAGCAGCAGGATCGACGCATCACGGTCGATCGGATTGCCGGCACGCCGGCAGTCGTCAACGCCCGCGTTCAGGGCATGGAGCGCAGCGGGCAGGGTGCCCAGCGCGGCAGGGGAGAGCGCCTCGTTGTGGCGGTAATGGGTGTCGTAGAGCATGACCGAACCTCCTGAGCGCACACGCGCGCTCAAAAGGCCGAAGGCTCCCTCTCCTCCGTGGACGGTGCCTTGGTCAGAGCATAAAGCGTACAGGATCGGCAGATCGTGAGGCCGCGTCATAGCCGGACTGCCAAGCCGTACGGAGCTTGCTCCCTCGGCGGTAATGGCAACGGTCGTTGCCCATGACAAAGCAGCGCCATCCCGATTTCTCGGCTTCCCACAGCGGGTCTTCCCGCGTGGGAGCGAGCAGGTCCATGAGATCGACGCGCGTGGCGGCGTTCATGGCGGGCCTGCATGGTCGCCGAATGCGCCGGCAGGGAGCGTCCAGCGATCCGCCAGGATCGAGAGACGCCAGACCGGATCATCGGCTTGCGCCAATTCGTCGGGATGGAGCGTCGCAGCCGGGAACGCCGTGCCGCGGTCAGCGAGCTGCGTGACGGTGAGCGAGCGATGGATCGTCTTCCCGCTCGCGGCTTCGCGAGCCGCAACCCGTCGGAAGGCGGCGGGGAAGACGAGCCGGAGCGTCGCCCATTGGTCCGGTGAGCCGAAGATGCAGGCTCGGCACGACAGACGTCCCCATCCCAGGACGTAGGCCGGGTGGGGGCGGATGCGCGCTTGCGAGATCGCGTCCCAGGTCAGGCGCTCGGTCCAGTCATGGACCGGGCGCCAATGATCGACTGCACGCGCGAGGGTGGAGGTGCGATGCGGCTCAAACGTCGCATAGCGCGCACGCGAGGGACTTTCCTCGGCGCGCTCGCCGGTGATGACGAGCGTGCGGCCGTCGAGGAAGCGCGGCTGATTCCGGATCGCGGCGGCGAGGACGTCGATCTTCAGCGCGGGGCTGCACCAGCGCACCCGAAGATCGGGAGACGTCTGGGGAAAAAGCCCGCGCGTGCCAGCAGGGCCGTTGCCCCCGGCACGGCCGATGCCGGTCGGTGTCTCGAACGCGATCGGGGCGGTCGGCGCGTCGTCGCGCGCCAGCTCGCGCGCGAAGCCGCCCTCGCGCCACGAGACGTAGAGAGCGATCCCTAACTGCTCGGCGATCGCGCGGACATAGGCGGGGGTGCACGGCCAATCCATGAAGGTCGGGCCGTGGCCATCGACATCATGGTGATGCAGCTCGATCGCGTGTGCCGGCACGCCGAGGCTGAGGAGGTGGAGCAGGGCGGCAAGGCTGTCCTTGCCGCCACTGAATGCCACGACGAAGCGCCGGTAGGCGCCGAGGTCGGGGAGGGCGGCCGGAGCGGTCATGCTGCTTCACGGATCTGTTCCTCGGGTTCGGCCGAGGCGTCGAGGCCGGTCGCGCGGAGCAGATACCCGGCTGCCGCTTCTGCCTTCGCCGCGGCGGTCATGATCGCGCGGCTGTCCTTGCGCAGCACCTTCAACCACGAGCCGATATAGGCGGCGTGGTCGTCCATATGCGACGTCGGCAGACCGAGATCGGCACCGAGCAGCGCTGAGGTCATCTCGGCACAAAGCTCCTCGAACGCATAGGCGTCGTCGCCGAAGCGCTTGCCGAACGTGCGATCGAGCCGGTCGGGATGGCCGCTCCAGTGGCCTGCCTCATGGGCGAGTGTTGCCGCAAAGTAGGCGCGCGTCGAGAATAGCGCGACGGGCGGCATGGTGATGGTGTCGGCGGTGCGGTCGTAGAACGCGCGATCGCCGCGCGTGTGGACCGTAGCCGGCAGGGCATCGAGGAAGCGCTGCGCGCGCTCGGGCAGCGCATCGGCCGGGGGCACGATGCTGACAGGGCTCGGGTAGAAGTCAGGAGACAGCCCGTCGATCTGGTCGCAATTGAACACGGCGTAGGAGCGCAGCACGCGCCGCATCTCGTCGGTCGTGTCGCCGGTGACGACGGATTCGACGGTTTTGCTGTAGGATTTGTAGAAGATCGCAATCTGCGAGCGCTCGCCCTGGCGGACCTGGCCGCCAAGGGCCTGCGCCTGTTTGTATGTCATCCAGGTGCGCGAGTTGTAGCCCGCGCCCTCGGCACACAGCCACAGCCAGAAGCAGTTGATGCCTTTGTAGGGGTCGCCGGTCGCGCGCAGCGGACGGCCGCCAAGGCCGGGGCGCCATGGCTTGACCCAGGGACGCACCCCGGATTCGAGCTTGTCGATGATCGTGTTGGTGATGATGTCAGCAGGCGAGGGCTTGTCGGTGGTCTGTGCCACGATCGTTCTCCTGATTGAGGTGAGGCGAACCCGCGTGAGCATCCTCCCCTCTTTCGGGAGGCGGTGCCGGGTCACAGAAAGAGGGGCGGCACTCCGTGAAAAGTGCCGCCCCCAGGTGCCTCGAAATGTGCAAGCCGGCGTCAGGCCGCTTGGCTGAAATCCTCCTCTTCCTCGTGATCGATCACTGCGTCGTCACCGGTGTCGAGGTCGGTATCGTCGTCCTCGTCCGGATCGGTGCCGGTCTCGTCATCGGCGAAGCTCGAGCGCAGCGGCGTGCGCGCCGCCTTCTCTTGTGCCTCGAAGCGCATGGCTTCCGGCAACCAGGCGGTCGCCTTCTCGCGGATCTCGGCTTCGACGATGCCCTGGCCGTTGCACAGCGAGGCACAGGTGCCGGCAAGGTCGCCCTTCTTGGCGTCCTTGTAGCGGCCGCGCAGGATCGGCCCGCCAATCTCCTCGAGCGCGTCGAGCATGACGGTCTTCTTGACCCGGCCGAAGAAGTTCTCGGCCGTCGGGCGCCACCAATTCTCGACCTGGATGTCGAGGAGGCGACCGAGATGGTCGTGGAAGCCGTTACTCCGATAGCCCTCGGCGACGTTGAGCGTCGGTTCGAGAGTTCGTGCTATCGAGTATGCAACCCAAGCGCCCCGGGCCTCGTCGTCGAGCGCCCGGAAGGCGTCGAAGCGGGCGGTCATGGTCGGCAGACCCGCCCAGCTCGTGTCGAGCCGCTGGCGCTGGTCGTCGATCGTCTGCGACGCCATCGATCCCTCGTCGCGGAACCCGAAGATCGGGAAGCCCGCGGCGCTCGACTTCAAGGTCGAGTGGTTCGGGATGTGCGCCTGCTCGAACACCACGTTCTGCGCCATCAGGAAGATGGTCAGGTCGAGTGCGAGTCCCGGGTCGCTGGCGACGTGGGCGGCGAGGATCTGGCGGCGCTGCGTCGCCAGTTCATCAATCAGCGTGGCGCTGAGCTTCGGACCCTGCTCGCCGTCACCGGCATCGCCGTCCCCGGTCGCGCCGCCCGACTCCTTGGGCGGGGCGTTCGGATCCACGACCGGCTTTTCGCTGAAGAGGCGGGTGTGGACGCGGGGTTCACCGTCACCGCCGATATAGACGAACGTCCCGATCTGCGCCTTCAGCGCCGGATCGATCTCATGACGGGCGTCCTCGATCGTCTCCAGCTCGCGCTCGATCGCCTCGATACGCGCGTTCGCTGCCTCGGCTTCGGCGCTGCCGTCGGGCAGTTCCTGCTCAAGCTGGTCGATCAGCGCGTCGTTCTCGGCCGACAGAACCTCGACACGCGCGGTCTCGTCCTCGGTGAGGGCGCGGGCGGGAGCGTGATACTCGTGAAGCTGGCGCTCGAGGTCGTAGGGAACGTGCGTCGCCGCGATCGGCGTGACGAACGCGAGGCCCTGGTCTCGCGCCAGTTCGGCCGCTGCGGCTTCGAGCTTCGAGGCGGCAAGCGTCTCGATCAGGTCGACGTCGATCCAGTTCTCATCGCCTTCCGTGGCGAACAGGTCGCCCTCGATGCGGCCGCCCGCGGCGACATAGGCTTCGCGACCGACGAAGCGGGCCTTGGCGTCGTTCGCCTTGACCGTGCCGTTGAGGATCGCGCGACGGATATTGTCGGGGTTGTCGCCGTAGTATGAGGTTTTCATCTGGGCGAACACACGCGTCTGGCGGTCGACGTCGGTGGTGACGGCGTAAGCCTGCGCAACGCCGAGCGTGATCTCGCCGGCTGCGAGCGCCTCGAATACTGGCGGGGCCAGCTCGGCAAGGCGCACGCGTTGCTCGACGAAGCGGGTGGTCACGCCTTGGCGCTTGGCGACGTCCTCGGCGGTCATGCCCTTCTGGATCAGGAAGTTGAACGCGGTGCATTCATCGGCCGGATTCATCGGCACGCGCTGGAAGTTCTCGGCGAGGCTCGCCTCGATCGAGTTGTCGTCGTCGCTCAGCACGAGGACCGGGACGGTGTGATCGGCGGGGAGGGTGCCCTGCTGGATCAGGAGCTGGAGCGCGCGCAAGCGCCGACCGCCCGCCTTCACGGTGAACGTACCCGCCTTCTTGAGCGGGGTGACGATCAGGTTCTGCAACAGCCCCTGGGCTGCGATGTTCGCGGCGAGGGTGTCGATCCCTGCGTCACGGTTGGATTTGCGCACATTGTCCTTCGACAGCGTCAGGTTCTTGACCTTCACGGACTGGATCATCGGTCGTCTCCGTTTGGAAATGGCGCGCCGCGTCCCGCGGTCACGCGAGCCTGGTCCTCCAAGCTCACAAAGCCGAAGGCTCCCTCCCCTCCCTTTGATGACCCGGGAAGAGAGCCTCGATCGTGTTAAGCGGTGATACGGTCGATTACGGTCGCGGCCGTCGCGACAGGAATGAACATCCGTGTCTTGTGCTGGATGATTTCGGTGAAGCACCCGGCTGCCTTCAGTTCGGGCAATCGCGTGTGCGGCCAGTCGAGCAGCTCAAGGCGCTGCTGGCCTGCGACCAGGCTGCGCTTCAGCCGGTATGCGCCGAGCGCGGTGATTTCAGCCGTCCCCATGACGTGCTTGGCGGTTTCGGCACCCGACACCGTGATGGTGGCGGCGATGCCGAAGGCGTCCGCGAGCTTGCTCACAAGTGGGGCGGGAACGATGCGACCAAGGAAAGACTGGCCGTCATCGGTGTTGAGCCGCCAGACCTGGACGTGATCGTCGGGCAGGCGGTCCCAGACCGGAAGAAGCAGGCCGGTGACGAGGTAGAGCGTATTGGTGCGGGTCTTGCCCGTAATCTCCTCGACCTCGGCCTGCCAGAGCGCGGAAAACTCCGCCTCGCTCGCATCTTCCCACATCGTTTCGAGAAGAAGATCCTGGCGCATCCGTTCGGTGCGCGTCGGGCGGACCAGCTCGTAGCGGCGCACGATCTCGCCATCATCGTCGGTCAGCGAATAGGTGCTGCACCGGATCGCGGCCTTCCCCGACTTGCGGTTGACGATCGGACGGGCGTCGTCGCCGATCCGCAAGGCGCGATCCAGCGCGAGCGGCTTGTAGCGTTCTTCGGTTTCCAATCGAAGGATCTCGGTCTCGGCGCCGCTTGTCTGGTCGCGCCGGATGACGGTGCGATCGAGGATCGTGATGCGCTCGGCGTTGATGCTCTCGACACCAAGATCAAGCGTGCCGGCTTCTCTCGCCGCTTCGATGCGCGCCTCGATCAGCCCGAGATATTCGTCGAAGATCGCGTTCTGCATGGAGATGCGCAGCGCGAGGATACGGTTGAGCCAGCGCTGGATCGGGGGCATCTCTTCCTTGAGGCCGCCACCTTCGCCCTCCAGCTCGAGGCCGGTCAGTTTCTGGAACTCGTCCAGCGTGGTCGAGCGCAGCTTGCCATTGGCGAGCAGGCGGAACCACTGTTCGAGCGACTCCTTGGCATAGTCGCTTTCGAGGTTATCGCGCGGGTCGAACAGGCCCTGACCGCCAGTCTGTCGCTGGCCGCGGGTGAGCGCGCCCAGGCTGTCGAGCCGGCGCGCGATCGTCGAGATGAAGCGACGTTCGCCCCGACAGTTGGTCGACACCGGCCGGAACAGCGGCGCGGTTGCCTGATGCGTGCGGTGCGTGCGGCCAAGCCCCTGGATGGCGGCGTCAGCACGCCAGCCCGGCTCGAGGAGGTAATGATTGCGGCGCGACTGGTTTTCGCAACGGAGACTCGCATGATAGCTGCGGCCGGTGCCGCCAGCGTCGGAGAAGATCAGGATCTTCTTTGCACCGCGCATGAAAGCGTCGGTCTCGGCGAGATTGGTGCGGGGCGAGCGGCTTTCGACGCGCTGGCGGCCGTGGGCGTCCATGATGACGCGCCGGCTACGCCCCGTGACCTCGGCGACCGCATCGGTGCCGAAATGCCCGATGATATGGTCGAGCGCGGACCCGACGATGGGTAGTGCACAGAGCTGCTCGAGGAGGTTGTCGCGCATCTCGAGCGCCTCTCGGGCGAAGACGGGGCGGCCGTCTTCGTCCGACATTGGTTCGGAACGGGTTTTGCCGGTCTCGTCGACAAAGGTTTTCATCTGCCGGACCGGGAAGGCGGCCGTGAGGTACGACATGAGAAACTCCCTCGGCGAAAGTTCAATGTCGAGATTGGCGCGTTCTTCGACGGTCAGCGCGGCCAGTGCCCGGTTGAGCATCGCCTCGGACGTCGAGACGAGCTGGATCACCACGCTCTCGCCGCGCGCGAGATCGGCGCGGATCGCGGGAACGAGTGAGGGCAGCTTCATGCCGATCAGGAGTTGGCAGAAGAAACGCTGCTTGGTGGACTCGAAGATCGACAGCGCGGCCGCCTTGGCGCCGCTGTTATAGGTGTCGTTCGAGAAGCTGTCCGTCACGCGGGTCGCGTCCAGCGCCGCGCGCAGGTTGCTGTGGATGATCGCCCACGCATCGGCATAGGCGTCATAGACCTCGATCTGGTCTGGTGTGAGGTTGTGCTGGAGGATATCGTATTCGACACCGGCGAAGCTCAGCGCGCGCGAGACGTAGAGGCCCTGCATTTTCAGGTCGCGCGCGATCAGCTCCAGCGCGGCGATACCGCCCCGGCGCAGGGAGTCGACGAAGGTCCGGCGATCGGCGAACGCCGTGACCGGACCCCACAGGCCAAGCCGCGTTGCATAGGCAAGATTGTTGACGTCGGATGCGCCGGTCGCGGACACGTAGAGGACGCGGGCGCGCGGCAGAAGGTTCTGGAGACGGACGCCGGCGATGCCCTGATCGGAGCCTTGTTTGGTGCCGAAACTGCCTTCGCCTCCTGCGACACCAGCCATCTCGTGCGCCTCGTCGAACACGATCATGCCGTCGTAGTCGTCGCCGACCCATTCGAGGATCTGCTGGAGCCGGGTGCCCTTGTCACCGCGATTGGAGCGTAACGTCGCATAGGTGAGGAACAGCACGCCTTCGGCCGCGCCTACGGGCGAGCCCAGCTTCCACTGGTTGAGATGCTGGATGTCGAGCGCGAGACCGCCAACGGCGGTCCAGTCGCGACGCGCATCTTCGAGCAACGTCTCGGTCTTGGAGACCCAGATGTGTTTTCGGCGTCCGCGCAGCCACTGGTCGAGGATGATCGCGGCAACCTGACGGCCCTTGCCGGCCCCGGTGCCGTCACCGAGGAAGAAGCCGGTCCGATACGGACGGCCATCCTCGGATGGTGCGATCGAGAGTCCCTCCTCGACAGGTTTGAACAGGCCGGGGATGTCACGCTCGAAAGCGTCGCCGGCATAGATCAGCGTCTCGAGCTGTGCGTCGGAGAGCGTCTTCGCGTCGACGACGGCTTGCGGGAGCGTGGGGACGTAAGTCGGCCGCGGTGCGGTGATCGAGCCCATGGCAATCGATTCCACCAGCGCGGTTGGATGCGCCGTTGCGCAGCCGATCGCGATCCGGCTGGGCCGGTATGGCAGGTACACACCGACAGACTCGCCGGTCGGGAGTGGCTCGGCGAACACGGTGTAATCGATCGGCGTCGCTGTCTGCGACTGCGCCGCTTTTCCCGGGGGTGCGTTGAGGCGCGGTTTGCTCGCCAAGCCGCCAAGAAGCGAGCTACGCCCGGTGGGGCGGGTGAGCAGCGACGCCGTGCGCGGGACAGGCGCGCACACAGGCGGAGCGG
This sequence comes from Sphingomonas sp. BAUL-RG-20F-R05-02, assembly GCF_022662305.1. Taxonomy (GTDB): domain Bacteria; phylum Pseudomonadota; class Alphaproteobacteria; order Sphingomonadales; family Sphingomonadaceae; genus Sphingomonas. Next base: position 54,176 of record NZ_JAKNQH010000009.1, read on the forward strand.
TCTTGGCGGTGATCGCCGCAAGCGCATCGGCGAGCGTCGCGCAGCGGATCAGCTCGGCAGGCGTGCCAGTGCCCTTTTCCAGCACCATGATTTTCACCGTCTGGCTGGTGCCATGCTTCGCATAGGCATTCGCCGGCAATTCGAGGTGCAGCGTCAGCGTGCAACCCTCGGTCGCCTTCGCCCAGGCGCGGCTCGAGGTATCGACGCGGTCGGGCAGGATGGCGGCGCAGCGGCCTCCGGTGCCGAGACGCATCAAGGCGGCGCGAAGATGTCGGAACGCTGCCAGCGGGTCGGCATGGCGACCGGTGCTGCGCGAGAAGGGAGGATTGATGAGGACGGCCGTTGGCCGGATCGTTGGTTCGAGTAGATCGTGGATCAGCTCGCCGTCGTGCCGCGTGACAGCAACGCCCAGGAACGCGGCAGCGAGCATCTCAGCGCGCGCCGGATCGATCTCGTTAAGGACCAGGCGGGCACCGACGCGGTGCGCGAAGACGGCGAGCAGGCCGGTCCCGGCAGACGGTTCGAGGACCAGATCCGTGGCCGCGATCCTGCCGGCGAGCGCAGCAAGGTAGGCGACCGGGGCCGGGGTCGAGAATTGCTGAAGCTCAATCTGCTCCTCGCTGCGAACGGTATGCGTCGGCAGGCCGGCGACCAGCTCGGTCAGCGCGGCAAGGCAATTGCCGGGTGTGGACGGCAGGTCGGCCTTCGCCAGGTGCATGACCTCGGCGAGTTCGAGCATGTCGTAAGCGTCGCGTAGCGACCAACGACCGTCGGCCGAGGATCCGCCATAGGCTTGCTCCATGACCCACAGCAGCGTGTCGCGCTGGAGCGAACCGTTCCTGGCGATGGTGTCGGCGACGGCCTTGGCGGCCGTGATCGAGGGTTCGGTGAAGTCGAGTTCGAGAGCTGCGGCTGAGGTGCGCATCGAGGGCTTCCTTCTTGTCGCCCGGTGCTCATCACCGGATCAACAAGCCGAAGGCTCCCTCTCCTCTGCACGCCTTGCGCCCGACGAAGCATCGCTACCGCGAAGCCATCTCCCAAAGCCGGTTGGGACGCGTCGGCCGCAGCTAGTTGCGCAGGATGTCAGGCATATGGATCGATATCAGGCGGCCAACGCGGCTCGAGTTCCTGTCAAACGATCCTTGGGCTTCATCACGACGACCGTCTCGGGCTTCCCGACCCGTCGGCCTAGTTTATCCCGCGCAGGGACTTCCGGAACAACTTCCCGCACTTCGATGGAGTAGCTCGGCATTTTATTCTCGGCTGCGATCTTCTTCAGCTGACTTTTCAACGTGCGGAGCGGCGACGTTGAGCCGATCTTCGCACCCAGCATTTCCAGAGGCATTTCATATTCTTCATCACGACAGTAGCAGTGCGCCAATTCATAAAGGCGTCGTTCAATCGAGCCGAGACGGAAATAGTCGTTGTGGTAGTCATAGATACGGCTGTCGCGCGAGACCGCGCGGACGAGCCAATCACAGAGCTGGACGCGGACAGGCATGAGTTGATCGACGCCGCTCGCCGTTTCGCGAGTGGTCGCCTGCGCTTCCGCGAACCAGGAGAAGAAGCCCTTCGTCCCCACGGTGCCGGTTTTGATATTCGTGCGGATCTGCGTGCCCTGCAGGCGACCGAGCGCTTCGATGAAGCGATCGTAATCACGCTTCGATGGGCGTCCGACGCCGGTCGCCCGGAAGAAGTCGTGTGCATTGAAGGTGAAGACGTTTTGTACTTCACCCCCGGTCCGACCAATATGCTGCACCATCAACGACAGGACGTAGATCAGGACTTCTTTATCCCACATCGTCGCGATACCGCTCGAACTAGGCTTGATCTCGATTTTGACGCCGTCCATCTCGTAGGTCATGGCCTCCATCTGAGGCCGCTTCGCTAACGAGAAGAGTGGAAAGTCCATGATGCTTTGCTCGCCACGGACTTTGCCGTGCAGCGGGCTGTCGAGATAGTCGAACAGCTTGCCCTGGGTGAGAGCGACTTCTCGCGAATCCATCGTCGGGGCTCCCACCAGCTTCACTTAGCAAAGCCGCTTATAGCCGATCGGCCGCAAACCTGCAGTCGGATAAGCGACCGCGTTATCGATAGCACGAGGATTTGGAGCGATTTAGCCGGTAAATCGGGGTGTGTTTCACATTTCGGTAGGTGCGAGCCACCGCAAACTCGGTCGGGACTCGTGCTATCGGTAACGCCGTGAAAGCCGTTCAAAGACCAGGTGTGCAGTACGAGGTCCAGGCCTTTGAAAAGATGACGAGATCCCGTCATCGTAGTCCGGCTCCCCGGGAAACCAGCCGCGACATCAGGCTCCCGATCGGCGTCGCATCGGTCCCATCGGACATCCCCCGCATGGCGACCGCGCGGCTCGTGTCCTTGAGGCCGTGGAGCGTCCGCCCAAGGTTCAATTCGCCCTTGTCAGCTTTGCTGCTCATTCCGCGAAGATACGCGCCGGGCCGCTGAACCTCGCCGCGCCGGTATTTCTGGATGGTGGCGATGACGGAGGCAGCAGCACCTCGCTGGCCCATGATGCGACAGGCTTCCTTGAACGCGTGATTGCTGATCCCCGACTGGCCCGCAAGCCGCTCCGCGGTGGCGACCACCTCGCCCCACGATCCATCGCGGTAGGGCAGACCGGAACAGAGCTCCGGCGCGATCGACATCATGAATTCCGGGTCGACACCGTGTTTCTCCAGATCGTCGTCGACTGCAGTTTGAGGTTGAGAGGGGAGCGCGTCCCCATTCTCACTACTTCTATTCGCCAAGCCACTACGGGTATCTGCTTTAGCAGATTGGAGTTGATTTGTAGTTGTAGAGTGGATGTCCTCAGGTCCATCCCAGCATGAACAATCATCCTGATCGCTAACCATATTGGGGACGGCAATCTTGGCCGAAACAGCCTCGGCAAGACGACGCGCACGCTCTTCGATCTGCTCCACACAGGCCGTCAGAAGGCCGGCATCGCGGACGCAGCGCATCTGGTCGGTGGCCATCAACGCCAACGCGAGATCGTCACCCGCATTCAAATCGTAAAGGTCGGCGTCGAATGCCGTTTGGGCCAGAGCCCTGATATTCCTGCGGGCAGCGGCAAGGCGCTTGCGGAGCACTGTCAGTGCCGCGTCCTCTGCGGCTCCCTTGGCCGCGCGGGCAGCAAATTCTTGAAGCCTGGTCCCGATCGGAGCGAGCACGATGCCGTAGCCCCACGTGATGAAGCCGTCGGCCCCGCGGCGTCCACCACGATGACCGTTCGGACTATCCCGAAAGCTGATCAGACCGAAGGCCTGTGCCTGATTCAAGAGCTTTTGAACCTGTCGGACGGTTACGCCCAGCTTTTGCGCGAGCAGGTCGTTCGACGGCCAAACGACGGGGATTTGTCCACCCTGCCAGTCCTGCGGCTTCGTCCAGGCAAACAGGAGATCGATGACGGAGACCACGCGCAGGGGGACGCCCATATAAGGAGCCGCCCTTTTGAGCGCGGCAAGCGCGTTGGAAGGTGCCATTCCGGTCTCGAGCCCGCAAAACTCATCGACAAGCTTCGTCGCCTTGGCGGCATGCTCGTCAAACCGGCGTAGTCCCCGACCGGGGCTTTGGGCAGCAGCCATTGTTCGTTCTCCCTGGGAGGGGAGCCCGTGCAGACACAGCGACACCGTGGCGCCACGGTCGACGCTTTGGGGTAGCAATATGAAAGGGAGCCAGCTAAGTGAGGGTTCTCACATCCGCCCTAGCAGGCGTCCCGAAAAGCCCGGCCTCGTGCCGGGTTTTTCATGTCCGAACAGCGTCCCCCTTGATCGTTGTGGCGCCCGCCCGGGTGGACGGCGGCGGTCAGCGTCGAGCCGATCCACAACGTTGATTGTTAAGCATCGCTGGCGGGTCGGTCGTGCGCGATGAATCGTGCTATCGGTAACGGAACGGGCAATAATCACGTGCTATCGGTAACGAAGCGTCGATCTTCGCTCGTGCTATCGATAACGCCGTGCCGCTGAGACACGTGCTATCGGTAACGCCGTCGCGTTCTCGCTCGTGCTTTCGGTAACGGCGTGAGAATCGTGCGATTCGGCTGTCTTACGTGACATGTAGCGCAGAAGGAGAGCATCCTCCTCTGCGCCGCGCCGGATAGGCGTGGCGAGGCAATGGCAGTTAAGTTAGCGAGGCATTGCAGGTTCGGGCTCGAAATTGGCTGACGCCGTCTGTCCAAGCGGTAGATCGAACGAGACCTTTTCAGTCGTTCGATATGTCACTGATGACCAAAAGAACGGAGTCTAGTGTGAGCCGTAGAAAATCGTCAGCCCGATCTCCGATCCTGTATTCGGGACTCCGCGATTTGAAGATCGAGCCACTGCTCCGAAGCAGCAAGAAGGGGAGCGAGCGTGCCGACAATCAGGCGGCGTCCGTCCTCGGGATCCGTTTGTCTGACTATGTATCCAAGCGCCTCGAGATGCTCGATGTGGCGCAAAGCGGTGGTCGTCGAGCCTCCGCTAAGCTTACAAAGCTGGGACACAGCGATGCGGCGCCGCTCGCACGTGGCCACGTAAAGCTCCAGGATCATGTCCCAGCTCGGATCATAGAAGCGGACCCCGTTGAAGTGGGTCGCCCGCCGACGCCGGCCGACCAACACCGCCCTAGCCTCGGCAAGCCTGCGCTCGGACAGGTCTCTCGCGTCTGGCGGCATAGACAGCAAAGTGTCCTCGATCGCCTTGCGCGGCAGCCGCACGACGACGTCGATCAGGTCGTCTCCCTCAGATACTGCACCCATAATCGTCTTGATCCGTTTCGGATGTGGGGCTCGGCGTTCGTCGGCAAGCGGAAGGTGCCGAGTGCAAGCGCGCCGAGCGCGAGGTAGGCGTAGATCCCAAGCCCGGTATGGTAGGCAAAGAGCGGCACGCGTGGCAGCAGGGCGCCGAAGATGCTCATGAAGAGATCGGCTACCGCAAAGCCTGCCGCCCAGATCGGCCAGAAGCGGATGGTCGATATGCCCAGCCAGAAGAAGCTTCCCGCGACGACTACATCGATTGATAAGATCGCTACATCAGCGGGAGCGAGATGGGCGGGATCGAAGGTGCGAAAGGCCCATGTCGCTCCGACAGCCAGCAGATTGATAGCTGCCCCCGCGCGCTCGGGCATTCCACCCCGAGCTATCGCGTAGGTACACACGATTGCGCAGGCTCCGTTGAATAACAGTGCGAGGGCTAGTCCAACGGCCATTTTTCCTCCGGCTGCGGGGCTCAAGGATCGACGAGTGCATCTTCCCCTAGGGTTCCCATAGCCGGCTTTGGCGTCGGCTCCCCCCAACTGGTTTCAGTCAGACCAAGCTGGCGGCCAACTTTCTCGGCAGCCAAGTGGGCCCGCATAGCCATATGGTCTTGGCCCTCGACCAGCGAAGCGAGCGCTGCGACAACTGCCTTGACCGTACGCTGTGTCATTGCAGGGGAAAGTCGGTGAACTTCAGTCGCATCCAGCGTCGTGAGAAGAAACTGCGCAGTGTCGCGCGTGGCAAGGTTGATCGATCGCTCCGCTTTGCGCAACTCATCGGCGATGATCCGGCTCGTGTTCGAAAGTGCTTGCATTACGCCTCCTTGGACGTCGGGCGCCCATTACTGTGTTTTTAGCCCGAGCAGGAGAAGCAGCGTTACGATCGCCATGCCTGCCGCAGTCAGGCCCAAGGGGGTCACGATCGAGATGATCGCAGTCCAGAAGGCAACCTGCTTCCAGGTGAGCATATTCGCTGCCGCCCCAGCGGTCGGCAACGGGAGGGGAAGCGGGAAAGTTGATGGCGCGGAAGGTAGGTCGTTTGCAGGGGGTAAAGGCTCTACCCCTCCGTCGTACTCCGCCAGGAGCCGCGCGGCATCGAAACGGGTCGGCACACCGAGGATATTATTGGCCTTTAACAGCTGCTTATCGACCGCCCGGTGGCTGCTACCCGTGGCCGCCGCGATCTCCTTCGAGTTGCGGTTCTGAAGCACAAGACGGAGATAAGACCGTTGCCGATCGGTCAGGCGGGCAATGCGATCAGGTGCGCTTACACCGGGCGTCGAGGTTGGGGGCGTCTGTTCGGCAGGACGTCTATCCGGTTCGTTGGTCAGCATGCTCTCGAAAATACTCACGATGCGGAATGATTCGGCTCCAGATCAGCGATAACTCCTGACGGGCTCTGTCGATCAAATTGACATCGCGAATGGGTTCAGTCGGCGCGCGAACGCGGCGAACGGCTCCTGTTCGAGCGCCCACGACGCCTCGCCGAGTTCTCACTTTAAAGCAGGCCGAACCCATGCGCCCCTTGGCGATCAGCAGCGGCCGCCAGTCAGCATGATTGATAGCCCTAGTGAACGGACGGAAAATTGCCGAGAGTTGCGGCTGTGTCGTTCAAGCGTGAGGCCCAGAAGGAAAGGATCTGTCCCTCGGCAGGGCGATCTTCGGCTGTATGCGCGGCAAATTCGGACAGGGTGCGGGCGAGTTCGGCGCCTGTAATCACGCGTTCGCGTTCCAGTATCGTGGCAAGAAGTGCCAGCCAGTCACCATGTGCCTGCACCAGCGCTTCGACCTGAAGCATTCCCGAACCATTTCCGGAGAAACCCTTTGAAGGGCTTTGACGCCGGCGGAACCTCATAAGCAAACTTTTGATCAAGGACATGGCGCGCGTTCCATCAACCGCCCGTAGCCGGGACGGTTGAACACGCGGGAACACTGGTAACCACGCCCCACGTATTCCCCGCACCGACAAGCGGTAGCAAGGTCTTGTATTTCGCGGGCCGCCCGACGGAAATCGGGGACCCAGCATTCGACCGCACATGCGGGCCAAGGATGGTGTTCAAGCCATGCCCAAGCCCGACCGCTATGGCACAAGGCTCAGGCGAAAACACGCTGTCATTGCAAATCCAAGCAGACCCCAGCATCCTGGAAGTAGGCGTCGCGCTCGTTGCCGGATCGATCTGCCGCATGGCGGGCGGCGCGGGAGCTCGCCCGGACGATCGTCGTGTCGATCGCCTCCGTGGGGGAGGTCATCAACAACGATCGGCATTGCTAGCGCGCTGCGCGTCCACAGGTGTGCCACGTGGCACACCTCAAGCGAGGATCCTCACCCGCGAGGGCAGAGACGCTGGCACGGTGGCTTGGTCGGCGCATATGCGCCGATGGAGCCGTGCCCGGTAGGGTCGCGCCCGATCATCGGCAAAAGAGTATGTATCTCACAAGCCGGCAGCGGCGACGGCTACCGCGAAGATCCGGATACTTGGGGGGATCGGCTGAGTTCGGGAAGGTGCGATGGTCGCCGCGTACCGATGAAAACGATCGCACCGCCCAGGATCAACGCGCGCGGATCGCTGTAACCTCCGCCACGGAACCGCGCATCCTCATGGCAAAGTCGACCCGCTGTCCGACTTTCACGGTCTTTAGCATTGCCGGTGGGATTGCCGTGAACGCCATCGTCATCGCAGGCCAGCCCAACGCCGCGATCGGTCCATGCTGGATCGTGACCTTGGCGGCTTTGGGATCGATCGCGGTCACTACGCCACTGCCGCGACCGACCTTGACAGCCCCCTTCATCGGCATGCCGTGCATGGAAGCACTCGACTGGGCCGATGCCGTAGTCGTCGTCAGGCCCGCAAGGATGGCGAGTGCCAACAGGGTGTTCTTCATAGCGTATTCCTTTGCAGCGGTGGGACTGGGGTCGAAGGGTGAGGGGAACGCCGGGAGCGCCGCAGCAGCAGGAACGCTGCCGGCAGTACCAGCATCGAGAGCAACGGTGCGGTGAGCATGCCTCCGATCATAGGAGCCGCGATCCGGCTCATCACTTCGGAGCCGGTGCCTGTACCGATCAGGATCGGAAACAGGCCAGCCAGGATCACCGCGACCGTCATAGCCTTGGGCCGGACACGAAGGAGGGCGCCTTCGCGCACGGCAGCCTCGACCTCGGCATCGTCCGGCACCGGGCCTCGGGCATCCAGCGCATGCTTGAGGTAGATCAGCATCACCACGCCGAACTCCGCTGAGACACCGGCGAGCGCAATGAACCCGACACCGGTCGCGACCGATTGGTTGTAACCGAGCAGATAGAGCAGCCATAGACCGCCGGTGAGCGCGAACGGAAGCGTGCCCATCACCAGTGCGGCTTCATCGAGCCGGCGAAAGGTCGCGTAGAGCAGCAGGAAGATGATGACCAAGGTCGCCGGAACGACGATCTTCAATCGCTCGACCGCGCGCTGTAGATACTCGAACTGGCCGGTATAGGTGACACTGACGCCGGGCGGCAGTTTCACCTTGGCGGCGATCGCGTTCTGCAGATCACGAACGATGGTGGTGAGCGGCGCGCCGCGCCCGTCGATGTAGATCCACGTCACCGGTCGGCCGTTCTCGCTGCGTAGCATCGGCGGGCCGTCGGTGATGCGAACGGCGGCGACGGTGCCGAGCGTGATCTGCTGCCGTGCCGGCGTCAGCACGGCTAAGTTTCTCAAGCCATCGATGCTGTCGCGCAACTCACGCGGGTAGCGCACACTGATTGGATAACGCGCGAGTCCCTCGACGGTCTGGCCGATCGTCTCTCCGCCGATCGCGCTCGACACGATCGACTGCGCATCGGCGACGTTGAGACCATAGCGTGCCGCAGCGGCCCGGTTGATATCGACATCGATATACCGCCCGCCGGTGAGCCGTTCGGCCAGCGCAGACCCCACCCCGGGCACGGTCTTCGCGACCTGTTCGATCTCGCGCGCCGCCGCGTCGATCTCGGCGAGGTTCGCCCCTGCCACCTTGATCCCGATCGGGCTCTTGATGCCGGTCGACAGCATCTCGATCCGATTGCGGATCGGCGGAATCCAGAAATTGGCGAGGCCCGGCACCTTCACCGCCTTGTCGAGCTGATCGATCAATTTGTCCTGCGTCATGCCCGCGCGCCACTGATCCTTGGGCTTGAAGCGGATCGTGGTCTCGAACATTTCGAGCGGGGCAGGGTCGGTCGCGGTATCGGCGCGACCGGCCTTGCCGAACACGCTTGCCACTTCGGGTACGGTCTTGATGAGCCGGTCGGTGAGCTGGAGAAGCTGGCCGGCCTTGGCGGTCGAGATCCCGGGCAGCGCGGACGGCATGTAGAGCAGGTCGCCCTCGTTCATCTGCGGGATGAACTCGCCGCCAAGCTGACTGATCGGCCAGAGGCTGGTCGCAAACACGAGGCCGGCAATGACCAGCGCCTGCTTCGGCCGCGCCAATACCCAATCGAGCGCGGGACGATAGATGCGGGTGAGGACGCGATTGATCGGGTTGGCATTCTCGGATGGGATGCGACCGCGGATCAGCAACCCCATCAGCACCGGGATCAGCGTGATCGACAGGATCGCCGCACCTGCCATCGCATAGGTCTTGGTGAAGGCGAGGGGCGCGAACAGCCGCCCCTCCTGACCCTGAAGCGAGAAGATCGGCACGAACGAGAAAGTGATAATGAGAAGGCTGAGGAACAGCGCCGGGCCGACCTCGACCGCTGCCGCGGTGATCACGCGCCAGCGCTCGGCACCCGCCAATGTCTCATCGGGATGATCGTGCGCCCAATGCTCGAGATGTTTGTGCGCGTTTTCGATCATGACGACGGCCGCATCGACCATCGCACCGATGGCGATGGCAATGCCGCCCAGCGAGAGGATATTGGCGTTCAGTCCCTGCACGCGCATCGCGATAAAGGCGATGAGGATACCGAGCGGCAGAGTGAGAATGGCGACCAGCGCCGATCGAACGTGCCAGAGGAACAGCGCGCAGACGAGCGCAACGACGATGAACTCCTCGATCAGCTTGGCGGTCAGATTATCGACCGCGCGATCGATCAGGCCCGAGCGGTCATAGGTGGTGACGACCTCCACGCCGGGCGGCAGGCTCTTCTTCAATTCCTCGAGCCGGGTGCGTACCCCGTCGATCACCTCGCGCGCGTTCTTGCCCTGGCGCATCACGATGACACCGCCTGCAACCTCGCCCTCGCCGTTGAGCTCGGCCAACCCGCGACGCATCTCGGGACCGATCTGAATTGTGGCGACGTCGCCGAGTGTCACGGGCACGCCGCCAACCGTCTTGAGCGGCACGCTGCGGAAATCGTCGAGCGTCTTCAGATAGCCGGTCGCACGGACGATATATTCCGCCTCGGCCATCTCGAGGACCGATCCGCCGCTCTCCTGGTTGCCGCGCTTCAGCGCCTCGGTCACCGCCTCGTGAGTGATGCCGTAAGCGGCCAGCTTCTGCGGATCGAGGACGACCTGATACTGCTTCACCATGCCGCCGATGCTCGCGACCTCGGCGACCCCCGGCACGGTCTTCAATTCGTAGCGCAGGAACCAGTCCTGGATGCTGCGGAGTTGCGCGAGGTCGTGACGCCCGGTCCGGTCAACCAGCGCATATTCATAGACCCAGCCCACCCCGGTAGCATCCGGGCCGAGCGATGCCTTTGCGCCCTCGGGCAGGCGGCTTTGCACCTGGCTCAGATATTCGAGTACCCGGCTGCGCGCCCAATAGAGATCGGTCGCATCGTCGAACAGCACATAGACGAAGCTGTCGCCGACGAACGAATAGCCGCGCACCACGCGCGCGCCCGGCACGGACAGCATCGTCGTCGCGAGCGGATACGTGACCTGGTTCTCGACGATCTGCGGGGCCTGGCCCGGATAGGTGGTGCGGATGATGACCTGGACGTCGGACAGGTCGGGCAGCGCATCGACTGCTGTCGAGCGCAGAGCGCCCACTCCGACGACGATCAGCGCGAGGGCTGCGAGCAGGACGAGGACACGCGCCTTGACGGACGCCTCGATGATCCGCGCGATCACTTCGTGTCGCCCGTGATTCGCCGCGCGGCGATGCCGGTCAGACTCGCCTCGCTGTCGAGCAGGAACTGGCCCGACGCGACGACCTTCTCGCCTGGTGCCAGTCCGGCGAGGATTTCGGTCCTGCCACCTGCCTCACGGCCCGTCTTGACCTCTGCTGGCCGATAGCGGCCCTTATCCTCGGCGAGCATGACCAGCGTCCGCATGCCGGTGCGGATCACGGCTTCGCTCGGCACAAGCAGCGCGGTGTCGGACGTGCCGCCCAGATGGACGGTCGCGAACATGCCGGGGCGAAGACGACCGCCTGGGTTGCGCAGCTCGATCCGTACCGTGAGCGTGCGGCTGTCGGCCTGCGTCGTCGGCAAGATGGCGATGATCCGCCCGGTAAAATGCTCGGCAGGGAAGGCCGCCAATTCGGCAGTCGCGGTCTGTCCCACCTTGACCGCATTGGCCCGTACCTCGGGTACTGCGGCATTAAGCCAGACCGTGGAGAGCCCGTTGACCTGTGCCAGCGCCTGCCCGACGGCGAGCGTTACACCTTGCCGCGCGTCAAGCGTCTGGATGACGCCGGCGATCGGACTGCGCACGGTGGTCATGCCGCGCCCGCGCGGCGTGCCACCCGGAATACCGAGAAGGCGCAGGCGCTGGGCCGCGGCCGCGGTGAGCGCCCTGTCGCCGGTCCGCCGCACGGCCTCATACTCCGCCTGTGCACCGCCCCATTCGGGCACCAAGATGTCGGCGATCGGCGCACCGCGCGCGATCACGTCGCCCGGCGCCCGATTATATACCCGCTGGACGAACCCGGCTGCGCGCGACTGGATGATCGCCACGTCGCGCTGGTTGAAGTCGATCGTGCCGGTCGCATCCAGTGCGCCGGCCAGCATCCCGGTAGTCGCCGTGGCGATACGGATGCCGAGACTTTGCATTGCGGACGGATCAATCGAGATGCCGGGCTTGGAAGTCGTTCCCGTGGCACTCGCATCCGGATATTTGGGGATCGTCTTCATCCCCATCGACGAGAGCGAGTCCGGATTGTCGTAATGCTCCTGCGGCACCATCGGGTCGTAATAATAGAGTGGCTTGGGTTTAGCCGAGGAGGCCGGATCGGCGGTCGCCGATGTCACCGGAGCTGTCGTAGCCGGGCTGGTCAGCCGCGCCGCCACGAACCCGATCCCGCCGCTGGCCAGGATCGCGAGAACAACGGCGCGTGACGCGGGCGTGCGGGGGACGAGATTGCGCGGGCTCATCGTGGATCGCTCCGATAGGTGAGAGTGAGACGTGCGCCATCGATCGCGACCAATGCCTCGCGGTCGAGCGTTTCGAGGGCCGCATTGGCAAGCGCACTATGTGCGTCGACGACATCGAGCAGTCCGGCACGTCCGCCAGCATAGCTCGCGGTCTCGAGATCGACGCGCTCGCGCGCTAGCGGCTCGAGCGTCTCCTTCGATCGCATCCACTGCGCATGGTGCATCACATGATCGGCAAGGCCCGCATCGAGACCTGCCGCGAGTTGGCGGGCGGTATCTTCCTGTTCGGCGCGCCGTTTCGCCGCGTCCGCGGCGCGTGCGGCGATCAACGGGTCCTGTCGGTGCGATTTGAACAGCGGCAAGCCGATGGTGACGCCCGCCGAGACATAATCGCCAAAGCGCGGGTCGCGGCGCTGGTAGCTGACGTCGACCCCGAAATCGGGGCGGCGATCGGCCTGCGCCAACCGGACGTCGGCATCGGCCTGCCCGACACGGGCGGCAATCGCTGCCAGCATGGGGTTGCGGTCAAGCGCACTGCGCAATTGCGCGGGGTTCACCATGAAGTCTGGCACCGGGCCGGCGACCGCCGGGGTCGGATCTCCGGTCCAGCGGATCAGATCTGAGCGCGCGCGCGCGACCGCGGACACCAGCTCGTCGCGGCGATCATCGAGGGCTGCGAGACCCTGGCGTCCCGCAAGCGTCTGCGCCGGGCGAGCGTTACCGACCGATACCGCACTGGGGGATGTCCGTACCAGACGCTCCAGCCTACCGCGCACGGCGTCGAGTGCTACGAGACGGCGCTCGGCATAAGCCAGTGTGATCCAAGCGATTGCAGTTTCGACCTCAACGGTGCGGGCTTCAGCTACCGCCTCTGCATCGGCAGTCGCGATATCAGTATCGGCGCGCGCCTGTTGCGCGTGCCGCTTGGCCGCGTTCGGAATGTCCTGTGACAGTCCGACCCGCGCCCACGTGAAATTGTCGCGATTGGGCTCGAACGCGAGCGGCCCCGAGACCGGGAAGCTGTCGACCCCGAGCGCGAGCTTCGGATCGGGGAGGGCGCCTGCAGCCCCACGTGAAGCACGCGCGCTATCAGCACCGAGGGTACGAGCGCGTAGTGACGGCGCATGGCCCTTCGCTGCGGCGAGCGCCGCATCGAAGGTGAGCGGTCCAGCCGTCGCTGTGGTGGTGGTAAGCGCAGCGATCAGCGCAGCGCTCAGTATCGTGTATCTGGACATGGTTTCCCCGCTGGCAGACGAGAGTGTAGAACCGACCGGCAGGGCTTCGACCTGCCGGTCGGTTCCTCATCGCTTGCTCAAGAGCTATGTGAGACGCAGCAAGCCATGTTGCCGGACTTGGCCGCCATCAGTGGGCGGCCGGTGTCAGCAGCGGTCATCTCCACCGCCGCTGGAACCCAGACGCGATGCGACACGGCAAGCGGCGCGCGAGGGCCAGGAGCCTGGACACTAGGCCGCCATTCGTAATGACCATCGTCGGCGCGCGGAGACGCGGATGCGGAAGTGGCCGCAAGCGTGGCAAGAATACCGACGAGAGCGCCGGAAAATCCGATTTTCATGATGTTCGATCCTTGATCTGAGCAGTGGCCGCCAGCACGCAATCGCCTCGAAAGGGGCCTGCGGCAGACGGAATCCGGGTGTCAGATCAGGAAGCTGGGTGGATCGGGCTCGGGACCGTAGGTGCGGCCTTCAAGGCGCGCGGTCAGCGTCCACGCTGGTGTAAGAAGGTCAAGCTGCCGCGCTGAAAGCGTGATGCCGACAGGTTGAAGAATGGGCGCAATCGCGCATCCCATCACAGCAATGCACTGAAGGGTCATCTTCTTGCACGGCATAGAGCCGTGCATCTGCCCGGACATCATGCTGTTGCCGCAATCCATCGTCGCCATAGCCGTCATCGGCATGGTGACGCCCTGGGCGGGGCTCATAGCCATCGCCGTCGATTGCCCAAATAGACCGAGAACGGCCATGAACAGCAGGAAAGGGCGCAGAAGGCGTGTCACGTCATGGAAGACTTAGGGCAAAGGGTTTCCGAGTCAATTAAACGTACTTCGGTGACTAATCACCGACGGGTTACACCGTCGCGCCACGGTCGCTGCGAGGATCGCAGCGTAATGCGCAAGGCCGCAGCACGACCGCGGATCGCATCCATCGTCCGTCCCATCTCGCGGGCGATCTGCGCGATGGTCTGCTTGGCCGTCACACGCCGGCGTAGCTCGGCGTCGGCCTCGTCCGTCCAGCGTGCGCCATGCTGATCAGTCAGCCCAAAATCTCCTCGATCAGGAGCAACCCCAGAAAGCCGATGAAGAACATGGCGCTGATGAGCGGGGTGTCGGGCTTCTCATGCGCTTCGACCAACAGCTCCTCGGTCACGAGGTAGAGCAAAGCCATCAGCCCGAAACTGAGAAATCCGGCGATGACGACGGGCGGAAGGAGCGCCACGGGCGTCGCCAGCGTCGCGCCGATCGGGAGCAGCAGGGCGATCCCCACCGTGGTCGCCACGATGCGGGCCTTCGATCGGATCGTCTCGCCAAGCTCGGTCGTCACGGTTAACCCGAGGAACAGCACCTCGAGGGTCAAAGCAATGGTGAGCAATATGCCCGCCTTGCCACCAGCGACGAACGCCAGTCCCAGCACCAGCCCGTCGATCAGGATGTCGACACCGACCGCGCCGAGCATCGCGATAGGCCCCTTGGCCCGACCCTCGATGGCTTTCAGCGAAAGCATGACGATGATGCCGATCGCCCCCCCGATGAAGGTCGCGATGGGCGAGCCTTCGTGCATCACCTGCGGAAGGATCTCGACTGCGGCTGCGGCGAACACCACACCTGCTGCCAGATGTTGCATCGCGCTTACGACGGCTTCGCTCGGTCGTCGGGTGACGGCGACTAGCGAACCGAGCAGCACGGCCGTGACCGGAATCAGGGTGAAGAGTAGTGCCTGCATGTCGCGAGCCTCAAACGGTCTTGTCGGATTCGAGCGCGCATGGCGTTCCAGGGTCGGTCTCGATCTGGATCGTCGCGTGGTCGATCCCGAATTTCTCCTTCAGGGCTGCCGCGACGCCGGCCGTGTAGGCGTCGCCGGGGTAGCCGCCCGGGACGAGCAGATGCACGGTCAGTGCCGTCTCGGTCGTGCTCATCGGCCAGACGTGGAGGTCGTGGATCTCCTGCACGCCCTGGCGTCCGCGCAGGAACGTGCCGATTTCCTCCGGGTCGAGGCCGGGGGGTGCGGCCTGAAGGCTCATGTTCACGGAATCGCGGAGCAGCCCCCACGTCCCGATCGCGATTACCGCAACGATGACGAGGCTCGTCACCGGGTCGATCCAGGTGAGCCCGGTCTTTACGATGATGAAGCCTGCCACCACGACGCCGGCCGACACTGCGGCGTCGGCCGCCATGTGGAGGAACGCGCCCTTAATATTGAGGTCGCCCTTGCGGCCGGACATGAACAGCAGCGCGGTCGCCGTGTTGACGACGATACCGATCGCCGCGACGATCATCACCGTGCCGCCCGCAACCGGAGCCGGCTCGGAAAAGCGACGGATCGCCTCCACCGCGATCACGACGATCGCGACGAGCAGCAGCAGTGCATTCAGGAATGCGGCCAGAATCGACGAGCTGCGGAAGCCATAGGTGTATTTGCCGCTCGGGCGGCGCTTGCCCAGCGTCGCTGCCCCCCAAGCGATGAGCAGGCCCAGCACGTCGCTCAGATTATGGCCGGCATCGGCCAGCAGCGCCATCGATCCCGAAGCGATGCCGTAACCGGCCTCGATGATGACGAAGCCGAGATTGAGAGCGGTGCCGATCGCGAACGCCTTGCCGAAACTCTTGGGAGCGTGGCTGTGCCCATGCCCCCCGTGACCGTGATCGTGACCACCCGGTTCGCTATGGTCATGGGCGTCTCCGCCCGCTGCATGATCGTGCATGATCTGTCTTTCAGTGTGCCGCAGCGGGCAGGGGAGGGAGTTCGAGATGGCCGTCCGACGACGCAGGCAGCGTGCGCGCGCCGAAGCGGGCGTAGAGCGTCGGCAGCACGAACAGCGTCAGCAGCGTGGCGGAGATCAGCCCGCCGATGACGACGGTCGCGAGGGGCTTCTGCACCTCGGCACCGGCACCGTGCCCCAGCGCCATCGGTACGAACCCGAGCGACGCGACGAGTGCGGTCATGGCAACCGGCCTGAGCCTGGCGAGCGCCCCTTGGTGCGCCGCCACAGCGCGATCCACGCCGTCGCGCATCAGGTCGTGGATGGAGGACACCATCACCAACCCGTTGAGCACCGCGATGCCCGACAGCGCGATGAAGCCTACGGCCGCGGAAATGGAGAATGGCATCCCCCGCAGCACCAGCGCCAGCACTCCGCCTACCAAGGCCAGGGGCACGCCCGTGAACACGATCAGCGCGTCCCGAACGGAGCCTAGCGCCCCGTAAAGCAGCAGCATGATGACGGCGAAGCAGATCGGCACGACGATCGCGAGCCGGTCGCGTGCAGACGCCAGATTTTCGAACTGGCCGCCCCATTCGAGATAAGTGCCCGGAGGTAGCTTCACCTGGCTGTCGATCGCGGCGCGCGCATCGGCGACGACACCTGCCACATCGCGGTCGCGGACGTTCGCCTGCACCACGACGCGCCGCTTTCCGTTCTCCCGGCTGATCTGGTTGGGACCGTCGACGACGGCGATATCCGCGACCGTCGACAACGGCACGAAACCGCCGCCTGCGGTCGGCACGGGCACCTGGGCGACCGCGGTCAGATCGGATCGTGCGCTTTCCGCCATGCGGATCACGACGGGGAAGCGGCGATCGCCTTCGAAGATGACGCCGGCTTGGCGTCCCCCGATCGCGGCGGCAACCGTGTCCTGCACGTCGCCGGCCGTCACCCCGACCCGCGACATGGCGGTGCGGTTGGGACGGATGTCGAGCATCGGCAGACCTTCGGTCTGCTCGACCCGGACGTCTGCGGCGCCGCGCGTCGTACGCAGGATGCCGGCGATGCGATTTGCGGTCGCGTTCATCTCGCCGAAGTCGTCGCCGAACACCTTGATCGCGATATCGCCGCGCACACCGGCGATCAGCTCGTTGAAGCGCATCTGGATGGGCTGGGTGATCTCGTAGGCATTGCCCGGCAGGGTGGAGAGACGCTTTTCCAATTGCTCGACCAGCGCCTCCTTTGACAGACCGGGGTCAGGCCATTCCCCTTTGGGTTTCAGGATGACGAACGTGTCGGTCGCGTTCGCCGGCATCGGATCGGACGCGATCTCGGACGTGCCGGTGCGCGAAAAAGCGAACCGGACTTGCGGCGCCTTGGCGAGGGCCTTTTCGACCTGGAATTGCATGGCCTGGCTCTGGTCGACTGACGTGCCCGGGATGCGGACAGCCTGCACGAGGATATTGCCTTCATCGAGCTGGGGCAGGAACTCCTGGCCCAGGGTGGTGAAGGCGACACCGGCAAGCGCGAGCGCGCCGACCGCAACGCCAATGGTGAGGCTCGGCCGGCGCATGGCCGCGCCGAGTCCCGGTTCGTAGCGTCGCCGCAGGAACGCGACGATGCGGCTTTCCTTCTCCTCGACCCGCTTGCTGAGCCAGATGGCGATGGCTGCGGGCACGAAGGTCAGCGAAAGGATGAAGGCGAAGACGAGCGCGATGATGACGGTGAGTGCCATCGGCTCGAACATCTTGCCCTCGACCCCGGAGAAGGTGAGGAGCGGCGCATAGACGAGGATGATAATCGCTTGCCCGTAAACGGATGGGCGGATCATCTCGCGGGCAGAGGCAGCGACCAACCCGAGCCGCTGTTCCATCGTCAGCTCGCCGTCGCGGCCGTGCTGCGCCTCGGCGAGACGGCGGAGCGCATTCTCCACGATGATAACGGCGCCGTCGACGATCAGGCCGAAGTCGAGCGCGCCGAGGCTCATCAGATTGGCGGAGACACCGGCTTTCAGCATCCCGATGCTGGTGAGCAGCATCGTGATCGGGATGACAAATGCAGCGATCAGCGCCGCCCGGAAATTGCCGAGCAGCGCGAACAGGACGACGATGACCAGCACCGCGCCTTCGGCGAGGTTGCGGGCTACCGTGGCGATGGTGGAGTTTACCAGCTCGGTCCGATTCATGACTGGCTTCACCACCACGTCGACCGGCAAGGAACGGCCGATCTGGGTCAGCCGCTCGGCGACGCCCGTCGATACGGTGCGGCTATTTTCTCCGATCCGCATCACCGCCGTCCCGACCACGACTTCGTGGCCGTTCTCGGACGCGGACCCCATGCGGAGCGCCTGGCCGGTACGAACAATTGCGATCTGGTTGAGCAGGATCGGCACGCCCTCGCGCGTGGCAATGACGGTGCGGGCGAGTTCGTCGGCGTTGCGCACACGCCCGTCCGAGCGAACGGCAAGCCCTTCACCGTTGCGGTTGACGACGCCCGCGCCGGCGCTGGTGTTGTTGCGCTCCAGCGCCGTTGACAGATCCTGCAGCGTGAGGCGCATCGCCGCCATCCGCTGGACGTCGGGAACGACGAGATACTCCTTGGTGTAGCCGCCAAGGGAGTCGACGCCGGCCAAGCCCGCCGTACTTTTAAGCTGCGGCGTGACGATCCAGTCCTGTACGGTACGCAGGTACGTCGCCTTGTCGGCATCGCTGACGAGGTGATCGCCCTCCGGCGTGATGTAGCTGCTATCGCGTTGCAGACCGGGTTCGCCGTTACGGTGACGAGTCTGATCCAGCTCGCGATATTCGACCGTCCACATGAAGATATCGCCGAGACCGGTCGCGATAGGCCCCATCTCGGGATTCACCCCCTGCGGAAGGCTTTCCTGGGCGGAGCGCAGGCGCTCGGCGACCTGCGCCCGTGCAAAGTAGATATCGGTCTTTTCTGAGAAAACCGCCGTGACCTGGGCGAAGCCGTTGCGGCTGAGCGACCGGGTATAGTCGAGTCCGGGGATGCCTGCGAGCGACGTCTCGACGGTGAACGCGACCTGCTTTTCGATCTGATCCGGGGAAAGGGCAGGGGCAACGATATTAATCTGCACCTGGTTGTTGGTGATGTCGGGCACGGCATCGATCGGAAGCTGGCGCAGCGCGCCAATCCCGATCAGTGCAGCGGCGACGGTGAAAAGCAGGACCAGCCATCGCTTTTCGACGGACAGGGTGACGATGCGACCGATCATGGCTCAGTCCTCGTCCTTGGCTGCACTTTTGCCGAGTTCAGCCTTGAGCGTGAAGCTGTTGGTGGAGGCGATCCGCTCGGAGCCGGTGAGGCCCGATGTCACCACGACCTGACCACCGTTGGTCCGGCCCAATGTCACGGGCAGCGCGCGGAACCCTGTCGGGGTCCGGACGAAAACAAACGATTTGTCCTCGATCATCTGCACTGCGGCCGAAGGCACGGCAACGGTGCGGTCTCCGGTGGCGGGCACGAGGATCGACACGTTGACCGTCTCGCCGACCCGCCAGATGCTGCCGGCGTTGTCGAGCGTTGCGATCACCGGCACCAGCCGGGTCGTCTCGTCCAGCACGGGCGAGACGAATGTCACCCGACCCTCCTGACGTCGACCGGGGGCCGTGACCTCGACGCGCGCACCGGGCTTCACCCGGCCGGCATCGTTCGGCACCAGCGACGTGGTGACGGTGACTTTCGAAAGATTGGCGACCCGGAACAGTTCGGCGTCGGCCGCGACCGTCTGCCCGAGCGTGGCGGACCGTGCGATGACCTGACCGCCGATCGGCGAGCGCACCGCGATGCGGTTGAGCGCGCCGCCCCCGCTACCGGTCGCCGATAGCTGCTGCTGCGCCAGGCGCAGCGCGATACCGGCTTCGGTCGCCGCGGTCCGCGCGGCGACGAGATCCTGCTCCGGCGATACACGTTCGGCGAACAGGCGCTGTTCGCGGCGCAGGTTGGACCCGGCGAGGGCGGCACGTGCGCGCGCCGCCTCGACTTCGGCCTTGAGCGATGCCGCTTCCCGGCTCTCGATAATCGCGAGCGGATCGCCGCGACTGACGGATTGGCCGAGATTGCGGGTGAGCGAGACAAGGCGCCCTCCGACCGAAGCCGACACGACCTGTACGCCCTGCGGATCGCCTTCGATCGTTGCGGACAGCTCGATCGCGCCGGCTTCGCCGCCTACGGTGGGGCGCGTTACTTCGATACCGGCATCCGCGATCTGCTGCGCGGATAAGGTCACGACATCCTTGGCCGCTTCCTTGGTCTCGCCAGCTTCGGTTTTCTCGGTCTTTTCAGCTCCGGCTTTTTCGCCGGCTTCGCCGCTACTGCCGCCACTACCGCAGCCCGCAAGGATGAGAGCCAGGGTCACAGGTGCAAGCGCCCGGATGATGATCTTCGTCATTGATTGGTTTCCTCGAACGAGGGCGCGGCGGCAACGAGCCTTTGGAGGCGGGCCTTCGCATCGTGGTAGGTGGCGAGCGCGTCGATCGCGGCGGTTCGCGTTTCGGACAGGGTCCGCTCGGCATCGAGAAGGTCGAGCTGGCCGAACTTGCCTTCGCGGTAGCCGATTCGGGCGATCCGCGCCGCCTCGGTTGCCGACGCGAGCGCAGGTCCGCTCGCGTTGCGGGCGGACGTAGCCGCATTCGCCACCTCAACTTGGGCGCGTGCGATATCCTGTGCCGTATCCAGCTCGGCTACACGACGAAGCGCCTGTGCCTGATCGCTCTGGGCGCGAGCCTGGGCAACGGCCGCCTTCCCGTTGTTGAAGACGGGGAAGGGGATCGACACCCCGAACACTGCCGCGACGTCGTTGGTCGCCTCGAGACGACGCGCACTGGCGCTGAGCGTGACGTCGGGGACGCGCTGCGAACGTGCGAGCCTCACTTGCGCCTCGGCTGTAGTCGCGTCCGCGCGCGCAGCGGCAAGCGCAAGCGTGCCGGCGGTCGCAATCGGCTGCGCCGGACCAAAACCCTCGACGCGATCGTACCATGCCATGTCGAGTGCGCCGGTGACGGGTTGTCCGATGCGGCGCGTCAGGTTGTCGCGGGCGACGTCTGCGAGACGCTGCGCACGCTCGACGGCGGTTTCGGCATTGATGCGCAGCACGTCGGCCCGCTGCTGTTCGAGGGGCGATGCCCGCCCCGCCTGCACGCGGACGCCGGCTGCGCGCAGCGCCTCACGGGCGATGCCCGCCTGTTGGCGTGCCGTGACAAGGCGACGGTCCGCTGCCGTCGCTTCAATGTAGAGTTGGGTGACGGCAAGGCGCAGGTCGGCTTCGGCCAAGGCAGAGCCGATCCGGGCGCGGCTACCGAGCGCGTCGGCCACTGCGATCCGTGCGGACCGCTTGCCCCCAAGCTCGATCGGGAACGCCAGGCCGGCCGTCGTCTCTGCGCTGCGCACCCCGCGATATTGTCCGCTGCCCGCGACGTTCTCGGTTTCCGCAACGATCGAGGGGTTGGGGCGGTAGCCCGCAACAGTGCGACCAGCCTCTGCTGCCCGGACCCCGGCCGTCGCTGCGTCGAGCGTGGGCGCGGTAGCGCCGGCGAGCGCCAGCGCCTGGTCGAGCGTAAGGGTTGGACCGGTCGATATCGGCTCGGACGATTGCGCCTGCGCAATCGACGCGCATGATGCCACGGCCAATAGGGCCGCGATTAGACGCTGCATGGGTAAGGATCTCCTGACGAACACTGGAATCCGCGCGGGTTTGCCGGGCGGAGCTTAGACGTCGGTCAGGCTTGGGGAGGTCGCAGCGCCGGGTCCGAAGGCGCCATCGCCATCGGTCCATTGTTCCAAACTGAGGGCATCACGCGCAGCCCCGTAGCGGATGCGACCGGATCAGGCGCCATCGGAACGCCGATATCATGGCCGTGGCATCCACCATGGTGATGGGGATAGCCCTTCTGGCTGTCGGCCGGCACCTGGTCGCCATCGCCATTGGCATGGCCGATCGACGTAGAGGCAGATACCTCCACGTCCGGCCCCTCGGCCGCGTGCGCGACCGATCCGAACCCGAGCGACAGCGCAAGCATCAGACAGAGGAAGAAGGCGGACAGGCGTTGCATTGGCCCGGCCCGTAGCAGCTTAGCGACTGCCATGTAATGATCCTCGGAAATCGACAGGCTCGGGGGTCGGGGAAGACCGCAACTCGGCACGGGCTTGCCGCATGATCTGCAAGCCGCCCGACAATCCCAACGACGCCATCAGCGCCGCGACAACAAGGTCGGGCCAGGCACTGTTCAGGCCGAACACGCCGCATGCGGCCAGGACGACGGCGATGTTGCCGATCGCGTCGTTGCGCGAGCAAATCCAGACCGATCGCATGTTCGCGTCACCGCTGCGGAAGCGGTAGAGCATCACTGCCACCACGAGGTTCGCGATCAAAGCGACGACGCCGACAATCCCCATCATCTCGCCATGTGGCACGGTTCCGTGAACCGCCGCCCATCCTGCCGCGACCAGCACGTAGAAACCGAGTACCGCGAGCGTCGCACCTTTCAGCATCGCCGCGCGGGCGCGCCAGGTGAGGGCCATACCTGCGACGCCCAGACTGATCGCATAGTTCGCCGTATCGCCGAAAAAGTCGAGGGCGTCGGCCTGGAGCGCCTTCGAGCCGCCTGTGATGCCGGCGACGATTTCAACTCCGAACATAGTGCCGTTGATCGCAAGCGCGATCCAAAGCGCACGCCGCCATTTAGGGTCGTTGAAGGTGCCCGTCTTGTCGGACGCGCAGCTCGTACAGGCCATGTTCGCCACCTCGATAGAATCGATCTGGCAGCCTATATGCACCCTCTAGTCGCTAGAGGGTCAAGTGCCATGTTCGAAAAACTGACGATTGGGAAGCTGGCCTGCGCAACCGGCACTAAGGTCGAGACGATCCGCTATTACGAGCAGATCGGTCTGCTACCGGCTCCCGCGCGATCGGCAGCGAACTACCGGACGTATGACACCGCGCATCTTCGTCGCCTGTCATTCATCCGACGCGCGCGGGATCTAGGATTCTCGATCGACCAAGTGCGGGAATTGATGGGGCTTGCCGATCGGCGCGACCAATCCTGCATGGCCGTCGACGTTATTGCCAACCAACACCGGGACGCCATTACGCGCAAGATCTCCGACCTGACGGCGCTCGCCGGCGAGCTCGATACGTTGATCGATTCCTGTAGCCGTAACACCGTCGCCGACTGCCGGATTATTGAGGCATTGGCGCCCAGTTCTTGAAGAGCCCCGGCGCTCTACCGGCTAAGTGCCGCGCATCGGCGCGGGGCCATAGGTGTGCCACGTGGCACACCTCACGGGAGGATCGTCACCCGGACGGGCCGAGATGCCGGCACGGTGGCTCGGTCGGTGCCCAGCACCGATAGAGCCTTGGCCCGGCAGGGCCGCGCCCGCGGGGCCCTTAGATCAGGCCCAGATCGCTTCTGCGTCCCAGCCGGCCAAGAACCCGCCTTGGATGGAACTTGCGAACGGCATTGCTGGGAACGGTTGCCAGTGCGCCTTCATGCGGGACGGCCAGGATGTCCCAGGATTGATCCGCCTGACGAAGTAGCTGGCCACGGCCGCGGCACCATAGACACGCGTGCGCCGCTCCAGGTCGCTACCAATATGCACGAGCTGCGGTGCCTCGAACGGCTTGGGCACCAACGGCTGATTGATGATGCCTGCGTTCCACAGACGGGCATGATGCGCGCTGATGTTGCGCACGAAGGCGAGCGTTTTGATCCAGCTTACCAGCGTGTTGGGAAGAAGGCCGTAGCGTTTGGCGATGGCGGCACGATCGTTGGGATGCGCCATCTCGAGCAACCAGGACAATGTGCCGAAATCCCATGCCTCGACCGCCATCCAGATCGGCACTGGCGGGCTGTAGGTGGCGTAGAACTCCTTGATCCAGTCGTCCTTCGAGCGAGCGATCGCGCCATCGGCCTTGGCAAGCCAATTTTGGTGGCGGGTGCCCCCTCCGGGCATCGCCTGGTTGGCACGATGGGCGTCGAGAAAGGCGGGCGAACGGTGCGCGCAAGGATCACGCTTGCCCATGGCGTGCGCGAGATCCACGCGCAGCGCGACCTCGATCCGTTCGATCGCGTCGAGGAACAGGAGGCGAAGCTGCTTGTCGAAGAGGTAGAGATCGACGGCATGGCGAAACTCGGCGCCCGCTTGGAACTGCTCGGTGCGGACGGTCAGCGTTGCATCATTGGGATCGGGAACAAGCTGCTGGAAGGGCTGCCAATAGGGCGTGAGACGCCCGTAACCGATGCGCTGGAGGTGGAGAACCGCCTTCGCCTGATCGGTCACGATCAAGCCGCGCTGCATGAGGAGCGCCAGCTGATCGGCGAAACTGAGATGGGGTTTGGTGTAGGGCGGAAGCATCCGGCCCAGATATGAAGAAGGCCGCCCCTTGATGCCAGCGGCAACAGAGGGGACGGCCATGTTGCATCCGATATATGCGTGGGCGCATGAGGATTCAATTAAAAGTTGAAAGCCGCTCGACCGCTGTGCGCGTCTGTAAGCGTTTGCCACGGCGCGTGCGATCCATGAGCGCGGGTCGATAGGCGGGCCTAGGCTATTACTCGGCCGTTCCAACAGCGCACCCTTTCGTACTGTCGCCCGCCCGGGAACGTGCGTTATCCTCCTTGCCAGGGCGTCTCAAAAGATTCTGCGTAGCGTTCTTTCTGGTTTTGCCGCCCTTCATCACCTGCGACGCGATCGGTTTGGTAAGATCGATACCCTTTTCCAATGTAAGGCGGCCTTTGATCGCACCGACCCCGCGTACAGTCTGAAAATTACCCGTCTTTGGGTCGCGAACCGCGGTGTTCGTCGAGGTAGGCTGTGCCTTTGCCATAGCTCGAATATACTTCGTCGTTTGCGCTGACGAAAGGTGTGTCCCGTAGCACACCTGCTCTATCGAAGCCCGATTTTAAGGGCACCGCGAGAGAGTTGCTCTTTTCCCTACAGCCTCTAGACACGCCATACCCGCGGCCGCTTATCGAGCGTGTCCGTTTCCCGAAAGGGTACTAGCAGACCGGGGCTGTCGTATGGGCGGCCCCGGGTTTCCCCCACGCTCGGTGGGCGACCTCCCACCACCGTGCAGGTCATCGGTCGTCGAAAGCACGAATCGGAATGCCCCGACGCGAGACGCACCTCTGTAGATGTCAGGCAAAACGATGCGAGTTCGTGCTTTCGACGACCGATCGTGATCGACCCGCATTGAGCAAGTGCGCTCCATGGCGGACTTATTTACCGGCGCGATCATTCGGGCCTTGGGACGTGTCCGGCAAAACGGTGCCGAATGGGAACTAACCGCAACCTCAGCGATCTGCGGACGATCGCGGGCAGGTTGGACGGAGGATGGAGTTGCAAAGCCGAAATTCGGTATCCGCCTAAAGAACCCTCGGGACTTCTGGCCCAGGCTGACTACATTTTGCGGGATAAAGCGAACAAACTTAGGTTCGGCTGCCCTGCTGGTAAAGCTGTAATATAAGGGTTGGCATCAATCTTGGTGGAACGCCCTCATCAAGCATCATTGCAAACATTTTATCGTCATCTGCCGTCGGTGCAAGTCCCTCGATCTCGAGGTTCGCGCGCGCTTCCGCCAGATCTTCACGCCAAAGGGCGATTTGATCCGGCGTGCCGCGTTCAAACGTCATCGAGCGGATCTGCCTTCGCATCTCTGTTAGATCGACATTTCCCATCGTGGATCCGCCTACGTACGTTTGAGGGTGTCCTTGAACCTATCCGACCGATGCAGATCGAAAAAGGAACGCGTGGGCGTTTGCAGCGCACCGTGTCGCAAAACTCATTCTGCGGGTTACCCTCCGAACGTCACATGCCACGTTTCATAATTAGCGATAACGCTGATTCCCGCTAATTACATGCTGGCGCAGATTCTGGTGATCGGTTAGCCCGTTTCGTGGATACGGGCGGTCTCATGCACCGGCCGGTTGGATCAACGTGCGGCGCAGGAGGTCGGCTTGGCCGATAATGACATTGATGATGCAGCTCGCGTCGACCGCGCGGACTTGAGCGCGATCGTGGCTGACGCGCTGGTCATCGTGGATCAGGTCCAGTCGCTCGAACCCTATCTCCCGCAACTTGCCCCCCAAGATCGCGAACGCGTCGACGACTATGTCCGCCGGGCGTCCGCCGACGCGACCCTGCGCGCCTACAAGTCGGACTGGCGGCTGTTCTGCGCGTGGTGCCAGGAAAGCGGCTATCGCCCGCTTCCCGCGACGCCGGCGACGGTCGCCGCCTTCCTGACGCTGCTTGCGGAGAGCGGGTTCAGTCCGGAGGAACCTCGCCGGACCAAGCGCGGCGTGGTGCTTCCACGCAAGGAACCGGTGCCGCTCGGCCGCGCGACGATCGGCCGACGGCTTGCTGCCATAGTATTCGCGCACCGAGCCGCCGACGTCGAGCCGCCGACCTCGCAGCCAGACGCGGCTCGCCTCGAGCGCGCGATGCGCGGCATCCGCAAGGACAAGCGCGGCGAGTTGCCTGGCAAGAAGCGGCCCGCAGACGGCGACGTGCTGCGCGACATGGTACGCGCGATCACGGGCGAGGATCTGCGCAGCTACCGCAACCGCGCGCTACTTGCGATCGGGATGGCCGGAGCGTTCCGCCGTTCCGAGCTCGTGGCAATCACCGTTGCGCGCGTGAGCGGGGATAGCCGCGGACTCCTAGTGCGCATCGCAGCATCGAAGACTGACCAGGAGGGCAAGGGGCACACCGTCGCGATCCCCGACGGTCGCAGGCTTGAACCAGTGAGGCATTACCGCGCCTGGCTCGAGCAGGCAGGCATCACCAGCGGGCCGGTATTCCGCAAACTGACGCCACAGGGTCGGCTAACCGACAAGCCAATGAGCGCCCAAGGCGTGGCGTTGGTAGTAAAAGCGGCTGCGATCGCCGCGGGCTATTCGCCGGAGTTGTTCTCAGGCCACTCTCTCCGCGCCGGTTTTCTGACCGAGGCAGGTCGCCAGAACGCCAATTTGTTTAAAATGAAGGAGCATAGCCGGCATTCATCTTTAGAGATGGTAGCGGAATATGTGCGGGATCATGAGCGGTTCCGCGAGCATGCGGGCGAGGGATTCTTGTAACTACTACCCAGAAGAGGACGCTCAGAGCATCGGTTCAGCTCCCCAACTCTGGCCGCTCGTTCATGCCCACGGTCAGAGTGAAATGAGAACGACGAGCCCCTCCCTCTGACCGCCAGGCTTTCTCAAAAGGGATGCTGAACTGGGACAGTTGCTACCCGGCTCTTGGCGAATGCCGCACCTGGCTGGGCACCGCATCCACTACGGCTTGTCTGCTTTCAAGGGATCGAACCATCGACAGTGTCACCTTTTTAACTCGCTCAACCGACGGAAGGCGATCGGCGTAACGTTGAACCGGGCAATACAAGTTCAAGCGAGATAGGTAGGCTCATGATCATGATCGATCGGCGGATCACAGCGTTGGCGTTGGTGGTCGCTAGCACTCTTCCCACAGTGGCGTGTGCCAAGCAGCCTAGCGGCGAACGAGCGCAATCAACCGTCGCCACTCATGCTCAGACCACTATACCAGCCAGCGCTGGCGCTGCGCGGCCATCGAACGGACGCGATAACGCCGGAGGTTGGACCCTTCAGCAGTTCCAGCAGCGTCGCGAACGCAAAGTGATGGCAGCAGATACCAATCGCGACGGTCGGGTCAGCCGATCCGAATTCGTAGCGACGATGACGAACGGCAAGGGTGATCCCGCCAAGCGGTTCGCGCATCTCGACCGTAATAGCGACGGGTCCGTGGATCGACCGGAGATCGATACGGCCGCCAGCGAGCGCTTCCACCGGCTGGACATCAATAGCGACGGTCGGCTGACCCGTGAGGAACGCAAAGCCGGGCACGCCTTGGCCACCAATCGTGGCGCCGGTCCAGCCGACGACGCCGGCGAATGACATCGGGTCAGGAACCATGCCGGTAAGGTGCGCCCAATTTGGACAACCCCGATCCCGATGTTGCGCTGCTGTCCCGCCTCTCACGCGGCGATCCGATAGCGGCGCGCTTGCTCGTAACGGGCAAGCTCCCGCGCATCGTCGGTTTGGCGAACCGCATGCTGCGCGATACCGCCGAAGCGGAGGACGTTGCACAAGAGGCGTTCGTCCGGGTCTGGCGGCAAGCTGGCAGCTGGCAGCCGGGCCGTGCGCGGTTCGATACCTGGCTGCACACGGTCGTGGTCAATCTGTGCCGCGATCGGTTGCGTCGTCGACGAGAGGTCACGAGCGATGCGGTCGTCGAGATTGCGGACCCTACGCCCGATGCCGAGGCTACGCTTGTGGCGGCAGAACGCGATGGGGCGGTAGCAGCTGCGATCACCGCGCTCCCAGAGCGTCAACGAGAGGCCATATTGCTCGTTCATTATCAGGATCTGACGGGCGCGGCCGCTGCCGAGGCGCTGGGGGTCAGCGTCGAGGCGATGGAATCTCTGCTGGCGCGCGGTCGACGGACCTTGCGCGCCCAGCTTTCGCAGAAAGGAGCGAACGATGACATCTGAGCCTTTCAGCCTCACGCGTTTCCAGGCGCTGGCCGATGCTTACGGCGGTGTGATCGCACGGTGGCCGGATGATGAGAAGGATGACGCGTTGCGCCTGTCCAGAACGCCGCAGGGGAGAACTATCCTCGCCGACGCACTGAACCTCGACGAGGCACTCGACGGCTGGCGGATACCGGTCCCTAGCAGTGCACTCGCAGCCCGTGTCCTTGCGGGTGCGCCCAGAACCTCGATCGCGCGATCGGTCAAACTCTGGTGGGCTGCGATCGGGATGACCGTGGCCCTGTCAGGCGCCACGGCCGGCATCGCCGCTACGACGATCCTTACACCCGCAAGTCAGGCGGACAGCATGACGGTATTTGGCGACCTTCCGACCGGGAGTGACAGCAATGGGTAGAATGCGCGTTCTTGTTGTCGCCTCGTTGCTGCTCAACCTGTTCCTCGCAGGGGCACTTGTTGGCGGAACGGTCTGGCTGAAGGGTGGTCACCGCATGATTGCCGCGGGCGCGCTGCGCGTGATCGGTTCGGAACTGCCACGCGATGAGCGCCGTGCGTTCCGTACCAACCTGCGTCAGGCACGCGCGTCCGTACGGCCGCTTATCGTCGACAGCAACGCCGCCAAGGCGGAGGCAGCACGGCTATTGAGTGAGCCAGTACCGAATGCGGTTGCGATCAAGGCGTCGCTTGCGCAGGCTCGCGCCAACGACGCCCGGGTCCGTGCGATCGTGGAAGATCGCGCGGTGGATTTTGCCGCCACGCTCCCGCAGGCGGACCGCCAGAGCATTGCGAATGCGTTGACTAGCAGGATACGCAAGCGGGATCGCTAACGCCCATGGCGACGGGGGCGTCGCGACGGATTTGCTATGACGCGCCGTTCAACGAGCAACGAACCGAACAGAAGGTCACGCTCCGTTGAGAACAATCCTGATAAAGCGTCTGATGACGACTGCCGCCCTCCTGTGGGTCTCCGCCTGCGGTAGCGGGGGTGGTGCGACGTCAGCGCCTATTGCCGTTGTCCCGGACGCAACGCCTACGCCGACCCCCACCCCAGCGCCTTCACCCACGCCAACGCCAACACCTGTTCCCACGCCGGTAGCTGCACAGGCGGTCGGCGTGTCCGGGCTTCACCTCACCCTCAACGGCCAAGCCTGGATGCCGCGAAGCGTCGTGATCCGCGGCTTTGTCGCCACGCCCGCGTATCTGAAAGCCAATCTGGCTGGAACATACACGGGAACCGTGAACTACGGGGCAGCCGAACTGTCCGCAGCGACGGCGTTCGGCGCCGACACGCTTCGCTTCCAGGTCAGCCAGCCGTCGCTCGATCCGCAGTCGCCACTCTACGACGCCGCCTATACCGCCAGCGTCACCGCCGCGATTAAGCAGGCGCGCGCTGCCGGGTTCGTCGTCATGATCTCAATGCAGGACGAGACCAATAGCGGCGAGACGGGGTTCAACCCGTTCGCCACTGCCGAGACGGTGCGCGACTGGGACGCGCTCAACGCGACCTTCGGTGCGGATCGTGGCGTGCTGTACGAGCTGTATAACGAGCCGCGACCGGCCAAGAGCGCCGCGAACTGGGCGCTATGGGCCAATGGCGGCACCAACGCTGCCGGCGCGAGCGATCCCGTCGCGGTCGGCATGCAGCCGCTGCTCGACCATCTGCGTGCAGCCGGCAGCCAGAATGTCATGGTCCTCGACGGGTTGGGGATAGGTCGCACACTCGATGGCGTCCCGACGATCAACGACCCGCTCGGCCGTGTCGTCTATGCAGTCCACCCCTATCAGCGCGGTAGCGATGACGAGAGCAAATGGGATATCGATTTCGGCATTCCCAGCACCAAAATGCCGGTTTGGGCCGATGAATGGTCGGCCGGGTTCGGCGCCGATATCGGCCTTGGCAACCTGACCAGCTATCAGGTCGCGGTCGACCTGCTGAACTACCTGCGCGACCATGCGATTCCGCTGGGCGGCGGTGCGTTCGACGTGCCGGGCGTGATGACCCAGAGGGTGCCGGGATGGGCGCCGACGACCTATGATGGATCGACGCCGGCCAATCCGATGGGCAATTCGGGGCAACTCGTCCACACGCTATTTATGACGAATTACGGTCGCCCACTTACCGCAGCGGACGGGTTGTGACGTAGAGCCGGGGCACCGCGGGTGCCCCGGCCAACCATTGGCTTAGCGGTAGCGCCAACCGCCATGCCAGCGGGAACGGTGTCCCCAATATCGCCCACCATGCCAATAGCCGCGGCCGGGGTAGAACACGCCGATTACCGGACCGCGCCGCCCATATCCAGGCCCGCGATTGGGAATACAGCGCCCATAGCCACCGCGATGAAAGCCCCGTCCGCAGCCTTGGGCGGCATCGGCGGTCGACGCCACGCCGAGCGTCGTTGTGGCGGCTAGAGCCGCCAGGATAAGCATCTTCATGATCACCTCTCAGTTTGCTTACGCATCCGGAATTGAACCGGACTATCGTTCAACGTCACCGGCAGCGGTTTCCGTCGCAGCTTGTTTTGGCGCGCGCGACCTAGTCGCCGCTTGGCACGTCTCGAGCACATCGAAAGCCGATATGCCCGGTACTGCTCTCAGGGGTGCTGCTGCTACGGGCCGCAACCCGGTAGCGATTGCAATAGGACGGGTGGCACAGATGCGAACCGCCCCGCAGCACCCGACGCTCGCCGCTGGCGGGACCTTGAGGATCGTCCCGCGATGCAAAGAGATGGTGCGCCGGATCGAACCAGTCGGCACACCAGTCCCAGACGTTGCCGGCCACGCCGTATACGCCGTAGCCGTTGGCCGGGAACTCGCGCACCGGCCCCGTGCCGGGCGGTAGGCCACCGGCTCGTCGACGTGGGAACGGTCCGTCCCAGATGCGACAGCGCGGATCGCCGTCGGGCATGAATGCATCGCCCCAAGGATAAAGCTGCTGGTCGAGCCCCCCGCGTGCCGCGCACTCCCATTCCGCTTCGGTCGGCAGGCGCTTGCCGGCCCAGCCTGCATAGGCGAGCGCATCGTGCCAAGAGACATGGACGACCGGGTGATCGCCTTGGTTGTCTATGCCGCTCTTGGGGCCAGAGGGGTGACGCCAGTCGGCACCCTCGATTGCCGCCCACCAGGGCGCCTGCTCCACGACCGGATCGCCAGATCCCGTCTCGCCTACGAAGACGAAGGACCAGCCCAGATGCTCGGCATCGGTGACATGGCCGGTCGCCTCGACGAATAGCGCAAACGAGGCGTTGGTCACGGCGGTCGCGTCGATCAAGAAGGGGTGAAGGCGCACGGCACGAACCGGTCCCTCCCCATCGCCGGGAAACCCAAGCGGATCGTCCGAGCCCATTCGGAACACGCCGCCCGGAATCTCGACCATCGCGTCAGTCGAGGTGGAGCAAACCCCGACATGCAGCGACGGCGTGCGCGGTGCCTGGCTCGGGTGATCGGGAGGACAACAGCCCATCGATGTTCAGGTCGGGAAGTCGGTGATGCGTGTGACCGCATCTGCCAGCGGAAAGGGGTCACCAGCCGAGATCAACCATGCCCCGATCTGTTTGTCGAAACCCGTCATCATCGCCTGGTGTGCCGGGTCGCGGACCAGATTCTTCATCTGGAACGGGTCGGCGACATTGTCGTAAAGGCACCAACGACCGGTCTCGGCAACAGCGTAGGTATGGGTGTCGGTTCGCAAACCGCGATAGGTCGGCTGGTTGATGAACTCGTGACCTGGTCGCGTCTCCCGTCCCTGGCGTACGGGGCTGTCTGACGCCGTCTCTCCTGCATCGCCGTCCTCACCGTGTGCTTCTGTACTATCGCCTGCATGTGGCAACTGGTTCATCAGGAACACGGCTTGCGATGCCTCGACTCTCCCACCGCGCATCACGGCTGACATGTCATGCCCGGCACAGTGACGGGGGACTGGCAGGCCAGCCAGCGCGCACAAGGTGGGGTAGATGTCGATGGCGGCAAACAGCGTGTCGGACCTGCTGCCTTTGGGCGTCACGCCGGGATAGCGGATGAAGAACGGGACCCGGCAGGACTCCTCGAAGGGCACCTGCTTTGCCATTCGGCCTTGCGAGCCCATCATGTCCCCGTGGTCGGAGGTGTAGACGACGATCGTGTCTTCCGCATGGCCACTGGCCTCCAGTGCGGCGAGCAGCCGCCCGAACTCCGCATCGACGCCGGTGATCGCACCATAATAGCCCTGCATCGCCGCACGCAGCGACTCGGCACCGGTCAGAGGTCGCGCCTCACCGGCCGCGGACTTTCCTTGCAGCGGAAACGAGACGTTGGGTCGCAGCTTGAGCTGGTCGGGAGGGTAACGCTCGGCGTCCTGCGCCGGCGGATTGTAAGGCGGATGTGGCGGGTTCCACGACACCATCAACATCCAGGGCTTGGTCGCGCCTTGCTGCTGCTTGATGAGGGTGATCGCCTGATCGGTCATCGTCGTGCAGTTCCAGCCGTCGGGATGGATTCGGGCGCCGGTATCGGGATCGTAGGTCCAGGAGCGGTAGTGCGCGTTGGTGCGAGCCCACACATGCCAGTCTTCGAACCCCTGGCGATCGGGACCAGCGGGTATGAACGCGTTCCCGCGACCCTGCAGATGCCATTTGCCGACATAGCCGGTGTGGTAGCCGGCATCTCGGAACACACGGCCGAGCGAAATCTCGTTCGACGGGAGCGCGACGTTGTTGTGGGTCAGACCCGTCTGATACGGCCAGCGTCCGCTCATCAGGATGCCGCGATACGGCGTGCATAGCGGATAGTTGGAGACGCAGCGATCCATCGAGAGGTTCGCATGTCGAAACGCGTCGAGGTTCGGGGCGGAGGCCTGGTTGAAAGGTTCGCCTGGCAGCGACGCGGCGCGGTGCTGATCGCTGAAAACGTAGAGGAGATTGGGCCGTCGTCGTGTGGTCGCAGCGCGCCCGCCGGTTGCAGCGACTGCGGCGACTGCAGCCGTCGCCTGAACGAAATCACGACGATTCATGGGGCCTTCTCCACAGCATAACGAAAGGCCGGGGCGGCAGGGGCCACCCCGGCCCTGGCTCAGTAACCGCGGCGATTGTGCTTGCTGTTGTAGATATGCGCGCTGGCGCGGTTCTGACGGTTCTCCAGGCGCGCACGCTGGTTGCCGTTGAGGTGGCCATCATTGTTCGCGCGCATGCGCGCTTCGGTGGCATTGATCCGACCCTGCTGGCGCTCGTCGCGGACCGCCTCACCGGCCGTCAGGCGCCCGCTGGCAACGCCCTGATTGATACGCGCCTGTTGACGGCCCTGACGCTGATTGACGTTCTGTGCATCTGCGGCTCCAGCAAGCACCAATGCTGCGGTGAGGGCAGCGGTGAAACGTAGCTTCGACATCTCGTTCTCCTTGTTACGACTCCTTCAACGCGGTGCTGGCCCCTTTCCGTCGCGGGCAAATTGGAATTGAAGCGTTGCCGTCTTCCTGTCCTGGCTCGAACATGGATAGATCGCGGGGTTACGCTACGGATACGCACGCACAGGTGGCGCCTCCTGCGTAAGCGCTTTGGAACACCAAAGACGACCCACAATCGGCCATTCACGCCCATTCTGCAGCGACCCGGAAGCAGACGTTCGTCAAGGCAAGGTGCTACAGCCGGAATTGGGCCGGTTGCGGAGCGGCGGGGACGAAGTGCGAGGATCACCAAAGCAGCCCATCTGCTCACCTATCGCGTCTCAAGAGAGCGGCAGCCGCTATTGGTGATACGGCCGAGAGAGGCCCTTGTTTGCCACGTAAAGCCAGCAACGCTTTCATGGTCGCCCTAGGCGGGTTACCGACTTTCAGCCGACTGGTTCTGCCAACGCCCGAGCCGCGACCAATCAAACAATTGTAAGGCGGCGCGCGCCACCTTCTTCACAACCGCGGAAGTTTGACGTATGGAGCTTCCACCCAAGCGCGACTCCCATTGCGCTTGCCAGCGAACGGACAATGTAACCCCGTTCGTTAGGGCTCGTGACTACACTTGCCCTTAGCGCCCTTGGGCGCGTGGTAATCGCTGATCGCATTGCGATCGGTGGCTAGGGCGGGCAGCACTACCCCCGCCTTAGCAAGACAAACCCGCTATGCGCGGGGGCGTCTTTGCCAACGCGCTCTGTGGCCGGGAATCTGCCAGCGTTAAGCAAAGCACCTCCGCCGAATGAAAGGTCGGCTATGTTTGAGGTTATCGTAAAGCGAGCGCTTGCAATCGAGCTACTGCTCGTATTCTTGGAAAGCGCCTTCCCGATTCAGCGCGCGTGGTTACCGATCGGCGGATCACATCTCGCACAGATCGGCGCCTGCTTCGTTTTGGCATATGCCTATTACGAACTCGCGCCGCGATCCGATCGCAGCCAAGGCAAGCGGGATGACCCCTGATGCAGAGATGAACAAGCCTGCCTACAGCCTCAGTGCCGGAGGTGGGCCGCTTTGGAATAGCGGCTCTCAAGTGGTCGAGCTCAGAAAGCGGACCTTCGTCCATTTGGTTGATCTGGCCACCTACACCCACAATCAGCCGTTCGAGGCTCACTGCGCCTGACCCAGCTTAGGCCGTTCATTCAGGAAGCCGGTTCGTCGCGGGTCAACGTGGTCGGAGGACCAATGGAACCGCGCTGCGGTCCGCGAGGTGACCGTGCTCACGGAGCAGCTGCGCGACGTCGTGTCACTGGCCGAGCGCCTCCAGCAGCATCTCCAGTCCGTCGCCGCGCTCGATCTCGAACCATTCGACGATGCGCAAACATGCCTTTCCCATCTCTAAGGCAGGCATCGATCGTACAAAAAGCACTCTGTGGGATGCCAGTAGATGAAATATTTCGTTGTCTGACCTTTATCAGATTGTGATCTTTCATCTTGAAAGCTATTTCGGGGTCCGAAAGAGCACGAAATGCGATTCGCCATACCAACCGAAGTCCTCAGGCATGTCCGGGAGGCGGCGCAGGTCCGCCAAGGTGCCCTCGCAACGCGCCTGGGAACCAACGCCACTTTCGTGTCGCGTCTCGAGAAAGAGACGGTCACTGACCCCGAGTTCGCCCAGCGTTACCTGACTGCCGTCGATACCGACCTGGCCAACCGAGTGATCGAGCACTACGAGCGCGACTGGCGCAACATCGATCCGCCGAGCTTCCTTCATCCCAACCGCGAGCAGATTTGGCGCATCGAGCTCGCGATGCAGGAACTGGCCGGCTTCGAGGCGGGCCCGCAGCACAGCGACATCCTACGCCCGTGGATCGCGTCGCTGCGCGACGACCTGTCGTCAGTGCTGCGTTACCTAGAGCGGCTTGACCACACGATCGCCTGGATCGGCGACATCGGTGTGGGCAAGACGACCGCACTCGCGCACGCCACCAAGCTGCTGCACACCGACGGCAAGGGTCCTCCCAAGCCTGTGTTCCCGGTCGGATCGGGACGGGTCACGGTCGCCGAGACGAAGGTGAAAGCTTCGCCTGCCTACGGCGTCGGCGTGGAAGCGGTCGACCTTGACGGCGTGCGGGCCCTGGTCACCGACTTCGTGAACGGCTTCGTGGGCGGCGGTCGCGGCGGCGGCGTCCCCGCCGAGATGGCGCGCGTCCTGCGCAATATGTCCGGCTTCCGCACGCGTCGCCAGCCGACCGGCGGCGACGCGTTCACCACGTCTGAT
Source organism: Sphingomonas sp. BAUL-RG-20F-R05-02 (assembly GCF_022662305.1). Lineage (GTDB taxonomy): Bacteria > Pseudomonadota > Alphaproteobacteria > Sphingomonadales > Sphingomonadaceae > Sphingomonas. Next base: position 90,303 of record NZ_JAKNQH010000009.1, read on the forward strand.
CCGATCGCCGACGGCCTCGCAGCCGGCGAGCAGCCCGACGTGTTGGTCGATCGCATGATGACCGCTATGGACCTTCCCAATAGGCGGGAGACCTCGATCGCGCACCCCGGCGATGCCGAGGACGGCATGGCGTGGCTCGCGCGGACGATCGCCGGCATCAACAACGGCCTAGACGAGCGGTTCTCGGTGCCGAAGCGTATCACGGTGCTGCTGCCGTCCACCGTCCTGCGTGGCGCCGGAGAGCTCTCGGTCGTCGACACCAAGGGGATCGAGGGCGTCACCCAGCGGTCAGACCTTCGTGACTACCAGGACGACCCGCGCGCGCTGATGGTCCTGTGCACCAAGTTCCCCGACGCACCGGGTCAGACGGTCGAGCGTCTGCTGCGCGACCAAGCGGAGCAGGGCTCGATCGCGGTCGAGCGCCACCGTGTTGCCATCCTCGTACTGCCCAGAGGCGACGAGCCGCTGCAGGTCCTCGATCAGGGCGAGCACCCAGCTACCCACGCTGAGGGCCGCGCCATCCGCGCCGAAGAGATCGCGGGCGCGCTCGCCGGTGCCGCGCTCCCCAACGTCCCCGCCATTTTCTTCGATGCCCACCGGGACACACCGGAATCGGTCTGGACGTCGCTGCGCGGCCGGATCGAAGCGATGCGCGCCTTCCACGTCGGTCGGCTCGACCGTACCGCGCGCGCTGTGGCCGAGCTGATCGGCAACGTTGACCTGGTGAAGACCCGCAACGCGCGCACCGAGATCGAGCGGCGCACAACCCTGCTGGCGGGGCGGATCGCGAATCTGACCGGGGTGAGGCGCCATGCCCACCTCAACCTCGTCGAGCAGCTCGACATCGGCCATCAGAGCTCTGTCGCGGCGGCGGTCGCGCGCGGTGGCGAATGGCCGAACTTCCCAATCCAGCACCTTCTCGGCGTCGGCGTCCGCCAGGATGCGGTGCTGCGGTCGGCCGAAAACTTCGGCCGGGTGACCCACGAGTTGGAATCGATGCGGGACGACCTCGCGGAAATCGCCGGCGTGGCTAAGGTACTCGAAGGTCTCGGTGACCGCGTTGACGAGTGGCGGCAAGACTTTCTAGCCGCCGCGCTCGAGATTGGCCGCGACGCCTTCAGGTCGATGCTGAAGGACGAAACGGAACTATGGCGCCGCTCGCGCGAGCGCTACGGCACCTACGTGCCGGGATATAAGAAGGACTTGGCTACGATCTGGCGCGAGCACTTCGAAGGATCGGCGCCGGACGAGGCGCGCCGCGCGGTTGAGGAACGGCTGGCCGACGCCTGGAGCCGGATGGTGGTTGAGCCGCTGCTCGCCGCGACTAAGGCGGAGGACGACGCGTGAACGAGGTCGGCATCATTGTAACCGCAGTACCGTCGGCCGCCTCCCCCAACCTGCTCGTGCTCATCGCCGCCATTGCGGTGCCAGTCGTCGCGCTGATCGCGACGACTTGGAGCAACCTTAATGTCGGACGCCAGCTCAAGGTTACGCGAGACACAGTCGATCGGCAGATCGACGCCGCGCGGGATGCCGCCACCGACCAGCAGGCCGCCTCGGCGGCCGCGCTCGAGCGACAGATCGACGTTGCACGCCAGACCAGCGCAGACCAGCTGGAGGCGTCGGCCGCCGCGGTAGAGCGGCAGATCAAGGCGAACGTGATCTCGACAAACCGGCAGCGGTGGATCGACCTGCTGCGCGACGACGCGTCGGAATTCCTTGAGCGCCACGCGTCCGTGCTAGAATACGCCGCGGGCACGAACCTCTCGGCACAGGAGAAGTTGCTCGCTCGGGCGGCGCGTGAGCGCCGCGCGCTGCTTTTCCAGCGCCTGCGGCTTCGGCTCAACGCCGGCGAGGATGAGCACAAGGCGCTGGTCACCGACCTTGGGCAACTCCTCCAGTCCACCGTACCCGCGTCTCAGGACCCGGTTTTCGAGAGCGTCGTCGTGAAGGTGCAGGCCATCCTCAAGGCGGAATGGGAACGTGTGAAGCGCCTCGAAGCGAGCGGGGTCGATGCCCCGGCACTTGCCGCCCCTCAGGTTCCCGCGTCCGGAGGACAACCCACTATGCCGCCGAGATCGTAGCGTGACGGAACCAACACGGGTCACTGGCTACCACGTTGCGGTGGACGTGCTTAAAATCACAAGACAAGATGGCGCGCATGGGGGACCGCGCGACGATGACCGAAGCACCTGAAGGCCTGGTGATCGACGACGAACTACGGTCGGTCGCCGCGGGGCGCGCGCGCAGGGTCGACCAGAAGACCATTTCGGCGAACTCGGTTGCCACGCTCGACATGAAGCTGGCCGCTGAGGAGGCGGACGGCTGGAGGCTCGGCAAGCGCAACCTGCGGTCGATCCGGCTGGAACGCGACAAGCCAGCGGACCGCCAGCTCGAGGACGACGTCTGGACCCTGTTCCACAGGATGGGGTTCACCGCGCTCAACCGCGACCGCACGTTCTCGATAACCACTAAGGACGGGGCACGGCGGCAGATCGACGTCCTCGCAAGGGACGACGAGACCGTCTTCGTGGTCGAGTGCACCCACTCGCGAGACGGCGGCAGCAAGTCCATAAAGCAGCTGCTCGACAAGATCGGCGCGATCAGGGAGGACTTAGTCGGATGGGTCCACACGAGCTTCGGGCGCAGCCCGAAGCTGAAAATTAAGATCGCTATTGCCACGCGCAACGTCGATCTGCGCCCCGCGGACCGCGAGCGGGCGGCGCTCGCCGGCGTCCCGATCATCACCGAGGCGGACCTCGACTACTATCAGCGCTTGACCGGAATCCTGCGGTCGGCCGCGCGCTACCAGTTCCTCGGACGCTACCTCAGGGGCGAGAAGGTCGAGGGTCTTCGGACCCGGGTCCCGGCGACGCGCGGGCGCGTGGGCGACACGACCTTCTACAGCTTCCTCATGTCGCCGCACGACCTGCTGCGCATCTCGTACATCAGCCACATGGGCAAGACGTCGAACGACGACCTTGATACCTATCAGCGGATGGTGAAGCCGGCCCGCCTCAAGGCGATCGGCGCGTACCTCGACGGCGGGGGCACGTTCCCGACCAACATTGTCGTCAACATCAAGCTCGACACGCTGAACTTCGACCTCGGCGAGAACTTCGGCCAGACGTCGACGGGCATGCTGAACCTGCCGGGTCAGTACGGCTCCGCCTGGGTGATCGACGGCCAACACCGCCTGTACGGCTTCGCCTACGCCGGCCGCTCGCCGGACGAGGACGATTCCGTCGTCTCCGTCCTCGCCTACGAGAACCTGCCCGTCCGCAAGGAGGTGGAGATGTTCGTCGACATCAACACCAAGCAGGTCAAGGTCCAGCGCAACCTCGTCAACGAGATTATCTCGAGCCTCAACATCGAGGACGAGGACCCGCGCAAGCGCCTCGCCGCCATCGCGGCGCGCACGGTCCTGCGGCTCGACGAGGACAAGCGCTCGCCGGTGCGCGGACGGATCCTGACCGTCGGCGAGCAGAAGGACAACGTCCGTTGCCTCACGCTCACCTCGCTCGCCGACGGCCTGGAGGGCAACAACCTGCTCGGCACGGTCCACGGCACGTTCGGGCGCAAGGGCGGAGCCACCCTGCAGCCGGGGCCGCTCGGGGGCCCGTCGGACAAGCCGTCAGCCATGATGGACAAGGCCACCGCCACCCTCGCCGGGTACTTCTCGCTCTTCGCGGACGGCGCGCCTGAGCACTGGTCTTTCGGCGACGCCAAGGGCGGCTACCTGTGCACCAACCTCGGCTCGCGTGCCCTGCTCGTCCTCCTGCGTAAGCTCATAGTCTTTATTGAGCGCGACGGCACCCGCGCATCCTCGCTCGACGCGGAAGAGATCGTCGAGCTGGTGGCACCGCTCGCCCAGCACGTGGTCGCCTTCTTTCGGAACGGCTCTGCCGCAGACGTCGCCAGCTTCCGCAACCGCGGCAGCTCGCTCGCGAGCGTGGACCAGAACGCCTTGCAGATGATGGCGATCATCCACTCCGCCGACAGCGGGTTCAATCCGCCCGAGGTGAAGCGCTACCTCGACAGTCAGGACGCGGAGGGGACCAAGCGCGCCCACGACATGATTCAGGAGATCAACCGCATCCTGTTCGACGACGTGATCGCTACGCTGAAGGCGGCATACGGGGAGACCCGCGACGCCTGGTGGAACCAGGGCATCCCCAAGGCCATCAAGAATGAGGCCGACAAGCAGTACAACAACGAGAACGGTGAGAAGGAGCGCTGGCGCTACCTCTACTTCATCGACTACCTCGGCATCGTCCTGCACGAGGGGAACTGGGAGCTCTTCAAGGACCGCTACAACTTCTATGGCAAGGGCGCGAAGGCCTCGCTGATTCGGTGGATCGCGAGGGTCAACAAGGCCCGGACCGTCACCCACCACGCCGAGAAGGGACCTCTATCCAGGGACGAGGTCGCCTACGTCGAGCGGGTCCACGAGCTGGTCAAGCGCCACATCGAGGGCAACGAGCCGATCGAGGGACGCAGGCAGCTGCTGTTCGACGACCGCGGCGCCGAGGCGAAGGCGCCCGAGGCCGAGGCCGCCTAACCGTCGGCATCGCCAAGACGAGGGGATGCCAAGCACCCCGCTCCCGGATCACCTGTCAGGCAAAGTCGTCGCCATATTCCTCGGTGAGTATCCGGCGTGCCTGCGCCAGGCACTGCGGCGCGAGCCCGCGCTCGAGGTTGCCCCACACCTCGCGAAGCAATTCTTGGCGAGCGGCAAGTTCGATCGCCTCGGTGTCAACCTTCGGCTCGGTGCCGCCCAACGCGCGGATCGCCTCGACCTTTACGTCGGAAAGCTGCGAGCCCACCGCCTGGAGGGCGGCGGCGGTCGCCGCGTCCGCGTCGCGCGACGCCGTCGCGACCCGCTTCTGCAGCTTGGTCACCTCCGCCGAGATCTCGATCAGACGGTTCTGCGAGCGGAACCCGGCGCTTCTCGCCGACCCGAATGCCTTCTCCACCTCCTCCGCCTTGTCGGACAGCTTCTCCAGCGTCATCTGGCCTTGGTTCGAGATCGCGTACGCCTCGCGTCCCAATTCCGATGCCACCACCCCAAGCTGCTTGCGGACCTGCCGCCAGCTGGCGTCCTCCTCGAAGGTGTCACGCCGCGCGTTCGGCACCAGCGCACCGGCTGCTACGAAGACCTCGCCAACGAACCAGTCAGGAAAGCGCACGAACGACTTGGCGTGCTTCTGGAAGACCTCCCGGAATATCTCGGTGCCGTCGATCTGGATGTTCTTGATGCGGACGCGGATGCCGCTGACGTTGGGATCCAAGTAGGAACCTGGCTGGTCCTTCTGCCCAACCCAAAGCCACCACCTGCCGTCGGGATCACTCTGCGTCCAGCATCGGTCGATCTCGACCATGCCGGCTTGGGCAACCTCGTGCTTTCGGCCGTACAGCTTGTGGATGGAGACTGGCTCCAAGGCCCCGTCACGGATGGTGACGCGGACCTCGTCGATCGCGACGCCGACCTTCCGCTCCATGTCGCGGAGTTCGGCGCGGAACGGGAAACCGGGGGCGTAGGGCACCGGCCCCACCTGCGACACGAACGCACTTAGCTTGTTGAACTCGGTGCACTCGTCAGGCGCGTCGCGAAACCCGTCGAGACGCACCTCGAAGAAGTGCGCCGGGTCACCGGCCTCGACAGGCACGATGGTCGCGCTGACGCACTCGATGAGCACCTGCTCAGCTGGCAGGCTGGATCCCTTACCCGGCGACATCAGTTCGCGCATCAGGTCACCGTCGAACACGACGACAGTCTTCTCGTCCTCGCCCGCCGCGCGCGTCGTGAACGTGACCTTCGAGCTGAACACGATGCCGGCGAGCCTGCCGATACCTCGGAAGCCCGCGTCGCTCCTGTGACTCTTGCCTGACGCACCGACCGCGGTAAGGACGCCCACGGCGTTGTCTACCGACAGACCGCCGCCATTATCGCGGATGGTCAGGCCATCGCGGTCCGCGGCCATCACGATCTCGATCAGCCCATCGCCTTCCATAAGAAGGTCGGGCGTGGCCGTCCGGATCGAGTCGAACCCGTTTTGGACGTACTCGCGGATCGCGTTGCGGGACTCACCGTACATCCCGACGGTCAGCGTCTCCAAGATGAAGCCGCCGAAGAAAGGTTGCACCTGGATAGTGCGGATGCCGGTCATGATTCCTCCTCGCGGTTCGCCGTGTACACTTGGGCTGGGTCGCGCAACCCAATCTCGGGCCGCAGCCCGAACTCCCGTCCGAAGTCGTCGGTCGGTACTACCTCCTCGAACGGGATGCCGAGGAGCGCGCACGCGGCGCGCACGATGCGCTCGCCCGACACCCGCTCCTCGCCGCCCATCAGTTCGCGCAGCCGCCACTCCTTGCGGAACTGGGTGGGCTCGAGCACCCGCTGCCCGGCTATCCGCAACTGGCCGAGCTCCTCCGGTCCTTCGCTGTCCGCCTCGATCTCGATGACGGCGGGCAGCGGCGTCCGCGCTTCGCCGGGCAGCCGAACTGGTCGGCGTTCCGACTTTTCCAGCTTGGCCCGCACCGCCGCCACCGCCGCCGAGAAGTGCGGCACCCCCTCCAGCGACCACAAAGTCTCGAGGGCGGGGCTAGACGGCGGAAGCCGCGCCTCGTTGTCCGCACGCTCCAGGTAGGCCGACGCCAGCAGCCCCGCGTAGAGGTTGCCGGACGTCTTGTGGGGCAGCACCAGGAGGGCGGAGCACAGGTCCGCGGCCGCGCTGGTCCAGCCCGCTCCGCCGGCCCGCGAGCGGTCGCCGACCTCGCGGGCGAACACGACCAGCGCGTCGTCGTCGCGCTCGCGCAGGTTGGCCTCGACCAGCACCGCGCCGAGGCCTTCGCCGCCCTCCAGAGCAGTCGCGGCCAGCGCCACCAGCGCGGCCGCCTCGCCCTCGGCCGGGGCCCTGGACCTAGTTAGTACATCACGCAGCCTCGCCTTCGAGTAGACGACCCGGGGACCGTCGCGCCACTGGGGGGCTATCGTTGGGGTCACCGGCCCCTCGGCACCAGCCGGCCCCTCGGGGGGCGGCACGCCCATCCGCTGGACGACGGCCACGTCCTTGAACGCGTCTGACGCGTCCGGAAGCAGTCGGGCGAGCAGGAAGCCGACATAGGGTGAGTCCAGCAGAGCGAGATCCCGGACACCGGCGACTGACCTCGCTTCCGCCACCAGCAGCGGATGCGGGCGCGGGATCGGCTTCAGGCGCTCGGTCGCCAGCATCTCGGCGTCCATCCCGGCGTTCGTCCCGCCGCCGAGATACCAGTCGTTCTTGCGGTCGTTCGTCAGGAGGACGATCGAGCGGGCGCGCTGCAGCCGTGCGTGCTGCAGGACCTCCTTCCAGAAGATGAGGTCACCCCACCTGTTGTGGCCGACCATCCTGGGTTCACTGCCGTCGTCATCCGCGCCGCTGCCATCCGTCACCGGGTCGGAACCGTCGACGCCCGTCGCGAGGGGACCGGGACGCTTCTCCTTTTTGTTGCGATCACCGAAGCCGGGCGGCAGCCGGCCGGAGAACCGCGCAGCGCCCACGCCCTCGATACTATCGACCAGCTCGAACACGTTCGTACCACCCGTCGAATGGCGGTTCACGAAGGCTATCACCGCGTCGGCATTGGCCGCATACGCCGCCGACCACCCGCCCAGCAGGTCGGCAAGCGCCGACGCCTGCGCCAGCGCACGCCGCGCTTGGACCCGGTTCGCGTTCGGCGTCGCGTCACCGAGCGGGACATCGAGGTAGGGGTGCAGGACGGAATACAGCCCACCGACCTTACGCAGCTTCTCGGCCGTCTCGGCAAGATTGGTCACGACGGTCTTGGACACGTGGTGCCGAAGATATTCGTGCCCCGCCCAGACCGGCACATGCAGACGACCAGAGCACCGCGCCTCTAGGCATTCGAACAGCTGCGTGCGGGCAGCGTCCCCCACCTTCGTCAGCCACATCAGCATGGAGGTGTCGAGGTAGACGTGCGTGCCGACGGCTGAGAGCAGCGCCGCGATGCGCGCGAGGAATTCCTCAGCGTCCTCCCCACCGATCGGGATCGCGAGAAGTGGCTCGGGCGCCTTCGCGAGACCCAGCTTACGCGCCACGGCGCCGAGGAACGTCATCGGAGTTCCGGCCGCGCGACGCGGCGACTCCGCGTCGGCCATGCGATCATCCAGTGCTTCCCCCCCGCTACCCCGAGATGATGCTTGGACCGTCCATCTTCGTCAACCGGAACGGCCCGCTATTAAGGCGGGTCGGGCGCAATCAGCAGGCGCAGGCTGCAAAATAACGATTGCCAAAGTCTAGGGCGCGTAGGGCGCACCAGAGCGTGACGGTGCGGCGAAACGTTCCGTTTATCCGATCGGGCGCGCCGACAGGGGTGCCCCCCGGCGGCGTTTCGTTGCAAGTTGCATCGCAGGGGTGCAGATTTGGATGTGTGTGGTGATGGAAAAGGTCAGAATCGAATGCATCTCCGGGACGTCCGCGGACCGACCGGTGCTCATGGGCTTCGCCAAGGCGCGCGAACTTCACCGCCTCAGCTACGCCGACGTCCTCGACGAGGACACCGGGCGCGGCTATCAGCGCCGCTTTAACGCGCAGCATAGCCTCGACTTCCGACGCTACATTCAGCGACCGAGGAGCTCGACCATCCCGCTGACGTTCAACCTACGGCCGGAGGCGGCCGAGTCGTGGTCGGTGATCCACTCAACGGACGGCCGTGTCGCGATCGAGATCGACGCACGCGCGGCGCGCGTGATGTCTCAGGTCGACTGCCAGCACCGGCTCGGCCACCTCGACGACCTCGACGTGACCCTTCCGTTCATGGCCTATGTCGGTCTCGACGCGCGCGAGGAGATGGAGATCTTCAGCGTCATTAACGGCAAGGCCAAGGGCCTCAGCGCGAGTCTCCTCGACTTCCACGACGGGCGGCTCGCTGCCGACCTCGCCGGCGACCGGCCAGAGCTATTCATCGCGCTTCACCTCAATAATGAGCCGAGCTCACCCTGGCACCGGCAACTCGACTTAGGCGGCGCCACTACCTCGGGCATGTCCCGTCGAGCGTCGTTGCGCACGCTGCAGAAGGCGGTAAAGCGGTTCCTGTCGCGTTCGCGCATCCTCCAGACGGAGTCCGTCGAAACCGCCGCACGGACGGTTCTCGACTACTGGACCGCGATCGCCGCCGTGCTCCACGACGCATGGATCAAGCCCCGTCGCCACCTCATCGCCAAGGGGATTGGCGTTTACGCGTTGATGGACGTCGCCGCCGACCTTTGGCTCGAGCGCCGCGAAGACACATCGGCCGACCTACGCTATTTCACGCAGAAGCTGACCGATTTCGCGACCGAGATCGACTGGACGTCGGGAGGCGACCTCGCAGGCCTGGGAGGCGAGTCCGGTGCTAAGGCCGCCGCCGCCCACATACGGTCGGTGCGCCGCCGCCTGACAGTGAAGGCCGTCGCCAATGGCTAACCGCAACATCCTGCTCATCGAGCCCGGCTACAAGAACAAATACCCGCCGCTAGGGCTGATGAAGCTCGCCCAGTACCACGGCGAGCACGGCAAGCGCGATCGCGTCAGGTTCATCAAGGGCGAGGACCGCAGCGTCATGGGCGAAGCGTGGGACCGGATCTACGTCACCACGCTGTTCTCCTTCGAGTACGTCAAGATCGCGGCGACCATCGACTTCGCGCTCGAGATCGCGAACGGTCACGCGGACAAAGTATTTGTCGGCGGCATCGCCGCCTCGCTCATGCATGAGCGCTTCCTCAACGAGCCCAAGTGGGCTGGTGTGCGCTTCATCAAGGGCTTGCTGACCGGACCGCCGGCGACCGCGCTCGAGCTCGACGACTTCTCCGAAGAACTCTATGCGGACGACCTGACAGGCACTCCGATCGAGGACCTGGTCCCCGACTACTCAATCCTCGACCAGATCGAATACCGCTACCCCGTTCGGGATGCCTACTTCGCCTATTGCTCGCGCGGCTGCATCAGGAAGTGCCACTTCTGCGGCGTGCCGAAGCTTGAAGGGGCGATGCGCGATACCGACTCCCTGACCGCGATCGTGCGGTCGATCGAGGAACGATACGGTCCCAAGAAAGACCTTATCCTCATGGACAACAACGTCGTCGCGTCGCCACGGTTCAAGGACATCATGGCAGAGATACGGGATCTTGGCTTTACGCCGGGCGCGAAACTCCACCGCCCGGGACGCCCGCCGGTGTTGCGGCGGGTCGACTTCAACCAAGGCGTTGACGCGCGCATCCTGTGCAAGGACCCGATGTACCTGCGAGAGCTAGCCTCGATCTGTCTTCGGCCGCTGCGCATCGCGTTCGATCATCTCGGCGTGCGCAAGCCTTACGAGCAGGCAGTTCGTTACGCCGCCGAGCATGGCCTGACCGAACTGTCAAACTACATGCTCTACAACTTCCACGACGGGCCCGAGGACCTGTTCGAGCGCATGCGCCTGAACGTCACGCTCAACGAGGAGCTGGGCATACGTGTGTGGTCCTTCCCGATGCGCTACCAGCCGACCGACCGTCCCGACCGCGGCCATGTCGGCGAGAAGTGGACGCGCTTCCAGCTGCGCTCGATGCAGATTATCCTGCAGGCCACCCACGGTATCGTCAGTGGAGAGCCGACGTTCTTTCGTCGCGCCTACGGCGACACGTTCGCCGACTATGCTGATATTCTGGCCATGCCACACGACCTCATCTTCAACCGCGACTGGTACGAGCACCACGACAGCAGCGGACTGCTCGACACATACAGAAACGAGTACCGCCGTCTCGACGGCTACGAGCGCCGGGAGCTGATGGAGCTGCTGTCGTCCGTCGACCCGCGCCTGTTCCCAACCCTACCAGCGCGCGCGACCACGCGCGCCGTGGCCGACATACTGCGCTTCTACGTACCGGTGCCCAAGGCCGATCTGTTCAAAATTTGGGATCGGCAGCGCGCGGCAACTCAGATCTCTCCATCCGACATCGGTGTGCCTGACGACGAGCGCGTCGAGGACGCCGGGCTCGACGCGGACGACGCAATCGTGGTCGATGAACCTCAAAGGGCCGCAGCATGAGCACAGCGCTACGCAAGACCACCCGACCGCCTGCGGGTGTGGCACCCCAGGTCGAGCAGATCGTAATCGGGAAGGACATCCTCGAGCTGGTCTCAAGCTCCATGTACGTCGACCCGATGACCGTCTACCGCGAGTATGTCCAGAACGCGGCCGACGCGATCGACTTGGCACGCGCCGGCGGGCTGATGGAAACCGACGAGCCCGGCATTGTTGCTATAGCGTTCGACACCCCCTCGCGCACCGTGCGCATTCGCGACAACGGGGCCGGCGTCCCATGGGACCGCTTCGTACGTACGCTTACTGGTCTCGGCGGAAGCGCCAAGCGCGGCACCCAAGCGCGCGGGTTTCGCGGCGTCGGCCGCCTCGCTGGCCTTGGCTACGCCCAAGAGTTGGTGTTCCGCTCGCGGGTGACCGGGGAGGACGAGATCTCGGAGCTGCGATGGGACTGTCGTCGCCTCAAGGCCCTGCTGCGCTCAACAGAGTTTTCGGGCGGCGTCGCGGACCTAATCACGCAAGTCGTGACGGTCGCGCAAATACCGGCCGGCGCCGAGCCGCAGCGGTTCTTTGAGGTCGAGCTGCGCGGGATCGTCCGGCTGAGGTCGGACCGGCTGATGACGCCCGCGGCCGTTGCCGAATACCTCTCGCAGGTCGCCCCTGTACCGTTCTCGCCCGAATTCAGCTTTGGAGCCGAGATCTCGTCCGCGATGCGGACCGCCATGCAGCCAGCGGACCTCCACATCCACGTGAACGGAAGCGAGACGCCGCTTTACCGGCCGCACCGCAACACGTTCGACGCGGGCGGAGGCCGGATGCTGGCGTACGAAGGCGTCGAGATCAGGCAAGTTCCCGATATGGATGGCGCGCCTGCCGCGCTCGCCTGGGTCCTTCACCACCCCTACGAGGGCGCGATTCCAGTCGTCAACCTCGTAAAGGGGCTGCGGCTGCGGTCGGGCGACGTGCAGGTCGGCGGCAGCGCCGTGCTCGAGGAACTGTTCGCCGAGCAGCGGTTCAATGCCTGGTCGGTCGGTGAAGTGCACGTTCTTGACCGCCGGATCGTGCCAAATGGCCGACGCGACGACTTCGAGCAGAACGCGCACTTGAATAACTTAATCAACCAGCTTGCGCCGCTCGGGCGTGAAATCTCACGACGGTGCCGTTCGAACTCAATTAGAAGGAATTGGGTGCGTCGGTTTCAGCTCGGCGAGGCCGCCGTGCAGGAGACCATCGATGCGCTGGCGCAGGGATCGATCGGCGCGGCCGAGCGCAACAGCGCTGCCGGTTCGGCGTCCATTACCATCGCCGAGCTGGACCGCATCGCCTCGATGCCTCTCCTTGCCGGAGAGGAGGGCGACGCACTCGCCAAAGCTGCAAAAGCGCTGCGCTCGGCCCTTGACGCGAACGCCGCACCGCGCGCCTCCGATGATTCACCGCTCGCCGCGCTGCCCCCGACAGAACGAGCGGGCTACGAGCGGATGTTTGAGCTCATCTACGAGTGCTCGGTCAACCGCGTGGCGGCGCGCAAACTGATCGACCGGATCACAGCGAAAGTGACGGCGGCGACCGACAACTAGGCTTGGCGGCGGCGATGACCAACTCCTCAATGCCGTCGGCGACCGCATTAGGTCGCCGCGCGAGCCGGACTACTTATAGAGTCCGCGTTCGCAGCAGCGACCGGCCTGAGCCAGAAGTACGTCTTAATGCTCGAGCGGGGCGTGCAGAACCTCAACCTCAGGTAAATCTCCCGGACCGCGGTCGCGTTCGGCATGACGATGTCGCAACTGCTGAAGGGATCGAGGCGGACCCCGCGACACGCGACATCAGGCCTTACAGGCGGCAGGCGACGGCTAGGACGCGTCGGGACTATCACTGGAGCTGCTGCAGGCATCGCATCCCCGGCCGGTGTCACCGGTCGGCAACATCTGCCGTATCGGGGTTCGCGGCACCGGCCTGATGGCGACCCCTACCGTCCTAAGGCGGACCACCTATCTCCGTCCCATGAGCAAGAGCGACCCGCTGCTGCCGTACAAGGGCAGCATCATCAAGGAGATGTATCTCCACACCGCGGACGAGAACTACGTCGTCGCGCGGTGGGCGCACGACAACCGGCTATACACCGACTTCTTCTGGAACTCAGTCCACGCGCTCGAGAAGTACATGAAGGCCATGCTCCTCTTCAACGGCCATCCGGTGAAGGGCCACAGCCACGGCCTGACCGGGCTCTACGCGGAAGTCGTGAAGGTCGCGGGCAAGCTGCTGCCGCCATTGCTTACGCGCCCCGCGAACCTCAACATCCACCACTGGGTGGACCTCAAGCCGGAGGAGTTCCTGGAGCGGCTCGATGGCAACGGCAACGCCGACAACCGCTACCTGACCTACGGCTACGCCCAGCACGCGTGGTACGTCCACATGGTCGACACCATGGTCTGGTCGATCCGCAGGCTGGCGCTTCCGCTGGACGACTCGATCGTGCCCCGCAGCCAGCTCGCCACCGCCCCCACTCACCGCGAGGTACTCGAGCGGCAGCCGACCTACTCGAACCACCTGTCGCTGCCGCTCGAGCAGATCATCGGCGGTGGCGACGGCGACGCCCGCCGCGCGCTGCTCAACAACAACTGCGCGTTCGCCCCGGACGACTTCGTACACGAGCCCCGGGCCTCGGGGACGGCGGGACGGAACCCGGTGCTGCTGCGAAGGATACTCCATCCGCTCCGAAGCGATCAGGCCGATGGCGCGCGCCACGGTTACGAGCTGGCCAGCTGGCTGCTATCGAGCACGAAGCAGTCGAAGCCCGTCCGCGAGGAGATCCAGGACGCGATGAGGGACGCACTGGCGAAGCACCCCGGCATCGACAAGCCGAAACCCTGACTGAGAAAGGGACGTCCGATGGGACGCCCGTCGGGGGATGCATCGCCACCGCGGTGGGACACGCGCAGCCGCGGCGGGCGGGACGTTAGCACTGTCGACGCCAACCATCTCCGTTAACCCCAGCATCCGCAGCGCCAGCGGATTGTACGAGCGAGATACGGACCGCGACGATCGGGCACCGCCCCTCTGGCGTGCCGACGCGTGTGCGACGACCCGGTCAGCGCGCTTGCGACAGGCTGGCTTCCCGACGGCGCTTGCGTCGCGTCGCCGGGCGGTGCCAGTAGTCGCCTGCCGCCCCTACCCCGGGGCACCGGAGCGGACCGACCCATGACCAAGTTCTTCGACGACCGTACAATGATCCCCGCAGGCAGCCTGCGCGGGCCCCGCGTCTACTCGACGGATCTGCTTCCCGAGCTGTTCGACCCGACCGACCCGGACGGCAGCGTGCTGACGGCCGCGCGCGCGCTCAAGGTCAAGATGCTGTCGCGCGGCCTGGTGACCCTCAACGGCGCCTACCTCGCGAGCCCAATGGGCGTGCTGCTGCTACGCGCCTACCCCGACCTACTCGACGGCCCCTCCATCCTGCCGGCCATCCTGTCCGACAAGGACGGACTCGGCGACCTCGTCAGCGGATCGACGGAATCCTATCAGGCGGTCGGCGTCTCGGAAGCGGAGCTCGCCACCCACATCGCGGAGGTCGAGGGCAGGATCCGCCAGGTAATGCCCTGGGAGGTCGCCGACGTGTCCGAGCGATACCGCGCCCGCCTGATCGAGGGACTGTCGAGCGGCACGTCGCTGATCCACCGCGAGCTGTCGGCGACCGGCGCCTACGACGCCGCCCGCCAGCAAGCGCTGCTGGAGGCGGTCGCCGCCCTGGACCTCGGACGGAGCGCCAATCTGCGCGAGCTGATCGCGGAGGACGTACCGGTCCCATTGCAGACGCTGCTCCAGCGCTACGCGACCGCCTGCTACCACGGCATAGGCACGGGCGTCGTCCAGTGCGAGACCGGTGCCGACCTGAGTCCCCTCTCGCGTTTCAAGGCGGCCGACATGATCCTCACTGACCGCGACGCCACGCCCGCCCGGCTGAGCGAGGAGACGATCTTCATCCGATACTTCATGGCCAGGGCGCTGGCGACGATCCAGGCGAGGTTCGCGTTCGAGACGGCGGTGATCGACGACATTCCCTTCGGGAGCGTGCACAGGCTCTCCGGGGCGTTGGCGGAGAGCGGCTTCCAGGACCGCTACGAGACAGTGCTCGAGGCGTTCTCCGCCGTGACGGCGATCGCCGATCCCGGGGAGGCGCTTGAGAATTTCGCCGACGCCTCGGTGGCCAGCGCCGCCGTCGAGCTGACGGCCATGTTCGAGAAGGCCATCGTCGACGAGATCCCGAACTACAGCACCCGCGAGCACCTGACGCAGCGGAAGGAGATGATCGCATCCGGATCCGACGTCCTGCTGGAGGGCGTCAACGCCACCCCGATCGGCAACTTCGTCGCGCTCGCGAAGACCATGCGCAGTGCGGCCAAGGCTCTGGGCGGCGGCGTGGAGACCATCCGGACGCGCAGCCACGACAAGGCGCTCGCCTCCGCAGACGAGCGTCGCCGAGAGGACGTCTACGAGATCGTCAAGGGTCTCGGGGTCTCGGGCCTCAAGAAGGCGTCGCTCCTCGAGGGCATAGCCGCGATGACGGAAATCCAGGGCGTCGCCACGAGGCGCGCCTAGCTCAGTCGGCCAGACGGGCCCTCACCGAGGCGGGCGCCACCGCCTCGAGCCCGCGGCGGCTCGTGACCCAGAGCACGAAGGCGTCGCGGTAGCTGGAGGTGCGGCCGGTCCGCCGGTCCGCGCCTTCGACGGCATCGCCCACGCCGAGCGGCGCCTGGCCGGTCGACCGCTCGAACTCGCGGCGGAGCCGCGGCGTGCGCCACGCGTCGTCGATCGCGACCGTCCAACCGGTACCGCCAGCGCCCGCTCGTTCCGAAGGTGAGCTCATGTACAACTCCACGTTCCCGATTTGATCTCTCGACGCACCATTGTCAAGGGCAGGCCGCCTCAACGCGCCAATCTCACCGACTGCGATCTGACCGGAACGTCCGACGCCGACCAACGGGCCATCCGGGCGCGCCCGCCGTCGTCGAGGACGTACAGCCCCAGGTCGAAGCCCACAGCCTCGCCATCGGCGACCGGAACGTCGCACGAGTACGAGACGGAAAGCCTGACGGGGGCGCCGAGCTCCGTCCACTGGTCCTGCGCCGGAATGGCGTTAGCTACCGACGCTGAGCACGCCGAGGACGGCCGCCTACGTCAGGTTCTCGCCCGAAAGCGATTCTTTCGCTTTCCGCCAGCGATCCGGCATTTTCGGCCGCCGCCGACTGCTGAATGAACGGCGACTATCGGCTTCGCGGCGCTCCAGACCGGACGTGCGGCAATCCACCCGTTTTACGAATAAGCGGACGGTTTTTTGGGTCGCTGCCATCGCCTCAAACCAGCACCCTTTGGGCCGCCGCGCGCTCCTCATGCTCGAACGCCTCGGCAAAGCTGTCCAGATCGGTATTGGTCATACCGAGCGCACGTCCCTCTTCCTGCCACCCCGCGACGGCCTGCTCGACCTGCGCGAGCATCTCCTGCGCGCGCAGCAGGGTAATGCGAAAGTACGGCAGCACCGACATCAGGGCATCGATGGTTGCCTCTGGTCCAACCTCTTCCGAGACCCAGGTCTTTAACTCGCGCAGTCGCTCGGGGAACGGGTTGATGTCGAAGGCTGGCGCCAGCCGCCACAGGCCACGATCGACGTGCAGGAAGCCGTGGTTCATTAGATGATCGTCGACATTCGTAATCAGGATCGAAAAGGCGATCCTGCGCCATAGCTCCTCGATGTCGGCGGTCGGAGCGCTCCCGTTCACACGAAGCGCATCGACGATCTCGGTATAGGCATGCTCCTGCGCGTCGCCAGGCTCCGCCCCGATCATCGTCGCGGCCGAGACGTACATGAGCCGCCCGCCCCCCGCGGGGCGATCGAACCGACGGATCAGCGCGATCGAGTCGCCATCGCTGTCGATCAGCCGGGCGTCGGCGGCGTCGATCCCGGCGCGACGGGCTAGCCGCATCGCCAGCACCTCCCCTCGCGTAACCGAGCGCTCGTCGGCGACGCTTGGAAACTTGCCGATCGACAAGCGCCCCTCGTCATCGACGACGGTGCATTTGGGGCGCAGGCCGCCAAGCGATGTGCCGCGACCGCGCAAATAGGCGAGATCGGCTGCGGTCTCGGTATTGGTCTCAACCGCGCGACTGGCGGCCAGGAGGTGACCCAACTCGATGAGGGGCGGCGTGGTGCGGCGACCATCCTCGGTCGCGCGCTGAGCAGTCCCTTGTTCGTCGACGAGACGCAGCGCCCCCACCCGGCTGACATCGTCCACCGCCAACAGATAATCGAGGCCATTCAGCGCTCGAGCATCGACCTCCTCACCGCGGCGGCGGGCATCCTGCCGCCGCTTGGCATGGTCGCGCTGAATGACGCGCTTGCCCCAGCCGTCTGGCTCGGTGTCCGCGATCGCGGCATGGAAAACAGAACCGGTGCCCACCTTGCGGTGGAATTGTGGGCCGGCAACGAGCGGCAGCGCGGGCTCGAGAGCGAAGCGGTCGGGATCGGCGAGCCAGCCGGCATCATATTCGAAGCCTGCGCTCTCCCGGCTCCCCTGCTGATTGTAATGCAGCAATCCCACGCCGCGGGCTTCGTCGCCGATCTGAATGCCAATCGTCCGCCTCACAGCGAAACCGGCGGTTTGGGCCTGCGGACGCGCTGCGGCATGCGCTCCACGTCGAGCAACAGACCCTGCTCGTCGTTCCTGGCGTCGAGGATGTCTCCGAGGCTTTCGCCGAACCCCAGAACGAAGAACGTCATGGCGTACGTGCCCAGCGCGACCGTCGGATCGCCTTTCTCCAGCTTGAGGTATGTGCTCTTGGCCACACCGATGCGTTCGGCCATCATGACCACTGTGAGGCTGCGCTTCTTGCGCGCCAGCGCGATATCGGCGCCCAGCTTCGTCAAGCTGCGCCTCACGCGCGGCGGAAGAGTATCAGCAACAGTCGATCGCATCTAGCGTCTCATATAAGCGCCCATCAGGCTAATACGGTACGTTATACACGACCTTACGTTGCCAGTCGAGATAGCCGGTTCGAGACGCGTTGCCCGGGTTCGACAGGCGCGGATGCAACTGACTGCTCGGGCGGCATCGACAGAACCGGTAATCTCACACAGAGCGTCGGCCGTGGCGGGTTGTTCTTCAGGTCGCCGGCATCGCGGGGCGTGGCACGTGCAAGTCGCATGGCGCGGCGCTATGTCTTTGGTCTACCGATCGGACCGAGCAACCTTCATGAGGCAGAATGAAAGCCCTAGACGCCCTGAAGGCTGCACCCCCTGAGGTGCGCGCCGCCGCGCTTGCCGTTCTCGATCAGGTGTCGGCGCCATTGACCGAGAGACAACTCGCGAGCGCCTTTCGCGCCCATGGCATCGGGCTACTCGATGCCAAACGCCTGGCACGAGCCTTGCGCAAGCTCGATATCATCGCGGTCGCCCCTCGCGGCCCTTGAAGCTCGCGCATTGTGGGCTTCGGACTGGCACGGACGCGCCCTGTCGGGCTATATTCGAAATCGCGCCCAGAACCACACGCGAGAAGGTAGACGATCATGACCGAAGCGACCTGGGGTGAAAGCGCGAAGACACCCGAGATCAACTGGCGGATGAGCGCCTCGCTCGAAACGTCCCGCGCGGCGATAGCGACGTGGCCGAAGTCACCAACCTCGAACGGGCAGTTCGCGATTGGCAGAAACTGGACCCCGAGCATCAAGCCGCGGCCGTCTTGACGGTAGAGCATCCCGTCCAGATCGAGGGCGCCTCCAGCACGACCTTTACCGGTGAGGGTATCGCAGCACTGGCGGAGCACCTGCCGGCTTCCAGCACACCAGAGGAGTAAGGCGGCATGGCCAATCCCAGCGTCCGTTTCGAGATGGGGGACTATTACTGGGTTGCCGAACGCGAGAGCGTCGGGTTCACGGGTGCCACTAACTTAGGAGTCGTCGAGTTCCTCATCACCAGCGAGGCTTTGACGCAGCTCCTCGATCCCGATCGCGATACGCTCGACTCCGAAACTGCCCTCGAGGTCTTCATCGAGTTCGAGAGCGACATTCACCGCATAGCACAGCGCGAGTTCGTCAAGCGGCTCGGCGGGGAGCCCCCGATCCTGCTGACTGCGGCCGACGTAGAAAGCTGAAGCCGTGGCGGAAGGAAGCGCCATCCGGATCGATCCATGCCATCCGACGGGCACCATCCCCGAGGTGCCTCAGCTGAGGATGCGGGCGGCACGCTTTCTCACTGATCCAGCACTTCCTCATATCGGCCTGCGCGGCGCAGCTGACGGACAATGCCGTTGAACGCGGCGGTCACCCCCTGCGCCCTGCCAATCTCATTTTCCTGGCGCGCCGCATCCCAATAAAGCTCGAGCGGCCAACGCTCCGGGCAATGCGGTAGCAGGCACCGAAGCGCCAAGCGAACCTCCACGCCGTCCACGCGCGTGTCCGAGCAGCGGGCGACGCCGCTCCGCAGGATATGGACCGATAGCGCGATGACGACGCGCTGGTGGCGAGCAAGCTTTGCCATCGCTCAACGAAAGTCATGCGATTTGAAGCGTACGGCGTCCTCGGGATCCATGCCCTCAGCGTGCGGCGGCCAGTAGCAGTTGCGCGGCTCCGGCTTCCAACCCGCGTCACCGCGGTCAGGCGATCCGGCATGCTTGGCCCCATCGCCGCGGCCGGTCCGATGGGGGAACGACATCTCGCCCACTCGGTGCAGCAGGTCACCATGGTCGATGATCCGGTCGCAGATGACGTGGATCACCTCGCCCTCTTTCTGCACCCGGCCCTTCATGCCGATCATCGACGCGGACATGATCGTGCGGCGTAGCCGCTCGAACCGATCCGGCCACAGGATGCCGTTGGCGATCCCCGTTTCGTCCTCGATCGTGATGAACAACACGCCCTTGGCCGAGCCGGGCTTCTGGCGGACCAGGATGATGCCGGCGACCTCGACGTGCCGGCCATCCCGAATGTTCGCGAGTTCAGCGCATTCGGTTACGCCACGCCTGGCCAGCTCACCCCGAACGAACGTCAGAGGATGCGCCCGCAGCGAGAGCTGCAGCGAACGGTAATCCTCGATCACTTCGCGACCATCCGTCAGCGGTCGTAGGTCGACCGACGGTTCGATTCCTTCGGCGCTAATCGTCTCCGCAGCGCGGTCCGCAGCCGCGAACAGCGGCAGCGGTGCCTCGCCAAGGCCCCTCACCTTCCACAGGCCCTGCCGCCGGTCGGCGCCGAATGCGTGAAACGCATCGGCATCCGCCAGCTTCTCGATCGCGGCGCGCTGGACGCCGGATCGACGCCACACGTCCTCGATCGAATCGAAAAATGTCGTGCTGCGCGCTCCTACGATCGCGGCCCCGTCGGCGTTCGACAGCCCGCGCACCTGGCGAAGCCCGAGCCGAACCGCGAGGTAGCGGCCGCCTGTCGGCTCCAACGTGCAGTCCCACCGGCTCGCGTTAATGCACGGGGGCCGGACCTGGACATCGTGCGCCTGAGCGTCGCGCACGATCTGCGCGGGCGCATAAAATCCCATCGGCTGCGCGTTCATGAGCGAAGCACAGAAGACGTCGGGATGGTGATGCTTCATCCAGCTCGATGCGTACGAGATCTTCGCAAAGCTCGCCGCGTGGCTTTCCGGAAACCCATAAGAGCCGAAGCCCTCGAGTTGGCGGAAGGTGCGTTCGGCGAAGTCGCGGGGATAACCGCGGGAAACCATACCCTCGACCAGCTTCGCCGAGAAATGCGAGACGCCGCCGGTGACCTTGAAGGTCGCCATGGCGCGGCGCAGCTGATCCGCTTCGGCCGGGGTAAAGCCCGCGCCGACTATCGCGACCTTCATCGCCTGTTCCTGGAACAACGGCACGCCGAGCGTCTTTTCCAGCACCGCGCGGAGCTCCGGCCGGGGATATTCGGGCTTCTCCAGCCCCTCGCGCCGACGCAGATAGGGATGAACCATGTCGCCTTGGATCGGCCCCGGTCGGACGATCGCGACCTGGATCACGAGATCGTAGAACCGGCGCGGCTTCATCCGGGGCAGCATCGACATCTGCGCGCGGCTCTCGATCTGGAAGGTGCCGAGCGTGTCGGCCTTCTGGATCATCGCGTACACGGCCGGATCGTCGTCCTGGAGGTCGGCCAGGCCGATGCGGATGCCCTTATCCTGCTCGAGCATGTTGAAGGCACGGTTCATGCAGCCGAGCATGCCGAGGCCGAGCACATCGACCTTCATGAACTTCAGCGCATCGATGTCGTCCTTGTCCCACTCGATGATCTGGCGATCTTCCATCGCGGCGGGCTCGATCGGCACGAGATCGTCCAGCCGATCATGCGTCAGGACAAACCCGCCCGGGTGCTGGCTCATGTGGCGGGGCACGCCGATCAGCTTGCGGGCGAGTTCCAGGGTGAGGCGCAGTCGGCGATCGCCGATATCGAGGTTCAGCTCCTGGACCTGTTTCTCGCCCACGCCTTCGGCGGACCACCCCCATACCAGCCCCGCCAGCGAGGACGTGAGGTCTTCGGGCAACCCCAACGCCTTGCCGACATCGCGCACCGCACCGCGCGCGCGGTAGCGCTGAACGACCGCGGTCAGCGCGGATCGATCACGCCCATAGGTTTCGTAGATCCACTGGATGATCTCTTCTCGACGTTCATGTTCGAAGTCGACGTCGATGTCGGGTGGTTCGCGCCGTTCCCCCGACACGAAGCGCTCGAAGAGAAGCTCGTGCTTGATCGGATCGATCGAGGTCACCCCCAGCACGAAGCACACGCACGAGTTCGCGGCCGAGCCACGCCCTTGGCACAGGATGCCGCGGCGGCGTGCTTCGCGCACGATCGCATAGACGGTGAGGAAATAGGGCGCGTAACCGAGCTCGCCGATCAACCGCATCTCGTGGCCGATCTGGTCGGTATAGGCGGCCGGGACCTTGCCATCGAACATCCGCTCGACCGCCTCGGTCGCGAGCTTCTGCAGCGCGTCCTGCGCACTCAGGCCATCGATCAGCCGCTCGTGGGGATATTGATAGGCCAGCTCACCAAGATCGAAGGTGCAAGCCCGGGCGATATCGACGCTGGCGCGGAGCGCGTCGGGATAATCACGAAAGCGCCGGACCATTTCCTCCGGTGATTTGAGCGCGCGATCGGCGTTGATCTCACGGCGGTAGCCGAGCTCATCAACGGTGCACTTCTCGCGCACGGCCGTAACCACGTCCTGCAGAAGGCGGGCTTCGGGCGCATGGTAGAGGACGTCACCGGTTGCGACCGCGCGGACGCCAGCGCCGCCAGCCTGCCTAGCCAGCGCATCGATACGGACGGCGTCGTCCGGCCGCCGGCGCTGGAACAGCGCCATGTACCCGCGTCGGCCGTAAACCGTCTTCAGGTCGGCAAGTGCCACAAGGTTCGCCTGATCCGCCTCGTCCGGTAGCAGGATAGCGATGATTCCCTCCGACCATGGCTCAAGGTCGTGCCAGTGCAGCAGGCAGCCCCCCTTCCCCGCCCGCTTCTTCCCGACGGTCAGGAGCCGCGTGATCCGTGACCAGGCGGGGCGATCGGTCGGATAGAGGATCAGGCGGCGCCCGCAGGAGAGATCGACACGCGTACCCGCGATCGAGCAGACGCCGGTCGCCTTTTGCGCCTCCCAGGCGCGCACGACGCCCGCCACCGTACCGATGTCGCTGATCCCGATCGCGGGATACCCGAGCAGTGCCGCCGCCGCGAACAGCTCGTCGGGGCTCGACGCGCCGCGCAGCAGCGAGAAATGGGTGAGCACCTGAAGCTCGACATAGGGCGCGCTCATGCGAACACGCCGTGGATCCACCAGCTGAGATCGCCGGTATCATCATGTGTGCCGTCGCCGCGCCGGAATACCCAGAAACGGCCGCCTGCCTCATCCTCGACGCGGTAATAGTCCCGTACCGCCCAAGTCTCGGCGTCGCGGCGCCACCATTCGCCGTGGATCCGCTCGGGGCCATCGCCGGCGACGACCTTGTGCGCTTCGCCACGCCACTCGAAGCGCCGCGGCGGTTGGTCGGGCAGCAGCGCAATGACGCCCCATAAGGGCTCTGGCCTGGCGAAGAGCCGAACCGGCCGCCGCCATGTCGGCCACCCTGCCGGCATTTCGACCGGGTCGGCGCGCGCGACCGCGCGCTCGGGTACATGGCTCGGGATCGGCGCGATCCGATAGACTGCATTCGGGCCGATGCGGCCGGCGACGACATCGACGAGGCGCGCGGGGTCGCGCACCAGAACCTCGCCAGCTAGCACTGCGCCCTGGTCCACTGCGTCGAGCGGCTCGGTATGCGGCGCCACAAGCAGGAACTGCTCAAGCCCCAGTCCGGGATCGATGCGCTCGATCCTGAGCTTCATGAGGCGCAAGAGATGGGAGACGTCGCGTGTCGGCCGCGATGTACCGACCGCCACGACCTGTTCGGTCCCATCGACGCACAGTCCCGACAGGCGGAGCGATCGCGCACCGAGCCCGCTCGCCTGCAGCACCTCGGCCAAATCGCCGAGCAAATCCTCCATCACCTGTGCGATCGCCTCGGCCGTGCCGATCGGCTCGAGCAGGCGGCGCTCGACGGCTGGAACGGTGACATCTTCGCGCGGCGTTATCGGCTCCGCCACGCCGCCGAGCGCCTGATCGAGCCGGATGATCGCGGGCAGGCCCAGCCGCCGCGCGAGCGGGCCGCGCGCGACCGGCAAAAGGTCTGCGATGGTTTCGAAGCCGAACCGCTTGGCCGCGCTGAGCGCCGTGCCGGTCAGCCGCAAGGCGGCGATCGGAAGCGGCGATATCGCTTGGACCGTACCACCGGCCGGCACGATCGTCAGATCTTCCCGGCCGTACCTTGCAAGCGCGTGCGCAGCGCCCGGCGTGTCGGCGACCGCGATGCGCGCCGTGAATCCGGCGCGCTGGCAGAAGGCGCGCAGGCGTCGGCAAAAGCGCTCTTCTCCCCCGTAGAGGTGATCGCAGCCGGCGAGGTCAATCCACAGGCCATCGGTCGGCGCCGCGGCCGCAATGGGCGACCAACGCCGAACGGCAAGCAGCGCGAGACGGTCGAGTAGGACCGCGTCCGCCTCTGGCTGGGCGGGCCGGAAGTCGAGATCGGACACCAGAGCGCGGGCATGGGTAGCGGCCATTCCGACATGGATACCGAGCGAGGCCGCCGCAGCGCACGCCGCCACGACTTCCTCACGCCGCCCGACCTTGCCGACAAGCGCCAGCGGAGCATGAGCGGTTGCGGGCCGTGTCTCGATCATGGCCGGTCGCGTAACCGCCGCGGCCTTGTACGGATGGCTCGCGGCTTCCGATCGCCGCCCGAGTTCGCGCATGGGCGGCCTCGCATGCGAGGGGAGCGCCGCGATATGCCCGGCAACCTCGTTTTTGGCCGGCGATTGTGCCTGCGCCCAGCGCGCACCTGGCCGCCATCCGCCACCCCTCGGGACAGAGCATTCACCCGGATCGTCGTCGACCGGAAGGGGGAGCGCTAACCGCTCAGGCCGCGGCGTGGCGTGCCGGTCCAGCCGTCTCAGCCGCTCGATGGCCAAGTGCGGCAGGAACAGCGAGACAACCCGTCTCATCGCACCCCTCCACGATCAATGAGAAGGACCCGCCGGTGCGTTGACGCGCCAGCTCGACCGACCAACGGGCGCGTCCCACCCCGGCAACCGTGAGCCGCTGCGACGGGGCGCTGGCGACCCGCCAGCGCGTCCAGGCAGCGGAGGGCTCGCCGAGCGGGTCTTGCGAGCGGCCCCGCCAACGTCGCAAGAGCAGCACAGGAATGTCGGCTTCAGCCGCGACGAGCTGGAGGCGGCGCGTGGCGACCATCGAAACCTTTGCCGTCTCGGCCACGACCGCTGCCGGCGTACCATCCCGGATCGCGTCCTCGACAACCGCCAGGAGAGCGGCGTCGTCCCCAGGCTGGGCGTAGATCACGTTCGCCGAGCACAACCCGGCTTGCGCCAAGCCAGGCGCGTAGAGATCGTTCCGGCAGCTTGCCCAAAGCACTGGGGCACGCATGTTTTGCGCTTCTCGCGCGGCGATACCGGCAAGGAACAACGTGGCAGCCGCATCGTCGACCAGCGAACAGGTCCGTGCCGCGACCTCGTGCAACGCTCCAGCCCGGAGCCCTCCCCCGTTCAGACGATTGTCGAGGTCACTCACGCCGAATGGCAGGACCCGGTAATCGGCGAGCGGCATCGCAATGCTTCGCAGATGGGCGATGCTCTGGGGAAGCGAATCGAGGACGGCTGACATTGTGGTTAGACTCTACGTGTTCGCTTTATGTTCCGTTACCGCCGGCGCTTGGTCAACGGATTTATGTCTGCCGGATCGAGTCTTTGGGCTTGACCGCAGCCGAGGGCCGGACGGTACGGAGTCGTAACGAATACGCGGTCTACAGCGCGATCTCGAATGAGTTGCCAGTATCGCCGCGCACGATCACGGGCCTCGGCACGAAAATTGACGGTACGCACCGCGTGGAACGGTTACATAACAGACCAAAAACAAACCGAGAAGATTTCGCTTTCGTTCTGCCATCGGCTGACTCATAGAATCGAGATGCCGATCCGCCCTGAAAACCGCTGGCTTTACCCGATCGACTGGCGCCAGCTGTCGGACGTGATCCGGTTCGATCGGGCCGGCGCGCGCTGCGAGCACTGCTCGAGACCGCATATGCGTCGGGTCGCCCATCTTGGCGATGGTCGCTGGTGGGATGCCGATGCCGTGTGTTGGCGCTCCGGCTGTGGCAAGCGGATCGCGCTCAAGGGCGGCTTCATTCTGGCGTCGGTACGAACGACTTATGTCGTGCTGGCTTGTGCGCATCTCGATCACGATCCAGGCAACAGCATGCCCGGCAATCTCGCGGCGCTCTGCCAGCGTTGCCATATGATCCACGATGCGGCCGAGCATCGATGGCAGCGCTGGTGGAACGTCTTTCGCCTGCGCGCGATCCGCGACCTGTATGAAGATCCGCGCGTCACGCGAGAGCGCAGCGCGCAGTAGAAACTCGGCCGAAGGCTTTGCGTTGGCTCGGGCGCCAACTCGGCGATCACCCCTGCCCGCACCCGGGATGGTACACCTCGACCATGTCATGATTAGCCAGTTTGCGGACCATCAGGCGGGCGCCCGCGATTTCGCATCGTCGAGCAGCATCATTGTATCGGCGCTCGGCACGGCTAAGGTCCGGCCAGATCCACAAGGGAGAGTAAGTAGCATGAACATCGGTGAACTGGCGAAGGGCGTCGCTGGGACGACAGGCACGAGCGAGGCAGAGGCCAAGGCCGCAATCGCCGCCGTGTTCGACCAGATCGCAAGCGCGGCCGCAAAAGGCGAAGAAGTCTCGATCGCCGGGTTCGGCAAGTTCTCGGTCAAGGATCGTCCCGAGCGCCAGGGCCGCAATCCGTCGACCGGCGAGGCCATGACGATCGCTGCATCGAAGAAGGTCTCGTTCACACCCGCCAAGGGTCTGAAGGACAAGCTCTAAGGCCAGAGTGCCGGTGGGCGGAGCTTGCCGGCACCGAAAGGGTGCTCGGATGTGCAATCGATACAGGCTGACCGCGAAGCAGGCGGAGATCGCCGCGACATTCGGCATCCGCCCGCCTTACGAGCCCGACGAGACGTATCCGGTCCCCGACATCTTTCCGTCGGGCAAGAAGACGCCGTTCTACGGCCAAGTGGTCATCCAGGACGGCGCCGACCGGAAGATCGAGCGGATGGAGTGGGGTGTACCGACGCAGGTGCCGAGTAAGCGCGACGCAAGCGTAAAGCTCACCAAGTACGTGACCAACGTGCGCAATCTCAATTCGAGCTTCTGGCGGTCGATGCTGACAACCCCGGCGCGCCGTTGCCTGGTGCCGGTAACGGCGTTCTCCGAGTTCGGGATCGCGCCGGGCGAGGACGGAAAGAAGCCGCTGCACTGGTTCGACGTGCCTAGCCGCCCGATTTTTGCCTTTGCCGGGATTTGGCGACCGACCGAGCGCGGGAATGCTTACGGGTTCTTGACCACCGAACCGAATGCGATCGTCGCGCCGATCCATCCAAAGGCGATGCCGGTGGTCCTTCACGACGACGACGACTATGATCGCTGGCTATCGGCACCATGGAACGATCTGAAGGGGCTCGTCGCCCCCTACCCTTCCCAGTTGATGCGGCTCGGCTGACACGCCCATAATCCGCGTAATTCAGCTGCCGCAGTTGCGGTTTCATGCGCTCCGCTGGTGCGCGCGCCAGGCGTCGTTCCAGTCGTCATGATCCTCGGGTACGCGGCTGATGAGCTCGCGCCCGTTCGCTGTCAGGTGATCGCGTGCCTTTTCCAGCAGGCGGTCGGCCGCGCGGCCTCGGTCACCGTAAACGATCACCCGGCGGACCTTCTCCGGGATCGCGACGAAGGCGAGCCGTTCGACACCGCCCAGCGCCCATGTCGGCGTTCCGAACCACTGCGTTGCTGACAGAGCGTCCTCGATTCCTTCGGCAAGGCCCAACTCGTCGGTCGCGGACGCAAGCCGGATCGCAGCTGTGCCGACCAGTCCTAGTGCAACCTTCGGCTTTGGAATGGGCTTGCGCAGCACGTCGACAGGATCGAGGAAGGTCCGCTGGACGGCAACCAGTCCGAGGTCGTTTTCGACCGCGGCGATCATCGCGGGCATCACGCGTCTGTCGGCACCGGAGCCGAATATGGTCGCCGGGTTGAAGCGCAAGGCCTTGGGATAGGGCGCGGCGAGGCCGCGGGCGACGAGATAGGCTTCGGCCAGTGTGCCCGCGACCGGGACGCTGGCATTCCAGAGACGCAGGGCGAGCGCGCCCATGTCGCGCTTTGGTTTTCCCTCCGGCATTGCCACCGCGGAACGGTCATGGAGCTTTTGGCGCTGAAGCGCCTTCAGCACCTCGAGCGCTGTACAGCCGGCAAAACAGTGGAAGAGAATCGCCGAATCGCCGAGGCGGACGGACAGGCTGGGTGAGCCATCGTCATGGGCCGGGCAGCGGCATTCGCCGCGAGTGCCGCGCCACACCCCGCCGAGCTGTTCGACGATGTTCTTGGCTCGGAATTCGGCATCGAGCGGTAGTCTCGTCATCGGCCACGTCCTGTGAAGTTGGTCGGTTTCGGTCACTTTAGCCTCCGGAAAATATCACCGAAGGCACAGGCGGCATCCTCCACTCTGGATGGTCGGCATGAGAAGGTGGGCCGCGCGCGGCGCGACGATCTCTTTCGTCCGGGTGGCGACCCAAGCGAGGATCGTCACCCAACCAGGCCGAGACGGCCACGCGGGCTGGATCGCAACGCGGTGGAGGTGTAGCCGCGCCGCCAACCCGCTCCCAATCAGCTATGCTCGGCTTCGGCCTTGGTCAGGATCGAGAAGGTGTCGGCAATCAGCTCGGTGCGGTAGGAAACCTCGTTGCCTTCGCCGTGGTTGCTCTCGCGGACTCGGCCGGTGACATGCACCAGATCACCCTTCCCGGCTGCTTCGACCTGGGGTCCGACATTGGAGAAGCACACGACGCTGTTCCACAGCGTGTCGGTCTTCCAGTCGTCCCCGTCGCGCCGGTTATAATTAGCGGCGACGCTCACATAGGTGACCTTCTCGCGCGCCGTGATTTTGCCGATGCGACCGATGATCCGAAACTCGGCAATATTCTGTGGCATGATATCCTCCTTGGTTGATGTTGGGATCGGATCCGGCGGCCCGGTGCGAGCCTAGTCGGGCTCCTCTTGCCGGTGCCGAAAGTGGTAGCGCCCCAAATTCTCGGGCGTCGCGTATGTGTCGTAGGCCGTTGTCCAGTCGCGCCGGATGGCCTGCTGCGCCGTCCGAAGTGGCACGCGGCGCTCGCAAACCAGTCGCCACAAGACATATGCCAAGGCATTCTTGTCGGCCGCATTCGCCTGGCCGCGCCGGGGCTGGAGCCACAGATCGCGTAGGTCGAGCGGCGCGCCGCCAAGCGAGATCGGGATCAGATGGTCGAGTTCGTAATCGGCGAAGGACTCGCCCGGATGCTGCGCGTCCATCAAGCGCCGTTTGACGGGCGCGGTAACCGCGAAGGCGGGGCGGACCGATCGGGCATAGCCGGGTCGGCAGATCGTCGTGCCGATGTTCGCCTGAGTGATAGAGGGATCGACGGCCCCTGGCGTATCGCGGGGCGGCAGGATGCCGGTTCGGTCCACCCGCAAGAAGGGATTGCGGAGCGCCGTCGATAGGCCGGCAACGGCATCGCAGAAGTCATGGGTCGCGGCGACGCTGCAGGCCGAAACCTCACCGCGCCTCCTAGCCCGCTTGTCGTCGAACGGCCGATACCAGAAGCCGATGGCGATCAAGAGCGCCAACCCGCCCGATATAGCTTGCAGCCTCAAGAGCGAATGGCCCGTATATCCACCGTCGTCCCAGTCAACTCGAAACCACTCGACAACTAAATCAGCTAGGTGCTGGCCTAGCTGACAATTGCCTAAAGCGGTTTGCAACACATCTCCTATGCTCATGGTGCAATATCGTGCCTCTAGTCGCAATGGATTACGCCGTATCACTCCATAATCGCGAATGGATCGCTCCAGATGTGTTGTTGTTTGCCTTATGCTTCAGGTTTAGCCTTTTGATGTCGATGTCCTCTAGTCGCTGACATCTGCTTGGGTTCAATTCAGCAATGGTGCATTGGTGTGCTTCCGGCGAGTATCGTAGCGAAGGCAATTCAACTCTGTGCCGCCGGGCTAGCCGGGGCCGGAACGCCATCTCCCGCGTCGCTCGCAATCTCCGTTCGTTCGGGTGCGGTCCTCGCTAGGCAGCCCGGCAACGCAGCTGACGCAGAGGCGACGGTGCGTGATCTGATCGCGTTGGGCGCGGACTTCGAGGCGGGGCCGCTGGCGATCCGCGGCCGTGATTTTGCGACTTACGGTATCACGCTGGCAACGGTTTTTGATGCCTGCGCGCTCTCGCATATCGACGACGACCGGTCTTCTATCGGCTCCGTGGGCGCGCTCTCGGCGTCGAACGTCGCAGCCCTCGTTCGTCGCGCCTTTGGCTCGCGGATCACCGATACGATCCGCCCAATGAACGCCAGCTACGGCGCGCGGTATAGCTGGCACAAGTTCGGCCAGGCAGTCGATTTCGTTCCCGCAGGCGGCGTCCACGCGATCGACCGCGAGCAGATCCGGGCCCTCATGACACAGAGCGGTATCCGGATCATCGAACTGCTCGGGCCGGGGGATCGCGGTCACGCGAACCACTGGCATGTCGCGTTCGCACGACCCGGGCAGGTCATCGACCGGACCCGACCGATCGAAGCCGACGAGGACTGGATCATCACCGTCGCACAGGGCGACGCGCCGTCCCCCCCGACGCCCGCCGGAGTTGAGGCGGCCCCCGCACCGACCGCGCGGGCCTCGGCCCTCGCCCTTGCTGCCAATGCACCGGCGCAGTGGGACGTGTTCGCAACCGAAGAGTGGCGCGCAGCTCATGGAGGTGGCTCATGATCCGATACCTGATGACCAAGCTGGGCGGCACTACTGGCGCCATCTCGCTTTGCGTGGCCGGCGTCGTGGCGGTCGCGGCCCCACAACCCGCCTACGCGTCGGACTGGGGGTGTCAGGTGGTCCTCTGCCTCGCGACACCCGGCTCGCCGACGAAATATGTCGAGTGCGTCCCGCCGATCACGAAACTCTGGAACGCCCTCGCTATCGGCAGCTCGTTCCCGACCTGCACCGGGGTCGGCGTCAAAATGAAAAAGGCCAAGCACGGCTACGACCTGACCGTGACGCAGGCCGATGGCGGAACGTCGCGGTACGCGCTCGACACCCGCTACCAGACGGTGACGCAGCAATGATCCACGCCATCGCCGCGATCACGATGCTTGCGCAGCAATGCGCGCCTGAGATCGCGACCGAGGCGGTTGTTCCCCTCGTCGTGACCGAAAGCGGCGGCGACGATCTGGCGATCAATATTAACAAGGGGCCGCGTGTCCGCGCCGCGTCGATCGCCGACGGTGCCGCGCTGGTGCGCCGGTACATGGCGGCCGGCTATACGGTTGATGTCGGGCTGGCGCAGGTGAACTCCGCCAATTTAGCGCGGTTGGGCGTTACCGTCGAACAGGCCTTCGACCCCTGTACGAACCTGCGGCTCGCATCCTCGATCCTTCGGGCGGGATATGGCCTCGCGATCCAGCATTATACGGGGCTGGACGCGATCTCCGCGACCTATTCGCTCTACAACACCGGCACGCTGACGCGCGGTTTCCACAATGGTTATGTCGGTCGCGTCTGGTCGGCCGCGAGCGGCATGGGGACGATCCAGACACCCCCGCCCATCCCAGGCTCGGCGTCGGCGCCGACCGCCACGCCCGCCTCGGCAAAGCAAGGGATCGCCGAAGCTAGCTGGGTGGTGGGGCAGATCGATTCCAGCGCGGTTCAGGTCTTCAAATGAGCGCGGATAACAGCGTTGCACGGGGCGGCCTCGACGCGGAGACGCAAGCCGGACAGGCGGCTTTCCAGATTCCGCCTGAGCTGGCGACACGGTATCAGGTACGGATCATCGAGCCGTCCGACGGCAGCGAGCGCCGCGTCGGCATGTTCCTGCCGACAGATCGTGAGAACCCGTCGATCGAGATTGCCGGCGATCGCATCATTGCTCGAAACGAGGATCCCGAGACCGTCTCGGCCCTGGTCACGATCGCCAAGCACAATGGCTGGGCAGGAATCGACGTCGAAGGTTCGCCTGAGTTTCGTCAGGCCGTGTGGACGGCAGCGTCGCGCGAAGGCCTGACCGTGCGCGGCTATGAGCCGAGCTTCGACGAACAGGCGCGAATGGAAGAGCTGCGTCGCGCCGATGCTGCACGACGCGACCGTGAGGTGGCGGAGAAGCCGGCGCCGACTGTCGAACCCGTCGCTCCGACGGCGGCTGTCGGGGCGACGGAGGCGACAGTAGTCGCGCCGTCGGCCGACGCGGAGAGGAACGGCGCGCCTCAGCCGTTGCCAAGCGGAAGCAGCACCGAATTGTCCGACGCAGACAAGCGCCTCCTGTTGACGGTGAGCGTCCACACGCAGGATCGCAAGGCGCTCTACGCGGCCGTCAGCGAGGACATGGACCCCTTGCGGAGGGAGGTTCAGGCCGAACGTATCGATCTGAACAGGGATGCGCTGAACGGGGCGCTGGAGCGGGCCTTGGAAAGCCCGACGCTGGTCAGCGCCTTCTCAAGGTCCGGTTATGAACCCGACGGTCTGCGCCAGATGGCTCGCGACGGCGCGTGGGACGGCGAGGTCGCCGATGCGATCTACATCGTCCGCTCTGGGCTCAACCGGCACGAAGTCGCCCGCGAAGCCGGTGCGAACGTGCCGCTCGGCGGCGCGCTCGCCGCCACGCCCGAAGACCGCCTAGCCGGCGAAGCGACGGCTGCGCCCGAGCGACAGACCGAACAGGAACCCCATATCGTTCGGGAGGAGCGCCTTCATCAGGCCGCGCCTGAGCGACGTCACGAAAATGACGAACTGGCCGAACTGTTCCTTCATGGCGGGGCGGAGAGTATCGCCGCCGAGCCGCGCCTCGCCAACGCGCTACTGGCGCAGGCGGCGATGGATCAGCACCTTGGTGCGGCGTTCGATGGCGACGCGGAACGGATGACGTCCGCGAGCTTGGAGAGCCGCCACATGATCTCGGACGTGCTGCGGCGCGGCCTGGATGTTTCGGTCCGCGAGCCGACGCCTGTGCGGCAGGTCGAGCCGATCCGCCCCACCCACGATCTCGAGAGGTAAACCCCAAGCCATGGAGACCCGTATGAAGTTCACTCAAGGCATGGGCCGGATGTTGTCCGACGCCCGCGCGCGGCAGGTCATCGGCTTTGTCGGTGCGCTCGCCCTCATTTCGATCGCCCAGCCGGCCTTTGCCGATGGAACCGCGATCGAAGGTGGTCTCAACACTATCAAGGCATGGATGACTACCGTTGCGTCCGTGGTCGGCGTCATCGCCGTCATGGCGGTCGGCTATGCCAAGCTGACCGGTCGGATGGACTGGGGAAAAGCGGTCACGGTGCTGATTGGCATCGGTATCATTTTTTCGGCCACGACGATCGTCGGCTGGATGAGCAGCTCGGGTGGCTGACGCGGATAGGCTCGCCGAGGATAAGGTGTTCCTCGCCCTGACCAGACCATCGGTGTTCATGGGATTGCCGCTCGAGGCGATCCTGCCGATCATCATGGTCTGCATGGTGATCTGGGGGGTTTTCCATAATCCGTTTTACCCCCTGGCCTTGTTCGGAGCGCTCTACTTCCCGGCACGCATGATCTGTCACTACGACTTCAACGCGTTCCGGCTGTGGGGCCTGTGGTTCCAGACCGGCTTCCTATCCAAGAACCGCAAGTTCTGGGGCGGCGGGAGCTACTCACCCGTCCGCCTCGCCAAAGGCGTGAAGCGGAAGCATTTCGGCAATGACTGATACCAGGCTGAGGCATAAGAAGATCGCGGTTCGCGAGACGGATGACATCAAGTTCATTCCTTACACGCGGCACGTCGACGACACGCTGGTTGCCCTCGAAGACGGCTCGCTCATGCGCATGTACCGCGTCGATGGGCGGCCGTTCGAGACCAGCGACATCGGCGACCTCAACACCTGGCATAACAAGCTCAACATCGCGTGGCGCTCGATCGGTGACGATCGCGTCGCGCTGTGGACCCATCTCGTGCGGACAGCGACCGACCCTGTTCTCGGTGGCGACTTCCACTCCGACTTCGCGCGAACCTTGCAGGAGAAATACGCCGACACGCTGAAGGAGAAAGTCCTCTACCACAACGAGTTCTACGTCACGATCATCGTCCGGCCGTCGAGCATGGCCGGCGAGCAAGTGACGCGGCTTTTCTCCAGGCGAAAAGCCAACGCCGAGATTGACCATCGCGCGCTCACTATCATGGCGGACAAGTGCCGCGACTTCGAAACGCTGCTCGCCGATGTCGCGCCAAAGCCGCTCTCGCTGTATGAGCACAACGGCGTCCTTTTTTCACGACCGATGGAGGTGCTGCACTTCATCCTGACCGGCGACCGCATCCGCGTGCCGCTGCTCGACGGCAGGCTGGGCCAAGCCCTGTATGCCTCACGCGTGGTGTTCGGTCGCGAGGCGGCCGAGATCCGGCTGCCGCACACGTCGCATTATCTCGGCATGTTCGGTGTGCGCGAGTATGTCGCCAGCACGCGGACCGGTCAGTTCAACAGCCTGCTCACGCTCGACTTCCCGTTCGTGCTGACCCAGAGTTTCGCGCCGTTGGTGAAGTCGGTCGCGAGCGAGCGGTTCACGAAAAAATACAAGCAAATGGTCTCCTCGGACGATGCCGGCGTCAGCCAGGCGGAGGAACTGCTCGACGGCGTCGACGATCTCATGGCGAACCGCTTCGCCATGGGCGAGCATCACCTCTCGATCGCGGTCATCGACGAGAACCCGAAGCGGCTGCTGGAACGCTTGTCGATAGCCCGATCGGCAGCGGCCGATACGGGCATGGTGATGGCGCGCGAGGACGTCGCGCTGGAAGCCGCCTTCTGGGCGCAGCTTCCCGGCAATTTCAGGATGCGCGCGCGCCCCGCGGTCATCAACACACGCAATTTTGCAGGCCTGAGCCCGTTCTACACCTTCCCGGCCGGCCGCAAGTCGGGGAACCACTGGGGCGAGGCGGTAACGCTGCTCAAGACGCGCGCGGGCTCGTCCTTCTGGTTCAATTTTCACCGTGCCGACATCGGCCACACGCTCATCATCGGGCCAACCGGTGGCGGCAAGACGGTGCTGCAGAACTTCCTGCAAGCGCAGCTCGAAAAGACCGGCGCGAAACAGGTGTTTTTCGACAAGGACCGCGGTGCCGAGATCTTCGTGCGCGCTTGTGGCGGCACCTATTTGGCGCTGCGCGACGGCGAGCCCACCGGCTTCGCGCCGTTGAAGGGCCTCACCCCGTCTCCGCACGACATCGCGTTTCTGCGGCAGTTTATCCGTGTTCTGGTACGCCGGGAAAACCGCCCTCTCAGCGTCGCCGAAGAGCGACTGATCGACGAGGGTATCGAGGCGGTGATGCGGCTGCCGGCGCCGTCGCGCTCGTTCAGCGCGTTGCGCGAAATGCTGGGCTACGCCGATGCGGAGGGCATTGGTGCGCGGCTGGAGCGCTGGTGTCTGGGCGGCCCGCTCGGCTGGGCTTTCGATGGTCCGCAGGACGAGGTGTCGATGTCGGCGCGGTTCATCGGCTTCGACATGACGGACTTCCTGGAGAACCCGGAGATCCGCACTCCCACGATGTTGTACCTCTTCCACCGCGTCGACGAGCTGCTGGACGGGCAGCGTGTCGTGGTCGACGTAGACGAGTTCTGGAAGGCGCTTCAGGACGAAGCCTTTCGGGCGTTCGCGCAGGACGGTCTCAAGACCTTCCGTAAGCGCAACGCCTTCATGGTATTTGGCACGCAGTCCCCGGCCGATGCGCTGCGCTCGCCGATCGCGCACTCGATCATCGAGCAGACCGCGACCAAGATCTTGCTTCCAAACTCGGACGCCAAGCGATCGGATTATTGCGACGGGCTCGGCCTGACGGACGCGGAGTACCGGCTGATCCGTGAGGATCTGACGCCGGAGAGCCGGACCTTTCTGGTCAAGCAAGGGCATACCTCGATCGTTGCAAAGCTCGATCTCGGCGGGATGCCCAATGAGCTGAAAGTGCTTTCTGGCCGCGAGGAAACCCTCGTCGCCATGGAGGAGGCCATTGCCCTGGCGGGCAACGATCCTGCGGCGTGGCTGCCGCATTTCTATGCCAACCAAAGGAGAAGCTGACATGTCGCTCAAGCGCATCATCATGGTTGCAGCCGCGCCGGTCGCGATCGTCGCGTTTACGTCGCCGGCCGCTGCACAGGGCATCCCTGTGTTCGACACCTCGACCTATGTGCAGGCGCTCGCCCAGGTTCAGAACACGGTCAAAATGATTCAGCAGGGCGAGCAGCAGATCCAGACGGCGACGACGACGCTCAGCTCGCTTCAAAAGCTGACCAACGTTAACGCGCTCGCCCCGCAATTGCTCAACGCGCAAGTGCGCAACATCCTGCCCAACACGACAATCGACGCCTCGACGTTGCTCGGTGGCGACCTGTCGAAGATCGGTCCGCTCGGTTCGCTCGCATCGAGCATCCAATCTCGGTACGCGCTGCCGGCAACGTCGTCCTCCGACGCGGATCTGGCCTACAACCAGGCGCTCAAGGATGCGACCAGCTCATCGGCTGCCACGGCCGCGCTGGGCGAGAATACGCTCAGCATCGCCCAGACCCGGATGCAGGGCCTCGACCAGCTCCGCGAGCAACTGTCGTATGCCAAAGATCCCAAGGACGTGATGGATCTGCAAGCCCGGATCTCGGTCGAACAGGCACAGCTTCAAAACGATATGCTCAAGATGCAGGCGATCCAGATGGCGCAGGCCGGTCAGGCGAACATGCAGATCAGCGCAGCGCAAGTGGCGGCCGGTCGCGATGAAGCAGCATTCTTCAGTGCCAACACGATCAGGAAGTGATCATGCGCAAGATACTATCCCTCTGCTCGTTGCTCGTCGTCTGCGGATGCCAACAGAACGTCGTGGTGCCTACCGCCAAGGAGCTGATCGCCAGTCCTCAACTCCTCTCGCAGTGGCAGGCGAAGTGCGATGCGGGGGAATACAGCCATCTCCCTGCGGATCAGAAGGCCAAGATGTGCGCGACGACCGGTGACGCGACCATCTCGGTCGCCCAGACCAAGGCCGGCAACGAAGAGGCGGACTTCTTCAAACAGAGCACGATCCGCAAGAAGTAGATTTAATCGCTGCGCCTTGATCGCCGAAGATCGGAACCTCATCCAATGGCTGCCGGCCCACCCAACATCATGACGCTGTTCACGACGATGTATTCGTATGTGGAAACCGCCATAGCGACCTCGGTTGCGAGCTTCGGAGCGGGGCTCGTCAGTTTCGTTGCAGCGCCTTTGGCCCTGGCAGCGATCATCTACTTCCTGCTGCTCGGCTTCGCCGTGCTACGAGGGGCTATCCAGGCTCCACTTCGCGAGCTGGTATTCCAGGCCGGCAAGGTCGGGTTCGCCCTCGCGGCTGCCAGTGCGGTTGGCTATTCGGCGTTTGTGGTGAACGTGGTCACCAACTTGCCGAGCGAAATCATCGCGGCTGGATCGGGCACGCCCGTCACCAACCCGGGCACCACCTTCGATACCTATGTCGCCGATACCGGCAAGCTCTCGGAAAAGTTGGTCAATGCGAACCTGAAAGTTCAGTCGCAAGAGCAGAAGGGCATCACTGACTTTCGCACACCCGTGATCCAGCTCAGCGCCACCCTGATCACCTATCTGTGCGTCGCCGTCCTCTACATCTTCGCGTTTATGTCGGCGTCGATCGGCTTTTGCATCGTCATTTTTGCCAAGCTGTCGGTTGCGATCTGCGTCGCGCTCGCGCCGCTCGCGCTGGCGTGTCTGCTTTTCAACTCCTCCCGCTGGCTGTTCGACGGGTGGCTGAAGCAGACCGTCAATTTCATCCTGCTGATGGTCGTCATGGCGATCATGACCAAGTTCATTACCGGCCTCCAGGAAGCCGCGATGGACGGCATCATGGGATCGATCCCCGAAGACGGCTCGTCCTTCGTCATGGCGCAGAACGGCTACATCGTTCTGAAAGCCGCCGTGATGCTCGTCGCGACGATCGCCTGCGCGGCGATCTACATCGTCGGCACGATCTTCTTCTTTCAATCGCCGGCCATCGCCGCGGGCATCTCGGGGGGTGCGTCCTCTGGCGGCCATGGCTTCCTGCAGACCGGGGCGAACATGTTGACCAACCGGCTCATGTTCCGACGCGCGACGCAGGCGAACCGTCCCCCGCCAGGAGGAGGCGGCACGGGCGGCTCGGCCTCTCGGTCCAATTAGGCCGGCTGGCCGGTCCGGAACCATGCATCACGAAACCGCCAAGCGCGGGACCTTACGAACGGAGACAGTATGAAAAGGCTGACCATCGTGGCGATCGGCACGCTTGTGCTTGCCGGCTGCACCGGGACCCATATCAAGCCCGTCTCGGTGTGCGACGGCAAACACCGGCGTCCCGCCAACCTCTACGGGTCGATCCTGCCGAGCTTGCCGGTGCCACTGCCGGCGTCACAGCAGGGCGCAGGGCAGTCGATGGTGGTTCCTCCATCACGCGAGCCAGCGCCTGCGCCTTTTCCCGCACCGCCCCCTACGCCCGGTGCCGGAGGTACGCCTGCCGCCCCAATCGGATCTGGGGCCATGAATATCCCGCGATCTGCGCCACGTACGTCCGCGCAGGACGTCGCGCCGACCTACTCCTCCTGCTGAAGGGATCGACGCCATGGGCGCGGTGAAGGCCGAAGATAAAGAGAAATATTACGAGACCTCAAGGACGTGGGAATACGATCGTATGCGTGCGGCGATCCAGTCCAAGCGGCTCGCCTGGGGCGTTGCGGCGGCTGCGTGCACGCTCGCTGTGGCGTCGGTTGCGGCAGTCGCGATGCTCAGCCCGCTGAAGACCGTCGAGCCCTATGTCATCAGGGTCGACAAGAGCTCGGGCGAGACGCAGGTCGTGACCGCGCTCAAGGGGCCGCAGCCGCGCACCTATGAGGATGCGGTCAACCGCTACTTCATCTCGCAATATGTGCGGTTGCGCGAAGGCTGGCTAAACGATGCCGCGCGCGAGAACGCCTATACGGTCATGCTCACCAGCGATTCCGCCGAGAGCGCTCGTTACCTGAACAGCGTTCAGGCCAACAACAAGACCGCGCCTTCCAACATTTACGGCGACAAGGGCTTCGTCTCGATCTCGATCCGGACGATCAGTTTCCTCAGTCCTACCGTGGCGCAGGTCCGCTTCGCGAAGATCATCACCTTCGGGCAGAACACGCCGATCGCGCAAAATTGGAACGCGATACTGACCTTCAGATACACGACAGCGCCGGAGCATGAGAAGGATCGGAATATCAATCCGCTCGGCTTCCAGGTCGTGAATTATCGTTCTGATCCGGAGGCGTGACATGAGCGATCAGCCAAATACGTCGGACAATGGCGACCGTGTTGCCGTCCCCTTTATGCCCGCGCTCCGCAAAAAGCTGATTCTCCGCCTGTCACCGCCGGCGACGGAGTTGGTGCTGACAGAGGATGGCGCCAGGAACCGGTTCTGGCGCGGGGTCGGGGCGGTGTGGCACCGCCTCGTCGCGTTCTCAATTCTGGGTGCCGCGGCAGTCACGCTTGCGCCACAGCCTGCGTTCGCGTCGGAGACCCCCGTCCCTGGGGCCAAGGACGCTCGCGTTCGCAACGTCAACTACGATCCAGATCAGGTGGTGACGATCGTCGGCAGTTTCCGGCACGCGATCGAGATCCAGTTCGGGCCCGGCGAAACGGTCACGCAGGCCGCCTTGGGCGATACCGTCTCCTGGCAGATCGCGCCCGTTGGAAACATCGTCTTTCTCAAACCCCGCGAGAGGGCTGGAGGAACCAACCTGATCGTCGTCACCAACGCGGGCGGCGTGTCGCGCACCTATCATTTCAACCTCGCACTAGGGACGGGCGCCACGATGTACGGCGTACGATTCCGCTATCCGCGCGAGGAACGGGCGATGGCGGCGTTGCAGGTGCAGCTTGCCCAGGTCCAGGCCGCCAAGGCGATCGAGACGACCATCACCATCGCCGCGCTCGACCATGCCGTGATCGAGGGCACCCGGAATATGAGTTATACCGTGCAGGGCGACGTCGCGCTGCAACCCACCGAGGTCTCCGACAACGGCGAGTTCACCGTGCTGCGCTATCCGGGCCACGCCGACATTCCCTCGATCTTCGCGGTCGACGTCGACGGGACCGAGACGATCGTCCCCTACGATGTTCGCGAGGATTTCGTCGTGATCCATGCGGTCTACCGTCAGTTGCGCCTCCGGCGCGGGGCGACGGTGCTGTGCATCTACAACGAGGCGCCGCTGCGCAACGATCGCGGCGATCGAACGGGCACCGTCTCCAATGTCGTCGAACGCAAAGTGAAGGGGCAGTAACATGGTCGGGACCGTGATTGACCGCGGGGGCGATGTCGCTGCCGACACCGTTGCTCCAAGCGAGGTCGATAACCCGGTCGCGCGTAGCGGCGGGTGGGGCAACCTCGCCTTCATCGGTGCGGGGATCGGATTGCTCGGCGCCCTAAGCGGCATCGTGATAGGCTATGGTGCGTTTCACCAATCGGCCAGTACCGCGGCTGCCGCGCAGCCCGCGAAGGCCAGTGACCGTGCCGTGGACGACGTGATGGGATCGCCAAACGCCCAGCGAGCGGCGCTCGCGGGTCAACTCGGCCAGCCCGGCGCGGCGCAGACCGACATCTTCGGGCGGCCGATCGCCGCAGCGGCGGGGACGCAGGTCGCCGATGCCAACGGCAATCCGGTGCCGACAACGGGCGGGACAGCCTCCGCCACGGCGAACGGACAGCAATCTCCGGAGCAGCGACGTGCAGAGCAGGCGCGCGCCATGGCCGATGCGGCCCGGCGATCGCCGATCATGGCCTTTGGCAACACCGGGCTGGCCTCGACCGCTCTTCCCGCCTCCGCGCCCGGTGCGGACGCTCAACAGAGTACGGACCTCGAGGACCGGACGCGCGGCGCTGGACAATCCACCGTCGCGCGGCGGGGTCTCGGTGCCAGTGGTTTCGGAGCGCCGGGCGAAGACAATCCGGCCGAAGCGGGCAAGGGTTCGACCGACTTCAACGATCAGCTCGGCCATGCCGCGATCCAGACGGTCCGGGCAACGATGGTCGCGGACCGTAACCTTCTGCTGAGTGCGGGCACGGTCATCCCCTGCACGCTCCAAACGGCGATCAACTCGACGCAGGCCGGGTTCGTGTCCTGCGTCATCAACCACGATGTCTATTCCGAGAACGGTCGCATCGTCCTGCTCGACAAGGGGACCAAGGTCCTCGGGCAATATTCCGGCGGCATCACGCAGGGGCAAGCGCGCCTGTTCGTACTGTGGACGCGCGCCCTGACGCCGCGCGGCGTAGCGATCGACCTCGGGTCGCCGGCAGCGGATAGCCTTGGTCGGGCCGGGTTGCCAGGCGGCGTCGATACCCAGTTCTGGGCACGTTTCGGCGTTGGGCTCGTCATCTCGGTGCTGGAGGATGCCTCGCAAATCGC
The DNA here is from genome assembly GCF_022662305.1 of Sphingomonas sp. BAUL-RG-20F-R05-02. Lineage (GTDB taxonomy): Bacteria > Pseudomonadota > Alphaproteobacteria > Sphingomonadales > Sphingomonadaceae > Sphingomonas. The sequence goes on from NZ_JAKNQH010000009.1 coordinate 131,491, forward strand.
CGGTCGGGCGGTCGCCAATGAGGGGAGCAACACCACGCAAGTTCCCGGACAAACCGGGCAGACCGTCCTTCAGCAAACTATGAACATCAAACCGATCTTGAAGAAGAACCAGGGCGACACCGCGGCGATCTTCGTCGCCAAGGACTTCGATTTCCGCTCAGTCTATGATGTGGGATTGAGGCGTTAAGGCCGTGGCATCCAGTCCGACGTCGCTGATCTACGAGCATAATGCCGAGCCGATCCGACGGCACCTTCTGCGCGACGATGTGACCGAGCTGGTCATCAACGAGCCAGGGATGATCGGCCTCGAGACGCGTGGTGGCTGGGAATGGCATGAGGAGCCCGCACTCGACAATGCGGCCCTCATGACGCTGGCGAAGCTGATCGCGGGGCTGACCAAGCAGGACATCAACTCCGAATATCCGATATGCTCCTCGGTCCTGCCGGGCGGCGAGCGCGCACAGGTCGTCGTTCCCCCGGCGGTCGAGCAAGGCTTCATCTCGATCACGATCCGCAAAGCGTCCGGCGTGACGATGAACATCGACGATTTCGAGCGTGCCGGCCTGTTCAGCGAGGTGCGCGCGCACGGCCTGTACGAGGAGGTTGACCCCGATCTGCTGCGACTGCGCGAGGCGGGCGATTGGCGCGCCTTCTTCAAGCTGGCGGTCGAAGCCCGCAAGAACATCCTCATTTCCGGCGCGACGGGCTCCGGCAAGACGAGCTTCTCTAAGGGTCTCATCAAGCTGATCCCGGACTATGAGCGGATCCTGACGATCGAGGACACGCGCGAGCTCGTCGTACCCCAGCGCAACCACGTCCACATGATGTACGCCAAGGATGGGAAGAGCCTCCAGAAGGCGGGCGCCAAGGAGTTGCTGGAATCGGCGCTGCGGATGCGGCCCGATCGCATCCTTCTGCAGGAACTGCGGGACGGCACCGCCTTCTTCTACCTGCGCAACGTCAACAGCGGTCATCCCGGTTCGATCACCACGGTCCACGCCAATACGGCCGAGGGCGCGCTCGAGCAGCTGACGCTGCTGGTGAAGGAATCGGAAGGCGGCAACGATCTCGACCGCCACGACATCCGGGCGCTGCTGCGCTCGCTGGTCGATATCGTCGTGCAGATGCACCGCCTGCCACCCGGCGAGGGCCAGCCGGCGCGCTATCGCATGACCGAAGTATGGTTCGATCCGGCGAGCAAGCCGACCGACTGAAGGGGGTGCCGGCATGAACGGAAAATGGGTGCGAAGCGACGAAGGGTCGCAGCCGGGCGCGATCGCGTTCCTTGGCATCATCGGCCTGGCGCTGAGCGCCACGATCGGCGCCCTCGCCGTCCTGTGGCGTGCCCACCTCCTCAACGCGCATACGCCCTGGATTAAGGTGCCGGCCGCGCTGTGGGCGTTGAAGGGCTATCCGATCGTCTATCAGCCGTTCCTGATCGGCTTCGGGATCGGCCTCGTTCTGACGGTCATCACCATCCTCTCCACGCTGTTCAAACGGCAGAAGCTCCACGGCGAGGCGCGCTTCGCGCGAGTCGGCGAGGTTCGCAACGGCAAGATGCTCGCCTCGGCCGGCATCGTGCTGGGCAAGTTCGGCGGGAAGGTGATGCGCTTTGGCGGACCCGAGCATGTGATGCTGGAAGCCCCGACGCGCGCCGGCAAGGGGGTGGGCGTCATCATCCCGAACTTGCTCGACTGGCTCGATTCTCTCGTGGTGCTCGACATCAAGCAGGAGAATTACGACAACACCGCGGGGTATCGGCTGAAGGTGCTCGGGCAGCAGGTGCTGCTCTTCAACCCGCTCGATCCCACGGGTCGCACCGTGCGGTGGAACCCGCTGAGCTACATCAACCGGCATGATCCGGTGGAGGTCATCAACGAGCTTCAGAAGATCGCGGCAATGCTCTATCCCGATCCGCTCACGGGCGAGAAGTTCTGGGCCGAGGGCGCGCGAACCGCTTTTCTCGGCATCACCGCATATATCGCGGCAACCGTCGACGATGGGGAGGACGCCCTCCCCTTCACGCTCGGCGAGGTGTACCGCCAGTTCGCGGCCAGCGATGCCCAGCGGCGTTTCCCGAAGATCATCGCCGATCGTAAGAAGGCCGGGAAGCCCCTGTCGGAAGGGTGCGTATCGGCGATCAAGGATTATACCGGCTCGTCGGCGAACACATTTTCCGGATTGCGCCAGTCGGTTACGTCCAAGATCAACGGCTGGCTGAACCCATATGTCGATGCGGCGACCTCAGAGAGCGATTTCGATCTCAGTGACTTTCGGGACAAGCGGATCTCGCTCTATCTCGGCGTGTCGCCGGACGACCTAGAGCGGGTTGCGCCCATCTACGGCCTGCTCTTCCAGCAACTCATCGACCGCAACGTCCGCGAGCTGCCGAAGGGCGACAAGCATCAGATCAAGGTGCTGCTCGCCCTGGACGAGTTCGCGAGCCTCGGCAAATGCACCGTGCTCGCGAACGCCTTCAGCTATGTCGCCGGCTACGGGCTGCGGATGCTGCCGGCGTTCCAGTCGCTCGAACAGATCCAGGGCGTTTATGGGGACAAGGTGGCGGCCGACATCGAGCGAAACTGCGCGGTGCGGCTTGTTCTTCGTCCGGCCGGTTTGGCCGAGGCGAAGAAGATTTCGGACCAGCTCGGCAGCTACACGTTCAAGGCGCGGTCGCGCTCGATAGGAACGTGGGGCGGCGGCGGCGGCTCCACCTCGGACTCCGATCAGCGCCGGCCGCTGATGCTCCCTCAGGAAGTTGAGTTGCTGCCGGAGGACGATCTGATCGTTTTCCGGCGAGGCATGTACGCGACCTATGGAAAGAAGGTCCGTTACTATGCCGAGAAGAAGCTCTCGGCGCGGACCAAAATACCCGCCCCGGAGATGCCCCAGATCCGCGTCGACCCCGCCGTCGCTGCTAACAGCCTTCGGGTGATCGAGGCCACGCAGGCTCCCGCCGACGACGCCTCGTCGATGCGAAGCGCCGCGACACCCTCAGAACCTGCTGCTACCAACGGCGCTCGTGCAATGGGTCGGCGGGGATTGAATCAGGCCGCGATCAGCGCGGCTTTGGCCGTTCCGCCAAACGAGCGTGTCGCCAAACTCTTCGAAGGCGTCCTCATGGTGCGACGCAAAGCTGCGTAATTAATGAGAATGCCTTTTCGGCGATTCGCTAGCGGGAATCGTTTTTGGGAACGAGCGATTTGTCCCCAATGGCGTCAAATGGGACGAAGCAGTCGTTCGGGCAATCGGCCGGGAATGTCGGGTTTCGGATGAATCGGCCATTCGCGGGGCTTCCGAGATTTGCTCGGCATCGCGCCAGCCTGCACGGTAGCGACTCCGCGGGGCTTCGATCTCACGCCAAAATAACAGCCGCGGCTCCCCTAACGAAAAACCCCGCCTCCGAGGTTGTCGCGCACTTTCTCCATCCGACAGGGTATCTCGCGCAATAGTGCGAACCTAGAGCACGTGCGCCACCGCCCCACGCCGCAATTCTCCAGAATTTGCGGTGCTCTGCGTCGCCTATCATGTGTTTTCCGACACTGGCGGGGCTAGTCGGCGCTTAAAAACGGCAGGGCCGTTCACGCCCACACCCGGACGCTCGGGTTAGTAATTCGGAGTCCCGGTAGTAGTCATTCGTTCAGTGGGATTTTGGGGAACTTTCCAGACATGAGTTGCAATCGGGGCGCTCGGGATTGGTAAAGCTGTCTAGTTACGGCCAATGGGCAAGCGCGGTAAAATGGATCGCAAAAGCGATTACGCTGATATAATCTGGCATCGGAGGTAAATGCAGAAATGGAAAGTAGCCGTCAGCTGGAGAGCATCGCCCTCGCAATTGCTCCAATGCTAGCGGCTTCTGTATCCGAAGTATGGATCGTGGCAGAAGTTCATGACGACTGGATACAGAGGCGCTACGATGTCGTGTGCAACGGTAAGCTTGTTGAGGGGGTGGAAGGTGAGAGAACCATGAACCGATCCGTCAATGATGCTGTATCCGCCCTAAGGCGTGACATGCTTAAAGAGAGTCAGGAAGATTGGCATCATTGCACCTATGTTTTGAGGTCTGACGGAATCTTCAAAATGGAGTTCGATCGTAGCAGACCGCCGAGCGTGTGAATGTAACGATAGATACTCCTGTAAAAGGAGGCAGCGCCACAGAATGTCGGCCATCGCCAGCACCTTCCCGAAAGCCGCCGTTCCGCTTTCCTGCCCAACCCGGACATTCCCGAAATTCGATCCAGACCGTGCGAAAACTCACCGCCGCCCCCGATACAGACGTGATGCTCGAAACATAACGTCGCCAGATATGGCTGCGACGCAAGATAGCCAATCACCTGGCAACCGACACGCAGCTATATTAGTACGCTACATTCGGGGTTGGAGTTTTCGCACGGTCTGGATCGTTTTCGAGAAAGGTTTCGTGCCGCAACCAGCCGGTTTTGACACCTGTGAAGGCGGGGGATCTGCTAACCTCGATAACTTATTCGGCATGATCCTTTTTAAC